>NZ_NCSU01000009.1 GCF_002088945.1 Henriciella pelagia | reverse complement strand
CCATGATGCACGAACAGTTCGCCCAGCGTGTCGAGCACATCACGGGAATTGAGCTTGCGTTCGACACGAATGGCGAGGCATTCGCGAGTGAACTCATCAATCACGTACAGCATACGGAACACCTTGCCGTCATGCGTGCGGTCCTGGACGAAGTCATACGACCAGACATGGCCCGTGTGCATCGGCCTCAACCGGATGCAGGAGCCGTCATTCAGCCAGAGACGGCCTCTCTTTGGTTGCTTCATTGGCACTTTCAGCCCTTCACGCCGCCAGATGCGATACACCCGCTTCTCGTTCACATGCCAGCCATCCAGTGATCCTTCCACCCCCTCATTTCTCCGATTGTATACTAAATTTGGCCGAAATTAGAGTCAATTTAATTTACGTGAGCGGAGCCATTTCCCGGCTTGGAACGAAGCGTTAGCAATCCTGAAGCCGACTTGACATAGACGCCTATGTGTCAATATTATTGACAATATAGACAGGGAGGAATTCATGCAAGCCGAAGCTTATGCAGATCTGAGATCCCTGATGCGCCGTGTCGCGTCGACTGTGGCCGTGATTACAGCGCGCGGAGAAGATGGCGATGCTGGCATCACCGCCACATCGGTTGCCAGTGTCAGCCTGGACCCGCCATCCATTCTCGTCTGCGTCAACAAGGCGACACGCCTGCACGCGGCCGTGCTCCATTCGCGCCGGTTTCGCGTGAATTATCTCTCGCAGTCCCAGGAGATCGTGGCCCATGCGTTTGGCGGCCCGCATGATGGTGACCGGTTTGAGTGCGGAGAATGGGAGCGGAATTTGCCGTTCGGGCCGAAGCTCTTCTCCGCGCTTGGAGATGTGCCGTGCACCCTGTCACAGGCCACCGAGTGCGGCACGCACACGGTCTTTATCGGCACGGTGCAAACCGCTGCAATGCAGGCCGGTGCGCCCCTCCTCTATTGCAATGGTGAGTATGCGAGCCTGACCGGACGCGCGCCGCGTGCCTGATCTACGCATCAATCATGATCGAAGATCGGAATGTCGCCCCAGTTGCGCTCAAGCGCTTCATACATGGCGTCGACGGTCTTCACGCCGATTCGGTCGACAAGTTCCTGCTCCATCAACTCCATGATCTCGAGCGCATCGGCCCGCATGCCCGCCCCCTCTTCAGCGAAAGCGATGACCTTGCAGCGCCCGTCTTCAGGGTCCGGAAGGATATCGATCAGGCCGCGCGCCTTCAGCTGTTTCATGGTCTGGTTGATGGCCTGCCGGCTGAACCCGAGCGCCTTTGAAATCTCGACCTGACGCGTGATTCCGGCCGAAGTGAGCAGCATGACCTGCGATTCGGCGCGCGAAAGAGGCGCCCAACCCCGCGCTTCGACATTCGCCTGCAGGCAACGCTCCATCCAGATGAAGCCGCGCAGCATGGACCACATGAGGAGCGACCCACGCGGATAGCGCTGCTCTGCCGGCCGCACCCCTCCGGTGCCTGAGGTCGGTTTGCCCTGCTTTCTGGTCTTCGGCATTATGGCTCCCGCAAGATCATTGAAGCGCCCAGGCCATTGACCCGGGCGCTTCATTGCCTCGCGAGCTGGCCAGTCGATGTCAAGCATCATCGATGACCCGTACCGGCCTCTCCTCAGGCGAGTATGATTTTAGGCGGACGGCCAAGCAGCATCTTTCCATGCAGCTCCATACTCGGATCATCGTCAAACACGACGTGGGCCGAGGCCATGTTGATGTCGCGGAAACATCTCTGAATTGGCGAGTCCGCCATGTGCGCGCTGGCTCCGCTGCCCTGAACAAGAAGGGTCACGGCATCGCGGCAGAGAGAAGCGATATGCGAGGCCTGAACGCGTTGGAGGGCGCGCGATTCAATGTCGATCGGCGTATTGTGGGAATCGGCCACGATATCGTCTGCGAGCTTGTCCAGCAGTGTCATTGCCGAACGCGTCATCAGATCGGCGCGGGCAAGGCGCATCTGCAGGGCCGGGCTGTCCACGCCAGACTTGCCGGAATAGGTGCTGACGAATTCCTTCGCGCGCTCGACGGCATGCAGGGCGGCGCCTCTCGCGGCGCCGACAAGCGGAGCGACGGCGGCAATGGCAAGGAGCGGCGTAAAGGCCGTGCTGAAGGCCGGCGTCGGATACTGGCTGGCTGCGGGCGACTCGCCTGAACGGGCCGGACCGAGATCCATGACGCGGTGAGACGGAATAAAGACATCGTCGAACACGACATCGTGGCTCGCTGTCGCGGCCATACCGGATGTGTACCATGTGTCCTGCGGCGAGGCATCTGCCCACGGCATGACGAAGACCCGCACCTGCGGTGGCAGCGGCTTGCCATCCTCGCTCACGGCTTGGTCGTCTGCACTCTCGATGATGCCGGAAACGCCGCACCAGCTGGCATGTGACTGGCCCGTTCCCCAGCGTGCGCGGCCATTGATGCGATAGCCGCCCTTAACCGGGACAGCCTTCACCGTCGGCGCAATCATCACAGGGCCAAGCGCGGACGGACCTTCGGCGAAGATCTCTTGCTGCGCCTCATCCGGCAAGTGACACCACATCCAGTTGTGCACCATGTAAAAACCCGTGGTCCAGCCAGTCGACGCGCAGAGCGGGCTAATCACCTTGAGGACATCCACCATCTCCTTCACGCCAAGCTCGTGGCCGCCAAACCGCTTTGGCACGAGAACCTCGTAAAGCCCGGCATCCGCGATGAGCTTCACGACTTCGTCCGGGATTCGGCGGTCACGTTCAGCCTGCACGGCAAGCTCCGAAATGCGCGGGGCGATCCCTTTGGCACGCTCGACCAGGTCTTGCGCCAGCGTTTCCTGGCGCGGTTCGTCCAGTGTGGCTTCTGCGATACTCATCGTCGTCAACTCCCAGCTCAATATCATCGCCTTGACGATACCCGAGAAATCCTAACTGTCAATATTCTTGACATTTAGGTTTTTCGCGCCTTGTCTGAATCCTGGAGCGTGGAGGCGCTCCGACACCGACAAAAGAAACACAAGCGACCTATCTTGCATTCAACTGATATATCAGTGATACTCTAGTTGCGCGGATAAGGGAAAACCCGTCCAGCAAGCGCGAACCGAAGTGGGAGGAAATGATGATCACACGATCTGCCGGGCGGTCCGGTTGGTGTCCTCTTCTTCTTGTTCTGGCTGGACAAGGCAGAAATGAGGAAACGCCGAAATGGAATTGAAAAACAAGCTTACGGCCAGACTGCTGATGTCGACGGCGCTCTGCGCCATTGCGGCGACCGCCGCACCGGCTGCAGTGGCCCAGGACGAGGATGGGGACGATTCGAATGACCGCCGCCTCGAACAGGTTGTCGTCACATCGACGAAGCGGACCACCGCCCTACAGGACGCACCGATCTCGGTCGGCGTCGTTCCGGGCGAAGTCATCGCCGAATACAATATCACCGACCTGACGGACCTGCAGGGCTTCGTGCCCAGCCTCGTTGTGCAGAAGACATTCGGCAACTGGGCCGTTCGCGTTCGCGGACTAGGATCTGGCGTGACAAACATCGCCTTCGATTCTTCGGTCAGCATCTTCAATGACGGCATCTATTGCGGTCGCTCGCGCTGTCTTGAGACGGGCTTCTTCGACGTCCAGAATGTCGAGATCGCGCGCGGACCGCAGGGCGCCCTGTTCGGCAAGAGCACGATCGCTGGCGCCATTACGGTTGCGAGTGCGCGCCCGACCAACACGTTTGAATCCTATGTGACCGCGGGCGCAGAGCTCGAGAATGGCGGATTCCGCACAACGGGCGCCGTCTCCGGGCCGATCGCCAAGAACCTGTCGGGCCGTTTCGCCCTCCAGTACCAGGACCTGGAAGGCGACATGGAGAACCGCTTCACCGGACAGAAGGACAATTCGGTTGAGAGTCTCGCCATGCGCGGCAGCCTGCTCTGGGACATCGGCCCGGATACTGAGTTCTGGGCAAAGGTCGAGTCAGGCTGGACTGATGTTCTTGGTCGCCGGAACCAGCTTGCTGGCCCGGGTGCGCTCGCCTCGCCGACCGCCCCCATCGACCCTGCGACGCTGGAAACCATCGTCAACGATGTCCGCTATGTCAGCACCGGCACATCGAGTGAGGATTTCGACTATTCTGACCAGTTCGGTGTAACGGCGTCGTTCGATACCGGCCTCGGCGACCACACCCTCTCGCTGATCGGCGGCTATTGGGCCCTGCAATACAACAACCTTCTGGATGTCGACGGCGTGCCGGAAGCGCTGCTGAACTCCTCGCTTTATGAAGACTATGAGCAGACCTCCTTTGAGGGCCGCATCCTGTCGCCGACCGGCGGGACGTTCGAATACATCGCTGGCGCAATGTACCACAATTCGCTGACCAAGACCGGGCAATTCAGCCAGTTCTATCCCGGATTCTACGAGACAGTCGGTGTGCCACCGGCGTTCACGGCATCCATCCCCGGTGCGGTCGGTGTCGTGCGGGACTTCAAGCGCGACAGTGAAACCTTGTCGGCCTATGGCCAGCTTACCTGGAACATTACCGACCGCCTCTCCCTGATTGGTGACCTTCGGTATACTGAAGAGACGCAGGACGCCCGCGGCCTTGCCTATCAGGTGACTTTCCCGGATGGCGAAACACCAGTGCGTACACCGAATGCGCCGTTCCAGGCAGGGAGTCCGGACTACATCTTCTACCAGGTCCGCGAAGATGAAAGCCTCGATCCGTCGCTGCGCGTCCTGTACGAGCTGACGCCGGACATCAACGTCTACGCGGCTTACTCGACCGGCTCCAAGCCAGGCGGCCTGAAGGCTAATGATGGCGGACTGGGCCGCGTCCTGCTCGGCCGCGATTCCACTTTCCTGCAGCGCTATGTCGGCACACCGACACTGACGACAGCGGATATTGCCGGCGGAGTAACGCTGAGACAGGGCAATGGCGTGTTCGACTTCGAAGGCGAAGATGCCGAGAATATCGAGATCGGCACCAAGATGGTGCTCGCTGATGGCCGTGTGAACTTCAATGCGACGGCCTTCAGAATGGAGTTCGACAATCTTCAGACCTCTTCATATGACGGCACCCAGTTCATTATCGGCAACGCAGCTTCGGCGGAAGTCAGCGGCCTTGAACTAGAAGGCCGGTGGATGGCGACAGACAATCTGACGCTCAACGGTTCGGCTGCGCTGCTCGACGCGACCTATAAAAAATACCAGAACGCGCAGTGCCCGATCGGTCCGGACGGAAACCGTGAAGACCCAAGCTGTATCGACGGTCAGGGTGATCTCTCCGGCCGCCGCCTTGAGCGCGCCCCGGAAGTGGAATTGAACCTTGGCGGCGCCTGGGAAGGTCAGGTCAGCCAGAACCTGTTCCTGACCGCAAATGTCGACATGTACTATTCAGGTGACTTCTACGTCCGCCAGGATTTCGATCCGGACGGTCGTCAGGACGCGTTCACCAAATGGAATGCCCGCTTCGGCCTTGGCCCGCAGGACGGTGGATGGGAAGTCGCGCTTGTGGGCCGAAACCTGACCGACGAGCGGACCATTCAACACGCCTATGAAGTGCTATCGCCCTTCCAGGCAGTTGGGGCTGGACGGTCAGTCTTCCTGGAGACGACTTTCCGCTGGTAGTCTAGCCGGACAGTCGCAGGAAAGCCGCCCCCACTATTCCTCCTGGGGGCGGCTCTTTTTTTGGGTGTTGAACTGAGGCTGGCGCGTCAGGCGAACTGTTTGCGCAGCTCGCGCTTCAGCACCTTGCCATTCGGGTTGCGCGGCAGATCAGAACGCACCTCTACGCCGCGAATTCTCTGACGCTTGCCGACGCGTTCGTTGGTCCATTCCAGAATATCTTCGCTCTTCGCCTCGCTTCGAGCACGCAGGACAACGAGTGCCAGCGGTGTCTCCCCCCACTTTTCGTCAGGTACACCGATCACCGCGACTTCCGAGACGTCCGGATGCTCGGCCAGGACCGCTTCGATATCGACGGGATAAATGTTCTGCCCACCGGAAATGATCATGTCCTTCTTGCGGTCGGTGATGTAGAGGAAGCCATCCTCATCCGTGCGGCCGATATCGCCAGTTCGCAACCACTGCACGCCGTCAGGGTCGACATACTCGGCTTCCTTGTTGGCGTCGGGCCGGTTGTGATATTCAGACATCCAGTGCACCGAGCGCACACAAATCTCGCCGGTTTCGCCCCAGCCGAGCGGCCTGTCCTCATCATCGACGAGAATGTAGTCATTGCCGCGCACCGGTTTACCAACAGATGAGAGTCGCCCCTCCGCTTCTTCCGGCTGCAGTGTCGTCATGAAACCTTCAGTTAGCCCATATAACTCGATGACGGCGCAGCCAAACTCGCTCGCGACACGCTTTTTCAGTCCCTCAAACAGGGGCGCGCCGCCAGAGATTACAGCTTCGAGCGAAGCGACAGAGGCGGGAGAGAAGTTGGGCGCATCCAGGATGCGCTGAAACTGGATTGGCACCATGAAAGTGTGCGTCACGCCATATTCGTGGACGTCCTCGATCCAGCGCTCGGGCTCGAACCTGTTGCGGATGATGCAGGTACCACCGGCAATCAGCGCGCAAAAGAGCGACGCCCAGGCAATGTTGGAATAGAGCCCGATGGGACAGATCGACACCGACGCAAAGTGATAGCGGTGAGCCATGGCCAGCTCATACATGGATTGTATTCGCCGACGATTGAGATGTTTGATGCCCTTGGGCAGTCCGGTCGTGCCGGAGCTGTAAATGATGTTGCAGGGATCATCGTCACCGATCTCGATCCGTTGTGGTGCGTCTGACTGGGCGTCTCGCCAGAGGGCATAATCTTCGCCCGCAGGAGCGCCTTCGCCTAAGACAAGGCTTTTGAGGCCCTCCGGCATGTCCTTCCAGTGCGGTTTCATGCGTGCATGCTGATCGGGCGTATAGAAAACGAGCTTCGCGGCCGCATCATTCAGCATCATGGCAAGCCCCTCCTCGCTGACAGCGAGGTTGAGGGGCACGATGACGGCGCCAGCCTTGAGGATGCCATACATGATCTCGGCATATTCGACGCTGTTGCCCATCAGGATGGCGACACTTGACCCCTTGCCAATGCCCATGGCGAGCAGACCGTTGGCGACCTGCGTCGAGCGCCTGTCCAGCTCCGACCAGGTCAGGCTTCGAACTTCGTCAACGAGGGCGAGCTTGTTCGGATACCATTTGCCATGCAAGCGGACCATATCCGGGAAGAGCGGAGCCTTGATGTCAAAATGCATGGCTGATCACTCCCCTGCCGGTTGGACCTGGCTGCGCTCGTCGCGCATGACGCGCTTCAGAACCTTGCCGGTCGCGTTGCGGGGGAAGCTTTCAACGAAATCATAGCGCCGGGGGATCTTGTAACCGGCCAGCGAGCCGCGAAGGAATTGCTCCAGCTCTGCAGGCGTTGCTTCCGCGCCTGGCGAAAGCACGACGCAAGCGAGCAGGCTTTCACCCCATTTCGGATCCGGCACCCCGATCACGGCGACATCGTCGACGGCTGGGTGCTTGATCAACTCATTTTCGATCTCGACCGGGTAGATATTCTCGCCGCCGCTGACGACCATGTCCTTTATCCGGTCGACGACGTAGAGATAGCCATCTTCGTCGAGATAGCCGGCATCACCGCTGAGATACCAGCCATCCTGCATGGCTTCGGCGGACGCTTCTGGCCGGTTCCAGTAGCCCTTCATGACGCGCCTGGACAGGCAAGCGATCTCGCCGGTTTCACCGACGGGCAGTTCCTTGCCGTCCGGCCCCAGGATGCGGACCTGATTGTCGCCCAGCGGCTTGCCGGCCGATTGCAGCTTTTGGCCTGCATCATATGTACAGTCAGACGGGCCAAGATAAGTGAGCCCACCGCAGCATTCAGTCATACCATAGGAAAGGGCGAAGCCGCATTTCAGGGTGAGCTGGGCCTGGCGTAGCAATTCCACCGGGATGCCCGATCCCGCGATGAGAAGCGTGTCGAGGCAGGACAGATCAAGATCGCTGACGAAGGGCAGCTTGATGATTTCGTGGATCACGGCGGCTGGCAAAGGCGCGACCGCGATACCCCGCTCGGCAATGAGGCGGATGATCTGTTCCGGCGTGCCATCGCGCATGATTTCGGCGCGCCCGCCGGCATAAAGGCTCGCAATGCAGAGATTTGCCGCAGCAATGTGGAAGAGCGGCATGATACCGAGCACAGCCGCATTTTCCCTGAACATGGCCGGCCATACCGTCAAACCGTCGACAGCCGCCGCCGTCATGCAGTTATGGGTAAGCTCAACGCCTTTTGGATGGCCCGTTGTGCCGCTCGTGTACATCTGGACGGCGGTATCTTCCGGTGAAACCTTGCGGGCCGGCGCTGCTTCCGACTGGCTAGCGACCCAGTCGGCAAGCCCCTGATTGTCAGCGCCGTCGCCATCGATCACAATGATCTTGCGCAGCGTCGGCAGATCTTTCCGGCAGGCTTTCACATTGTCGAGAAATTCTGCGCCCACACAGACAATCTCGGCGCCGGAATCTCCGAGAATATAGGAAATCTCGACCGGCGTGAGGCGGAAATTGACTGTAACCAGCGTGCCGTTCGCCTTGGCCGTTCCGAACAGGATGGGAAAGAACCACTCGCTGTTGCGGTCAAGGAATGCGACCCGAGTTCCTGGCTCGAAGCCTTCCGAGACCAGGGCATTGGCGAACTGGTTGCTCACCGATTGCAGGTCACGGAACGTCATCTTCCTGTCACCGTAGACAACCGCATCATTGCCTGGCTGGCGGGCGGACTGAAAGTCGACAATGTCGCCCAGCGTGTGGATGAATTTTTCCTGCTCTGCGGTAAGGCGACCGGACGGGCCTGTGCTTGTCATCTTGTCTGCCATCTGTCTGTCGTCCTCCTGAATGGGCTTGTTGGCCCTTGTTTGTTTCGTGCGCTTAAAGAGACCTATTCGCTCGGAGCCTGCGCCGTTGTTGTCAGTGGTTTCACACCCTTCAACCGGTCGCTCCCGCGGGTTGCTTCTTCCCGCGTTTTCCCGGCCAGCATGGCGGCTTTGATATCCTCATCGACCTGCTGCAGACGTTCGGCATGCTCGATGATTGTCTCTGCGTGCGCTTTCGGCACAATGGCGATCCCGTCGGCATCGCCGCGCATCAGGTCACCCGGCTCGATCCGCACGTCCGACCAGATGCCGGGCATGGTGATCGCCTCGCCAACACTTGTATATTTCCAGAAGCGGTGCGCACTGACCGAGGAGGCATATCGGCAATAGACAGGGGTTTCGCCACCACGCAGCGCGTCTGCGTCGCGCACACCGCCATCAATGATAAAGGCCTTTGCGCCACTGCGGACCATACTGGTCGCCATGTTGTCGCCGATGATCGCGCCAAGTTCGCATCCGCCCGTCTCGATTACGACGATGCTGCCTTCGTGGACGGCATCATCAAGCGCAAAGGTCGGCAATGTCTCGCCTTTCGGCGCTTCAGCGCCGCGCGCGCAGACTGCAACACCAGCAAAGCTGCACGTCTCGGCTGACAGGGGCTTCAGGCTGGGCGCAAGCACCTGCGCATCCAACCCCATCGCCGTCATGACGTCTGCAACAGACGCCGAATCGATGGCCTGGAGCCGCTTCACCAGAGTTGCAGTTTGCATTCGCTTTCTCCTGTCTTCATAAAACAATTGCAAATAATATATCACCTGTATATCAGTTGTCATCCTTTAAGCCTGCACAGCTCGAAAAAAGCCGGGTGCGCCAGGGAGAGAGAATGACTGAATTGCCCACCCCTTTACGCGAAGCGCTAGAGAGGAGCGGTCTCGTCGAAGCAGGTGCGCGGGTCACCGGAGAGCCGCTAACGGGCGGCGTTTCCTCTGATATCTGGCTCGTTGAGGCGGATGGGCGACAGGTCTGCATCAAACGCGCGCTGGAACGTCTGAACGTAAAGAAAGTCTGGCATGCCCCGACCGCGCGCCATGCCAGCGAAGCGGCCTGGTTCAGGGAGAGCGGGACGATCGCGCCGGGCAATGTACCGAAAATACTCGCGCATGACCGCCCAAGTGGTTCGCTTGTCATGGAATACCTCCCGCCGGAGGCCTATCCTGTCTGGAAATCGCAACTGCGCGACGGAATCGTTGATAAAACCACGGTTGAAGAGATCGCGGGCCTGCTCGGACGAATCCACGCGGCAACAGCGCGGCGACCGCACCTCGCCGAAGATTTCGACTCCGACCTGTTCTATCATCTGAGACTGGAGCCATATTTCGCCGCGCTTGCTGAGCCCTATCCAGAACTTGCGTCGGTCCTCCAGGACACGATCGAGCAGGTACGACGCAATTCGCGCGTCATGGTGCATGGCGATTTCAGCCCCAAGAACATTCTGGTCGGGCCTGATGGACCTGTCGTGCTCGATGCCGAATGCGCAACCTGGGGGGACCCGGCGTTCGACCTTGCTTTCTGCCTGAACCATCTCCTGCTGAAATCGATCTGGAACAGACCGGCAGCAGCGCGCTTCGAAGCCGGCTTCGGCCAATTCCTGACGCGCTATCTGAAGACCGTGGACTGGGAAAGCGCGGCAGACCTGGAACTTCGGTCAGCGCGCCTGCTCAGCTTCATGATGCTTGCCCGGATCGATGGGAAATCGCCTGTTGAATACATCAATTCGGAACAGGAAAAGGTGTTTGTGCGCACGATCGCACTCGACCTCATCCGCGACCCGGTCGGCTCCCCCAGGGACGTTGCCGATGCCTGGTTTGCGAAACACGCTCAAATACTCGACGAAAAAGGACCCAGTGATGGCTGACACACCGATCAAGTCTGTCAGAGGCTATAGCGTTTGGGACAGCCGTGGACGGCCGACCGTGGAAGTCGAGATCGAGCTGCAGAATGGCGCACTCGGGCGGGCAATCGCGCCTGCAGGTGCTTCGACCGGGTCCGGCGAAGCGGTTGACCTCCGCGATGGCGGCTTGAGATTTGGCGGGCACGGCGTCGGCAAGGCCGTAGCCAGCGTGAATACCGAGATCGCGGGCCAGCTTGTGGGTATGGATGCGGCCAACCAGGCATCAATTGACAAGGCCCTCATCGAACTGGACGGAACGGCAAACAAGGGGCGGCTCGGCGGCAACGCGCTGATCGCGACATCCATGGCTGTTGCGCATGCGGGCGCTGCGGCGGCCGGCAAGCCGCTTTGGATGTGGCTGAGCGAAGGCGGAGATCCAATGCTCCCCGTTCCTGAAATCCAGATCTTCGGCGGCGGCGCGCATGCGTCCGGCCAGATGGACCTGCAGGACTTCATGGCCGTCCCGCATGGCGCCTCGAGCTTCAGAGAAGCCACGGAATGGGTCGCTGAAGTTTATCGCGCGGCTGGTGATTACATGGACAGTATCGGCAAACGCGCAGGCGTTGCCGACGAGGGCGGCTACTGGCCCCTGTTTGACAGCAACGAGCAAGCAATCGAAGCGCTGGTGCATTCAATCAAGAACGCCGGTTTCACGCCGGGCACCGATATCGGCGTGTCGCTGGATATCGCCGCGACGCAGATGTACCGCGATGGCGGATATTTCCTGAAACGCGAAGGCCGGGCCCTCTCGCCGGACGAATGGTTTGACCAGCTTGCCAGCTGGATGGAGGCCTATCCGATCCTGATGATCGAGGACCCGTTCGTTGAGGGCGATTATGACAATCACGCCCGCTTCACCGCCAAATTTGGCGATCGGGCGCAAATCATCGGCGATGATCTCCTTGTGACGAATACGGCCAATATTGCCGCTGCGGCCGAGAAACAGGCGTGCAATACCCTGCTCTGCAAACCAAACCAGGCCGGTACGCTAAGTGAAGCGAAAGCGGCACATGAGGCAGCCCGCACGCTCGGCTGGGGCACGGTCGTCTCGGCTCGCTCCGGCGAGACCGAAGACGTGACCATCGCTCACCTCGCGCTTGGCTGGGGGATCACCCAGTTCAAGGTCGGCTCCTTTTCCCGCTCTGAACGTATGGCGAAGTGGAACGAAATGCTTAGGCTGGAACAGGCGCTCGGCGCTGATGCCAGATATGCGGGGAGACGACCTTTTGAACGACTATCCTGAACTTGCCGACGATGACGACCTGCCCCAGTCCGAACGGGCCTATCGCGTTCTGGAGCAGCTGATCATCACGATGGAATTGGAGCCAAATGCGATGATTTCCGAAGCCATGCTGTCCAAACGCCTCGGGATCGGGCGCACCCCGGTGCGCGAAGCGCTGCAACGACTTGCGAGTGAACATCTCGTTGAGATCATGCCGCGACGCGGCATCCGGGTGTCTCCTATCGACCTGAAGAAACAGATGCGCCTGCTGGAGGTGCGTCGTCCGCTAGAACTGACCGTAGCGAAGCTTGCCGCGCGCCGGGCAGGCGACAAGGCGAGAGCCACGCTACGCGACATAGGCGGCAGTTTCCGCAATGAGGCCAGCAAGGATTACCAAGTCTTCCTCGTCATCGATCGCCAGTTCAATGAGATGATTACCGAGGCCGCAGACAACCCGTATGCCATCGACATGCTGCAGACGCTTCACGGTCTGTCGCGCCGGTTCTGGCACTATTATCACCGACATGATGAAGACCTGCCGCGCGTGTGCGAACTGCACGCGGATATCGCAACGGCTGTTGCCGATGGCGACGAGAAAACCGTCGAGACAACCGTCAATGCGCACATGGATTACATCCACGATTTCACGCTCTCACTGCTACAGGATTAGAAGGAGGATCAGTTGAAGGTTCTGTTCCATTACGATGCCGGCCCCCGACTGCGCGATGAACTTGATCGCCTGCGATCACAGGGACTCGACATCGTATGCTGTCCGCAGGGGCCGGCAGAACCTTTCCTGACCGAATTGAAGGACGCTGAAGCGCTCTGGCACGTGCTGGAGCCGGTGACCGCCGAGATCATCAGCCAGGCGCCAAACTTGCGTCTCATCCAGAAAATTGGCGTCGGCGTGAACACGATTGACCTTGAGGCCGCGAAGGCGGCAGGCATTGCCGTTTGCAACATGCCGGGCACCAATAGTCGGGCCGTGGCGGAGATGACGCTCCTGCTCATGCTGTCAACGCTGCGCCGCCTGCCTCAGACAGACGCGCTCTGCCGCTCAGGCGCATGGACCCCGGATGATGCCATGAAGGAATCCTTCTCCGAAGTCGCCGGCAAGACAGTCGGCCTCATTGGATTCGGGAGCGTGCCGCAGATCCTTGCGCCGATCCTTGAGGCGATGGGCGCGACGGTGATTTACACGGCCCGCTCAAAGAGGGATGTGCCCTATCGCTATTTCACGATGCCCGAACTTCTTGAGCAGGCCGACATCCTCTCCTTGCACATTCCATTCACTGGAGAGACGGACAAGCTGATCGGTACCGACGCCCTCTCCCGCATGAAGCGCGGCGCTGTCCTGATCAACACGGCGCGCGGCCAGCTTGTCGATGAGACGGCGCTTCATGCTGCGCTCGTATCCGGCCACCTCAGTGGCGCAGGCCTTGATGTCTTTGACGAAGAACCCGTCTCGAAGGCCAGCCCCCTGCTCGACCTGCCAAATGTGACATTATCTCCGCACCTCGCCTGGCTTACGAGGGAAACCTTCGACCGCAGCATCGAGATTGCGGGCCAGAACTCACTCGCCAGCCGCGACGGCGGAGCACTCGTTCACCGCGTCGCCTAAGCGGACGATTCCAGCAAAGAAACCGCAATCATAAACGTATACATCGATTCAAATGTATACAATAATAGTCTTTAGATATGTTCGGGGAGGAACAGAATGACCGCCATCCAAGAGGCCGCTCCGCAGTCCGGATCATCGTCCAGCCTGTATGCCTGGTATGTCGTGATCGTGCTGATGCTGGCACAGACATGCTCATTCATCGACCGCATGATCATGGGGCTTCTGGTAGGCCCGATCCGCGAATCCTTCAACATAACTGACACTCAGTACAGCCTGCTCGCTGGGCTCGCCTTTGCAGCGTTCTACGCAATAATGGGGCTACCTTTGGCCCGTATCGCTGATTCCAAAAGCCGCCGCGGGCTGATCGCGATCGGCATCTCATTCTGGAGTGTGATGACCGCGATGTGCGGTCTCGCCAACTCATTCTGGACACTCTTCCTGGCGCGGGTCGGCGTCGGGGTTGGTGAAGCCAGTCTGTCTCCTGCAGCCTACTCGCTGATCACTGATTACTTCCCGAAGAAGTCCCTCGCCCGCGCGCTCAGCGTGTATACGATCGGCATCACGATCGGCTCCGGCCTTGCCTACTTGATCGGCGGAAAAGTCGTCGCCTTCGCGCTGGAAATTGGCGAAATCGTTCTTCCGATCGTGGGGAGCACGGAGGGCTGGCAACTGACCTTTTTCCTCGTCGGCTTGCCCGGCATCGCCATTGCGCTGCTCATGCTCACCGTCAAGGAGCCGCCGCGCAAAGGGCGCTTGGTCCTCGAGGAAGACACGGGCGCAACGACGCCAGCCGCCGGAGTACCGCTTCGCGAAGTTGCCGCATTCTTCCTTGCGCGCCGCGGGGCATTTGCCAGCCACATTCTTGGCCTCACCATTTATGTGATGGTTGTGTTCAGCCTGAATATCTGGGGTCCGGAATACCTGATGCGGACCTTTGGCATGGAGCGCGCCGATGCGGGCGTAAGCTTCGGAATCCTGATGATTGTTACCGGCACGGCTGGCCTTCTGACGGGAGGCGCGCTGGCGGACCGCTGGTTCAACAAGGGCATTCTGGACGGATATAGCCGCGTCATCGTACTCTCGATGGGCGGGATGCTGCCATTCGCGCTCGCGCTTGCGATCGCCCCCACTGCCGCCATCGGTCTTGCCTGCCTTGGCATTGCGACCTTTTTCGCAGCATTCCAGGGCGGTATTGCGGGCGGCGTAATCCAGTTGATGACCCCAAACCAGATGCGCGGCCAGGCCGTCGCACTTTATTTCCTGGTCGCAAACCTCCTTGGCATGGGCCTCGGCCCGACGGCGATCGCAGCATTGACGGACTATGTGTTCAAGGATGACGCCGCACTCAACAAATCGCTCGCACTAGGGGCGGCGATCCTGGTGCCGCTGGGCGCCATTGTCCTGATCAGCGGTATCGGTCGTGTGCGCGAGGCCATCGCCCAGGCGCAGGCCTGGGATTAAGGCCCTGCATGCCTTGACGTGAAACACCTCCTCGATCATGCATTGTATACAATTATGACTTGAGGGAAGTGTTCATGACTGGTCAGGCCGACGCCGTAGAAATTGTCGACGTCTCAGCCCGTGACGGGTTGCAGAATGAAGCTGTAATCCTGCCGACAGATGCCAAGATTCAACTGATCAGCAAGGCAATCGAGGCTGGCGCGAAACGGTTAGAAGTCGCCAGTTTCGTCAATCCCAAGGCCGTCCCAGCAATGGCTGATGCCGAAAATGTCATGGCGGCGCTGCATGACGCCGGGCTTCCAGCGAAAGCATCGTTTGCCGGCCTTGTGCTGAACCAGCGGGGCATGGATCGCGCCTTATCTGCCGGAGTGGACGAAATCAATTTCGTCATCCTTGCCTCTGAAACTTTCAATCGCCGCAACCAGGGCGCTTCAATCATAGAAACCTGTGCGCAGTTCCGTGATGCAGCAAAGACAGCCCGGATTGAAAACATACCGATGACCCTCACAGTCGGGGCAGCGTTCGGCTGTCCATTCGAGGGCGAAGTGAATGCGGGGCAAGTGATCGAACTGGCGCGAATGGGGGCGGATGCCGGGGTAAGCGAAATCGCGATTGCCGACACGATCGGCGTTGGAGACCCAGTCTCGGTGGAGCAGCTCACACTGGCGCTTCGCGAGGCGGTCCCTGCTGTGCCGTTGCGCTTTCATTTTCACGACACGCGCAATACCGGTCTCGCCAATGCCTATTCGGCCTGGCGCAATGGGGTAGCCTCTTTCGATGCATCCCTGGGTGGGATTGGTGGCTGCCCATTCGCGAACGGGGCGACGGGGAATGTCGCCAGCGAGGCCCTGACCTACATGTTCTCGCGCATGGGCGTTGAGACCGGTATGGACCTCAACATGCAAAGGCAGACAGCAAGGTGGCTTGAAAGTGCTCTGGGCCACGCCTTGTCATCTGCGGTGATGCGCGCAGGCGGCTTCCCCGCGTCTGACCAACACGCCGAAGAAAACGCCTGCCTCGTGCCATGAAAAACGCCGCCCCGCGATTAGCGAAGGCGGCGAGTTCAGTTGTACGGGCTGGCTTAAGCGTCCTTGCGGCTCGGTCCGCCGCTGAGGAAGTCAGCAGCTTCAAAGCCTTCTGGCGCTTCAACTTCGGTGATCGGATCTTCGCGATCATCGAATTCGAGACGCAAGGCACGGACCATGATGGCGTGCATGTCATACAGGCAAGTGATGTAGGTCAGCTCGAGGATTTCCTCATCGCTCAGGAAGGTTTTCAGCTTGTCGATGACCTCTTTCGGCGTTCGTCCGCCATGCGCTGAAAGGCAGTCCGCATAGGCAAGCACTGCACGTTCCTTCTCATCGAACACGTCGGAAACCTGCCAGTGCGGAATAGCGGCGATCTTTTCATCCGAGACGCCCATGCCACGGAGCGATTTGCAGTGCTGGGAAAAGACGAACTGAGCCTGCTTTACCCATCCGGCCCGGGTCTGGCCAAGTTCACGCAGGACCGGATCAAGCTTGCGGTCCGGGTTGCGGTAAACTGCAAAGCCCTGGACGCAGTGCTTGAAGATGTCTGGCGACAGCGCGAAGACCGACCACCAGTCTCCTGGCGTACCGGTTGCGGTGCCGGGCTCCTTTGTCGGGTCACGGTCGCCGAACAGGAATTTCATGTAGCGCTCGATGAGCTCGTTCTGGATTTCGGCGCGTGGCACCTGGCGCAATAGCGGCATGGTCTGGAGTCCTCCTGTGGATGGTGACAGCCGGCCAGGCCGCCTCACCTCTTGTGGTTTCTGAGTCTGGAATGGCTGGCCAGGCGCGGCGGACCGGCCAGAGCGGCTTATTCGGCTGGCGAAAGATGGCTGGTGACGAGGCCTTCGGCGACAGTTCCATCGGCACGGCGGGGATCGACGGCGACGTCATCCTCCCGGAAAGCGCGCGTCCAGGCGGCGATTTCAAGCAGCACCCCGTCCGGGTCGAAGAAGTAGGCCGATCGTACATAGACGTCTTCGGTGACTTCGCGGCTGACCTGGTATTTCGAATGGTCGTGGTTGAGAACCGGACTCACCTCGATCCCATGGTTTTTGAGGCGCTCGTAGAACTCGTCAAACTGCTCGGCGGCAATGTCGATGGCGATGTGGTTTAGCGAGCCATGCGCGGAGCGGAAATCTCCCGATGTCGGCAGTGTTTTCGGCGATGAGATGCCCGGCTGAGCCTCCGGTGCCTTGGGAAACCAGAAGAAGGCGATGCAGTTTCCATTCCCCATATCGAAGAAAAAGTGCTGCCCCGAATTCTCCGGCAGGTCGAGCGACTTCACAAGCTTCATGCCCAATACATCGCGGTAGAATTCGACCGTTTTTGCCATGTCACGGCACACGAGCGCGATATGGTTCACACCCCGGAATTCGAATGTCTTGTCGGCTACTGTCGCCATGTGTCTCGCCTCCCTGCGATTTCAGTAATTCTGGACGTTCACCGTCCTAGTTCCATGGCCTCCGGTATACAATCGCACGCACTTTGCGTCAACTAAATTGACAAGAATTATTTTGATGGACTAGGCTTGCGCAACGGCAATCTGATCGAAGGATGATCTCTTGAAGAACGGCGTTAGCGAACAGACGGACCCGTCACATCTCATCGTGACGTTGTTGCAGGGCTTCTACTGGTTCGATGAGGGACTGCAGAGCTATGTCCGTGCGCGCGGCTGGCCAGTAATTACTCGCCCTCAGTCGATGATCATGGCGAGCATTGAGATGGGTGTGCGCCAGCCTGCGGCGATTGCCCGCCAACTCGGCATCAGCCGGCAGGCCATCCACACGACCCTGAAATCCATGATTGAGCTTGGCGTCGTCGAGCTTGTGCCGCACCGGGACGGCAAGCGCGGCAAGGTGATTGTGCTGACGCCCGATGGCGAGCGCATGCGCAAGGACGCCAGGGCCGCGATGCGCCTGATGACGGACGTTCTGAAGAATCGTCTTGGTGCCGCAGACCTGAACCGCGCCGCGGAGATCATGTCGCGCGATTGGGGACCACCGCTCAGTTTTGAAACCGAAGCGGAAGCGGCCACCAGCGAATAGCCGATCATATCGCATTCAGGTCTCTGGCGGGCGGCAGAGGCGGGAAACGATCGCCCGAACGAGCGGCATGACGAGCAGCACGACTGGGAATGCCAACAGGAAACTGACCCCCCAGGCCTTGATCCAGTCTGCACCGACCTCCACGGAGATGCCCGCCGTCTGAACTGTGGCGACCAGAGAGACGAAACCGCACATGAAGACGCAAAGCAGGAAGGACGTCATCAGCGGCGCCCAGCGGGCGGCGAGCCGCAAGTCCCGCCTGGTCGAAATGTTGGGCTCCAACCTGCTCACTTTTCAGCAAGCTCAATCACGCGCTGGACGAGCGGCGGCAGGAGCGCATTCGGTAACTCGTCAACCAGTTCCTCGCCCTCGAACGCCTTTCCGGCAAATGGGACGAGAACCTGCTCGGTAACAACCAGGGCCTGAATGGTGCCGAGAATCTGGCGCAGGTGCATAAGGCTGCGCAGGCCCCCAAACGGACCGATGGATGCGGACATCACTCCGACCGTCTTGCCACGAAAGCCCGTCAACGCCAGCGGCGCCTCATCGCCAACCGGGCGCGACACCCAGTCGATGACGTTTTTCAGCGCCGCAGAAATGGAGCCATTATGCTCGGGCGAGGCAATCAGGAAGCCATCATGGGCGGCGAAGAGACGTTTGAGCTCAAGCGCCGCCTTCGGGAACTCGGAGGTTTCTACCGCCTGATCGTAAAGCGGCAGCCTGTAGTCCGACAGGTGGATGGAGGTGACGTCGGCTCCCGCCTCCGCGGCGATGGCGGCAGCGCGGTTGACGAGCTTCTGGTTGAACGATCCCTCCCGCAGGCTTCCAGACAGGGCGAGCAGTTTAACAGGCATGATACGGCCTTTTCTTCCTTTTCTGGTCAGCTAGAGCCTGGCCTTCAGCCAGTCGCAGACGACATCAGCTGCATTGTGACGATGCTGGGGATCATCTTCGAAATAGTGCGCCCCTGGCATCAGCTCGAGGCTCTTGTCGCTCGCGCCGATCGCAGCATGGATATTGCGCGCGTCGCTCGGGAAGACTCCCGTATCGGCCGTGCCCTGAATGACAAGAGACGGGATATCGAGCTTGGACAGGTGCGGCGCCCCGCGGCACTGCGAGGTTTCAAGGCTCCACATGGAAAGCCAGGTTCGAAGCATGCAGGCCCGGCCGATGCTGGGCGTTCGGTTTGCGATGACTGGGTCTCCCGCATAGCAGAGCCTTGGCTTACGGTCCGACGGGTCAAGCGATGGGTCCATGCAACGCAGATCGCCCCACATCCGGAAGAGCGGAAATAGGCGGTCAGGAATCCCTGCAGCGTTAACGCGCTCGAGTTCGGCTTTCGCCCAGTCGGTGATGCGTTGATTGCGGGCTTTTTGGGCGGCACGATAGCGGGCGACAAAGTCGTCCGAATAGGGCGGGCCATTATCCGGATTGAACGGATCGAGCGATGGGTCAGTCGGCACAGGGTCGGACTCGTCGACGACCGACGCGTCCATCCAGTCCGTCATCACTTCCGGACGGCCGATATGCGCATTGCTGGAGATATAAAAGTCAGCTTTTGGCAGCGCGGCGAGCCGGTCATTCTTCGGTCCGCCCTTGCTGTCAGCCAGTGAAGCGCGGGTCGCTTCAGCCTGATATGCAGCCATTAGCGAGCCACCGCCGGAATTGCCGAAGATCACGACTGTCTCGACACCCGCTTCCTTGATCAGCCAGTCGACACCGACGCTGATGTCGATCAGCGCGTGTTCAAGGCGGAACAGGTCCTCGGCGCCGCGATAGCGTGTATTCCAGCCGAGAAAGCCATAGCCGCGCGAGGCGATATATGGCGCGAAATAGTGCTCGCTGAAGTCAACATTATAGTGCGTGGCGATGAACGCGACACGCGGATTTGGCGTGCCCTTTGGCGTCCAGTAGATGCCTTGGCAGGGGTGGCCGCCGGCCTGGATTCGCGGCGATGTTGGCGATGGGCGGCCAATGAAGCGGCTTTCCACCTTTTCCAGCAAATCTGTTTCTGTCGTCATCACGTCCTGCTCCCTCGTGCCCCGCAACCTGTCGTGCTTCGGGCTTGTTTCATTAATTTACATAGCTAGCTAATGAAATTGATGCACGTCAATAGATCAACACCTTCAGGCTAGGTTTTAATGGGCATCTCATCCATAAGTGGGGACGACATCAGGAGCGCGACACCGGAATGCCGAAGAAGCAAGAGACAGAGAACCCCTATGCCGAGTGGACGAACAGCCTCGGCTATCTCATGCGGACAGCTTTTCGCTCGATGTCCCGCGCGCTCGAAAACCGGACGTCGGATCATGGCGTCACGGCGTCGCAGTGGCATTTTCTCCGGGTGCTCTGGATGGAAGATGGAATCAGTCAGCGCGAACTGAGCGAACGGGTGCGGATGCGTGAGCCGACAACAGTCGTTGCACTGAAACGGTTGGAAAAAAGCGGCCTGGTCCTGCGCAAGCAGAGCCCTGATGATGGCCGCAAGATCAATGTCTACCTCTCCCCGAAGGCCAAGCGCCTGAAGACAAAGCTGATGCCTCTGGTCGAGGAGGTGAACGAACTTGCAACCGAGGGGTTGAACGCGGAAGAGAAGGCTGAGCTTCGCCGCCTGCTGCAGAAGGTCAATGCCAATCTCGCAGCCGAAGACATCTATCCAATGCTGCCTGCCAAGAAGCGCTGAACGCCGCCCTACAAACCGCCTTGCACCCACTTGCTATTCGTCGCCACCGCAATACGTTAGATAGCTAAGCACCCCTTTGGCGCGCCTGCTGCGCCTGATCGCGAAAGGCTGCCAGCTTGGCTTCATCCTCCTCACCTGCATCCCCCTCCCGAACACTTTACGACAAGCTGTGGGACTCGCACATCGTGGCTGAGGACGGGCAGGAATCCATCCTGTATATCGACCTCCACATGTTGCATGAGGTGACCTCGCCGCAGGCATTCTCGCGGTTGGCAGAGACGAAGCGCGCGGTACGTCGGCCCGACCTGACTCTTGCCATGGCCGACCATTGCGTGCCGACGACCGGTCAGGATCGTGGCATCTCCGCCGTGGACGATCCGCTATCTCGCGCGCAGCTTGAGGCGCTGAATGCGAATGCTGTCGCGGCCGGGATCGAGCACTACTCTATCGGCGATCTCAGGAACGGGATTGTTCATGTCGTCGGGCCCGAACAGGGACGCACCTTGCCCGGAATGACAATCGTCTGCGGTGACAGCCACACATCCACACATGGCGCGTTTGGCGCACTCGCATTCGGGATCGGAACGTCTGAAATCGAGCACGTGCTGGCCACACAATCCCTGCGTCAGACCAAATCGAGGAATATGCGCGTGTATTTCTCAGGGCGTCTCGGTGTCCATGTCAGCGCAAAGGACCTGGCACTCAGGCTCATTTCGGAAATCGGGGTCGATGGCGCAACCAATCATGTCATCGAGTATTGCGGCCCCACCGTCGACGCCCTCTCCATGGAAGGTCGAATGACGCTTTGCAACATGAGTATCGAGGCTGGCGCACGGGCCGGGCTGGTCGCTCCGGATGAAACCACGTTTGAGTATCTCGCCGCGCGGATATCTCCGCAAAAGTGGCATGCCGAGCGGGCCGGCTGGGAGGCGTTGCATAGCGACCCGGGGGCGCACTTTGAAACGGAAATCGAGATTGATGTGTCGGATATGCGACCGATGGTCAGCTGGGGCATCAACCCGGCGCAGAGCATCAGCATCGATGCGCACGTGCCCTCGCCACAAGGGGCGCGGTCCGACAAAGACCGGCTGATGATCCAGCGGGCACTTGACTATATGGGTCTTGAACCTGGTCAGCAGATTCAGGGCACCCCCATCGACCAGGTATTTATCGGCTCCTGCACGAATGGCCGAATAGAGGACTTGCGCGCAGCGGCGGCGATTGTCCGTGGCCGGAAGGTTGCCGCCTCCGTTTCGGCAATGGTGGTCCCTGGATCGGGCCTGGTGCGTCAACAGGCCGAAGAGGAAGGCCTGGACCGCTTATTCAGGGAGGCCGGTTTTGACTGGCGCCAGCCTGGATGTTCAATGTGCGCGGCCATGAACAGCGACCGCCTCAGACCGGGCGAGCGTTGCGCTTCCACCTCCAACCGCAACTTCGAAAACCGGCAGGGTCCAAATGGCCGCACGCACCTGATGAGCCCGGCCATGGCAGCAGCTGCGGCTGTGACCGGGACGATTACCGACGTTGGTGCGCTCTACTGAATCCGGCCCTGACGCCGCTCGAATGCCGCTAGCGCGTCGTCATGTTCGAGTGTACGCGAGATGTCGTCCTTTCCCGAGAGCAGAGCGTTGCGGATGTCTGCCTGTATGTCGAATGGGTAGTCAGTGCCAGACGGTGCGGTCACGCGCGTTTCTGTCAGATCAACGGTGATCTCAGCGTCCGGAAGCGTCGCAACTTCCTTCATAAGCTGGGCACAGGCGGCCCACGAAAGTGGCACCGGAAGCACGCCATTCTTCACGCAATTGGTGGCAAAGATCGAGCCGAAGCTGGGCGCGATGATGGCACGGATACCGAAATCGTCGAGCGCCCAAACCGCGTGCTCACGCGACGACCCACAACCAAAATTCTCATGCGTCAGCAGTATTTCCGCGTTCCGCCAGAGGGGCCGGTTGAGAACGAAATCTGCGACTTCGCTGCCATCCGCCTCAAATCTCCAGTCATGGAAAAGGTGCTTGCCGAGACCGCTGCGCGACAAGGTCTTCATGTAGCGTGCGGGAAGAATCTGATCTGTATCGATATGCGAAATCGGTAGCGGCGCAGTCACCGATTTCACTTTCAGGAATGGTTTCAATTTCAGAGGACCTCGAACACGTTGTAGCGTACGGCACCGCCGAGGGCCTCGCCCATGCCAACGGTTACAATATCATTCAACCAAGCGTAGCGCTCATCGCCGGTTTCGAATATCGGCGCGGTGCGGAAGTAGACGCGCGCCCGGTCTTCATCGGTCTTCGGGCCGCCTTTGGATGCGAGCTCGTTTACCACTGACATGGGCCGCAGCACACCGCGATAGGAAACGTAGATCATCGCGCCGTCATCGGTTTCGAGCGTGACTCGCGCATCGAGCCTGAGCGTGCCCTTCGTATCGATCGTGGCCCAGTCACCACCCCCAGGCATCACGCGGCCGGAAAGCCTGTCGCCTTCGACCACGCCGCCCGTCAGCGCCGCGATCATCCGCCGGCCAAAATGGGCTCGCCCAACCATTTGCTGCGGTTCTGAAAAATCTGCCCGGTAGGAGCAGAGATAGCGGAAGTCTGGGGTCTGCATTGGGAAATATCCGGAAAGTCATCGTGGGAGGAAACGGGCTGGCCGGACCGCAGGGGCGGCCCGGCCAGGGGAAGGTCTAGTAGGTGTAGGACAGCGAGACACCGTAGGTCTTTGGCGGCGCATACGGCACCAGCGTCTGACGGTACGGACCAAAATAGGTGACATAGGTCGGTGTCAGTTCATCGGTCAGGTTCTTACCCCAGACAGCGAATTCCCACGGGCTATCCGGTGGTGTCAGCGTCAGGCGGGCATCGATATTCTCGTGCGCGGCCCAAATCTGCTGGGGCACGTTTGAGGCCTCGAAGTACGCGTCGTCTGCCCAGGAATAGTCCGCCCGTGCCAGTGCTTGCCATGTACCGATCGGGAACTCGAATTGCGCGCCGATATTGAATTTGTTCTCTGGCGCACGCGGCAGCTGGTTGCCCGTATAGTCCGAGCCCGGCACCAGGTATTCGGTGAATTCGGCATCGAGGTAGGAATAGCTGCCATCGACCTGGAAGTTGTCGCTTGGTCGGCCGATGAATTCGATCTCCACACCGGTAATCTCTGCCTTGGCGGCGTTCGTCACGACGACGCAGCAAAGGGGGATGAGCTGCGAGATCTGCAGGTCTTCATAATCCGTCTTGAAGATGGCGGCGTTCAGCGTAAGACGACGGTCGAGCCATTCGGTCTTCGCGCCGATCTCATAATTCCAGGCAAATTCAGGATCGTACGGTGTCGAAGCACCGGCTGCCGTGCCGGCCAGCCCCTGGAAGCCGCCACTTTTATAACCGCGCGCGGCCGATGCGTAGAACATCATTGTCTCGCTGGCATCCCAATTGAGCGCGACACGCGGGGTGAATGCCTCCCATTCTTCCGAGCCGGTGACATCATAGCCCGCAGCCGAACCGAGCGGCGGCGGAATGCCGGGGCCCTGAAGACGCTCGGCCTGGAAGTCTCCTTTCTTCTCTTCCCATGTCATCCGCGCGCCCGCCGTAGCGGTCAGCTTGTCGGTCAGGGCGTAGTCGAACTGCCCGAAGACTGCGAAGCTGCTGGCTGAGATGGATTGCGGATAGATCGCGATGCCGGTGACCGAAGGGACCGGGAAATCCTGGATCTGACCCTGTCGGCGATCAATCTGCTCATCGAGATAGTAGACGCCGAGCTGGCCCTGAAGCCTTGTGTCGAAGGCGTCGAAGGCGAGCCTCAGCTCCTGGCTGAACTGGGTCGCTTCTTCCTTGCCGAAATCGGTGGACTCGATCTGGGTCGGCGGATTGACCGGGTTGCTGAAGAAGGGCGTGCGGAACTTGTAGTCGACGTCGCGAAGGGCAGTCAGCGAGGTGACCGTGCCAAAGCCGCTCTCCCAGTTCACCTCAGCGCTATAGGACTGGATGTTCCGGATGATGTAGCCGTCGATATAGGCATTCACGACGCGCGGATCGGGGTTCACGCCGACGCAGTGGACGCCGCCATTGAAGGTTTCATCACAATTATTCGTACGCGGATTACCGAGTTGGTCCTGCCAGGAGAAATCGCTGCGCAGCACAATGTCGAGCTCGTCATTCGGCACGAAGCGCAGGGCGGCGCGCGCCGTCGTGATGTTCTGATCATTGACGCGATTACCGGTCGTCTGATTGAGCTCATAGCCGTCGCGTTGCTTGTTCGCGATTCCGATAGCGAGGAAGAGCTTGTCCGAGAGCGGCAGATTGGCCCGCGTGCTGAGATCGACCTTGTTGTAATTTCCAGCTGTCGCCTTGGCGAAGAAGGATTCCTCGTCTGATGGCTTGCGGCTGACATACTGGATCAGCCCACCAATGGCATTCTTGCCGAACAGGGTGCCCTGCGGGCCGCGCAGCACTTCAACGCGCTCCAGGTCCAGCACGTCGAGATCGACCGTGCCGCCGCGCCCGGCATAGACGCCATCGACGAAGACAACCACCGACTGATCACCACCTGCGCTCTGACTGATGCCGTTGGCGGTGCCAATGCCGCGAAGGGCGAAATTGTTGTTGATCGGATCGGCCGCGCCTACCGTCAGGCCGGGCGTGCGCAGTGCCAGATCCTGAACCGTTTCGATGCTGTTCTTTTCAAGCTGGTCTGCACTGAACGCCGTCACGGCGACAGGTACATCCTGCAGGCTCTCCTCACGGCGCTGGGCTGTTACCACCACAGTGTCATAGGTGCGGACTTCGTCGGCCTGTTCTGACTGTGCTGCAGCCGGCAGGGCGCCGAGTATCGGCGCTGTCAAGGCAGCCACCAGCAGCCAGCGTGGCAGATCATCTGTGTTCATGAATTCCTCCCGTTTTATTGCCCCGGATCATCTCGGGGACTGGTCTTTTTGACTCACTTTACTTAGCTAGCTAATGGATAGGAAGGCGGACGACAAGAGAGTCGGCATAAAAATATAGATAGCTAAGCATCTGGATGTATCCGGATCTGGCGGGAGGACAGATGAAATGAGCGCCCAGGCAGACGAGACAGTTGCATCGGCCGAACCGGCCTGGCCCCGGCCGCTCTATAGCTGGTACGTGGTCAGCGTCCTGCTGCTGGCCTACACGCTGTCATTCGTCGACCGGATGATACTGAGCCTGCTTGTCGAGCCGGTGCGCACCACGCTCGACATCAGCGATACCCAGTTCAGCCTGCTCGTCGGCATGGCCTTTGCCCTCTTCTACACGCTGGCCGGCCTGCCCCTCGCCTGGATCGCCGACAGGTTCAGCCGCCGCAATCTGATTGTCGCCGGCGTGAGCGTCTGGAGCTTCATGACGATGGGGTGCGGAATGGCGACCAGCTATGTCGGTCTGTTCCTCGCCCGTGTCGGTGTTGGCGTTGGCGAGGCGACACTGTCGCCAGCGGCCTATTCGATGCTGAGTGACTATTTTCCGCGCGACAAGCTCGCCCGCGCAATTGCCGTCTACTCGATCGGCGTGCCTTTGGGGTCTGGTATTGCGCTTGTGCTAGGCGCGCTGGTCATCAAGGCAATCCTCGCTGCCCCGGCCATTGCCTTGCCACTGGTCGGCGAGGTGGAAGCGTGGCGGCTGACCTTTGCGATGGTCGCCGCGCCGGGCCTGCTGGTCGCACTGCTGCTGCTGACGGTGCGTGAGCCATACAGGCGGGGCCGGAAGGCGGCGATGGTCGAGAGCGCGCAGTCCGCCAATCTTGTCGGCCATCTGATGGAGCACA
Source organism: Henriciella pelagia (assembly GCF_002088945.1). GTDB lineage: Bacteria > Pseudomonadota > Alphaproteobacteria > Caulobacterales > Hyphomonadaceae > Henriciella > Henriciella pelagia. The sequence continues at coordinate 10,703 of NZ_NCSU01000009.1, read as the reverse complement.
AGGGCGCTCTTGGCGCGCTCTTCGCCGGCATGTCGCTCATCGGGCTGGTCATGTACGGCACAATCGCCTGGGTACCGGCCTTCCTGTCGCGAACTTATCCAATCAGCATTACCGATGCGGGGCTCTGGTTCGGCAGTATCATGGCGGTCTGCGGCGCAGGCGGACTGGTGCTTGGCGGTTATCTCGCCGACAAGATGTTCCAGCGCGGCTACAAGGACTCCCACCTTCGCACCATGCGGCTCTCCATCTTCCTTGGCGGGCCGTTCCTCGTGTTGACGCCGCTCATGCCGAATGCAGGGATCGCGCTCGCCCTGCTCGCACCAGGCTTTCTGATGACGACGATGCACGGTGTCGGCAGTGTCGCGCTGCAGCTGATCTCGCCGAACGAATACCGCGCCCGGATGACGGCGCTCTACTTCTTCGTGGTCAATCTGATCGGTCTTGGGCTTGGCCCGACGGTGATTGCGCTGGTGACGGATTTCGGCTTTGGAGATGACGGGGCGCTGCGATATTCGCTCGCCATTGTCAGCGCTGTCTCGCTGTCGATCGCGGCAGTAATCCTGACGCTTGGCCTGCCCGCCTATCGCCGCAGCATCGAGAGGACGGCGGTTGAGGATGGCGCCTGAGAGGAAGCGCTGCTCGCGGCCTAGACGACGCCGCCCTTCTGGAGGGCATCGATTTCTGTTTCCGACAGGCCGAGGCGTTCTGCGAGGACTTCGCGGGAATGCTCACCAATGGATTGCGGCGCAATCCGGCCAACCTGCCCCGGCGTGGCGGACAGTTTCGGGAAGGCATTCTGCATAGGCAGCTTGCCCCAGCGCGGATGGTCAATCTCGATCAGAGACTGGCGCGCCTTGAAGTGCGGATCCTCGAGCATTTCAGCGGCGGTGTAGACCCGTCCTGCCGGCACCCCGGCTTCGATCATCGCCGCTTCAACCTCATCGACTGTCAGTGTGTTCGTCCAGGCCGAGATGATCTCGTCCAGTTCGGCCTGATGTGCGCCGCGCGCGGAATGCGTGCTGTAACGCGTATCGGCCGCAAGCTCCTCGCGGTCCATTGCCGTGCAGAGACGCGCAAAGACCGTGTCCTGGTTCGCGGCGATGAGATAGGAACCGTCCGCGCACGGATAGACATTCGATGGCGCAACACCGGGCAGAACCGAGCCGGAGCGCTCACGGACATGGCCGGCAATCGCATAGTCCGGCACCAGGCTTTCCATGACGTGCAGGACCGCCTCATAAAGCGAGGAATCCACAACCTGCCCTTCGCCCGTCTGCTCGCGATTATAGAGCGCGAGAAGCGCACCGATGCAAGCGAAGGTCGCGGCAAGGCTATCGCCGATCGAGACGCCCATGCGTGAGGGCATTCGGTCCGGCTCACCGACGATATGACGCCAGCCGCCCATCGCCTCACCGATGCCGCCAAAGCCGGCACGTGTCGCATAGGGGCCTGACTGTCCGTAGCCGGAGACGCGGATGATGATGAGGCCCGGGTTTTCTTCCCGCAGGGAGTCGGGTGAGAGGTTCCAGCGCTCCAGGGTGCCGGGCCTGAAATTCTCGATCAGGACGTCAGAGCCGGTGATCAGTTTGCGGGCAATCTCCTGGCCATCGGGTACGCGCAGATTGAGCGACATGGAGCGCTTGTTTCGTGCAAGCTGTTCCCAAAACATGGGATAGCCGGGTTGGCCCCACTGGCGCAGCGGATCGCCCTTTTCGGGCGGCTCCAGCTTGATGACGTCAGCGCCGAAATCCCCCAGCAGCTGGCCGCAAAACGGCCCTGCGATGAGCTGGCCCATTTCCACGACGCGCACCCCTTCCAGCGGCCTGCGTCCAGTATTGCCCTTTCGGCCTTGCGCCATAATCGCGCCCTTTCATTCACTTCAGTTTTCCGGGCCGAGCGGCAGGTTCCAGATCGGCGAGGACCAGGCGCGTTCCTGGATCATTCTTTCAGCCCTCGGGAAGTCATCGCACCGTCCGGCCAGTTCGCAGCGTACCTGCGACCACCGCTTTGTCGGCGCCTGCTTCACGCGCGCATACCAGAAAGCCGGCGCGGCCGGGTCATAGTCCGGGTCTGTCCAGGCCACACACGCAGAGCGATCGTTGCCTTTCGCGCTCCAGATCGACTGGACCGATTCATTCAGTTCGCCGCCCGCATACTCGCCCTTGATGATCTCGATCTGCGCAAGCGGCTCGCGGTCGGCTTTGACGCGGACAACGAAACGAGGCGCCGATTCATCGCCGTTGAACTCGCCCCCCATCGGAATGGAATGGCCTTCGCGGTCTTGTATGGTGTCGCAGTCGACATCACGGCCATCGGTGACCGCGTCGAAGCGCAACTGAATTCGCGGACCGCTCGTGCCATAGGTTTCCCGACGCTTCAGTGCGTCAAAGATGGACGCGCGCGTATTTTCTTCCGACCAGACCCCGACGATCCCACCGGGATTGAAATCGATCCGGCTCATCATGAGATCGAGATCCCCTGCGCCGAACACGGAGCCGAGCCACGATTCCTCATCTGTGAATCCAGGCGTCGCGACATGGTTGTCCGTAGACGCGACGATGCCTAGCTGCAGCGGGTTCCCCATGTCGGGTTGGGCCTGATAGGCTTCCAGGCCCCTCAGGAGAAGGCTCCGGACATAGGAGCTGCGCGTTTGGTCCCAGCTTTCTTCGGTGAAGTGCTCCCGCGGCTTGAGCCGTGCCTGCTCCGTCAGGTAGACCTCAAAATCGCAATCGCCATCGCCAGTCTCGCCATAGGCCGGCAAGCACTCGCTATTGCCCTTGTCCTGGTGGATTTCGACGAGACGCTCATACTTGGCACGCATCAGTAATTGTGCGTCGGTTTCGGTCTCCACATCGAAACTGACACCATCACCCATGTTCGTGTTATGAGGGATGGCGACAACATCACATCCATCTTCAGGCCGGCATTGGCGCTCAAGCTGTTCCCAGAGCTGATGGAGTTTCGGAAAGCGGATATAGTCGATCGCTTCCTCAGTCACCTTGTCGCTTCTGAAGATTATGTTGCGGTGCGTATGGCTGAAGTTCGGCGTGGCCGACCACTCATAGCCAATCAACGCCGTAAAATTGCAGGGGTCATTCGCATCATTCGCCGCCTTTTGGGTACGGGCCCACTGGTTGGCCTGAGCAACCGCGCAGCGCTCGGGGTCTTCCGTGCATACCGGCGTCGCTTGTGGCTCAGCCTGACCAATTGTCGTGCCCACATATTCTCGGAAAATCTGTAACCCGATGTCCGCAGACGCCTTCTGCTGCGTAAGGTTCTGGCAATACAGGTGGTCGGACTTTTCAGGATCGGTGCAGATGTACATGAGGTCCATCCACTCTGCGTGATCGGTCACGGCCGTAAAATCGAGGGGGCGCTCAAGCTGCGCTTCGCGCCCGAACAGTTCGATCTTTTCTCCTTTGGCAAAGTTAAAGGCGTCTGTCGGGCCGCGCAGCGTGCCGAAAGCATAGGCATCGAGCGAGACAGCCGTATGCACGTGGAGATCACCCCAGTAGAGGTTCTTCTCGCCGGGCCGGTAATATTCGCACCGCGTATCCACCGTTGCGATTGAAGTATTGTCTGGCGACGTCTGTGCACGCTCAGCCTCAATGGTGGAATCCGTCGGCTGGTTATCGGCGTCACCTTTGCAGGCCGGAACGGCGAGCACGAAGAACACGGCAAGCACGGAAGGAAACAGTTTCATCGTCGGGTCCTGCATTAGCTGGAGCCACGGCAGGCCGCGCCCGCCGTGACTGAGTTCATCAGAAGCGCAAGCTCAGCTCAACGCCGAGTTCGCGAGGCGGCTGATAGTATTGTATGATCGGGGCCGTCCCGGCGCGCGCACTACCTGAGATGACTTCTTCATCCGTCAGATTTCGCCCGTACACTTTTACTTCCCAGCGCTCATCGAGGCTCGCAAGCGCGATGTGCCCGTTCACGAGAATTACCGAGTCCCGGTAATAGGCAGGGTCATTGCTGCGGCCCCATGTATTGTATTTATCGGTATAGCGGAAATCTATGTGGCTCTTGATCTCGCCTAAGCTGATCGGCCAGACGTGATCAATCAGAATGCTGCCGCTGTAAGGGGGTGCGTTCTGCAGATCGAGCCCTGTGCCATCAACCGGAACAGAGAAAAGGCCAGTCGGGTTACCATTGAGCAAGACTTCTTGCGCCGGTGCGCACTGGCCGGGCTCCGGCGATCCATCGGTGAACGCACCATCAGAATCCTGGCAGAATTCCTCAAACTTCGCATCGAGATAGGAGAAGTTCGCCGCAAGGGAGAGATTGTCTGTCGGCAGCCACTGCCATTCAACCTCGAAGCCCGCCGTCTGAATGTCCGCAATGTTGGACGTGACATTTTCCGCGCGCACCGCCCCAGCCTTTGTCACCGAGCCCTGGAAGTCCCTGTAATCATTGAGGAAGGCCGCAAGGTTGAGGCGCATCGTGCGGTTGAAGAGATCGCTCTTCATGCCGATTTCATAGGCCGTCACGGTCTCTTCGTCATACGGGCCGACGGACTCCGCCGTGGTCCCGCGAGAGTTGAAGCCGCCGCCCTTGTAGCCAGTCGAGACGGAGCCATAGAGATTGACGTTCTCGTTCGGCGAATATTGCAGCGCCGCGCGCGGGGTGAAGTTGCTCCAGCTTGCATTCAACGTGTCGGAAAAGGAAGACGGCGGGATGAAGGTGCCGTTCACGAAAACATCTGCATCGATGAAATAGTCCTTCTCGTCTTCGGTATAGCGGCCGCCAAGTGTCAGAATCCATTGCTCGGCAAACTGCCAGTCGCCCTGGGCGAATACGGCCAGGCTCTGGGAGTCCTGCTGCAGGTCTGATGTACTGAGCACGACCGGCGACGGATACACGGTATTTTGCTGCCGGAACTCATCCTTGCTCGCATACACACCGGCGACGTAATCAAAGGATGTTCCAGTATCGGAGGCAAAGCGAAGCTCAGCGCTGTACGCATCGCTTTCAAAGTCGCGCGTCACATGGAGGCCGGGCTCTGGAGCGGTCAGGCCATCGAAATCGCCCACATTGAGATAGGCCAGCGAACGGTATCCAAAGACGGATGTGAATGTACCGAAGCTGTGATCCCAGTCAGTGGTCCATGAAACGCCTGTCGTCTCAGTCTCGACGAATGGATCGAAATTGTAGGCCGCAACACGGACATTGTTGCGCGCCTCTTCCGGCAGCAGGAGGTAGGCCGCCGAACCATTGTCGGTCACATGACCGGCAGGGCCGACTGTGTCGTCCTTCAGCGTATCAACAACTAGTGTCGAACGGATATTGTCGGTCGGGTCAAAGGTAACCGCGCCGCGGAATGCCGTGACGTCGGACGTATTAAGATCAGAACCGGTGATGATGTTGGTGGAGTAGCCATCATATTCGCGGACATTCATCGCGATCTTGGCGGCGAGCCTGTCATCTGCGAAACGGCCGGTATTGAGCTTTGCGCGGACCTGTCGAAGGCCATTCTCGCCGAGCGTCAGACGAACCTCGCCGCCCGCTTCGTCAGTTGGCCTTGAGGTGATGACGTTGAGTGTGCCTGCGAGGTTATTCTTCCCGAACAGCGTGCCTTGAGGCCCCTTGATCAGTTCCACCCGCTCAACATCGAACAGGTCGAGCATCGTGCCGGCGGCAAAGGGCACGTACACCCCGTCAATAATCGTGCTGACCTTCGGGTCGCTGTTCGGGTCCGGATCGCTGTGGCTGATCCCGCGAATAGCCACCATCGGCACGTTCGGGACCAGACCCTGAGTCTGGAGCACCACGTTCGGGCTGAGGCCGTTGAGGCCGGTAATGTCAACCGCGCCCGGCGCTTCAACCGTATCCTCACTGAACGCAGTGATGACGATCGGAACATCCTGCAGGTTCTCTTCGCGCTTCTGCGCTGTCACCGTGACCGTGCTGAGGCGCGCTTCATCTTCGTCGTTCTGCTGGGCATTGTCCTGCCCCACTGCAATCGGCGCAGCGCTTCCCAGCAATGCAGCAATCAAAACAGCCCGACTGGGCCGTACACCGAAATTCATTGTATTTTTTTTCATGTCATCCTCCCTTTTTCGCCCGGTGCACATACCCGGCAGAGCATCTTTAGCCCTTATTGCTTAGCTAGCTAATGGTTTAGAGGGCGCATGACAATAATCTCACCAAAAAAGTAGACAGCTAACCATTTTGACAATGCCCAGACGCGGCGAGGTCGCAGGAGATGAGCGTTCACACACACAAAGCGCTCACCGCCGACGAACAAGCCCGCAGCTCGAAATTACTCATTCCGGGAAACCGCACAAGACGTTGTGTACAATATTTAGCGTTTTGGAGCGTTTTTAGATAATTTTTAGCCGTTTGGAATACAAAATTGGCGGCCGCCAATTCTGCCAAGGCTTAGCTGCTGGCGTCTTCCACGATTGTTCTGAGGCCTGCGAGGATGTGCGCTTTCATGATCGAACCGGCGAGTTCTCCGTCACGGTCTGCTATGGCGGCAACGATATGCTGGTGGTCAGACGCGCTGCGCACCATGCGTGCATGGTCATAGCGGCTGAAGTTGCGGAACATAAGCGGCGCCTCGATCACATGCGACACAGCAGCCGACAGGGCCCGGCTTCCTGCCGCTTCGATGATCAAATGGTGGAACTCATGATTCAGCTTTGAGTTCTTGGCCTCATAGTCTGGCCCACCGCCTTGCTTGACGAGCCTCGAATGGGCATCGGCAAGTTTCTTCAGACGGTCGAGCTGCTCTTCGGTCCGGCGTTCAGCGGCCCAACTCGCGGCGAGCGATTCCAGATGATGACGGAGCGTGTAGAGCTCAAAGACTTCAGACTGGCTCCATTTCGTGACCACTGCGCCTGCATTGGGCGTTATGTCGACGAGGCCGTCCGCCGCCAGCCGACGCAGCGCCTCTCGCACAGGCGTGCGGCTGACCTCGCATTCCCTTGAAAGCTCGCCTTCCTTCAGGCGCTTGCCAGCTTCGAAGCTACCATCCAGGATCTTCGACCGGATCAGATTGTACGCGCTCTCAGCCGCAACGCTCATGCGAACTCCCAGTCATGTTCAGATTGGCGTCTTCGACCTGCCTACCGGTGTCCCAGCTGATGACGACTCTATGCCCTGTATCGCTCATGTATCGGTTCATCACAACATTCGCTCGATCACCCAGAAGGTTGCCATGCTTCCAATGCAATAGGTGGCAACGAGACGGGCTGGCTGAAACAGCCTCACCCTGTTCATCACCATAACGGCAAGCACAGTACCGCCGACGAAGAGAAGCTGCCCAGCCTCGACACCCAGATTGAACGCCAGGAGCGCGAGCGGCACGGCCTCGCCCGGCAATCCGATCTCCGAAAGGACCGATGCAAAGCCCAGTCCATGCAACAAGCCGAAGGTGAACGTCACGACCCAGGGGTATTTCTGCGTCAAGGTCTGCCTGCCCGACCGCGCCTGCAGAATCTCCGAAGCCAAAAAAACGATCGACAGAGCAATGGTCGCTTCAACGGGTGCAATGCTGAGTCCGATCCATCCAAAAGTCGTTGCGACCAGCGTCAGAGAGTGGGCGATTGTAAAGAAGGTGATGGCCACGACCAGCTTCTGCATCCGCTGGATAAGCAGCACCAGGCAGGCGAGAAACAGCAAATGGTCAAGACCGATCAGGATATGCTCCACGCCGAGCACGAAATAGGTTGGAAATAGCGAACCGCTGGCACCGCGCCCCCAGTCGACAGCGGGATCATGCGAGGTGACGCGCTGACTGAGAGTAGTGCCACTCAGGGCCCCAATGCGGATGAGGACATCGCCGTCCGTCTGCTCAAGCCCGCGGAATGTCAGCGACCGGCCGACTAGCGGGGCTGCGCACACCGCCCGACTGACGGTTAGAATATCGCCGGCAGCATTTCGCTGCGCAGCCACAGGGTCGACCTTGCAGTCCTGCGGAAATACCGGCTCGACGTCCAGCGCAAGCCCGGCGAGGACGGGCGCTTTCCATACAATATCGAATTGAGGCGTTTCCTCCACCTGCACCACTTCGAGATAACCTGAGCGCAGCTCGTGAGCCGATGCCATGGCGCTAAAGAGGCCACCAAGCACGATGAGCAGGGCGAGGCGGAGGACTTTCATTCGGGTGCGGCCTCAACGGAGATGTCATAGTAGCTCTTCAACCGCTCGAAAGCCTCCTGCTCGAGCGTGTCTCGCCTGGCTGCACGCCAGGCCGCTTCGACGGCGGGCCTCGCCGCGTCGAACGGGATGGGCTCGGGCGTTTGCATCGCCTCGACCTTGACGAGATGGACGCCGACGGAGGAGGCGACGGGCCCCTGCCACACGCCGGGCGCTATGCCGACAACCTCGTCATAAAAGGAGACGCCATACTTGCGGGATACGTGAAAGCGACTGGCAAGCTGCATGCGAGCCGTCTCAGTGAAGGCGTCCAGCGTATCGGCCTCTGCGCCGCGGTTCAATTCATTGACCAGCGAAAGATAGTCCGTCCTTTCCGGCTGTTGCAGCTGTGCCTGACGGAACGAAACGAGTGGCTCCGGCGAGAACCTATAGATATTGGCTTCATAATAAGCGCGAAGCTCGTCTTCCTCGGGGTCCGGAACGATGACAACCCCTTCGGTAAGCAGCTCCATCTTTCGGCGAAGATATTTTCTGATCAGCGGGTCGTCATCGCCCAAACCCAGTGCTTCAGCCTGGCGCACATAGATTTCCTCGGCAATCCAGTCGTCGATGAGGCCGCTCAGCTCCTGATCGGTTGGTGCACTACCCCATGTCCGTTCCCACCCAGACGCAAGTCGCGCGATTTCCGCTTCACTTACGACGATCGAACTCTCGGTCCGTGTCCCGTTTCGCACCGCATCTATGCCGAAAAGTATCAAAGCCCCCAGCAAGAAGTACAGGAATGGCTGTCGCAGGAATTCCTGGTTCATCCCCCTGGCTCCGTCTTGTTCTGCAGCCTGGACACGGACGTGCCCCAAGCTCAATCGATATTAGAACGACTTTTGGTATACAAACTTGATTTTGAGCGCAACATGCAGGCGGACGTTACCAGCGCAACCCTCCAGTCGACGAGGTGTCTGCGAAGATCAATGAAAGACGCACTCTTCTCTGGCGCGGTCGAGCATGAAGTCGAAGTCATCGAGAGCTTCGTTGCAAAAAACGCGAAATAAGTCCGCAGCCTTGAAGTTCGTTGGTGAAGCGATGAAGCGAAACGGGATACCAGACGCGCGAGTTACAGACCGCGTCCGCTCCCACGGGGCCGCCATGAAAGAAATCAGAAACGCTGGCCGCCAGGAGGTCGGCCGTCACTTCAACAACCGCGCCGAAAACACCCATCTGCCGTTCCGGCGACGAGAGCGGGCGATGTCACGGTTCTGGCGGGCGTCGAACCTGCAGAAATTCGCTTCAGCACGCGCGTCCATCTCTAATCACTTTAATCTCGACCGCCACCTCAATACCTGAGGTCGCTTTCCTCAAATGGCGCTTGCTCCTGGCCACCCGAGGACACTCAGGCCGCGGACAGAAGAGACGAGTTTGCATTTGTCTGACGCCCCCATAATGCGGTTTCTGGAAAACAGGTCGACAGGCCGATGTCGGTTAACGCCCTCGCGATCTGTCGCGCGAGGTTGGTGGCTGAAATCGATTTCTGACAGATCGCAGAAAATGCGGCCTTGCGGGACGAACTCGCAAGGCCAGTTTGCTCGGAGGAATCGATTTGCTCGATCCTAGCGGATTTCCTGAACCCCGAAATCCGACGCCCCAAGAGCGAACAGCTTCATGATCAGGTCCATCGCCCCGGGCGCAGCCGCATGCGCGTCAAGGGCGGCTTTGCTGTCCCAGACCTCGAATATGACCAGTTGTTCGGGATCAGATGCGCTGATCGCTATGTCGTAAAACTGGCAGCCATAATGGCCTTGGGTGATGCCTGCGAATTCACGGAACAGTGCCAGGGCTTCATCGCGTTTGTCGAGGGGCACACGAAGGCCGCCCTTTGATACAACAACCCTTGACTGGCCGTGCTCGTCGAATGCGTCGCTTTCCGGCGCGAGATCAGCTTTTGCCATGGCAAGCAGTTTTTCCGATGTATCGGGTACCGCGGAGATCAGAAATCGGTCAGCTTTCAGCCCCTCGATCAGCACCTCTGCAGCCTGCCGGGCGGTCTGAATCTGGTCCGCTGACACGCCTGCGGCGAGAATTTCCTTCGGTATGCCCGTCAGGCGGCCAGCAGACATGAAGTTGGTCGCCGTTGCATCGGGACAGAAGACCGATACGCCGATGCCGCGATTACGAGTATAAGTCGCAAGGGCCCGACTATAGGCAATTATGCCAGCCTTGGTGGCAAGGTAGGGACCACCGAAGGGCATGTCATGAAACAGGCCAAGGCCGGAGGAAGTGTTGACGATCCAGCCACCGCCCTGCTCCGTCATGCGAGGAACGAATGCCGAGATGGACCGGCCAAGGCCTGTCAGATTGACGTTCAGCATCCAGTTCCAGTCCTCAGACGGTATCTGCTCGAGAAGCCCACCGACCGACACGCCAGCATGATTGAACAAGAGGTCTACCCGCCCGAGCTTATCGAAGGCGAAGTCGGCGAAAGCATTCACCGAGGCGTCTTCGCCGATATCGCAACTGGTCGCATGCATCTCAGCGACAGCCTGCGCCGCTACACCTTTTGCTGCGGCCCCATCAACATCACCAATAACGACGCGCGCACCAGCCTC
>NZ_NCSU01000008.1 GCF_002088945.1 Henriciella pelagia | reverse complement strand
TGTCCGTCGTCAGGTATTTGAGACTTCAGGCTGCCTGACTTAAGGAGGGTCTGGCGCATCTGGGTTGAGTTAAGCAGCGGATTGGGCGTGCTGCAAGCGCCGTAGTTTCATGGTCCTCCTTTTGATTTTCTCACGTTCCAGCAGAATGGTCTGGCCGCGGCCCGTATAGACATCTGCCGGAGTGAGATTGTTCAGGCTCTCGTGATAGCGCTGGTGGTTGTAGTAGCCAACGAACGCGTCGATCTGCGCTTCGAGGTCTCCCGGCAGGAAGTAGTTTTCCAGCAGGATGCGGTTTTTCAGGGTCTGATGCCAGCGCTCGATCTTGCCCTGGGTCTGGGGATGATACGGCGCGCCGCGCGTATGCTTCATTCCCTTGTCGGCAAGATACTCAGCCAGATCGCCAGAGATGTAGGAAGGTCCGTTGTCTGAGAGTAGTCTTGGGCGATGGATCACGTTTACTTCATCGAGTCCGGAAGCCTCAAGCGCCAGGTTCAGCGTATCCTGCACATCGCTCGTCGCCATGCCGGTACAGAGCTTCCAGGCAATGATGTAGCGGGAGAAGTCGTCAAGCACGGTGGAGAGATAGAACCATCCCCAGCCGATCACTTTCAGATAGGTGAAGTCGGTCTGCCAGAGCTGGTTCGGCCCGGTGGTCTTCTCCCTGAACTCATCAGCCGCTTTCATCACGATGAAAGCCGGGCTCGTGATCAGGTTGTGCGCCCTCAAAAGCCTGTAAACACTGGCCTCGGAGACGAAGTAGTGCTTCTCATCGGTGAACGTCACCGCCAATTCCCGGGGAGATAGTTCCGGTTGATCCAGGGCCATTTCCAGTACCTGCTGACGCACCTCGTTCGGGATGCGGTTCCAGACCCGGCCGGAGCCGCTGCGCCGATCCTCAAGCCCGGCTTCACCGAACCGCCGGTAAAGGTCATACCAGCGATAGAAGGTCGGACGTGACACGCCGATCTGTTCCAGTGTCTTCTTCACCGGCTGGTGTGATTGTTCGACCAGCCGGATGATCTCCAGCTTCTCAGAGGCAGGGTATCTCATTCGGTATCCTCCCCATCCCCGATCACGCTTTTTTTCAGAATGCGGTTTTCCAGCGTCAGGTCGGCCACGACTTCCTTCAGATCCCGCATCTCGCGCTTCAAGCCGCTCACCTCACCGGACGTCGCCTGGCGCTCGGTATCGCCGGAGAGCCGCCTCTTTCCCGCTTCGAGGAATTCCTTCGACCAGGTGTAATAAAGGCCCTGGGCGATCCCCTCACGCCGACACAGTTCGGCAATCGAATATTCTCCGCGCAGGCCTTCCAGAACAATGCGGATCTTCTCTTCGGCAGAGAATTTGCGCCGGGTCTTACGGCGTATCTCTTTCACATGTTTTTCGGCCGATCCTTCCGGCCCGGATTTCTGTCTCATCTTCGCTCCCTTGGCGGGCTACGATGTGCCAGAAATCCTCCTTAAGCAATTTGGCCGATCTGTCTCATGGTCGCTGACGGGGAACAGTCGGTCAGTCCGTCGAAGATCAGCATAAACTATCTGGTGTCGTTACATCAGATAGGGTTTTTGGCCTGCTGGAGCGAGAGTTCACACGAACTCAGATTGAAGCCGCAGTCGCAGAAGCGCTATCGAGCGTCGGCGAAGTTGACCTCGGTGCTCATCGAACCTTGCTCAAACTGAGCACCCTGCTAACCGGACAGATTCGTATTGTAACGACGAACTTTGATCGGTTGTTTGAGACGGCCGGGAAGAACCTGATCACATCGACTCGGTCAAATCTTCCTCACATAGCTTTCAATGAGGCGGACTGGGGCATCGTACATCTTCATGGTGTCGTTGACAAAGACTATCGCGGAGCAACACAGGATGGGTTCGTCCTTTCAAGTGCTTCATTTGGCGATGCCTATCTCGCGGCGGGTTGGGCACGGGAGTTCGTTAAAAATGTACTTGATAGGCATGTCGCCGTGTTTGTCGGCTATTCTGCTGACGACCCCCCGATCCGTTACTTGCTGGAAGGACTAAGGCAATCCGATGCCTCGCAAGGACGGGCTTATGCATTTCAGGACGCGAGTGATCCTAAAGCAATCGCCGAGTGGGACGAGAAAGGCGTTGATCCCATCCTCTACGACACACACAGCGGATGCGGGCATCGTACTCTATGGGACAGTCTTGAAGTTTGGGCAAAGCGCTCAGTCAACCCATCGAAGTGGCGATCCAAAACACTAAAATCTGCGGCACGAGGACCACGAAGACTGACCCCTGCGGAGCGAGGCGCAGTTGCCCATATCGTTCGTTCGACGGCGGGAGCAAAAGCATTCGCTCAGTATAGCCCGCCGCTCCCATCTGAGTGGCTCTGCGTGTTCGACCCCGTTATTCGATATGGGGAGCCTGCACCAGAAGACGGCTCCTATGATAAAACGAAAAACATAAACCCTTTCGACCTTTACAAGCTGGATAGCGATCACCCGCCACGAAAAGAAGAACAAGGTGGGATGCGGGTAGGCCGTATTCCGCCGGAAACATGGGATGCATTCTCCCCTACGCCTAAGGATCTCCGCAGTATATCGCATGACAATGTAACTCACCTGCGTGGATACTATGCGGATGAAGTGCCACGCCTCCCGCCACGCATAGACTACTTAGCTGATTGGATAGGTCGGGTTGCATATGAACCTGCATGCGCTTGGTGGGCGGGCCAGCAGGGCAATATCCATCGTCGTGTAATGGATGGCGTCGATTTCTCACTGTTTCGCAAACAGGAGGAGGGAACCAGTCAGGCGGTTCTCGACGCCTGGCGCGCGATAAGGGAATTTCATTCTTTAAAAGCCGACAAGGATAAGGCCTATGCGCTCACGCTACACACGGGAAATACAGGATGGTACGAATCGCTTGCACGGGAATATGCGGACATATTCAGTCCATGCCTAAAACTAACAAATTACCGCCGTCGCCCCGTTCCGCCCAAACTATCCAAAAAACTTAAGACCTCCGACCTTGTGCAAGTTGAGGTGGACTATTCAGAAGGGATTCGTCAGGTCGCAGTTCCGGATGAGTATCTTCCAGCGCTACTGCCCAAGTTGAAATCTTCACTGGAGTTTGCCTGGGACCTTGAAAGTCGCCGCTCGTCGTGGGTGGACATTTGCTCTATCGAGCCTGACGAGCCGAACGAAGATGAGGGAGATTCCAGCTTTCATCGAAGCTACAAGCTCTCCGGGCACGTGATCCTCTTTACGGACCTCTTCAAACGTATGGCGGCTATCTCACCCGCGCAGGCGCTCGCCTTGCTCAGAAGTTGGCCGACTGGTGGAAGAATGTGGGAACGCTTGCGCGTTTGGGCATTCGGGAATTTGGATATTGCACCTGCAGACGAATTTGCTGACGTTTTGTTGGCGTTGAGCCGTGATGCATTCTGGCCGTTCAAAGGTGAGCGAGATTTGCTTCTCGGACTGTCAAGGCGCTGGAACGAGATTAGCATCGAGAAGCGAAAGCAAATCGAAAAGCGTATTCGTGCAGGTCGCGCGAAGACCAAGCGCGGGACAAGAGATGATCAGAAAGCCTACGTCGCTCATTCTGTTCTGCGACGACTGATATGGCTCAACACCCAAGGGTGCTCGTTCACATTTGACCTCGACAAAGAACTCGAACTTCTAAGAAAGGATGCCCCCGACTGGAGTGACACATATGCGCAAAGCGCCGCAAGTGCTCACGACGGAGGTGGTGGAATGGTCCGCATCGATACGGATTTTGGTATTTTAAAAGGCGTCGAAAGCGCAGATATCATTCCAATGCTTCTGGATATGAATCGAAGGCCTGTGGGTAAGTTGGTCGAGTACCAACCTTTTAGCGGCTTAAGCGCTGCTGAACCCCGGAGAGCACTGGATGCGCTGTGTGCACGTCTTTCAAGCGGCCATTTTGAAGAGGAGTTTTGGGACAAGTTCCTTCGGGTGGAAAATCGGAAAGGTGACACAACTGCCTTTCGCAAAGAGATTATTGCCGCTCTATGCAAGCTCTCAGCAGAACAGTTTTCAAGCCTGTCTCACTCCGCTTCATTCTGGTTTGAATCAGTGGCTCCCGCTCTCCTGAGCGATGCCCCAGAGAGCTACCAGAAACTTTGGGCGCTATTTGTTGAAACTCTGAAGCAGTGCAACACTGCTGGACAGAGTGCAATAGTCGACACAGAACGTAAGCGTGACTGGGTGAGTGCGGCGATAAATTCTTCCCCCGGAAGGCTGGCCGAAATGCTGGTGAGCGTTATTGGCGATAAGGAGTTTGAAAAAGGCGAAAAACTTCCTGCATCCTGGAAACGAAGCGCCGAACAACTTCTTGCCCTGCCTCAAGACACAAGAGCATTTTGCATTTGTGTGTTCTGCCTGCGCATTCGTTGGTTCAACTATGTTGACCCATCATGGACGCAAGACAACCTCCTTTCCGTCCTGCAAGATGGCTATGATGACTGCCGCGATGTTGAAGCATTCTGGGCTGGCGTGTTCAGTAGCGGCTCCATTCCACAAATACCTCTCTACACTACGCTCCGCCCCCACCTTGAAGCTGTTGTGCGAACACAGGAGGACGATGAGAATAGGAATTCCGAATTCCTGGCTGTTTTCTTTTTGTCGGGGTGGAAAACAACAATCGACGGAAAACGTGTGGTTTCCAACGAAGAACTACGTTCTCTGATCATCGAGGGGAGTGATCGGTTCCAGAGCAACATTCTATGGAGAATAGACCGTTTCTCACGTAAACAAGAAGAATGGTCGGAGGATTTGGTCGAATTCCTTCGCAACGTGTGGCCGAAGCAAAAATCATTGCGCACCAGTAAGATGTCAGCACGCCTTGTAGAGTTGGCTCTAGCTCAGAAAGACAAATTTCCGGAAATTGCAGAGATTGTAGCAACCCTGGTCACAAAAGTCGGCGATGATCGGCTTTTCATCCCCGAACTCCGTAAAAGCGATGAAACGATTGCCGGACAACACCCAACCGCCATGTTGACCCTGTTGTATGCGGTCCTTCCCGATGACAAGTCACGATGGCCTTATGGGGCTGAAACTGCTTTGTCAGTTCTTGCAGAAGCCGATCCCTCGTTGCGATCCGATTCTCGCCTTATCGAACTTAGTCAACGATTGTAGACGCTCTGAGATAGGCAAACGTGGCCAGGCCGCTCTTCTGCATCCGAGAGAAACAACAAGAAGACAGCGCAGGTTCATTATTGGCGGAGATACCACACTATGTTGTCTTCCGGCGGCACTTTTGACGGTGCAATCAAGGTCGGATCACGTTCGTTGTAGAGACGAGCGAACTCGGCATCGGAAACCTCTCGATCCTCGGTGTCTTTAAAGTCGAAAAAGCCGATGCCCTGAGGCAGGAAGTTGATCGAAAACATCGGGCTGACAAGCGGGCATTGGGGAAGATAATACTTCACCAGGAAGGGGTCGGCTTCACTGTCCTTCTTAATGAAACGGTTTCCTTTCGTGCCAGGCAGCATCCATCTGGCCGCCCCGTCAAATCCAAACTGTACGCGGATTATCGACGCCAAATGCTGCAAAGCGCTGAGGGCGTCTTCACGCAACGTTCGATACGTCTCAGGAGAAAAGTGAACAGAACGGTGCCGAAGTCGTTTTAAGGCGCGGAAATCGGCGGTGACGCAATCGGCTTGAAAGATATCCCAAGCCTCAAGAGTGCTGATCGCAACGTCCCAATTATCAAACGAGTTTCTCCTAGCAACCTTTCGGTATTGCTCTGTGCCACTGAACTCGTCCCTCAGGTCCAATATCATATGATTGAGCATACGCTCTCCCAAAGCACAGGCGGCCAGAAGCGCGGGATAGTAATACCCATGATAAAACGCGTACCGTGCCTGATGGTACAATGGGTTGTGATACGAAACGATGGAAAATGGTGCTGATCCGCAGTCTCTAACATTCTTCAACTTCATATCGAAGTTGTGGTCACCAAGTTCCTTGCGAAGGCTCGCCTCAAGACTCTCCCTATTTGTGCGCCATTGCGCCTTTATCTTCTCTTCCCATGAATCTTGAATTTCCGTGCGCAACAACTCGGCGCGCGTGTCAAAGTCAAACGGATAAACCAAATACCTCTTCATCTTCTTAGTTCTTAGCTGTTGTCCTGTCAGGCATATGCGACGCATCAACCCGGCGATGAATCAACGAGACCAATGACAACAAATCCGTCGCATCATCCTTGCTCATGTTCCAATTCTTGCGAGCTTCGTGCGCGGTGGGATTCCGAAACATCCCGAATGTTCCTTTGACGAGGTTGGCAAAACCCTTTTGCTCAGACCTTTCGCTTTCTGTTTTAAGCGGATTTATCGCGAGCATTGGCGGGTTACCGCATAGTGCCCGGTCAACGAGAACGCCTCCATCGTCTTGCAAGCCCGTTCTGGTACGAAGCTTGTCACCGATGCTTTTCGTCGCCTCTAGGACCGCGTGAAAGTAATTGTCC
Source organism: Henriciella pelagia (assembly GCF_002088945.1). GTDB lineage: Bacteria > Pseudomonadota > Alphaproteobacteria > Caulobacterales > Hyphomonadaceae > Henriciella > Henriciella pelagia. The sequence continues at coordinate 215,538 of NZ_NCSU01000008.1, read as the reverse complement.
GCGAGAAGCTCTTCCTTGCAGAAAGCCAACACATCAGGATGAACACCGCGATCTTTCAGATCAGCGCGTAGATCATTTGCGCGCCGCCGGGCATCTGAGATAGTGCTTGCCGTTGTTGTTGGAACCAATTTACCCCGATCATCCACCAGCATCCCCGAGAACAGCAAAACGCCATTGAGGTTTCTGCGGAGGGTCTCAAACCTTTCCGGCGATCTCATGTATTTGACCGGCGCCATCGCTCTACGGATGAACTCAAGTACGTTAGTGCGATTTTGCTTGCGGTTCTGCACTTCAGCGAAAGCGTTATATATCCGCTTCCATTTGGTGCCCGGTCCAGGATCAACCATTCGGCACTCGACGATCAGCCGATCAATCTCGCTGTTCGTTAAGCCGTCTTCTGTATCCCCCAGAGCTTGCGCAATCGCCTCAAGTTGGGATTGGGGCAGTGTTCTGCTTTCGCTCTCTTTTGCTTGATCCATGGCCATACTTATACCCAGGCCAGAACAATTGAGGAACAACAAATTGCGTTGGACATTAAGCAATCGCTCTGAACCTAGCCAGTCCTTGCCCCGCGTCCCCGAGACCTCTGGTTCCCTGGAACTCCTCAAGCTCCATGTCGCTTGATGTAGCTTGGCGGGCAATTCTCCTACCGGTTCTCAATCGGACGGGCGGATCATGACCCCTACCAAATTCCTCTTTGGCCAATTTCTTCTGACGCTTTTCCTGATCACCTGTTCGGTGTGGATTGCGACGCAGTGGGTGGCTGGGGTTCTAGACCATCAACCTCGTTTGGGCGGAGCCTGGTTCGAAGTGGCGGGTCAGCCGGTCTACAAACCCTGGCGGCTGTTCCAGTGGTGGTATGCTTATGATGCTTATGCCCCAGACGTGTTTGCACGGGCCGGTGTGATTGCCTCGCTCGGTGGAATCGCCGGGATTGTGATGGCGATCATCGCATCGCTATGGCGGGCAAGACGCGAGAAGAATGCGACGACTTACGGCTCGGCGCGCTGGTCATCGGTTCGGGATGTTCGGCAATCTGGTCTGCTGGGTTCGTCAGGTTTGGTGCTGGGACGGTTCAAAGGGCGCTATCTCCGGCACGCTGGCGCAGAACATGTCATGGCCTTTGCGCCGACACGGTCAGGCAAGGGTGTGGGGTTGGTGATCCCTACCCTTCTTTCCTGGACCGGCAATGCCATCATTCACGACATCAAGGGAGAGAACTGGGCGCTGACCTCAAAGTGGCGATCGAGCTTCTCTCGCTGTGTCCGTTTCGATCCGACGGATTTGTCGAGTTCGCGGTTCAACCCATTGCTTGAAGTGCGGCTCGGCGCGCACGAGGTTCGCGATGCGCAGAATATTGCGGACATACTCGTCGATCCGGACGGCTCCCTGGAGCGACGTAGCCATTGGGACAAGACGGCGCATTCACTGCTTGTTGGCGCCATCCTGCATGTTCTTCACGCCGAGGACGACAAGTCGCTTGCGGGCGTGGCGACGCTGCTCTCTGATCCGACCCGGCCGATCGATGACACGCTGGAGCGAATGCTTGAAGCGAACCATCTCGGAAGCCGCGACCGGCCAATGACGCATCCGGTTGTGGCGGAAGCAGCGCGTGAGCTTTTGAACAAGTCCGAGAATGAAAAGTCGTCGGTCGTGTCGACGGCGGTTTCATTTCTGGGACTCTACCGCGACCCAATCGTTCAGCGGGCGACATCCGGTTCGGATTGGCAGATTGAGGATCTTTTTCGGAGTGGGAAACCTGCGTCATTGTACTTGGTTGTTCCGCCCTCTGATCTCTCGCGAACCAAGCCCTTGATGCGGTTGATCCTCAATCAGATTGCACGGCGGCTTTGTGAAGAGTTGCCCGATGGGCAAGATCGCCGGCAGACGCTGCTTATGCTGGATGAGTTTCCGGCGCTCGGACGGCTCGACTTCTTCGAGAGCTCGCTCGCCTTCATGGCGGGCTATGGGATCCGCGCCTTCCTGATTGCTCAGTCTCTGAACCAGGTAGAGAAGGCATACGGGCAGAACAATTCGATCCTCGATAATTGCCATGTCCGGATCGCGTTCGCGACGAATGACGAGCGCACCGCCAAGCGTATTTCCGACATGCTCGGAACCACGACGGAGCAGCGAAACCAGAAGAATTATACTGGTCACCGGCTCGCGCCCTGGCTCAGTCATGTCATGGTCTCGCAGCAGGAAACACAGCGTCCGCTCCTGACACCCGGCGAAGTGATGCAGATGCCGGCCGATGACGCGCTGATCTTTCTGGCGAGCCATCCACCGATCCGCGCGAAGAAACTCCGCTACTATGAAGACCGGAATTTCACCGAGCGGGTCGGTGCTCTGCCGAGTGTGGCTGCCAGTGCCAATACATCGTGGTTTGGCGGATATCATCAGTCTGGTCCGTCGCCCTCTAACGACGATGCAGGTGGGCTGGCGCGGTCCGTAGGCCCTGACATCGGCGATGAGGATGAGGCCACGCAGGATATTGCGGCGGAGGAAGAACGCGCACCGCAGCAGCGTGGTAGCATCCAAGACCAGATTGCGCGCTACTACCTGCATGCCCAGGAAAATGGCGGACGGGAGATCTAGGACATGGCGCGCAATCCCAGGCTTCATATCCGCGTCTCCGAGACGAACCATCGCAAGGTGAAGCAGTTCTCTGCAGAGCATGGCGTCCACGTCGGCACCTTGATAGATGAGGCGCTGACCCTGCTGTTCACGCCGCCTGAAGATCGGCCCGATGCGGCGATCATCCAGCGGCTGGAGCGCGTTGAAGACCAGATCGAGAAGCTGGAGACCGGAACAGCGTTCCAGACGGACCTCTTGGTCGAATTCATCTTCGAATGGCTGAGGCAGCGGCCGGGCAATAACCCGTTCGAAACGCCGGCGGATGCAGCTCGTGCGCGAAGCGAGCTCGAAGCGCTGACCAAACGCGTCGTCGACCGCTCCAACCCGCATATCTGGAACTAATCGTTGCAGGACCGGCTAGCTTGCATACTCGCGCTTAACCTGGAACTGTTCCCGTAAGTGCCGCGCCGAGCCAGGGGAACGGATCATGACGCCCATTTCTTGGTGTGGCCGCGCATTCGAGGTATCGGCGGATAGCCAATTGAGGCTGGTTATGATCCCATGATCGTCATCGCGCAGGAGCATCTTCGCATGTACTCTTGGAGAGTAAACGGGGGTGATACTGACGCCCTCGCCCTGGTAGCCATTCCGCACCTCTTGTGAGTCTTCGCTGCTTACAGGCCCGCTTGCTTTTGAATAGAACAGGTTTGTCTGTATACCCCTTGCCCGTGTCGCTGACACCATGGGCAGGATAATTGCTGGCACGGCTGTGACGCCAAGCCTGTGACTAATGACGTCGACTTGCCGCTGCGCATTGTCCCTAGCATCAAGCACGCAATCATCGTGCTCTTCCCCAATCAAGATCTTTACCTCGGAGGTCCCATTCCTAGGTGAGCGGATCGCGAGCGTTCGGGCGAGTTGTAGAAAATTGACGCCAATATCGGTAAAGTCCCGATTTGACGTTCGCACCATTTCAGCCAGCTCGAATAACACATCCGAGACCAGTCGCGGGTCGCGCAAGATAACGGACGCTTCAAAGCTGTCGAAACCGGAATACAGCCAGTTGCACGATCCGATCGTAGCGGTAAAATCACCGCTGCCGTCATCGGCTAAGAGTATCTTGGCGTGAGAATTGGTCGAAGCGTTGTGAATTGTTATGTTGGAATTTAACCCCCAGTTCCCTAACTGTATGCGTAACCTTTCCGCTTCGGCCCTCGAACTGGCGGCCTCCGTAGCGCTGTCACCCTGCCCCCAGAACACATGGATCTTTGCACCGCGATTCACTGCTGCCCTGAAATCCTCTTGGAGGGCGAGGAAAGCCCCCTCGCGCAGGAACGTGGTATGAATAACCACTAGTTTCCGAGCCTTGCGCAGCGTCCGTTGTATTAGGCTACGGTGATCAGCTCCGCCTAGGACATAATCCGCATGCCTCACCGCCGTATGACGGACCGGCCGGACTTGTTCCTTGTCCGGTGCAATTATCTTGACCTGTTTGGCCGCCCCATCTGCTTTTGCCTCGCTTGGCACTCTACTGGCTGCTTCAAGTATCGAACCATTCAGTCCGGCTGCATCTCTGGGCAAGCCTTCAACATTATCCCCCCGCACGAGGAATACTGCCAGCCTATCCAAAGGAGGATGGACTGATGGCTTTATTCGAACGACATCTTCATCTTCCCGAACCAACGCCCGGATCAGTGGCGCTGTATGGCCAAAATCAGTATTGCTGATATCTGGCTTGGAGACTTCAACTGCAACTTTCGCTTCTGCAAATTCGCGCCATTCATCGGGTCGCATGAGCTTGAGTTCGCGCTTGTTGAGGACTTTGCCCGACACTAGATCCACTGCAAAGCTCAGCCGCCTGGTTTTCGTTTCTGTCGTGAATGGCAGATCTTCATACATTGCTACAGTCCGTCCGCGGTCCGTCGCGGAAAAGTGGACTTCGCTTGCAGCTTGGCTCAACTCGACCCATCCGGCCCTCATTAGCCGGATGAGTGCTTCGAGTGCGACCCGCCGAGGCATGTTGCCCGCCCGCGAAATATCGCCGGCGGACTGGGCCTTCTGGCAAATCGCTTGGAGGATTAGGTGCTCGACTGCATTCCAGCGCCGACCGCTCTCAAGTTCAAACTCGTATGACTGCTGCAACATGGGCATCGCAACATAGACGGGCCGTTTCATGCCTTGATATCCTCGATCCGGACGTCCCTCACCCTGTGCTGTCCGCTTTTGCCCAACTTGCCGGTCACTTCCAGGTAGGTTCTCAGGAAGGCAGCGTCCTGCCTGGATTCCAATCCCAAAGGTTCTGAGATTGTCTTCAGGAACTCACGGCTTCCCACAAAAACTAGGCGCTCCCGGGCTCGGCTGAGTAGGACATTGAACCGGCGCTCATCAGCTATGAATCCCAACGCACGGCGGATTGTTGCTGCCCGGTTGTTCCTCACAAGTGAGAATACGACCACGTCTGCTTCGTTCCCTTGAAAACTATCGACAGTTGCCACCCAACCACCATCTGGCAAGACTGACCGGAATTGCTTGAGGGATTGCTTGGCATTTTCCGAGTCGTTGATTTCGCGACGAATTAAACGGACCTGCTCCAAGTAAGGGGTCAGCACCACAAGCGAGGGTAATCCCAGCCGGTGCTCCTGGACCGAAAGGTTTGCGATAGCTTCAAGGACGACTTGACATTCCGAGGGGTTTGTAAATCTCGGCTCATGTTCAAACCGGCCCGCACCGATTTCCGTCCTTTCATATGGCATATTGAGTGAGACAATAGGTGCAGATGGCAACTTCGACGGGTCCTTGGTTCCGATCCAAGACTCATTTCGCTTCGCTGAGACCTCCCTTCGCCCAGACGTCACGAGCTTGTTATCATAGAAACACTTCGACACGACTTCACAGATCGCAGGGTGCATCCTGTGCTGTTCCGTCAGCGCCCCTCCGGTCTTCCGGCCCGGCCTCCCTGTTGATTGCCGGTCGATCTCGTCCAACAGGATAGACTTGAACAGCGAAAAGGCTTGAGCGGCCTGTCCGCAGGTTTTCTCCATTTCTTCGACTGAATTCCCAAGGCGTACTTCAATCTCGTCGTCAAGGAGGTGGGCCACGCTGCGGTCCAAGAGCGAAGGCAGGGATACAACTATTTCTTTCAGCCTGGAGGGGTCGCCCAGCAACCTGTCCACTTCGCGCGTGCCGAATGGCGGGAGTTGCTTGTGGTCACCAATTAGCAAGCGCCGGTGGGACAACATCATTGGTGAAAGAAGCTCACTTCCGGTGGCCTTTGCAGCTTCCTCAATGATTGCCCAATCGAACTGGGCATGCTCATCCAACAGCGTCGCCAAGCTTTCAGAGTTGGTGGTTGCCAAGACGATGTTCGCAGACCTGAGAATAAGCGCCTCAAGCGCACGTCCTTCCCGCTCGCCGCTCCCCGATCCCGACGCACAGTCCTGCAGGCGCTGCTCGACTTGACCGGAAGCAACACTGATCAAGCTGGAAGACGTAATACCAGTCGCCAATTTTTTTCGCACACTGTCAATATCGTAGTCGGAGGGAGGACTCCGGTTGAAACGAGACTTGCACCTGACAGTAAGCGGCTGTTCTTCACCAGATTCCTGCCAACCCGAATGGAACTCATGCAGCAAATGATCTAGCGCGTGATTGCCTTGGGAGCTCACCAATAGCCTCGAAGTCTGGTCGCCCCTGAAGCGGCGTTCCAAGAGATCTCTCAGCAGGAAAGTCTTCCCAACCCCCGGCGGCCCCTGGAGCGTGAACAAGGGCAATACCGAGAGGATATCCTCGAGAGCCCTTTGTTTGGGTAGATCCAGTTCTTGGAATGAACTGTCCTTTTTCACCCGCTCATGCGTATCCGAGATACGGCTCCTGGGATCAACCAGGGTTCCAACTAGCTCGGTGTGCTCGCTTAAGAGTTGCAGCGCCTTGGAGCGCCTTTGCAACTGCGTAAAGGTCCCGACCAGGTCCAAGGGTTGCAGGTACCCTTTCCGGCCTGGAATATTGACCCCCAACTGTTCCGTAAATGTATATAGCGGATCATCAGCCGGCTCTTCAGAGAGATGCGCAAATTCGAGTTCAATGTTTGATTGGCTGGTACGCCCAATATTGAGCGACTCACTGAGAATCCAACCATCACTGCTGTCCAATTCCTCTTCGGCAAGCGCTTGCGCGAGGCGTTCAGCAGGATGTTCCATACCCAGGGCGCTTGAGAGCCGCTCAAGCGACGAATCGCGCCTGTATTTTAGGCTGATAGTTCGCTCTTGGGATTGGTGGGATACAATTTCGACTGGAAATGCGAGAGTGGCGGCAAGCGCCACATCGATCGCGTGCAATAAATGGAATCCGGTTACCAGGCGGTCGGATGGACTCGAGAAGTCCTTGTCCGAGCTGTTGAGGGTCGAAAACAGCGTCTCCCAATCCGGTGCCTTGTCGATCACCCTGTCAAACGCTTCATGTGCTTTCCCGATATCAAACAGCCTCAACGCATCTACGCGAATTGGCACTTCGACTTCGGACGGCTTTATGAGTTCTCCTTTCGGAATGCCTTTTGACACAAACGCCATGCGCCAGCTCGGGGTTCGCTTCCTCGAATCGAATTGGCGCAATTCAAAGGCAAGCTCCCTGCCCTTGAGCCAGAAGCGCTTACGACCATCATGCTCCGTGGAAACAAGCATTGCACTCGGGGACAGATCGTCGCTGATCCATCTCAGCTGTCCATCCTTGTCGTCCATTTCCACTTCCTGCGACGACGCTTCCCTCACTGTCCTTGAGAGAGGGCTTGTTTGCGACAAGTTGAAGACAAGGAGCCAGGACGCTTCATTCGCGACCGAGAAGGCTTGAAGGTTAGTAATTATTTCCTTGATGCGTTGCCGGACTTGGGAGCTATTGAAATTGTCGAACAGGCCGGGGGCTCGCATGTCCCTCAGCAGGCGCACTTCGGCGGCTGTTATGTGCTCATGGACACGATGGTCGGCGATCTTGGGGTCACCGAGTCGCTGCTCTTCAATGTTGAACAGGCGGGCAATCAAGAGCGCCAAGTCATGCCAATCCCTAGCAAAGGAAATTACGCCACTATCACCCAATAAATCGTCAAGCTTCTTGTCAGTAGTGCTGCTCAGCCTGAGGGACCATTCGAAACCAGTCAGCTGGAAGTCGGGTTCATCCCCTGCGGACGTCAAGATAGCCCATTCGTCTAGGTTGCGATGAACTATTCCCTCTTTGTGGAGGATCCCGATCCCATCCACGATACAAAGAACATTTTTCCAAATGCGGATGCGGTTTTGGGGTTGGGAGAGCCCGCGCAACCACGCGGCGCGTGAACTTGTACTTTCAAGGAACACTTTCAGTGGGCGGCGTTGGGACGGGCTAAGAACAATATAATAAGAGTCCTTGTCAAATCCGGCTGCAGCAACCTGGCAAATCAGTTCGCTAGCCCCCGGATAGCCGGCGAGCCGATAGAGCTGCCGGAGCTCGTGTTTCCAAATCTCCACGAGATCTTCGTCACCGGCTTTTCGTCGCCACTCGCGAACAATGACTTCATCTCCAGCCGGTGAAAACCCTTCCAGTATTCCCGCTCGGCCACTTCTTGCGTCGGGCGGGACGAGGTATGTCTCGCCAAGCTGGTACCTGTCGAGAAACTCAATTTTTTTCCTTCGCTTTGACGCCGCTTTAGCCAATGAAAGTCGCCTTTGTTGTTTCAACCCCTAGGTACCAAGATTCTCCCGGGTATTCTTCAACTCATTTTCCACAACGCCACAGCGTTGGCAAAACTTCGGCGTAGATACTGGCCCGTTTGGGCTCCTTCCCTATCCTTCCCCATCCTTCGGTCCCCTTCTAGCCCATCTGTGCAGCGACCGGCAACGACGTGATCTTGGTCTCATCAGCGATGAGGACCACGCCCTGCCATGTCTGCCATGCCCCAGCCCAGCGAGACCGAGACCCGCCGCACGGCGATGCTCCGCACCGCCTTTGATGGGCCGGTTGGGGCAGCACTCGCAGCGCCCGATACAATCGAGATCCTCGCCAATCCCGATGGTTCAGTCTGGGTCGAAAAGGCGGGTTTTGGTTTGCGCCGTGCATCCGAGACGCTCGGCCGCGCTGAACGCGAGCGGATCATCCGGCTTGTCGCCTCCTCTGTCGGGGAGGCCTGCGACCGGGCCTCACCCATTGTGTCGGCCGAACTGCCAGGCTCCGGCGAACGGTTCGAAGGCATCCTGCCGCCAATTGCCGAAGCGCCCTGCTTTGCGATCCGCAAACCTGCCGGTTGTCCGATTGCTCTTGATACATATGTCGAGACCGGCGCGCTGACACCCGCTCTCTGCGCCGGACTGCGCCAGGCGCTGGAAGACCGGCTTAACATTGTTGTCGCGGGCGGAACCTCGTCGGGCAAGACGACCTTCACCAATGCGCTCCTGTCTGAGCCCGCTCTGGCAGACGACCGGATTGTCATCCTGGAGGACACCCGCGAACTCCGTTGCTCAGCAGAGGACGTGACTCAGCTCAGGACGCACCGGTCCGGCATCACACTCCGCGATCTCGTGCGCTCAACCATGCGGCTCCGACCTGACCGGATCATCGTCGGCGAGGTGCGCGGCGGCGAGGCGCTCGATCTCCTCAAGGCCTGGAATACCGGCCATCCGGGCGGGATCACCACGCTTCATGCAAACTCAGCCTCCGGCGCACTCACGCGGCTCGAACAGCTGGTCGAGGAAGCGACGACTGCCCTTCCCCATGCCCTGATTGGCGAAGCGGTCGACGTGGTCGTCTTCATGTCCCGCGCGAGCGGCGCGCGCCGCGTCGAGCAGGCACTCCGGATTACCGGCTTTGACGGCGCCGAATACCGGACCGAGCCGCTGGCTGCCCCTTTTCTCAACATTGTCAATTAAGGAGACCGACCGATGTTCTACGACCAGATAAAGGCCCTCAACCGATCGCTTCACGCCGGCGTACTGCTGGCTTCGGTGAGCGTGTTATCGCTCCCCGCCCATGCCGCGGGCACGGGCATGCCCTGGGAAGGCCCACTCGACCAGATCCTGCAATCGATCGAAGGCCCTGTCGCCCGGATTGTCGCGGTGATCATCATCACGCTGACCGGGCTGACGCTCGCATTCGGCGAGACCTCTGGCGGATTCCGCAAACTGATCCAGATCGTGTTCGGCCTGTCGATCGCCTTTGCGGCCACATCGTTCTTCCTGACCTTCTTCAGCTTCGGCGGCGGCGCGGTGCTCTGATGCTCGATGGCTACGAGATCCCCCTCCACCGCTCGCTCGCCGAACCCATCCTGATGGCCGGCGCGCCACGTTCGGCCGCCATCGCCATCGGGACCCTCGCGGCAGCTTTGGCCCTCGGCCTCCGGCTCTGGATACCGGGGCTTGTGGTCTGGGTGGCGGGACACTCGCTAGCCGTCCTCATGGCCCGGTCCGATCCGGATTTTCTCCCCGTCGCAATCCGGTCTGCCCGTCACAAGGAACATCTTTCATGCTGAACCTTTCCGAATACGCGGCGAAACCGGCACACCTCTCAGACTACCTCCCCTGGGCGTGCCTCGTCGCGCCGGGCGTCGTCCTCAACAAGGACGGCGCCTTCCAGGCAAGCTTCCGCTATCGGGGCCCCGACCTTGAAAGCTCGACAGAAGCCGAACTCGTTGCAGTCACTGCACGGGTCAACAATGTTCTCCGCCGGTTCGGGTCCGGCTGGGCGCTCGTCTTCGAAGCGGTGCGGGCGGAAGCCGTATCGCTAGAGGAAAGCTCTTTTGAATGCCCGGCAGCCTGGCTGATTGAGCAGGAACGACGCGCAGCCGCCGAAGAGACCGGCGCCCAGTTCGAGAGCGCCTATTATCTGACGCTGCTCTGGCTCCCGCCGGCCGATGCGACGGGCCGGGCCGAGAAGGCGCTGATCGAGCGGCCCGAGAAGCGGGATGGTGAGGACTGGCGCCAGCGGCTCGAACATTTCCAGACACGCGCCGCGCAGACGCTCGATCTTCTTGCGACGGCCCTGGATGAGATCCATCCGCTCTCGGATGAAGAGACGCTTACCTATCTCCATGCCTGTATATCGTCGAAACGGCACAACGTGTCGGTTCCGGAACTGCCAGTTTTTCTCGATGCGGTGCTCGCCGATGAAAGCTTTGCAGGCGGGCTGGAGCCGCGGATTGGCGAGGCGCACCTCGCGACGCTGACCTTGCTGGGCTTTCCGGCCTCGACACTGCCCGGCATGCTGGATGAACTCAACCGGCTTGGCTTCGCCTATCGCTGGACAACGCGATACATCGCGATGGACAAGGCCGAGGCCGAAAAGCTCCTCGCCAAGAAGCGGCGACACTGGTTTGCGAAGCGGAAATCCGTCGGCGCGGTCCTGCGGGAGACACTGTTCAACGAACAGGCCGCACTTCTCGACAATGATGCCGACAACAAGGCCGCCGATGCCGATGCAGCGCTGCAGGAACTCGGCTCGGATCTTGTCTCCTATGGCTATGTCACGACCACGCTGACCTTGATGGGGTCCTCGCGTGAAGAAGTCGAAGAGCGCACACGCGCCGTGGAGCGCGTGATCAATGGGCGCGGGTTCACGACGATCCGCGAGACGCTGAACGCCGTCGAAGCCTGGCTTGGGTCTCTGCCGGGGCAAGTCTATGCCAATGTCCGCCAGCCGATCCTGCATACGCTGAACCTCGCTCACCTTGTGCCGATCTCGTCGGTCTGGGCCGGCGATGCGTGGAATGTGCATCTAGCAGATCGCGCCCTGATCGAAGCGCAAACCGAAGTCACGACACCGTTCCGGCTCAACCTGCATGTCGGCGATGTCGGACACACGTTGATTGTCGGGCCGACCGGGTCCGGCAAATCGGTGCTCTTGTCGCTCCTGGCATCGCAATGGCAACGCTACGAGGACGCGCAGGTCTTCGTGTTCGACAAGGGCCGTTCGGCGCGCGCGATCACACTGGCCATGAATGGTGCCTGGCTGCCGCTTGCCGGTAAGGAACGCCCCAGCCTGCAACCGCTCGCGGACATCGACACCGATCGCGGCGCGAGTTTCGCGGCTGACTGGCTGATCGGACTAGTGGAAGCCGAAGGCGTAACGATCACACCCGATCTCAAATCCACGCTTTGGGAAGCGCTGAAATCTCTGGCTTCGGCCCCCCGCGCCGAACGCACCCTGACGGGGCTCTGCCTCATCCTCCAATCGGACACGCTGAAAGCGGCCCTCCATCCCTACACGCTGGAAGGCGCATACGGGAATCTGCTCGACAGCGACAGCGAGGCCCTCGACCTGTCATCGGTCGCCTGCTTCGAGATGGACGAACTGATGCAGACCCCGTCTGCGGTCGCGCCGGTGATCACCTATCTCTTCCATCGTCTGGAAGACAGGTTTGATGGCAAGCCCACCCTGCTCATTCTTGATGAGGCCTGGCTGTTTCTCGATCATCCGGTATTTGCCGCTCGCCTGCGCGACTGGTTGAAAACGCTGCGCAAGAAGAATGTTGCGGTCATGTTTGCGACCCAGTCGCTTGCTGACATTGAAGGGGCATCCATTGCGCCCGCCCTGATCGAGTCCTGCCCGACGCGGATATTCCTGCCGAATGAGCGAGCACTCGAACCGACTGCCCAGGCGATCTATCGCCGCTTCGGGCTGAACGACCGCCAGATCGACATTCTCGCCAAGGCCATCCCGAAGCGGGACTATTACTATACCTCGCCGCTTGGCTGCCGGCTATTCGAGCTGGGCCTCGGCGAAGTCGCGCTTGCCTTCTGCGGCGCCGCCTCCCCTGCCGACCAGAAGCTCATGGATCAGTGTCTTGAGGCCGACGCGGAAGCGGGCTTCGCCCGGAGCTGGCTGGAGCTGAAACAGCTTGGCTGGGCCGCCGACCTGCTGGCCGAGCAGCCGAGCGCACCCCTCCCACAAATCGCCGCTGAATAGGAGCCCCCAAATGAAAGCCCTTCTGTCTTCCGTCGCGCTTGTTGCCATTCCGCTGTCTGGCCTGATGGCCCCGCCCGCCTCGGCGCAGCTTGCTGTCTACGACCCGGCCAACCACGCCCAGAACATCCTGCAGGCCGTGCGAGCGCTTCAGGAAATCGATAACCAGGTTCGCCAGCTCACCCATGAGATCGACATGATCGAGAAAATGGCGCGGGATTTGGAAACCCTGCCTGTCGAAGTTGCCCGCGCCATCATTGCCGACCGCATCCGCCGCATCGGAGAACTCATGCGCGACGCCGAAGGGATTGGCTACGGCGTCGAGGAGGTCGAGGAGGAGTATGAGAACCTCTATCCTGAAACCTATGGCGACACACCGCCTCAGTCCGATGTACTTGTAGAGGATGCGCGCGCCCGCTGGCGCCAGTCGCGCAATGCCCACAAGCACACGCTCCTCATGGTCGCTGAGACCGTGCGCAACAATGCCGAGGATTCCGAGGCACTGACCGGCTTGGTGGATGAGAGCCAGACAGCCATCGGCAATCTCCAGGCCCTGCAGGCCGGCAACCAGATCGGTGCACTCTCGGCCGAACAGCTGATCCAGATGGAAGCGCTGATGGCCGCCCATTACCGGGCCATAGCCTTCGACCGGGCACGTGAGCTTGAAGAGGCCGAACGCGGCCGGGCCCGTCTTAAATCCTTCCTCGGAGACTGACCCGTCATGGAAGAGATGGGCGTCATCGACCGGTTCCTCGAAACCTTCATTGCCTATATCGATTCAGGCTTCGGCCTGCTTGCCGGCGATGTCGCTTACCTGACAACCACACTGATAGTCATAGACATCACGCTCGCCGGTCTCTTCTGGGCGCTGTCGCAGAATGCCGACGTCATGTCGGGCCTCCTCAAGAAGGTGCTCTATGTCGGCTTCTTCGCCTTCATCATCGGCAACTTCACCCTGCTCGCCAACATCGTGTTCGAGAGCTTCGCGAGCCTCGGTGTGAAGGCGGGCTCCAGCACGCTGACGGCAGGCGACCTTATGCGACCGGGCTATATTGCCGGGGTTGGGTTCGAGGCGGCAGAACCCTTGCTGGCCGAAATCGGCGACATGCTCGGCCCGATCAGCTTCTTTCACAATTTCATCCTGATTGCCGTAATGTTTCTTGCCTGGACGATCATCCTCGTCGCCTTCTTCGTACTCGCGGTGCAGCTTTTCGTGGCGATCCTGGAGTTCAAGCTAACGACGCTGGCTGGGTTCGTGCTGATCCCGTTCGCGCTCTGGAACAGGACCAGCTTTCTCGCCGAACGCGTCCTCGGCAATGTCGTCACATCCGGTATCAAGCTCATGGTCCTCGCTGTCGTCATTGGCATCGGCTCGACCCTCTTTACCTCCATCACCGATGCTTTCACCGGCCCGGGCGACGTCACCCTTGCGCAAGTCATGGGGACCGTTCTGGCCGCCATCGTCTTTCTCTGGATGGGCGTGTTCGCACCGGGCATTGCGTCAGGCCTTGTCACCGGGGCACCGCAGCTTGGCGCCGGTTCGGTCGTCGGCACAACAGCCGCTGTGGGTGCGGGCGCGATCCTCGCAGGCACAGGCACAATCGCTGCTGGACGCGCCGCAATTGGCGGGGCGTCGGCAGCGGTCAAGGCCGGGGCCTCAATGTCGGGCGCGGCTCGCACCTCGTATGACCTTGGACGGCTTGGTTCCGGCGCCACCGGCTGGCGCGGGCATCTCGCTGGAGCCACAGGTATGGCGCAGGCTGGCTCGGACGCCATGCGGCGCATGGCCGGACGGCCCTTGCAAGGCGCCCGAAATGCTTACAGGCGCGGCAGTGAAGCCGCCTTTGCGGCAACCGGCGGGAGCACAGCATCTACGGGCGTCAGCGATGCCGGAACCAGCGGTTCAAGCCCGGCCTGGGCCCGGCGCCTGCGCACAGAACAACGCCTGCAGCATGCCGGCGCGATCACTGTGCACGCTCTAAAAGATGGCGACCGCGGCATGGCTGGTGAGAACCCGAAACTTCAAAGAGACGAGGACTGATCCCATGTTCAGGCGAACTTCCACCCATTACGGGCAAAGCCCGCATCCCGAAACGCCTTACCAGAAAGCCGGCCAGATCTGGGATGACCGGATCGGATCTGCCCGCGTACAGGCCAGGAACTGGCGGCTGATGGCACTCGGGTTGCTGGTCCTTCTGACGGCCTCTTCAGCCGCCCTTGTTTGGCGCAGCCTGCAATCCACAGTGACGCCATATGTGGTCGAAGTGGACGACACAGGCTCTGTGAAAGCCGTCGGCCCTGCCCTCGCCAATTACGACCCGACCGATGCGCAAGTCGCCCATCACCTCGCCAACTTCATCTCCGATGTCCGCAGTCTTTCCATCGATCCGGTCATTGTCCGGCAGAACTGGTTGGCGGCCTATGACTATGTGACCGACAAGGCCGCCATCACGCTCAGCGATTATGCCCGCGACAATGACCCCTTCGCCGAGATCGGACGTCGCTCGCGCAGTGTCGATGTCGTAAGTGTCGTCCGCGTCTCGGACGAGTCCTTCCAGGCGCGCTGGCTTGAGAAGACCTACGAGAATGGCGCGCTGACCGGCGTCAAACGGTTCACCGGCCTCT
The DNA here is from genome assembly GCF_002088945.1 of Henriciella pelagia. Lineage (GTDB taxonomy): Bacteria > Pseudomonadota > Alphaproteobacteria > Caulobacterales > Hyphomonadaceae > Henriciella > Henriciella pelagia. Next base: position 200,421 of record NZ_NCSU01000008.1, on the reverse strand, counting down.
TCACCCTGATCCACTCCCCGCCGCGCGATGCGCCGACGCTCCGCGCCAACCCGCTCGGCCTCTACATCCACAGCCTCAATTGGGGCGAAGACCTTGTCACAGGAGACAACCCATGATCCGCACTCTCACACTGGTATCCACACTTGCCCTTGCCACCGCCTGCGCCAGCGTTCCGGAGGCCGCGCCGATCGAGCCGGAACTGTTTGTCGCCGCCGCGCAGGTCGAGGACGCAGAGCCCCGTCCTGTCGAGATCGTCGAAACACCAACACCTTTGCCGCTTCCCGGCCAGATGAAACCGGTCGACGGGGTCAAGCGCACGGTAACCCGTGTCTATACCTCGCCCTCCGAGACGATCCGCAAGGGCACATCAGAAGCCCGGATCGAACCGTCCGTGGACGGCTATGTAAATGCCATTCAGGTCTATCCCTATACAGAAGGGGCGCTGTACAGATTGTATGCCGCGCCGGGACAGGTCTCCGACATTGCGCTGCAGCCCGGCGAGACGCTGGTCTCTGTCTCGGCTGGCGATACGGTGCGCTGGATTGTGGGAGATACATCCTCCGGTTCAGGCGGAACAGCACGCGCACATGTTCTGGTCAAACCGATCGGCGCCGGCCTCTCGACCAATCTCATGATTGCGACAGACCGGCGGACCTATCATCTGGAACTGGAGAGCGGTGACGGCACCTATATGGCGGCGTTGTCTTGGCGCTATCCGGCCGACGAGCTCTCGCAACTCATCTCTCGCAACAGCGTAGCGCTCGCACGGGAAGAGACATCAATCATGCCGGGTGTTGCACTCGACCGGCTGGACTTTGATTACCTGATCGATGGTGACCGTCCAGACTGGCGACCCGTCCGCGTGTTCGATGATGGGCGGCAGGTTTTCATCCAGATGCCGGAAGGGTTGTCGACCATGGAGGCCCCGCCCCTCTTTGTCCTTGGCGTTTCTGGCGAGGCCGAACTCGTCAATTATCGCCTCAAGGGCAATTACTACATTGTCGATCATCTCTTCCGGGCCGCTGAGCTTCGCCTTGGTGAGAAATCCCAGACCGTGGTGCGGATCCGCAAACGCGAACCGAGGTCTGGTCTCGCGAGCCTGTTCGGGAGCAAGGGATGAGCGAGCCAGCCCCTTTCCCGCAGCAGGCCGATGCCCTGAAACTGCGCGCGCGGCCGCGACCCGTCACACGGATCAACCGGAAAGTCCTGATGGTCGGCGCCGGGCTCGGTGTGCTGGGGCTTTTTGCTGCCGCCTCCATTGCGCTCGATCCGCCCAAGGCCGCCGATCCCGCGGATCGCCAGGAACTTTACAACACGGCCACGAAGCGCGCGCCGGATGGACTGGCAGAACTTCCCTCGTCGTATGCGACCTGGACGCCGTCGCCCGGAACGCCAAAGCTTGGCGCACCCATGGCCGGCGACCTCGGCGGGACAGTGGTTTCGGAGGAACGCGAATGGGGGCTCGATCCGGAGTGGGATGTCGCAGCCTCGGATGATTTCAGGCCCTCGCCTGAAGATGAAGCCCTTCGGGCCGAACGTCTTGTCGCGGCTAAGCTTGCCGACGCAGCGGGCAAATCCTCCGTATTCTTTGACATTGGCGCTGGGCCGAGCATCGGGCCGGCATCCCTGCCGTCTGCCGGAGTTCCGGCCTCGTTCGGCTCTGAGCTGCTGGCGCTCGCTAGCCAAAGCGCCGGTGCCTTGCCGACAGGTCCAGGTAAGGATGACAACTTGCAAGCCCGCAAGATCGCCTTCGCGGACGAGGCACGCGATGGGGCGATTTACAACCCGCATGATCTCGAGACACCGGTCTCGCCCTACCAGGTCATGGCGGGCACGCTTATCCCGGCTTCGCTTGTGACAGGCCTCAACTCGGATCTGCCAGGTTCGGTCATCGGGCAGGTCACCCAGCCGGTCTATGACACCGTCACCGGAGCTTATCTTCTCATTCCGCAGGGTACCCGGCTGATCGGGCGCTACCAGTCCGAAATCTCATTCGGCCAGCAGCGCGCACTATTGATCTGGGACCGAATGATCTTCCCGGATGGCAGTTCTGTGCAGATATCTGAACCTGCCGCAGACAAGCGGGGTTTTGCGGGCCTTTCTGACCGCACAGACCATCACTGGGACCGGGTATTTGTCGCCGCTGGTCTTGCGACCGTTCTCGGCATCGGCGCGGAACTAGGATCAGACGAGGATGATATCGAACGTGCCATACGGCGCGGGTTCGGCGACAGCGTGTCTGAGGCCGGGGAGCGCGTCGTTGATCGCAACCTCGGCATCCAGCCGACCCTTCGTATCCGGCCCGGCTGGCCGGTGCGGGTCATCGTGACGCGTGATCTCGTGCTGCGGCCTTATTCTCAGGGAGGCCGCTGATGAGCCTTCGCATTGCCCAACTGCCGGATCGCACGCCGGTCAAACTGACCCTCTCTGTTGAACCCGATCTCGCGTCCGCGCTTGCCGACTATGCGGCGATCTATGCCGAGACCTATGGCGCCGAAGAGAAACCCGAAACCCTGGTTCCTGTCATGCTGGAAACCTTCCTCGCATCGGATGCCGGGTTCAAGCGGGCCCGCAAGGCCCTTCATGCCAGAGCCAGCAAAGGAGAATAGCAATGGCGACAATTGGCACCTTCAGCCAGAAGGATGGCAAATGGACCGGGACGATCCGGACCATGACAATCAATGTGAAAGCCCAGATGGTCCCGGTGACCGAGAAAGCCGAAGGCGGCCCGGACTATCGGATCTTCGCCGGAGGCGCAGAACTCGGCGCCGCCTGGCGCGAGGAAAGCAAGGATGGCGAAACTCCATACCTGGCCGTCAAGCTGGATGATCCGGGGTTCGAGAAGCCACTGAGAGCTGCCTTTTTCGAGAAGGAAGAAGATGGCAGCGGCGTGCTGGTCTGGAACCGTCAGAAGCTGAACTAGATCAGCTTCTGCCTATCGGACCGTGAACCGCAAATACCCCAAACTCGTGTCTCGCGGTCGCCTTCCAAAGGCGATCGCGAAGCCAACTGAACCTCCCGAGGACGAATTTTCTGGGGAAATAGCCCCATCTTGGGCGATTGATCTCGCCGAAGCGCTTGCGCGATATCATGCGAGGTTGGCATATCGGAAAGGGTCATGACCCTAAAAGCCGCCATCTACGCCCGCTACTCGTCGGACCTTCAGTCTATTCGTTCAATCGAAGACCAGATTGCTCTTTGCCGACAACACCTAGAACAGAAATCCTGGACCGAAACCGTCGTCTATTCAGACCGCGCGATCTCGGGCGGCGCAATGGTTACGCGCCCCGGTATACAGGAACTGATTAGGGGCGCCGCGAACGGTCACTTCAATGTCGTTGTATCAGAGGCGCTCGACCGCATTTCCCGCGACCAAGCCGACACAGCCACAATCTACAAGATCCTCGCCTTTCACGGCGTGTCGATCGTCACGCTTTCCGAAGGAGAAGTCGACTCGATGCATGTCGGCTTCAAGGGCGTGATGAATGAGATGTTCCTGCGCGATCTGGCGAAGAAGACGCGCCGCGGTCAGACTGGTGTTGTGAATTCAGGTAGATCGGCCGGAGGACATTGCTACGGTTACGACATCCTACCGGGTGAACAGAATGGCATCCTGACCATCAACGACGAAGAAGCTGAGACCATCAGACGGATCATGCGTCTGTTCGTTGAAGGAAAATCTCCGCGAAGCATCGCGGCCATGTTGAATCAGGAAGGTGTCGCAGCACCGCGCGGTTCAGATTGGCGCGCCTCAACGATCAATGGACAGGTGCATGCCGGCAACGGCATCCTGAACAACGAACTCTATATCGGTCGCCGCATCTGGAACCGCAGGCATAAGGTCACGGATCCCTTCTCCGGCAAGAAGCGTATGCGGGCAAACCCCGAAAGCGAATGGGTCATCAATGAGGTGCCGGACCTTCGGATTGTTGATAATGAACTCTGGCAGGCTGTGAAGCTTCGCCAACAAAGGCACTCCCGCAAACGTGGTGGAGCGAAGCGGCCAACACGGCTCCTGTCGGGGCTTCTGGAATGTACTGTGTGCGGCGGTCCAATGTCGATTGTCTCTCAGAACAGGTACGGTTGCTCGACAAGGCGCGAGAAGGGTACCTGCTCGAACAATCGAACCATTGCGGCCAAAGAACTGGAAGAACGCGTCCTTGCAGGACTGAACAACGCTCTGCTTCATCCGGACGCGCAGAAGGCGGCCGCACGCGAGTTTCACGCAGAACTCGTTCGTCAACAAAAGGCGACTGGGAGCGAGCGGTTTCAGCTTGAGAAGGCTATCGCTGAAGCCGGCAGGCGTATCGACCGGATTGTCGATGCGATTGCTGAAGGAGTCGCGACCACTGCCCTCAAGCAAAAGCTGGTCGCCCTGGAAGCAGAAAAAGTCGAAAACGAGGGCAAACTTGCGGCAATGGGCAGCGAGCCCGTTGTGAGCGTTCATCCGAACGCGGGCGAGCTCTATGCCGAGCTTATCGGCTCACTTGTGGAAGTGGTTTCGGACCCGTCTCCGGATGCTGACGAGGTCCGATCCGTCTTGAGGAAGACCATCCAACGGATTTGCCTTGAGCCGCGCAAAAATGAGAGCGGCTATAACCTTGTTATAAAAGGCGATTTGGCCGCCCTGATTTCTCAGGACGGCCAAACTACTCTTATGATGGGTGCGGGAGCAGGATTTGAACCTGCGACCTTCAGGTTATGAGCCTGACGAGCTACCGGACTGCTCCATCCCGCGTCAGCTTTGGTGGAACCACACATAAATGCGAAGCCCCGGAAACACAAATCCGGCCACGAGGGGCCGGACAGCGTAGACCGGCAAGACGGCCGGTCACGTCCCGCCCGGAGGCGGAAATTGTGAAGGAAAGACGTTGTCTGCAAGGATTAGGAATTAGCTTACCGCCCGTTTCAGCAGACCCGGCAGCGACTTACTCTCCCGCGTCTTAAGACGAAGTACCATCAGCGCTAGGGGGCTTAACGACCGAGTTCGGAATGGGATCGGGTGGGGAACCCCTGCCATAACCACCGGGTCGGCGGAAACGGGCAATGAGCTAGTTCAACATGTCTTGTAAAATACCACTTGGTTGAGGTGTTTTCGATCTGAAAACTTCATAGCGGCGGTACGTTCACCACCACACACGAAGCTTCGCAAGATCAAGCCTATCGAGCAATTAGTACTGGTTAGCTCCACGCGTCGCCGCGCTTCCACACCCAGCCTATCGACGTCGTAGTCTACGACGGCTCTCAAGGGAAACCTGGTTTTGAGGTGGGTTTCCCGCTTAGATGCATTCAGCGGTTATCCCTTCCATACATAGCTACCCTGCTGCGCGGCTGGCGCCACGACAGGTCCACCAGAGGTATGTCCATCCCGGTCCTCTCGTACTAAGGACAGATCCTCTCAAGTTTCCAACACCCACGGCAGATAGGGACCAAACTGTCTCACGACGTTCTGAACCCAGCTCACGTACCACTTTAATCGGCGAACAGCCGAACCCTTGGGACCTGCTCCAGCCCCAGGATGTGATGAGCCGACATCGAGGTGCCAAACGATGCCGTCGATATGGACTCTTGGGCATCATCAGCCTGTTATCCCCGGAGTACCTTTTATTCGTTGAGCGATGGCCCTTCCACTCGGGACCACCGGATCACTATGACCGACTTTCGTCTCTGCTCGAGTTGTCACTCTCGCAGTCAGGCAAGCTTATGCCATTGCACTCAACAGACGATGTCCGACCGTCTTGAGCTTACCATCGCGCGCCTCCGTTACTCTTTGGGAGGCGACCGCCCCAGTCAAACTGCCCACCAGGCTGGGTCCCGTCCCCATCCAGGGGAGCGGTTAGACATCACAAAGAATAAGGGTGGTATTTCAACGGCGGCTCCACTCAGACTGGCGCCCAAGCTTCAAAGCCTCCCACCTATCCTACACATACACTTTATGATGCCACAGCCAAGCTGCAGTAAAGGTTCACAGGGTCTTTCCGTCTGACCGCGGGTACCCCGCATCTTCACGGGGAATTCAATTTCGCTGAGTCGATGCTGGAGACAGTGGGGAAGTCGTTACGCCATTCGTGCAGGTCGGAACTTACCCGACAAGGAATTTCGCTACCTTAGGACCGTTATAGTTACGGCCGCCGTTCACCGGGGCTTCAATTCGGAGCTTGCACTCCTCCTTTTAACCTTCCGGCACCGGGCAGGCGTCAGACTGTATACGTCGCCTTACGGCTTCGCACAGCCCTGTGTTTTTGATAAACAGTCGCAACCCCCTGGTCTGTGCCCCTCATAGCTGGTTGCCCAGTATGAGGCCTCCTTCTCCCGAAGTTACGGAGGTAATTTGCCGAGTTCCTTCAGCATCGTTCTCTCAAGCGCCTTGGCATGCTCTGCCAGTCCACCTGTGTCGGTTTAGGGTACGGTCTTGCGGGAGGGCTATTTCCAGGGACTTCCAGGCTGCCTTTCCAATCCAATAAGGAAAGACAACTTTCGAAATCCGTCACACACTCCCAGGCCACAGAATATTAACTGTGTTCCCATCGACTACGCCTTTCGGCCTCGCCTTAGGGGCCGGCTAACCCTGCGCAGATTAGCTTTACGCAGGAACCCTTGGACTTTCGGCGAGAGGGTCTCTCACCCTCTTTATCGCTACTCATGTCAGCATTCTCACTTCTGATACCTCCAGCACACCTCACAGTGCACCTTCACAGGCTTACAGAACGCTCCGCTACCGCTCCAATGGAGCCCACGATTTCGGTATATAGCTTTAGCCCCGTTACATTTTCGGCGCAGGGTCGCTTGATGAGTGAGCTGTTACGCTTTCTTTAAAGGATGGCTGCTTCTAAGCCAACCTCCTCATTGTCTAAGCAACCCCACATCCTTTCACACTTAGCTATAATTTGGGGACCTTAATCGGTGGTCAGGGTTGTTTCCCTCTTCACGACGGACGTTAGCACCCGCCGTGTGTCTGCCAGATATTACTTCCAGGTATTCGGAGTTTGGTAAGGTTTGGTAAGACGGTGAGTCCCCCTAGCCCATCCAGTGCTCTACCCCCTGGAGTATTCATCTGACGCTCTACCTAAATAGATTTCGCGGAGAACCAGCTATCAGCAGATTTGATTGGCCTTTCACCCCTAGGCACAGGTCATCCGAGAACTTTTCAACGTTCAACGGTTCGGCCCTCCAGTGAGTGTTACCTCACCTTCAGCCTGCCCATGCATAGATCATCTGCCTTCGGGTCTAATGCTACGTACTCAGTCGCCCTATTCAGACTCGCTTTCGCTACGCCTACACCTAACGGCTTAAGCTTGCACGCAACACTAAGTCGCTGACCCATTATACAAAAGGTACGGTGTCACTCCGAAGAGCTCCACCTGCTTGTAGGCAACCGGTTTCAGGTACTGTTTCACTCCCCTCGTCGGGGTGCTTTTCATCTTTCCCTCACGGTACTGGTTCACTATCGGTCGGTAAGGAGTACTTAGGCTTGGAGGGTGGTCCCCCCATGTTCAGACAGGATTTCACGTGTCCCGCCCTACTCTAAAAGGTCTTCATTTTACGGATACGGGACTATCACCCACTTTGGTTGAGCTTCCCAGCTCATTCTCCTTGTTTCAGACCAGGCCTGGTCCGCGTTCGCTCGCCACTACTAACGGAGTATCAATTGATGTCCTTTCCTCCGGGTACTTAGATGTTTCAATTCCCCGGGTTTGCTTTTCAAAACCTATGTATTCAGTTTGAAATACCTCACTAATGAAATGAAAGACATCGGGCACACCGAAGTGCGCCAGTAGTCTCTCATCTCGGAGGTGGGTTTCCCCATTCAGAAATCACCGGATCAAAGGATGCTCTCGCCTCCCCGGTGCTTATCGCAGAGTGCCACGTCTTTCATCGCCTCTTACCGCCAAGACATCCCCCGGATGCCCTTTTGACGCTTGATCTCAATTCGAAACTCGTGTGCGGAGGTGAACGCACGCGCTCACACACTACACACTATTTTCAGATCAGACATGTTGGTTTCTTGCAGACTGACCCTTTGGCGTGAGCTGTTACGTCATACTCCTATGACACTCACGTTGTTCGGCTGAAGCTGGCATCACCAGACCCGAATAAATTCGAGCCGAGCGGCGATACAAGCCGGATCAGTCTTTCCCTCACGATTACAAACATCCCGGATACTGGATCCGGAAACTTGGATACTTCTTTCATTCGCCAAAGGCTTGGTGGAGCCTAGCGGGATCGAACCGCTGACCTCCTGAATGCAAATCAGGCGCTCTCCCAGCTGAGCTAAGGCCCCAAAACCGGAATGTGTCAGCAAAAGCATAGGCCCGGCGCATTCCCATAGGGTCGTGGTGGGCCGAGATGGAGTTGAACCATCGACCTCACGCTTATCAGGCGTGCGCTCTAACCACCTGAGCTACCGGCCCTAATCCCAGGACCCGGGGCTCGCTGAACTATGCCGTCCAGCTGGCCGGCACGGCGAATGAAGGAAGAGAAACGAAGACGGCACGAACAGCCGCATATGTTTTGCTGTCAGAGCGAGCTCTGCAGCGATTTTGCTAAAAGAGCTTTCGAAGTCTGCAAGCAGACAGTCAGAAAGCATCCTTAGAAAGGAGGTGATCCAGCCGCAGGTTCCCCTACGGCTACCTTGTTACGACTTCATCCCAGTCGCTGATCCTACCGTGGTCTGCTGCCTCCTAAGTTAGCGCACAGCCTTCGGGTAGAACCAACTCCCATGATGTGACGGGCGGTGTGTACAAGGCCCGGGAACGTATTCACCGTGGCATGCTGATCCACGATTACTAGCGATTCCAACTTCATGCCCTCGAGTTGCAGAGGACAATCTGAACTGAGACAGCTTTTGGGGATTATCCCATTGTCACTGCCATTGTAGCACGTGTGTAGCCCCGCGTGTAAGGGCCATGAGGACTTGACGTCATCCCCGCCTTCCTCCGGCTTAGCACCGGCAGTTTCCTTAGAGTGCCCACCCAGACGTGCTGGCAACTAAGGATAAGGGTTGCGCTCGTTGCGGGACTTAACCCAACATCTCACGACACGAGCTGACGACAGCCATGCAGCACCTGTGCACCTGCCAACTAAATGAAGGAAACCATCTCTGGTAACCAAACAGGGCATGTCAAACGCGGGTAAGGTTCTGCGCGTTGCTTCGAATTAAACCACATGCTCCACCGCTTGTGCGGGCCCCCGTCAATTTCTTTGAGTTTTAACCTTGCGGCCGTACTCCCCAGGCGGAATGCTTAATGCGTTAGCTGCGTCACCTGCACGCATGCGCGCAGACAACTAGCATTCATCGTTTACGGTGTGGACTACCAGGGTATCTAATCCTGTTTGCTCCCCACACTTTCGCGCCTCAGCGTCAGTACCAGTCCAGTTAGCCGCCTTCGCCACTGGTGTTCCACCGAATATCTACGAATTTCACCTCTACACTCGGTATTCCGCTAACCTCTCCTGGTCTCTAGGCTACCAGTTCCAAATGCAGTTCCGGAGTTGAGCTCCGGGCTTTCACATCTGGCTTAATAGCCCGCCTACGCGCGCTTTACGCCCAGTAATTCCGAACAACGCTAGCCCCCTTCGTATTACCGCGGCTGCTGGCACGAAGTTAGCCGGGGCTTCTTTACTAGGTACTGTCATTATCATCCCTAGCGAAAGAATTTTACAACCCTAAGGCCTTCATCATTCACGCGGCATGGCTGCATCAGGCTTTCGCCCATTGTGCAAGATTCCCCACTGCTGCCTCCCGTAGGAGTCTGGGCCGTGTCTCAGTCCCAGTGTGGCTGATCATCCTCTCAGACCAGCTATAGATCGTAGTCTTGGTAGGCCATTACCCCACCAACAAACTAATCTAACGCGGGCCGATCTTTCACCGATAAATCTTTCCCCCGGAGGGCGTATACGGTATTACCACTCGTTTCCAAGAGCTATTCCGTAGTGAAAGGCACGTTCCCACGCGTTACTCACCCGTCTGCCACTATGTCGTTCGACTTGCATGTGTTAAGCCTGCCGCCAGCGTTCGTTCTGAGCCAGAATCAAACTCTCAGGTTGAGTGTCCGATCTGACGTAAATCCGTCTCAGGAAAATGAGACGGCAATTGCTGATTGCAATTTGCGTTTTGACGGGAAACCCTAATCACAAACAATCCGGCCGAAACCGGATACATTATGAAAAGGTATTTCCTTGAAACGCATCGTCATGATCGTCATTGGGGCCTGAGGCCCCGCTAGCCGCTCATGCCGCCTGCGTTTCTCTTCCTAATCCCTGCGATGTCAAACAACCGGGCCGAGGCCCTTTTCTCGTCAGCGGAGCGTCGTGCCCCGCGTCGGAAGTGGCGGCTTATATGGTCCGCCGTTTTCCCCGTCAACACCCTTTTTTGCGCTTTCTGCAGAAGATCACAGTGACCTGCGAAACCTGCAATATTCAAAGCGCAGAACCCGGTCTCGACTGCCGCGGAAGCGGCCCCGATTTGGGTGGGCGTCTTCAGGAGAGAGGCGGCATATATGAGCCTTACCAAACTCCGTCAACACCCTTTTCTGCACCTTCTGCAGTCTTTGGCATAAAGCCGCTGAACCACAGTATTTAAAGCACAAACCGTACCGCAGAGGTTCTCACAAACCCCGTTGATCCGGCGGGTCTTTCCAGAAGGAGAGCGGCTTGTATGAGCCTGCCCGTCTCCCGTCAACAACCCTTCTGCACTTCTCTGCAGAAACTCGACACAAAGGCCATTTTCCGCAAATTTGGCGCAAAACGCTGCCTCACTGAGCCGGCAAACACCAGCCCCGCAAAGTCAGAGGCGTTTCAGATGGAACGGACCATATAGAATCTGTTCGGGGGTTTTGGCAAGCCCAAATATCACCCGAGAAGGGATTTATCCGCCCTTTATATAGTCCGCCATGGCATCGGCCTCGGCGCGCGTTTCCTCAATCTTCCACTTTACGAGATCGCCAATCGAGATAATACCGGCCAGCTCGCCGTCGCGCATGACCGGCAGGTGCCGGATCCGGCGGTCCGTCATGCGGCCGAGGCACTGGTCGATCGTCTCGGCAGGATTGGCCGTAATGACGCCCCGCGTCATCGATTCTTCCACGGTGAGATCAAGAGCGTCGCGCCCATGTCGAGCCACCTGGCGGGCAATGTCGCGCTCCGACAGGACGCCGGCAAGCGATGTCCCATTCATGGCGACAACCGCACCGATCTTCTTTTCGTCGAGCAGGCGAGCGGCGTCAGAGAGTGATTTTGACGCTTCGATCGTCGTCACGACATCACCCTTGGTCTTCAGAATCTGATCAATCAGCATCTGGGGTCCTCCTTCTTATCTGTTCTTTATACCGCACTCATATCACAGACGCGCGCGCGAGCGAAGGAATCAGTAATTACGGCTTCGCAAGCTGAAACGTGTCGTTTCGGGACGATTCGACCCGTCCAGAGCCGTCCAGGCACCAGATTCGCGGCCAGGCGTTCCCCTGGCAGACGAATTTCACTCTGCGCTTTCCCTCAGACTGGCATGCCCATTGCAAGCAGGTCGGGCATCAAACCCAAAAGGGATCGGCAGATGAAATTCACAACTGAAATCGTGACAGGGCTTCTGGGCATTGCGGGACTGACAGTCCTCGTCGCTGCCCCGCAGGCCAGCGCACAGGCAGCGTCAAGCATGTCTGACTTCGAACGCCCCTATGGCTACGCTTATGGACAGGAAAGCCAGCCGTATTCGGCAGGCACGCGTGACGCCTCTAACAACCGCGTCATCGTCAACGGCCTGATTGAAGGCGGTACCGGCCTCGGCCTCAGCCTCAATACGGGCTGGGGACAGACCGATGGCGGCTACGGCATGATCGGGACCGGCACCGCCGTCGGCAACCAGCTGAACGTGATCACGAACGGCAACAACAACACCGTGATCATCGACTCAACTCAAATCAACAATGGCGACCAGAACGTCTTTCTGAACGGGGAGCTCGACCTCAATGATTAATCTCACCACCCTCTTCGGCCTCGGCCGTGCAAAGGCCTCCGCCGCCGTTCTCGCCAGCGCCATGCTCGCAACAGGCTGTGTCTCGCCGGTTGCAGGTTCGAATGGCCTCTACACCAAGCCCATCGGCAACGCCCCGGTGACGGCAAACCCGACACCTTATTCCGAAGGTCTTGTCTGCATGGGCCACTATGCCCGCCAGTCCAACTACCGCGCGCCGCGAATCGCTGTTGGCCGCATCCTGGACTATACCGGCAAGGCTGACATTGAAGGCGGACGCCGCGTTACGCAGGGCGCTTCGCTCATGGCGATCTCCGCTTTCGCGAAATCCGGTGCTCGCCTCGTGGAGCGATTCGATACGTCGGTGTCCGAGCTTGAGCTGAAATACGCCAACAACAAGCTGATCGGCGACGACATTCCGGAAGATTTCCGCAAGATCACCGCAGGCTCGATCCCGGGTTCCGACTATTATCTTGTCGGCGGCATCACCGAGTTGAACTACAATATCCGTTCTGTCGGCGGTGACGCCTTTGTCGGCGACCTCGACGCGATGGATACCAAAGGCTCGATCGGCGCAAAGCTTTACGTGATCAATGTTGGTCTCGACCTTCGCCTGGTCGAAACCGAATCGCTCGAAGTCGTTGATGTGATCTCCTACCAGAAGCAGATCATCGGCCGCGAGGTTTCGCTTGGCATTTTCGATTTTGCCAATGGCAATGTTTTCGATGTGGGTGTCGGGGGACGCGCGCAGGAGCCGATCCAGCTGGCGATTCGTTCGGTTGTCGAACGCGCCGTGCTGGAGATGATGGCGAACCTTTATGCGGTTCCATCAGGCGACGTCTGCGCGCAAACCGCCGGTGCCATCTCGACCAATAGCGTCACGGGGGACTTCGTGCCACGCGGTGCACCGCTCGAAGAATATAACGGACCATCGCGCGAAGTTGCTTCTAACTGGCACAGCAAGCGCGACACATCCCTGCGCGGCCGCAATTGATCGGCCCGCAGACACCCCTCGCATGAACGGAGGCTGAGATGATCAGCAAGAAAACCCGGATCTCAACCCTTCTGGCGCTCGCCATGTCGGCCTCGACCATCGCAATCGCCCAGGAGGCCGGCACAATCGACCAGGTCCAGATGGGCGATGTGTGGTCGGACATGAATGTCTACGTGCCGGACTACACGCCTGAAGTTGCTTCGACGTCCACCGCGGTCGGAAACGCAGCGGCAGCCGTCCGCAATTCGGGCGACATCACCGCGACGGTTCGCCAGGACTTCAATGCAAGCGCCACGGCGACAAACTCCCTGCGCGGCTATTCGGCAGATACAGCCGTGTCGACGACCACCGCCTATGGCAATGCCATCACCAGCGGCACCGATTACGGCACGAACACACTCTGGGGCACGCAGACGGCATCCGGCACCATTACCGCGAACAGCGAGATGGAACTGCTCGGCACCGCGACCGTATCCAGCGCAACGACCGCCATCGCCAACGTCTCTTCGAGCGACAATAATTTCGGCACCAATATCGCGGACCAGACGCAGTACAGCTCTGCCAATGTCCGCGCCGAAACCGATGCTGACGCCTGCTGCGACGGCTATTATGCGAGCTATGCGACTGTGGCCGGGGGCAACGCAACCTCGTCGACGGGCTATACGAGCAGCAATTACAATCGCGCGCTCCAGAAGACAGAAGCTGGTTCGACCATTACCGGCGTCACCGACGTCTACATGAATGATGGCACGAACGTCACCGCATCGACCAACAGTTTCGGCAACTCCGCGACGGTCAACAATGAGTGGGGCTATGCCACGCTCGGCCTCGAGGGTGCACCAACGACGCAGGTCAATGGTGCCGATGTCGATGCCCAGTCCTATGTCACGCTCGACCACTGGTCCGGCTTTGCAACCTCCAGCGCCTATGGCGTCGGCAACTCCGCCCTGATCTCGAACATCGGGTCGGACACGGCAATCTATGCCGACCAGACCAATGACGGCACCGTCGGCAGCCAGGCGAGCTTTACTGGCCAGTCCTGGACGGGCGGCACCGGCATCGTGACCTCGACTGCCATCGGCAACGCGGCGACCGCAACCGTCTGCAACTATTGCAGCGACGGCGCTGTCGGCGGCCAGATCAACCAGGTCAATAACGGTCAGACTTACGCAACCGGCTCGGCACACGTCGCCTATGGCGGCGCGGTCTATGGCTCCGCAACAGCAATTGGCAACTCTGCCACACTCCAATCAATCGGCGACTAAGTTCTTCCGATTGTGGATCTGCCGATCCAGACCCTCCGCTCCCTCACGGGACCGGAGGGTTTTCGGTTTTCAGTCAGGAATTATTCAAAGGTCTCCGCGATGCCGCCACTGTTGATGGCTTGCTGAGCCTTGTTCAAGCGGCTGGCAAAGGATAGCAGGAACACCGCGCAGATGACGCCAGTCACGCTCGTGACAATATCGAGATAGTTTGTCGTGATAAACAGGTCAAAGTCGGTGATCTCGTCATCAAACGCGCCCGAACTGATGGACAGGCGGAATGAAATATTGCTGATGATGGTCGTGATCAGCCAGAACGTCCACCAAAGGCCAACAGCCAGCGGCACTTTGGGATTGGCGCCGCTCGCCCGCATCGACCCGCGCCAGATCTGAAGGACACCCTCCACAGGCTTCCACAAATTGGCGATCGGAATAAAGAAATACCCCCACACCCAGCCCGGCGGCATCGTCGCATCCTTGGCGCCCACCGCCTGAACATTGTTCATGCTCCGGTGAAAGAAACGGGCATAGGTGAACATACAAAGCACGAACAGGACGATATAGAGAATGCCGAGCGGCGCAGCGACCATGTCGATGGCTGTTCCGGCTGCGATGATGTCCTGATCCGTCGCGTAGTAGCCGCTTTCGACACGGTCAAAAAAGACAAGCGTGACGATGATGCTGACCATCAGCGCGAGATCCACGACAATGTAAGAGATCATCGCGTATTTTAGCCATGCCCAGAGATTCCCGATCGGTTTGACCTTTCGTGATCTGGAAGCCTTGTCCCTCGCCGGCGGCGGCACAGTTTCTTCAATTGTCGAAGCGCTCATGAAGTTCCCCCGCTCGGCCCGATCACGCTCAATCTCGAACATGATTTGCCGGGAAAACTCAACCAAAACTTTCGAAACTGGCCCGCGCTGTAATCTGGACTAGGTCATCGGCATGCTCATTCGAATTTTCCTGGCCCTGATCGCCCTCATGTTCCTCGTCTTTGGTCTGTGGTCGCTGTTCGATCCGCTCGGCATGACGGCGCAGCTCGGCGTCGAGACGAGCGGCCCGAACAATGTGTTCGAGATGCGCGGCATCTATGGCGGGGTCAGCCTCGGGGCTGCGGCGCTCACCGGCCTTGGCGCAGCTCAACCCGCCGGCTTCGAGCGCCCTGCCCTCTGGTTTCTCGCCGCCTATATGGGCGGTTACACCCTGTCCCGCGCTGTCTCTCTGATACTCGGGGACACCCCGACACTGTCCAGCTGGGGCTTTGCCTCATTTGAAGTCCTGACCTTCATCCTGGCATGCATCGCCCTTCGCGTTCGCGGCAACAGAAAAAGCCCCGCCTGAGAGACGGGGCTTTGCCTGTTTTCGCTGGCCTGAAAGCCTAGAAGTTTACCTTGAACTCTGCGCCGTACATGGTCGGCAGGCCCGGATAGACCGCAATGGTCCCGGTCTGCTCAGGCACAACAAAGGCGGAGAGGTTGTAGTATTCGTCAGTGATGTTCTCGCCGAAGATCGAGAACTCCCATGAACCGTCCGCCGCCTGCAGGCCGATCCGGCCGCCAATCAGCGCAAAGGCGTCATTGTCGGCAATACCGGCCGTCGCCGCCGAGGCGATATGTTCGGAATTGTAGCGCGCATTGAGGTGGAACAGGCCGCGCAGGTCCGGCGTGAAATCGTAGAGGTACGTGCCAGACGCCGTCACGACATGCTCGGGGATCAGCGTCAGCTGTTCTCCGCCGCGGGCCAGCAGTTCAAATGTGCCATCCCCGCGCGGGGTGAGCACATCGTCTTCGCGCTCCGCCTTGGTGTAGGCATAGCCTGCCTGCAGCGTCAGGCCGGCAACCGGCTGGATCGAGCTGTCGAGCTCAAGGCCATAGCTTTCGACATCAGAGTTGATCACGCGGAAATTCGTCCCCGTGAAGAAGTTCTCCTGGAAGTCGGACACCTGCTGATAGAACAGGGCACCGTTAAGCGTGGCATCGATCGCGTTGAAAGTCGTCTTCCAGCCAAGCTCATAGCTGTCGACGGTTTCAGCATCGAACTGCAGGTCCGAAGGCTGAGCACCATCGCCGCCGAACAGCACGCTGTCAAAGCCCGACCGGTCGAGATTGTAGCCGCCAGATTTGAAGCCGCGTGCATAGGAAATGTAGGACATGAAGTCCGGCGTGAATTCATAGGCGAGCTTGGCGGTACCAGTCACCTGCGTCTCGTCGAAGCTGTCGCTGTCGGTCCCGTTATATTCGGAATTGATCGCCGGGTTACAGGCGAGTAGCGCGAGCTGGGTCGCACCAATCGCCGAGAGCTGGGCCAGTACGGACTGACCATTCGGCGTAAAGAAGAAATCGCAGGTCGGTGCAGATGAGAAGATGTCGTATTCGAGATCCTTCTCCTCATAGTTCAGCCTGGCACCGAGCGTTGCGGTCAGCTTGTCAGTCAGGAAGACTTCATTGTGCGTGAACAGCGCTGCGGCGTTCGTGGTTACCTGATAGTCGTCACTGTTCTGGCCGTCGCCATCGCCAAGCCCCGGAATGAGGAATGGCGCAAGGCCAGCAGGCACGCCGGGAGCAATACGAAGCGCAGGAGCGCCGTTCGGCAATGTCACGAACAGGCTTGGAATGCCGGGCACGGACCCGGTCAGCTGGAAACCTGACGGTGCCAGCGGATTGGCTGTCGCCCCTGCGGAAACGAGATCGGTGTAGAGATTGGCCTGCGTACCGGTCTGGATCGTATCGGTATATTGCAGCTCCTCATTCATGAAGAATGCACCGACCAGCCAGTCGACATTACCCATCGTGTCCTGGAGACGGAACTCCTGTGTGAACACCTTGTCCTTGATACCCGTGCCATCGCGATAAGCGCGGTCAATGCCGGAGAAGTCGACATCCTGTCCGCGTGTCGCCTGCCAGTCGCGATAGGCGGTCACGGATGTGAAATTCATCGTGCCAAACCGGTTCTTGTATTCACCGGAAACGCCCCACTCCTCGACATCGTCAGAAATGTCCCGGTTCGGCGAGAGCGCAACCTTCAGTTCGTCAGGATCATCATTCACAAAGCCCTGCAGGCCGGCGAAGCTCGACGCGAGGCTGACGGCAGCGGCTGTCGGGCCCTGCACGAGGTTCACACCGATACAGCAGTCTTCGTTCGTCTGACCGTAATCACCGATAAGGCGGAAGCTCGCATTGTCATTGTTCTCCCAGAGGAGTTGTCCCCGCATCAGGAAGCGATCGAGATTGTTGAGATCACGATCACTGTTCACATCGTCAATATAGCCATCGCGGGCGCGCTTGCGGATATCGAAACGTCCGGCGAGGTTCTCGGTGATCCCGCCGGTGGTAGAGGCCTCAACGGTATACATGCTGTAATTTCCAGCCCCGACCTCGATATAGGCATTCGGGTCGAACTGCGGCTTGGCGGTATTGATCGATACCACGCCAGCAGATGTGTTGCGGCCGAACAGCGTGCCTTGCGGACCGCGCAGGACTTCGACCCCGGCAAGTTCAGGAAGTTCGGACAGGGCGATGCCGGTCCGCGTGCGGTACACCCCATCAATGGCCACACCCACGGCTGGCTCGAACCCTGGATTGTTGGATCCGGTACCGATGCCACGAATGGCGATGCTCGTCCCTGAAGCGGCAGATTCGGTCTGGGATACACGGATGGACGGCGCGATCTGCTCGATGTCGTTCAGACGGGCAACCCCTGTATCTTCGAGAAGGGCAGCATCGAACGCCGTGACTGACACTGGCACATCCTGCACAGTCGTGCCTTCGCGGCGGGTCGCTTCAACCACCACGGCATTCAGTCGGCGCGGGGCTTCTTCGGCTTCTTCTTCCTGCGCATTCGCGGCTGACACCGGAGCGGCCATCAGGGCGCTCAGACCAACGCCAACGCAAAGCGATGCCTTGAAGATGGAAATTTGTGAACGAGTTTTGGGAGGTTGCCTCATGTCTCACGTCTCCTGAATCCGTGGATTATTTTTTTCTGGCGCGAATCACGCGCTCCTTAAGGCCTACCAACGCCATGCATGGATGCAACGTGGTAAAGCGGCAACACCGCAAATATTCAGGCGAACAATCTGTGACACCAAAAGAAAAGCCCCGCGCATGGCGGGGCCTTCCTGCTGTATTCATTACGGTTCGACGTCTGTCCTAGTAAACGCCCTGGCCCACGCCGCCATCGAAGACCATCGAGCCGCCAGCGGTCGCGCGAACCTTCTGGACTTCGCGCGTCACTGATTTCATGACCGTGCGCTGCTGCGGCACACACACCTTCTCAGCGTGGCGTCCCTCGAACACCTTGATGCCCGGACCGTGCCGACGCAGCAGTGAGCGCTCATTGCAGTCGCGCTGTGGTTTTTGCGGTGCGCAAGACAGCTGGCCGCCAGGCTTGAAGACTAGCGCTTCACCCTTGGCGCAGGCCATGGACTGGCCCTGATCGAAGCTGGCCTTGCCATCCGTCACAGACCCGATCGTGACCTGGAGGCGCGATCCGGCCACACAGCGGTAGATCTCGCCAGAAAAGCCCGAAGCGATGGACTGGCCGCCATCGACCTGAGACGCTGGATGTGGCGAGCCGGTATCATCAATACAGACCGCCTGAACCGCGCGCCAGGACGTCTTGTAGCTGATCTCATCGACACAGTATTCTTCAATGGTCGGCACCTGCTCGACGACTTTCTCAGTATAATACTCTTCCCCGCCGACGACATTCAGATTGTCGATGGCGGTCATGCCGACAGGCGCAGGGCCGCTGAAGCCGCCACCGCCGCCTGCATAAGCTACCACTTCGGAACTCGCCGACGCCGCTGCCGAAACATTGAGATTGGTCTGGGCCGAGAAGTTCAGTGTGCCACCACCGACATTCACATTGCTGCCGCCAATCGAGATATTCGGTCCGGCGACATTGACGCCTGGGACAAATACGCCGTGGTTTCGCCCGCCGGTACAGCAAGGCGATCCATTATTGGGATTATAGCTCGGCGGCGGTGGCGGCGGCGCATTACAGCCATTGCAGCTGCCTTTGCCGCCTCCTGCAGTCGCTGCGGCCGTGAGGGCAATAATGGCTGCGATACCCGCGCCGGCGATGAATGTGTATCGTGTTGAAACGCGCATGACGTGTCTCCGTGGCTCTTCGCCTCTCAAGAAGCACGTTCCATGCCGCAGCTCGCGTGACCCGCGAAAAATGTCCCAGACCGGCAAGGAATACGCCTCTCGGGTGTTGGGAAGCGTCTGGCCCGCGCCTTGCGACGGCCGTCTCGAACCAGGCGCACGCTGTGCCTACAGTAATAAGTATAAGAGTGACCAAACCGGAATGCTGGACCGCACGCTTCACCCGAACAGCCAGACCCTGCTGACCGCCTGGCAGCGCATGAACGCCGTACACACGGACGGTTCCGCCGCGCCCGCCACACGCGATCATCCAGATCTCGTTTCACGTCTTTTCGTGATTCAGGATGCCGGGGACAGCGACTGGGTTTTCCGGACAGCTGGCGAGCAGATCCAGGCCTCTCTTGGCCGCCAGCTAACAGATCACAACTTCCTGAACTTCTGGGCCGGGCATGACCGGGCCATGCTGGAACTCTTTCTCAAATCGATCCTTGAAGAACGCCTGCCAGGCGTGGTCCGCGGCCGTGGGGAGTCGCTGACGGGCGAGCGCGTTGACCTGGAACTCATCCTGGCACCGCTCGCCAAGCCGCCTCACAAGGATGGCGGCGCGCGCATTCTCGGCCTCTATCAGACGCTCGGCGGAGAGATGTTCCTGCGTGGCCGGCCTGTCTGGCGCCACCGTGTAACCGCCCTCTTCCCGCCCGACAGCGGGAAACCGGAACCACACCTCAAGCTGGTGGCCAGCAACGATATCGACTAGCCGTCGATTCGCTTCAGCCCTTTGCTGAAGCGCTTCCAGTTGTCGACATAGACCTGCGCCGACGCGGCGATCATCTGAGCAGCACCCTCATCAAGCTGCCGGACGACCTTTCCCGGCGCGCCCATGACCAGCGAATTGTCAGGAATCTCCTTGCCTTCGGGGATCAGTGAATGTGCCCCGATAATGCAGTTCCTGCCAATCTTCGCCCGGTTCAGGATGGTTGAGCCGATGCCAATCAGTGTCCCGTCGCCAATCGTGCACCCGTGCAGCATCACCATATGCCCAACGGTTACCTTCTTTCCGATGGTCAGCGGAACGCCAAGATCGGTGTGCAGGACGCTGCCATCCTGAATGTTGGAGTCTTCGCCGATCTCGATCGGGTCATTGTCGCCGCGCAGCACCGCATTGAACCAGACGCTCGCATTCTCGCGCAGAATCACATTGCCGAGAACCGTGGCGTTTTCGGCGACCCAGTACTTGCCGCTCTGCGGTGTGCTCGGTTTGACGCCATCGAGTTCATAGAGTGCCATATTTCTGGTCCTTCCGTGTCACTAAAATTTCTTACGCAGCCTGACTGGTTAAGCGCGCATTAACCTTGGTAATCTCTAATGGTCGAGAGATTCGGGAGGCAAGTACCGATGGTGTTCAGACCATCTCTGCCAGAAATACCCCCCGGCCTTTGTAAAAGGGCCGAAGCTTCCCTCTCCCGCTTTTTCGTAGCCGCCCGGCAATTCTGCCCGGCGGTTTTTTTGTACCCAAAAAGGAGATCCTCACATGGGTAAAAGAGCCTCTGCCAAGCGCCAGAAAGCGAATGCCGAATTGGAAGCCATGGGCTTCCTGGAGGAAATGGGGGGTAAATCGAGAAACGAAGCAAGGCTCTACGCAATTCAGGGCGGCTGGCATCCAGATGATGCTGACAAGGTCCGCAATCCGAATACACCGCGCGAACAGCGTTACCAGAAAACCGTCAAACCGAGATCTGAGAACCAGGCACGCCTGATGACGGCGCTCGAAACAAAGTCCCTCGTCTGCGCCCTCGGCCCGGCCGGCACGGGCAAGACCTATCTCGCCATTTGCAAGGCCGTCGAGGCACTACAGAAAGGAAAGGTCGCGCGGATCATCCTGTCCCGCCCCGCCGTCGAGGCTGGCGAGCAGATCGGCTTCCTTCCAGGCGCGATGGAAGACAAGCTCGCGCCTTACCTACGGCCGCTCTATGACGCGCTCGCAGACCGGCTCTCGCCACAACAGCTCAAGCACATGATGGGCGAAGGCCTGATCGAGATCGCCCCGATCGGGTTCATGCGCGGGCGCACCCTTAATAATGCCTTCGTCGTCATTGATGAGGCGCAAAACTGCACCTACACGCAGCTCAAGATGCTGCTCACGCGGCTGGGCTGGCACTCGACCATGGCGGTGACCGGCGACCCGGCACAATCTGATCTGCTCCCGCACCTGTCCGGCCTCGCCCAGGCGGCTGAAAAGCTTCAGGGGCTTTCGGATGCTGAAGTGGTCTACCTTGAAGGCCAGGACATTGTCCGCCACCCGCTCGTCGCGGAGATGCTCGACGTTCTCTAGGCTTTTCACCCAGCGGGAAAGGCAAGCATGAAGAAACGGGCGGTCAGAAGGACCGCCCGTTTTTTGTTGGGAACTGTCGATGTAATCGAGCGCGCTAGCCCAAATCTTCAGCCAGCACCGTCATCTGGAACTGGTAGGACGTTTCGCCCTCATCCACATCCTTGTAGATCACGGCAATGAACTCGGCGCCGAGATACACCTCAACGGAATCATCCGTCTGGCTGCGCGCGACGAGACGGACGCCCGGATTGAGCTTTTCCTTCAGATACGCCTCAAGGCGCAGGATTTCTTCTTTTTCCATGATTGTCTCCTGTCGTGTACGGGACAGGCCTTACGGCAATTGGCGTCCAGCTCAAATGCCAGAGCCCTGATTTTCCTCAGCTCTCATAATATGTCGGCGGTGCATCCGAACGAGGCGCACTGGCAGCAGAGGGCTTCGGTGTCTCTTCCGGCGGGTTCACCGCGCGCCACATCACGCCGAATATCCAGAACAGGAACTCGATCACCGCCCGCGCGATCAGCGTCATGATAATACCGAAGATCGTGTTCTCATTGACCAGCGTGCGGAACAGGAATTTGCCCCTGTCGTCCATGTTCGGGTCGCGGATCTGGCCCTCGATCCAGTTCGTAAAGTCGGCCATCCGGTTCAGCAGGTCCGGAAAGAAGGCAAAGCCCAGCAACATCAGGAAGATGACCATGAAGAAGGTCGCGATGATCTTTGATGTAACCAGCCCGAAGCCACCTAGCAATTTCCACATGTCCCACCTCGCCTGCTTGCTGACGGGGAGACCCTAGAAGAAAGTGCCTGGCTTAGCGAGTCTGACTATTTGGTGTCCGGGATCGTCTGGTCCATGCTGCGGGCTGGATTGTTTGCCTCGCCGCCCACAATACGCGCCGGAACGCCGGCCACGGTCGTATGCGCCGGCACATCTTTCAGGACGACGCTGCCGGCAGCGATCTTGGCTTCGTCGCCAACCGTAATGTTGCCCAGCACCTTCGCGCCGACCGATACGAGCACGCCGCGTCCGATCTTGGGATGTCGGTCACCAACTTCCTTGCCGGTACCGCCAAGCGTGACGCCCTGCAGGATGGAGCAGCCGTCGCCAACGACAGCCGTTTCACCGATGGTGATATTGGTGGCGTGGTCGAGCATGATGCCCCTGCCCATCTTCACGGCAGGATGGATGTCGACGCCGAACAGTTCGCTGGAACGCGACTGGAAATGGAAGGCGAGCGTCTCGCGGCCCTCGCGCCACAGGCGGTTGGCCACGCGTTGCGTCTGGAGCGCGAGAAATCCTTTGAAGAACAGGAAAGGCTGCAGCATTCCGCGGCATGCCGGATCGCGCTCAAGCACGGCCTGCATGTCCATTTCGGCCGCCTCGACCAGGGCGTGGTCGTGATCATAGGCGGATGCGATAATGTGCCGGAATTGCTGCGCGCCCATTTCCGGACCGGCCAGCTTTTCTGCAAGATGGAACGCCAGTGCCCGGCAGATCGTGTCGTGCGAGAGGATGGCCGCATCAATATAGCTGGCGAGTGCAGGCTCATCGGCGGCGGCCGCCTTGGCCTCAAAGCGCAGACGTTTCCATGGTGGCGGCGGCGCGCCAATATCGGGATTTTCGACCATGGGGCCTCCAGACTGTCACGGTTCAGATGGCTAGGAAACCTGCCTCGTTCAAGTCACAATGTCGTAAGTTCGCGCCTAGGCGCCCTTGGGCAGGTAACGGATCGCAAACCCGTTTCGCAGTGTCCGGACGACTTCCCCCTGGAGATTGCCGACCGAAACGATCTCACCGATCGGCGGCGCTGGTCCGTCACCTTCGAAAGCGGCACCTGTCAGGGAGATGTCCACCGTTCGACACTGAAGGACACGCCCATTGGCGCGCGTCACCATGGCAGGGCCACCGCCAGCATAACGAGGCGCGACCCGCTCATCTTCAAGACCGAGCTGTTTGTAATTGGCAAGCCAGGTAAGCCTGTCGGCGACCTTGTCGCGTTTGCGGCTGGTCAGGTTGAACCGGACAGCAAAGCCTTCCTCGGTCGCGCGCACAAATTCAGCCTCAAGTCGGCCGAGGTCCTCGAAATAGCAGATGAGCGGCGCGCCGGCGGTCGGCCGTACATTGGCGATGAGGTCTGCCCCGCCGCAGGAAATATTACGGGTCAGCAGGCTATGGTCTTCATTGTCGCCGGACAGGAACCGACCGCTCAAGGCGATGCTGACGCGCGCATTGCGTCGGCGATCCTTTTGCAGGTCGCTGCGGATCCGAATACTGGACACTTTCTTCGAAAGAGCTTGCAAGCGCCCCTCCCAATCTCGCCGAATCGGCAGGAATGAACGCCCACCGTACAGGGTGAAACTAGGCTGTGTGGGTTCATAAAAGGTTGAAGCTTTGGATAAAGCTGACACTATCGACCGGTATAAAAGAAGCATAAGAATCACGGGCGGAATAGCGGACTATGAGCAAACCCACAGGATATGACTATGTGATCGTCGGTGCGGGCAGTGCAGGTTGCGTCCTCGCCAACCGCCTCAGCGCTGACCCGGCAGTGTCCGTCTGTCTTATCGAAGCGGGGGGAAAAGCCGACGGGCTGATGGTCCGCATGCCCGCCGGCGTCGGCAGCCTCATCAAGGACGCCAATCCGCACAATTGGGGCTTCTACACCACGCCCCAGGCCCACATGAATGCACGTGAACTCTGGTGGCCACGCGGCAAGGGCTGGGGCGGATCTTCAGCCATCAATGGCATGATCTACATCCGTGGCCATCCGCGCGACTACGACCAGTGGCGTCAGTCCGGCCTGCGCGGCTGGGGCTATAGCGAAGTGTTGCCCTACTTCCGCCGCTCCGAGAATTATCAAGGCGGAGCCACCCCTCATCATGGCGCGGACGGGCCGCTCATTGTCGAAGAAAGCCCACTCGATTCAGTGTGTTATAATGCATTCATTGAAGCAGGAGAACAGGCTGGTCATGCGAGGACGAGCGATTTTAACGCCAGCCAGCAGGAAGGCGTCGGTCGCTACCAGCGGACCATCAATGACGGCGAACGGTGGAGCGCCGCGGCTGCTTTCCTGCGGCCCGTTCTGAAGGAACGCGCAAACCTCACCGTCCTGTCCACTGCCCTCGTCAGCCGCATCCTGCTTCGCGGCGGGCGCGTGCACGGCGTCGAAACCATTGCACAGCGTGGCGCGCAGGCCGAGACCATAGAAGCCTCGCAAGAGGTGATCGTGTGCGCCGGTGCGGTCCAGTCCCCGCAGCTCCTGAAACTGTCCGGGATCGGGCCGGCAGACGAACTTCGCGCCCACGACATTCCCGTCATCGCAAACAGCCCCAATATCGGCCGCAACCTGCAGGACCATCTCGACGTGACGGTCATTCACCGGATGACCCAAAAGCTGTCGGCCTATTCAAAACAGGCCGGCCTGAAGAAAATCGCGGTCGGGCTCAATTACATGCTTCGCAAGCAGGGACCGGGACGCGATAACTTCCTGCAGGCCGGCGCCTTCCTGAAATCGCGCGAAGGCCTCGACCGCCCGGACCTGCAGCTGCACTATGTGAATGCCATGATGGTCGATCATGGCCGAACCCAGGTAAAAAGTGACGGCTTCACCATCCATGCCTGCCAGCTGAGGCCGGAAAGCCGCGGCACCATCACCCTCGCCAGCAATGATCCGTTCGACCATCCGCTGATCGATCCGAACTACCTTGCCACAGAGGAAGATCGCCGCGCGATGCGCGAAGGCGTGAAGATCAGCCGTGAGATCGCCGCTCAGGACGCCTTTTCAGACTTTCGCGGCGATGAATTCATGCCGGGGCCCGGCGTGCAGTCAGACGATGAGATTGATGCTTTCGTGCGCGAGACCGGCGAGACGATCTACCACCCTGTCGGCACGGTCAGCATGGGCATACATGACGCCGATCCGCTCGACGGCGAGTTGCGCGTCCGGGGTGTCGAAGGATTGCGCGTCGTCGACGCATCGGTCATGCCGACGCTGATTGGCGGCAATACAAATGCCCCGACCATCATGATCGCTGAAAAGGCTGCCGACATGATCCTCGGAAAACCGGCGCTTGAGCCCGCTGACATCAGCGAACCGGCCTAGGCGATCTTGGCGTCCCAGACGTTCCGGATGTGAACATCGGCTTCGGGGCCGAGGTTGAGCCAGGCCAGTCGTCCTGACGTCGCATTCGCGATCATGACCTGATCGGCCACGCCGAGCGCCGCCTGGATACGTTCGCGGACACGCGCCTGCCGGACGGTCGAGCGCAGCGCCCACACTCCGGGCATGACTTCGGCAAACTTGCCAAGCCGGTTCAGCACCGACATCATCTGCATCTCGCCCGTCGAAGCGAGACGGGCGATGATGAGATAGTTCGACGGCTCTGATTCAGCTTCGCTGGTTGTCGCCCGCAGGCCTGCAAAGGCTGTGGCGAGGTCTTCATGTTCGCGCGCCAGGACGAAAGCGCCGCCATCACCGCACGCCACCTTTGTTTCCTCGACAATCCGCCGCTCCCGGATGAATGCCTGCATCTGGCCGCGCGTATATGGGCCATACACCGACCCATGTACGAGCACGCGCCACTGCGGCGGATCAACCTTGGAAAGATCAAGCGTGGAAGAATCCATCAACAGAACAACCTGTTATGTAGTAAATACAACACAACTCTTATGCCTGCCAAAAGTAATCAGTGTGTTACGGCGCGTGCATGCTGGCGAACCGGTCTGACGCTATTCAGCCGCTCTCGTTGCAGGCTCCCGGCGTCCGCCGAACACACTTCGCCAGGCTTTCTGAAACGGCTTCATCGTCATGATGCGGTAGACCGCCGGCGCAAAATAGAGCGCCAGCAGGGCTGACCCTGCCACACCGCCAGCAATTGCCGTCGCCAGAGGCAGCCAGAACACGTCACCCGTCAGGATGATTGGCACAAAGCCGCCCATCGTCGTCAGCGTGGTTGCCACGATATGGCGCGTCGCATCGACGACGATCTCCCTCTGCGCGATGACATCATCATTCCGCGCCGCTTCACTGCCTTGCAGCAGCGACAGGACCACAATCGAACTGTTGATCGAAATGCCCAGCAGGCCGAGGGCGCCAATGATGGCATTGAAGCCGAGCGGCAGGTTGAACAGCCACACCCCGCCAAAGGCGAGCCCAACAGATAGTCCGCCCGTCAGCAGGATGAGCAGGCTCATCCGGAACGAGTTGAAGACCAGCGCGACGGCGCCCGCCATAATCAGGATCAGCGGCACGGCAAGCGACATCAGATTGCCCATCGCCTGGTCACGCGACTCCGCTTCGCCGCCAATGATGATGTCGTAGCCAGGCGGCGTCTCGAACCCTTCGCGCTCCAGCGCTTCCTGGAAATTCGACATGATCGGCGCCGGCAGCGAGTACGGCTCGGTATAGCCGTAGATCTGGTTGGCACGGCGACCGTCGAGGCGTGAGATGACCGCCGTTTGCGGATCCAGCGTGATCTCGCTGATCGACGCAATCGATGCGCCGAAGGCGCCTGGCGAATTGCCGATTGTCTTGGCGCGAAGATCGGCCAGTTCTGAGCGGCGGGCTTGCGGAGCAATCACCCGGACCGGCACCTCTTTTATCCCTTCGAGGATTGACCCGGCCGGCAGGCCTTCCAGCTCTGCGCGCAACTCATTGGCCAGCTCTGCCAGCCTTTCGCCCGACATGGCTGTAGCGGTCTCATCGGCGCGAATTGTGACAACCGGCGCGCCCGTTTTGAGGCTTGCCTGTGTGTATGTGATGCCCGGCACGCCAGCCAGAATACGCCTCGCCTCGTCGCCCAGCCGGTTCAGGGTTTCGAGATTGTCACCGCGTATGAAGAATTCGATGGGCGCATCGACTGGCGGTCCCTGTTCGAACGGAAGCGCCAGGAACTGTGCATCAGGAAACTCCATTCGCAGTTCGTCCTGGATCGTCCTAACCATGATACGCGTGGAATGATTGTCCTTCAGCTGCACCCATCCTGCAGCAAAGCCGGCGACGCCCTGCGTATTGTTGAAGGAATTGTAGTAGACTCGCGGCGCCCCCTCCCCGAGCGTGAAATTGACCATTTCGACATTCGGATAGCCATACAGCAGCTCGGTTGCGCGCTCGGTGGCGCGCCTTGCATCATGGATGGTCGCCGATGGCGGCAGCGTTATCTCCACCTGGAACTGGTCTCGCTCGGTCTGCGGGAAGAATTGCACTGGCAGAGAGCTGCCCACCATGAAACCGAGCACCGCTGGCAGAACACCAATCAGCACACCGAGCGGCGGGAAAGCCAGCACGACGCCGATCGTCCAGCGATAGCCGTCCGTCACCGCATCCAGGGAAACCCCATCGCGCAGCCAGTTCTTTTTCTCGTTCGGCTTGCGTGTGCGGTCGAGCCGGCCAGCCATGAAGGGGATGATCGTGATCGCAACAAGGAAGGACATCACGACCGAAAAGATCACCGAGACGCCAATCATGCCGATGAACTCACCTGCAGACCCCGGCATCAGGGCAATCGGCGCAAAGGCAAGCGCGGTCGTCAGCGTGGACGCAAACAGCGGCCCAAACAGCTTGCCGATCGCAATGTCGATAGACTGGATGATGCTGTGTCCGCGGCCACGCTCCTGATCGTATTCGTCGAACACAACGATCGCATTGTCGATGAGAAGGCCGAGCGAAATTACCAGCCCTGTCACGGACATCTGGTGCAGCGGATAGTCGAAGATGTTGAACAGGATCAGCACCAGCGCCACGGTTAGCGGTAGCGCCGAACCGACCACAAGCGCCGCGCGCCATCCCATGATGATGAACAGCACCAGAAACACGATCAGCGCCGAGAAGAGCAAATTCTTCGCAAGCCCGTTCAGCCGTGCGTCGGTGTATGTGCTTTGGTCGAACAGCACACGGACATCGATTTCCGACGGTGAATTGCGCTCGAATTCGGCGACCAGCTCGCGCGCTGACGCGGCCCAGAGATCGACGCGTTGTTTCGGCTGAATATAGGCAGCGACCAGCACCGAGCGCTTATTGTCGGTGAAATTCATCACCGTCGCCGGGTCTTCGATTCCCTTCTGGACCTCGGCAATATCCCCAACGCGCAAGGCTGTGCCATCTGGCCGCTGCACAAGCGGTACGGACCGTATCCTCGCGATCCCGTCAAACGCCCCGCCGACTTCCAGCCCAATGTCCGCGCTGTCGCCGCGCAGCTGTCCGGCGGGCACTTTCGCATCGGCTGCGGTGATGAGCTGCGCGGCCTGCGACATGGACAGACCGGCTGAAGCCAGCGCTTCCGGATCCATCACGACGCGCACCTCTTCCTTGGGCAGGCCGAATATGTCGGTTTCCTCAGTGCCCGCGAGGTTCTGGAAACGATCCGCAAGATTGCGGGCATACCGGGCCATGACCGCAAGTTCCGGATCACCCTGCCCTTCCCAGACGAGGCCGACCAGCAGCGTGGAAGCACCGACATAGAGCCGGCGGACTTCAGGCGTGTTCGCGCCGTCCGGCAGGGCCGCGCGCGCGCCCTCCACCTTGCCGCGGATCAGCGTCCACGCATCGTCGACTTCCGCCTCGGTCAGGTCTTCACGGATCAGAACGGTTATCTGCGAGACATTGGCCCGCGAGACAGACTGCACCTCATCGATCTCCGGAAGCTCGCGTATCGCCGTCTCAATCGGATCAGTCACAGTCGCTTCAATGCGCTCCGCATCCGCGCCGGGCAGCGTCGTCAGGACGTAGCCGAACCGTTCGACAAGCGTCGGGTCCTCCTGCCTGCCGAGCGTCAGGATCGACCCGATGGCGCCGGCAATGGCGATCAGGATGACCAGGATGGAAAGCCGCGGCAGCCGATAGAAGAGCGTTCGCATGCTCACCTAGCCTTCATTCGCCGTCGTCGCGGTCGGCGCAAGCTTCGGATGGATCGCCTGTCCGGGGGTGATCCGCTGCAGGCCGTCAATGATGATCCGGTCGCCATCGGATACGGCGCCGCGCACATAGGCCCGCTCACCCTCGCTCTGGATCACTTCGACAAGACCCGGCCGGGCGCGCCAGGCGCCCTCTTCCTGCTTGGCAATATACAGCGACCAGAGGCCGCGCTGGCCTTCAGACAGGGCACTTACCGGTACCCAGAGACCGAGCTCTGATACGCTTCTCTGCATCTCCAGCCGGACCACAGCGCCGGTGGAAACAGCATCACTGTCGAGGATATCAAACACCGTCGTGACCGTGCGCTGGCTGCTATCTATGATGCCCGTGACCGATCTGAGCGTCGCTGCGACCGGCCCGCGATCGCCCAGCAATTCATAGGTGTCTCCGACAACAAGTTCCGCTGCGAGGCTCGACGGAAGCCCGATCCGCGCTTCCAGTGCACTGGATTCAACCAGTTCGAACACCGGCGCCCCCGGCGAGGCGATGGCCCCTTCATCAAAGTTCCGGCGCGTGATCACGCCGGCATAAGGCGCCGTGATGCTCGACAGGTCGATCTGGACGCGAAGCGTGTCGGCCTGTGCCCGGGCTGCATCAATCCGAGCGCGCGCTGTGGTCGCTTGCGCAACCGCTTCATCGACGCGCTGCTGGGCGACATGCCCTTTTGCAAGCAATGCGTTCTGCCGTTCCACCGTCGACATGGCGAGTGCGTGATTGGCAACCGCTTCGGCAATCTGTGCCTCGGCCGAATTCAGCTGTGACCGCAGCCCTCTTGTATCCAGCGTCGCCAGCGACTGGCCGGTTACAACCCGGTCGCCCACATCTGCATTCATTCGTGCAATTCGACCGCCAGCGGAAAAACCGAGTTCACTGGTCCGCTTCGCTGCCACGAGGCCGGTGAATTTCTCATCGAGATCGAGTGACTGCTGCAGGCTGGCGGTCATCACATCGACACTGAGCGGCGTCGGGTCTTCGGAGATGATGAGCGGTCCCTCGCTGGACCGCTGCGTCAGCACAAATATTGCCAGCCCAGCGACCACAATCAGCAGGACGAACAGGAATAGCAGCCCCTTGATGAAACTCGGCTTCGGCTCGCGAACCTCGCCATGGTCGTGTTCAGACACCGACATGTTCAACCGCCCCTCTTCTCAACAGCCTGGCCAGGATGTGTTTCCAGGCCGCGAATGGTGAGATCTGCGTGAAAATCGACAAATGCATCGCGCGAAAGCTCACTCGGCAACACGCTCATATTCGGAAAGGTCTGGAAGTGCGACATCATCATCGCGATGCCGTGCATCGACGCCCAGACCGCCTTGGCCGTATCCAAGGGATTGAGTTCCGCCCGGAAGTGCCCGTTCGTGATGCCCTCTTCGACCATGCCGGCGAGCACCATGAAGGCCTGCGCGCGGTTGGTGCTGCGAAAAGCCTCCGGGTCGGACGGCGTTGGAGCAAGCGGTGCCTGACCGGCAAAGGCCGCTATATAGTGATGTGGCTTTTCAAGCGCCGTGCGGACATATCCTGTCACGCAGGCCCGCGCCCGCTCCGGAAATGAAGCCGAACATTCATAGATGTCATTGATGTTCGTCAGGATGCGCGCAAAGAAGGCTTCCTTGAGCTCATTGAGCAATTCATCCTTCGACCCGAAATATTTGTATATCGCAGCCGGCGAATAATCGATTTCGTCGGCAATGCGCCGTATGGACAGGCCGGCCTCCCCCTCATCGGCAAAGACCCGCTCTGCCGCTTCCAGAATGGAATCGCGAACGCGCAGCCGCCGTCTCTCGGCGGGAGAAATCATATGGTCATCCATCCCGTAAGCCTCTGGAGCCTGCTTCCCCATAGCCTGAAATGAAATCAAAGAAAAGGATGTTCATTTTGTGAACAGTGTTCACTTCATCATTTACTTTGCAACTAAGACTTATTCGCATTATTTGCCGCCATCATGGCTGACAAAGCGGCCAGCCCGGCCTATCAAGCCCGCATGACTGATATCTTCCCGCCCGCGCCGCCCGTCGGCACACCCATGCTTCCTGTGCGTCCGTCTGTTGAGACATGCCGTTTCCTCTCGCTCCGCCGTTCGGCCAACAAGGCCATGCTTGCCGCCCCCGGCCCCACCGGAAAAGCATTGGACGATATCCTCGCCACAGCCATGCGTGTGCCTGATCACCGCCGCATGACACCCTGGCGCTTCATCATCTTTGAAGGCGAGGCCCGATCCAGATTCGGCGAAGCCGCTGCCCGCATACAGGCAGACGAAGACCCTTCGGCAAGCCCGGAGGCTATCGAGATCACAAAGAAACTTCTCCTGCGCGCGCCGACCGTCATTGCTGTCGTCTCCAACCCGACCGATGATGGCAGGACACCTGTCTGGGAACAGGAACTGTCGGCCGGCGCAGTCACCTACAATCTCCTCCTCACCGCAAACGCAGCTGGCTGGGCCGGTGTCTGGCTGACCGAATGGATCAGCTTTTCCAAAGGCATCGACAGGCTGCTCGGCCTTTCAGGGACTGAGCGGATTGCCGGCTTTGTATATCTCGGCACCGCAAGCGCCCACCCGCAGGAACGCGCCCGGCCCGACCCGGCAGCGCTTATTCAGCACTGGGGCAGATAGCACGAGCAGGCGTCGGATTTCCCGTCTTGCGAATTGCGATTGCCTGATCAGCCGGTAAAGCTGTCTCCTGTTGATTCGGGGACAGAGCACACATGATCAGAACACTCACCGCCCTTCTCGCAATTGTTGCTGTCGGCCTCCCGGCCCATGCCTGGAAAAATTACAGCTCCACCGACCGGTTCGACACTGAATGCCGAACCCCTAACAATGGCGTCGGCTGCATCATCGAGGCCGAACAGGTCTATGTTCGCCCGTCAACGGAGGGCGCCGCCCCCAAGAAGCTGTCCTTGGTGAAGCAATTCATACTCGGCGAGGAAACACTCATCCCCATCTTGGAACGCCAGGGCACAACCGGGCCGGCTTACGAGAAATTCGCGCAGGACCATCTCGGCTTCGGCAAGAACAACTATCTCTACTACATCGCCAATCAGACTGTCCTGACCGGCATTGCGGACGACCAGGGAAACATCCTGCTGCCAGCTGAATACAGGTGGGCTTATCCCGTCTCCGACAAGCTCGCCTACGTGCAACGCCTCGATCTGCAGTATGGGTACGTCACGCTGGACGGCACAGCATCGTTTACGCCGACCTCTTTCTACTGGTCGCATATCAATCAAGCGTACGGGAAAACGCCAGATCAGCCACTCGTCGTCCGGTTTGAAGGCCCCACGAATTCAGACGGTCTGAAATCCTACCTCTTCCCGGGGCCTACAGGAGAGATCGACCTGACCATTGACCACGTCGTGGAACGGCGCGAGCCGGACCAGGGCAACGACTATTACGTCTTCAACAACAATCTCTACGCCTTCCCCGTGCGCGCCGAAGATGGCAGCGAATTCTCTGTCTATATCGACCCGTTCAAGCTGGAGATCGACCATCTCGGTCCTCAGCTCACCATCATGGCGATTGGTCACTCGCTCGATAACACGCCCCCTAATCAGTGGATCCGGCTCAGCCCCAAAAGCTATGATGAACTCAATCGTATCGCATTCGGGTCCGGCACCGACTTTGTCAGTATGCCGCTGGAAAAGCGGGGGACGCTCGCCTCCGGCCACGGCCTCTTCAACGGCGACATCTATGTGCCGCTGAGCTTGAAGGATGGCACGCCGGTCGAAATGAAGGACGGCGCCGTGGGCATGGTGCCGCTGTACGTAAAAGACCACATGGATTTTTCGGTTACGGGTGTCCGCGGATGGCTCGTTGTCTACGGCGAAGGGTCGGAACGATATTACCGCTTCATTACCCATGTCGTAGGCGGGCCGGAGTTCATGGAGCCATTATCCGGTAACGTGCACGAGCTGGCACCGATCAATGTCAACCTGTATGCGGTCAACGCACTCAAACTGGCGGATGTCTGGGTCGGCTCAATGGACGAGGAGGTGTACCGCGACATGTTCAGGGGCCAGAACCCCGACGACATTCCATCCATGCCGCTTCACGCCGCCGTGCGCTTCTTCGAAGACCCGGACCTTGGCGCGGCAGGCGGTATATCTGACTGGTACACGCTCGGCACTTCCGGGGAAGACGCGTATGTCCGCCAGACAGCGGAGCACCGCAATCCACAATTCTACAAATCATCTCCCGATGATCCGCAAACCCTCGTCACCGAAGAGATCATCAAGCAAGCACGGGCCCTGTTCGAGGAAAAATACGACTCCCGCATGGGGCGCGAATATCCGGAAGAATGGGCCGCCGTCCGCGCCGAGCGCCTCGCCAAAAGCCAGCGCGAAAAGGCCGATGAGATCCTCGCCAATGGCTACGAAATTGAGTTCAACGACGTCTTCTACACCGTCGCCCGCACGCAGGGCGGCAAATACCTGCAGGCCTACTGGAACAGGTACAAACAGTTGCCGAACGAAGCCGATGCAAGCGACATCTGCAGCCGCTTCGGCAACAATAGCCGCGAGTGCGGAACTGTCTGGCGCTGGGCTCAAGCCAGGTATGAGGGCCGCGCCCAAGCTGAGCGCGTTGCCGCCGAAGAGTATGCCCGCAAGGCCTATCGCGACCCGATCTTCGACTGGAAACCCGATTACCGGCCGCCCCCAAACTATCAGGGCCGGTGTTACAATCAGGGCGATGGCACGGAGAAATGCTTCTACGACTGACCGCCCTTCCTGATCGGGCATTTGCAAACCCGGTAAAGCGCGTCACAAGGGCGGCATGTTTGCTTTCCTGAAGACAAATGCGCGATGGATCGCCGGCGGCTTCCTGCTGACCTTCTTCTCCTCCTTCGGGCAGACTTTCTTCATCGGCCTGTCTGGCGAGGAGCTGCGCGCAAAGTTCGACCTCACCGATGGCGAATTCGGCCTCACCTACATGCTCGCCACACTTGGCAGCGCCGCCACGCTTTCCTTCCTCGGCCGCACGCTGGACTATATGCCCGGTCGAAAGGTCATCCTGTTTGTGCTTCCCTGTCTTGCCGCGGCCTGCCTGCTGATCGCCTACGCCCCATCGGTGATCGTCATGGTGCTTGCGCTCTACATGCTTCGCCTCTTCGGTCAGGGCATGATGACCCACACGGCTTTCACCGAAACGGGCCGGTGGTTTTCCGCCAATCGTGGGCGGGCGATCTCACTGGTAGCACCCGGTATCGAGGGCGGCACCGCGATCCTGCCCGTCGCCTTCTCTTTCGCGGCAGCCACGATCGGGTGGCAGGCTGGCTGGGTCGTCGCGGCCATAACCCTGCTCGTTTTCACCCTACCACTCGTCAGGCTACTCTGGTCTGTCGACCGCAGCCCCTCCAGCAATGAGGTCTCGGACACGCCGGAACGCACAGCACGGGACTGGCGCCTTGCCGAAGTGCTCCGCGATCCACTGTTCTACCTGATGCTGGCCTGCGTCCTCGCCCCGCCCTTTATCGGCACCACCATCTTCTTCCACCAGGACTATCTCGTGGAACTGAGAGGTTACAGCCCGCTCGCATTTGCAGGCGCATTTCCGATCCTCGCACTGACCAGTGTCTGTTTTGCCCTCATCTGCGGACAGCTGGTCGACCGGTTTGGCGCGTCCCGCCTCCTGCCCTTCTTCCTGCTGCCTCTAGCGCTGGCAAGCGCTGTCGCCGGTCTGCTCGATGCCGTCTGGGGGATCTATGTCTTCATGTTCCTGATCGGCGTCAGCAACGGCTTCACGGCGACCCTGCTCGGCGCGCTGTGGCCCGAAACTTACGGAATCAGATACCTCGGCTCCATCCGTTCCGTCGTGATGTCCGCCATGGTCTTCTCAACCGCGCTCGGACCGGGGCTGACAGGGGCGCTGATCGATATCGGCATCGCCCTGCCAACCCAGCTCTTGTGGATGGCCGGCTGGTGCATCCTCGCTTGCGCCGTGCTGGGTCTGATTTCTCCGAGACTCGTTGCGCGCAGCGCCTAGGCGAGGCCGAACAGTGCGTCGCTCTCGGCGAGGAAGCTGTCGCCACCGCGCGTGATGCCCGACACCCTGCCCGGTGCTTCGGCGAGGGATGTCTCGGCGAAGAAGCCGGCCAGAGCTGTCATCCGCCCACGCAGCGGCCCGCTTTCCTGGCGCCCGGCCAGCGCGCCCATCGTCAGGAAATGCCCGCCGATCACATCGCCGGCGAGCTTCAGATACGCTGTCGCGCCGGAGAGGCCCTTTTCCTTGTCAGCCTTCATCGCCTCGGCCATCCAGGTCGTCGCCTCTTTCAGCGCATCGGCAGCTGCCGCCAGCCGGTCGGCAATCTGGACCAGTTGCGGGTCATTCGTTTCACGCGCCGTCCGGGCGGTTGCCTGCACTTCGACGATCATGTCCTCCATCGCCCTGCCGCCCGCCATGGAGAGCTTGCGGCCTACAAGATCAATGGCCTGGATACCATTCGTGCCTTCATAGATCGGCGCAATCCGCGCATCGCGGTAAAGCTGCGCGGCCAATGTCTCGTTCATGAAGCCCATGCCGCCATGGATCTGCACGCCAAGGCTTGCCACATCGACACCAACATCCGTCGCCCAGGCTTTTGCAATCGGCGTCAGCAATTCTTCGCGCAGACGCGCCGCTTCGCGCTCTGACTCATCTTCGCACGTTTCAGCGAGATCCGCCGCCACGCCGCATGCATAACAGATCGACCGAGCAGCCATCACATTAGCGCGCATGGTCGTGAGTGTCCGGCGAATGTCGGCATGATGAAGGATCGGCGCGGGCCCATCGACGCCATCCGCCTTGCCCTGTTTGCGCTCCTGCGCATAGGCATAGGCGGTCTGATAGGCCGCTTCACCGACCCCGACGCCTTCAAGGCCGACATTGAGGCGCGCCGAATTCATCATGGTGAACATGCAGGCCAGCCCCTTGTTCTCTTCGCCCACAAGCCACCCCGTCGCACCATCATATTCCATCACACAGGTTGGTGAGGCGTGGATGCCGATCTTCTTTTCGAGCCCGATGCACTGGACCTTATTGCGCTCGCCCAGCGTGCCATCATCCTTCACCAGAACTTTCGGGACAACAAAGAGCGAGATACCGCGAGAGCCCGCGGGCGCCTGCGGCAGCCGGGCCAGCACCAGGTGGATGATATTCTCCGCCATGTCGTGATCGCCCCAGGTGATGTAGATCTTCTGGCCTGAGATCGCATAGGAGCCGTCGCCATTCGGAACGGCCTTCGACTTCAGCGCGCCGACATCCGAACCGGCCTGCGGCTCCGTGAGGTTCATCGTGCCGGTCCATTCCCCAGTAATCAGTTTTGGCAGGTATTTTTCCTGCTGCTCGCGTGCGCCATGCGCCACCAGCGCCTCGATGGCACCAAGGCTCAACATCGGACAGAGCCCGAAGCTCATATTCGCCCCGTGGATCAGCTCCAGCACCGCATTTGCCAGCACTTTCGGCAGGCCCTGCCCGCCCCATTCGACCGGCGCAGCAAGCCCCATCCAGCCACCTTCGACAAATTGGCGGTAGGCCTCGGCAAAGCCGTGTGGCGCAACAACGCCGTCACCTGTCAGCTGTGCGCCCTGTTCGTCGCCCGGCTGATTGAGCGGTGCCAGCACTTCGCTCGCCAGCTTGCCAGCCTCTTCCAGCACCGGCTCGATCAGCTCCATGTCGAACTCCGGGAACGCCCTGCCCGACAAACGGTCAAGGCGTGCCATTGACTTCAGCGCGAACGCCATATCTTCGACTGGGGCCTCGTACGCCATCTCATGCACCTCCCGGATATGTGCTATGAAGCATTTTCTATTGGTCGCAATAAAACTGAATGCGACCTAGGTTAATCTCAGCAGAGCAGATACATGTCGGATACTCAAAGGAGAACATCCATGCGCAATATCATCGCATCCGTCTCGGTCGCCGCCCTAATCGCGGCCCCCGCACTTGCCGAGCAGACGCTCGAAGGCGTGGCTGCGGACACTTACCAGCTCGACAAGACGCATGCTTTCCTGACATGGACGGTGCGCCACAATGGCCTGTCCGGTTATACGGTGAACTTCACTGATTTCGATGCGACGCTGGAATTTGATCCAGAAGACCTGTCCGCTTCCTCGATCACCGTCACGATCAATCCGATGGCGCTCGAAACCAATTATCCGGACGAAGCCAAGCGCGCCGAATGGCACACAGAACTTTCCACCGATGACCGCTTCCTCAATGGCGACGAATTTCCGGAGATCACCTTCGTCTCGACCAGCGCCGAGCAGACCGGCGACTTCACCGGCACCGTAACCGGTGACCTCACCTTCCTGGGTGTGACCAGGCCAGTCACCATGGACGTGACCTATAATGGCACCGCCAACGTCCCCTGGTACGGAGAGAGAGACCTGCTGGGGTTTTCAGCTGAAACCACGATCAAGCGCTCGGACTTCGGCATGACCGCCATGCTCGGCATGATTTCCGACGAAACAAGGATCGAGTTCTCAGGCGAATTCCTGCAGAACGAATAGTCTAACCGAACGACGCAAGGGTCAGACCCATGAAACTTTCCACCTTCCTGCTCGCTGGAGCGAGCGCCATTTTCATCGCGGCCTGTTCGCAAGGCGAGGATTCGATCGAGATCGAAGCGACTATGCCTCCGGCGGAAACCGCCGACACCGAAACGGCCGAACCCGAGACTGCCGAACCAGAAGCGCCCGCCGAAACCCCGGTTGCGCATGCCGCGACCTACAGCATTGAACCAACCCACGCCTTCCTGTCCTTCACGGTGATGCACAATGGGCTGTCGGAATACACGGTCGACTTCACTGATTTCGACGCCACGCTGGATTTCGACCCAGACGCGCCGGAAGCGTCGACACTGACGGCAAGGATCAATCCGCTCGGCCTCAATGTGAACTACCGCGCAGACTACAAGGCCGGACATCCCGACAGCGAGTATGACACATGGCCGGAGGCGCTCAGCAAGGACAGCCGCTTCCTCAATGCTACCGAGTATCCGGAAATCACCTTCGTCTCGACCAGCGTCACAAAGACTGGCGAGAATACCGGCACCGTGACCGGCAATCTCACTTTTCTGGGTGCCACCCGGCCCGTCACCCTCGACGTCACCTACAATGGTGTCGGCAGTGCCCCTTGGTATGGCGAACGTAGTCTCATCGGCTTCGACGCCACGACAACGATCAGCCGCTCGGCCTTCGGCCAGGACTCATTGCCCGGCATCATCTCCGACGAGGTCGTCATCGAGTTCTCAGGTGAATTCCTCGAGAACGAAGAATAGAGGCATTTACACGCCCCATGACCGTATCGTCCCGCTATAGCGCCATAGCGATTGCCCTGCACTGGGCAATCGCGCTCGGCATCATCGGCATGATCGCCCTCGGCTGGAACATGGACGGCAATGAGAGCCTCTACCAGCTGCATAAGTCGATTGGCATCACGATCCTGGTCCTGACCATCGCCAGGATTGTGTGGCGGGTGATGAACCCGCCGCCGCCCCTTCCCGATGACATGAAACCGCTTGAGAAGACAGCAAGCCACCTTGTCCACTGGGCCTTTTACGGGCTGATGCTGGCCATGCCACTCACTGGCTGGCTGCTGGTTTCGACGTCCCACGATTTCGATATTCCAACCGTGATATTCGGCCTTGTCAGCTGGCCAGACATTCCAGGCGTCAGCTTTCTCGCGAACGAGACAGGCCACGCCATTGTCGAATTCTTCCACTCAAAGCTCGCCTGGGTCGCAATCGTCCTGCTGGGTCTGCATGTGGCTGGTGCGGTGAAGCACGAGATTTCGGCTGAAGAAGGCGTGCTGAAGCGGATGCTCCCCGGCCTGTTCGGCAAGACCGACAAGCCCAGCCCACCGCCGCGCGGCTTCCTCGCCGCCTTCGGGGCTGCCATAGGCTTTTTCGCCCTCATCGCCTTTGTCCCGATGCTATTCACCGGCGGCTCCGGCGCATCGACCACAACCAGTGAGACACCGGCGAACATGTCCTCGAACTGGACAGTCGATCCCGCCCAGTCCGGCATCTATTTCTCAGGCATTCATGATGGCAGCGAGTATGAAGGCGCGTTCGGAGACTGGAACGCCAACATCCGGTTCGACCCGGAACAGCTCGCAGACGCCCGCGCCGTCATCACGGTCCGCACAGGCTCGGTGACCGCCAGCAAGAAGCTCTACACCGACAGTCTGAAATCCGCCGAATGGTTCAATGTCAGCGGCTTTCCAACCGCCACTGCGACGCTGGAAAACTTCCAGAAGACCGGCGACGGTCGCTACAGCGCAGACCTTACCCTTGCCATCAAGGACAGCTCGGTCACCGTGCCTTTCACCTTCGAACTCGACATTGATGGCAATGAGGCGCGCATGAAGGGTGAGGCGACCGTCCAGCGGACGCCCCTCAATCTCGGCCAGACATCAGACCCGACCGCAGACTGGGTCGGTGAGAATGTGCTGATTGATGTTGAAGTGCTGGCCTCGCGTAAATCCTGATTGGGTGCTAAGCGCGGGCGCACCATGACAGCGCCTGTCCTCAAACCTGACGCCGACGCCATTAAAAAGGCGGCGACCTGCCTGCTTGAAGGCGGCCTCGTCGCCATGCCCACCGAGACGGTGTACGGTCTCGCCGGGGATGCGACCAATCCTGACGCAGTTGCGCGCATATACAGGGTGAAGGAACGCCCCGTCTTCAACCCGCTCATCGCGCACGTCGCTTCCATAGAGACGGCCTTCGGGCAGGGCCGCTTCAGCGAGGCTGCCAGGATGCTGGCCCGACATTTCTGGCCGGGGCCACTGACGCTGGTCGTGAAGGCCACCCACACAACCACAGTCTGCGACCTCGCGAGGGCTGGCCTGGAAACGCTCGCCATCCGTGTCCCTGCGCATCCCGTCGCCCGTGCGTTGCTGGAAGCGACAGGCCGCCCACTGGTGGCGCCGTCCGCAAACCCGTCAGGCCGCATCAGCCCGACCAGTGCCGCTCATGTCGCCGCAGACCTCGGCACCAAACTCGACTTCATCCTCGACGGCGGCGATTGTTCGGAAGGCCTGGAATCGACAGTGATTGATGCGCGCGGCGAAGCCCCTGTCCTCCTGCGGCCGGGCACAATCAGCCCCAATGATATTAACGCCATCTGGCCCGGCCTCACGCGCGGCGGGGAGGCGGGCGCACCAATCTCGCCCGGCCAGCTTCTTCGTCATTATGCACCGAATGCCCGCCTCCGCCTCAATGCCGCAGCGCCTGGGCCCGGTGAAGCCTATCTCGGTTTCGGCCCGGGCGACGCGACGCTGAACCTCTCACCCTCAGCCAGCCTCACTGAGGCCGCGGCAAACCTCTTCTCCATGCTGCGAAAGCTTGATGAGACGCATGACCGCATCGCTGTCGCCCCGATTCCCGAAGCCGGATTGGGCCTTGCCATAAATGACCGTCTGGAACGCGCCGCCAATCGCGACTAGAACGGGAAAATGCATCCGGCCCCGGCCTTTCTCGAAACTGACCGCGACCGGCTCCTTCGCCGGATCGATGCCTGGCCTTTTGCCCTCGTCATCTCTGTCGCTGAAACAAGACCAGTCGTTGCGCATACGCCTGTCCTGGTCGACCGCGAGGGCGTGCTCAGCTTTCACCTGTCGCGCGGCAATCCGGCTGCGCGCGCCATCGAGGCCAGCGGACGGGCCCTCCTCGTCTTCTCCGGGCCGCACGATTACATCTCGCCGGACTGGTACGAACAGAACGACGAAGTCCCGACCTGGAACTATCTTTCCGTCGAGGCGGAAGGGCCGGTGCGCGCGCTGGACGATTCAGGCAAGACAGCGCTCCTTGATCGCCTGTCTGAACGGTTTGAGGGCGACCTCTACCCCAAGCCCGAATGGACCCGGGCGAAAATGAGCCCCGGCCGCTTCGAGACCATGCTTGGCGGCATCGTGGCCTATACCCTTGCGCCTGACCGTCTTCAGGGCATCACCAAGATCAGCCAGAACAAACCCGCCGAGGCGCGCAAACGCGCCGGCGCGCACTTGAAAGCCGCTGGCGGAGACCCAACCATCTCCGCCATGATGGAACGAGACACATGACCGAGCTTACTCCCGCATTTCTCGATGGCGCAAAGGCCCTGCTAGGCCCGAAGGGCTGGAGCATGGAGGCCGACGCCCTGAAGCAGGCCGCCTCCCCCTGGCGCGGCACTTGGCCGGGCGAAACCCCCTTCCTCGCCATGCCGGGATCGACCGACGAAGCAGCCAGCCTTGTCCGGCTCTGTGCACAGCATCGCATCGCCATGGTGCCGCAGGGCGGCAATACCGGTCTCGTCGATGGCGGCACGCCGCATGGCGAGATCACCGTGTCCATGCGACGGATGACGCGCGTGCGGGCTGTCGACACGCTCAACAACTCCCTCACCATCGAAGCCGGCGCACCGCTCGTGAATGCCCAGAATGCCGCCGATGAAGCCAACCGGCTGTTCCCCCTCTCGCTCGGGTCAGAAGGCCAGGCGACCATTGGCGGCCTCATCTCGACCAATGCGGGCGGCGTCGCCGTTCTGCGATATGGCATGATGCGCGATCTCATTCTCGGACTGGAAGTCGTCCTGCCTTCGGGCGAGGTCTGGGACGGCCTGTCGGGCCTTCGCAAGAACAATACAGGCTATGACCTCAAGCACCTTTTTGCTGGCGCCGAGGGCACGCTCGGCCTGATCACCGCCGCAACGCTGAAACTCTTCCCCAAGGTCGCAAAGGCCACGGCCTGGGTGATCTGCAAGACGCCGCAGGATGTCGTCGACCTTCTCGCTCTCACCCGCGACCATGCCGGCGACACGGTGACCAGTTTCGAAATCATTCCCGCCAATGCAATCGAGATGGTTCAGAAGGATGTGCCGGACACGCGCGACCCTGCACCATCCGCCCTGCCCTGGCGTGTGCTGGTCGAAGTCTCCATGGCCCGCGAGGATCAGGCCCGCGACACGCTCATGAGCGCGCTCAGCGACGCCCTCGAACGCGGCCTCGCCGACAATGCCATCATCGCTGAAAGCGGGCAGCAGGCCGCAAGCTTCTGGCATATCCGGGAAACGATCCCGCTATCCAAGCGCGCTTATGGCACGGCAATCAATCATGATGTGTCGGTGCCCGTCTCTGCGATCCCGGAATTCCTGGATGCCACCGAAAAGAAGATCCACGCAGTGGTCAGCGAGGCCGACATTGTCGCTTTCGGCCATGTCGGCGATGGCAACCTTCACTACTCGGCTTGCGAGCCGAAGGGTGCGAGCGACCCCATCCTGTCGAACCATGCTGACGAGATCACCCGTATCGTTCACGAACAGGCCATGGCGTTTGGCGGTTCGATCAGCGCGGAACATGGCGTCGGGCGCCTGAAGCGCGACGAACTCGCCCGCATCCGTCCGCCTGCCGCGACGGAGACGATGCGTGCGATCAAGGCCGCGCTCGACCCGCTCGGCATCATGAATCCGGGCCGCGTCGTCAGCGTATAGCCTCCCGCATGGGCAGGGCTGGCTCGCGCCGTTCAGGCTAAGCGCGCCGCCCTGCCCCTGCCGGAAGCCAGGACAAGCAAAGCGACCAGCGCAATACTCGTCCCCTGGGAGGAAAACACTTCCAGCATGATAGCGAAAAACCAGGTCGGCAGCCCCTTTGTCGGGCCCTCTGCATTGAGCACTGCAGGGCCGCCCTCTCCCAGCAGGCTCATCCGCGCCGTCTCGATCTTGGCCTCAAGCTCGGCCCGTCTCTTGGCGAGACCAAGCTCATTCTGCGCATCGCGATAGGGTTTCTGGTGTGTGCGTCCGGCCGCTTCCACTCCGCGAAGATAGGCTTCCAGCCCTTCCACCGAGCGGGTTTCAGGCGGGATGCCGTCGAGTTGTCTGGCATAGTCGGCAATCTGCGCTTCGATCAGCGGACGGGCTGCGGCGGCGCTGGCCTCTGCCTGCAATCTTGCATCAGCATTCGACTGCATGAACAGCGCCG
Organism: Henriciella pelagia; assembly: GCF_002088945.1. Classification (GTDB taxonomy): domain Bacteria; phylum Pseudomonadota; class Alphaproteobacteria; order Caulobacterales; family Hyphomonadaceae; genus Henriciella; species Henriciella pelagia. Next base: position 156,916 of record NZ_NCSU01000008.1, on the reverse strand, counting down.
TGCCGAGCACACTCGTCGCCGCGCCCGCAAGGGCAAAGACAAGCGCCCGTGCACCTTCCTTGTGTCGCCCGCCAGACACATGCCACCAGAAGAAGGTGAACCCGCCAAATGAGCAGACGGTCGCGATGACCCCCGCCCAGCCCCAGACCCTGCCCTGGACAGGATCCGCAACACTGGCGCTGAACGCCTGGAAATTGGCAAAGGCCGAGAGGCCGGCTGCCGCGAGCCCTGCGATAAGGAAAACCAGCGACAGAAGGCAGATGATCAGGGTCTCGAACACGCCGCGCCCTGCGGCCCGGCTCCGCACCGGCGCCTGCGCTTTCTCATCCGCTGCGACAGGTTCGTCTTCCAGAAGTTCGGCGCGCCAGACAGGCTCAGTCTCGACTGGCGCTGGCCGGGATTGAGGCTGCAGCGCCGGCACGGGCGACCGGTCAGCATGCAGTGGAATGATCTCCGCTTCGCTGAATACGTCAGCTTCCTGCATGATTTCGGCGTCTTCCAGCTCACTCAGATAGGTGCGGATCGGCGCCGCAATCCCACAACTGGAACATCGCGCCTGCCCGGTCGCAAGGCTGAGCTTCAGCGCGCGCGGGGCGTTGCAGGCGGGACATTCCACGCGCGCCGTGTCGCTATCTGCGAAGAGGTCTGCAAAGCCGTGCGCAACGAGGAGCGACCACAACTCACCGGTACGTTCCTGAATAGCTTCCATGAAATTTCGCCCTGTTTACCAATAAACTCGCCCAATAAGCGAACACAAACAGAACAAAACGGGAATTAAGTCAAGACCTGTCAACAAGCACAGCGACGAAAAGTGCGGGCTGGTTACCTTCAACGACCCAGGCGTGATTGGTCGCACGCTGCACGACAACCTGGCCCGGCTCGATGATGGTCTCATCCTCGTCGAGAAGCAGTTTCACCCGTCCGCTGATCAGGATGATGGCGTCGATCGTGTCCGTCTTGTGCATCGCCGGATGGCGGCTGGTGTCGGGCTGGTGATCTGCGGCCCCCATTTCGACAAAGCGGGCCCGGGTGAAGGCGCGCATCTCCTCGTCCGAAATGCCTTCGGGCGCAGGCTCGATGGCAAACCACCTGATTTTCACCCCGCCCCTGGGCGGCGAAAGCACGGGCTTGCCCTGGCCCCAGTCCACGGTATCGGCGGCGTCGATAGGCCCCGTCAGCGTATCGGTCCAGATTTCGTACAGCCCGCCAAGTTCACCGCTCCGGAATTCAGCCGCCTGCGGGCCGTCTATCAGGATGCGCGACCGCCCGCGCTCATCCTCTCCTGTCACCACGCGGCGAAGCTTCAGTCTCTCACTCATGCCTGTCTCCTCCTCAAGCTTGTCCTGGTCGGGCGCGACTTCTGCGACACAATTGCGCTCCAATGCAGTGTTGTCATCACTTTGCCTCTTTCGGAAACTGATAATCATTCTTAAGATTCTGCTAGGCGATACAGGCGACACTCAGCCTGGCGCACTATTCTCTGGAGGGCCGAATGCCGAAAATACCGCGATCACTCGCGATCCCGAAAAACTGGAAGACGTTTAATTTTGCGAGCTGCTTTTCTGCGTTCATCTACCCGGCCCTGGGCCTCGCCATGCTCATTACCATGCTCGCGCTCGGCTTTGCGCTGACCCATGTCGAGCTGAAGCTCTGGTACCTGCCGCTGTCGCTCGGCGTGATCGCATTCACCGTGTTCGTCTGCAATGCCGGCATCGGCCCGCTTCACCGCCTGATGCAGCACCGCGCGGGCGAGATGCGCTGGCCCGCGCAGGTTATCACCATGCTCAACCTCGTCATCGCCATGCAGGGCGAGGTAAAGGACTGGGTCAACTACCACTCCCAGCATCACCGCTTTGCCGACGGTCCGGGCGATCCGCATAACCCCTTCGAGTCAAAGCGCTGGGCCTGGGTCGGCTGGATCCTGTTCCGCGACAAGAAGGACATGATGCGCCCAATGCCGCTCTGGCTGAAGAACCACCCGATCATCGTCTGGATGGACGGCTTCTACAATTCAATCTCACTGGTCGTGCACCTGTTCATCCCGGCCGCGATCTACCTGATCGTCTGGGCCGCTGGCGGATCGCTTGTCCTGACTGCGATCATTCATGCCAGCGTCGTCATCGGCCGCGCCATCCAGTTCCACGCGACGACCTATGGCATCAATGTGCTGGGCCACCTCAAGACCCCTGCCTGGGCCGATCACCTGATGGCACTGTTGACGGGCGGCGAAGCCTTCCACGACCATCACCATGATGAGCCTCAATCAGCGCTGCACCGTCCGCGCAAGGGCGTCTGGAACCGGATCGTCGACTATAATGGCACCATGCTGCTATTCTATGAGAAGATCGGCTGGGTGAAGAATCTGAAGATTGCGCCGCAATTCGCCTGAGGCTGCGACTTTTCCCACCAAACAAAAAACGGCCCGCCAGAGCGCGGGCCGTTTCTTTTCTGATGAATGTGAACGCAAGCCTCGGCTCTAGTTGCCTTTGCCCTGCGTGTTCCCCATCGTGTGTTTGTCCAGATAGAAGGACTGGGTGGACGTACCGACCCGATTGCAGATCATGTTGCCGAAACCATCATCCGCCCAGCTGAACGTGACGAAGCTGGTATCTGATGTTGATTGCGCCGCATCTATCAGGACAGGGTCATCTATGTTGCAGAGGATGCGGTCGCCATCAGCGTCTTCTGCCTGACAGAAACCAAACTCGAATCCGCCCGCAAATGAGCGCGTTCCACAGCCGATGAACACGTCACCATCCTTGTCGTCGCGTGCGCTAATTAAATCGCCTTGAGCGAAGAAATTGTCGAGATCGACCTGCACCGGTGCGGGCTGGGTCTGTCCCGCGCTCGCCGCTGGCGCCAGCGCCATTGCGCCGAGTAGCGCCGGTATCACCATTCTGAGCTTCATGAGTTTCCTCCCTGTTTGTGGACGGTTGAATCCGTCCTGTTAAAACCTGGCATCAAGACGGCCATCATTTACCGCCTTGTTGAGCTCTCCGAGGACCTGCCGCCGATGTGCCGGCGGAAGTCTGGCAATATTGTTTTCAAGGGCAATCAGTTCGGCCTGACTCGCCTGTCCCTGCGCAATGAGCGAATAGAGCTGCTCATCGACCCGACGCTTGAATGCCGGGTCCGCCGGTTCGTCAGGCGGGACGGTTTGGGCGGCGTCAGAAGACGCAGCGCGCGTGTTCCCAGCCGGGTCAGGAAGCGTTTCGGAGAAGGTCTCCAGCTCTTCGCGGACAATCTGCCGAAGGGTGACCTGAGACGCCATGTCAAACTCGACCAGCGCAGTTTCGGCTGGAAGCTCAGCAGACGTGGCGAATTTTGGGAGGGCCGCATAAGACTCGGCACGTGCAGAACGTTCCTGCGACAGCGAATCCACACGCATGCCGAGATCATAGACGCGCACGACCAGCAGGCCGATCAGGGCGATTTGTACTATGAGAAGTATCTGTGTTGCAGCGCCACGCATTGTCCCCCCCCCACGTCGAGACAGCACGTCTGGTTCGCCCAGAACTCTCCAGATCACGCTGGAGTTGTCTCTTCTGACGCGAGTAGACTATGCGCTCTTCGCGTCAGAAGTGTCAATCTCGATAAACGACGAGCGTCTCGCCGCCCACCGGGATGTGGTCAGGCCGTCTGGTCCTCGACCTTGGCGTCGGCGGCGTTCTTCATGACCGACTGCACGCCATTGTCGCGCCCGGATTCTGTCTTGTAGCTCTGCGAGCTGCCGACGACCTGGCCATTGGAGGCCTTTAGATTGAACATGAATTTGTCGGCACCGCTCGCCTTCTTCTCGAAGCGCGCTTCGCTCGCCGAATTCTTCTTGACCGACTCGATGCCCTTCACTGCGCTGGCACGTTGCTTGTAGCCCTCACTCGTCAGGATGATCTCGCCATTCCCGGCCTTCAGACGAAAGCGGAATTCGCCCGCCTTGTCTTTGTAGAGCTCGAATCTTCCGGCCATGTTCTGTTCCTCTTATTACAGATCGCAGGATTTGATCCTCATCCGGAATTGCCCTGCTCGCGGCCAAAGTCAAGCAATCGCCCCGCGCTCACGCCTCGAGGAATAGCAGCCCTCTCAAGGTATAAGCGGCAAGAGCGACGACCAGCACGCTGACCAGCGCAATGCCAGCAAACCAAAGCAGCTTCGCGCCGACCGGGGACGACGCCTCGCCCGTTTCATCCGGCCCTTCCGGCTCGAACAGGCCCTTAGTCATGATAGGCCTCGTCAGGGTCCACCTTTCCCCAGAAGAGCGAGTACACATAACCGGTATAGATCAGGATCACCGGCAGCATGATTGCCGCACCGACCAGCATCAGGCCGAGCGCATTGTCACGCGCCGCCGCCTCCCAGATATCGACTTCGAATGGCACGAGATTCGGGAACAGGCTGACGGCGAGTCCGATATAACCGGAGAGGAAGACGCCCACAGAAAAGAGATAGGGCCGCCAGTCCGGGGCATGTACATTCAGCGTAAGATCGCGGGCGGCGAGCACCACCATCACGATCCCGAAGAGTGGAATGGGCGACAAGGGCAAAAGCTTGCCAAAATCCATATGAGTCATCGAGAAGCCCCAGCGTTCCGTCACGCGCGGATCAATCGAGAGGGTGGCGAGGCTGACCGCCGCAAAACACACGCCGACGCCCACCAGTGCCATGAAGGCCCGTTTACGCGCGCGGTCCTGCACGTCTCCTTCTGTTTTCAGGATAAGCCAGCAGGCACCAAGCAGCACGTAACCGATCGCCACGGACACGGCGACCAGCAGCGAGAACGGCGTGAGCCAGTCAAACGCGCCGCCGGCAAAGGCCCGGCCCTCGACCGTCACCCCCTGTATGAACCCGCCCAGGATCAGCCCTTGCGCGAGCGCCGCAGCCAGGGAACCGCCGAAAAAGGCACCATTCCAGAACAGCTTGGTCGGCTTGCGGACCGCCTTGTGCCGAAATTCGAATGCCACCCCGCGGAAGATCAGCGCCGCCAGCATCAGCAGGACCGGCAGGTAGAAGGCCGGCATCAGGATCGCATAGGCCAGCGGGAAGGCGGCAAACAGACCACCGCCACCAAGGATCAGCCAGGTCTCATTGCCATCCCAGACCGGCTCGATCGTGGCCGTCATCAGGTTTCGCTCCTCATCATCCTTTGCGAGGCCAGTGAGGATGCCGATGCCAAGGTCCATGCCGTCAAGCAGGACGTAGAGCATGACAGCCACCGCGATCAGGATAGCCCAGATAAGCGGAAGATCGAGATCCATGGCGTAGCCTCCCTATTTAGCCCGCTGCCGATTGGGTGTCGGCATTTCGGCCTTGTCATCCACGGCCCCAAGCGCGCTGCCGGGTGCACGATTCTCGCGTTCGGGCGGATCGGCGGGGTCGTCGCCAAACCCTCGCGTCGCAATCCGTGCCATATAGACCGTGCCAGCCGTGAAAACGATCGCATAGACGATCATGAAGATGAGCAGCGACGTCGCCACCTGCTCTGCCGAGACCGGCGCCACACTGTCCTCGGTGCGCAGGAAACCATAGACGGTGTAAGGCTGGCGCCCGACTTCCGCCGTAATCCAGCCCGTCAGCACAGCGACGAAGCCCAGCGCGCCTCCGGGTACGGCCAGCAGGTGGAACAGGCCCGGCTTGTCGATCCTGTCCCGCCACCACAAGATTGCGCCCCAGATACCGAGCGCCAGCATGACAAGCCCGGCACCGACCATGATCCGGAACGCCCAGAACACGATGAAGACGGGCGGGCGGTCCTCCCTGGCGAAGTCCTTGAGCCCCTGAAGCGGCCCATGCGCATTCGCAAACAGGTACGGACTTGTGCCCGGCACGGTGATCTCCGCAATGTTGCGTTCATTATCTTCGTCCGGGATCGCGAACAGGACGGTTCCCTGAACGTCGCGGGTATCCCACCAGCCTTCGATCGCAGCGACCTTTGCCGGCTGGTACTCATGCGCGACTTCGCCCGACCAGTGGCCTGCCCAGATCTGCAGCGGCATCAGCAAACACAGCGTGCCCGCTGCCATCCGGATCTGCCAGCGTGTTGGCTGGCTGGAATGGCCTCGGATCACCTGCCACGCGCCGGCCGCCATGATGACGGCCGCCGTCGTGATGAACGCCGCCAGCATCATGTGCACATAGCGGGACGGGAAGCTCGGATTGAAGATTACCGCCCACCAGTCTGTCGCATAGAAATTGCCCGTCTCGGGATCGGTCGCGAAGCCGACCGGCGTCTGCATCCAGCTATTGGCCGAGAGGATCCAGAAAGCCGAAATCGTCGTGCCAATGGCAACCGCACAGGTCGCGATGAAATGCAGCTTGTTGCCCACCCGCTTCCAGCCAAACAGCATCACGCCGAGAAATGTCGCCTCGAGGAAAAAGGCCGTCAGCACCTCATAGCCAAGCAGTGGCCCGATCACGCTGCCAGCCTTGTCCGAGAAGACCGACCAGTTCGTGCCGAACTGGTAGGACATCACCACGCCCGAAACGACACCCATCGCAAAGGCGAGCGCGAAAATCTTGATCCAGTGCAGGTAAAGGCGCTTGAACACATCGCGCTTCGTCCACAGCCACAGCCCCTCGCACACGGCAAGAAAGGCGGCCAGGCCGATGGTGAAAGCCGGGAACAGGATATGGAATGCAACCACAAATGCGAACTGCAGCCGGGACAGGATTAGGGCGTCGAGTTCCATGCACAGTCTCCCCTGATCGGATGAGACTGTACGTATTTTCGCGATTGCTTACAAACGGCACATCACGCCGCGCGGCAGGATGGCGCAACACATCTCCTACACGCTGTCAGTGGCACCAGCGCAGGCCAGTCAGGGAAACAGCTTTTCGGCTTCCTCCACGCCAATCGCAGCATGCACGCACAGCCGCGTAATGTGCAGCTGCACCGACAGCGTCCGCATCGCCTGCTCCATGCGCTGCGTCTTGCGCGACAATCCCTGTCTCATCCAGCTGCGCTCGACCAGGTTGACACGGCACGTATCCGGCCCGGTCGATGTCAGCGTATAGTCACGCCTGTTCTTGACGACGGCGCTCAGCTGTTCATCGGTTTCGAACCGCGTCTCAAAGCTCAGCGTTTTGGGCCACCGGAAGTCTGTAACGTCATACACATAGATGATGTCGGGCGTTGCTGGATTGGTTGCACGGAACCGGCCGAGAGCACCTTCCGGCTCCTCAAGGAACAGGAATCCACGCTCGCGCAGGGCATTGCCAGGTGCACTGAAATCGAGCAGCTCAAAAAGACGCTCTATAGGAGCGTCTGCATTCAGCTCGACCTCGACCTTAACGGCTCCCTCGGACAGGAGCTGTCGCGCAAAATTCATGAAAGATGTCTCCGTCACCCTTGAGCGACATATTCTCGTTAATCTACCTTGCCGCGACTTTGCCGAATTGTTTGAATTTTGATCTAAACCGCGTCTTTCCACAGCTAAACGGCTGAAAGGTTCGTCATACATGCAGCACCCCCGGTACAAACTCATCGCCTGGGACTTTGACGGTGTCCTGAATGCCAATGTTACGGACGGCATCTTCGCCTGGATGAAGACGTTTGACGAAGATACAGGCATGTCGGTCCGTTCACTTGCGACCTATCTGTTCAATGGGCGGTTTCAGCGTGCCATGGTCGGAGAGGCAGACCTGCATGAACTTGTCGGCGAATGGGCAGCAAGCGAAGGCGTGCCGCATCGGGCTGGCGAGGTGATCGACTACTGGTTCGACAGGGATCACATCCCCGACGAAAAGACGCTCGCTATCGTTCGCAAGGCCCGCACGGCAGGCGTCACCAATGTCATCGCCACCAATAATGAAGTGTACAGGGCCGACTGGATCGAGCAGCAGGGCTTCGGCGATCACATGCATGCCGTGTTTGCTGCCGGCCGCATGCGCCTCGCCAAACCCGACCTCGCCTACTTCGCCCATATCGAAGACGCGATGGGCGTCACGGGAAAGGACGTCATCCTCGTCGACGACCTTGAAGAAAACGTCCAGGCCGCGCGAGCGCACGGCTGGGACGCCTTCCATTTTGTACCGGGGTCGCACGAGGCACTGGAAGCGAAGCTGTACCGACAGGGCTGATACCCGCGCCTGACAATCGTGCGCTTTTCCATTATGGAACGCACTCACTTAAATGTTTCTGCTTCGGGCCTTGAACCCGCTGGAGGATGATATGACCGATACGACGACCGCCTGGACAGGCGGGCTCAATTCCCTTGGCTTTGCCAAACCCCCATCTGAAACACGCGTGGTCGCGGCCATGTCCGGCGGCGTGGACAGCTCCGTTGTGGCCGCAATGCTGGCCGAAGAAGGCTATGATGTCATCGGCATCACGCTGCAGCTCTATGATCACGGCGCCGCCATTGAGAAGAAGGGGGCGTGCTGCGCTGGCCAGGACATCCACGATGCGCGCAACGTTGCTGACCAGGTCGGCATCCCGCATTATGTGCTCGACTATGAAAGCCGCTTCCGCGAGCAGGTGATGGAAGACTTCGCCGACACCTATCTTGCCGGCTCGACCCCTATTCCGTGCATTCGCTGCAATCAGACGGTCAAGTTCTCCGACCTCCTTGCCACCGCGAAGGAGCTCGGCGCCGACTGTCTTGCGACCGGGCACTATATAAGGCGTGTCGATGGCCCGAACGGGGCAGAGCTTCACCGCGCCGCAGACCCGTCGCGTGACCAGTCCTACTTTCTCTTCGCAACGACGCGCGAGCAGCTCGACTATCTGCGCTTCCCGCTCGGCAACCTTCCCAAGACGCAAGTCCGCGAACTGGCAGAGAAGTACAGCCTGCCCGTCGCGGCCAAGCCCGACAGCCAGGACATCTGCTTCGTCCCGACAGGCTCCTATGCCGATGTCGTGAAGAAGATGCGCCCCGGTGCCGGACGCGGCGGTGAGATCGTGCATCTCGATGGCCGCGTGCTGGGCGAGCATGAAGGCGTCATCCACTATACGATCGGCCAGCGCCGCGGCCTCGGTGTTGCCACCGGCGAGCCGCTATTCGTCGTGAAGATCGATGCGGCAGCGCGCAAGGTGATTGTCGGCCCGCGCGAAGCCCTGCTGACGGCAGGCCTCACCATGGAAGAACTGAACTGGCTCGGTGACGGCACTCTGGAGGAGGCCTGCGACGCCGCCCAGCCAGTGCTCGCCCGCGTCCGCTCCACACGCGAACCCCTGCCCGCAAGGCTTGGATGGCACGGAACTCAACCTGCGGTGTATTTCGATATACCAGAGGAAGGGGTCGCGCGCGGTCAGGCCTGCGTCCTGTACGAACTGTCATCTAAAAATCGTGTAATGGGCGGCGGATTTATTTCATCCACGATCCCGGCCGATGAACGTATTTCGGCCTGAATCTGTAGGATTCTGTACAGATCCGGCACAATTGCCCCATGCCGGGACAGGTTTGCAAACATGGATTTAACGCGTTCGCGAAGAACGTTTTCAATTTTCATGAAAACTCACAGTCTGCGCTGAAACCTGATTTAAGATGCCTCGTGTAAACCCACCTTCATAGGCGCAGAAGCGTCTTCGGTATCAACCGCTAATAATGGTGGATCTCATGGCGCAGCAGAATGCGAGAACTTTGAGCGTTAAGGGCCCAGACGGCCAACCAATGACCCGGGATGACCTCCCACCCCCTGGCATCAGTCGCTGGGTGACTCGCCGCAAGGCAGAAGTCGTCGCGGCTGTCCGGGGGGGTCTTCTTTCCCGCAAGGAAGCGTGCGACCGCTACTCCCTGACGGAAGAAGAACTGAATGGATGGTCCCAGCTGTACGACAAGCACGGCACCAAGGGCCTGCGGACAACGCGACTTCAGCAATATCGCGCCTGACCGTATTGGCATCTGGCACTCCATCACGGCTCCTGATTCATCGTTAAAGCGCCGTTTACGCTGATACGCCATTCTGACTGCAGTCGTCGCCATTGATTTCAGATGGTGGCCTGCAGCGGGAAGGCTCCATGTCAGCACTTAAGTCCAACATGCCCGGAGGCACGCGGCTTGCCACGCTCATTGCGTTGGCAATCACCGCGTGCCTACTTGCATGGCGGGCCAATGATTTCCTGACCGACCACCGCCTCGACCGCGGTGAGATGACCCCCGCCCAGGCTGAACTGACCAACCTTCTCGAACCGGTGCTTGGACGCGGTGACGTGCGCGTCGCCATCCATCAGTCCGCCGATGACAGCCGCAGCTTCCTCATTCTCGTGAACCGCCCGGGACAGTCTTTTGCCATCGCGCCGCAGAAAGCCGCCCAGGTCGAGATGATCCTGGAGGCCGCCGCCGGCTATGATGCCAGCACCGATCGCCTCCAGATCCAGCCCATCGTCTTCGCTTCGGGCCTTGCCGGCGGGTTCTCCACCGAGCAGCTCATCGAACTTGCCGCCTTGCTCGCCATTGCGGGCCTTCTTGGCATGCTGCTCATCTCCGGGCGAAACCAGACGGAAGAGACGGGCGCGCCGCGCATCGAGGCGCCAGCGAATGATACTCCACGGCTTCGCGCGGTCCCACTGCCGGACCACGCGCCCGCGCAGGACGCTGCAGCAGAAGCCCGCCGCATCGCCCGCGAAAACCCGAAGGAAACGGCGCGCATCCTCAGAAGCTGGATGACTTCCAGCGAGGACGGCACCCGATGAGCGTCCCTGCCCTCGTCCAGGATCACAGATCCGTCTTCGGCCGCGGCGTCGCACGGGCTGCACGTCTGATGAAGGCCCTCGGCCCTGCCGCGTCCGGCGTCTGGGCAGAGCTTTCGCCTGAAGAAGCCGACCAGCTCAGCGTCGCCATGAATACCCCGCACCCTCATTCATCCGCAACATCGCCCTCGGACGATACGGCAGACTTTGTCCGCAGCTATGAAGCCGTTCCTACCCCCGAACCCGGTTCTGCAGAAAGCTCGATCTGGGCGCGCCTCAGCCAGATGGACCCGGCCCAGATTGCCCGCGGCTTCGAGACGGAGAACCCGCAGGTCATCGCCGTGATCCTGTCACGCCTCGCCCCGGACGCAGCCGCCGCCACCGTGCGCGCCCTTCCCCGGCCGGTCGCGACCGACGCCCTGCAGCGCCTGCTTCACCTCGGCCGCATCCGCACCGAAGCCCTGAGCGTCATCGAACAGGCTGTCGGCGACCTTGTCGCGTCCGGCCTCGACGCAGCGACCGGCAATGGGCACGAGACGGTTGCGCGCATCTTCGACGAGATGGGCGGACAGGATGAAAACGGCCTCCTGGCCGCGCTCGACAAGAATGAACCGGGAAGCGGGCAACGCATCCGCGCCCTGATGTTTACCTTTGACGATCTTTCCCGCCTCGAACCGGCGGCCATCCAGACTATCCTTTCCTCGGTTGACCGCGCCGTTCTGGGCATCGCCCTCAAGGGGGCCCGCCCCGCCGTGCGCGAGGTATTTCTGCGCAACATGACGAAGCGCGCCGGCGATCTTCTCGTGACTGAGATCGATTCCCTTGGCCCCGTCCGGCGCTCTGAAATCGATGAGGCCCGGCAGGACATCATACGCATGGCGCGGTCGCTGGCCCGGCGTGGTGACATCCTGTCCGCCAATGATGATGACGAGCTTGTCGAATGAGCAAGACCAGGCCCGCCACTGTCACCCCGTTCGATTTTCGCAGCGACTTTACTGCGCCAGAGCCCCCGGCCACAGATCAGGATGCGCGCATTTCCATCAGCGTGGCCGAGCTCGCCGCCCTTCTGGAAGACACCCGCCAGAGCACAGCTGCGCTGATCCGTAACGAACAGGTCGAACAGCAGACCGAAGCAATCCGCCATACGAATGAACAGCTAAAAGCAGCATTGGCCCAGATCATTCAACTCGCGGAAACCCTTGAGAAAATTGATCTTTCTGAAGCAGACCGCTCGGAGGTGAATACCCAGGTCTGCCGCATCGCATCGGAGATGATTGACGGCCAGGGCAATCTTTTCCAATCCTGAGCGTGAATTGACCGGGCACAGAGCTTAAGCGTTCATAACCCGGAAACCATTCAAGGCGAGTTTTGTGATTCGCACCCACGGAGTTGTTGCATGACCGTCAATCGCGCCCTCGAATCCAGCCTCATGGACGTGCCTGTACGCGTGGATGTGGTGCTGGGTGAAGCGCGCATGCCGATCGAGACGCTTCTCAATCTCGGCCCGAGCGAAATCGTTGCGCTCGAGAAGAAGACCAATGAGCCAGTCGACATCTATGTCTCTGACCGGCTCATGGCGCGCGGCCGCCTCGTCGTCGCCAATGGAGAGCTTGGCGTTAAGCTTTCAGAAATCGTGGACGAGAAACACGCCGCCTGATCGACCTGCGAAACGGCCACCGCCGGAATAGCGACGGGCATTCCACAGCTCTTTCACGAAGATTTCCGACTTCCTAACAAATCAACAGATTTCGTTAACCTTTACGCGCCAAGGTGTGATTCCAGAAGTGGAGTTTATTGCCCATGCGCATGAAAATGTTCGCAGCTGAGAGTTTCGAGGCCGCAAAGGCGGCCATCTTTGCCGAAATGGGCGAAGATGCGATTATCCTGTCTGAGCGTGAAGTACCTGGTGGCGTTGAAGTTCGCGCTGCAACCGACAAGCTTGGTGGCGGCATGGTCCCGAGTGAGCCCCGGTTCCTGACACGGATGCATGCCAATAACGGGCACGGCCGCGCGAATGAGAACCCGCTTCGCAACCGGGTCCGCGACGCCCTCCTCTGGCATGGCGCACCACAGAGATTTGCTGACCGGGTGGCCGATGCCGGTGCCCCCCTGAGCGCGAAGTCGCAGGATCCTTCAGAGATCATGGCCTCCGGCCTCGACGCGCTGATTACCTGCGATCCGATCCCGGCCATGCCAACGCGCGACATTATCCTGGTCGGCCCTCCCGGTCATGGCCGCACAGCGACCGCCGCCAAGATGACCCGCCGCGCCGCAGTGACGAACACCGAGATTCTGCCCGTCGCAGCTGATCTTGACGCGACAGCCGGCGGGGCCCAGCTTGCAGCCTATCTTGAGCTCGAGCAACGCCAGATCCGCTCTGCCAATACACCGGACTCCCTGTTCGACCTGCTGCGCGGGGCCCGCAAGGATGGTTATCGGTGCGTGATCGACCTGCCGGCCATCGTCCCCTTCGATGAAGAAGACATGGCCAGCCTGAAAGACCTGATCGCCGTGATCGACGCTGAGCCGGTCCTTGTCATTTCCGCAGAAGGCCATCCCGACGACCAGGTCGAAGCTGCGCGCGCCTTCGCTGATGTCGGTGTGCGCCGCGCAATTGTCACGAAGCTGGATGTAACCCGAAGACGCGGCGGCATCGTCTCTGCCCTGTCGAGCGCAGGCATCGCGTTCTCGCATCTGGCCGTAACCCCCTTCATCGGCGGCGGCCTGGTTCCTGCCGCGCCGGCACGCCTATCGAAAATACTGCTGGAAGAAGCTCCAGCAGACATCGCTTTGAGAGGAGCTGCATGATATGAGCTTCATGCTTCCAAAATCGATGGACAGGCCATCGGATACGCCAGGCAAACGCACGCCGTCGCGTGTTCAGCCAGGCTCCATTATCGCCGTCGCGTCCGGAAAGGGCGGTGTCGGCAAGACCTTTATGTCGATCACCCTGGCGAGCGCCCTCGCCCAGGCCGGACAGCGCACCCTGCTCGTTGACGGAGACCTCGGTCTCGCAAACGTAGATGTCCAGCTCGGCATCGCGCCCGAAACCGACCTCGCAGCGGTTGTCGCCGGCTGGATCGAGCTTGAAGACGCCGTCATCAACGTGGATGGCGGCGCTGGCCAGGGCGGCTTTGACGTCCTGCCGGGTCGCTCCGGTTCAGGCACGCTAGCTGAACTCAGCACGGACGAAGTCTCCCGCCTGACGGCTGGCATATCCGCGCTCTCCCTCCAGTACGACAAGATCGTCCTCGACCTTGGCGCCGGCATTGAAGCCAACTGCATGCGCCTCGCCCGGTCAGCTGACCGGGCGCTGATGGTTATCACCGACGACCCCGCCTCGATGACGGACGGCTACGCCTTCATCAAGGTGCTTCGCGGTTATGCACCGGATGTCGAACAGAGTATTATTATCAACCAGGCCACGACCCGAGCCATGGGTCAGCAAACCTATGAAGCGATTGCCCGCGCGTCCAAGCAGTTCCTTGGTTTCCGCCCGGCACTTGCCGGGATTGTCATGAGGGATGAGAAGGTCCGCGAGGCCATGCGCGCACAGCGGACGCTGATTTCCACAGATCCTTCAGCACAACCCATTCAGGACGCCATCGCCATCGCCCAGACCCTTATCGGCAATAGTGGCGGGCAAAATCTGCACTGTTAAGACGTATGAACAAAGTTGGGCAAATTTCTGCCCACGTTAAATTCTTGGTAATTAACGGTACGTAGATTCACATTGGTTAACAACGCGGCTACGGTTGTCGCTGACTGATTCGGGAGCAAGGCTATGAGGGTTCTTCTAATTGAAGACGACAACTCCGTCGCCCGCAGCATCGAGCTAATGCTGAAGGCTGCAGGGTTCAATATTTACACCACCGACCTCGGTGAAGAGGGCGTCGACCTCGGCAAGGTGTACGAGTACGATATTATTATCCTCGACCTGTCTCTCCCTGATATCTCCGGCTACGAAGTGCTCAAGCAGCTCCGTATGAGCCGCGTGAATACACCTGTTCTGATTCTTTCAGGCAATCCAGACATTGAAGCGAAAGTGAAAACGCTCGGTTATGGCGCTGACGATTACCTGACCAAACCGTTTAACAAGGACGAGCTGATTGCACGGATCACGGCAATCGTTCGCCGCTCCAAAGGTCACGCCGAAAGCGTCATCCGTACCGGCGAGATCCTGGTCAATCTCGATGCGAAGACTGTCGAAGTCGACGGTGACCGCGTCCACCTGACCGGCAAGGAATACCAGATGTTCGAGCTCCTTTCCCTTCGGAAAGGCACGACGCTGACCAAGGAAATGTTCCTCAACCACCTGTATGGTGGCATGGACGAGCCTGAGCTGAAGATCATCGACGTCTTCATCTGCAAGCTGCGCAAGAAGCTCGCAAAGGCAACGGCGACTGCCGACAATCCTGACGGCGAACATTATATCGAAACCGTCTGGGGCCGCGGCTATGTCCTGCGTGACCCGAAGAAATCGAAGGACGAGGCGCTGGCAGCTGCCTGACGCGCTCTTTCGAACCGAGCAGTCAGAAAACCCCGGCCGCGCTGGCCGGGGTTTTTGTTTACGCTGCGAGGGATGCCACGACCGTTAGCCCTCAGCCTTTCCGCCGCCGCTTTCAGCTTCCCCCTTGTCGCCGCCTTCGCCAGCAACGCCCCGGCCATCGGGGCGTGGGGCCCCGCGCTGGCCGCCCGGATTGCGCTTCGACGCCTTGACGCTCTCGCTTTCGGGCGTCTCAGGTACCTTGTCATCGTCTGCAGGCGCCCCTTCCCCATCCGACGGCGGCTCAAAGGCTTCAGGCGCGGCGCCATCGGGCAATTTCTCGAAGTAGAGCGACCGGCTCGGAAAGGCGAAGCTTGCCCCCTCGTTTTCGACAATCTTCTTGATGTGGAAGGCGAGCTGCTCCTTGATCGCGAGCCACTCCCCCCAGACCGTCGTCCTGGTAAAGCAATAGACCATGATATTCACCGAGCTGTCGGAGAACTCGTCAATATGCACGAAGGTCGACACTTCCGCGGCTGGCGCGAAATCATCGCTACTGGTGATATAGTCTTCTATGGCGCCGCGAATGGCCGCCAGCTGGTCATCTGTCGTTCGATATTCGAGGCCGATCTTCCAATAGATCCGGCGATGCGTCATGCGCGAGAAATTGGTCAGCGGATTGTCCGCGAGCTTGGCGTTCGGGACATAGACCGGTGACTTGTCAAACCGGCGTACCGTCGTCGAGCGGAACCCCACATCCTCGACCGTGCCTTCGACCACCCCGTCGACAAAGATCCAGTCACCCCGCGACAGGCGGCGCTCACCAATGATCGTCATGCCACCAATCAAATTCTTGAACAGGTCCTGTGCACCGAGCGCGACAGCCACCGACAGGAGAGACAGCGACGCCAGGAACGGCAATACCGGCACACCCCAGACATCCAGGATTGCCGCGCCTCCGACAAAGACCACGATTGCCTTCAGGATACGGCTGATCCACCCAAGGAAGGTTTCACCGAACAGGTGCCGCATCCCCCTGATCAGCATCAGGAGCGGTGTGATCAGGCGGAACAGGGCCCAGAAGATCGCGCCGATGACGATGGACTTGGTCACCGCAACGAAGAACTCGTCCACTTCGCCCGTCGCGCCCATGGCCTGTGCAGCAAAGAAGATGCCCGCCGAAATCGGCAGGAGCGTCAGGGGTGGCTTCAGCGCCTTGACCAGATTGTCATCGAATGTGGTTTCGGTCTTGCCGGCGAGCTTGCCGATCGTGCCAGCGATCAGGTGCGCAACGACACCGCGCATCATGTAGGCGACAAGCAGGATACCAATGGCGAGGAGGCCACGGCCAATTGGCTGGCCCAGAAATCCCGTGCTGAACACATCCTCGACCTGCGCCCAGTAATCGTTGAGCGTCGACACAATGCCGAGATTGTCGGTGTTCAGGCCCTCGCCCTCTTGTGCCCCAAATTTCATCGCGACCAGACCCCTATAGTAAAACGCCCCGCAGAAGCTGCGGGGCGCCAGATTTTACATCACTCTACGAAGCACTAGGCCGACTTGCGGTCGTCGTCCACTTCCTCGAAGTCTGCGTCGACCACATCGTCGTCGCCGTCTGCAGCCGCGTCGGCTTTCGCATCCGCTTCGGCTGTATCTGCCTGCTGGCTCGCATAGATCGCTTCACCGAGCTTCATCGCAGCCGTCATGAGCGCCTGATGCTTGGCCTGGATGTCGGCGAGATTATCACCTTCCGCAGCCTTCTTGAGCTCTTCGGCGGCCTTTTCGATCTCGGCCTTCACGTCAGCATCGACCTTGTCGCCATGCTCGGCGAGCTGCTTTTCGGTCTGGTGTGCGAGCGCTTCGGCGGCATTCTTGGCTTCGACGAGTTCGCGGCGCTGCTTGTCAGCGTCGGCATTCGCCTCAGCGTCCTTCATCATGTTCTTGATCTCGTCTTCAGAGAGGCCGCCATTCGCCTGAATGGTGATCTTCTGCTCTTTATTGGTCGCCTTGTCCTTGGCGCTGACAGACACGATGCCGTTGGCGTCGATGTCGAACGTCACTTCGATCTGCGGGACACCGCGCGGCGCAGCCGGGATGCCTTCGAGATTGAACTGGCCGAGGATCTTGTTGTCGGCCGCCATTTCGCGCTCACCCTGGAAGACGCGGATCGTCACAGCCGGCTGATTGTCTTCAGCGGTCGAGAAGGTCTGCGACTTCTTGGTCGGGATCGTGGTGTTGCGGTCGATAAGGCGGGTAAACACGCCGCCCAGCGTCTCGATACCGAGCGACAGTGGCGTCACGTCGAGCAGGACAACATCTTTCACATCGCCTTGCAGCACGCCGCCCTGAATGGCTGCGCCAATGGCAACAACTTCATCCGGGTTCACGCCCTTGTGCGGCTCCTTGCCGAAGAAATCCTTCACGGCAGACTGCACAGCAGGCATGCGGGTCATGCCACCCACGAGAACAACCTCGTCAATCTCCGAGGTCGACTTGCCAGCATCTGCAAGCGCCTTCTTGCAAGGCTCGATGGTGCGCTTCACGAGGTCCTCGACGAGGCTCTCGAACTTGGCACGGCTGAGCTTGATATTGAGGTGCTTCGGGCCGGTCTGGTCAGCGGTAATGAATGGCAGGTTCACTTCATACTGGCTCGCGGACGAAAGCTCCTTCTTCGCCTTCTCGGCTTCTTCCTTCAGGCGCTGCAGGGCGAGCTTGTCCTTGGACAGGTCGATGCCCTGGTCCTTCTTGAACTCGCTGACGAGAAAATCGACGATACGAAGGTCGAAGTCTTCACCACCGAGGAAGGTGTCACCATTGGTCGAGAGAACTTCAAACACACCGTCGCCAATCTCGAGAATGGAGACGTCGAACGTACCACCGCCAAGGTCATAGACGGCGATCGTCTTGTTGGTGTCCTTGTCGAGACCATAGGCCAAGGCCGCAGCCGTCGGCTCGTTGATGATGCGCAGCACTTCGAGGCCCGCAATCTTGCCGGCATCCTTGGTTGCCTGACGCTGGGCGTCGTTGAAGTAGGCCGGAACGGTAATCACCGCCTGCTCCACCTTCTCACCGAGATAGGCTTCGGCGGTCTCTTTCATCTTGGTCAGGATGAAAGCGGAGATTTCCTGCGGCGCATATTCCTTGTCGCGGCCCTTGACCCAGGCATCGCCATTCGCGCCCTTCACGATCTCGAAGGGGGAGATTTCCTTGTCCTTCTGCGCGGTCGGATCGTCGAACTGACGGCCGATCAGGCGCTTGATCGCGTAAAAGGTAAAGTCGGGGTTCGTGACGGCCTGGCGGCGCGCCGGCATACCGATGAGGCGTTCGCCGCCTTCAGTGAAAGCGACAACGGACGGGGTCGTGCGTGCGCCTTCGGAGTTCTCGATAACCTTGGCTTCGCCGCCATCCATGACAGCCACGCAGCTATTGGTGGTGCCGAGGTCAATACCAATGATTTTTCCCATTTTATCACTCTCTTGTTTTAGCCGCCGCCGCTTCTCTTCCGGGCCTGTCGGGCAGCACCCCGAAACAGCAGCTCTTGGATTGTGAACTGTGCGCCTGCAGGGGCAGACGCGTCTTACTGCAGCGATATGGGAAGCCGGTGCGTTCGCTCAAGAGGCAGGCTCACATTTCGGTGATCAAGCTCAGTGAATTCACTGCAATTCCAGTGAGCAATAAGGATTCACACCTATGACGCCGCACCTCGGCACGCCCATCCCGGCTCAGTCTCCCCAACCTATCGACTTTTTCTATGTTTTACACAACAACTATTGAATTGCTAATGCGTCTCACTCAATTAGTCTGATCCCCGCACGACTGAGGAACAAAATGCCCCGCGCCCTGATCAAGACCCTGACCTATAGCCTGATGCACCTCGCAGTGGCGATCACGGTCGCCTATGCGCTCACAGGCAATCTCGCCATTGCCCTTGGCATCGGCATGATCGAGCCCCTGGTGCAGACCGTCGCCTATTCCATCCATGAACGCATCTGGGAGAGGTGGCTGCCGGGCAAGTTGGTGCCGGTGGCATCCATACACGCTTGTGAGACAACTATGACGCGGATCAGCGAAACCTTCGAAAGCACGCACCTGCCCAATACGGCCTGACCAGATCTCGATCAGACCGTACGGACAGGTTTGACCGCCTCAAGACTAGCTCGGCTTGCCCGCGCTGACGGCAACCATCGCAGCGCGCAGTGTGCGCTCACCGATCTTCCAGCCTGACTGGAACGTCTCGGCGATGGTTCCGGAGGGCTGATCGGACGGGATCTGGCTGACGGCCTGATGCATATTCGGATCGAACGTCGCGCCGGGCGCTGCATCGATCGCCGTCACGCCATGGCGTGCCAGCACGGTGTGCAGCTCCTTCTGCGTCATCTCGATACCGCCGAGCAAATTCTTGCCCGCT
Organism: Henriciella pelagia; assembly: GCF_002088945.1. GTDB lineage: Bacteria > Pseudomonadota > Alphaproteobacteria > Caulobacterales > Hyphomonadaceae > Henriciella > Henriciella pelagia. The sequence continues at coordinate 137,398 of NZ_NCSU01000008.1, read as the reverse complement.
TCGGTCAGCACTTCTCGTTCCTCATCCGGCAGCGCGCCGAGCGCGCGGGCGAGATTGTCAGACACATTGAGCAGGTCAGCGGCGAACTTCTCGACAGCGTAAACGCGGGCATCGGCGACTTCCTTGGCCGCGCGCTTGCGCACATTGTCGGCCTCGGCAAGCGTGCGCAGCACCTGGTCCTTCAGCCCGAGAATCTCGCCTTCAAGCTCGGCGATGCGCGTTTCAGGCGTCGGTTCGCCATTGTCCGCAACCGCCGCCTCTTCCAGCACTTCGGACTCCGGCGATCCGGCATCCAGGGTTTCGGTTTCTACAGCTTCTGGCGGTCTCTTCCGGTCTTCACTCATTCTCGTTCACTCTTCCAACTGTTTTGCCGCTCGCCGAGGATCTGTCCCACCATGCGCGCGGTATAATCCACCATCGGGATCACGCGGGCATAGTTGAGACGGGTCGGACCAATCACGCCGAGCGCGCCTATAACCTGTCTTGACGCGTTCATATAGGGAGCAACAATCAGGCTTGAACCCGACAACGGAAAAAGCCTGTTCTCCGAACCGATGAAAAGCCGCACACCTTCGGCTTCCCGGGTCGAATCCAGCACGTCCAGCATGCTCTGCTGGCGCTCGAGAATGTCGAACAGCTGACGGACCTGCTCCATGTCCTCAGCCGCCTGCGTGTCGGCCAGCAGATTGGCGCGTCCATGAACGATCAGCGCGCGTTCCTCGCCCGGCACTTCCCCGCCCCATTCGGCGAGTCCCTGCTCGACAAGGCTGGTAGCGGCCTGATCCAGTTGTGCCCGCCGCTCGCTGATCTCCTCGCGCACGGCCTGCGCGGCTTCGCGCAGCGTGCGGCCCTTCATGCGCGCCGCAAGGTAATTGCCAGCCTCTATCAGCGTCGTTGCTGGAAGGCCGGGCGGGATTTTCACCAGGCGGTTCTCCACGTCGCCCGCCTCGTCAACGAGGATGCACAACGCCTCGCCGGTCGCCAGCGGCACGAACTCGACGTGGCGCACAGGCCGCTCTCGCGTCGGCGATGACACCAGTCCTGCTCCGCCCGCAAGACCGGATAGAAGCGAGGACGCCTCTTTCAGCACGCCCTGCATGTCGCGCCCATTAGCCCGCAACCGGTCCTCGATCTCGGCGCGATCCGCCTCTGTTGGCTCACCCATTTCCAGGAAGCCGTCGACGAACAGGCGCAGACCGACATGGGTCGGCATGCGGCCGGCCGATATGTGCGGGCTGTCGAGCAGGCCAAGATCAGTCAGGTCCGACATCACATTGCGGATCGAGGCTGGCGACAGGCCAATGCCGCTCTTTGACAAAGTGCGCGACCCTACCGGTTCACCTGTCTGCAGATAGGTTTCGACAATCTCGCGGAAGATCTGCCGCGAGCGTTCATCGAGGCTTTGCAGGAGGCCGGATGGAATGTTTCTGTCGCTCATCTCGCGGGAATCAATATGAATTGCAATCAGCAGTTTCAATAGGGCGTTTTTGCTTGGACGACGCGCCCAAATCAGCTTGTCTGGCCAGCATGACAACCGTGCCAGCAAAACTGCCCCTGAAGCAAGTCATCGCATACGGCTCCGTCGGGATTCCCTTCGGCGCCGTTGGTCTGCCCATGGCGGTCTACATCGCTCCATTCTATGCCGAAGAAATGGGCATGGGCACGGCGCTTGTAGGACTGATCTTCATGTTCCTGCGCTTCTGGGACCTGTTCTCCGATCCGGTGATGGGCTGGCTGGTGGACACCAAGCCGTCCCGCTTTGGCCGGGTGCGCCACTGGCTGCTGATCGCCGTGCCGATCCTGCTACCCACGGTCTGGTTCCTCTACAATCCGGGCGACCCGCCGGTCTCGCCGCTGATGCTCGGGATCATCCTGTTCATCTTCTACATCGGCACGACTATGGTGGTGACGCCGCACCAGGCCTGGGCGCCTTCCATCGCCAGGACCTATGACGAGCGCTCCCGCCTGTTCATGTGGCGCGAACTGTTCACTATCTCGACCATGCTGATCATGCTCGCCCTGCCGGCCATCATGTCCCAGGCAGGAGATGTCAGCTTCTCGCATCAGGTGTCACTCATGGGGTGGTTCCTGATCATCGCCCTGCCGCTGACCATCGGCGCGGCGGTGTGGCTTGTTCCCGACCCCAAGCCAAAATCAGACGAGCCAAAAGCCAGCTTCCACCCTCAAGCCATCCTGGCGGCCCTTCGCCAGCAGACCCTGTGGCGGCTGCTGGCCACCGAAATCTTCGTCGGCATCGCCATTGCGGGCACAGCCGGCACCTTCCTGTTCGCCGCCCAGTGGGGATTCGGCGTCGCGCGCGACGAGGCATCGCTCGTCCTGCTCGCCCACTTCGTGGCCGGCTTTGCCGCCATGCCGGTCTGGGTATGGATTTCCAGACGCACCGAGAAGCACATCGCGATGAGATATGTCTGCCTCTGGTCGGCGCTCACCTATATCGCCTATCTCCCGCTCTCCATGAGCGGCGGCGGCTTCATCCCAATCCTGGCCGTCGCAATCGTCTCCGGCCTCGGATATGGCTCACCCTTCATCCTCGCCCGTTCCATGATGGCAGACCTTGTCGAAACCGAAGAGGCCAAGGGCGGGCAGAACCGAGCCGGCCTGTTCTATTCTCTGATGTCGGGCGCCTACAAGACAGGCGCGAGCTTTGCCATCGGCATCCCCTACCTGCTGCTCGGCCTGCTGGTCGGCTTCAATCCGGCCACCGACAATTCACCTGAAACGGTCCAGGGGCTGATGCTGGTCTTCGTCGGGGTGCCCGTCGTCTCCTATGCCCTCGCCGCGCTCCTGATCTGGACCTATCCGATCACGCGCACGGAACAGGCCAAAGCAGCTGCGGCCATCAATGCGGGTGGACAAGCCACGCTGGAATCGCTTCACCCCCCGGTGAAAGAAGGAGATTTCCATGACTGACCTTATCCGTCCGTCCGGCCGCGCCGCTGACCAGCTTCGCGATATCGTGCTTGAGACCAATGTGACCCGCTATGCCGAAGGCTCCTGCCTCGCCAAGTTCGGCCACACACACGTCCTTTGCACCGCCAGCTGGCAGGACAATGTCCCGCCATGGCTGCGCGGACAGGGCAAGGGCTGGGTCACTGGCGAATACGGCATGCTGCCCCGCGCCACGCACACACGCGGCCGGCGCGAAGCTGCCGCTGGCAAGCAATCCGGGCGCACGCAGGAAATCCAGCGCCTTATCGGCCGCTCGCTCCGCTCTGTCGTGGATCTCTCTGCCCTCGGCGAAAACCAGCTCACCATCGACTGCGACGTCATCCAGGCCGATGGCGGTACGCGTACAGCCTCCATCACGGGCGGTTTCGTGGCCATGGCCCTCGCCATGAAATATCTTCGCGAAGAAGGTATCATCCAGAAAGACCCCATCCAGAAACAGGCCGCCGCCGTTTCGGTGGGCCTCTTCAAGGACCACCCCGTCCTCGACCTCGACTACCCCGAAGACTCCGGCGGCGAAGGCGACATGAATGTCGTCATGAGCTCCGACGGCGGCTTCATCGAAATCCAGGGCACCGGCGAAGAACGCCCAATGACCCGGCCCGAAGTCGAGCGCCTGCTGGAACTCGCGGAAAAGGGCTGCACCGAGCTGTTCGAAGCGCAGAGGAAGGCAATCGGCTAGACCTATTGCTGCGTCTAGCCAATCGAGTTTACCTATGATTGCGAATGGTGGGACAACGAAAACATAATCGCCCGAAGCGACCAGATGAGTTCTTTCCAACTCTTTGGTGGATGTTGGTCGCCGCAATTGTGTTTGGCGGTCTCGGGTACTTCTATGGCTATCTAGCCGCAGCAACCGCTGATTCGGCAGACGCTAGCAGCATAGCAGCCTCAAGCCTGTCTGATACACAGCGAGCTCAGCAAAATCTCGAAGCGCAACAGTCCATGGCCTCAACCGCAACATGGATGTTGGCGGTGTCGGCTTTGGGAGTACTTCTCATTGGCTGGACTTTGCGTGCCACATACCAAATGCTTGTCGAAGCGAGAGATACCACTGATGCCGCATGGGAATCGGAGAACACAAACCGCAAAATCGGCGAGCGACAGTCCAGAGCATACGTTTTCGTACGACAGATCGAAGTCCTAAATTTTTTGTCTGATAGGACCAGCGAATGCATTCTGAAATTCGAACTTCGCAACACAGGGAGGACACCAGCCCATGATGTCCAATTCACCAGACGCGCATTCGTAAGGCTGGTGGACGAAGAACACATCCCGTCAGAGAAAACGATAGCTCGCTCGCAAAAACTCTATCTGCCGAGCGGCGAGAGCGTGTTTCCAAGCTTTCATTTTCAACTCCACCATCAACAAAAGATCGCGATTCTCAATGGTACGGCGGAATTGATCTTTAGAGGCGTGGTCCAGTATAGAGACTGCTTTGGCACCCGGAGATTATTGACATTCAACTATGTTATGGACCGATATTTGCCGCTCAAAAACAAGCCCAACTCGTACGGGTTCAGTCTTTCGGAAGACCATAATCGAGCGAACTAAGTTGAGCCGCAACCTCACCGCCAAACCGGTAAGCGTCCATCGCCAGCACGCCATATGTCGTGCTCTGGTGCAGACGTTCGCCAGCCCCCTCCCCGCCAGCGCCGAGCGCAACAAAGAAGGGCAGGATGTGGTCCATGCTTGGATGGTTCTGCCGCGCCATCGGACCCTGCTCGACAGCCTCAATTAGCGCGCCGCGATCGTTCGCGGCGACCTTTTCTGCGACCCATTCGGAAAACAGCGTCACCCATTCAGGCGCGTCTGAATCGATCTTGTAGCTGCCGGTGAAGAAGGCTCGCAGATTGTGCGTCGTCCCGCCTGAGCCGATGATCAGGACGCCCTCATCGCGCAGCGGCGCAATCGCCTGCCCCAGCCGGTAATGCCATTCCGGCGACTGGTTCATGCTGATCGAGAGCTGCACGACCGGAATATCGGCCTCCGGATAGGCAAGCTTCAGCGGCACCCAGGCGCCATGATCGAGCCCGCGCTCACCGTCCGTCACCGCATCAAGGCCGCTCGCCCGCAGCATCGCGGCCGCCCGCTCGGCCAGCTCCGGATCGCCCGGCGCTGGATACTGCATCGCATGCATCTCCGGGCCGAAGCCGCCAAAATCATGAATGGTCCGGGGCGCCGCACCTGATGTCAGCGTCGGATTGCGCGCATCGAAATGGGCGGAAATGATCAGGATGGCCTTCGGCCGCTCTAATTGCGTGCCCAGTCGTTCGAGAAAATCACGCGCCGGAGACGCATCGAGCACAAGCGTCGGCGCACCGTGCGAGATGAAGAGGCTGGGTTGCTGTGTCATCTGCGAAAGTTGGCGATTTCAGCAGCCGCTCACAACACGCCCGCCAGCATGACACTTATTCCAGCATGTCTAGTCGCGCGGGTCGGGCCGCTCCCGCCCGGCCCAGGTCACATCGCCATCATAGAGCGAGACTGTCGACAGGCTCATCTTGGCTGAGCCGTCCACCGGCTTTCTTGAGAAGGAAACATACATCATCGTGTCGCTGTTCGGGTCATAGATGCGGCGCACCGCCAGCTGCTTGAAGATCAGCGAGCGGCCCCGGTCCCAGACCTCTTCACCCGAACGGTCAAGGTCGATTTTCCCGATCACAACCGGCCCGGTTTTCAGGCATGAGATGGAAGAGTTGGACGGGTCCTCGAACCAGTTGCCCTTTCCAATCCGGTCCCAGACGCCCCGGTCGAAATAGGCAATGTGGCAGGTGATGCCCTGCACCTTCGGATCGGCCAGCCGGTCGATCTTGATCTCATTGCCCAGCCAGTCATTCTTGAACTCGCCGGCTTCGCGGTCGCTGCCCGTGCAGGCGGACGCGATCATGGCAGCGCCAAGCAGCGCCAGTGCAAATTTTCCGATTGTCATGAGAAATGAACCTCCACCATCGCTGGAAGGTTCCGCGCAGAAGGCCTACGCCGCCTCTTCATCGCCTTTCGCCGCGGTGCCGTCTTCTTCCTCGTCAAACACCAGAATGTCGCCCGGCTGGCAATTGAGTTCGCGGCAGAGCGATTCCAGCGTCGAGAAGCGGACGGCCTTGGCCTTGCCCGTTTTCAGGATTGAAAGGTTGGCGAGCGTCACGCCGACACGGTCGGAGAGCTCGGTCAGCGACATGCGGCGCTCCAGAAGAACACGGTCGAGAGTTACACGAATGGCCATATCTGTTCTCGGCCTCCTAAATCGTCATCTTCTCTTCCTCACGCAGCCGGCTTCCTTCTCGGAAGACCTGCGCCAGGATGAAAAGCGCTACCACAGCAGCCCATGCTGCAAGGTTTATGCTCAGCCGCACGGGCTGGTCGGAGCCAAGGTCCACAAATGCATTGAGCAGAATAACAGTTACGTACCGGGCCAGTTCCACAGCGCCGATCGCGACAGCGATGCGCGTCAGGCGCGGGCCGTTTTCCGGCACGAACGGATCGCCCTCAGCCAGCGTACTCAGGATCGCCTTCAGCTGCATACAGACATAGATGATGCCGGGCGCGAAGACGACGAGACCGGCAAGTCCGGCGACAAACTGGCCAGGCTTTACATCCTCGACATAGGTCTCCATGCCGGGCACCTTCACAGCGCCGCCATTCAGGCTGCCGATCAGGCCGGCACCGATGAGGAGAAACGCGATAATGCCGGCGACAACAGCGACCCAGATGATCACTTGCATCAGCATGGACAGGACAGCTGCCATGGAGTTTTGCTGGCGGACACTCATATACGTTCGGTCAATCCTTGGGTACGAAGCCGGTCTCTCTAGCACAAAACCGGTAATTTACCGTTAAACGATAATACTATTCATCAATAAAGCAATACCGGAGCCACATTCAGTCATGACTCGCACACTTGGAAAAGGCCGACTGGTTGCCGCAACCCATAACAAGGGAAAAGTGAGGGAGCTCAAGGACTTGTTCGAGCCTGTCGGCATGGAGGTTGTCTCCGCCATTGATCTTGATCTTCCGGAGCCGGACGAAACGGAACTCACCTTTGCGGGCAATGCCCTCATCAAGGCCCGGGCGGCCTGCAAGGCGACGGGCGCCCCAGCCCTCTCCGACGATAGCGGCCTGGAAGTTACGGCGCTTGGTGGGATGCCCGGCGTCCACACTGCCATCTGGGCTGGCGAACCGCGTGATTTCTACGTCGCCATGAAGAAGGTGGAAGACCTGCTGCAGGACATGCAGGCCACCGACCGCTCAGCCCGGTTCGTCTCCACCCTCGCTGTCGTCTGGCCCGATGGCCAAGAGGCGGTCTTCGAAGGGACAGTGGATGGCACGCTCGTCTGGCCACCGCGCGGCGACCGGGGTTTTGGCTATGACCCGGTTTTCGTTGTCAAGGGCGAGACAGAGACCTTCGGCGAGATGGACCCGGCGAAGAAGCATGCGATGAGCCACCGCGCCGACGCCTTCCGCAAGCTCAAAGCCGCCCTGCTGCCATGAGCACGCCCCTGCCCTTCGGACCGGATTACGGCTTCGGGCTCTACGTCCACTGGCCCTATTGTTCGAAGATCTGCCCCTATTGCGACTTCAACGTCTACACCGCAAAGGGGCGGGACAGTCGCTCGCTTGTCGAAGCCATATCGCGCGACCTCGCCCGGCATGCTGAAGCCCTGCCCGATCACCCGCAGCTTGGCTCTGTCTATTTTGGCGGCGGGACCCCATCCCTGCTCGGCGCTGGTGACATTGCACTTCTCATCGAACTGGCCGAGCGCAGCTTCGGACTTGCGCCTGACGTGGAAATCACGCTGGAGGCCAATCCGAATGATGTCCTTGCTGCCGACCTCGAAGCCTGGTCCGCTGCCGGCGTGAACCGCCTCTCGGTCGGCCTGCAGTCGCTGGACGATGCGGCCCTTGCCTTCCTTGGACGCGACCATGATGCCGCCAATGCCCGCCTTGCCGCAGACGCGGCGCTGACCACATTCGACAATGTCACGCTTGACCTCATCTATGCCCGCCCTGGCCAGTCCGCCGAGAGCTGGAAGGCTGAACTCACCGATGCCCTCTCTCTCGGTGCGCCGCACCTCTCGCTCTATGAACTGACCATCGAGGAACGCACCGCCTTCGGTAAACGCGCCGCTCGCGGAGAGCTCATCCCGATGGAAGACGATGACCAGGCAGACCTTTATGAGCTGACGCAAGAGGTCGCGGAGGCGCACGGCCTGCCCGCCTATGAGGTCTCGAACCATGCCCGCTCATCCGGAACCCAGTCACAGCACAATCTCACCTATTGGCGCGGCGGCGACTGGATCGGCCTTGGCCCCGGCGCCCATGGGCGGCTGACCGTCGACGGACAACGCGTTGCCACGCACGCCGCTCTGAAGCCGGCCGAATACATCGCCTCGGTCGATACAGGCCTGTCACCTGAGCCTCTGTCCAGCCTCGACACGGCCCGCGAGCTGCTCGCACTCGGCCTGCGCCCTGCCGAGGGTTTCGACCTGTCCCGCATTGAGGCCCTCATCGACGCGCGCACCGATCCGGAAACACTCGCAACCCTGAAAACAAACGGTCTGATCAGGCAAACAGGCACCAACGTCGCCCTGACCGCCGAAGGGAGACTGCTCGCAGACCGTATCGCCGCGGAGCTATCGCCCTGAACCTTCGCAGGGTGCACGGTCGGGACGCTGCTTAATCCCCGTCTTTCATCCAGAAGCGCTTTGACTGCTGCTTCATCACAGCCCGGCCGAGCGGCTCCGGCACCAGCTTCGTCAGCGTCGCGAGCCCCTTGTTGACGGCACCCGGAACGACAACCGGCTGGCCCTTCGTGACCGCCTCGATCCCCGCCTCGACAACCGGCCCGGCCTTCATCCAGATCCAGTCCGGCGACTGATCAGCCGCCTCCCGTGTCCCATTGGCATCGTGGAACTCGGTACGAGTGAAACCCGGACAGAGCGCCGTGCAGTGAATGTTGTGTCCAGCCGCCTGGGCCTCGGCATGCACGCTTTCGGAAAACTTGATGAGACCGGCCTTCACGCTGCCATATAGCGTGTGGCCACTGGCCCCCGGCGCATAGCCGGCAAGCGAGGCGACATTGATGATCCGACCGAATTTGCGCTCCACCATGCCCGGCAGCACCTTGTGCACAAGCTCGATCGGCGCGGTGTACAGCACACGGATAAATGCCGCCTGATCTTTCCAGCTCGTATCGAAAAAGGTGCCGGGAAGGCCGTAGCCGGCATTGTTGACCAGCGCGTCGACATACCGGCCCGCCTCTTTCAGCTCGCGCAGGATCGTGTCCACGCCCTTCACCAGCGCCAGGTCCTGCGAGATCGTGATTGTGGCGATCTTGTGCTTTTCCTCAAGCTCCCGCGCGAGCGCATCCAGCCGGTCGAGCCGCCGTGCGGTCAGTGCCACATCCCAGCCTTTCGCCGCATATTGGCGAGCAAACTCGGCGCCGAGACCTGCAGATGCGCCCGTGATCAATGCCAGCCTGTTATTCGCCATCTCCAGCTCCTCCCGCATGCTTGCGCCAGACATTCACCTTGGTGAGGAAGGCAATTTCCGTTCGCTCCAGTGCAAATCCCGCCTCCTGCATCGGGGCGGCAAAATCCCAGCCGAGATAGGCTTTGTAATACGGCTCATGAAAGCCTTCGGGGAAGTATTCGAGAATACCGTCCAGCTTCTCATTGTCCTTGAACTGAAGACTGTCGGCGATGATGAACACCCCGCCCGGCTTCAGCACGCGCGACACCTCTGCCATCACATCCCGGCGCGCTTTTTCGGGCAGCTCATGAAAAAGGTAGATCGAGACAACGACATCCAGCGACGCATCCTCCAGAGGCAACGCCTCCGCCAGCCCCTCGATGATATCGACCTGCGGCCAAGGCGCGACCTGCATCCGCGCGCGCTCTGCATAGTTCGGTGAGAGGTCGAGCCCACTCGCCTGAAGCCGGGGGAAAGCCCGCATCGTCTCGCGCAGGAAGCGGCCCGTTCCGCAGGCAAGGTCCATGAGGCGCACCTCGCGCTGGTCGCGGCCTTTCAGCTCCCGTGCAATCTCGGCGAGCGCCGCCCGCCGCATCGCATCGGCAGAGCCGGTAAACAGCGCCTCGACCTGGTGATCATAAAGCTTGGCGCTCTCATCGGAGAGCCAGCCATCTGTCTGATAATGGAAGTTCTGGCGGTAATAGGCCGGATAGCGATTATGGCCGTCCAGCCGGTCCCGCACCTCGGCACCGTCACGCGCCACGCGCCTCCGGTCGACATCTTCCACATCTTCCATGAAATGCCGCGCCCGCTTCACCGCTTTTGGCAGGTCGACCAGGCGGAAATCCTCCGGTGCGGGATAGAGCCCGGCCTCGATATTGGCGCGGTCCTTCGCGAACAGTCTGAAATAGCTTGCGCGCAATTCCTTCGTATCAACCGGATTGGTCGGCTTGAAAGCCGGCTCGCCAGGCCGGTTGAAGCCCGCCGAGCGGCGCTTGGCGATGGCATATTGCGCGCCATACCAGGCAGAGCGGATGCCTTGCGCGGCGGTATAGCGCGCCCGGCCCGCCGTTTTCTGAGCGTCATCGAACAATCCCATGCCCCAAAAGATGGGGCAGTGTTCAAACAACGTCCAGTCCGCCGTATAATATACTGAAATTAATTGACTTTTCCCTTCAGCCTCCGTTCAGTTTGGTTTGCTATGGTGGCACTCGACGACATGCGGGCCTTTGTAGCCCCGTGCTGAAAGGAGAATTCATGTCCAGTTTGAAAGTGGGTTTTGTTGGAAGTGTCGCCGCGCTCGCCATGGCGCTGCCTGCCAGTGCCCAGGGCTATGGCTACAATGGCTATAATGGCTACGACGATTACGGCTATCAGCAGCCGACCTACCACAATTCCGGCTGTGAAGCGGCGAGGCGGTCAAACCAGACGGCAGGCGGCCTGCTTGGCGCCGTCGCTGGCGGCCTGATCGGCGCAGCGATCGCAGACGATGATGATGATCGCCACCGTCATCGCGGCCACCGCTATTCACGTGGCTGGGACCGGGGCTACGGCTATGGATATCGCGGACGCGGCCATCATCGACACAAGGGTAATGGCGACCAGGTCGCCGGTGCCGTCATCGGCGCGATTGTCGGCGGTGTTGCCGGCAGTGCAATTGGCGGCAGCGCCACTAATTGCAATCAGGAGCCGCGTCAGGTCTATAACGCCCCGCCGCAGCAGCCCCGCCAGGTCTATGGCAGCCAGTATGGCAGCCAGCCATATGGCTACAACAATCGCCAGCAGGCCACCTATGGCTCAACCGATTACGGTTATGACGGCTACGGCAATGAAGAGCTCTACGGCTCCCGGTACGACCCTCATTATGGCGCGACCACGACCGGCTATAATGCAGGCTATACGCAGAGCTATGACAGCGGCGAATGCCGCACTGTCTATCGCGACCGCTATGTGAACGGCCAGCGCGTCAGCGAACCTGCCACCGCCTGTAATGTCGGCGGCGACCGCTGGGAATTCGTCGACTGACAGCTTAACCAGGGACGGTTAGTCCGGGCTCCCCCGAGCCTACGGCAGAGGGCCGCGAGCAATCGCGGCCCTTTTTGCTGATCCCCACCGATCACCCCGGCACAAGCGCTGCGATCAGCCTCGGTCCCTTCTGCTTCATCGCCTCTTCAAACGCCGCATCAAACTCTTCAGCCGTCGTCGCAGCCGTGGCTGGCACGCCCATGCTCTGCGCCAGGCTCACCCAGTCGATGTCCGGTTCGCCAATCGCCAGCATGTCCTTCGCCGTCGGCCCCGGATTGCCAGCGCCTGTGCGATGAAGCTCGATATTCAGGATACGATAGGTGTGATTGACGAACACGATGGTCGTCACGTCGCAGCCTTCGCGAACCATGCTCCACAGCGCCTGATTGGTGTACATGCCCGCGCCATCACCCGACAGCGCGATCACTTTCCGGTCCGGAGCCGCCACCGACGCGCCGAGCGCCAGCGGCAGGCCCTGCCCGATCGCCCCGCCCGTCAGCATCATCCAGTCATGCGGCTCGGCCCCCTGCGTCGACAGGAAGACTGGCAGGCTGTTCGACACGCCATCATCGGAGACAATGGCATTCTCCGGCATGTGCCGCGCAACACTTGCCCCGACGCTGGCCGCATTGAGTTCACCCTTCGGCGCGTCCGGCTTTTTCAGCGCAGCTGGCGCGGCCGCCTCCTTCGCGCCGAGCGCATCAGCAAGAATTTCCAGCGTGGTCGCGCTATCGGTGTCATGCCCGCCCAGGTTCAGCGTCTCGCAACCCTCCGGCACGAGCAGGCTCGGCTTGCCGGGATAGGCGAAGAACGCCGCTGGCAGCGAGGTGCCCGCAACGAGCATCAGGTCAGCGCCCTCAAGGTCTGCCATAGCGCCTTCGGCAAAATACTGCATCCGGTCCGGCGTGAACACGCCCGCCCCGCGCCGCATCTTCCAGTAGAACGTGTCGGTCATGACGCGAATACCCGCCGCCTTGAGGCGTGCAGCCTGCGCAAGGCCCGCTTCCGTCAGCGCCGTCCCATTGATCAGGATAAGCGGCGACTTTGCCTTGCCAACCGCCTCAACAGCCGCATCAATCGCGGCCTTCGGCGTCTGGCGCAGTGCCGGCACACTCGTCTTGCCGCCCTTCTTTCCGCCCTCAGTCCAGGCAGAGTCAGCGGGCAGGATGAGCGAAACCGGCCCCGGCTCAGGCCCGAAGCTCGCCGCATAGGCTTCGGCTGCGAGCTTGCCCGTTACCTCAACGCTGTCAGCCGACTTGATCCAGATCGAATTCGGTCCGGCCAGGCCCATAATGTCGGAATTGAGCGGCGCATCATAGCGGCGGTGCGGCACGGCATGATCGCCGATCACATTGATCATCGGCGTGTGCGCACGCTTGGCATTATGGATGTTCGCGCCGCCATTGAGGTAACCCGCACCGAGGTGCAGCAGTGTCATCGCCGGCGTCCCGGCAATCCGCGCATAGCCATCGGCAGCACCGGTCGCGACACCTTCAAACAGGCAGAGCACAGACTTGATCCGCGTCTCCCGGTCGAGCGCGGTGACAAGGTGCATTTCCGACGTGCCCGGATTGGCGAAACACGCCGTCACCCCATTGTCGGCCAGTGTTGAAACGAGCGCGTCAGCGCCAGTCATGGTCGTTGTCTCGGTGTCAGCCATGTCAGAATTTGCTCCCTGTACAGACGGCATAGCGCCGCCCTATTTGATCTCGATAATCTCGGCGTCAGGCTGTTTCGCGAACAGCCGCTCGACGTCGCCTGCCCGTAGCGCCTGCACCTTGCCCTGATTGATATAGCCCTTCTCGGTGATTTCACCGGCATCGGCTTTCGGCATGTCCTTCTGCAACAGGATACGCGCCACGCGCGCCGCCGCATTCGGATGCTTGCGATTATAGTCGAGCAGGCCGTCCTTCACCGCGGTCCTCACCTGCTCATCGGTTGCAAGTTCTTCCAGCGGCACATTCCGCCCGGTCTTGCGGCGGCACCAGCTCTCATTGAGAAAGCCGAGCAGCGCAATCTCCTCGCGGTTGAGCCCGCACACCACGACATCCGACAGCGCACCATCCACCGCCTCGACTGCCTTCACGCGCACTGTCCCTGCGGACACCCATGTGCCGTTGGAAAGCTTGAACTCCTCGGCGATCCGGCCATCAAAAGCGAGGCCTTCATTCGGGTCGTCCGGGTTCTTGAACTTCACCGCGTCACCGAGACAGTAATAGCCTTCATCATCAAACACTTCGGCCGTCTTTTCAGGGTTCTTCAGATAACCCTGCGTGATCCCCGGCCCGCGCACACGCAGTTCCATCTTCTCACCCACGGGCACCATCTTCATCTCGGCGCCCGGCAAGGGAAGACCGAGAAGGCCCATCGTGTCACTTGGCCAATGAACATTGGAGATGGTGGGCGATGTCTCGGTCGCGCCATAGCCAGCCGACAGGCTGATCCGCTCGCCCGTCACCTCGACGGCGACCTTCTGGATACGCTCATAGATGTCCTGGCCGAGCGCCGCGCCGCCATAGGCCATGACCATGATGCGCGAGAAGAATTTTTCCGCGAGCGTCCTGTCCTGTTCCAGCTCTGTTGCAATGGCCGCCCAGGCCGCCGGCACGGTGGTATGTTGTGTTGGCGCCACCTCCTTCAGGTTACGCAACATCTCGGGCAGCCGCGCGGGCGTCGGCGCGCCCCAGTCAATGTAGAGCGTGCCGCCCCAGTCCAGCATCGAATGCAGGATGGAATTGGCCCCATAGGTGTGGCTCCACGGCAGGAAGCTGATCATCACCTGCGGCCCACCGGCCATGGCCTCCAGCTTCTCCACATCCCAGACCGAGCGGATCTTCTTCACCATGGAGGCGATATTCCCATGCGTGTTGATCACCGCTTTTGGCTCACCCGTGGAGCCTGAGGTCAGCATGTATTTGGCAATGCTCTCACTGCTGATCCGGTCATAGGCAAGGTCGACAAAGCTTGTTGGCTCGGCTGCAAATTCATCGAGCGACTTCGCATTCACACCGCTCGGCGCATTCTTGCGGTAGAGAACGAGCCGGTCACCGACGTTCATGCCATCAAGCCCGCGCTGATATTCCTCGCCATCCTCGACATAGATAAAGGCGGGCTCGGTCAGCGCGTCGATATAATTGAGGCGTGCGAAATCCTGGCTCAGCGTCGCATAGGCCGGCGTTACGGGCACGACCGGGCTGCCCGCCCACATGGCAGCATACATGACGAGCGCGTTCTCGATCGCATTCCGCGACAGGATCATCACCGGCCTGTCCTGTCCGGCACCGGCATCAAGGAAGCCCTGCGCCAGCGCGCGGATCTTCCGCAGCGCCTCCCTATAAGTCAGCGTCTTCCAGCCCGGCTTCGACGGATCATCCGGGTCCCGCTGGGCGAGGAAGACCTGGTCCGGGCGGGCGGCGGCCCAATAAACGACAGGCGCGAGCATGTGCGGCGGGTAGGGCCGAAGCGGATGGCCGTTGCGCAGCAGGATGGAACCGTCATCGCGATAGGTAACGTCTAGCTTCTGCGGCAGGTAGGGAATGTCGCGAAACGGAATGTCTGAACTCATGTAAGGCCTTCGGTCTTGATCTTGATCGGCGAACCGCAATGCTTGCAGTGAATGGCGTCCCGGTCATGCCGCACCAGTCCGCATGTTTCGCACTCGCAATCCACCTTTTGATCCGGCTCGATCAGGGCACGCAAGAGCTGCAGGAACAGCGACAGGCCCAGCACCATGATCATGATGGCCAGCAGGCGGCCAAGCTGGTTGTCCATGATGATATCGCCATAACCTGTCGTCGTCAGGCTGGAGATCGCGAAATAGAGGGAGTCCAGATAGGTGCGAATGTCATCATTGCGGCCGACTTGCGTGGCATAGACAATCGCCGCCATGATGAACACGAAGACGACGAGGTTGGTGACCTTGTCGATGATGCGTTCATAGCGCTGGAAATACGGCGTGATGCCTTTCACGCGGCGGATGAAGGTGAAGGCACGCACGGCCCGCACCGCCCGCAGGATACGCAGGAAGGCAAAGTTGGAGACCAGCAGCGGTGCGAACATGGTGACCACAACAACAAGGTCAGCCCAGTTGATCCACTTCAGGAAGAAGCGGTGCTTGTGACGGGCGATGTAAAATCGCGCCACAAGGTCGAACAGGATAACGATGCCGATGACGTAATCGACGGCATAATGAGACCGTTCACGCTGGTCGAAGGGCGCCCACAGAAAATATCCGATGGTGAGGATATCGAAGATCAGCAGAGCCCAGCGGAAGACGAACGGGCCTTTCCCCGTCCCCTCATACAGCCAGAACAGCTGGCGATTCAGGCCCGCGCGATCACTCATGGCGAGGGTGTCCCACGACACCCTTTCAAGATCAATGGATTAGCCGTCAGTCCGAACGGTCGAGCCGGTTTCTGTCCGGCGCGAGATAGACCTGCACGGAATTGTTCTCGGCATTCCAGATCACGTCTTCAACCATCATTGCGACGCGCCGGCTTTCGATCCAGACGATTTCGCCCTTTCGTGGAACGGCGGTCATCTCGACCGAGGATAGCTTGCGATTGGTCGAAGACTTGTAAAGGTCGACCGCAATGCTCTGCAACTCGGTTCTGGCCTTTAATTGTTGCTCCATAACTCCCTTTCATGCGGTTCAGATCGTACCAGCATCCGGAACGGTCCATCTCCTCACGATGAATCAGCCTGAGCTCCGATTCCCGCTGATTAACCGTTCCGACGCCTCCCGCTGCCGGTTGCAGCTGGAAATCAGACGCGCATTTATTTTATCTACTGCTAAATTATACATTCGCGCTATGATTCCGAAGACTAATTATTTAAACATTCCAGCATCGTGTCCCGAATCTTCGACTTCAGCATTCCCGCCCTGTTTGACCTGCTGCACGCAGACGCGGCTGCCGCGTTGAAGGAGGCGGCGACCTCCCGCAATTACAAGGACGGGGACATAATTCACGTACAAGGCGAAACCACAGAACATATGAACTGGGTGGAATCCGGCGCCGTCGCGTTCGGCACGCTCACCGAAGCGGACGGGTTTCTCCAGATGGTAGAGCTTGGCCAGGGGCACCACTATGGGGAGTTCGTCTATTATGAGTGTCAGCCGCGCAAACTCTCTGCCCAGGCGATTGGCCCAACCGTCATCATGGCCGTTCACTTCGAACAGTTCCGCAAAATCGTCGAGGAATTCCCCGAAATCCTGAAAGCCTGTTTCCAGGTGACCAGCAGCAAGAACGCCCTGCTCCTCGAAGTCTATGATGATGCGCGCCGGCTCCCCTCCGCGCAGCGTATCGCGAAGATGCTGGTTATTCTGTCGCGAGGCCGGAAACCGGAAACCTCCCTTCCCTTCACGCAGTCTGACTTCTCCGTCATCCTCGGAATCTCCAAGGTGACCGTGAACCAGACACTCAAGAAGCTTGAAGAGCAGGGTATTATCGAGCTCGGCTATCGTTTCATCAGAGTGCTGAATCTCGACAAGCTTCGCCAATGCGCCAAGCGTAGCTGAGGCTTCTGCCTGCCCTCCCTCTCCCCGGCCCTGCTCACCGCGTGTCGCTCCGGCTTGCGCTCTGCGCGCCTCTGTGGCTCCTGTTTCAACCTGGAGCGTCAGGGAAATACATACATGCCGATGAACCGTCCGTCCGCCATTCTGGCGTCAGCCATTCTTTTCGGCCTTGCCGCCTGCGGGGGCGGCGGAGGTGGCGGTGGCGGAAGCAGCGCACCGCCCGCTCCACCCCCTCCCCCTTCACCCCCGCCATCCGGCGGTTCAGGTCCGACCTACACGCCGGGCGTGTATGAGGATGCAAGCCTCTTCAAGGATCAGTGCGAGACCCCGCGAACCGGCGTCGACATTGAGGGTAATCCATTTCCCGATGAGGCAGGCTCGCTGCTGGAAGAGCTTCTCTGGCTGCGCTCATGGACCGACGAGACCTATCTGTGGCGGACTGAAGTGCCCGATCTAGACCCGGACAATTACACCGCCCGCGTCCCCTATTTCGACGATCTCAAGACCAGCGCCGTCACCGCATCAGGCGAGGCCAAGGACGATTTCCATTTCAGTGAACCCACCGAGGACTATCTTGCGGCGCGCAACTCTGCGCCATCGCCAGCCTATGGCGCGAGCTATGCCATCCTCGCCGCCACACCGCCGCGTGATGTCCGCATCCGCTATGTCGAGCCCGGCTCGCCGGCAGCCGAGATCGTCTCCGGCCAGCAGAACCTCATTCGCGGCACCAGGCTTCTGAGTGTGGACGGCATCGACATCGTCAATGCCGCCTCGCAAGCTGCGGTCAACCAGATCAATGCGGCCCTCTTTCCGGACACGGTCGGCGAGAGTCACACCTTTACCGTGTCCGACCCGGGCACCTCGGCGACGCGGACGGTCACCCTGTCTGCCGCCAATATATCGCGCCAGCCCGTCATCCGCACTTCGGTCATTCCAACCGCGACAGGGGATGTCGGCTATATCGTCTTCAACACATTCAGCCCGTTCTCGTCGGAAAAGCAGATTGCCGATGCGATGCAGACCCTTGCGACGGCTGGCGTCACCGACCTCGTTCTCGACCTGCGCTACAATGGCGGCGGCCTTCTCGCCGTGGCCAGCCAGCTCTCCTACATGATCGCCGGCAATTCCCGCACCAGTAATCGCACCTTCGAATTGCTGCGCTTCAATGCGGCTGCTGGCAATATCAACCCGGTCACAGGGGAGGTGAATAGCCCCATTCCCTTTTACCGCACCGGTCTCGGCTTCAGCCTCACCAATGGCGCCAGCTTGCCGACGCTGGATCTTGGCCGCGTCTACATTCTCTCCACCGGCAGCACATGCAGCGCGAGCGAGGCGGTGATCAATGGCCTGCGCGGCATCGATGTCGAAGTGGTCCTCATCGGCGACATCACCTGCGGCAAGCCATATGGCTTCTACCCACAGGACAATTGCGGCCAGACCTATTACACGATCCAGTTCCAGGGCGTGAACGACAAGAACTTCGGTGACTTTGCCGACGGCTTCGTCCCGGCGAATTCATCTTTCGCCTTCGGTGTCGAAACCCCGGGGTGTGTCGTCAGGGATGACTTCCAGAACCAGCTCGGCGACACCAGCGAAGCGCTCCTCGCCGCCGCGCTGCAATATCGTAGCGATGGCACCTGCCCCGCGCTGCCTCCGGGCGCGAGCGCTGACCCATCCGGCGAGAAGGGCACGGCCTCAGCGCCCGATGAGACGCTCGGCGCACGGCTCGAACTGCCGGAACCGGACGTACTCGAGAATAATATGGACCTTTCCATGCCGGGCGATTACCGTGGCCGCTCACAATGAAGAACCCGATCAAGCTCATCCTCTCCGCGATCGCGACGCTGAACCTGGTAACGGCCTGCACAACCGCGCAGACCAGCGAACCGGCCACGCTGACCCGTTCGGATGACACAACCCTGTCGCGGGTGAAATCCGTGCTCGCCGAAGCTATGGGCCGCAATGACATCCGCCTCGGTGCCGGTGACCTCACAGAAGAAACCAGCCTGACCGTCCTGCCGCCCAGTCTCGGACCGCTGGAAACCAGCAGCCCGTCCATTCCGATACCCTTCGATATCGTCACCGATGGCCGCCACTGCTTCGTGGTCCGCCGCGAGACGGGGGAGAAGTACAGGCTGTCCGACGTCAATTGCGTCGCCGCACCCCGAGCACAAGCGTCCGCAATCTAGGCCGGGACCCGTCCCAAGCGACACAGGAACAGGCAGGCACCCAAAGCCGGACACCGAATGGTATCGCTGCCTGGCTCGGCAAGCACCTGCCTGCTCGCCAGGATCAGGCCTCCGGCGAGGCAAGCTCCTTGATCACGATATAGAAATGATCGAGCCCGTCATAGAAGCTCTTCACCGGCAGACGCTCATTCAGTCCGTGGGCAAACGTGTCGTTCTGCTTTGCGGCAGCGCCCGAAATGCCGACCGTGTCATAGCCGAGATTGCGGTAGTGCATGCCGTCCGTGCCACCTGATGACATGTGCGGCAGGATCGGCACATCAGCCCCGCGGGCCGCAAGAGCGGTCTCTAGCGCCGCCATCACATCCTCGCGCAGCACTGATTCCGGGCTTTCGACGAGATCGGAGATCAGCTTGAATTTCACATCCTCATTCGCGACCACCTGTTTCAGCGTTTCTTCTGTCGCCTCGATGCCGACACCCGGGAAGATGCGGCAGTTCACGGTCGCCGTTGCCGACTGTGGCAGCGCGTTTTCGGCATGGCCGCCGCGCAGCATGGTCGCAACGCAGGTCGTTCCGATTGTGCCGACTGTCGCCGGATTGGCGCGCAGCACCGCAATCGCATCCTCATCAGTCGGGTCATCGGCAAAATCCCGCATCGCCTTGCCGAGGCCGTCGAGCCGCTGTCGCCCACTCGAGCGCAGGGAGGCCCGCGTCAGCTCGCTCGACATTACCGGGAATTCATAGGCCTGGATCGCCTTCAGCGCATCGGCAAGTTCATAGATCGCATTGTCCTTGCGCGGCGTCGATGAATGCCCGCCCGGATTGGTCACCGTCAGCTCGAAGGTCGCATAGGTCTTCTCTGCGCCCTGCACACCATAATAGAGCGGTTCACCATCATCGCCGAGCGCAAGACCGCCAGCATCAGCGTTCAGCACGAAGGCCGGCTTCACGACCTCATCGACATATTTCGCCTGGCCGCGCGTCGAGACCATGCCGGTCTCTTCATCGCCCGACAGCACCATGACAAGGTCGCGCGTCGGCTCAAATCCCTCTTCCTTGAGACGGATGAAGGTGGAGACGAGCTGCGTGACGCCATACTTGTTGTCAGCCGTGCCGCGCCCGAAGAAATAGCCTTCTTCCTCGATCAGCTCGAAGGGCGGGCGCACCCAGTCCTCGGCCAGCGCATCGACCACATCCATGTGGGCAAGAAGGACGATCGGGTCCTCACTTGGATTTTCCGCGCGGTACCAGACGATCAGGCCCTGCGTCGCCTCTCCCTTATTGTCGTAATCGGTGATCTCGAAATCATCCTCCTCGAAGCCGGCCTCCTTGAGGACAGCGACGAGATAGTCGACCATTTCGGGCATCTTCTCCTGCCCGCGCGCCGAGCGGATCGAGACAATGTCCGAATAGATTTCGCGCGCTTCAAGCTCATGCGGGGCGCGCTCCTGCGCGGTCATGCCGGGCGCAGTCGCGCAGCAACAGAGCGTCGTGGCGAGCAGCAGCTTCCTGATCATCCTTTATCCTCTCTTTTCGGGTCTGTATTGCAGGGACCCTAGCGATTGTGACCGGCTTGTCAGCCTTTAAATTCGGGCGACCGGCCGCCAGCCCTCAGGAGACCGCCTGCAGCGGGGACGCCTCTTCGCGCTCCCCAAACATGGTGAACAGGCCGAGCGAGGATGGCGGCGTGCTCAGGGCAAGAAATTCCTGGAAGGCTGGCGAATAGGCGCCGCGCCGGTGCGGCCACCACCCCTCCTTCACGCCGGGACTGTGATAGAAGCGCAGGATCGAATTTTCCCATCCGGCCCACTGGCTTTCATCCAGCGCACCCGATTCATGCTGGTACCAGGCCTGCTCGCAAAGCTTGAAGAAACTGAACAGGAAATAGTGGGCGAGGATGCGTTGGTCCCGGCTGGCTTCTTCCCAGTCACGTGTGGCAACCTGCAGGGCATCGCCGAGCGCCGGGGACTCACTGCCGGGAATATTGATCGCGGCAATCGCCGACGTGATCGACTGGACCGAAGCGGTTTTCTGCGCGCGGGTATTCTGGCGGACGGAAATGATCAGCGCGATCAGGGACGGAATAACCGCCGCTGCTGCAACAATCTGCGAGACCAGATAGACCTCGTTCAGCGACATTGTCTGAGCTCCGGCGCACGCCTGCGCGTTGGCAATTTTACGCCAAGACGAATAAATTTGAAATCAGCACAATCGCTGCAAGCCGCCTAATCTTCGCGATCTGCGATATCGCGCAGGTCGGCCACCATCTCTGCATTGACGTGTTCAAGGTCGGTGATCGCCGTTTCGAGGTCTGCAAATCGGATTTGCAGCGCTTCGACAAGGCCCTCATCGCTGCGTAACAGAGTCGCCGCAGCGGCGATATCAGCTTCCGGAACTGACAGGGTGCAATCATAGGCGAGCGACCCGCGGATCGCGTCAACATCGCCTGTCGGCACAAACCTGTCGCCACACTCGCGCAGAACCGCTGCCTGCACCTTGGCCGGCACCTTGCGCCTGAAGATTTCCCGGATCGGTGCGTTGCGGCCCTCTTCGGCGATGACATCCAGCAACGTGGTCGTGAACAACGTAATCGCCGTGGTTCGAAGCGTGTCATCCTCGATCAGACCAATCTCACCTGTCGAAATCAGCTCATCATAAGTCGCGCGCCCGCGATCATTGTATTTGTACTGTGTGGCCCTGTAGGCATTGATCACGAACTGCTCGTCGGACAGCGGGGCGGCGCCGGAAATGGAATCGAGTGCGGCTCGCGCTGCCGAGCGAACATCCTTGTTGTATTCGATCAGGTAATCATAGGCCCATGCCTCATAGCGAAGATCGGCGATCAGCCGCTCGCTGAAATCCTTTGCCCGCTCCTGCGTTTCGCGGGCCTCATTCCAGTTGCCCAGCTGAATGCCGAGAAAAACACCGAACACGACAATCAGCGTTTCGATCACAACTGTGAACCAGTCCTGCTTGCGCAGCGCAGTGGCGAGGCTTCGAAGGATCATCCGGTCACTCCACAGCCTGCAATTGATCCCATAGATCGATGGGGGGCACGTCGCGTACCATCCCATCCACCATGTCGGCGAAGCCGGTGTTGAAATAGCCCCGGCAAAGCTGCCAGAGCGCCCGGCCGCGCGGCGTACCAAGAACGAAATAGATGACGCCCTGATACGTCTCCCATGACTCCTTCGTGATGGCGCCATTCTGATATTGCAGCCACTCATATTCTCGCGCCCGCATCTGCCCGATCATCCAGAAGAAAAGCTTGGTCTTTTCCTCGAAACTCGGCGTTTCGGCCTGCGAGAAGATGCGGCCCAGCTCCGGAAAATCGACGAATTTGTAGACGCCGGTCTGGTCATAGGTGAGCTGCGCCTGCCGGCCTTCGGAGCGCATCTGTTGCGCGCCCTGATGCACCTGCATGGCAAGATAGATGAGGGTCGCGGCGACGACTACCACACCGACAATCTGCGCAATAAGGGCGGCTTGTTCGAGGGTCATGATCTCTCCTCCAGCAATGTTTTCGTCGCATCGAGCTCTTCCAGCACGCCCACTGAAAGCGGAGTCAGATTGTTCTGCCAGCGATGCCACGAGAACAGGGCCTTGATCAGCTCACCCTGCTTGCAGGCCTCGGTGAGCGGCGCTGAAAGGACCAGCGGATAGCTCTTGTTCCATTGATAAATTCGCCCTGCATATTCGGTCTCGCGCGGCGGCAGCGGCGTGCCGATACCGAGCACGGGCACGTTCTCAATGGGAATGTCGAGCGGGTGAAACTCCGCCCAGCTCGCCTCGACCTCGTAAAGGTCGAACATGAAGGCGAGATCCGAAAAGCGCTGGCGCTCCTCGCTGGTCTGCTGCGACAGCAGGACCGGGTCGCTTGTCAGAGCATCAAGAGAGGCGCGTCGCAGCCGTATGCTCGCTGTTCCGCGCGCCGACGACAGCGCTTCATCGATCAGCGCCTTCGCGCCCTCGGTATCGCTACAGGCCTGAAGAGTCTCAATCGCCGCCTCGGCACGAGGAAGGTCTATGGCGAGGTCAGCAATGACGCGCTCGAGCTCGGCAACGTTCCTGTCGATCTCTGCGTCGAAGCGAATGAGGGCCTCGTCATAGGCTACCCCGTCGGCTCGCGCCTGGTTCCAGTTATTGACCTCCAGACCGATGAAGACACCAAACACGACAATCAGCGTCTCGGTGGCGACGGTGAACCAGTCCTGCTTGCGGATGGAAGTGGCGAGGCGTCGGAGGATCATGGCGCTACGTCCGAGACGATATCGATACGCCACCGGTCTTTCAGCTCTGTTGCTAGAAGCGGAAGAAAAGCCGTATAGGCATCCAAAATAGGCCGATAGGCTTCAAGGCGCTCAGCCGTCCGATAGCTGATTGAGGAAACAGCGTTCGCGACGCTGGCATCGGCGCAGAGCACGTCAATATCGTAATCAACGCCCCCTCTGTGATTGGGAACGAACGGATTGCTGATCGTTCGAGTCATGTCGTATCGCGTTTTGCTTTCAACGAACTGACTGTGATGCTCCAATGTATCGATCGTTGACGAAAACCACGCTTCCCGCCATTCGACGATCGAAACAATGCGCGCGAGCGCGTCCACAATTTCGCTGTTCTCGATCATGTCCGTGCGGCCAGATGAAATCAATTCATCGATCGTGCGTCGATAAAGCCGTGGCGGGTTCAGCCAGCCAAGTGTGGCAATACCGCGTTGCACTGTCATGCTATCTTTCGGCGCAACGGCGCAATCATCCAGCGCCTTCAAAACCACAGCCTGGTCGGCCAGCTGCTGCTCGAGAAATCCAATGTCGCGGCGCTGGCCTGCGATGCTTTCCTCGATATCTTCGTACAGCCGGATCAGGGTCGCGCGCTCCACGGACCGATCCATGCGCGTGTCGTTCCAGTTATTGACCTGCAGACCAATGAAGACACCCATCACAACAATCAGCGTCTCGATGGCGACAGTCACCCAGTCCTGCTTGCGCAGCGCGGTAGTGAGACGGCGGAGGATCATGAAGCGCGCTCCCGTTCCTGTCTCAGGAGCTCCAATATGGCTTCAATCTGGTTGCGGCACCGGACCAGGATGAGATGATAATTGTCCTGGATCAGGTATGCGTTCTGCAATGCGGCGAGAACTTCCGGGTCTTCCAGAATTACCGCACGATCAACAGATTCGACGGCGCCGACCTGAGAAAAGGTCTCCGACGGGATGCCTGACGCGACCAGCTTTTTTGCCCTGAACAGAACACGGGCCAGTTCGTCCACGGGCGCCGTGAAACTGCCGCCAAAAATTTCGCGCCCGAACATAATCGAACTGTCATACTCATAGAGCTTGTCCCGCAAATCCTCATTCCGGATCAGGTGTAATCGACCCGTGGCCACGAGTTCCTGAAACGCCGCCGATGGTCCGGGCAAGGTCGAAATCGTGTCCACGAAAGCGACGTCCTCGAAGAGCGTCTGCTCATCGAACTCACCTGTGTGAATGGAAGTGATGAGCCGGCTGGTCGCCTCGAGCAACAAGACCTGCTGTCCAATGCTGCGATTGGTGAGCGAGAGTTGCAGTTCGAAATCGCGCTCCAGCCGCTCCAGCACGTTCTGAGTATCCACTCGCTCAAGACGCCCCGCATTCCAGTTATTGACCTGGAGGGCAATGAAGACGCCGAACACCACGATGAGTGTTTCGATAACGACGGTGAACCAGTCCTGCTTGCGTAGCGCGGTAGTGAGGCGGCGGAGAATCATTGTTCTGTCTCCAGGTCGGAGACGAGCGATGCTGCCTGTCGATCAAGGTAATCAAGAAATGTCGGCAGCCACGCAAGTTTGCTCAGCTGGAAATTCAGCTGCAATCGGAGCGTCTCCGACTCCCGGAGACTTTTGGCTGAGCGCAAAAGAAGAGCGATATCTTCTGGCGGCGGACAGTTTTCATAGAATGTATCAGGGTTTGCGCTTGGCTGGCTGGGTTCGGGACTGGGTGCCGAGGAGAGACAGTCAATCATGAGCATGCCGACGCGCCCTTCGATCAATTGGCGCGACAGATCGCGATAGCCTGATTGGAATATCATCAGCGTTTCAATCTCGTTGACCGAGTCTTCATAATAGTCGCGCAGTCGGCGCTGCATCGATCCGCTGGCAATGAGGTCGAGATCACCAGAATTCTGAAGTTCACTGTAAATCTGCGCCGATGGCTCGAACGGCCATTCGCCGCCCGCAATCCAGCTGTCGAGAACAAATCCCCACGTCTCATCAATCGTTTCGGGCGGATCGGAGCGCAGCGCTTCATCCACGCGCAGGGCGGCTTCCTGGACTTCCTCGTACCATTGCCGGCGAACCGCGAATGCATCGAGATCAGCTTGGAGTTCGGCAATCAGTCGCTCACGCGAGGTCTCCGCCTCCACCCGGTCCTTGCGCGCCTCATTCCAGTTGTTGACCTGCAGGCCAAGGAACACGCCGAGCACGACGATCAGTGTCTCGATGAAGACAGTGAACCAGTCCTGTTTGCGGATGGAGGTGGCGAGACGGCGGAGGATCATCGGGCCGACCCCAGGGGCTTTTGCATGAACACCATCATCGGCTTCATGCGGTCCGGATAATCGATATAAGCCTCGCAATCTGCGAAGCCGAACGACCGGTAGAGACCGATTGCCTCTGTCATGTCGCGCGTGGTGTCGAGCACCATACGGCGAAAGCTATTCGCCGCGGCCAGGTCAAGCAGTGCCGCGCAGAGCGCCCGTCCGATGCCCTTCTTGCCAGCCGCGCGGGCGACATACATCCGCTTCATCTCGCACGTATCGGGAGAGCGCACCCGATAGGCGACGCCTCCGACAATTTCCGCGCCATCCAGCGCGATCAGCGTGCGCCCATTGGGCGGGCCATAGGTGGTGCTGAGCGCTTCGAGCTCCCGGTCGAGCGACTGGTGACTGAACGCCATGTCGACCAGCCACTCCTGCGCCGCATAGCGCTCCCGGCACCAGCCGACATATTCGGAGATGAGCGCGCCGAAACCGGCATAGTCTGCGGCTGACGCGGCCTCGCGGATGGTTACCGAAGCGCTCAATCCCCTGCCAGCCGGCTGGACCGGGCGGTCTGGATCCGTCTCACCGGTCGTCATGTCTCCATCTCCAGCAGCGGCGCTGTCGGTCCGGCCTCGATCAGCCCATCGACAAGCTTCCGAAAATCGTGCGGAAAATGGTGGCGTCGCGCCGTCCAGAAGGACTGGTAGTATCTCGAGGCGAGATGGTCTCGGAAATGGTTCTGGGAATGTTGCCAGAAATCTTCCTCAAAGACTTTCTTCCGGGCCTGGTAGTACATCACCTGATAGCCGCGCGTGACCATGGTGTAGAACACGTTGAGTCGCGTTTTTTCTGCCGGCTCGAATTCATCAGCCCCCTGTTCGAGGCCCCGCAGAAAAAGGTCCACCATGCCCGCCTCGCTCAGGATTTTCATATGGTCGCGGAAAATGTCGTAATAGCCGACCGCCGTTGCGATACGCTGCTGGTTCGCTGAATGCCTCAGCTGGAATCCGACAAAGATCAACGACGCAATCACCGCAATGGATGAGATGATCCCCGCCAGGAAGTATGTCTGTTCGAGGGTCATCCATGCTGCCTTTCAGTGGATTTCATTGGGTGCATCAGGCTGACCCGGCGCTCAGTCTGCATGATCATCTGCATCAAGGATGTCTCGTATCTGCCGTATCTTGCTTTGGCTGATCCGGATATTGATGTACCTGCCGATCTGAAGTCTCAAATGCTGCTGCGCTGCGACGCTGAAATCAGGATCTGTCCGCATCGCCTCGAAATCGAAAGATGTTACCAGGGGCAAGCTGACGTCCTGAAAACTGAAGTCCTCACCATCAGGTATTGCGTGCGCGGCGCTGAAGGTGACGTGCCGCCTGAAAGCGACATTATATTGAGCCAGCATCGCATTGATGTTGGCGTCGGACGCGACGATGTTTTCAAGGCTCTGGTCATACTCGATCAGACGCAAACGCAGTTTCTGGTTGTCGATCAAGGCAAGATTGCCCGAGCTGTTGAGATCTCGAAACGTGCCGGAAGGAGGCGGCGGATCGCCAAACACCTCTCCGTAGGCCAAGGCGTTTATGATGTCGTCTGACGTGTCAGGCGACACTTCTCCTCGCTCTAGGGCCACTACGAGAACTTCAAGGTCCTCAACGATCTCTCGGTAGAACTGGGAAAGCTCTGAGGCTGCTGCGTCAATATCCGCAAACTCCCTGCGCAGTTCCACGATCGACTGATCCGAGCGCGCCTGCAGCGATTGATCCTCATTCCAGTTGCTGACCTGCAAACCAAGGAACACACCCACGACCACGATCAGAAAGTCCAGCGCGACCGCAAACCAGTTCTGCTCTTTGACGTGTTTGGTGAGGCGCCGCAGGATCATGTAACCGCCTCCCTTTTCATGCCGTCCGCTGTGAGATCGAAGCTTCCGTCTTCAGCCTTTCTCAGTCCCTCCATGAAGGTGACAAACTCCGGATGGAGCCCTTTCCTGCCGAACGCCTCCCAGACCCAGAGCCCGCCTGGCGAATTCATCACGGAAATCATGTCCTTGCGGCAGTTGTACCATTGCGTTTCGGGCAACAGCTTCTCCTGATGCAGCTCATACATGGTCGAATAGACCTGCAGGAAGTGGCCAAGGTGGATGAGGAACTGCATGCGCTCGTCATCGTCCAACTGGTCGGGATTGTCCCAGCCTTTCCGGAACATGGACGCAACCTGGACGCTCCCGGCCGTCAGCGCATTGAATTGCCCCGACGCTTCGACCCATTGGAACCGCGCCGTTGCCCGCAGCTGCTGGGTGTTCTGGCGCACCTGCAGGGCCAGGTAGAGAATGCTCGGCGCGACGAGCACCACGGCCACGATCTGCGACAGGAGGTAGGCGTCATTGAGCGTCATTGGACGGGCTCAACCAGGCCGGCGATCGCGGGCGAGGCGGCAGGAATCTTGAGCCGGTCCATATACGCGGAGAGGAAATTCTCATCGACCGCGTCCACGATGGGGGTGGCATCCCTCTGCATGGCCGTGCCTTCCCAGCCTGCGGCCTGCATCGCCCACCAGTGCTTGGCGAAACGTGATCCGAAATAGAAGGGCGCCGTGTTGCTGATGTGCTGGCGCACCCGGGCGTCGGAGATCAGCCCGGCGTCGCGCATCATGAACATCTGGTCCCATTGCAGCATGACCGACACCAGGATGCTGCCTGCGGCCTGGACCTCGGTATCGCTCAGCGCTTCGGGCGTGCGGATCGCCTTGACCCAGATGGCCGACATCTCAGGCTTGGCGATATTGAGTTCGATCTCGGCAAGGAAGTTATTCTTCTGTTGGTCCATGGCGGCATGCGTCAGCGACGCATTCTGGCGCACCTCGATGATCAGCACGATCAGTCCCAGCAGCACGCCAAGATTGGCCGCCAGTGTCAACCAGCGATTGAGCCGGTCGAGATGCCTGCCGCGAACGACTGACTCTTCCTGTTGCGCCGTTTCGACTTCACCCGTGTCCACCATGCTCATCCCCCTGACGGGCGAGATTAACGGGAATTGCTGATTTGCCTAGAATTTTCCGAAATTGACCGAGTTCGGAACACGTATTGGGCGCACCGGCCGGCGATCAAAAACCGACTCACACAGGCCCGGATTCCAGAACCAGTGAGTCAAAGCGCCGGATATCTTCATAATATTTCTCGGTCAGTGGCTGGCGTTCCAGAAACGCATCCACTTCGGACACAAATATAGGGTTGAACCCCATCCGCCCGACGGTTTGCCACCACTTCCGGGTTCTCGGAATACCAAGATGGAGCGCGATCACGCCATGATAGGCTTCGTAGACCTGCTTGTTGATGATGCCGTCCTTGTACTGGAACCACTCCCATTCCCGCTGCCGCATCGCCGATATGAGGAAAAAGTGCATCTTCGACTGCGTCTCGGCGGACGGCACTTTCGAGCTCAGGAAAGCCTCACGCAGGTCGGGATTATCAATCCACTGATAGAGCTCCTGCTGGGTCTGCTCGATCATCCGTTGGCGAGACTGGGAGCGGGCCAGCCGGTTCGACTGCTCCACCTGAATTGCGAGATATATCAGCGTGGCGAGGACCGCGATCGCTGAGAGGAGGTTCGCAACTGCACCTATGTCACTGAGACTCATCACGCACCTGCCCCCGAATATCGACCCAAAGTGGTCACCCTTGCGATCAAGCTTTGCCGCTCTTTTGCATCATCCGCCACATGCCGGTGAATACAGGACGGCGCGGCGTCAGTCCGCCAACCGGTCTAGTGAACGTTGGAGGTTGGATCGGGCGCGCGCGTCCCAGAGGCCTCGGCCCGCATCCGTGAAGTAAAGTTCCTGGCGCTCGGCAAAGCCCTTCAGAATGCGCGCCCGCCCGGCTCGGAACGCCTCGTCGGGCACGAACCCATACTCCCTGCGCACATCGGTCTCGTACCGGTCAAACACAGCTGTCGGCGCACCCAGGATCGACAGGTCGATGTCGAGAAACAGGGCAAGGTCATGTGCATCGCTCGCGCTTAGACCATCCGGCACTTCATGCTTCGCCGTCGCCCGGATGATTTTCGCCGCGAAAGTTAGATCATCATCACTGATATGCCCGCGCCCCTGCTCCTCCAGCAGCTGAGCGCTCAGTTCCTCATTGTCCCCGCGTGTCGGATCGTAGA
Source organism: Henriciella pelagia (assembly GCF_002088945.1). Lineage (GTDB taxonomy): Bacteria > Pseudomonadota > Alphaproteobacteria > Caulobacterales > Hyphomonadaceae > Henriciella > Henriciella pelagia. The sequence continues at coordinate 107,554 of NZ_NCSU01000008.1, read as the reverse complement.
TCGCATCGTGCCAGTAGAGCGCCCAGAGCACCGGCTCGGGCCGCGACCAGGCATCCGACAGGCTGTCATAATGTCGCTTCAGCGCGGTGATGTGATCCCAGGTATGATAATGCCGCTGCGGCTCGCCATAGCGGGCCTTCAGGCCCTCGATCAGCTCCGCAGGAACGCTCAAATCTCAGCCGGCTCCAGCGTCTCATTGAACCGCACCGGCTTGCCGCCGCCTTGTCGCGTGATCTCGCCGTCGCGCATCACGAAGCGCCCGCGGATGATGGTCGCCACAGGCCAGCCTTGCGCCTCGAAGCCGTCATAGGGCGTCCAGCCACATTTGGCCTTGGCCCATTCATGCGTGATGGTCTGCTTGTGCTTCATGTCAACGATGGTGAAGTCGGCATCATAGCCCTCGGCAATCCGGCCCTTGGTCGCGATGCCGAAGACGCGCTGCGGCCCGGCACTCGTCAGCTCGACAAAGCGGCGAAGGCTCAACTTGCCATTGTTCACATGCGTCAGCATCACCGGCACGAAGGTCTGCACACCCGGCATACCAGACGGAGACGCTGGATAAGGCCGCTCCTTTTCCTCGCGCGTATGCGGCGCATGGTCGGTCGCGACGACATCCACGATCCCGGCATTCAAAGCGCGCCAAAGCGCATCCTGATGGCGCTGCTCGCGCACCGGCGGGTTCTGCTGGGCAAAGCCCTTGAGCCGGTCATAGCAATCGGGCGCAGCCAGCGTCAGATGGTTCGGCAGCACCTCGACCGACGCGACATCCTTCGCATCGCGCAAGAGCTCCATCTCTTCCGCCGTCGAGATATGCAGCACATGGATGCGCTTGCCGGTCTTGCGGGCAATCTTCAGCAGCCGCCTGGTCGAGCTGACCGCCGCCTCGACATCGCGCACCACAATATGGCTGTGCCAGTCGCCTTCAACCGCAAGAGAACGCCGCTCTTCCAGTCTGTACTCGTCCTCCGAGTGGAACGCCGCCCGCCGCTTGATCGCGCGCAGCACGGCCTCAACGCCTTCGTCATCCTTCACCAGCAGGTCACCCGTCGATGCGCCCATGAAGACCTTCACACCGCAGCAGCCCTGCATCTGCTCCATCTCGGCGAGCAGGTGCGGGTTCTCATTCGTCGCGCCGGCATAGAAGGCATGGTCGACATCCATCCGGCCCTTCGCGCGGGCAAGCTTGTCGGTCAGCATTTCCGGCGTCGTCGTGGACGGGTTGGTGTTCGGCATCTCGAACACCGCCGTCACGCCGCCCAGCGCCGCAGAGCGCGCTTCGGTCTCAAGGTCGGCCTTGTGCTCCAGCCCCGGCTCACGGAAATGGACCTGGCTGTCGATCACCCCCGGCAGGATATGAAGCCCGGTCGCGTCATAAACTTCGCCAGCCTGCGACGCCTCGAATTTGCCGATGGCGACAATCTTCTCGCCGCGCACGGCAACATCGACAAGCTCTTCACCGCCCGGCGAAACCACCGTGCCATTCTTCAGGATAAGGTCATAGGTCTGGGTCATGGGGGCGTTATGCGCCGCTTGGTGCGGAATGTCACGAATGGCATGACATTCAACTGATCAAGTGAAACGGCGAAGTTTATCGTCACCCTCGACGGGCGCAGCCCGTCAGAGGGCCCATCTCCCATTATCAAGGAAGGCACCCGCTGGAGCGGCAGGAGATGGGCTCTCAGATGACCCTGTCGGCTCATCGAGAGTGACGCGTCAAAAGCAGGCGGCGTCCGTCGCTACCCCCCAAACGCCTCCAATTCCGCGATCAGCTCATCGGTCCGCGCTGTCACCTTGTCATAACTCTCATAATAGGCGCGGTAGCGTTCAGGCGGTGGCGGGTTCAGCCGATAGGTCGAGGTGTAGTCGAGGCAGGCTTCCGGCCGCCAGGTCTCATTGGCCCGCGTGAAGTAGGCCCGTTCGCTGTCCGCATCGGCGCGCAGGATCTCAAGGCGCATCACCCACGCCGATGCCTCACACGTGCCCAGCCGCGTGTCGCACACTCGCGCCGCGGCCTCTGCCGCCTGCAGTTCAGGCTCCACACTGTCGAGGAACGCCGCCGTGTTCGAAATCGCTGTCTTCAGCCGCTCCACATCCTGCTTGCAGGCAGAATAGGATTTGGTGGTCATACAGGATGCGAGCGAGACAGCGGCCAGCGGCAATGCGGCGATCAGAACCCGTTTCATCCTATCCTCCAGCCTCGCAGCGCAGACCCGAATCGGCACCAGCGCAACCTGCGCGAGCTAAGCCTGCATCGCATGCGCCTGCAAGCCAGACGGCAAATTCGCTCCGGGCTTGACCCGGCCTGCTGGACCCCGCACAGCGCTCGCAGACCAACCAGAACACAAGAGCCTCCCGCATATGCAAGCCTCCATCATGACCGGCCGCATCCAGCTCCTTCGCAAGACCGCCATTCTGATCGCTGGCGTCGCGCTGCTGACGGCCTCGTCCTATGCAGCCGTCCCGATGGTGCCGGTCCCTATCACCCTGCAGACGCTCGCCGTCCTCCTGGTTGGTGCCATCGCCGGTCCGCGCATGGGTCTCGCTGCGATCGTCTCCTGGCTCGGCCTTGCGGCTCTAGGCTTGCCTGTGCTTGCAAACGGGAATGGCGCGGCCGCCTTTGTCGGCCCGACCGCGGGCTTCCTCTTTTCCTTCCCGATTGCCGGCTTCCTTGCCGGTGTCGCCACCCGCACGATCGCAAAGAGCCACGTCTCCCGCTTTGGCGCCTTCATCACATTGCACCTCCTCATACTGGCCATGGGCTGGGCCTGGCTCGCGACAATCATCGGCCCCGAAGCCGCCTTCCTGTCCGGCGTCGTCCCGTTCATTGTCGGCGGCATGATCAAGAGCGCGCTCGGCGCAGCCATCCTCGCTGCGCTCGACAAAAACGGCCGCAGCGCCAAATAGACGGGAATCGGCCAGCCATCGGCCCATGATCGGCCCGGTTTCGGCCTGCCTGAAAACTGCTCACAGTTACGGAAATTTCTGGCGTATCCCGGCGGATATCCTAAATGCCTCCTATGGAAACACGCATTGTCCCGAACCGCTCCATCCTCGTCCTCGACGGCCCTGATACGCTCGCCCTGCTGGAGCGGCTGGTCACCAACAACACCCAGAACTGGCAGGCCGGAGAAGCCCGCTACGGCGCCCTGCTTACCCCGCAGGGCAAAGTGATCGCGGACTTCATCGCCCATCGCACAGAAACCGGCGCTGAACTCGATGTCGCTACCAATGCTGCCGGCGACCTCTCCAAACGCCTGATGATGTTCCGCCTGCGCGCCAAGGTCGAGATCGCTGTCAACGGCAGGCTCGCAGCAGCGATTGGCGACGATTTCCCGGCAGACCCACGCTCGGCTGACCTGCCCGGTCGCGGCGTGGTTGCGACAGGTTCCGCCCCGGAACTTACGCCCGAGGAATGGGACGCGATCCGCATCCCCGCCGGCATTGCTGAGTGGGGCAGCGACTTCCAGGGCGCAGACGTCTTCCCATGGGAGATCAATATGGACCGCATGGGCGGCGTCGACCTCAAGAAGGGCTGCTTTGTCGGCCAGGAAGTCGTCAGCCGCACCCATCGCCGCGGCAAGATCCGCAAGCGCACCTATGTCCTCCACGCGGAAAATATCACGCCCGCACAAGAGGTTACAGCTGGAAACGCCGTCGGCGAAGTTACCAGCGCGAGCGCCACGCACGCCCTCGCGCGCCTTCGCACAGACCGCCTCGCCAGGGCGCTGGAGGACGGCGAAACCCTGTCAGCCGCGGGAAAACCGGCCGAACTCGAAACGCCCGATTGGCTTTCCAATGAAATGGCGGCAAGCTTGACCGATGGGAATGAATCTCTCGCCTGACGAAACGCTGGCCTGCCGATGGGCCCCGGCAGATGATGTGCTTTACCGCGCTTATCATGACGAGGAATGGGGCGTGCCCGAATACGACCCGCGCGCTCTCTGGGAAAAGCTGCAACTGGACGGCATGCAGGCAGGCCTGTCCTGGATCACCATCCTCAGGAAACGTGACACCATCCGCGAGGAGTTTGACCTCTTCGAGCCGGAAAGCATTGCCCGCTGGGATGCCACCCGCATTGAAAAAGCCCTGCAGAATCCGGGCATCATCCGCAGCCCCAAGAAGATCCAGGCCACGATCGGCAATGCGCAGGTCTATCTCGACATGATGGACGCCGGCGAAAACTTCTCCGACTGGCTGTGGGCGTTCACCGGCGGCAAGCCCATCGTCAACCAGCTCACCGACATCAGCCAGGTACAGGCCAGGACGCCTTTGTCAGAAGACATGTCGAAAGCCCTCAAGAAGAAGGGATTCAAGTTCTGCGGCCCGGTAATTGTCTATGCCTTCATGCAGGCTGTCGGTATGGTCAACGACCATGAGACGCGGTGCCCTCGCCACCGGGAAATACAGGAGCTTTATTCATGAAAACCAGTGCCATCGCCGCCCTGACCGGCCTTATCGCCCTTGCCGGATGCGCCAGCTGGGAACGCCCATATGTCAGCGATGAGGGGGCCTGCGACGAGATTGTCGACCAGCGCGCCCGCCTCGACTGCGTTGCTGCCGCAGAACAGGCAGAGGATGACTGGCGAGAGGAAAAACGCCGCGAGGAAGACTGGAAGGACAAGGCCGACTGACACGTTTGCGCAGGGCCGGCCTCGACGTTGCCGCCCGCTTGGGTCTAGTCTGGCCCACATGATACTCCGGTCGCTGCCACGAGCCGGACAATGGGAGAATTTGAAACCTCATGACACCCGTCATTTCGGCAACCGGCCTGTGGACGCCGCCCTATTCCGTCACGAATGCTGAACTGGTCGAGAGCTACAATGCCTGGGCCGACCGTTGGAACCGGGAAAACGAAGCTGCCATCACGGCTGGCGATGTCGAGGCCAAGACGCACTCCTCGACCGAATTCATCGAGAAGGCGTCTGGCATCAAATCGCGCTATGTCGTTGAAAAGACAGGCGTGATTGACCCGGCCTTGATGCGCCCGGTCATCCCCGAGCGGTCAAATGAGGAAATCTCCATCCTCGCCGAGATCGCCGTAAAGGCGGCCCGTCAGGCGCTGGAGACGGCAGGCCGTGACCCGAAGGATGTCGACGCCGTCATCTGCGCCGCCTCCAACATGCAGCGCGCCTACCCGGCGATGGCGATCGAAGTGCAGGAGGCGCTCGGCATTGATGGCTTTTCCTTTGACATGAATGTCGCCTGCTCATCGGCCACGTTCGGCATCCAGACAGCGGCCGATTTCATCCGCGCGGGCAATGCGAAATCAGTGCTGATGGTAAATCCGGAAATCACCTCCGGTCACCTCAACTGGACTGATCGCGACAGCCATTTCATCTTCGGCGATGTTGCCACAGCCGTGCTTGTCGAGGACGTCTCCATCGCGCCGAAAACCCACTGGAAAATCCTCGGCACGCATCTCAAGACGAAATTCTCGAACAATATCCGCAACAATTTCGGCTTCCTCAACCGCGCCGACCCGTCTGGCATTGGTCAGCCGGACAAGCTTTTCGTCCAGGAAGGCCGAAAAGTGTTCAAGGAAGTGGTGCCGATGGTGTCGGAGATGATCCTGTCGGAGCTTGATCGCCTCGACCTCAAGCCCGAACAGCTCCGCCGCCTCTGGCTGCATCAGGCCAATGCCAACATGAACCGGCTGATTTCGACCAAGGTGCTCGGCCACGAAGCCTCGGACGATGAGAGCCCGACCGTCCTCGACGAGTACGCCAATACATCATCGGCCGGCTCGATCATCGCTTTCCACAAGCATTCCAGCGACTTCAGACCCGGCGACAAGGGCCTCATCTGCTCCTTTGGAGCAGGCTATTCTGCCGGGACGGTCTTTGTCGAAAAGGTCGGCTGACGCGACTAGTCGTCGTGGTCGTCTTCGCCGATGTCACCCCACAGGATGTGCTTGCTGGAACGGGCGGCCTCAACCGTAATGATCAAGGCCGCGCCAGCCAGGACCCACCACGCTGTAGCTGTATTGTTTGCTACGCTCATCACCAATTCCACCATCGTCATCACGCCTCGGGGCTTATCTTTGTTTCGTTGAGCCGACTATGACCCGCAGGCCTTAACGAGACCTGATCAGATCGCGGCTTAACTGCCGCAATTGGTAAGCAAAATGAGGGCTTTTCTTTACCCCGCTTTCCAGATGATTAAACAGTGCCCCCATGAGTTCACGTCCCGTCCCCGTTCCAAAAAAAGTCCCGGCCCGCGTCTGGCAGAGAATGCTGTCGGGACGCCGCCTTGACCTGATGGATCCGTCCCCCGTGGACATTGAGGTGGATGACATTGCGCACGGTCTTGCCCGCGTTGCACGGTGGAATGGCCAGACCATTGGAGACCACGCTTTTTCGGTCGCCCAGCACAGTGTGGTCGTGGAATCGATCTGCGGCCTGCTGGAGCCTGGGCTACGCCCCGGCGAACGGTTGATGGCGCTGCACCATGACGCCGCAGAATACGTCATCGGCGACATGATTTCGCCATTCAAGGCCGTGCTCGGCGATGGCTACAAGGAGATCGAAAACCGCCTGTCAGAGGCCATCCATATCCGCTTCGGCCTCCCAGCCCGTATGCCCGCCAGCCTGAAACGCCTGATCAAACGCGCCGACCATATCTGCGCCTGGTATGAAGCGACCCAGCTGGCAGGGTTCGGAACCGCTGAAGCCGACCGTTTCTTCGGCTCCCCGCCCCGCTCTATCCGGCTGGAGCTTGACCCGCAGGCCCCGACGCTCGCGCAAAAGACCTTTATCGACCGGCACGAAACCCTGCTTGCCGAGAAGGAAAACCGCCGGTGAGCAAGACCGCCCTGATCATCGGCCTGTCCGTCGTGATCGTTGCGACCGATGGCGGCACGCCCAGCGTGCTTGTCACCAGCCGACAGGGCGATCTGCGCGCCCTGCCCTTCGGTGCCTTCGACCCGGAACGCCACCGCACCTTCGAACTTGCCCTGCGCGGCTGGGTCCGCGAACAGACAGGGTTCGACCTGGGTTATGTCGAACAGCTCTACACATTTGGCGACCGCGACCGCGAAACGCCGGAAGCCACCCTCATTGATGTGCCGTCCAACGCCCGTGTCGTCTCGGTCGGCTATCTCGGCCTGACACCGGACCAGCAGCGCCTGCCGGAAGTCCTCGAAGCAAAATGGCGCGGCTGGTACAGCCATTTCCCATGGGAAGACCATCGCGGCGGCCGGCCGGCCCTCATCGATGCCGAAATCGCACCGCGCCTGCGCACCTGGGCCGCCGGCAGCGATACTCGCCAGGCGCGCGCCAATCTCGCCTTTGGTCTTGGCGGTCAGGACTGGATCGATGACCGGGTTCTCGAACGCTATGAGCTGCTTTACGAGGCCGGCCTCGTGACCGAATGCGCGCGCGATGCAGGCCTGCCCATACCCGATGTAAAACTTGGCGAACCGATGGCGTCTGACCACCGCCGTATCCTTGCCACTGCCATGGGACGCCTTCGCGGCAAGATCCGCTATCGCCCGGTCGTCTTCGAACTCATGCCCGAGCGCTTCACGCTTTCGGCCCTGCAGACGGTGAGCGAAGGCATTCTCGGCCTGCCGCTGCACAAGCAGAATTTCCGGCGCGCGCTTGACCGGATGGGCATGGTCGAAGGCACGGGCGAGATGATGTCGGAAACCGGCGGACGGCCCGCTGAACTGTTCCGCTTCAAGCGCGAAAAATTCCGCCGCAGCGCAGCGCTCGGGATCGCCACCCCGGCGGTCAGGCAGGGCAACTAGTCCAGCAGGCGGATGCCGGGACGCATGATCTTGATCATGACGGGAAACAGCACGAACCCGGCAACGAGCCCGCCAATATGAGCGGCCCAGGCAAGGCGCATGCCCAGCAGGCTTTGCACGAGGTCCGGCCCGGCCACCGCAATCACCAGATTGATGACCAGCCAGGGGAGCGACAGGCGCAACGCGCCGCGCAGACCGCCCATCATCCATCCGGCTGCAGCGAAGAAGCCTGACAGGGAAGACGATGCGCCGAGCGCAAAGATGGGATCCTGCTGCAGCATGGCCCAGCCGATCTCGGCCAGCGCACCCGCACCGGCACAGGCAAAGAAAAAGACGATGAAGGCCGCCGCGCCCCTCACATCCTCGCCGAAAGCCTTCGCGATGGCTGGCCCGAAAGCCACCATCATCGCCATGTTCATGAACAGGTGAAACACGCTGCCATGAAGAAAAACGTGCAGGAAAAGCGGACCGACATCGCCCAGCGGCCTGCCGACATAGGTGGTGTCGGGATCGTAAGCGACGACACAGAGATTCCAGAGATAGTCGCGAATCCCCCCTCCTCCCATCAGGTCGGCCAGGGACACGGCAATGATCGCGCCCGACAGCAGCAATACAATAAGGGGGAAGCCGTTGAAGACCGGCTCACGCGGAGGAGGGATGACCTGTTCCTGCTCATCAATTCGCATGCAGGCGATATGGGATGATGCGGCACAGATTGGAACCACAGCATGAAAATGCATTTGTGAGGCGATGTCATTTTAATGCAACACCGGACGCTTTGACCCAAAAACAGTCTGCGTTGACGCAATTTTATTGCCGCAAATTTCGCATTTTTAGAATTTATATCTCGAAAAACCCCAATCAGCCCTTAAACCGGTTCATATTTGGAGCATGCAAACTATATTAAAGTAGCTTGACCGCCTTACAATTTCCGAGCATGCGCAAGTCAAGGTTCCGCAAAGAGAACCTGACTTACCAGCTTCACCATGGGAGGATTCATTGACTGGCAAATTACTCTACACCTGTGCGCGGTCGGCGCTTGCGGTCGCATTGGGGACGACTTTCGTCGCAACGGCGAAGGCGCAGGAAGACAACACTCCGATCAGCGTGGAAACACCGGCAGGCGAAGACAGCGCGGAACTGCGTCAGACAAAAGTCACGGTCACCGGCTCATTCATTGCAGGCACGCCGGAAGATGCAGCGCTTCCGGTGGACGTTTTCGACTCTGCCGAGCTTGACGCCTCCGGCATCAGCTCGCCGCTCGAATTCATCAAATCGCTTCCATCCGTCGGCTCTGTCCTTGGGGACTCCAACCAGTTCAGCGGTGACGCTCAAGGCGCACAGGGCACAGGATCGATCAACCTTAGAAACCTCGGCGCCTCGCGCAACCTGGTGCTGATGAACGGGCGCCGCACCATCAACTCGCCAGGCGATGGCTTTGCCAATACCAACCTCATCCCTCTCTTCGCGCTTGAGCGGATCGAAGTTCTGAAAGATGGTGCGGCAGCGACCTACGGATCAGACGCCATTTCCGGCGTGGCCAACTTCATCACCAAATCCGGCTTTGACGGCATCGAGCTCAAGGGCGACTTCACCGCCATAGACGGTTCTGACGGCGACTATGAATACAGCGCCCTCTTCGGCAAGAACTTCGACAATGGGAACGTGATGATCGGCATCGGCCAGCAGGTCCGGTCCGAGCTCTCGACCACCGAGCGTGACTTCGTCATCCGTCCGTTTGACGTCAACCCGGCCCAGTGGTCGGTGCTAGGCAATCCAGGCACTTATATTCCAAAACTCGGCCCGATCTCGCAGGGCGCCGCCGGCACCTCGCTGGGCCTTGCCGTCGACGGTTCAGCGATCGGTGCATGCGACGCTATTGGCGGTACAGGCGGGACGCTCTCGGGCTTCCCGATCTGTCGTTTCAACTATGTCCCGTTCGACAATCTGGTTGAAGACCAGACCCGCACCCAGGTCTACGCGCAGGCAGATGCGGACCTGTCACCCAGTTTCCGTATTCACGCTGAAGCCCTCTATGCGAAGACGGATCAGACCAACAACCGGTATTCTCCCAGCTTCCCACCAACCCAGGGGCCGCTTGGACCGGGAAGTGCACAGGCCTTTTTCGTGCCCGACACCAATCCCGGTTACCAGGCTTTTATCAACCAGTCCGGCCTGGCAGGCGGTGCAGCCGATCCGGGCACGCCAGGCAGTTTCGCCAACCTGTTCGGAAGCTATGCATCCATACTTTTCTTCCGCCCCATCGGCTTTGGCGGCAATGAAGAGCTTTATGGCGGCAAAGGCGGCCAGGTCGGCCAGTCGATTGACGAAGCCTTTCGTGTTTCAGGTGGCTTCGCATGGGATATTACTGACAATCTGACCCTCGACACCGCCGCAACCTACTTCGAATCGGATCGCACCTTCTACACGCCGGATGTGGTCGGTCAGCGTTTGCAGGATTCCCTCGAAGGCTTCGGCGGCGAAAATTGTGACCGCGCGACCGGAACGGCTGGCGTTGGTGACTGCTATTACTTTAACCCGTTCCTGAACGGCCATGCGGCCAATCCAGCCCTCGGTATCGACAATCCAGGCTATGTACCCGGCAACGAGAACTCCCGCGAAGTGCTCGATTACATGTTCGAACCGAACGGCACCGACCAGAGCGAGGAAACGCTCATTCTGGACGCCGTCCTGTCAGGCGAATCTGGCATCCTGCTGAATGGCGGCAACCTCGCTTATGCCGTAGGTGCCCAGTATCGCCACAATGAGTTCTTCAGCGATCCGCTGAACAACCTGTCGAACGCTGACGTAAACCCGTGCCCGGTCGAGGGAGAGGTTGACTGCCCCCTTCCGCTCGGACCTTGGATCTTCCTTGGACAGACGCGCGAGAGCCGCTTGTCACAGAGCGTTTACGCGCTCTTCGGCGAAGTTTTCCTTCCGATCATCGATGATCTCGAAGCCACCGTCGCCGTTCGATACGAAGATTACGGTGGTTCAATCGGTTCGACGACCAATCCGAAAGTTTCCCTCCGCTACACGCCGACCGAATGGCTCACCGTGCGTGGCTCGGCCGGCACCACTTTCCGCGGCCCCGGCCCGGGCGTGGTCCGCGAAGGCCGCCTCACTACCGGCCTGGTTGGCATTGCGGCAGCCGGGAACAACTTCAAATCGGTCGATACGTTCGGCAATCCAGGCCTCAGCCCGGAGACCGCCTTCACTTATAATGTTGGCGCAATTTACGATAATGCCGGCCTGTCCGTGTCGGTCGACTATTGGAGCTATGACTTCGAGGACGAGCTCACACTGACGCCCGTCCAGGCCGTTGCGAGTGCTGTCGCCAATGGTCAGACCTCCGGCACGTTGCCGGTCAACTGTTCGCATCCGCTCGTTGACCGGATCACATTTGCCGACAATCAGTGTATCCAGGGCGTCACCGTCGGGAACGACATCCAGCGCGTGCGTGCCGACAACGTCAATGGTCCGGGGGTGAAGACATCCGGCATCGACTTTGCGGCAAGCTATGACTTCGATGCAGGCCCAGGTCTTGCGACGGTTGGTGTCAACGGCACCTACACGCTCGAATACGATGTTCGCGAATTCTCGCTGAGCGGCACCGTATTCGCACCGGCCTTCGACGCGGTGGGCTATGCCAACCTTGATCGCAGTGCAGCCCCGATTTCAGAGCTGAAAGGCAACCTGATTGCCAACTATGCGCTGGACAATATCAACCTGCGCTACACGCTCGACTATCTGAGCGGTGTGGAAGACAATCGCGGACCGACCGCTGCCGGCACGGGCACCACCAATTTCGGTGTCGCGGCTTCGGACTACATCCAGCATGACCTGCACGGCTCCTGGACGCTCCCCGTCGAATTTGCCGAAGTGCAGCTGACCGGCGGTATCGAGAACATCACCGATGAGGAGCCGGCACCGGCTCGCCTCGAACTCTCCTATAATCCGTTTGTCGGCAATCCGCTCGGCCGCACCTACACGGTCGGATTGCGTCTGCGCTACTGATCCGCTGCGGATCCAGCACCCCAAAAGCCCGCCGCCTCGTGCGGCGGGCTTTTTCTTTGCCCCGACGTCATCAATTGATTTCGCTCGCGCCCGCGTCACCATCGCGTGATGAGCAAGACACGAGACATCACTTTCGACAGCCTGCGTCCCCCTGCCCCCTGGATGGATGACACACATTCCATGTGGCGCCGCTCGGTGCGCGCCTTCATCGATAAGGAACTGGTTCCAAACATCGAGACATGGGAAGCCGACGGCGTCATTCCCCGCGACGTCTATCCGAAAGCGGCGGAAGCCGGCCTGATCGGCATGGGCTATCCGGAAGAGTATGGCGGCGCGGGCACCGAGTTTGACCGTTTCCACGGCACGGTTACCTCTGAAGAACTTGCCCGCATGGGGGCTGGCGGCGTCTCATCCGCCCTGATGATTCACGGCATCGGCCTGCCGCCCGTCATGGCACTCGGGACTGAAGAGATGAAACGCGAAATCGCCCCGCAAGTCCTCTCCGGGAAGAAACAGATCAGTCTCGGCATCACGGAGCCGGGCGGCGGCTCTGACGTCGCCCAGCTGAAGACGAGCGCGAAACGCTCCGGCAATGGCTGGGTCGTCCACGGCTCGAAGACCTACATCACAGGCGGCTGCACCTCGAAATGGCTGACGACGGCTGTGCGCACGGGCGGCGAAGGCATGGGCGGCATTTCTCTCATGCTCATCGACCTCGAAGCTGAAGGCGTCTCGCGCACCTCCCTGCCCAAGATGGGCTGGTGGGCGTCTGATACCGCCACCATCCATTTCGACGATGTCTTCGTCCCGCCGGAAAACCTGATCGGCGAAGTCGACAAGGGCTTTTACGGCATCATGGCAAATTTCAACGGCGAACGGCTCGGCATGGCCGCGCAGGCCACCGCCTATGCCCGCGTCTGCATTGAAGAAGCCGCCAGCTGGGCGCAGCAGCGCGAAACCTTTGGCAAGCGCCTCGCAGACCATCAGGTCATCCGCCACAAGATCTCGTCCATGTGCCAGCGCGTCTGGGCCACGACAGCCATGCTCGACCAGCTCACCTGGCGCGTCCAGAATGGTGAAGCGCCTGTCGCCGAGCTTGCCATGCTCAAGGTGCAGGCGACCGAGACGATGGAATTCTGCGCCCGCGAGGCGATGCAGATCCTCGGCGGGGCCGGCTTCATCCGGGGCCACCGCGTCGAGCGCATCTACCGCGAAGTCCGCGTCATGGCGATCGGCGGCGGCTCGGAAGAAATCATGCGGGACCTCGCCGCGCGGCAGCTGGGTGTATAGACCTTCAGCCCGGAAGCACTGGTAATTCCCGGCGAAACGTCCGACATTGAGCGTATGGCCCACGCAGAGACGCACGATCACATCCACGCCAACACGCCCTGCAGCCCGCAGGATGTGGACGCCTTCCTTTCAGAGGCAGAGACGCTTGCCGAGCGCAAGGGCCAGAAGCTGACCAAGATCCGCCGCAAGGTCCTGCGCCTCCTGCTCGAAAGCGCCGAACCCTCCAAGGCCTATGATCTGCTCGCCAATCTCGATGGCGAAGGCTCTGCCAAGCCGCCAACGGTCTATCGCGCGCTCGACTTCCTTCAGGATGTCGGCCTCGCCCACAAGATCGAAAGCCTCAACGCCTATGTCGCCTGCGGCCATGCGAGCCACAAGCACTCGGCCGTCTTCCTGATCTGCGATACATGCGGCGGCGCCGAAGAGTTGCATGCCACTGCCACAACTGATGCCCTGCAGGCCGAAACCAGCGCCGCTGGCTTCAGGCTGCGCCACGCCGTCATCGAAGTGCGCGGCACTTGCCGGGCCTGCACCGCGTGAGATGGACGATTGCCGCCATCGCGGCGTTTGCGTCCTCGTCCATCGCCCATGCCAGCGATGAAGACTTTCAGACGGCGGCCGCGGCTGGTGCGTGGTCCGGCTGCGTCTTCGAGGATGGCTATGCGCCCTACCCCATCGTATTGACGCCGCGCGGCAAGGACTTTTTCGTGTCCTATCCAGGCCTGTGCACTGGCGGCCATATCGGCCCCGAACTCGATGCGCCCTATGACGCCATCGAAATCATCATCGTGAACGCCGACAAATGCCTGCAAGGCCTGCCCATGGTCTACACGCTCGATCGCGAGACGTTGCGGATCGATTACCTCGCGGCAGGCACAGGCACCTATGCCTTGCTCACCCCTACTTCGCCGGGTATCACCCCTGCTGCTTGCAGCACCGTGGAGGCTATATCGTGATCGATCTCTGGAAAGGCATCGCCAACACCTGGGATTGCGACGAGATGGGCCACATGAATGTGCGGGTCTACATCCAGAAAGCGTTCGAGGGTCTCGGACACCTCGCCGGTGCCTGCCATCTCTCACACGCCTTCAAACCCAGCTCGCCGTCCACGCTGGTCCCTGCCGAACAGCATATCCGCTTCATCAGGGAAGCCCATCCCGGCCGCCCGCTCAACATGGTCGGCTGCACGCTCGACGTCGATGAAACCAGCACGACAGTATACCAGGAAATGCGCCACGGCGATGGCTCGGTTGCCGCTGCTTTCCGCACACGGTTGCTGCACGTCGACGCGACCAGCCTGAAACCCTTTCCATGGAACGCGCGGACGCGCGCCGCGCTTGAAGCTCTGCACGGCGAACCGCCTGCCGCCACCGCCCCTCGCGGGCTGGACCTCTCAGTCGCCCCGTCGCCGACGGACGAGATCTCACGCGAGATTGCCAGCGAGCGCGGCGCAAAGGTCATCGGCCTCGGCATGGTCCCGCCCGCCGATTGCGATGTGTTCGGTCGCATGAATCCCCACATGTTCATCGGCCGGATTTCAGACTCCGTGCCGAACCTCCTGCATGACTGGCGCAGCCGTGTCGCAAGCTCGGTGCCTGGTCAGGAAATGGGCGGCGCCGTGCTGGAAAACCGCATCATCTATCGCCGCTGGCCCAAGGCCGGTGACCTGTTCGAAGTTCGCTCATCGCTCGGCCGCGTGGAGGAAAAGGTCCATTCCCTCATCCACTGGATGCTCGATCCAGACACCGGAAAGCCATGGATGACCGCCGAAGCCGTCGCTGTCACCTTCGATCTGAAAAAACGGAAAGTCATCCCGACACCGGCCGCCTTGATGGACGAACTCGCCACCATAGCGCCTGGTGGTCTCTACCTCTAACCTGTCCCGTGCAGGCTGCGCCGCATCGGCCCTTCATCGCCGGCGGAAAAGCCTTCGATCAGACGCGCAATCGCAAGCGACAGCTCATCGCGAACCTCATAAGGCGCTTCCATCGGGTGGAAATGGCTGGTGTTCGGCCGCTCCTTGAGGACCAGGTCGGGGTTCTTGCGAACCATGAGATCGGTCACCCTCTCTGACAGGACCGGCTTGTGTTCAGGCCGCAGCACGACAATCGGGATCTTTTTCTTGCGGATCTTGCGCAAGGCGCCCCAGGGCTGGTTGCGCTGGCCATTGAAGGTGGCAGCTTCCCATTTCGGCTCGCAATTGAGGCGCCAGACCTGATCTTCACTGTCCTGCGGATTGTCATCGATGCGGCGAAAGCCATCCATGATGTAGTCATCGAGGAAAGGCGCGCGCCAGGATTTGAAGGCGCCCTTGCCATGATAGGCCTGCCGGATCGCTTCCTGGCTCGCAAACTCTGCGCGCCGCTTTCGGGCCTGCCGCGCCATTGCGTTTCCGCCACTCAGGACCGGCCGCAGGAAGGGCATCAGGTGCGCAACGAAATAGAAGCGCCGTGACAGGATCACCGGATCGACCAGGACGAGGCCCTTGACGAGGTCCGGTCGCTTGCCAGCCACCAGAACGGCGACGCATCCGCCCATGGAGTGTCCGCCGAGCACGACAGGCCGCGTCGCATTCTTTTCAAGCCACGCGATGACATCGTCGCGGTAGCGGTGCCACGACTTCATCTTCGCTGGAATGGCTGGCAGCCTGGTGCGCCCATGCCCGCGCAGGTCCAGCGCCGTTACCTTGGTGCGCAGGCCAAGCGGCGCCAGCAGCGATTGATACGTCATCGCATTGAAGCCCGTCGCATGCAGCCACAGCGCGGCCATCTCCAGGGCTGGATTTCCGAAATCGATGGCCTGCATTTCGCCATCGGGCAGGTCTGAGAAGAAGCGGCGCATCAGACGGACCCGAAGACCTTTCTGAGCAGCTCCGTCGTGCGGGCAACTGGGTTGTTCCGGATCTTCTTCTCCTCGACGGCAAGATAGTCAAACATGCCATCAAGGCCGAGATTGACCGCATGCGTGGTGAGCGAGGACTTGTAGTCGGTCGCCGCAACCGCCAGCATCGGAACGCTGGATGTCGCCGAATCGAGCGCCTGATAGGCTCCCGAACTTGTCAGCGCATTCTCGACATAAGGTGTGAACAGCTGGCGCAAAGAGGATTCCGTGCGCCCGCGCAGGAAATCGGTCGCCGCCGTGTCACCGCCGCGCAGCAGCCCGACAGCATCCTCGATCGTGATGGACTTCACCGCGTCAATGACAATCGTCTTGCCGGCCGGGACAGCGCTCTCGGCTGCCCTGTTCATGCGAAGCTGGAGGTCATCAAGCGGCGCAGACAGGCCAACCTTGGCAAGCTCACGCTGCACGTCGCCCAGCCTGCCCGGCAGCGGGATGCGGATGTTCGGGTCGGCCCAGTAGCCGTCCACGACACCAATCTGCGCGGCAACCCGCTCGGTGCCGATTTCAAGCGCCTGGCGCAGGCCTGCATCAATTTCGAATTGTGAGAGCTCTCCAGAGGTGCCCGATTGCGGATAGGAGCCGAGCACTTCTCCAAGAACGGCGCCGAACTCACCGCCCGTTCCATCTGTGGCGCATCCCGCCGGGAGCAGGCATGTCGCCAGGGCACCAATCATGATGGTACGCATCGTCTCTCCCTACGCCAGCTCTTTTGCTGATCCCGCTTTCAAAGTCTCATGCCTGATTGGCGAAAATCAATTCAGGAGGACTCTGCACCTGCACCGGTCGAGTGTAAAGCGCTGTCACGCGGCAGCAGCGAGTGATTTCACTGACGTCTCCGGACAGACGCGAACGCCCGTAATTTCCAATTTTATGTAAATTGGTGAGCTTAAGACAGTCTGAAGATCGCTGTCGCCTTGAGGAGGTGTCGGCCCGCCGTTGAGACATAGGCATGCATGAAGATCAGCGTCCGGGTCTGGCGATCGACCGTGCACTCGACATCCACTGCACCGCCCCGAAAATCCTCGCCCGTAAAGTCCAGACTCACTGAAACCGTCGAGGCGGACATTTGCCCCGCCACGTCGCTTGCGACCTGTTTCATGGCTGTGAGGATCAAGCCCGACAGGGCGGTTTCCGCACCGCTGGAAAGTTCGGCGCTTGCCTTGCCTTCCTGTGAGACCTGGAGCGAGGAATGGAGTTTGATGTCGGCTGGCGTGCTCATTGCGGTTTGCTAGGCGTTCCCGGTGCAAAAGAAAAGGCCTGCCGCGCGGGCAGGCCGATCCAGAGGACGTGATGGTGAAAGCGGGCCTCAGGCGACGGCGGCCTTGCGCTCTTCTGCTGCGGCCGGGTCGGCCACGACGAGATCGCCAAGATGGCCGATGCCGCGAATATCGTATGTACTCTCCATATAGCTGCCGACGCAGCCCATGAGCTGGCCGATCTGCTTGTGACCAAGGCCTATTTCGTGAAGCTTCGAAAACATGGCCAGCGAGACGTGCTGGCGCCCGCCTGGCGTCTGTTCGATAAGTCGGGCGATTGTACCGGTGGCAGCGCCGGTCTGCGCGCCGGTCGTGGCTGAAAGGGTGCGGGCCCCTGGCATGCGGGAGAAGACCTTCTCGATCAGCGGTGCACCCTGGCGCTCTGCCGTGTTGAATAGAACACCCAGCGCCTGGCGGGCAGATGCCTCGTCCAGACCGGTGGTCTTTGCCGTGGTGGAAATCAGGTCGTTCAGCATCGGGTCAGCCTCCTCGTCTCATGCCTCTGAGACTTCAGGATACGAGCCCGCTCTTGCCCGAAGGTTACCGAGAGGCCCCTCTGGCGTTCATTTTTCAGCCCCAATCCTTAAGGCACGTTAGGGCCGGGTAAAAATTTTGAGAGATTTCGTTAACCTTCGCGATGCCCGTAGTCACACAAGGCTGCGTCACCCTCGACCGCGCCGCGGTCTGAGGGCCCATCTCCGGACAGATCAGTTGGACCACGCAGAGGCCGTAGGAGATGGACGCTCAGATGAGCTGACGCTCATCGAGCGAGACGCATCGATATGGCACTGAATCAAATTTACATTCGCTCCGGCGCTTCGATGCCGAGAATGCCGAGCCCTGCTTCAAGCTGCTTGAGGACCGCTTCACACAGCGCGAGCCTTGAGCCACGCAAGCCCGCATCGCTCTCATTGGCAATCGGGTGCGCTGCATAGAGCGCGCTGAACGCCTGGGCGAGCGAGTAGACATGCTCACAGAGAATGTGCGGCTGGCGTTTGGCATGGCTCTGGGCGAGCGCGTTCGCAAACCCGTCCATGGCGAGCACCAGCGCTCGCTCCGTATCGCTTTCGATCCTTACTTCGCCCGGCTCGTGCCCTGCCTCTTTCGCGCGCCGCAGCAGCGACTTGATCCGCACAGCCGCATAGAGGAGATACGGCCCCGTCTTGCCCTCAAAGCTGGTAAAGCGCTCAAGATCGAAGACGTAATTGGTCGTGCGGACATTCTGCAGGTCGGCAAAGCGCAGCGCCGCCCGCGCCACAAGCGCGGCGATCCTTGCGCGCTCGTCCTCGCCGATTTCATCGGAAAGACCATTTTCGCCGATCTTCTTCTCGGCCTCGGCCAGCGCCATCGCATTGAGGTCGGCGAGCCTCAGCACGCCGCCCTCGCGCGTCTTGAACGGTTTGCCATCGGTCCCATTCACCGTGCCAAAGCCGATGTGCTCCAGCCTGTCTTCGCCGATCAGCCCTGCCATGTCGGCGGCGCGGAATACCTGTTCAAAGTGCAGCGCCTGCCTCTGGTCGACCACATAAAGCATGCGGTCGGGCTTCAGCGTGTCCATTCGGTCAACAATCGTCGCAAGGTCGGTCGCGTGATAACCGGTGCCGCCGCGCGAATTGATGACCATGAAGGGCGGCATCTCCTTCTTGTCGTCTTCGCGCGCGACATCGATGATCCAGGCTCCGTCATCCAGTTTGGCGAGGCCCTTCTCCTTCAACATCTCCACCATGTCGGGGATCAGCCCGTCGACGTCGCTCTCCCCCTTCCAGAGGTCGAACTCTACCCCGAGGAAAGCGTAATCGACTTTCAGCGCATCGACGGACACATTGATGAAATGCCGGAGCAGCGCCCGGTAGCCAGGATGCCCTGCCTGCATCTCGGCCACAGCCAGCTGGCTGGCCTCATTGCGTGCGGGGTCTGCTTTCGCCTTGGCGGAGGCCTGCGGATAGAGGCGTCCAAGATCCTCAATGGTAACCGGCGGCACCTCAGGATACGGCCCCTTGAAGTCCGGATCGAAATAGACAAGGTCCGGCTGCTCGGCGAAAAGCTCCGTGATGAGGTGGCCCATCTGCAGGCCCCAGTCCCCAAGATGCGCGTCGCCCGTGACATCATCGCCAAGGAACCGGAACAGACGGCACAGCGTATCGCCGATCACCGCAGAGCGCAGATGACCGACATGCATCGGCTTGGCTACATTCGGCCCGCCAAAGTCGAACACGACCTTTTCCGTTGTATCCAGCGTGCCGCCGCCAGCCTTGGCATCGCTGCGAATGGCTTCGGTCGCTTCAGACAAGGCCTCGCTTGAAACGCGGATGTTCAGGAATCCCGGTCCGGCAACATCGACCCGTTCGATTGGTCCCTGCCCTGAAATCCGCTGCGCAATTTTCGCGGCCAGATCGCGCGGCACCAGCCCCTGTGACTTGGCCGCGCCCATGCATCCATTGCACTGGAAATCGGCCAGTTCCGGCCGGTCCGACCGGCGCACAGCGCCCCAGCGGGCCTCAAACCCTTCGGCTTCAAAAGCGGCAGCACACGCCGCCGACAGTTGCGTGACGAGATCGCTCATGGCAGCCCCTTGAATGTCTGGTCTTAGCTGCCGGCGTCGAGACGGAAGCGGCGGCCTTCGCGGTTGAAGGCAAGTTGGTCATCGGTGAGGTCAAAGCCGACCACGACTTCGAAGTTCGCGCCCGAGATCGTGTCATCGGCGCGCGGTATGACGATGTCCTGGATGATTTCCTTGCGCCCATCAATGCCTCGGGAATCATAGGTCGCGTCGACCGTGAAATACTCTTTGGCAAGCACTTTGGAACTGCGGCGCGTCACCGCCACCCAATAGGTATAGCTGTGGCGGTTCGAATCGGCCTTCGGGCCTTTGCCAAATGCGAAATCGATCTCGACCTCGGCGCGCAGCGGCCGGTCATCGACATAGCGGCAAATCAGCTCGACGCCTGTGATCTCTCCGGTATAGGCGATATTGGTAAAGACGGGCTCGTCGCCCACCACCTCAACGATGCGGGAAGCCTCGTAAAGGGCGGACACTGGCGGGCATGGGCCGGCATTCTGGCGCGTGTCGAGCGCACGGCTCAACGGGTTGCTGCCACACGATGCGATGAAGAGTCCGGCTGCCAGAACAGCAAATACGCGCATACCAAATGCCTTGTGCTCTTGGCCTGAGGCTTCAGGCCGTCCATGTAAGGTGTGCAGTGTTACCGGGCACCAGCAAATGGCGCAACGCCTCATCTGCTTGTACCTGAGGAGGAATGGATGACAAAGCGGTCACTTGAGATACGCCTTGCAGCCCCGCGCGGCTTCTGCGCCGGTGTGGACCGTGCGATCCAGATCGTCGAGGAGGCGCTCACAAAGTGGGGCGCACCCGTCTATGTCCGCCACGAGATCGTCCACAACCAGCATGTGGTCCAACGTCTTGAAGGCCTCGGCGCCGTCTTCGTCGAAGAACTGGATGAATGCCCGACTGACCGCCCCGTCGTCTTTTCCGCGCATGGCGTGCCGAAAGCCGTCCCCGCCGAAGCCGACCGTCGCAACATGATCTATGTCGACGCAACCTGCCCGCTTGTCTCCAAGGTTCATGTCGAGGCGGAACGCCATTACAGGGCTGGCCGCGAAATCGTCCTCATCGGACATGCGGGCCACCCCGAAGTCATCGGCACGATGGGCCAGCTTCCAGACGGCGCCATCTCCCTCATCGAGACTGACGAGGACGCCTACGCCTTCCAGCCACAGGACCCGGCCAATATCGCCTTTGTCACTCAGACGACGCTCTCGGTCGATGATACGGCCGATATCGTCGCCATCCTGCAACAGCGCTTTCCGGGCATCTCCACGCCGCACAAGGAAGACATCTGCTATGCCACCACCAACCGGCAGGAAGCGGTGAAAGCCATGGCAACGGGCTGCGATCTCTTTCTCACCATCGGTGCCGAAACCTCCTCCAATTCCAAACGGCTCGTCGAAGTCGCCAAACGCGCCGGCGCGAAAGACAGCAAGCTCGTCGCCAGCGCGTCGGACGTGAACTGGGACTGGTTCGACGGCGTCGAGACGCTTGGCCTCACGGCAGGCGCGTCAGCGCCCGAAGACCTTGTCCAGGGCCTCATCGCCGCCTGCCGGGCGCGCTTCGACATCACCGTCACGCCCTTCACCACGGCCACCGAGACCGTCACCTTCAAACTCCCCCGCGTGCTCGCGGAAGAAGTCTGAACCTAGGCCACAGGCACGGTTCCGCCATCGATGACATACTCAGCGCCGGTGATCGCTCCTGCACGGGGTGACGCCAGGAATGCGACCAGGTCGGCCACTTCCTGAGGCTTTGCAGGCCGCCCAAGCGGGATACCGCCCAGCCCGTCCATGATCATCTGCTTGCCGCCCTCAAGGTCCGTTCCCGCCTTCTCAGCCAGCCGCTCGGCCAGCGCGATTGATGCCTCGGTCTCGATCCAGCCCGGCGACACGCGCACAACCCGCACGCCCTTCGGCGCGACCTCCTTGGACAACGCCTTGCTATAGGTCGACAGCGCCGCCTTGGCTGCCGCATAGGCGGTCGTCGACTCCGGCAGGGGCATCCGGCTCTGGATCGACGTGACATGCACGATCACGCCGCTACCCTGCCTTATCATTCCCGGCACGACGGCCCGGTCGAGACGCACTGCCGACATCAGGTTAAGGTCGATCTCTTGCTGCCAGATGTCGTCACCGAGCACGGCAAAGCCACCGGCAGGCGCGCTCGACCCACCGACGATGTTTGCAAGAATATCGATGCCGCCGAGGCGCTCTTCGGCCCGCCGCGCAAAATCGGTCGGGCCGGTCTCGTCTGAAAGGTCAGCCTGCATATACGTCGCGCCGTCGACGGGTTCATTGGGCTGCCGGCGCGAGGCGACCACGACCTTCGCGCCCGCATCAACCAGCGTCCGGACGACTGCCGCGCCGGCGCCCTTGGTGCCGCCCGTCACAACGGCCCGCATGCCCTCAAGCTTCAGCCAGCCCCCGCTCATTTGATCTCGAGCTCCACGACCTTGTCATCCTTCACGCGGAAGCGATGATCGAGCATGACTGGACTTCCCGGAAAGCTGCCCGACACTTCGGCGGTGACGATGATGAGATCATTCTCGGTCCGCGATTTCATCGGCACGGACTCGAACGGCGTCTTCTCATTCGTCTCGCGCCACCAGGTGGCGATATCTGGAAAGCCGACATGGTCCTTCTGCTCATCAATGATGTGCGCCGTGTCTGAAAAGACATGCTTCAGCTCATCCTGGCTGGCCCGCTTTGAGAGTTGGAAGAAGGCCGCGATTGGTTTCGACAAGGTCATTGCATTGCTCCTATTGGCCCCGCAGGGCATTCTGTCCTGCGACTTCAGATCGAACGGCACCAAATCGATGACAAGAACCGACCAGAAAGTGGGGAACGCACCTCCAGGTGAGAAACGTGAATACACTGCAGAATCCGCAGCGGCCGGGGTCGAAGAAATTATCCGGATGCTGGAGGGAAAGTGGAAACTCACCATCCTGTTCAACCTGTTTGGCGGTCAGACGCTCAGGTTTTCAGAGCTTGAGCGCGCCATTCCGGACATATCGCAGAAGATGCTGACGCAGCAGCTGAGGCAGATGGAAAAGGACGGCATCGTGCAACGCACCGTGTTTCCCGAAGTCCCGCCACGCGTTGAGTACCACCTCACCGATTGGGGGCAGTCGCTCTGCCCGTCTCTCGATGCGCTCCTGCAATGGTCGGAGAAGAAGCCGCACACCTGAAGGCGACTCTAGGGCTTGCACCCTCCGCCGCGCGGCGTAGAACGCCCGCAACAACGGAGATGCCCCATGATTCCACGCTATGCCCGCCCCGAGATGACCGCCATCTGGTCGCCTGAAAGCAAATACGGCATCTGGCTGGAAATCGAGACGCTGGCCGCCGAAGCAATGGAAGAGCTCGGCCAGATCCCGGCAGGCACTTCCGCCGCCGTGCGCGAGAAGGCAAGCTTCGATGTCGCCCGCATCGACGAGATCGAGGCCGAGGTGAAGCATGACGTCATCGCCTTCCTCACCAATGTCGCCGAACATGTCGGAGAGCCCGCACGCTTCCTGCACAAGGGGATGACCAGTTCGGACGTGCTCGACACCTGCCTCAACGTGCAACTGGTGCGCGCCGCAGACCTCCTGCTCGTCGGCATGGACCGCGTTCTTGGCGCCCTGAAGACGCGCGCCGAAGAACACAAATACACGCCCAAGATCGGCCGCAGCCACGGCATCCATGCCGAGCCGACCACCTTCGGCGTGACGCTCGCCACCTTCTATGCCGAGTTCGCGCGCGGCCGCGACCGCCTCGTCGCCGCCCGCAAGGAAGTCGCCACCTGCGCGATCTCCGGCGCGGTCGGCACCTTCGCCAATATCGATCCACGCGTAGAAGAGTATGTCGCCGAGAAGCTCGGTTTCGAGCCAGAGCCTGTGTCCACGCAGGTCATTCCGCGCGACCGCCACGCCATGTTCTTCGCAGTCCTCGGCGTCGTCGCCTCGTCGATCGAACGTCTCGCCACTGAAGTGCGCCACCTGCAGCGCACCGAAGTCCTAGAAGCCGAGGAGTTCTTCTCCAAGGGCCAGAAGGGCTCATCCGCCATGCCGCACAAGCGCAACCCGGTGCTGACCGAAAACCTCACCGGCCTCGCGCGCCTCGTCCGCTCGGCTGTGACGCCAGCGCTTGAGAACGTGGCCCTCTGGCATGAGCGCGATATCTCCCACTCCTCGGTCGAGCGCGGCATTGGCCCGGACGCCACGATTCACCTTGATTTTGCCCTCCACCGTTTGGCGGGCGTCGTCGAAAACCTGCTCATCTATCCGGACCGGATGATGGACAACATGATGCGCCTTGGCGGGCTGCATAACTCCCAGCGCGTGCTCCTCGCCCTCGTCGAAGCCGGTGTCAGCCGCGAGGACTCCTACCGCCTCGTCCAGCGCAACGCGATGAAGACCTGGGCCGGCGAAGGCCCCTTCCTCGACCACCTGAAAGCGGACAGCGAAGTGACCGCGAAGCTGACCGACGAACAGCTCGAAGCCCTGTTCGATCTCGACTACCATTTCAAGCGTGTCGACCTGATCTTCGACCGCGTCTTCAAGGGCTGACGCCAGCGTCATTTTCCTTGCAAACTGCGACATAATGGTCCACGATAGTTGAATACAACTATCGGTCCCGCGACCGGTTCGGACGCTCCTTCTGGAGCCATTGTGAATCCGCCGGCGAAACAGGGACTTGGGGAGGACCATATGAAGATCACCGCTGCCCACACGCTCGCAATGTCAGTCGCCGCCGCTGCGCTGGTCACGGCCTGCTCGCAAAGCTCCACGGAGACGCAATCGGGCCAGACTGCGCATGAAATGGACATGCAGCATGGCGAAGCGCCGGACGTCGATGTCGCCGAATATGCCGACAATTTCACCCTGATCGACCAGAATGGCGAGGCCCACGAACTCTTCTATCATGCCGACGCCCCGGCCGTGGTTATCATGACCCACGGCAATGGCTGCCCGATCGTCCGCGGCGCCGTGCCGGACTATCAGAAGATAGCCGCGCAATATGAGGCCCAGGGCATCAAGTTCTTCATGCTGAACTCGAACCTGCAGGACACGCGCGAAAGCGTGAAGGCGGAGGCCGAAGAATATGGCGTCACGCTGCCCGTCCTGATCGATGAAAACCAGCTCATCGGCGAGTCGCTGGGCGTCGTGCGCACCGCTGAAGTGTTTGTTCTGGACCCGGCCAAGGGCTTCAAGGTCGTCTATCACGGCCCGCTCGATGACCGCCAATCCTATGAGCGCGCAAGGGCAAAGGCCGACAATCACTTCCTTACCGAAGCGCTCGACCAGATCGTCGCAGGCCAAGACGTCACCGTCGAAGGCCCTGTCCTCAGCCCCGGCTGCCTCGTCAACTTCCCTGAGCGCGACAACAGGGAAGAGCACGCCAACATTTCCTACGCCTCCGAAGTCGCGCCGATCCTGCTCGACAAGTGCGCCGACTGCCACTCGGTCGGCGGTATCGCGCCCTGGGCCATGACCGACCATCAGACCGTGCGCGGCTGGGCCCCGATGATGCGCGAGGTGATCCGCACCGACCGCATGCCGCCCTGGAATGCCGATCCGCACGTCGGCAAATGGAAGGACGACAAATCTCTCACCAATGATGAGATCAAGACACTCATCCACTGGATTGAGGCTGGTGCGCCCCGCGGCGACAGCGAGAGTGATCCGCTGGCCGAGGCCAATCTTCAGATTCCCGAATGGCCGCTCGGCGAGCCGGACCTGATCCTCACCCTGCCGGCCTATGACGTCCCGGCGAGCGGCATCATCGACTACACCTATCCGGTCGTCGAGAACCCGCTGACCGAAGACAAATGGATCCGCGCAACCACGGTGAAGGCCGGCGCGCGCGAAGTCGTCCACCATGTGCTCTCCGGCTACATGTCGGAAGTGCCGGAAGACGGCCGGGGCTCAACCGGGCGCTGGGAGTTCTCAACGGGAGGCTATGCGGTCGGCGCTGAATCCACCATCGCCGAGGATGATATCGGCACGCCAATGCCCGCTGGCGGCGCAATTGGCTTCCAGATGCACTACACACCGGCTGGCAAGCCGATGACGGATGTAACGCAGATCGGCTTCTACTTTCATGACGAGGTCCCGAAATATGTCAGCCGCTCCAGCGTGATCCTCGACGCCTCGATCGAGATCCCGCCAAACACGGCCCGACATGTAGAGACCGCCTATCTGGAGATGCCGCACGATGCGATCCTTGAGCGCGTCTTCCCGCATGCCCACTATCGCGGCTATGCCTCGAACATGAAGATCCGTTTCCCGGACGGCCGCGAGGAACTCCTCATCTCCCTGCCGAAATATGACTTCAACTGGCAGCGTGGATACGAGTTTGATGAGCCGCTTGAAGTGCCCGCAGGCTCGCTGCTGATCGCCAGTTACACCTACGACAATTCTGAAAACAATTTCGCCAATCCGGACCCGAACGCAAAGGTGACCTGGGGCGAGCAATCCCATGAGGAAATGCTCTACACCTCCTTTTCCTTCCGCTGGGCGGACGAAACCTCGGACAATCGCAAGGACGAGTATCAGGAAGCTCTGAACGCCAATCGCCTGTTCGGTGCCATGGATGACAATATCGACGGCAAGATCGAACTGGCCGAACTGCGCGGCATGATGGGCGACCGCCTCAAGCCGGTTTTCCCTGCCCTCGACACCGACAAGAGCGGCGCGCTGTCGAAGGAAGAATTTGCCCAGATGAATGCGGTCATGCAGCGAATGCGCGAACGCGCAAGAAGCTCCGGCCAGCCATAAGGCGGCACCCTGCCAGTTAAAATGCAAAGGCCGGCTCGAATTCGAGCCGGCCTTTTCGTTTTGCGAGTTGGCGCCCGCGCTGCTTAAGCAGGCGTGTCCTCATGAGACCGCTCGGTCAGCTGCCAGGCTGACTTGTCGATATCGAGATCGTCGAACTTGTCCGCGTCGAACATCGGCACTTTCACGCCAGCTTTGCGCTGCGCGTCAAAGTCTCTCATGACGCGCAGGCCAATCGGGAAGAGCAGAGCCACAGCGAACAAATTCACCATCGCCAGCAGGCCCATCGTGACATCGCTGAAACTCAGCACATCGCCAAGCTGGACGGTCGAGCCGAGAACGACAAAGCCGATGACAATCACCCGGTAGATGTTCACCGCGATCATATTGTCCGGGATGTAGTAGTCGACGGCGTTTTCGCCGAGATAATAGGAATACATGATCGAGGAGAAGGCGAAGAGGAACAGCGCAAAGGCGATGAAATATTCCGCCCATCCGCCGACATGATCGGCGAGGGCAAGCTGCGTCAGCACACCCTGTACCTCGTCATCCACACCAAGGTAGGACTGCGTCGACAGGATGATGATCAGCGCTGTCACCGTGCACATGATGATCGTGTCAATGAACACAGACAGGGACTGTACCATGCCCTGCTGGGCCGGATGCTCGACATAGGCGGCCGCCGCCACATTCGGCGCTGAGCCGAGCCCCGCCTCATTGGAGAACAGGCCGCGATTGACGCCCATCATGATCGCGCCGCCAATGCCGCCGGCCACCGCCTCATTGAGGCCGAAGGCGCTCGTCACGATGGTTGCAAAGGCGCCCGGTATCTGCGGCAGGTGGGTGACCAGAACGAACAGGCCGAGAAGCGCATAGAAGACAGCCATCACCGGCACGATGATCTCCGCCACGCTCGCAATCCGGCGCACGCCGCCAAAGATGACAAGACTGACGACGACCGCAAGGCCAATGCCCGACCAGAGACGCGGCGTATCAAACGCGGAATCGATGGAACTCGTCGTCGCAAAGCTCTGGAAACAGATGAACGCAAAACCAAATGTCACCAGCAGCAGCAACGAATACACAAAACCCAGCACGGGCGCGGCCTTGCCGAGCTTCTTGCCGAGGCCGTGCTTGATGTAATAGGCCGGTCCACCGCGAAAGTCGCCATTATGCTCCTTCTGCTTGTAGAGCTGGGCAAGCGTGCATTCGAAATAGCTCGTCGCCATGCCGACAAGGCCGACAACCCACATCCAGAAGATCGCGCCCGGCCCGCCCAGCGCCAATGCTGCAGCAACGCCAGCAATATTCCCCCCGCCAACACGCCCCGCCACGGACAGCGCCAACGCCTGGAAGGAGGATGGCTGGTCTGTCTCATGCTGGAAGCCCTGGCCGAGGACTGAAAACATCGAGCCGAACAGTCTGAACTGGACACCCCGGGACCAGATTGTGAAGATGAGACCGAGCGGAATGAGAACGGCAATCAGAATCTTGCCATTGATGAGGTCGTTCAGAAAATCGAGCATGACATCCTTGAATTATCGCAGCATTCTGTCTCTTAAGCGGCTCGCAGACCGGAGTAAAAGCCGCGCGCTGCTGTTTGCTGTCCTTATACTAGGTCTGCTCGCCCCACAGGCGAGCCTTGCCGAAGCCCCGGTCAAGATCGTCAACTTCACGGCTGACTGGTGCGCCTCCTGCCACGAATTCGAACCGAAATTCGCCCGGGCTCTTGAAGGCTATACGGTCGACGAGGTTGAGCTCGTCACTGTCGACCTCACCCATCTGCGCTCAGGCGATGACAGCAGGCAGGCCACGATCAGGGCCTCGAAGGCTCTGCTGCGCGTACACAACGCGGCCTATCTCTGGGACTGGTATGGCGGATATACTGGCCTTGCCGTGATGATCGCATCAGACACCGGAGAGCCGATCAGCTGCGTCGACAAAACCTATTCAGCCAGGCAGATATCCGACCGCATCAAGCTCGCCGGCATCCTCGCGGAGAAAGCCGCGCCGGGCCGCCGCCGACCGGACGGTGCCGACTGCCCGGCACCACTGCGGTAGCAGGGCAACACTTCAGGCCCCGTGCGCGTTACCTGCTTCATCTCGCCTTCACGATGCCTCATTTAAGGGCGATAGCGCGCGGATTGCGTAATCAGAGATCCCTTTGCCGGAAAGGACACCATTGTCGGATCAGTCTCCCAACCGTTCGATGAATGACCGCCCGCCAACCTATGATGGGCGTGGCAGCAAGGAAAACTGGTTTCAGAGGACCCTGCCAGGCCGGCCAATCCTGAAATGGGGGCTGATCGTCCTTGCATCGCTGTTCCTCATCGCGCTGCTGGTCGGCTGGCTCTACTGGCAGAGCCTTTATCGCGGCATGCCGAGCCTGCCCTCAAATGAACAGCTCTGGGCCAAGGGCCGCGAGCAGGCGATCGAGTTCATCGATTCCGAAGGCGACACAATCGCGATCCGCGGGCCGCGTTATGGCCGCGCGATCAATCTGGAAGACCTGCCGGCCCACGTCCCGCAGGCCTTCATTGCTGCCGAGGACAAGCGCTTCTACGAGCATGACGGCGCGGACACCCAGGCGATCCTTCGGGCTGTCTGGGCCAATGTCACCTCCGGTGAAACCGTGTCGGGCGCATCGACCATCACCCAGCAGCTGATCAAGAACCTCGTCCTCACGCCGGAGCAGACGTTAAAACGCAAGGCGCAGGAAGTCCGCCTCGCCCGCCAGCTCGAGCAACGCCTGAGCAAGGAAGACATCCTCGAACTCTATCTGAACCGGGTCTATTTCGGGTCGGGCTTCTACGGCCTTGGCGCGGCGTCGCGCTTCTATTTCGGCAAGAATCCGGAAGAGCTGACCCTCGCCGAAGCCTCGCTGCTGGCCACCCTGCCGCAGGCCCCGTCCCGCCTCGCGCTGACCAACAACATGACCGACGCCAAGGCCCGCCAGACCTATGTCCTGCGAGAAATGGTCGAGGCCGGTTTTATCACCACCGCTGAGGCTGACGCTGCCAAGGCGCAGGAAGTTTCTCTCGCCGAGCCGCCCGAACGCGATCCGCAATTTGGCTATGCCCTCGACGCAGCAACAGAGCGGATCGACGAAATCCTGCCGACCCTGCCGGGCGATCTCATTGTCCAGCTGACCATAGACGCAGACCTGCAGGCCAGCATCGACGAAGCCTTCACCAAGCGCATGAGCGAAGACGGCACCGCCCTGAAAGCGAGCCAGGCGGCGGGCATCGTCCTCGACGGCGACGGGCGTATCCTCGCCATGTATGGCGGTGTCGACTACAGCAAGAACCAGTTCAACCGCGCCACGCAGGCAAAGCGCCAGCCGGGCTCGGCCTTCAAACCATTCGTGTTCGCAACCGCCATCAAGCAGGGGCTCACCCCCTATGATGTGCGCCGCGATGAAGCGATCACCATTGATGGCTGGTCGCCGGAAAACTATTCGCGCACCTTTTCAGGCCCGATGACGCTGACCGAAGCCCTGAAGGATTCGATCAATACGGTCGCAGCCGAACTCGGCCAGGAGGTCAGCGAGGAAGCCATTATTTCGCTCGTGAAAAATTTCGGCATGTCCGGTGATTTCCAGCCCCTGCCCTCCATTGCGCTCGGCAGCCAGGAAGTCACCCTTTCCGACCTTGCCCGCGCCTATGGCGTCTTCATGACAGGCGGGACGCGCATGGACCCCTATCTCGTCGAACGCATCTCCAATTCGCGCGGCGATATCCTCTATGAGCGCCCGGAATATGACAAGAAACGGGTCTATGACCGGCGCGACGCAGAGACCATGGTCGCCATGATGGAGCGTGTCATCACCGATGGAACCGGCCGCCGTGCAGCCATGAAGGGCTGGCAGCTTGCGGGAAAGACCGGCACCAGCCAGGACTCCCGCGATGCCTGGTTTGCCGGTTTCTCTGCCGTGCGCGTGGGGGCCGTCTGGGTCGGCAATGATGATGACAGCCCGATGGCCAAGGTAACGGGTGGCGGCCTGCCGGCAGCGCTCTGGCATGACATGATGGTGCTCGCCCATGAGGGGCTTGAGCCACAGCCGCTCGCCGGCGCCGGCTCTCTCATCACCCTCTCCCCCATGGCCCAGCGCCGCATCGCCTTCTACCGCGACCTCGGCATTGCCTTCGATAGCGCCGCGACGAACTAGCCTCCTTCGACCGCTTCGCGGCCACTTCCCCCGCACACGGGGGAAGACAGCCCCCCATTAGCGTATCGCCTTCCTCCCCCGTTCACGGGGGAGGTGCCGGCAGGCGGAGGGGGCCTACCGCACCGCCTCGAAGCTGTCTGCCTGTGCCAGGTCCCATTCGCGCGCGAGGTGTGTTGCGCCGGGATCAGCAAGCAGGCTGCCGGGTTCCAGCAGCTGGTAGGCCCGGTGCCCCGGCGCCGCGATATCTTCGGTCACCCGGTGCATGATGTGGCGCGGCGTCAGCTCATTGGGATGACTGCAGCCGGCTGCGCCGACCACCTCCATCAGCGCTTTCACGGTGTTGCGGTGAAAGTTTGCGACCCGCTCGGCCTTGTCCGGCACGACCAGTCCGCGCTGGCGGAACTTGTCCGTCGTGGCGATCCCCGTCGGGCAGGTATTGGTGTGGCAGTTGAGCGACTGGATACAGCCCAGCGAGAACATGAACCCGCGAGCCGTATTGACCCAGTCTGCACCGAGCGCCATTGAGGCCGCGATGTTGAAAGCGGAGATCTGCTTGCCGCTGGCCGCAATCCGCACCTCGTCCTTGAGGCCGCATCCCACCAGCGCATTGCGCACAAGGACAAGTCCCTGGCGTAGCGGGGCACCAACATGATCCATGAACTCGGCGGGCGCAGCGCCCGTGCCGCCCTCGCCGCCATCAACGACAATAAAGTCCGGCTTGATGCCCGTCTTCAGGATCGCCTTGCAGATCGCCAGGACTTCCCAGCGATTGCCAACACAGAGCTTCATGCCAACAGGCTTGCCGCCTGACATCTCACGCAGCTCCGCCACCCATTCCATCATGCCAACTGGCGTCGAGAAGGCGGTGTGCGCAGGCGGCGAGAAACAGGTCTGGCCAACCGGAATTCCGCGCGCTTCTGCAATCTCTTCGGTGACCTTCGTGCCTGGCAATACGCCGCCATGGCCGGGCTTCGCCCCCTGGCTGAGCTTGATCTCGATCATCTTGACCTGATCATCGGCGGCCACATCGCGGAAACGCTCGGCATCAAAGCTACCATCGCTGGCCCGGCATCCGAAATAGCCTGAGCCCAGTTCCCAGACGAGATCGCCGCCACCCGCCTTGTGATAGCGCGAAACCCCGCCCTCACCCGTATCATGATAGAAGCCGCCCTTGGCCGCACCGCGATTGAGCGCCTCGATGGCATGCGCCCCGAGTGAGCCGAAGCTCATGGCAGAGATGTTGAACACGCTCGCAGAATAAGGCTTTGCCGTCCCGTTCGCGCCGACCATGACACGCGGATCCACATCCTCATTGTGCCTGGCGGCAATCGAGTGCGACAGCCACTCATAGGGCGGCCGACCGATCTCGAGCTGGCTGCCAAAGGGCTCAACCGAAGAGACATTCTTCGCCCGCCGGTACACCATGGAGCGCTGTTCGTGATTGAACGGGCGGCCTTCAGTGTCGCTCTCGACGATGTAAGAGCGGAAAAACGGGCGCATTTCCTCAGCAATCCAGCGGATGCGCGCCAGGATCGGGTAATTGCGCCACAGCGAATGACGCGTCTGCAGAAGGTCATACAAGCCCAGCAAGGACAGCGCGCCGAAGACGGCAACCCCGATCCAGTACCACACGCTGACCTTGGTAAGACCGGCCAGAACTGCCGTCAGCACAAGGATCAGAAGCAATGGCAGGAAGCGGTACATGAAAAGCCCTCATCAGCGAACAGGGCTCAACATAAGGCCCGCCCCCGCCGGGGCAATGTCACTGAAGCCTGCCTCTCACGCTGATGCAGAATTTTTCCCGAATTGCGGAACCAAATGCGGCGGCATCTGTTGTGCTTGTTCTAGTTTCTTCGACGCTCGCATATCCGGACCATTTATGTGAGCGAAGAGGAGTGGCCGGAGCTTCCCTCGAAGTTCCGGCCTTTTCCGTTTCTGACAGGCTGCCGTTACCTAGTAGCCATTGATCTGCGCAAACCGGTCGCGGTGGAAGCTCGCCGAACCGAGCAGGGCTTCCTGAACGCGAGCCCGCTTCATGTAGAAGCCGGCTTCATGCTCGTCCGTCATGCCAATACCGCCGTGCAGCTGCACCGTATCATTCGAGACAAGGTGCACCGTCTCACCCGCCATTGCCTTGGCAAGGCTGGCCAGTTCAGCAATGTCATTACGCTGCTCATCGACCGCCGAAAGGGCGGCAGAAACGCAGGACGTGGTCAGCTCCAGATCGGTGAACATCTTCGCCGCGCGGTGCTGCAGGGCCTGGAAGGAGCCGATCAGCTGGCCGAACTGCTTGCGCGTCTGAAGGTATTCATGCGTCATCTCGAAAGCCGCGCGCGAGGAGCCGAGCATTTCGGCGGCGAGCGCGATCCGGCCCCGGTCGAGCACGGGTTCGAGAATGTCCATGCCCTTGTCGGGCGCGCCGAGCACATGGCTTTCCGGCACGTGAACGTCTTCCAGCGTCAGGTGTGCGGCACCATGGCTGTCGACCGTGTTCAGTGTCTGGACGCTGACGCCATTGGCATCGCGCGGGACGAGGAAGAGCGTCAGGCCATGCTTGTCGCCAGCCTCGCCGAACGTGCGTGCGACGACGATGAAGACATCAGCGTGATGACCGTCCTGCACATACTTCTTCGCACCGTTCAGCGTATAGCCCTGGCCATCGCGTTCGGCTTCCGTCGCAACGCCGGCCGGATTGTGGTGGCTGCCCTCGTCGAGCGCGAGCGCGGTGGTGACTTCGCCTGACGCGATCTTTGGCAACCATTCCTGCTTCTGGGCTTCAGAGCCGCCCAGCAGGATGGCCGATGCGCCGATGCAGGCAGTCTGCAGAAGCGGCGTGGAGGCCAGCGTGCGGCCCTGCGCTTCCATCACCTGGCCAAGTGCGACCATGCCCATGCCGACACCGTCATACTCTTCCGGGATCAGCACTCCGAAAAAGCCAAGCTCGGCAAGCTTCTGGCGGCCTTCCGGGTCGACCCCGTTCTTGCCGCTGTCGCGAAGGCCGCGCAGGTGTTTCACCGGCAGCTCATCACGCGTGAAATTGATGGCGGTATCCCGCAGCATCTCCTGGTCTTCAGTCAGGACAAAACTCATCTTCGTTTCCTACTCTTTACAAGGCCTGCGCACCCAGGCGCGGCCGTTCATATTCTTGTTGACGACTACTGGTGATCGCGCAGGCCGAGCACGCGCTTGGCGACCACGTTGAGGTTGATCTCGCTCGTGCCACCCTCAATCGAGTTGCCTTTGGAGCGCAGCCAGCCACGCGTGACCATCTTGGCCCCCTTGTCAAAGCCTTCGCCTTCCCAGCCGAGGCCTTCCGTGCCGAGCGCTTCAATCATCAGCTCATGCTTGTCCTGGTTCATCTTCGCCGCGGCGTATTTGATGATCGAGGCCGTGTGACCGACTTCCTGGCCGGCTTTCGCCTGCTCCTGGCTGCGGCGCACCGTCAGGCCGAACGCTTTAGTGTACATCTGGTGGTCCGCGATGCGACCGCGCAGGTCACCATCGAGCAGCTTGCCGTCGCTATCGGTCCCGACATGGATCTTGGCATATTCCTCGAGCTCCAGCATGCCGGAGCCGCGCGCCGAACCGAAACCGCTGGCGGAAATGGACGAGCGTTCGAATTGCAGCAGACGCTTGGCAATTTTCCAGCCGCCATTCACCTCGCCAACGAGCTGGTCCTTCGGCACTTTCACGTCATTGAAGAAGGTCTCACAGAACGGCGACGAGCCTGAGATCAGCTTGATCGGCCGCGTCTCGACACCTTCGCTCGCCATGTCGAACAGGATGAAACTGATACCTTCATGCTTGACCGTATTGTCGGTGCGCACCAGGCAGAAGATCCAGTCGGCCTGGTCGGCATAGGACGTCCACACCTTCTGGCCGTTGATCAGGTAATGATCCCCCTTGTCCTCACACTTGGTCTGCAGGCCGGCAAGGTCAGACCCTGCGCCCGGCTCCGAATAGCCCTGGCACCAGCGCGTGCGGCCATGGATGATGTCCGGGATGAAACGTTTCTTCTGCTCTTCATTGCCAAACTCCAGAAGCGCCGGACCGAACATCCAGAGGCCGAAGGAGTGCAGCGGGATGCGCGCATTGATCCGCGACATTTCCTGGTTCAGCACCTTCACCTGTTCGCGGTCGAGCCCGCCGCCGCCATATTCCTTGGGCCAGTGCGGCGCGGTCCAGCCGCGCTCTGCCATGCGCTCAAGCCAGACCTTTGAGTCCGGATTCTTGAATTTCTCGCGGCGCCCGCCCCAGACAACTTCGTCCTCAGGTTGCGGCGTGCGCATGGATTGCGGGCAATTTTCTTCGAGCCAGTCACGAACTTCCTGACGGAAGGTTTCGAGATCGGACGGTGCGTCATAAGGCATTGTTTCAGTCTCCTCCGGGCCTGCTTTTGTCGGCTTGTGATAGCACACTAGCGCGCAGGGATCGCTGCGGCCAAGCCTAACTTTGCGTCATATCACAGCGCAAAAGGCACATCAGTATAGCCAGTTTTCACCAAGTCGGCCTCAGCGGCCGAAACGACCGAAGAAACTGTGCTCCGGACCGGTCTCGAAGCCTGCCACATTGAACAGGTGCACAACCGCAATGAAGATGCCGAGTACGCAGAACACCATGATCAGCCCCCAGGGCAGCTGGTGCGGCCGGCCATCCTTGCGTTCGCGCTTGCCCAGCTTGGTGTTTGCCAGGACAATCAGCGCTCCGAACAGGAGGATGGCGAGGACAGGGAAGATCCAGGCGGCCATGCAGACACGTGCTCCAGGGGTTCAGGCTGATGCGGTGTCTTTGCCCAGAATGACGGACGGACCGCAAGCCCGAAGACCGCCCTGACTGCAGCCAGCGTATGGAGCGGCCAGTAAAGTGGCCGTGTCACGAGCGCCATGAAGCGCGAAACGGACCAGCGCCCCGGCGCCGCCAGGTCCGCAAGCAGCGCGCAGACATACCCCGTTCCGAACAGGCCGAGGCTGTATGGGTCGGGGCTTAGTTCCGGAACGACAAGCCCCAGCACGACAATCAGCGTCATCGGCCCATGAAGCAGGGCGCTGAGCAGCGCTCCACCCAGCATGAGGTTGAGCGTAATCCAGCGCAGGAGGCCAAGCTCGGACATGAGCCGCACCGGATTGCGCATCACGACGATCAGGGTCTGCATGAACCCCTTGATCCAGCGGCTGCGCTGGCCAAGCCAGGCCGGGAACCGGGTTGGCCCCTGCTCATGGGTCGGGCTATGGATGAATGCTGTCCGGCCACCCATCCGGGCGATGCGCAGGCCAAGATCGGCATCCTCCGTGACATTCCACGCATCCCACGCCCCCATGGCGATCAGGTCCCTGCGGCGAAAATGATTGCTCGTCCCGCCCAGCATGACCGGGTGCCAGATCTTCGCGACCGCCGGAACGAAAAGGCCGAACTGGACGGCATATTCCAGTGCCCAGTGAGCCGCGAGGAACCCGGCCGACGGATTGGTCGATACCAGCGGCGCCTGCGCGCAGATCGCCTGCGGCCCATGCCGGTCGAAAGCCCGCAGCGCGTCTTTCAGCTGCCCCGGGTCCGGCCGGTCTTCGGCATCATAGATCGTGACAAACTCGCCCGTCGCGAAGGCCAGCCCATAGTTCAGCGCACGCGGCTTGGTCATCGGATCGCCTGCGGGTACCGTCAGCACGCGTGCGCCATCCGGCAGCGCAGACCGAAGCGCTGCTTCTCTCGTGTCATGGTCGTCGGCCTCGACCAGAAGGATGATGTCGAGCTTGTGCCGGGGCCAGTCGAGCGCTGACAGGTTGCGCGCAAGCTGATCGACCATGGCGGCTTCATGGCGCAGCGCGACCAGCACCGAATAGACAGGCAAGTCATCTCGCAATGCATCTGGCAGGGTCGCTTTGCGCGAAAACCGCAGCCAAACCCCCATGAGGGTGAGGATAAACCGCCAGAAGATGACCATGGCGAATACCGCATAGGCAAACACCCAGAAGGCCGTCAGCGTCAGATCGGCCTGCCAAATGGCGCCCGCCAGAAGGGCCACCACTAGGAAGAGCGCGATCATGGCTTGAAGAGGCGTAAACAGCTTTTCGGCGCTGAGCGAAGGTGGCAGGATCATTGACTGCGACAGCGCTTCGCGAACTGTGCCAGGCGGCACCTCGGGTTCAGGCACAGC
The DNA here is from genome assembly GCF_002088945.1 of Henriciella pelagia. Taxonomy (GTDB): domain Bacteria; phylum Pseudomonadota; class Alphaproteobacteria; order Caulobacterales; family Hyphomonadaceae; genus Henriciella; species Henriciella pelagia. The sequence continues at coordinate 70,698 of NZ_NCSU01000008.1, read as the reverse complement.
CTCCGGCACAAAGCCTGGCCTCAATCGAACGACGTTCGACCGGTCTTCACGTCCCAACCCCATAGTGTCGAATGGAAACCAGAGAGATAATTATTTCAAGTTTTTTGCTCTCAACGAGAGAGAAATTCGCCAAGACTGTGACCACTTTGCCATGCCGCCTCCACGCGCGGCGCAATTCGCCAGTCCCCTACTGCACCAATGGAGGCGTTGGCGTCCCACCCAAAGGCTTCGCCGACGCCTGATTCCACCTTGGCCAGCAGCCAGCGATGGGCAGCTGAATACACCGGCGAGGGCGCGCCAATTAGCTCGATGAAGGCGCGCGCCAGCAGGTCTGCCGCCTCCTGCGGTGCCAGATCAAGACTGGCCGTCGCCCACTCGGGCGTCGCATGCAGCACCCAGGTTTCAGCGTTGCCGCGCCCCGGCTTGGAGCCGTCGCGGGCGACCCAGGCGAGAGGTCCCTGCCTCACACTGGCACCGTCCCAGTCAACGCCCACATCCCCCTCAAACGCCAGCATCGCGGCCCAGCAGGGGGCCGAACGGACGCCGCTTGCCTCACTTGCCAGGCGAGGGCTCACCGGCTCCAGCAGGCTCGCCGCCTGTTCCGCCGGAATGGCGCAGACCACCGCATCGAACGGGCCATCGCGCCCGCCCCCCTCAAGAACCAGCGTCTTCACAGCCCCATCGGTCTCGATTGCCATCACACGCGAAGACCAATGGACCTTGTGGGTCTCGGCCATGGCCTTGATGAGCGCGTTCATCGAAGGCGTTCCTACAAACATCTCATCCTCAAGGGATCGCTCGGCGAACGTCCAGCGCCCCTCCGCAGTCTCTGCGGTCACGAGGCGCGGTGACCATTGTGCGATCGCCCCGGCATCCATCAGCGGCTTGAGACGCGTCCGGAACGCTTCGCTTCGCACCGTGAAATACTGCGCCCCATGATCCCATCGGCACTTGCCGGAGGGCGTCTGTGCGCGGCGGGTCGACATCCGGCCACCCGCGCCGCGCCCCTTGTCATGGAGAACAATGTCATGGCCGGCACGGCTCAGCTCGTCGGCCGCCGCCAGTCCGGCAATTCCCGCGCCAATGATCGCGATCTTCATGCAAGGGCCCTCTTCGCCGCCTCAATGTGCACCTAGTCCATAGGCCAATCTGGCAAAGCGCGGGGAGCAAATTAAATACAGCCACCGGTCCTGCACTTTCCGGAAAGACCAGCGTCATGTCCCGCGCCACAAGAAAGACCACCGGTTCGAACCGGAAGGCCAGTCTGCCGGGCAAGACCTGCCCAGTCTGCCAGCGACCTTTTGCCTGGAGAAAGAAGTGGGACCGCGTCTGGGATGAAGTGAAATACTGTTCCGAACGGTGCCGAAGAGCATCCCGGAGCGGCTGAGTCGCCATTCTTATCGAAAAACAACAAATATATCGCCTTGATTCTATTGAATTTCATTGTTTTTCACAAAATTCTTATTGCTTTTCGATAAGACCATCCCTAACTTCAATTCATCGGCGGCGCGGATAGGCCAAGCCCCGAAAAAACCAGAGACCGGCAACAAGACCGGAAACATGCAACGAAGGAGTATTTTAGATGCAACCGCTCGCCTCCCAGAGCTCCACCGCCGCAGCCAACCACGCTCCGGCCCTGTCCACGGCACCGATGGTCGAGACCATCGCGACCGCTCCCGGCGGTCAGGTCGCCAACGACAACACGGCAGCCTGGAAACCCAGCCTGCTCGTCCTTCGCCGGCGCAGACTGAGCCGGCGTGCGAACCGCAGCTAAGGAGAGTGGAAGAGCCGGACAACTCCTTGCGCCGGTCCGGCCTTCCCTGACAGAGCCGCCCTGCCCCGCCCGGCAGGGCGGTTCAACCTTGTGGGCTAGGCAAGCGTTTTCGGCCTGACAAAGTCCACCAGCCTGAAATGAACCGGCACATAAGGTCCATCATCCTCACTCTCGAAGAGGGCCGCTGCCCCCGTCGGGAATTTCTCGGCGAGCTTCATCGCTGCGCGGTGATTTTCGCTTCCTGCCTGCGAAAGGATAAATCCCGCCAGTTCGTGCAGGCCCGGATTGTGCCCGACGAGGATCACGCACCCATAGTCTTCTGCGACTTTCTTGATGAGCGCTTCCATGGCCGGAATGCCCGCGAGATAGAGGTCATCCGAAACCGTTGAGCGACATTCGGGGACATGTCTGGCAAGGTGCCTCCACGTCTCCCGCGTCCGCCGTGCCGATGAAACGAGCGCATGGTCCGGCTGCCAGCCCGTATCGCTTAGAAAGCTTGCAACAAGTTCTGCATCTTGATGCCCCCGCTCAGTCAGCATCCGGTCGCGATCCTTGATGCCCTCATTCCAGGGTTCGGTCTTCGCATGGCGCATGAGTATGAGGCGTTTCATGCGTCAGTCAGGCTCCGCAGGACCTTAGTAAAATTAAACACCTGAATAAGCCCCTCGAGCTTGCCGCTGCACAGGGCGCGGCCCATCTTCCGCCGCAAGATAACGCAATTGATGGAGATTTCCATGAGCCTTTTGCTCGGTGATACCGCGCCGGATTTCGACGCAGAAACAACGCAAGGCAAGATAAGCTTTCACGACTGGGCCGGCGATGACTGGGTTGTGTTCTTCTCACACCCGGCTGACTTCACCCCGGTCTGCACCACCGAACTCGGCTTTACAGCCAAACTGAAGGATGAGCTGGCCGCGCGCGGTGCCAAGGCGCTCGTCATCTCGGTTGACTCCGTTGAGGACCACAAGAAGTGGATCGAGGACATTGAGGAAACGCAGGGCGCGAGCGTCTCTTTCCCGATCATCGCTGACACCGAAAAGAAAATTGCGACCCTGTATAACATGATCCACCCGAAAGCCGACCCCAAGGTGACGGTGCGCGCGGTCTATGTGATTGACCCGAACAAGAAGATCCGGGCGTCCATCATCTACCCGCCGAGCGCCGGTCGGAACTTCAATGAAATCCTGCGCCTCATTGACTCCATGCAGCTCACCGACGGCTACAAGGTCGCAACCCCCGTCAACTGGCAGCAGGGCGAGGATGTCATCATCGTGCCAAGCGTTTCGGATGAAGATGCCGACAAGCTCTTCCCGAAGGGTTACACCACGGTGAAACCATACCTGCGTGTTACGCCTCAGCCGAACAAGTAGGCAAGCAGGCCTCACGCCAATAAAAGAAGCCGCGTCGGATCGCTCCGCGCGGCTTTTCTTTTGTGCTCACCATTCCCGCCTAATTCGTCAGCAGCTTCAGCAGCCTGGCACCGCGGCTCTTGCGTTTGCGCCGTGTCTTCAGGCCAAGACGCTCACGCACCGATTGCGGCTTGCCGTGGATCGCGCGCAGCAGGTCCAGCCGCTTCATCGCGGCTGATTTTCTGGATTTCCGGATCGTGAGAGCGATGGTTCACCTCGTCAGGTTGCGGGTCCACCCTAGCACAGATGCGCCTATGTCCGAAGGCCATCGCCTGTGATTGGCGGGGCGCGACGTGTCAGCTGGCTGGCATCATGATCTTGCCATTTACCAGGTCGGAATAATCCGTCACAAGCGCTTCGGTCACTTCGCCCGGCTTGTAGTCCACGTCTCCGATGGAGCGCACAGGCGTCAGCTCAGCCGCCGTTCCGGTGATGAAGCATTCGGAGAAGGTCGACAGCTCTTCCGGCAGAATGGTGCGTTCGACGATCTCTATCTGGCGGGCCTCGGCGAGCTTGATCGCCGTCTGCCGCGTGATCCCGTTCAGGAAGCAGTCCGGTGTTGGCGTATGCAGCGCGCCATCGCGCAGGAAAAAGATATTCGCGCCGGTCGCCTCTGCCACATGTCCGCGCCAGTCGAGCATGAGCGCATCGGCGAATCCCTCGCGCTCAGCTGCGTGCTTGGACAGCGTACAGATCATGTAGAGACCTGCCGCCTTGGCTTCGCAGGGTGCAGTCTTCGGATCAGGCCGACGCCATTTGGCATGCGTCATCGCAATGCCCTTCATCTTGTCGGCGAAATAGTCGCCCCAGTGCCAGACCGCGACAGCGAGGTGGATCGTATTGTTCTGCGCCGAAACACCCATCATTTCCGATCCGCGCCAGGCAATCGCGCGCACATAGGCACTGTCCAGGCCGGACCGGGCCAGTGTCTCGACCTTCGCTGCCTCGATTTCATCAACTGTGAACGGAATATCGAATCCAAGAATCTGCGCCGATTTATGCAGGCGTTCGGAGTGACGGCGCGACTCGAAAATCTTGCCACCATAAGCGCGTTCGCCCTCGAACACGGCGGACGCATAATGCAGGCCGTGCGTCAGCACATGTACTTTCGCCTCACGCCAGTCAACGAATTCGCCATCCATCCAGATAACGCCGTCGCGGTCGTGATACGCTTGAGCTGCCATGATTTTCTACGTCCTTGCTTGAACTTCGTACTGAAAACCGCTCCATTCTCAGACTGTGGCATCCGAAGTCAACCAGAAGCCGGGCGAAACGGGGCGGGTAGATCCGCGACTCTTTCTCAGGGAGGAAGAGCTCGATAATGGTATCGCCTTGTTGCTTGCAAGCGAAAGAACAATTGCAGAGGCGCTTCGTCGCGCCCAGAAGCAGACCGGACTCAACATGCCGGCCCTGAAACTGATGATGACAATCCGCTTCCAGCCTGACCGGACAGTGACCGAACTACGCCAGCTGACCGGTGCGACCACCCCTACGCTCGCCCGCCTCCTCGGCGAACTCGACAAGCGTGACCTCGTGCACAAGAAACAGGGTGGACGCGATGCCCGCCGACGTCGCCTGACCCTGACCGGGAAAGGCGAAGACCTGATCGCGCCGATTGTGACCGACCTTCGATCCTCCCTGCGCGAAGCCTATCGCGAAGCCGGCGCAATCGCCGTCGCCGGAAGCCGTGCCGTCCTGGATGCCCTTACCCGATGAAGGAAGCCCCTCACATCCTCGTTGTTGATGATGACGACCGCATCCGGACGCTGCTGAAGCAGTATCTCACCAGCCAGGGCTATCGTGTGACGGCCGCGGCCCATGCGGCGAGCGCCCGCAAGCTGCTCACCACACTCGATTTCGATCTCGCCATCCTCGACATCATGATGCCGGGCGAGACCGGGCTCGACCTGCTCGAAAGCCTGCGCCGGAAGGGCGTCAATAGCCCGGTCCTCCTGCTCACCGCGCGCGGCAACACGTCGGATCGCATCGAAGGCCTCAAGCGCGGCGCCGATGATTATCTTGCCAAGCCGTTCGAGCCGGAAGAACTTTCGCTGCGCGTTGCCGCCATCCTGCGCCGCACGCATGTCGAGGAAACGCCAGAGGAGATCGAGATGTCCGGCCTCGTCTTCAATCCGAAACGCGGCGAACTTTTCGAAGGCGACAAGCGCGTGCGCCTTACCGAGGCCGAATTGCAGCTTCTCTCATCGCTCGCCTTCCGGGCTGGAGAACCTGTCAGCCGCGAGGAACTCGCCTCCAATTCGCCGGGCAGTACCGAACGCTCAATAGACGTGCAGGTCACCCGCCTTCGCCGCAAGATCGAGCCAGACCCGAAACAGCCCATCCACATTCAGACCGTCCGCGGCATCGGCTACCGGCTCATGCCTGACTGAAACTCGCAACGTCCCGGCGCGGCGACGCACCGAATGTCCGCGAATATTCCCGGCTGAACTGGGATGGGCTCGCATAGCCGACCCGGAAGGCCGCGTCGGACGCGTTCAGCCCTTCACTCAACATCATCTCCCGCGCCATCAGCAGGCGCAGCCGCTTCTGGTATTGCAGCGGCGAAAGCGACGTGACCGACTTGAAATGCTGGTGAAACGAGGACAGGCTCATCCCTGACAGGCTGGCCAGGTCCTCCACAATGACCGGCTCGACAGGGTTGCTGCGAATTTGGGCAATCGACCGCGCAATCTTCTGCGCATGGCTTTCGGCGCGAAACAGTCTTCGCGCCTGCGCGCCGTGCGGCCCTGTCAGCAGCCAGTAATAAAGCTCGTCGAGAACGGCCGGTGCCAGAACCGAAAGTGCTGCAGGCCTGTCGAGAAGGGCCACCAGTCTTTCGAATGCATTGCGCATTTCGACGCCGAGATCAGCCACGAACACACCGACGGCGCACTTCTTGTCTTCGCGCCCATTCGCATCAATCTTCTCTGCAACCCGCATCATCGCGGCGACGTCGATATCCAGGATCACGCCGAGGAATGTCCCTGCGTCTCCAAGGCGCGTCACCCGACCCTGAACGGGCAGGTCGACGCTCACCAGGAGAAATTGCCCCTCATTATACTTGTACACCTGATCCCCGACAAACAGCTGCTTGTCTCCGCGCAGGTTCAGGCAAATCTGCGGTTTGTAGACCACGGGTCCGGGCGTGACGGGCTTGGCGCTTCGCAGGATTCGGAGCGCTTCAAGTGGGGTCCTGAAGGAAGCTTCGTTCTCGGGATGACGGTCCAGCCAGTCATCTATCGTCTGGGCAAGCGTATCGGTCATGGACTGGAAATAGGCAGGCGGCGGATCAGCGCAAGCAGTCTGGAGAATTAGGCAAGAAGTCCGGACGATCCGGCATTAAGCGCGCGGTGGGGTCTTCCTATCTCCCCTGCTTCCGCAGTGAAGGAACCCTCCCATGTCATTTGATACCAAATCCACACACCCGATCGCGCTCATCACAGGCTCCAGCAGAGGCCTAGGCAAGAGCGAGGCGCTCGCACTCGCAAAGGCCGGCGCAGACCTCATCATTACCTATCATTCCAGCGCCGACGAAGCCGATGCGGTTGTTCGCGAGATTGAAGCGCTCGGCCGCAAGGCAGTCGCCCTTCAGCTCGACGCGTCCGATGTGTCCACATTCCCGCGATTTGCCGACACCGTGAAGTCAGCTCTCTCGCAGACCTGGAACACCGACAATTTCGACTTTCTCGTCAACAATGCCGGCACGGCGGGCGGCTCGACGATCGCCGATACGAGCGAGGCTGACTTTGATGACCTCGTGAATATTCATCTCAAAGGCGTCTACTTTCTCACCCAGACGCTGCTGCCCCTGATCGCCGACGGCGGACGGATCATCAACACCTCATCCGGCCTGACCCGCTTTTCGTATGCGGGCTTCTCGGCCTATGCGATGATGAAAGGCGCGATTGAAGTCTTCACCCGCTATCTGGCTGTGGAGCTCGGCGAGCGCGGGATTACAGCAAACACGGTCGCGCCCGGCCCGATCGCCACTGATTTTGGCGGCGGTCTCGTTCGCGACAATCCCGAGTTCAGGAATAGCCTGGCGGATCAGACCCCGCTTGGCCGGGTCGGCGAGGCAGACGATGTCGGCGGCGTTGTCGCCAGCCTGCTGACCTCCGCCACGAGATGGATCAATGGAGAACGGATCGAAGTCGCCGGCGGCTTCAACCACTAGCCTTCCAGGCTTCCTTCCGTTCGCGCCTTCTGTCTTCCCGGCAGAAGGCGCTTTCGCATGGGGCGCGTGCCGGTTAAGTCAGACGCATGCCGAAGCGTTTCCACATCCGTCTCCGGGACATCACGCCGCGCGGACTTTATCCGCGCTCGGTGCTGATGGTCGTGCTGCCGATGATCCTGCTTCTCTCGGCGGTGACCTATATCTTCTATGACAGCCACTGGCGTCACACGTCGCGCAAGCTCAGCCAGACCATCTCATCGGAAATCCAGTTCATGGTCGAGCTGCGCCGTCAGTATCCCGACCAGTTCGACGCCCTGCGCGACGAGGCCAGCCGCTCCATGCAGCTCGATGCTACGGTGCTTGAGAACTCCAGGATCCCGACCGAACAGAAACGTCTCTTTTTCTCCGCGCTCGACGATATTTTCTCCCGGGAGCTCGACGTCTCGCTCGACCAGCCCTTCTGGTTCGACATTTCCGGCTATGGCGAGAAGGTCGAGATCCAGGTCCAGGACGGGCCGGACGTCATCCGTTTCATGGCCGAACGCGACCGGACCTTCTCGACCACCGGGCACATCTTCATCGTCTGGGTCATCGGCGCATCGGGCATCCTGATCGCTCTGGCGCTCGGCTTCCTGCGCAACCAGGTCCGCTCCATCCTGAAGCTGACCGAGGCCGCAAAAGCCTATGGCCGCGGCCGCGATGCGGATAATTACCGCCCGTCCGGCGCAACGGAGATCCGCGATGCTGCCCGCGCCGTGATGGACATGCGCACCCGCCTCACCACCTTTGCCGAACAACGCACAACCATGCTCGCCGGCATCAGCCACGATTTGCGCACGCCGCTTACCCGTCTCAAGCTCCAGCTCGCCATGATGGAAGAGACTGACGACATTCGCGCCGCCCGCGAGGATCTGCGCCAAATGGGAGCGATGCTGGATGAATATCTCGCCTTTGCAAGCGGGGTGGAGGGCGAAGCCCCGACGGAAATGCGCTTTGACACGCTGGTCGCCGACACGGTGGCTGCGCTCGGCGGCCAGGCCACCATCCGCAAGGCTGACGCCGTCAGCATTATCGCCCGTGAGGGCCTCATCCGCCGCGCAGTGACCAATCTCATCTCCAATGCGCAGGGCTTTGGTGACCGTGTCGAGATCGATATCATCGAAGGCCCGCACATGGCTGAGCTTGTCATAGATGATGACGGGCCAGGCATTCCCCCGGACGAGCGCGAAGAGGCCTTCCGCCCTTTCCACCGGCTCGACGCGTCGCGTAACCAGAACGTTCCCGGCACCGGGCTCGGCCTTTCCATCGCTCGCGACACTGCCCGCCAGCATGGCGGCGACATCCGCCTCGAAGACAGCCCACTTGGTGGTTTGAGGGTACGGCTCAGACTGCCAATTTAAGATGACAGATCAGGTGTGCGTCTCGCTCGATGAGCGCCAGCTCATCAGAGCGCCCATCTCCTGCGGTTTCAACGCATCGCCTATGGCAAAGTTTGGAACTGGGCTCTCAGATCACCTGACGGTGATCGAGAGTGACGCGAGACTGCAATTGAGGAATGCTTTTTAAAAGCCCACCGGCGCAGCCAGCCCCGGTGCGCTGAGGCAGATCACCTTGAACCGCCGCCCCATCTCGGCCGGATCGACCAGCCGGGTCACACCCTTGTAGATCTCTTCGGCCCGCCCCTGATTGGCCCTTATCAGCGCATGCATTCGCGCTTCAACGCCCAGCCCCATCAGGAACGGTCCCTGCTCGACCGGCCCATGCACGCTGAGGCCTGCCTTCTCCGCCAGTCGCCGCAACCGCCCGAAATCGACATCGACGGTAAGGTCACTGCTGCCCGGCAGCGCGAGCGGCCCGACCTGAAGACCGCGCTGAAACGCCCGCAACGTGTCGCCCGGTGCGCCTTCGGACACGCCATAGTCGATGAACAGGGCCCGCCCCGGCACAACCGAAAAGGCATCCTTCAGCACATCGACAAGCGTTTCCAGTGCCGGCTGCACCTCGAAGGATGTCGCCCCGTCGCGCATCTCGAAAGCTGGCGCATTCGCCTTGTCGGTCGCAATGCCAATCGCAAGGTCGCCCTGGTCATCAAGGCCGACCACCTTCTCATGCCAGTCACCGTCCGACTGCACGAACTGGCGCGCCGGCAGGCAGTCCAGCCATTCATTCGCGATGAGGATGAAAGGCGCCTCACCAATCGACTGGAACGCGCCCAGAAAACTGGGATGAAGATCCGACAGCCGTTCCTTCTGCGCCGCCGAATAGACCGGGCTCGCCTCATTGATGGCGACATCGAACCCCTGCCCGCCATTGGCCTGACGCACCGCCCGCATTATATCGTCCATCATCGTGCCGCGGCCAGCGCCTGCTTCAACCAGTGAAAAACGCTCCGGCGAGCCAAGCGCTTGCCATTCATGCAGCGCCCAGAGGCCCAGCATCTCACCGAAGACCTGGCTGATTTCAGGCGCTGTGATGAAATCCCGACCGATCCCCGGACGTGTCGCATAGTAGCCGTGTTCCGGGTCGTGCAGGCAGGCATTCATATAAGCCGAGACCGGCATCGGACCGCCTGCCCGGATCAGGGATTTCAGCTTGCTCGCAAGGCGCGTCATGCCCCCGCAGTGCTGACTGGCGGCTTGCGCAGCGCATTCCAGACAAGGAAAGCGCCACCGATCCACATCGGAAGCGACAGGAGCTGGCCCATGGTCAGCCAGTCCGGCATCACGCCCCAGGTAAAGCTGTCAGGCTCGCGGAACTGTTCGGAGATGGTCCGGCCGGCACCATAGAACAGCAGGAACAGCCCCGCTGCGAGGCCCGGACGTTTCAACAGGCCGAACTTCCAGACGAGGACTGAAATCACGATAGCAGGGACGAGGCCTTCCAGCGTCGCCTCATAAAGCTGGCTCGGATGGCGCGGCATCTCATTGCCGGTATAGACCCACGCATTGGCGTTCCAGTCATAGGCCGATGGCGTGCCGCCAGCATTGCCTTCTGGGAACACCATGCCGACCGACGCGTCCGTATGGCGGCCATAAAGCTCGGCATTGATGAAGTTCGCGCAGCGGCCAAGGAACAGGCCAATCGGCGTCACGACACCGGCAATGTCGCCAATCGACATCAGCTTCACACCGCGCTGCTTGGCGACCAGCAGGATCGCAATCGTCACGCCCAGAAGCCCGCCATGGAAGGACATGCCGCCTTCCCAGATACGCAGCAGGCTCATCGGGTCGCGCTGCACGCTGTCGAACTGGAAGGGCAGCTGGTAAAACAGGATATAGCCGATCCGCCCGCCGAGGATCACGCCCAGCGTTGCGTAGAACAGCAGGTCGTCAATATCGTCCTTGGTGGCCGGGCTCGTGCCGCCCCACAGCTTCGGACGCGCCGCAAGCGCCAGCGCATAGCGCCAGCCAATCACCAGGCCGGCAATATAGGCCAGCGCATACCAGCGGATGGGAAAGCTGCCGAGGCCGGCAAAGCCCAGATCGATCTCGATCAGCGCCGGGCTGAACTCCGGAAAGCTGAGCGCGCTCGTCATCAGTGCGTACATTCGTCGTCTTTCCCCTTGAAGCGACCTGTCCTATGTCGAAGGCCACTGACTAGTCAGCCTCACATTCTGCGGCAAGGAGTAACCACATGGCCGGAACAAATCCAATGCTAGATGACCTTGCAGGCCTGATGACGGGCGCAATGGGCGCCGCACGCGCAGCTGGAGATGAAGCAAAAACCGCCATGCAGGCCCGCGTCCGCTCCATGATCGCCGACATGGATCTTGCCGAACGCGACGAAGTCGAAGCCCTGAAGGCCATCGCCCTCAAGGCACTTGAGCAGGTCGAGGCGCTGGAGAAACGCGTCGAGGCGCTGGAAAAAAGGAAAGGCTAGCTAGCGCCGAAGATATTCGCGCAGCGCAGCGCCATAATCGCGGTTTGCGAGTCCGGCAAACGGCTCAGCGGATATGCACTCCTCCAGCACGAGAGCGTCCTCGGACTCGACCGCGACAGAATGCATGGAGCATCCCCTGGTCGAGACCAGCGTCACTTCTCCGGTAAGCTTTCCCTTCCTGAACCTTGACCGGCTCTTGCTCACGGGCAGGAAATCCCACTCCGGTTCGATGGAGACCTGACACAGAAAAGCATGCGCCGACTGCGACCATTTTCCCTTGTTGAAGGGCGAAAACTCGCACGCGTTCGAAAGCCATCGCCGCACATCGTCCTGGAGCGGCATGGCAGACGAGAACTGCAGGCCCCAGAGATCAATCTGGCCGCGTTGGCCGAGCTTGCGCTTGACCTGGAAATGGGTCTGGTCACGCAACTTCATGAGCAGGTCGCAGCACCCCTTCCTGAAGATATATGTGTCCGTCCGCCGGCTATCGTCGACCCGGTCCCAGCTCGCAAAGAACTTCGTCATCTCATCTGTCTGGCAATTGTTCGGCCAGCATCGAAACTCGTAGCGGCTTTCCATCGGCTCATGCCATGCTCCGGGAGGGGGCGTGTCCGTTCGGCGCTGAAGCTCAATGGCTTCCGGAAAAGCATACGACACAGGCATTTCGGCAGCCGAACCAGACATGTTGGGCATCGACAAAACTCCACTTCAAGCAATCGGACCACCGGTTCTCCAAACTGGCTCACCTGCCACAGGTTCCCGCCATCCGGTGCAAAAGCGTCAATTATTTTGCCCGGCAAGGCTGACACTCTTGATCAGGGCGAACACCTCCTGGCCGACCACCAGGTCGAGGTCGCGAAGAGCGGCCCTCGTGATGCGGGATTTCAGCGTCCCGGTTCCCGGCAACACGCTGAGATCAATCTCGACCCCGCCCGCCTCAGGAGACAGGGCAGTGATCCTGACCGGCAGGATGTTTCGGATGCTGAGCCCCGTCGGACGCGTCAAGGCAATCGAGACATCCCGGGCATCCACGAACAATCGTACGACGGAATTTTCTGCGAGACTTTCATTCAGGGGCAGGTGCAAGGCCTGTCCTTTCAGATCGACCTGCGTCACCCCGAGGCCGGGATCGTGAGACCTGACCACAGCCTCAACAACGCTGCCCTGCCGCGCGCCGTCGGTGAGCGGGGCAAGGTCGAGCATGTTCAGCACGTCACCAATCGGCCCATGCGCTGTCACATTGCCCCCCTGCAGCACCAGCACGCGATCGGCGAGTGCGGTGACCTCTTCGATGTCGTGGCTGACAAAAAGCGCCGGAATTCCAAAGCGCTCCGGCAAGTCTCTCAGATAGGGCAGAAGCTCCCGCCGGGCCGCACGGTCAAGCCCAGATAGCGGCTCATCCAGCAACAGCAGACGCGGGCGCGAAACTATGGCCCGCGCCAGCGCAACCCGGCGCGTCTCGCCGCCTGAAAGGCCTTCAACCGGGCGTTTCAGAAGCGGCGTGATCCCCGTCGCCTCGACCACATCGCCGACGGATATCCCGTTTCCATCCTTGCGGCTGCGCCGGTCGGCATAGTCCAGGTTGCCCTCTACGCTCAGATGCTGGAACAGCCGTCCATCCTGGAACACAAGACCAACCCTGCGGTGCTGAGGCTTCACGAGCGTCTTGCCATCGCGCACCCAGTCCTGATCACCGAGCCGCACGCCGCCTTCCTCCGGCACGTCCAGCCCGGCGATACAGCGCAGCAGGGTTGTCTTGCCGCTGCCGCTCGGCCCGAACACCGCCGTGACACCCTCGAGTGGAATGGCCTCCGCGACGCGCAGGTCAAATCCCTTTCGTCTCAGGCGGAAGTGGCAGGAGAGCAGCTCAGCCGACACGGACAGCATGCCTCCGGTTCAGCGCGTAGACCGCGAACAGCACCACAAAGGAAAAGATGAGCAGGCCCGCCGACAGGATATGAGCCTCGCCATAACTGACCGATTCAACATGCTCATAAACGGCAATCGACACGACGCGCGTGCGGTCCGGAATATTGCCGCCCACCATCAGCACCACACCAAATTCGCCAATCGTGTGCGCGAAGGTGAGCACACAGGCCGTTATCACGCCGCGCCGGGAGGCTGGAAGCATCACCGACCGGAAAGCATCCAGCTTCGACGCGCGCAGCATTGCCGCTGCCTCCATCGGCCCTCGCCCGACAGCCTCAAATGCAGACTGCAGCGGCTGCACCATGAATGGCAGCGAATAGAGGATCGACGCAACGACCAGTCCGGAGAATGAAAAGACCAGCGTATCGCCCATGACAGATACCCAGAAACTGCCGATTGGCGCGGTCGGGTTCATCGCGATCAGCAGGTAGAAGCCGATCACGGTCGGCGGCAGGACCAGCGGCAAGGCCGTCACCGCCTCCACCACCGGCTTCAGCCGCGAGCGCGTCATTGCCAGCCAGTAGGCCAGCGGCAGGGCCAGCACGAACAGGATGACCGTCGTAACCAGCGCCAATTGCAGGCTGAGAAGGACTGGGCCGAAATCCACCATCATTCGGGCACGCGGTAATCGTGCCGCTCAATGATGTCATGCCCTTCGCTCGAACGAAGAAAGGCGATGAAAGCTCGAGCCGCGTCGTTCTCGGCCGCCCGCTGGAGCAGCACACCATCCTGCAGAATCGGGTCATGCAGCTCTGCCGGCACCGCCAGGCTCCAGCCGATACTCCCGGCCGTAGTAATCTGCGACTGCGCAACAAAGCCGAACTCGGCACTGCCCGTGCTGACCAGCGCAAACACCTGCCCGATATTGGCGCCGCGCACGATCCTGTCTTCGACACGTTCGACCAGGCCGAGGGCTTCCAGAGCCTGCATCGCAGCAGCGCCATAAGGGGCAAGATCGGGATTGGCGATGGCGAGGCTCTGAAACCGGCTTTCAAGCAGCACGGCGGCGATGTCGCTATCGTCCCTCGGGACATTCTCGATATTTGCCGTCCAGAGCGCCAGCGCCCCGACAGCATAGGTGAACCGGCTGCCATCAACGATGAGCCCGGCCTCTTCCAGCATCAGAGGGCGCGTGACATCGGCGGCGAGAAACACATCGAAAGGCGCGCCATTCGTAATCTGCGCATAGAGCTGCCCGGTCGCCCCCGACACGATATCCACATCAAAATCGTATGCGGCCTCAAACGCCTCTTCGAGCAGGTCGGCCGTCGCGGTGAAGTTGGACGCCACTGCAATGAGGGCATCCGGTTTGCTGGAGACAAAGCCGCAGGATGTGAGGGCCACGGCCAGAACCGGCCAACTCAAACGCAAATGCATCTTCATGATCTGTCGTTCCTCGCCCAGATCGCGGCACGATCCTGTCCAGCTCATCCTGCAACGATTAAGCCCTTAACTGCGATCTGTGTTTGCGCCAAGCCTGCCTACATGCGAGGCAGCGGGACCAGCCGTCCACAACTCTTGGGGGAAGAGCGGTTGCAGGGACGCGCCCCCGTGTTACCGTCCCGATTGGTGACAAGCCGTCACGCCGATTCGGAGGACCAAGCCGATGAGCCTCAACCTCGAACAGTCAACAGAGAATATTGCAGATCCTCTGGATCTCGTCGAAGCATGTCTCGAAAGCGCAGGATGGGAACATCAGCGCGATGAGGATGCTGCCATCCAGTGCATTGCCCAGAGCCGCTGGGGCGAGATGGGCGCGCTTTTCGCCGCCCGCCGTGAGCCACCGGCCTTGCACTTCACGCTGACGCTCGACCTCAAGCCGACCGCTGCCCGCCAGCAGGCGATCTCCAAGCTCGTCCTGATGGCGAATGAGCGCCTCTGGCTCGGCCATTTCGACTACTGGATCGAAGACAGTGTCCTGCTGTTCCGCCACACGCTGCCGCTGCTTGACCGCGATGAGGCAGAACCCGGAGAAATTCGCGCCGTGCTTGCAGCAGCGACCGATGCCGTGAACATGTTCGTCCCGGCCTTCAACTTCGTGATCTGGGCCGGCAAGTCACCGGAAGAAGCGATCGACGCGGCGCTCTTCGAAACAGACGGCGAAGCCTGACAATTGATGACGCGCCCTGATGCCGGACTGACCCTCGTCGGCGGCGGGCGGATGGGATCTGCTCTTGCGGGAGGGTGGATACAATCGGGCTATGAAGGCCAGATTGCCGTTCACGATCCAAAGCCCTCCGATCAGCTGAAAGCTTGGGAAGCGAACGGCAAGATCAGGCTCAATCCGGCTCCGTCGCCTGCTGCAACGCTCGTCGTCGCCGTAAAGCCGCAAGTCTTCGGCACCATCAGTGATGAACTCAAAGCCTTCGTCGGGCCAGACACGCTCGTCCTCTCCATCATGGCCGGCATCACGCTGGATGGGCTGGCCACCGGCCTCGGCACGCCCCGCGTCGCCCGCGCCATGCCGAATACGCCGGGCCTCATCGGCAAGGGCATGACGCTCCTCTGCCTGCCGCAGACGGCATCTGCAGACGATGCGAACGCATTGCACAAGCTCCTGTCCCCGCTCGGCGATGTTGAGGGCCCGATCACCGAAGACAAGATATCAGCGGCGACCGCGATCTCCGGCTGCGGCCCGGCTTACGGCTTCCTCCTCGCAGAAGTCATGGCAGCGGCAGGCGTCGCGCATGGCCTCGACGCTGACATGGCACTTCGCCTGGCCCGAAAAACCGTTGAAGGGGCCGGCGCGCTGATGATGTCCTCAGATGAGCCGCCATCCACGCTCCGCGAGAATGTCACCTCACCCGGCGGCGTGACAAAGGCCGCACTCGACGTCTTGATGCGGGACGGTGCGATGCCATCTCTAATGGAAGAGGCCGTTGCAGCCGCAGTCAGACGGGACCGTGAGCTCTCCGGCGAATAGCCAGGGAGTGCCCCATGAGCGACACCAACAAGCAGATTCTCGAAAAAGGCGTCCGCGCCGCCCTTGAGCTTGCCGCCGGGACGGACTGGAGCGAACTGACCCTCGCCGCCATCGCCGACAAGGCCGAGCTGAAGCTCGAAGACTTTCACACAGTCGGTGACAAGGACACGATTGCGGACGCAGTCGAAGCCTATTTCGACAAGGCGATGAGCGAAGGCTCATTCGACGCCGATGAGACCCCGCGCACCCGCCTGTTCGATGTCATCATGATGCGCTTCGAGGCGATGGAGGCGCATCGCCCGGCCCTGCTCTCCCTGATGAAATGGCGCCAGACCCAGCCTCTCCGCATGATCGCCTTGCTGGCCAGCCGCCAGGCGTCCGCCGAATGGGCAATGGTCTGTTCCGGCCTCGACAAAAAGGGCGACCTGCCAAAGCCGCTCCGTTCCACCGCAATCGCCTGGGCCATCGCGCAGGCCGAACGTGCCTGGCGCAGGGAAGACAGCGCCGACATGTCACGCACCATGGCGAAACTCGACGGCGAACTTCGCAAGATGGAAGAGCGCGCAGACTGGATCCGCAAACCCTTCGCAAGGCGCAAATCCGCCGCGCCGGAAGCCGAAGACGCCCCTTCCGGCGCATGATGCAGAAAGACAACACGCAGGCGCCAAATTCTCACGAACGCGCTGTTTTCCACCTGCGCGATTGCCCGCCTCGACTCCAGCTTTAATCGGCGGTTGGCTGTCAGAAATATTTGTCGTTTCCGTCACAAATCCTGTGCCTGACTCTGGATAGGACGCCCCCGATCTTACCGAGGGGGTATCCTAATGATCAGACAATCACTGCTGCTTTCCAGCGCCATCCTGCTCGCCGGCCAGCACGCCTCCGCGCAGGACAATCAGCCCGCATCCGAAGACGAATTCAAGCTCGACAAGGTCGTTGTAGAGGGCACCCTGCTCTCGCGTCAGCGAGGCATTGAGGACAAGCGCGACGCGCTGCAGATCATCGAAGCGCTCGGCGCCGATGAACTCGGCCAGCTGCCCGACAAGAATGTCGGCGAAAGTCTCAACCGCCTCGCCGGCGTCAGCATGCTCGTCGAGAAGGGCGAAGGCCGCTATGTCCAGATCCGTGGCATCAACCCGTCGCTGAACAATGTCACCATCAATGGCGCCAATATCGGCTCGCCAGAGACCGAAGGCGGCGGCCGCAATGCCCCGCTCGATATCATCGCGGGCGGCGTGCTCGGCTCGGTTCAGGTCATCAAGGCCCCGACCGCCGATATGGACGCCCAGGGCATTGGCGGCACGGTCAATGTCGAGACCAAGTCCCCCTTTGACCGCCCGGACGATTTCTACGGCTATCTCACCGCCCGTTACGGCTTTGAAGAGATCGAGCCCGAATCCAATGCCTATGGCGGCGAAGACCCATACGGCATCGACGGCACGCTGTCCGGCAAGGCCATGGACGGCAAGTTCGGCTGGCTGGTTGGAGGCTCATGGTCTGACCGCGAATATATCGCGCCCGGCTATTATGGCGACGACTGGCTGAGCTATGATGCCGACCCGGTCACCGGATCGGTCGGTGGCTCTGCGCCCCAGAACGTCAAGAACAACTATTACGTCATCGGCCGCGAACGCCTGAACCTCAATGGCATGGTCGAGCTTCGCCCCGACACCAATTCGAGATATTTCGCGCGCGCCTTCTATGGCAGCTGGGACGAGTACCAGCACCGCAACCGGTATGAGCAGAACTTCGACAATGACATCGTCTTCGACACGCCGACATCCGGCACGGTCGGCCTGAACCGCATTGCCGCGAATATCCGCCTTGAGGACGCCGAAAAGAAGGTCTTCTCCTTCGCAGCGGGCGGCGAGAACATCATTGACGCCTTCACGCTCAATTACGAAGTCATCGCGAACCAGAACGAGATCAGCGAGCCATATTCCTATTGGGAATGGCGGTCCGGACGCGATTTCGGCCCCGGCACCTTCACGATATCTGGCGACGGCATTGTCGACATCACCCCCGATGCCGGCACACCGGACCGCCAGGATCCGTCTCTCCTGCCTTTCCGGCGCGCCCGCTTCAAGAATTCCGACATGCAGGAAGACGGCCTCACAGGCCAGCTCGACCTGCGCTGGGACATGGATGAGGTCACCTGGTTCAAGACCGGTGTGAAGGCCCGCCAGACAGATCGAAGCTGGGACCATGAAACCCTTCGCTTCGATCCAGGCACCAGCGACCTGGACCTCGGTACCTCGCCAGCCTTTACCAATGGGGCATTCACCAATTGCTTCGAGAAAGGCTGCGCGCCAAATATCTTCATGGATGTCGATGCGATGGACGCCTTCCTCGCGGACCCGGCCAATGCCGCCTATTTCGAGCTGAACGAAGGCGCCACTTTCGTCCAGGATTATGCCGCCGACTATGACATCACCGAAACTGTGCTCGCCGCCTATCTCATGGGTGTGCGCGAATTCGGCCCGCTGGAACTCATCGGCGGTGTCCGTGTCGAGGCCACAGATGTCGACTCCCAGGGCTACCTCCTCGAAGACGGCGAAGCCCAGCGCATCAGCGATGGCGGCGACTATGTCACCGTCCTGCCGAGCCTACTCGCCAACTACAATGTCACCGAAGACCTGATCCTGCGTGCATCGGTGACCCGCGCGCTCGGACGCCCGGACTTCGATGCCATCGCGCCGCGGTCATCCTATTCCGAAGAGCTCGGCATTGCTGGCCTCTCCATCGGCAATCCGGAGCTCGAAGCCCGCGTGTCGTGGAATTATGACGCCAGCATCGAATGGTATCCGAACGACCTCACCCTGCTCTCAGCGGCGGTCTTCTACAAGGATATCTCGGACGATCTCGTCGGCGTCTCCGAGCGTTACACCACCACCGACACCATCAATGCCGCTCTTGCCGCGCGCGGTCTTGCCGGCGCTGTCGATACGACGGGCCTGACCGAGCTTAACATCTCGACCACCATCAATGCCGGTAGCAGCGAGCTGAAAGGCCTTGAGCTGATCGCCCAGACGCAGCTTGATCCGTTCCTGCCAGATGCGCTGGATGGTTTCGGCGTGTCAGCCTCGGCAACCTTCCTTGATGGCGAGACCGAAGTGAACGGCCAGACCCTGCCCCTCCTGAACCAGGCCGAGCAGACCTATGCCTTCACCGCCTTCTACCAGAATCACGGCTTCGACGCGTCAGTGAGCTATGCCTACAATGACAGCTTCCTGACCGACGTGAACCTCAACGACTCCTCGGTCAATCTCGACCAGGGCGAGTTCGGCCGCTGGGACGCAAAAGTGTCCTATGAGGTCATGCCGGACTTCAAGATCTTCGCCGAGGCGGTGAACATCAACAATGAACCGACCAGCGAATTCCAGGGCGGTGACGAGCAACAGCGCACCGAATGGGAATATGTCGGCCAGACGCTGTATCTCGGCTTCAGCTATGGCTTCTAGGCAGAACGCCTGAATGCCAGACCACGGCACCCGGACGCTGCTCCGGGTGCCGTTCCTTCCTTGTCGATACGAGGCTGCCCATGACCCGCCTGCTCCCGCTTCTCGCCCTCATCCTGCCCGCCGCCTGCGTGAGCGCAGAGCCGCCAGCCAGCATCCCGTCTCACGAGGTCGCGGACTATCAGGCCCCGGCCATCCAGCAGCTGACGGCAACCACGATCCGTGAATACGAGGCCCCCGAAGCCGATCAGGGCGTCGCGGTCGACCGGACTTATTTCTACCCCGTCGACAATTCCGTCATCGGCAAGTACCGGCTCGATACGGGCGAACTCACCGCCCGCTTCGCCGCGCCCGGCAAGGGCCTCCTGCGCCACATGAATTCCTGCAAGACGGAAGGCGCGCGCCTGCGCTGCGCAAACTCAAATTATTCGCTGACCCCTATGGGCTCGTCTGTGGAGTATTTCGACACCGCCACCATGTCCCATGAGAGCAGCCACAGCCTCGGCATGATGGATGAGGGCTCGCTCACCTGGATTGACGATCTCGGCGGCGGCTACATCGCAGGATTCGCCCATTATGGCGGCAATGGCGGCCTCGCCTTCAAGGATGCGACCTTTGCAAGTGTCGTCACCTTCGACAAGGACTGGCGGCGTACCGGCGGCTGGCTCTTCCCGCAATCGGCGATTGACCGCATGGCGCCCTATGCAGCTTCAGGCGGCGCGATAGGACCGGACGGCCTGCTCTATATTCTCGGCCATGACCGCCCGGAACTCTACGTCCTTGCAAAGCCATCCATGGGTCCCGTCATGCTTCATGTCGCGACCATCGCCCTCGAGGCCGAAGGTCAGGCCTTCAGCTGGGCGGCCGATGGCAGCCGCACCGTCTACACAATCGACCGGCGCAGGGGAAAAGTCCGCGCGATTGATTTGCCGGCCGTCGGCCTCGCGGCGCAAGAGATGCAGCGCTTCCGCTAACCGCTGGAGACGCGCCAACCGCGATGAGGCCGTTTTCTTTTTCCCCGATCCGGCCTAATGCGAAGGGCATGGCCACAATCCCCCACATCCTCGCGCCGCGCATCGCTGGCATGAACGGCATCCGTCACGGCTTTTTCGGCCGTCAGGGCGGCACGTCCGAAGGTATCTATGACAGCCTCAATCTCGGCCTCGGTTCTGATGACAAGCCGAAAGCGGTGATGCGCAATCGCCGCCTCGTGGCGGACCAGATCGGCGCAACAGAAGTCGACCACCTCCTTTCCTGCCACCAGGTCCACTCGGACATCGCCATCCTCGCGACCATGCCATGGGGCCCGAACCGCCCGCAGGCCGATGGCATGGTGACAAACCTGCCCGGCATCGCCCTCTGCATCCTGACCGCTGACTGCGTCCCCGTCCTCTTTGCTGACCGCAAGGCCGGCGTCATCGGCGCCTGCCATGCCGGCTGGAAGGGCGCACTTGGCGGCATCTGCGAAGCAACCATCGCGAAGATGGAGGAAGCCGGTGCGCAGAGAAAGGACATCCACGCCGCTGTCGGCCCCTGTATCGGTCAGGAAAGCTATGAAGTCGGCCCGGAATTTCGCGACACTTTCCTGGCTGAAGCGCCGTGGAGCGCAAACCTCTTTCACCCCGGCGAAGGTGACCGGTTTCACTTCAATATCGAGACTTTCGTGAAAAACCGGCTGACGAAACAGAAGCTCGCCTGGGTCGACGTCATCGGCCACGACACGTGCGAGATGGATGACATGTATTTCTCCAACCGCCGCCGCAACCATCGCGGCGAACCCGACTATGGCCGCCAGGGCTCGGTCATCATGCTTGAGGACTGATCCTTACCCTGAGCCTGTAAGCTCAACTTGTCGGCCTTATGCGATGTTTGAAATAGCCCGACATGGTGAGCGAAGTCGAACCATAGAGGGCGGATGAGTGCAAATGGCTGAGATCATCGCCGCCTCTCCTCAGGGGAGGGTCGGGGTGGGGTCTTCGGCATCAGACGCACGCGCCCTCCCCCGCCTTGGAGTCACCCTTTTCCTTGCGACTCGACGCGTCCTCGTCCAAAAGCACCGCAAACAATCCAACGGGAAGGGCTGACCCGCGATGAAACTGATTACCTGCAACGCAAACAAACCGCTTGCCACTGCCATTGCAGATCATCTCGACTGCCCACTCTCCGACGCCGAAATCAAGAATTTTTCCGACAATGAAATCTTTGTGCGGATCAACGAGAATGTGCGCGGCGAAGACGTCTTCGTGATCCAGTCAACCTCGAAGCCGGCCAATGACAATCTCATGGAGCTCTTGATCTGCATCGACGCTCTGGTGCGCGCCTCGGCGAGCCGGATCACAGCCGTCATCCCTTATTACGGCTATGCCCGCCAGGACCGGAAGACCGACGGCCGCACGCCCATCTCCGCCAAACTGGTCGCCAACCTCATCGCCAAGGCGGGTGCCGACCGGGTGTTGACCATGGACCTGCATGCCGGGCAGATTCAGGGCTTCTTCGACGTGCCGACTGACAATCTTGTCGCAATGCCGGTGATCGAGTCCGACATCCGCCGCGTCCATCCCGGCGCAAACGTCATGGTCGTGTCCCCCGATGTCGGCGGCGTGGTGCGCGCGCGCAACCTCGCCAACCGTCTCGGCTGCGATCTCGCCATTGTCGACAAGCGTCGCCCCGAGGCTGGAAAGTCCGAAGTCATGAACATTATCGGTGATGTCGAAGGGCGCCACTGCGTCCTCATCGACGATATCTGCGATTCCGGCGGCACGCTGTGCAACGCCGCCGCCGCGCTGAAGGACAAGGGCGCATCCGGCGTCAGCGCCTATGTCACGCATGGCGTCCTCTCCAACAATGCCGTCCAGCGCGTCGAGAAATCCGTCATGGATGAGATCGTCATCTGCGATACGATCCGCCCGACTGAGGAGGACTACAAGTCCAAGGCGCTGCGCGTGCTCTCCGTCGCGCCCCTGCTCGGCGAAGCGATCCGCCGCATCGCCAACAATGAGAGCGTGTCGAAGCTGTTCGACTAGATTAGCAGCCGACGCTGATCCTAGCGCGGCATATTCATCAGCACACTCATATCGGTATAGTGGGCTGGCAAAGGCCGCGCGGTGAAATCTCCGTGCTCGAACCTGATCCAGTGGCCGCCAGCATTCATCTCGGTCAATCTGCGCTGCTTGTCATAAGTCAATTGCAGTGTTGCCTGCGCATCGCTCATGAGAAACATCGCGCACTCGCCTGATTCAAAGATACAGTTCCGCTTGCCGCGCTCAATGCGGTTCGCACTGTTCGGCATGGAAGAAAGCATCTTCTGACCTTCTGGCGTCGTCGCCTTTACAACCTTGTCCCATTCAAAGGCTTCCATGGCCATATCCGGCAGATCGAAGGTGCGAATACCGCCAATGGCCTCCATGGAAGACATTCCTCCCAATCCGGGAATGGCGCCCCCTGACATGCCAACCGCAAGACCAGCAAACTGGTCGAGATCGAACCTTACCCAACCCATGCGAGGGTCCTGCACATACATGACGCCGTCCTGCATGAGGGCGGTACGGCCTTGAACCTTGTATTCGGTGAGGTCATTCACCGGGTCCCAATACGCGACAACGTCGCGCGTCTGGCTGAACGTCATGCGGATGCCGCAAGAACCGTTCTGCACATCGATCGCTCCAAGTTCGATGGTTTTCCGTCCGCCATCAACTGTCGGCAAGGTGAGGTTGATGTCCACACTTCCTGTGCCGCCGGTCGCATTGAAGACAAGATCACTTGAGATGGAACCGGAACTGGAAGACAGGCGCACATCGCCGCGCGCCAGCGCGCGCTTCAGCTCAGCATTCGACACTGACCCTTCAAGCTCAATCTGGGCCTGGCTACCGGCCTGCACGCAAGGAGGAATGTCAAAGCCAATCGGCGTCACCTGCATCTTGAGCTCGTATGACTGCGCTGTTGTAGATGTCGCATCCTCTGCAACATTGGTGACCTTGACGATTGCTGGGTCGGCTTCCTCTCCTGGCGCGCCAAATATCAGGGAGACATGACGCTCATTCGAGCCCTGAACTTCGCCGTCCACGATGACCGTCAGATCATTCGCCCGTTCTGCATTTTCGGTATAGATAATGCGGGCATAGACCCGGTCGCGGTCTTCCAGCTTCTCCCATTCTGCTGGCGCGAAGGCAGCGGCTGCCTCCTCATAGCGAGCAGCAATCGCCCCGACCTCACCAGCCTTGATGTTTGCATTGCCAAATCCCGGGCTGCGTATTTCGGTAACCAGGCTGGGAGAATTGATCGCGGCGGCCTCGGGTCCGAAATAGGATTTGCTATCGGTGTGATCGGCAATCAGCCTGTTGAAGGCCTGCTTCAGTCCGCTGCCCTTTCCCTTCAGATACGTGTCGATCCAGCCGGCACCATCGCCGGCCGGGCCATCACTGGTGAGCTCCGGCATATAGCTCACAGGCCCTTGGGGGCTTAGCCCTTCACCGAGATAGTAGAAGAAGTGGCCCCGGCCATATGGGGCATCGGTCTGGGTGAGCGGCTGGTCATAGCGCGGCGTATCAACGATTATGCTTTCGGGAGATGCGCCATATTCACGTCTGGCCCAGGCCAGGCCGACCGCCTCGGCCAATCCTTCCGAGACCCACTCATGGGTTTCCAGTGCCCCCCGACTATCCAGCCCCATGACCACGCCATGGTGCAGCTCGTGTGCGAGCGAGCCAGCCTGGAACGCCAGGGTCTCGCCGGCAAAAGCAGGACCATCCCCAAGCTGAACCTCATCCAGAACACCTGCGACCGGCAGTTCAATCTCACCGCTTTCTGTATACGCCGCGGACATGTTGCTCTGCATCTTGGCAACTTCCCGCGAAGAACTGTCATTCAGAAAATAAATCCGTCCGGAGTCCGGGTTTTTCTCTGAGTTCTTGATGACGGGCGCCGCGAATTCTTCGCCTTGCAGCCAGTCGCTTATCCGCTGCATTTCGGGTTCGACCCATGTCTTCAGCTTGGCGGCTTTCTCGATGCGCAGCTGAACTTTCGCTTTCTCTGCGTCGGAACAATAGGGGCAAGACGTGTGGAGCGACGTTTCATCCAGCTGCCACTCCTTTTGTGGCCAGGTGTCCGCGACCGCCGGAAGGCCGGCCAGGCTGCCCATCAGGGCGAATGCGGAAATTGTGCGCTTTGTTGAAATCATTTGCGTCTCCCCTTTGAAAACCGTAGCGCCCCGACCGCGAGCAGGCAGACCCGGTTTTTTCTTCACGGGCGAACCGGCCCCATGCTCATCAGCGCTGTACGCCAGGCGGCATTTATTGAATGCCAGCACGCCGAGTATGCCGCCCCTGCCGCGCGTGTCAAAAACGCTGACCGGGGTTTTCAGGGCGCTTTCACATTCGCACGGAACGCGCCCCTGATCGCATGTGTTGTCTTTCAAAGGATAACCCCAGAAGAAAGGGCCAAACCATGGCTGACGGCGCACGTCTCGACAACACCCTCACAACCATCAACCCCGCGACCGGCAAGGAGCTGGAGCGCTATCCGATGATGAGCGACAGCGAAGTCGAACAGGCTGTGAAAGCCTGCCACGAAGCCTTCCTCGACTGGCGGCACGTCTCTCTGCAAGACCGCGCGGAAAGGATCCGCGCCATCGGCAAGGCCCTAAAGGACAACAGGAAAGAGCTGTCAGAGCTCATGACCCGCGAAATGGGCAAACTCGTCAAGCAGGGCGAGCAGGAAGTCGACCTCTGCGCAGGCATCTGCGACTGGACGGCGGCCAACGGCCCGGAGGAACTGGCCACCGAGACCCGCGACCTCGAAAACGGCGCGAAGGGGCGCATCGCCTATGCTCCCATCGGCGTGATCTACGGAATCCAGCCCTGGAACTTCCCGACCTATCAGGTCATCCGCTATGCCATCGCCAATCTGATGGCGGGCAATGGCGTCCTCCTCAAGCATGCCGAAAGTGTCACCGGCTCCGGCCTGTTGATCGAGAAGATCTTCCGCGAGGCCGGCCTGCCTGAAAACCTCTTCACCGTGCTGCGCATCAGCCATGACCAGTCCGATACCGTGATCGATCATACGCTCGTGCGCGGCGTCACCCTGACCGGCAGCGCGGCCGCCGGTGCCGTAATCGCCGAAAAAGCCGGCAAGGCGCTCAAGAAGACCGTGCTCGAGCTTGGATCGAATGACGCCTATATCGTGCTCGAAGACGCCGACCTTCAGAAGGCGGTCAAGCAATGCGTCATGGGCCGGGTCTACAATAATGGCGAGACCTGCGTCGCCGCCAAGCGCTTCGTCGTCGTCGATGCCATCTATGACAGGTTCCGCGACGCCTTCGTTGAGGCCATGAAGGACGTGAAACATGGCGATCCGATGGGAAGCGAGGCCGATATTGGTCCGATGGCCCGCGAAGACCTTCGAAATGACCTGCACGAACAGGTCGAAAAGAGCGTCGCCGGGGGCGCAAAAATCCTCTGCGGCGGCGAAATCCCTGAGCAGGATGGCTGGTGGTATCCGGCCACCGTCCTCGACAATGTGACGCCCGGCCAGCCGGCTTATGATGATGAGCTGTTCGGCCCGGTCGCCTCGCTCATCCGCGCCAGGGATGCCGACGATGCCATCCGCATCGCCAATGACAGCCGCTTCGGCCTCGGCGGCGGCATCTTTACCACCGATACCGACAAGGCGATCAAACTTGCCGAAAAGCATTTCGACACCGGCATGGTGTTCATCAATGGTTTCGGCCTTGCCCAGCCGGACATGCCGTTTGGCGGGGTGAAGAATTCAGGCTATGGCCGCGAACATGGCGGCTTCGGCATGAAGGAATTCGTGAACGTGAAGGCGATCAATCTGATGGGCTGATGCTCCCATGATCATCCTGCAAAAGAAAAGACCCCCATCCCGGCCATAGCGTCCGGAATGGGGGCCTGGCAGGCCGCTCGGGCGTCAGGATTAGCGAGACCCGCCAGCAAACAGGACAAGACCTTCAGCCATCATAGGGTCGTGTGGCTGATATTCAGTCTCGCCTGTTTCTTCGTTGAGCGTTTTCTTCCAGTGTTCGAGGTGAAGGTGCGGCCCCGTCGCACGGCCCGTCATGCCGACCGAACCGATTCTGGTGCCGACAGTAACCTCATCACCCACCATCACATCGCGACTGGCAAGCTGCGCGAACCGCATCTTGCTGCCATCGCCAAAGGCGATCTCGATCGTCTCGCCATAGGCCGGCTTGAAGCCTGAGAAGACGACCGTACCACAGGACGGCGTGTAGACCGGTGTGCCTTCGGGCACCGCAATATCAGTTCCCTTGTGCCAGGCGCTATCCTTGCTGAAAGGGTCCTTGCGCTTGCCGAACTTGCTCGAGATGCGTGCTGTGTTCGACTTGACCACCGCATGTTCGAAGCTGACCGGCTTGGCCGCCGCCTCCTCACTGGTCGGCATTGCATCCTTGCCAGCTTCAGCCAGCGCAAAGGGGGCGAGAGCGAGAGCAACGAGGCTGGCACTCATGGCCATGATCGGACGCGTCTGCATGGGTCTCGTCTCCAACAGGCGTGAAAGGCGTTTCGGCAGGCTACGTCTCTTGGGCAGGATGAAGGCCGCCACTGGCAGCATGCGTGTGGGCGCACTGATCCGTGCGGCATGGGCCAGCGTGCGGGCATAGCCGAACCGGTCACCGCTGATCTCAGACGCGATCTCGTCGCACACCGCCTCGCGCCAGAAATCGAGCTCGCGGCGCATCATCCAGGCGAAAGGCGAGAACCAGAAGAGGTCAGCCACCAGCCGCTCCAGCGGCCGCGTGACAAGGTCACCGCGCTTCAGGTGAACGCATTCATGGATCACGATCTGGCGCAGGTCCGACGGATTGTTCAGCGCTTCAGGCACATAGACAGAGCGGGCAGCGACGCCGGCAATGAAGGGCGACCCGCCATCGATCAGGCGAATGGCAGGGCCCCGCTCGAGCCCCAGACTGCTCAGGGGAAGGGCAATCGGTTGCTCATGATGGGGCACCGAGCGGGATTTGAGATGCTGGAGGCGCATCTGGCCAAGCGCGGACGCTCCGCACCGGAACATCCATCCAGCGATAAGGACACCGAGCAGCGTCGGCGCGGTCCAGCCCCATTCGGGCCCGGAAACGGCGCTCTGCAGATTGACGGATGCAGAGGCGACAACGCCTGCGGCTGGCTCGACATAGGGCAGGTCAGGAATAGCCGATGGCAGGTCCTTCGGCAGCAGTTTCAGCAAGGGAATGATCGCCAGCGGCAGGACAGACAGTACAGCCGCACCACGCCAGACCATCTGCGCAAACCGTGCGCTGACGCGGCCATTCGTGATCAGGCTGGCAAAACCGGCGAGGAAGCCGGTCCACAGCAGCACGAATACGACAAACCAGGCAACGCTCATGTCTATCTCCCCTTCTTCGCACGCTCAGCGTCTTCAGCCGCATTGATGATGGCATCGAGCTCATCAAGCTCGGCCTCCGACAGGTGCGGACTGTCAGCAAACAGCGCCGCCGGAAGCGGGCCTTTCAGGTCGAGGACCTGGCGCGTCAGCTGCCGGACCAGCCCGCCCAGCGTCTCAACGCGGTCCAGCACGGCGACATAAAAGGCCGCTGAATCTGCGGACTCCCCGTCCCGCTTGACCCAGCCCTTGCTTTCCATGCGATTGATGACGGTGCGCGTTGTCGAGAGTTGCCAGTTCTGCTCCGGTCCGATGGCTTCATGGATTTCCCGCGCGGTGCGCCGACCGGCTGACCACAGATATTTGAGAATGACGAGTTCTGACCCGTTTGGTTTGGACATGCTTTTTCTGACCCTTCAAAGCGTTACATGTGTAGTATGTGACAGCTGTAGCGAACTTTTGTCAACCTAAATTCGAGTTCATCCTGCCCCGCGGGAAGACGCCAGTGGACAAGGGCCCATTCGCCGGGCAGCACGGGCTGATCCGGCACGGTTGCGCGCGCGGCATGTTTCCTGTATTGCCCACCGCTTCGAAAGGACGGCGCAAGGCCGCTCCTGTCAGGCTGTCACCGGCGAGAAAGCTCGCAGGCGGACTTCAGGGCGAAAGGAAAAGACAATGTCTCAACAAATCAGTTTCAATGTGGAAGTGCGCGCGCGCACAGGAAAAGGCGGCGCACGTGAAGCCCGCCGCGAAGGCAAGGTGCCAGGCGTCCTTTATGGCGGCGGCCAGGACCCGGTCGCAATCAGCCTGAAGCTCAACGAAGTGATCAAGGCGATCAATACCGGCCACTTCCTCACCTCGACCGCGCACCTCGTCCATGAAGGCAAGAAGCAGCTGGTCATCCCGCAGGCCATCCAGATGCATCCTGTCAGCGACATGCCGATGCACGTTGACCTCTACCGCGTCAATGAGAGCCAGGTCATCTCCGTCGAAGTGGCTGTCCACTTCCACAATGAAGACAAGTCGCCTGGCCTGAAGCGCGGCGGTGCACTCAACGTTGTGCGTCACGCTGTCGAACTCAATGTTCGCGCAGACAGCATTCCAGAACAGCTCGACGCAGACCTCACCGGTCTCGACATCGGTGACAACGTCAAGATTTCCGACATCAAGCTGCCGGATGGCGCAGAGCCGACCATTACCGACCGTGACTTCACCATCGCAACCATCACCGGTCGCATGGCAGAAGCCGCACCTGAAACGGACGAAGACGCACCAGAGGCTGGCGAAGTCGAAGCCATCAACCAGTCCGATGACGGTGGCGAAGAATCCGAGGACTAATATCCTGGCTGACGGGCTGGCTTTCGGGCCAGCCCCAATCGCCCGATTCTGATCGGCTGCGAAACACGGAGCCTGTCATGCACATTCTTGCAGGCCAGGGTAATCCCGGTCCGAAATATGCCGGCAACCGGCACAATCTCGGCTTCATGGTGCTCGACCGGATCGCGGCTGACTACAGTTTCGGCCCATGGAAGAAACGCTTTCAGGGCGAAGCGGCTGAAGGCACCGTCCGCACGAGCAACGGCCCCCAGAAAGTCCTGCTGCTAAAGCCCCAGACCTTCTACAATGAGAGCGGACGCTCGGCTGGCGAGGCCGCACGCTTCTACAAGCTCACGGCAAATGACGTAACCGTCTTCCATGACGAGATCGACCTCGCACCCGGCCGTGTGCGCGTAAAGCGTGGCGGCGGACATTCCGGCAATAATGGTATCCGCTCCATGATCGCGCATCTCGGCGCGGATGTGCGCCGTATCCGTCTCGGCGTCGGCCACCCCGGCGACAAGTCGATGGTCATGCCCTATGTGCTGTCCGATTTTGCGAAAGCCGAGAAAGACTGGGTCGAAGCCCTTCTGGACGCGGCCTCGCGCGCCCTGCCGCTCCTGCTCCAGGAAGGCGACGAGCGCTACCAGACCGAAGTCCTCCGCCTCGCCCCTGCCCCGAAATCCGACCCGAAACAGGCGCGCGGCGAGTAAGAACTGCCCGCTCAGCCCGCCGGCACCTCCCCCGCGGGAGAGGAAATCACGACGCTTGCGCCAGGTTCCATCTTCCCCCGTTCACGGGGGAAGTGGCCGCGAAGCGGTCGACGGGAGCCTGACCTTTTTTCATTGGTTCAAAACGCCTTTACAAGGCGCGTCACGCTCGATGAGCGGCACGCTCATCTGAGCGCCCATCTCCTGCCATCGCGATAGGCTCGCGCTGAACGGACGGGTGATGGACCCTCAGACCGCTTTCGCGGTCGAGGGAGACGCCGCGGGTAAGGCTACTCCCCATCCTCCGACGTATCATCCACAATCGGCCCAGGGCGAAGCGTGCGCGTATTGAGCAGTGAGCGCGGGATCTGTCCTGCCGGGCAGGTCTCGGAGAAGACCGGCGCGAGCTGGGCATTGCCGATTGCTGGCATGCCCGGCGTCGCGACCTGTTCGGAGCGGAACACCCAGGCGAGCAGCATCATCAGCGCCACACCGCCAAGGATAGGGCCAAGAATGTGCCAGCCAATGGCCGGCTCCTCATCGACAATGCCGCTTATCTTCGGTGCCCGATACGGCATGGCTGATGGCGCAGGCGCCCTTGGGGCGGGCGTCCTTGGCGGCGGTGCAGCGGGTGCCTTCGGTGCCACAGGCTTTGTCGCAGCTGCAGCTTTCGCCGCAACAGGCGCAGCCGGGGCCGGAGCAGCCGCCTTCTTCGGTGCCGCTTTCGCCTTTGCCTTTGGCTTTGGCTTTGGCTTTGGCTTTCCGGCAAGCGAGATCGGGTCCTTCGGATGCGCCTTCTTCCACGCATCCTTGCCCGCCTTGTCGCGCGGCTCAAGCAGCAGGAAGTCCTTGAGATCCTTGCGCTTCGTCGCTGTCTCCAGCGCCGACAGAATGTCAAAAAAACCATTCGGCGTGCGCTTCGGGCCAATACCCGTGAGGCTCGCGCGCTCATCCTTGTCGAACGGCTCGTCCGGCACCGTCGCATCGAGGCCCGCCTGCATCAGCGCCTTTGGCCGCGAGCGCGCCAGATGCGCCATGGCGTGCACCCAGTCGCTGTCCGGCCTGGTCGTGTCGCAGGCCGCCTTCGACCAGAGCACCAGCACCTTGCCGGCCTTGTTCGCATCATTGAGGTCACGCGCTGTCGGCGTCGTATGCTCACGCGCCTTGTCGAGGCGCACCTTGAATTTCAGGGATCGCAGCCGCTTTGCGACATGCTCGGCCTTCGTCATGTCCGGTTTCGCCGCGACAATCATGATGTCGTAGGCCATAAACCACCTCCACACTCTATTTTGCGGGTTTCATGCAAGCTCCGCGCCGCAAATGTCCAGTAAATACCAGTTCAGGCGGACAAAACACCCTGTCTTCCAGCGCGAAATGCGCTATGCCGCGCGCCAGTAAGCGCGAAGAAGGAGCGATCCATGGGGTTCAAGTGCGGTATTGTCGGTCTGCCAAATGTGGGCAAGTCCACCCTGTTCAACGCCCTGACCCAGACCGCCGCTGCTCAGGCCGCGAACTATCCGTTCTGCACGATTGAGCCGAATGTCGGCGAAGTCGCCGTGCCTGAACCACGCCTAGAGAAGCTGGCCGAGATCGCAGGTTCGAAGGAGATCATCCCGGCCCGCATGAATTTCGTCGACATTGCCGGCCTCGTCGAAGGTGCCTCCAAAGGCGAAGGCCTCGGCAACCAGTTCCTCGCAAACATCCGCGAAACCGACGCCATCATCTATGTCCTGCGCTGTTTCGAGGATGACGACATCACCCACGTCGCCGGCCGCGTCGACCCGATTGCCGACCTCGACATCGTCGAGACAGAGCTGATGATCGCCGACATGGAAAGCCTCGAAAAGCGCCGCGCCGGCGTCGAGAAGAAAGCCAAATCCGGCGAGAAGGAAGCAAAAGAGACGCTCGCCCTGCTCGACCTTGCCCTCGCCGAACTCAATGAAGGCCGCCCGGCCCGCTACGCCGACGTGCCGAAGGAAGACCGCAAGGCCTGGCGCATGCTGCAGCTGCTGACCTCCAAGCCCGTCCTGCTTGTCGCCAATGTCGATGAGGACAGCGCGGCCACCGGCAATAAATATTCCGAGATGGTGATGGAACGCGCCGCAAAGGAAGGCGCAGAAGCTGTTGTTATCTCCGCCCAGATCGAGGCCGAAATGGCCGTGCTCGACCCGGCAGAGCGCGCCGAATTCCTGGAGATGCAGGGCCTCGAAGAGCCGGGCCTCAACCGCCTCATCCATTCCGGCTACAAGCTGCTCGGCCTGCAGACCTATTTCACGGTTGGCCCCAAAGAGGCCCGCGCCTGGACGATCCGTCAGGGCTGGACCGCCCCGCAGGCCGCCGGCGTCATCCACGGCGACTTCGAAAAAGGCTTCATCCGCGCTGAAACCATCGCCTATGAGGATTTCATCGCCCACAAGGGCGAAGCCGGCGCGAAAGAAGCCGGCAAGATGCGCCAGGAAGGCAAGGACTACATCGTCAAGGAAGGCGACGTCCTGCATTTCCGCTTCAACGTGTAACGCCGCTTCAGTGTGTGCGTCACCCTCGACCGCGAAGCGGTCTGAGGGCCTATCTCCAAATACCGAGGAAGGCGCACACGGAGATGGCGGGAGCTGGGCTCTCAGATGAGCCTGCTGGCTCATCGAGAGTGACGCCATCATCGTCTGTCTTGGAACAGGGGCGAGATTGGATAGGATCAGCCACATGCCCAAACTCCTCATCGTCTACTTCTCCCGCACCGGCGGGTCTGAACAGATGGCCAAGGCCGCCGCAGACGCCGCCCGCGCTGAAGAGGCCTGCGAAACCATCCTCAAACGCGCCACCGACGCTGGCCCGGACGATCTCCTCACTGCCGATGGCTACATCTTCTGCGCGCCGGAAAACCTCGCCGCGATTGCTGGCGGCATGAAGGAATTCTTTGACCGCTCCTACTATCCTGTCCTCGGCAAGATCGAGGGCCGACCCTATGCGCAGATGATCTGCGCAGGCTCCGACGGCGAAAACGCCCTCAAACAGACCGCCCGCGTCGCAACCGGCTGGCGGCTGAAAATGGTGCAGGAGCCTTTCATAATCTGCACCCATGCCCAGACGAAGGAAGACATCCTCGCCAACAAGACGATCGGCGAAGCCGATCTCGAAAAATGCCGCGAGCTCGGCGCAGCCATGGCCGCCGGGCTGGCCATGGGGGTTTTCTGAACACCTAAAAAGCCCTCATCCTGAGCGAAGTCGAAGGACGAGGGCGCGCTGTGTGCTTCCCGCCTCGTGGTTCGACTTCGCTCACCATGAGGCTCATGAAA
The DNA here is from genome assembly GCF_002088945.1 of Henriciella pelagia. Classification (GTDB taxonomy): domain Bacteria; phylum Pseudomonadota; class Alphaproteobacteria; order Caulobacterales; family Hyphomonadaceae; genus Henriciella; species Henriciella pelagia. The sequence goes on along the minus strand of NZ_NCSU01000008.1, from coordinate 37,459 downwards.
CCATCAGCCCATCACCTCGGCACCTCCGCCGTCTGATACACTGACAGCGTATGCCCGTCCGGATCGGCGAAATCTGCCGTCCAGCCGCCATCGGGCGCGTGCGAGACCGGGGTGACAATCGTCACCCCCTTGTTCACCAGCCCCTCGACGAGCCCGTCTATCCCGCCCTCTTCCAGGTTGAACACGACCACCGGGCTGTCGCCCCTTTTACCGTCCATCTGGAAGAAGATGAGGCTCATGCCGTTGCCGACATCGGCCATCAGCCAGTCGGCGCCGTCAAACTCCCCCGCATCGCCTTCCATGCGCTGCAAGTCGAGGCCGAGTGTCTCCCTGTAGAAGGCTTCGGTGCGGTCAATGTCGGCGACGTAGAAGACAATGGCGCCAATTGCGGTTTTCGTGAGCATGATCTGGTCTCCTCTATAAGTGCTCACCTGCCTGTTGCCGCGAGCCGCTGTGTTGTGAGCGAGCCAGCACAAAAAAATGTCCGTCCGGATCATGGCTGGCGAGAAACCCGCCGCGTTTCTTCAGCCGTTCAACCATCTGGCGGCGCATTGCCCCAAAGGGCAGCGCCCCCTGCAGGGCCATGTCCGGCACCGGCCCGGCCTCGATGGCGCGCTTCAACTGCGACACGCGCTGGCGCAGGGCTGCATCCGACAGGCCAAGCAGCCAGCCAATCTCGCTGCGCGTCGCACCATTCAGCGCCAGCAGCGCCGTCAGCCGGAGCGATGGCGGCAGGCGTGCAAGGTCCGGCCTGTCCGCGCCCTCGCGATGCACGGCGGCAGCAACCTCCGCCCAGGCCTCTTCGCGCGCCCGCTGCCGCACCACGCCCCGCGCCAGCATCCGCGCCTTGTTGCGCACCGTACCGATCAGCCAGGCCCGCCCCTGTCCTGAGGAAAAGTCCGTCCGCCCCGCCTCGATCGCCGCAAGCAGCGCCTGCTGCACCACATCATCAGCCTCGTCGGCGCTGCGCACATGGCGACGCGCGATAGCTTGCAGCGATGCCCGTAGCTCTGCACTCATTGCCTCACCCCTTTGTTCCTTGTATGTTCGCGCCAATCACGCCGCCGAGTCAAGGCCCGAATCGGTTTAGGAGTTGCCTCATGGATCCCATCGTCACCATCGGCCAGACAGGCCTCGACCTCATCCACGTCATCCTGTTCGTGGCCTCTGCCGCTCTTGCTGGTGTGCTCATCTGGATGCGCGGCGAAGTGCGCAACAGGTCTGGCGAACTCGAGCGCGACCTTGCCCATGCCGAGAGCCAGCGCGACGAGCTGAGGGAAGAGCGCGAGCGCCTGACCCAGGAACTGAAGACGCAGATGCTCGTCTCACAGGAGGCGCGCGAAGCCCTGGCCGCCGCAAAGGCCCGCGCCGAAGAGGACGAGAAGCGCTTTGCCGATCTTGCGCAGGGCGTGCTGCGACAGGCCCAGAAAGACTTCATCGACCGCGCTGACGAGACCTTCAAGAAGCACCGCGAAGGCGCGCAGGGCGAACTGAAAGAGCTTATGAAACCGATCGGCGAGAATTTCGACGAGTTCAAGAAACGCGTCGCCGACATTGAAAAAGTCCGCGCCGAGGACAAGTCCGCGATCCAGGAACAGGTAAAGGCGATTGGCGAGAGCCTCGTGCGCAACACGGCCGAGACCGGCAAGCTCGTCAACGCCCTCACCGCGCCGAAAGGCGGCGGCCGCTGGGGCGAGATGACGCTCCGCAATGTCATGGAGCAGGCCGGACTTTCAGGCCATTGCGACTTCAATGAGCAGGTCTTCGACCAGACCGAGGATGGCCGCCAGCGCCCGGACGCCGTCATCCATCTGCCCGGCGGGCGCCAGATCGTGATCGACTCCAAGGTCTCGCTCGACGCCTATATGAACGCCGCCAATTCAGGTGATCCGCAGCAGCGCGCCGTGCATCTGAAAGCCCACGCGACCAGCGTCCAACGCCATGTCGATACGCTGGCGTCAAAATCCTACCAGTCGAACTTGGATGAGCGCGTCGATTTCGTCGCCATGTTCATTCCGGGCGAGAACTTCTTCGCGGCTGCCCTCGAACACGCGCCCAACCTCTTGGAGCGCGCCTATTCGCGGAATGTGATCGTCACCACGCCGTCCACCCTGATCGGCCTTGCCAAGACGGTCTCCTATGTCTGGCGTCAGGAAAAAATGGCCGAGAATGCTCGCGAGGCCGCCAAGCTCGGCGAAGAACTCTATCGCCGCATGGCCACCATGTCCGAACATATGGAACGTCTCGGCAAGGCACTGAACAGCGCCGTCGGCCATTACAACTCGGTCAACAGCTCCTTCGACAAGCGCGTCCTGCCCACCATGCGCCGCTTTGAGGAACTCTCCATCGCCCCGCCGGACAAACAGATCGGCGAAACCAAACGCATCGAGGCGACCGCCGAAGAAACAGACCGCACACCCGAACTCGATTTCGATGGCAAGGGCAGCAAGGAAGACGCGGCCTGAACTCTCTATCTGCGCCTCCCCGTGGCTTGTCCACGGGGCCCATCTCCTGACGGGCCCACAAAAGCAAACACCGAAGACGGGCACCACGGACAAGCCGTGGTGATGCCTCTCTCGTAAGTCACCCCCCATTATTGATTTCCAAACCCCTTCGCCTTATCTCAGCGCCATGGCCATTCGCGAAATTCTCACCGTCCCGGACCCGCGTCTGAAGGAAGTCTCAAAGCCCGTCGAAGGCGGCGTCACGGATGACATCCGCGCGCTGATGGATGACATGCTCGAGACCATGTACGACGCGCCCGGCATCGGCCTTGCCGCGATCCAGATCGGTGTGCCGCTGCGCGTCATCGTGATGGACCTTGCCGGCCAGGATGAAGAGCCGCAGCCGCGCTATTTCGTGAACCCGGAAATCCTGCCGCTGACCGAAGACAAGGCGCCGTATGAAGAAGGCTGCCTCTCCGTCCCCGACGTCTATGAGGAAGTCGAGCGCCCGACCGAGTGTCGCATCCGCTATCTCGACTATGATGGCAACCAGCAGGAAGAAGTCGCCGAAGGCCTCTTCGCCGTCTGCATCCAGCACGAGATGGACCACCTCGAAGGCACCCTCTTCATCGATTATCTCTCGCGCCTGAAGCGTCAACGCGCGGTCGAGAAGGTGAGGAAAGCCACCCGAATGAAAGCCAAGGTCGGGGCCTGATCATGCTGCGCAGGCTGTCAGGCTCAAGCGCTGCAACCAAATTAGTGTTGTTCCTCGGTGTTTTGGCATTTGCGCTGCACGGTTTGAATTACGGTCCTGGGATTCTATCGCTCGAACAGCCAGAGCCAGTCTGCAAAGCCCATTCGATATTCACGATCATTTGCAATCCTTGGCTTTGACCCGCTTCCATCTTGCCTAATCCCCCCGCTTCGCTAGACCCCGCCACATGAGACACCCGCTCCGCATTGCCTTCATGGGAAGCCCGGATATTGCCGTTGATGTGCTCGCCGCGCTGGTCGAGGCCGGCCATGAGATCGCCTGCGTCTATTCCCAGCCGCCCCGCCCCGCCGGACGCGGCAAGAAGCTGACACCGACGCCCGTCCACCGCTATGCCGAGGACCACGGCTTTGAGGTCCGCACGCCGAAATCGCTAAAGCCCGCCGAGGAAAAAGCCCGCTTCGCAGCCCTCAATCTCGATGCAGCCGTCGTCGTCGCCTATGGCCTCATCCTACCGCAGGAGGTGCTGGACGCGCCGCGCCTTGGCTGCATGAACATGCACGCCTCGCTGCTGCCTCGCTGGAGAGGCGCGGCGCCGATCCAGCGTGCCATCATGGCAGGTGACGAGATGACCGGCGTGCAGGCGATGATGATGGAAGCCGGGCTCGACACCGGCCCCGTCCTCGCCAGTTCCGAAGCGCGTATCTTCCCCTTCGAGACCGCCGGCAGCCTGCATGACCGCCTCGCAGAACTCGCCGCAGAGCTTGCGCCCCGCGCCCTCGAAGGCCTCGCCGATGGCAGCCTCAAACCTGTGCCCCAGACCGAAGACGGCGCGACCTATGCCTCCAAGATCACGGCCGATGACCGCCAGATCGACTGGAGCAAACCCGCCGCCAAAGTCGATTGCCAGATCCGCGGTCTCTCCCCCTTCCCCGGCGCCTGGTTCAACTGGACCTCGAAGCCCGACGACGAACCCGTCCGCGTAAAGGCGCTGATGAGCCGGCTCTCAGAGCAGACGCATGACGCCGCGGCCCCCGGCACGTTGCTCGACGACAATCTCCTCATCGCCTGCGGCGATGGCCATGCCGTGCGCCTCCTCAACCTGCAAAAGCCGGGCTCCCGCGCCATGGACGCCGAAGACTTCCTGCGTGGCAACAAGATTGAGGCAGGGAGCCGCTTCGAATGAAGGATATCTGGATCCGCCCGGCCCGCGCCGAAGATGCCGACGCGATCAACGCCCTCAATGATGCTGCCTTCGGCACGCCGGATGAAGCGAAGATCGTGACGCAACTCCTCGCAGACGGCGACAGCCTCGCCTCGCTGATCGCGCATGATGATCGCGACATCCTCGGCCACATCCAGTTCTTCCGTATACTGATTGACGACGAGGACATCGCCGCCGGTCTCGGCCCGATGAGCGTCAGCCCAGACCGCCAGAAATCCGGCATAGGCCGTGGACTGATCAAGCTCGGCATGACGATGATGGAAGGCCAGGGCCGGCAGCTTGTCTTCGTGCTCGGCCACACGGACTATTATCCGAAATTCGGTTTCAGCCCGGAGGTCGCGGCCCGCTATGACGCGCCATGGTCCGGCCCCGCCTTCATGGGGATCGAGCTCAGCAACACCGCGCCCCGCACGGGCACGCTCACCTATCCCAGAGCCTTCGGGGCTGCTGCATGACACAGCGCATCCGTCTCCTCGTCGAATATGATGGCCGTCCCTTTTATGGCTGGCAGCGTCAGGAGGGGCAGCCCTCCGTACAAGGCGCGCTTGAAAGCGCCGCTGAAGCCCTCGACGGCAAGCCCGTCTTCGTGCAGGGGGCCGGGCGTACCGATGCCGGCGTGCACGCGACCGGACAGGTCGCCCATCTCGACCTCACCAAGCCGCGCCCGATCCGCAAGGTGGCGGACGCGCTCAACTACCATCTTCGCCCCGACCCCATTGCTGTCCTCACCGCCGAAGACGTGACCGAGGATTTTCACGCCCGCTTCAGCGCCACAGGCCGCGCCTATCGCTACATCATCCAGGTCCGCCGTGCCCATCTCACCTTCGACAAGGGGCTGATCTGGCGCGTCCCCGTCCCGCTTGATGTACGCAAGATGCAGGAAGCGGCAGACCACCTGATCGGCGAGCATGATTTCTCGACCTTTCGCGATGCCCAGTGCCAGGCCAAGAGCCCGGTGAAGACGCTCGACACGCTGAATGTCAGCGCCTATGGCGACCGTATCGAAGTGACGACCACTGCCCGCAGCTTCCTGCATCGCCAGGTCCGCTCCATTGTCGGCAGCCTCGTCGAGGTCGGCCGCGGCATGCAGGAACCGGGCTGGGTGAAGGACATCCTTGAAGCCCGCGACCGCGCGGCCTGCGGCCCCGTCGCGCCGGCGGACGGGCTCTATCTCGAGCGCGTCATGTATGACGGGGACGCATGAGAGACCGGCGGCGCATCGTCATCTCCGGCTGCTCGTCTGGCGGCAAGTCCACCCTCCTGAATGAACTCGCCCGCCGGGGCTTCCGCACGGTGGAAGAGCCCGGCCGCAACATTGTTCGCGAAGCGCTTGCGACCGGCGGCGATGCCCTGCCCTGGGTCAATGCGGAGGCCTTCGTGCGCAAGGCCATCGAATACGCCCACGCCACACTGGCATGGGTACGCACCCATGACGGCCCGGTCTTCTTCGATCGCTCCGCAGTGGACGCCGCCGCCCATTTCGAACGCCTCTCCATAGCGATGCCCGAGGACCTCGAAAAACTCTGCCACACGACCATCTATTCCAGCCCGGTCTTCATGGCCCCGCCATGGTTCGAGCTCTACGAGCAGGATGATGAACGCCCGCTCTCCTTTGAGACCGCCGTGCTGGAATACAATTATCTCCGCCTCGCTTACCCCAAACGCGGTTACGCAATGATCGATCTGCCGAAATCGAGTGTGACTGCCCGTGCCGATTTCGTGCTGCGGTGTCTGGGGCTCTGACCCCTCCTCGGCCCCTCCCCAGTGGTGAGGGGGCGATCACTGCATTGAACTCACCAGAACGCCTTCGACCTTCGACGTCGCTCAGGATGAAGGCTTTTTTTCAAATGACTCATCAGGCTTCATGGTGAGCGAAGTCGAACCACGAAGCCGCTGGACGCTGAACGCGCATCTTGGCGCTCCTCTCTTCGGAAGGCCCCTTGTGGGGCTCATCAGACCCTGCCGCCCGGCAGGCGCGGCTTCAGCCAGTCGAGCACGGTGGCGAGCGCCTTGTCCGCCTCATGATCATTGAGCAGCTCATGATAGCCACCGGCGAACTCGACAAGCTGCTTGTCCGATGCCCCAATCGCCTCAATGAATGCCCGACTGCCCTCGATCGGGGTCAGCCGGTCGGCATCGCCATGGATCACCAGCACCGGCACATCCCAGTCCGAAAAGCTGCTGCGGGCACGCTCGAGCACCTTGATCGCCGTCGCGCCGAGCCGGGCCGCAGGCGCTTTCGTGATCACCATCGGATCGTTGCGATATTTTTCAACCACCGCCGCATCACGTGAAATGGCATCGGCATCGAGCGGCGGCGTCAGCCTGGCCGTGGGCGCAATCGAGGCAAGGACGCCCGCAACCGTCTTCAGGGCCGGATTAAGCTCGATCTTCAGCGCTGGCGCGCTCAAAACCGCCCCGCTCACCCCTTCCGGGCGATAGGCGACACTCGCCGCCGTAATCAGCCCGCCGAGCGAATGCCCCATCATGAAGAGCGGCTCTTCGCGCGTCTCCAGCACTTCACGCGCGGCAAGATGATGCGCCACGGCCCGTTTCATGTCCGTCGCCCCGCGCGGGCCCGGTGAGCGCCCATGCCCCTCGGCATCGAACGCATAGACATTGATGTCGAGCGCGTTGAGGTTCGGAATGAGGCGATTGTAGCTCATCACATAACGACCGGCATATTCGCCGTAGCCATGCTGCAGCAGCAGGCTCGCGCGCGGGCTGGCCACCTCCCAGGCATAGCCCTGCACCTTCTCGCCAAACGTCCAGCTCTTTGCCTGCTTCGCCATGTCCGCCTCCATCAGGGCCTCGCCCGCAGCGTGTATCGCACGGGCTGGTGATCGGTGATCTGGAAATCGAGGTCCAGCCCCGCCGCGCTCACCACTTCGACATTGGGTGAGACGAGCAGGCCATCGATGATGGTGCGATAATTCTCATCGCGCGCATAAGGCCGCTCGTTCGTCCGCACAGTTGGAACGCTCGGATCGACCGCGATCTGCCAGCCATCTGGCAGCTCATGTTTCGGAAAATCATGGATCCAGAACAAGGCGCTGTCGTCGGACGTTGAGGCAAAATCCGTTGGCGTCAGCCGCATGTTCCAGTCCCCACCCACGGCGACAGCGCGGCCACTTTCGTAATGGCGCTTGGCCAGATCAATCACCGCCAGCAATTGCAGCAATCGCGTATTGGCACCTTCATCAAAGGCCGACAGATGGACATTGATCAGGGTCCAGGGCACCCCGCCTTGCTCAAACTCCATGACCTGCACGTGGTAGCGCCGCTGGATGAAACCCATGATCGGCTCAGGCTCTTCCGGCAAGCGGACAATCTCGACCGTGAGCGGAGCGCCGCGCCAGAACATGCCGATGCCGTGGCGCAAGGACAGTGGTGACGGAAGAAGCCGTGTCTTGATGTCGGCGGTGAAGAAAGAGCCGTAGCCTGGCAGCACCTCACGCACGCCAGCAACAACATCCACGCCGCGATTGAGAAAACCGCCACGGGCCAGTTCCTGGAACAGGAATACGTCGGCGTCCTGCGCCCGCAGCACATCCTGAATACCGGCAAGGTTCTTTTCAACCACAGCCCTGCTTGGCGGCTGCAGCATCTCGCCCCCATCAGCCTTGAAGTCAGACTCAGCACCAAGCCCGGCATAGCCGAGGTTCCAGATCATTACGCTTAGCGTTTCTTCGCTGCCTGCCTCCTGCGGCGAGGCTGGGACCGCGTCCATCGGGATGGAGCCGTCGCGCAATGTGACGTAGCGCACTGCCAGTGCGTAAATGACCAGCAGCGCGACGAGTATCAGCGCAATCCACAAGACCTTCACACCGTTCCCTCTTGTCTGGGCGAAGGCATCTTCGTGCTCGCCTCCGGCTTGTTGAACCGCTCCGCACTCCACTGGAAGATGCCGAGCAAGGCTGCAACGCCGCCCCACTGATCGCTCATCCGCGACAGAAAGCCAAGCAGCGCCTGATCGTCGACCAGCCTCAGCCAGATATCGGTATATCGTGAATTATAATCGGGTGAGGCCGCAAAGAAGTCCGGCCTCATCGGTGCCATGGCATTGAGCACATCGCCGATGAAATTGCTGTACTGGCCGGTATAGACCCAGATCCCCGTGACAACGACCAGCGCAAGCGCGGTAAACGTTGTCAGATAGGTCGCAAACATCGCCTCCTTGGCGAAGGCGCGGCGCAGCGGCGTATAACGTACAACAAGGTTGAACGCGAACAGGCCTGCCGCGAACACAAAGACCGGCGACATCGATCCTTCCAGCCGCTTCAGCACGGCCTGCGTGTCGAGGAAGACCATGTTCAGCCCGCTCGTCTTCGCCGCAATGGCTTGCCCGCTGAGCCCTTCTGCCTGGGCGAGCACAAGCGCGGCCTCGGTCGAAAACTTGTTCGCATCGATGACCGCCTCTGCGATCATCAGCGCCGCGAGCAGGCAGATCCCGGCAAACAGGATGGTGCTGAACACGCCGTACACCATATAGGTCGCCGTCAGCCGCTTCTTCTCGCCCGGAAGCCCGGTCATGCCCTTATAGACACCGTAGAGATAGACGCCGACCAGCACGATGACGAAAAAGCCGCCGCAGAACAGCGGATACGACGTCAGGATCGATACCGGTGAAACCTCTTCACAGACCTGGTCGATCGCGGCGACAAACAGCGCGCCGGCGGTGATGATGAACACTTCGCCGACCGCGCCGCTGAGCTCCAGCGGCTTCTCGCTGTCCCCGAAGAACATGGAATGCTCGCGCTTCCAGATCGGCCCGGCCACAATATAGGCCAGCACGACCGAGATGACGGCAGCAAGCCAGCACCAGAATATCAGCACGTCCCCCTCCCCGGTCTCCTGCGCAAAAGCTGCTACAATTCCCGGGGCAAGGCAATCATTTCAGGCGTGCCTCACTCTAAGTCTCCGGAGGGGTGGCAACGTCGCGTGCAACGGCCTGATGCGACGCTAGAAAAAGCCCGACATGGTGAGCGAAGTCGAACCACTGGCGAGCGATTGTTTGAAACGATTGCGCCCATCGCCCCTGCCCGTCTATCCAGAGCCTGTCAAAGGAAGGAGGGCCCGCGGTGGGGCTCCTAGGAAATCGCTTCGCGCAGCAGGTGCAGCGCTTCCGCCGCAAACAGCCGCATATTCTGGCCGCGATCATCCAGTCCGGTCTCGAGCGTGCGGGACAGTTTCACATCGTCGCCGTCCAGCGCCACGCAGGTATGACCCGCCGCATCACCATAGGAATTGCCGCCCGGCCCGGCCGCCCCCGTCTCGCAGAGGCCCCAATCCGCCTTCAGCCGTTCCCGGATCGTCGCGGCGGCAAAGCGCGCATAGGGCTCGCTGGACGAGCGCATGTCACCGAGATCCGCCTTGCTGAGCCCCATCAGGCCGCGAAACGCTGCCGGTGCATAGATGACGCCGCCGCCCCGGAAATAGGCCGAAGCGCCCGGCTGGGCGAGCAGCGCTGCCGAGATCAGACCGCCGGAGGAAGATTCCCAGATGCCAATCGTCTGGCGCCGGGCTTTCAGGATCGCGCCGATCTCCTCGGCGATGGGAAGAAGTGTCTGCATGGTGAGACTTCAACCAGCAGAGCCGCCTCTTCACAAGCATGCAATGTCCCCGAAGGCTGGCAAGTGCGGCCAAATGAACTAGTCTCAAGGGAAAGTCATCGAGGGAGGAGAGACCAGGATGAGACCTGTCCGGCTTTTCGCAGCGGTCGCCGCCGCATTCATTCCATTCACCGCCGCAGCCGAGCCGGTCGACTATGAACTCGCGCCCGTCGCGACCGACGCCTTCCTCGAAGACGCAGCGACGCAGACCGTCTGGTCCGACGCAAATTACCAGGCCTTGATCAGTGCTATTGAGGGCCTTCGCGCACACGGCCTGACGCCAACAGACTACCACCTTGAAGAGCTTGTCCTCGCCGCCAATCCACAGGAGCGCGACTGGATCGCCACCGACGCCTGGATGTCAGCCGCCGCGCACATGCTGTACGGCAAGCTCAACCCCGTCAGCATCGAGCCGGACTGGACCGCCGCCCGCCGCGAGGCCGACCTCGCCGCCGTCCTCGCCTATGCCCTTGAAACCGGCACCATCGCGACCAGCCTCGAACAGCTTGCCCCCGTACAGCCAGCCTATGGCGCGCTGAAGGATGAACTGGCCGCCCTGCGCAAGGATGCCGGCAAGCCGATCAGCAAGGTCTCTGAAGGCCCGGCCCTCAAATCAGGCATGACAGGTCCTCGCGTCGTTGAGCTTCAGGCCCGCCTCGTCCAGCTTGGCCTGCTAGAAGAGGCACAGGCCACCGGCACGATGGACGCCGACACGGTGAACGCGGTCGAGACCTTCCAGACAGCGGAAAACCTCGACGCGGACGGCGTGGTTGGCGCAGCTTCCATTCGCGCGCTCAATCGCGGCCCGCAGGCCCGTATCCAGCAGGTCCGCGTCAATATGGAACGCTGGCGCTGGCTGCCGGGTGACCTCGGCCAGAAGCATCTGCGCGCCAATATTGCGGGCTTCGACGTCACCGCCTACGAAAATGGAGAGCCCCAGCGCACCCACCTCACCATTGTCGGCAAGCCCTATCGCCGGACGCCGGTCTTCTCTGACCAGATCGAATACATCGTGTTCAATCCCTGGTGGGAGACCCCGCCCAGCCTCGCCAGGGCCGACAAGCTGCCCATGTTCAAGAAGGATCCGGGCTCCGTCAGCCGCCTCGGCTTCCAGGTGCTTGACCGCTCCGGCCAGCCTGTGAACGCCTCGACGATTGACTGGAACGCCATCCCGGCCGGCACCATGCCTTATCGCATCCGCCAGGCACCGGGGCCGCAGAACGCGCTCGGCCAGGTCAAGATCATGTTCCCCAACCCGCACAATGTGTACCTGCACGACACGCCCACGCGCGGCCTCTTTGCACAGCGCCAACGCGCTTTTTCTTCCGGGTGCCTTCGCACGCAGGACCCGATTGGCCTGTCGGAATGGTTGCTCAAGGACACGCCGGGCTGGGACCGCGCAAAGATTGACACCGCTGTCGCCTCGGCAAAGGAAACGCGCGCCAATCTCGCCGCGAAAGTTCCCGTTCACATTCTATATTTCACCGCCGTCAAGGATGAGGCCGGTGGCATCCGCTATCTCGACGACATTTATGCACGCGACAGCCGCGTCCTGACGGGCCTCGGCATGACGCCTGATGAGAGCACGTCCTGACGCACCGTCAGCCATTGAAACCGTGCCCGGCCGCACTGATCTGCTCTGCGGACAGATTCAGGATGCCCTCGCATGAAATACTATGAAGACGTGGTGCCCGGCACGGTCACCCATAGCCCGCGCAGCTACAAGGTCACGCGTGAGGAGGTCATCGAGTTTGCCTCCAAATATGACCCGCAGCCCTTCCACCTCGATGATGAAGCCGCAAAGAACACCTTCTTCGGCCGTCTCTCGGCGTCGGGCTGGCACACCGCTGCGATGACGATGCGGCTGATGGTCGAGACCATGCAGCACGGCGAGCCGCAGGCCGGTCTCGGCTCTCCCGGCATTGACGAGCTGAAATGGATCAAGCCCGTCTATCCCGGCGACGAAATCCGCATAGAAATGGAAATGCTTTCCAAGCGCCGCATGAAGTCGCGCCCCGATATGGGCCTCACCCGCTCCCAGAACCGTGTCTACAACCAGGATGACGAACTGGTGATGACTTTCATCGGCAATGGCTTGATCCGCGTCAAAAACCCCGACGCCCCGATCGAGGACTAGGCCCGCGTCAGTTCGAACCGTTTGCGATAGGCGTGCGGCGGCGTGCCCACGATTTCGCGAAAGGCCGACCGGAAGGTCTCGACGGAGCCAAAACCAGATTGCGCGGCAACATCGATCAGGCTGAGCTCGGTCTTCTCCAACAGGCCCATGGCCCGGAACACGCGCTCCCGGCGCAGCCATTTGAGCGGCGTTGTGCCCGTTCCGTCCCTGAACCGGCGCAGGAAGGTCCGCTCGCTCATTCCAGCCACGTCAGACATGTCCGAAATCGAAAGCGGCTGGTCGAGACGCTCCCGCGCCCAGTCAAGCACGCCCGAGACCGACTGACCCGACCGCTCCTGGATCGGCGCTTCGATATATTGCGCCTGCCCGCCGTCACGGTGTGGCGGCATGACGAGGCTTCGCGCAATCCGGTTGGCCATCTCGGCCCCATAATCCTTGCGGATGATGTGCAGGCTACAATCCACACCCGCACTCGATCCTGCCGACGTTATGACATCGCCGTCATCGACATAGAGCACATCCTCGACCGTCTCGATCTTCGGGAACTGGCGCTTGAGCTGCCCCAGATCGCGCCAATGGGTGGTTGCCCGCCGTCCATCCAGAATTCCGGCATGCGCCAGCACATAAGCGCCCGTGCAGAATGACACCATCCGCGCACCATTCTTCCGCGCCCCTCTCACCGCTTCAAGCATCGGCTCAGGCGGGCACTCATTCACGTCCCGCCAGGCCGGAATGATGACAGTGTCGGCGCTGGAGACGGCATTATAGCCGTGATCGGGCTGCATCGTCATCCCGCCAATCGTGCGGATCGGCGCGTCAGGACCAGCCACCAGAAAATCATACCAGACCGCATCGATGATCTCAGGGCGCGCCCAGCCGAAAATCTCGGTCGCAATGCCAAACTCGAACGGCCACATCCGGTCATAGGCCATGACGGCGACGCGGTGCTGGCTGTGCGTGGTGTCTGGCATGGCAGGAATTCCCGTTTGGCGAAAACCTACCACATAATGGCATTTCCGCCAATTCAAGCGGGTCTCGCCAATCCCCATTCTCCTGTCAAGGCGCATAGTCGCGCCGGAAAGGACATCGTCATGGAACAGTTTTCCCTCGCCGCCAGCCTTACCGCGCTGGCCATCGCAACCGCTTCAGCATTTCAGCCATCGGACCTGCCCCCTCACGCCCCCGGCCCGGCAAATATGGCGCGCGACAAGACAGCACTCGCACTCGCCCACATCGAACGCGGTGAGAAAAACGAAGCGCGGGATGCCCTCGAAGAGGCCCTGCGCGCCGATGCCAGCTACGAGCCTGCTATCCTCCTCATGCAGGATTACCGGTATCGCGGTCCGCAAGCGAAATAACGCTCAGGCCTCGTCCACCCGCGTCAGCCAGAAGGCACCGCGGTCGCCCTCGCAGCCACATTTTACGGGGTCGATGCAGGGCATGGTCCATAGCCCTTCATATTGCCTCCCGTCCGGCCTGGCTTCGCCCGAACAGTGAAATGGCGCACGCTTCAGCGCGCCTTCCTGCATGTGCACGTCAAGCAGCGCCTGCGTGCCCGTCAGCTCGCCTTCTATGTCAGTCGGCACGCGCATGATCTCGGTGGTACCGTTCAGATAGGCCATGCTGGAGCGCCCACTGAAGAAAGCCCCTATCCGGACGAAATCCACGACGGCCTTGAAGTCGATGACCGTATTCATCGACTTCATCCGATAGGCGAGATGCAGCTCCCACCGGCCAGCCGCTTCGGGCTCGGCATCGGCAAGCCCGACCAGCGCGTCAGGGCGCGTCAGCGTATCGGCAGGACTGTCAGCGATCGATCCGTCTCCAATAACCTCAAACGCGCGCCGGGCGCGCATGAGAAGACCTAGCCTGCACAGTCATTGATGGCGGCCCGGTGCGTCTTGCCCAGGGCGTTGGACACCTGCAGCGCGCTGCCCGGCGTGTCGGCGAGGACCACATCGACCACCTCGTCCCAGCGCTCAACCAGCGACAGTGCCGGATCAGTCTCGTTCAGGTAATAGCTCGCCATCTCGGCATAGGTGTCGGCATCTTCGGTCGAAGACCGGAAAGCTTCCGTCCCGCAGGCGCACACTTCGGCGCTGTAGCTGGGCATCATGTCCACGCACAGCGCGGTGATCGGATCATCCGTCGAGGCTGTTTCGGCTGGGGCAGCTATCTCTGCTGATACTTCGCCGGCCGGGGCTTCGACGCTTGCATCCGGCCCCGTCGTTTCGTTGGCCGGCTCCCCCGCCGAACAGGCCGCCATGAGCACCCCCGCCAGCAGCACCACTCCGGAAACAGTTCTCATCGCGTCCTCCCTAGGATTGAAAGAACGAGACTAAGCCGCGAATGCGAAGATGCAAACTCAGGCGGAAACTGCCTAGGGCCGCAGCAGCTCGTTGATGCCGGTCTTAGACCGCGTGCGCTCATCCACCGTCTTGATGATCACCGCGCAATAGAGGCTCGGTCCGCCCTTCGGGTCCGGCATGGAGCCGGGCACAATCACCGAATAGGCCGGCACTTCGCCCATCACCACTTCACCTGTCTCGCGATAGACAATCTTGGTCGACTGGCTGAGGAAGGTCCCCATGGCGAGCACCGAGCCTTCGCGCACAATGACGCCCTCGGCCACTTCGGCCCGCGCGCCAATGAAGCAATTGTCCTCGATGATGGTCGGATTGGCCTGCAGCGGCTCCAGCACGCCGCCAATGCCTGCGCCGCCTGAGAGGTGCACATTCTTGCCAATCTGCGCGCAGGAGCCGACCGTCGCCCAGGTGTCGACCATGGTGCCTTCATCGACATAGGCGCCGATGTTCACGAAAGACGGCATCAGCACGACACCGGACGCAATGAACGAGCCGCGCCGCGCCACCGCATTCGGTACGGCGCGCAGGCCTGACGCCGCGAAATCATCCGCGCTCCAGCCATCGAACTTGCTCGCCACCTTGTCCCACCAGGTCGAACCGTCTGGACCGCCCTTGATCGGGCCGTTGGCATTGAGGCGGAAGGAGAGCAGCACGGCCTTCTTCAGCCACTGGTTCACGATCCAGTTGCCATCCGCGCCCTTTTCAGCCACGCGCGCCTTGCCGGAATCGAGCATGGCCAGCGCTTCCTCGACCGCGTCGCGCACCTCACCCTTCGTGTCGGTCGACACGCTGGCGCGGTCGTCCCAGGCCTGATTGATGATTGGTTCGAGATTGGCGGTCATGAGGCGCGCTCCGGTGTTCTGAGGTTCGAATATCGCGCCCGTATAGGCGACAAGTCTGGCGAGGTCATCCCCGCAAAGGAAGATCAATCGGCACTCGATGCTGCTGCCATTCGGAAGAACGTGCCAAGGAAGACAAAGAAGATCACGATATGTGCGAGAAACACCCAGAGCAGGTAGATCACGATGACCTCGATCGACGGCGTCACGTACAGCCCGAGCGCGGACAGGAGCAGTGTGATGACCATGGAGATATAGCCCAACATCACCAGCAGGATGATGAAGGGCGTCGGCGCCTTTCGCCGCGTCCGGCGGTAGATGTAGAACAAGAGGTAAGGCGAGGTGAAACCGGCAAAGGCATAGACGGTCCATTTCAGCGCGACACTGTCAGGCAGGGCGCTGTAGGCGAGACCGAGCGCCGCCATGGCAAGAAATACATGAGACAGGCCGACTTCGACCAGGAACCGGACGACAAGATACTGATAGGGCGGCATGGGCTTGCCGAGGGTCTGGCGCAGCGTAGCCACCACAGTCATGAACGCCACGGCCCCGAGCATGATCTCTATATAGAGCTCAAGAAAGTCCCCATACAGATCCACCGTCCACCCTACTCATTGCCACGTCATGCTGGAAGCCTAGACCAGATGGGCCCGCCCGACCAGCCAGGCGGCTATTCCGGCCCGCGCACTCAGGCTGCCCTGACCGGCGTCACCTGTCTTGGCAGCTCAAGCACGGCCCCGCCAATCGAGACGGCCAGTTGCGGCGCAACCGTGTTGAAGTCCGTATTGCGCGACTGGAACAGCTCCGGCGACATCACCTCGAATGTCCACTCATACGGCATGTCACGGATCATCTCGGCGACCATGGGAAGCGTGCTGCCACCGCCCGTCGGCAGGATTTCGACCACCTGCTGGCCGCCTCCGGATGCCGCGATATTCCGCGCCCAGTCCACGGCCGGCGCAACCGCCTGATAGAAGGTCTCCGCCAGACGCCGCGAAAAGCCACGCACATGCTGGTCGGCGAGGAATTCATCCAGCGTCAGTTCGACAAACTGGTCGCCCATTTCCGGCATGATCCGGCCCTCTGCAAACAGCGACTCCTTCAGCTCGCGCTGTTGCGCCCGGATCATCGACATCGCCCCACGCGCCGCCGGATCGTCCGGCAAGAGGCCCGCCTTGTACATCAGGATACGGCGCAGCTGCATGTCGAGATAGTCGCCCGCCTCGCGCAGCACCGTCGCGCTGCCATCGATCTCGGCAACCACATTGCGCCCGGCCACACCGGTGGTAAACGCGGCAAAGTCTGAGGTGCCGCCGCCAATATCGGCGACCACAACCACCCGCCGCCGTGTCGGGCGGATAGACGCCGCAGCGACAGCCGTCGCTTCCGGCACGGTCGCGGTACCCTGCGCCGAAATCTCGAAAATCTTCTCGTCCGGGAAGTCCGACGTGTCGGGTATGGCGGCAAATGCCTCCATGACGACGTCATGCTCCACGCCCTCTTCGGAGATCAGCGCATCGCCCAGCCGGTCGACAAGGATGAAGGCATGGCGCACCAGCTCACGCAGCATCTGTTCGCCCCATTGCGCCCGGTCACGCTTCCAGGCCGGACGCGTGATACGGCACAAAGGCGGCCAGGACAGGTTCTGCTCGCCCGCGGCCTGCTCGGCCCGGCGCAGAAGGTAAGCCAGAAACAGCGTGATCAGCTGCTTGGCCGTATACTGTCCGGTCGGGTCGATCTCTGCCGGCAATTTGTCATCCAGCGCGTCGAGCGCATGCGTCGAGAGATACTGCTTGGGCGAGGAAAACGCCACGCGCCCGCGCCGTTCATTGCGCCGCGCCGACGTCTCGGCCTTCTTTCCGAACCGCACCGATGCCTCATCCACGAAAAGCAGCGACGGCAGCAGGTATGGATTGTGAGACTGGTCCTTGCCGATGGCCAGCGGGTGGATGCACTGCTCATCAAGATCTGCCAGCTGCTCGGAATCGACGATGGACACCTTGGAATAGGCCGTCCCGAAATCGATACACCCGATGCGCGTCACGTCACGCGCAGCCAATAGTCTCTTGATCCAGCTTGCAGCCATGCGTCCCTCTGCTTCTACCTGCCTAATCCAATGGCGCCGCGAGTCCCCGAAGGATGACGAGCTCTTCGCCATCCCTCACGCGGATTATGGGCTGTTTCATGACGATGGCGTCCTCGCCGTCATCCATGTCATCTGTCGCCTCGAAATAGACCGGGTCGAAGGCCACGGTCTCGTTACGTTTGTGTAGGGTTTCGAGCCCGCGCTTTCGCGCTGCCATGCGCAGATTCTGGAACACATTTTCCGCCGCCAGCGAGACCTGTTTCATCGCCGCCTCATTCTGCCCGTCCAGCGCTTTCTCCAGCGCCCCGAAGCGGCCATCAAAGGCCGGCATGGACTGAAGCGCCATGGCGAGCAGCTTCTCGCTCTCGCTCCACGCCGCTTCGGCCATCAGGTCCTGTCCCGCCGATTCCGGAATGTCCTCAGGCGGCGCCGTATCGCGCTTTGTGGCGGGTTTGCTGGCCTTGCCGGTAAAGAACGCCTTCAGCGCCTCTCCATCTGCGCCGACCCGCTCGCGGACGCCTTCCAGCAACGCATTCATCGCGCCGAGCTTCATCGCGGCCTGCGGCACATCCATCGGAAAATCGCTGGCAAGAAAATCCCATCCCCTGACCGTCAGCTCATGCGTGAAGGGGGACTTTGTCGTCTTCACCAGGCCAAGATTGCCCAGCCGCCCGCGATGCCAGGCCGTCATGCGAAGCCCGTAGCGCGCGCCGAGGTCGGCCGCCTCCTTCAGGGGTCCGCCAGCCGCCATCAGCGCGACCAGAACGCCTCGTTCGACGGGTGTCAGATCTGCCACAGACTATACCTTGCTCGCTCATACCGGGTCTGGCGCGGCGCATCGCACCGGCCAAAGCGAGTACATTCTGCGGATTCGCAGGCCAGCAGCAAGACGGTGATGTCGGTGGCAAGGGGCCGCACCACTTACGACCCGCCACTCCATGAAGCGATCCGCCGGTTCACCGACACGCTGGAGCCCGATACCGCAGCGGGCCAATCCAACAACTTCAACTACAAACCCATTGCCTACGACATCATTCCTCGGCAGGCAGCGGGCTGAGAAACGCAAGAACCTGTCGGATGAACCCCGTCAGGTCATCGGTGAGATAGTCCACATGCGGATGGGCCGCGTCATTCAGCCCGGCGGGCCTTGCCTCGACCGGTTCATGGCTCCAGTCCTTGCCCGACCGCACGAGGACTGTCGCAAACCCCATCTCATGCGCCGGCTTCAGGTTGCGCTCAAGGTCCTCAAAGAAGACCGCCCGGCCCGGGTCGATCTCATGCGCATCGCAGAAGGCGTCATAGGCCGCCTGTGACGGTTTGGGGTGAAAGCCCGCATCCTCAATGCCGAACATGCCGTGGAAATGGTGGTGAAGCTCCATATGTTTCGTCACCCGTTCGGCATGCCCGCGAGACCCATTGGTGTAGACAATCTTGCGGCCCGGCAGCGCCGCAATCGCGTCGCAGAGGCTCGGCAGCGGCGGGATGGGTGACAGGTCGATCTCATGCACATGCGCCAGGAACTCGGCAGGGTCCATGCCATGCATGGTCATCAAGCCCTTCAGCGTGGTGCCATGCTCGGCATAATACTGCTTCTGGAGCGCCCGCGCTTCGGCCCGGTCCATGCCGAGGAAGCGCGCGACAAAATCGGTCATGCGCTGGTCGATCTGGGCAAACAGGTCACACTCTGCCGGATACAGCGTATTATCGAGATCGAAGACCCAGGTATCGCGGCCTTCAATGCGGCTCATTTCGAGGGCAGGAAGGGTCAAGAATCGGCCTCGGCAAAGTCTCGTTCGAAGAATTCGTACATCAGGCGGCGGTTTTCCGCCGGCGGCGTCGCCTTGAACAGCCCCGTGCGGTAGGCTGACGCCTCGCAATCCTTGCGCCCGAGGATCGCGAACCGCACCCGCGCCACGCAGAACGGATCGGCCGCATTCTTCAGCGTCCGCAGCTTCCCGTCCTCTTCCATCTCGGCAAAAACGAAATGCTCCGCCGTCAGCAGCGGCTCATCGATGACACGCGCGCAGCCTCCCGATTCCAGCATCCACCAGCCGCGGCTTTCCCAGCCCTCGCCGCGACGGCGCGCAATCGCGGACCAGATGCGGTTGCGCGTGCGATTACACAGGGTCATGCCGATATTGCGGCCCCGCTCCTGCGCGATCTGCTCCAGCACGTCGATCAGGTCATCGTCCGAGGTTTCCGCCGGCAGATTGTTCTGCGACAGGAATTCGCCAATAGCGGTGCGGGTCTTGCGCCCGATATTGCCGTCAATATTGCCATTGAAGACGCCCGCATCGGCGAGCAGGCGCTGCACGCCAGCCGCCGCAGACTCAGCCGCGCTGAAGTCTTCGGTCTCGGTAAAACTTGTGCGCCAGCTCGACTTGTTCTCAACCAGCACAGGCCTGAAGTCGCGCGGCTCAAGCCCCATGGCCGAACAGTCCTGAGGGCTCTCGACAGAGAAACTGCCAGACGAGTCCACACAGAGCGGGAAGTCCCCGCCCCAGATCTTGCGTCCGCCGCGATGCGCCGTCGATGAGCGCCCGAAAAGATAGTGCACTCCGGGCTTCAGCTCGCCGGCCAGCGCCAGTTCGCACGCGCCCGGCCTCAGCCGTTTCCAGCCATCCA
The DNA here is from genome assembly GCF_002088945.1 of Henriciella pelagia. Lineage (GTDB taxonomy): Bacteria > Pseudomonadota > Alphaproteobacteria > Caulobacterales > Hyphomonadaceae > Henriciella > Henriciella pelagia. Next base: position 17,413 of record NZ_NCSU01000008.1, on the reverse strand, counting down.
CGACAACGCCCTGGCCCTCATAACGGGCGACCGCCGCCTCGATCACATAGGAGGTCCGGTTGCACAGCGTCCAGCCTTGCTGGCGCGCCTGCGCCTCGGCGGGTCCACTGCCCAGTCCGGTCAGCCCGGCCAGCAGCCAGAGCCCCAGTCCTGCAAAAATGGATCTAGAGAACAATCGTACCTGCGCCATGTTCGGTAAACAGCTCCATGAGCAGGGCATGCTTTGCCCGGCCGTCCAGAATGACAGCCCCTCCGACGCCATTCTTGACCGCTCCGGCAGCTGTTTCAAGCTTCGGTATCATTCCACCTGAAACTGTCCCGTCAGCGATCAGCGCCGGGATGTCATCGGCCTTGATTTCACGCAGCAATTCGCCGGCCTTGTCCTTCACGCCCACAACATCGGTCAGCAGCAGCAGGCGGCTCGCCCCCAGCGCTTCGGCAATTGCGCCCGCCGCCGTGTCCGCATTGACATTGTAGCGCTTGCCCTCGCCATCGAAGCCGACCGGCGCGATGACCGGGATGAAGTCGTGATCATAGTCGGTGAGCAGGTTCAGCACTGACACATCGACCGCTTCCGGTTCACCGACAAACCCAAGATCGATCACCTGTTCGACATGGCTGTCAGGGTCTTTCGTCGTCCGCGTCGCGCGCTTCACACGCATCAAATCAGCGTCCGAGCCCGACAGCCCGACCGCCTTGCCGCCCGCCTTGTTGATGGCGCGGACGATGGATTTGTTGATCGGGCCGGACAGCACCATCTCGACCACTTCCATGGTCGCATCATCGGTCACGCGAAGTCCATCGCGAAACTCCGACTGAATACCGAGCCGCCCCAGGAGGCTCGCAATCTGCGGCCCGCCGCCATGCACCACAACCGGGTTCACCCCCATATGCTTCAACAGCACGACATCGCGGGCAAACGCTTGCGACAGCGCCTCGTCCACCATCGCATGGCCACCATATTTGATGACCACGGTCTTGTTGTCATAGCGCTGGATATAAGGCAGCGCCTCGGAAAGCGTTGCCGCCGTAAACTGGCCGGGAATGGGGGTCGTATCACTCATGGGGACGGCGTGTAGCGGGTTTTGCGAAGCGGGGGAAGCCAGGCCAATTTCGACCCATCGGCTTGATGTCCCCGCCTGGTCTGACCAATATGCCGCCATTGGAAGGGGGGGATCGATGAAAAGCTGGATTAAATCACTACTGCTGCCTGCGGCCCTCCTGCTGACGGGCTGTTTCGAAATTGAGCCGAAGCGCTCCCAGCAGGTGCTCGGCTTTCTGCAATTTGCCTATGGTGCACCTGTCGCCCCCTTCCCCTCGGGCCTCTACCGCGAAGCTGCGGGCGAATATTACCTTATCGAACAGGACCTCGACGCCAGGATCGCGATCTACAACATCCACAGGTCTGACGCATCCGGCACCCCAGTCACCACCGGGGCAAAGGGTGACGCTGCAATAATATTCAAGTTCCGTGACCTGGGTCATCTCATGGTTCACTATGGTGCGGAGATCACGCTCCACTGGCTGATCTTCCATCCGGACGACAAGATGATCGAAGTCCGGGAGCTGGCATGCGACATGCTCACAATGGCCCAGCGCGACGAGCTTGGCTTTGACCGCCACGGCGACACATGCAAGCCGAAGGATGGCGCAAATGCGGCCTTGGCAGCGCTTTATGCCATGCAGCAATTCGATTCCTCGAAGGGCAAGATATGGCGACTGAAACCGGTCTCCCAAGTGACCGCTGCCCCGGCACGGCCAGGCCTCGGCACCACTGAAAGCGAAGAAGACACAGCACCGTCTTCGCCGCCTCCGCTTCCCTCTGAGACCGTCGCTGCCCAGAAGCCTGCACCGGACGCGGTTTTCCTGAACATCCTCAAAGGCAGCACCATCTATCTCAACGCCCCCGACGCCTCTCCGCCCTCCTGGGAGGAAATCGAGCTCAAGGAGGACGGCTCCCTCCTCACGACCACGGTCTGGCCGGAACCGGATGGCAATGAGCGTTCATTCAAGGCTGGGGATGGTGTCTGGACTATGCGTGGGCGGCGTCTGTGCGTTACTCGGATTGCTGGCGAGGACTGCTTCATACTTAGCGTCTCCGCAGGCAAGCTGAACGCCACTCGCCCACGAAACTCAAGGCCCGCCTTTACCGACATCCGCTCCCGCCCGGCGAAACACCCTGCCAAGACGCTTGCACTGCCAGGCCTTCAAGACATCGACTAGTCGCCCCTTTTCCAGGCTGTACAACACATCCTCATCCTGAGTTGTGCACATTGACGAACGGCGCACTGCGCCCGTCGCGCAGGATAAGCAGAAAAACCTTCGCCTTCCCCGCCCTTGCCATCGCCAGCTGCTTTGCCGCCTGAAACCTTGCCGCGCCGTCAGCCAGGCCGCCTTGCCAGCACGAACCCCACCGCCATAAGCGCCAGTCCAGCGAGGCGCATCGCTGAGATTTTCACCTCGATGGCGCCGAACCATCCGAAATGATCAACCAGAGCGGCGGAGACAAGCTGCCCGATCAGCACCAGCATCACTGCCGTCCCGACGCCAATGCGCGGTGCCGCGACCGTGATCGATAGGATGTAGAAGACGACCACCAGCCCCGCGACGCCGAGCCAGGCTTTCGGGTGCGTGACGAGATCGGGCGAAACCCCACCCCATCCAGCCGCAATGGCGAGCGAGACGATCAGCGCCGCCCCAAACAGCAAGATGGCCGACTGGGCCGGGCCGACCGCGGCACCAAGCGATGCATTCGCCGCAGCCATGAGCGGGATGCCAAAGCCGGCCAGCAACATCGCCGCTGATAGCGCAAGCGTATTGCTCACCTGCCGGTCGCTTCGTCTCGCGCCGCATTGGCGCGGTGCACGGTCGTCGGAAGTCCGCCAAAGCCCCAATTCTCCAGCTCCACCTCATCAATCACGATGTGTGTCGTCTGAGGGTTCTTGTTCAGCACACGCACGAGCAGGTCCGTGACGCCCTTGATGAGCTCGGCCTTCTGTTCGGCCGTGACGCCTTCGCGCGTCACCTTGATATTCACATAGGGCATCGGCCCCTCCTGTTCAGTTCGGTCTGATCTCGAAGACCTTGGAGATGATCTGCCAGCGCCCATCTGTGCGCACGAGGCTCAGGAAGTCGGTGAAGTCACGCGCCCCGATGGAGCAGCGCACCCGCGCATGGGCCGTATTGGCTCCGGCAAGATCGATGGCATCAATACTGTCCCGCCGGGTTTCATTGCGACTCGCGGGCGATTCCCGCGCGTCCACGACCGGGAAATACTCTTCCATCGTACGGTGGAGCAGCGCTTCGCCATCATCCGCCGTGGCGTAGATGGCGCGTGGGTGAAACACCCGCGCAAGCCGGTCAGTATCGCAATGATAAAGCCCGTCGAAATAGTCCTGCAGGACCTGTTCGATGTCGGCGAGAGCGCTCATGCCGGCACAAGCCCCTCGGCCCGCAGCGCCTTGATGACCGATGGCCGCGCACCGATTTTCGCATGATACGCCATCAGCTTCGGCCAGGCATCGAGCGGCTGCTTGATAAAGCCGGTCCAGTTGAGGATCACGAAGGCATAGGCGTCGGCCACGGTGAAATCCACGCCCGTGAGATAGGCCCTGTCGCCCAGCCAGGCTTCAAGCTGCGACAGCTTGGTGTTCAGCGTCTCCTTGTCCGCATCACCGGCTGAACCACGAAAGAATGGCCCGAACGCCTTGTGCAGCTCACTGCCGAGGAAGGACAGCATCTCGATGACCCGCGCGCGGGCAAGACCGGAGGATGGCAGCAAGGTCTCATGGCCTTCGCCGAGATAGGTCAGGATGGCGATATTTTCGGTCAGCACATCGCCACTATCGAGCTTCAGCGCCGGCACATAGCCGCGCGGATTGATCTTGCTGTAATCCTCGCCGCTGGCCGTCACGCCATTCTTGGTATCGGCCTTCTCCAGCGCCGCGTCCGCGCCGATTTCGTTGAGAATGATGTGCGACGACATCGAGCATGCGCCCGGCATGTAATAGAGCTTCATGGGGAGGGGTCCTTCCTGGTCAGGTGTAAGGGACCGAAGACATGGCGGCAGCAGTTTCCATTGACAACCTGGTTTCTAATGGTAACCAACGGAAACGGGTTACCCCGGAGAAACCAGGTTTCACGACATGCCCCTTCCCATGCGCAAGAACAAAGGTGCCCCCCTGCCCGGCCCGTGCTCCCTTACCCAGTGCATGGCCGTGATTTCAGGGGCGTGGGCGCCGAACGTCATCTGGAGCCTGCGGGCAGGTGCCCGTCGGTTCAGCGAACTGCGCGCCGACGTCCCGCCTGTCTCGGCCAAGGTCCTCTCCACCCGGCTGCAGGAGCTTGAGGCGCGCGGCGTCCTCATCCGCAATGTCATGCCCACCTCGCCGCCCTCTGTCGAATACAGCCTGACAGATCTCGGCCGAGAGCTCATCCCGGCGCTGGAGGCGATCGTCGAAGTTGGCCACAAACTGAAGCAACGCCAGGGGCTTGCCAGCACGCCGTGAGAGACCAGCGCCAGACCATCCCGCCCGGCGCCCACCCACGAATACTTCCGGCCCAGAATATACACGAATCCGACACAGAAGTGCGTTGAAATTGTTACATAATTTCAATTCGTTCATCTTTGTGTCCCGTCAATGATCCGTCACACGGAAATGCTAGTCGCCCCTCGCCTAACAGGGGAGCGACCTATGGCAGATTCGACCATTCAGAAACCTGGTGCCGCATTCGACGATAGCGAGAATTACGGCTCCAACCCGTCCGGCAACCGCCGGTTCTCAGACGTGTTGTCCGCCGTGTCATCGTCACGCCGCCATGTGCTTCGCGGCGGCCTTCTCGGCGCCGCAGCAGGCTTCCTCGCGCCGTCCATGGCGCATGCCCACAAGGGCAGGAAGGATGATGATGATCGCCGCGGCAAGGGCCATGGCCGCCGCGACAAGCTGATCGACTTTGAAGACGTCACCATCGCGCAGGCCACGGCCGACCAGTCCATGCCGACCATTTCCAGCGACTATGAATACCAGGCCTTCATCCCGTGGGGCACGCCCATTGAGCCGGGCGTTGTCGCCGAATATGCCGGCGACCCTTCGACCCGCCCGACCCCGGAAGAAGCCGCCCTCCAGGTCGGTATCGGCCATGACGGCATGCATTTCTTTCCGGAGCGCTCGGCCCATCACAAATATGGCAAGGGCAGCTCGTGCCATAAGGGCATGCTCGCCGTGAACCATGAGTATGGCGGCAACCAGCACGTGCTCGGCAAGCCGTCCCCGACCTCCCTCACCGATGTCCGCCTGATGCAGAACGTCATGGGCGTTTCCGTCATCGCCATCGAGAAGCGCTACCGCTCCTGGGAAGTTGTCGCCAGCCCGAATACCCGCCGCATCACCGCCAACACGCCGATGGCCTTCTCCGGCCCGGTCGCAGGCTCCGAATATCTCGACAATCCGGCCGGCAACATCCCGCTCGGCACGATCAACAATTGCGGGTCCGGCGCGACGCCCTGGGGCACTTACCTCACCTGCGAAGAAAACTTCAACGGCTATTTCGGCACCAATAATCCGGCCTGGTCCCCCAGCGCCTCGCAGGCCCGCTACGGCTTTGCAGCGGGCGGCTTCGGCTATGACTGGCACAGCTTCGACAAGCGTTTCGACCTTGGCGACGAAGACTATGCCAATGAGTGCAACCGCTTCGGCTGGATCGTCGAGATCGACCCCTACGATGCCACGCAGATGCCGGTGAAACGCACCGCCCTCGGCCGCTTCAAGCATGAAGCCATCGCCATTGGCGAGTGCCGCAATGGCCGTATCGCCGCTTATATGGGCGACGACCAGGCGGACGATTATTGCTACAGATACGTCTCCGACAAATCCTGGAAACAGGCCATCGCAGACGGCGAAAGCCCGCTCGACCACGGCACACTCTATGTCGCCCGCTTCAATAGCGACTTCACCGGCGAGTGGCTTGAGCTCTCGATCGACAATCCGGCCCTTGCCGGACACTTTGCGAGCCAGGCGGAGCTGCTGGTCAACACACGCCTTGCCGCAGACATTGTCGGCGCTACGCCGATGGACCGCCCGGAATGGACCACGGTCGCCCGCGACGGCTCGGTCTTCTGGACGCTGACCAACAATTCCGGGCGCACCGCGCCAAATGCTGCAAACCCGCAAGCCCCGAACAGCGACGGGCACATCATCCGGACGAAGGATACAGATGACTTCCTCGGTGACAGCTTCACCTGGGAGATCTTCCTCCTCGCTTCTTCGACCCGCGGCACGCCCGGCGTCTTCACCGATCCCGACGCCGCCTTTGTCGACCCGGAAGGCCGTCTCTTCATCGGCACCGATGGCGGACAGCCTGACGGCCTGCAGGACCAGGTCGTCGTGCTCGACACCAGCGAGGATGACCCGAAGCCGCGCCGCCTCCTCGTCGGTGTGCGCAATGACGAGCTGACCGGCTGGGCCCACACGCCGGACTACAGGACCGCTTTCGTCAACGTCCAGCATCCGGGCGATGGCAATCCGGCCCTGACCAGCTTCCCCGCGCCCTTCAACGGCACAACGATCCCGCGCGATGCGACCCTCATCATCACGCGCAAGGATAACGGTGTGGTCGGTTCCTGATCGCCCTTCAGGCCCTCCCCCCCGGCCACTTCGCGAAAGGCGGCGTTCAGAAGAGCGCCGCCTTTTTTCTGCCCGTCATTTGCCGGCCGCGCCGTGAAGACCATATCGCCTTCCATGCATTAGACCCCTGCCTCTGCCCCAATCCCCGCCATGGAGCCCCCGATGATCCGCGCCTTCACGCTCGCCGCCGCAACGGCCGCCGCCCTGTCTGCCTGTTCCAGCCAGCCGGATTACCGCGCAGAAACCGCCCCGCCGCCCACGGTCGCCAGTGTCGATCTCGAGAAATATACCGGCCTCTGGCATGAGATTGCGCGCTATCCGAACCGTTTCGAGGAAGGCTGCACCAACACCACCGCCGAATACTCGATCCGGGAGGATGGCAAGGTCTCCGTTATCAATAGCTGCACCCTCGAAGACACAGGCGAGACGAACCGCGCCGAAGGCGTCGCGACCCCGGTCGAGGGTTCGAACAATTCAAAACTCAAAGTGAAGTTCGCCCCGGAATGGGTCCCGTTCGCCTCCGGCGATTACTGGATCCTCCACCTCGAACCAGATTATTCAGCCGCCCTCGTCGGCTCCCCCGACGGCAAATACCTCTGGATCCTCGCCCGCGAGAAGAACCCCGGCGAAGCCCTCATCGAAAAGATCAAACTGCGCGCCGAGGAGTTGGGGTACGAGACCGACCCGCTAATGTTTGCGGGGTGACTAGCTTCGATCCTTGACGCCCTCATCCTGAGCGAAGTCGAAGGACGAGGGCGCACTGCGGAGATTTTCTCAGCAACCAAAGGCCCGCATTAGAATTTCGGCGCCACCCTGCTTTTCGATTTTAGACATTTCAGAAACTATCCGGCGACACATATTTAGTTGAAGCTGCCTCAGTGTAGTGTTGAATGTATCCCAATCCTCACAGAAGCCGTATGCTCCGCGATAGTTCCGGATGAGATTGTTTGCCTTGTTCGCCGAGATAAGAATCCAGTTCTTCTGATTGCGCCGATTGTCGAAATCGAAGTTACAGGACTCTATGACCGATCTTTCAATCCTGACTTTTGACGAAGCGGGAATGCGGAAAACTATTGGGCCGTCTGTTGAACGAACCAGCTGAACTCCTAAAAACTCAAAGTTCTCATGTGGTCCGACAAGCAATGTTTTTGGCTTTTCCGGCGGTTGCCCCATTTCGTGGACCGTTAAGCCTCTCGCAACGACCGCTTCCCTGTAACTATCAAAGCTCTTGAGGACTTCAGTCTTCTTCGGACCGAAGAACAACATGTCGTCCACATAACGATGAAATCCACCAACGACTTTCGTATCTAAGTCCATCAGAAACAAAAATGCGAACATCGGAGACAACGGCATTCCCTGACGAATGCCCGTGCCTTTGCTGAGCCCTGCCTTTTGGAAAATCGCCTTCTCGTCAATTGAACGTTGGGCTGTTTCGCACCTAACAGCGGCGAACATGAGTGGATGTAACGATCTGAATCGAACCCGCTTCTTGATTACAGCGTTCATGGCTGACCGATCGATTGTATCGAAATACTTCGATAGATCTGCGCGCACTACAAAGTCACTCTTGTTAATGGCGCGCTTGATCACTTTCAGCGAGCTTTGAACCCCATCTCCTGTACCTTGCAAGGAGCTAAAACTTCTCGGCGTCTGCCATTGTTTTCCATACTTTTCTGCCAAGAAGCGCACCAAAACTTTTTGGACGAACCGGTCGCGAATTGTAGGAACGTTGATCAGTCGGATATTGCCGTCGCTTTTTGGGATCGCAATCGGGCGCAGCTTTTGGAAGCTATAAGCGCCATATCGAATTCTATCCGAAATATCCTCGATTTGCTGACCGATGGAATTTGCAAAGTCAGCTCGAGAGACACCATCCACGCCTGCCAATGTACTTCTGGAGAAGGAACTTTTGTGTTCATCCCACGCGTTGGCCAAATTCTTCTTTGAATAAAGTTGATGGAGCGCGTTCATGCTTACCGGTCAGCGGGAATTGCGTACAGCGCCAAGGTAAGGTGAGGCCTCAACAACCCAAGATCGCTGATCCAACAAACGACATCGTCGAATGTCACGGACTTGCGCCTGGGCTGTGCGGCCGAAGGACTTGCAGTTTGCCACCTCTCAGATTCGGTGAGAACCCAATCGCGAGCGATGCTTACTTTAACGCCTCCGGCAATCTCAATTTTAGAGCGATTGAAAGCCCAGCGCAATGCCCCTCGCAAACAAAGAACAAAACATGAACAATCTTTTGCCCGCGCCCTACCTTGGGCGGCTCGCCGTTCTGAAAATTGGTACATGGCCTTCATCCCTATTGCTGTACATCGGGCCAAGTGACCCACAATCCTCCACTTCAACAACCCAAGATCGCTGATCCAACAAACGACATCGTCGAATGTCACGGAATTGCGCCTGGGCTGTGCGGCCGAAGGACTTGCAGGTCGCCAACTCTCAGATTCGGTGAGAACCCAATTCGTTCGCAAAGGTAGAATGATACAGAACCGGAAAGCCGTCAATGTTCTTGTTTCATTCCTGCTCAATTTTCATCCCCCTCCCCGCGCGCCCGTTGCATACTCCCTCGCATGATCGACTGGCAGACCATCTGCAAATGCCACCAGATCGTGCCGGTCCGATACTGGCCGGTGCTGTGGTTCTATCTGGCCTGTCTGCGGCTCACGCTTGATGAGGCGTGGGCGGATGGCTGTGATGGCCTTGTCTGGTCCCTGAAGCCCAATGGCGTCATCTACATCAAATATTGCGGAGAGACCGCGGCCGAGCGCGCCGCGCGCGCCAGCCTGTCGCCGGAGTTTGACCGCGCGCCCTGGACGCGCCTCGCCCCGCCGGATCTCGGCCCGCTTTCAGCGCTCTTTTCCGGTGAACCGGGCATCGGCCCGCAACCGGCCTGCTTCCGGCCTGTTATCGAGCGGCTTTCGGCCTCTTTCTGGCCGCCCCCAACCGCCTCGCCCCTCGCGCCCGGTCCGCCCCCCTGAGGCGGTTGAGACGCTTGGGGTTCTTGAGCCCTTTCAGGCCCTTCAGGTCCCTGCACCCCCGCCTCCTACCTGCCACGCCCAGCCCTGCCCTACTCTAAGTGAGTGATCGCTTACTCCAAAAATGACACGCCGCCGCGCTCCACCAAGGGAGTCCGCGGCCGCCCGGGCTGCGCGCCGAAGCGCTGGCGGTTCAGGCCGGGCCGCTCATCTCTGCGGATCAGGCGCGAGACAGGCTGGCTGGATCGAACAGCACCTCGCCATCCTCCCCGACGACCTTGCTGGCGGGCCGCTGGTCGAGCAGGCCCAGCACCGTCCGGCTCGGCCGGCAGAGCTTCACACCTTTCGCCGAACAGACGATGGGCCGGTTCACGAGCACAGGGTACGCCAGCATCGCCTCCAGCAGGGCTTCATCGCCCACCCCGTCTTCGAGCAGGCCAAGCTCCGCTGCTGGCGATTTTGTCTCCCGCAGCGCGGCGCGCACCGATAGCCCCGCCGCCGCAAACAGGCCGAGCAGCTGCGCCCGCGTCCAGCCAGTTTCCAGATACGCGATGACGCTGTGCGCCTCCCCGCTCGCCTCGATGAGCCGCAGGACATTCCGTGACGTCCCACACTCCGGATTGTGATGAATGACGATCATGCCCCACTCTCCGGAAAGCGCCCCCGCGTCCGGTTCGCAACCGCCACCAGCGACAGCATTACCGGCACCTCGACAAGCACGCCGACCACGGTTGCGAGCGCCGCGCCGGAGGTCAGCCCGAACAGGCTGATCGCCACCGCCACGGCAAGCTCGAAGAAGTTCGACGTTCCGATCAGGGCGCAGGGCGCCGCAATCGCATGCGGCACTTTCAGCGCCCAGGCCGCGCCATAGGCGACCGCGAAGATCGCATAGGACTGGATCAGGATCGGCACGGCAATCAGCGCGATGACCAGCGGCCGCTTCAGGATGACATCGCCCTGAAAGCCGAACAGCAGCACCACGGTCAGAAGCAGGCCGATCACCGAGGCCGGCTTCACCGCGCCAATGAACCCGTCGACGCCAGCCTGTCCGCCCCTCGCCATCAGCAGGCTGCGCGCCGCGATCCCGGCGACCAGCGGCACCACGACATAGAGCCCGACCGACAGGAGCAGTGTCTCCCAAGGCACGGCGAGGTCGGTGATGCCCAGCAGCAGCGCCACGATGGGCGCGAAGGCGAAGACCATGATCGCATCATTCACGCTGACCTGTACCAGCGTATAGTTCGGGTCTCCCCTGGTCAGCTGCGACCAGATGAAGACCATGGCCGTACACGGCGCCGCGCCAAGCAGGATCAGCCCCGCCAGATACCCTTCGGCATCCTCGGGCGGGATCAGTCCGGCAAACACATAACGGAAGAACAGCACGCCCAGCGCCGCCATGCTGAACGGCTTGATCAGCCAGTTCACAATAAGCGTGATGAAGAGCCCCTTCGGCTTCTCGCCGACGCGCCGCAGGCTGGCAAAGTCCACGCCGATCATCATCGGCCAGACCATCGCCCAGATCAGCACCGCGACAGCAAAGTTCACATTGGCGTATTCGAGCCCCGCCAACGCGCCGAAGACGCCCGGCACCACCTGGCCAAGCCCGATGCCGGCGATGATCGCAAGCGCGACCCACGCCGAAAGATAGCGTTCAAAAACACCCATGAATTCAGCCCCGCTCGAGCCCTAGCAGCAGCCGCCGGACGGCTTGGCTGGCTCGGCCGGTTCAGACGGCACACAGCACGCCGCCTGCGGCATGCCGGTCGGCGTCAGGGCAAGCCGCCCGCCTTCCGCCTCGGCCCCGCCGCCATAGGTCGCCGCCTCGCCATGCGTGAGGAACACCTCCCAGGAGACCCCCGCCGGGTCGGTCACCCAGCTTTTCTCCGACGACGCATAGCAGCACACCGTCTCGCCCTCCTCCAGCACCGGTGCATCCGCCTTCGACAGCTGACCATACACCTCCGTCAGCTCCTCAGCCGTCTCGACCTGGATGCCAAGATGCTCCACCCCTGCCGGCGCGCCGCGCTGGCTGATGGCAAGGTTCACGCGCGGATCATCCAGCATCCATTTGGCATAGTCCGGCTTGGTCACCACCGGTTCGGCGGCAAACAGCGTGGAATAGAAGCGCGTCGCCTCGGCAAGGTCATCGACGGCGATATGGACGTGAAGGCGTTTCATGGGAGGCTCCGTTTCTTGTCTCAGCAAATGGGGGTTTCAGGGGCGCAGCAGCGGCTCGCAGCCATCTCGACTGGCCCGGCCACGGCGCGCTCGCCCGCGCAGCAATCCTCCATCAGCCAGACGACAAGTTCACTGACGGCATCGAAGCGCACCGAATAGATGATGGACCGGCCCTCGCGCATACCTTCGATCAGACCGGCCTGCGAGAGGATGTTCAGCTGCGCCGACAGCGTATTGGCCGGCACGCCCAGCGCATCGGCAATCGCCCCGGCAGCCATGCCGGACCGCCCCGCCCTGACCAGCAGCCGGAACACCTCCAGCCGCCGCTCCTGCGCCAGCGCCGACAAGGCTTCAATCGCGGTTTTCGTTTCCATATTTCCAATATCGTGGAATTGTGGAAACGAGTCAAGACTACGAGCGCAAGGCGGAATTTGCCGCGTCATCCGGGCCTCATGGGCGGTTCTGCGACGCCTTCATCCATGAGCGTCTTCATCCATGAGCGTCGCTGTACGCACCCGAGCCGCAATCTGACCGGCCAGCCCCCGGCGGGCGCAATGTGGCCAGGGGTTGCGCGATTGTCGCTTCTCCCGAATTCGCTACCGACACTGCGCGCGACGTGCTACTAAGGCGCATGAAAATTCATCGAGGAGCGCAGCATGCCCCATGATCACGCCAGAGCGGTGCCCCTGAAGCCCGGCGCCTCGGCTCCGGCTGAGGGACCGAACGCTTATAGCAGCCTCTTCGACCATAGTCTTGATTGTGTGAAGCTGATCGACCGCGATGGCCGGCTGATGCGGATCAACCAATGCGGATGCACCGCTCTTGAAATTTGCGATCCAGCTGACGCGGTCGGAAAATCCTATTTCGAATTCTGGTCCGGAACGGACGCCAAGAATGCCCGCGCCGCTGCAGAGGAGGCGGCCCGGACGGGGGCCGCCCGGTTTACAGGAACGTACATTCAGCCATCCGGCAAGTTCAGTGTCTGGGATGAAGTCCTGACATCGATACGCTCTGCCAGCGGAGACCTGACCGGCTATCTCATCATTTCGCGCGACATCACCGAGCTGACAAAGGGGCTGAACCAGCATGACGCCCTGGCCCGGCTGGGCGCGCTTGCACTCGGCGATGGCGAGTTCGACGATTTTCTTCAGACTCTGACTGAGACATTGTCGGATGTGCTCAACTGCCCGCTGGCCAAAGTGCTGCAATTTGCCGACGAAGGCGACCATCTGAACCTGAAGGCCGGAGTTGGCTGGAACCCCGGCCTGGTCGGAAAGGCCCAGGTTGGCGTGGATCGCGATTCCCAGGCGGGCTACACGCTCATGGTCAATCGGCCGGTGATTGTCGCTGATCTGGAAACCGAAGAGCGGTTCTCCGGCCCCTTATTGCTGCGCCAGCACAAGGTGCGCAGCGGGCTGAGCGTAGTCATTCCCGGTGAGGAATCCCGGCCATTCGGAGTCCTCGGCGTGCACGCGCAGGGGCTGCTCCAGTTCACGCGTATGGATGCCGATTTCCTCCAGTCGGTTGCTCACCTGATTTCGGCCCGCTGGCGCCAGCATTGCGCCAGGCGTGACCAGCTCATCCTGATGCGGGAAATGTCTCACCGGTCGGGAAACCTGTTGCAGGTGGCCGATTCCATCTTTCGTCAGTCCCTGAGGTTCACCTCCGACATCGAAGCGGTGAAACAGAATTACTCAGCCCGGTTGGGCAGCATGGCGCGCTCGTCAATGGCGCTCGCAAAAAGCGGCTGGTCCAAGATCAGTCTGCACACGCTGGCCTCAGAGACGCTGAGCCCGTTCGGGGACGCTATCCAGGTGTCCGGACGGGATATCGTCGTCGAAGGCGAACTGGCCTTTGATCTCAGCATGATCTGGCACGAACTGGCGACCAATTCGGCCAAGTATGGCGCGCTGAAATCGCTTGAGGGCGAAGTGCGGCTGTCCTGGTCCGTCGTAAGGCACGCCGAGGGTCAGGTGCTGGAAATTGAGTGGCACGATACGTCTCCGCCATGCAGCGACACTACCGGCGGCGGTTTCGGCAGCCGACTGATCAGGCAGCTGGTTGAACTGAAGCGGAAGGGCACGATCGAGATCGTCGAAACGCCTCACTATGCCTGCAAGCTGTCTGTTCCCCTGCTGAAAGGGAAAGACTGACAGACGCCGGCTGGTGCCGCGGGCTCCAGTCGCGCGCATGCTGCAACCGCTGCGCACGGGCCTGACGCTCAGGCCGGTCCCGCCCGTCGGGATCATCGAGTCTCAATGTCAGATTTTCCCTCTCAGGAAATATGGCAAGCTCGCCGTGATCAATACCTGCACCCTCGAAGATACGGGCAAGACAAAGCGCGCCAAAGGCGTCGCGACCCCGGTCGAAGGCACCAACAATTCAAAGCTCAAAGTGAAATTCGCGCCCGAATGGGTCCCGTTCGCCTCCGGCGACTACTGGATCCTGCACCTCGAACCGGACTATAGCGCCGCCCTCGTCGGCTCCCCCGACGGCAAATACCTCTGGATCCTCGCCCGCAACAAAACCCCCGGCGACGCGCTTCTCGAAAAGATCAAACTGCGCGCTGAAGAATTGGGGTACGAGACAGAGCCGCTTTTGTTTGCGGGGTGAATCACTATTTGCACGATCGTCGAAAGCTATATGTGAATCTATTCAATCAGGCTCAGTTCATATTCTGCGTGACCCAACTTGGTGTGCGCTTCTATGATCTGCTTCTCCGCCTCTCGCCGCTGACCTCGATTTTCCGAACTCGCTAATCGATTGGCAAAGATCACAGAATTCTCCAAAAGCGCCAAGCATTCCTCAAGCCGGTCATCCAACCTCCTGCACTGGGTGGGAGCCACCGGTCGATCAGCCCATAATCCAAGAGCGAACTTGGCATCATCTATTAGCGATTGAGCCTCAAAACTATCGTCGTCTCTGGCCGCGTCTGAATGTTTGATGAGAACATGTTTCAACTTGAACATCCGAGATCTGACAAAATCGACGTACTCCGCTTTCGTTGCGCGGAGGTCTTGGACAAGCGAAGCGAGTTGGTCGAAATTTTCATTCCACTCAATGATCAAGCCTTCACCGTCGTCTTCTCCAATGGCGCTTAACTTGTCTTTTTCGTCGAGCTTTGGATCAACCCAAGTAGCTTTGGCCAAATAGCCAATAAAGTTACGATGTTCCTCAGTTGGATAAATAAAAACAGTTACAATCCCAGCTTCCGACTTTGAATGAGTTTTTCTAGATTGTTCATTTCGATAGTACTGACTCGCGCGCGCTTCGCTCGTCAGCTGATATATCAGTTGCCTTACCTCCGTTTTCGTCCATGGGCGCTCGCTGATGACTAACGAAACATAGTAAGCTACTCGCCGGACTGCGCCCGTGCTGAAGTCTTCCTCATCGAACAGTTGATAGGCCGTCTTCGAAAAAATTGGCGTTGCGATGTCTGCAAATTTTGCAACGCTGCTGGCATCGATCCTCTGAGAAAACGGCACTCGGACTTTGAAACTTTCTCCGGCGGCAATTGCATTATTGCCTGTCAGTAGCGTCCAGAAACATTGCTCTTCCCACGGATCGACTATTATACCGATGACCGGCAATGAGTGTTCGCTCCAATAGCGATGATGCTGGGCACTGAACCGGAAAATGAAGTGTGCCTCTTCACGTTCACGGAAATAGCTATCCCCACACTTTATCTGTACCGATATTAGTCGGCCTGTTGGACGCCCGTCCTTAACAATTTCTATTTCTGCGTCGATGCCGTGATCCTGCGTTGGCTTCTCTCTAAATATAAGCCCGATCTTTCCCGTCTTAAATCGAGCCAGCGCCACGCCAATGTCAGAAAGTATGCCAGAGGGAATATTAGATTGAGTCTCGTTCATAAGATCATCTTACAGACAAAAACCTCAACTGATGATAGGCAAATTTTCAATCTATCCCCCTCCCCCCGAGCCCGTTGCATACTCCCTCGCATGCTCGACTGGCCGACCATCTGCAAATGCCACCAGCTTGTGCCGGTGCAATACTGGCCGGTGCTGTGGTTCTATCTTGCCTGCCTGCGGCTTACGCTGGCTGAGGCGTGGGCGGATGGCTGTGACGGCCTTGTCTGGTCGCTGAAGCCCAATGGTGTCATCTACATCAAATATTGCGGAGAGACCGCGGCCGAGCGCGCCGCGCGCGCCAGCCTGTCACCAGAATTCGACCGCACCCCCTGGACGCGCCTCGCCCCGCCTGATCTTGGCGCGCTTGCGGCACTCTTTTCCGGTGCGCCGGACATTGCACGGCATCTGGACGGGTTCTGGACGGTTCTCACACCATGTCCGGTCGCCTCGCACAGCCTCCTGCCACCCTGAACCTCAGCCCTCCCGCATAGGCCCTCATTCTGAGCTATGTCGAAGGAGGAGGGCGCAGATGACCATTATTCAGCTGAGCTCGCCGCGCTCCCCCGGAGCCTGCGGCCGCTGGCGCAGCCATCATCGCCGTCCTAGTCCAGAGCCCGCATCATGAACACGGAATGCGGGTCCCTCACATAGCCTTCGAATGGGCCGCAATAGTCGAAGCCGTGGCGCTCATAGAGCCGCCGGGCCGGCGCGAAGGCGGGCTGTGCGCCGGTTTCCAGCATCAGCCGCGAATAATACCGGCTCCGCGCCTCTGTCATGATGTGCTTCAGCATCGCCTGGCCCAGCCCGGCCCCGCGAAACTGCGCCACCGTATGCATCGACTTGATCTCGCCCGACCGCCCGTCCGACAGCACCTTCAGCGCCCCGCAGCCGACCAGCTTGTCACCGTCCCGCATCTCCCAGACCGTCATTTCTGGCCTCTTCAGCCCGTCGATCAGCAGCGCATGCGAGCTTTCCGGCGGCGAGGTCTCCAGCATCAGCGCCTTGTGCGCGGCAATCAGCTCGCGAAAATCCTTCCGGTCGAGGTCTGCAGTCTGGATGCTAAGGGGCATGTCCGGGCGATTTTCGTCGAGAGCCCGGCGTCTGGCAAGCCATGAATGGGGCGCACTGCGTTTATTCAATCCTCGTTCATCTGGCAGTCAGACGGGCTTTGTTAACCCTTGTTTCATGACAGGAAATCCCACACGGAGGCCGCCCATGACCCAAGCGCGCAAACCAAGGCTTGTTCGCTGGTGCGCCGGTGCCGGCCTGATTGGCGCAGCGCTGCTGGCAAGCGGCTGCACGACCTATGGCTATGACAGCTACTACACCTCGGGTGGCTACTACTCGGATGGCTACTATTCCGACGGCTACTATTCCGGCGACCCCTACTATCATGGCGACAGCTATTACGGCGCCGACTATTATTATGGCGGGGATGGCTACTATTACGGCAATACCGGCTATTACGACCGGACGGGGATCTTCTTCACCTACTCGCCAACCTATGTGACCGGCTATTCAGGCTCCTATTATCGCCACAACCGCAACCGCTATCTCGAGTTGCGCAATCGTCACCGTCACCATCGCGGCGACCGGCATGCCGGCTATCGTGACCATCGGCGCGACGGCGACCGCGGTGATCGCCATCGGAGGCGGGACGATGACCGGCGTGACCGCGACCACGGACGCCGGGGCGATGATGGCCAGCACCATGCCAATCGTGGTGATGGCGGACGCGGGAACTGGCAGGGCCGACGCG
>NZ_NCSU01000007.1 GCF_002088945.1 Henriciella pelagia | reverse complement strand
ACGGGCCATGTCTGGTCGTATGACTTCGTCCAGGACCGCACGCATGACGGCAAGGTGTTCCGTATGCTGTACGTGATTGATGAGTTCACTCGCGAATGCCTCGCCATTCGTGTCGAACGCAAGCTCAATTCCCGTGATGTGCTCGACACGCTGGGCGAACTGTTCGTGCATCATGGCCCGCCGGAGCATATCCGTTCCGATAATGGCCCCGAGTTCATCGCCACCGCCCTGCGCGAATGGCTTGGCCGGATCGGCGTGAAGACGCTCTATATCGAACCGGGTTCACCATGGGAAAACGGATACTGCGAAAGTTTCAATTCCAAGCTTCGCGACGAGTTGCTGGCGAGGGAAATCTTCTTTGATCTCAGGGAGGCCCAGATCCTGATCGAGACTTGGAGACGGCACTACAACACCGATCGGCCGCATTCCTCTCTGGGCTACCGCCCGCCTGCGCCACAGGCCATCTTGCCCGCGGCGTTCATACCGCCTTACTGTGTGGATGTAGCGGCATGAACGCCGCTACGTGGAAACCGCCGGACTAACATTACCGGTGGACCACCTCAGTGGGGCAGAGCACAGGCAGATATTGCTTTGACGGTCCGGTCGCAAACTCTCACAAAGCACGAACATCGACCGCATCCAGGCAATTCCTGAACACGAAGAAGAACCGGCGCTTCGAATGATAGCACTTGCGATCATCCTTTTCTTCGCTGGACCTGTCATCGGCGCCCTTGCTGCGCGTCTGTCATATGCTTGGCCCGACGCTGACGGCAGACACCAAGACGCCGACCAGTGCCAGAATTGCGGCGCAAGCTACCGCTGGTTCGAAGTCCTCCCTGCCGTC
Organism: Henriciella pelagia; assembly: GCF_002088945.1. Lineage (GTDB taxonomy): Bacteria > Pseudomonadota > Alphaproteobacteria > Caulobacterales > Hyphomonadaceae > Henriciella > Henriciella pelagia. Next base: position 1,079,868 of record NZ_NCSU01000007.1, on the reverse strand, counting down.
AGCTCCGTCATGCACCAGGGCCGATGTCCGCGCTGTGGCGCACAGGCAAGAACCCTTCATGTGGTTGCAGAAGGTCTTGGACTGTTCGTACCGGTAACCGCCTGGCTGTTTGCGCCGGAAGGCATTTTCATCCTGTCCTGCCTGATTGGCTGGACTCTGCTGGCGCTCGCCATCACTGACTGGCGGGTATTCATTCTTCCGGACGCGATGAATGCCGTTCTTGTGGTCCTTGGCGCAGCTTTTATTGTCCTGCATGCGCGCGACGACTGGCTGCATCACCTCGCCGGTGGTCTTGCAGGCTTTCTCATCCTGTTCAGCGTGGAGGTCGCCTACAAGGCGCTGCGCGGGCAAGACGGGCTCGGCCGGGGCGACGCGAAACTGCTTGGAGGACTGGGCCTATGGCTGGGCTGGACGCGGCTGCCTGAAGTATTGCTCTTTGCATCTGCCTTCGGGCTGACTTTCGCGCTGCTTTCCGGGAGGTCCAGAACCGAGGGAGAACCGGGACAGACGCCTTTGGCCTTCGGCCCGTGGCTAGCACTCGGAGCCTGGACAAGCTGGCTCGCTGGCCCGCTGCTTGTGTCGTCCTGACGTCGAGATTCCAACGCTGCGACGCTTGCAAGGCCTAGTCGCCGACCGGCATGAAATGCCTGCAGAGCACGTCCATAAGCTCCGTGCCGATCCCTTCGCGGGCGCGGTAATAGATCGTCTGCGCGTCCCGCCGGCTGTCAACCAGACCAACAGCGCGCAGCTTGGTGAGGTGCTGCGAAACCGAAGACGCCGTTTGGTCGGTCTGCTCGGACAGCGAAGTCACGGAAAGCTCGCCTTCGCTGAGCAGGCACAGTATTTTCAGCCGCGATTCCGAAGCCATGGCCCGCAGCAGGTCTGCCACTTCACCGACCCGTTCGGTCTTGTTCTCTAGGCCGAAAATCGACCGAATGTCCGTGAGCTGGTTCAATATTCCAACCTCTATCCGCCATCAATTCGTGTTCAGGCACACGCAGAGATAGTGATTATACCTGCAACCGCAACTCGATATGGCCACGATTACTTGTAAGTTCTGCTGCCTTTCATCGCCAATCGGACGATCTGGGCGATTTCGAACAGCGCCATACCCACCGTCATGGCCGCAACGAAAACATAGACAGAGGGGTGAGCAAGACTAAGACCTGCCAGCGCCGGTCCCGGACACAATCCCACCAGTCCCCACCCGATACCAAACATCACCGCACCGATCATCAGGCGCTTGTCGAGGGTACGGCTCGTCGGCACCTGGAAGCGCTCGTCGAAAGCGGGCCTGCTCGCACGCCATGCCAAGCGATACCCGATTGCGGTGACCGCGAGGGCGCTTGCAATGACGAGCCCAAGCGACGGATCCCAGCCACCTGCAACATCCAGGAAGTCCAGCACCTTCTTCGGGTTGATCATTTGCGAGACCACCAGTCCGGCTCCGAAGACCAGACCGGCGAGCAAGGCAGCAAGATTTCGCATTACCCCATACTCCCCGTTCCGCCCGTGAACACATGACGCATCAGGGTGGCTGCAATGACGCCAACAATCATGAAAATGCCGACGGAAATGATTGAACGCAGCGACAGTCGAGACAGTCCGCACACGCCATGCCCACTGGTACAGCCCGACCCGAGCCGGGTGCCAAAGCCGACAAGCAAGCCCGCAATGATGATGAGCGGCCAGCTGGACGTTATCTCAATTGCCGGCATCTCGCCCGCCACAAACCCAAAGATCAGTGGTGCAGCGACAAGACCAGCCACAAAACTCAACCGCCATGACCGGTCGCCGCGCCCCGCCGTGGCAATGCCCGAAAAGATTCCACTGATGCCCGCAATGCGCCCGTTCAACGCCATGAGCATAACTGCCGAGACGCCAATCAGCGCGCCGCCAATAATCGCCGAAAGGGGGGTAAAGTTTTCCATCGAGCTCCTGACCAGATCGAATGAGGTGACCGGCAGGGCCAGTGTCACCATGCGAAAGCATTTCATTCTTGTATTTTATAAAATACTAAATTACAAGCCTTGGGCTCAGCCGCCCTGCATGACAAGGGGATCATCGGCTGGTGCGGCCCTCCAGCGAGGGCCAAACAGACTGCACGCTCAGGCAAACGAAAGGAGCATGTCATGCCGCAGCTCGAAGTCAGACACTTCTTCGACGACGCGACCAATACCTATTCCTATGTCGTCTGGGACCCAACCAACAATGTGGCCGCCATCATTGATTCCCTGCTCGATTTCGATCAGGCCTCAGGGCGCACAAAAACCGTGTCTGCGGACAAGATAATCTCCTTCGTGAAGGAAAAGGGCCTTTCTGTTGACTGGATCATCGACACCCATGTCCATGCCGACCATCTGACTGCCGCGCCCTATGTCAAAAGCCAGCTCGGCGGGCGCACCGCCATTGGCGAGCACATTTCGACGGTGCAGAAAGTCTTCGCGAAAATTTTCAATGAGGACCAGCGCTTCCACACGGACGGCAGCCAGTTTGATCACCTGTTCAAGGATGGCGAGAGATACAAGGTCGGCACGATTGAGGCCCAAGCCATCCACACGCCCGGTCATACGCCTGCCTGCATGAGCCACCTCATCGGCGATGCGGTCTTTGTCGGCGACACGATCTTCGCGCCGGACTATGGCACGGCCCGCTGCGACTTTCCCGGCGGCGATGCCGGAACGCTGTACGATTCCATCCAGCGTCTCTTTGCCCTGCCCGGCGAAACGCGCGTCTTCCTCTGCCACGACTACAAGGCGAAGGGCCGCGACACCTACATGTTCGAGACCACGATTGCGGAAGAGAAGGCCCACAACATCCATGTCGGCGGCGGCATCTCGAAAGAGGACTTCGTGAAGATGCGCACCGCCCGCGATGCCACACTCGACATGCCGAAACTCATCCTCCCATCGGTGCAGATCAACATGCGCGCGGGCAACTTGCCCGAGCCTGAAGACAATGGGCAGCGCTACATGAAACTCCCCATCAACGCCCTTTAGCGGTTATAAGGGTCAGGAGGGGCGAGCATGGCGTTCAGGGCTTCGAGATATTTCCCCATTCTCGAATGGGGGCGCGAATACAGACGCGAGACACTGGTCAATGACCTGATTGCGGCGGTGATCGTGACGATCATGCTTATCCCGCAATCGCTCGCCTATGCCATGTTGGCTGGGCTGCCGCCGGTTGTCGGCCTTTACGCGTCCATCCTGCCATTGATCGCCTATGCCATTTTCGGCACCAGCCGGACGCTTGCGGTTGGCCCGGTCGCGATCCTGTCCCTGATGACAGCCGCGGCCGCCGGGAAGATCGCCGCACAAGGCTCGCCTGAATATATCCAGGCCGCTGTCATCCTGGCCCTGCTCTCAGGTGCGATCCTGCTCGTGCTCGGCCTGCTGCGGATGGGCTTTCTCGCCAATTTCCTCAGTCACCCGGTCGTCTCGGGCTTCATCACAGCCTCGGGCATCATCATCGCCGCCTCTCAGCTAAAACACATCCTCGGTATCAGTGCGGGCGGGCACAACCTGTTCGAAATCGTCGTGTCGCTCTGGCAGAATATTGGCGCGACGAATATCCCGACCCTGATCATCGGCGGCGCGTCACTCATCTTTCTCTTCGGCGCGCGGAAATACATGAAGCCGGCGCTTAAAGCCGTCGGCCTGCCCGAAAAAGCTGCCACCATTATCACGCGCACGGGCCCTGTCTTCGCTGTTGTCGCGAGCATCCTTGCCGTCGCTCTCCTTCAGCTGCAGGAGGATGGCGTGAAGATTCTCCGCGAGGTCCCCCGCGACCTTCCCACCATTGGCGTTCCGGCCTTTGACCGAGAGATCTGGATGCAGCTCTTGGGCTCCGCTGCGCTGATTGCACTCATCGGTTTCGTGGAATCTGTCTCTGTCGCCCAGACGCTTGCCGCCAAGCGCCGTCAGCGGATCAGCCCGAACCAGGAACTGATCGGCCTCGGCGCGTCCAGCCTCGCGGCGGGCATTTCATCCGGCTACCCTGTCACCGGCGGACTTGCCCGTTCCGCTGTGAATTTCGATGCGGGCGCGGAAACACCCGCTGCCGGCGCCTTCACTGCGATTGGCATTGCGTTCGCAACCGTCTTCCTGACGCCGTATCTCTACTACCTGCCGCAAGCTGTGCTCGCCGCAACCATCATCGTCGCTGTGCTGTCGCTGGTTGACCTTAAGGCCATCCGGCAGGTCTGGTCCTACTCAAAATCCGACTTCGTCGCCATGGCCGCGACGATCCTCGTCACGCTCTTCTCCGGCGTCGAGCTTGGCGTGACAACCGGCGTCGCACTTTCGCTCTTCCTGCATCTCTACAATACGAGCCGTCCGCATTTCGCGCTTGTCGGCCAGGTGCCAGGCACACACCATTTTCGCAATGTGAACCGCCACGCCGTCGTCATTTCAGACAAGGCGCTGATCATCCGCATCGATGAAAGCCTGTATTTTGCCAATGCCCGCTTCCTCGAAGACACAGTATACTGTGTCATCAGCAACCGGCCGGATCTCGAACACCTTGTCCTGATGTGCCCCGCTGTGAACCGGATCGATGCGAGCGGCCTCGAAAGTCTCGAAGCAATCAATGAACGCCTCAGGGATGCCAGCGTCACCTTACACCTGTCAGAGATCAAGGGGCCCGTCATGGACCGGCTCAATCGCTCTCACTTCCTGGAAGAACTCTCTGGTAACGTCTATCTCAACACCTATGACGCGATGGAAGATCTCGATCTGGAAAGCGTTCAGCACGCATTTTCCCGTGACGTGAAAACAACCGACCCGGCAGCAATCCCCTGCCCCTCCCTTGCCCTTGCCGGGTTCGAGCGCGCCTAGGCGGCCAGTCTGGCCGCGCGTGCAAGATCATCTATGAACATGGCTTCCTGCTCCGCCCGCAGACCCTTGTCGGGCAGGCGCAGCAGATAGGATGGGTGGATTGTCGGAACCAGCTGCCCCCGGTTTCCGAGATCGATCACCGTTCCACGCACGTCCCCCACCTTCACCGACTTGCCCAGCACACCCCGCAACGCCGTCGCGCCGAGCGCCACCGTAACCGCCGGATCGACCTGCGCGCGCTCAAGGTCCAGCCACCAGCGACAATGATCAATCTCTCCAGCGTTCGGTTTGGCGTGCATGCGCCGCTTTCCGCGCGGCGTGAACTTGAAATGTTTCACGGCATTTGTGACATAGACCGCGCTGCGCTCGATCCCGGCCTGTTCCAAAGCGCCATCCAGCACCTTTCCGGCGGGGCCGACGAAGGGCTTTCCCGCAATATCCTCCTGATCGCCGGGCTGTTCTCCGACAATCATTATCCGCGCCCTGGCCGGGCCTTCGCCAAACACAGGCTGTGAGGCGTGACAGTGCAGCGAACAGCGCGTGCAGTGAAGGATCGCCTTGCGTGCCTCTTCGAGCGTCTGGGGTGTTTCAGGTCCCTGTCGCTGTGCCTGATGGCGCTCGGCCAGGCGGGACGAAAGAAGAGTTGGCGCGGTCACCGCCTCATCCTGCATCTGCCGCGTGCGGGCCTGCGCACTCGCGATCATGTCCGGAATGAGCGCCGCCTCAGGCATGTTCTTCCAGTATTTCTTCGGCATTTCGGATGTCATCGCCGAAACCTTCAGACGGGCTGGATTGAAGATGGCCTGAAAATACGTCTTCCACTGGTCTTCGACGGAATCGTCAGAAGGCACATCCTCGCGCCGGCCACCGGGCCCATATGTAAGGTCGCTTCCGTCCCACATCGCGCTCGCCTCCGGTGTCACGATGACCCAGTTCATGTTTGGAAAGCGGCGCCTGAAGAAAGGTGCACCAAGCGTGGTGATCCGGTGGGTCGGTTCAAACCAGGCGGCATAATGCTCGCGCCCGTCCACGCTTTCACCGGCTTTGCGGAAGCGGACAAAGGCATGCATCTTGTGAATGTCACGGCGGATCGCCTTTTGCGCGCTCATCAGCCAGTCGGTGTCTGCGTCGAGGCGATGGGAAAGGATGTGCGGCGCCGACTGCAGTTTGAAGAGCGCTGAGTACAAACGGTCAAATCGCTGTTCATCCCTGTAACAGACGATCTTCCTTGCAAGGTCCAGAAATGGTTTCGTCGCCCTCACCTCACGGACCGGTTCGAGTTGGTCGAGCCTACTGTCACCGCCGAACAGCGATCCGGCCTGCCCCGGCAATCGCCAGCTGATCTGCGCCGGTCTGATCTGCGCCGCGCATAGTTTTCGCGCGGCGACGCGCCATCCCTCGAAATCTGTCTCGGACTGCAGCTCCACCTCGATCATGCGAACAGGCTCAACTGCTCTGGCGGGGGCGTAAAACGCTGCCTGAGGCCCGCCTCATCGGTGAGGCCGCCAGGACTCCAGTCTGCGGCGACGATAAATGGCAGCGCGGTCCTGATCGAGCGGGTGAGTTTCGCGAGCCCATCCAGTCGCAACCGCCCATGTCGGCGCGCCGCGATGATCCGCTTCACCGTCTTTGGTCCAAGGCCGGGAACTCGTAGCAAGTCACGCCGCGACGCCCTGTTCACATCCACCGGGAAATGAGCCCGGTTGGCCAATGCCCAGGCAAGCTTCGGGTCAATGGAAAGGTCGAGCATGCCATCGGTTGTAGCGCTTACCACTTCGCTGGCCTCAAAGCCGTAGAAGCGGCACATCCAGTCTGCCTGGTAGAGCCGGTGTTCACGGATGAGCGGCGGCTTGATCGGCGGAAGGTCAGACGAGGCGTCAGGCACTGGGCTATACGCCGAATAGTAGACCCGCTTCAGGCCATACCCCGCATAGAGCCTGGATGACGTCGTCAGAATGGTCGCGTCATTGGTTCCGTCTGCCCCGACGATCATCTGGGTCGACTGACCACCCGGCGCGAAGCCTGGAGGTCTTGCCTTTTTGATGAGACGGCTCTTCGCGGCGTCCTTGCGATCATCAATACCCGATTTCACATCTGCCATCGCTTTCCGGATCGTCTGCCCCGTCTTTTCCGGCGCATAGGAAGAAAGACTTTCATCGGTCGGCAGCTCGACATTTACCGACAGTCGGTCGGCGTGTCGTCCGGCGGCATCGATCAATGCCGGATCGGCCTCAGCGATGGTCTTGAGGTGGATATAGCCGCGAAACCCATGATCCTCGCGCAGGCTTCTTGCGACTTCGACCAGCTGCTCCATCGTATAGTCGGGAGATCGGATAATCCCCGACGACAGGAACAGGCCTTCAATATAGTTCCGCTTGTAGAAATCCAGCGTAAGCGAGACGACTTCCTCGGGCGTGAACCGCGCCCGCTCCACATTCGAGGAGGACCGGTTCACGCAATAGCGACAGTCATAGATACAGAAATTGGTCAGCAGGATTTTCAGAAGCGAGATGCACCGGCCATCCGGCGCATAGGCATGACAAATCCCCATGCCTTCTGTCGAACCGATGCCGCTTTTGCCAACCGAGTTTCTCTTCGATGTCCCCGATGAGGCGCAGGAGGCATCATATTTTGCAGCATCGGCGAGAATGGAAAGTTTCTGGATGATCGTCTTCTTCGTCATGGAGTAGCTTTCTGCCTGGAACATATGTAGAACATAATTTTCCCGGCGTGCAACCGGGTGATTTCACAGCCCCCCACAAAAAGAGTCCGCTTCCCCGATTGACTCTTTTTGCCATGAGAACAAATAATGAACAAATGGCATCAACACCCGCTCTCCAGACCCCCGGCGTCTTTCGGCTCGGGCAGGCTTCCAAGCCGCGCCAACCGGCCAGTTTCCCGCTTGGTCTGGGCAGTTCGGGCGTACATGAAGTCTGCGAAAAAAATTTCGGGGACATGCCGGCCCTGACAGGGTTTGCACTTGGTGCCGCCCCGCCAAGGAGAGGCGCAACCGTCTGGGTCAGCCAGTCCGGCCTCCTCACCAATCATGGTCATCTTCTTGAGGCCGGACTGCGGAGTTTGCGGCGCGAACGGGATGACCTGCTCCATGTCTCGACGCGCAAGCTTCCAGACACGCTCTGGGCGATTGAGGAAGCCATCCGGTCTGCAGCGGCGGGCCTCGTCATTGGTGAGCTTGCCGACATGGACTTCACCGCCAGCCGCCGCCTGGCGCTCGCCTCCAGCCGGCATGGCATCCCGGTCATCCTGCTGATGCCCTACACCCGCGAAGGGGCAACGGCTTCGACGGCGCGATGGCGCCTTGCGCCCCGGCCCTCAGCCCCCAATCGCTATGACCGCAAAGCCCCCGGCAATCCGCGCTGGCAGGCCACGCTCGAACGCTCAAGACAAGCCCCGCACATGGCCGACCACTCATTCGATGTGGAACTCGATGATGAAACGCTATCTCTCACTGTGGTTTCCGGACTGGCCGCTGACGCGCCTTCGCCGGGAGAGACTGTCCCGGCAGACATTCTCCCGCTCCGGCGCACCGGCTGAGCCACGCCGTCCCTTCGCCCTGACAGAAGCCGGTCCTTCCGGCCTTCGCATTGCCGCTGCAAACAGTCTCGCCGAGAAGGCTGGCGTGACAGCCGGCCTGGCATTCACCGATGCCAGGGCCCGCATCCCGGACCTTGCCTGCGAAGAGATTGACCGGGCTGCTGATGCCCGCGCGCTGGAGAGGCTCGCCCACTGGATGATCCGGTTCAGCCCGCTCGTCGCAATTGATGGCACGGACGCCCTCATGCTTGAGACGACGGGCTGTGATCACCTGCATGGCGGGGAAAAGGAAATGGTCGCAGCGATCGGAGCCCTGCTCGAAGCCAATGCAATCCCTTTCCAGCCCGGTCTCGCCAGCACACCGGGCGCGGCCAAGGCCCTTTCACGCGCAGCGCCAGGCACCATTCTGCCCGATGGAAAAGAAGCTGACGGTCTCGTGGATATCCCTGTCTCGGCCCTGCGTCTTTCCGGTGAGGCAACGCTCCTCCTGCGCCGTTTCGGCCTTACACGCATCGGCCAGCTCTATGGCATTGACCGCAAGGCGCTTGCCCGTCGTTTCCAGTCGAAAAGCGCCGCGGACAGGGTCCTCCACCGGCTGGACCAGGCGCTTGGGTTTCGCCATGAACCGCTTGATCCGCTACGTCCCACCCCGGCCAAATCGGTGCGTCTTGCCTGCCCGGACCCCATCGCCACCAGCGAAGCCATTCAGATCGGGCTGGAGAAACTTGCCGCCGAACTCTGCGATGACCTCACTGCCTTCGGACAGGGGGCGCGCCACTTCGTGCTTTCTGCCTTCCGCGCAGATGGAACGAACACGGCTATCGACATCACAACATCGCAGCCGGTGCGCACGCCCAGACATATCCTGCGGCTCTTCAGCGAGAAGATTGACCGGATCGACCCCGGCTTCGGAATTGACCTCCTCCTGCTGGAGGCTCATCGCACCGGCCTCATGCAGACCAGCGCTGCAGCCCTGTCCGGCGATCTTGCTGCCAGCAATACGGACGAGGTCGCCCTTTCGGCGCTTGCAGACCGTATCACCGCAAAGCTTGGAGCGGGCGCTGTCAGCATCCGCCGTCCCGTTGAAAGCCATATTCCTGAACTTGCGGAACGGCGCGAAGACTTTGAGGGCGCCCTCGCCCCGTCTGCGCCTCCAAACCCCAAGTCCGGCCCCCGTCCGCTACGGCTTCTGCAGCGGCCCGAGCGGGTCAAGGTGATGGCCGAGGTGCCGGATGGTCCGCCGCTGCGCTTCGTCTGGCGGCGCGTGATCCGGCGTGTTGTCCGTGCAGACGGCCCTGAACGGATCAATCCGGAATGGTGGAAACATACAGCCCCACCTCAGAACCACAGCCCGGAAGGGGCCTCGCGCCAGTGGCTCTCGCCCAAGCTCGACAAGCGCGCGGATTTTGACCTCATCGCCGAATTTCGCCGCAGCCTCAACGCCAACGAGGACAGCACGCCGATCACGCACCTGCCCCGCGCGCGCGATTATTACCGCGTCGAGGATGAGGCTGGACGACGTTACTGGCTCTATCGCGATGGGCTGTATGAAGATGGGCGGGGCGGGGCGCCTGACTGGTTCGTGCAGGGGCTGTTTGCATGACCCGGTATGCCGAACTCGCCGTCACGACGAATTTTTCCTTCCTGCACGGGGCCAGCCATGCAGAGGAATTAGTGCTGCAGGCCGTCAGCCTCGGCCTGGACGGGATCGGGGTCGCCGACCGCAACACGCTGGCTGGTGTCGTGCGGGCCCACCTCGCGGCAAAGGAACATGGGCTGCGCCTGGCAGTCGGCGCACGCCTTGTACCGGCAGATGGCCCGGAAATGCTCTGCTACCCGACAGACCGGGCAGCCTATGGGCGGCTTTCAAAACTGCTGAGCGAAGGAAAACTGCGCGCTGAAAAGGGCGACTGTCTCATCCATGTCGAAGATATTCTCCGCGCATCGGACGGGCAGATCTTCATCTTTCTCCCCCCCGAAAAGCCGGACGAGGACTTCTTCGCCCTGCTCGAACGCCTGGCCGAAAACAGGCCGAATGCAGTCTATTTAGGGGTCAATTTCCGGTTCAGGGGACGAGACCGCGAGCGCATTGCCCGGCTGGCCGATCAGGCGGCCCGCATTGGCGTCCCGATCGTCGCCATCAATGATGTCCTCTATCACCACCCAGAGCGCCGACCACTTCAGGATGTCGTCACCTGCATCCGTGAGCATTGCAGCATTGAGCAAGCCGGTTACCGCCTCGAAGCGAATAGCGAGCGACACCTCAAGCCGCCCACTGAAATGGCGCGCCTGTTCAAGGGCTTCGAACCGGCCATCCAGCGCACGGTGGACATACTGGACCGCTGCCGCTTCAGCCTTGATGAGCTGTCCTATCACTATCCCGACGAGCCGGTGCCGCCGGGAAAGACACCCCAGCAACACCTTGAGGACCTCACCTGGGCCGGGGCCGACTGGCGCTATCCGGCCGGCGTCCCGGATGGCGTTCGCAAGGCCCTCAAAAAGGAACTGGAGCTGATCGCGGGGCTGGATTACGCCCCCTATTTCCTGACCGTGCATGACATTGTCGCCTGGGCCCGCAGTGAGGGCATCCTCTGCCAGGGGCGCGGCTCTGCGGCAAACTCGGCCGTCTGTTATTGTATCGGCATTACCAGCGTCGACCCCAGCGTGACCAGCCTTCTCTTCGAGCGCTTCCTCTCCAAGGAGCGTAAAGAGCCGCCGGACATCGATGTCGACTTCGAGCATGAGCGGCGCGAGGAAGTCATCCAGTACGTTTACCGCCGGTATGGCCGCCAGCGCGCCGCATTGACGGCAACCGTCATCTGTTACCGGCCGCGCTCGGCTGTCCGCGAAGTCTGCAAGGCGCTCGGCCTTTCAGAAGACATTTCCTCTGCCCTTGCCGGAACGGTCTGGGGGGCCTGGGGCTCTGAAATCAATGCAAGGCAAATCCGCGAGGCAGGCCTTGATCCGGACAATCCGATGGTCCGCCGCGCCATCATCCTCACCCGGCAACTCATCGGCTTCCCGCGGCACTTGTCCCAGCATGTCGGAGGGTTCGTCTTGACACAGGGCCTCCTCACCGAAACCGTGCCCATCGGAAATGCCGCCATGGATGAGCGCACCTTCATCGAATGGGACAAGGATGACATCTCCGCCCTCAACATCATGAAGGTCGACGTGCTCGCGCTTGGCATGCTGACCTGTATCCGCAAGGCGTTCGACTTCCTGAAGCTGCACAAGGGGATAGAGCACGATCTCGCCTCCATCCCGCAAGGCGACGAGGCGACCTATGACATGCTCTGCGAGGGCGACAGTCTCGGTGTCTTCCAGGTCGAAAGCCGCGCGCAGATGAACATGCTGCCGCGCCTTCGCCCGCGTACCTTCTATGATCTTGTCATCGAAGTCGCGATTGTCCGCCCCGGGCCGATCCAGGGCGACATGGTTCATCCCTATCTTCGCCGCCGCAAGGGGCTGGAAAGCGTCTCCTATCCAAGCCCAGCGCCGGAGTTCGGGCCACCGGACGAGTTGGAGAAGATCCTGAAACGCACCCTTGGCGTCCCGCTTTTCCAGGAGCAGGCGATGCAGATATCCATCGACGCGGCCTGCTTTACCGCCGACGAAGCCAATGGCCTGCGCCGCGCCATGGCGACTTTCCGGAAGGTCGGAACAATCCAGAATTACGAGGAGATGATGGTCTCGCGCATGATCGCGCGGGGCTATGATCCGGCCTTTGCCCATCGCTGTTTCGACCAGGTGAAGGGCTTTGGCGAGTATGGCTTTCCTGAAAGCCATGCCGCCTCCTTCGCCCTGCTCGTCTATGTTTCCTCCTGGCTGAAGAAGCATCATCCCGACGTCTTCTGCGCTGCGCTTCTGAACAGCCAGCCCATGGGGTTTTACGCACCGGCCCAGATCGTTCGCGACGCGCAGGAACATGGGGTGGAGGTTCGGCCCGTCGATGTGAACCTCTCTGACTGGGACAACATTTTGGAGCCTGATGGAAAGAACGGCTTCTGCGCCGTCCGGCTGGGTTTTCGCCAGGTCGAAGGCCTGCGCGAGGATGAGATGGAAGCGCTGATGAAAGCGCGCGGGTCCGGCTATGAGCATCCCGAAGATATCCGCCGCCGTACCGGGATTGGCCGGCGGGCGCTTGAACAGCTCGCCGCGGCCGATGCCTTCGGCTCAATCGGTATGGACCGGCGCGAAGCGCTCTGGGCGGTGCGCGGCGAGACGCGGGGAAAACCGCTGCCTCTCTTTGCTGCCGCCGATGCCAGCGAACAACAGGCTGAAATGCCGGTCACCCTGCCCCGGATGCCGGCGTCTGAGCATGTCCTTCAGGATTATCAGATGACCCGCCTGTCGCTTAAGGAGCATCCGATGAGCTTCCTGAGAGAACGCTACAGGACCCTCGGCCTCAAGACGACGGTCGAAGCCAACGGGCTGCGCAATGGCGCGCGCGTCCGAACCGCCGGTGTGGTCCTGGTTCGCCAGAGACCAGGCTCGGCAAGCGGGGTCTATTTCGTAACCCTCGAGGATGAAACGGGCATCGCCAATCTGGTCATCTGGCCACGTGTGGGAGAGGTCTACAGGCCGACACTGATGGGCGCGCGGATCATGCTGGTGAATGGACGCGTCCAGACGGCCGACAATGTCACCCACATCGTGGCCAACCAGCTGATCGACCTGACCAGTGACCTGCACCTGCTTTCCGAAGATGCCCAGTTCGACCCGCTCAAGGGCGCGATCGCCCGCGCCGACGAGGTGCACCGCCCCATTCCGGACCGCAAGGGACCACCAAGGCGAAGCCATCGCCACCCGCGCGATGTCCGCATCATCCCTGCCAGCCGGGACTTTCACTGAGGTGGAAAAGAAAATGCCGGCGGGACGCTTGGCTCTCAGACCACTGCTTCCCGCCGGCAACTCAACAAACGAACAATCTCTAGAACCGCATCGTCAGGCTGGCCGAGAAACTGCGGCCGCGATCGTAGGTGTTGTACTCCGTGCGCCCGATCGTATCGCTTTCTTGGAACTCCTCATGCGCCTCATCGAGGATGTTGCGGAGGCTGAGGCCCAGTTTCAGGTCCTGCCCGGCGATCATCAGGTCACGATTGTAGACCGCGTCCAGGGTGATGCCCGGATCTTCGATGATGTCCGGCAGGCTGACGCTCTGGGAATCGATCCCGCGCTGGAGGATGCGCTCATCGACCCAGTTCAGCAGCAGTGTGAACTGCTCGGAATTGTTCTCCCAGCCGAACTGCATGTTCAGGATGTTCTCCGGCGTCCCCTGAAGCTGAGTCCCGTCAATATTGAACTGGGAGGCATCAAGGTCACGGCCGGTGAACGGGTCGATGATGACCGATCCGTTCGGCGCCTGCACTTCAGACTCGGTGTAGGTGTAGTTGATGGCGAACATCCAGTCGCGATCCGACACCCATGAGTAATCGGAGAAGACCGGCATGTCGAACGTCGTGCGATACTCCGCTTCGACACCGTAAAGCTCGGCCTTGGGCGAGTTGATGAAGGTTGTCTCGTAAACGAAAGTCGCGTTCGCGAACTGGACTTCCTCGATCGGGTTTTCAAGTTCCTTGAAGAAACCGCCCAGTGTGATGAACTCGTTGCGGCCGAGATAGTATTCGAGGCGCGCATCATAATTGGTGAGTTCGCTGTCTACCAGGAACCGGTTGCCGCGATAGCTGCGGTCGCCAACCGGATCGAAATAGAGGGACGGAGCCAGTTCGCGGAATTGCGGACGGGCAATCGTTTCAGAGTATCCGAGACGCAGCTGCAGATCCTCAGCAAAGTTCCAGGTAAAGGTTGCCGATGGCAGCCAATACTCATTCTCGATGGAGCCGCCATTGCCGATATTGCCAAACCGGTCAAACGTCTCGACGGACTCCTCGCCCTCTTCATACCGCACGCCCAGCGTTGTCTGGATATAGGGCAGGATTTCCATGTCCGCCTCGATGAAGGCAGCTGCGACATCCAGGTTTGCCCGGTAGGAGTCGTTGATCGACGTGCTTTCCACCAGTTCGAAACGGCCAGGGCCGATATTGTCCGGCGAGAACAGATAGTCCGGACGGGCCAGCTGCACGTCGAGCGGAAGCGCATTGCCGCCAGCAAAGCGGAAGGAGACGAAATTATACTCACGGTCTGTCGTCGAATAATCGTAACCGGCCTTGAACACAGCCTCGCGATAGTCGCCGAGCGGCATGGTGTAGGACAGGTCGCCGCCGAAGCTCTGATTCTCGTCGGTCAGTTCGGAGAAGCGGATATTGTAATTGTTCGCCACTGAATAGCGAACGCGGCCCTGATCATCGACCAGTCGGCGAAGCGAACGCTCATAAGGCGCATCGCGGCTGGATTCGGAGATCGATCCACGCCAGTTGAAGTCAAAATCGCCGAATTCGTGCAGACCACGAAGCTGGAAGAAGGCAAGTTCCCGTTCGAACCAGCCGGTCGATTCATCGTAGACGAGACCGGTCGAGCCGGGCGCGTTGAAGTCGCTGCCCTGGTCGACCTGCGTTTCCTTCGACGTCGTGTGGACATAGAAGGCAGTCGCCTGAACTTCGTTGAGGTCCCAGCCCAGTGTCGCAGAGCCAAGTGCATTCACAGTTGCTTCGAAGGTGGTTTCGAGCGTTTCGAGATCGATGCCGACCGTATCATTGGAAGCGACCTGGCGTTTTGCCTCGTGGACGCTCCAGCTGCCATCATAACCGACAACGCCGACAAGGCCGAGATCGAAGGACCCGAAATCGCCGCTCCAGCCACCATCGATCGATGCGTTGAAGTCAGGGCCAAGCTCACCCTTCTGCACCACGCTCAGCGGCGAGTTGACGAGGCTCTCGCCAACGACTTCGACCTCGGCATCCGTCAGGGAGCTGAGGCGCGTGCCGCTGGAAATGACGCTCGCAAGTGGACCGGGCAGGTCGCGCAGGCCGTCATCATAGCCCGACCAGTCACTGTCGGAGCCACGATAATAGACGCCGTCATTGAAATTGGACTCAGGATTGATACCGACCCCGACCTTTACGTTTGCATAGTTCTCACGGGGCGTGCGCAGCGTCTTGAGATCGATTACACCGCCGCCAAACTCGCCGGGATAGGCCGCCGAATAGGTTTTCTGCACGGCAGCGCCTTCCAGCACATCCGAGGGGAACAGGTCGAGCGGCACCGTCCGGCGCAGCGGCTCGGGGCTCGGCAGCGGCGAGCCATTGAGCAGCGCCGATGAATACCGGTCGCCAAGACCGCGAACATAGGCGAACCGCTCGCCAACAACGGAAAGGCCGCTGAGACGCGTAAGCGCCAGCGCCGCATTCGCATCACCCTGGCGCTGCAGGTCCTGCGCAGTCAGGAAGGATGCGACCTGGGAGGTTTCGCGTTGCGGGGCCGGGATGAATTCACCGCGAACAACCACAGTGTCGAGGTTGCGGTCGGCTTCAGCTTCATTCTCGAGCTCGACCGGCGTGTCCGGTTCGGTTTCCTGAGCCATCGCATTCTGCGCAGGAAGCGCGCAAAGCGCCGTTGAAAGCATGAGGTAGACGTAAAAAGATCGGTCAGTCATTTCGATGTGCCCTTTCCGGTCGGACATTAGATTTCTTGAGTTTTGCCATTGAGACCAGATGGAAGGCGCCAGACCGGACCAGGCCGGTCTGGCGCAGTTTCATCAGCAAGGATCGGAAGCTTCCAGGCCGCAGCTCCAGCCCTGCCACCAGGTATCCTGCGCGTTCTGGACGGCGCCGATATAGCTCGTGGCTTCGAAGAAGCTGTCGAGCGTGGAGGCATCAAATGCCGTTGCCGCAGTTTCAGCCGCCCCGTTGACGAAGGTCGATGTCAGGCTGCTGGCGGTCCCCGTCGTGTTGGCCGATCCGGCTGCAACAGCCTCTGGCGGGGTGGTCGTGTCGCCGGAAGCGAGGGCAAGGCCACCATCACAGTCGAAGAGTACGGAGTCGAAGCTCGGATCGACATTGACGCCGCCATAGCCAACCGTTCCGTCACCAGCAGAGGTCTCCCAGCGGAAGCACTCCTTGCCATAGTCGACGACGCCGTTGACATAGCGGCCGATCGTATTGGTGTTCAGGCGGAACGCATTCGAACGGTTACCCACGAAGGTGAAGTTCGACAGGGTGGCGTTCGAGCGCGGGTCCACCGCGCCGCCAGCGGAAGACGCTTCGACGATATTGTCGCCGCCTGCGGTCCGCTGGACAACGATGGCGAACTGGATGTTGCCATTGTAGCCATTGTCGGTGTCGATGGAGTCGTCATCGTTTCCGGTCAGCACCAGGTAGCGGACATTGACACTGCCACCGAAGAATTCGACGCCGTCATCGGCATTGTTGTGGACCTGGATATACTCAACCGAGGTTCCGCTGCCCACACCGCCGAAGGTGATGCCGTTCAGTTCATTACCGGTGGAAAGCTCGTTACCGGCGAACTTGACCTGGGTGTAGGAAAGCGCACCCGAGCTGTCTGCATCATCCGCGCCGCCATAGAAGGCGTTTGGTTCGACGCCCTCGATGATGTTTTCACAGGACGCGGTGCCCGGCGTGCCAGCGATACAGTTGTTGATCGGCGCCTGGCCAAGGATGACGAGGCCGCCCCATTCGCCAATGGCGTTCTCGGCATCGACCTGCGAATTGGTCAGATCGTCTTCCGACGTGAACACGACAGGATCAGACGCCGTGCCATTGGAGAAGATCTGCGAGCCACGATTGACCACCAGATAGTCGTCACCCTCGTCGCCAAACACCGTCACGCCTGCCTCGATCGTCAGAGCAACAGAATTACCGCCAGTTGCCGTGCCGTCTGCGCCGGTGTCGACACCGACATCCACGCGGCCGACGAGTTCGTAGACATTGCCGCTTGTCAGGCGAAGATCCTCGGTAATGGTGCCAGTGATCTGGCAGACATTCGAGCTGTTGAGATCAACGCCGGAGTCGGTCGTCCCGACCGGGCATTCAGGATCGGGGAAGAGTGCGAAGGTCCAGCCCGTTGCCCAGTTCTGATCTGCGGTCTCGGTTGGTCCGAAAGCACCGATGAAGCTGGTCGTCTCGAAGAAGGAGTCGAGGGTCGAGGCATCGAATACCGTGACGTCGCCTTCCTCTGGTCCCGGGAAGAAGCCGGACGAGAGCGAGCTTGGAGAAATCGTATTGTTCGTTCCGCCAGACACTGCGGCTGGCGGGGTGGTCGTGTCGCCGGAAGCGAGGGCGAGGCCACCATTACAGTCGAAGAGCACGGAGTCGAAGCTCGGATCGACATCGATGCCGCCATAGCCGACCGTTCCGTCACCGGCAGACGTCTCCCAGCGGAAGCACTCCTTGCCATAGTCAACGACGCCGTTGACATAGCGGCCGATCGTATTGGTGTTCAGGCGGAAGGCGTTCGAACGGTTACCCACGAAGGTGAAGTTCGACAGGGTGGCGTTCGAGCGCGGATCCACCGCGCCGCCAGCGGAAGACGCTTCGACGATATTGTCGCCGCCTGCGGCCCGCTGCACAACCACCGCATACTGAATATTGCCATTGTAACCATTGTCGGTGTCGATGGAGTCGTCATCGTTCCCGGTCAGCACCAGGTAACGGACATTGACGTTGCCGCCGAAGAACTCGACGCCGTCATCGGCATTGTTATGGACCTGGATATTCTCGACCGTGGTGCCGGCTCCGATGCCGCCGAAAGTGATGCCGTTCAGTTCATTACCGGTGGAGAGTTCATTGCCAGCAAAACGAACCTGCACATAGTTGAGCGTGCCGGTGCTGTCATTCGTATCGGCGCCGCCATAGAAAGCCTGCGGCTGCACGCCTTCGATGATGTTTTCACAGGAGGCGGTGCCCGGCGTGCCGGAGATGCAGTTGTTGATCGGCGCCTGGCCGAGAAGGACGAGACCGCCCCACTCACCGATGCTGTCGCCGCCATCATCGTTTGAAGCGTCGCTATCAGCCTGGCGCTCAAGGTCGTCAGCGGAAGTAAAGACGATCGGGGCGGATGCGCTGCCGTCGGCGTCAATCATCGATCCGCGATTGACGACGAGGTAATCGTCACCCGATTCGCCGAACAGGGTTACACCCGGCTCGATTGTCAGGGTCGCGGACGTGCCACCCGCGCTACCATCGGCGCCGACATCCTCGCCAATGTCGACGCGGCCGCTGAGGCGATACGCGACGCCTGACACGTTTGGAACGGTCAGATCAGCCAGGATCGTGCCGGAAATGTCACAAGTGGTCAGACCACCAACGGCGGCGCCTTCAGTGAAGCCGCTTGGGCACGAGGCCGTGCCGCCACCACCGCCGCCGCCACCGCTACCACCGCCGCCCGGAGGCGTGCCCGGATTGGTTGGTCCCGGCGAGGATATTTCCGACCCTTGCGTACAGGCAGCCGCAGCGAGCAGTAGCGCAAATGCGCTTCCAGCAGTTTTCAGTTTCATGAGGAACCCCATCGTTTTCCGAGCTTCAAAGTTGGACCCAGCGCTGTTTTGCGCCTTGCTCGGAGCGGACGGGTATCCTTAGTGCGTGACAGTTTGACTACAGAAAATTCATGGTTTTGTGACCGGCACAGATTGCGCATCAGGCTCGCCGCCGGCCACCTGTCAAACGCAATGTTAGCGAGCAAATCTGCTCTGATTCACGACGATTTTTTCTGCCAGAAGGGGGTGTTGTAATTTTGCTGCAAGCGCTCACGAATTGCTCGGCACGACGTCACCGGACCCGAATGTGGCACGCTCCGTTCCGTCCCATTCATCGGTGTGCGGCCTATCCCGGATCAGGTCGCGACCCGTCGCAGGCCGGCGCCATGGCCCGATTCCGCAATCGGAACCTGACCAAGCTTTCGTGAAAAGATTTCGAGATGCGCGTCCGTCCATGATTCGGGCGTGTGACACAGGGCAGATGAACGATAAAAGGCGCACTCGCTCATTGCACGGATCAAACTGTCATCAGTCGCGAACCGGTTGATCGTTTCGCAAAGCGCGGCTTCATCGCTCACCGACACGCGCGATCCGAAGCCCATTCTTTCAGCATCACGTGAGAGATACGCCGAGTCGGAAACGATCACCGGCAGGCCGCTCATCGCCGCTTCCAGGATGACCAGCCCGAAGGGCTCGGTGACCCGGCTGGGCACGATCAGCGCCCGCGCCCGCCGCGCATGGCCCGCAATCTCCTCGCGGTCGAGCCAGCCCGTAAAGGTCGCATCGGGAAACCTGTCAGCTTCGGATTCGAGTTCGCCCCTACCGATGATGGTAATCTTCTGTCCCGCATCCCGCGTCGCCCGCAGCGCGATATCAGCGCCCTTGTCGCGGCCAACCCGACCGACAAACAGGAAGCCGGAATTCTCTTCCGCCCGGATCCGCTCCTGCGTCCAGGCGCTGACGGGATTGGGAATGATGGCCGTATCCGCGGCCTCGAAGCCCGCCGCCACAAATTTGTTCCGCATCTCAGCGTGAATGAATGAGAATGTGCTGGGACTGGCCCTGAATTGCGCGAGCTGGTTCAGATGAATATGACGGGCAAAGCGCCAGTACTTGTGGAATGCATTTCGCCGGTCGCACTGCTTGAAGAAACATTCCGCCGAGAGCGGCCTCGCATCGCAGGTCTGCGACTTTCCGAAATGCAGGAACGAGCCGTTCGGGCAGACGTTGAAGAAATCATGGCAGGTGACCAGCGTTCGCTCAGCCACCGGGCGCAATGCCTTGTAGATGGTCGGCGACAGGATCTGCGACCAGTTGTTGAGGTGATAGACCGTCGCAGGCGTATCATTATCGTCAATCCACGCGCCGATCTGCTTCATCGTATCGGAATTGTGGATGCCTTTGCGAAGCGCTTCCAGCTTCGAGGTTTCGAGCAGGCCCTGCGCCCCGAGGCCGACAACCGACACGCCGAGCGCGTCGAGGGCCGCATTGGGCCCCTGCCCCGTCATCAGCGTGACCGGATAGCCTCGCGCGCGATACTGGCGGATCGCCTCCATGGCGAGCATACCGGCGCCGCCCTCGGCGACGCTATAGTCATGAATGACAACGATGCGGTCAATTTCGGCCACGCAGTCTCCCTGCGTCTGCACGTCCGGCGCGAGAGCCGTAGCCGCCTACCCGCCGCCGCACATCAATGACAACCTTCTCGCCGCGCGAGTCCATGTGGTGGCAACCAATCGCGCCCGGTTCGAAGTCCGGCTCAATCTTGCGCACCATGGTCTCGCGATAGTCATTCAGCGAAATGTGGTCGATCTTCATCACGTTCAGGCCATAGCCATAGCGGCCGTGCGAATTGTCCTGCGAAATCCGGAAGTATGCGCCGTCCTGTTCCAGGATGCGCCCGCCATTCCGCGCGGTGCGGGTATCGAACACCACGGGGTTGAGCGCATGCGGCGTCCGCTTGGTCATGGCCGGCCCGTCCGCCTTGTAGAGGTGTAGTTCAGAATTCATCTCGCCGAACGGATCGGTGGATATATTGGTAAACAGCCACCAGTCCTCCCCGATCTGCACCAGGCTGGAATCGGCGGCGATGACATCATCGAGGATGGTCGCTTTGCGTTCCCACCTTGCCGGAAACTCGACGCAGCGCCACGTCTCGATCCGCCTCGCGCCGCATGTTTCCGGCATCATGAAGAGTTCGCCTTCATGCTCGAACAGGAATGGAAATGACAAGTGATAATCGGTCTTGAGGACGGGTGTGACATCCTCCAGCTCATTCTCTGCCAGTCGTCCGACGCTGATATGCCCCTTCTGGGTCGTGTAGTCGAACACTTCAAAGAAGCAGTAGGTTTCGCCATCCCTCTCCCACAGGAATGGATCGGCATAGTATTCATTCGACGGTGCGGTGTGCGCCTTCATCACCGAAGGCTCGGCGCCTGAAATATCGCTATCCATCGTCTTCAAGAAGAACATCCCCGGACGCAAGCCGAGCCTGGTCGCAATTTTTTCGATGACGCGCGTGCCCATTCCGGCTGCGAATTTCCACAGGTAGACTGCGAAATCCGCCGCACCAGCTGGCTTTGGTGTCTCAGGCGCGCGCTTCAGCGCATCAATGTCCAGAATGTCCAGCGTTGCCCGTTTCAGCTCCCGCAGGATGAGCGGCACCGTCTTCTCACACATGAAGAGGTGATTGCGCGACACGATGAATTTGGTGTTCAGCGCAGCCGAAGCGATCACTGACCTGGGACGGTTCGCGCCGGAAATGTGCACAAGCTGAATCTCGGTTACCGGTGAATTGGTGACAATGGCCTGCATGGCAGCATTGCCCACGCCATGACGCACAACGCTCGGCCCCCAGATGCCGAACCGGAACAAAGACGCGAAGTGATCGATACGCCCTGTCGAGCTGAGATCGATCACGACGTCTGCGCCAAGCCTTTCGATACCGGCCCTGTCCAGCCTGTCGACTGCGGGCAGGGTGTCGAGGATATCTGCAAACATGTCGCTCTCGGCCGGCTGTGGCCTTGCAGCGAACTTGCGTTCGAAATTCCACCAGAAACGAATGAGGGGATGACGCGGTGCCTGGTCCGGCTCGGCATCCGCCGAAACGATCAGGCCGCACATCTGCATGTCTGCGTGACGGCATATGCCTTCAGCGAGACGGAGCATCCACGGTTGCAGGTGTTCCGGGCCATCGCAAAAGAGAGCAACTTTCAGTGCCATGCCTTGCTCCCGGATCTCCCGCGCTGGCTAACATCGCATTCAGATCGAAAACAGGTTCGCTTCATCACTATCCCCGACACTGCGCCCACGGCAGATCGACGCCGTGTTCGTGCGCGAGATCCTCCAGCGCGTTCAAGGTTTCCTGTTCAAGAGCGATGCCATGGAGAGCGCTTTCATCAAAATGGGCCCAGCGCGCCTCCCCCGGCAGCCTCGCATGTCCGGGCTCATCCGGCCCGGCAATTGTTTCGGCCAGAAATTCCATGCGGTCGCCAAAGGCTTCGGGCGACATCCAGAATGAGACGTCAAGGGCGATGAAGAATTGGCCATTGTTGCCAGCCGCGTCGACGTGCTTGTACATCGAGCCGACCTGTTTCGACACACCCGCGCCGGTCAGGACTGCGCCAAGGATTTCGACCATGATGGCAAGCCCAAATCCCTTGCCGCCCGCCGCCGGCAGCAATGTGCCGGACATCACCTTGTTCGGGTCGAGGATGGGGGCGCCTTCGGCATCTATGGCAATGCCGGGCTCGAACACTTCGCCCTTGGCGGCCTTCTCACGCACCGTCGAACCAGCCACCGCAGCAGTTGACATGTCAACCAGCACGGAACGCCCGTTTGAGCGCGGCGCGCCAAAGGTGAACGGATTGGTTCCCAGTACCGCTTTCAGCCCGCCCGGTGCAGCCACTTTTGGAAAGGAATTGCTGAGAACGAGACTGATCATGCCGCGTTGCGCCGCCAGTTCGGAATAATAGGCGCCTGCGCCGAAGAAATTGCTTTCGCTGACCCCAACGACACCGACGCCGTGCTCACTCGCCAGCTCACACGCCCGGTCCATCGCCAGCTTGCCGGCATAGTGCCCGAAGCCATTATCGGCGCGCAGCCTCTGCACGGGCGGTGACAGCGGCGTAAATTGCGGGCGGGCCTGACAGTTTATCCCCCCGGCAGCCGCGCGCTTCAGGAGGATGGGCAAGCGTTCCACGCCGTGATTGCGCCGGCCCACCATGTCACACCAGACAAGGTTTTCGGTGACTGCGCCGGCCTGTACAGCATCGACGCCGGCCGATGTCAGGACGCCGAACGTGACCTTGGCAAGATCATCGCGTGGAATCCGCATGGCGCTCCGTCCTCTTGAACACACCCGTCACTTTTCCGAAGGCACGCGAAATGTTTGCGCCACTCTCTGCAAGCGTTGGCATCGGATCGGTTAGACTGAAATAGGGTAGCACGAATTTCTGCGCGAACACTGACTTCAGCCAGGATACCGGGCCGAGTCGGCCCAGTCCGTTCAGCTCCCGCAATGCCATGAAATCACGGATCGGATACCACATCCGCAGCTTGTTATTATAGCTCGTAAAGGCCTGAACGGGCTGACCGGTCAAGTGGCAGTAAATCATTTCATCAATGGGCGCGCCTGATGCCGTCACGAGGCGATGTGCCGCCGTGAAACGCGCATTCACCTCGATGATCTTCAGCTTGCCATCGCGGGTATCACGCTTGAATTCGACATTGCCGAAACCCTGCCAGCCGATCCGGTCAAAGAGCTGCTTGCCGATTTCGGCGGTCTCCGGCAGCCATTCGGACTGATGAAAACAGCACCCGCCCCGGTTCAGCGGCCAGCGGCGGATCACGCTTTTCGTGTAGTCAAACAGGCATACGCCATCAGCCGTGCGATAAGTGTAATAGCTGGACAGGAGATCGTCCGGTCCGGGGATCATTTCGACCACCATCACGTCGTGCCCCTTTGAACGGGCCAGCGCCACCTTCTCCACAATCTCGTCGAAACTGTCCTCGATGATGAAGAGCTTGCGTCCGAACTCATGGATGAAGGCGAAGGAATCGAGCGGCTTCACCATGACCGGGAAGGTGATCTCATCGCGAATGTTCTGGACATCCAGACTGGACGTGATTTCCCAGTATTTTGGCGCGGGGACATCCACTTCGCGGGCAAGCTTCAAGGTCGCCTGCTTGTCCAGCATGATGCGGCGCAGCTCCGGCACGAACTCTTCAAGCAGATAATGCTCGGCCAGGGCATCCCTGTGCGCCTCTACAAAGGCCAGTGACTCATCGCAGAACGGGAATATGATCGCGCCCTTCAGGCGGTCCACATCGCTCACCAACAGCAGCTCACGCCAGTAATGGCTGGCCGTCATGCCTTCAGGGACCGGATAGGACTCCCTGGTGTAGCGTGAATTCATCGAACGGCAGCCCGGCAGGCCGCTCGCGATGATGCGTATGCCCTTGCGGCCGAAATTGCGGGTCACGGATACTGCGTTTTCGCGTCCTCCAAGGAGGATGACGGGGGTGCCTGGGTCGAACTGGGTCATAGGGTAATCGTGCCGGCTCCGGTTTCGAACATCCGGTTCAGAAGGAGCGGAGCGAGATCGACCGTCCGGTCGCGATTGGCGACCAGGTAGTGGTGGTGGATTCCCGGATTGACATTGACCTCGTTGAAGATCGTGTCCCCCTGCCCCAGCGGCGCCGAAATATCGCTTGCTGTGACATCGAGCCCTGCAAATCTTATTCCGAACGATTTCACCAGCCTGGCGCCAGCGTCGATAATGCTTGGGTGAACATCATCGCGCACGACATGGTTTTGCGCAGCGCCATTCTCATTCACGGCAAGCTTCACGCGCACCTCTTCGTCGGCCGCCGGGACGTGGCTTGCGGTCAGGCCGGAGGCGGCAAGCGTATTGCGGCTTTCCTGGTCCAGGATGAGAGGCGAAAGAGCTGTAATCTCCTCGCCTTCCAGCCGACGCTCATTTTCTGCTTTCACCAGTGCGGATACCGATGACGTGCCATCGCCGACAACAATCGGGGAATCGCGCCGCACCGCATCGATGAATTCGCCATCGAAATAGACAAGACGGAAAGACGCTCCGACGAGTTGTTCTTCCACCATCAGGGCCTGATTGAAGCCTGCCGCATGGCGCGCGGCGGCGTGCAGGGCCTGCACGGTCCTGATGCCTGTCGTGACGCCGCGGCCGCCGCCTGTACCGTCAGCCGGCTTGACGACAACTGGCCCATTCTGGCCTGCGAGAAACGCCTCTGCCTTCTCGATCGTGGACAGCATGAACTTCGCAAAGGCCGGCGTCCGCAGATCGGTCTCTGCCATGAAATCGAACGTCATGGCCTTGTTCGCCATCAGTCTCAGCGTGATGGCGCTGTCGAGCATCAGGTCCGAGTGATCGACAAAGGTGGATGCCTGTCCCTTGCGGATCCGGACGAGACCGTTGGGACAGCGCGAAAGCTCTGCCCCAACCGCTTCAGCCGCATCCGACCAGAGACTGTTATAGAAGGTGTTCCGGATTCTGCGGAAACGACGCCGTGCCAGTCCAGCCTGCACGTCGAGCAGGCGCCGCTTGTTGCGCAGCCAGACGCGTGTAACTGGTTGAACCGACATGGGTCTAAGCCTCTCGAGGAAAGCTTGGCTGCGGGGTCTAGTCGTTGAACGCGCACCCGGTGGAGCGCAGTTGCTCCTCGACCCAGGCATTGGAGAACACGCCGCGCTTGACGTCTTCCACATAAGCGGCCTGACGTGCCTTGCTGGCGCGAAGGCGCTCAAGGATTTCCGCACCATAGTCGCGTGGAACGACGGCGATGCCGGTCAGGTCGGCCTTGATGATATCGCCGGGATGGACAACGACACCGCCGCAGCTGATTGGCGTGTTGATCTCACCTGGACCGCGATGCAGCGGGCCGAACGGCGTCGTGCCGCGCGCATAGACCGGCATACCGGTTTCCTGAACACCCGGAAGGTCGCGAATGAGGCCATCAATGATGAAACCGGCAATGCCACGATAGGTCGCCTTGTTTGCAACGAGGTCGCCGAAGACGGCATTGGTCATGGCGCCGCTGCAGTCGACAACGACAACGTCACCCGGCTTTGCGATGTCCAGCGTCTTGTGGATCATCAGATTGTCGCCGGGGTAAAGCTTGACGGTCAGCGCCGGGCCGAGAAGTTCCTTGTCATTCGACAGGTTCCGGATTTCGCCATTCATCGCGTAGAGCCGGTTCAGGCTGTCAGAGACATCCGCCGTTTCGAATTCGGCGAACCCTTCGATGATTTCCTTGGGTGGCCGCGGGAAATTGTTCCGGATCATGAAGCCTGGTCCGGGAGTCATCTCCGCTGATTTGAGTTTCTCTGCCATGCGTTGTCCCCTCTACGCTGAAGCCAATGGGTTAAGGAAAGCGCCCTAGAGCGCTTCGGCGACGGATTTGTCTCCGAAAATATTCTCGCCAAGAGGGTCACGGCCGTCGCCGTTCACCTTGATATAAAGGATGGCTGCACCCGCGGCCTTCACACGCTCGTGGAAGATGGATGAGCCGAGAAAGACGACGAGGTCACCAATACTCTCATTGAGCATGACGCAGGTCTCTTTCTGGTAGATGTGTTCGAGATCCGGATGGTCACGATCAGTCATGAAGACCGCTTTTTCTTCCGGGTTCGGGCCAAATTGCAGCTCCGGGAAGACGCAGACGGTAGAGCCTTCCGGAAGCTTCACAGGCAGGCCGATCGATACCTCGGATGCGGCGCGGTCCTTGTGCGGTGCCGGCCATGGATTGGCAGCTTCGTCATAGACTTTGAGGTGGCGCTCGGAAATCGTGAACCCGTCAGGGCTGATGCCTGTCAACGCCGCCAGTCCGTCGCGAAATTCCTCAGCGACAGCCTGCGACGGAAACTCGAAAACGTATTGCCGCTTCTTGCCATAGACTTTCCAGTCCTCGGCCTCACCGGAAGCCGTCTTCTGGGTCTCTTCATAGAACGCCGTCATGTAGTCGACGAAGTCGTCGGCAAGCACATCTTTCAGATGCACGTAGCCTTGCTCTTTGAACTGCTTGTGCGCTGAGCCAGGCTCATACTTGAACAACATGGCGTCCCCTTTCCATGCTCAGAAAAAACAAAATTGAGCCGACACCGTACTGGCCCGTTGTCG
The DNA here is from genome assembly GCF_002088945.1 of Henriciella pelagia. Lineage (GTDB taxonomy): Bacteria > Pseudomonadota > Alphaproteobacteria > Caulobacterales > Hyphomonadaceae > Henriciella > Henriciella pelagia. The sequence goes on along the minus strand of NZ_NCSU01000007.1, from coordinate 1,052,929 downwards.
ACTGTCCCCATGACCCATTTTGCCAGACTGCGATCCGCAAACTGGTCGACTGCATTGTGCTCGCTCTTCACTGCGAGCGCAATAGCCAAGCAGGATTTTCCTTACAAAAAATCCATCTTCATTCGTGGTGCCGAGACACTGGGTCATTCTGCTCTCAAATTGAGCAAGAAGCGTTTCGGTATTGAACACTCCCGCTGGACGGCCCGGTATGCATGTATCGCGCCAGACTAGGAGAAATGGCCCCGCATTCGAGCAGAGATGGTGCCACTAGCCGGCGGCACAGCGTCTTGCTCGACATTTGGAGCGACCACGTCGGCAGGCACCCGGCGATAAAAGAGGGACGCGCAGGCCAGACCGGCCATGACGAAGAAATGTATGCCGAGATCCACCGAAGATGATGACACCGCAGATGCGACAAAGATGGTGAAGCATCCGGCGCGGGCGGCCGCCGCATACTGGCGTGACTCATTGTCGGCGAGCCCTGATCGCGCCGAGCGGTCGACCAGGAACAGGCGCGCGAGAAATACGGTGAAGAATACCGCTCCAATGATGCCGAGATTGGCCAGCACGCCAACAAGGAAGCTCGACGTGCGAACACTTCCGATCCCTGCGCCAAGGCCGAACGTTTCAAAGAAGGCCCGCAAGCCGACCATGTTCCAGGATGTCCGTTCGACACCACTGGCGCTGCCAAGCTTGTTGGTGATCGATGCATCGAACGTATCGACGATGGGTGAAATCAGGTCGGGCTTGATGGCGACCGCCGTTGCTCCGGCCAGGACAAGAAGCGGCCCGAGCGACAGGAATATGGCGCGATTGGTCGAAGACCGCATCGCATAGGGCGTATTCCGGTCCGAGCGGATGAGCAGGCTTGAATAGGCGATGGTCAAATAGACGATCAGGGCAATATAACCCGTCGTCGAAAACGAGAAGAGGATGGCTGCCAGCGTTCCGATTGTGACCCAGCCTGTCATCCGGGTCCGGACACCGCCCCGCCACAGCCTGAAATTATAGGCAAACAAACCGACGGCAACTGCCGCGAAGGCAGATGCCTCTGGAAACGAGCCGGTCACGCGTTTCACGCCCATGAACTTGTGATAGAAGATCTGCGAATAATCAGCGTTGCGAATGAAATCGAGCATCGCGGACGCCCCAACCGCGAACGTCACTGTATCCACCAGCACGATCACCAGGTTCACGACCCCGGCAATGATCAGCGCCCCGCCTGCCTTCTTCATCATCTCGTTCGTGCGCGCCATGGAGGCCACGAAGGAGAAGACGAACAGTCCACTCATGAAGTAGACAGCGTGATTGAAATTCGAGCCGGAAGGATAGAGCGGCTCCTCGATGATGAACTTGAAATCCGGCGTCATCGGGAACACCATCAGCTCGCCCGCAAACAGCCTTGGCAGGAACATGCCCGACACCAGGCCCCAGAGGCAAAGCAGCAAGAGCACGAAGCCCGGTCCGCCGCGCTGCATGGGAAGGGTCGCATAACCGATACCATCGCGGCGGACGATCACCGCCAGAACGAAAAAGCCAAGGCTCAGATGACCAGGCGTGATATTGGCCCCGCCAAAGGCCATGGCTGACGCTGCACCGAGCAGGCCCATACAGCAGAGCACCGTCAGCGCCATGGCGGACGACCGCAACATCGCAAAGCCACCCAATGCGACCGTAATCAGTCCGATAAGTTCTATGCCCAAGAGATCACTCCTGGCGCAAAGGTGCCGAAGCACCCGATGACAGGTAAAACGGCCCGGTGGTCTGCACTGCCGACATTCTGATCACGACTTTGCAAGGCAACCTTTTCCTCAGGCTGAATGAACTGAACCGAAACGTTACGGCTTCCGCTCGGACACGCAAGAAACTTGCCGCTCCGCAGATCCTGTTCGGGCAGATCAGGCGGTCTGGGCCTGCAACTCCACGATCTTGCGATTGAGCGGCTGTTCGTAGTTCAGGAATACCGCCCTCGAAAGGGCAAGGAGAAGGATTATCACCGCCGGCAACACGAACGCGGCGACGGCCCATCCCGGCATCATCTGGCTTGCCCAGTACATAATGCTGAGCCCGATCACCTGATGGAGCAGGTAGAAGGAGTATGACGCTCGTCCAATCTGGACCAGAGGCTGCCATGCGAGCAGGTTCTTGAACGGTTCGTGCCACAGCGCCGCCCAGAAAAGGATAAAGATGGTCGCATAGCCGAAGACAAATTCAGCACTGAACGGTTTTCCACCCGTCAGGTGCAGGACCAGCACAAGTGCGTGGAGTGCGCTCAGACCGAAAGCCACCCTCATTCCGGTCGAGAACCGGCGTTCAGAATACACTTTGAAGGCAATCATTCCGAAGGAAAAATAGACCACATCCTGATAGAAGAGCAGTGATCCGATCTTGTCGAGCACGCCAAGATTCGTGAAGGAAAAGCCGAGCAACAGCAGCGCACAAATCCCCTGGAATGCGAACCAGCCAGTCATCCAGCGAGACTTCAGAAGATAGTAGCAGACACCGATCATCGCATAGAACCGCACTTCCACCCACAGCGACCAGTATGCCCCGTCGAGCCAGCCCCAGTCCGACTGGCCAGTGAGGTCGCCGATATATTGAGGGGGAAACGCAAAGATGCTGAGCAGGAACTCGGCCGGGCTGGCCTTGAACTGCTCTGGACCGATCGCGAGAGCGATGAGCCATGTCAGACACCCGCACAAAACCAGCGTTGGCCAGATGCGCGCCGACCTGCGCACTGCGAAATCAATCAGCGACGCCGTTCTCTCAAGGGTCATGAGGATGACGAAACCCGAAATCATGAAGAACAGGGTGACGCCGAGATACCCGACGCTGGCAAAAGGCACCCAGGCAAGCAGGTCACCATAGGGCAGCAATGGGTCCCCAGCCCCTGAGGGCGCCCAGAACGAACAAAAATGGAAGATAGCGACCCAAGCGATTGCGATGCCCCGCAGGGCGTCGAGAGGTGCCAGACGGCTACCGGCGCGTGCGCGCGGCGATTTACCGATGCGTGTCGCCTCGGTTGCTACTATACTCATAAGCATGTCCCTGACTTCACATCACATGGGATTAATGCTTATGCAAACCTCTGGCCAACTGGCGTGATCGCTGCACGACAGCCATGATTTCGAGTCCCGGAAACTGACATTTAGCCCGAGGGCCGCGTCCCGTTCAGACGCTCACCCTGCACGCGCCTGAGCGACGTGTTCATCACCAAGCAATGCGTTGGCGAAGCGGACGATAGCCTCCCGCGTCGAGCGCTTTGCCACGGCCAGCTGGAAGGGTGAAATCCCTTCCGACAGGGCGCTTCGAAGCAAGGGCACAATCTTCTCTTCCTGACTCAGTGTGTCGCAACCGATCAGATATCTGGACCGTCCCTTGCCATCGAAAAAGCCTGTCATCTTGGAGTCCCAGTGCAATCCGATATGCGGCACGCCGTATGAGAACGCGACAATATTTGCGTGAAGGCGGTGGGCGATGACCGCGTCAAACCCGGCGATCATCGAAGCCAGTTGATCGGGCCGTTCTGGCCGGGCCCGGAGAGACACATCACCAGCATCAGCGAGCCGGGATTGAATGCGCCGATAAACTTTTGCGGCACAAGACTGATCGTTGGTCGCTCCATTCGTGAAGAGGCTCACCGCAAAGCCCTCGCCCGTCAGCGTGCAGGCAAGGTCAGCATACCGGCTTATCCAGTCGGTATCATGCGCCCCTTCACCGGTATCGGCGTGGAGACGCAGAATGTTCGGGTCGGTGATGCCAAGCCCCACCCTCGGCTTCACGCGGTCGGCGCGCCGCTTTTCCGCCGGATAAAGATCGCTGGCAAGCATGCCAGGGTCATGAACCAGGCTTGCGCGCGGTGTATCGAACATGGCGTTCCACCTCTCAAGCGAAAGCTCATCCCGCAAGCCCACGGCCTCGAGACCGGGGTCAAAGGCGGCACGGAACAGTGCCTTCCCCTTGCCACTGACATGCTGTCCGACGCCCGCCCCGAATATCGCGACTCTCGCTCCGTTTTGTCGGGCAATCTCGACAGCGGACGAGATCTTCAATGGAAAATTCAGGCCCGCATCGGCAATCAGCTGGCCACCGCCAATGACGGCAATGTCGGCATCGCGCAGGTGCCAACGATAATGGTCGAGCGCATGCGACTTCAGTTGATAGCGAACAAGGCTGGCGAGCGCCGGACTGCGTAAGGACGACGGCAGCATCCCCATGACGCCGAGGACCAGACTGCGCAGGCCTGGATTCCGGCTTTGAAAGTCTGTGCGTCCCGCCAGATCACAGCTCGACACATCAAGGCGTGGGACTGCTGCGCGAAGCGCATGTTCGAAGCACTCCGCGATGATCCCGTCGCCGAGATTTGGAGAATATTTGACGTTCAGCAGCACGACTTTCATGTCGGCCCTTTCCAAGTTGCTACGATTGCCACCCCCTGTTCTAGAGGTGCTGGATGTAGGTCGGTGAGATCTTCCCTGTGAGGGCATGCCGAATGGCGAGCCAGTTCCCCTTGGCACGGCCCCAGCGGTCTACCCACGGTTCGGGCGCCACGGTACGTGCGTGATTGGCGAGCATATTCCGGCTCATCATGGTCCATGCCTTGTGCTTTGGCAGAGTGCCCTTCTTCATCAGGTAGACCGGGTTTGCGATCTGTGAATAGCCGAGGCGCAGGCCTGGAGACCGCGAAGTCTTCACACCGCAATGTACGCCGGCAAACGCGTTCGTGTGCACGAGCCGACCGCGCCCCAGAAGCTGGTTCGAGAAGTCATTATCTTCAAGCCAGCCATAATAGAGCAGATTTTCGTCAAAGCGCGTTTCGCCGATGGCCGACGCGCGATAAGCCATATTGCAACCGTACAGGCCGTCGGACTCGCCAAATTCCCGCACGGGCGGGCGCGGTTTGGCATCATATGCCTCCACAATGCGGCAGGCTTCGGCATATTTGATGCCCGGCCCCTTGATACCGTCGGCCAGCACATGACCCATAATGCCGACGATGTCCGGATTGTCATTGAAGTAGGCTTCAATCCGCTCGAGTGCGAATTTCGAGGCGACATAATCGTCATCAAAGAAAATGATGTAATCGACATCCTCCTGAAGGGCGTCGAGCGCGCGATTTCGCTGGGCGCAGAGCCCTTTCGAACCAAACACCGTCTCGATCCCGGTCATGTCGATATTGTCCGGCAGGTCTTCCGGGCCGGTTACAGACAGCAGGATCCGGTCAGCCGGGCGGGACTGACGACGCAGAATCTCGATATTTTCAGCGACCGTGTCCGGACGGCCAAGTGTTGCAATCGCTACCGCTAATCTGGTTTTTCCTGCCATCGAGATTTCCCTGTTGTTCCCGTCGGGGAAACTACAATCAGAAGCGAAGAGGCACCAGCCCATGCAATCCGCTTGCCATAGCAACAATCTGGTGCAGACATTGCAGTAACAGGCCTGCAGACCATGTGGGAGAAATAGTGGCCAGACTTGAACACGTCGTCGTCATACATGACAGTATCGAGGCTCGCGGAGGCGCGACGGGTCTCGCACGCCTGTCTGCGATTCAGTATCGCAAGCTTGGCCTGGATGTCACTTATCTGACAGGCGCAGAGGATGACAGCAGCCTGTCACAATTCGGGATCGAGACGATCGGTCTCGGCCAGAGCCGGGTCCTCGAACAGTCACGCCTTTCCGCCTTGAGGTCTGGCCTGCACAATAGCGAGGCCGCAAAACTTGTATCAGATTGGGTCAGCCGAAACGACACGCCTTCGACCGCCTACCACCTGCACAACTGGGCTCATATCCTGTCACCCAGCATTTTCGGCGCGCTCCGTCCTGTCGCCGCTCGCACGGTCGTGTCCTGCCATGACTTTTTCAATGCCTGCCCGAATGGCGGTCTCCTGCACTATCCGAGCGGAACGCCCTGCGAGCTAAAACCCATGTCCGGCGCCTGCTGGATCAGCCAGTGCGACCGGCGCAGCAGTTTGCACAAATACTGGCGCATGGCGCGGCATCTCAATCTCAATCGCGTGGCAGACTTTCGCACGAGTGACATGACCTTTGTCTGCCTTCACGATGGCATGAAATCGGTGATGCAGGACGCCGGGTTCAACCCGCCCCATCTTACCAGTATCGCAAACCCCGCAACCGCCTATCTCGACATCCCCGTCGAGGCCGCAGAGAACCGGACCTTCCTGTTCATTGGCCGGCTGAGCCGTGAAAAAGGCGCTGATATTGTTGCAGAAGCCGCCATGGAGGCGGGCGTACCGCTCACGATGATCGGCGAAGGACCACTCGGCAGTGAACTGGCGGAAAGGTTTCCCGCCATCACCTTTGCCGGTTTCTGCAGCCGCGAACAGATCGGCGAGCATGTGCGCACGGCCCGCGCGCTGGTTGTGCCGGGTCGGTGGCGGGAACCTTATGGACTGGTTGTCGCCGAAGCCGCGCTGAGTGGCCTTCCCGTATTGATCTCCCGGCCCAGCACGCTCGCAGCGAAAGTCGAGGAATTGCAGATCGGCGCCGTCTTCGACCCGCACCTCAAATCCGGACTTGCGCAACGTCTGCAAGTCTGGGCGGGCGATGATGAAACCGTGCGCAGGATGAGCCGCAACGCCGCGCCCAGGGCCAATCAGATTTGCACTTCTCCTGAAGGATGGGCAGAACAGTTCATTGAACTGATGGAAGCCAAGCTTCAGACAAGCGTGACGGACCCAGAATGACTGAACAGCCGATCAATCCCGTTGTCCTCGTTGCCAGGGAAACCCCCGAAAAGGTCCGTGAAGTGTTGCGCAGTGTCGAACTCGCCGAACTGAAGAAACTCGCAACCAGCTCCCGCCTTGCCACGTCGAATGACATGCGCGGCAAGAGCCATGACGAAGTGGTCGAACTGGTGCAGCAGCGCGCTGAACTGCGGCTCGCCTCGAGACGCCCAACCGCCTGACCGCGAACCGGTGGTGGCCGGTCCGCAGCGGCAATTCTAGTTCGTGTAATATTTCGCGTAGGACTTGTAGCCCGAGTGTCCGTAGCCTTGACGGTGGTACCGGTTTGTATCCACCCGGTTGATCGCAACACCCGCCACTTGTGCGCGGAAATCGCGCAGCAATGAGAGCGCCTGCTTCAGGGCCGCCCGGTTGGTCTTCAGCCAGCGTGACACGACAACGACCTGGTCGACCTTGCTGGTGATGATGCGGGTTTCTGCCAGCAGCAGAAGCGGGCCGGTATCGATCAGGATGAGATCGTAGCGCTCCTCGAGCTGCTCCATCAGATTATCGAATGTCCGCGATCCGAATACGTCGCGCGGCGTATGCCGGTCTGGTGTAAGCGGCAGGATATCAAGACCCGTCTCTTCATCGGTCGTGATCGCTTCTTCAATCGTGCATTCACCGAACAGACATTCCAGGAAGCCCTTTTCCGCCGGCTCCTTGAGCACCGTCTCAGACAGGCGCTTGCGGCGGAAGTCACCATCCACGATCAGGGTCTTCGTACCAGACATGGCCGACATGATGCCAAGGCCATGCGTCAGCGTCGTCTTGCCTTCATCCGGCTGGGACGAGGTGATCGCGACGGTCTTCATGTCATTGTCGAGGTCCGCGAACATGATCGACGCACGAAGATTCCGGAAGCTTTCGGCATAAGCGGAGGTCGGATTGTTGATCAGGTAACGGCGCGGATCCTTTTTCTCATTGCCGACCAGTCTCGGGAAATTGCCCAGGAATGGCACATGGAAGCTCTCTTCGATCTCTTCGCCTGTGCTGATCTGGCTGTTGAGCGCTTCAGCCGCGACCACGGCGCCGACGCCCAGCATCAGCCCAAGTGCAAGACCGATCATCAGGTTCAGACCGGTTTTCGGGAAGGAAGGCGCACGCGGGACCGGCGCGGCAGACAGCAAGCGCGCATCTGCCTCGGCGAGCCCCTCGGATTCATTGGTCTGCTTGAAGCGGGCAAGAAAGGCTTCATAGATCGAGCGCGATGCTTCGGCCGATCTTTCCAGTTCGCGAAGCCGCACGCTCGCCTGGTTGTTCTGGTTCACAGTGTTACGGATCTGGCCGAGATTGGATTGCAGGCTGGCGACGCGCTGACGGGCAATCGATACATCGCTTTCAAGGCTGGTGACAATGCGCTGAAGCTCCGTCGAGATTTGCGACTGGATGTTCGCCTCTTCATTGTTGATGCGCTGGATATCCGGGTGCAGAGGGCCATAACGGTTCTGCAGGTCCGCACGTTCACGCAGGATTTCCGCCTGCTGGCGGCGCAGTTCCGAAATGACGGGCGAGTTCAGGGCTTCGCCGCTGACTTCGGCTGATACACCACGCGCTGCAAGATCGCGCACGGTCGAGAGGCGTGCCTCGGCATCTGCAAGCTCTGCACGGCGCAGGATCAGCTGACCGTTGAGGTCGCCCATCTGCTGCTGGTTGAGCGTTGTGGTGCCGGCCGACATGAGCCCGGACGAGGCACGATACTCCTCAACCGCATTCTCAGCTGCATTCACTTCTGCGCGCAGCTCGGAAAGGCGCTCCTCAAGCCAGGCATTGGCGCGGCGTGTCGCGTCGAACTTCGCATCAAGCTGCTCGACCAGATACTGATCGACAATCTTGTTCGCGATCTGCGCGGCAAGTTCCGGGTCCTGGCTGCTTGCATAAATCTCGATGCCGTAAGTGGTCGCAATCCGACGCGCACCGGTCTTGTTCAGCAGTGAGGAGACAACCAGCTCCATTTCAACGACATCCTGATCGTCCTGTGTGGCCGTGGAAGACGCAGGAGAAGACCCGACAAGGCCTTTCAACCAGGCCTTTGCCTTGTCAGTGAAGCTTGCTTCCTGAAGCAGCGGGTTGAACTCTGGCACCTCTCTGAGGTTCAACTGGCGCACGACCTTCTCGGCGAGCGAGCGCGAGCGGATGATCTGGACTTCGGTATCAACGACGGAGGATTCCGGCGGCAGGCCGGAAAGGACTGAACCGATATCGATCACGGTCTTGTCACGCGAGTCCATTATGACGGAGGCGCTGGTCGAATAGACAGGTGTCGCCTGGAAGGTGAACACGGCGACCGAGATAAACGTGGTCAGAACCACGAAAAGGAACAGCATCAACCGACGCCGAAGCGCGCGAAGCGCCTGCTTCGGATCAGAAATCCTGTCGTCGACCTGACCATAGCCCTGTGTATACGGGACCATCTTGGCGTTTCGCTGATCTATCGGTGCCTGGCTGTTCAATTTCTTTGTCCCTCTAGGTCGCCGTCAAGTACCGCATTTTGCGGGCGTTACGGACGAACCGTGATGCCAACCATGATGCGGTTTTCGCTGAATGGCTGCTGGTTGGAGTCCTGGTCGACGTATTCGAAGGCTCCGTTCAGCGACGCATTGCGATTGAGTTTCCACTCGGTTCCGAGCGTCAGGCGCGTGCGCTCATCCGTCCGGTTGATGTTCTCATATTCGAAGTCGGACAGGCCGACCGAGGCATTGACCAGCCAGTTGCGGCGCAGTTCATGGTCGATCCGCAGGGTCACATCTGTCTGGGTTGCGCCAGCTGCGGCGAGCAGGCCCGGATCGACAACCCGGCGTGACGCAGAACCGGTAACGGTTGTCAGTTGCGTGACGAACCAGCTTGCATTGCCTTCCACAGAAAGGCCGTCAACGTCAGCGAATGCTGGGTCGTCATATTCGAACTGATGGTAGCCCACCGCGACATCTCCGCGGACAAGGAAAGGCAGCTCGAAGTCAGAACCGACACGGAACACCGTGCCCTGCGAGTCCCGGTTGAAATTGTTGAAGGCATTCGGCGCATCATAGTCACGCTCGGTGACGACGCCTTCTGCGAATACAGCCCAGTCGCGTTGCGGCGCGTAGGAGACGCGCACGCTCGCCGAAGTTTCGTCACGGTCGCGGAAGTCCTGGTCCAGCACCGGGCCGGCATTCAGGCGCACATCCTGGTAATCGATCGTTTCGGAGGACACACGGCCGCGGACCTTGATCCGCCCTGCCTCGTAATCTGCACCGATCTCGCCGCCAAGCCGGTTCTGCTCGACGGGCTCAACAGCCGCCGGGTTGCTGGCGACCGACGAGCGCGGCTCATAGGTCTGTTCGGCGATGACGTTTCCGACAAGGCTCACGGCAGAGCTGGCGTCGAGGCGACCCGCAAGACGGCCGCGAAAGTCCGTATTCGATTCAGAACTGGTGTCCTGATACTCGGTCGACTCCGATGACAGGGAAACGGCCAGTGAATGGCGTGACCAGGTCGACTGGACGTCAACAGACGGTCGGAACTGCAGATAGCTGTCTTCGGTCTCATTGGTCGTCGATGCGAAAAGGTTCGAACGGTAGCCCGCACCGATACGGAGGGCGGGCTGAGCCTCGAAGGCACCGAGCCGAATTGGCACAGGATCATATTCCGGTTGTGCCCTTTCGGTCACCGAAACGTACCTATTGCGCTCGTAAAAACTCGACTGTGCGGTCGCAGAACCTGCTGCCACTGCTGTTACGCCGGCCAGAAGTGCGATCCGGGTTGATACTATACTTGCCACTGCAATGTCCCCTTGGAGAGTCCTTACCGTGCTCAAGCAAGGACGATGCCGAAATGCCGCAACACCGGATTAAATCTTCTGCGCGGCCGTCTGCGGCCTAGTTCCGATAGTCCGATGTCTTCTCTGGCGAGTACGAAGACGGCATTTCAGACGATTGCGAAAACAGGCTGAAGTCAGACTTTGCCGCCTTGAAGCGATCGCCGCGCGACGACCTCGTTCCTGTGGACACTGACCGCTTCGACAGATGAAGCTCGGCATCAAACACCGCAGGGCTGGAGCCAGCCAGCCCGGACATGAATGCCGCATAGGACCGCAAGGACCCGCACGCTTCCTGTTCGGGCTGAGCAAGCAAGGTGAAGGCGTCCACGATCTCGGCTCGATCGATGGCGTCCCAATTGGCAAATGAGGCTTCAATCTGCTCCGCGGCTGGAATGAGCGCGTCACACTGGAAATTGTTCTTGATCAGCGACGCATAGAGTTGCGCGTTCGATACGTCATTATTGGCGGCGATGGCCCCTGGAGCGGCGAGTGCGCCTGCGAGCACACCAGCCACGGCAAAGTGGATCTTCATTGTATTGTCCCCGTAGCGTTCAAGCTAACATTACGGTACCTTAACGATACGACAATTGCACGAGATTTTTGGAGAATCCTCAGAAAAATCTTTCAACCACCCGGATCGTGTCACCAGGTTGCACCTTGGTGGTTGGTTTCAGCTCAATCCGGTATTCCTGATCATCGTCCACGCCCTTGATCATTACGATTTTGCGGTTGGCGCGGTAGGTAAACCCCTCGGCTGTCGCAATCGCATTCATCACTGTGAGGCCATTCGTGTAAGGATATTCTCCCGGTCGCGCGATTTCGCCCAGGATATAATAGGGCCGGTAATTCGTGACCTCTGCGTTCACACGCGGTTCGCGCAGGAAGCCGGCGGCGAATTTTTCCTCAGCCAGACGCTGGAACTGCCGGACCGTCAGGCCGTCGACATCAATCTCACCGATAAGAGGCATGGACACATAGCCCTGTCCGTCGACCACAAACTCACCAGACAGTTCCGGCTCATTGAATACTGTGACCCGCATCTTGTCGGCCGGGCCGAGCGTGTATTCAGTCGCAACGCGCTCGGAGATGGCCGTGTCCCCTGCGCCCGCCTGCGGCGAAACGATCGGCACGGATTCGCACGCGGCAAGCAGCCAGCAGAGCAGAACGCCGAGAAAAGCGTGAATTGAATACTTCGGCATGTATTGCCCTCCCTAACGGGTTGAAATGTAACGCATTGTATCGCCTTCTAACCGCACAGCAGTCAGCCGGCCAGAAAAATACGCGCCTGTATCTATGTTGATACGCCGGTTGTCACTATAGGCGTGATCCACGGGCGTGTGGCCATGGACGACCACAAGGTCTTCCCGGCCGGTTGCTGTCAGGAACTCGTCCCGGATCCACAGCATGTCATTTTCGGACTGCTCCTCGAACGGACGGCCAGGCTTCACGCCGGCATGCACAAATCCATATCCGCCAATGCGCTTGCTGACGTCCAGCGTCCTGAGAAAATGGAGATGGTCCTGCGGAAACTTTGCAATGAAGTCGTCATGGGCGATCCGCCATTCCTCGTTCATTGTGAAACTGCGCGGCGGCCGGACGCCATAGGAAACAAGCGTCTCCCGTCCGCCATAGGTCGCCCAGTTTGGCCCGTATTCGGGCCGATCGAGGAATTTCAGCAGGGCCTCTTCATGGTTGCCTTTCAGGAACGTCGCGGTCGGCCAGCGCTCATTCAGCGCTAGCAACATCTCGATGACCTGACGCGATTGCAGGCCACGATCAATATAATCCCCAAGAAAGACAAGGTGCGGCTCTTCGGTGGACTGTGCATCCTCCTCAAGCCGCTCAAGCAGGTTTTCCAACAGGTCGCACCGGCCATGAATGTCCCCAATCGCGTAAACGACAACGCCGTCCGGGACACTGGCCTCCGGCGCCGTGGAAACCGCCGCCAGCTGGGGAGCGCTCGCCTCTTCTGGCTCGGCAAGCTTGGCCACCCGTCTGGCGGGCCCGGACAGCGACCAGCGCGCCAGGAGCTTCTGAACACTGCCAGCCCAACCCACAAGCCTGGATTTCGTCCAAGCGGCTGCGTTACTCGCGCGTGCCCTTAAGGCACGCCAAGTCGCTGCAATGGATTTTCCTATCGCCTGGCGAGTCAATCGTGTCCCCCTGGACGACGCCAACCTGTATTACTGACGCAAAATTACTATAAAGCAATTATCTGGCCAGCACCATTACGGAGGATTGTGGAATTATTGAGGTGGTCAGAATGCTCGGGAAATGAGCATGAATATTCCGGTCCAGGCGAGACTGCAGAAAACAATGAAGAAAACGAAAGTTCTCCATAGAGGCCACTTCGCTTCTGAATCATCTCTTTCGTCTGACATCAAGAGTTCCGGAAACGTTGTATTCTGGTTCATGGCCAACTCTCTACGCAGTGCTCTGAAAATCGAACGCGCCATTACAAGCATGGTTCAAAATAAATCAGAGTTTCTCTGAATACTTCGCATGCATTGAGTCTGGCTGTATTGATTACAGACGCCTTCAATTTACAAAGCGAATGTGAGATCAAGTCGAAAACAAAGTGTTAAGCGAGGAGCGAAAACGGCCCCGTGACCTATCCTTCCATGCCCATACGCCTCCTCGCCACTTTGGCACTTCTGATCGCAGGCGTGATCGTCTCGGTTGTCTCATTCCGGGACGAACTGACAGCCGCATCAATCGCCCGCGACGGAATTTCCGCCGCCAGTGCTCGAGACCTCATTGAAGACGGCAGACCTGCGGCCCTGCTTTTTGCGGCAGCCGACAGGATGGATGCCGGCGACCACTCCGGGCGCGAACTCGGCATGCAGCTCCTGAACGCAGGACTTGAGCGATCGCCGCATAATGCGGATGCGCTGGCGAGGCTGTCTTATCTGCAGTCGCTGGATGCCGGCCGGTTCTCGCGCGACGCGGCCGAAAGCCTGAACCTGTCAATCAAGCAGTGCGGATATTGCAGCAAGGACCTGCTGCGCTGGCGCCTGCAATACGTGCTGCTCTACTGGCAGGATGTGCCAGAACAGATCAGGCGGTCCGTCTTCCAGGGCGCCGATTTCCTGCGCTGGTGGCACTCGGACCACGAATTCCTGGCCGATGCCCGCCGCTACGCACAGTCAGAACTTATTCCGTTCAACCAGTACCAGAGAGCCGTGGGGTCGCAGGTCCGCCCTCATGAACTTCCAGACGATTGAGCTCGATTCCCTGCTCGCTGAGTAGGGTCCGGATCTTTGACTTGAACACCGCCTTGCTGAACGTCTGCGCATGCTCGATGAGCTGCTCGCGCGAGAAGTCTTTCGGATCAAATCGCTCGATCGCCGAGACGAAGGCCGCAACACTCTGCTCGTTGACCAGGATGCCCGAAACGCCGGGCACGACCGTGTCCAGAGCGCCACCCCGACCATAAGCAATGACCGGCTTTCCCGCCGCCATGACTTCCACCGGAATCATGCCGAAGTCTTCCTCGCCCGGGAAAATCAGCGCCTTGCAGCTCGCAAAGTGGCGCTTCAGTTCTGCAAACGGGACGCGGCCGAGGAATGTGATGTTGTCGCGCGCCTTCTTTTCCAGCGCTGCACGCTCCTCACCATCTCCGACAATGATGAGTTTCAGGCCGAGTTCGTTAAAGGCATCGACAACGAGGTCGAAGCGCTTGTATCCGACCAGTTCGCCCGCAGCGAGGAAGTAGTCCGCGCCCTCGTCCGGCGTGACCGCGGAAAACTCATCAACCGCCACCGGCGGAAAAATCACATCGGACTCCCGGCGGTAGAATTTCTCGATCCGCTTGGCGACAAAGTTCGAGTTGGCGACAAACCGGTCCACGCGGGCGGCACTTGCCACATCCCAGGTGCGCAGGCGATGCGCGATACCCGGAAACAGGATTTTGGCGGGCCAGCCGGCAGATGCGTGATAGTGGTGATACTGGTCCCAGATATAACGCATCGGGGAGTGGCAATAACAAAGATGGAAAGACCCCGGCTTGGTGATCACACCCTTTGCCGGCCCGGATTCGGAGGAGATGACGAGATCGTATTCCGACAGGTCCAGCTCTTCCAGCGCTCGCGGCATGAATGGCAGGTATTTCTGATAGTGCCTGTTGGCGAACGGGAGCCTGGAAATAAAGCTGGTGTGGATCGTGTGACGGTTCAGCGTCTCGGACAGTTTCGACCGGTCAACAACGTGTGTGAAGATGTCGGCATCCGGAAACATTTCCGCGAAGGTTTCGAGCACCCGCTCACCGCCTCGCATCCCGTTCAGCCAGTAATGTACAAGGGCGACACGCATGTCAGTCCTTTCAGTCTACCTGAAGGGGACCGGTGCAAGCTCCGGGCCGCGTGGGCTTAGCGAGCGCCGCGTGCTTCCAGCACGGCCGGGATCGTCTTCACCATGATCATGATGTCTTTCCCGAGATGCCAGTTCTCCACATAGTTCACGTCGAGATTGACCCTGTAATCATAGGACGTGTCGCTGCGCCCGCTGACCTGCCAGAGACCGGTGAGGCCAGGACGCGCGCTGAGATAATAGCGAATATGGTCGCCATAGCGCGGCACTTCATCATGCACGATCGGCCGCGGCCCTACGAGGGACATGTCCCCGCGCAGGATGTTCCATAGCTGTGGAATTTCATCCAGGGATGACTTGCGAAGAAATTTGCCCAGCGTCGTGATGCGGGGATCATTGCTGAGCTTCTGCGTGCGCGCCCACTCTTCGCGCGCCTCCGGATTGTTCTGTAGGTATTCCGCCAGTCTCACATTGGCATCCGTAACCATCGAGCGGAACTTCAGGCAGCCGAATTCGCGATTGTTACGACCAATGCGCTTGTGGGAGTACAGCACCGGTCCGCCATCCTGCAGCTTGATGCCAAGCGCGATGAGGATGAGGAGCGGCGCTCCGAACACCAATAAAGATCCTGAAACGAGAATATCAAACGCTCGTTTGTACACACTTGTGCCGCATCTCGATGCCACCGTCGTGCCATTGTTCTGTTTTCGAGCACTGGTGGCGATCGGCTGCGATCCGACCGCACCTTCCATATGATTCCCACGCATCGTAAAAAGTGTCCCCCACCCATTAAAGCTCCCCAGCGCGAATTGTCCCTTGCGCCAGACGAACCGTGTACTGTTAGGCGATGTCCCGTCGCCTGATTGCATCCTGCACCAGTTTATACATTAACACAATGTTAATTTTCGAGAATCTGGCAACAAAATTCAGATTTATGGTTAACTCGTGCGGTATGGATTTCCTGATCTCCGTCCACAGATATCTTGTGACGCAGCCGTCATGATTTCGCGGCCCGGAAGAATCCGATTGACTCGCGCGCGGCCCTCGATTGTACCAGTCCAGTCGGGGGACGGATAAATGCCGGAAAGTTGGATTCAACCAGCGAGTTCAGCCTGCATAGGCGCCGTTCTGAGCGTGCTGCTGGCGAGCATTTTCATGGGCGGCGCCGATCATGCTTACGCCACCTCCATTTGCGTTCTCGGACTTCTCCTGATTGGCGCCTTCGCGCTGTTTCTTGCGAAGTCCCCGCCCGCCGAACCCCTCATTCTCGGAGGCTTGCTGGCGGCCATGGCGCTATCGGGCGCAGCCGGAAACTGGGATGTCGCGCGCACCGAATGGCTGCAGCTCTGCGGCGCAGCCGCGATCTGGAGCACCGGCCGCATCCTCGGGCGCGACCGCTACATCATCAAGCTCGCCTGGTATGCCTCCATGGCGACTGCGATGACAGTCGGGGTGTTCGCCATGATCGTCTACGGGCTGAGCTTCGGCGATGCGCCCGGCGTGTCCCGTATGAAATTCACCTTCGGGTCGGCCAACAGCTTTGCCGCGCTCATGGCCATCGGCGTCATATTGAGTGCCGGCCACATCGCGTACAAGCTCGCCCACCACACATCGCACGACATCTCGATCTGGTCCCGTATCGGCCAGCTGCCCGGCAAAACCATTCTTTCCCTTTCCGCTCTTGTCGTCTGCGCCAGCTGTGTTCTGCTCTCCCTGTCACGGGCGAGCCTTATCCTGACCGCGCTCGCCCTGATGGTCGTGGCCATTGCTTCAGTCCTGTCGGCCCGCGACCTGAGACGCTTCTGGAACAGGTCGGTACGGCAACACCCGATCGCATCGACATCGGCAGTCGCCGTATCCCTGTTCGGGATCGCGCTGCTTCTCGCCACTGAAACCCAGCTCGGTTCGCGCGCCGTCGATCTGCAGGTTGACGCCCAGGATCGCTGGCTGGCCTATCACGAATACTGGAAGGCCTGGCAGCATCATCCGGTGTTCGGCCACGGTCTTGGCAGCTTCAACCAGGTAAATGAACAGCTCACCACGATCGAGAATGCGCCGCAGCTCGTTACCCTGGGGGCTGCTCACAATGTCGGTTTGCAATGGCTGCTACAGACAGGGTTCGTGGGCACGCTCATCATGGCCCTCATCTGGCTGGCCATTCACTGCAGAATAGTCCGTGCACTGCTCAAACCGGTTGAAGGCGCAAATTTGGGTTTTGTCATTGCGGTGCTGGCTGTGTCCGTTTATCTCAGCCTTCACAGTATGATCGACTTCCCACTCGAGCTCCCGGGCATCATGTGGGTGTACAGTTTTCTTTTGGGGCTGGCTTGTGGCATTGCCACCTCTGATACTAAAAGTACCGAAGTGAGCCAGGCATCATAGCAGCTTCGAGCCTGATCTTCTGATGCTTCAGCTCTACAGAAAGTAAGGGGCGCAACATTGTCAGCATCATTCATTGCCGTCGCCAATCTTAAAGGCGGCGTCGGCAAATCTACGACAACACTGATGCTGGCCGATGGGATGGCATACTATTACGGCGCGAACGTCCTGGTTGTCGACTTCGACCCGCAGGCCAATTCCAGCCAGATGATGTTGTCCGAGCGCGGCGTACAGATGGCCTATGACCAGGGCAAGGGTGTCATCAAGCTGCTGGACCAGTTTGCACAGGACCGACCACCAAACCTTGCCGACCTCATCCTGCCGAACGCCGTCAGCCTGGTTGAACTGCGCAAGGATGAGGACCGCGACGAACGCCGTGGCTGGATCTCCACGCTGCCGGCCCATCCCAGCCTCCGCTTTACGGAAATGCATGTCGAGGAACGACTCTACTCCTCCGGCATGCGGCCGAGCCAACTGGCGACAAGGCTGAAGAACCACCTTGCCGAAGCACTGGAGCCTGTCGAAGGCCTTTATGATCTCATCCTCATCGACACGCCGCCCTACCTCTCGCCGCTGGCGCGCGCGGCCCTGATGCTGGCCGATTTCTATGTGACGCCAACGCTGGCCGACCCGGTATCGATCTGGGGCACAAAACAATTCTCCGACTGGGTGTCGGAAAATGTCTGCACCGATATTGCGATGAAGAATTATGTCGTCGTCACACGCTTCAAGAATACGCGCTATGCTCGCTCGGCCGAGCAGGAATTGCGCGAAATCTATCTGGCTGATCGCATGTTTGGCCCAACCATTCCGGAGTCCGTGCAGGTCCTTCAGGCCATGGATCGCGCCGATGTGGACAGCTACAACACGATGCGGGGCAAGTACGGCAATTTGCGCAATGACGTGAAGCGGCTGTCGGAAAGCTTCACGAATTTTCTCGCAACGAATACCGGCTCACGGCTCCCTGAACTCATCCGCAGCTAGTCGCTGGCGTCGCGTGCTCAGACGGGATCTTTTTCCCGTGCCGGCAGGATCGCCACACTCACGCTTTGCAGGGATGCGATTGTCCATTGCCGAAGGGCGATGAATGCCAGCGCCAGATAGGCTGCACATCCGGCGATCGCCGTCGCAATGATGAGCAGCGGGACCGGCTGGCCCGCCATGGCACGCGAGACAGCGTAAACAGCCACAAGGGCCAGCAGCGAGAGCAATACGCCGGGCAGGATCGACCTTGCGACATGGGCAAAGGAAAGCTCTGTCATGTGTGCGAGCTTGCGCAGCAGCAGCACGACATAGAGCAGCGTCGAGGGCACAAGGGCCATCGTCACCGCAACCGTGCCGAACTGCACCGTCGCAAGAAGGGCGACCAGCATCAGTGCAATCTCCATCACGCGTGCCCGGAACAGGAATTTCGACTGTCCGACCGCAGCCAGCTGCGCTGTGCAGACCAGGTCGACCGTGTGGAGGATCTTTATCCAGCACATGATCTGCAGCACCGGCACCATGTCCACCCATTGTTCACCGAGAAGGAACAGCGTGACCGGCCGCGCCAGAATGCTGAGCGCGCCAAGAACGAGGATCATGATGCTGACCGTGACTGCGACGAGCCGGGTCCATAGTTCCGGGGGCAACCTCTCCTCCCGCGACATGCGCCCGACCGCCTGCCAGGTCAGCACCCTGAATGTCTGCGCGAAGAGGTCGAATGCGGCCGTCGCGGTCCGTGCCCCCATCCTGAACAGGCCGACCGCCGTGGCACTCAGAAAGCCGCCCAGGATGATCGCCGCGCCATAGGCCGAGACAAAGGACATCGCGGCGGCCCCGTAGAGGCCCATCGAGAAATCGATGATCGACCGGGCGTGCTCGCGATCGAGCGCCGGCAGGGGAATGGCCCGCACCTTCACGGTCAGCATCGCTGCCATGACGGCCGCAGCACAGTACCTGTTGGCAATCAGCGCCCAGACACCCCCGCCATTCACAAGCATGACCACACCGAGCACAAAACCGCAGACTTCGGATGTCAGCAGAGATGCGTAGTAATATTTCACGTCGCCCTTCCGCAGCAGCATGGCTTCCTGCCAGCTCGCCATCATGGCGAGCATGGGCACCAGAGCGGTCGCGGCAATCAGGGCCGCCAGCAGTCCACCCCAGCCAGCCAGCTTGACGACCCCGGCCACCAGAAGGATCGCGAGAGCGAAGAAAATTGAGAAAATGATCTGCAAGCCGAAAGCGGTGCGCTGTGTCGTATCGAAGTTCGGCTCTTTCAGGACGTAATTGTAGATGCCCGAATACATCTGCATCACCGCAAAATTCATCAGGATCGAGGCAAGGACAAAGATACCGAACAGCTCAACCGTCAGGAACCGTCCAGCCAGCAGCAGCAGGATGAGCGACATGGACTGCGAAATCGCACGCACGACAACGCCCACGACAGCGAGCACGCCAACCTGGCGCTGCGAATTGTCCTGCATTTCATCGCTCATACTGTCCCCTGGCCACCCTGCTGCACCCGCTCGCGATAGACGACAGCAATTTTCATTCCTGTTTCTATCGCTGAAAGTGCGGCAAAATCTTGCTTGCTGCGCAGCGTTATCTGCACGTCCCGCTCACAGCGTTCGCCGAAGGCGGAAGAGGCGATACACGCCTTCCCGCATGGCCTTCAGCGGCCGTTTGAGCCGGGCCGCCACACCCAGACGCTTGCGAACAAAATACTCCCACTCGGTGAGGAAAAGATAGCGATTTGACCGTCGCAACATTGTCTCCACCGCACTTGCAATGTCGTCGCGGCCAAGCCGCACGGCCCTGTTTCGCACATCATGCATGGAATCGACTTCATTTCGGGAGCGAAGATGGAGCCGGGATATCCGGGACATGTCATACACTGACCAGTCAAAGCTCGGTGCGTCCGCCCTGTTCACACCGGCAAGGTCCAGCATCAGCATGGTGCGCGCACACTTCTGGCAGGTCGAGCAATTGGAGAATGCCCCCTCCTGGTGTCCGTGGGCGCAGACATTCATGATCGAAAGGGACCGCTTGTCGTCGGCAAGTGTCAGCGTCTTGTCCCATCGCTCCCATTCGGTGCCATAGTGGTTCACCTCAAGCGTGTCAGACCCGAACAGCCTGTCCGTATCCGGATGAGAGCCCCAGGGCATCTGCGCGAATGCCGGCATAGAGGATGAAATGTGGATCTTGTGCAGCTGTCCCGATAGCGAATGGGCCGCCGCCGCATAAGCAATCCCGTGTGAAAGATAGGCCCAGGCATCCATGAATTCGGGAACCGCCGACATGAGATTGCTCGCGACGGGAATGAATTTGCGACCGGTCAGGTCTGCGAAGGACTGGTAGGCGGTCAGCGTCTCAAACGCTGCCGCGATGTCAGCCTCGTCATCACCGACATGAACCACATGCAGGAGCGCCGTGATGGCGTCCTGAAGCTGGTGCACGGTGAAAAGAGAATCGACACCGGCTGTAAAGAAACAGGCTTCGTCCGTAGTGCCCGTAGACGCTGGCCCATCCCGCGGCGCCGATGGAGCAGCCGTCTTGATCATGCGCCTATTTGGATACCAGCCTGTCCAGATCGTCTGAAGCTTCGCAAAATTTTCAAAGACCGTTTCAGAGACGGGAATATCCTGGGAATAGTCCTCCGCGAGCACGAAAGCGATTGCTGCCCCCAGCAGGAAGAACTGGTCACTCGACACCGGGTCAGGCACCCAGCCAGGCGCGGTCATATGCACCGAAAACGGCTTGCGGCGGCGCGGCTGATAGACTGCCACCTGCTTCAGGAAGCGCCCTCGAACCAGTTCAGTCGATAAGAGTTTCATGCCTGTCCCCGACGGCGCTCGAATGCCATGCCTCCACTCTGGCGCAAGATTTGCACCACGTTTCCTGCCTAAAGCATGGCCAGACGCATTTGGCAAAAAGTCTGTATTTTTGTTAATGAATGGCCTAATGTGAAGGTGGGACAAAATTGGGGACAAGGTGACTTGAGCCTGATTCACGTGGGGTGGATCAGGACTATCCAGACCTGAAGCGACCAGTCGGGGGTTTGCACCGGCCAGTCTGGCGCAGGCTTCGAATTTGAAAGCCGGGTCTGGGTATCCTCTGAAAAAACGGGATCTGGCCAAAGGCCTTTGCGCTGCCAATTTTCGCGGACGTTGGGGCGCCCAGGCGGCCCGGCCCCGACAGAATGAAGCCAAAGAGGGGGACGTTTGGCTATGATCGCACTATTGGTTGCAGATGGGGGACACCCTGCACGCCTGCGAACGCTCTGCCGCAAGCTCGACACTGAAATTCCATCCGAAGCGTGCTTCGAAATTCTGTATGGTCGCTCCGAGACGGCATTCTGGCTCGATAGCAGTTCGCATACGGACGGGCAGGGCCGGTATTCTTTCATGGGCGATGCCAGTGGTCCGTTGTCCGAGACGATCAGCTACAATGTGGAAACCGGACTTGTCCGCACCCACTCCGTAGCCGGAACGTCCATCTCGCGCGACACCATCTTCGACTTCATCAATCGCCGTATCGAAGCCATTGGCTTTGTAGACCAGTGTCCGGCACCCGTCCCCTTCAAGGGCGGGTATGTCGGTTATCTTGGCTATGAACTGAAAGCCGATTGCGGCGGACGCAGGACACACGTTTCGGGCCAGCCAGATGCCCAGTTCGTATTCGCTGACCGCATCGTCGCCTTCGATCACCAGACCCGGACGGCCTGGATGATCTGCGTCATAGAGCCGGGCACCGAACAGGTCGCCGAAGCCTGGTTCAGCGCCGTCGAATCTGCCCTGAAGAACAACTATCTCGTCGCCAAGCCGAAGTTTTCAGCGCTGAACGAAAGCGATCCGAACAATCCGCCTCGCTGGCAACCACGTCAGTCCGAAGCTGACCTGGTGCGGGCCGTTGATCGTGTGCGCGACACGGCCGGCCGCGAAGTCCTTCGCGAAGTGACCCTCTCCAGCAGCTGGTCAGCCACCTATGACGGCCCCGCCCTCGGTATCTACCAGAAGCTCCGGGGCAGCCAGAGCGTACCCTTTGGCGCTTTCCTGAGGTTCAGCGATCTCAAGGTTCTGAGCTTCTCGCCCGAAAGGATGGCCATCATCACGCGCGACGGCAAGGTCAGGAGTGAACCTGCCAGAGGGTCTGTTCCAAGGGGCGCAAGCCCGGCGCATGACGAGGATCTCAAATCCAGGCTGCAGAACAATCAGCAGAGCCGCGCCCGAAACCTGAATGTTGCGGAACTCGTCGCCAGCGACCTTCGCAAAGTGTGCCGCATGGGCACAATTCGGGCGGAAACCCTGTGCGTCGTGGAATCGCTTTCTGCAAACCACCATATGGTCAGCCGCATATCGGGCAAGCTGCGCGGTGACGAAACGGCCGTGACAGGGGTTCGCGCGCTGTTTCCGGCTGGCTCCGTGGTCGGCCCGCCAAAACAGCCCGCGCTCGATATCATCGACGAAATTGAATCCGCCCCCCGGGGCATTCTCTCCGGTTCAGTTGGATACTTCTCCCTCGATGGGGCCGCGGACTTTAATGTCTGTGTTCGCACCATCGTCATCGAGGGGGACCAGGCCTCGACGGCATCGGCAGACTCCATCGTCGCCCTGTCCAGTCCGGCCGCCGAGATCAAGGACCTGATGCGCAAGGAGGAGGGGCTGCGCACGGCACTCCTCTCGGAAGCGCCTCTCGAGTTCGAAACGGTGAATATCGACGCGCCGATCCAGGCGTCCGCAGAATAAGAGACCGGCAGCGAACTCCTCTCGACAAAGGAAAGGTAAACCCATGGAAACTGTGTTCATTGTTGGAGGCGCCGGCTATGTCGGAAGCCACTGCACCAAGGCCATTGCAGAAGCCGGATACAGGCCGGTGGTGGTCGACAATCTGTCCAATGGTCACGAACAGTTCCTGAAATGGGGCGAGTTTGAACACGCCGACATTCGCGATGCGGAGCGGCTCGACGCTGTCTTCGCCAGACACAAGCCGGCAGCAGTCGTGCTGTGCGCCGCACTGATCGAGGTCAAGGACTCGCAGGTCGAGACGGCGCTCTACTATGACAACAATGTCTCCGGCGCGATCAATGTCATTGGCGCGTCCGAACGCCATGGCGTGCGGGCCTTCGTGTTCTCGTCGACCTGCGCCGTCTACGGCGAGCCGGCAGAACAACCCCTTCGCGAGCACTTCCCCATCCAACCGATCAGCCCTTACGGCCGCACCAAGGCGATGGTTGAAGGCGTTCTGGCGGACATGCGCCAGTTCAAGAATTTCCCAGCCATATCGCTGCGCTACTTCAATGCGGCGGGCGCATCCTGGCAGGACGGGATCGGAGAGCGCCACACGCCGGAGACCCATGCGATCCCACTCGCAATCCAGACCGCCCTAGGTCGCCGGGAAGGCTTCAGGATTTTTGGCACCGATTATGACACGCCAGACGGCACGGCTGTGCGCGACTACATTCACGTCCTGGATCTTGCCGATGCGCATGTCCGCTCCATTCGTCACCTGCTGGATGGAGGACAAAGCGACATCTTCAACCTCGGAACCGGGCACGGTCATTCGGTGAAGGAGCTGGTCACAGCCGTGCAGGATCTTTCGCCGCAACCGTTCATCGTCGGCACCACGGACCGCCGCCCCGGTGATCCAGCCCGCCTCGTCGCCGACAATTCCAAGGCAAAAGACATTCTCGGCTGGGAGCCGACCTGTTCATTCGCGGATATTATCGAGAGCGCCTGGAAGTGGCACGCCGATACAGAACCGAGGATTTTTGGACTTGATGCGAAGCCCACAGTCGACGCTTCGGGCACGCCCATGGAGCAAGAGCAAACAACCGTCGCCGCACAGTAATTGAGACGAGGCCCCAAAAAGAAAACGCCCGACTCGCAGAGGCCGGGCGTTGTATTTGATATCAGCTCTTCAGCTGCGCAATCAGATCGTCAATGTCGCCATTGTTCTGGTCAAGAATAGCCTTGAACTGTGCGCGCTGCTCGATCGCAAACCACACATCCTGGACCTGGATATCGACCACCTTCCATGGCCCGTCCTGGATGACGCGCCAGCTGATCGTCTGGGGCATCTCACCCTCAGGCGTGACCTGGGTCGAGACGATGACATCACTGCCGCCGCGCTTGGCAATATCGGTAACGTTCAATTCGCCGCCCGAAAATCCGCCAAGGTGGGCTTTGAGCTGGTTTTTCGCGTAAACCTGGAAAGCCTCGACATAGCCCGTTTTCTGGGCGTCATTCAATTCGGCCCAGGTGTTGCCGAGTGCGAACTGCGCGACGCGGTCAAGGGCAACAAGTTCAAGGATGCTGTCAGCTTCGGCATCGGACACGGTCTTGTCGTCGAGGGCGCTGATCGTGCGGTCAGCGGCCTCATCGACCACCTGAACGGCGCCGGAGTTTTCTTCGCTGGCATGGGCCAAGGCTGACGTCGAAGCGAAAGTGATCATGCCGAGCAGGCAGGCCGATAAGAGTTTTCCGGTTCGGCTTTGGATTGATGCAGGCATTCTGTCTGTTCCCTGTGATTGGGCGCGTGGCGAAGCGCCCGCGGCGTGACCGAAGATCGTTCTGATCCCCCGCAGCCATGATGGCATGCGAGAATTCAAACGCAGACACACCGGAAGGGTTGCACCGCATGACCATGGTGCGAGTGCCGAACCGCAGCACGGTGACCAAAGCTGTTCCTGTTCAGCACACCCAATCGCGCGGCCTTCTCCTGTGTCCGGCAAATGATGTATTCGCGGATCGACAGGGCTTCCTCCTCGTTGAGGACATCCCAGCGATCGTGTAGGGGCCTTCAGCGTCAATCGTGTCAGTAGTCCGGACAGGCTCTTCTGTCGCTCATCACAGCACTGACATGCCGTCTGGACGCCTGCGCCTGAAGCCCCTTGCGCAGCTCATCCACGCGCACCCTCACATGCGAATCTCGAAGCAGTTACGGAGCCAGCGGGCCCCGTTTCGAAACTTCCCGCAGATAGTTCATCGATGACAGGACCACTTTTGCCATCCGGCTGCCGCCACGCTCCACCGCATTCAGGCGCGAGGTCTCCAATGCCTGAACCTCTTCGAAGGCCAGGTCGACGAGCAGGTCTTCCCGCGTCGGAAAGATATTGTGGGCCTGCGCCTCACTCATGGCGAGCTTCTTTGCGACAGCTTTCAGCGTGACGTGATGCAACCCGTCTTCCAGCGCCATCTTGCGCGCGCACTCAAGCATCAGGCGGCGGCGCTCATCAGCTGACAGCCTCGATCGCTGGCAACGGTCACGCCCTGAGCTTCCGCCGATCGTGACAATACCGTCCGGATCACTGATCGAAGCGGGCCGCTCAACCTCCCCGCCGCGATGACGCCCTTGCCAGTAGCCCTTAGGCGGGCGCTCGATATCCAGCCGGTCACATATCTTGGCAAGCCCGTTGGGCGACACACCGAACTCCTCGGCGAGGACAGATACCGGCTTCGCCCAGACAAGGTCGAGCAGTTCGCAACGCTTCAGCTTGGTGGGTGCGGCCATATTTCGTGTCTAATCCCAATACCCGCAAAGACAATCGGGCGGCTGAAGCCGCCATGCATGCGGGACCTATGCAAGCATTCGGTTAAACATTTTCGAGAGCAGCGTTTGCAGGCAAAGGTTTTGTGGTAGGTATTGATCAAACGGACGACAAGATCCGGCCACTCTGGCGAGACCGTCAGGATCGATCAATCGATGCACGGGGAGGAAATATGACAACGTTCAAACTCAATGGTCGCGATGTCACAATCGATGCGGAGGATGATACCCCGCTCTTGTGGGTCATCCGCGACGAAGCCAATCTCACCGGCACGAAGTATGGCTGCGGCATCGGCCAGTGCGGCGCGTGCACGATCCATATCAACGGAGAGGCGCGGCGCTCCTGCATCACACCGCTAGCGGCGGCAGAGGGTGCCGAGATCACCACGATTGAAGGCCTCGATCCCGCCGGCGAGCACCCCGTCCAGAAGGCGTGGCAGAACCTGCAGGTTCCTCAGTGCGGCTATTGCCAGTCTGGCCAGATCATGACGGCAGCAGCCGCCCTCAAGCAGAACCCCGACATGAGCGATGACGATATCGACGCCATAATGACCGGCAATCTCTGCCGCTGCATGACCTATAATCGCATTCGTGCTGCTGTGCGCGAAGCGGCCAATACGATGCGGGAGGGCTAAGCGATGAAAAACCTGAAGACCCCACAATTCTCGCGCCGTGGCTTTCTGGTCTCGACAGCCGGCGCCGGCGTCGCATTCAGCTTCCTCGCCGCCTGCTCGCCAAGCGGTGAAACCGTTACCGAACCAGCGATGCCAGCCGGCGACCCGGAACCGGAAGTCACCTATGAGCCGGTCAAGTGGTACACGATCGACAATAATGGCATCGTTACCGTCAACATCATCCGCGCAGAAATGGGCCAGCATGTCGGCACCGCCTTGGCCCGCATCCTCGCCGACGAGCTTGAAGTCGACTGGGAAAAGGTCCGCATCAATCACGTCGATTCCGATCCAAAATGGGGCCTGATGGTCACTGGCGGCAGCTGGTCGGTCTGGCAGACCTATCCGCTCTATTCACAGGCAGGTGCGGCAGGCCGTGAGGCCCTGATCGCTGCGGCGGCGACCTCCATGGGCGTGGCAGCAGGCGATTGCCGCGCTGAGAACGGCTCGGTTATCTGCGGCGAGCAGTCCATGAGCTATGGCGACATCGTCGCCGCTGGAATGGAGAAGACTTTCTCCGACTCCGAACTCGCCGCCATCGAGCTGAAACCCGTCAGTGAGCGAAAGCTGATCGGCAAGCCCGTCAAGAGCCTCGACATCAAGGAAAAGACAGATGGCACCGCCATCTTCGGCATCGATGCCAAGCTCGACGGCATGGTCTATGCCCGCCCGGTACTGCCGCCGACACGGTATGGCTCGACCGTCAATTCCATTGATGACAGCGCCGCCCAGTCCATTCGCGGCTATCAGCAGGCCATCGCCATCGATGATCCGTCGGGCACGACCTCCGGCTGGGTGCTGGCAATCGCAGACACCTACCCTGCCGCCATCAAGGCCGCCGACGCGATCCAGGTGGACTGGACACCCGGCCCCGGCGCAGACGTGTCTGAAGAAGACCTGCAGGCCCGCGCCCGCGAACGCCTCGCTGACACCAGCGTCGGCGCAATCCTCGACACTGGCGATGTCGAGACAGCCGCAGCATTCGATAGTGCCGAAACCATCGTCGATGAGACCTATACGACGAGCACTGTCCTTCACTTCCAGATGGAGCCGGTGAACGCCCTTGCCGCGATGAATGGCGATGTCATGGAAATCCATACCGGCAATCAGTGGCAGAGCCTTGTCCTGCCATGGCTCGCCAGCGCCCTCTCCATGCCGGCGGAAAAAATCGTGCTGAAGACCTATCGGCTCGGTGGCGGCTTCGGACGCCGGCTGAATGGCGACTATGCCGTCCCTGCAGCCATCGCTGCAAAGCAGCTCGGCAAGCCGGTCAAGCTCGTCCTGACCCGCGAAGATGACTCACGGTTCGACTCCGTGCGCTCGCCCAGCGTGCAGCGCGTGCGCCTTGCTGCGGATGCCGATGGCAACGTGACCGGCATGGAGCAGCATGTTGCCGCCGGCTGGCCGACCAAGGCCATGGCCCCCTTCTTCATGCCTGCCGGCGTGAATGGAGAGAAATTCGACCCGTTTGCCATAAGCGGTGCCAATCACTGGTATTCGGTCGGTGCACACCGCGTTCGCGCGATCGAGAATGATCTTGCGAATGAGACCTTCCGGCCTGGCTGGCTCCGCTCGGTCGGTCCGGGTTTCACCAACTGGGCGCTCGAAAGTTTCATGGACGAAGCGGCCATTGCCCTTGGCAAGGACCCGGTCGAGTTCCGCCTTGCCCACCTGACCGGTGAAGGCCGCCAGTCTGGCTCTGCCCCGAACGCCGTCGGTGGCGCGAGGCGCCAACATGAAGTCTTGCGCCTCTGCGCCGAGAAAGCCGGGTGGGGCAAGTCGCTGCCGGCAGATACCGGCATCGGCATCGCGACCAGCTTCGGACAGGAGCGCGACATGCCGACCTGGGTTGCCTGCGCCGCGCAGGTCCATGTCGACCGGTCGACCGGGAAAGTCACGGCGGAGAAGCTGACACTCGTCGCCGATGCCGGCACGATCGTTGATCCTGATGGTGCGCTCGCCCAGATGGAAGGCGCCTCGCTCTGGGGCCTCTCCATGGCGTTGCACGAAGGCACGGCTTTCGAGAAGGGTGAAGTGAAGGACCGTAACCTCAACACCTACACACCGCTCCGCCTTCAGAACACGCCAGAGCTCGACATAACCTTCGTGGAGAGCCCGGAAGTGCCCGTCGGCCTTGGCGAGCCGGCAACCACGATTGTCGGTCCTGCCATTGGCAATGCGATCTATCAGGCAGTTGGCGCACGCCTGCGTCATATCCCGATCACGCCGCAAGCGGTGAAGGCGGCGCTCGACGCCTGAGCGCCCCGGTAAAACTCTGACAGACAGCCGCCGGCCAGTTCGGCGGCTGATTTTTATTCGCATGACAAGAGAATTTTCGAGTGGCTCTGGCCCTTCTCGAGAGAGCGCATTAGTCTGAAAATGAACGGACGGGATTTTCGACGTGCTGCGCACCCGGATTCGATCATCCGCCACCCCCGGCACGAGGAGGCTGACTTCATGGCAAACATCAAGGTAAATGGTGAAACGGTAAGTGTGGACGCAGAGGATTCTACGCCCCTGCTCTGGGTGCTCCGCGAACATCTCGGCCTTACCGGCACGAAATATGGCTGCGGCATTGCCCAATGCGGAGCCTGCACCATCCATGTCGACGGCCAACCGGTCCGCTCCTGCACCTATCCTGTCGGAGCCCTTTCGGGGGAAGAAGAGATCACGACCATTGAGGGGCTCTCCGAAGATGGCAGCCACCCTGTCCAGCAGGCCTGGGTCGAAATGGACATTCCGCAATGCGGCTTCTGTCAGCCCGGCATGATCATGGCGGTTGCGGGCCTGCTCAACAACAAGCCGGACGCCACCGATGAGGACATCGACCAGCAGATCACCAATATCTGCCGGTGCGGGACCTTTGCTCGCGTGCGCAAGGGCATCCACCTCGCCAAGACGAAAAAGGCTTAAGGGGAGACGACGGACATGGGTGATACAATCAAACTTTCCCGCCGCAATTTCATCATCGGCACTGGTGCCACCGGGCTGACCATCGGCATTCTGGCATCCTGCTCGCCGGGCGAAAGCGCGGATACGCCAACCCCGCCCATGGCGGACGCCGAACCGGTTCCCGAGGTCAATGCCTGGGTCCACATCAAGCCCGATGACACAGTAACGATCCGTATCGCCCGCTCGGAAATGGGTCAGGGCACGCTCACGGGTCTCGCCCAGCTCGTCGCCGAGGAGCTCGAATGTGACTGGGAGAAGGTGACGACCGAGTATCCGACGCCCGGTGAAAACCTCGCGCGTGACCGCGTCTGGCGTGATTTCTCGACTGGCGGCTCGCGCGGCATTCGCGGCAGCCATGACTATGTTCGCGAAGGCGGCGCTGCGGCACGCCTCATGCTCATCCAGGCCGCCGCCACCCGCTGGGGTGTTCCTGTCAGCGAATGCTCGGTTGCCAAAGGCGTCATCACGCACGGCCCATCGGGCGACACGCTCACCTATGGTGCCGTGGCGGACGATGCCAGCAAGATCACCCCGCCGACGGACATCACCCTCAAGGACCCCTCCGAGTGGACGATCATCGGCCAGCCGAAGCAGCGTCTCGATACGG
The DNA here is from genome assembly GCF_002088945.1 of Henriciella pelagia. Lineage (GTDB taxonomy): Bacteria > Pseudomonadota > Alphaproteobacteria > Caulobacterales > Hyphomonadaceae > Henriciella > Henriciella pelagia. The sequence continues at coordinate 1,022,941 of NZ_NCSU01000007.1, read as the reverse complement.
TCGACAAGACCACAGGCGCGCAGAAATACGGCTCCGACATCATGCTTGACGGCATGCTGAACGCGGCCATCAAGCAGCCGCCGAAACGCGGCGCAACGCTCGCCTCCTTCGATGAGTCCGCCATTGCCGACATGCCGGGCGTTCGCAAGGTCGTTGAGATTGACGGGCAGTTTCCCGGCGTTGCTGTTGTCGCTGACTATTGGTGGCAGGCAAAGACTGCGCTCGATGCCCTGCCGATCGAGTGGACTCCGGGAGAAGGCTCTGACTTCTCCAGCAGTGCCTTCGAAGCCGAGCTGGACGAAGGGCTTGAGGCCGAAGAGGCCTTTGTCGGCAACAAGATCGGCGATGTCGATGCTGCGTTCGACAGCGCCGCACAGATCGTCGAGGCACGCTATAATGCGCCGCTCCAGAACCATGCCTGCATGGAACCCATGAACGCGACCGCCATCTGGACCGAGGATAAATGCGAAGTCTGGTGCCCGACGCAGAACGGCGAGGCGGCGCTGGCCGCTGCCGCCGAGGCTGCCGAGATACCGATCGCGCAGTGCGATGTGCACAAGCTCCTGCTCGGCGGCGGCTTCGGTCGGCGCGGCATGAACGACTATGTCACCCAGGTCGTGAAGATCGCCAAGCAGATGCCGGGCACGCCTGTCAAACTGCTATGGACCCGTGAAGAAGACATGGAGCATGGCTTCTATCACCCGATCACCAAGGCCCGGTGCCAGGGCGCGCTCGATGCTGACGGTAATCTGACAGGGCTGAAGATCCGCATTTCCGGACAGTCCATCCTGTCCGGCCTGATGCCACAGGCCCTGAATGACGGCATGGACGCCTTTGCCTTCCAGGGCCTGCTCCCAAGCGGTGTGGATGCGCGCGCTGAAGACCAGACGCTGAAATACACCTTCCCGGCTGTCCTCTTCGATCACGCGATGCGGAACCCGCCCGTTCGCCCCGGCTTCTGGCGCGGCGTGAACGCGAACCAGAATGCGATCTATCTCGAATGCTTCATGGACGAACTTGCCCATGCGGCCGGCCGGGACCCGCTGGAGTTCCGTCTCGCCCATACACAGGACAGCCCGCAGCTCGCCGCCGTCCTGCAAGCCGTGGCTGACAAGTCCGGCTGGGGTGCGGAGGATGGGCTTTCCCGCGGCCTGTGCGCCTTCTACTCCTTCGGCAGCTACACCGCCGCCTGCGCGGAAGTGACCGTCAGCGAAGAGGGCGAGCTGAAAATCCATCGCATCGTTGCCGCCACCGATCCCGGTTATGCCGTGAACCCGCAGCAGATCGACGCGCAGGTCGCCGGCTCCTTCGTGTACGGCCTCTCGGCTGCGCTCTATGAGGAAGTGACCTTTGAGGACGGCGAAGTTCAGCAAAAGAACTTCAACACCTACCCCTCGATGCGCATCGCCGCGATGCCCGAAGTCGAGACGATTGTCATGCCGTCCGGCGGCTTCTGGGGCGGCGTGGGTGAGCCGACCATCGCGGTCGCGGCGCCTGCCGTCCTCAATGCCATCTATGCGGCGACCGGCAAACGCATCCGCCAGCTCCCGCTCAAGGACCAGTCACTGAGGGACGCATGATCCGAAAGGTCCGGGGCCTCATCCTTGCGGGCCTCCTCGCAGGGGCTGGTCTGGCTGCCTGCTCGCCAGCGGCAACGCCCGATGAGAGCGTAGGGGCGCAGGCCAATGCAGGGCTCAGCCCTGTGGCTGGCCTCGCCCTGACCTGCTCAGGCTGCCACTCAAGTATGGGTGGTGGCATCGCCGACATCAGCGACTATACGAGCGAGGCCATCATGACGGCGCTGGACCGATATCGTCTCGAAGTCGACGGCACGACGGTCATGCACCGTCTGACCCGCGGCTATAGCGAAGACCAGCTTCAGGCCATCAGCGACTATCTCGGTGCGGGGCAAGACGAATGAGCAAGCGTGTCACCCTCTCTCGCAGGCACTTGCTCGCTGGCCTCGCGGGAACGGCAGCGCTGCCCGTACTCGCACCCCGTGCGATTGCGCAGACAAATGCCCGCCTCGTTGTCATCGGCGGCGGCTTTGGCGGCGCGACAGCTGCGAAATTCCTCAAGCACTTCCTGCCCAATACCTCTGTCACCCTGATCGAGCCGAATGAGACCTTCGTCGCCTGTCCCTTCAGCAATCTCGTGATTGGCGGACAGAGAGAGATCAGCCAGCAGGCTTTTACCTATGACGGTCTGCGCGCGCTCGGGATCGACGTGGTCCACCAGACCGCAGGGGATGTGGATGTCGATGCCCACACCGTCTCCCTTCTGGAAGGCGGCGGGTCGGTTGCCTACGACAAGCTCATCATGTCGCCCGGCGTGGATATCCGCTGGGGCGCGCTCGAAGGCTATGACGAAGCTGCCGCGGAAGTCATGCCGCACGCATGGAAGGCGGGCGCTCAGACCTCGCTCCTTCGCCAGCAGCTCGAAGCGATGGAGGATGGTGGCCTGGTCGTCATGTCCGCCCCGCTCGCCCCTTTTCGTTGCCCGCCCGGGCCCTATGAGCGTGCGAGCCTCATTGCGCACTATCTGAAGACGCAGAAGCCGGCATCAAAACTCCTTATCCTCGACGCCAAGGACAGCTTCTCAAAGAAGCCGCTCTTCCTCGAAGCCTGGGCAAAGCTCTACCCGGATCATCTTGAATGGCGCGGCGCAGCTGATTTCGGGCGAGTGGTGTCCGTCGATGCCCCGACCATGACGCTGTCGACTGACTTTGAAGACATCGCCGCCAGCGTCGCCAACGTCATCCCGCCGCAAAAGGCAGGCGAGATCGCTGAGCGGGCCGGCGTCGCCGACGAGACAGGCTGGTGCCCGATCAATCCTCTCGACTTCTCATCAACCCTGCAGCCGGACATTCATGTCATCGGCGACGCAACCATCGCCGCGCCAATGCCGAAATCAGCATTCTCCGCGAACCTGCAGGCCAAGTTCTGCGCCATGCAGATCGCGCGTCAGGTTGCCGGACTCGACCTTGAACCGACCGTGCTCGCCAATACTTGCTACTCCTATATTTCGCCCGATCAGGCGATCTCTATCACCGGTGTCTATTCGAATGCCGATGGCCAGCTTGCCAGTATCGACGGCGCGGGCGGCCTTTCCCCCGAAAACGCCGATGACAGCGTTCGGACCGCCGAAGCCGCGCAGGCCGACACCTGGTTCCGCACCATTACGCAAGAGGCGTTTGGGTGAGAGTTGTCCTTGGCTGCGCCATGTCGATATGGCTCGCAGCGTGCCAGCCGGATGACGCCTATCAATTTGCCAGCGATGTCGAGGTCGAGGGAGACGCCATCGTGCGCAGCCTCGAAGGCAAGGCCGGCAATGCCGAACGCGGCCTCACCGTCTTCACAGACCGCGACCAGGGCCATTGCGTGCTCTGCCACGCCATCGAAGGCCTCGATGTGGAATTTCAGGGCGATGTCGGTCCACCGCTCACCCATTTGGGCGATCGTCTGACCGAAGGCCAGATACGGATGCGCATTGCGGGCGCACAGAAAATTTGGCCAGAAACCGTTATGCCCTCATATTACCGCAAGCACGGTCTAAACCGGGTCGGACGCGAATATCTCGGAGAACCTGCGCTCAGCGCGCAGCAGATCGAAGACCTCGTGGCCTATCTTTCAAGTCCGAAGGCCTGAAATGGAAATGATGAAACAGGACAAGTTCAATTTCATGCTCGACCGCAGGCGGCTTCTCACGCTTGGCACGGCCGGCCTGGTGTGCGCAGCCTTTCCAATGTCGACCTCCGCAGAAGCTGCAGACGCTGACAAGGCCATCAGGGACCTTTTTGGCGACGGAGAGCTGAACGAAGGCCGCGTGACGGTTGACCTCCCACCTATCGCGGAGAACGGAAATTCGGTCGCCATCAAGGTCACGGTCGATAGTCCGATGACCGAGAACGATCACGTCAGACGGATCGCCATCATCTCGCCGCGCAACCCGCTCGCTGAAGTGGCCGAATTCCAGCTCGGACCACGCGCCGGCAAGGCCGAGGTCGCCACCCGTATTCGCATGGCCGGCACGCAGACAATCCGTGCTGTCGCCGAAATGAGCGACGGCAGCCTGTGGCTCGGCAAGGCGAGCACGGTCGTCACGCTCGCCGCCTGCATCATCGGATAGGAGACAGCATGTCCATTCGCATTTCCGCTCCCGATACCGCCAGCAAGAACGAGGTCATCGAGCTCAAGGCGCTGATCCAGCACCCGATGGAAACAGGCTACCGCCGCAACAATCGCGGCGAGATCATCGAACGCGACATCATCACTACATTCGAGTGCACCTATGACGGCGACACGGTGTTCCAGGCGAGGTTTCATCCGGGCATTGCCGCAAATCCCTTCCTGACCTTCTACACCCGCGCGACCAAGTCTGGCACGCTGGAGTTTCGCTGGACGGACCAGAACGGCCAATCCTGGGCTGAAACCCATTCGCTCACCGTCAAATGAAGTGGCTGGCCCCGGTCATCACAGTCTTCACTCTCGCGGCCGCATGCGCGCCGGCCCCGACAGCCGATGAGACGCGAGAAAAACTCCCTGCTTCAGACCTGACTTCCGGCTATAAATTCCTGCAGGCAGACACCCAGGCCCTTCAGGATGACGATTTCGCCAATCCCGGTTTTCTCTGGGTCGATCGGGGGCGCGCCCTCTTTGCAGCCGCCCCCCAGCAGTCGAAAGCCTGCGCGGCCTGCCACGGCGAGGACGGTGCTGAACTGAAAGGCGCTGCTGCGCACTACCCTTCCGTGGACGAAACCACCGGCAAGCTCACCAATATCGAAGGGCGCATCAATCTCTGCCGCACGCGCCATCAGGGGCTGGAGCCTCTCGATTATGAGACCGACGATCTGCTCTCGCTGACCGCCTTTGTCTCGCATCTCTCCAGGGGTGAGCCGGTGAAGGTTGATGTGTCCGGCCCCGCCGAGGTCTGGTACCGGCGCGGTGAAGACTATTTTTTCACGCGCCGAGGGCAATATAATCTTGCCTGTAATCAGTGCCACAACGACAATTGGGGAAGGCAGCTGCGCGGCGACACGATCAGTCAGGGGCATGGCACCGCGTTTCCCGGCTACCGGTTTGAATGGCAGTCACTCGGATCGCTGCAGCGCCGCCTTCGAGATTGTGATGCCGGCGTGCGGGCAGAGCCCCTGGCCTACGGTTCAGACGACTATCTCGCCGTCGAACTCTACCTCGCGAAACGCGCCGAAGGCCTGCCCATCGAAGTGCCCGGAGTGCGCAGATGACCAGACAGGACCTCTCCCTCAGCATCCGGATCAATCTCGGCCATGGCGGTCGCTTCGGCCCCGGCAAGGCATCCCTTTTGGCTGCCATAGACGAGGCCGGCTCGATCTCGAAGGCAGCGAGCGGCCTCGGTATGTCCTATCCCCGCGCGTTGAAACTGATCGAAGACATGAACCGCGACTTCGCCGAACCGCTTGTCAAATCAACACATGGCGGCACAGAGCGCGGCGGCTCGGAGGTAACCGAGACCGGCCACCAGGTGCTCGCCCTCTATCATTCGGTGAATGAAGCCTCGCTTTCCAGCAGCATGACGGCGCTGAAGAAGCTGATGGCTCTTGAGCGCGACGATTAGCACTGGCCTCGATCTAAATGAGCGTTTACAACGGCATTCATGCCACCGCCGAACGCTCGATACCTTGAACACGCCGAAGACGTGCTCAGCCAGTTTCTGGCGTGGCATGCGAGCGATGGCGCTGCCCTCGTCATGATCACGGGCACGCATGGCGGGGCTGTTCGCGATGTGGGGGCCCTGATGGCCGTCAGCGCGACCGGCGCTGTTGCGGGCTATATTTCCGGCGGATGCATAGACGCCGATGTCGCCCTTCAGGCCATGCGAGCACTGGAGATCGGACAATCGCGCAGCTTGCGCTATGGTGCCGGCTCTCCTTTCACGGACCTGCCTTTGCCCTGCGGCGGTGCCATAGACCTCATCATAGACCCCGCCCCGGACATTGCCGCCGTCACGGCCTGCCGCGAGCGCCTGCAGGCCCGAAAGCCTGCACATCTTTGCCTCAGCGCCGCCAACGGGTTCAAGGCGCGCTACACGCCGAAGCTAAGGCTCCGCATTGCGGGGCGCGGCGCAGACTGCCTCGCCCTTGCGCGTCTCGCCAGCGCGAGCGGGATTGAAACTGTCCTCCAGCTTCGCGATGGCGAAGACATCTCACACGCCAGGCAAGAAGGCTTTGAGGACGCGGAGGCGCTGGACACGCCCAGCGCACTTCCTGCCAATTGCGATGATCCTTTCACGGCTTTCGTCCTGATGTTCCACGACACGGACTGGGAAGTGCCGCTGCTACAGCAGGCGCTGGATGGAGCCGCCTTTTATGTCGGCGCCGTCGGCAGCGCCAGAACACATCAGCGCCGGACCCAGCAATTGCTGGCGAGCGGGGTAGCCCAGCCTGCGGTCAACCGGATTCGCGGCCCCATCGGCCTCATTGGATCCATGCGCGATGCATCGATGCTGGCGGTGTCGGCCATGGCCGAAATTGTCGAGGCCTACCACATCCAGAAGTCCAATGTGCTCGCTTCCACGGCGGTCATCCTGCTGGCGGCAGGACAATCGACGCGGTTCGAGAATGGCGACAAGCTGCTCGCTGACCTGGACGGCGCGCCCCTGCTGGAAAGATCGGCGCGGCTGCTCCAGACCGTCCCTTGCGCAGCGCGCATCGCCGTCACCGCTCCGGGCCAGGCCGAACGCGCGTCGATCCTTGCAAGGCATGGCTGGACGATCGTCGAAAACCCGGTGGCGAAGGACGGCCAGTCCACATCCCTTCGCACCGGTGTCGAGGCGGCCCGCCAAACCGTTGGGGCCGCATCCGTCATGATCCTCCTCGCCGACATGCCGGGTCTCAGCGACGCGCACCTCTTCGAGGTCGCCACCAGACACGCAGAGGGCTACAGCGCGGTCATGAGTGAGGCAGACGGCATCTTTCTTCCACCCGCCATGTTTTCAGACGAGACTTTTGACGCGCTTTGTGGCCTGACCGGCGACACGGGCGCAAAATCGGTCTTCGCCAAGCTCAGCGATACCGCCGCCATTGCGCTCCGGGCTGAAGAAGCCCGAGATGTGGATACGCTGGCCGATCTCATGGCCAGCCTGGAGACCCGATATGCCTGACAGTCTCGCGCCGATCACTCCGCCGCCCCTGCGGGACGCCTTCGGTCGGACGGTGACCTATCTTCGCCTGTCCGTGACGGACCGGTGCGACCTTCGCTGCGCCTATTGCATGGCCGAGCACATGACATTCCTGCCGAAGAAGGACCTGCTGACGCTGGAAGAGCTTGAAACCGTTGCCACTGCCTTCATTCGCCGCGGCGTCCGCAAGATCCGCATCACGGGTGGGGAGCCTCTGGTTCGCAAGGATATCGGCCAGCTGTTTGACCGCCTCGGCACCCATCTCGGCGCAGGCCTCGATGAGCTGACACTGACCACCAATGCCACCCTGCTGGAGCGCGATGCCGAACGCCTGCATGCCGCCGGCGTGCGCCGTGTGAATATCTCCCTCGACACGCTCGACCCGGACATGTTCCGCGAAATCACCCGCCGCGGAGACTTCGACAAGGTCATTCGTGGGATCAATGCCGCGCAGGAGGCCGGCCTCAAGATCAAGATCAACACGGTCGCGCTCAGGCATCAGAACGCGGCCGAGATTCCGCACATGGTGGAATGGGCGCATGGTCGCGGCTTCGACATGACCCTGATCGAAGTCATGCCGCTCGGCGACACTGGCGAAGACCGCATCGACCAGTACGTTCCGCTCTTCGAGATCCGCGACCGGCTCGACCAGCTCTGGACGCTGGAGGACGAAGCTACGGACACGAGGATGGCAGGCCCTTCGCGCTATGTCCGCATCCGTGAAACCGGCGGGAAACTCGGCTTCATTACGCCGCTCACCAACAATTTCTGCGCCGGATGCAACCGCGTCCGCGTAACCTGTACCGGGCGCATCTATATGTGTCTCGGCCAGGATGACCATGTTGATCTCAGAAGCGCCCTGCGCAAAAGCGACAGTCCTGAACAGGCGCTCGATGCCGCGCTTGACCGGGCGCTGCTCAGGAAGCCCGAAAAGCATGACTTTGCTATTCGTGACCGCGCCGAGACCCCTGCCCTACCCCGCCACATGTCGGTGACCGGAGGCTGATCAATGGCAGAAATCCTCTATTTCGGACGTCTCAGCGATGTGACGGGTACCTTCTGCGAGCAGGTCAGCCTGCCGGCGTCCGTTTCCGACACGTCTGCGGTCCGGTCCTGGCTGGACCAGGAGAACGCGCTCGACGGCGCGCTGCTTGAGGCCTCCGTCCGCCTCGCAGTCAATGGCGAGATCGTCACTGATCCCTATCCGGTCACTGACGGGGACGAAATAGCCTTCCTGCCCCCTGTCGGAGGCGGCTGACCATGATCAGGATTTCCGACCAGCCCTTCGATGCTGCCGAAGCCCTCAGCGAATTCACGGCTCGCGCCACCGGCGCAGGCGCGGTGGTGAGCTTCACGGGGCTGGTGCGCGATCAGGCCTCCTCCAGCAAGGTCGAGACCCTGCACCTTCAGGCTTACTCACCCATGACCGAGACCGGCATCGCAGAGGCCCGCAAGGCGGCACATGAGCGCTGGCCCCTGATTGACAGTCACATCATCCATCGCACGGGCGACATGTCTCCCGGCGATGCCATCGTCTTTGTCGCCACAGCGTCCGCGCACCGGCGCGCGGCGTTCGAGGCCGCCGACTTCCTGATGGACTATCTCAAGACCGAAGCGATTTTCTGGAAAAAGGAAACGACCGCCTCGGGAACGCAATGGATTGAACCCCGCGCCGAAGACTATAAGGATCGCGCCCGCTGGACGCGAAGCTGAAGGACACACACCATGCACGGCATCAATGAAAGCCTCGAATTCATCCCGGTCCGCATCGCCATCCTGGTGATCAGCGACACGCGCACCTTCGACACCGATACGTCCGGCACCACGCTCGCCCAGCGCATCGAAGGCGCAGGACACGTCGTCGCCGACAGGAAGATCGTGACCGACGACAAGGCTGCGATCCGCGCCCAGGTCTCAACATGGATCGCAGACCCGGATATCGACGTCGTGATCACGAGCGGCGGAACGGGCCTGACCGGCCGGGACGTGACCCCGGAGGCGCTCACGCCGCTCTTCGACAAGGTGATCGAAGGCTTTTCGGTAATCTTCCACCAGGTGAGCTTCCAGAGTGTCGGCCTCTCGACCCTGCAGTCGCGCGCCATTGCCGGCCTCGCCAGCGGAACCTTCATCTTCTGCCTGCCCGGCTCCACCGGCGCGGTGAAAGATGGCTGGGACAAGGTCATCTCGCTTCAGCTCGATAGCCGTCACAAACCCTGTAACCTGGTGGAACTGATGCCCCGCCTGATGGAGCATCTGGAGCACGCACATTGAGTGACCTGACCCATATCGGGCCGGACGGGCGCGCCCGTATGGTCGATGTCGGCGACAAGGCCGTCACGCAGCGCACCGCCATTGCGCGTGGCCGGGTCGACATGGCGGCCGATACGCTGACGCTCGCGACCAGCCGTGACACCAGGAAAGGCGACCCGATCGCGATCGCCGAGCTGGCGGGCATCATGGCCGCAAAGAAAACGGCCGACCTCATCCCGCTCTGTCACCCGCTTCCGCTGACAAGCGTGAAGGTCGACATTGAGCCGATTGCTGGCGAGAGCGCCGTTTCCGTCACCGCGCGGGCAAAGACAAGCGGCCAGACCGGCGTCGAGATGGAAGCGCTGACTGCCGTGTCAGTCGCCTGCCTCACGCTCTACGACATGCTGAAAGCCGTCGACAAGGCGATGGTGATTGGCGGGATCGAACTGGTCGAGAAAACGGGCGGAAAGTCCGGAGACTACCGGAAGGGCGAGCCTTGAACGACCTGACAAGCGTCGACGAGGCCCTGCGCCTCCTCGCCGAACACGCACCGACCCCCACCATGGAAAACGTCGCCCTCGCCGACGCGCTTGGCCTGCGACTGGCGAGCGATGTCGTTGCGCAGGTGTCGCGTCCGCCTGCCGCCGTCTCGGCAATGGATGGCTATGCCGTCCGTATCGCCGATGTCGCGGCCACCGGTTCGACCCTCGATGTCATCGGCGAAGCGCCTGCTGGCGCGCCGTTTGAAGGAACGCTCGGCCCCGGACAAGCGGTTCGCATCTTTACCGGCGGCGTCCTGCCGGCGGGGGCAGACCATATCGTCATACAGGAAGATGCCACCCGCGACGGTGATACCCTTACCTGTCACCGCGCCTATGACACGGCCGAACACATCCGCGCAGCCGGCGTGGACTTTGAAGCAGGGGCCACACTGCTCCGCGAAGGCACAGTGCTCGGTGCGGCTGAGCTTTCCCTGATCGCTGCAGCAAACCTTGCGACCCTCTCAGTATACCGGCGTCCCCGCGTGGGCATCCTTGCCAATGGCGATGAGCTGCGCCCACCCGGCTCAGACCTTCAGCCCGGCCAGATCGTGAATTCGAACCCGATTGGCCTCTCAGCCCTGATCTCGAGCTGGGGCGGCGAAGCTGTCGATCTCGGGGTCGCACCGGACGATCTCGACGCCATCTCGGAGCGTATTGAGACAGCAAAGCGGATCGATATCTTCCTGCCTGTCGGCGGAGCATCGGTCGGCGATCATGATCTGATGCGGCCGGCCTTTGCGGGTGCAGGCTTTCAGTCAGTGTTCGAGAAGATCGCCGTGCGGCCCGGCAAGCCAACCTGGTTCTCCACGAAGGACGACGCCGTCACACTCGGCCTGCCCGGCAATCCGGCATCGGCCTTTGTCTGTGCCTGGCTGTTCCTGAAGCCCCTCATTACCGGGCAGGAACACAGTTTCGTGCCCGCCCGGCTCTGCTGCGACCTGCCATCGAACGGACCGCGCACGCATTTCATGCGCGCCAATGCCCGCATTACCGACGAAGGCATGGTTGAGGTGAAGCCTGCCGGCAGTCAGGACAGCTCGCTCATTTCACCCTTTGTCAGCGGCAATGCGCTTTTGATGCGCAAATCGAATTCGCCCGCACTTGTGGCGGGCGAATGTGTGGATGTCTTGCTGATGAAGCCGCTGGGGCTGTCTTCCTGAGCGGCCGCTTACGGCGCCTCATACCCGGTCTGTGACATCACATAGGCGATAACAGCCGTACGGTCGTCGGGGCGCTGCACACCGGCAAAGCTCATATTGTTGCCGGGCAGGAAATCTCGCGGCCGTGCCAGCCACTGGTCGAGCAGCTCTGGGGTCCAGATGAAGTCAGCTTCCTGAAGCGCAGCTGAATATTCGAACCCATCCGACGTGCCGACTTCCCGGCCGAACATTCCGTAGAGGTTCGGGCCAAGGACGACGGCTCCACCATCGGTCAGCGTGTGACAGGACTGGCACTGCAGGAAGACGCGCTTGCCGCGGTCAAAGTCAGCCGATGCGTAGGGTTCCGGCAGGGCGGCAAATTCCGAGCTGCCGGCGGCTTGCGTTGTCTCAGGCGTCTCGGCCTCCGCCGGTTCCGCCGGGTCGGCGTCTGGCGTTTCGGTTTCTACAGGTGGTGGCGGAGCAGCTTCGCCGGGCTCGTCGCCTGAGCCGCCGCACGCGGTCACCAGCCCCATGCCGATTACCAGTGCCATTGCCGTAATGCTTTTCTTCATCTCGCATACTCCCGATTCGATGGTCGCTTGAGCGGGAACTTACAGCCCCGCTCGCATTCAGCAAATGGAAAGGGAAAAGCACGGCGTAAAGAACAAGCAGATGCCCTAAGACAGGACACTAGCCCCCGGCTTCCTCGCTTGCTTCTTCGACCAGCGAACGCAAACGGGAGAATTCCCGCCTGTCAGCGAATGGGCGGCGTTGTGTCATTCGCGGGAAGGTCGTTGACATCACCGACGTCGAGCAGCGGGCTGGCTTCGATCTTGTCGGCATCAAGCAGGCTCACGACACGCAGCAGGGCGGCGACAAGCGTTGCCTGTTCCCAGTCTTCCAGCCTGGAAAACCGCGTCCGGAAAGACGACTGGAGGAGGTCCGGCGCGCTTTGCAGCGTACTCTTTCCCTGTTCGGTGATGTGCACCCACACACGGCGTCTGTCGCTCTCACCACGTCGACGTTCGATCAGGCCGCGGTCCTGCAATTTGTCGAGCAGAATGGAGATGGTCGCCTGCTTCAGGTCGACAGCGCGGGCAAGATCGCCGGTCAGCATTTCGCCACGTGTACGCAGCACCTGCAGGACAAGCAGCTGCGACGCGGTCAGCCCCGTCTGGTGGGCAACAGTGCGAACATTGACGGCTGTTGCCTTCATGATCCGACGCAGCGCCACGAGCGCCACTTCGCTCTGTTCGGTCATCCCCTCGCTCCAGATATCCGCATTCACCGCAGACAATCTGGCGGCTTCAAATCCTTCGGATAATTGGGGCATACAGAATATTCCTTTTAGCGCAAATATATTTTATCATCTAATTATCTATGGAACATATAGGCGGGCAGATTGGTTTCGTAAGTGTATGAAATGAAATTTCACAGTTCTGACGAAGGGGGTTGAACCTCCAAAAGAGATCATTAGATAGTTTGTCAAACAAATTATGGTCCCTTTGCCAGGCAATTGAATGAGCAAGATATGAGCACCGACACAGTCGAAATATCTGGCGCTGCCCAACAGTCGAGCGCCGCACATATCGAAATTTCCGCGCCGCGCAGCGAAGACGGCGCGGCTGTGCACGATCTGGTCGCCGCATGCCCCCCGCTGGATACCAACTCGCTGTACATGAACCTGATCCAGACCACCCACTTCGCGCAGACCTGCGCGCTCGCCCGCGCTGACGGCGAAGTTGTTGCCTGGGTTTCGGGTCATATCCCACCGGAGGAGCCAGACGTTTACTTTCTCTGGCAGGTTGCGGTGGGCGAAAAGGCGCGCGGCCAGCGCATCGCAAAGCGCCTTGTCGCAGACATTTTTTCAAGACCGGCCTGCTCGTCCGTCAAATACCTGAAGACGACGATCACGCCGGATAATGAGGCCTCCTGGGGCCTGTTCCGGAGCATCGCCCGCTGGCTGGATGCTCCACTCAAAGAGGGCGCGTTCTTTGACAAGGACCGCCACTTCAAAGGCCGTCACGACAGTGAGATCCTCGTGACCATTGGCCCATTCGAGCTGCCGGCCGGCACCTGACATCAATCCCGGCCGCCGCTCATCATCACACCAGACCACACAGGAGCCGAACGTATGGCGTTCACAGATATCACCGACATCCAAGACAACATTTTCGAACGACGGGAATCGAAGGTCCGCAGCTATTGCCGCAACTTCGACACTCTCTTCGTCAAGGCCTCCGGCTCGGAAATGACCGACGCATCCGGCAAGACCTATATCGACTTTCTTGCCGGCTGTTCGACGCTGAATTACGGCCACAACGACCCGGACATGAAAGCCGCCCTGATCGAGCACATCACGCGCGACGGCGTGGCCCACGGCCTCGACATGTACACCGACGCGAAGGCCGACTGGCTCGCAGCGTTCGAAAAGCACATCCTCACGCCGCGTGGCATGAAGGACTACAAGATCATGATGACCGGCCCGACCGGCACGAACGCCGTCGAGGCGGCTGTAAAGCTGGCCCGCAAGGTCACCGGTCGCAGCAATGTTGTCGCCTTCACCAACGGCTTCCACGGCATGACGCTCGGCGCCCTCGCGCTGACCGGTAATGCTGGCAAACGTGCAGGCGCTGGCCTGGGTGGCAGCGGCCTGCACGGCACCACCCACCTTCCTTATGCCGGCGCTTTCGGCGACGATGTCGACACGCTCGACCAGATCGAGATGATGCTTGAGAACTCGTCTTCCGGCCTCGACGCGCCTGCCGCGTTCATCTTCGAGCCCATTCAGGGCGAAGGCGGCCTCAACGCTGCTTCGAAAGAGTGGATGCAGGGCATTGCCCGCCTCGCCAAAAAGCATGGTGCGCTGCTCATCGTCGATGACATCCAGGCCGGCTGTGGCCGCTCGGGCGACTATTTCGGCTTTGAGATTGCCGGTATCCAGCCTGACATCATCACCCAGGCCAAATCGCTTTCGGGTATGGGTCTTCCCTTTGCCTGTGTCCTTCTCAAGAAGGAGCACGACATCTGGAAGCCAGCCGAGCACAATGGCACGTTCCGCGGCAACAACCACGCCTTCGTGACGGCGCGCGTCGCGCTCGAAAAATTCTGGAGCGATGACAGCTTCCAGAAGGAGGTCCGCGAAAAATCGGAAATCCTGACGGAAGGCTTGAAGAAGATCGCGAACCTGATCCCGGGCGCAAAGCTGAAGGGCCGCGGCATGATGCAGGGCGTCGACGTCGGCACCGGCGACCTGGCCTCGGACATTTGCAGCCGGGCCTTCGAGAAAGGCCTGATCATCGAAACATCGGGCGCCAATGACGAAGTCGTGAAGGTCCTCGCGCCGCTCACGACCCCCGTCGATACCTTCCAGAAGGGCCTCGGCATCCTGCGGGAAGCCGCCGAGGAAGCAACGTCCAGCGCCAAGATTGCAGCGGAGTAACACCATGATTGTACGCGACCTGAACGAAATCAAAGGCACAGACCGCGCAGTCTCCGACGCGCAGTGGACGTCCTACCGCCTGCTGCTCGCAGATGACGGCATGGGCTTCAGCTTCCACATCACTGTGCTCGAAGCCGGCTCTGAGCATACCTTTCACTACAAGAACCACTTCGAGAGTGTATACTGCATGAAGGGCAAGGGCTCGATCACCGACATTGCCACGGGCGAGACGCATGAGATCAAGCCCGGCGTTGTCTACGCACTGAACCTTCACGACAAGCACATCCTGCGCGCGGAGGAAGAGCTGCACATGGCCTGCTGCTTCAATCCGCCAGTAACCGGCCATGAGGTCCACCAGGCAGACGGCTCCTACGCCGCACCCTCAGACCTCGAGACCGCAGGCTAGGTCCAGCCTGGCTTCTGTGGGACGCCGCCCGCCCGACAGGGGTGGGCCGGCATCCACACGCAACCAACAGAAGAGACATTTCATGTCACACACCGTTGAAAAGATTGGCGGCACGTCAATCGCAAACACGCCCGTTATCCTCGACAACGTCCTCATCAATGGGCGCGAGGGCGATGCGCTCTACAACCGCATTTTCGTGGTCTCGGCCTATGCCGGCATGACCAACCTGCTGCTGGAGCACAAGAAGTCCGGCAAGCCCGGCGTCTACGCGCTTTTTGCCAGCGCCGAAAACAAGTGGCAGTGGAGCGAGGCCCTGACCGAGCTGTCGCAGGCGATGCGCGAGAAGAATGCCGAAGTCTTCGGAGACCATTCAGATCGCAAGATTGCCGACAATTTCGTGCTGGAGCGCGTCGAAGGCGTCCGCAACTGCCTGATCGACCTTCACCGCCTCTGCTCATACGGACAGTTCCGTCTCGACGAGCACCTTCTGACGGTTCGCGAAATGCTCGCGGCGCTGGGCGAAGCCCATTCCGCACACAACACCACACTGCTGCTTCGCCAGCGCGACATCAATGCCGTCTTCGTCGACCTCACGGGCTGGCGCGACGACGAAAAGCGCACGCTTGACGAGCGCATCAGCGGTGCGCTCGAGAGCATCGACTTTTCAACGGAACTTCCGATCGTCACCGGCTATGCAGGGTGTCTGGAAGGCATGGTGAAGCTATACGACCGAGGCTACACAGAAGTGACCTTCTCGCGCATCGGCGCGCTGACGGGCGCGAAGGAAGCCATCATCCACAAGGAGTTTCACCTTTCCAGCGCCGACCCGAAACTGGTTGGCGATGACAAGGTGCGCAAGATCGGCGAGACCAATTACGATGTCGCCGACCAGCTCTCCAATATGGGCATGGAAGCGGTCCACCCAAAAGCCGCCAAGGGCCTGCGTCAGGCTGGCGTTCCGCTTCGCGTAAAGAACACGTTTGACCCGAATGATGCCGGCACGATCATCACCGACGGCTTCCGTCCCGAAGAGCCGCGCGCAGAGATCGTCACAGGCATTCCAAGCCTTTATTGCTTCGAACTCTTCGAGCAGGACATGGTCGGCGTGAAAGGCTATGACGCCGAAGCGCTGAAAGCCCTGACGCGCCACAATATCTGGATCGTGACCAAGAACTCAAACGCCAACACGATCACCCACTATGTGAACTGTTCGCGCGACGCCCTGAAAAAGGCGGCTGAGGATCTGGAAGAACAATTCCCGAATGCCGAAGTCTCCATCCGCAAGGTTGCAATGGTGTCGGTCATCGGCTCCAACCTTGAACTGGACGGGCTGACGGCCCGCGCCACCAAGGCCCTGTTCGACGCAAACATTCGCCTGCTTGGCCTGCACCACCTCACCCGCAATGTCGACCTCCAGGCCATTGTCGCCGAGGAAGACTATGACGAGGCGGTGAAAGTCCTCCACCGGGCGCTTGTCGAAGGCCACGTTGAATCGGCAGTGGACGCACCCAAGCCACGCGAAGCCGCTTAAGGCGTCCGGCTCATGATCATTGCAAGCTTTCTCGTCATCCTCGCCATCTTCCTGATTGTCGGCCTCGCATCGGCCCGGAAGGCGACAGGAGAACGAACCGATTATTACCTCGCCGGCCAGAGCGTCTCGCCCTGGCTGACGGGGTTGTCGGCCGTTGCCACCAACAATTCCGGCTATCTTTTCATTGGCGTGATCGGATACGCCTATGCCACGGGTCTTTCGGCCATCTGGCTGATGTTCGGCTGGATCGTTGGCGACTATCTCGGCTCAACCTTCATTCACCGAAAGCTGCGCAAGGCGACCGGCGTGACCGAAGAAGCATCCTTTGCCGCGGTCCTGTCACGCTGGCATGGTGATGACTTCGCGACCTGGCGGCGCATTGCCGCCGTTGTGATGGTGCTGTTCCTGGGCGCATACGCTGCCGCACAGATATCGGCAGGCGGCAAGGCGCTGGAAGGTGTCCTCGACATCGATCCACGCCTGGGCGCCATTGCTGTCGCCGGTATGATCATCGCTTATTCCATTGCCGGCGGCATCCGCGCCTCGATCTGGACAGACGCCGTCCAGTCGATCTCGATGCTGGTTGCCCTTATCATCCTCTGCGTCGTTGCCTTCGCCGACAAGGGCGGTATTGGCGGCGCCTTCGCGTCAATGATGCCGCTCGACGATGGCCGCTACATGAATCTCTGGCCGGAACAGGGCGAACTCGTCGGCACGGGCGGGCTTGCCATCGTCTTTTTTGTGCTGGGCTGGCTCTTTGCCGGTTTCTCGGTCGTCGGCCAGCCGCACATCATGGTGCGCTTCATGGCGCTGGATGATGAGAAGAACATGCAGCGCACGCGCTTCTGGTATTACAGCTTTTTCGTTCTCTTCTACATTCTCGCTGCCGGGCTTGGCCTGCTGTCGCGCCTCTTCCTGCCCGAACTCGGCGACACCGAACTCGCCCTGCCCCGCATGGCGCTACAGCTCCTGCCGGACGTGTTCGTCGGCCTCATTCTCGCAGGCATCTTCGCAGCGACCATGTCGACCGCGGACTCGGTGGTCCTCTCATGCTCGGCGGCGATTACGCACGACCTCACGCCGGAAAGGCTGGAACACCCCTACCTGCTCAAGGGCGCGACCGCTGCCGTCACGCTTGGCGCGCTCGGCATTGCCCTGGCTGGCAGCCAGAGCGTGTTCACGCTTGTCATCCTCGCCTGGTCGACGCTTGCCGTCGCCTTCGCTCCCCTGCTGACGCTCTATGCGCTCGGTCGCCGCGTCAGCGAGATGGTCGCGATCGGCCTGATGGTAGGCGGCGTCGCCATCGCGCTCTTCTGGCGCTACGTCCTGGAATGGCATGGCGGCATCTATGAAGGCCTGCCAGGCATCGTCATCCCGCTTGTCGCCGGCTGGCTGCTATCGCGCCCTGCCACCAGGGCTGAACGCGCAAACGGTGTCATCGAGCAACCGGCAGAATAGCCGAAACCGGTCACAATACGGCTTCGTTGTGCGACTTTTCTGACCATGAAGCCTACGGTGCACCCGCCCTTCATGGTGAGCGAAGTCGAACCACGAAGGGCGCTGGCACAAGGTCTGTCAGCCCTCACCCATACAGCGCCTTGGCATGGTGCATGATGTGGTCGTCCATGAAGGTCGAGATGAAGTAGTAGGAGTGGTCATAGCCCGGTCGCATCCGGATCGCGAGGCTCTGGCCCGCTTCACGGCAGGCTTCCTCGAACAGGCGTGGCTTCAGCTGCTCATCAAGGAACTGGTCGTCCTCTCCCTGATCGATGAGGATGGTCGTGTCGAGCTGCGTCGTCTTTACCAGCTCACAGGCATCATGAGCCTTCCACGCGGCCTCATCGTCGCCGAGATAGGCCTTGAACGCCTTCTGGCCCCATGGCACCTGGCTCGGTGCCACAATGGGGGAGAAAGCCGACACGCTGCGGAAATGGCCCGGATTGCGCAGCGCCAGCGTCAGCGCGCCATGCCCGCCCATGGAATGTCCGAAGATGGATTGGCGTTTCATGTCGGCGGCGAAATTGGACCGGATGATGGAAGGCAGCTCCTCCATCACATACTGGTCCATCCTGTAGTGGCTGGCCCATGGGTCCTGAGTTGCGGTCAGGTAAAAGCCTGCACCCTGTCCGAGATCATAGGCCTCATCATCGGCCACACTCTTGCCGCGCGGGCTCGTATCGGGCGCGACGATCATCACGCCGAGTTCAGCTGCCTTTCTCTGCAGGCCGCCCTTCTCCATGACATTCGCCCAGGTACAGGTGAGGCCGGACAGGTAATAGAGTACCGGAACGGGGTCGTCCGAGGTCTGCGGGGGATCGAAGACAGCAAACCGCATGGTGCAGCCCAGGGTTTCGCTTTCATGGTCGTGGACGCTGAGATCCCCGCCAAAGCTTGTCCATTCCGAAACTGTCTCCAAGATAATAACCTCGCATCTGTGTTGGGGTGGCTACGCCGTACCTAACACAGCGCGAAGCCATTTCCAGAATGCCCCGAGCCAGCTAGCGCCCGCGAAACTCACCATCATGCCAGAAAGAATATCAGGAACACCGATATTCTTTCATGCGTCCGGCAGGAACGTGATCGTCTGCCTGCCGGTTCCCCGATACGTCGGGGTGACGTGAAAATCGGCCGACAAGAGACCTATTGCTCGCCGCGCAGGATTTCCGATTCCTGCTTCACCGTCGCTGCCTGGTTCTCGGCGGTGCAGTGGCGCACGCGCACATCATAGGCGGTCGGGTCATCGCCTTTGGGCTGCTGGGCCGGCGTGCGGTGAACCTCGACATTCTGGTCGATCTTGAAACCGATGCGGTTGCCGACCTCGCAATATACATCGACAGCCTGCTCGACATCGCTCGCCCAGACCTTCATCGAAACGACCTTTGGACCAGCTTCAGCGTCCGGCACTTCGTGGCCCTCAACAAGGTCGCCGCTTGCGACGATGGAGAAATGTTTGAAGTCGGCCATGATTTTCCTTTCGAATGTCGAGATTGGAACATAGGGATGAAGCAAAGGGTTCCCAACGTCATGACTGCTTACACTCTCTTCGGTGCCGAAGTCAGCTACTACACGGGCAAGGCACGTGCCTATCTCAGATGGCGCGGCGTTCAATTTACTGAACAGCTGGCCACGCAGGAGGTCTACCGCGACATCATCCTTCCAAATGTCGGCTGGCCCGTCATTCCGGTCGTGAAAACCCCGGATGGCCAGATCATCCAGGATACCGGCGACATCATTTCCCACATCGAGGCGACTGAAGGCCGTGAACCATCGGTCTGGCCGGAAACGCCGCTGCTGCGCTTTGTCAGCGAATTGCTGCACCTCTACGGCGATGAGTGGCTGGTCATCCCGGCCATGCACTATCGCTGGTCGTATAATGAAGACTGGGCCTATGCGGAATTTGGCGCGCTATCGGCACCGCAGCTTTCGCCGGAAGAACAATACGAGGTCGGAAAGAAGAACGGGGCCCGCTTCAAGGGCGCGTTGCCTGTGCTGGGTGTCAATGAGACCACCATTCCCGGCATCGAAAAAAGCTACGAAGCTTTCCTCGACGAGTTTTCCGCTCATCTGGACACCCACCCCTTCATTCTCGGCCATCGCACCACGCTGGCTGACTTCGCCCTCTTCGGCCCGCTCTACGCGCACCTCTACCGGGACCCGAAATCCGGCGAGCTCATGAAACGCGTCGCGCCACGCGTCGCCGACTGGGTTGAGCGCGTTGAAGGCGGCGAACGCGGCGACGAGACCGTGCCGCACGAAGACACTGTTCACGACACTCTCATCCCGATCCTGAAGCGGCAGATGCGCGAACAGCTGCCTGCCCTCCTCGCTACTACCATCCAGTTTCGCGAATGGGCGGCAAAGGCAGAGATCGGACAGCGCGTGCCGCGCGGCCTCGGCGAAATCATGATCGAGATTGAAGGCTGCCGGACAAAGGCAGCGGCGCGCAGCTTCCCGCTCTGGCGGCTGCAGGGCGCGCTCGACGTCTATCACGGCATGGATGAGGAGACCCGCGCCCGCGCCGACAGCCTGCTTGAAGCCATCGGCGGGGCGGATCTCTCAACGCTCGATTATCCCCGCCTCAAGCGAGAAAACAGCCAGCTCGTGTTGGCCTGACGGCCTAGCCGCGGCACATGCCGCAAATCTTGTTGCCATCCGGGTCACGCAGATAGGCGAGATAGAGCTTCATGCCATTGTTCTCGCGCCAGCCTGGCGGATCCTCGATTTCCTTGCCGCCAGCCGCCGCACCGGCCTTGTGCCAGGCATCGGCCTGTTCTGGCGATTCCATCGCAAAGCCGATCGTTCCGCCATTGGCGTGGGTCGCCGGCTGGCCATCAATCGGCTTGGTAACGAGGAACAACCCGCCATTGTGCATGTAAATGAGGCGCCCCTTGGGGTCGGTGATCCCCGGCTTGCCGCCCACCGCGCCAAACAGCGCGTCGTAGAATTGCTTCGATTTTTCTAGATCGTTCGAGCCGACCATCATGTGACTGTACATGTCTGGAATTCCTCCCTGTCAGACGGCGCCAAACTGCATCAGTGTCGGGCGGGATGCCAGAGAAAATCGTGGGTCAAAATACATTTTCGGTTGGTTAGTAGGTCACGTCCAGTGTGGTACATCCTTCGAACAAATCGGCTGCCTCCGGACAATCCGCTTTCTGCCAAGTAACCGATACTTGAGCACCCGCGAACCTGCTTTCCACGCTGACCGGACCGGTGGTTTCCGTAAAATCGAAATCCGGCGGTGATCTTCCGATGCAGTACGCCCCGAGGCCAAAATAATCGTCGATTCGGTAACCGTGTGCCATTGTGAATGCCGCATCGACGAGCGCGTCATCGGCAATGTCCAAGCAGTCTCCTTCACCACACCCGCCGTCAATGCCGAGTGAGGTAAGGACCACGACCGTCGGATTTTCCTCTCTTTTCGGCCTGAAAAACGTAATCTGGCGCGACAGGTCAGGTCCTCGAGGACCGGTATCGACCCAGCTCTCGAACACGTCACAAAACTCCCTTTCAGAACGCATAGGCGCACGATCACTCAAACACGCGACCAGCCCTGCGGCCAAAAACAGAGTGGTAGTTGAACGGATCAATAAACCACCACACTCCGGATGCTCTCGCCCGCATGCATCAGATCGAACGCATCATTGATTTTGTCGAGCTTCATGACGTGCGTGATCATCGGGTCGATCTGGATCTTGCCGTTCATGTACCAGTCGACGATCTTTGGCACGTCGGTGCGGCCCTTGGCGCCGCCAAAGGCCGTGCCGCGCCAGTTGCGGCCGGTGACCAACTGGAAAGGCCGCGTCGCGATCTCTTTCCCGGCTTCCGCCACGCCGATGATCACCGATGTGCCCCAGCCGCGATGGCAGCATTCGAGCGCCTGCCGCATCACATCCGTATTGCCGGTACAGTCGAAGGAATAATCCGCCCCGCCATCGGTGAGTTCCACGAGGTGGGCGACGACATCCTTCGTCTCCTTCGGATTGACGAAATGCGTCATCCCGAACTTCTCGCCCCACTCTTTCTTTGAATTGTTGATGTCTACGCCAACAATCATGTCCGCGCCGGCCATCTTCGCGCCCTGGATGACATTGAGACCAATCCCGCCCAGCCCGAAGACGACAACATTGTCGCCCACCTGCACCTTCGCCGTATTGACCACCGCGCCGACGCCCGTCGTCACGCCGCAGCCGACATAGCAGGCCTTGTCGAAAGGCGCGTCGGTACGGATCTTCGCGACCGCGATCTCCGGCAAAACGGTAAAGTTCGAAAAGGTCGAGCAGCCCATATAGTGGTAGATGGTCTGGCCCTTGTAAGAGAAACGCGAAGTGCCATCCGGCATCACGCCCTTGCCCTGCGTCGCGCGGATCGCGGTGCACAGATTGGTCTTGCCCGACAGGCAGCTTTTGCACTGGCGGCATTCCGGCGTGTAGAGCGGAATGACATGGTCGCCCGGCTTCACGCT
Organism: Henriciella pelagia; assembly: GCF_002088945.1. GTDB lineage: Bacteria > Pseudomonadota > Alphaproteobacteria > Caulobacterales > Hyphomonadaceae > Henriciella > Henriciella pelagia. The sequence continues at coordinate 1,000,508 of NZ_NCSU01000007.1, read as the reverse complement.
TGTCACGCCCGCACCAACCTCGCGCACAATGCCTGCGCCCTCATGGCCAAGGACGCTTGGGAACAGCCCTTCTGAATCCAGCCCGTCCAACGTGTAGGCATCAGTGTGGCAGATGCCTGTCGCCATGATTTCGACCAGCACTTCACCCGCTTTCGGCCCCTCCAGGTCAAGCTCCACAATCTCTAGCGGTGTCTTGGCTTCGAAGGCGACAGCGGCACGCGTTTTCATCGGTCAGTTCCTGTAATGGCTCGAATTTTCTGCACCATGGATCGTCATGCCCATCGGAGCAAGTGGCCCGGGAGTGACAATTTCCGCCGGCTCAGGTGACGATTTTGTAAGGCAGTGTGACCTCTCGAAACGGAACACGCGTTCGCCTCGTCCGTTTTACAGTCACCAATCCAGAAGGAGACACTGACATGAAGAATCTCATGATGACTGCCGCCGCGTCTGCGCTGATCCTCGGTGCTGCCGCCTGTTCGCAAAGCGAGAGCACCGAGTATGGCGAGACCTCGTACAATGAAACGCGAACGGCCGAACTCGCGGACGAGACCACGATGGACGATGAAGTCCTGATGGCCGAAACAGATACTGATGCCGATATGGTCGAGGCCGAGACGGTCTATCTGACCTCAGCTCAGATGAGCGCCGACGAACTTATCGGCGCCGAAGTGATCGGCTCTGACGGCGAGAAAGTCGCTGTCGTTGACGACTTCCTCCTCGCCTCCGACGGCACGGTCAAGTCTATCGTGTTCAAGGCTGGCGAACTCAATGACCTCGTTGGTGAGAAAGGCGCCCTGCCTTATGACCAGCTGCAATTTACGGTCGATGCCGACAATGAGCCCCGTTTCACTGTCGCCATGACGGATGAAGCCATGGAGCAGGTTGCCGAATTCGAGCAGGATGGCCTGAACGACTATCGTCTGGCTTCCGAAATCATCGGCACCAGCGCCGAATTCATAAATTCGGATGAGTCCATCCGTATCAACGACATCATCCTGAACGACGCCGGCAAGGCAAGCTATGCCATTGTGGGCGACATGATGGGTGACGAGCGTCAGATCGCCTATAGCAAGATCAATATCGAGCAGGGCGACGGTGGCTCGATCATCATCGACGCGTCCTATGACGATCTCCAGATGATGCCGATCTTCAAGTATGAGCAGGACGTCGAAGTCGAGACGTCAAACGATCTCTACGATAGCGAGAGTGAGCTTGATGCGGATCTCGGTATCGATACTGAAGACGAAGAGATGGAAACCGAATACTAATCCAGGTTCCGTTCCTTGAGGACAGGACGCTCACTGCGTCCCGCCGGCCCCGCCAGATTTGGTGGGGCCGGTTTTATATGTGTTGCGACCAGAAAAAACCCCGGCAAGCCTGGTTGCCGGGGGTCCTGATTAGGTTGCGTTGGGCACCATTTATCCGCGGCGGGTAGACTTCAGCTTGTCGGTCATGCTGGAAATCTTGTCGATCAGCGCATCTGCAGACCCGTTCGTGCGGTCCAGCAGAGCCAGGAACTGCGCCTGCTGTTCGATGGCCAGCCAGATCAGATTGCCATCTATATCCAGCGCGACATCGACCACCTGGTACTTGCCACCACGGTTCAGCACACGCCAGCGAACATCCATCGTCTTGCCGTCAGCGCGGGCAATGCTCGTATCGACGATCGAGTCATTTGCTGTGCGATCCGTCGAGCCTTCAATCACCACTTCATTGCCGCGATAGGCATCAAGCTCATTTTCATACACAGCCAGCGCATAGGTGCGGAAAGCCTGCTGATAGGCCTGAAGTTCTTCCGGCGTAAACCGGCGCGCATATTTCCCGATCACGAATTTTGACACAGCGTCGAAATCCGCGAACTGTTCCATGTAACCGCTGAAAAGCTCGGTACGCTCACGCTGGCTGAGATTTGGATTGTTCAGCGAGTTGAGCACTTCATTGGCATTCTGCTTGACAAAGCTTTCTGTCTTCGCATCGGCCAGTGCCGGTGCGGCGACAGCCACGAGGGCGGCTGTGGATATCAAAACATTCCGAAGTTTCATTGATCCTATTCCTGCTCAGTATTCTGCTCTGAATCCTCTTCGTCGAACGAACCAAAAGCATCGAAATCGGGCAAATCTTTGTAAGGATCGTCCTCAATTTCGCCATTTCTGATCGCGGCTCGACGCTGCTGCGTATAGTTCCGGCGCAGCGCAATATATGGTTCCGGCTGTTCACGCAGCGTCTCGATCGTCTCGATCAGGCGCTCGCGCGTAGAGATCGCGCCGGCAATCGTCCTGCCAACAGCAATGTCGTCATCGAGGTCTGGATCGCCCGAAAATTCAATCCATGTGAGTGGATCAAAGGCGCTGTCAGCGCCCATGCCGACAGCGTCGCGAAGATTGCTCGGCCCAAGGAGGGGCAGCATCAGGAAGGGGCCTTCCTGCACGCCCCACACACCCAGCGTCTGACCGAAATCTTCCTGGTGTTTCGCCACGCCCATGCTGCTGGCCACATCAAAGATGCCCGCCACGCCAAGCGTCGAGTTGATCAGGAAACGGCCAACGGTTTCGCCGGACGCATCGATGTTGCCCTGCAGCACAGTATTGGTGAAAACGACCGGTTGGCGCAGATTGGTCAGGAAATTATGGACGCCATCGCGGAACAGGCCAGGGGTTGCGACCCGGTAGGCCCGCGCGACGGGCTCGATTGCCGCCTTGTCGACGACCTCATTAAAAGCGAAGACATTGCGGTTCCATCCTTCCAGCGGGTCGTACACGCCGGAAGCGGACTTGCTGCCCTCACCAGGGGTCGCGCATGCCGTCAATGTGAGCGCCGCAAGCGCGGCCGTAGCTGCAAGCTTCATTTTTTGTTCCGTTTCTAGCCGCTCGATATGTGCAAGCAGCAGACCGCTTTCAACTTACTTTCGGGTGAATAAAACTCATTCGGATACCAAGTGGATTCAGGGCAACACTTCGGTGACGAACGCCTTGCATATCATATAAATGAATGTTTATATGATTATATGGGTACGAGTTCGGACAAGATTGTTGATGCATTGAGGGCCGCGGGTGAGCCGACCAGGCTGCGCATCCTGGCCTTGCTGCGCCATGGTGAACTCGCTGTCGGCGAACTCGTGGCCGTCCTCGGGCAGAGCCAGCCGCGTCTCTCACACCATCTGAAAACCCTTACAGCAGCTGGGCTCACCGAACGCCAGCCTGAAGGTGCCTGGGTCTTCTACCGCCTGCCCGCCTCAGGCTGGGCCAGAACACTGATCGAAAGCCTGTTCGAACAGATCGACCTGGAACAGGGCGATTTTCCCAAGGACGGGGCAAGGCTGGATTCGGTTCGCGACGCGCGCCGGTCATCGGCCGACGATTTCTTCAGCTCGATCGCGCCGGACTGGGACCGGCTGCGCGCCATGCACTATCCCGACGACCTGATCGAGGCCGCCATCCTGAAAATGGCCGGCCCCGGCCCGTTCAACCGCATTGTCGATCTCGGCACCGGCACCGGCAGGATGCTCGCCCTTCTGGGGGACCGGGCCCGCGATGTCGAAGGGCTCGACCTGTCCCACCAGATGTTGCAGCTCGCCCGCGCGAAGCTGTCGGAAGCCGGCGTCAGCCATGCGAGGCTACGGCAGGGCGATGCGACCGCAACGCCTTTCGACACTGCCAGCGCCGACATCGTCATCGTGCATCAGGTGCTGCATTACCTGGAAGATCCCGAACGCCTCCTGGCCGAAGCCAGCCGCATCCTCATGCCCGGCGGCCGACTCATCATCGTTGATTTCGCCCAGCATGATCACGAATTCATGCGCGAGGAGTTCGGCCATCGCCGACTTGGGATTCGCAATGACAATATGGAGAGCTGGGCCGAACGGGCCGGCCTCGTCCTCAGCCAGCCGGTGCGCTTCGAGCCACCGAAACAACTTGAACGTGGGATTGCCGTCCAGATCTGGTCGGCGACCAAGCCAGTAGACAAGAAGGAGGTCGCCGCATGAGCGATCTGTCCATAGCCGCCCGCCAGTCGAGCAAACGACCGCGCGTCTCGTTCGAATTCTTCCCGCCAAAGAATGAGACGATGGACGAGCGACTCTGGGAGTGCGTGCGCCGGCTCGAACCGATGCAGCCGGATTTTGTCTCCGTTACCTATGGCGCCGGAGGGTCCACGCGTGAGCGCACGCAGGCAACAGTTGCGCGGATTGCCAGCCAGACAACGCTCGTGCCGGCCGCACACCTCACCTGCGTCAGCGCGACCCGGGAAGAAGTACTGCAGACGGCGGAAGACTATTGGGAAGCGGGCGTGCGCCACATCGTGGCACTGCGCGGCGATTCCCCGAATGGCATGGGCGAAGAATGGGTCGAGACTCCCGGCGGCTTCAGGACCGTCATCGAGCTTATCGAGAACCTTCGCGCTCACCGGCCGGACCTCGGCAAGGTATTCGAAGTGTCGGTGGCCTGTTATCCCGAGCCCCATCCTGACAGCCGCGGCTGGGACTTCGATCTTGCCCACCTGAAAGCCAAGCAGGACGCCGGTGCCGACCGCGCCATCACGCAGTTCTTCTTCGAGCCGCAGATCTATTTCGAATTCCTGGACCGCGCCCGCTCGGCCGGGATCACGATGCCTATTGTCCCCGGCATCATGCTTCAGCCGAACTTCAACGGCCTCAGGAAAATCGCTGGCCTCTGCCAGGCCACCCTGCCGGACTGGCTGCACCAGCTCTATGAGGGCCTCGATGATGATGCCGATACGCGCGACCTGATCACCGCCAACGTTGCCGCAGAGCTCTGTCACAAGCTCGCAGATGGCGGCGTGACGCAATTCCACTTCTACACGCTCAACCGCGCCAATCTTGCCTTGTCGACCTGCCACCTGCTCGGCCTGAAACCGGCCAAGGCGGAGGCAGCCTGATGACCGACAATCCGATCCACATCACCCTTGTCACACTGGGGGTGGATGATGTTCAGGCTTCGGCGGCCTTCTATGAAAGGCTCGGCCTGAAACGCTCCTCAGCCTCGCAGGAAGAGGTTGCCTTCTTTGACATGGGCGGCCTCGCCTTTGGCCTGTTCGGACGCGAAAGCCTGGCGCTCGATGCTGGCGTTCCGGCCGGTGGCACAGGCTTCAACAGCTTCTCTCTCGCCTGGAACCAGCCCGATACCGCGTCTGTCGACGCCGCAATTGAGCGTGCTATCGAAGCAGGCGCGACACTCGTGAAAGCCGCTGAAAAGGTTTTCTGGGGCGGCTATTCCGGCTATTTCGCAGATCCGGATGGCCACCTCTGGGAAGTCGCCCACAATCCCTTTTCACCGCTTCGCGAGAATGGAAGCATGGAGCTGCCAGAATGACCGACCGCCAGACCCGCATCGCCGCCCTCAAGGCCGCTGCAAAAGACCGCATCCTGATCTTTGACGGCTCCTGGGGCGCCATGTTCCAGCGCAAGGGGCTGACGGAAGATGACTTCCAGTCAGACAGATACAGCCTTCCGGGTGAACAGAAGGGCAATAATGACATCCTCTGTCTGACGCGTCCGGACATCGTGCGCGAACTTCATGACGCCTATTACGAAGCCGGCGCCGACATCTCCGAGACAAACACCTTCTCCGCCACCACCATCGCGCAGGATGACTACAAGCTCGACGTAGAGACCGTCCGCCAGCTCAATCTGGAAGGCGCGCGTATCGGACGCGAAGCCGCCAATGCCTGGACGGCGAAGACACCGGACAAGCCGCGCTTTCTTGCAGGGTCCATAGGCCCGCTCAACAAGATGCTGTCCATGTCGGCCGACGTGAACGATCCGGGCGCGCGCTCCGTCACCTTTGATGAGGTTTACCAAGCCTATCGCCAGCAGGTGCAGGCCCTGAATGAAGGCGGTGTTGATCTCTATCTCATTGAGACGATCACCGACACGCTCAACTGCAAGGCCTGCATCAAGGCGATCCTCGATCTTGAAGCCGAAGGCATGGAAAAGCTGCCGATCTGGATTTCCGGCACGATTACGGACCGGTCAGGCCGCACACTGTCCGGCCAGACCGTCGAGGCGTTCTGGAACTCGGTGCGCCACGCCAAGCCTTTTGCCATTGGCCTCAATTGCGCGCTTGGTGCGAATCTGATGCGCCCGCACATTGCAGAGCTTTCGCGCCTCGCCAACACGCTGGTCGCCGCCTATCCAAATGCCGGCCTGCCAAATGAGATGGGTGAGTATGACGAGACGCCGGGCCAGACGTCCGGGGCGCTGAACGGCTGGGCGAAAGACGGAATCGTCAATATTCTCGGTGGCTGCTGTGGCACCACGCCAGACCATATTGCGGCCATTGCGAAGTCGGTCGAAGGCCTGAAGCCGCGCCAGCCCGCAGAGCCCCGCACCCGCATGCGCCTCGCCGGCCTTGAATCCTTCGAAGCAGCATGACCTTCGCCGAGCTTGTGCCGTTTCTGGTCGCAAGCCTCGCCATCGAACTTACGCCTGGACCGAACATGTTCTACGTCGCCTTGCTCAGCGCTCAACATGGCCGCCTTGTCGGTGTGGCAACGATTGCCGGCGTGGCGCTCGGCTTGCTGATCATTGGCATTCTCGCCCTTCTGGGCGTGTCTGCCCTGGTGGCCGAGAACCGGGCGGCCTATGAGATCATTCGCTGGACCGGCGTTGCCTATCTTCTCTGGCTTGCATGGGACACCTGGCGCGACAGTGAAATCGATGAGGTTTCCGGCCATGATCGCGGCCTGCTGATCGAGAGCTTCTGGCGCGGGGTTGTGGTCAATGTGCTCAACCCGAAAGCCTTCCTGTTCTATATGACCGTGCTACCGTCCTTCGTTCCGCAGGACGATTTCGGCATCCGGACAAATCTTTTTTTGACGTTGCTCTATGTCAGCATCGCAACCCTGGTGCATTTTGCCATCGTGGTCGGCGCGGGGTCGGCCGCAGGATTTATCCAGCAGCCGGAACGACGCCGTGCACTCGGCCGTATATTCGCCGCGCTGCTGGTCGGGGTGGCCATCTGGGTCGCGATGAAAACGGCGCTTTGAGGAGAAGACGAATGGGCAAGACCTACAATAAACTGACCGACAAGCTGATCGATTTCATCAAGGCACAGAAAATGTTCTTCGTGGCGACCGCGCCGCGATCCGATGACGGTCACGTCAATGTCAGCCCCAAGGGCTATGACAGCCTGGTCGTCATCGATGAGGAAACTGTGGCCTGGCTGGACCTTGGCGGCTCCGGCATCGAAACAATGGCCCATCTGAAGGAAAACGGACGGATCACCATCATGTTCTGCGCCTTTGAAGGGCCTGCGAACATCGTGCGCCTCTATGGAAAGGGCGAAGCGGTGCAGTTCGACGATCCACGCTTTCCGGAACTCCTGAAGCTTTTCCCCGCTTTCGAGAAGGCCCGCGCCATCGTGACGGTGAAACTCGACCGCGTCTCCGACAGCTGCGGCTGGGGCGTACCCTTCTACGACTTCAAGGGCGAACGCGACCAGCTCAAGCGCACCTGGGACCACGCCTACGAAAAGCACGGCGACGCCGTCGATGAAAAGTTCTTCGAGTCGAATGCGGAGAGCATCGACGGCTTGCCGGGCATGACCCGCAGCGTCTAATCCCGATACGTTTCGCCTTACCGATGAATCCAGCCGATGTTCAAATGACTATTGAGACCAATATCTTGCCCTCTGTTCGCCTTATGACGGTGATCGAGCAGTCTGAGGCCCAAGGCATCTACAACCGCGACTGGCGTGCGCACGTTCGGATTTTCGACCCGGTCATGACTGCGGTACTCGACCCGACACTGCAGGAGGCCGACAGGAGCGCAGTTGTTGCCTTGCAGGCCCGCCTCAACCAACATTTTGCCGTGCGAAAAGCGGCAGGAGATGTGTTCACACTGAAGCAATCCCAAGTCTTCAGAATGTGTAGCAAAGCGTCATCCTATTTACGAAAATTGCGCCCTAAACCTGACTTCCGAATTTCTCACTCCCTGATCGACAAGGAGCGCCGCCTTCTTGCGAAAGATTGGCAATACCTCAGACGATCAGCTGGACTAGAAAGCTAATATGACCTCCAACGCCTCCCAGAACTTCATCAATATCGGTGAACGCACCAACGTCACCGGCTCAGCCAGATTCCGGAACCTCATCAAGGCGGGCGATTATCCCGCCGCTGTCGAGGTCGCACGCCAGCAAGTCGAGAATGGCGCGCAGATCATCGATGTGAACATGGATGAAGGCATGCTCGACGGCGCCGAGGCGATGACGACCTTCCTCAACCTTATTGCCGCTGAGCCAGATATTGCCCGCGTGCCGGTCATGGTCGACAGCTCCAAATGGGAGGTTATCGAAGCCGGCCTGAAATGCGTGCAGGGCAAGGCCGTCGTCAACTCCATCTCGCTCAAGGAAGGCGAAGCGCAATTCCTCGAGCAGGCGCGGAAAGTCCTCTCCTACGGCGCGGCAACGGTCGTGATGGCCTTCGACGAGGTCGGCCAGGCAGACACGGCAGACCGCAAATACGAGATCTGTGAGCGCGCCTACAAGCTGTTGACCGAAAAAGTCGGCTTCCCGGCCGAGGATATTATCTTCGACCCGAACATATTCGCCGTCGCGACCGGGATCGACGAGCACAACAATTACGCCGTCGACTTCATCGAGGCGACGAAGCGCATCCGCGAGAACCTGCCCGGCTGCCACGTCTCCGGCGGGCTCTCCAACGTCTCGTTCAGCTTCCGCGGCAATGAGGCTGTCCGCCGAGCCATGCACTCGGTCTTCCTGTACCACGCCATCCCGGCAGGTCTCGACATGGCCATCGTCAATGCCGGCCAGCTCGACATCTATGACGATATCGACCCGGAGCTGCGCACCCGCGTCGAGGACGTCATCCTCAACCGCCGCCCTGACGCCACCGAACGCCTTGTCGACATTGCCGAACAGTATCGCGGCCAGAAGGGCAAGACGCAGGAGAAGGACACCAAATGGCGCGAGCTGCCCGTCGGCAAGCGCCTCGAACACGCTCTTGTCCACGGCATCACGGAATTCATCGTCGAGGACACGGAAGAAGCACGTCTGTCGGTGGAACGCCCGTTGCACGTCATTGAAGGCCCGCTCATGGACGGCATGAATGTCGTCGGCGACCTCTTCGGCGCAGGCAAGATGTTCCTGCCGCAGGTGGTCAAATCCGCCCGCGTCATGAAAGCCGCCGTCGCACACCTCACCCCCTTCATGGAGAAGGAGAAGGAAGAGCTAGGCACGGTCGACCAGTCGAACGGCAAGGTGCTGCTCGCCACGGTGAAAGGCGACGTTCACGATATCGGCAAGAACATTGTCGGCGTCGTGCTCGGCTGTAACGGCTATGACATCGTCGACCTCGGCGTCATGGTCCCCGCCGAGACAATCCTCGAAACGGCCATCAAGGAAAATGTCGACATGATCGGTCTTTCCGGCCTGATCACGCCAAGCCTCGACGAGATGGTGTTCGTTGCCGCAGAAATGCAGCGTCAGGGCATCAACATGCCGCTCCTGATTGGCGGCGCGACCACCTCGCCCGTCCACACGGCGGTCAAGATCGAGCCGGCCATGAAGACCGCGCCGGTCATCCATGTCAGCGATGCGAGCCGCGCCGTCGGTGTTGTCTCGGCGCTGATGAACACGGACGACCGCGAAACGCTCTGGGGCGCGACAAAAGCACGATATGACCGTATCCGCGAGAGCCGATCAGGCGGGCCGCCAACACCGCGCCTGCCCATCGAGGAGGCCCGCCAGAAAGACTTCACCGCCAACGAGGCCTCAGCCCCTGCCCCGACCTTCACTGGCACGCGCACCTTTACCGATTTCGATCTCGCACACCTCGCCCGCTACATTGACTGGACGCCTTACTTCTCAAGCTGGGACCTTGCCGGTCGCTATCCGCAAATCCTCGAAGACGAGATCATTGGCGAAGCCGCCTCTGACCTCTGGCGCGACACACAGACCATGATGCAGCGTCTCGTCGGCGAAGCCTGGTTCAAGCCAAAGGCCGTCATCGGCTTCTGGGAAGCGGCAAGGAATGGCGACGATATCAGGCTCGCAACCGGCGACACGCTGCACACGCTCCGCCAGCAAATGGTGAAGACCAATCAACGCCCGAACTTCGCCCTGTCGGATTTTGTTGCCGCCAGCGGCGACCATATCGGCGCGTTCTGCGTCACGTCCGGTCCCGAAGCAGACGCGATCGCGAAGGACTTCAAGGAGAAGGGCGATGATTATTCCGCCATCATGGTCCAGGCGCTGGCGGACCGCTTCGCCGAAGCCATGGCCGAATACATGCACGAAAAAGTGCGCAAGGAACTCTGGGGATACGCCGCAGATGAAGCCTTCGACAATGAGGCGCTGATCAAGGAAAAGTATCGCGGCATCCGCCCCGCCCCCGGCTATCCGGCCCAGCCTGACCACACCGAAAAAGAGACCATCTTCAAACTGCTCGATGCCGAGAAAGAAATCGGCGTCTCGCTCACGTCAAGTTTCGCGATGAGCCCGGCGCCATCGGTCTCAGGCCTCTACTTTGCGCATCCCGAAAGCGTCTATTTCGCCGTCGGCCGCATCGAACGCGACCAGGTCGCCGACTATGCCGCGCGCAAGGGCTGGGATCAGCGCACCGCCGAACGCTGGCTCGCCCCGATCCTCAATTACGACCCGTTCGCGGTTGAGGGTGAGGCGGCTTAGACTCATGCCCCGGCTTGCCGCTTTGACGATCATCGTTCCGGACTATGACGAGGCGATCGATTATTTTACCAGCGCGCTGGGCTTCGCTCTGCTCGAAGACACACGATTGAATGAGAGCAAGAGATGGGTTCGCGTCGCCCCGCCCGGCGCAGAAACGGCGATCCTCCTGGCCCAACCGAAAAATGAGAAAGAGTGCGCTGCAATCGGCCATCAGACTGGAGGCCGCGTTGGCTTCTTTCTTGAGACCGATGACTTTGACCGCGACCATGCGCGGATGACCGCCGCAGGCGTAACGTTCGAGGAGTCTCCTCGCACCGAACCGTACGGGAAGGTCGCCGTTTTCCGCGATGCCTTCGGCAATCTCTGGGATTTGATCGAGCCGCGCCGATAAGGAGCGTTACTCCGCCGCTTCCACCTTATCCTGCGTCTTCATATCGAAGTCGCTGGCGTCATGGCGTTCGCGGAGTTGTGAGCTCGGGTCGCCGAATGTCCGGTTCACCATCCGGCCACGCTTCACCGCCTCGCGCTGGCCGACCTGATCGGTCCAGCGGATGACGTTCTTGTATTCGTGCACCTGCAGGAACTCTCCGGCGTCGTAGATGATGCCCTTGGCCATCGCGCCATACCACGGCCAGATCGCCATGTCGGCGATGGAATACTCGTCGCCCGCCATATATTCACGCTCCGCCAGGTTGCGGTCGAGCACATCCATCTGGCGCTTCACTTCCATGGCGAAGCGATTGATCGGATACTCATATTTCTCTGGCGCATAGGCATAGAAGTGGCCGAAACCGCCGCCGAGATAGGGCGCCGACCCCATCTGCCAGAACAGCCAGTTCATCGCCTCGGTCCGCTTGTGGTGGTCTTCCGGCAGGAACGCGCCAAACTTGTTGGCGAGGTAGACGAGGATGGACCCGCTCTCGAAAACGCGTATCACCGGATCGGTCGTGTGGTCGGCCATGACCGGGATCTTGGAGTTCGGATTGAGCTCGACATAGCCAGAGCTGAACTGGTCGCCTTCGCCGATATTGATCAGCCAGGCATCATATTCAGCGCCTGAATGACCGGCCGCCAGAAGCTCCTCCAGCATGATGGTGACTTTCACACCGTTCGGCGTACCCAGCGAATAAAGCTGCAGCGGATGCTTGCCGACCGGAAGATCCTTGTCATGCGTCGGCCCGGCAATCGGTCGGTTGATATTGGCAAAGCGGCCCCCGCTTTCCTTGTCCCAGGTCCAGACTTTTGGCGGGGTATATGTCGGGTCACTCATTGTCAGGTCCAATCTTGCTGTTTTGCCGTTTCTTTGCACACAGAGGTAAGAGGCGTCACCTCGGCGTCAATCAGATCACCGCCACGTGAAGCCAGATATCAGTTATTCTCAGCCCTGAAGATCGCGCTCAGCCCTTCGCGATAGGTCGGATGGGCTGGGCGCCACCCCGTCGCGGCCTTGAGCCTTGCATTCGGAACGCGTTTGCATTCGGCATAGAAGCTTTTCGCCATTTCGCTGACATCGGCGGTTTCCAGATCAACGAAGACAGGGACCGCCGCGCCGATGAGCTCTGCCGCAAAAACCATCACATCCTGCGGCGGGGCCGGCTCGTCGTCACAGAGGTTGAACGGACCGGAAAGATGCGGCCGGTCAATCAGCGCCTTCAGGCCTGAGGCCAGATCCTCGACATGGATGCGCGAGAAGACCTGTCCCTGCTTGACGACCTGCTCCTGCTTGCCTTCGCGCACCTTGTCCAGCTGCGAACGTCCCGGCCCATAAATGCCGGGCAGGCGTATTAGCCTCGTATCGGCGCGCGCGCCGAGCCACTGGCGTTCGGCAAGGACGCGGCGTTCACCCCGCTTCGAGCCGGGATTGACCGGTAACCATTCAAATGCCCAGCCGCCCTCCAGATCCCCATAGACGCCAGTTGTCGAAAGATAAGTGATGCTCGCCGCGCCTGCCGCCTGACCGCCCACAAGATCAAAGCCCGGACAGCCCTTGTCGCCGGGCGGTGTTGAGATGACCCAATGGCTGTCCTGCCCGGCTGCGCGCAGTCCCGCCGTATCACTTGTCAGCACTGGCGAGATGCCATCTTCTTTCAGCCTAGCGGCCTTTTCCTCGCTGCGCGCCGTGCCGAAGACCTGCCAGCCGCCTTCGCGTTGGCAGAGGTCCGCCAGCGCCCGCGCCGAATAGCCAGGGCCGATCAAAAGCAGTTTGCGTGACTGATCTGTCATTTGCGTGTGTCACAACCTCTCTGTACCGCTTCAATGTGTAGAGTTTCCGAGGGGTTTTTAAAGGATGAGCCTGCTTGCCGTCGCGCTTGGTATCTTGCCCATGAGCCAGTCAGCCGTTTCCGATATCCAGGGCGCCGAACAGCTACGCCTCAATAAATGTATTGAGCTCATCGATCAGGATGCCGAAGCGGCCTTCGAGGAAAGCCTCGCCTGGCTCGGCGAAGGCGGACGACCGGCCGCGCGCTACTGCAATGCCCTCGCGATCATCGCCATGGGCAATTACAAGGAAGGTGCCGCCCGGCTTGAGGAGCTTGCAAACGCACCAGATGCGGGCGCACTTGCAGACCGGGCCATCTACTTGGCCCAGGCGGGCAATGCCTGGCTGACGGCTGGCTACCCCGAAGCTGCCCTCGTCACACTCGACAATGCCGTGAAGATTTCCGGCGACGACGCTGACGTCCGTATCGACCGTGCATCTGCCAACCTGATGCTCGAGAGATGGGACGCGGCGATTGAAGACCTTGATTTCGCGCTGGAGCAGAAGCCCAACGACGTCACAGCCCTCCAGCTTCGCAGCCGCACATGGCTGCAGCTGGAGAATTTCGACAATGCCGAAGCTGACCTCAACCGTGCGATGCTGATCGATGGCAAGAATATTGAAACCCTGGTCCTTCGTGGAGACATCAGGGAAGCAAAGAGGCTTGCAGGCGGATAAGCCCGCCCCGGCAACGGGCGCCCACGCGCGCCTGCGCCAGAGCTGGCCCCTGCTCGTTTCGATTTTCGGAGTGAACCTCCCGCTCCTGGGATTGCTTGGCCTGATGTCCGGCCATGCCGGCCGAAACGAGCTGGCGGTGATTGTGCCGATCACGCTCGTCGAATTGCCGGAGCGGCAGGAGCCCGAACCAGAACCAGAGCCAGAACCTGCCCCTCCGCCGCAGACCGTGGCGCCGGCGCCTGAACGCCCTGCACCGCCATCTCCGCAGCCAGAACCGTCCGAAACCGACCGGCCGACCCTTCAGTCACCCATTCTCGCCGCTCCGGGAGAAACCGCTGACGCCGTCTTGCCTCAGGCTGGTGCTGACACCGACGCGGAAGAGACGACACCCGCACTGCGTCAGCCAGCTGAGCAGGCCATCACAGCCCTGCAGGCGTTTCGCTGCAACCGGCTTGGCGCAGACCGCCCCGTCGACTGTCCGGACGTTGAAGACGCAATCCTGCCGGTCACCAAGCCCGCATTCGCCGAAGAGCCAGACATGAAGCCGAAGGCATGGGCTGACTTTGAGGTGCCGCAGCAGGATCTCGCGCTCGCGCGTCTCCTTGCCGAAGGCTGTCCCCCGAATGATGGCGTGATCAATGACGTCTTCGTGCCGACCGACAATCCCTACCTGCAAGGCGCGGGCAGCATGACCGGCAGTCTCAGCGCCAATAGCGCCGCCCCGGAATGCGGCTAGGGCTGCTGGCGCGCCTTCCACTTTTCAGGCTCGAGCACGCAGTCATCGAGACCTTCATTGGCAACCACGCGCATGCGCGCCTGAAGCGTACCTGCCCGCCCACTGACATACGGCCCCGGCGGATCGACCCGCCATTTGTGAGGATTGGGCAGAACCGCCGCCAGAAGCGCAGCTTCCCGTTCCGTCAGATCGGCAGCACGCTTGCCAAACCGGATACGCGACGCGGCTTCAGCGCCGAAAATGCCATCGCCCCACTCAATCGTGTTGAGATAGTTTTCCATCACGCGGCGCTTGCCCCACATGCCATCAATGAACAGCGCGAACCACGCTTCGCCGCCCTTGCGGACATAGCCGCCGCCATTCCAGAAAAAGACATTCTTCGAGGTCTGCTGGGTGATCGTCGATGCACCGCGCAGCCGGCCGCCCCGCTCGCGTTCTTCGACAGCCTTCTGAACGGCTTCGAAGTCGATCCCATCATGCTGGCAGAAGCGCGCATCTTCTGCGGCGATCACCGCTGTCACGAGATGCGGAGAGATGCGATCGAGCGGCATGATGATCCGGCGAAACTCATGCCCCCCCAGTGTCCGCTCCATCATCGTGATCGAGCCCGGCACAGGCACCCATTTCAGCGAGATGGCATAGACATGCGCCAGCACGAAAATGAGCAGGGCGATCTTTATAAGCCGCCACACCCAGCGCAGCACGAACCGCAGCGGCTGCACTTTCGAGCGGCTCTCTTCATATCTCGTATCGGTTACGGCGTCCGGACCCATTCGTCCCTCACCCCTTCATCAGCTTCGCTGGCTTCGCGGGCCTGTCTTTCCACCTCGAACCGGGCCTTATCAAGGCAGGACAGCGCCCAGACAGCGGCGCCGCGAACGACCGGATCAGGATCATCAAGATGGGGCAGGACCGACCCTTCGACCAGTCCGGCGTCCCCGCTATTGCCTATCGCAATAAGGGTGTTGCGCATCATCCGGTTCCGTCCGGTCCGCTTGATGGGAGAGCCGGAAAATACTTCGCGAAACGCAGCATCATCCAGCGCAGCAAGATCAGCGAGCTCAGGCAGCTTCAGTTCCGCCCGCGCCCAGAGCTTCTGCTCTGTTGAATGGCTGGCGAACTTGTTCCACGGGCATACCGCCAGACAGTCATCACAGCCATAGATGCGGTTGCCCATCGGACGGCGAAACTCCACAGGGATCGGCCCGGCATGCTCGATGGTCAGATATGAGATGCAGCGGCGCGCATCGAGCTGGTAGGGCGCGGGAAAGGCATCGGTCGGGCAGATGTCCAGACAGGCCCGGCACGAGCCGCAATGATCCTGCTCCGCCGCGTCAGGCTGTAGGTCGGCCGTCGTCAGGATCGCGCCAAGAAAGAACCAGCTGCCGAGCTCACGACTGACAAGGTTTGTATGCTTGCCCTGCCAGCCGAGCCCTGCCTTCTCCGCCAGCGGCTTTTCCATCAGCGGCGCGGTATCGACAAATACCTTCACCTCTGCCCCGCTCATCTGGGCAAAACTTCGCGCCAGCTGTTTCAGTCGCTTCTTGATAAGGTCATGATAGTCGCCGCCACGCGCATAGACCGAAATATTGCCGTGCGCCTTGAGATCGAGCTGCGACAGCGGATCAGTGTCCGGACCGTAATTCACGGCCAGCATGATGGCAGACTTCGCATCCGGCCACATTGCGGTCGGTGCCTTGCGGCGGTGCAGCGTCGTCTCCATCCACGCCATCTCGCCATGCCGGCCTTCGGCAACGAAATGTTCCAGCCGGTCGCCCGCCGGCCACGCCTCATCGGCGCGGCATATCCTGCAGTCTGAAAATCCGAGCGCGCCCGCAGCCTCCTTCAGCTGCGTTTCAAGGCTCGCGGGCGTGTCCGGCATCTAGAAATCCAGGTCGGCATAGTGTTTCGCCGGCCGCGTGCCATCCACCTTGTCATTCAGCAGGGGACGGAAACTCGGACGCGACTTGATCCTGGAATACCAGGCCTTGAGGTCTGGCGTTACGTCCCAGGGCACATCCCCGAAATAGTCATAGGCCGACAGGTGCGCTGCAATGGAAAGGTCCGCCATCGTCAGGGCGCGGCCAGCCATGTAGGCGCGCGTCTCGGCAAGACCGTTCAGGAAGGTCATCTTGCTTTTCAGGGCGTGCACACCGGCCCGCAGGGACGCGGTGTCGGTGTCGCTTGAGCGACGCACCCACTGATTGACCCGTTCGGTCAGCAGCGTCGCATTGACCTCGGCAAAGCTGTCCTCGCTCCAGCGCCACAGGCGGCGTGCTTCGGCGCATTCATTCGCCACGAAGGGAAGCAGCCTCGGATTGGGGTGCGCCTTTTCCAGGTACTCGCAGATGGCATGCGTCCCGATGGCGGTCGTCTTGACCTCCGCAGACGTGTCGACAAGCGCAGGCGCAATCGCGCCCGGTGCCATTGCGATAAGTTCGTCCGGCAGCGACCAGGGCACCGAAATGCATTCCTGCATGGCGCAGCCCTTTTCGCCCAGTACGAGACGCACCGTTCTTGCCAGAGGATCGATTGGCCAATGCCACAGCCGTTTCATATATTCACACCTATAAGGCCGAAATCACCCGATTGCGACCGCAACGGCACAAGGATTTTGCGAATTGCACCCATCCATGCTTCATGCGGTCCGCAACATGTCCTCCCGGAGAATCCCTCATGACGCTTAACAGGTTCAAAACAACCATCTTTGCAGGTGCAGCCAGTATCGCGCTCCTGTCAGCCTGCGGCCCGAACCCGACCGCCAAGGATACAGAAAGCGCCAGCGAAAAGATTGAACCGATCAAGCTCGAAACACCGCCTGCCGGTCAGCTTCCAGACACGGTCATTCCTACCGCTTACAGTCTTGACCTCATAACGGATCCGGCAAAGGACGGTTTCACCGGCACCGTAGAGATTAGGATCCGCCTGTCAGCCCCCCATGCCCGTATCTGGCTGCACTCGCTCGACCAGACCATCGAGCGCGCCTACGTCCGCCTTGAAGATGGTACCGAGATTGAAGGCACGTTCGAAGGCGGCCTCGCCGATGGCGGTGTGTCGAAGATCGATTTCGCCGACCCCGTTCCCGCAGGCAATTCGACCCTCGTCATGGACTATCGCGCGCCATACAATTTCGGTCTCGCCGGTCTCTACAAGGCAGAGCAGAACGCACGCCCCTACCTCGCCACCCAGATGGAGCCCATCGATGCGCGGCGCATGTTTCCGGGCTTTGACGAACCCCGCTTCAAGACGCCGTGGACGCTGACCGTCACAGCCCCGCAGGGCAATCAGGTCATTTCCAATGCGCCGCTGACCGGAACGAGCCAGCTCGATGGCGGCATGGTCAGGCACACCTTCGCACCGACGCGCGCCATCCAGTCCTATCTCGTTGCGCTGGCTGTCGGCCCGTATGACATGCGCGATGGCGCGGCCCTGCCCGCCAACACGCTGCGGGCGACTCCCGTGCCGTTTCGCGGCTTTGCTCCAGCCGGCAAGGGCGACCAGCTCAGGGTTGCAATGGATATCACCGACGAGATGGTCGATTTCCAGGAAAGCTACTTCAACTATCCATACCCATACGCCAAGCTGGACATCATCGCGGTCCCCGATTTTGCCTATGGCGCGATGGAGAATGCCGGCGCCATCATCTATCGCGAAGCCGCCCTGCTCATTTCGGACCGGACGTCGCTCAGTCGCCGCCGCGGCGTGCTCCGAACGCATGCGCACGAACTCGCCCACCAATGGTTCGGCAATCTCGTCACCCCGAAATGGTGGGACGATATCTGGCTCAATGAGGCCTTCGCGACATGGATGAGCAACAAGACCATGGACGCGGTCTATCCCGGCCAAGGCTATGACCGGGCCTCCCAGCGCGGCGGAATCGGCGTCATGGGCTCCGACAGCCTCATCAATGCCCGCCAGATCCGCAACCCGATTGAAAGCAATGCCGACATCAATGACGCCTTCGACGGCATCACCTATCGCAAGGGCGGACACGTCCTCTCCATGTTCGAAACCTATCTCGGCGAAGAGGGTTTTCGCGAAGGCATGCGCATTCACATGCGCCGCTTTGAAGATGACGCCGCCGACGTCGAGGATTTCATGAAGTCGCTGGCTGACGGCAGCGGTAATGCGGGCGTCGTCGACAGTTTCCGCAGTTTCATCTTTCAGCCTGGCATCCCCTATCTCAATGTCGAGACCGCTTGTGAGGCCGAAGACGCTGGCCTGATCACCGTGACGCAGTCGCGCTACGCACCGCTCGGCTCAAGGATTGATGCAGACGCGTCAACCTGGCAGGTGCCGTTCGCAATCCGCGTTTCCAGCCCGGCTGGCGATACGGTGCTACGTCAGATGCTGACTGAAAAGACCACTGAAATTCCGCTCGATGGGGCCTGCGCCGACTGGGTCATGCCGAACGCGGCCGGCGGCTATATGCGCTTCACCCTGTCGGACGAAAACTGGTCGGCCTTGACCGGCGAATTCGAAGCCCTCACCGTCGCGCAGAAGCTGTCCTATCTCGACTCCATCAGCGCCGCCTTCCGGGCCGGCGATGTGCAGGCAAGCGCCGTCCTCGACGCCCTCGAAGCATCGGCGACCGCCGAGTGGGACGTGGCGATCAATTCGGTGAAAGTCGCCGAAGGCCTCTTCAACGCCCTGCCGGATGAAGACCAGGACGCAATGCGCGGCTGGGCGCAGGCCACTTATGGCCCGGTCTTCGAGGCCCTGAAGGCGCGCGAAGACTCGCTCGACCAGAATGAGAGCCTGCTGTTCCAGTCGCTCTACTCCGCGCTGCTCGACATCGGCACGATGGATGAGGAACGCCAGGCCCTCGCCGAACGCGCCGCTGCCTTTGTCGGCGTCGATGGCGATCCTGACCCGACCGCTGTCGATGCAGACACGCTGGCCCCCGCCATCAAGTGGGGCACGAAGTTGGGCGGCCGCGACTTTTACGACGCAGCGCTCGAATATGCGCGCAACAATGACAACCAGTATGAGCGCCGCCTGATCCTGCAGACCATTGTTGCCAATGCGGCAGAGCCGGAAATGGCTGACCTCATCAAGGAGATGCAGGGCAGCGACTGGCAGGGCCAGGAAACCTGGTCTGTCCTGCAGACATCGTTGAAGAATAAGGCAAATCAGGAGGTCGCCTGGAGCCTTTACAAGGCAAGCTTCGACAATTTCATCTCGCGCACGCCCGAGATCCGCAAGCCGCAGACCGCCGGCGCTGTCGGCTCGTTCTGTACAGCCGAAGATATCGAAGCGGCACGCACCTTCTTCGTCTCGAAGAAGGACGCCATCCCCGGCTATGAGCGCTCGCTCGCCCAGGCCGAAGAAAGCGGCAATCTCTGCGCCGCTTTCCGGTCTGAGAAGGTCGAGGACCTGAAGGCTGCGATTGCCGACCGCTAGGTCGAAACCCTCTTGCCCTTCGCACCTGCAACGTGCGGAGGGCAATTGCCGCAAGGTGCGCCGCAGGGTAGAACTGGCTTTGTCCAGTCACACAGGATTCTTCCATGCCCGATCACGCGCACAGCCCCGCAAGACCTGCGGGAAAATTGCCGCTTGAAGAGCTTCGCAAGCGCTTTCGGGAAGAGGCTGAACACGACGCGCTGATGTCGCTGTCGGCGGAAGACAGCAATGCGCTGGCGGACTCGATTGCCGAGCTTGCCGAGGGCTTTTCCGGCGATGCATCCGTCGTTCGCGTGCGCGATGCGCGCACCGCAGACGGCAAGCTGCTCGGCACGACCATCCTCGAAGCCGTCAGCCTCGACAAACCATTCCTCGTCGACTCGCTGCTCGGCCTATGCGCCGAGTTTCCCTATGAAGTCCGCGCCCTGTTCCACCCGATCCTGAAGACAGATCTGGGCGTTGCGCTGTCCCTTATCCAGATCCATGTGCCGCCGCTGAGCGCTGCCGAATGCCGGGCTCTCAAAGCCGAGGCCGAAGCCACGCTGCGCGATGTTGCCATGTCGGTGCGCGATTTTGCTGACATGCAGGAGCGCATGGCCAACGAGATCGAGCGCCTGAAAGCGAGCAAGCTTGCAGACCCGGAAATGCTGGCCGAAGCCGTCGCCTTCCTGGAATGGCTGAGCGACGAGCACTTCGTCTTCCTCGGCGCGCGGACCTACGACTTCGAAACCGGGCCGGATGGCACCGTCCTGCCCGAAGAACCGATCATGATCGAAGGTTCCAATCTCGGCCTGCTGCGCGACGAGGACCGCAATGTGCTCAATCGCGGTGCCGAACCGCTGATGCTGACGCCAGCCATCGGGTCTTTCCTGTCGGAGCCCTCACCGCTCATCGTTGCGAAATCCACCCTGAAAAGCCGCGTGCACCGGCGCGCGCTGTGTGACTATGTCGGCGTCAAGCATCGCGACGATCAGGGCCGCGTCATTGGCGAAACCCGCTTCCTCGGCCTCTACACCGCCGAAGCCTACAATGAGAGCGTGCGCGCCATTCCATGGGTCCGCCGCCGCGTCCAGCGCGTGCTCGAGGCCACTGGCGCGATTGAAGGCAGCCACAATTACAAGGCGCTGACCAATATTCTCGAAACCTGGCCGCGCGACGAACTCCTCCAGGCCGATGCCGAGACGCTGATCCCGCTAATGAAGGGCGCGCTCAACCTGGTCGGTCGCCCACGCACACGCATGTTCGTGCGCCGGGACCAGTTCGACCGGTTTGTCTCCGTCCTCGTCTTCGTGCCTCGCGATGCCTACAATACAGCCGCTCGTGAGCGCATGAGCGCGCATATTGTCGAGGCCTTCAAGGGCAAGCTCATTTCCTTCCAGCCGCGCTTCGATGCCTCGCAGCTCGCCCGCGTCCACCTGCTCGTCGAACTGACGGACAGCAGCGTCCAGCCCGATCTTGCCCGCCTCGAACAGGAAGTGGCGGACCTTAACCGCACCTGGGAAGATTCGTTCCGCGCAACGCTGGTTGGCCTTGACCTCAACCAGGATGACTTTGAACGGGCGAGCGGGTTCAGGACCGGTTTCAACGCGGCCTATCGCGAAGCCTTCAGCCCTGATGAGGCGCTTCGCGACGTCGATGCCATCCGCCAGCTTACCCCCCGGCATCCCGTCAGCATGCGGGCCTATCGCAACATCGAGGACGAAGAGGACACGGTTCGCGCAAAAATCTACTCGCGAAGCGGGGCCATCACCCTTTCCGACTGCGTGCCCGTCTTCGAGAATATGGGGCTCATGGTCTATTTCGAGACCGGCTACCCCGTCACACCAGACCCCAAGCCGGTCGATAACGGGCCGGCAACCTACTGGATCCATGCCCTGAAAATGCACTCGGGAACGGGGGACGCGCTCGACCTCGACACCATCTCTTCCCGCTTCGAGGACGCCTTCGTGTCGGTCTGGATGGGCCAGACCGAAAACGACCGCTTCAACGGGCTGGTTCTGTCTGTCGGTGCCGACTGGCGCGAAGCCGCACTTTGCCGCGCCCTGTGCGCCTATCGCCATCAGACCGGCCTCGACCCTGCCCGCGCCACACAGATCGACGCCCTGAAACGCCATCCCAAGCTGACGCGTTCGCTGATCGAGCTTTTCTCCATCCGGTTTGACCCGGGCCGCCCGGAAAGCCTGTCAGAGCGCATGTCCATCGCGCTCTCCACGCTGCAACAGATCGAGACGCGCCTCAATGAGGTCTCTTCGCTTGATGAGGACCGCGTGATCCGCCGCCTTGCCCGCCTCATCATGGCGATCCAGCGCACCAATTTCTGGCAGCGCCAACCCGACGGCACGCCCTACCCCTTCATCAGCTTCAAGATTGCCAGCCAGGAAATTTCCGACCTTCCGGCACCCAAGCCGTATCGCGAAATCTTCATGTCGAGCCCGGAAGTCGAGGGCGTACACTGCCGCTTCGGCCCGGTCGCGCGCGGCGGGCTTCGCTGGTCTGACCGGCGCGATGATTTCCGCACCGAAGTCCTCGGGCTCGTCAAGGCACAGCAGGTCAAGAATGCGGTCATCGTTCCGGTCGGCTCGAAGGGCGGGTTCTTCCCCAAGCAGATCCCGGCGAATGCAAGCCGCGAAGAACGCCACCATGCAGGCATTTCGGCCTATCGCACTTTCATCAATTCGCTGCTCGACCTCACCGACAATCTTGTCGATCAGGAAGTCCGTCCCCCCAACAACACCGTGGTCTGGGACGGCGATGATCCCTACCTCGTCGTCGCCGCGGACAAGGGCACAGCGACCTTCTCGGACATTGCCAACGAAATCAGCCTCGAACACGGCTTCTGGCTGGGGGATGCCTTCGCCTCCGGCGGCTCGGCCGGTTATGACCACAAGAAGATGGGCATCACCGCGCGCGGCGCGTGGGAAGCGGTCAAGCGCCATTTCCGCGAAATGGGCAAGGACATCCAGACCGAGCCGTTCACCGTCATCGGGTGCGGTGACATGTCGGGCGACGTGTTTGGCAATGGCATGTTGTTGTCGAAACAGATCCGCCTGCAGGCAGCCTTCAATCACATGCACATCTTCATCGATCCTGACCCGCAGGACCCTGAGCGCCTCTGGGAAGAGCGCAAGCGCCTGTTCGACCTGCCACGCTCCTCATGGATGGATTACGACCAGTCCCTGATTTCCGAAGGTGGCGGCATCTTTGAACGCTCGGCCAAATCGATCCCGCTGACAGACCAGATCAAGAAGCTCACCGGACTCAACAAGGACGAGGCGACCCCGGACGAAGTCTTGCACGCCCTTCTCAAGGCAGATTGCGAGCTTCTCTGGTTCGGCGGCATCGGGACCTATGTGAAAGCCTCGCACGAGACGCAGGGTGCCGCCGGAGACCGCGCCAATGATGCGATCCGCGTGAATGGTCGCGACCTCAAGGCAAAGGTCATCGGCGAAGGCGCCAATCTCGGCCTCACCCAGGCTGGCCGCATCGAATTTGCCCTGAAGGGCGGCCGCCTCAACACAGATGCCATCGACAATTCTGCCGGCGTCGACAGCTCCGACCATGAGGTCAACATCAAGATCCTGCTGTCGCAGGCCATGCGCAATGGCAATCTGCCGACCGGAAAGCGTAATGGCCTCCTCGCCCAGATGACTGACGACGTCGCCGCACACGTCCTTGTCCACAATTACAGCCAGACCGGTGCCCTCACGCTCGCAGAGTCAACGGCTGCACGGGACCATGAAGCCAATGAGCGGCTCATGGTGTATCTTGAAAAGCGCGGCGTCCTCGACCGGATCGTGGAAGGCCTGCCCTCGACCGCCGAAATGCGAGACCGGGCAGAAGCCAAGGCCTGGCTGACGCGTCCTGAACTCGCGGTCCTGATGGCCTGGTCCAAGATCACGCTCTTCGATGACATCACCGCGTCCAAAGTGCCGGATGATCCATGGTTCGTGGAAACCCTGAAAGAATACTTCCCAACGGACCTGGAACAGTTCCCGGACGCCATGCAGGCCCATCGCCTGCGCCGCGAAATTATCGCCACCGTGCTGGCAAACCGGCTGATCGATGCGGGCGGCCCCCTCATGTTGCTGCGTCTGCGCGAGCGGACCAATGCAGACAATGCAGCGATCTGCCTGTCCTTCGAAACGGCGCGCATCCTGCTTGACCTGCCCGCCTATCGCGATGCCATCCACGCGCTCGACAACAAGATCAATGCCAGCGCCCAGACCGACCTCCAGCAGATGGGAGCCGACGCCATCGCCGAAGTGATTGCGGCCCTGCTGCGCCAGTCACGCGCCCTGAGCGTTCGCGAGGCCGTCGACACCTATCTGCCAGCCTTTGACATTCTCGGTGCGAAGCTTGCCGACACGCTGTGCGGATTTGAGCTCGCCCAGCTGCGTCGGCGCATGCAGACGCTGTCAAATGCGAGCGTGCCGGAAGAGCTCGCTACCCGCGCTGCCCTCATGCCGGTCCTGCCGATCGCGATCGACATTGCCGCAATCTGCACATCGACCGGTGCGTCGCTGGACGATGCGTTTGCGACCTATCTGAAGCTCGGCGACGCGCTTCGGCTCGACCGGCTGCGGGCCGAAGCAGCGAGAAACCTGGACGAGGCGAGTTACTGGGAACGCCTTGCGACCCGGCGCCTTATCGAGGACCTGCGCCGCCATCAGGCAGAAGCGGCCGCGCAGGCGCTCGGCGCTGAAAATGTCGATGCCTGGCTGGGAGCGCGCGATGAAAGCCGCAAGCTGCTGATCCAGCAGCTAAACGCACTTTCATCGTCCAAGGCGACCTTCGCACAGTTCACGCTGGCCGCTGACGCGGTACGCGGATTCATGAGCGGATCGATCTGAACGAAAGATTGATTTCGGGAGGGTTGGGGGACGGGCCCGTCAAACGGGGACGTGTTTGACGGGCCCTACAGACGCTCCGCAGGCTGGGTGGGGGGACGCACGCGGAGGCCTGATACCGGCGACGACACTAGGTACCGTTGCTTAAGCTCTATATGATTTGATCCCTATACCTTGCCAAGCTTAGAGGGCAGAAGTTTCTGCAGTGATAATGTCATTATTATGGGCGGGTTCAGCAACGAAATCACCCGGTTTCCCGTCCGCAGAGAGCAGAATCGCAATCCATCTTGTGGAAGAAGACTGTGAAAACAGGATCATAAGCAGAACAGTCAACGGCGCAGACAGGAACATGCCGGGGATTCCCCAGATCGCGCCCCAGATGGCAAGTGACAAAAGAACAACCAGCGCCGAGAGATTCAGCGTCTCCCCCATGATGCGCGGCTGCACGAAATTGCCGATGACAAACTGCCAGAAGCTCACTCCGAGAAAGACGATGACCGCGTAGATGTAGCCTTCATTCGTCCCTTCGCCCGGAATCCATGACGGAACCTCTGGTTGGACCAGCGCAAAGAGCAGCGGAACGAACGCTGCCACAATCGAGCCGATTGTCGGAATATAGTTCAGCACGAAGATCAGCGCCGCCAGGAAGAGCGCATTCTCGACCTGGAGCACGAGCAGCGTGCCATAGGTGAGCCCCGTGATCAGCGCGGAAATGACGGTCTGCGTCCACAGATAGGTCTCAATTCCCTTGCGCGCCGCAACACCGACATCGCGCACCTGCTCACGGTGGCCGGCATCGGGGAAAAGTCGGTCGAGTTTTGCGCCCCACGCCGACTGGGCAATGAACAGGAAGGCGACATAGATAAGGATGATGACGAGGTCGCCCGACAGGTCGCCGGTCGCATTCGCGATCGTACCGACAAAGCGCTGGCCGGTTTCGTTGAACACGATCTCTGTCAGCGTCGGCGCTCTTTCCATCTGCAGAATGCCATAGACGTCTGCGATCAGCTCATTGATCCGCTGCTCATAGTCGCTGGCCTGTCCACCGAACTGCGCAATGCCCTGCGCCAGCAGTGCGATGAAGAAACCGAAGCCGAGCAGGACGGACAGGATCGCGATTGCACGGCTTATCGTACGGCCGATAAAGCTGATCTGGTTATGAATGGCCCGGGCAAACCCTTCCATCACCAGGAACAGGAAAACCGCCATGGCAAAGGGCGCGAAAATCGAGCGGCCAAGATAAAGCAACGCGATGATGACGCCGGTCGCGATGATCCATATCCCGACAATGCCCGATCGCATGGTCATGTCTCGCCCTCTCCCCCCTCATCGCCCGGCACCGGCAGACGCGCCAGGTGAAAATCCCGTACCACGTGAACCAGTGGCCTCACAGCGAAGAAAACCGACCCCACCAGGAAAAGCCATGTCGCTTCGCGCTGCGTACTTTCGCTGAAAAATAGCGCTGAGCCAATGATGAAGGCAATGGCCGCCAGCGCATCTATTGAATCATACAGTCTTGAATAGCCCTGATAGACCTTGCCCTGCCCTTCCGTCTGGAAATTGCGCCACTCGGGATCTCTGCTCATGAAAACCTCCTTTCAACGTCCACAAGTGATGGATCGGGGCGCTGTTCCATCGAGTGCTGCCATTGCGCGCTTTGCCGATACCTGCGATTGCATCTACCTTCATGGCGAGTGGCAGGAGAACAGCATGGCGGATGCAATTTATCTGGGTGGCGGCGGACCAGAGCAGAACGAGGCCCAGACACTACTCCTGAACCGGGCAAACCGTCACGGCATCATCGCCGGCGCCACCGGTACCGGCAAGACGGTCACCCTGCAGATTCTCGCCGAGGGCTTTTCGAATGAAGGCGTGCCGGTCTTCTGCGCCGATGTGAAGGGCGACCTTTCAGGCCTCGCCAAATCCGGAACCGAGACGTTCAAGCTGCACGATGCATTCACCTCGCGTGCGACGAAGATCGGCTTCGCAGACGCCTACACCTATCACGACACGCCCGTCGTCTTCTGGGATGTCTTTGGCAAGAAGGGCCACCCCGTCCGCGCCACCATCTCTGAAATGGGCCCCACCCTGCTGGCCCGTCTGATGGACCTGACCGAGACCCAGGAAGGCGTACTCAACGTCGCCTTCGAATATGCCGATGATGAAGGCCTGCTCCTGCTCGACCTGAAAGACCTCCAGAAGCTTCTCATCCATCTCGGCCAGAAAGAGGTCCGGGACGATGTCTCCCTGCGCTATGGCAATGTCGCGACCGCTTCCCTCAGCGCCATCCAGCGCAGCCTCCTCGGCCTCGAACGCGACGGCGCCGAGGATTTCTTCGGCGAGCCCGCCCTCGACCTCAAGGACCTGATGCGCACGGCCCGCGATGGGCGCGGTATCGTCAACATTCTCGACTCCACCCGCCTCATCAATTCACCGAAACTCTATTCGACCTTCCTGCTCTGGCTGCTGTCGGAGCTGTTCGAGCGGCTTCCCGAAGTGGGTGACCCCGACAAGCCGAAACTGGTCTTCTTCTTTGATGAGGCCCACCTCCTCTTCAAGGATGCACCCAAGGCGCTGCTGTCCAAGATCGAACAGGTCGTGCGCCTCATCCGCTCCAAGGGCGTCTGCGTCTATTTCGTCACCCAGAACCCGCGTGATCTCCCTGACAGCGTGCTCGCGCAGCTTGGCAATCGCATCCAGCATGCCCTGCGCGCCTATACCCCGACCGAGCGCAAGGGCGTGAGGGCCGCATCAGACAGCTTCCGCCCGAACCCCGATTTCGACACAGAGGAAGTGATCACCCAGCTTGGCACCGGCGAAGCCCTGGTCTCTACGCTGGACGCAAAGTCCGCGCCGAATGTGGTGCAGCGCACCCTCATCCGTCCGCCCTCGTCCCGCCTTGGCCCTATCACCGACAGGGAACGCGCCGAAATCATGGCCGACAGCCCTGTCGCCAGCACCTATGACGAAGCGATCGACCGCGAGTCTGCTTACGAAATCCTTCTTGAGAAGGAAGAGGAGGCCGCCAGGGAGGCTGAGCGCCTCGCCCGGGAAGAGGAAAAGGCCAAGCGGGAGCTTGAAAAGAAGAAGTCGCGCACCAGGTCCCGCTCGCGTCGCCAGACGCCGACCGAAGCAGCCGTGAAGACCGCCACGCGAACCTTTGCGCGTGACTTCACCCGCTATGTGCTTCGCGGCATCCTCGGAAGCCGGAAACGCTAAGGCGTTGATTTTGCTGCGCCGCACACAACCATAGATGCTACAGAACTGTGACGCGGAATCCTCGTCATAAAATTTGGAAAAAACTGTAGTCGTTCTGATACCAAGCTGACGCCAAACCGTCACGCAACGCTGTTAGCCGCCTCTCATTCTTAATGAGGGGTGAACTCCATGAACTTCAAACTTGGAAAGCTGGCGGCAGCCAGCGTCGTCAGTCTTGGCATCGCGCAACTTGCAAATGCGGACGTGCTTCAGGGCACCGTGACGGACGGCTCTGGTGAGGCATCGCTGGAAGGCGCACTGGTCACGATTGAAGGTCTGAACCGGACCACAAGCACTGGCCGTTTCGGCGACTATCGCTTTTCTGGCATTCCAGCCGGCGAATACGATGTGACCGTCTCCTATATCGGCGCGGATCCAGTGACGCAGAGCATTACCGTCGCCGGTGACTCCTCAGCTGATTTCCGCCTCGGCCGAGATGTCCGCTACCTCGACAACATCCTCGTTGTTGGTTCCGCCGCTGCACAGGCCGGCGCGATCAACCAGCAGCGCGCGTCCAATTCGATCATTTCGGTCATTGATTCCGACGGTCTCGGCAACTTCCCGGACACGACGGTTGCCGACTCTCTTGCCCGCGTACCGGGCCTCTCTATCGAGACTGACCAGGGCGAAGGCCGCTATGTCTCGATCCGCGGCATCAATACCGACCTCATTTCCGCCTCGATCAACGGCGTGCGTGCACCCTCGCCGGAAGATCGCCGCGGTGTCCTTCTTGATGGCGTCCCGTCTGACCTCCTGGACGGGATCGAGGTTCAGAAATCCCTGACACCTGACCTCGACGCCGACAGCCTCGGTGGCGTCATCAACCTCAAGACCATTTCGGCATTCGACCGCGATGGCCGCTTCTTCCGCGCCAAGCTGGAAGGTGCCCATAACGAGATTTCCGAAGAAGTCTCGCCCAAGGCCACCCTGACGTATTCCGACACATTCGCAGACACATTCGGCGTTGCCCTGTCCGTCAACTATCAGGACCTGCGTATCGAAGCGCACAATAATGAAGCCGACGAATGGAGCCTGCTCGACAGCACCGGCCAATACTATCTGTCCGACGGCTATGAGCATCGCTGGTACGGCATCAACCGTGAGCGCATCGGCCTCGTCGCAAACTTCGACTGGCGCGCTTCGGAATCGACCGATCTCTACCTGCGCACCCTCTTCAACAACTACGAAGACGACGAAGTCCGCAACGTGCTGCAGTTCCGCGACCTTGCTGACGTCATCGATGAAGACGATGATGAGAACGAGATCGTCGCGCCGGGCTCGACACTCACCGACAGCTCGGCCACCTTCCCGCTGAATGAAACCCAGGCTGAAGTCCGCGTTCGCCGTGAAGTCCGCAAGATCCAGACGATTGCCCTCGGCGGTCAGACGACATGGGATGGCTGGGACACCGACTATGAAGTCTCCTATGCCTATGCAGAAGAAGACGACAGCGACAATCACGATGCCGCTTTCCGCTTTGAGGACATTCAGGACGTCGTTCCCGGCAACATCACGCTCAACTATTCGAACCCGGAAAAGCCGGTCTGGTCAGACGGCGCGCTGCTTGACGCGGTCTATGACCCGGCAAACTACTTCCTCGACGCCTTCGAGCGCGAATTCACCGTCAATGAAGACACCGAGTACGCAGCCCAGTTCAACATTGCCCGCGATAGTCTGATCGGCCAGACGCCGGTGACCTGGAAAGCCGGTCTCAAGATCCGCGACCGCGAGAAGATCCGGGATGTAAACATCCTCGTCTACGAAGATGACAGCATCAGCCTCGCCGATTACGCCCGTGACAGCTTCATCTCAGGCTGGCGCCTCGGCAACACCCAGCCGACCTGGCCGGATCCGGGCCTCACCCGTGCCCTGCGCGGCGCTTTCGGCCCCGGCGACCTTGACGAGGAGGGCAGCTTCTTCGACTCTAATGGGGAAGACTACAAGATCGACGAACAGATTATCGCCGGCTACGGCATGGGCACGTTCGACATCGGCGCGCTGACGCTGGTCGCCGGTGTCCGCATCGAGCAGACCGATGTGGACCTTGAAGGACGCGTCGTCCTCGAAGACGAGCTCACCGCCACGACAACAAACTTCAGCAATGACTACACCAACGTCCTGCCGAGCGTGAACGCGAAGTATGAGTTCAGCGACCGCCTGATCGGCCGCGCGGCCTACTACGCCGCCGTGGTCCGCCCGGCCTTCGGTGAAATGGCGCCTTTCTTCTTCATCAATGATGACCGTGATGAAGCCGAGATCGGCAACCCGAACCTCGATCCGCTCGAAGCCAACAATTTCGACATTGGCATCGAGTTCTACCCGACCAAACTCTCGGTCGTCTCTGCTGGCGTGTTCTACAAGGACATTTCCAATGCGATCTTCCCGGCGACCTTCGACATCGCGGACGTGCCCGGCAATATCGATCTCTCCGGCATTCCGGCAGAGTTCATCAATGGCGACGACACGGATGGCGGCGAGATTGAGGAAGTCTCGACCTTCATCAATGTCGGCTCCAGCGAGATCTATGGCGTCGAGTTCAACTACGTCCAGAACCTCGGTGACCTGAATGCCGCCCTGGACGGCTTCCTGGTCTCCGGAAACCTGACCTTCACGGACAGCGAAGCAACGCTTCCGGATGGCCGCAACGTGCCATTCCTCAAACAGTCAGACACAATCTGGAACGTCGCCGTCGGTTACGACAAGGGCCCGTGGGACCTTCGCGTATCGGCCAATTATCGCGGCGACTATCTCGATGAGCTGGTTGATGCGAACCTCGACCGCACAACGGATGACCGCCTGCTCGTCGAAGCGTCGGCAAAGTTTGACGTCAACGACAACCTCCAGGTCTACCTCGAAGGCAAGAACCTCACCGACGAGCCGGAATACTATTATTTCGGCAGCGAGCGCCGCCTCTCGCAGTATGACGAGTTCGGCACCACGGTCGTCTTCGGGGCGCGCCTGACCTACTAAGTCCGGCCAGAATCAGCATTGCGCGGGCCGGTGCGTTCATCGTATCCGGCCCGCATGACCTTCAAGACAGGATTGTCCCGCATGAAATTTCCAGCCCTGGCCCTCGCTGCCGTATCCACCTTCGCGCTCACGGCCTGTGAGACTGACGACGTCTGGATTGATGACGGCATCCCGGCCCTGCCCGTCGCGGCAAGCTTCGAAACCGATCCGATGACCGGCGTGGGCGACCGCGCCGACGACCCGGCGATCTGGGTCCATGCCGGTGACGCGTCAAAGAGCGTGATCCTCGGCACCAACAAGGATGAAGGCCTCCACGTCTACGACCTCACCGGCGCAGAAACCCAGTTTCTCGACACGGGCGCGCTGAACAATGTCGACGTTCGCGGCAACATCGCCGTCGCCTCGAATGACGAGACCGATTCGATCAGCTGGTTCAGCATCGATGCGGCGACAGGCGCGGTTGCCCATATCGGCGACACGCCAACCAGCAAGGACGAGCCATACGGCATCTGCTCCGGCCTCGTCGGCACCACCTATTACGCCATGCCGACCTACAAGGACGGCAAGGCACAAGTCTGGACCCTCGATACCGGCGCGCTCAGCACGCTTCAGCCGGAACTCGTCACAGAAATTCAGGTCGGCCAGTTCGGCCAGCTGCAGCTTGAAGGCTGCGTCTTTGACGAGACCAATGGCCAGATCTTCGTCGGCGAGGAAGAACACGGCGTCTGGAAGCTTGACCTCAATGACCTCAACGCCGCGCCCGTCAGCGTCGACACGATTGCCACCGCCAACGGCCTCGTTGCAGACGTGGAAGGCATGGACATCTGGGAAGGCGAGAATGGCGAGGGCTATCTCGTGGTCTCCGCGCAGGCGGCCAACCGCTTCGTTGTCTATGACCTCAAAGCCCCGCACGCCCCGCGCGGCATCATCACCATCACGGCAAATGCCGATGGCAGCGTCGATGCTGTCAGCCACACGGATGGTCTCGATGTGAATTCAGCGCCGCTGCCGGGCTTCCCGCGCGGCGTCCTCATCGTTCAGGACGACGCCAATCCCGATCCGGAAGTCGACCAGAACTTCAAGATTGTCGACTGGGCCACCGTCGAGACTGCACTCGGACTGGATGCCGAATAGCCACTGGCCTGACATCTGGCGCCCTGTTAACGCGTTTTCACGCGGCATAACGGGGCGTCAGCGCTTTCAATTGTGCCGCCGCGCGCTTAGATACCCACCAGCGACATCAAAGACACTGCGGAGGACCGAACATGCAGGACTATCTCAAATTCTATATCAATGGCGAATGGGTCGACCCGGTCGAGCCGCGCACGCTCGAAGTCGAAAACCCGGCCACTGAAGAGCCTTTCGCCCGCATTTCCCTCGGCTCGCATGCAGATGTCGACAAGGCCGTTGAGGCGGCTCAAGCGGCCTTCGAATCCTTCTCGCAGACCTCTATCGAGTATCGCGCCGAACTTCTGGAAAAGATTGCCGCCGGCATTCAGGAACGTGCCAGCGACATGGCCAAGGCCATCTCCGACGAAATGGGCGCGCCGATGTGGCTCGCCCAGGCAGCGCAGGTTCCCGCCGGCATGGGTCACTACATGACCGCAGCCAAGATCCTCCGCGAGTATCAGTTCGAAGAGCAGCGCGGCAAGACGCTGATCCGCAAGGAGCCGATCGGCGTCTGCGGTTTCATCACGCCTTGGAACTGGCCGCAGAACCAGATCGCCTGCAAGGTTGCTCCGGCCATTGCGACAGGCTGCACCATGGTGCTGAAGCCGTCCGAAATCGCACCGCTCGACGCGATGATCGTCGCCGAGATCTTCCATGATGCGGGCGTGCCTCCGGGCGTGTTCAACCTCGTCAATGGCGACGGCCCGGGCGTCGGCGCCTACATGTCCCAGCATCCTGGCATCGACATGATGAGTTTCACCGGCTCCACCCGCGCAGGCTCGCTCGTCTCGCAGGCTGCTGCGCCAACCGTGAAACGCGTCGCGCTGGAGCTCGGCGGCAAGTCGCCAAACATCGTCCTGCCAGATGCCGATCTCAACAAGGCGGTTGCTGGCGGCGTCATGCACATGATGAACAATACTGGCCAGTCCTGTAACGCCCCGTCCCGCATGCTCGTCCAGCGCGACCAGCAGGATGAAGCCATCGCGATTGCCAAGGCGACCGCGGAATCCGTCAAGGTCGGCGCCGGCGCAGACGCCCCGAAAGGCGCGATGGGCCCGATCTCGAACGGCAATCAGTGGAACAAGGTGCAGGACCTGATCCAGAAGGGCATCGACGAAGGTGCCACGCTGGTGACCGGCGGCACGGGCCGTCCGGAAGGCTTCAACAAGGGCTATTTCACCAAGCCGACCGTTTTCGCAAACGTCACCAATGACATGACAATCGCCCGCGAGGAAATCTTCGGTCCGGTGCTCTGCATCCTGCCCTATGACACTGAAGAAGACGCGATCAGGATCGCCAATGACACGGTCTACGGCCTGTCCGGCTACGTCCAGTCGTCGGACATCAACCATGCCCGCGAGGTCGCCAACAAGATCCGCGCCGGTAACATCCACATCAATGGCGCCGGCGGCGACCTGAGCGCACCGTTTGGTGGCTACAAGCAGTCCGGCATTGGCCGCGAATGGGGTGATTTCGGCTTCGAGGAATTCCTCGAAGTGAAAGCCGTGCTTGGCCACAGCCCAGCCTGAACGCAGCCTCCGCGCTAACCATGATGAAGCCCGCAGCCACCGCGCTGTGGGCTTTTTTCCAGCGATCCGGTCAGGGAAAACGCACCTGGTCTATTGGCTGCGAGACCCGGCAATCCAACATTACGGACTACTGACGGAGCGTTCAGTGTTGTCTGGCGTTCAGCTTGCACTGGTATAATGTGAAGCAAACAATCAGGGTCAATGTATCAAGATGATCAAGACTTTCATTCCTGCGATTGCCGGTGTCGCCCTCCTGGGTGCCTGCGCGACCGCAACCCCTTACCAGGCCGCTTCACCGAACGATCGCGGCTATTCGAACCAGCGGATTGAGCAGAACCGCTTCATTGTCAGCTTTTCCGGCAACAGCCTGACGGATCGCCAGACCGTCGAGACCTATCTTCTCTACCGCGCGGCGGAGCTGACGGTGCAGAGCGGCTATGACCATTTTCACATGGTCCGCCGCGCCACGGACGCCGATACCAGCTTTGTGCCAGTCGGCGGTTCATACGCCCCCTATTATAGCCACTTCAGTCCCTATTATCGCTTTTATGGCCCACGCGGACGCCGCATCGGCTACCCGCATTACTGGGACCGCTGGGGCTATTATGACCCCTTCTGGGGTGCCCCGAGCGAGTACCGCGAAGTGACACGCTTTGAAGCATCGGCAGAGATCCTCATGGGCAACGGCCCAAAGCCCGACGATCCGGCCTATTTCGATGCCAGCGACGTCATGGCCAATCTCGGCCCGACCATCCTTCGCCCTGCAGCCTGACCCGGCACGCATATAAAAAGCCCGCCTCCGGCATTCCGGGGCGGGCTTTGATGTGTTGGACAGGCCGTTGCCTTAGCGCGGCGCCATCCGGATGGCACCGTCGAGGCGAACGTCCTCGCCGTTGAAGTAGCCATTGGTGATCATCTGCTCGGCGAGAGAGGCATATTCCTCCGGATTGCCGAGACGGGCCGGGTTCGGCACCGATGCCGCCAGCGCCTGTTTCACATTGTCCGGCGCGCCCTGCATCAGCGGCGTATTGAAGATACCCGGCAGGATCGTATTGACGCGGATCAGCTCACGCGAGAGGTCGCGGGCAATCGGCAGCGTCATGCCGACGACGCCGCCCTTGGAGGCCGAATAGGCCGCCTGGCCCATCTGGCCATCCTCTGCGGCAACAGAAGCGGTGTTCACGATCGCGCCGCGCTCGCCATCAATCGGGTCAAGCGTCATCATACCGGCGGCCGACTTGGCAATACAACGGAACGTGCCGACCAGGTTGATCTGAATAATCAGGTCAAACTTGTCGAGCGGGAAGTGTTTGATCTCGCCGCTCTGCTTGTCGCGCGAAGCGGTCTTGATGGCATTGCCGGTCCCGGCGCAGTTGACGAGGATACGCTCCTGCCCGACCGCTGCGCGGGCCTTGGCGAAGCCGGCATCCACGGAGGCTTCATCGGTGACGTTCACATTGCAGAACACGCCGCCGAGTTCCTTGGCGATGGCTTCGCCCTTCTCGTCATTGAGGTCGAAGATCGCGACCTTGACGCCTTGTTCGGCAAGCCGGCGGGCAGTTGCGGCGCCTAGGCCGGATGCGCCACCGGTAATGACGGCGCTGATGTCTGAGCTGAGTTTCACGGTGCTGTGGCTCCCTTGAAGGTTTGACTGATGCAAGCGATCTATAGGTTGAGGAGCAGCCCGCCAATGCGTAACCCGACGGAAATTATTATAGAAAACGGCGAGTCTCAGCCCACACGCCTGCCTGTCAATCTCGACCGCGACCGCAGGCGGACAAAACGCAACTTCGTCACCAAGCTTTTCCGCGTCGCTGGGCGCATCCCGTTCGCCGATGACCTTGCTGCCGCCTACTACGCCGCAATGGACCCGAAGACCCCGCGCAAGGCCAAGGCTGTCCTGTTTGCCGCGCTTGGCTATTTCATCGTACCGACAGATGCGATGCCGGACGTAATCGCCGGTCTCGGCTTTACCGACGATGCGACGGTGCTTGCCACGGCACTCGGCATTGTCGGCTCACAGGTCAAGGAGAAACACAGGCGCGCGGCGCGCCGCCTGCTCGGCCTGCCGGAACCTGCCGCCCGCAAGGACGACTAATTTGCCCTAGCCGATATCCGGCGCAAAGCTGTTGCCGGCTGGCTGGATTTCCACCGCACCGCCGGGCTGGACCTCGAAGATCGCCATCTTGCGCTGCGTCGTGCCGTCCGGGGCAAACCGGAACAGACCGTTGAGACCGTAGAACCCGTCCTGCTGGGTCATTTCCTCGCGCTCAAGCTCACCATCCTTGGCCAGCTGCATGACCAGCGCGGCTGCATCATAGGCCTGCGATGCAAGAGAACTCGGCGCCTGACCATAGATCCGGCGATAGCGCGACTCGAAGGCCTGCAGGTCAGCCTGCGGCGGCGCGACGAACCAGCTACCGGCCAGCGACGGCTCCCGCCAGATGCCCGGATCGTTCCAGTTGCTGAGCCCCATCAGCTTCACGCTGCGATTGACGCCATAATAGGCCAGCAGGGGCGCAACCCGGCGCAATTGCGTCCCGCGTTCAGGGATCAGGACCGCCACACGGCCCCGCGCCTCAGCCTGGTTGATGGACCGGGCGAGATACTGCGCCTCACTCGTCGGAGATCCCTCACCGGCAGGGTAAAAGCCTGTCGAGATGACAATACCCCCGGCCTGCTGAGCCTGGAATTGCAGGGCCGCCTGGATGCGCGTTCCAAGATCGCTTTGCGGGCCGAAATAGGCGAACTGTCGAATACCATTGGCAACGGCATGGTCGACCAGCGCCTTCACTTCCTCTTCCGGCGTGATCGAGGCGAGCCAGGTCGAACCGCCTGCAACCGTCCGGTCATTGGAAAATCCGATAATCGGCATGCCTGCGAACAGGCGGTTGCCGTTCAGCGCGGCAATGTTTGCACCAAAGAGCGGGCCGAGGAAGAACTCGGCTCCCTCACGCTGCGCCTGCTCGGCCGCTTCGGTGGCCACGCTCTGAGAGCCCGCCGTGTCCTTTGGCAGAAGGACGAAATCCTCACTGGCATGGTCGAATAATGCCATTTCAATGCCCGCCAGCATGCCCTCGGCTTCGGCGCGGACATTCGCGTTCGGGTGCGAGAACGGCAGCAGCACGGCAGCGCGCATGATATCGCGCCCTTCAAGATATTCCGGCGTGAACTTGCCCGGCTGTGGCAGGGGCATGCCATTCACATCCGCCTCAATGCCGGTCCCGTGAATGTCGCCCGGCCGGTCGTCTCCCGCCTGGCCTGTACGCGGATCAGGATCGACGCGCGGCTTGCCGCTGGAAATCGGGGCTGGCGGCTGGCTCGGTCCGGTGGCACACCCGGCCAGCGCGAGAAAAGCTGCAAGAACAAGGCTTGGCGCGAGGCCTGCAAAGCGCGATGGTGCCCAAGATGTCATCCAAAGATCCTTCCGTTCCGGCCGCGAGTCGCCCCGACGGCGAGCCTAGTGCTGAGACCGTTCCCGCGCAACACGGCAAAACCCGTCTTGAGCCCGGTCTTCATGTCGTCTCAACCCCCATCGGCAATCTGCGCGACATCACCCTGCGGGCCCTCGATACGCTGGCAGGCGCGGATGAAATTCTTGCAGAAGACACCCGCGTTGCCCGCAAGCTGCTAGATGCTCACGGCATTCGCGCAAAACTGAGCGCCTACCATGACCATAATGGGGCAGAGCGCCGCCCGGATATTCTCGCGAAGCTTGAAGACGGCGCGACCATCGCCCTCATCTCTGATGCCGGCACGCCGCTCGTTTCTGACCCTGGCTGGAAGCTGGTTCACGAAGCCGTCGAGCGTGGGATCAGGGTCATTCCCGTGCCGGGCGCTTCGGCGCTGCTCGCCGGTCTTGTCACCTCCGGCCTGCCCAGCGACCGTTTCATGTTCTGCGGCTTCCTGCCGGCAAAGTCCGGACAGCGCAAACGCGAGGCCGAGGCGTTGAAACCGGTCGAGGCAACGCTTGTCTTCTATGAGGGCGGCTCGCGCCTTGCTGCCTGCCTTGCCGATCTGGCCGAAACGCTGGGGGGAGGCCGGCGCGCCGCCATCGCCCGCGAGCTGACCAAATTCTTTGAGGAAACCCGCCACGGCACGCTGGCGGAGCTCGCCGCCCACTATGAACAGAATGGCCCGCCGAAGGGTGAGATTGTCATCCTCATCGGCCCGCCGCTCGAAGCTGCCCCTGATGAAGCCGACATCGACGCCGCGCTCCTCAAGGCCATGGCTGAAGCGCCGATGAAGCGCGCCGCCAATGACGTCGCCGAAGCCTTCGGCATTTCGAAGCGCGATGCCTATCAGCGCGCCCTGGCCCTGAAAGACAATGGCTGAGGGCGCGAAACAGGCCGCAGAGCGCCGGGGACGGCGCGCCGAAACGCTTGCCGCGCTCTGGCTCCGCCTCAAGGGCTACCGCATCCTCGCCCGGCGCGTGCGCCTGCCCGTCGGCGAGATTGATCTCATCGCGCGCCGCGGCAGCATCATTGCCTTCATCGAGGTCAAGGCCCGCCAATCGCGCACGGCCGCCGAAACCGCTGTCCCCGAAGCGAACTGGCGGCGTATCAACCGCGCGGCGCAGAGCTGGGTCGGCCAGCGACGCGATTGCGAAAACCTCGACTGGCGGTTTGACCTCGTGATGATTTTGCCACACAGCGCCCCAATACATTTGCGTAATCATTGGCGCCCAGATTTTGCCCCATCCGGCACCTAGGTGCATAATCGGATTTTGAACGAAAGAGATTTGAGCCATGATCAGATCACCGCTTATGGCGCTCGCCCTGACAGCGCCAATCCTCGTTTCAGGCTGTGCTGCTGCGGTCATCGGAACCGCTGGGGCTGTCGGCGTCGCTTCCGTTCAGGAGCGCTCGCTCGGTGAAGCGGTCGACGACTCCACCGTATCCAACCAGATCAAGGCCATGCTGCTGAATGAAAGCGGCTTTGGTGAAGTCGATGTCGAAGTTGTGCAAGGTCTCGTCCTGCTGTCCGGACGCGTTGCGACGCCAGAACATCGTGTTCGCGCAGAGGACATTGCCTGGACAGCCACCCGCACACGCGATGTCGCCAATGAGATTGTCATCGAACAGCCGGGCGGCTTTTTCGCCAACGCATCCGACGAACTCATCACGGCCCGCGTCCGCGCCTCGCTCATTGCCGCCAAGAACGTGAAAAGCATCAATTACAATATCGAGACCTATAATGGCGTGGTCTATCTGATGGGGATCGCCCAGACCAATGCGGAACTGAAAGAGGCCGCCGAACGCGCGAGCGTCGTCGGCGGTGTCGACCGCGTCGTCTCCTATGTGAAGGTGCGCCCAACACCGGCGCAGTTCAACGCCTCCAGTAGCAACAGCGACAGCGAGCTGCTCGGCGGCTCCGGCAGCTAGCGCGCCGTCAGGCTTCGTCCGTCTTCGCCGGTCAGCGTCAGCAGGCCATTCTCGTCGAGCGAGACGTGTGGATTGTCGCCCATCACCTCGACAAAATCCTGCTCCTGGTCCATCACCGCCTGAGGGAAACAGGCCCGGCGCGTCATGGCGAGCGGTCCGAAGGTCAGCCGTCCGGCATTCAGCTTGAAGCTGCCCGTATAGGAATTGCACGATGACGATCCGCTCACCCGGCCGTCATCTTCGAAGTTCAACGTGATCTGCGAACTCTGGAACAGGGGCTCGCCATTCAGCGTCGCTGCCATCCACTCATGCGCGGTCAGCTCGTCCATGGAAACCGCTGTTGCCTTTGTCGGCACGAGATTGACATTGCCCGCTTCGTAGAGGCCCTCGATGCGGTCGAAAATGTTCGCCGTATCGCTCGTCCAGATCAGCGCACCCGCCCCATCATGGATCTGCGCGCGAAGCGACAGGCGGTCGCGCTCCAGCTCGATATCCGCTGGTACAACCACCTGAAACGGGATCGGCACCTGCCGGCCGTTCAGCGCGAAGGTTTCTTTCGCGATCTCCTCGCGGGCGATGTCGGCCGGGCCTTCCTCATAAACGAGAATGCTAGCCTCGGCATCTGGTGGCAGCGCGATGCGCTGGCGATAGGAGAGCGACCCGGTAATCTTCATCGCTTCCACGCTCGCACTCTCCGCCATGTCTGCACCGGCGCTCGCCTCACTCTCGGCAGGCCCCGGTGCCGTTTCCTTCGCCTTGTCTGTCTCGCAGGAAGCGATCAGGCCGAGCGCGAGCGGTAGGATGAGAAGTCGACGCATGAGCGGCACCTTTCACGAATCTGCGAGCAAGTGATCTATCTTCTAACCCGGATCGTATGGCCTTGT
Organism: Henriciella pelagia; assembly: GCF_002088945.1. Taxonomy (GTDB): domain Bacteria; phylum Pseudomonadota; class Alphaproteobacteria; order Caulobacterales; family Hyphomonadaceae; genus Henriciella; species Henriciella pelagia. The sequence goes on along the minus strand of NZ_NCSU01000007.1, from coordinate 960,728 downwards.
ACAAGCACGGGTCCATCCAATCCACTAGATCATTGTTTTTATTTATTTTTTAATGATCCAGCATCACTCCTCCGCCGTATTGAGGCTATCAATCACCCAAATGGAGACCCTTCATGAAATCCCTCTTTACAGCAGTTGCCGTCACCGCCCTCTTCGCTGGCGGCGCCAGCCTCGCCCATGCCGAGCACCATATGGAGAAAGCGGACAAGAAAGACATCGTCGACACGGCAGCGTCCGATGACACCTTCTCGACGCTGGTCACCGCCGTCACCGAAGCCGAACTTGTCGAAGCCCTTAAAGGCGACGGCCCGTTCACCGTCTTCGCCCCGACCAATGACGCTTTCGCCGCCCTGCCTGACGGCACGCTCGACACGCTGCTCATGGACGAGAACCAGGATCAGCTTCAGGACATCCTCAAGCTTCATGTCGTATCCGGCAAGATCAAGGCCGGCGACATCGCTGAGGGCACGAGCGAAGTCGAAACCCTGTCCGGCGACACCATCACCATCACCAAAGACAGCGACGGTGCCGTGACAGTTGAAGGCGCGGCGGTCATCAGCGCCGACGTGAAGGCCTCGAATGGCGTCATCCACGTCATCGATAGCGTGATCCTGCCGGAATAAGCCCCGGTTCAACACGTACGCTTGGCCCCTTCCGTCTTCGCGGGAGGGGCTTTTTGCATGCCCCGGAGCGGATTGATCGGCCACGACACTTATCAAGCCGCGCAATCGCCCTCATATAGCAGCAGCAATTGCTGAGGGAGCCCTTATGAGCCTGCGTATCGCGATCCAGATGGACCCGCTCTCGACGGTCAACATCGATGCCGACACCACGTTCGCGCTGGCCGAAGTGGCCCAGGCGCGCGGTCACAAGCTGTGGATCTACGAGCCGCGCCACCTCTCCTTCGACACGGGCCGCGTCACCGCCCGCGCCCGCCCCGTCACCTTCCAGCGTATCGCAGACCAGCCCGGCATCACCGGCGAGGAAACCCTGCTCGACCTCGCTGACGATATTGACGTCGTCCTGATGCGCCAGGACCCGCCCTTCGACATGGCCTACATCACGGCCTGCCACATCCTTGAGCTGCTGAAGGGCCAGACGCTGGTGCTCAATGATCCGGAATTCGTCCGCTCAGGCCCGGAAAAGCTCTTCCCGCTGCTCTTCCCGGAAATCATTCCCGACACGCTGATCTCACGCGATCTCAAATCCATTCTCGACTTTCGCGCCCGCCACAGGGACATCATCATCAAGCCGCTCTACGGCAATGGCGGCGCCGGCGTGTTCCGCATGAAGGAAGACGACAGCAATTTCTCCTCGCTGATGGAAATGTTCCTCGAGCGCACCCGCGAACCCCTCATCGCACAGGCCTTCCTCAAGGCTGTCTCGAATGGTGACAAGCGCATCATCCTTGTCGACGGCAAGGCGGTCGGTGCCATCAACCGCCGCCCGAAAGAGGGCGAGACGCGCTCAAACCTGCATGTCGGCGGCACCGCTGAACCGGTCGAACTTACCGAGACCGATCTGAAGATCTGCAACGCGATCGGGCCGGAACTGAAGCGCCGTGGCCAGATATTCGTCGGCATTGATGTCATCGGCGACAAGCTGACGGAGGTGAACGTGACCTCCCCGACCGGCATTCAGGAACTCAAGCGCTTTACAGGAATCGACGCAGCGGCCATCTTCTGGGATTGTGTGCAGGATATGGTTGCCAAGACCTGATCTGCGCCCCAAACTGAGGTCATGAACATGAAAGCTGCCGCATTCGCATCCATCGTCGCCCTGGGCTTTACCGGTGTTGCCTGTTCGGAAAAGGCTCCAGCAGAGACCGAAGGCGCCTCTAACGTATCGGCTGAGACGGCCAGCGCTCCGGCTGCGTCCGAGTTCAATCTACGTTATCCGGGCTCTGACTCGACCACGACCTCAGATTCAAGCGGCGGGTTCAACCTGCGTATTCCGGACTCCAGCGCGCCGCAGGACGGTATCCGTCTTCCCGAAGGCACCATCAACGAGAACCGTCTGTCCGATATTCCGGAAATCCAGACACCGGCTTCGGAAACACCCGCGCCGGAAGCCGAACCGGACGACGACATCATCCGTCTCGACTAGGCTTGTCGTCGAGAGCGGCCCCGAGGGGGCCGGCTCATCCACCGGCACGATCTGGTCATCCTCACCATGCAGGACGAGCACCGGAACCTGATCCGGACCATCTGGCAGACTGGCCGTCCGTAATTGCCTCTCACCCTGAGATAAAATTCGTTCTTTATTTGTTCCGCGCCCTGTGCTAGGCATTTCCAAGCAGCGGGGCGCACGGACATGGTTTGCCGGATCACGACATTTGCATTCGAAGGGATTGAGGCAAAGCCGGTCGATGTGCAGGTGCAGATCACGTCCGGAAATCCCTTCTTCACCATTGTCGGCCTGCCTGACAAGGCAGTTGGCGAAAGCCGGGAACGTGTGCGCGCCGCCTTCTCTGCCATCGGGCTCGCCCTGCCGCCCAAGCGCATCACCGTCAATCTCGCACCAGCCGACCTGCCCAAGGAAGGCAGCCATTATGACCTCGCCATTGCGCTCGGCGTGCTCGCCGCCATGGGCGTGATCGCACCGGATTCGCTCGACGGTCACGCCGCCATTGGGGAACTTTCACTGGACGGCGCCCTGGGCCAGACACTCGGCGTCCTGCCCGCTGCGATGGCTGCCATAGCGATGGATCTGCGCCTGATCTGTCCTGAAGCCTGCGGGCCTGAAGCGGCGTGGGCAGGCGAAGGCGCACTCGCCGCGCCGAGCCTCATTTCCATGATCAACCACTTTGCCGGCCGGGCCAGCCTTGTCCCGCCCATCGCAGGAGAGCTTGCGCAACCCGCAGCCGTGCCGGACCTTGCCGACGTCAAGGGCCAGGAGGGCGCAAAGCGCGTTCTCGAAATCGCGGCTGCGGGCGGCCACAACCTCCTCTTCTGCGGGCCACCCGGCTCAGGAAAATCCATGCTGGCCCAGCGGCTTCCCGGCCTGCTCCCCCCACTTTCGGCAAGCGAACTGCTCGAAGTTTCGCAGATCCAGTCAGTGGCCGGCCTGCTCGAGCGCGGGCAGCTGTCCCGCCAGCGCCCCTTTCGCGCCCCGCATCATTCGGCCTCCATGGCCGCGCTTGTCGGCGGCGGTATCAAGGCCCGACCGGGCGAAGTCTCGCTTGCCCATCACGGCGTGCTCTTCCTTGATGAACTCCCGGAATTCCCGGCGCAGGTTCTCGACAGTCTTCGCCAGCCCCTGGAAGACGGCTCAGTCGTCATTTCACGGGCCAATCGCCATGTGCGCTATCCGGCCCGGTTCCAGCTCATTGCGGCGATGAACCCCTGCCGCTGCGGCGGCGGTCCTGGCGACGGCGCCTGCAAGCGGGGCCCAACCTGCGCGCAGTCCTATCAGTCACGCATTTCCGGCCCCTTCTTCGATCGCATCGACCTCTTCTTCGATACCCCGCCCGTTACCGCCATGGACCTCGCCCTGCCCGCGCCATCGGAAGGCACATCCGAGGCGGCCGCCCGCGTCCGTACGGCCCGGGACATCCAGACTGCCCGCTATTCACATGCGGGGGAAGGCCGCCGGCCGGTCAATGCGGACGCCCCCGCCAGCCAGATTTCGGAGATTGCATCGCCCGACGAGCGCGCCAGCGCCCTCCTGTCCGATGCCGCATCCAGGCTCGCCCTGTCGGCGCGCGCCTATCACCGCGTCCTGAAAGTCGCCCGCACCATCGCAGACCTTGATGGCGCAGGCGGCGTCAGGCGCGTTCACCTTGCAGAGGCGCTGTCCTATCGCCGTCGCATTCCCGGCGATCAGCCCATCTCCAGCCCGGCATCCCTCGCGCGCTGAACCTGTAACATCCACGCGCAGAATTAAGCGATTCATCAGGCTTTTCGGCTAGTCCTGTGCGCGTCATGACAGATACATCCGGCAAACTCTCGCCCGAGCAGGCCTTTCTGGCGACCACCAGCCACGAAATCCGCACGCCGCTCAATGGCATTCTCGGCACGGTCTCCCTGCTCCTGGAGACAGAACTCGACCCGGCGCAGAAGGAATATGCCGAAGCCATTCGCCTGTCCGGTTCGCGCCTCCTCGACCTTCTGAACAACATCCTCGATTTTGCCCGCCTCGACAGCGCCCCAAGCGAGATCGAGCATGAAAATGTCCGCGTCACAGAGCTGGCCCGCGAGGTCACCGAACTGCTTTCGCCGCGCGCCCACAGCGCCGGTCTCGACGTGGCGGTCCGCACCCGCAGCCATGTCCCGACAGACGTCGTGACGGATGGCGGCAAGCTTCGCCAGATCCTGTTCAACCTTGTCGGCAATGCGCTCAAATTCACCGAAGCTGGCGGCGTGCTTGTCGATATCGACGCAGAAGATGACGAGCTTGTCTTCAACATTATCGACACTGGCCCCGGCATCGCGCCGGATGATCAGCCTGCCCTGTTCGACGCCTTCCGGCAGACCTCGGCGGGCGACGCCCAGAAGGATGGCGGCGTCGGCCTCGGCCTTGCCATCGTCAAGAAACTGGCCGAACTGATGGGCGGCAGCATCAGCCTCGAAAGCGCGCCCGGCCTCGGCACGAAATTCGCCGTCCGCGTCCCCCTGATCGCCGCAGAACAGTCGGCAGACCCCGAAGCCCATCTCGATGCGCGCGTCGCGCTAGCAGGCCTCGCGCCCAGCACCGGCCTTGCCGCCGCAAGCACGCTCATCTCTGCCGGGGCGAGCGTGCTTGCCACCGAGTCTGCCCTGCACGCCCGCCGCGTCCGGCCGGACCTCATCCTGGCAGACGCCAAACTGCCGGAACGCTCACTGCGCGCCCTTGTCCGGATCGCGCCGACCCTCGTTGTCATACGCCCCGAAGACAGGGGCCTGCTCAGCCGGTTCCACGATATGGGCGCAAGCGGCTGGCTGGTACGTCCTTTGCGCCATCGCTCGCTGATCCGGCGCGCACAACTCGCCATGGAAGGCAGCGCCACGCCCGACGAGACCGAGACGCAGACAGCGACCGGCCGCGTCCTCATTGCAGACGACAATCCGGTCAACACGCTGATTGCGCAACGTGCCTTGGAATCGGCCGGATTCTCGGTCAGTGTGGCATCGACGGGCCGCGACGCAGTCGATATCGCCTCGCGTCTGAAGCCCGCCCTCATCCTGATGGATCTGCGGATGCCGATCATGGATGGGTATGAAGCGATGAAGACGCTGAGGAGCGCTGGACACAGTATGCCAATCATAGCCATCTCCGCCGAGATCAATCCTGACATTGAACGCCGCGCACGCGCTGCCGGTGCAGACGGGGTCGCCGCCAAGCCGCTCGACGCAGAAGCGCTCCGCCGCCTCGCCACCGACTGGACGTCCCGCAAGTCAGGCGCCGCATGAGCAGCGCCGCCCGTGAAGCGCCGCAGCAGCGCAGCTTCGCAGAGACGCTGAAACTCTTCGCCCAGCCCAAGATGGCGATGATGCTGGTGCTCGGCTTCACCGCCGGCCTGCCTTTCCTGCTCTATTTCTCGACGCTGTCGGTCTGGCTGAAAGAGAGCAAGATCGACGAAGCCCTGATCGGCTTCTTCTCCTGGTTTGGCCTCGCTTATTCCTTCAAATTCATCTGGGCCCCGCTGGTGGACCGGTTCAACCCGCCCGGCCTCACCCGGCTGTTTGGCCGCCGCCGCGCCTGGATCTTCGTCGCGCAGATCGGCATCGCTCTCTCCATGGTCGGCCTCGGCTTCTCCAATCCGACTTCCAGCCTCGCGGCCACCGCCCTCTTCTCCTTCCTCATCGCCTTCAGCTCGGCTACGCAGGATATCGGCATCGACGCCTGGCGGATCGAAGCAGCCGCGAATGATGACGAACAGTCGACGCTCGCGGCCGCCTACCAGTATGGCTACAAGGTCGGCATGGTGATCTCGGGCGGTGTGGCACTCGTCATCGCCGGTGTCGCAAGCTTCCCTGTTGCCTATTGGGCGATGGCCTTCACCATGGCGCTCGGCGCGTTCGTCTTCGCGATCTGGGACCGCAAATGGGGCCTGCAGGCCGCCGCTGCTGCGGGCGTTGTTCTCCTGACCATCGGCTTTGCCTCCGCCTTCGGTGCCTTCGCAGGCATTACAGAGCCGGGCAGCTTCGCGAACATGCTGTTGAACGCCCTGTCATGGCTGAGCTACGGCGTCGCCGCCCTGGCTGGCATCGGTTTCCTGGCCGCCTCGCTCCTGGCGCTTCGCAACCCCGTCGAAGGCACCGACTTCTCCATATCGAGCCTGTTCATAGGCATCGGCTTCGCGGTGGGCGCCTATCTCGCCATAGCGGTCATCGCAGCCATCATCGGCACAGCCTTGCCAGCGGCCCTGGACGCGATGGGCATCAGGGTCAAACGCGGCGACGTCGCGCTCTGGGCGATCTACATTGCTGCCGCCCCCATAATGGCCTGCGCCATTGCGATCCCCTTCATCCGCAGGCTGACAGCGGACGCGCCAGTCATGCGCAACCCGACTTTCGCCCCCTTCCTCGATTTCTTCTGGCGTCATGGTTGGGTCGCCCTGCTGATCCTGCTCTTCGTCTCGTCCTACCGCCTGTCCGACATCGTCATGGGCATCATGGCCAAGCCCGCCTATACGCAGATGGGTTATTCCCCGGCCGATATCGGCATTGTCAGCGGCACCTATGGTCCGTGGATCATCTTTGTCGGCGTCGCGCTAGCCGGTCTCTCGGCGCTAAAGCTCGGCCTGCGCTGGTCGCTGATCATCGGCGCCGTCGTTTCGGTGCTCGGCAATCTCACCTTCGCCTGGCTGGTCCACCAGTCACCCGAAACGCTCGTGCCGCTCTTTATTGCTGTTACGGCTGACAATATCGCCGGCGGCTATGCCGGCACCGTGTTTGTCGCCTTCATGTCGACCATGGTGGCCAAGGCCTTTGCCGGCACCCAATACGCCATCTTCAGCTCGATCTATTCACTCGGCCCGAAACTTGTCGCGGGGACATCCGGCGTCATGGTGCTGCTGTTCAGCGGCGTCAGCTGGGCAGAGGTGCAGGCGATGGGCGACGATGTCAGCGTCGAACTGGCGACGAATGCGGGCTATTCGCAGTTCTTCATCATGGCGGCAGCGCTTGGCTTGCCCGCCATCATCCTGTCCTTTTTCGCGAATGTGATGAGGCCGGACCGCGAATCTGTCCTGCAGAACGATCCGCTGCCGTCACTTGAAGACGCGGTGAAGACCTAAAATCCCCGCTGACAAAGATCGGGATGGGGCCTTCGCCCCTAACCCTTATTGTGCACCAGCTTGTCGATATCGAAGGCGGCGAAGGTCGCAAGGTTCACGATATCGTTCACCGTGGCGCCCAGAGACGCGATCTGGACCGGCTTCTCAAAGCCGAGCAGGATCGGGCCGATCACGGTTGCGCGGCTCATCGAGGTGAGAAGCTTCGTCGCAATGGCAGCCGAGTGAATGGCCGGCATGACCAGCACATTCGCCGCATCGGTCAGGCGCGAGAACGGATAGAGCAGCTTGTGGCCGGGGTTCATCGCAACATCCACCGCAACATCGCCCTCATATTCGAAGTCGATATCATCGCGTGCATCGAGCATGGCCACCGCTTCGCGGACCTTCTCGGCCCGCTCGCCCATTGGATTGCCAAAAGTGGAATAGGACACGAAGGCCACACGCGGCGTGAAGCCGAGGCTCCTCACGGAGCTTGCCGCTTCGCACGCAATGCCGACGAGGTCTTCGGCGACCGGCAGCTCGGTGATGCTCGTATCGGCAATGAAGATCGTCTTGCCCTGGTTGATCACCATGGACATGCCGATCACCTGCTTGCCGGGGATCGGGTCGAGGACGGCCTGCACGTCTTTCAGCGCAACATCATAATTGCGGGTGACGCCGGTGATCATGCCATCAGCATCGCCGAACTTCAGCATGCATGAGCCGAACACGTTACGGTCCTGGTTGACGAGGCGCTGGGCGTCACGGCGCAGGAAACCCTGGCGCTTCAACCGGTCATAGAGATAGTCGGTATACTCCGGATTCTTGTCCGAGAGCCGCGCATTTATGATCTCGAGCGAGCCCTCCGGCACACCCATCTGCTGCATGCTGCGCGTCACCTGGTCCTCGCGCCCGATCAGGATCGGAATGCCGAGGCCCTGGTTCTTGAACGAATAGGCCGCGCGCACGACGGACGGCTCCTCGCCCTCCGCGAAGACGATGCGCGGCTGCTTTTCGCGAACGGCGATCTGCACGCCCTGTACGAAGGATGCTGTCGGGTCGAGACGGCGAGCCAGCATGCGGCGATACTCGTCCATGTCCCTGATCGGTGTGCGGGCGACGCCGGTATCCATGGCCGCCTGCGCGACGAAGGGTGGGACAAAGCTGATCAGACGCGGATCGAATGGCGTCGGAATGATATAGTCCCGGCCGAATTGCGGGCGCGATCCGTGATAGGCGGCGGCCACCTCGTCCGGCACGTCCTCGCGGGCAAGCTCAGCCAGGGCGCGGGCCGCGGCCACCTTCATCTCTTCATTGATGCCGCGCGCGCGCACATCGAGGGCACCGCGGAAAATGTATGGGAAGCCGAGGACATTGTTGACTTGGTTGGGATAGTCGGAGCGGCCGGTCGCGATGATCGCATCGTCGCGCACCTGCTTGATATCCTCCGGTAGGATTTCCGGATCCGGGTTCGCCATGGCAAAGATGATCGGGTTTGGTGCCATGCTGGCCACCATTTCCTTGCTGACAGCGCCTTTGACCGAAAGGCCGAGGAACACATCCGCCCCATCCATGGCCTCTGCCAGGGTCCGCTTGTCGGTCTTCACCGCATAGGCAGACTTGAACTGGTCCATGCGCTCGGTGCGGCCCTCATAGACAACGCCTGTGGAGTCGCACATCAGTATGTTTTCAGCCTTCACGCCGAGATGGCGGATCAGTCCGGCACAGGACAGGCCCGCCGCCCCGGCACCGGACACCGCAACCTTGATGTCCTTCAGCTCACGCCCGGTAATGTGGCAGGCATTGATGATGCCCGCGGCGGCGATGATCGCCGTACCGTGCTGGTCATCATGGAAGACCGGCACTTCCAGCTCCTCGCGCAGGCGGCTTTCAATGATGAAGCATTCGGGCGAGCCGATGTCTTCGAGGTTGATACCGCCCCAGGTCTCGCCAATGTTGCGGACCGTCGTGATGAACTCTTCGGTGTCCGTCGTTTCTACCTCGACATCGATGGAATCGACATCGGCAAAGCGCTTGAACAGGACGGACTTGCCTTCCATCACCGGCTTCGACGCCATTGCACCGAGATTGCCAAGGCCGAGGATCGCCGTGCCGTTGGAGATGACGGCGACCATGTTTCCCTTGGACGTGTATTCGAAGGCCAGGTCCTTGTTCTCGGCAATCGCCTTTACAGGAACTGCGACACCCGGACTGTAAGCGAGCGAGAGATCACGCTGCGTTGCCATCGGCTTTGTCGGTGCAATCGACAGCTTGCCGGGCCGTGGGTGGCTGTGAAACTCGAGCGCTTCCTTGTCGGTGAATGTCGGGCGCTTTGACGTCATGTCTACTGACCTTTTATGCGGACTATTGTTTTGCCAGTCTCTAAGCCGGTCCGTAGAGGGCGACAACCCGCTGAGAGACGCTTATTTGCAATGAAGACGTCCTGTCCGAATCCGTTACACTCACGCCCATGCCTGATAGCCATATGAGTGCAAAGCCCGCCAAAGCGCCTACACCCTTCATGGCGCAGTATCTCGAGATCAAGTCGAGGCATGCGGATGCCTTGCTCTTTTTCCGCATGGGCGACTTCTACGAGCTTTTCTTCGATGACGCCGTGCGCGCTGCAGAGATACTCGACATCACACTCACCTCGCGTGGCGAACATGAGGGCAAACCCATTCCCATGGCCGGCGTGCCTTATCACGCCTCGGAGGCCTATCTCGCCCGCCTGATCAAATCCGGGGAACGCGTCGCCGTCTGCGAGCAGACAGAGACGCCGGCCGAAGCCAGGAAGCGCGGTTCCAAGTCGATCGTAAACCGCGACGTGGTTCGTATTGTCACACCCGGCACGATCACCGAAGACACGATCCTGCCAGCCCGCCAGGCGCAGGCCCTTGTGGCCATCGCCTTCTCGTCCGGCGGCGCCGATGCCGCGATCGCCGCCTGCGATGTCTCGACCGGAGCCTTCGACATCCGCGCCATCGCGCCCGAAACGCTTGGCGATCATCTCTCCGCCCTGCCGATGCGCGAGCTCCTCGTCACCGACGAGGATGAAGTCCGCCCGCTCGTGCGGCTCGCACTCTCGGCCTTTCGCGCCCCTGTCACGCGCCGTCCCAAACGCGCCGCCTCCCCCCGGTCGGGCGAAGCGGCCCTCAAGGCCACCTACAAGGTGGCCGCGCTCGATGCCTTTGGCGAATTCACGCGTGCTGAACTTTCGGCGGCCGGGCTGCTGCTCGATTATCTCAGCCTGACCCAGGCCGGCGCGGACATCCGGCTCGACCCACCTCGCCGCGGCGATACCGGCAATCGTCTGGCCATCGACCCGGCAACCCGCGCCAGCCTCGAAATTGACAGCGCCATCAATGGCGGCCGCGCCGGAACCCTGCTTGCCTGCGTCGACCGCACGCTCACAGCGCCCGGCGCTCGGCTGCTGGCGGCAAGGCTCGCCCAGCCCTCCTGTGACATGGACGAAATTTCGGATCACCATGACGCCGTCGGCTTCTTCGCGAGCGAGACCGATCTTTGCGCCGACGTGCGGATCCAGCTGAAATCGGTTCCCGACATTGAACGCGCGCGCACCCGCATCCGGCTTGATCGCGGCGGGCCAAGAGACCTGAAGGCCATTGCGGATGCCATCGCCGCTGGCGGGGCCATCTCCTCCGCGCTTACCAGCCATGAAACCGGCCTGCCGAGCCTGATTGACGGTGCCGCCGCCGCACTCGACCCCGGCCGCCAGGCTGAGCTTTCAACACTCGCCGCCGATCTTGCAAAAGCTCTACGAGAAGACCTGCCGACGCTCGCCCGCGATGGCGGCTTCATCGCAGATGGATGGGACGAAACCCTGGACGAGGCGCAATCGCTGCGGCGCGACTCCCGCAAGGTGATTGCCGCGCTGCAGGCGCGCTACGCCGAAGAAACGGGCATTGGCGCGCTCAAGATCAAGTTCAACAATGTGCTTGGCTATTTCATCGACGTGCCGGCACGCTCCGGCGAAACGCTCATGAAGCCCCCGCACGCCGAAACCTTCATTCACCGCCAGACTCTGGCCTCGAACATCCGCTTCTCGACCGCTGAACTCTCAGACCTTGCCGGTCGGATTTCGCGCGCCGAAGAAGCCGCGAAAACGCGTGAGCTCGAACTCTATAGGGACCTCTGCCAGCGCGTCGAAGCGCTCTCCTCCTCCATTTCGGCCGTCGCCAGCGCGCTTGCCATCGTCGACTTCGCATCGGCAGCGGCCGAATGGGCAGGCGAAACCGGCGCGGTCAGGCCCACCCTGACCGATGATCCCGTCTTTCATGCTGAAGGATTGCGCCATCCGGTCGTCGAAGCTTCGCTCAAGGCTGACGGGGAAGGGTTTACCGCCAATGGCCTCACCCTGGACTCGTCCGGCAGGACCGGGCCCCGGCTCGCCCTGGTCACCGGACCGAACATGGCGGGCAAGTCCACCTATCTGCGCCAGGCCTGCCTTGCCATCATCCTTGCCCAGGCCGGCCTGTTCGTGCCCGCCTCCAGCCTGACGCTTGGCATTGCAGACCGCGTCTTCTCGCGCGTTGGTGCCTCTGATGACCTGTCGCGCGGGCGCTCGACCTTCATGGTCGAAATGGTGGAGACCGCCGCGATCCTGAGCCAGGCAACCCCGCAGAGTTTCGTGATCCTGGATGAGGTCGGCCGCGGCACATCCACCTATGACGGTCTCGCCATCGCATGGGCCGCTGTCGAGCATCTGCACAATGTGAATACCTGCCGGGCGCTCTTCGCGACGCACTATCACGAGCTGACAAACCTCGCCGAAGATCTCGCCCACGCCGCCAATCTCAGCCTGCGCGCCAAGGAGTGGAAGGATGAACTCGTCTTCCTGCATGACGTCCAGCCCGGACCGGCGGACAAGTCATATGGCGTTCAGGTCGCGCGTCTCGCCGGCCTGCCCGCCCGCGCCGTCCGCCGGGCCGAGCAAGTTCTGAAGAAACTCGAATCCACGCCCGATGCTGTCGATGCCCTGCCGCTCTTCGCGGCCTTCGCCGAGGAGGCAGAGCCCTTCGCTGCGCCCGAAAAGCCAGAGGCCTTGAAACTGCTTGAAGGCATCGAGCCAGACAATCTGACGCCAAGGGAAGCGCTGGACTTGATCTACCGGCTCAAGGACAGCTTGTAGACGCCCGTCCGAAGGCCGCTCCCGGACAACCCAGCGGCGAATCTTCTCGCCCTTCAAGGGTCGCAGCTGACCCGTTTTCTCCTGCCCGGCGAAAAAGGCTCGGCAACTGAATATTTTTGCGTCCGCGAAGAAATTCGGGCTTGTCATTAACAAAAATTTAAGGATGATTGAGCTTGTCGACGCCAGCCCAATTCACAGCCACATCATGGTAATGGGGGACAACGTGGCAGTGACGATGCAAATTCATTCGCAGCAACGAATCTGCATGCAAGAGTTACCTCTTGGTCCAGGGACGGGACCTGGGCGGCGTCGACAATATCAAACAGCTGACCCATATTGGCCGCACTGAAACTTGTGGGCAGGTTTACGCACCAGCAGAAACTCGCCTGTTAAGCGAAATACTATATAAATCAGACCGCGTCTATTGAAGAACGATTCCAGCTGTGCGTCTATGCCTAATCTAGTTCAATTTTGCGCAAAGATGTTGCAATTATGCACAACTGGAATTGGGACGACCTGAGATACGTCGCTGCCCTTGCAGACACCGGAACCATTACAGAAGCGGCCCGGCGCCTGAACGTCAATCGCACCACGGTGCAGCGCCGCATCACGGCATTTGAACAACAGCTGAAGTATCGCCTGTTTTCGCGCGATGGCTGGGGGCTGACGCCCCTGCCGGAAGCCGCCCCCATCCTCGAGGCCGCTCGCCAGATAGACGAGTCCCTCTCGGCGATCCAGCGCAAGATGAACGGCGCGTCGGGCGATGTTGCGGGCGATCTTACCTTCACCACAACCAATTCCATGTTCATCGCCCAGATCGCCGAACTCGTCCGGCGCTTTCAGGATGCGCACCCCAGCATCCAGCTGCATATCAACCTGACCAGCAGCACCCTCAACCTCAACCCGCGCGGAGCCGAAGTGGCGATCCAGCCCTCCACCGCGCCGCCCGAGCACCTCGCCGGCCGACGAATCTGTGATGTCACATTTGGCCTCTACGCCTCCTGGGACTATGCGGCCCGCTTCAAGTCGCACTCCCCTGCCGAGCATGACTGGATCGGCTATACCGATGGCCTCGAGGGCACACCGGCCAATAGCTGGCTCGCCAACAATGTCCCCCGCAACCGGATACGGATGCGCGCCGACAATTATGTCGCCATCGCCGAGGCAGCACGCTGGGGGTCCGGCATCGCAGTCCTGCCGCGTGCATTCGGCGACCGCCATGAGGGCCTGCGGCGGATCGAAGGCCTGCTGGACGAGCGCATCGCGACCGGCCTGTGGATGCTGACCCACCCCGACCTTCGCCAGTCGCCGCGCGTCCGCGCCTTCATGGATTTCATGAGTGACGCCCTGTCAGACGTGCGTAGCGTCTTCGACTGTTAGGCCACCGGGCAGGATATGGCTTTTCTGATGCCACACATAAGTTGCCATCCGGCCCTCGCTGCGCACATCTGTCATCCTTCCACAGATCATAGAGACGCCTGCCAGCATGTTTGACTTCACCCTGTCTGAACCGGTCCAGATTGCGATTGTGCTCGGCCTGCTGGTCCTGGTCTTTGCCGGCTTTGTGCGTGAGAAGCTGCCATCGGATGTGATCGCCCTGCTCGCAATGGCGGCGCTCCTCGTTACCGGCATTCTCAGCGTGGAGGAGACACTGGGCGTCTTTTCCAATGCCGCACCGATCACGATTGGCGCCATGTTCGTCCTGTCGGCAGCACTGGAACGGACCGGCGTGATTGGCGGTGTCGGCAACATGGTGATCCGGCTGGCTCGCAAATGGACACCGACCCTGGCCGTCATAGCGCTGATGCTGATCGTCATCACGCTGTCTGCCTTCATGAACAACACGCCGATCGTGGTGATCCTGATCCCTGTCGCCATCCGGCTCGCCCAGTCCGTCGGCACCTCGCCGTCCAAGCTCCTCATTCCGCTCTCCTTCGCCTCGATCTTTGGCGGCATGACCACCCTGATCGGCACCTCGACCAACCTCCTCGTCGACGGTGTTGCGCGAAACGCCGGTCTTGAAGCATTCGGAATATTCGAGATTACGGTCGCCGGCCTGTTCATGGCGCTTGGCGGCTCGCTCTATATGGTCGTCGCCGGCCGCTGGCTGTTACCAGACCGCGACAGCCTCGCTGCAATACTGCCGTCTACCAGGACCCGCCGCTTCGTCGCGCAGGTGCTTGTACCGGTCGACTCCATCCTCGTCGGCAAGACCATCAAGGAAACGGGCTTTTCCGCCGAGAAAGGCTTCACCGTCATCGACGTCATGCGCGAGAACCGCTCGCGCCGGACCGAGCTTGCCACCCTCACCCTGCAGGGCGGTGACCGAATGGTCATCCGCTCGCCCGTTTCCGAAATGCTGACCCTGCGCGAAGCCGGGGACGTCGCCATTGGCGCCGGGTCCGGCGGACAGCACGCCTTTGAGCCGGTCCAGACGACCGAGACACACGTCATGGAGGGCGTTGTCGGCCCGGATTCCCGTCTCGTTGGCCGCCCGATTGTCGGCGCCGGCCTCGTCCGCCTTTACGGCGTCTACGCGCTTGCCATCCATCGGCGCGGCGAGAATATCGGGCTCAGCGGCCACGATATCCGTTTCGATGTCGGTGATACGGTGCTGCTAGAAGGCCCCGCCGCCGGCCTCAAGCAGATGTTTGAAGACGGCATGCTGTCCAACCTCACCGAAACCACGGAACGCCCCGTTCGCCGCGACAAGGCTCCCATCGCAGTCGGGGCCGTCCTGTTCGTGATGATCTTTGCCGCGCTCGGCGTGATGCCGATTGCAGGTCTCGCCCTGATTGCCGCGGCCGCCGTGATTGCCCTCGGCTGCCTTGACCACCAGGAAGCCTACAAGGCGATCCAGTGGGACATCCTCATGCTGATCTTCGGCATGCTCGCCTTCGGGCTTGCGCTGGAAACTTCGGGCGCAGCGGCCCTCATCGTCGACACGATTGCCAGCCCACTTGGCGCCTTCGGTCCGCTCGCCGCGCTCGCCGCCGTCTATCTCATCACGTCTGCACTCACCGAGTTCGTCTCGAACAATGCAACCGCCATCCTGATGACGCCGATTGCCATCGGCCTTGCGACAAGCCTCGGCGCCGATCCACGCGGCTTTGTTGTTGCCGTCATGTTCGCCGCCAGCGCCAGCTTTGCAACGCCCATCGGCTACCAGACCAATACGCTCGTCTACTCGGCCGGGGGCTACAAGTTCACAGACTTTGCCCGCGTCGGCCTGCCGCTGAACTTCATCCTGTTCATTGTAGCGATGATGGTCATCCCCGTGATCTGGCCGCTCGGCTGACCCTACCGAGGGCTCTCCCCAGAGGGGCGGGAGTGTGGGCCGATGCACAGACGCCTTCGTCCTTCGAATTCGCTCAAGATGAAGGCTTCATCTACCCGCAATGAAAGGCTTCATGATGAGCGAAGTCGAACCACGGAGCCGCTGCGCCGAAGGACGAAGGATCAGGCCTCGAAGTCCCGCTAGTACCCGTCTGCCGATCCATCCTTGCGCATCTCGGTCGCAGCAATCCACGCCCCACTCTCGAAGTCGCGCATAATGGCCTGATAGCCGCCGCCATTGGCGCTGCAGCACTCGACGGTAAAGCCGCGGCGCTCCAGCTCGGCGCGCGTTTCCGGCGGAATGCCGCTTTCGAGCCGCACAACGCCCATATCGCTCTCGCACGCATCGCCATTAAGATCATCGGTTGGCTCGCAGCCGCCGACATGCTCCCAGCGCGCCGCATCGCCAGCTTCCTGCAGCCCCATGTCGAAATCGACAAGGTTGAGGATGATCTGGACATGGCCCTGCGGCTGCATGCCCCCGCCCATCAGGCCGAAGCTCATCCAGGGCTCATATCGGCACGCGACTTCCGCGGCGACGGCGCGCGTCTGGCAGCCCGGCATGTCCTTCCTGAACGCGAACGCTGGAATGATCGTGTGGAAGGGCCGCTTGCCCGGCTCGAAAACGTTCGGGTGCGCCGGGTCGAGCGAGAAGAGCTGGCCGCGATCCTGGAACATGAAACCGAGGCCGTCTGCCACAAGGCCAGAGCCCATGCCGCGATAGTTCGACTGGATCAGCGAGACCATCATCCCGTCCTTGTCGGTGACAGTGAGATAGGTCGTGTCGCCGTCATTGAGTTTGGAATCGTCGGGGCGCGCGTCATCGCGCTGCAACAACTCAGGTATCAGGTAACGGGCGCAATAGTCCTCCCTGCTTTCACCAAGGATAGAAAGCTTGTCCACTCGCGCATAGAATTCCGCGACTTCGCCTTCGATTTTAGGACCGGGCCTAGCTACACCCGGCTTTTCAGGATCGATCAGACAGCTCCGCGCGAGATTGTAGCCCGGTGTAACAAACGTCGCGGGATCAATACTGCTATAGTCGGGGTCTGCGTAGCCGATCGCCCGATCAGCGAAAGCCAGCCGCTTCGCTTCGACCTGGACGGCGATGCTGTCGGCCGATCCAAATCCCATCTGACGAAGATCGAAAGGTTCCAGCATCTGCAGCATCTGCAGCGCGGCTACACCTTGCGTATTCGGCGGCAGCTCGCAGAGCTTTACCTCGTCCCGATACGTTACGCACAGCGGCTCCACCCATTCGCCATCATGCGCGGCAAAATCCTCATAACGAAGATGGCCGCCAATCCGCTCGAAATAGTCGCCCATGATGCGGGCCGTCTCGCCCCTATAAAACTCGTCCGGCCCCTTATAGGCTATCCGCTCCAGCGTGTCGGCGAGGTCGGGGTTTCGGAACAGGGAGCCTTCACGCGGCGGTGGGGAGAAATAGGTCGCCTTCGCATTCTCATACTCTTCCAGCATCCCGCTCTCGAAAGCAGGCTCATACCGCTTCGGGCCATTGCTCCAGTAATAGGCGATCACTTCCGGAATCGGCGCGCCTTCACGGGCATAGCGGATGGCAGGCTCAAGCAGCGTATTGAACGGGGTACGCCCGAACCGCTCATGCAGCGCGCCCCAGGCTTCAACCGTGCCCGGCACGGTGACAGGCGCCGAACCGAAGGGCGGGATCTCCTCGCCATCCATGAATTCGTCGGCCTTGGCCTGCATGTCTTCAAGCGTCGCCCCCATCGGACTGCGGCCGGAGCCATTATAGCCATAGAGCTGTCCGGTCTTCGGGTCCCAGACGATGGCAAAGAGGTCCCCGCCAATGCCATTGCCGGTCGGCTCGACAAGGCCCAGCATCGCATTTGCTGCAATCGCGGCATCCATCGCCGTGCCGCCGGACTTCAAGATGTCGAGTGCCGTCTGCGTCGCGAGCGGGTGCGCCGTCGCGGCCGCCCCGTTCGGCGCGACGACAGCCGAGCGCACGCCAATGTCGCGGCCGGATGGCATCCGGTCACCCGGCCCTGGCGCGGTGACTTCCGCGACGAGAGGTGCAGCCTGCTCATTCGTCTCCGTTTTCTCTGAAGTCCCCGTGGCACATGCTGTCACCCCCGCAATCGCTGCACCTGCAATGCCTGCGGTCAATACCCTGCCTATTCTCTTCACTGGTGACTCCTATCGACGCCGAACCTTTAATCCCTTATGGCACACGACACTCGCGGCTCGAGACCGCAAACGCAAGAAGAACGCAATTACGGGACTTTACATGGCATATGAAACGCTGCTGACCGAAGTCGATAACGCTGTCGCAATCATTACGCTGAACCGACCGGACGCGCTGAATGCGTTCAACAACCAGCTGATGGACGAGCTTACCGAAGCGCTGGACCGTTTCGACAATGAAGCCACCATTGGCTGCATCGTGATCACCGGCTCGAAAAAGGCGTTTGCTGCTGGCGCCGATATCAAGGAAATGCGCGAGCAGTCCTATCTCGACGCCTATTATACAGACTTCATCACCCGCAACTGGGAGCGCGCCGCGCGCATGCGCAAGCCGGTTATCGCCGCTGTCTCTGGCTACGCCCTCGGCGGCGGCTGTGAGCTTGCCATGATGTGCGACTTCATCCTCGCCGCAGAGAACGCCAAGTTCGGCCAGCCGGAAATTACCATTGGTGTCTCTCCGGGCGCGGGCGGCACGCAGCGTCTGACGCGCTTTGCCGGCAAGTCCAAGGCGATGGAAATGTGCCTCACGGGCCGCATGATGGACGCTGAAGAAGCCGAGCGCTGCGGCCTCGTCTCGCGCATTGTCCCGACAGACGAGCTGCTCGACGAAGCAAAGTCTGTCGCCCGCAAGATCGCGTCCATGCCCCGCGCCACCGCGATGATGACGAAGGAAATGGTCAACGCCGCCTACGAAACCACGCTCAGCCAGGGCGTGCTGTTCGAACGCCGCCTCTTCCATTCGCTGTTCGCGACCGATGACCAGAAAGAAGGCATGGAAGCCTTTGTCGAGAAGCGCGAGCCGCACTTCAACAATAGATAGCTTCACAAATGCCTGCCTCGCCGCTGATCCCCGCAAAGGCGGGGACCTCAGGCAGTTTGAGGCCGGGCATAAGCCGCACCAGATATCCCCGCCTTCGCGGGGATGAGCGGCATTAACCCGATTAGACTGGGGTCTGGCAGACAATTCTCACCCGCATCTGCCTTTAATACATGAGTCACCGCCCATTCCGGTTGACGAGATAAGGCCGTTTGGGTATGTCCGCCGCTTGCGTCCGACCGGGACACTCAGGAGTTATTGATGGCGAATACACGCTCAGCCAAGAAAATGGTGCGCAAGATTGCACGTCGCACCGAAGTGAACACCGCGCGCCGTTCGCGCATGCGCACCTACATCCGCAAGGTTGAGGAAGCGATTGCATCAGGCGACCAGAAAGCCGCTGCTGAAGCGCTGAAGACGGCCCAGCCGGAAATCATGCGCGCTGCCAGCAAGGGCGTTCTTCACAAGAACACCTCGGCCCGCAAGATTTCGCGCCTCAGCGCACGCGTCAAAGCGATGAGCTGACGCTTTCCTTCAAGGCGTTACAAATCTGCAATTTTGCAAGACCCGCATGGCCTCCCATGCGGGTTTTTTGTATTCTGCACGCGATCGTGCCCAATGTGCAAAACTTGGCAAAAAACTGGCTAAATTCACAGCTTGTTCGGCGTTTGAAAGTTGACAGAACACTCCGGGAACAAATTTAAGTGTACGAATCGTTCTCTTGCCTTCTGAGCTTTTTTCAGCCTCATACGCAATTGAATTGTTTTGAATTTTCGCCTGTCACAAGAACTTCAAGATGCTTATTCCGAAGAATCAAAAAAAAGGCAGCTAGACTCTCTCGGAGGCCCTGTGTTTTAGTAAATCCATCGACGGAAATTAGTCCCTGTACAGCGTGTTTTTTAGGTCAGATCGAAGCGGTCTGAATGCAGGGTTCGTGTCTTCCTTGTCGTTGAGGAGAGTGGAACAGAAAACACAGGAAAGGGGAAGTTCCGATGGGGCGCCAAGAAGAATCTGGCAATTGGGGTAGAGACGGCAAAAAAGCCGCCGGCAAAAGCATCGACAAGCATCAGGGTCTGGCCATCTGGAACGCTGTTCTGAATGATGCCCGGCAGATCACGTCGGCCGACGACTACAACAAGTGGATCAAGGACCTGCGGTTCGTTGCAGAGGTCAACAATTCTGTCCTCATCGCGGCTCGCGACCAGCTGACCTTTGACCGCATCAGCGGCAATCACCGCCCGATGCTGAAACGTGTCTGGCGCAAGACCGACCCGAAGGGCCGCTCGCTCGAGATTGCCTGCTGGAAGGACATCCCGCTCGAGACACGCGAGCTTGCCGGTGATCTGTGGTCCGCCGAGCAGGAAACCCGTCTTGCGGCCCAGCAGGCAATCGACACCGAGGCGGCTGCACCGTCGTCGAGCGACCTTTCCATGACATTCGACACGCTGATTGTCGGCGACACGAACAAACGGGCCGTACGCCTGGCCGAGCAGTTCGTCGAAGGCCATATGCTGCGCGCCGAGATCTCGTTCATTTACGGTCGCCAGGGCACAGGCAAGACCCACATCCTGCGCGCGGTCGAAGCTGCGATTGCGGCGATGGATGATGGTCGGCGCGTCACCTATATGACGGCTGAGGAATTCATGACTGCCTATGTCGACGGGGCCCGCATTGGCGACACCCGCGACCTCAAGGCTCATTTGCGTGACAATGATCTCCTGCTGATCGACGACCTGCAGTGGATTGCCGGCAAGAAGAAGACCGATGAGGCCTTCTTTGCCAATATCCGCTCGCTCACCAAGTCCGGCGGACGTGTCCTCCTGACGGCGGACGAGGCACCGGGTGACCTGAAAGGCTTCTCGCAGCGCATGCGCGGAGAGCTGCTCGGCGCGGCCACGGCGGAAGTCGGCATGCCGGATCAGGAAATGCGCCGGGAGATCGTGCGGCTGCACGCTGCCATGATCCGCAAGGCGCAGCCGAATTTCGAGCTCAGCGAAGACATGATCGACCGTATCGTGTCCTCCGTTCGCGGCCCCGGCCGGGAGCTTTGCGGCGTGCTGCACAGTCTCCAGGCCGAGACCGGCTTCGGCGATGTCGATCCGGACATGGACATGGTCGTCACCGTGCTGCGCCGTCAGCAGGGCGAATACCAGGCGCCAACGCTCGACAATATCAAGCGCGCTGCCATGCGGGTCTTCGACATCTCCAAGGTCGAGATCGAGAGCGCCAAGAAGGCCCGTCAGGTGTGTCACCCACGCCAGATTGCCATGTATCTGTGCCGGGAAATGACAGAGAAGTCCCTGCCGCAGATCGCCCGCGCCTTCGCCAAGAAGGATCACACCACAGTGCTCCATGCCTGGCGCAAGATCAGCAGTGCCATGCAGTCGGATGCAGACATGGTTCGCGATGTCGAACGCGTCCGGGAGATGGTCTACGAGATCCAGTCCGAAGGAAATGGCTGATCGGCGAAGATTCCTGCGAATCTTCCGCTTTCAAGGGCTTGCATTTTAGTCCATTTTGACAAGGGTACTCGGCCCGCTTCCCATGGGAGGCGGGCCGATTCGTCTCTGGCAGGGATGAAGAACAGGCAAACAAAATCATGGCGGCATCAAGACCGCTAACAGGATGGGTTGATCGATGAAGCTGACGATTGAAAGAAGTGATCTGCTGAACGCGCTCTCCCACGTTCAGAACGTGGTCGAGCGGCGCAACACGATCCCGATCCTGTCCAACGTCCTGATGGACGCAAAGGACGGCGCGCTGACCCTCGTGGCCACTGATCTCGACATCGAGGCCGTTGACAGCGCCGACGCCAGGATTGCCAGCGAAGGCGCGATTACCGCACCAGCCGGCACCCTGTTCGATGTCATCCGCAAGCTGCCTGCCGGCGCCGATGTCGAGCTTGAGCTCAATCCGGAAAACCGCCGCCTCACCATCCGTTCCGGCCGCTCAAAGTTCGAACTGCCGACCCTGCCGGCCTCCGACTTCCAGACCATGACGGGTGATGACAGCGCCACCAGATTCAACGTGGATGCCGCCGACCTGCGCCGCCTGATCGACAAGACCCGCTTTGCCATCTCGACCGAGGAAACCCGCTATTATCTCAATGGCGTCTACCTGCACGCCGCAGACGGCGACAAACAGGAGAAAGTGCTGCGCGCGGTCGCAACCGATGGCCACCGCCTCGCCCTCGCGGATGCTCCGGCCCCGAAAGGCGCCGAAGCGCTGGAAGGCGTGATCGTGCCGCGCAAGGCAATCGGCGAAGTGCGCCGCCTCATCGATGCCGTCGACGCCGACGTGACCATCTCCGTGTCCGAGACCAAGATCGTCTTCCAGGCTGGCCGCGCCGTGCTCACATCGAAACTGATCGACGGCTCCTTCCCGGACTATCAGCGCGTCATTCCCAAGGGCAATGAGAAGCGCCTCGTCATCGACAACAAATCCTTCGAAGCCGCCGTCGACCGCGTGTCCACCGTGTCGGCAGAACGCTCGCGCTCGGTCAAGCTCTCGCTCGGCGATGGCAAGGTCATCCTCGCGGTGAACTCCGCCGAGACCGGCCAGGGCCATGAAGAGATCGAATGCGACTATGGCGCCGACGCGATGGAGATCGGCTTCAACGCCAAATACCTCCTCGATGTCACCGCCCAGATCGAAGCCGAAGATGCCGAGTTCATGCTGAACGATCCGGCCTCCCCGGCCCTGATCCTTGATCCCGGCGATCTTGCGACCCGCTACGTGCTGATGCCGCTGCGGGTTTGATCGGCGTACCGGCTTGCCTCTCCTCCCCCGTGAACGGGGGAGGTGGGCCGCGAAGCGGCTCGGAGGGGGGAGCCTCAAAGCTCAACTCCTGCCGCTCCCCCCTCCGCCCTGCGGGCACCTCCCCCGTGAACGGGGGAGGATGACAAGACATGACCGCCCTCACGCGCCTCCGCCTCTCCAATTTCCGCAATTACGAGACTGTCTCGCTGGATCTCGATGGGCGGCATGTCTGCCTCTTTGGCCCGAATGGCGCGGGCAAGACGAACCTTCTCGAAGCCGTCTCGCAGCTCGGTCCCGGACGGGGCCTGCGCTCGGCGACCCTCGCCGATCTCACCCGTCATGACGCAGAGACGGGCTGGACCGTTTCAGCCACGGTCGATGACCAGAAGATCGGCGTCGGCCTCGAGACCGACGGCAACACCTCCAAGCGCATCATCCGCATTGATGGCGCACCCTCTCAGGCCTCAGACCTCGCTGACCTCATCCGCATTGTCTGGCTGACGCCCGCCATGGACGGCGTTTTCCGTGGCGGGGCGTCTGATCGCCGCCGCTTCTTTGACCGGCAGGTCATGGCTCATATCCCGTCGCACGGCACCGCCTCTGCCCGCTATGAGCGCGCCATGCGCGAACGCAATGCCCTGCTGGAGCGCGGCCATGTCGACCCGGCCTGGGCTGATGCCATCGAGACCCGAATGGCCGAAGCCGGCGCCGAAATCGCGATCAACCGCGCGCATGTTCTGGAAAGCCTGCAATCTGCTGTCGATGCCCGCCCTGAAGGCTTCTTCCCGAAAGGCGACCTCTCGCTCGACGGCGACGCCGAACAGGCGGCCGTCAAGGGCGAGGACTTCAAAACCATTTTCGAAACGCTTAGCGACGCCTACCGCAATGGCCGGCGCCGGGACATGGCGGCAGGCCGGACGCTCTCTGGCCCGCACCGCACTGACCTCTCTGTCATCCACCGCCCGACCGGCATGCCGGCTGGCGAAGCCTCGACCGGCCAGCAGAAAGCCCTGCTCATCGGGCTTATCCTTGCCTCGGCAAAGGCGCTCTCGCAGGATGGCGAAGGCCCGTCCCCCATCCTTCTCCTCGATGAAGCCGCGGCTCATCTCGATGCCGACCGGCGCGCTGCCCTCTTCGATGAGCTCTGCGCCCTCGGCGGACAAGCCTGGCTCACCGGAACGGAAAGCTTCCTCTTCGAAGCCTTTCAGGATCGTGCCCAACGGTTTGAGATCAGGGATGGCGAAGCGCGGGAGGCGTAAGCCGCCGCATCTTAGCCTAAGGTTGCAACCCCCGGGAGGCGAGCACAACTTATCGAAGTGTCGGCTTGTGCTCTGAAACCGCACGAAAAATGAGTTCCTAACCGCACCATTGCCGCATATGGAGCTGTGTACACGTCTTGTATCTTGGGCCTGTATGTGACCAGATGACAGCAGGGATGCAGGAACAACACTCGTCATGCGAGTGGAGCAAGAGGTCGTGCGACCATGAAAGAGCAAGCTCGTCTGACCGCGCTGTCGGAAACGAAGCTGCTGGACACCGATCCCGATCCGCGTTTTGACAGGCTGACCCGCCTCGCAGCGAATTCGCTCGAGACGGAAATCGCCCTCGTCTCGCTGATTGATGCTGATCGCCAGTGGTTCAAGTCCTGCTACGGGCTGGGCACGAAGGAAACCAGCCGCGACATCGCCTTCTGCGAATACGCCATCCGCGCGAATGAAATCATGGTCGTCCTTGATGCCGCCAAGGATGTCCGCTTTGCCGACAATCCCCTCGTGGTGGGCGAACCCTTCATCCGCTTCTATGCCGGCGCGCCGCTCATCACGCGCGATGGCCACGCCCTCGGCACGCTCTGCGTGATCGACCCGAAGCCTCGCGAGAGCTTTGACGAGACCGACCGGCAGATCCTCCGTGACCTTGCCGCAGGCGTCATGGTCGAAATCGAGGCCGATGCCCGCAAGCGCCAGGTCCACGACCTCTCCGTCATCAATCGCGAACTCGAACACCGCATGGGTAATATGTATGCCCATGTCACATCGCTGATCAGCCTGCTCGACAAATCCGAAGTGGAGCACGGCCAGTTTGTCCGGCGCCTGCGCGAGAAGATCAACACACTGGCCGAGACCCAGTCCATGCTGTCGCGCAATAACTGGCAGTCGGTCTCGATCCGCGAGCTCGCCATCAAATCGCTGCAGCCTTTCGAGCCTGAGCCTGACAATCCGCTCATCGCCATCCAGGATCAGGATGATTTTCACATCACGGCACGCGCCGCCTTTGCCATGTCGCTCCTGCTCAATGAGCTCGGCACCAATTCGGTCAAGCATGGCGCGCTTGGTTCAACCGGCGGGCGGGCTGCCTTTGGCTGGACGCAGGGCGACCTGATGCAGTTCAACTGGCAGGAAAAGCTCATCGCGCCGCGTGAAGCGCGCGAGCCGGGCAGCGGGTTCGGCAGCCTGATCCTGAAACGCATCGTCCCGAAAACCTTCGGCGGTCAGGCCGTCTTCGACATCCAGCCAGAAGGCTTCAACTATTCGGTGACGGCCCTGCCTGACCGCGTCCGCATGCTGTCGGAGCGTTAGGGCGAGCCACCAGCATCGGCATCGCAATGGCGCGACAGCTCGTCGATCTGCGGTGAGTAACGGGCCGGCAGCAGCCGCTTCAGCTCGGGCCGGTCAATCTGGTTGCAGCTCATCAGGCCGAGCACCAATTTCGTATCATCCTGGATTTTCTGCATGCGCCGGATATCTTCACGCGCCCCATTGGAGCGGCGCAGCGCCTGCTCATTCTCCATTGCGGCTATATTTCGAACCGTCAGGTTCCAGGCCAGCGGCAGGATATCATCAATGCGCTTGGTATGATCGAGCGCCGTCTGCCAGTCCTCATCGAGTATGTGGATAAAGCCGATATTCTCCTCGGTATAGGCCACGCCAACCGCTGTCGCCCCGCGCTCTGCCCTCAGGCGCGCCGCCTCGCGAAGCTCGGCCAGCGCTTCCTGCAGCGCGCTCTCGGAATCGCGCCCGGACGGCAACTGTTCGCTCGCAACCAGCGCGACGAGCGTCGTGCCAACACCGTGATGCGCGATCTGCGCCTGCAGCAGGGTCTCGTCGAAATCGCCGCCTTCAAGCATGCCCGCCGCCTTGGAGAAGGCCTGATAGGCCAGCAGCGCATCGCCGCGCTTCCTGAGGCACTGCCCCTTCCAGAGCAGCAGCATCGGCGCTTCAAGGCCGCGGGCAGCCGCCTGGTTCACATAGTCGACCACGGTCGAGCAGCCCCGGTTCCAGCCCAGCGACAGGTCATTGGCCGCACGGTATTCGAGAGCGGCAAGCCCGGCGGCCCCGCGCGCCTGCGCTTCGAGCGAATCGGAGTTCTCCAGCAGCGCCGTCATCGACGCGCGCACCGCCTCGATATTCTGACCGCCCCAGTCTTCCAGCGCGGCCTGCAACTGCAGACGCTCCTCGGTCGACAGCAATTCGCCGTCCGTCCCATCGGCGCGCAGCACGACGCCGACCACCTGCGCCGTCACCTCATTGAGCGGCACGCCGAGGAAATGCTGCTGGGCCAGCTCCATCGCATTGTCCTTGTAGCCCGAGGCCTGGCTGACAGAGTCAGCGCGCTGGATCTCACGCGCAAGATCGGCCTGGCGGCGGGCCGCCTCATTCTCTTCGCGAATGGCGACAATGGCGGCCTGCGTGGACTCGCGCTGGCGGCCAGCTTCCCCGGCCACGATGCGCAGGTTCATCTCATTGAGACGGGTCTGCTCGGCATATTGCTGCTTGAGGCCCGACAGCTGCATGTAGAAATAGATCACGCTGCCGGCCACGATCACCGCGGCCATGCCAATAATCGCCGCGAGCGCCGTCATCAGGAAACGGAAGCTTTGCTGTTCCTCGCGCAGTTCGGCGAGCAGGTCGGCCGATGTGATCTGGTGCTCTCTCGTCGTGTCGGTCATCATTCACCCTTTACGCCCGCGCGCTGATCTTTCCGTCCGTCTCGTCCCAGACATCATCGCCAAAAACCGGCTCGAGCAACAGCTTCACGGCCGTGTCCTGGTCATTTTCCCGGATGAATGCCTCGGCAATCATCAGCTTGATCCGCATTTGCCGGAACCGCCACATGCGCAGCGCGGCACCGATTGCCGTCATCATGAAGAAATTGGTCGCGCCCAGCATCCGCTCAGGCTTGCCGGCAAACAAATCTCCGCCGACAGGCAGAGGATAGTCACCGGACAGGGTCGAGATGAAAGTCGCGAAACAGGTCAGCGTCGCCAGAATCGCCAGCAGAAGGATATACCGCGAAATCCGCGATCTCTCCTTGATCTGGGCCCTGTGGCGCCCGATGAGCAAGTTCAAAGTCCCCATGATCTGAAGAGGATTCGATCTTTGCGCCTGCGAAGTCAATTGGTTTCAGACCAGCAAGCAAGGACGGAGCTTTCCTGCGTGCCGCGCCCGTCACAACTGTACGCTCCCGGAAAATTCCGCAATAACAACACGAACCAGTTGAGGCATTTCATGTCAGGTCCGGTCAGCGATCACTATAACAGTGTCGACCTTCTCTCGCGCATCGAAAGGGCGATCGGCGAAATCGGCCGAACGCCCGATACGGTCACGATTGAAGAGATCGCGCCGCTTGAGGACTTCCATATTGGCGGCCGCGCCGCGACGGCCGCGCTCCTGCCCCGGCTCGAACTGAAGGAGGAGATGCGCGCCCTCGACATTGGCTGCGGCACAGGCGGGGCCGCACGCTATGGCGCGCACCGCTATCGCTGCAAGGTGGACGGGATCGACCTCACCCTGAACTTTATCGAGGCGGGCAAGACGATTTCCTCCTGGCTCAACCTTTCCAGCCGCGTCCACCTGCACCATCGCAGCGCCATGGACACCGGCTTCGACGAAGACACATTCGACCGCGCCTGGATGTTCCATGTCGGCATGAACATTGAGCACAAGCGCGAACTGTTCAGCGAAGTGAAACGCGTGCTGAAGCCGGGCGGGTACTTCCTCATCTACGACATCATGCGCGGCGAGGATGATGCCTCGCCCCTCGCCTTCCCCATGCCATGGGCAAGCGACCCGTCGATCAGCTTCGTGCGCGGCGCGGACACGTATGAGGAACACCTCGAAGCGGCAGGCTTTGCCATCGACGGCATCGAGCCGCAGCGCGACATCGCCGCCGCCTTCTTCGAGCGTATCGCCGCCAGCAAGGGAAATCCTCCGCCCGCCATCAGCACCGCAACGCTGATGGGTGCCTCGGCCGCCGAGAAGAGCGCAAACCTGCTTGCCGCCTGGCAGAGTGGCCAGATCATGCCGACGGCCATCCTCGTGCGCAAACCCGCCTGATACAGCCGGGCCGCACGGGGGATCGAGATAGGCGGCTGCCGGACTGCCTTGACGGCACGGGTTGAAACCCTCACCAGATTCCCCGAACAGTTGAGCAAGGCAGCTTTCCGCCCGCAAGAGGATTACCATGACCGAGCACATCACCACAGCCATCGCTGACCGCATCCTGACCATCACCATCAACCGGCCGGACCGCAAGAATGCCCTCACCCAGGCCATGTATGGCGCCATGGCTGATGCCTTGAACGGTGCGAATGACGACAAGGCCGTGCGCGCCATCATCCTCACCGGCGAGGGCGACCTTTTCACCGCCGGCAATGACCTCACGGACTTTGCGAGCGACATGGACCGCAAGACCGGCAAGCCGCCCGTCCAGCGCTTCCTCGAAGCCATCCGCGACGCCGAGAAGCCGGTGATCGCGGCGGTCAACGGCCCGGCCATCGGCGTCGGCCTCACCATGCTCCTGCATTGCGACATCGCCTATGCCGCCGACACGGCCAATTTCCGCGCGCCCTTTACCCAGCTCGGCCTTGTGCCGGAGGCGGGCTCCTCCCTCCTCCTGCCTGCCACTGTCGGCAATTCCATGGCGAACGAGATCCTGCTCGCGGGCCGCATTGTGAGCGCCGAGGAAGCGCTTGCCTGCGGGCTTGTCTCGCGCGTGCTGCCAGCGGGCGAGTTGATGGCCGCCGCTCTGGATTGCGCGGGCCGGATCGCCGCGTCGGGGCCGACCGCAATCCGCAAGTCCAAGGCGCTCATCCGCGGCAATCGGGACGCTGTCGCCGCCCGCATGGCCGAGGAAGGCCAGCATTTCGCAGAGCAGCTGAAATCGCCCGAATTTGCCGAAGCCGCCGCCGCATTCGCGCAGAAACGGCCGCCGGTTTTCGCGGACTGACAGCCCCCTTGCGAGCACCAGAAATTTTTACCCCATAAGTCATTGTTTTTACTGCGTTAAATCGGCCGCCTTTGTGGCCGATTTACCACAGCTGTCGATTTCCCTTTATGGGCCGAATCCTGTATATTTTCAGGGCTTTCATACGAATCAGACAGCGGCAGGAAAAACATGGCCGAACCAGCAGAAAATATGCCTGAATATGGCGCGGATTCCATCAAGGTCCTGAAAGGCCTCGAAGCGGTCCGAAAACGCCCTGGCATGTATATCGGCGACACCGATGACGGCTCTGGCCTGCACCACATGATCTACGAAGTCGTCGACAATGCGATTGACGAGGCGCTGGCCGGCCATGCCGACGAAGTGACCGTCACACTGCACACCGATGGCTCTGCCGAGATCACCGACAATGGCCGCGGCATCCCGGTCGAAATGCACAAGACTGAAGGCGTCTCTGCGGCCGAAGTCATCATGACCCAGCTGCACGCCGGCGGGAAGTTCGACCAGAACTCCTACAAGGTCTCGGGCGGCCTGCACGGCGTCGGCGTCTCGGTTGTGAACGCCCTCTCTGACTGGCTCGAGCTGCGCATCCACCGCAATGGCAAGGAGCACTTTGTCCGGTTCATCGATGGCGGTGTGGTCGAGGCGCCCCTGAAGGAGGTCGGTACCAGCCCGAACCGCCCCAATGGCAAGGTCCTTACCGGCACCGCCGTGCGTTTCATGGCCTCCCCGGCCACCTTCACCATGACCGAATATGACCGCAAGACGCTGGAGCACCGCCTGCGCGAGCTTGCCTTCCTCAATTCCGGCGTGCGCATCGTCTTCCGCGATGAGCGCGGGCCCGAACCATACGAAGCAATCCTCGAATATGAAGGCGGCGTCAAAGCCTTCGTCGACCACCTCAACCGCCAGCGCCATGCGCTCATCCCGGACACGATCTACGCTGTCGGCGAGAAGGATGGCATCACGGTCGAGGCCGCCCTCTCCTGGACCGACAGCTACCATGAGCAGGTCCTCTGCTTCACCAACAACATCCCGCAGCGCGATGGCGGCACCCACCTTGCCGGCTTCCGCGGCGCGCTGACCCGCATCATCAACAAGTACGCGTCCGAGACCGGCATCGCGAAGAAGGAAAAGGTCGA
Source organism: Henriciella pelagia (assembly GCF_002088945.1). GTDB lineage: Bacteria > Pseudomonadota > Alphaproteobacteria > Caulobacterales > Hyphomonadaceae > Henriciella > Henriciella pelagia. The sequence continues at coordinate 930,882 of NZ_NCSU01000007.1, read as the reverse complement.
CATTTCCGGCGACGATGCCCGCGAAGGCCTGACCTGCGTCCTCTCCGTGAAAGTGCCGGACCCGAAATTCTCATCGCAGACCAAGGACAAGCTCGTCAGCTCCGAAGTCCGCCCCGTGGTCGAGAGCCTGATGGGCGAGAAGCTCTCTGAATGGTTCGAGGAGAACCCGAAGGAAGCGGCTGGCATCATGCAGAAGATCGTCGAGGCCGCCGCCGCGCGCGAAGCGGCCCGCAAGGCGCGTGAGCTGACCCGCCGCAAGACGGCCCTCGACATCACCTCCCTGCCCGGCAAGCTTGCCGACTGCCAGGAGAAAGACCCGTCCAAGTCCGAAATCTTCATCGTCGAGGGTGACTCTGCAGGCGGCTCGGCCAAGCAGGGGCGCGACCGCTCCAACCAGGCCATCCTGCCGCTGCGCGGCAAGATCCTCAACGTCGAGCGTGCCCGCTTCGACAAGATGCTCAGCTCAGACCAGGTCGGCACGCTGATCATGGCGCTCGGCGCCGGCATTGGCCGCGACGAGTTCGACATCAACAAGCTGCGCTATCACAAGATCATCATCATGACCGATGCTGACGTCGACGGCGCGCACATCCGTACCCTGCTGCTCACCTTCTTCTATCGCCAGATGCCGGAAGTCATCGAGAAGGGCTATCTCTACATCGCCCAGCCGCCGCTCTACAAAGTCAGCCGTGGCCGCTCCGAGCGTTACCTCAAGGACGATATGGAGATGGACAATTACCTCATCGAGGAAGGCACGAGCGGCGAGACGCTGATCCTCGCGGACGGCACGCAGATCGGCGGCGAGGACCTGCGCGAGAATGTCCGCCAGGCCGCCACCTTCAAGTCAGCCCTGTGGCGCCTCAGCCTGCGCGCACCCGGCCATATCGTGGAACAGGCCGCCATTGCCGGCGCGCTCGCCCCCGGCGCCGCCGATGAAGCCGCTGAGAGGACTGCCGCCCGCCTCAACCTCATCGCCGAAGAAGGCGAGGACACCTGGGAAGGCAGGTTCGAAGACGGCAATCTCATCCTGCGCCGTGAGGTCCGCTCGGTCGAGGAGAAAGCCGTGCTCGACAGGACGCTGCTCTCCAGCCAGGACGCGATCCGTCTCAACCACCATGCCGACAGCATCCGCCCGCTCTATGTCGAGCCGAGCATCCTGCGCAATGACAAGGAAGGCGAGACCGTCATTCACGGCCCCGTCGCCCTGTTCGAAGCCGTCCTCGCTGCCGGCCGCAAGGGCCTCAAGATCCAGCGCTATAAGGGCCTCGGCGAAATGAATGCCGACCAGCTCTGGGAAACCACCCTCGACGCCAACGCCCGCACCCTCCTCAAGGTCAAGGTCGCCCACGCCGACGAAGCCGACGAGATGTTCACAAGGCTGATGGGCGACGTCGTCGAGCCAAGACGCGAATTCATCCAGGACAATGCGCTCGAGGCGGAGGTGGATGTTTGAGGCGGGATTTTGGTCCCTCACATTTATTTAATGCTGGGCGCTGATTCAGCGTTAATTTTCTCCGAATTTTATACTTGAAATTCGGGCGGGCCGTCACCAGACTCCGACGGTCGTCATATTTTTTGGCTGACAAGTGAGCGAGCCGGGCAAGTGCAGCAACACGAACCCGGCTCTTTATCCAAACTGGTGGTTCGGAGTAATCTTATATGGCGCATATGGTGACGCGACAGGTTTTCTGTCAACGAAAAATGTTCACAACACGTCAACGTGACGCATCCCAATCACCGAACAAAAAGGTGATTCATGTCACAAAAATCTCCGAGGCAGCCGTCTCATCGTCTTACATTTAACGAAGCAATCGAAGTTTGGTTGCTTTACTGGGATGGCTGGTTTCAGAACCGCATCGCAGCGAAGTTTGATGTAAACCCTGGTCGCATCAGCGAAGTGATTCATCACGAGCTGCATCCAGGTTCTTACGACAAAGCGCTAGAAGTTCGCGGAAACGCAGCCTAGCTAGAAATACTGAATAGGGCGGCGTAAGTCGCCCTATTTGCGTTAGTGATCCGAGTTCAGGGCCGAATGGCAGACCCTGCCATTCGGCCACAGCCAGCCTTTTTCCGATCTGTTTCAGGCGGTCAAGGCTGCCGCAGGCACGGCGAAGCCGCTCGGGCCTTGAGGGCCTGAGACAGATCGGACACCGCGCCCCTCCATAAGCCGCCAGTCCCTGCGTCCTTCGACGGTGCTCAGGATGAGGGGCAGGGACCCACAATGCGCCATCTCATCCATCGCACCATGGATACCTGCCCCTCATCCTGAGCGAAGCCGAAGGACGCAGGTATCTGCGGGCACGAGGGGACGCATGAACCATTGCCTGCCCTCTCAAAGCCTTCATGGTGAGCGAAGTCGAACCACGAAGGCAGGTACGCTAAGCTTCCTCATGGTTCGACTTCGCTCACCATGAAGTTGCGTATTGCCGCCAATCCCTGCGCCCCCACCCAGATCATCCCGGCGAAGGCGGGGATCTCAGGCAATTGAGGTCAGACCTGGCCTCACGAGTTTCCCACCCCTCATCCCGAGCTTGTCGAAGCACGCAGCTCTCTGCGCCATCGGCCAGAGACTGAACTGAAATCGGACCGAAATCGGCTTGGTTTCGGCCCGATCTCGGACGGCTCCCAGACGCCTCCTGCGGAAAAAATATCCGCCCCCTCGCGCGCCCGGCGCATACTTCGCCCATGCTCACCCGCGCCTGGATTCTGGACATACTGACCCGGCTGCCGCTCTGGTACTGGCCGATCTTCTTCTGGGAAGTGGCCGCTTTCGAACGCTATGTCCGCGCCTTCAGGGCCGCGAACCCGGCCGGTATCCTTGGGGTCGGCGTCACCCGACGCGGCCGTCTCGTCATCACCCTGCAGGCCACTGGCGACAGCCCGGCCGAGGCCGATTGGACCGGGCTATTCACCCGCGCGCCCTGGACGCGTCTTGAGCCCGGCGAGCCGGCTGGCCGCCTCGTCAGCTTCCTGCGCCTTGCGCCCGAAACCTGTGAGCCATGCGCAGCTTCTGATGCGTATGCCTCCACCGCGCAGGCCTTCGAAGCCCTCCCCCTGAAGCCCGGCTAGCCCTGCCCCCGCACCGAATTAAGCCTTTCCCAACCCGCGAATCCGAAACTGGATTCTGCGGACGCCCGTGCTGGAAGCTTCGCGCCGCCGCCACTGCCGTGGCCTTCTCCGCCTTCATTCGATCCACCGGATCGAATGATCGCTACGCGACCGGCTACGAAGCTCAATAAAATTTCATCTTCGCGCCGCGTTTCCGCCTCTTGTCGCCGCCCCGTCGCCGCCAGATATTTTCAGGGCGTCGGCCTCGCACAGGCAAACTGGCAAGGACCGGCGTTGCTCCTGCCTGCCCCGACATGAAGCCGGGGCGGTCTCCAGAGGCAAACCGCACCGCCCGTCCCCCGCGCCAGAAAGCCGGGCCGGCGATGCAGGAGAAGTGAGTACCGCAATGCAAAATCAACCAGACCATGATCGCAACCAGCCCAAGCCAGCCGGCGACAAGCAGAAGACGACCAGCCAGCCGAGCCGCAAGCCCGGCCAGGGCAACAAGGCTCCGGGCGATCGCAAGAAGTAGGCTCCCGGCCTGTGCGGTGAAGCCCTCATATCGCCGCACATATCCCTGACCTGCACGGCCAAAGGCGCTGGTCCCGCCTTTGGCCAATTGCCGGCGGGTTGCACGGCTTCAGTCCAGCACCACCTGCATCATGTCGACCACAACCATGTCGCCCCGGAAGGCATAGACTTCCGGGTCATCGGCCCGCAGTGAGACATAGATCCCATCACCCACATCGCGCAGGCCATACCGCCTGTCCGCCTCCGTACTGACGCAGATCGTCCCGCGCTCGCCAACGCGCAGCTTGAGCTGTCCCCTGCCCGGTTGGCGGTCGATCACCGTGCCCGCTTCATCGTGCAGCACGGCATCATAGCCCTGCATCATCACTGTCGGATTGTGCACGTCGAGGCAGACCTTCACCTCATCCTCGCCGCGTGTCCTGCGGATGATCTGATGACGCAGATTGGCAATCACCCCGCCCGGCATGCCCTCATAGGCCGACGCCCCATTCGTCGAATTGACCATGTTGAAATAGAGGCTCGCATGGAAGCGGCAGAGCGAAGGGCCAAGGCGCGGTATCGAATAGCCGAGCCCGCCCGTCCCGCTGTCGCAAGTCGACACCATCTCGGCCCGGAAACGGTCATCGCACCAGGCCTGGTCCTTCTCGCGCAAGCGGTAGCAGGCATCGTGGCGCCTGCAGGCCGGGCGGAACGGGCCATCGGCCAGCGGGTCAATCACCGCGCGCAGCACGCCGGGAAAGCGCTCCTGCACGAACTCCGGCCCGCAGGAGTCCTGCGGCTCCATCTTCCCTCCCTCGCGTGTGAGATAAGCCTCATCAATCACCAGCGGCAGGTCAGCCGGCGCGCCGAACAGGTTGCAGCCAGCGAGCGCGCATAGCGCCGTGACAATTGCTGGAAGTAATAGCCCCTTCATGCGCGCATCCCCCTCACGCTGAATGGCCAGGCACGGTTTCAGGTCGCTACCAGCGCCGAGCCGGGAGTGCGGGGCGGCTAGCCCCGGAAGCCGACGTCTGCGTTCAGCATCGCCATCTTGCGATGCATCTCCGCCACGTCCGACACTTCGATACGCTGCAACTGGTCGAACTCGAAATCGCGCTTTTCGCCGTACTGGGCCTCATAGGCGCGGTCAAACTTTTCCGCCGTCAGCTTTCCCTTGAACGCGTACTGCTCGTACCCGTCCGACGTATCCGCGCGGCGCCCGCCCGGCAGGTAGATCGCGCCGGAGCCGAAGTCCACGGCGAAAGCAATGAGGCCCGGGACCAGGAACAGCAACAGGCCGAGACCGTCGAGAATAACCACGGCCGTATCCAGCTGTCCTCCGGTCTGTCCCCGCCGCTCCGGGTAGAGCAGCGTTCCGCAGGCACCCAGCGGCGCAGCGAGCGCGGTTGTTCCGGCGAGCATGATGAGGTGTCGACGTGATGGATTCATGAGGTCCCTCCTTCGGACTGGCAGCGCGTCTTCGGACGGGCGCGCGGCCACACTGCATCCTGTTGATTGCAGCTGTAAACTGCTGACGAGCCAGATTTAATTTGCCGTTAATGTGTGCGGAGTCGCCTTGACCGCGAAGCGCCGCTGTCGCAATCGCTCCAACCCATGTCTCTCAAGGATTATCCTCACACGCCGGACGGGCGCTACTTCGTTGCCAATGGGAAACTGTGGCGCTGTTCGAACCCGCGGCTCACGCCAGCTGGCCGCAAAGCCCTGACGAAGAAACTGATGGCCGCCCGGCGCAAGGTGAAGGAAGTGCAGAACAATGAGCGCCTGCTGAAAGCGGCTCGCCGAGAAGTGAATGCCGCCAAGGAAGCGCTGGGCGAGCGCGGCCCCGTCTGGTGGGACGACGGCGCACCGGATGAGACAATGAAGCACCCGAAGGGCTCATCCTATGCCGAGTGGTGGGACGCCCTTCCGGAAGAAGCAAGGGAACGAGGACTCGCCCCACCGAGAAGCTAGTCGGACTGGTACGGGAAACAGGTCCCGGCGGCTCTCGGCAGGCGGGATGACAGAGCCCGCCCAATCTTGACACAAAACCGACCGGTTGGTATGTAATCGAGGCTGAGACAAGGCCGCATGGATGAGCGCCTCCCAACGCGTCCTCCTGCGCTCGACCCCCGGCGATTGGAGGCTCCAGTGAACCCCGTCATCACCGCGTTTGAACGATCCCCGGACAGAGGTCGCGGCCATGCCCGGGATATGCGCCTGCGCTGGGCGCTTGAAGAAGTCGGCGTTGGCTATGAAACGCGACTTTTGTCCTTCGAGGCGATGAAGCAGCCGGCCCACAAGCGCATCCATCCGTTTGGCCAGATCCCGACCTATGAGGAAGACAGCCTCTCCCTTTTCGAGTCCGGAGCCATCTTGCTTCACATCGCAGATCGCCATCCGGGACTTCTGCCGACAGAGCCGGGAGCCCGGGCACGGGCCATCACATGGATGTTTGCGGCCCTCAACACGATTGAGCCTCCTGTCTTTGACCTAAGCATCCTGAAAATCGTGGAGGGTGACCGGCCATGGTATGAAGAGCGCAAGAAAGTACTGGAAACGCGCATAGAGAAACTTCTGGCCGACCTCTCGGCCTATCTTGGCACGGATGAGTGGCTCGTTGGCTCATTCAGCGCGGCTGACATCCTTATGGTTACTGTGCTGCGGCGCCTCATCGGAACGGGTCTGCTCGAAACCCATTCGAACCTTGTCTCTTATACAGATCGCGCCGAAGCGCGACCTGCCTGGAAGCGCGCTTTCATGGCTCAGCTGGCCGTATTCGAAGCCTCACAGTCCGCCTCATAGCGCACTGCGATGAAGGCGACGGGGTCATTATTGGAATAGTTTAGCGCGTAGAACGGCTCGGACCGCCCGGTTTCGCACCGCCCAAGCGCGGCGGCAGACGCCTCGACCTCGGCGAAATCGATCTGCGCGCGCTGGTCTTCCAGATTGACGAGATAGACAACCGGATAGGCCGCTTCATCTTCTGGCAGCACGGTCGGCGTTTCGGGTGGATGCAGGTTCTGCGTGCCGAGCGTCAGCACATAGGAGGGCTCTGCAAAGCCGAGGGCCAGCACCCGGTCCGGGCCGGCCTCACCATCGCAGTCCTGCCGGGGAATACCGCAAACCTCGGCGAGTGCGAGTTTCGCTGTCTCGGTTGCCTGCACCCAGGTCTGGGTCGGCAGGACAAATATCCTCGCCTGCCAGCCAAGCAGTATACTTGCGAGAACGCCGCCCAGAACTGAGAGAGGAATTTGCCGAATGGCAAGAGCCATACCGCCGAGGAACACAGCACCAACGCCCATATACCAGAAGAACATCGGATAATCGGTCGCCCCGGCCCATTGCGCCATCACGACGCTTTCTTCCACCGTCTTGAAGTCGCCCGCCTTATCGGCCTGCAGCGCATCGACCGCCCAGGGCGAGGTAAAGGCTGCGAGCGCAACCCCGCCAATGGCGTAAAGGATAAGTGAGGCATAACGCGAAATCGTCGCCCGCTGCCCCTCAATCAGTTTCACCGCCGCCCAGCCGCAAAGCAGCGCGAAGGCTGGATAGGCGGGCAGGATATAGTGACTGAGCTTGGTCAGCAGGAGCTCAAAGAATATCCAGGTCGTCACCGCCCAGGCGACGAGGAATTTCAGCCCATCGCGGTCAACATCGCCGAGAGATTCCAGCGTCTTGTGCCGCAGATACCGCCAGGTGAGCGCAACCGCTGGCACAAGCAACAGGATACCCGGGAAGAACCAGGCTGGCAGGTGCATCAAGTGATAGCCCGGCAGGCCGCCATGCCCCTCGGAAGCTGAGACCAGCTTGTCCTTCAGATCCTTGCCGACGGCGCCTTCGACATAGGTGCCCTGGGTCGCGATCTGGATGGCAATGAACCATGGGAGGACCATGAGCACGCTGATCAGCGGTCCCGGCCACCACCAGAGCGCCTTCATCCAGTCACGGTCGCGCCGGTCCCAGAGCCACAGGACCAGCATGGCCATGCCCGCCACCAGCGTGATCACGGGCCCCTTGATGAGAAAGCCCGCACCGTGAATCACCCAGAATGCAATGGCCAGACGTTTGTCATTATCCTTGCGCAGGTAGAGCCGCAGCAGGCATCCCATCGCCATGGTGATCAGGAAGACCAGCACCCCGTCCGTCTTGGAAATGTGTGCTTCAGAGGTCAGCAGCAAGGATGAGCCAAAGAGCGCGGCGCCGATGAAGGCGCCCTGTCTGCCGATCGCCGCAATGCCCAGCCAGAAGCAGGCCAGCGTGGCGAGGCCAGCCCCAATCCAGCTCGGCACGCGATAGGTCCAGACGTCGAGGTTCTCGCCCTCGCCGAAGGCCGCCGTCGCGCCAGCCTGCAGCCAGTGAATGCCAGCCGGCTTCTTGTTGCGATACTCGTCCTGGTACCGGATCGTGATGTAGTCGCCGGTCTCAAGGTATTGCTTGGAGGCCTGCGCAAAGCGGCTTTCGTCGCGGTCCAGCGCAGGAAGGTTGAAAACGCCGGGGGCCGCTGCCGTCATCGTCAGCGCAAACAGCAGGACCCAGGCTTTCCAGCCGGTCGATAAGCGATCAATCCAGTTCATCTGTGCTGCGTTGTAAACCGGATTGGTTGACGGCGAAACGGCTTAGAGCCGTCTTATACAGATGCAGGTTTGATTTCGGTGCGGCCCACTCTAGGCTGCGCCGGACTGTGGATATCAAAGGGGTTGGCGGCATGAAGGCCTGGTTCAGGATTGATCTCTGGAAGCGCGTGATGATTGGCCTCGTGCTCGGCACAGCGATTGGCCTGGTGGTTCGCTACACAATGAGCGAAGCCGAGGCATCTGCAATCGGTAATTATTTCAAGCCGTTCGGCGACCTCTTCCTGAATCTGATCCGCATGCTGGTCGTCCCGCTTATATTCCTGACGCTGGTCTCCGGTGTCCTTGCCATGGGCGACCCGAAGAAACTCGGCAGCCTCGGTGGCCGCGCCATCGGCATCTATATGGGAACGACGGCCATCGCGGTGACGCTCGGCCTGATCATGGGCACGCTGCTGCAGCCCGGTGCAGGCTTTGACGTTTCGACGGTGTCAGCAGACGATATCGAAGCGACCCGCCAGCGCCTCGAAAGCGGTGGTGCGCTCGAAACTGTCGGCGTCTTCGAGCAGATCATGCGGACGGTTCTTTCCATCGTCCCGACCAACCCGGTCGAGGCCATGGCGCGCGGCGACGTGCTTCCCATCATTTTCTTCGCAATCATGTTCGGCATCGGCATCCTGCTGGCCGGCGATGCCGGCAAGCCTGTCGCGGACGTTTTCAACTCGGCCTCAGATGCGATCCTGAAGCTCACCCTTCTCGTCATGGAAGTGGCCCCGTTCGGTGTCCTCGCCCTGATGGCCTGGGTGATGGCGCAGTACGGCCTTTCCGTCGTGGCCGCACTCGGCATGATGACGCTCGCGCTTTATCTCGCCTGCGGCCTGCACATGCTGTTGACGCACGGCTTCCTGCTGAAATTCGTCGCGAAGCTGCCGCTCATCCCGTTCTATCGCGGTGTCACGGACGCACAGATGGTGGCCTTCTCAACCTCCTCGTCCAATGCCACCCTTCCGGTCACCATGTCGGTCGCGCAGAAGAATCTCGGCGTGAAGAAGCCCGTCGCATCGTCGGTCCTGCCGCTCGGCGCGACCATCAATATGGACGGCACCGCGCTCTATCAGGGCCTGATCGCGCTCTTTGCGGCGCAGGCGCTGGGCATCGAGGTGAATTTCGGGACCTATGTGACCGTGGCCGTCATGGCGACGCTGGTCTCTATCGGCACGGCCGGCATCCCGTCGGTCAGCCTGTTCCTCGCCACCACCACGCTCGGTGTCATCGGAGCAACGCCGGATCAGATGCTGCTCATCCTGGCCCCGCTCTTCGCCTTCGACCGGCTGCTCGACATGATGCGGACGGTGACCAACATCACTGGTGACCTCGCCGTCTCGACCGTTGTGGCGAAGTGGGAAGATCAGTTCGACGAAAAGATTTACCGCGCCAAAGACAATGTCACGGCCGAGATCGACCGGACCGTCACGCACGACACCTAGGCGCGCGCAGCCAGCGTCTTCTTCACGCTCTTGCCGATCATGCGGGCTTCTGCCTCGCGTGGGCTGCCAGCACGCCAGGCAATGCCGATCTGGCGTCCGATCAACGGCTGATCGAACTGGCGAACATTCAGGTCCGCCCCGGCTCCCAACCCGGCCTCGGCGGCAATCTTCGGAACCAGCGAGATGCCGAGCCCACCCGCCACCATCTGTACCAGCGTCGCAAGCGATGTCGCCGAGATGTTCGACGGTGACGCAGAGGGAGACAGGGCGCAGGCTGCGATGGCATGGTCGCGCAGGCAGTGGCCGTCCTCGAGCAGCAGGACATCCTCGCCATTGAGATCCTCCGGCGAGAGCTTTTTCGACCTGGAAAGCTTGTGGCCCTTCGGCGCGATGAACAGGAACTCGTCATCCCCGAGCGTTTCGGTCTCGATGCCCGATGAAGCCCATGGCAGAGCGATCAGCGCAGCGTCCAGCGTGCGATTTCGCAATCCTTCAATCAGCCGGTCAGTCTGGTCCTCGCGAAGATAGAGCTTCAGTTCCGGATGTCCGGATCGTAGCGCCGACAATGTCCTTGGCAGCAGATAGGGCGCGAGGGTGGGGATCGCGCCAAGATGGAACGGCCCGGTCAGCGGTGCTCCGGCCTGATGAGCAGCAGAGACGAGATCGGCCGCACTGGACAGGATGGCGCGGGCCCGCTCGACCGTCTCTTCACCCGCGCGCGTCAGGGATGCACCACGCGCTTCGCGCTCCACGAGCTGGACGCCGAGAATCGCCTCTACTTCCTTGATGGCAGAGGACAGGGTTGGCTGGGTCACATTGCAGACATCCGCCGCCCTCGAAAAGGATTTCTCGTCGGCAAGGGCGCACAGGAATTGAAGCTGTCTGAGCGTTGGAAGATGCATAGATATAATCTATTGAACCAATTCTATTTATCAATTGGATTTCGCAAACAACTGCATGTCAAAGCTGCATTGCGGAAGCAATAAGCAATGCATATACGCATAATAGATATTACGAAAGGTTCTCCCATGCTAGGAATTGGCGATTCCCTCCCAGACTTCAAAATCGTCGGCGTGAAGCCGAAGTTCATGCACCACGAACAGAATGGTGAAAGCGCCTTCGAAGAGCTCACCCGGGACAGCTTTGACGGCAAGTGGAAGGTCATCTTCTTCTACCCGAAAGACTTCACCTTTGTGTGCCCGACAGAGATTGCAGAATTCGGCCGCCTTGCCGGTGAGTTCGAAGACCGCGACTGTGTCGTCCTTGGCGGCTCGACCGACAATGAGTTCGTGAAACTCGCCTGGCGCCGCGACCACCAGGACCTCAATGAACTTCCGATCTGGCAGTTCGCTGACACCAATGGCTCGCTGGTCGATGGCCTTGGCGTACGCAACCAGGACGAAGGCGTCGCCTATCGCGCGACTTTCCTCGTCGACCCGCACAATGTGATCCAGCATGTTTACGTCAACAACCTCAATGTCGGCCGTAACCCGCAAGACACACTGCGCGTCCTGGACGGTCTGCAGACCGACGAGCTCTGCCCGTGCAACCGCCCGGTTGGCGGCGACATCCTGAACATCGCGGCTGAGTAAGTCTGCCGACGTTCACGTGTTGAACAATCAGGACAGTTAAGCGCCGCCCGGCCCGTTCGGGCGGCGTCTTCCTGTCTTCTCCTCCCAGAATCAAAGACCCCGGAACATTAAATGTCGATCGAAACACTGAAATCGGCTCTGCCCGATTACGCCAAGGACCTGAAGCTCAACCTCGGTTCGCTCTCGAATGAAACCATTCTCGATGATGAGCAGAAATATGGCTGCATGCTGGCCTGCGCCTATGCCATCGGCACCGGCGAAATCGTGAAGGGCATTGCTGCCGAGACGGACGGCAAGCTGAGCGAGGAAGCGACCAAGGCTGCCAAAGCCGCAGCCGCGATCATGGGCATGAACAATGTTTATTACCGCTCCATCCACCTCCTCTCCAACGAAACCTATCGCACGCTCCCAGCTCGCCTGCGCATGAATGTGATTGGCGCGCCCGGCATCTCGAAAGCGAATTTCGAGCTGTTCTCCATGGCCGTCTCGGCTGTGAATGGCTGTGGCATGTGCCTCGACGCGCATGAAGCAGAGCTTCGTAAGGCGGGCATGACATCGGAGCAAATCCAGGCGTCGCTGCGCATTGCATCCGTGATCAATGCTGTCGCCCGCGTCCTTGAGGCGGAACAGGCAGTTAGCGCGTAATCGCCAATGGGGGGCATGAAGGGCGTGGTCGACGGATCACTTTCAAACCCGCAGCGTTGGTCTATGCTACGCTTACGACAAGAATGAACCCGCCATGGAACTCAACGCTCCCGGTCTTGAAACATCACTCATCCGAATCGAGCCAATGGCCGAAAGCCATCGCGAGGCGATCGTCAGCAGCCGTGCCGTGGACGATATGTGGGAGTTCATGCCCGTCATTCCCGATGGGCAGACCTTGAACGCCTATTTCGACCACACGCTTCGCATGTCGGACATTGGCACCGGCCAGGGTCTGGTGGTGTTCCAGAAGAAAACCGGCAGGCTTGTGGGCCTTGCCGCCTTCATCCTGCCGAACCGACTGCACCGGCGGGTGCGGGTCGGCTATACATGGCTCGAGGAATCTCAGCGCGGCACGGGTATTGCGACCCATGTCCAGTATCTGATGATCAAGCGGGCCATGGAATGGCGCGCCCGCCGGGTCGAGTGGATGATGTCCACGCGAAGCGAACGCGCCTTCTCCCAGTTGACAAGGCTGGGCGCCGTGCACGAGGGCACACTGCGCCGATACACCCGCATGGCCGATGGCGGGTGGGCCGATGTTTTTGTCTTTTCGCTTATTGATGAAGAGATCGAGGCAGCCCTCGGCACGATTGGAGAGATGATCGGGGAAGTGACGCCCGCGTCCGGCGCTTGATTTATCGGCTTTGGCGTGCTTTAGGCACGCGATATCCGCGCATGACATGAAGCGCGCTTTTCCGGGACAGCAGCCCTGAGCCCGTTCCATCGCGAACCGAAGGTGAGCGGGGAACAACTCAGAGGACAGGAGCTCGGCGAAGCCCCCGCCCGGCGAAGTTTCGCTCAGCGGGGCTCTCATGCTTTGCGCGAATGGCATGGAGCGCTTACCTGTCCCCTATTGGCAGATGAGCAAGGAGTACCGCGATGTTTGACGCGCTGACAGACCGCCTTGGCGGCATATTTGACGGACTGACCGGGCGCGGCGCCCTGTCGGAGAAGGACGTCACATCTGCGCTCCGCGAAATCCGCGTGGCGCTTCTTGAAGCCGATGTCGCGCTTCCGGTCGTCAAGGACTTCATCGGCAAGATCAAGGAGCGTGCGGTTGGCGAGGAAGTCATCCGCTCGGTGAAACCGGGCCAGCAGGTCATCAAGATCGTCCATGACGGGCTTGTCGACATGCTCGGCGGTGAGAATGCCGAGACAGGTCTTCGCGTCGACAACCCGCCATCCGTCATCATGATGGCCGGCCTGCAGGGCTCCGGTAAGACGACGACCACTGCCAAGATCGCCAAACGCCTTGCCGAGCGCGACAAGAAGAAAGTCCTCCTCGCCTCGCTGGACGTTCGCCGCCCCGCCGCCATGGAGCAGCTCGCCATCCTCGCCAAACAGGTTGGCGGCAGCGTCACCTCCCTCCCAATCGTTGAAGGCCAGATGCCGGCCGAGATTGCGCGCCGCGCGCTGCAGGCGGCGAAGCTCGGCGGCCATGACGTCGTCTTCCTCGATACGGCTGGCCGCACCTCGATCGACGAACAGATGATGGCCGAGGCGGCCGAGATCGCGAAGATTGCGCAGCCGAAGGAAACCCTTCTCGTTGCGGATGCGCTGACCGGTCAGGACGCTGTCGAGACGGCCCGCCGCTTCCATGAGCGCCTGCCGCTCACCGGCCTCGTCCTCACCCGTATGGATGGTGATGGCCGCGGCGGTGCAGCGCTCTCCATGCGCGCGGTTACGGGCCTCCCCATCAAATTCCTCGGTACGGGCGAAAAGCTCGACGGTCTCGACGCCTTCGAAGCCAAACGCGTTGCCGGCCGCATCCTCGGCCAGGGCGACATCGTCTCGCTGGTTGAGAAAGCCGGCGACCAGCTCGACGCTGAAAAAGCCGAGCGCATGGCGAAGAAGATGCGCAAGGGCGAGTTCGACCTCAACGACCTCGCCGACCAGCTGAAGCAGATGCAGAAAATGGGCGGCCTTGGCGGCATCATGGGCATGCTGCCCGGTGCGAAGAAAGCCAAGCAGGCGCTCGCCGCAGCGAATATGGATGACAGCGTCCTCAAACGTCAGGAAGCGATCATCTCGTCCATGACGAAGAAAGAGCGCGCCAAGCCGGCCCTCCTCAATGCCTCACGCCGCAAGCGCATCGCCGCCGGTGCCGGTGTTGACGTGCAAGAGGTCAACAAGGTGCTGAAGATGCACCGCCAGATGGCCGACATGATGAAGAAGCTCGGCAAGGGCGGCATGAAAGGCATGATGAACGCGCTTGGCGGCGCGGGTGTTTCGCCAGCTGACATTGCCAAGATGGGCAAGGGCGCAGCACTCCCGGGCGGTGGAATGCCCGGCCTCGGCGGCGGCATGCCTCCCGGCGGGCTTCCTGGCCTTGGTGGGGGGAAGAAGAAATGATCTGGGGCCTAGAAATACCGGCTTGGGTCGCATTGATCGGCGCAGTCACTGCCGTAATAGCGCTCGCTTGGAATGTGAGATTTTCCGTTAGACAGCAAAAATTTGCCGCTCTTGCGCGCCACGCATCAATTCGTCTCGATTGGGTAGAAAAGCTTCGAAGCGCCTCAGCGGAATTTATGGCTCTTTGCGAGACCACCAATAAATTGAGATCTAAAAGTGAACGTGATCGGGGCGAGCAACTGCCCTTCAAAAAGTCGTTCATCTTTCTGCTTTTGGACCCAAACAACCCGAAGCATCAAAAGCTGGCCATCGCGACGGACCGCATGGAAGAAGCGGTAGACCAAAGTCCCGCCGCCTTCAAAGAGCACTTGCAGACATTTCGCGATGCAGCCCATGACGTCATCCACTCTCAGTTCTATTTCGCTCGTCGAGAAATGAAGGGAGAAGTTGTATCATGACCTCCGCCCTCCCCGAACTCGAGCGCCTGCGCGCCAGCATCGACAATATGGATGCGATCCTGCTGCACACGCTGGCAGAGCGTTTCAAGCTGACCCAGCAGGTCGGCGTACTGAAGGCCGAGCACGACCTGCCGCCTTCCGACAAGGCCCGCGAAGGGCGTCAGATCGAGCGCCTCCAGCGCCTCGCCAGGGAAAGCGGTCTTGACCCGACCTTTGCCGAGAAATTCCTCAATTTCATCGTGGCCGAAGTCATTCGTCACCACGAGAAGATCAGGGATGGTCAGCAGTCATGATCCATCCCGCTCCCTCTCCGCAGACACCTGCGCAGGCAGGTGTCCAAGGACAAGCCTTTCCCCGTTGTGCCACTTTCAAGGATGCACCATGGGTCCCTGCCTTCGCAGGGACCGGCGGCAAAGGAATACGCCTCCGTCTTGATCCTCACGAGCAAGGCGAAGGCGCAGTGGCCGCTGGCTTCAGCCGGCGATCAGCCACGAGCATTATCCAGAAGACGCCATAAGACACTTAAGGAGATACACCATGGCTCTCAAAATCCGGCTCGCCCGCGGCGGGTCCAAGAAACGCCCCTTCTACCGCGTTGTCGTCGCTGACAGCCGCGCCCCGCGCGATGGCCGTTACATCGAGAAGATCGGCACCTATGATCCGCGCCAGCCAAAAGACAGCGAAAACCGCGTCAATATCGACGGCGAGAAAGCTGCCGAATGGGTCGCCAAAGGCGCAAAGCCGACCGACCGCGTGGCCCGCTTCCTGAGCCAGATCGAAGTTGACGGCAAGCCAGTCGTCGCCTGGGAGCACGGCAACAACCCGAACAAGGGTGAGCCAGGCACGAAGGCGAAAGAACGCATCCAGGAGAAGGCTGACAAGGAAGCCGCTCGCAAGGAAGCTGAAGAAGAGGCCAAGAAAGCCGCTGAAGAAGCCAAGAACGCACCTGCTGAAGAAGAAGCTCCTGTCGAGGCAGAGGCTGAAGCAGCAGAAGAAGAGAAGGCCGAGTAAGGCTTTTTGCTTTCAAGCATTTCAAGCCGGGCGGGAAACCGTCCGGCTTTTTTGTTGTCAGCAGTAAGGATTGCTCGGCGGGCAGGGCGCGGAATAAGCCGTGCCGATCGACTTCACGGAATTGAGATACTGGTTGAAGTCCCGCATGCTGGCGGCAGAGGACTGGCTGGTGCTGGCGCTGGAATAGCTGGACCCTGAATATCCGCTTGAGCCTATATTGCCGGAATTGTACGCCTCGGTCCCGGCGGCGAGTCCACCAACCATCGCCGTCAACGTATTGCCCAGGAAGTTGCCGAAGCCTGAGTTTGACCGTTCACGCGGCACGGCAGGCACCGACGCGTTAAACATCGGCATCCAGACATCGCAGGCAAACTGATTGCCACCATTGATGCAGCCACGCGCGCCATATTTCATCACCCGCTCGCGGCTGTTCAGGCCGAAATAGGGATAATAGTTGAAGAAGACGACACCCGCGCAGGCATTGTAATTCTGCTCATGGTCGCAGGCAGCGGCATAACTGTTTTCAGCCTTCCTGAACTGCAACTGGCTGAACTTTTCCGGCGCGAGCTGGCTGCCTTCAGCCACCGCATGGGCAAAGTTCACGCAGGCATCGGCGACATTCACATTGCAGGCCCGCTCCAGCGACATCGCCGCGCTGACATAATCGCGGTAGACCCCGTCCGCGCCGAGCAGGTCGTATCGCCCCTGCATCTCGCAGGCATACGGGTCGTTCTGCTCCCAGCAGAGACGGTAGGCGAGGTTTCGCGCCTCGACGTGCCGTCCCTCGCGCATCAGCGTGGTCGCAAAGTCGATATCGAGCGGCGGCAGGGCGGCCAGTGCATCGGACGCCATGGGGTGACCCATCGCATCGGCCTTCTCATACCAGTCGCGCGCAGACAGAAGGTCTCCGTCGGGGTTGAGGCCAAGCTCATCGAACTTGCCCATAGTGATAAAGGCATTGGCGTTTCCAAGGTCTGCGGCAAGGATCAGCAGCCTGTGGCCGTCCGCGAAACTGGAGGCGATGCCCTCGCCATTGAAGGCCATCTGCGCGGCTGTATAGGCACCGAGGTCTTCGCCTGCGCGTCCGGCCACCACGAAGGTTTCGAAGGCCTTTTGCTTGTCCGCCGGATGGCCGGGATAGCCGCTGCTGTAGAGCCAGGCGAGGTTCATCAGCGACGGGGCGAAGTTCTGTTCTGCAGCCACCTGCCAGAGCGCCACTGCCTTCTCATAATCGGCGGGACCGGCCTTGCCTTCGCGGTAGTAGACACCGAGATTGTTGTGCGCCTCTAGATTGCCATAGCTGACGAGGCTCTCCCAGATCGAGCGCGCCTCTTCATACTGACCGGACGCGTAAAGCATCTTGGCGCGCTCATTCTGCAGGTAGGTCACGCTGCCCGGCTCTGCCCATTCGGCCTCCGGCACCGGTGTCACGTCGAGGAACTGGGCTTGCGCTACGCCCGCCATGCACACGCCCAGAAGGGTCGCCTTGACCAGTTTCAGCATGACAAGGCCTCCCACCCGTGTACTCGAAATCAACCCACCAAGCTTTCACGCGACCAGCGAGAAAGTCCAGTGCCGTTGCTCGCCCGGGGGCGGGGCGCGCCAGCCTACATCTGCATGGTCCAGCCTTCGACGCCCATCGCCGCCTGACGGACGGCCTCGGACAGGGTCGGGTGGGCATGGCAGGTGCGGGCAACGTCTTCAGACGCCGCACCGAACTCCATCGCGACGCAGATCTCGTGGATCATCTCGCCCACGCCGACGCCCATCATGTGCGCGCCGAGAATGCGGTCTGTCTTCGCATCGGCGAGGATCTTCACGAACCCAATGGTCTCGTGATTGGTGCGGGCGCGGGAATTGGCCTGGAAGGGGAACTTGCCCTTCTTGTATTCGATGCCCGCTTCCTTCAGTTGCTCCTCGGTCTTGCCGACCCAGGCGATCTCGGGATTGGTGTAGACCACAGACGGGACCAGGTCATAATCGACATGGCCCGCCTTGCCGGCGATCAGTTCGGCGACGGCTGCGCCATCATCCTCGGCCTTGTGGGCCAGCATCGGGCCGGCAATGCAGTCACCGATCGCCCAGACACCCTCTGCGACCTTGAAGTGATCGGTTGTTTCAATGACACCGCGCTTGTCAGTCTTGCCGCCCACAACCTCAAGACCAAGACCTTCAGTGTAGGGCCGGCGGCCGACAGCAACGATGACGGCATCGGCTTCGAGCACTTCCTGATCGCCGCCCTTGGCAGGCTCCATGGAGAGCTTGAGCTTGGTTTTCAGCTTCTCGACACCGGTCACCTTCATTCCGAGGCGGAATTCGAGCCCCTGCTTCTTGAACACACGCTGGGCTTCCTTGGCGATCTCATTGTCGGCGCCCGGCATGATCCGGTCGAGATATTCGATGACCGTCACTTCGGAGCCAAGGCGCGACCAGACCGAACCAAGCTCCAGGCCAATGACGCCTGCGCCGATAAGGATCAGCTTTTTCGGCACCTCTTTCAGCGCCAAGGCGCCTGTATTGGTGACGACGCGTTCCTCATCGATCTCGATGTTCGGGAGGGTGGATGGTTCGGAGCCTGTCGCGATGACGATGTTCTTCGTGGTCAGCGTCTTGCCGTCGACCTCGACCTTGCCGGGCCCGGTGATCTTTCCGAACCCCTTGATGTAGTCGACCTTGTTCTTTTTCATCAGAAACTCGACGCCCTGGGTCAGACCTTCGACCGCATCATCCTTCTGGCCCATCATGGCTTTCAGATCGAGCTCGACCTTACCGGTCTTGATGCCGAGACCCGCGAACTGGTTCTTGGCCGCGTCGAACAGTTCTGAGGCGTGCAGCAGCGCCTTGGACGGAATGCAGCCGACATTCAGGCAGGTGCCGCCCAGCTTGCCGCGCTTTTCGATGATCGCCGTCTTGAGGCCCAACTGGCCCGCGCGGATCGCGCAATTATAGCCGCCGGGGCCGCCTCCGATGATGACGACGTCATATGTGTCTGCCATGAAATTTCCGCCTATACGGTCTTGAGTGATTTGTCCGCCGCGAACCTAAGCACTGATGTGGCGAAATCAATGCGCGTTCCGCGTCAATTTCGATGGGTGAACACAAGCACGCCGCAGATCACCATCAGGAAGGGGGCAAGCACGGCTTCGTCACGCCACAGCGTATAATCTGCCCTCGATCCGACCAACGCTCCGGTGAGCACTGCAAAGACCAATGCCCCTGCCGTGAACAGGTAGGCTCCCCCCCGAACGTTAAGTGCCGCAGCGACCCCGCCAATGATCATGAGAGGCGTGGCGATGAAGCGAAGCAGTGTGGTCGGCGGGTTCAGAAGCTCTGTCCCAAAGTCGGAACCGAATGAAATCTGTCGCATGACCGGATTGACCGTTTCCCACAGCATCCAGGCTGCGACGACGATCCCGACGACTCCGGCAAGACGCCTGATCAGCATGGAACACCCTCCCGTGCGCTATCTGCGGGCCATCAGATTGCCAGAGTTGGGGTATGCCAAGCCGCCGTGGCGGGCAAGTCCTGCCGGTCAGGATGCTTCGACGGGGTCGTGCATGGGCTGATCGATCTCATCGCTATTTCGACGAAGCACCACAAGTGCGAGGAACAGAATGGTGAGGATCGACAGGGAGAGATAATCATCCCGCCAGACCGAAATGTCGTGACGGCCCTGCAGGACGCCGAGCGCAACACAGGCGAACATGAAGGTCGACAGACCCGCGAGCCAGGCCCCGCCCTTGCGCTCGGTCAGCGCGGCCAGTCCAGCCAGGAACGCGGCCAGCGCAGACGATATCCGCAGGGTCACAGCCGGGTCCATAAGGGCGGCGGGGATCGTCACATTGTAGGTCGAGTGAATGAAGTGTGCGAGGCCAACGCCAACCTGCCACATGAACCAGGTACCAAGGAGCCCGAGGCCGAAGCCGCAGCACTGACGGATATTCATCTTGAGTCGCTCCCGGGCAGCAAGACTGACGGTCAGGCTATCGGCATGTCCTCAAGACTTTGTGAACAAACCCGCCGAGATTAGCGCTTTTAAGGTAGCAAATCAGTGCCCACGCCGGGCTCTCATCCGCCGGCCCTGTGCAGCAAAATGTGCACGTTGCCGTGCAATGGCGGCTGGAACGGGCTGGCGGTAGCGGGGTTTGCGAACCGGCTCTGCGGCCGGCTGCGCCCCCCCTTCGGTTCGCGCCATCAGGGCTTCGAACTGTTCCTTGGTAAGCTGCACATTCGCGCCGTCCTCAATCTCGCCGCTCTCAGCCGGAAGGGCCGGGCGGCGACGAAGCAGCACCACGGCAATCGCCAGAAGGATTACCATGACGGTTCCGCCGGCCACCATGCCTTCGGGGCCGCTTGGGTTACGCCACCAGCCTTCTTCAAAATCGACCAGGTAGAAGCTGGGAGATGCGGACACGCACCCCATTACATACCAGATTATCGACCCCTTGCGTCTGGCAGACACGCAGATTGAAGACGCATAAAAGCAAAGTGCCGCGAGGAAATAGGGTGCACCGTATACAAAGCCGAGTTCGCGCCAGTTGATATTGTCGAGCCCCATCGACGGATCAGGGTGAAAGAACAGGCTGAGAAACATCATGATGCTCGGCCAGCGGATCGCTGTCAGCGCGCCGAAGGCGAACACGATGGCAATGCCGGAAATGAGGAGGGCGATCAGGCGGCGAGGCATTGCAGACGTGTATACTTTCACGATTTACGCCACATGAATGTACCGGTTCACATTCACGCTATCGGGCAAGGTCTTGTTCACAAACAGGTCGGGAACGCTGGACCGACAGACCATTGCGCCCATATTCAGACCCATGACCGACACCCCAGCCTCCTACCGTCGCACAGCGCTCATCCTGACAGCGGCCGGCGCCATTCCGTTCCTTGGCTTTTCTGTTGCAACCGCGACGCTCGAAGCGCCGACAAATGCGACAGCAGGCCTGTGGCTGCAGACCTATGCGGCCGTCATTCTCAGTTTCCTTGGCGGGATCCGCTGGGGCGTCTCACTTGGCGAAGGACCGCCGGACAGCACAACGCTGCTCCTTTCCGTCCTGCCCGCCCTGCTCGGCTGGGTGATCCTTCCCTTCGCCATCATCCTGCAGCCTGCCGCCTATTGGTACCTCGCTCTTGCGGCCCTGTTCCTCGCACAGCTTGCATGGGACTGGTCATCGGCCAGCCTGCCGGCCTGGTTCAAGCCCATGCGGCTGGGCGCGACGGTCGCGGCCATGGGCAGCCTGGTCTTCGCATGGGCCGCAATGGAGTTCGGCTTCTAGGCGATATCCTTCGGCAGCGCCTTGGTCGCTGCCACGAAGCTCAGCCCGGACAGCCCGAGCGACACGATCGCATTCCACCCCGCCATGGATAGGCCGAGAATGCGGAAGGGTGCGTCGAGGCAGGAGGCTGTCGCCGTTCTCTCATCTAGCGCGTCAAAGTCGAGATTCATCACATCGACCGGCCCGTCCGTGCAGCCAGTCGGCGCTGGCCACCAGCGCCACTCGACGCCGGAATGATAAATCGCAACGACGGCCCCCGTCAGAAAAACTAACGCCAGCATTACGTTGAAGGCGACGAGAAAACGCCGGTTCTGCCTGAAATTCCAAAGCGCGAGCCCGGTCACAGCCATAGTTGCCGCGGCCCAGTAAACCTCCCGCTGGCGCAGGCAGAGCTGGCACGGCAGGAAATAGGCGAGGCGCTCAAACGCATGCGCCGAAGCGAGCATTGCAAGCGAGGCCACAAGTGCGATCAGCGGCCAACGCCATGTCTGGAAAGCAGGAGCCAGAATTGCGGTCATTCGTCCCTAATGTCCAAATCTTGGTCGTCTGATTAGCTGGACAATGACCAAGGCGAGAACATGGCGCAATGCGGCGTTCAAGCGCGGCTTGTCACGAACCTGTGACAGTCCGGATGCCAAGCGCGACCAGCGTGATCAGGGTCGCAATCCATGCGGTCCCGATGATTGAGCCGAGAATGACAAGGATTCCATCGCGCGCCATGAGGCCGAAGGCGACGATAGCAACACCGATACCAGGAACCGTATTCGTCGACGGCAGCGGCACCAGGATCGATGCGCAGAAGAAGACGAGAAACAGGCCGATGATCCGCTCACCGCGATGTCCGAGGATGAAAGTCAGGCGCGGCTTGGCAATTTTTTCCAGCCAGCCAAACCATTTCCGTCCGCCTTGGGCAGTTCGGGTTAGGCCCTTCTTGTCGATCATGCGTTTAGCGAACTTCTCCGGCAGCCAGGGTTCTTCCCGGCCAGCCACCATCTGCGCCGCCAGCGCCATCATCGGCAGGGAGACGACCTGCGGCACCCCGTAGAGAAACGGAATGCAGCAAGGCAGCGCCAGAATGAACAGCGCTGCGCCGAATGCACGCTCGTCCAGCCTGTCGAAGATATGGCGCAGGGAAAAACCTTCCTCAGGCGCCTCTTCCGCCATGCGCTCTATCGACTGCAGAAAGGTATGCGGCGTGATCTGTTCGCTCATGACAATCGCCTATCTCGCTTTTCTCGACTGGTCGAGATGATTGACGCAACTTTCCACTTCGGGCAGGAGCATGCCTTCCATCCGAGTGCCTCTGTGGCGGAATTGGTAGACGCGACGGATTCAAAATCCGTTTCTGGCAACAGAGTGCCGGTTCGAGTCCGGCCAGAGGTACCATCCATGTCCGAATGGATCAGGCCGAAAATCCGGCATTGCGAAGCTCGCAGCTGAAGATGGTCGGACCAATGGGGCTGGGCCTGTCTGTCTGACGCACTACTTTCGTCCCCATGTCAGCAATTGTCATTGGTGCCAGTGGCGGAATTGGCCGCGCCCTCACGCTTGCTCTTGCCAGGAACAGCAAGTCCGGGACCATTTACGCCCTGTCGAGACGCAAGACGGGCGACTGGCCATCCGGCGTCGTTCCTGGCTATCTCGACCTGCTGGATGAAGCCAGCATCAAGGCGGCGGCAGACAGGATCGCGGAGGCGGGCACCCCGGACCTTGTTCTCATCTCAACGGGGTTTCTTTCCGATGGCGAAACCCAGCCGGAAAAGAGCTGGCGCCATCAGGAGCTTCAGGCCTATCGGCGCGTGTTCGATATAAGCACATTCGGCCCTGCCCTCATCGCCAAGCACTTCCTGCCCATCATGCCCACCGACCGGCGGGCGATCTTCGCCGCGCTTTCAGCCCGCGTCGGCTCGATCAGCGACAATGGCCTTGGTGGCTGGCATGCCTACCGGGCGTCCAAGGCGGCCCTCAACATGCTGATCCGTAATTTCGCGATCGAGTGGGCACGCAGGAATGATCAGGCGGTGTGCGTCGGCCTGCATCCCGGCACAGTGGATACGGGCCTTTCAAAGCCCTTCCAGTCGAATGTCCCCGAAGACAGGCTGTTCAGTGCCAAACAGTCAGCCAGCTACCTGCTCGACGTGATCGAGCGGCTGTCACCCGCCGATACGGGGAAGGTCTTCGACTGGGCCGGCAAGGAAATCCCGGCCTAATAACCTGCAGTGTTCACCAGAACCGAACTTGCATCATAGGCATTGGGCTCGTCAGGCTTGGGTCCGGACCCGGTGATGATCTCGAGGCTTTCAGTTGTCTTGGACGTTCCACCCCCCAAAGGCAGGCCGATTCCCACGCCAACGCCGACGCCGGAATAGCCACCGCCGGACGAACCGCCGACCGAGACCGATGAGCCACCGGACCGTGAAACATCCTGGTCGGTATAACTGGACACCACGCGAAACCATTCGGCGCCCTGCTCGACTGTCACTTCAGCGGCCCGGCGCAGCGCGAAGCGGCGCGCGTCTTCCGGCGAAAGCGCCGTATAGGAAACGCGGTAGCGATTGGTCTCGATCGGTTGCACAAGATAGCCCTGCGCCGTCGCAGACGTGGCGGGCCCGTATGGCTTCGCTGTCGTGCAGGCCGCAAGACCGGCGGCGAGAAGAGCAAGGGCCGTTGCAGTTCTGATCATGGGGGCAACCTCTCATGTTTTGTCACTGTCAGGTAACACGTCTTACCCAAATACAGCATGAACAGGAAGCAACGCGCATACCCCGCGCCTGTTCAGATCATCCGGCCTAATTTGCCACGATCAGCGCCCTGGCCTTCTTCCCCTGAGCCAAAGGTGGCGCTGTGCGGCTTCGCGCCGCCCTGCTGCCTTTTTTCGCTCTTGCAGCAGGCGCTGGCCTCGCGATCGCGCAGCAGAAGGCGCGCGGGGGCGGACGCATTGTGGGGACAGCGTCTGCCCCACCGCTCTGCGCGTCAGTCTTTCTTGTCCGGAGCATTCCGACCGAAATTGGTCTCGTCCGTATCCTGGCCGGCTTCAATGATCGCCTTGCGGATGCCGCGTGCCCGTTCAAACTCGCGCATCAGCATGTCACCATCGCCCCATCGGATGGCCCGCTGGAGGGCTGCGAGGTCCTCGCTGAACCGGCCGAGTGTTTCCAGAACAGCGTCCTTGTTATTCAGGAACACGTCGCGCCACATGGTCGGGTCAGAAGCCGCGATACGCGTGAAGTCGCGAAAACCGCCGGCGGAATACTTTACCACCTCGCCCTCACCGACACTCTCCATGTCATAGGCTGTCGAGACGATATTGTAGGCGATCAGGTGTGGCAGGTGAGACGTGATGGCAAGCACGCGGTCATGGCGCGCAGCATCCATGATCTCGACCCGGGCGCCAAGCCGCTCCCAGAATGCCGCGAGCCGGTCGACCGCACCATTATAAGCCTCGTCCTGCTGCGGGATGGGTGTCAGGATGTGCCAGGCCCCACGGAACAGGCTCGCAAACCCTGCCTTCGGACCAGATTTTTCCGTTCCTGCAATCGGATGGCCAGGAATGAGGTGCACATGCGCCGGGCAGTGCGCCTGCATGGCGTTGAGCGCGCTTTCCTTCACCGAGCCGACATCCGTCATGATGGCGCCGGGCTTCAGATGTGGCGCGATGTCCCGCATGGTTTCCTCGATGGCCCCGACGGGCACACAGAGGAGAACGCAGTCGGCAGACCGGCATGTCTCGGCCAGGCTATCGGAAACGTCGCCAAGGCCGAGCGACGACGCAGTGTCGCGCACCGCCTCGCTCCTGTCATAAAGGCTGACCTTCGAGGCAGCGCCGGTCTCCTTCGCGGCGCGCGCGAGCGAGGAGCCAATCAGGCCAATGCCGACAATGGCAATTTCTTCAAAGGTCGCGCCTGTCACGGTCAGCCAGCCTTGGCAAAGGCTTCAAACGCCGCCAGCACGTCATCATTGGCCTCTTTCGTGCCGATAGACAGACGCAAACATTTCGGCAGACCATAGGCGTTCATGTCACGGATCACGATACCGCGCGCGCGCAGGAATGCATCGGCATCCGCGGCGCGCCGACCCTCGCGGTCTTCAAACTCGATGAGCAGGAAGTTGCCAACGCTGGGGTAAACCTTGAAGCCCAGCTTCTGGAGTGCCGGGCCGACGCGGTCGAGCTCAGAATTGTTGTGCTCGACAGAGCCTGTGACGAAGGCATCGTCGCCAAGCGCAGCGACGGCTGCCGCTTGCGCGACCGATGTCGTATTGAACGGTCCGCGCACGCGGTGAATGGCATCGATCACGCTTTCCGGGCCATAGGCCCAGCCAATACGCAGCCCGGCCAGGCCATGAATTTTCGAGAAGGTACGGGTGACCAGCACGTTTGGCGCTTCACCGGCGAGCTCCATACCTGCGGCATAGTCATTCTTCTGCACGTATTCGGCATACGCTCCGTCCAGCACCAGCAGGACATCTTCGCGCAGGCCGGCATGCAGGCGCTTCACCTCGTCGAAGGGAATATAGCTACCTGTCGGGTTGTTCGGATTGGCGAGGAACACGATTTTTGTCCGGTCGGTCACGCGCGCCAGGATGGCATCGACATCGGCTTTCAGATCCTGCTCCGGGGCGCTGATGCATTTTGCGCCTGATTGCTGCGCGACCAGACGGTAGACGAGAAAGCCGTGTTCCGACTGGATGATCTCATCCCCCGGAGAAAGATAGGCGCGGCCCAGCAGCTGGAAGATTTCGTCCGATCCAGCCCCGCAAACGACACGGTCCGGGTCGATGCCGTATTTCTTGCCAATGGCCTCACGCAGCTTCAGCGCAGACCCGTCCGGGTAGATTTCAAGGTGTTCAGCAGTCTTCGCAAGCGCCTCACGCGCCGCCGGACTGCAGCCCAGCGGGTTCTCATTCGACGACAACTTCCAGCCATGCTCGAGTTTCTGCCCGCCCTTGTACGGCGTGATCTCGAGAATATTCGCAAGCGGTTTTGGCCCGGTCATGTGTCCTGCTCCTCAACTTGACCTCCTCGTGATCAAAGACGGACGGAAAATCAAGTCAGGCAATGAGTCTGGCACCGCGAGAGACAAGCCTTCATGCGCCAGCAACCGCCTGATTGGGCTTGACTTCGCACCGCGCTGCAGACACCTCAGGGCGCGATGTCAGACCGGCACACACTCCCGATCAGCGAAGTGAAACACCTGACGCTGGACAAGCCACTCCCACTCGATTGTGGAGAGCAGCTGGACGGCGTGCGCATTGCCTATGAATGCTGGGGCGAACTCAACGCCGAAAAATCGAACGCCATTCTCATTTGTCACGCGCTGACCGGGGACCAGTTCGCCGCGAGTGCAAACCTCGTGACGGGGCGTCCGCCCTGGTGGAGCCGCATGATTGGCCCGGGCCTGCCCATCGATACAGACCGCTTCCACGTCATTGCGACCAATGTGCTGGGCGGCTGCATGGGCACAACGGGTCCAGCCTCCGATGCGCCAGATGGCAAGCCCTGGGGCACGCGCTTTCCGGTCATCACCATCAGCGACATGGTCCGCGCGCAGATC
The DNA here is from genome assembly GCF_002088945.1 of Henriciella pelagia. Lineage (GTDB taxonomy): Bacteria > Pseudomonadota > Alphaproteobacteria > Caulobacterales > Hyphomonadaceae > Henriciella > Henriciella pelagia. The sequence goes on along the minus strand of NZ_NCSU01000007.1, from coordinate 904,317 downwards.
GCCTTCATCGACACTCTGGGCATAGACACGCTCTTCTCTGTCATTGGCGGCTCGATGGGCGGCATGCAGGTGCTCGACTGGGCCGTGCAGGTGCCGGAACGGGTGTTCACGGCGATCCCGATCGCCACCGCCGCGCGTCATTCTGCGCAGAACATTGCCTTCTATGAAGTCGGTCGCCAGTCGATCATGGCCGACCCGGACTGGTGTGATGGCCAGTACCTCGCCCAGGACAAGCGACCTTCACGCGGGCTCGCCATCGCGCGCATGGCGGCGCACATCACCTATGTGTCCGAAGAGGCCCTGAAGCGAAAGTTCGATCGGGGCCTGCAGGACCGCGAACAGACCAGCTTCAGCTTTGACGCCGATTTCCAGGTGGAATCCTATTTGCGTTATCAGGGCCATTCTTTCGTCGACCGGTTCGACGCCAACTCCTACCTCTATGTGACACGCGCCATGGATTATTATGACCTGGCTGCGCGTCATGACGGGCGGCTCGCAGATGCCTTTGTCGACACGCCTGTGCGCTTCTGCCTCTTCTCTTTCTCGTCGGACTGGCACTATCCGCCATCAACCACGCGGGAAATTACTCGCGCACTTGCTGCTGCCGGGGCGGAAGTCAGCTATCTTGAGATCGAGACCGATAATGGTCACGACGCCTTCTTCCTCGAAGAGCCTCTGTTTGAGGACGCGCTGGCAGGGTTCCTCAAGGTGAATGCAGGCAAGCGGGGAATCTGATGACACGGCAAGTTTCCTCTCGTGCCGACCACAAGGCCATCGCCGAACGTGTGCCCGAAGGCGCCCGCGTGCTGGACGTCGGATGCGGCAATGGCGACCTGCTGGCCCTGCTGGTCGAGAAGCGCAGCGTTCGCGCCCGCGGGCTTGAGCTATCGGGAGAGCTGGCGGGAACTGCGATGTCGCGCGGCCTGTCGGTGATCCAGGGCGACGCCGACAGTGACCTGGAAGTCTTTCCGGAAAACGGCTTCGACTTTGCGATCCTGTCAAAGGCGATCCAGCACATGCGCCGGCCAGACATGGTGCTCCAGGAACTGGCACGCATCGCACCTGACGTCATCGTGTCTTTCCGCAATTACGGTCTGTGGAGCCGTCGGCTCTCGCTTTTTTCGTCGGGTCGCATGCCCGGTCATCGACTCTGGCATGACGAAGCCGCGCTTCACCCCTCAACGGCGCGCGATATGGTCGAGCTCTGCTCTGCACTCGGACTGGAAACGGTCGCCATGGCTTCAGTCAGGGACGGCAGGGTCGGTGCCTTTAGGGATTCGGGTCTCTCCCGCCTCAACTGGGGCGCCGACGAAGTCATCCTTCATCTGCGCCGGGCATGAAAAAGCCGGCCGGGCCCTGACCCCCGACCGGCTTTCTGCGCGTCCGCGAAGGACTGCGCTTTGACTTAACCGCCGAGCGCTTGCTCGTTCTTCTCGCCCGTGCGGATACGGGTCACCGAGTCGAGGCCAGAGACGAAAATCTTGCCATCGCCAATCGTGCCGGTATTGGCAGCGCCGATGATCGCTTCAACCAGGCGGTCCACATCGGCACCCGCACAGGCCACTTCAACCTTGACCTTTGGCAGAAGGCGAACTTCGTATTCTGCGCCGCGATAGACTTCGGTCTTGCCTTGCTGACGGCCGTAGCCTCGCACCTCGGAAACCGTGAGACCGGCGACACCAGCCTCGCTGAGTGCATCTATGACGGCATCAAGCCGGCTTGGCTTGAAGATGGCGGTTATCAATTTCATGGCCCCTAAGCCTCCCATTGTTCAACGTCTTTAATTGAGCGTGCCTGTTCTGCGGGGTCAACGCGTGTTTTCCCGCGTTTTTCAACGCATTTCACCTCTGCCTCTTTTCTAGGCAGTTCTGCCACACCTTTGCGCCCCTTGGCTAGCGCAGTGACGGGCGCAACGGCACCGCTACCCGGTTTGGCATACATTCGCTTGACCGCCTCGACCATGACAACTCCGCCAAGGCCCGGCGCGAAAATCTGCCCAACTTTCTCCCACCCTTCCGCGCCGGACACCATGAATCCAAACTTGATGGGCGGCAAATGGACAGCCGTCGTACTCGCTGTGACCTGCAGCAGGTGATCATTGAGATAGGCGATCAGCTGTCGGCGCGTCCATGGGCGGCCATGGCCAAAAGGCGTGCCTTCGACGAGTGACCAGCTGCTCTTGCGGTTGGCCACCGTAACCAGCATCCGGCCTTCCGGCGCGAGCAGTCGCCACGCCTCGCGCAACACAGCGCGCGGGCTGTCGGCCTCCTCGACAGCATGCAACAGGATAATCCGGTCGAAACTGCCATCGGGGAAGGGCAGGCGATCTTCTTCTGCGAGGCAGGTTGAGATGCCACGGTCGGTGGCTGCCCACCAGGTTTCTTCGCCAAGCTGCGGCGTGGCTGCAATGCAGGACCTGGTGCTCTCTCCATATCCGGTGAGCAGCGGACGGGCATAGCCCATGCCGAGCATGTTCAGGCCCTTGCAGTCACCCCAGAGGTCTCCGAGGCGTTTCAGCATCAGGAATTGAGCGGCCTCGCCGAGCCGGCTGGCATAGAACGCTTCCAGGTCTTTGGCCGACAGTCGCATTCAGTCCCTTGTTCCAATATGGCTTCATGGCGTTAAATAGGGTCATGATTGATGTACACCAATTCCCCTGCCTGAACGATAATTACGGCTTTCTGGTTCATGACCGCGATAGCGGCGAAACGGCAGCCATAGATACGCCCGATGGCGACAAATATCTGGATGAAGCCGAGCGGCTCGGCTGGACCATCACGGCGATCTGGAACACGCACTGGCATCCCGACCATGCTGGCGGCAACCTCAGGATCAAGGAAACGACCGGTTGCCGGGTCTTCGGGCCCGCGGGAGAGGCGGAAAAAATTCCGGGAATCGATGCACCGCTGCAAGGGGGGGATGGTGTGCAGCTTGGCGACTGGTCCGTGAAGGTCCTCGACGTGCCGGGCCACACGCTTGGGCATATTGCCTATCACATTCCGGATGCACGAATGGCTTTCGTCGGCGATGCACTGTTTGCCCTTGGCTGCGGCCGCGTCTTCGAGGGCAACCCGAAAATGATGTGGACGAGCCTGTCTCGCCTGAAATCCCTGCCGCCGGAAACCGTGATCTACTGCGCGCATGAATATACCGCCGCGAATGCAAAGTTCGCCCTGTCGGTTGATCCCGAGAACCTGGCCCTGCGCGCCTATGCAGACGAGGTGACGGCCAAGCGCCAGCGCGGCGACTGGACAGTTCCCACCACCATTGCCCGCGAACTTGATGCCAATCCCTTTCTGCGCGCCGATGATCCGGCCATGCAGTCTGCCATGGGACATCCCGGTGACCCTGTCGCCACCTTCGCTGAAATTCGCTCGCGCAAGGATAATTTCTGAGCGGTGAATGCGGTGTCCGGCGATCTTGGTGCGAATGAAATCATCCGCCTGCTCGGCCTCAAACCCCATCCTGAGGGCGGACATTATGCCGAAATCTATCGCTCGGACGGCAAAGAACGCGCCGCCTGCACAACCATCTACTATCTTCTCCAGGCTGATGAAGTCTCTGCATGGCACCGCGTCGACGCAGACGAGGTCTGGGCCTGGCATGCCGGCGGCCCTCTCTCGCTGACCCTTTCACCGCCGGACGGAAAAGGCGCAGCTTCAACCACACTCGGCCCTGATCTTCGGTCTGGCCAGCGCCCGCAATGCGTCGTTCCGAAGAATCACTGGCAGACCGCCGAAACGCTGGGCGCATGGACCCTGGTCAGCTGCTTCGTCGCGCCAGGTTTTGAGTTTTCGGGCTTCGAGATGGCGCCCGAAGGCTGGCGGCCAGTGGCTTGAAGAAAAACTATCTGAAATTGAGTACAGACACTTCATAACTCCTTATGGGCGAACGCTCTAGTTGAAGCTCAAGCCTGCCCGGAGTTCACTTATGTCCATTAAATCTACACCAGCTTGCGCGCTTGCCTTGGCGCTGTCTGCCTGCGCCACTTCACCCTTGCCCTATAATACGCCGCTGGAGACGCAGAGCATCGTCTCTGGAAATTCCGAATTCGGTGTGAATATTTACCGGGCGGGTCTGGAAGCAGCGGAACAAGAGGCGGCGAAAGCAGGCAAGACTGTCACCAACTTCGCTGTTTCGCCCGCCAGCATTTCGGCCGCCCTCGCCATGACCTATGCCGGCGCACGCGGCGAGACCGAGGCTGAAATGGCTAATGTGCTGAATTTCGATCTGCCGCCAGAGACACTGCATGCTTCGATGGCCAGCGTGCTATTTGGTCTGCAGACTGACGCGGACGGCCAGACCCTCAAGATAAACAATCGAGTCTTTGTAGATAAGCCAGTGATCGTTGAGAATGCCTTCGAATCGCAGATGAAGAACATCTACAAAGCGCCGCTGGAGCGACTGGACCTTCGCGGCGAACCTGAAAAGTCGCGCCAACACATCAACGCCTGGGTCGAGGACAAGACCGAAGACCGCATTCAAAATCTGATTCCGACAGGTGGCATCAAGCCGTGCACACGAATGGTCCTCGTTAACACGGTCTATCTCGATGCAAACTGGGCAACGCCATTTTCGGCGAGAAGCACAAGAGATGCGACCTTTACCACCGCCGAAGGTAGCGAGGTAATCGCTCAATTAATGTCGATGGACATTCGCGCCAAATACCTCAAGACGAGCGAGTTTCAGGCAGTCCAGCTGCCTTACAAGGGCAATCGGTTAAGCATGGTTGTCCTTCTGCCGGATAGCGAGCGCGGTCTGCCTCGCCTTGAAAGGCAGCTGAACGGCGAAAAGCTGGACCGGTGGCTGGCCCAGCTCTCACAGGGTGAAAACTCGCTTGTCGATCTTAAACTTCCGAAGCTCGAATTCGATGCCTCGGTCGCATTAGGGGGTTCGCTTGCTGTGCTGGGAATGCCGCTGGCTTTTTCTAACGGAGCCAATTTTGATGGCATCGCCAGCCCAACCGACAATCCTGTCGACCCTTGCTTCACACCCATGCGCCTTAAGCTTGATGAGGTTGATCACAAGGTCTTCGTAAAGATAGATGAAGACGGGACGGAAGCCGCCGCGGCGACGGCCGCAAGGATGACAGTCACCGTCAGCGCGCAGGTAAATGCGCCACTCCCCATCCGCTTTCACGCGGATCATCCGTTTCTCTTCGTCATCAAAGACAATGAGACAGGCATGGTGGTATTTCTTGGCCGCGTGACGGACCCTACGACCTAGCCAGGAAAGCCACCCGCCTTGCTGAGGCTCGAACTCACCGGATGTCCGAGGACGGTCTCCAGCCATTTTGCCGTTTCGATGAGCTTGCCGAGATCGAGTCCTGTCTCGAACCCCGACCGCTCAAGCATGTAGACCACATCTTCGGTCGCGACATTACCCGTCGCCGCTGGCGCAAACGGACAGCCGCCAATGCCGCCGCAGCTCGCATCGATCACGTCGACCCCTTCATCGATCGCGGCAGCCACATTGGCGAGCGCCGCGCCGCGCGTGTCATGGAAGTGCATGCGCAGGAAAACGTCAGGCGCTTCGAGCCGCACCCGCTCTGTCAGCGCCTTCACCTGCCAGGGCGTCGCCACGCCGATCGTGTCGCCCAGCGCGAGCTCTCCAACACCGGCTCTCTGCGCCCGGGCAGCAAGGTTCGCCACCACCGCAGGGTCTACCTCGCCGTCAAACGGATCGCCAAACGCCACCGAGATCGTGGCGGAAAACGGAATGCCCGCGTCAAGGATGAGGGGCGCGCATTGGGCCAGCATGTCGCCGCTCTCGGACGGACTCATGCCCTGATTGCGCTTTCCGAATGTCTCGCCCGCGACCAGAACGAAATTGATCTCGTCCGCCTTTGCATCGATGGCGCGGCGCACGCCCTTCTCGTTGAGGGCCAGCGCGATGTGACGCGTCGGCTTGCTGCGGTCGAGGCCCATGAATACTTCGGCCGAGTCCGCCATTTTTGGCACAGCCTTTGGTGAGACAAAGCTGCCGGACTCCATGCGGCGCACACCGCACTCTTCCAGCCGGGAAATGAATTCGAGTTTCTGCGACGTAGTCAGATTGGCCGGATCATTCTGCAGCCCGTCGCGAGGCCCCACTTCCACAATGTCGATGCGTCTTGTCATAAGTCTCCTGCCTAGCGCCCCTGAAAGGCGGGGGGGCGACGCTCGACGAAACTGTCGACGCCCTCCTTGAAATCGAACGTGCCGAAGCTCTCTTCCATTTCGCGGTTTGCGACATCGAGGCTTTGCTCGAAGCTCTGAAAATACGTTTCGCGAATCTGGCGCTTCATGATCGCCACTGAGCGCGGAGAGACCTGCGTTGCAAGGTGCTGTGTGACGTCATTCACCTTGCTCATCAGTTCTGCCACCGGATAGGCCGCATTGACCAGTCCAAGGCTTGCGGCCTCCTTGCCGTCAAACTTGCGGGCCGTGAACAGGAGATCGAGCGCATTCGCCTCACCAATGAGACGCGGTAGCAGCCAGGCGATCCCGTGCTCGGCGATCAGTCCGCGCTGCGCGAATGCTGTCGTGAACTTGGCCTCCTCCGCACAATAGCGAAGATCCGCATACAGCGCAAAGATCAAGCCGATGCCGGCGCACGCGCCATTGATCGCTGCCACGATCGGCTTCGGACACGCATAGAGATAGCCGAAACGTCCAGGATAGATGTCTTCGATCGGATTTGAACGATCGGCTCCAGCTTCTTCCCTGGCCTCGCCTTTGTCCTGTATGGATTGTAGCCCGGCCATGTCAGCGCCCGCGCAGAACCCGCGTCCTTCGCCAGTTACAACGATGACCCTGATAGACTCATCCACCCCCGCCGCGCGAACGGCTTGCTGGACCTCGGCTTCCATCACATTTGTCCATGCGTTCAGCCGGTCAGGCCGGTTGAGCACGATTGTGAGCACACCGTTGCTCACTTCTGTCCGGATCTCATTGTACTGGGCCATGCGTCCTCCTTCGCGTTTATGTCGTGTTCGAAAGTAGCGCAAAGGCGCCCGCACTGTCAGCAGCGTCGTCGGGGAAACTCATGAGCTGACGGGCCCGGTCAGTCCTTGAGAAGGTGGCGATAAGGCTCGATACCAATTACGTCGCCCAGTATGGCGCAGCTCAGGGCGACATCGCCATGGCCATGCAGAACCGAAACATCGCCGGTCGTTTCTGCGACGACGGCGTGAATCTGCCCGGGACTGGTGACGTTTGCTTCTCGCAATTTGGCGATGAGGTCCGCTCTCGTGATCTTTGCCCGCCTCATCTGGGTGTCGATCATTTCGCCCTGCCACATGATCAGCCGAGGCCGGTTGTCGACGAGCTTTTCCACCATGGCGCTGCGCCGCCTGATCGCCGCGACGGCCATCTGCATCGAAAAGAGCACAAGAAGAGCAAACAGACCCTGCATGAGAGGCGGGTCCTTCGCGATGAAGATCGCGCCAGCCACAGAGCCGGTTGCAACCGTCAGTGCAAAGTCAAAGCCGCTCATTTTCGAGAAGCTGCGCAGCCCTGAAATCCGGGTCAGAACAATGATCCAGGCATATACAGCCAGCGCGCTGATCAGGACCATGCCCAGAGCTGACCAACTTGTCTCTATCCAGTCCGACATGTCTTGCGTCCTCTTATCGGTTGTTCTTAAGACAGCGCATGCCTGATCCATCCGTTCCTCCTCCCCTGTCGGGAATACGCGTCATTGAACTCGGCCAGCTCATCGCAGGGCCATTCGGCGCGCAGCTGCTTGGAGACTTTGGTGCGGAAATCATCAAGGTCGAAGCGCCCGGAATGCCGGACCCGGCGCGAGGCTGGGGCGCAGCCAAGAAGAATGGTATCGGCCTGTATTGGCCCATTATCGGACGCAACAAGACGTCGCTGACGCTGAACCTGCGCGAGCCGGAAGGCCAGAACATCCTGAAGGACCTCGCCGCGACGGCCGATGTCCTGGTGGAAAATTTTCGCCCCGGCACGCTCGAGCGCTGGGGCATCGGCCCCGATGTTCTGCACGCGATCAATCCGCGCCTCATCATCACACGCGTTTCTGGCTATGGACAGACAGGACCGGAAAGTCACAAGGCCGGATATGCCAGTGTCGGCGAAGCAAAGGGCGGCCTGCGCTACCTGATTGGCGAGCCTGACCGGTTGCCGTCACGCGCGGGCGTGTCGCTGGGCGACACCATGACCGGAACCTTCGCTGCACTCGGCACGATGATGGCGCTGTACGCCCGCGAGCGATCCGGAAAGGGTCAGATTGTCGATGCGGCCATCTATGAAACGGTCATGGCCTTCATTGAAGGCCTCATCCCCGAATATGCCATTGCCGGCCACACCCGCGAGCGCAGCGGTCCCATCCTTCCCAAGGTCGCGCCTTCCGGCGTCTACCCCTGCAAGGATGGCATCGTGATCATCGGGGCCAATCAGGACGGTCCCTTCCGTCGCCTGGCAGAGATGTGCGGCGCCGACTGGGCGAGCGATGAGCGCTATGCAACGCATGATGCCCGCGGCGAAAACCAGGCCGAGCTTGACGACAGGATCACCGCATGGACGCGCCAGCGCACCGTAGCCGAAGTGCTGCTGGCCTGCGAGAAGCACGGCGTGCCCTGCGGCCCCGTCAATCGAGCACGGGAAATGCTGGAAGACGCCCACATCAAGGCCCGCAAAGCGATAATCCGGATGGTGCATCCGGTGATGGGCGACGTGCCGATGCAGGGCGTATTCCCCAAGCTTTCTCAAACGCCGGGACGGGCAACCCTGCCGGCCCCGGAGCTGGGAGAGCACACTGAGAAAATTCTCTCCGGCCTCGGCAAGACCCCGGTCGAAATTGAGGCGCTGCGCAAACGCGGCATCATCTAGGATCTTCAGACATGACAGAGTTTTTTCCGCCGCTTTCCGGCAAGGACCAGGACGAAACAGATGAGCTGCGCCCGAAATTCGATGCAGATGGCCTCATCGCCGCTGTGTCACAGGACGCCGACACCGGCGAAGTCCTGATGCTTGCCTGGATGAATGATAAGGCTCTGCAACAATCGATCGAGACGGGGCTTGCAACCTATTGGTCGCGATCACGTCAGAAGCTCTGGGTGAAAGGCGAGACATCTGACAGTCTCCAGCGCATCGTGGAAATCCGCGTCGATTGCGATCAGGACGCCGTCGTCATGAAGGTCCGAAAGGACGGCCCGGCCTGTCATACGGGGCGGGAAGCGTGCTTCTACCGTACAATCAATCCCGACGGGCGCACACTTTCCAAATCCTGAGGATCGGCGTATTCAGTCTCGCGAACATCAAGGTCGAAAACATGAAAAATATTGCACTCGCTGCAATGGGCGCCATTGCAATCGGACTTGCTAGCTGCTCCGGCTCAACCGACGCGCCGGCTAAGGACGCAGAAACCCCGCCGGCGTCCGAACCCGGCACGCCTGCGCCGCCTGCATCAGCGAGCGCCGGCGGCACCGTCGAAAGCATACAGCTGATCAAGCTCGACTGCGGATCAGTCTATGTCTCCGATCTCGACATTTTCTCCACGGCCGGAGATTATGCCGGTCAGACCGACACGTTCGATGTGACCTGCTGGCTGATCCGGCATCCCGATGGCGACCTTCTCTGGGACCTCGGCCTTCCGGGTATCCTGACCAGCCAGGATGAGCAGACGACCGGCGTTTTCACCGTCTCTCTCGACCGCACCATTGCCGACCAGCTTGCTGATCTCGGTCTGGCCATGTCCGACATCGAATATCTCGCCGTTTCGCACAGTCATTTCGACCATGTCGGACAGGCCGACCTGATCGACGGCTCGCTCTGGCTCGTGAACCAGCGGGAATATGACTACATGTTCCCCGAACCGGAAGTCTCTGACGAGACCCCCGACGAAGCCGAACCCTCTGCCGACGGCGCCGACTCATCAAACCAGTTCCCGGCTTTCGAGAGGCTCGAATACCAGCTCATTCCGGACAATTACGATGTCTTCGGCGATGGGTCGGTCATCATCTTCCAGACACCGGGCCACACGCCCGGCCATTCCTCCCTGCTCGTGAACCTGCCCGAGACCGGCCCCGTCATGCTGACAGGCGACCTCTGGCATATGAGCGCCAGCCGCACGCTGAAGCGCGTGCCACAGTTCAATACGAATGAGGCCGATACGCTCGCATCCATGGAGGCGTTCGAAGCGAAAGCGGCGGAACTCGGCGCCAAAGTGATCATCCAGCACGAGGATGCCGATACCGACCCGCTTCCTGAGGTGATGCGGTAGTCACGAACAAGTGGCGACCCCGGCACGATTCGAACGCGCGACCTACAGATTAGGAATCGATTTCAGAGATCGATTCGAATTGCTGAGGTTTGAAAAATCCTTGTAAAAGAGGTATTTATTTTGCCTCATCTTGATATGCATTTCTAGGTAAAGTTGTAAAAAGTTACCAGGGTTACCACGGAGCGCCCTTTGCCAGGTTGACCGAGCCCCGTAAATTCCGGCCATGAATTTGCAGAGTCCTCGACACGTAGAGGATGACAGATGCGCAAATCACGATTTTCCGAAGGGCAGATCATCGGGATGCCCCGGGAGCGTTGTTGGGAGGATAAGAAATCGCGAAAATCGATTCCCCGACCGACGGCGTGAAGACAGCCGATATCTGCCGCAAGTACGGCATCTCGGATGCGACCTTCTACAAGTATAAGGCGAAGTTCGGCGGCATGACCGTGTCGGAGCCCCGGCGGCTGAAGACGCTGGAGGAGAAGAGCTCGAAGCTGAAGCGTCTCCTCGCCGATGCGATGCTGGACAATGCCGCCCTGAAGGACCTGGCGACAAAAAACTTCTGACGCCCGATGCGAAGCGCAAGGCCATACACCACGTAATGGAAGTGCATGGCCTGTCGGAGCGTCGGGCCTGTCGGCTGGCCGATCTCGATCGGTCCACCTTCCAGTATGACAAACGCGATGGCGGAGACGAGACGCTGCGCCAGAGGCTGCGAGAGCCGGCCGGTGAACGCCGCCGGTTCGGCTATCGAAGGCTCGGCATCCTGCTGGGTCGCGAAGGTCTCAGCGCCAATAACAAGAAGATCTACCGCATCTATGCCGAGGAGGGACTGGCCGTGAAACAACGCCGCGGACGGAAACAGGCGACAGGCACGCGCCCACCCATACTCCTGCCGGAACAGGCAAATGAACGATGGAGCCTGGACTTCGTGTCGGATGCCCTCAGCGATGGCCGCCGCTTCCGAACGCTCTGTGTTGTCGACGACTTCACCCGGGAAGCCCTGACCATGCTCGTCGATGAGCCCCTGTCCGGCGTGCGGGTCGCCAAGGAACTGTCCAGGCTTATCGCCCATCGGGGTGCTCCGAAGATGATCGTCTCCGACAATAGGACGGAACTGACCAGTCATGCGATCCTGAGATGGGTGCGCGCCGCCGACATCGAGGGGCACTACATCGTGCCGGGAAAGCCGACACAGAATGTCTTCGTCGAGCGCTTCAATGGCCGGCTGCGCGACGAGTGCCTGAATGAGCACATCTTCGACAGTCTCGGTGACGCCCCGCGCATCACCGAAGCCTGGCGGATCGATTACAACACGACACGGCCTCACAGCGCACTCGGCGGCCTTGCTCCGCTAACCTATGCCGCTCACCACCGCAGACACCGGCCCGGCTCGCTTGAGCGTCGCGGTGGCTCCGCTCGCCGGGCCTTGACCTCAAACCTGCCAACACAAAGAAAGACGAACAGACTCTCCGAATGAACGGCCCGGAACACGGGGCTGGGTCACTAATCGGCAAGCCCCCCGTCCCCCTTTGCGCCTGAAATTAGCTTCTCAAGACATCGACGGAGATCTTTTAGATCTTTCTCCTCGAAATCTGCAAACAACTCAGCAGCAACATGCCTTCCGGCCCGGTCGATCTCTGCTTTTCGGGAGTTTGCCAACGCAGAAGGCACAATTCTCCACACACGACGATCTTCGTTATCCGCGACCCGGGATACATATCCACTTCGCTCCAGTTGGTCTATCAGAGCTCCAACTGAGGCTCGACCCAACTCCATTATCTCCGCCAATCTAGTTTGCGTAGGGTTAGAAAGTCGAAAAACATACAGCATCGCCCTCCATTGAGCGCGCGTAAGTTTCAATGCTGCCATATCCACATCGAAGCGACGCCGAAGCTCACGCGTGACATCGCCTAGCAGAAAAGCCAGCTCAATTCGCTCGTCACCCAAAAAATTACTGTCGGCAAAGTCTTCAATTTTCTCTCGGACCATCTCAACCAGACCCTTGCCTTAGCTAAAAGTTCAGTCTGGCTTCGTGCGGTTCAATATTCAACCGATATGGTCAGAGCACAAAAAAATGCTGGCTAGATTAATCTAGCCAGCAAGTCTCCCGAAGTCGTGGAATGTTGGGAGGATGCCTTCCTGACGACGTAACACAGTTTTCACTTCGCCGGGACGACAAAAATTGACATTCCACCACTCAGAAAAAGCAACAGGGATGCAGTCGACTACCTGTTCCCAACGTTAGTACATCAAATTTATCAGCATGTCCATACTGTATGCTTGCATACTAAAATATGCTCGACCTACCGAATTTGTTTGCTTAAATATGGTATGATACCATACAACAATTACGAATCCGCAACAGACGGACGCGATAAAGGGAGGTAAATATGATTTTTGTGCGATCAGCTTGGGTGGCGTTTCTATACACAACAGCATCGGTTTCGAGCATTGCGCTAGCGGCACAAGCTCAAGAAGAAGACAATGTGAGAACGCTGCAGTCGGTCGTTGTTACGACTCAGAAAACTTCAGAGTCACTGCAGGACGTACCAATTGCTGTTTCTGCTTTTGATGAAGAGGCAATTGACAGACTCCAGTTAACTGGTGGTCCAGATCTGACAAAAGCTGTGCCGAACCTGTCGTTCACCAAAGGACAATTTACCGGATTCAACCTCAAAATCAGGGGCATAGGAGTCGATGTCGTAGCAACGTCCGGCGATGCTGGGGTAGGCATACATCAGAACGACGTCCCTCTCCAATCAAACAGACTGTTCGAATCGGAATTCTTTGACACTGAGAGGGTCGAAATCCTCCGTGGGCCACAAGGAACGCTCTATGGCCGAAACGCTAATGGAGGCGTGTTCAACTTGATCACCGCCAAGCCGGTTTTCGAAGAATTCCAGGCAGACGCCGCGCTGACTTACGGGAACTATAATTCCGTAAAAGCTAACGGCATGGTCAATTTGCCCGTAGGAGAACGGGTTGCCCTCCGAGTTGCCGGATCTCTCACGCAACGCGACGGGTACGTTGATAATATAGTCACCGGCAACGATATTGACGACCGGGACTTGTGGTCAGTCCGCGCCACTCTTGGATTTGAGCCGACAGACTCATTTAGTGGGTGGCTATTATATGAACATTTCGAAGAAGAGGATACGCGTCTTCGCTCGGGCAAGCAGCTTTGCCGGAAAGACCCTCTAGACACTAGTTTTGCGGGCATTCCCATCGCCTTCGATGATCAGATTTTCACCTCTCAGGGCTGTCTAAGTGCGCCTCTTGACGAGTCGCGCGATACGGTGAATTCGGTCGCGACGCTCGCGGGTGGGCTAGCTGTTCGGGTTGGGCTGCTCAATGGAGATGCATTTACCGCACCAGCCATTCAGGATTTGCGAACTATTGCGGCAGGATTCGATCCGTTCTACAAAGCCGAACAGGATTTGTGGACACTTAGTCTGTCATGGGACATCAATGATGTCCTGAAATTGACTTCATTGTCGAGCTTCAATGAAACATCTGTTTTCTCTGTTGAGGATGTCTCAAAAGTCGAGCCCACAATCACCTTCAATGACTTGTCAGCAATTCCACCAGGGATAAATCCGCAAGTCGATCTCTACAATTCAGTTTTCCCCGGCGGCGTCGTCAATGACCCGCAGATCGGCCCCTCGAACATTTATACGGTGGCGGATCCATCCGGTGAAACAACAGAGGCCTTTACGCAAGAACTGCGTCTGCAGTCGGATTTTAGTGGCCCGCTGAATTTCAATCTCGGCGCCATCTATATGGACTATGAGGCGGGCAATGACGATGTAATCGATGGATACTACTTCATAAGCAATGCCCTTACCGGTCTGCTGCAATTACACAACGCATCACTTGCAGCTGGTGGACCACCAGTGATTCCGGGAGTTCCATTCCCTGCAAGCCTTGATGAGTCCAATGTGGATGGCGACTCAAATATCCTCAATTCACTCAACGGCTTGGGACGAAATTACTTTCGGACAGTTTCCCCTTATGAGTTGCAGTCGACAGCGCTCTTCGGGGAAGCATATTATGATATAAATGATGAACTGACCTTCACGCTCGGATTGCGCTACACGAAGGATGAAAAGTCGCAAAAGAACATTCCGACCTATCTCTTCACGCCTGATGTCGTCCGCGCGGATCCATTAGCTCCGGTTCCGGATCCGGCGACAGAGACGAACCTGGACGGAAATGTCGACGGAATTTTCGAGGTTGAATTTGAAGAGGTTACAGGGCGCGCCGGATTTGATTGGACACCGGATTTGTCGTTCACAGATGATACGCTTCTGTATGGCTTTTACTCCCGCGGTTACAAGGGAGGCGGCATAAACCCACCGCAGCCTTCGGAAAATGCCAACGCATTCCCGTCAACTTTTGAACCAGAGTTCATCAATGCATACGAAATTGGAACCAAAAATCGGTTCGCAGGAGACACACAGCAACTTAATCTCGCAGGCTTCTATTATGACTATACGGATTACCAGATCACTCAGGTGATCAACCGCTCATCGGTGAATTTCAATGTCGATGCTGAGGTGTACGGCCTGGAGATTGAATATCTTTGGGCGCCCGGAAGTAACTGGCTGTTGTCTGCAAATCTCGGTTTGCTCGAATCTAAGCTGGTTGATGTTTTTGCGATTGACGTCCTTGATCGCACGGCCGGTAACTCCGATTTCGTGGTTCTGAAGAACGCGGCAAGCTATTCGAACTGCGCTGTTTCCGCAGAAGGGTATGCAACGATTTTAGGCGCAATCGCGGCTGGGCAACTTGACGCGGGCTCTACTGCTGGGCTGTGTCTTGGCAGTTTTGCAGGTCAGGAGGCGACTTTTGGGCTGGGAGATGTGTCCTATGTCGATGGGGACGGATCACTCCGCACAATCGGCGCATTGACGCCATTCGACGGCGTCAACAAAAACCTCAGCGACAACAATCTGCCGGGTGCTCCGGATACTACGCTAAACTTGGCAGCGGAGTATACTTTTCCATCTATTGGTAATAGTAGCTGGGATCTGACAATCCGCGGTGATTATTACTATCAAGCGGAGAGCTATGCTCGTATCTGGAACGTTCCGCGCGACGAGATTTCCAGCTGGGAAAATGTCAATCTTTCTCTTGTCTTGGCGAATGATGACACCGGCTTCCAAATCACAGCTTTTGCCAAAAACCTGTTTGACGAAGAGGTGATAACGGGAGCCTATTTGCAGGACGACAGCCCTGGACTTTATAGCAATGTCTTTCTGACTGAACCGGCTTTGTACGGAGTAACTGTTTCGAAATCATGGTAACGAGAACCACTGGTCACCTGCTTCATATATTTAGGCGGGCGGTCATGACCGGGCCCTCAGAGCTCTTAAGGTGATTTTCCGACCGTAACTGAAGAGGAGACCGGCCATTACCAAGATACATCATAAGATAGCGCGACCATGCTTCACGGAGCGAGGCTGAAATCCGGTGATGGCCAATTCGATCCAACCGGGTCGGTCAGAGTGGTGACAGCCGCTGCCAAGGCGCCCTTAACACGCCGGGATGTCTTCTCGCGTCTATGCGTGGTACGCAATGTTGGCCAACCACGATGCAAGCACGGCGCAGGTAGACACCGAGCTTGTCCACTACTGGATCGACCGCAACGCGTTTACGTTAAGGGCTTAGTACTCTTCCCGGACAACCGCCTCAAGGATTTGATTATTCAGTCTTAGAACAGATACAGCCCGTCGCAAACGAGCGTTCTCGACCTCCTTCATCCGTCTGGCTCGGCTACACCCAAGTCGCCATACTCCTTGCGCCCGCAATGGAATGTTGGCTCTGTCGCCCCGGTGATACGCATAGCCCGCGCATTCTTCCCGCCCGAGCCAAAGCGCACCTCTACTTCGCGTAGCTTTGCAATGATCTCTACAGGTTTCGCTCTTTTCCCCATGCTTCAACTCCATTTCAGTGTCGGTCCTATCACAAACGATGGGCCGACATTTTTGGTACTTCAAGGCTCAGCTGGTTTTGAGCATTATCCTAAGAGCAGCTTTTCCCGGGCAGTTTTGTCAAACTTCAAATTGTCGAAAAGTGAAAAAGCACAAGTTGCGGAAAGCTTCAAAACACCTGATCGTTTAAAGTCTTGATATGTAGCGACAAATTCAAAGTTTTCGATGCGAGTGTCGTTTTTAACAACATTCGTCTTAGCTACCCTTTTCTAACGGTAGGTTTAAATAGAGGCGAGCCTGGGTCGCCGATGGTTTCAAGGTCGCAGACACCGCCAGTGGCGACGAGACGTCGACCTTGTGCGTAATCGCGAGTGGCGTTGACGCAATCGAGGGCGATGACACGGTCGTCCCTCAGATAAACAATGGAGAAGGAACGGCTGTCTGGGTCACCGCGCAGCACCGCTTTGTCATGGCCGTTCGAAAGGCCGGCAGTCTGCAGTTTGAGGTCGTACTGATCGGACCAAAACCAGGGAACGGCGTCGTAGGGTTTCGCAGCCCCTGCGATCGAAGCAGCCGCCACAGCCGCCTGATCATGCGCGTTCTGCACAGATTCAAGACGGATAACCGCGCCGCCAGCGTAGCGGTTCGCGTGCGCGGCGCAATCGCCCGCAGCGTAAATGTCCGGTAGGCTCGTACGGCAAAATTCATCGACTTTCACACCACCTAGCGCCTCTTCGGCCCCGGCCGCGATCAATGGCTCGACTTCCGGAGCAATACCGATCCCAACGATCACGAGGTCCGCCGGCACATCAGTTCCTCCGGCAAGGCGCACTCCCGAAGGGCGGCCGCCCTTCTCAATGATCGCTTCGATCTTTGCGCCGAGCCGGATGTCGACGCCGTGCCCGAGATGCTCCTTCTCATAGAAAGCAGACAGCGCCGGTCCCGCCACCCGCGCCAGCAGCCGCTCCTGGGCTTCGAGGACCACGACGCGCGCGCCCATGCCGACCAGCACCGACGCCGCTTCGAGGCCGATATACCCGCCGCCAATGATGACGATGTCCCGAGCCCTTTCGAGCTCGGCCCGGATAGCCTCCACATCCGCACGCGTGCGGATGACATGTACCCCGGCAAGGTCGCCCCCTTTTGTCGGTAGCCGTCGCGGCGCGCCACCAGCCGCCCAGATCATCTTGCCGTAAGTAATCCTCTCGCCACTCTCACAGCGGGCTTCATGCATCGCAGGATCAACCGCGACGATCTTGCGCCCGGAAAGCAGCTCGATATTCAGTTCGGTCCATGCTTCCTTCGGGCGCATCATCATGCGCTCGAACGGCTCCTCGCCTGCGAGATAGGCCTTGGATAGGGGCGGACGCTCATAGGGAGGATCTGCCTCCGCCCCCACCAGCGCAACCGCGCCGGCATATCCAAGTTTGCGCAGCATCAACGCAGCTTGTGCCCCCGCATGGCCGGTACCTACTATCAGTACGTCGATGTTGATTGTAGTGTCAGTCACGATATCCGTATTCCATCAGCTAGCCGGAGGAAGAGACGCAAGATCAGCCAAAACCGCCGTCACTCCCTCGCCAGGAAGTCAGAGACCAGGAGATTGAACCGGTCCTTGTGCTCGATTTGGATCCAATGGCCGCATTTGCCGAACAGGTGTACTTCGGACGTCCTGATGAGTTCGAACAGCCGCAGGCTGTTGCTCATCGGCAGAACACGGTCTTCACGCCCGTGTAGGATCAGCGTTGGGCAGGCGATCTTCGCAATTTCTTTTTCCGGCGTTGAAAGCGCCGTGATGTGCTGTTGGCGCGGTGCCGGGAACATGGCGCTAAAGGCCTCTTGAAAGCCGGGCTGGATGCTCGCCCGGTAGCGCATTTCGGCAAGCTCGTCTGAGACGAGCGAGTTGTCATAGGCAAAGATATCGAGCATCTCGCGCATCGCCTCTACCGACGGCTCATAACCCCACACTTTGTCGAGCGCCTCAGTCAGCTCGAATTCAAGGCCGGCTGCCCCCATCAACACCATGCGCCGGACGCGATCCGGATGATGAACCGCCATGGAGAGCGCGAGCGCACCGCCGAATGAGTTGCCGATAATATCAAATTCCTGAATGCCTAGGGCGTCGGCAAGATCCATCAGATGCCCGCGCCAACGCTCCATATTGTAAACGCCATCCGCCGGCCGTTCTGTGTAGCCGAAGCCCAGCATGTCCGGCGCAATTGCACGCACGCGCTCCGATAGCACCGGCAGGTTGAGCCGCCAGTTCGCCCAGGCCGTCACGCCAGGCCCCGAGCCGTGAATCAGGATCACCGGGCGCCCCTCGCCCAGATCATGATAATTGGTCTTAACGCCGCCAGCGTCAATGGACTTGCCGATTTCGGGATTGTGACTCATTTTTCTATCCTTTTGAATCGCCGCTTGCTAGTTTTGCGCGTTCTTCCGCTTTCGAAACGCCCGCGGCGGCAAAGTGTTCAGGTGGCACTTCCCTGATAATGACGCGCACGGACTGGATCGGCGCATCAATCGCGCGCACAGCCGCATCGGTCAGCTCACGGATTAATGCCGCTTTCTTTTCGGGCGGGCGTCCTTCAAGCATGGTGACGTCAATAATCGGCACAGACCTTACGCCTCCACATTGATCGAGACGCAGCCGAGATTTTGCACCTCAAGGCTGACCGTCTCTCCGACGCTGGCGGGATGCGCCGCCGTCGCCCCTCCGGCCATGACGATATGGCCGGGCTCCAGCGCCTCGCCCCATTCCGCGCTCATGCGTGCGGCCGCCACAAGCGAGCGCAATGGGTGGCCGAGGATAGCCGCAGACGAACCGATCTCTTTCGGCCGTCCGTTCACGGACAGCACCATGCCGAGATTGGAGACGTCAATTTCCGGCGATCGCCAGGCGCCGATCACGAGCCCCGACGACGAAGTGTTGTCGGCGACAACGTCCGGCAGTGCGAACTTGAAGTTCTCGTAACGGCTGTCGATCACCTCCATCGCCGGCGCGACCGCCTCAACCGCCGCCATCGCCTCCAACGCGGACACCTTGCCCGAGAGCCGTTTCTTCAGGAGGAAGACGATTTCCGGCTCAAGCCGCGGATGCACGAAAGCGGATTTTTTCAGGACGCCGCCCTCCTCCAGCAGCATCGCGTCGGTCAACCGTCCCCAGGCCGCTTCCTCGACGCCGACCTGGATCATCTTCGCGCGGCTGGTCAGACCCATCTTGATGCCGATGCGCTTCTCGCCGCGCGCGATCCGCCGCGCCACCGACAGGGCCTGGATCGCATAAGCGTCCGACACCGACAGGTCCGGATGGTCTTTGGTCAATTGCGGGATCGCGCGCGCCGCGCGCTGCGCCTCGTCGACAATCACGGCCAGTTCCTCAAGACCAGCCATCTACGCCGCTCCCGCCTGCTCTCGCTCTTTCAGGATATCGAGCGCGACATCGACGATCATGTCCTCCTGGCCGCCGACCATGCCGCGACGCCCCAGCTCGACAAGGATGTCGCGCACGTCGACGCCGTATTCTTCCGCCGCTTTTTCCGAATGACGCAGGAAGCTCGAATAAACGCCCGCATAACCGAGCATCAGGGTCTCCCGGTCGACCCGCACCGGACGGTCCTGCAATGGGCGCACCAGATCTTCGGCCGCATCCATCAGCTTGAAGACGTCGCAACCGGTGTTCCAGCCCTTGCGTTCAGCCGCCGCAACAAAGACTTCCAGCGGCGCATTGCCCGCGCCCGCGCCCATGCCCGCCAGCGAGGCGTCAACCCGCCGGGCGCCCTTCTGCACCGCGACGATTGAGTTGGCGACGCCGAGCGACAGATTGTGGTGGGCGTGCACGCCCCGCTCGGTCTCGTCCTTGAGGACCTTGTTGTAGGCCTCGAACCGCGCCGCGTATCCGTCCATATCAAGCGCGCCGCCGGAATCGGTCACATAAACGCATTGCGCGCCGTAGCTTTCCATTAAAAGCGCCTGCTCGGCGAGCTTTTCCGGCTCGACCATATGGCTCATCATCAAAAAGCCGATGGTGTCCATGCCAAGATCACGCGCCGCGCCGATATGCTGGCGGGCGACGTCGGCCTCCGTGCAATGGGTCGCCACCCTCACCGAACGCACGCCAAGCTCATAGGCCCGCTTCAGATCGGTGATCGTGCAGATGCCCGGTAGGATCAGCGTCGTCACCACGGCACGGTCGACTGCGTCGGCGACAGCCTCGATCCATTCCCAGTCCGTATGAGCACCGAACCCGTAATTGAAGCTCGACCCGCGAACGCCGTCACCATGGGCGATCTCGATCGCATCAACCCCGGCCTCATCCAGCGCCTTTGCAATTTTTGCCACATGATCGATGCCGTAAAGGTGGCGGATCGCATGCATGCCGTCTCGCAGGGTTACATCCTGCACATAAATTTTTTCCTTTGTCGGATCCTTGATCAACCCACTCACGCTACCGCCTCCGTCAGATGCTTCACCATGCGTTCCCCTATTGTCAGGCCCGCCGAGGTCATGATGTCCAAATTGCCCGCATAGGCAGGCAGGTAATGGGCGGCCCCTTCCACCTCCAGGAACACCGTCACCTTGACGCCTTCATATTCGCCAAGCTCCGGAATCTTCAGCTTGTGGTTGCCCCCGAAGCGCTCAAACTGCACCTTCTGCTTGAGGCGATAGCCCGGAACATATTGCTGTACCGCCGCAACCATATCTTCGACCGACTTCTCGATCTCCTCTTCCTCGCCGCCGACCGAAAACGCGTAAACTGTGTCGCGCATAATAAGGGGCGGCTCGGCCGGATTGAGAATAATGATTGCCTTGCCATGCTCGGCGCCGCCCAACACCTCAACGCCTTTCGCCGTCGTCTCGGTGAATTCATCGATATTCGCCCGCGTGCCCGGCCCCGCCGACTTCGAAGCGACCGACGCTACAATCTCCGCATAGGGAACGCTTTGCGACACCCGCCGCACCGCATGTACAATAGGGATCGTCGCCTGACCGCCGCACGTCACCATATTGACATTCTGTTTGTCGAGATGCTCCTCGGCGTTCACCACGGGAATGCAGTAAGGGCCGATCGCCGCCGGCGTGAGGTCCACCATCCGCTTGCCGTCGCGCTTACAAAGCTCGTTGTGATATTCATGCGCCTTTGCCGACGTGGCGTCGAACACAACCTCAATGTCCTTCCACACCGGCATCCTCACGAGACCATCCATGCCTTCATGGGTCGCCGCAACGCCCAGCTTCCTCGCCCGCTCCAGTCCGTCAGAATCCGGATCGATGCCTACCATGGCACCTATCTCCAAGACATCCGACGTACGCATTATCTTAATCATCAGATCGGTGCCGATATTTCCGGACCCGACAATCGCGCATTTCACTTTACCTGCCATTCAACTCGCCTTTCCTGTCAGTCCGTAAAAAACGCCGTGACCGAACCAAGCCCATTGATCCGCGCCGTCACCGCATCGCCTGCTTCCACACTGGCCATAGGACCCAGGGCCCCGGTCAGCACAATATCGCCCTTGCTTAACGGGCGTCCAACGCGTGCCATGACCTTCGCCAGCCACAGACACGCCGTCAGCGGACTGCCTAGGCACGCGACGCCCGCTCCGACTGAAACCGGTTCGCCCCGCCGCTCCATCACCATTCCGCACAGCCGCAAATCGATCTCGGAAAGGCGGCGCGGCGCATCGCCCAGCACAAACACTCCGCTCGACGCATTGTCAGCAATGGTGTCGTGGATCCGGATGTCCCAGTCCCTCACCCGGCTGCCGACAATTTCGATCGCCGCCACCGCATACGCAACCGATGCAGTAACATCCGCGGCGGTTAGTCGTTCATCATCTAGATCATCGCCCATGATGAAGGCAATTTCGGCTTCGACTTTCGGCTGCATCACAGCAGCGGCTGAGATTTCCGATCCTAGCGGCATGTCCATGTCGTCAAACAGCATCCCGTAATCGGGTTGCTCAACACCGAGCTGAGATTGCACTGTCTTCGCCGTCAGCCCCGTCTTACGCCCGACAAGTCGGCGTCCGGACTGTAGCCGACGTGCCGTGTTGATCTCTTGAACCTTATACGCCGCCTCAATCTCAAGGTCTCCGATCAAATCGCGCACCGGCTTGCAGGGCTCTTTTGACTCCGCGGCGCGCCAAAGCCGATCCGCCGCAGTTCGTATGCTGTCCGTCATCGATTACGTCCGTTCATAACTTCACGCAGATATTTTCAAGCTCAGTGTAGAATTCGAGCGAATGCACGCCGCCCTCGCGACCAACCCCAGAGGCCTTCGCGCCTCCGAATGCTGTCCGCAAATCCCGCAGGAACCAGCTGTTCACCCAGCAAACGCCCACCTCTAGCCGGCGCGCCACACGATGCGCTCTTGTGACATTGTCGGTCCACACCGACGCCGTAAGGCCGTATTTTGTGTTATTCGCTCGCGCGATAACTTCTTCTTCACTGTCAAATGGAGTCACCGCACAGCAGGGACCGAATATCTCCTCCCGCATCACACGGGACTCGTCTGACAAACCCGTCCAGATAGTCGGTTCCACATAAAATCCGCCTCGGGAAAGCCCGCTCGTAGCAGCTTTTCCGCCGCCGGTAAGAACCGTCGCGCCCTCTTCTCTCGCCAGCGCGTAATACGACAGGACTTTTTCCCGGTGTTCGGCGCTAATGAGCGGCCCGAGGCTCACCTCTTCTTCACAAGGACCGCCGATTTTCAGGGCTTCGGCGCTCTCCTTGAGGCGTTTGACGAACTCATCAAAAATAGGCCGCTCGATATACACACGCTCCGTACCAAGACAAACCTGACCACAATTGGCGAAGACTGAGCGCATGGTCCCTTCGATCGCCTTGTCGAGATTAGCATCTGCAAACACAATCGCCGAGTTCTTGCCGCCAAGTTCCAGCGACACCGGACGCACGCCTGTTCCCGCAGCTTTCATGATCGCCTCGCCGGTGCGCGTCTCTCCCGTGAAGGTAATGCCGTCGACACCAGGGTGAGACGTCAGGAATTCGCCAGCCGAGTCCGGCCCAAATCCGTGAACAACATTGTAGACACCCTTTGGCATTCCCGCCTTATTCATCACCTCGCCGAGCAACGTAGCGGTCGCTGGCGTTTCCTCCGACGGTTTTACGACAACCGTATTGCCGCAAGCCAGTGCCGGCCCCACTTTCCACGTCATCAGCAATAGTGGAAAATTCCACGGACAAATAACCGCAATCACGCCGCGCGGCTTGCGTACGGAATAATTGATCGCGCCCGCGCCGTCGGGCGTCGATGTCTCGAACGCTTCCCCCGAAATCGTCCGGATCGTGTCGGCAAACATTTTGAAATTCGCCGCGCCGCGTGGAATGTCGATATGCGACGCAAGCGATTTCGGCTTGCCAGTGTCGATGATTTCCGCTTCCAGAAAGTCGTCAAACCGCGCGTTGATTTCATCCGCAACCGAACTGATCAGTTCCGTACGGTCCGCAATGCTCAAAGCGCCCCATGTGTCGTTTAACGCAGACCGCGCCGCCGACACCGCGGCGTTCACTTCCACTTCGCCGCCCTCATGCGCCACGGCGTAAATTTCGCCGGTCGCCGGAGCCACAACCGGAAACGTCTTCCCGGATACACTTGGCCGATAGGACCCGTCTATAAAATGCAAAAATTCCTGAAGCTCACTCATCAGCCGGGCCTCGTTCATTTCCCAAATCCTGCGATTTGCCAGCCAGAAGCGCTTCTATCGCTACAATGCCGACTCTTGCGCATTCAATATCCTGATCTTCAGAACCGCCCGAAACGCCGATCGCGCCGATCACTTCATTCGCAAACGTGATCGGAACGCCACCGCCGAAAAGCGCCGCACCCGGCAGCGACCGCAAGCCCTCAAGAACGGCCGCATTGTCCTTTACCATCCCGTAGAGCGCGCCCGTTTCCAGCCGGAATCCCGCCGCCGTCTCCGCTTTGTTCACCGCTATATCTGTCGACCGGACAAACGCGCCACCGGAACGAAGAAACGCAGTCAGGCGCGCCGAACCGTCAACCACCGCCGCTGCAACCGGCACGCCAATCCGCAATCCATGCGTCACTGCAGCCTCAACGCAAACATGCGCAGCGCGAAAATCAATATTGCGGCGCGTCGTCATGATCCCGTTATGCGCTGTCATAACAACCAACCAGAGCTTCCTTGCTGAATAACATTTGCTCGATCACCCGGCGCCTTCACTGCAATCCCAGGGCAGACCGCCTTCATCGCTCATGACATAAGCCTGCACTTCCTTTTTGCGGACCTTGAAGTTCGTAGTCCGGGGAAAATCATCTTCCACAAAAACAAAGTGCTTCGGGGTTGAAGGACGGTTGAGTTTGTCGCGACAAAATTCGATCAAGTCGCCGCCAGCAAGATTTTCATGGCCCTCGTCTTTCCGGACCACAGCGACCACTGCTTCTCCCCATTCCGGATGAGGAACGCCGACCACACAAACGTCTGCGACGCCTGGATGCTTTACAAGGATAGCTTCAACGGCAGCAGGATAAACATTGACCCCACCTGAAACAATCATGAATTTTTGGCGATCGAGGAGGTAGACATATCCATCCTCATCAAGGCGGCCGACATCATTGGTGCGCAACCATCCTTCGCGCAGGACCTCTTCGGTCTGTTCCGGGAGGTTCAAATAATGTGCCATAATCGTCGGTCCGCGCAGCCAGATCTCACCGGGCTCGCCAGTCTCGACGGGCTCACCGTCTTCGTCACGGATTGAAATCTCAAAATGCGAAGCGACTCGACCGACTGACTTCAGCAGTTCTGGTTTATCCGTCAATGCGCGGCGGTGATCCTCCGGCGACAAAAACGTCACGCCGCCCCATGTAGTCTCTGTAAGCGCATAAACATTGATCATGTCTTTGGCGAAAGTTTCGTGCACCCGCTTGATAAGCGTGGGCGTTGCTGGCGAAGACCCATAAATGATGAGCCGCACCGAAGAGAGGTCAAATGGCGTTTTCCGGTTATCCTCAAGCGCCCAGTTCAACATCGTGGGCGCGAGCAGAAACACTGTCGCGTTCTGGTCCTTGACGATATCGAAGAAAGTCGACCGATCATAATCGCCATCTGCAATGATGTGAGTCATGCCGTTGCCGAGACCAAGGAATGCGAGCACCACTGCGACCCAAGCGTTTCCTGTCGGCAGGAAAAACCGGTCGTCGCGCACGAAACCGAACTCCGCCAACGCATGAAGAATTGTCGATGTAACCGCTCTGTGCGTTAACACCGCCCCTTTTGGCGAACCCGTCGTACCCGACGTATAACTGTACATTAGCGGGTCACAGCCCGACAGAGGTGGCAACTCTGGACGCACGACGACATCATCGAGAATAGCTTCAAGATCGACATCGAAATCGTGTTCGCCACCGAAACCGACGGTCAAGATTTTCAGGGACTTCAAGTCCTCCCGAACATTTTTCAACAATTCGCCGCATGACGCATGCACGAAGAGACATTTCATGCCGGAATCAACGAAGACGTGTCGCAATTCCGCATCCACAAATCGACGATTTACGCCAACGCGTATTGCGCCGATCTTCATACAGGCGAAAAAATGTTCGTATACTTCAATACATTCCGGCGCCATGATCCCGACGGCGTCGCCGACTGCAACTCCGTTCGCCAAGAGAGCAGCACTGAGTCGATCGGATTTCGCATGCATTTCACCCCAGCTCGCAGACCGATCACCACAGACATAGGCGACTTTATTTGGATTGTTTAACCCAGTGCGCCTGACGAGATCGCGCGGCAGAATTTCCTGGTCGCTACGAGACGCACGCATGCTCTCCGCCGAACGGCTTCCGTCTTTCGAATTGCTTATCACTTGTAGTTCCATCAGTTCCTCCCGAGTCTATTGCGACCCATCATTTTTTCATGCCATTGAGAATCGAACGATGCCATTGACCGCCCCGGAGAACACGACCGCATCACCGACCTTTTGTGGCGGCCCGCCCTCTCCATCGAATACCGCCGCCAATCGGGGGCCTTCATCTAACTCCACAAGAAGCACTGTGTAGGGCGCAGGCAACTTCGAATGGTACTGCGTGTGAAAGACCGAATAGGAATGGATTCGGCCACGCCCGGATACCGGACGCAACTCAACCGGATTGCCGCATGATGGACAAATGCGCGCTGCGTAGTCGGTTGCGCCGCATCCTGCAGCGCAGGACAAGCAGCACAATTCTCCCGCTTCCGCCCGCCGCAGAATTTCGCTTACGACAGGGTCGAGGTCTTTGGTCGGTGTATCGTCAAGTCGGCTCCCCATTGATTAAATTTCCCTATGCGGACTGACAGTCATGGCGGAATGATACTCCATTCGCCCGCCGAATCCCGTTACGAGACCAAGATTGTTAGACGGCACTTGGCGCTCGCCGCCGCACCTTCTGATCTGCACAATCGCCTCATGAACCGGCGTCATGCCCTGAAGGTAATAGGATGACAGATGGCCGCCGCCTGTATTTGTCGGCAATGCGCCTCCCGGTCGTGTTGCGCGACCCGCAATGAAGTCCACGCCCTCGCCAGGTTTGCAGAAGCCATATCCTTCGAGCGCAAGAATCGTCGTGATGCTGAAAGGATTGTAAAATTCACAAAAGTCGCAAGCTCCCGGGGTGATTCCAAGCCCTCCGAACAGATTACGGCCGGCAATCCCGGCTCCAGTCTGAATTTCCGGCTCAGCACCCGCGAAATTCCGGGCTCCAGAATGGCCCTGCCCAAAACCATGAACGTATACAGGCGAATTTGGCCCGTCGGCAGCGCTTTCTGCGCCCGAAACAATAACAGCTACAGCGCCATTTACCGGGTAAGCGCAATCGAACAAGCGCAAGGGCTCTACTATCCAGCGCGAGGCGAAATATTCCTCCTTATCGAGTGGCTTGCGTAGAAACGCCTTGGGATTGAGCGCCGCCCATTCTCGGTCCGCCGCCGCCGCCTCATAGAGCGCATTGCTGTCGGCCCCATACAGATGAAAATAACGCTGCACTGAAAGCGCAAAGCCCCCTGTGGCGCCGATCAGACCATGACGCTCATCCCAACCGTCAAGCCCAACCAAATTCATGGAGATCGAATAGGCGTCACCCCCTCCGGTCGCTCCTACTGGCGCATCAGCGAAGACGCATAAAACTTTTTCTGCCATTCCGGCATCAATCGCCAACGCGGCATACTGGATCATCTGTATGGCGGAACTGCCTTCGGCCTCGACTGAAGCCAACAAAGAAAGGTCGCCAAGACCGATATCCCGTTTCAGGTGTAGGGGCAGCACGCTACTGGCTTCGATCGGGCTCCTGTTCAGCAACAAGCCGTCAATCTCAGCCATCTTGAGACCAGCGTCTGAGACTGCGTCGAGACAAGCTTCAACCGCATGCGCGCGTGCCGTCTTATCCGGCTTGCGCGAAAACGTACTTTCACCAAGCCCAATGATAGCCGATGCCGCAGAACGCTTCCTGACCACATTCATGTCTAATCATTTAACCTTTCGCGCACTCAAATGATAAAAGACAATCCGCGGACGGAACCTTCTGAATTCAGCAAAAAGATATGCTTTCTGAACATCTTCAGTTCGCCATCTTTCCGCCTGAGCTTGTACTCAACACGCGCAGGCCAGACCTCAAGTTCTTTTGTCGCCTGCCTGCGGAACTCATAGAGAACGACATTTGCCCCAACGGCATATTCGTCAGCTCCCAGTTCTTCTATCTCGATATTTGCAATCGAGCGGCGCATGCGCGACGGGGGCAATTGCGCATGGCGCACACCAGTGTTCAATTGGCGGATGCGCGTAGCCAGGCGCGTACGATTGTCGTTTAATAAGGAAACCTGATCAGAATCCGGATCCTGAGACTCCCGCAAGGGAACCCAATAGTGCATATCGTCATCGACAAGCGCTTCCCACTCCGAATAGCGCGACTCATCAGCTAGTCGCGCCTCCTTGAACAAAAACGCCTCAATTTCAAGTCGATCTTCCACGGAAATCATATCCACGCCACGCCCTTTTTTAATTTACAATCCGATTGCTGAGCAGTTCCCATCTATGCGACAGCGCCTACGTCGGATGTCGGCGACCCCGGCTGCATAATTCTTCGGTAGTGACGCCAGAAACCGCGGTTTGGAGTCTCGTCGGTAAGATGGCTGGAAATTACCCCGTCATCCTCCACGACTTCCCGCTCAGCGCCGCGACTGAGGTCAAGCCATCCCCCCTTACCCTGGAGAGCGCTCTGAGCGCGCTCAGCAATAACGCAGTCGTCGGCGAGCAAGAAGGCAGTCGGCCCGAGAGCACCCTCGGATTGGCGCAATATTCGTCTATTGACGTCATCCTCAACCCCTTCGAGATACATCGGAGTATGAACATGAAGACAAACCCCCGGCGCGACCGGCTCGAAACGCACTATATTCATTTCGCCAAGAAACAGATTCGGGAAGATGACCGCATGAGGCGGCCCATCCCTCAAAATGCGGCCACCCTTTTGCTCGCCATACGCGTCCAGCATCGCTTTAGTGTAAGCCGGGTGGCGGTCTTCTGCACAACCAAACCACTCCAACGGCCTCGTATATGACGGTGAGAAAAACAGCTCTGTGTGGCCGTTACCCCAGTCTTTCGCCAGCGACTTCAGGCTCTCCTCGTCATCAAGCACCGCCTCATCATAATTTGAGCGAATCGCCTGCGCAAATGACGGATGCACGAAGTTGACATGATAACCGTCGGTGTCGTTCTCCGGCAGCATTTTCCAGTTGCAGTTCAGCTGGTGCTGAACCCACCCCCCCGAAAGCCGAATGCGCCCGACGGGCGACATTTCAACAGCCCGGTCTATCAGTTCTGTCGCGCGCCCCAGATGATCCAGCAGGGGCGGCGCATTCTCATTGAATGACGCAAAAACAAAGCCTTGGTAACTATCAACAAGCGGAAGCCTCTCAAGCCCATGACAGGAGAAATCCCCTTTGAATCCTCCAGGATACGGGACATCGACAAGAGCGCCTTTGGTGTCATAAGCCCAGCCGTGATACTGACATACGAGCGCCTTCCTGTTCCCTTTGTCTTCCTGACAGATGATGTTGCCGCGATGCGCGCAGCGATTCACAATGACGGAAATTTCGTCATCGCGCGACCGGATGGCGAACACCGGCTCCCGCCCGACATTGCGTCTCACAAAGTCCCCAGCGGTCGGAATCTCAGAATCGTGACAGATGAACACCCAGCCCATCCGAAAGATCCTATTCAGTTCGTCCTCAAAAACTTTCTCATCCGTATAGAGCGATGAGTGAACCCGTGCGTCGGTTATCAACTCATCATACCGCGGGGATTTCGAAGTATCTGTTTGTTTTATCATGCCTTCGCCTCCTGATCTCAGGACCGGAAAAATGGTTGTCTCGTCCGGTAGGTGCCAAATTCTTAACTGAGCGCTTGATTAATTTAGAATAGGCGGCAAACTATGTCAACAAACTTTTTTGCAGGCGTGAGCGATCTTTCAACCGGTCGCTTGAGAAACTTAACGTAGGAAATCCAGAAAATGATCAATCGAGACAAAGAGGCCGAATTTCCGGCCACCGCCAATTTTGCCGCATTATCCCCGATCAGTTTTCTGACTCGAACCGCGGCCGTCTACGCCGATCTGCCGGCTATAGTTTACGGCGCCCAACGGCGCACATGGGCCGAAACCTCCGACCGGTGCCTGCGACTGGCGAGCGCATTGCGCGCCGCTGGCTTGAACCGCAAGGAAACTGTCTCAATCATCGCCGACAATATCCCAGCGTCAATCGAAGCTTGTTTCGGCATTCCGATGGCAGGCGGGGTCATTAACGCCATTAATACCCGCCTAGACGCCGAAGCCATAGCATTCATTCTCAATCACGCCGAAACAAAAGTTTTCTTTGTGGACAGACGCTACCGCACCCTCGCCGGTGAAGCGATAGACAGAGCCGGGCGTGAAATGCTCGTCATTGACATTGATGATCCGTCATTTGGCGAGCGGCCGTCTTACGCAAGTCAGACCTATGAGGATTTCCTGAAATCAGGCTCCGGTGAAACGCTTTCGCCGTGGGAGCTGGATGAAAGCGATCCGATTGCGCTCAACTACACTTCGGGGACAACCGGCGACCCAAAGGGCGTCGTGCTGCATCATCGCGGCGCTTACTTGAATTCGATCGGTAACGCCCTGTCATGGCAGATGCCGCATTTTCCGGTTTACTTGTGGTCCCTGCCCCTTTTTCACTGCAATGGATGGTGTTTCCCTTGGACAATAGCGCTACAGGGCGGCGTCAATGTTTGCGTTCGCGGCGTGGACCCGGAGATGCTGCTTCACTTGGTCAGGAAACATCAGGTCACGCATTTATGCGGTGCCCCTATCGTCGTGCGAATGCTAGTCGATGCAGCAACTGCGCCTGAGGAATCGAACGAGAAGCTCAACGTCGCCGTGATGACCGCGGGCGCGGCGCCACCCGCAGCGCTGCTTCAAAAGGCGCAAGAAACCGGATTCGACATCACCCACACCTATGGACTGACGGAGGTTTATGGCCCCTGCGCCGTTTGCGCCTGGCGACCGGAATGGAATACTCTGCCGATTGACCAGCAAGCGGAAATGAAGGCCCGTCAAGGAGTCGGTTATCCGATGGTCGAAGAAATGGTTGTGATGGATCCGGATACAATGCAACCGGTGCCGCAGGACGGAAAAACGCTCGGCGAAGTGATGTTCCGCGGAAACCTTGTCATGTCGGAGTATTTCAAAAACCCTCAAGCCACCAACAAGGCACTGGCAGGCGGGTATTTTCACAGCGGCGATCTCGCTGTCTGCCATCCCGACGGCTATGTTGAAATTCGGGACCGGTCCAAAGATATTATCATTTCCGGCGGCGAGAATATTTCGAGTATTGAAGTCGAAGGCGTACTGTACAAACATCCCGCCGTATCGGCCGCCGCTGTCGTCGCTGCGCCCCATGAAAAATGGGGTGAAACTCCATACGCATTTATCGAAACCGTGCCAGGCAAAGAGGCGACTGAAGAGGAAATCATTGCCTTCTGCCGGCAGCGGCTCGCCCATTTCAAATGTCCCACCCGCGTAAATTTTCAGGCCTTGCCAAAAACATCGACGGGTAAAATTCAAAAGTTTGAACTGCGCGCCCTGGCCCAAAGCGACTCGGTTTGAATGACGTGCTTGGCTTGGTGGTCCGGCCTTGGTGTTAAAATCCAGCGGCGATTTTGACCTTGCCACCATGGCATAGGCCGGCGTTACGGGCAAACTCGCCGGGAGATTGCCCATTGTGAGCCATGTGAAGCCGGCTCTCATTGTAGTCGCGCCTCCACGCCTCGATCAGCCGCCTTGCCTCGGCCAGGGAGGCGAACCAGCTGATGTTCAGGGACTCGGTCCTAGACAGCAGATGCACCATGTTTCCGATTGTCCGCCCTCTGCCTGTGCGAGATGATGTTGGCGATGGCAGAGTCACTCATCATCGAGTCCCTGAAGGACAAGCGTGTTGATATCTATGGGCGGATCAGGCTCAGATTGCGCAGGCGAAGCACGACCTGGCTCATATAAATGTCGATCCGGCTATTCACCGCCCCTGACTACCAGTCGACTCGCTACATGGTGAGCCATGGGTTCTTCAAGAAGGACGAGATCACCGACATCTGCGTGCGCCATCTTGAGGTCGATGGCGAACTCACAACCCGGGATCTTGCTGAGCGGGTGATGATCGAGCGTCGGCTTGATGCAACGGCTGCCACGCTGCGCAATTCGGTCGTTTTCAAAGTCGTCCTAGCCCTTCGCCATACCGCCCGGCGCAAGCATGTCCGGATGGTGGAGGAGCGCAAGGGCATGTGCGCCTGGGCACCAGGCGATGCCGTCACGTTGCGGATCATTGCCAGTAACCTGCCCAGTTCCGGCCGACAGGAGCGCCGAGCGCTGCGCTGATCAGACGATTGGCGAGAGCGCCATTGCTCTCCAGACTGTGATCCTCAAGCCAGGCCGCATGCCCGGCGGTACCAAGGTGTTTCCCGCTCACGGCATGATGCTGCCCCCCGGATCATCCGCGCAATCGGGAGAAGAAGCTTTCAGCCATATTCGTGCTTACGCCATTCTCACTATAGGATTCAGAGTGATTGACCCGATTCAGAGAGCAGAGCAAAAATGTCTAAAGTCGTTCACGATAGAATTTTCGCATGCGCCCGACAACCGCAATCTCCAGATCCTCTTCGGCAATAGTCTTGCACGCCAAGGCATAACCGTCCTCTATTTCTTCGGGTGAGATCACGTCGCTATTCATCTTTCCAACACGATAGCGGCCAGACAAAATTCTTATCTTGCATACACCGCAACCGCCTCCGTGACACCCCGACGGGATTTTTTTCACCCCATGTCGCCCCATCGCGGCAAGAACGGTTTCATCCGCTTCGCACGTCGAGATACATCCCGCCTCCGGAATAGATATTCGAAAGTCGCCCACGTCAGGTCACAGGCCCCTGACCGAACCCGTGGACCAGCGGCTTCGGACTTCGTTGCCTTGCGTCAAAGCAACAATCTGAATATCCACTAATGTTGGGCGGCAATGTCTTCATCGTCCGGTTGGGTTATGCGGCCAGAAGAGACGTCGACGAGCACATCTCCATCTTCTATTTTGACGTCATAAATTTTTACCGGTTTCGTCGCGGGCAGCTTGTCTGGCCAACCGGTCCGCAAGTCGAACGCCGATCCATGCAGGATGCATTCGAGATGACAGTTTTCAAGAAACCCCTCCGACAAGCTCCAGTTGCCGTGCGAACACTTGTCTGCGATCGCAAAAACTTCTCCTTGAGAGAGACAAACTGCGATCCCTTCCTCCTCACCTTGAGGCATGAAACGGATGACTTCACCTTCGGAAAGCTCAGTGACTTTGCAAACTTTCACATACATTGAATTCCCACTTCTTCCTACGTTCAAGTTCGATGCCGTAATGCGACGACGGATGGCCGCCGCCTGACGGATCATTCCACTCTACGTGTAAACGCCGACAAAACTTTCGACGACTTCCTGTTCGTAGTAAAAAAGACCTTTGCCAAATTTGTCCGTCGTCCATACACGCGTTGGATTGTCGGGATAGAAATGATATCCCCCCGAAAATGTTTCATTCCGATTGCCGGAAGGATCAAAGAAGTAGATGGTTTGCCCTCGCGTAATACCGTGCCGGGTTGGTCCGATATCAATCTTGATATCGCGCCGCGCCATCAAGTCGGCTGCATGGCCGATGTCGGCCCAGGATTCCAACAGGAATGACGCATGATGGAGCTTGCCCTTCACCGGCGCTTTGAGGAATGCAACATCATGGGCCTTGTTTGAGCATGATAGAAATATCGCGATATTCTCGCCGTCCGGATCAACAACGCGTTCAGTAACGCTAAAGCCGAGACATTCGATCAGAATTTCTGCAGCTGCATCGATTTCATCGCCAAGCAAAGCGCAATGATCGAACCGGATAATACGCATGCCTTTGGGATCGTCGCGCCATAGTTCAGGATTGTCCGTCATGGGCCCGTTGTCGGATAGTGCCATGGTGGCATAAAAATCAAACAGATGACCTGTCGGCATATGCACGCGCAGCCGCTCACCGACGCCCGGCTGCTCCTCAGGCTCAATCACCTCATGCACAATGCCGCGCCTATCGAGGTTTCGCCTGAGTTCCTCCACGGATTCCTGTGACGCCATCTTAAAAGCCATCACGTCAACCCCGACATTGTCCGCCTCCCGAAGCACAACGCTGTGACGGTCGAATTCATCATAAGCCTTCAGGTACACCCGCCCGTCATGCCGGGAAACGAGATCGAGCCCCATGTGGTCACGGTAGTGAACAATCGCGGCCTCAATATCGAGCACGCGAAGCTGTATAAAGCCTGGCCTTAAGACTGGTGAAAGCATTTCGTAACCTCTCTTGTTTAACACACGCTCTCCAACGCTGGTTCTCTCACTCGAAGAACTTCTGCGCCCTGAAGAGGCGGCGCACATTCAGTTGCGCCGCCTGAACAACTGGCCTCGACTAGTATCTGAACTGCAACGTCAATCCGTAGGTGCGCGGTGGTGCATAGGTGCCGAATCCAATCCGGTTTCCTCGCTGCGTGAAGACGTGAGTGCGGTAGACCTCATCGGTGAAGTTCTTGACCCATGCCTGAACCATCCATTTGTCGTTGTCCGAATTCCACGCGAGCCACGCATCACCAACCGTGTGCTCTGGAATGACGTCAAGCGGATTGTTGTCCACGTTCGTGAACGACGAGCTTTGATATTTGACATTAACATTCGCTGTCAGGTTGCCGTGGCCGGCACCAAGCTCGTGGATGTATTGAATATAGCCGCCGCCGGAATGTTCCGGTGCCTGACGCAACGTTTTGCCAGTGAAGTCGCCGTTTCCTGAAATATCGGGCGTGCCGAAAAAGTTCTCAAACGTGGCGTCAAGGTGGGAGTAGAACCCTCCAACCTCTATATTGTCGGTCAACAGAGCGGTGAGCTCCCCTTCGAAACCCATAATTTCGGCGTCGGCGGCGTTTTCGGTGATAAATTCGCCTGCACCGGATGTCGGCGGCTGGAAGAAGCGTGTAACCTGAAGGTCCTCGTAATCAACGTAAAACCCAGAAAGGTTGATGCGAAGCCGGCTGTTGAGGAAGTCCCCCTTCATCCCGATTTCGTAGTTCATCGCCTCCTCGGGCATGAACGGTGTTGTCGCGCCAGAAGCCGTTGTCGCTGCTCCGGTGAAGCCGCCGCTTTTGAAGCCAGTGGCGACCGTGCCGTAGATTAGAACATCATCAACCACTTCGTAATCGACCGCGGCCTTCCACGAGAAATTATCCCAGTCTTCCTTACCCTTTGTCGGCGGGAATGCGGAAAGCACAAGCTGCAAGCTTGGCGATTGGGGAATTTCGTTGAAAGCAACAATCTCCTTTTCCTCGTAGGAAAAGCGTCCGCCCGCTGTGAGGCTTAGACGATCCG
Organism: Henriciella pelagia; assembly: GCF_002088945.1. Classification (GTDB taxonomy): domain Bacteria; phylum Pseudomonadota; class Alphaproteobacteria; order Caulobacterales; family Hyphomonadaceae; genus Henriciella; species Henriciella pelagia. The sequence goes on along the minus strand of NZ_NCSU01000007.1, from coordinate 869,196 downwards.
TCAGGTCATAGGTCGCCTGAACGAACGCAGCAACCGCACTCCCCTCAAATAGCATCGTCGCCTCCGCATAGTTCGGATCGAGCGACGCATCCGAAATCGCAGTAAACAAAATACCTTCTGTTCTGTCGATTTGCTCTATGCTACCGAACGCGCCGGCAACCCATTGTAGCGGTCCGCCCGAATTAGAAGACAGACGAATCTCACCTGTGAATTGTTGCGAATCCTCCCAGACTATATCGCTGTTATCGAAAGTGAAGCCGATGCTCGGATCGCCCAACAGCAGATCAGTCGGATTGCCATTAGATCCCGTCAAATCCACCATCGGCGACGGCGGCAAACCCGTGTCGTCGTGAGAGAAGTAATATTCGGACTCCCGATACGCACCCATTGCGGTCAGCGTAGCGAATGAGAAATCCTTATTGATTTCAATCATACCGCCGAAGACATTGCGTTCGCCGCCATTGTCCTCTTCGCCAAGATAGGTGCGCACCGAGCCTGCACCACCAAGCGCAATATCAACAGCCATGGGATCCGACGCGCATCCGCAATCGTGAAGCGGGCCAGCTGAGCCGACCGGTTGACGATTAATATTACCAAGCTCTTCGTCGGCGCCATCCAGGGACACGAGAACACTCAAATCACTGGCGGCCTCCCACAGCGCCTGTGCGCGCCAGGAAAAAAGGTTGTTTCCTCCAATCTCATCGCCCCGGCCCGGACCAATCCATCGGTCATAACCCTCAAATGATCGGCGGTTGAACGACAGCTTTGTAAACAAATTATCGGTTAAAGGCACATTGACCATTGCCGCTGTATCGAACTGGTCATATGAGCCGACCGTTTGCCGCACACGCAGGCGAAATTCGTCATCCGGCTTGCGGGTAATATAGTTGATGACTCCCCCGATCGAGTTCTTACCAAACAGCGTGCCTTGCGGCCCGCGCAACACCTCAACGCGCTCGAGATCAAATATATCGACGTTTGAGGCCGACCGGGCGGCGACATAGACGCCATCAACCATAACCAAAGTTGAATCGGACGCCCCGGCGCCATCCTCTTTCGTTCCAACGCCACGAATGGAGATCTCAGGCTGACCTGGCTGGAAAGTGTTAAAAGCAAGACCGGGCGTCACCTGGGCAAGGTCTGTCAGCGTGGCCAGCTGCCCCTGCTCCATCGCTTCGCCGGAAAATGCGGTAATGGAGATCGGAACGGACTGGGCCGTTTCTTCCCGCTTTTGCGCGGTAACGACGACGGTGTCGAGAGACCGGTAGTCGCCCGCCTCTTCAGGCGACTCAGCCTCTTGCGCGACCGCGCCCATACCGGCGACAATCGCCTGCGACCCTGCCGCAAGTAGCAGACCACGCAACACATTGAACGATTTAGGATTTACGGAATTCACTTTTCTACCCTCCCGGCTTGCGATTGTGAAGTTCACAAGTTGAATTTAGCTTTTATAAAGGTTGACTTGTTTTGATCAAGCGCTTGCTTAGTTTTTGTGCTGCGGCTTGTCAATAACCCTTCGCAGAATTTTCGGCGAAGAGTTTCGCTTTTTCGCGTATGCAGGAGCACTCGTCGCGAACTGCGGTTATTTTCAAGGGGCGTCGTTCTCGACTTCGACCGCCCCGGCAAACCGACGGACAATGCGTTCATTGAGGCATTCAACGGCCGGCTCAGGTCGGGGTGCCTGGATGCGCACTGGTTCATGAACCTGCCAGACCCAAGGAAAAAGCTGGAGGCTTGGCGTGTAGCCTATAATCAGCTACGACCTCATAGCGTGATTGGAAACAAAGCCCCGCAAGCGCTGATGAATCACCCGGCCGTCATCCAGTCCAGCCGACTGATGAAAGCCGGGAAACTCCAACCCGGAATGGTACAGTCCTTCTCAAAGCAAAAGGCGAACAGACTCTCCGAATGAACGGCCCGGATCACGGGGCCGGGTCAATATTTATAAACTATTCGATTTGCAAAAAAGCCTCTGAACTTTGAAGGATTACGAGATGGCTCGGCCCAAAAAAACGAAAAATACCGTTGCGATGCGAGACGAGCTAATCAACGCGTCGGCGCAATTGTTCAACAAACTGGGATTTCAGCGAACAACCGTTCGCAATATCGCCGAGGAAATCGGGATTACATCTGGCAGTATTTTCTATCATTTTGATAGCAAGGAACAGCTCCTTGAGGCGGTTATCGAACACGGAATGACCAGCGGTCTGTCCATTGTTGAAGAGCAACTATCGGAGTTAACAGGGCCGCTCTCGCGGTTCCATGGATTGGTTCTGTCACACTTGCGTGCGCTCAACGGACCGCCAGGCGATGCGCATAAAGTATCCTTTCGTGAGTGGGGCTCCCTGCCTCAAAGCGCGCGATCCCGTTTGCGCTCCATCAATGAGCGATATCGCAACATCTGGATGGACGAATTGACAAATCTGAAAAAACATCGGCACCTCAAGAGTGATCCGGAATACTGTCGGCGCGCCATGATCGCCGCACTCAACTGGTCGCCAGTCTGGCATAAAGAGAATTCAAAACTCGAATGGGAAACAGCTTCAGATCAGTTTTGCGCCGTCGCGTTAAATATGACTGTGACCGACTTCGTCGAACAACGAATGAAGGAATGAGAAATAACACAAGCTGCCCGAACCAAATAGTATTTCGCCACCCAAAACAGCTGAATCTGACCTATTCAATGTGGACTCTTCTGCAACGCATGACCATCACACAAAAGGAAGTCTGAATACCGACCGCAAGCAATGTCTGGCTGAATGACGCGTCCGATATTCTCCGAACAGCAGGCGACTGGTAACTGCAAACGCGCAAGTCAAACGTCATGTGCATAGATTTTCCTGCAGCGAGCACGACATCAAAAACATTGCAAGCAGAGGCTTTGCCTAACCCATCGACATGAGTCGAGCCGCATATCAGACTCGGCAGTTTTGACCTGAGCCCCGATTGGTCCCGCATTTGAATTGAGAGTCTGTCATTATGGAGACAGACAATGCGCAAGAGCAAATTCACGGAAGAACAGATCATCGCGATTCTAGCTGAGCAGGAGCGCGGCATGTCGACGGCGGAGGTCTGCCGGCGTCATGGCGTCAGCTCGGCCACCTTCTATAAATGGAAGGCGAAGTTCGGCGGCATGGACGTATCTGATGCCCGCAAGCTGAAGACGCTGGAGACCGAGAATGCACGGCTTAAGAAGCTTCTGGCCGACAGCATGCTCGACAACTCGCTCCCGAAAGACCTTCTGGGAAAGTCCTGACGACGCCCCATGCGAAGCGGGATGCCGCGCTGAAGGTGATCGAGACCTACGACATCTACCAGCGCCGCGCCTGCCGGCTGGTCAGCGTCGATCCGAAGACTGTCAGGCGAGAAGCGGAGCCGGACAATCCGGAGATCCGGACCCGCATGCGCGAGATCGCAGCGACGCGCCGCCGGTTCGGCTATCGCCGCATCGGCCTGATGCTTGAACGCGAAGGTATCGCGATGAACCAGAAGAAGCTGAGGCGTCTCTACAGGGAAGAAGGCCTGGCCGTGAAACGGCGACGGGGCCGCAAGCGCGGTCGTCATTGGCGCGCCATTGGTCCGGGCGACAATGGCGACGGGACGCGTGCGCCGATGCCTGTTCCGGACGGCCCATCGCAGCGCTGGAGCCTCGACTTCGTCTCGGATGTCTTCGGTCCGGCACGGCGGTTCCGCATGCTGAACGTGACCGACGACTACACAAGAGAATGCCTGGCGCTGGTGGCCGACACCTCCCTGTCAGGCGCACGTGTGGCGCGGGAGCTCGATCGCTGCATCCGTCTTTATGGCCGGCCGGAAACCATCGTCTCTGACAACGGCACTGAGCTGACCTCACGGGCCATCCTGGAATGGCAGAACGAAACTGGCATCGCCTGGCACTATATCGCGCCGGGAAAGCCGCAGCAGAATGGCTTCGTCGAAAGCTTCAACGGAAAGCTCCGCGACGAATGTCTGAACGAGGAAGTGTTCGACAGTCTCGCGCATGCCAGGAAGGTGCTGGGACGTTGGCGACACGACTACAACCATCACCGGCCTCACTCATCGCTGGGCGGGCTGACGCCCGCCCGCGGCGCGCCGGTCACTCGAGCTTGTCGGGGGCTCCGCTCCCGGCGCGTTCGCCAGACCTCAAACCTTGGACTATGAAAGGGTCAGACTCTCGAAATAAGTGAGGGAGCGGAAGGCCTCAGGTCAATTTCTGCCGCTTTTTCTGGAGACGCCGTTCACCATGGGTTGAGCCAACCCGATACATTGCGCATTGGACTTCGAACCTAGCTCAGCGGCACGAAGGGCGAGGTTCCTGATTATCCCATAGGTGCAGGATGCTCAGGAGTGCGGTTGCGAAAGCCAATGGCTGATCGAGCATCAAATGATGGCGTGCTTCAGGAACGGCGATGATAGGAATGTCACCCCCCCCCAGCTCACGGATGTAGTCAGCCGAATCCTTGGTAAAGAGCTGGCTCTTGGCACCATGAACAATGGTCTTGCGACCCGGCGTACTCACGAGTCGCTGGCCGATCGTAAGCCATTCTTCCGACTTATTGCTTCGCCGGAACACTTCGGGTGTGAATTTCCATGTCCAGTTATCTCCGCAGCGCCGCATAGAATGATACGCCATGTAATCCAGAAGGAAAGGCTCGCCGACGGGTTGGGGCGGGGAGAGGACGTATCTTTTGCGCGCCTCTTCATAGCTCGCATAAGACCGCTTGGGCTTGTCAGGGTCACCTGACCCCGGGCTGGAACGGCGTTGGTTCCAATATTGCTTCAGGACCTCCGCGCGCAAGACCATGAGATCGCAAATCACAACCCCGGAAAACCGATCGGGCGACTGCGTCACGGCAGTGAGCGCTGCGCCGGAACCGAAACTGTGCGCAATGATGGTGGGTTTGTGGCCATCCGCGAACAGATTGAGCGCCTCAGCAATCTCAACAAATTCGCGCCCTCTCGCTTCTGGATCGGCCTGCCCACGCATCTCCGAGTCGCCCATGCCGGCAAGGTCGAACGCGACCACGTCATAGTCGTCGGCGAGGAACGGAGCGATGAAGGCAAAGCAGCGCGCGTGGGAGAGAAAGCCATGTGTCATAAGCACTTTCGGCTTGCCGCGATCGCCCCAGCGAAAGTAATGCACTTTCGCATTGTCGATCTCTTCATAACCTTCCTCGCGCGGCACTTTCAGGGCCGACACAAACCATTCCGGCAGATGCGAACCATCGCCGGCCCAGACAGAGCTGATATCGTCGGGAAAATCTGTCACTTTCGTCAATATATTCATTCCATCATCTGTTCGTTGCTGGTGTGTTTGTCGATGATGAAGCCGCGATACCCGTCATTCGCTACATCTTCGCAGAGTGCGACATATCCAGACACGCTTGGAAAGTTGATCAGCTGACGCTTCCTGCCAGGGATATTTGCGCCCATGTACCAGGAATTCGCTTCGGGAAACAGGGTCATTGCGCCAGCCTGTGCCACCATTTCTGTCCAGCCCGCTTCTGCGGTCGCACTGGCTTCGAATTGATGACTGTCATTGTCTCGCATCCAGACAAGAAAGTCGCAAATCCAGTCACCCTGTATCTCTGCGCTGGTTGGGCCGTTCGAGAAACCTGACGGGCTAAGTGGACCGTATGCAAACAGCATGTTTGGAAAGTCTGCTATCGCCATGCCGAGATAGGCGCGTAACCCGTCTTCCCAAGCTTGTGAAACAGAAAGGTCGTTCGTCCCCGTGATGTTCATATCGACCATGCCGCCTCGCCCGGCATCGAAGCCGGTGGCGTAAACGATGAGGTCGCATTCCACCTCGCCGCCAGCGGTCTCTATCGCGTGCGGTTTGATCCGGGTGATGGGGGTTGCCTTCAGATCGACCAGATCGACATTATCCTGCGCGAAAATCTCGTAATAACACTGCTCGAGCGAAGGTCTCTTCGTGCCGAATGGATGGGGTGGTTCGGAAGGCGCGAGCAGTTCAACAAGATTGGGGTCGGAGATCCTGGCGCGAACCTTGTCTCGCCAGAAATCATAGGCGTAGCGGTTCGCTTCGCGATTGATCAGCAGGTCGGAGAAATTGTGATACCAGAACCTGAGGCCGCCTTTCTGCCACAGATATTCGAAGTGTGCCTTGCGCTCTTTCTCGTCAACTTCGAGCGCCGAAACGTCCAGCGATTGAGATTCGAACCCTCCGCGGGTCTGTTTGCGCGCTTCGAAGATAGCGGCATAATCCTGCTTGTCGCGTTCCTGACCTTCCTTTGTCAGCTTTTGCTGCTGCATGGGCAGCGCCAGGATTGGTGTTCTTTGAAATAGTGTCAGCTTCGATGCGGACTTCGCGGCTTCCTGCGCGACTTGCACACCGCTTGCCCCGGTGCCGATCAAGGCAATCTTGCGTCCGCTCAGATCGACCCCCTGTTGTGGCCAGCGCGCCGTGTGAAACCATTCGCCTTCGAAATCCTCAATGCCGGGAAAATCAGGGATATGCGGCTTTGATGCGAAACCAATCGCGGGCAAGAGGAACCGTGTCGTAACAGTTTCCTCTCCGTTGAGTTGCAGGTGCCATTGCTGCGCCTCTTGCTCATAGTTCGCGCCTGTGACCCGTGCCCCCATGCGCATCATGGGCCACAGCTTGAGTGTATTACAAACATGCTGGAAATACGCTCTTAGCTCTTTCCATCCGGGAAATCGTTCGCTCCAGGTCCATGATCTCCACACTTCAGGTATTGAGTACTCGTAGATCGGCACCTGCGAATCCACTCGTGCGCCCGGATAGCAATTCCAATACCAGATACCGCCCGGCTCGGCCGCAGCATCCACCAGCAACACGTTGAACCCGGCGTTACGTAACTTGTGTAACAGGTAGATCCCGCTGAAGCCGGCACCGACGATTACGGCGTCGTAATCAGGAGAAGCCCGCTTGCTCATGACGCGACCGTCAAGCGCTCGGCGATTGCTTTTGCTGTTGCATAGTCGGCCTTGCCGTTGGATGCGCGCAGGGCTGTTTCCGTTGGATGGATGGCCTTTGGCGTTTTGTAACCGGCCAATTGCTGACGCACGTGGTCTTTGACGCCTTGCTCGTCGAATGCAACGTCGCCACTCAGGTGCACGACGGCGGTGACGGCCTGGCCCCATTTTTCACTCGGCACGCCCACGACCAGCGCGTCAGCAATAGCGGGATGGGTCTTGAGGACTTCCTCGACCTCTTCCGGATAGACCTTTTCACCAGCCGTGTTGATGCACACGCTGCCACGGCCCAGCAGGGTCAGGCTGCCATCGGCTTCGACCGTGCACCAGTCGCCTGGAATCGAATAGCGCACCCCGTCGATAGTGCGGAAGGTTTTGGCGGACTTTTCGGGATCCTTGTAATAACCCGCCGGGATTGCGCCCTTGCGAGCGATATATCCCGGTACGCCGCTGCCCGGCGTTACTTTCTGGTCGTTTTCATCGAAGACATCGCAGAATTCACCGATCGCGAATTTCGCGGTGTTCGTGCCCCCCTCTGCGGTTGTGACGGAGAGGCCGAAGCCGAGCCCTTCGGAAGCGCCAAAACTGTCCATCAGCACCACTTGGGGGATATGCTTGCACAGGCCAGCCTTGACCTCTTTGCTCCACATCACGCCGGATGAAACAATGGAGACAAGGCTGCTCGTGTCCCAGCGACCGGGATTATTGTCCAGCGCCTGCAGCATCGGTTTGGCAAAAGCGTCGCCCACAATTGAGATGCTTTCCACCTGGTGCGTATCGACCGTCTCCCACAATTCAATCGCATCGAAAGATGGGTCCGACAAAGTCACGATGGCACCGCCCGACATGAGCGTGCCGATCGCAGTGATGAAGCCGGTCCCGTGCATTAACGGGCAGGAGGGTAGCGTGCGTCTGCCAGGCCCTTGACTGGTGATCAGGGCGACGTTCTCCTCGATTGTTTGCGGAACGGGGCCGAGCAGCTTCTGGGCGTCCAGTTGCGCCTTGCGCATATCGTCATGACGCCACATCACGCCCTTGGGCATCCCTGTCGTGCCGCCGGTATAAATGAAGAGCAAATCGTCAGGCGAGCGCGTGATGCCGAGAGCCGATCCATCGCCTTCCTGCGCGAGGGTTTCATAAGGGATTGCGAAAGGTGCGATTTGCGAAGCGTCGCCAACTTCAACGAAGGTGTGAACTTTTTCAAGTCGATCCTTGAGTTCGACGATACAGTCACGGAACTCCGAGCTGTAAACAATCACCTCGCTGTCAGAATCATTGAAAATGTAAAAAACTTCCTCGGGGCGATAGCGATAATTGATGTTCACATGAGTCAAACGTCCCTTAAAGCAGGCCGCCATCAGCTCACCGTATTCAGGGCGGTTGCGCATATAGAAAGCCACCTTGGCGCCATCGCAAGCTCCGCGCTTTCGCAACGCACGCGCGACATTATTCGAACGCGCGGCCATTTCAGGCCAGGTGACGATCCGGTCGCCGTGTATCAGGGCAGGAGCGTCCTGAGGTATGGCGGGTTCGATTGCGTCGAGAATGTCGCCGAGATTCCAGTTAATAATGTTCCTTCTCCCTTCAAGTCTGGGCCGCTTCTTTCGCAACCCATTTTTTTTTGTTATGGGGCTTTTATCCAACCTTGTAGGACTGCCACTTCGGCCCGCACCGTTTCGGGGCCTCCAAGCGCTTGCCGGTCGAAGCCAATACGTTTGAACCAGTAATGAAGACCCATCAGGTCCGTAAATCCCATTCCGCCATGCACTTCGGTGGAGGTGCGGGCGACAAAGCGATGGACTTCGCCTGTGTGTGATTTGGCATGGCAGGCGAAAATGGATGCATCCTCCGGTATCGAATCGAAGGCGTGGGCCGCATACCAGACAAGCGAGCGGCATGGCTCATGACGTGCGGCCATCTCCGCGCACATGTGCTTGACGGCCTGGAAACTGCCGATTAGCCGGCCAAACTGTTCGCGCTGTCCAGAATAATCGACAGCCTTTTCGATCATGGCCTGGCCCGCGCCCAGGCTGTCAGCAGCTAAGATCACACGGCCCGCATCGCGCAACCGGGCCGTTGTCGCGCCGTTATCGTCAACAAGCGGTTCTGCCTCTGTCTGTTCGAAACGCAATTCCCCGACACTGCGGGTGCGATCAATGGTCGTCAGCCGGATCGTCTCCAGTTTGAGGGCGTCGGCAGTAACGAGGTGCAGCCTGCCGCTCACGTCAGCTACGATGTAAGCGTCAGCTCCCTCGAAATCCAGGCAAAACAGGGCGGTGCCGCTGAGCTTCCCACCAGTAAAGGAAACGCCCGCCCCGTCGCGCGCCTCGACCGTCTCGGAAATCGCGACAGCGATACGGGCCTCGCCGTTCGCGATCTTCGGTAGCCATTGCGCTTTTTGCTCTTCGCTACCGGCCTCGCTTAGCGCGATAGGCGCAAGTACATGACTGGCGAGAAAAGGCACTGGCGCGATCACATAGGCGAGCTGTTCGGCAACTATGGCAGCGTCTAGAAGGGTCATGCCGAGGCCGCCATGCTCTTCAGGTACGAGCATCCCTGGAATGCCCAGGTCCTGAACGGCGCCGAGCACTTTGTCGCTGTATGGGTTGTCCAGTTCGGCGCATTCGCGGACATGATCGAGCGGACAGGTGTCCGCAAGACACCGGGCAACCGCATCACGTAACATCTGCTGGTCCTGAGATAATCCGAAGTCCATTAGGCTGACCCCTGTTTGTGACGCGCCGTGTCTGCCGTTGCTTTCGCCGCATCCGAAGTCTTTGCCAGCTTCGGTTCGCGCGGCATGCCCAGTCCACGTTCGGCAATGATGTTTTTCTGAATCTGCGCGGTGCCGCCGCCTATTATGAGACCGAGCTGGAACATGTAGTTCCATTGCCACGCACCGGCTTCACGCTCTCGCGGGCTACCATGGTAGAGCGTGCCCATCTCACCCATGGCGTCAATCGCCAGTGCGGAAATCTGGTGGGCAATCTCACAGCTTTGCAGCTTGACGATTAGCTTCGCCATTCCACCTGACTCACCCTTGAGGCGGTTCGAAAGGATACGCATCCCATTGCATTTCATCGCTGACACCTCTGCCTGGAGCGCCAACAGCCGGTCGCGCAGAACCGGATTGTCGATTGCGCGGGCCTGCCCGATACGCTCTTCCTGCATCAGTGCGATCAGCGCCTGCAGCCGGTTTTCGAGTGCACCGGGATCACCCAGCATTCCCCGTTCATGGCCGAGGGTTGCATTCGCCACGAGCCAACCCTGGCCCCGCGCACCTACAATCTGGTCCACCGGAACGCGGACATCGGTGAAGAATGTTTCATTGAATTCTGCGTGGCCCGTCATCGTCTTCAAGGGACGAACCTCAATGCCCGGTGTATCCATCGAGAAGATCAGATAGGAAATACCGCGGTGTTTTGGAGCATCAGGCTCGGTCCTTACGAGACAGAAGATCATATCGGCCTGCTTCGCCGTGCTGGTCCAAATTTTCTGGCCATTGATGACGAAATAGCCGTCTTCGACCCGCGCGCTAGTCTTGAGGCTGGCCAGGTCCGATCCGGCACCGGGTTCAGAATAGCCCTGGCACCAAACGATCTCGCCTTTGAGGGTGGGTTCGATCCAGCGTTGCTTCTGCTCCCTGGTGCCGAGTTCCAGCAAAGTCGGAACGAGCATCGAAATACCCTGGTTGGCGAGCCCGCCCGGCACCCCGGCCTGTGAAAATTCCTCGGAGATGATGCGCGATTTAAGGATGTCGGGTTCCGCGCCGTAGCCGCCATACTCCGCCGGGATTGTGCGGGCTGTGTATCCGTTTTCGATCAGCAGCTTCTGCCATTGGACGGCTTCGGATGAAGGGCGGGCCGCCCGAGCCGCAGACGGCGGCGCAAGATGGCGATGGGCTTCGATGAAAGCTCGCACCTGTTGACGGAATGCGTCGTATTCGGGTCCGTAATTGAGATCCATATCGCTCCTACTCCTCGCAGGGACGGAAAACGGGCAGGTGGAAGTCGTCTCCAACCGGTTCGAATGTCAATTCGACAGGAAGGTCGAGCCTGAGGCTCTCATGATCACAATTGATCAGGCGAGTGGCCATGCGCACGCCCTCTTCGAGTTCAACCAACGCAGCCACGAAGGGAATGTCGGCGGCAAATGCCGGGTGCAGGGCCTGGTGGGTGACGGTCCAGGAAAAGAGCATACCCTTGCCAGTGCTGCGCTCCCACGAAAACTCCGGTGAACCACACTTTGCGCACATGTAACGAGGCAGGTGACGGAAGGTGCCGCAATCGCTGCAACGCTGGAAATAGAGATGTCCATCCTGGCACCGATTCCAGAATTCCTGTTCGATAGGGTCCTGCGGGCGCGGTTTCGGCTTGGGTGGAGCCTTCTGCGCCATGAAGCGCATTTTAGGCGGAAGTTCGGTCTTGTCGCTCACGTAAACCTCCTGAGGATTGCGATGCTCCCGTCGCCAAGGTCGCCCCAGCCGGTCACGAGGCCCGTCTGGGCATCTGCGACCTGACGCTCGCCGCAATCGTGGCGCAGCTGGCGGACCGCCTCAACAACATGGTTGAGGCCCCAGACATGCGCTTCGCTCAGCAACCCGCCATGTGTGTTGATGGGATAGCGTCCCCCCAACTCGATCTGGCCATCAGCGACGAATTCGCTCTGACCGCCGGGTTCGCAGTAACCAAGCGCTTCAAGTTGCAACAGCACGATATAAGAGAAGCAGTCGTAGATTTGCAGAAAATCCATATCCTCGCGGGTGACGCCTGCCATTTCGAATGCGCGCGGGGCGGCATAGCTGAGGCCGATCTTGAAAGGGTCGGGGCGCGAGGGGATGTCGTCGGCGGGATAGGGGTGACCCTCAGCGGCGCCTGCGATGCTTACCGGCACATGCGGCATGTCCTTGGCCCGTTCCATGTGCGAGACAACGACCGCGCAGGCACCATCGGTTTCCAGGCAGCAATCGTAGAGCCGGAAAGGCTCGGATATCCAGCGCGCCGAGTGATACGCCTCAAGATCGAATGTACGGCCATGATTGAAGGCTCTCGGATTTAGCTGCGCGTGACGGTTACATGCGAGTGCGACAGCGGCCATGACGTCCGGCCCGACACCGTGGAGTTTGGAATGTCGCATGGCGAGCCAGGCATACATCTGCACCGGCAGGAACACGCCATAGGGAATGTAATAGCCCTGAATGGTGTTGGTCAGAGTGTTCATGTTCATCGGCCGGGTGGGCGGGGCACCGGCCTTGGGCCTGAGTGCGGAATAGCCATTCCAGCCCAGCGTTACGAGAACGTGGTCACAAAGGCCGCTGGCGATCGCCATCGCTGCGTTCTGGAGCGCTGTCGTCGGGCTGGCTCCGCCCATGTGAACGGTAGCCGCATAGCGCAGCACGTCGATACCCAGATTGGCGGCCATTTCTTCCGATGTCGTGTAGATCGGCGGCGGAACCATGCCGTCGATGTCGGATGGCTTCAGCCCGGCATCCGCAATCGCCTTGCGCGAAGCTTCGAGCATCATGTCGACCGCGGTATTTTCGGCCCCCTTGACGAATACGGTTTCACCGACGCCCGTGATCGCGGACCTGTCACTGAAATTGAGGGAGGATGTGGCGCTCATTTTTGACGCTTCCCCTGTTGACCGTTCTGCATGTCTCCGACAAACGAGCGGGAGAGTGCGAATTCTGCACCTTCGACAAGGTCGCGCATCACCTCGGCTGCGGGCCGGATCGAATGAATGAGGCCAATTCCCTGGCCAGCAAAGCCGGGCATGATATCCTTGCGCCCAGCCTTTAGGCCCGAAGCCATAACCGGCCCTGAAATCATCGACTGGAAAGGCATGGGCAGTGGTTCCTTGCCCGCATCAACCCACGCATCGGCCCATTTGTTACGGATCATTCGGGCAGGCTTGCCGGTTAGCGAGCGGCTTACGACGGTATCCGAGTCACCGCTTTCGGTGATTGCTTCCTTCTGAAAATGCTCGATGCCTGCTTCGACCGTTGCGAGGAAGGCGGTGCCGATCCACGCGCCTTCTGCCCCCAACATCAGCGACGCAGCGACACCGCGCCCATCTGAAATACCACCTGCACCGATCACGGGTACCCGATCACCGACCGCATCCACGACTTGCGGGATAAGCGACATGGTTCCGATAGGTGAATTGTGGCCACCGCCGTCGTGCCCCTGGGCGACGATCATGTCGATACCGGAATCGACCACCTGCTGGGCATGCTTGACCTTGCCGATCACCGCCATGACCTTGGTGCCGTTGGCGTGAAGACGGTCCATCCAGGGCGCGGGATTGCCGAGTCCCGCGGCATAGACCGGCACTTTTTCCTCAATCACCACCTCCATCTGCGCCTCGAAGAATTCTCTCGAGAATAGCTGGAGCTGACTCTTGCCCGTATCCGGCGAACCCGCGGCGCGCATCGCTGCTGCAGCATCGACTTCGGGAAGATTCTCCCGCGCCATGAAATCGCGAGTAAACTCCTTGTATTCGTCGATTTTTTCCATCGGGTTGGCGGGCGCGTTACCGGATTGTGGCGCAACCCCCCGCCGGACCGAGGCCGGCAGAAGCGTGTCCACCCCGAACGGCTTGTCGGTCATCTCGCGGGTCTGACGGATCCAGCTACGTAACTGGTCCGGCGAGCAAGCCGCGGCGCCGAGGACGCCCAGCCCCCCCGCATTCGATACCGCGGCCGCGAGTGCAGGGACACTTGCCCCGCCCATTCCGGCCAGAAAGATCGGATATTCGATCTCGAGAATTTCGCATATGCGGCTTTGTAGCGGCATGTTTTTTTCATCCTCCCGTCTTCGACATTGCGGCAAGCAAATCTTCTAGATTTGTCCCCACCTCACTTTTTGAGAAACCAGATCAGGACTTCGTTCAGCTAAATAATTTGCCGAACCCGACACAAGGCGGGCCATGGCCCGCCGCGCTTCCTGGGCATCACCTGTGCGTACCGCTTCCAGAACGCGGCGCAGGATTCGCAACTGGACTGCGCGCTCCTGGGCGGAATAGCCGAGCGAGCGCGAGAATTCGCGCGTCAGCAAATGCAAGGTGGAGGTCAGAAGGCCGAAAAGCGGATTGCCGCTGGCCCAACCGAGCAGGTCGTGAAACCGACGGTTCAGTTCCTCGAACCGGCTTCCCACCTCATTCCGCTCAAGCTCTTCAAGGCAATCGGCAAGTGCGCTGAGGTCACCCGTGGTCGCGCGCTGGGCGGCATAGGCTGCAACATCTGGAGCTATGGCTTCACGCAATTCGAGCAGGCCTCTCAGGTCTGCTTCCATGAATTGCAGGATGAGAGAAAGACTATTCGCGAAATCACCGGACTGCGGGCGCGCGACCACCGGACCGCCACCTCGGCCCAACTGAAGATGGATTACGCCCTGAAGCTCAAGGAAGCGGAGCGCTTCACGCAAGGTTGCTCTGGCGACTTCGTACCGCGCAAGCATGTCTTCTTCGCGTGGCAACCTGTCACCCGCAACGCGCGCACCGGCTTCAATGTCGCGAACGATGTCTTGTGCTAGCGAAAGTGCACGCTTTGCCTTCTTTTCTTTATTGGCACTGGGCTGCATCTATGAACCTAATATATTATCACAATTACTCTGATGATCGGCCTCATCAAGCCTTTAGCTTCCATGGTTGCGCCCAGCGGTCAAGTATGTATTATAATGTTTAAAGATTGCGTGTTGCGGGGCCACTAATTTTCCGGAAGGTGGCGCGCTATTTTCGCGCTCGGGCTGAAGGACAAGGCATGAGCATCGAAACGACTGAGCTGGACACGGCCGAAAAAATCGCGACCATTCCGATCGAGCAAATCGACGTTTCACGGCCGAGCCTTTTTCAGAAAGATACAATTGGCCTCTTTTTCGACCGATTGCGAAAAGAGGATCCAGTCCACTACTGCCCTGAGAGCAAAGTCGGACCATACTGGTCGGTCACCAAGTTCGACGACGTCATGGCCGTTGACACCAATCACAAAGTCTTCTCGTCGGAAGCGAAGCTCGGGGGAATTGCTATTCAGGACATGCACGCGGTGGAAGGTGCGCTCGAGCTTGAAATGTTCATCGCCATGGACCCGCCCAAGCACGATCAGCAACGCAAGGCCGTTAACTCTTCGGTCGCACCGTCAAACTTGAAGCTGCTCGAGCCGACAATCCGTGAGCGTGCGTGTCAGATTCTCGATGATCTGCCGGTGGGTGAGGAAATCGACTGGGTTGATAAAGTCTCAGTCGAGTTGACCACAATGACTCTTGCGACCTTGTTCGACTTCCCCTGGGAAGAACGGCGCAAACTGACTCGCTGGTCCGACATCGCAACGGCCGCGCCTGAAACTGGCATCGTCGAATCTTATGAGGCAAGGCGCAAAGAACTGATTGAATGCGCGATGTATTTCAAAGGGCTCTGGGATCAGCGTATTAAACAGGAACCCAAGAACGACCTCATATCCATGATGGCGCATTCTCCGGCGACGCGGGACATGCCCTTCCTGGAGTTTCTGGGCAACCTGCTGCTGCTTATTGTGGGCGGCAACGACACGACGCGGAATTCAATCAGTGGCGGCGTGCTCGCCCTTAATCAGAACCCTGAAGAATATCGCAAGCTGAATGAGGATCCGTCGCTGATCACCAGCATGGTGCCGGAGATTATCCGCTGGCAGACACCGTTGACTCATATGCGCCGGACTGCGCTCCAGGATTACGAGATTGGCGGCAAGCAGATCAAAAAAGGTGATAAAGTGGTGATGTGGTATCTGTCGGGCAACCGGGATGAGTCTGTCATCGAGAATGCTGACCAGTACATAATCGACCGAAAGAACCCGCGTCATCACCTGTCATTCGGCTATGGGATCCATCGTTGCATGGGCAACAGGCTCGCGGAATTGCAGCTGCGGATCATATGGGAAGAGATCCACAAGCGTTTTGCAAAAGTCGAAGTGACCGGCGAGCCCGAGCGTCTGTTTTCGAACCTTGTGCGAGGCATCACGAAACTGCCTGTGCGGCTGCATGCTCGCTGATTGGCTAAACAAAGAAGGCGGAGTTCATGATGGTCAAAGTGACACCCGCCTCCAACAGTGAGGCGCGAAAGCAGGTTGAGTCCTTACGACTTGCCAGGGACATTGGGGAGTATGGTCGCCACGTACACCAAGCTTCCGTCGACAACGCGAAGACGCTTTCGAATTTGCGCGTACTTGCGAAGCAAAAATCAAGAAACTGGCTGGGAGCATTATCGCCCAATCTTGATCGGCGATTTCAGCGCCTCAAAGGCGCTTCCGTTGCCGGATCAGGTCGAGCATAGTTCGCGCACAGATGCCGACTAACTTCGCACCGAGGACGGCACCTTCTTGCCGCAATCGCCCTCAAGAGAGCTAGGGGCAAAGGCAAGCTATTGCCCGACTGGAATGGCTGCCCCCACGAGCGCAGCACGCAAAATATGGCGAGCGACCGTGAGCAGAATTACTTCTAGAGGATCCGGTCACTTTATGGACTGCATTCCGTCGACGGCACGAACGGTGATGATACTGGACCCCACTCTACTCGAACCCTAAAGCGAAGAGCAAAAGCGCGAACTCATTCGCCGACGCCTGTACGCTCCACCTAGCCCATGGAAGTATTGCAGATTTGCACCACCCGCCAACGACTTCATGGCGTGGCCAAAATGACTGTTCCAACATAATCTAAATGTATTATACCATAAAGTATGCATTAAACATACGGAGGAAACGAGGTGCATTATTTTGACCAATTGTCGAAGACTACGATTTCAGTATCTTTAGCGGCATTGTTGTGTGCTGCCGGCGCTCAGGCGCAAGTTGACGTGGATGAGCAAGGCGCTTCTACGTCCGGGGCAAAAAGCGCGGAGAGTACTCGTCGATTGGGCGCAGTCACGGTTACAGCACAAAAGCGCGAGCAAAGCTTGCAGGATGTGCCAATTGTCGTGACCGCCTTGTCCGGAGAGCTTCTCAGCGATGCTGGCGTTCAGGATATCAAAGACCTGACGGTTGTGACGCCGGGCCTGCTTGTAACTTCTTCGTCAAAGCAAGCAAATACTACGGCGCGGATTCGTGGCATTGGCACAGTTGGTGACAATCCCGGTCTCGAAAGCTCCGTAGGTGTAGTAATCGACGGGGTTCCGCGCGCCAGGAACGGCGTTTCCTTCGGCGATCTCGGCGAGATCGAGCGAATCGAAGTACTGAAGGGCCCGCAGGGAACCTTGTTTGGTAAGTCTACCTCCGCGGGCGTTATAAATGTCATCACGAAGAAACCGTCTGACGAGTTAGAGTCGATCTTCGAGGTCGGGATCGGCAACGAAGGCTTCCTTCGCACGTCTGCAGAAGTCACCGGACCGCTTTCTAAAACGGTGAGCGGTCGCCTGTTCGGAGTATACGAAGAGCGCGGCGGTCTTTTGGACGTAAAGACCGGTGACGGTCCACGTACCGAGGACGAAACGAGTCAGTATGACTTCTACTCCGTTCGAGGTCAGCTTCGTTTTGAGCCCTCCAGCGACCTCGAGATTCTTCTCTCTGCTGACTATACTGATCGGGAAGAAGATTGTTGCATGGGTGACTATATCGCGGTGGACCCGGCCAGGGGCCCGCTGATCACGCTGCTGGCTGGCGGTGACGGGGCCTCTGCTTTTCCGATCGATCCGTTCGACCGCGTCGCCTTTGCGAACCGCGACGCCACGCAGACTACCGAGGACTGGGGTGTGTCAGCGAATATCGAGTGGCAGTCCGGCCTCGGTGAATTGACGTCAATCACATCCTATCGCGATTGGGAAAACGGCTCGGGTCAGGATACAGATTTTAGTGCCGCCGATCTTTGGTATCGAGATGACGAAACGTCCAGGGACGCTTTTGCCACATTCAGCCAAGAGTTACGACTGGCGGGCGCGACCGATAACGTCGACTGGCAGGTGGGTGTGTTTTACGCGAATGAAACTCTTGATCGTACAGATTTCATTACTTACGGCAATGATTACTTTTTCTACTTTCAGCAATTGCTGCTCGGTGCGAGTGGTGGTGCGTTTGATCTGTCTTCGCTGCCAGGTAATATCTATACGGGCGAGGCAAATGCAACTGCGGACGTTTATGAACAAACTGCGGATACATACGCCATCTTCACGAACAATACGTTCAGCTTGAGCGATCAGTTCGACCTCACGGTCGGTCTTCGTTATACGATTGATGAGAAGACGCTGGAGTCCAATTTTAATGGCGAAGCGGGTAGCTGTACCACAGCCTTGGCCGTATTTGGCCCTACAGGTGGATTGACACCAACGCTTTGCTTGCCTTGGACAAACGACAACTTTGTGGGCGTGAGCGCCACTCAGGATCGCTCTGACGAGGATTTATCAGGTACAGTAAAGGGGGCATTTCGGTTCACTGAGAATTTGATGTCCTACGCGTCCTATTCACGCGGTTACAAGGCCGGTGGTTTCAACCTTGACCGCAGCCAGTTTGGACCCTCAGATTCCATGCCATTTCAGCCCAACCTGGATACCAGCTTTGATCCGGAAACAGTTGATGCGTATGAGGTTGGCTTTAAGTCTAATAATGCGGCAAATAGCTTGTTCTTCAATGGCGCGATTTTCTATCAGGAGTATAGCGACTTTCAGCTCAACACGTTTACCGGTACGAGCTTCATCGTGACATCTGTTCCCGGTGTGATTTCCAAGGGTGCTGAGTTCGATGTCCGTTACCTGCCTGAACAACTTGAAGGGCTGACACTGCAGGGCGGTCTTGTCTATGCGGAAACCCAGTATGATGATTTCGAAGCGGTAGACTTTTTCGCGCCGCCACGCTTGCCGGGAAGCACAATTTCATTTGCGCCCCGTTGGTCGGGTACGTTGGCCGCAACTTATGAAACCTCGTTCATCAGCGACTGGGATGCGCGCTTCAATGTATCGAGCCGGTTCACTTCAAAGTATAATACAGGTTCGAACCTCGATCCGCTCAAGGAGGTTGAAGAGCTGGTTGTGGTAAATGCAAGAATGTCATTCTACAGTGACAACTCTCCCTTCGAGTTGGAACTGTGGGCGCAGAACCTGTTTGATGAGGACTATTACGAACTGGCCTTCGATACGCCGCTTCAAGGTACCGCTGCCACGCAAACAGCACCGGGAACAGCTGTTGGTGCTTTCTTGTCACCGCCCCTGACCTTTGGCGCAACCGCCCGTGTCCGATTCTAGAGGGTCGTGAGGCTGTATCGGCTTAACTTGCCTTGAGTTGGCCAAGCATGATAGCCGGCCTCATCGACCGGCAGGAATACGAAACTCAAACTGTTGCCTGCGGAGTGATTGCTCAATGTCGCAGCACTCCGCAGGCCATACCTGCAGCATTTTTCCTCGCTGAAGTCACGCACTGTCAGCCTGACGTGGAGAGGCACCGGCCTGCGAACGAGCTTTCATTCGGACGGCTTCAGCTCCCTATTTGCAATCATACTGGTTGTTGAGCCGACGACATTGACAAGGCCGTTGTGCCAGCCTCCCGGATGAGGTGTCAGGAATTCAGATTCCAGTAAACATCGACCCTGCACCTGACGCGATGATGAGTTCCTGGGTTGATGCCAAGTTCGAGGTTTAATCTGCGACGTAGTCGGCTGCTCGCGCCACCTCTTCCGCGCGTTGATTTCTGCACGTCCAACATCAGACGATTCCGCTGACGCGATCTCGGTCGGGGCGATCCGTTATGAACACGCAAATAAGCGCATGCCGCTATGATCGCGACCAGCTAATCGCTTCCTTTTGGGAATCGAAAACTCTGCACAAGTGTCGTGCAACCTTACCAATGAGAGAACTCAACTTTATAGGAAAATTCAATGAGCCTGGGCACTCGCGACCGGATGGACAGCTGCAGGGAAGAATCTATTTACAACATTTGTATGCTACCATAACAAATATCTCCTGCAGTGTTTACGGGGGTCAGGCGGCTTGAGTGATCACACCATGTACCTTCATGCCCAAGGGTTGAAGCTGGCGCATAGTTCTATTGGCGGTCCTGCAGCACCTGCGGTCGTCTTTGCCCGCGGTGGAGGACAAACGCGTCACGCTTGGAAAGCCGCTGCAGAAGCAGTTGCACTGGAGGGGTATCGCTCAATCGCCATGGATCTTCGCGGACACGGCGATAGCGATTGGGCCGCCGACGGAGATTACTCGCTGGAAGCCATTGCCAGAGACTTGATGGGCATCGCCGAGCAACTGGCGCCAAGGGGAATTCGGCCACACGTTGCAGGGGCCTCACTTGGCGGGCTTGCGGCTACTGTCGCGGCTGGCAGGCTTTCCCGTGATGCATTTATGTCGGTCACTCTTTTCGACATAGGGCCGAATATGGATGCTGTCGGCGTTACAAAAGTAGTCGGCTTCATGGGCGCCCACATCGAGAACGGTTTCGGGTCACTTGAACAAGTCGCATATCTCTTCGCAATTTATCTTCCGCACCGCCCCCGCCCAAAAGATCTGAACGGTTTGCGAAAGAATTTGCGTCAGGACAATGAGAGGCGCTGGCGGTGGCGTTTGGACCCAGCCTTCATCAAAGATGTTATGCGACGTCGCGCAGTTGCGCGAACGGGCGACATCAAGCAAGCCATTCAAAATATCTGTGTGTCGCTTAATCTCATACGCGGCCACATGAGTGAGCTTGTATCAGAAGAATCTGTCACCACTTTCCGCGCGCTGGCACCTGATGCACATTGCACCGATGTCGCTGGAGCGGGTCACATGGTGGCTGGAGACCGCAATGACATCTTCACTGATGCAATTGCCACCGTTCTACGTCAATTGCACGAGGCCCCCACATGAGCACCCCATCTTTAGCACTTCGGGACATACAGTTTGCGCTTGAAGCAGCGCCCTTTCATCGATGGCTTGGTATCAAGGCAATCAGCGCAGACGAAGATGCGCTCAGACTCGAGATGCCTTGGCGAGATGAAGTTGTCTCGAACCCACGCGCGCAATCTGCGCATGGCGGCATTCTCGCATCGCTTATTGACCTGACAGGCTTCTACGCTTTGCTCGCCTCGGGAAACGCGCCCGCAGCCACGGCTGACTTGCGTGTGGACTATCACAAGGCTGCGACACCCAGCACGCTCTCAGTGACGGGTAAAGTCATCCGTCTGGGTTCAACAATATCGGTGGCTGAAGCCACGATCAGAAATTCAGGCGGTGTGCTTCTTTCAAGCGGACGCGGTGCATACCACATGGCACGCCGAATCACATGATGCCGTTTCTGCTGTTACGGCAACTGAGCGTTGGCCAGCAGGACATTAGCATGCCCGGCCGTCAACATGATAAAGGCCGACTCAGTGTGACCGAAATTTCTCAAGTGAGAATGCCAGCATCGTCGAATGGCCTATACAGCTGACCGGCTCGGATTTGTAGAAACGCTGGGATTTTGACCTGCCTTGCCCGCCTCCTAAGCAATGTGAAGATTTCCCCTCCAACCATGAATCTGAGGACCGTATCCACTCCAATATGGAAAGTTACCTCCCTTCAATCTGACCCACCCCCGTAAGCCCAAGTCCACATTACCATCGGAGCGGTGTGTCCTGTTTCTTGAACGGTCCCCTCATAGTCTCACCAATCACCATTCTAATCATGGGATGGACGGGCTTCCGGTCATCGCTCACCCATGGGCCGCTTGGTCGATGGATTAGTTGAAGGCACGGTTCTTATCTGCCACGCAGCCGTAGCTGCCAGACTCCACCCATGGGTGAGGAGCGACCTTCGAAGTTCCAGCAAGCGGGAAAACCGCAACGGCCATAAAAGCCAGACCTACAATCCGCGCAGCTTCCCCCACAAATTAGGTCTGGTCTTTCAGAAGACAACTCTTAGCGCTCGGACACCAGCCTTTTTCTAAGGCATGGCGACCCCGGCGCGATTCGAACGCGCGACCTCCGGATTAGGAATCCGATGCTCTATCCTGCTGAGCTACGGGGTCTAAAAGTTTCCCAGCGGTTTCTCGCCGGAGCAGGCTTTCTCTGGGCTCCCCGTATCCATTACTGTTTCCGCCGGTTAGGACAACAGCTTAGGAATCTGTTGCTCTATCCTGCTGAGCTACGGGGTCACCCTGAAGATGCGATAGCGTGTTTTCGGGGAGGGATGAAGGGGAGCAATGCGTCTTTCAGGCTGGATCATGATGGTTGCCCTGGCGGCAAGCGCTGCCTGCTCAAAGCCCGGGCCGCTGGACGCCATGCATGAAGGCGAACGCGGCCGCGTCGTCCGCATCATCGACGGCGATGCGCTGGTGCTCGATACTGGTCAGAGTGTCCGGCTGGTCGGCATTGAGGCCCCGGCCCTCAACCGGCGTTATGACGATCCCGATCCCTATGCCGACAAGGCCGCCCGCGCGCTTGAGGACATGCTGATGGGTCGCACGGTCCGCCTGCATTATCCGGGCCTCACGCGCGACCGCTATGATCGCGCGCTGGCCCACCTTTCGACAGAGGATGGGGCGGGCCCTGCCTATTGGGTCAATCTGGAACTGGTTCGCCGCGGTCATGCCCGTGTGAGGCTCTATCCCGACACAGACGGCGCAGGCGAACTCCTGATGGAGGCCGAAAAGGAAGCGCGCGCCAGTCAGGCCGGTTTGTGGGCTCTCGAAACCTACCGGCCGCGGTCATGGGCGGCCTTCGCGCCGGACCATCGCGGCTTCACGATTGTGGAAGGCATCATCGGCGGCGCCGCCGAACGCCCGGAGGAAGAGGACCGCCGTACGCTGTGCACCCGCGCAATGCACCATAGCGACCTCATCATCGACATGGCCTTCACGGCGCGGCCGGCCTGCGACACACCCGCCGGCACCAAGGTCCGGCTGCGCGGCTGGATAAATGAAAAGCGGATGGAGCTCGTCCATCCGCTTCATCTTGAGATACTCGCTGAAAAGGCTGATTAGCCTGCGATATACTGCGCGCCATTCACGGTCATGGTAGCGCCGGTAATGAAGGCCGCTTCATCAGAAGCGAGGAACCCACACATGGCAGCGATCTCTTCTGCCTTGCCGAGGCGTCCGACCGGAATGGTTCCGATAATGCTTTCCAGCACATTTTCCGGCACGGCGCGCACCATTTCGGTGTCGATATAGCCCGGGGCAACGACATTCACGGTAATGCCCTTCTTCGCGCCTTCCTGGGCGAGCGCCTTGGTGAAGCCGATCAGGCCGGCCTTGGCGGCCGAATAGTTTGCCTGACCGAACTGGCCCTTCTGTCCATTGATGGAGGAGATGTTGATGATCCGGCCCCAGCCACGCTCACGCATACCCTCCCAGACTTGGCGCGTCACATTGAAGGCCGAGTTGAGATCGACATCGATGACCTTGTCCCACTGTTCCTTGGACATCTTGTGGAAGGGGCCGTCCCAGGTGATGCCAGCATTGTTGACGACGACGTCGACTGGCCCCAGGTCGTTTTCGATGGCTTTCAGGCCGGCACCGACAGCATCATAGTCTGAAACGTCGAATTTATAGCATTTGATTCCGAGTGCTTCTTCACACTCCTTTGCTGCTTCGGCATTGCCGCCATAATTGGCCGCTACCGAAAAACCCTTCTGTTTCAGGTACTCGCTGATCGCCCTCCCGATCCCACGCGTTCCCCCAGTCACCAACGCAACTTTCGCCATTCATTCCTCCCGGCTTGCTGCGCAGCAAAAATTTTGCTGCATCTGCTCAACTTGATGTAAGGATGCTATGTATAAACAAGGCGCAGGGTTTGGGAAGTTTAGGTGTAAATTCCCGCCGACAGGCGCTCACAGGAACAATTTCGCCGCAATCTTGCGGAGACAAGGGAACGAAATGGCTAAAGGGAACGGATCAGGCGACACGGTGGTCATCAAGAAGTATGCGAACCGGCGGCTTTATGACACGTCCACCTCCTCATATGTCACACTCGATCATCTGGCCGAGCTTGTGCGCAAGGAAGTGAATTTCGAGGTCCGTGATGCCAAGACGGGCGAAGACCTGACCCGCGCCGTGCTGACGCAGATCATCTTCGAGCGCGAAACCAAAGGCGACGGCGCTTTGCCCCTGTCCTTCCTGCGCCAGCTGATCGGCTTTTACGGTGGCGGTGCCCAGAACATGCTCCCGGCCTGGCTGGACATGAGCATGAACAGCTTCGCCGCGAGCCAGGAAAAGCTGAAGAAAGCGATGGGCGGTGCTCATCCGATGGCTTTCTTCGAGCATCAGGCGCGCCGCAACATGGACATGTTCGAACAGGCGATGAAAATGTTCACGCCAGGCATGGCCGGCGTGGCCCCTGAAGATCCACCAGAAGAACCGGAAGCGCCAGAAGAAGAACCCGCCGACGAACGCGATGCTGCCATGGCCGCTCTGAAAGCTCAGATGAAGATCATGCAGGAGCAGCTCGAAAGCCTGTCGAAGAAATAGTCTCTTCTATTGCAGGGAACTCGCGGCCAGCACTTCGCCATGCCCGCGAGCCTGCACCACGACAGCACAGCTGCCCTCGCAGGCATATCCGTAAGTGACGCGGCCGCCCGTCCAGGTACCAAGCAGTTCGGCCTTGGTCACGGGATTGACCATGCCGGTCGTGTTCTCTTCGCCAGCGAGATAGCTCACCAGGCGCACTTCCACTGGCTCGCGCAGGACGCCATCGACTGAAAAGCCACCCATGACCGGCTCGATCGAGATGCCGCTGGAATGCTTGCGGGCCTGATTGGCAATATTTGCCTCAACGGTCTGCTTCTTGGTGGCCGGACACTGCTTCTCGCCATCGTAGACTGATTGCGGCGTATAGGGCGCACGAAGGCCGAGACGTTCTGTATAGGCTTTCTGGCGCTCGCTCGCGACGGGCATGGCCATCGGATCGGGTTCGCCCATATAGTCCCAGTAATCGACAGACCAGGTGAGAATGAGAACATCATCCAGATGGTCGGCCTCGACCTCCTTCAGCGTCTGGTGCGCCTTGGGGCAGGCCGTGCAGTTCTGAGACGCAAACAGCTCAACGAGCACCGGGCGCTCGGCAATAGCCGGCGCAGAGGGCGCAAGAAGCAGGGCAGTCAGAATCGCGAGCCGTTTAATCATCGGGCCCACATATCGCCGAGTTGTGACACTTTTAAATCACTTGCCCGTGAACGCACAGATGCCGCACCCCGGAAGGGCGCGGCATCCTTGTTTTTCTGCAGATATTTTAGGCAGCGTCGCGAGCGAGATTCCGCAGCACGTAATGCAGGATGCCGCCATTGCGATAGTAGTCCAGCTCATTTTCGGTATCGATACGCACGATGGTGTGCGCCGTAATCCTGGAGCCATCTTCCTTCGTGATCTCGACTTCCAGCTTCTGGCGCGGCTTGATCGTTTCGATCCCCTTGATGCTGACCTGCTCCTTGCCTGTCAGGCCGAGCTCCTTCGCGCTCTCGCCTTCGGCAAACTCCAGCGGCAGGACGCCCATGCCGATCAGGTTGGAGCGGTGGATCCGTTCGAAGCTACCGGCGATCACGGCGCGCACGCCAAGCAGGATCGTACCTTTCGCAGCCCAGTCGCGTGACGAACCGTTGCCGTAAAGGTCGCCAGCAAAGATGACGAGCGGCGTTCCGGACGCTTCATACTTCATGGCCGCATCGTAGATCGGCATCTGTTCGCCACTTGGATAGTGGACGGTGACGCCGCCTTCGACCCCCGGCACCATCTGGTTCTTGATACGGATATTGGCGAACGTGCCGCGCATCATCACTTCATGGTTACCGCGGCGCGAGCCATAGGAGTTGAAGTCGAGCGGTGAGACTTGATGCTCCTGCAGGTAGATGCCTGCCGGGCTGGACGCCTTGATCGAACCGGCCGGGGAAATATGGTCCGTCGTGATCGAGTCGCCGAAGACCGCAAGAACGCGCGCGTCCTCAATGTCGCCCGGCGCATCGATGTCCAGGGTCATACCTTCGAAATATGGCGGGTTCTGCACATAGGTCGAAGCAGGCGGCCAGCTATAGGTCTGGCCACCGGAGACCTCGATGCCCTGCCACATCTCGTCGCCCTTGAACACGTCGGAGTAACGATCCTTGAACATGGCAGGCGTCACCGCTTCAGCCATGATGCTGGCGATCTCTTCAGAGGTCGGCCAGATGTCCTTCAGATAGACCGGATTGCCATCCTGATCGACACCGAGCGGCTCGGTCGCCACATTGCGGTGGAGCGATCCAGCCAGCGCATAGGCGACGACAAGCGGCGGTGATGCGAGATAGTTCGCGCGCACATCCTGGCTGATCCGGCCTTCAAAGTTGCGGTTGCCGGAGAGAACCGAACACGCGACAAGGTCATTCTCATTGATCGTCTTGGAGATCGCTGGCGGCAGAGGGCCGGAATTGCCGATACAGGTCGTGCAGCCATAGCCGACAAGGTTGAAGCCGAGCGCATCAAGGTCATCCTGCAGGCCAGCACGCTCCAGATAGTCGGTCACGACCTGGGAGCCAGGCGCAAGCGACGTCTTCACCCACGGCTTCACCTTCAGGCCCTTCGCGCGGGCGTTGCGAGCCACCAGGCCAGCGGCGATCAGCACGGACGGGTTGGACGTGTTGGTGCACGAAGTGATGGCCGCGATGACCACGGAGCCGTCATGGATGTGATAATCGGTATCGGGCACGGCATATTTCGGGATGCCGTAATCTTCCGGTTCCGTCTTCACCATGGTCGCGCCTTCACCCTCGAAACGGGCCTCCCCGCGCGTCTCAGGCTGCTTGTCGTCAGAGACCGCGCCACCCTTGATAACCTTGACGTCCTTGCGGAACTGGGCCGGGGCCTGGTCGAGGACGATCTTGTCCTGCGGGCGTTTCGGGCCGGAGATACAGGGAACGACGGTCGACAGGTCGAGTTCGATCACGTCGGTGAAGACCGGGTCCGGCATGTCTTCGCGCCAGTAGCCCTGCGCCTTGGTGTAGGCCTCGACCAGCGCAATGCGGTCATCGTCACGGCCCGTGGAGCGCAGATACTTCAGCGTCTGCTCATCGGTCGGGAAGAAGGCACAGGTAGAGCCGAATTCCGGCGACATGTTCGACAGGGTGGCCTGGTCTTCGAGAGAGAGATTGGCGAGGCCCGGGCCGAAGAATTCGGTGAACTTCGCAACAACGCCTTTGTCGCGCATCATCTTGGTGACGGTGAGCACGAGGTCTGTCGCAGTTGCGCCTTCCGGCAGCTTGCCGGTCATCTTGAAGCCGATGACTTCCGGGATCAGCATGGAGACCGGCTGGCCGAGCATGGCCGCTTCCGCCTCGATACCGCCAACGCCCCAGCCAAGGACAGACAGGCCGTTGATCATGGTGGTGTGGGAGTCGGTGCCGACGCAGGTATCCGGATAAGCGACGGTTTCGCCATTCTCTTCCTTCGTCCAGACCGTCTGGCCCAGATATTCGAGGTTCACCTGGTGGCAGATGCCGGTGCCTGGAGGAACAACGCGGAAGTTCTCAAACGCCGTCGAGCCCCAGCGCAGGAACTCATAGCGCTCCTTGTTGCGCTCATATTCGATCTCGACATTCTTCCTGAAGCTGTCGGGGCCGGCGAAATTGTCCACCATCACGGAGTGGTCAATGACGAGATCGACTGGAACCTGCGGGTTGATGGCCTCAGCAGATGCCCCGAGTTTCTTCGCGGCGTCACGCATGGCAGCGAGGTCCACCACTGCCGGAACACCAGTAAAGTCCTGCATCAGCACACGGGCTGGACGGTAGGCGATCTCGTGATCATCCTTGCCCTTATTGTCGAGCCATTTGGCGAAGGCGACGATGTCATCCTTGGTGACCGTCTTGCCATCCTCGAAGCGCAGCATGTTCTCCAGCAGCACCTTGAGCGAGGCCGGCAGGCGTGACACATCGCCCAAACCGTTTTCAGATGCGGCCTGAAGCGAGTAATAGGTGTAGGACTTGCCGTTGACGTCGAGGGTGCGGCGGGATTTGAAACTGTCGAGGGATGGCATCAGTCGAATGACCTCTTCTTGCAAGAACGGTTCTGGCGCGCCGGCAGGCGCAGCCTGTTATTGCCTGCGTCATACAGGCCAACTCGCCAGTGTGCAATCGCAGCCGGGCGCGACACTTTTGGTGAGTGAAACGCATTGAGTTCGAATGCCCTCATCACGGCCACCGGGCTCGGTGCGATCCGCGGCGAACGGGTCCTGTTTTCAGCGCTGGATGTGTCGCTCGGCTTCAATGAGAAACTCGTCCTGCGCGGGCCGAACGGCTCAGGCAAATCGACACTGCTGCGCATCCTTGCGGGCCTGACCCGGCCTGATGCGGGCACGGTGGAGACAGCGGGCACGCATCACTGGCTCGGCCATCGCAATGGCATCAAGTCGCATGAAACGCCGAGACAGCACCTCTCGCACTGGGCACGCGCCTGGGGAAGCGATGCCGACCCGGAAGCCATTGCCAGCCAGATGGGACTGGCGAGACCGATGGATGTGGCCGGGCGCCTGCTGTCGGCAGGCCAGAAGCGGCGCACGGCGCTTGGGCGGCTCCTGCTGGTCGACCGGCCGATCTGGCTTCTGGACGAGCCGTTCACTGCACTCGACAGCGACGGCCGAGCCATGCTGACGCGGATGATCGATGATCATTGCCAGTCCGGAGGCGGCGTCATCGCAGCGCTGCACGGCGATGCACCGTTCGAAGCGAGCCGGGAGCTGACATTGTGAATAGCCCCTCCCCCATCCGCGCCGCTTTCCGGCAGGCGATTGGCGAAGCATGGGCAGGCGGCGCCGGCGCGCTGCTGCCGATCGGCTTCTTTGCAGGCGCGGCAATGCTGGTTCCCTTCACCATCGGCTCTGAAGCAAGCCAGCTTGCGGCGATTGGCACCGGCGTGCTCTGGGTGGCGCTGGCACTGGCCTCGCTTGTGTCCATGGAAAGGCTCTTCCAGGCCGACCTCGAAGACGGCACGCTTGAACTCTGGGCGCAGGATGAGACACCGCTCTTCCTGATTGCCTCCGCCAAGATCCTCGCGCACTGGCTCATCTCCGGCCTGCCGCTTGTCGTGCTGACACCGGTCATCGGCATCACGCTGCAAGTCCCGGCAGGCCAGCTTGTC
Organism: Henriciella pelagia; assembly: GCF_002088945.1. Classification (GTDB taxonomy): domain Bacteria; phylum Pseudomonadota; class Alphaproteobacteria; order Caulobacterales; family Hyphomonadaceae; genus Henriciella; species Henriciella pelagia. Next base: position 840,224 of record NZ_NCSU01000007.1, on the reverse strand, counting down.
CCAGCCATGCTGGCCTATGGACTTGGCGGACTTGCCTTCTTCCTCTGGGGCGGCGTGGCGGGCGCGCTCGCCGCCAGCGTTCCGCGCGGCGGCCTGCTCATTGCGCTCCTCGCCCTGCCCCTCTTTATCCCGACAGCCATCTTCGGCGCCCTGTCTGTCCAGACCGGTCTTGAAGGCCCGAACATCCTCTTTCTTTCCGCCTCGACCCTGTTCGCGCTGGCGGTGGCACCAATTGGCGCATCTGCGGCCTTGCGCTTGGCTGTAGACTGACCCGCGAGTATCAAGGTCCCATGATTTCAGCCTTCGCCAATCCGCACCGCTTCATGGCGCTTTCAAAGTGGCTCGCGCCGGCCTGCCTCGGCGTCGGTGCGCTGCTGATTGCGTATAGCGTCTGGCAAGGGCTCTGGGTGGTTCCACAGGATGACTATCAGGGCGGCGACATCATGCGCGCCCTGTTCATCCATGTGCCATCTGCCTGGCTCGCCATGGGCAGCTATCTTGGCCTCGCCCTTGCCAGCTTCGTCTGGTTCGTCTGGCGGCATGAGCTTGCCGACATGGCCGCGAAATCCATCGCGCCGCTTGGCGCTGGTTATACGGCGATGTGCCTGGCGACCGGCTCGATCTGGGGCAAGCCGACCTGGGGCACCTGGTGGCTCTGGGACGATGCGCGGATGATGTCGGTCCTTGTCATGTTCTTTCTCTTCCTTGGCTATATGGCGCTGCGTGCCGCCATGGAGACGCGCCAGAAGGCAGCGCGCGCGGGTGCTATCCTTGCCATGGTTGGCGCAGTAAACGTGCCGCTGATCAAGTTCTCGGTCGATATCTGGGCGTCCATCCATCAGGGGCCGAGCGTGCTTCGCGCCGATGGTCCGGCCATGCCGGCGGTCTATCTGACGCCGCTGCTGCTTGGCGCCCTTGGTCACATGATCTTCTTTGCCGGTCTCACCATGGTGCTGATGCGCGCCGAAGTCTGGCAGCGGCGAAGCGATGTACTGATCGCCCGCAAACTGGCGGGGGCCTGAGACGATGCTGCCGACTTTTGACGACAATGCCGCTTTCATCTGGACGATCTATGCCATCGGCCTCGCCGTGCCGGTCCTGCTCCTGATCTATGCCAGCCTGCGGGCCAGGGCGTCCAAGGCGAAGCTTGAGAAACTGCGCGCGGAGAAAGCCGAATGAAACGCTGGCAGGCCATCCTGCCGCTCGCGGCGCTGGTCGGGCTCGGCACGCTTGGCGCTATCCAGCTGATGCGCCCGGCCGAGGACAGCTTCACCGCCAAGGCCGACCGCATTGCGCCGGCCACGGTCTTCCCGCTGCTGAGCGACGAAAGCCAGACGATCAGCTTCGCCCCGCCGCCGGTGGACAAGCCGGTCATGGTCAACCTCTTCGCCAGCTGGTGCGCGCCGTGCCGGGCCGAGCATCCGGACGTCACGGCACTTGCCGAGAGCCATCCGGGCCAGGTGTATGGCCTTGCCTATAAGGACCGGACGGAAGACACGCTCGGCTTCCTCGGAGAGCTTGGCAATCCGTTCGAGAAGATCGGCGTCGACGCCTCAGGCCAGGGCGGGCTGGAATTTGGCCTGACGGGTGTACCCGAAACCTTCGTGATCAGTCCGGACGGCAAGATCATCCTGCATGTTCGCGGACCGCTCGACGCGGAACGGCGCAAACAGGTCTCCGAAGCGCTTGAGGGCTGAAGCCCCTACTTCTTCTTTTTCTTTTTCTTCTTGTCAGACTTGGAAGACTTCTTGTCTGCTTTGGCAGCCTTCTTGGACGCCTTCGCACTTTTGGCAGGCTTTTCGTCCTCGGCCTTGGCAGGTTTGGCCTTGGTCTTCTTCGACTTGGCCTTGGGTGCTGTCACTTCGGATACAGCCGGTGCAGGCGCTTCTTCCGGCTCAGCCTCGATGACCGGTTCGTCGTCTTCCGGGCCGCCGATCTTGGCCAGCGACTCCAGGAAGCCCGTGCGCCGGTTGGAGCGGATCATGTCGAGCAGCTCCCTGTCGGCAGCTTCGACGCCGGGCAGCGCGGCCTCATAGGCCTTGCGCCCCTTTGCCAGAAGCGAAACGGCCTTGGCACGCGCATCCTCCTTCGAGGTGACACGCTTGATGTGACCCGAGGCCTCCATGCGGCGGACCATCTCGGCCAGGGTTGAGCGGTCAATGCCGGTCTCTTCGACAAGGCGCGCCTGGCTTTGCCCTTCTTCGCGGGCGAGGGCAGCAAGCACCGCAAACTGACGAAGCGTGAGCCCTTTTTCAGCGAGTGTCGCCGATGAAAGGTTGACCGCTGCCTGTTGTGCGCGGTGCAGCAAGTGACTTGGCGAGGCCTTCAGATCAAAACTCGTATCTGCTTGTTCGGCCGCCATATCGCTCTTACCCTCGTCGCTGCTAGACATATTTTTCTACCTCGCGTCAGTTTGGGTTCGAACCGTGTGCGGATCAATGGGTTTCTCCCATAAAGCGAGACAATTACAGGATGATGACACCCGATATGGAAGAAAACTTCTCCTTTGCCGTCCCAGAGGGCGACGACCGGGAAAGGCGCGTGTGCGGAACATGTGGCTTCATCGACTACCAGAACCCGCGGATCGTCGCCGGAGCCGTGGTTTGCAAGGATGACCAGATCCTTCTCTGCAAGCGCGCCATTGAACCAAGGCGTGGCTTCTGGACCCTTCCTGCCGGCTATATGGAGCTTGGCGAAACGGTCGAACAGGCGGCGATGCGCGAAGCGCGCGAAGAGGCCTGCGCCGATATCGAGATTGACCGTGTGCTGGCAGTCTATTCGGTCCCTCGCATCGGCCAGGTGCAGGTCATGTTCCGTGCAAACCTGATGTCAGATATCAGGCCCGGCCCGGAAAGCCTCGAAACGAAGCTTGTCGCCTGGAAGGATATCCCCTGGTCGCAACTTGCCTTTCCGACCGTCGTCTGGGCCCTCACCCATTTTGCCGAAACGCGCGGGCAGTCCGATTTCGCGCCCTTCGCAAACCCGCCGGGCACGGAGACGCTCACCACCTAGTTCCGGGGCTCATCCTGAAGGTGCTTCAGCGTATACGGCACGTTGGCCGCGCCGAATATGAAGGTGATCACCATGTTGCCGAGCTTCCAGTTCGCCCAGACATCCTCAGCATTCCTGTCCCCAAAGGTGAGCCCAAGGAATTCATAGCTGCCCGCCGGTGCGATGGTGAGGCCGGCAAATCTGAGCGGCTCTTCAAAGCCCGGCGCATAGGTGCGCCAGAGAAACTCGTTCCACACCGCCATCGCCACGAAGAACAGCCCCCAGCGTATGGCAAGCTGGTTCCAGGCATGACCGGGCAGCGCAAAAACCGACTTGAACATCACCCGCCAGACATTCTGGCCGATCGCCATGCTGCCAAAGATGATCGTCGCCAGGAACAGGTTCTGGATAGTCGGCTTGATGTAGATGAAGGACTTTTCCTGCAGCAGGATGCCGAGCAGGCCGAAGCCGCCGACGATCACGGTGCTGACGATCAGAAAGGGCGGGATCTTTTCCCTGTTCTTCAGCTTCATGGTGATGACGCCAAGCGTCAGAACGATGAGTACGCCCGTTGCCCAGTAGAGCGCAGTGTCCTTGTTGATCCAGGCCGTATCGATATTGACGATGCGCAGCAGATTATAGACCAACACAAAGCCGATGACGGGGACGAGATCGCCCCAGATCTGATTGGCCTTGTCAGCGGCGGTGCCGATATCGCTTTTCTGTTCGTTCATGCCTGTCCTACGAAATTTCGGGCTGTCTGGATGCCGCGCGACTGTCTTGCACGAATGTCCGCGCGCCGCCAGCATCGATGACAAAGGCGACCACAGCATAGGTCACGCCGCCAACAATCGCCTTGGCGAACAGTTCGGCCCAGCTGCCGAGGTCGGGTACGAGCTGCACGGCTGGCCACATGGCAAGGCAGGCGAGCCCAATCTTCGCAAAGTCGAAAAGCGGAAATGGCAGGGCGATGTATTTGCGGCCAAACGAGCTCAGCAGTGTGATTCCGACAAGATAGCTACCGATCGTGGCACCGACAGCGCCCAGCAGTCCGAATAGCGGGATGAGAATGAGGTTCGCCAGGATGTTGACGATGACGGGGACACTCATCAGGAGCGCCCGCTCGCCTGTCTTCCTGGCCAGCTGGAACGCTTCCGAATAATAGTGGATCAGCAGGCCGTTCAGCAGGCCCGAAAAGGCGATCCACGGAATAATGCGGATCGCGCCGGCACGAAGCTCCTCGCCGATCATCGCCTCTGCCAGCGGCGCCGCAACAAGGGCGAGACCGGTGGCGGCCGGAAGGCCGACCAGGAGAATGATCCGGATGAGGCCGCCCGCCTCGCGCGCGGCGGCGTCTGGACCCGCGTCTTCATAGGCGCTCATCACAAGGGGGGAGCCTGCCATGGCGGCCCAGGCGCAAATGAGGAGAACGGTCTTGTCCGCCACGCCATAGCCCGCTGCATATTCGCCCACCGAGGCTTCCCCCATGAAGATGGCGATCAGGATGCGGTCGGCTGCCGACAGGAGAAGGTCGAGGCAGAGGGCCGCCGCGATGGGCAGGCCATAGCCCAGATAGGTCTTGCGGCGGGCGGCATCGCTTTCCCCGCCCTTGCCCTGCCCCCACAGCCAGGATGCTTCTGACAGGAACAGTACGCCCGACGCCGCAGCGAGTCCGATAAATGGGGCGGCAGCGCCGGCATCCGTCTTCCAGGCAACAAGAACGCCGACCACGAACCCGCCGAGCAGCTTGCTTGTCGCAATGATCGCATAGCGGCGCACCTGATGGCTTGCCCTGTGGGCTTCCAGCGCGGTCTGTATCGCCGTGCCGAGTGGCAGGAGGACAGCAATCCACGGCACGATTGCGAGATAGTCCGGCATGTCGCGAAGCAGGATCGCAACAACCAGCATCATCAGCGCCGCCACACCGAGGGAGCGCAGGAGGAGACCGCGAATGGTCGCGAAATGATCGGCGAGGTCACCCTTTGCGCGTGCCGAAGCGGTGAACCGGTAGGCTGCCGACTCCGCCGCCGCCAGCGAAGCTGTATGGATGAGCGCCATGACCGAGAACATCAGCGCGTAACGTCCGTATTCATCAGCGCCGAGCAGACGGCTGAACGCGTATACCCCGCCAAATGAGGCAAGCGCTGTGGCAAGGTTTACAGGCAGGTAGCCGGCTAGGTGGCGGGTGAATTTCATTGCGTCCTTTTAACCGGGATATCCGAAGGGAGGATTAAACTTACGCTTCCAGCATCAGCAGGCCTGCAGCGAGAAGGATGGCGGCCGCGATGCGCCGTTTGCCAAGGCCTTCCTTTAGGAACACCGCACCGAGAATGGCACCAAACACGACCGATGTCTCACGGATGGCTGTCACAGTGGCCGCCTGTGTCATCGAGAACGCCAGGAGCGCGGCGCCATAGGAGAAGACGCTCGACACCCCGCCGACGATCCCGCCAACGAGTTGCGGGCGAAGGCGCGCGATGAGCTGGCCCCGCCGGGTCCAGACCGTGACGGCAGTGGTGCCCAGCCAGTCGAGCAGGAAGAGCCAGACGATGAAGGTAAAGCGGTTCTCGGCAACGCGAACCCCGTAAGCATCGGTGACGGAATAGAGACCGATGCCGATTGCCGTGAGCCCGGCCCAGATGAGGGCGGACTGGTTGAGCTTCTTCTTGCCAAGATCCTCGCCCTGCGGCAGCGCGAAGACCAGCAGGGCAAGCGAAGCCAGCAGAAGGCCGAGCCAGCCCAACATGCCGGGATACTCATTCAGCGCGAAGACGGCGATGATCGCTGTCATCAGCGGGGCAAGACCTCGCATCACCGGAAAGACCAGGGAAAGGTCACCGCGGTGCAGCGCCCGCACCATGAAGACCTGGTAAATCCAGTGCGCTCCAATGGCGATCGCGATGGGTGGCCAGAGCGCTGCCTCAGGCAACGGAACGATGAAGGCGAATGGCAGGACGCAGAGCGCCGAGGTGATCGACAGGACCATGCGCGCGCTGAGCACGTCGCCGCCGCGTTTCACGGCAAAATTCGCTACCGCAACCGTGATCGCGGAAAACAGGCAAAGGGCAACAGGAAGGAAGCTTTCGGACATCAGCGCTGTCGCCGTTCGTCCAGACGCGGCGCAAAGTCAAGCGCGGCGCAAAGATAGAGCACAAGAACCGCAGGCGCCGTCTTAGCTTTCGTGTCCCGTCGACCTAATAAATAGGTGGGTGCCAGATAGGATAGGCCACGGCCAGTCCCAGCGCCAGCTCCCTGACGGAACTTAAGGTCGGCGGACAACTAGCGTCCTCGAACGCCGCAGCCCTTGTGCAGCCCCAAGAGATAGTGCGCCGCACGGTCTTTGAACAGTGGGATTCAGCTGAATTCGCGGACAGGTGCGTTAACGGGTTATGTCGTTGAAACTTCTTGCTTCCTTCGCGTTGAAGTGAAACTCTGGTAATGAACCGGTCAGGTTATTCGGGAGATTCCAAGATGCGCCTCATCTTTCTTGCGGTTGCGAGCCTGGCGCTCGTTGCCTGTGGCAATAGCGACGACACCGACAATACCACGCCCGAAGCGCCCAGGGAGACGTCTGGCGAAACCTCTACGCCGGAGACGGCCGAAGCTGCGCCGCCCAATCCGCTTGCGGCCGGCCAGTATTGTTACTTCCGGGACGATGAGAATGTGACTGAAGGCCTCGAGATCACGGTCGCCGACAATGGCATCGTCAGCGGCTCCAATTATGGCAGCATCCATCAGGAAGCGGCGGGCTATTTTGCGAGCTTCGACACGCAGCTGACCAATGGCGTCCAGGGCGAGGGTGACGAGGTCACCTTCGACCATGTGACGGAAGTCGACGGCGACACGCAGTCCGGCCGGGTGATGTGGACGCTCACGCCTGATGTGGCCGCGCCGGACGGGCTGGACACGCAGCTGACAGCGGCAGAGTGCGACGGTCTGCTGGAGCGCATCTTCCCGGTCATCGACGAGGAATAGACCGGGCAGGCAAGACGCCCCACCGATGGGCAGGGCGTCCTGAACAGGAGATGAGGCGAGCGGCCTAGTAGCCGCTGGCGAGCAGCTGGGTCACAAGCTGCGTGGCAAGCTGCACCATCAGGATGTCACCATCAACCTCGGCATAATAATACCCGTTTGGCGGACGGTTGAGGCCATAGCGGTCATAATCGTCAATGATGCGATAGTCGTAATAGTCGCGGCCATTGTAGCGGATCGCGTCACGGCGGCCATCTTCATAGCCTTCCCGATAGGCACGCTCTTCCTCGCGCCGGTCGTCCCAGCGATCACGGCGGTCGTCCCACCGGTCGACATAAGGGCTGCACCAGCCCTTCTTGGCGTGGCCAGGCGGACAATGATCGGGCTTTGCCATGGCAGGCATGGCGGTGGTTGCGGCGAACGCAGCGGCGGCTGCGCCAAAAGCGGAGTATCTGAGCAGGTTTCTCATGCGACTTGGTCCTTTCATCATGCCTTCTGCACAGCGAAAAAACGGCCCTGGCCCTGAGGCGGTTCCGACAACATACGGTTATCTTGCGTTCAGCTTTGCCGGTCGCCTGCGCGCCCAACCAATCTCCGCAATCGGCGGTGTGCAGGGCATGGCTCAGACTCCCTTTTCCAGACGATCGGCCGGGCATTCGGCGGTGCGGAGCGGTGCCCGCTGCCAGCCTATTTCGCGAACATAAGCGACATGTCGGCGAAAGCCTTGATCTCCACGGCATTACCGGACGGGTCCTTGAAGAACATGGTCGCCTGCTCGCCTGTCTCGCCCTTGAACCGGATATAGGGCTCGATCACGAAATCGACCTTGCCAGCGAGGCTGTCGGCGAGGGCCTGCCAGTCCGCCATGTGCAGGACGAGGCCGAAATGCGGAACCGGCACGCCCATGCCATCGACGGCATTGCTGGCGCGGGCGCCGCAGGCATCGGGCGCGAGATGCGCGACGAGCTGGTGGCCGCGAAAGTCGAAGTCCACCCATTTTTCCGACGACCGCCCCTCCGGACAGCCGAGCAGTCCGCCATAGAAGGCGCGGGCGGCATCGAGATCGTGCACCGGAAAGGCGAGATGAAAGGGGGAAAGGCTCATGGCGGGCGGCCCTCTTTGATTGGCTTGGCTGACGCTTTAGCCGGACCAGGCCCACACCCGCAAGGTGATGCCAAGCACGGCGAGCGTCGTTACCGCGCCGACGGCCTGTCCCAGAATGCGCCTGTCCTTCAAGTCCATGTCCTTCACCGCCTTGAAGGCGAGGCCAACAAAGCCGAAAGCGACGAGGAAGAAGGTGGCAAGGATGCCGCCAGGGATCGCCTCGGCCCAGCTTACCTGTTCAGGGCGGCCACTCCCGAATTTCAGAAATAACGAAACGAAAAGACCAATAATGATGATGGTCACAATGGGAATGACCACGCCGAGCGCGACATTCGCCCAGAAGCCGTCCGGGCCGACATATGGCTCACGCTCCCGTTTCGACATGCAAGACGTCCCACCCGTCTGTTCGCCTCCACCATAGCGCGCAGCACCGGCGCCCGCAAAGTCGATCTGACTTGCGGCGGGCGAGGCTGAATTGCGGGTTGGGTAAAGCGCTAGCCGGGTTCGAGCGCGGCCGGGGTGAGCGGGGTGCAGAAACCGTCCAGAACCGGTCCGGAATCCGCACAAATCCCGTCCGGAGCGCTGAAGGCGGCGAAGTCCGTTGCGAGGGCATCGAGGTCCAGCGCTTTCCACGGCGTGCGCGGGGCATGCTGCGTCCAGTCGGTCTCAGACCGCTCATCGGCCGGCATCTGCCAGGTGATGAGAATGCGTCCCTTGCGGGTCACGCCGATGCCGACCATGCCGCCCTGAGGATGGGCGGCGCCCCAGGCGCGCATATAGCGCCCGACCTGCCAGCAATCCCACAGGAAAACCGGCCAGCAACAGGCCGGAAGCTGGGCAAGAATGGAAAGGATCCACGCACGGTCGAGCATGCGTGGAGTAAAGCATGGGGCGCAAGGGGGTGGGAAATTTTGGGGTAAATGTATTTCAGCCCGTAGGGCGGCGTTGCGGTCAACGGCCGATACCCGCCAATTGTCGTTTGACACGTGGCATCATGACCGCGGGATTGCATCCCGCCCTACTGCGAAACGAAGTTTTGCATGCTGAAGGACTATAGCAGCTCCGATTATATCGCCGACCACAGCGAAAGCCTCGGCGAGGACGGTGACCGCCCGCCGGTTCAGCTTCTGGTCGAGCACAGATCAAATTTGCAGATGTTGTTATCCTGAACAAGGTGATGGGCACTGGCCTGTTTGACTTTGAGAAGGCGCACGAACATCCTCTCTGGGCGAGAGAGCTCTACAATTTTTGACCCTGCCAAGGCTGGTCCTCCTCATGGATGGAGAACGGTGTCAGGGCGGGCTGCCCTGCCGCTGGGCCTGATCCCGGCTGGCCTGCAGGGCAGTGCGAATAGCGTCCTCGAAGCGGGGATAGTCGCGGATGTTGCTGAAACTGGTCTCGTGAAACTTTCCCAGCCGGCCATCACAATTGGCGTCGATGACGTAGGCGCCCTTTTCCCCGCTCCAACGCGTCGAGGAATTGATCTGCTGGATTGAGCGTTCGCCCCAGCCATTCGTAACGATGTGGTCGTCATAGACGTCAATCGTCCGGAACGGATTGGTGATGAACCCGAACGGAAAGCCGAACCCGACCTTGAATTTTCCGAGATGCCTTGGTGCCATGTGCGCCCTCCCTTCACGGGTTTTAAGGTGGGTCGCAAACATGGCCATTTTTAGGGCGGGTTGCCGTCCCAGTCGATGATCCAGTCGATCTGGTCTTCTTCGAACACGGTGTCTTCGCTGACGGTCTGGCCCATGATGGAATGGCCTTCCTCATGGATGCGGGACCTGTCACCGCAGACGAGGTGGTGCCAGTCCGGTAGCCCCCGGCCTTCATGCAGGCGGCGATAGGCGCAGCTTTTAGGCATCCATTTGATTTCGGAGACCGATTTCGGCGTCAGGATCACGCAGTCGGGGACCCTGGCCTTGCGGTTCTCATAATCGGCGCAGCGGCAGAGATCGGCGTCGAGCAGGCGGCAGTGCAGGCGGGTGTAGGCGATGTCGCCTGAGTCTTCGTCCTCAAGCTTGAGCAGGCAGCATTTCGCGCAGCCATCGCAGACCGATTCCCACTCCTGCGGGGTCATCTCGGTCAGGGCTTTGGTTTTCCAGAAAGGCTCGCTCATGCCCGCCTTATGGCTCAGGCGAGGACGTCATGCCACTCCTTGTGCTCACGCAGCTTCTGGCGGGCGAAGCCGCAGATCGGCTGGATGCGGAAATTCTGCTTGCGGGCGCGCTTGACCAGCGTGCCGACAAGCTCTGTGCCGAGGCCGCGCCCACCCAGCGATGAGGGCACGCCGACATAGTCCACGCGCATCACATCCTTGCTGGCCCAGCCATAACGGATTTCGAGTTCCCGGCCTTCGACTTCGGCGGTGAGGCGGTGGCCATTATCTTTCAGCGCAAGGTCTGTCATCTCAGCACGTCCTGCCATTCAGGGTGTTTTTCAATCTGGGCTTTGGCATAGGGGCAGAGCGGCACGATCTTCTTGCCGGCGGCTCGGGCATCCTCGACGCCGCGCTGCACAAGCATCTGTCCGATCCCCTGCCCGCCAAGCGCGGTGGGGACACCTGTGTGATCAATGATGATGATGCCGTCGCCCGCCTTGGAATAGGTCATCTCGGCCTCATGGCCGTCCTTGCGGACGAAATAGCGCCCGCCAGAGGGGCCTTCTTCATGCTCGATCTTCATATCAGCCATGGCCTGCCATCCCATCTGTCCTGTGACTGAGATGAAACCGGTGGTGCAGCAATTCAAGCACGAAGGATGCAAGGCAGGGCCGGCAACCGTCAGGAGCGCGCCAGCCCTGCCCTGCTGACGCGCAGCCTAGTCGCGCGGTTTCTTCTTCAGCTCGTCCTTGGCCTTGCCGACGGTTTCCTGACCCTTGCCTTCGGCCTGCTTGAGCTTGCCTTCAGCTTCGAGCTTGCGATTTCCGGTTGCAACGCCAGCCACTTCCTTGGCTTTGCCTTCGGCCTGTTTGGCGACGCCTTTCACTTGGTCCTTGCCCATTCTGGGTTCCTTTCAAGGTTGTTCCCCAGACCCGATAATGAAACTCGTGCGCGTGAAACGCTGTTCCTCCACTCGCAAAATTTAATGTGCGTGCTAGCAGGGCGCATGAGCCGCCTGCCGCCCCGCCCCGACCTCTCCTGGAAGGAGGATGGAACACCCGTCGATGACCGGGTGGGGGACATCTATTTCTCGCGGCATAACGGTCTGGAAGAGGCGCGGACTGTCTTCATGCAGGGCTGCGGCCTGCCGGATCGGTGGGCCGGGCGCGAGACGTTCACGATTGCAGAGCTTGGCTTCGGAACGGGGCTGAATTTCCTGGCGGTGTGGGAAAGCTGGCGCAAGACGCGTCAGCACGGGCAATGGCTGCATTTTGTTTCCTTTGAAGGGTATCCGCTGGACGCGGGCGATGCGGCGCGGGCGCTCTCAGCCTGGCCTGAACTTGGCGACCTGCCCGGAAAACTCACTGCAGTGTGGCCGGATCGGGCCAAGGGTGTGCAGCGCATGGTGCGGCCGGATGAGCGGCTGACGCTGACGCTTCACCTCGGCGAGATTGCAGAGACGCTGCCGCAGAGCCGGTTCAGGGCAGATGCATGGTTTCTCGACGGTTTCTCGCCCGCGAAGAATGATGCGATGTGGGCTGAGGCACTGTGGCCACTGGTGCGCGAGCGTTCCGCCGAAGGCGCGAAGCTTGGCACGTTCACGGTTGCGGGCGCGGTGCGGCGAGGCCTGTCCGAGGCCGGGTTCGAGGTGGAAAAAGCGCCCGGCTTCGGATTCAAGCGCGAGCGGCTGGAGGTGCGCTTTGCCGGGCCGGGGGTCGAAGAGCCGGATGTTTACGGGCTGCGCGCGCCGGCGAGGCGGCCCGAACGCGTTCGGGTGATCGGCGCGGGCATTGCCGGAGCAAGCGCGGCGCGGGTGCTGGCCAATCGTGGGCTTGAGGTTGAGGTGATCGAGGCGAGGGCGCCTGCCAGTGCGGCGAGCGGCAATCCTCTGGCGCTGGTGATGCCGCGGCTGGATGCAGGCGACACCGTACAGGCGCGGCTGCTGGTCGATGCGTATCTCGCGGCGCGGCGGTTTTATGCCGGGCGGGCAGGCGTGACAGAGACGCAGGTGGTGCACCGGCCGAAGGATGAGCGGGAGGCTGAACGGTTCGCAAAACTGCTGGCTGATCCGCCGCTAGGGCTGGAGAACCTCGAAGCGATGCGTGGCGGCGTGCTGCACAAGGGCGCGCTGATCCTTGAGCCTGAGCGGCTGATCGCGGGGCTGCTGGATGGTATCCGCGTGGAGACCGGGCGGGCGGTGGTGCCGGGGGATCTCACAGATGGCGTTCCCACCATCCTGGCGACCGGGCAATCCATCACCGGCCTCCTGACATGGCTGAAGATTGCCGGGCGGCAGGGACAGGTCGAGTTCGCGACAGGCAGTGTCGAGACCCCGCCGTCTGCGATTGCGAGCGGGCATTATGCGCTGACGAACGGAACGGACCGTCTCTGGGGCGCGACGTTCGAGGCGTGGGATGGCGGCGAGCTGAACGAAAGCGAGGCGGCGCGGGCGGAGAACATGGCGGCGCTGGAGCGGCTGGACCCCTATTGGCGGCAGGACGCCAAACGCCAGGATATCAGGAGCCGGGTGGGTGTTCGCGCGACAACGCCGGACCGGTTGCCGCTGATCGGGGCGGTGCCGGACCATGAGGCGGCGCGGGCGGTGTTTGAGGGGGTACGGCACGGACAGGCGATCGAGGCGGATGCACCCCTGATGGCAGGGCTGTACCTGGCTGGAGGGTTCGGCTCGCGCGGGTTTACATGGGGGCCGTGGGCGGGAGAGATCCTCGCGGCGCAGCTCCTCAATGAACCTGCGCCAGCGAGTATTGGTGCGCTTCAGGCCGTCTCCCCCATGCGGCAGATCCTGCGGGACCTGAAGCGCGGCGACCGCGCCTAGGTTGCGGCAGCGAAGACGAGTTGGACGCCCTTCTCCATCGAGGCCTTGAGCGTCATTTCAACGCCGCCGGCCTCGACATGCACACCGCCCGCAAAACTGATGACGGTGACGGCGACCAGCAGGACGAGCGCGGCCATACATGCAATCCATCCGCTAGCCTGTAAGTTGCTGGACATTGTGGTTTTCCCCTTGGCTGGAAAGTTGATGATTTCGGCCTCTGGCCTTGGTGCTGGCGTATGAGGAACGGGCAGTGAAAGGATGAGCGCCGACATGGATTCAGTTCTTTTCGAGGTTGCGGAATTCGCGGCGCAGACGCCACTCATCCGAGGTGACATTGCGTTCGAGGCTCTGGAGGCGGTCTTCAAGATCCATGAAGGTGTACTTCAGGCCTGAATAGGTCGCCTTTGGACGGTCTGAGACGCCGCGCCAGAACGCTTCTTCCTCCGGCGCCAGCGGGCCGTAGCCCTTTGGCGCTTTCGGCACGACCAGGATCATCACTATATAGGCGAGAATGATCAGCGGCCCTGCGAACAGGAAGAAGGAAGCCACTGCCAGAAGGCGAACCACGAGCGGGTCCCATCCGAAGCGTTCCGCGATACCGCCGCAGACGCCCGCCCAGACCCGCTCATTGCGCGAGCGGTAGAGGCGCTTGGGGTTTGGCGATCTCAACATATCCTCGTCACGGCCATGGTGATGATGGTGGTGATGATGATGACGGGTCATTTTCGTGTTTTCTTTCTATCGGTCTAGCGGGGAGCGGGGCCGGCGCGATGCCGGAGCCCCATCCTCGGGGTGAGTGTCTACAAGCTGCTCGAGGGTCTCGATGCGGCGCTCCATGGCTTTTGCCGAGCGCCAGAGGTCTTCGAGCATTCGCTCATCGTCCGGCTCCAGGGTCTTCTGCTTGCGCCAGAGGGTGATGTAGTGAAACACCATTCCCGGAAAGACGACGAAGATTGAAGCGATCGCGATGATGGCGACGATGAATTCGGGTTCCATTTCTATCCTTCCCTGCCAGGGGCCTGCTCATCCATTTTCTGGAGAATAAGGCCTGGCACGATGATAACAGATAGAATGGCGGCGAGTACGGCGAGTGAGACAAGCATCGATCAGTCCTCGCCATCCTTGGCCTTGGCCGACTTGGCGGTCGCCTTGGCGCGGGACTTTTTCAGGGCTTCGAGCTCCTTCTCGACAGCTTCGTCGCGCTCGAGAGCGGCGAATTCTGCTTCGAGGCTTGGCTCGCTGCCTTTGATCTGGTCAGCATAGGCTTCCATCTCATCGACCTTGCGCTCAACGCTGGCATAGCGGGCCAGGGCATCGTCGACGCGGCCGTCATAGGTCTGGGAGCGCATGCGGATGCGCTGCTCGGCAGCTTCCCGGCGCATCATGAGCGCGCGGTGCTTGGCCTTTGCCTCGTCGAGCTTGGCCTGCAGCTTTGCCAGATCGTCCTGGTGCTTCTCGAAGGCTTCTTCGGCGGCGACCATGGCATGCTTGCGGCGGTCGATTTCGCCATCGGCCTTCTGCTTGGCAACCAGGGCACCGCGGGCAAGATCCTCACGGCCCTTGTCGATCGCGATGCCGGCCTTGTTTTCCCAGTCGTCGCGGACCCTGGAGTAATATTCGATCTCGCGTTCCATTTCCTTCTTGTCGGCCATGGCGCGGGCGGCGGAGGTGCGAACCTCAACGAGCGTGTCTTCCATTTCCTGGATGATCAGGCGCGCGATCTTTTCCGGATTTTCTGCACTGTCCAGCATCGCATTGATGTTGGAATTGATGATGTCGCCGAGGCGGGAGAAAAGTCCCATTGTAATTATCCTTTCATTCTCGGTGATGTCTGGGAGGAGACGGGTTGAACTCTTTCAGGCGCTTAGAAGAAGAGGCCGCCGAGAAAGACACCGGCTGCGAAAAACATCCAGCACTCGGCGGGACGTGATGCGAGCCAGCGACCAAACTTGCCCGAGCCTTCGCGGGCTTCCTGGTAGCGGGTGTCGTAACGGTGGTCGGTCATTTCTTTTCTAGTCCTTCGGTTTTGGCGACGCCCATCGCCTGTGATGCCATACCTATTTCAAGGACCGTGCCAGTTTGGTGGTAACCAGATACACCTTTGTTTTTGCAAGATTAATTATTTTTCTGAGCGCTGCAGTGGCTTCATGCTTAGTCAATTTCACTAATTTATTTAGTTGTTTTTACCGATGATTTGGCTATTTTCGCTTCATGATTGGTGAAGCTCCGCAAATTGTCGGTGAGGCCCCCGAATGGCTGTCAGCGCTTGAACATATTTCCCGGCTCGCCCCGCTGGAGCGGCCGGCGCTGATCATTGGCGAGCGCGGCACCGGCAAGGAGCTGGTGGCCGAACGGCTTCATTTCCTGTCGCGCCGGTGGGATGGGCCGTATGTGAAGGTGAATTGCGCGGCGCTTTCGAATGACCTGCTCGACTCAGAACTCTTCGGGCACGAGCGCGGCGCATTTACCGGCGCGACGGAGCGCAGGCAGGGCCGCTTCGAGCTTGCCGATGGCGGCACCATCTTCCTCGATGAAATCGCGACTGCTTCCCAGAGGGTTCAGGAAAAGCTTCTGAGAGTGATTGAGTATGGAGAATTTCAGCGCCTTGGCGGCGAGACGGTCCTAATCACCAATGTGCGCGTCATTGCAGCGACCAATATCGACCTGCCATCAGCGGTCCGGGCCGGGCAGTTCCGCGCAGACCTGCTCGACCGGCTGGCCTTTGATGTGGTGACCCTGCCACCGCTGAGGGCCAGAAAAGGGGACGCGACGCTGCTCGCCGATTTCTTTGCGCGGCGCATGGCGCGGGAAATGCTGGAGGATTTTCCGGGCTTCGCCCCCTCAGCCATCGCCGCCATCGAGGCACATGACTGGCCCGGTAATGTGCGTGAGCTCAGGAACTTTGCGCAGCGCGTGACAGCCCGCGCGCTGACCAATCCGACCGGTGAGCCAGTGCGCTTCGACCCGGCCGCGCTCGACCCTTTCGAGTCACCCTATCGACCGCCCGCCGTCTTGACGGGACGCAATACGCCCCCACCTAGGGCGTCCCATCCCGCCCTTCCGAAACCGGAACTCGGGTCCAGCTTCGAGGAACAGACTAAACTTTTTGAAACCGCCTTGATCGATGCGGCGCTGAGCGCACATGATGGTCATCAGGGCAAGGCCGCAGAGACGCTGGGCCTCACCTATCACCAGCTGCGCGGCCTGCTCAAGAAGCATGATTACGGGAAGAAGCCGGGAAAACCGGACGCCTGATTTCCTGCTCTGGAAGCACTTTCTTAGTTAAAACCTGCAAAGGAGTTCACCATGCAGGCCTCCCAGATTACACCGAACACGCCGATTGAGACCACCGCTCCCCGCAACGGAGCCAAGCAGTTTCTCGGCCTGCCTTTCCAGGCGATGAAGACCCGCGACGCCGCCCGCCATATCGCCGCCAACGCGCTGGGCAGCGAAGGCTTCTGGTACGTCGTGACGCCGAATGTCGACCATGTCGTGCGCCTGCAGCGCGAGCCAGACCTTGGCGCGATGTATCATGGCTCCGGCCTGATCCTGAATGACAGTCGTATCCTTGAACTGCTGGCCAGCTGGGAGCGGATGGACCTGCCAGCCTCTCCGGGCGCAGACATTGTGCAGACGATTTTTGAAAAGGAGCTTGAGCGCGACGAGCCGGTTGTGGTTGTCGGCTGCACAGCGAGCGAGATCACGGCGCTCAAGGCCAAGTTCGGCCTGTCGGATGTCCGCTGGCACGATGCCCCCATGGGCCTGCGCAACAATCCGGATGCGATCCGAAAGGCTGCCGAATTCATGGCGGCAAACCCGGCGCGCTTTCACTTTCTCTGCGTAGGCTCACCCCAGCAGGAGATGGTGGCGCTCGCCGCGCGCGAGCATGGCGGCGTACAGGGTGTCGGTATCTGCTGCGGCGCGAGCATCGATTTCCTGACCGGAAAGACACGCCGCGCACCGGAATGGATGCGCAGATACCGGCTCGAATGGCTGCACAGGCTGACGAGTGAGCCGCAGCGCATGGTGAAACGCTACCTCATCGACGGGCCGAAGATTTTCGGAATCTGGCGGCGCGACCGGAAAGCGCGCAAGGCCGCCGGCTGATCAGCGCGCCGGCGCGTCCGGGTCAAAGCGGCCGCCCTTGAGGACGAAACGGCGATCACAATAGCCGCACTCGACCATTTCATCATCGCCCATCTCATACCAGACGATCGGATGACCAAGCGGTCCGCCGCCACCATCGCAGGCGACGCGATGTTCGCTGGTGACGATCGTTTCCGGTGCGTCTGGAAGTGGTGTCGTGGACATGATGATACCCCGTTCCCCGATGACAGCATTGCCTGCCTGAAATGAGCGCCATAGGTAGTCTCTGACCGGCGTCCGCGTCAATTGCCAAGGGCACGCGTCCGGCAGCTCAGGGAGGAGACAGATGACCACACCCAAACTCTATCATTGCCGCAATGCGCGCTCCTTCCGCCCACTCTGGGCGCTGGAAGAGCTTGGCATGGAGTATGAGCTGATCAACCTGCCCTTCCCGCCGCGCGTCCAGTACAAGCCCTATCTTGAGATCAATCCGCTCGGCACCATCCCGTTCTATACGGACGGCACGGTGAAGATGACGGAATCGACCGCCATCTGCGAATATCTCGGCCAGACGCAGGAGGGGCATGACCTCATCATCCGGCCGGGCGAGAAGGATTATGGCGCGTATCTGAACTGGATGTTCTTCTCCGACGCGACACTGACCTTTCCGCAGACACTGGTGCTGCGCTACGAGATGCTGGAGGCCAAGAACCGGCGCCAGCCGCAGGTCGCCGATGACTATCGCATGTGGTTTGCCGGGAGGCTGATGAGCGTCGACCGCCATCTGGAGCACAATCTCTGGATGGCTGGCGGGCGGTTCACCATGGCCGATATCGCGATCGGCTATGCGATCTTGCTGGCGTCAGTACTGCCGCCGCTGGAGAAGTGCATCACCTCGTCCTGCAAGGTCTATCTCGACCGGCTGCGCGAGCGTCCGGGCTTTCAGAGTGCGCAGAGCAGACAAAAAGAAACCCCGGTGGTTCAGATCGGCGATTGAGCGCCCTATATGTCGGCTTCAGCTGATGGATCGGAGGGCCAATGTCCGCGCCTGACTATGCAATTGAAGTCGAGAATCTCGAGAAAACCTATGCAGCCAGCGGCAAGATGCCGGAAAAGCGGGCGCTGAAGGGCATCGATATCAAGATCCCGCGCGGGTCGATCTTCGGCCTGCTCGGCCCGAATGGCGCAGGCAAGTCCACCTTCATCAACATTCTCGCCGGCCTTGTGACCAAGACGTCCGGCACGGCGAAGATCTGGGGCATGGATATCGACCAGCATCCGCGTGCGAGCCGCGCGGCAATCGGTGTCGTGAACCAGGAAATCACCATGGACCCGTTCTTCACCCCGGCCGAGGCGCTGGAGCTGCAGGCGGGCTTTTACGGTGTGCCCAAGGGCGACCGGCGGACATCGGAAATCCTCGATGCGGTAGGCCTGCTCGACAAAAAAGATGCTTATGTGCGCCAGCTTTCGGGCGGCATGAAGCGGCGCCTGATGGTGGCCAAGGCGCTGGTGCATAACCCGCCCGTGCTGATCCTTGATGAGCCGACGGCAGGCGTCGACGTCGAGCTGCGCCGCTCGCTCTGGCAATATGTGCGCCGCCTGCACGATGAAGGCACGACCATCATCCTGACGACGCATTATCTTGAAGAGGCTGAAGAGCTCTGCGACGAGATCGCCATCGTCAATCATGGCGAGATCATTGCGTGTGAACCAACCGGGCAGCTGCTGAAGCGGCTCGACCAGCGTATCCTCGTCGTCACGCCGCGCGAGGAACTGAAAAGCGTGCCGGACAGCCTGAAATCCCTCGATATCGAGCTGTTGGCGACCGGCGACCTCAAGATCGGCTATCGCACCAGCGAGACCGGCATTGGCCGTATCCTCGAACAGGTTCGCGAAGCCGGTATCGGTGTGGCCGACCTCTCCACCGACCAGCCAAACCTTGAAGACGTGTTTGTCGCAATGACGAGTGAAGTGGCCTAGTCCAGTCGGCGCACCATGAATCCGGTGCGCGGGAAATGGACGTTGACCGTCTCGGCCTGATCATCATGGCGATGCAGGATGATGCGCTCTGCCGTCGCGATCACGATTTCGCCCTCCACCCAGTCGCGGCCATAATCGTCCGGGGCGACAGCAACGCGCTCACCCGGCTCAAAGCCCTGCAGTTCGCCAACCGTCTTGGCGGCCTTGAGACGCGGGGCGGCGTCGCGGGCGATCTTGAGAGCCTGCTCACCGGTGATCTCCTCCGGCTCCTGACCTTCAATCTCCTTCATGCGCTGGTACCAGTCCCTGGTGCGCGGGGCCGACTTGAAACAGGCTTCGAGGAAGTCCGGAACATTCTTCTCGACGAACCATGGGTTCATGAAGACGTGCGCATCGACGAGGCCGGGCTTCATGCCGATAATCCACTGGCCGGCACCGGCGCCCTGCCCGCCTTCGAGCCTCTCCTCGATCCACATCAGCTGGGCGCGCCACTGGTCCTGCAGCATCGGGGCTGCCGCGGCCATGGCCTTGGTGTCGAAGGGGCGGCCCGACATTTTCTCGCGGTCCTTCTTGAAGGCGTCGGGCACCTTGTCGCCAAGCGCGCCGAAAATGACCCCGACACTGGTCTGGAACCATTTTCCGTCGGTCCAGGCGGCAATCATGTTCGACAGGCCCTCATGGCCCGGCAGGTCAATGCTCGGCAAGGGGAAGCGTTCTTCGAGGGCGCGGATGATCATGGCGCTGTCGCAGAAGATGTCCGCGCCGATCTGCAGCACAGGCGTCTTTCGATAGCCACCCGTCAGTGGAATCAGCAACGGTTTGGGCATGATGGACGGGATCTCGACCGACGACCAGCCGAGATTCTTCATGCGGAGAATCAACCGGATCTTCTCTGAAAATGGTGATGTTTCGTAGTGATGGAGGATGATTGTCTGTGGTCCGGCCATGGCCTTTACTGCCCCTTTCTCCCTGCGTCAGCTTCTGCTGGAGGGTTGCCCAGTCGCTTGGAAAGCGCTTTCAAGCGAGTAAACGATTTACAGACAAGCTCAAGAGGAAGCCCAGAACATGCTCGATCCGGTCGCCATGCCTCACCTCGCCGATATTGCCCGCGTCCAGGCAGAGCGGCGCCCTGATGAAATCGCGATCTGGTTCGAGGGGGCGTCGACAAGCTATGCTGACCTCGACCGCCGCGCCAACCAGGTCGCCAACGGTCTGACCGGTCTTGGCGTCCAGCCGGGCGACAGGGTCGCCTATCTCGGCAAGAATATGGACGTCTATTACGAAATCCTGTTCGGCTGCGCCAAGGCACGCGCGGCGATGACCGGCATCAATAACCGGCTCGCACCACCGGAGATGCAGTTCATCCTCGCCGACAGCAAGGCGACCGTGCTGTTCGTTGCCAAGGAATTCTACCAGGCCGCCGCGCAAATCGTGAAGGACTGCCCGGACCTCAAACAGGTGGTCGCAATCGATGGCGGTGTCGACAATCGCCCTTCCTATGTCGACTGGCGCGATGAGCAGTCCGCCGATGCGCCGGGGCTCAAGACGCTGGATGATGACGATGTCATCCAGCTCTACACATCCGGCACGACCGGCCTGCCGAAGGGCGTGATGCTGACCAATGGCAATTACAGGGCCGTGTTCGAGCGCGTCGCCAAGCTTGACTGGGCGCTCTATGATGAGGGCGATGCGGTGATGAACGCCATGCCGCTTTTCCATGTCGCGGGCTGCAATATTGGCATTCTCGCCGCCGCGCAGGGCGCGAAGACGGTCATCCTTCGCGAGATTGAGCCAATGACGATCCTCGACCTCGTCGAGGAGCACAAGATCAACCACACTTTCTGGGTGCCAGCCGTCATCCTGATGCTGAGCCAGGTGCCAGGTGTCGATGAGCGCGATTTCTCGTCGCTGAAGACCATTTCCTATGGTGCCTCCCCGATTGCCGAAGACCTGCTTCGCCGCGCGGTGGACCTGTTCGGCGCCAAGTTCACCCAGCTTTACGGCCTGACTGAAACGGTCGGCCTCGGCACCTTCCTGCCGCCTGAAGCGCATGACCCGGCCTGGGGCAAGCTGCGCTCCTGCGGTGTGCCGTATCCCGGATCCATCGTCCGGGTGGTCGACAGTGACGACAGGCCCGTCCCGCAGGGCGAAGTGGGCGAAATCGTCGTCAAGGCAGACTTCGTGATGAAGGGCTACTGGGCCCGCGAAGAGGCCACTGAAGACGCGCTGAAGGGCGGCTTCTTCCACACCGGCGATGCAGGCTTCTTCGATGAGGACGGCTTTCTCTTCATCCATGACCGCATCAAGGACATGATCGTGTCGGGCGGCGAGAATGTCTATCCGGCAGAGGTCGAGAATGCGATTTTCGGCCATCCGGATGTCGCCGACGTCGCCGTGATTGGCATTCCGAGCGAGAAATGGGGCGAGGAAGTGAAGGCCATCATCGTCCTGAAGGAAGGCGCCGAGCCGGATGCGGCCGGGATCATCGCCTGGACGCGCGAGAAGATCGCCGCCTACAAATGCCCGAAATCAGTCGATTTCATCCCAGCGCTGCCGCGCAACCCGTCCGGCAAGATCCTCCGCCGGGAACTGCGCGAACCGTTCTGGGAGGGCACGGACCGCAGGGTCGGCTAGAACGCGCCCGCGCTCGTCCATCGACGTCGCTCAGGATGAGCGCTCTGCTGGCATGTTCGGGCACTTCACGCGCTAGACCCAGTAGCCGCGCATCAGCTCCTTCGACCAGTCCGGTTCACGCACATCGCCGCGGGGGAGAAAGCCTGACATCACGGGCTTGATGTCGAGGACCGGAGTGCCGTCGATCGCGTCCAGCCCTTCCACATACAGTTTCAGGCCATCGACCTTGAGGATGCGGCAGACGGTGTGGCCAAGGCGATTGGGACGGTTCTTTCCGCGCTGGGCAAAGATGCCAGTCAGCGGCCAGTCCTTGTTGCCCCTGGGGTAACGCGCGCCGCGTTCTATCTCCTCATCCGGCACACGGTCGAAGAGGAAGATCACTTCTGCATGAGAGAAGCTGTCGAGCCCATGGAGTGCTTCTGGCCCGAACTGCTCAGCATCCATCTCAATGTGCGCCGGGATGGCGTCCCAGCCATCGTCGATGGGTTCGGTGCGCTCTGACCTAGCGAATCCGACAGGTTGAAGCGTGTAGTTCCGCGAGGTCATGATCTGGTCTCACTTGGCAGGATACTGGCTGAGTATAACTGTCGGCAGACAAACAGAACACATTTCGGAGGATATCATGGCTGACGGACAGGCGCTGCCGCCGTTCAAACCCTTGCCGCAGAAAGAACCGGACATCGAGATGATCAGGAAGCCGGATGGCACAATCTATCTCACGCCGCGGCAGAAACCGGGGGACCGGCCGAAAACCATTCCTCACTGCCTCGATGAGCGGGCTGCAGAGCATCCGGACCGCCCATGGCTGAAGCAGCGCGACCCGGTGACCGACGAGTGGCGCGCGGTCACCTATGGCGAAGGCAAGGCGCAGACTGACGCGATGGCCCAGGCTTTCATCGACATGGGCGCTGGCCCCGACGCCCCTGTCATGATCCTGTCGGGCAATTCCATCGAAAGTGCACTGATCATTGTTGCCGCGCAGAAAATGGGCGCACCGGTCGCGCCGATCTCGGTTCCCTATTCCACCATGTCCTCGGACTTTGGCAAGCTGAAGCATTGCTTCGCGGCTGTCGAACCGAATGTGATCTTCGTCCAGCAGGTTGAGCCGTTCAGGAAGGCGCTGGAGGCGCTTGGCGATCATGGCTGTACGGTCTTTGCCAAGGAAGGCGCAACGAACGAGATCCAGTCCTTCGATGCGCTGGTCAAGACCGAACCAACTGGAGCGGTGGCCGACGCAATGGCCTCCCTGAATGATGAAACGATTGCGAAATACCTGTTCACATCCGGCTCCACCGGTATGCCGAAGCCGGTGCCGACGACGCAAGGGGCCATGTGTTCGATGATCGCCGGCCAGGAAGGGCTGCGCGACAATGACCGCGACCCGGACTATGACCCCGATGAGGTGCACAATGTCCTCGACTGGCTGCCCTGGAACCATATTTCCGGCTCCAATGTGAATTTTAACGGCGCACTCTGGAATGGCGCGACCTTCTGGATCGATGGGGGCAAGCCGACCCCGGACCTGTTCGGCGAAACCATCCGCAACATCTATGATGTCAGCCCGAGCACATTCGGTACCGCGCCGATTGCCCTCTCCATGCTGGCCGATGCGATGGAGAAGGATGAGAAGCTGCTGCACGCCTTCTTCAAGAACATGAAGTCGATCGGCTATGGCGGCGCGACGCTGTCCGATGACCTTTATGACCGCCTGCAGGCGCTTTCCATCAAGGCGACAGGCAAACGCATTCCGATCGTCACCATGTATGGCGCGACCGAGACGCAGGGCATCACCGTGGTGCACTGGGTGGTTGAACGGGTCGGCCTGATCGGCCTGCCGCTGCCGGGCATGACACTGAAACTGGTCCCGACCGGTGACAAGCTGGAAGTCCGCGTGAAGGGCCCGAGCGTGATGCACGGTTATCGGGGCATGCCGGAGAAGAACAAGGAAGTGTTTGACGAGGAAGGCTATTACAAGCTGGGCGACGCCGCCGTCATGGTCGACGAGAATGACCCCAATAAGGGCATTGTCTTTGATGGCCGCGTCGGCGAGGACTTCAAGCTGTCGACCGGGACCTGGGTCAGCGTCGGAACGCTTCGTCCAGATCTTGTCGCGGCCTGCTCGCCGCTGGTCTTCGATGCGGTAATTGCCGGGCAGGACAAGGACTTCATTGGTGCATTGTTCTGGCCAGCGCCAGCAACCTTCCAGAGCTATGTGAAAGATGCCGACGGTGACATGCAGAAGGGCTATATGAAGCTGGTCGGGGACCTTGCGGCGAAGGTGAAGGCCTTCAATGCGAACGAGAAGGGATCATCGCGGCGCATAAAGCGTTTCGTGGTCATGACGGAGCCGCCGTCCATCGATGCCGGTGAGATTACCGACAAGGGCTATGTCAACCAAAGGTGTGTCATCGACCGCCGCGATGCCCTCGTCCAGGCCCTCTATGCCGAGCCCCCAGGTCCCGGTGTGGTTGAGTCCTGATAACCAAATCTCAGCTTTTTCCGGCTTTTTTAGATAGGTTGAGCCTCGGCCGGGAGGGATCTGGATGTTTGACGCAAGACACGGAAACGACAAGTCCGGAGGCGGACTGGCCTTTGGTCTCATCACCATCGGCGTCGTGTCGGCACTGTTCGTCGGCGTCCTGTTCTTCCCGTCCATTACAGGCGAGGGCAAGGCACCGGTGCCCGGACTTGCCGAAGAACAGGCAGACCCCAGCCTGCTCGCGGCCTTTGAGGACACGCCGACCCAAGCCTATCTCACCAAGCTTCAAAGGACGTTTCCGTCGGTCGCGAACGATCTTCAGCGCGACGTGAACAAGGCAAGATCCCGCGGCGCGGACAATGTCGAACTCGGCGTTCTCGTCATGCAGGCCGGATACGCCGAGATCGAGGACAGTTTCGAGCGTCTCGCCCGGGCGGATGTGCGCTATTTCAACGAATTGCTCGATCTCGGCATCGATGGGCTCACTGAGCTGTCGCGGTCGGGAGCGCCTTATTGCAAGGGCTCGGACCTGATTACTCTGGCCAGCCTGTCGGAGCAGCAGCTTTATGCCGCCGCCTTCGACCGGGTCGGGCATGGTGCAGGGCTTTATAATTTCGGGCTGGAATTCAATGGCATCGTGCTCGACGCGATCCATGATGCGCGGGCCAATCCCAGGAATTACGGACCGCTGACCCCGGATGACCAGCGGGCGGTCCAGACCCTCATGCTGGGTCTGGTGACTGACCCGCAGATCATGAAGCTGATGACGCTTGAAGGCTCCAGCCGGGCCGAAATGGACCGGGCCATGGAGCAGGTGAATTTCTGTGATCTTGGCGTCACCATCCTGCGCAAGATTGACGCCCTCCCCCAGGACACCAAGGGGCGGCTATGGAGCGAGGTGATGTCGCAAGCTGCCCGTGGCGGCATCGAGCGCCAGATGCGCCAGCTGTCGCGCTTCTAGGTCAGGCCTGCTGGCGGCGTTTCACTCCGGACTGTTCCAGACGCCACTCCAGCAGGTCCAGCCTGTCCTGCCCGAAGAAGGGCTCATCTTCATAAACCATGAGCGGAACGCCCCAGTGATAGGGTTCCTGCTCGTCCTGATTGGCCACGATTACCGCCTCCAGCCGCGCGCTCTCTTCGGCTTGACGCCTGTCCAGTTCGGCGAGGTTCAGCCCGGCTGCAGCGACAGCCTGCGACAGGTGCGTGCCTTCCGTCCAGGGCGTTCCGGACCAGATCAGGGTCGAGACCTGATCGAGAAAGGCCCAGCCTTCGTGGTCGCCCGCCTCGCAGGCCAGAATTCCCATGCGGGTCAGACGTCCGATATGGGGCTGGTCGCTGGAAATCTCGCGTGTCGCCATGTTCATCACGACCGGGTCCGGATTGGGCCGCCCCATGGGCAGACCGAGATACTGGGACAACCGAAAAATGTCGCGCAACAGGTATGGCGTCCACTGCGGACGGATCGTGGAAAAGAATTCCGGCGTGCGGATCGCGATCGGGTAGACCGGACGCGGGCGCACCCGGATATCCCATTTGCGACCAATGGCGATCAGGCGCCGCGTGGCGAGATAGGAGTAAGGCGATCTGAACGACCAGAAGACATTGATTTCGGACATGCGCGCAAACTGGCCCAAAAAACCTCTCCTTTCCAGACAATTCCCGTCTTCAAAAAGTCGCGAAGAACACGCATCTACGTTTCATGGCACTGGATGAGACCATTCGCGGCTTCATGGACCGTTTCAAGCTTCCGGACTTTTCGGGACTGGACTGGAAACAGTCCACCGACCGGCTGCGCCAGAGCTTTTACCGCGCGAGCCGTTCGGTCGAGCGCGACGCGCCTGAGCTTGCCGAGATATCGATGCTGGCGGTGGATGGAGCTGACGGGACGCTGAAGGGGCGGCTCTACACGCCGCTCGGCGCGGGGATCGGGCCTGGTCCGGGTATCGTCTTCTTCCATGGCGGCGGTTTTGTCCTCGGTGACCTCGACAGCCACGATATGATCTGTCGCAGGCTGGCTGCGGCGTCGCGTTGCCGTGTCCTGTCGGTCGATTACCGGCTGGCGCCCGAAAATCCGTTCCCGGCTGCGCATGAGGATGCGGTGGCTGTGTGGGAATGGGCCGCCGCGCGGACGGATATCCTCAACATGGACCCGGAACGGCTGTGCGTGGCGGGTGACAGCGCCGGCGGCAATCTTTCAGCCTTTCTCTGCCAGGAAATGGTGCGCCAGAGCGGCCCCCTGCCGGCCTTCCAGCTTCTGCTTTATCCGCTGGTCCAGTTTGTCGACATCCGGACGAAGAAACTGACCTTCCAGGAAGGCTTCTTCCTGTCGCCAAACCTGTTCGACTATTTCCGCGACGCCTACATCCACAGTGAAACCGACCGGATGGACCCGAAAGTCTCGCCGCTCTTTGCGCCAGACAACGACTTCAAGGGGCTCGCGCCGGCGCATTTCGTGCTGTGCGGCTGGGAT
Source organism: Henriciella pelagia (assembly GCF_002088945.1). Lineage (GTDB taxonomy): Bacteria > Pseudomonadota > Alphaproteobacteria > Caulobacterales > Hyphomonadaceae > Henriciella > Henriciella pelagia. Next base: position 813,568 of record NZ_NCSU01000007.1, on the reverse strand, counting down.
CCGCTGAAAGATGAGGGGCGCGCCTATGCGTCGAAGCTCGCGGCGCATGGCGTGCCGGTGACCATCCGCGAACACCCCGGCATGGTGCACGGGTTCATGAACCTTACGGCCATGTCGATGCCGGCCCGCGAAGCCATCCGGGAGGCCGGCGAAGTCGTCGGCCATGCGCTCGGGGCAATCTAGGCACAGGCTTTTCTGCCCCCAAATCACCCCAATCCAAGCCTCGTCATTTGGTTAACTTGCCGCTATCATGCCTTTCAATGGGGTGGCGAAAGCGTGGGGATTGCAGCCAGGATGACAACCAGCAAGAGATATGCAGCAGGCATAATTGCCATCGGACTCGGCCTGACACTGTCGGCCTGTGACCGGACGGATGAGCGGCTGGAGCGCCTCTCCGAGATTGGCGAAGGGGTGATGAAGCAGCTTGGCGGCGAAGAGATCGGCGCGTCAGGCGGCGGCACCAATATGGAGAGTGTGCCGGTCGAGGCGCGCGCCTTCCAGGGTGCCATGCAGGAAGCCTCGCCCGTGCGTGTCGCAACGACCACACCAAGCAAATTCGTTGTCGGCTCCATTGTGGCCAAGCCGCGCAGCCTACCGCAACCGGAAACGGTGGAGGAAGCCTTCACCGGTCCCAGGATCGAAGATTACGAGGCCTATGTGGCTTCCGATGAAGCCGATGCCGTCATCGTTGTCCCCACTGAAGAGGAAATCGCGGAGCTGCAGAACCCGAGCCGCTCACTCAATCTGGGTGAGCCGTCCCGGATGGACAGCAATATGAAAGGCCGCAGGATAATCACCATCGACCCGACTTCGCGCGAACAGATGGCGCAGGGCTTGCCGCGGGCCGTGCTGAAAGATCAGCGCACCTTGCAGTACCGGCTGGACGAGCCTGCTGCGAACGCGCCGGAAGGGACCGATGGCGTTGCCGCCGAACGGCCACGCGCCATGGCGCCTGCGGCCCCTATTCCGCAAAAGTCGGCCGAACGCCGCCTCATGATGCGCCAGGATGCGCTCAGCGCGCAGGTGAACGCAGAATCGCAGATGATCGAGACCGCGCAGCGCTATGGCCTTGCCGCGAACATCCAGCGCTCGCGCTCTGGCCAGATGGTCATCGAGGTCGGGTCGCGGGCAATGAAGCCGACCAAGTATGGCGGGCCCGACGATGATGTGACGCCGTGGATCGCGGAGGATGACGAGTCGATGACCTGCCCGGAAAGCATGACGCCGGAAGAAATTTCCGAGGACGCCGTGCTCGCCACGGTGTGCGTCATCGAGGACCTCAAGGCGAGCGGCGAGTTCGAATATGTCGAGAAGGACTGGCTCTATCAGAACCAGTTCGTGCGGCGTCCGAAGAATGAGGGGCCGATAACGGCCGTCTCCATTACGCCGAATGATCCACTGTGGTCGCTGCAGTGGAACTTCCTGAACCAGGGCACCGGCACCGGTCAGGTCGCCGGCGGTGCGGGCTTTGTCGACTTCTGGACCAAGCAGGCCACGCAGGGCTCTCCCGAAGTCGTCGTTGCGATTGTCGATACAGGCCTTGAAATGAGCCACCCCGACATTGTGGATTCGCCCAATGTTGCCGCCGGCTGGGACATGGTCACCGATATTGCGATGGCCAATGATGGCGACAGCCGTGACAGCGACCCGAATGATCCGGGCGACCAGTGCCCAGAAGAATTCGTCTTCGAAGACACTTTTCATGGCACGCATGTGGCCGGAACGGTCGGCGCGTCGGTCTCGAACAATGGGAATGGCGTTGCTGGCGGGGCCTGGAATGTGAAGATCGTTCCGGTACGCGCGCTCGGCAAATGCGGCGGACGCCTGTCGGACATCAATGATGCCATCCGCTGGGCAGGCGGCCTGATCCCCGAATATGACGAGCTTGGCAATGAGGTCTGGAACGACAATCCGGCCGACATCATCAACCTGTCGATCGGCCTTTTCCGCTTCTGCCCGGCCTCGATGCAGGACGCCATCAATGCGGTGACAGAGCGCGGCGTGGTCGTTGTCTCGGCGGCGGGCAATGACTCGGTATCGACGCAGTATTATGCGCCGGGCGGCTGCAATAATGTGGTATCGGTCGCAGCCGGTGATGCGCGCGGGCGCATCGCGCCCTATTCCAATTACGGGGCGGAGGTCGATGTCCTCGCCCCAGGCGGCGACCTCCAGCGCGACGACAATGGTGACGGACGCCCTGACGGCATCCTGTCGACCAAGCACGCCTCCAACTGCACCGACCCGGTCACCAATGAGTCCATCGCCGATTGCTATTACGCCTATGAACAGGGAACCAGCATGGCCGCACCGCATGTTTCGGCCGCTCTCGCCCTCATCAAGTCGAAGCGTCCGGACCTCACCGGCACTGCCCTTGCAGACGTCCTGCTGACCGCACTCAATCCACGGTCTCAGGAACAATGTTCGGGCCCATGCGATCAATACCCGGGAGCCGAGCCTGTCAGCGCCGGTTCCGAAATATGCAGACTCCCTTGCGGGGGAGGGCTCTTGAACCTGTCGGATGTAAATCTCGACAATTGACGCGGTAAGGAAAGAACAGGTCGGTGGCACAAAGTGACGAACCGGTGAAGACCAAGCACTATTATGGCGGACAGGTCGGTCTTGCGATTGTCGCGATCTCAGTCTGCGCCGTCTGTGGGGTTGCGTGGCTGGCCGCGAGTCCCGGCTCAGGGAATGGCGCTTTGTCCTATTCGTCCGCGAGCGAACCGCAATCGGTCATCTCTGTATATGACAGCGCCAATGTGTCGGAGCCGGTCGTCGTGACCGTGCCCGTCCCGGAGGACGAGATTTTCCGGACAACTTCTGTCGGCAGAACGGCAACCGGGCAGGACTCGTCTGCTGGCGGCAGTTCCGCCATTGTCGCAGCAGCGGTCCAGTATGCCATCATCGTCAAATTCGACGCCGAACCCGCTCTCGAAGAGATCGGGCAAAATTTCCGGAAGGACCCGGAGGGCAGTCGGGCACGTTTTCGGGCCTGGGCCGCCGGCAAGCCCGCGCTCGAGGGACTGAAGCTGGAGCGCGCCAGTTATTCCGGAGAGCTGTTGCTGACCGGTTCTGGGTCACGCAGCCTCCGAACCGTCATTTCCGAGATCGAGGCGATGGACAATGTCGCCTATGTTGAGCCAGATTATTCGGCAAAGGCAGGCAAGGAAGAGTAAATCCGATGAAGATTCATTACGGCATTATTGGCCTGCTGGGTGCGGGCATGGTGGTCGCAGGGTGCGATCTCAGCCTCAACGGCATTGGCGGAAAGGATCAGGACACGCCGGAGGTGAGTGAAACGCCGGGCGAGACCGATCTCGCCGAGACGCCCACAGAGCCGGAGCCAGTGCCTGAAACGCCGCCCGCCGAGACGGAGCCGGACACCGTGCGGCCTGCTTCGGCAACGATCCAGACTGAAATCGACTGGGAAGCGGCGCGCAATGACCTTGCTTCCTCACCGCCTGACGAGACGGACAATACGTTCAACATCCAGTCTGGATCGACGGCCCCGCCCGTGCCGGTCCTGCTGCCGACCGCGCCTGTTCGCCCGGCTGGCGCGAGCAATGGCCAGCAGCCACAATTTCGGCCCGTTCCAGACGGATATTTCGCTGTGTTCCCCGGCGCCGAGTATAATCTCATCGTGAACGGGACCAATCTCGTGACGGATATTCCGGGCGTCGAGAACAGAGAGTCCGAAGACATGACCTATTCGGAAACCACGACAGGCGCGATTGTTTCATTTTCGCGCTATGGCGCCGATTACCTGGTCGAATTCGAATGCCTGGGCTCGGGGGAAGAAGGCGGCGATTGCATCACGGAAGAAGAAGCCATGGCCGTCGCAGAGGAAATCGTGATCTCGGGGACACAATAATGAAACTGCTTTGGGGACTAGCCGCCGGCGCATTGCTGCTAGTGCCGGCCTGCGACAAGATTCGCTATCCGGGTGACAATCGTGATGACGGCTATCAGGCCGACATTCCACCCGGCGCACCGGGTCCTGCCCCGCCAAGCGAACCGGTCGAAGACCCATATAATACTGGCGACACCGGACCGGACACGCCGGTCGATACAGACCCGACGGATCCGGCTGACCCGTCCGACCCTACCGGCCCGGCAACGCCGGACACGGAACCGGCAACCGACCCAGAGACCGATCTGGGCACCGATCCCGAGACTGACCCAGCCGATCCGTCCGAGCCCGGGACTGACCCTGTCGCCCCTGTCGATAGCGATACCGACCCGGAGACCCCAGATACCGACCCTGTCGATCCGGAAACCGACACTGATCCAGAACCGGTCGACCCCGAGCCCGGCCCAGATATCGACCCGACCCCGGTGGACAATCCGGTAGAGCCAGAGCCAACCGTCGTTTTCTCCTATGTCGAGGCCGGCCACCTGCTTCCAGGCTCAGGCACCGGGACAATCGAGACCGAAGCCATTTTTGCGCCGGGCATCCGTTTCCCGATCAAGTCTGCGCCAGCCTATCTGCAATCACAGGTCTGGATGTTTGGCGGCGGCATTGCCGGCGGGGACCAGTGCGACCCGCGCAATTACGAGTATCCATGGCGGGACAATTTCTGCGAGACGCGCTCATCGAACCGCAACTCGCCCTATTGCCCGGTGAGCAAGATCCATCAGGGACAGGATATCCGCGTTGGAACAGCTGCAGGCTGTAATGAGCTGCGCCGCACCGCCGCCGCGGACCGCAAGCTGTATGAAGTCGTTGCCGTGGAAGATGGCATCATCCAGTCAATCGGCACCTATACTGTGACCATGCGCTCGGGCCCGCGCATCTACAAGTACATGCACATGAACATGCGGGCGCTTCAGGTCTCGGCTGGCGACACGGTCACAAAGGGGCAGACGCTCGGCTATGTGTCGAATGATTTCGGCGGCACACCGACCACTTTCCACCTTCACTTCGAACTTCTGCAGAACACGGCCGAGGGCGCCTGGGTGCATGTGCCACCCTACACATCGCTGGTCGCAGCCTATGAGGAACGCGAAAGCGGCATCGGCGAAAAGATCGAAGCGAGTATTGGTGTAGCATCCACGCCGCCGCCGATTCCGGAGGGCTTCGTGATCATCGAATAGGCCCCGATTGCCATGCTGCGCTGTGGTGCGCAATTTGCAGGCCTGTACTGGGAATGTCTCAAGTTTAATGCGTTAACGACTTGCTAACGCCGTCTCCGCGCCCAAAAGTGGGCCTCGCGGGGGCGCTCAACCAGTAGAAAGATGTTCGATGAGCAATGTGGAGAAGCTTCCCATACCGCCGCACCGGGAAGGGCCTGCCGTCACACTGATCGGGACCGACCTTCCAGCGCAGTATCTGGAAGAAGCTGAGCCGTCTCCGCTGATGCATTCAGCGTCGCTCTGGTGGCGGCGCATTGTCCGTCTTTTCCAGATCCTCCTCGTCCTCATTCTTGTCGGCTTTTATCCGGCGATGATTGTCGCCTCGCACAGCATCAATGACGATCCGGTCGTGCTTTCAGCAGAGACTCCCTGGGCTTCGCCCGAAACCGGCGTGATGCTGAGCCTGATCGCCCGCGAACTTGAAGGCCCCGGCTGGGCAAGCGACCGTGCTGGCTGGCATCCCCAGGCCCGCCTGACCGGCCTTCCGGAATGGCAGAAATCCCTGTCGGCGTCGCTCAGCGAATTCACGCGGATGACCGCGGCCAAGTCGCTGACCTCAGATTTTACGGCCGATCCCGACCTTTCAGCGGCAGCACGTCTGCTGGCCCCGGAAGAAGATCTTGCCCAGACGCCCCGTCTTTCTGCGGCCGCAGAAGCGCTTGCGCGCTATGAGGGCCGGCTTGAGCGCGACCTCGCCACGGCGCCGGGCGGCACCGATTCCCTGGTTGATGAGCTCGCCCTGTTTGCCAGCTGGGCCGACAAGTCGCGCGCCCGACTTGAATCCCGCATCGGCATGCGAGAAGGCTGGCCAGCCTCCAAGGAAGACATTCGTGCCTTCTTCGAAGCGCGCGCCCGTGCCCATGTTGCCAGCCAGCTGATCACGGCCTCGCTTCTGGCAGAGCCCGAGCTTGCCGTCAGCGAGGCTGTTGAAAGCCGTATGGACCGGCTCGAAGCGAGCTGGCGCCGGGCGGCTGAACTCGATCCTGTCTTCGTTTCGAGTCAGGCCGGCGATGCCCGCCTGATGGCTGATCACCTGGCCATGATGGCTTTCTACCTTGGCCAGGCCTCTTCGGCGACGAAAGACCTTGGCGGCGCCATCCTGCAGGAACGTGCTGCACGAGAAGCGGCCATCCTGTCCGATGAAGGTGCTGCGGAAGAAGGTTCTGGCGACGAGGCAACTGACAGCTGAGCGCCCGCAAAGCTTGAAAGCCCCTGCCAAACCGTCCATCTGAGCAGCTGGTTACAAAAGACGAGCTGACAGACATGTTCATCCAGACTGAGCCGACCCCGAATCCGGACACGATCAAATTCCTGCCGGGCGAAACGGTTGCAGGAAATGCAGGCCCTTTCGATTTTGCGAGCGAGGCCGAAGCCGGCTCCAGCCCGCTGGCACAGGCCTTGTTCCAGGTGAGCGGTGTGACCGGCGTCTTTCTCGGCGCGGATTTCCTGTCAGTGTCGAAAGATGAAAAAGCCGACTGGAAACATGTCCGCCCGATGGTGCTGGCCGCTATCATGGACCATTACGTCGCCGGCCTGCCTGTCATCAATGATGGCTCGACCACCAATTATGGCAGCGAAGGCGCAACAACGCTCGACGATTATGAGGGCGACACGAAGGAGATTGTCGGGGAAATCCTCGAACTTATCGAAACACGCGTGCGTCCGGCCGTCGCCCAGGATGGCGGCGACATCACTTTCCAGAAATTCGATGCCGAGCACGGCATTGTCCATCTTACCATGCGCGGTGCCTGCGCAGGGTGTCCGTCTTCGACGATGACCCTCAAGCAGGGGATCGAAAACATGCTGAAAGCGTATGTTCCTGAAGTGAACGCTGTCGAGGCCGCGATCTGAAACCCAACCTTGCGAGGAGACCTTGATGTCCGATCCTGTAAACGACTATGCGCTGGACCTGATCTGGCGAAATGGCCGAACCTACAATGGATGGCTGGACAAACCGGTCCCCGAGACGCTGATCCGTGCCGTCTACGACCTTACCAAGATGGGCCCGACCAGCGCCAATTGCTGTCCGTCACGCTTTGTCTTCATCAACTCGCCGGAAGCCAAGAAGCGGCTCTCACCGCACCTGTCGGAGGGCAATCGCGAGAAAACAATGAACGCTCCATGGGTCTGCATCGTGGCGACCGACATGATGTTTCACGAGAAGATCCCGCAGCTCTTCCCGCACAATCCCGGCGCAAAGGACTGGTTCAAGGACAAGGACAAGCGCCGCGAGACGGCCGATCGCAATGGCACGCTGCAGGGCGCCTATCTCATCATGGCAGCGCGTGCGCTCGGCCTCGACTGCGGACCGATGTCCGGCTTCAGCCAGGACGGTGTCGACATGGAATTCTTCTCGAACAAGGAAGAGACCAAACACTGGCGTTCGAATTTCCTGGTGGCGATTGGACATGGCGATGACAGCACGATCTTTGACCGCAGCCCGCGCCTCAGCTTTGACGAGGCCTGCCAGATCCTCTGATCTGGCGCGCCTATGCTGATCCTCGGCATCAATACGTCCGGACCGGCCTGCGATGTTGCCCTGGTCGAAGATGGGGCCTGTCTTACCGAGGCGCAGGAAACCATGAGCCGCGGCCAGGATGCGCGCCTTCCTGCTATCGTGGCAGGCTGCGTCGACCAGGCTGGCCGGTCCTTTGAAGACCTCGACCGGATTGCTGTAGTGACGGGTCCCGGCAGCTTTACCGGCATCCGGGTGGGCGTTGCCTTCGCCCGTGGGCTCGCCCTGGCGCTGAACGTGCCCTGTCTTGGTATCACGGCGCTGGAAGCGGCGCTGCCGGCAGGCCAGCAGGGATCGGCGATTGTCCTTCTTCCTGCCAAGCGTCGCCCGCCGGACATTACCTATTGGGCGCAGCGTTTTCGCACGGGGGATGCGATTGACCGGCCGGAAGAAATCGGACTGGACAGTATTGTGAGCGAACTCGCCGCGCATCCGCATTTCGTCTACGGCACGGGCCTTGAAGCCCTTCACACAGCCGTGCCCGAGCTTGACCTTCACGAAGCCGCCCCCGGCGCCCTGCGGGCGGCGGAACTCTGCGTTTCACGAGAGCCCGATGATGCGCCAGCAAGTCCGGCCTATGTGCGCGGACCCGATGCAGCGCTGCCCGGTGGCAAACGGCCATGAGTGACCAGCCTGTCAGGCTGCTGACGCCTGAGGATGCGCCAGCCTGCGCCCGAATTCACGAAGCCTGTTTCACGAATGGTGACAACTGGTCTGCCTGGGCGTTCCGCGACACGCTCGCCCTGTCGACCACGCTCGGCCTTGCGACCGAGGATGCTGGAGGGGATGGCGCGCGGATGACCGGTTTCATCCTGTTCCAGAAGACCCCGCCCGACGCTGAAATCCTGACGCTGGCGGTTTCACCAGACGCTCAGCGGCAGGGCCTGGCGAGCCTGCTGCTCGAGCGCGGCGTGCAGCTGCTGGGCCCGTATGGTACCGATCGTCTCCTGCTGGATGTCGCAGCCGACAATGACGCAGCGGTAAAATTCTATCAGGGATGCGGTTTCCTTGCCGACGGCAGGCGCAAAAACTATTATAGAAGACCCGGAGGCCAGCTGGTCGACGCATTGTTGATGTCCCGGCCTGCTGCTGGACACAAACCAGAATCGAGGGCATGAGAACGATATGGATCGTCTGGAAAAACTTTGCGCCGATAAAGGCCTCCGAATGACAGAGCAGCGGCGCATCATTGCGCGCGTCCTGTCAGCGGCTGAAGATCATCCCGATGCTGAAGAGCTGCACCGCCGCGCAAATGCGCTGGACAGTTCGATTTCGCTGGCGACCGTGTACCGGACAGTGAAGCTGTTTGAAGAGAGCGGCATCATCGAGCGTCATGAGTTTCGCGACGGCCGCGCCCGCTTCGAGGAAGTGCCGGACGAGCACCACGATCACCTCATCGACGTGAAATCGGGCGATGTGGTCGAGTTCCACTCCGAAGAGATCGAGCAGCTGCAGATCGAGATCGCCGAACGCCTCGGCTACAAGCTCGTCGACCACCGGCTGGAGCTTTACGGTGTGCCGCTGAAGAAGGATTAGGGCCGGACACCGAAACCGACCCAACCCCACTAACACCAGCACTGGCCTGATCTTCTCTTTTCAGGCATAAGCCCGCGCATGACTTCCGAGACTTCGAGGCCCGAGCCCAAACGTCTGTTTATCAAGACGTATGGCTGCCAGATGAATGTATACGACTCCGAGCGCATGCGTGATGTGCTCCGCCCGCTTGGCTACCAGCCGGTGGAGACGGCGGACAATGCCGACCTCGTGGTGCTGAACACCTGCCACATCCGCGAGAAGGCCACGGAGAAAGTCTATTCCGAGCTTGGGCAGATCAAGAAGATGAAAGAGGCCGCAGGCGGCAGGATGACCATCGCTGTCGCCGGCTGCGTGGCCCAGGCCGAGGGCGCGGAAATCATGCGTCGCCAGCCGGCTGTGGACCTGGTTCTGGGGCCGCAGGCCTATCACAAGCTGCCGGAAATGGTGGCACGGGCAAGCCGGGCTGTCGGCGAGCGGCTGGAGACAGAGTTCGAGACGCTGGAAAAGTTCGATGCGCTGCCGAAGACCCGTGAGGCTGATGGCCCGACGGCGTTCCTCTCCGTGCAGGAAGGCTGTGACAAGTTCTGCACCTTCTGCGTGGTGCCCTATACGCGCGGCGCAGAGCTGTCGCGCCCGGTCGATGACATCATTTTTGAAGCCCGCAACCTTGCCGCTCAGGGGGTGCGCGAGATTTCCCTGCTCGGGCAGAATGTGAACGCCTGGCATGGCGCTGCACCGACCCTTCGACAAGCTCAGGGGGAGGGCTCGCAAGCCGAGTGGGGCCTTGGCCAGCTCGTCCGGCATATTGCGAAGATTGGCGGGATCGACCGCATCCGCTACACAACCAGCCATCCACGCGACATGGATGACGACCTGATTGCCGCGCATGGCGATACGGAAGCGATGATGCCGTTCCTGCACCTGCCGGTTCAGTCAGGTTCGAACACTATCCTGAAAGCCATGAATCGCGGCCACACAGCCGAGCATTATCTCGACATCATGCGCAAGATGCGCGAGGCGCAGCCGGATATCGCGCTGGCGAGCGACTTCATCGTCGGCTTTCCGGGCGAGAGCGACAAGGATTTCGAGGACACGATGAACCTTGTCCGCGAGGTCAATTACGCCATCGCCTATTCATTCAAGTACTCCCCGCGCCCCGGCACGCCAGCCGCGGACATGTTCGGCCATGTGCCGGACGATGTCGCGACAGAGCGCCTCCACGCCCTGCAGGCCCTTCTCTGGGAACAACAGCGCGCCTTCAACGCTTCAAAGATCGGGCAGACCATTCCGGTGCTCGTGACAGGCAAGGGCCGCCTTGATGGACAGATGCATGGACGCAGCCCCTGGCAGCAGGCAGTGCATTTTGATGCACCTGCCTCGACTTATGGGCAGATCGTCAACGTGAAAATTGTCGGTGCCACGCTCAACGCCCTCGCTGGCGAACTTGCCCATGCGGTGGAGGCCGCCTGATTTGAAAGGCACGATCACCCGCCTCTACACGCCCGACAATCCTGATCAGTTGCCAGCGCTCTGCGGACCGCAGCATCGCAACCTGATGAAGCTGGAAATGGCGTTCATAGACGGCAAGCTCGAGGCTGAAAGCCAGGGCGGCAGCATCCGCCTGTCCGGCTCTGCCGATGCCGTGGCAAATGCCGAGGCGACACTCGCAGCGTTCGAGAAGATGCTGAAGGCCGATCCGGATGCCGGAGAGGACGCCTTTGAGGGCGCGATCGAGCAGGCGCGCGCACCGGCAGAGTCCTATGGCTCCCTGTCTGGCCTCCGCGTGCCCGTCATGCCGCAGACCAACATGCAGGCGAAATATATCGACTATCTGACGCGGCCGGGCACGGATCTCGTCTTTGGCACGGGTCCGGCCGGTACGGGCAAGACCTTCCTCGCCGTTGCCGCTGGCGCTGCGGAGCTGCGCAAGAAAACCAAGGAACGACTGATCATAACGCGTCCTGCGGTCGAGGCGGGCGAAAATCTCGGCTTTCTTCCGGGTGACCTTGAAGAAAAGGTCGAGCCCTATCTGCGCCCGATCTGGGACTCGCTGAACGAAGTGCTAGGTGCCGACCAGGTCGAGCGGATGCGCGAGAAGAAGATCATCGAAGTTGCCCCCCTCGCCTTCATGCGCGGACGCACGCTGAAGAATGCCTTTGTCATCATGGACGAGGCGCAGAATGCGACCGTCGGGCAGACGAAGATGGTGCTGACGCGCCTTGGCCGCGACAGCCGCATGGTGGTGACGGGCGACCCCGGACAGGTCGACCTGCCTGCGAAAACGCCGTCCGGCCTCGCGCATGCGCTGAAAATCCTGGAGGGCGTCGAGGGGGTCGGCTTTGTCGGATTCACGGCCGCTGACGTTCGCCGTCACGCACTCGTCTCGCGCATCATCCGCGCCTATGACAAGGATGGAGAGGCGCAAAGATGAGCATGACGCTCGACCTGCGCGTTGAAGACGAGACCTGGACAACGGCCTGCCCCGATCATGAGAAAGTGTGCCAGGCCGCGCTCGATGCGGGCTGTGCGATCACTGGAAAGGCCGGCGAAGTCGCCCTGCTTCTGACAGATGATGCCGAGATGCACCAGCTCAATCGTGACTGGCGCGGCAAGGACAAGCCAACCGATGTCCTGTCCTTCCCCGCCGACGAGATGGAAGCGCCTTTCCTTGGCGATATTGCGATCGGTTTCGGTATCGCCAGCAGCGATGCAGGGGCACGGGAGATTGCACTTGCCGACCACCTCACCCATCTCGTCATCCACGGCTATCTGCATCTTCTGGGCTATGATCACATGGAAGACACAGAGGCCGCTGAAATGGAGTCCCTGGAAGTGCGCGCGCTTGCCAGCCTTGGTATCGCTGATCCATACTCCGCCCACTCCTGAGTTCGAAGGTAATGACCGACAGTACTGACCGAGAGACGAAGCGCCGCCCGCGATTATTTCCCTTTCGCCGGCGGCGCGAACTGACACCAGAGCCCGCAGCCGTGCCGGAAGATCAGGCACGCCATACGCCGCAGCAACTGCGCCTGCGCCTGGCAGAATTCGAAGAAGCGCGCGTCGCGGACGTGATGGTCCCGCGGGCAGAAATTGTCGGTGTGGAACTTGGAACCGATCTTCCCGGCCTGATCCAGCTCTATGCTGAAGAGTCGCATTCGCGCCTGCCGGTCTACCGCGAATCCCTCGACGATCCGATTGGCCTCGTCCACATCAAGGATGTGGTCGGAGAGATTGCACGCGGTGGTGATGGCATGGACCGCCCGCTGGAGCGCCTGCGCCGCGATGTGCTGTTCGTCCCGGCTTCGATGAAGCTCGCTGATCTTCTTGTGAAAATGCAGACAAGCCGGATTCACATGGCGCTCGTTGTGGACGAGTATGGTGGCACTGACGGCCTCGTCTGTCTGGAAGACCTGATGGAAGAAATCGTCGGTGACATTGAAGACGAACACGATGAAGAACCAGCCATGGTGATCCGCCGCGGACGCCATGCCTGGGAGGCAGATGCGCGTATGGAAATTTCAGATTTCGAGGAAAAGACGGGGCTCGACCTCGATATTCCCGATTCCGATGTCGACATTGATACGCTTGGCGGCGTCGCCTTTGCGCTGGCTGGCAAAGTGCCACTGCGCGGCGAGGTGCTGCGCCATCCGACCGGTGCCGACATAGAAATTCTCGACGGGGATTCGCGACGGATCGAACGGCTTGTCGTTCGCCGCCTGCCGCAAGAGGCTTCAGCTTGAGCGAACCCATTCGCAGTCACGGCTTCACCGCCCTCGGGCCGGTCCATGAAGCGCTGGCGAAGCTGCGCGGCTGGCCTGCGCTCGGCTTTTCAGCGCTGCTCGGTGCTTTCGCAGCGCTGGCCTTTGCCCCTTTCCACCTGACGCCTGCCCTGATCATTTCAGTGACAGGTCTCATCTGGATGATGGATGGCGCGCGCGGACAGGCCCGCTGGGGCCGGGCGCTCTTCATGCGCGGCTGGGCCTTTGGCTACGGTTTCTTCCTTGTCGGCATGTACTGGACGGCCTCACCCTTCCTGATCGAGCCGGAAAAGCATGCAATTTTCATCTGGATGCCACTGATCGCCCTGCCGGGCGGCATGGCGCTGATCTGGGCGGCGGCCACAGCGCTTGCCGGCGCATTCTGGTCGGCTTCGCCGTCGCGAATCTTCATCTTCGCCGTGTTCATGGCGCTGGCGGAACTGGTCCGCGGCCACCTTTTCGGCGGGTTTCCATGGAATATCTTCGGCACCACCTGGTCACCCGGCGGCGCCCTCTCGCAGGCCGCATCGCTTGGCGGTGTCTACTGGCTGACCCTGGTGACCCTGTTCATCTGCGGCGCACCGGCCGCGCTCGTCGATACGCGCGATGCACGTGGTGTGATCGGCCGGGCCCTGCCCGTGATCGCCGCCGTCATGCTGATCGGCTTTGGCTGGGCCTGGGGCGCGCAGCGGCTCGCAACACCGCCCGTCATGTCGGAAGACACGGTTGTCCTGATGGATGCCGGCATTCCGCAGGCCGAGAAATACCAGGGCACAGGCGACAAGGTGCTCGCCCGCTATGGGACCTTCCTGCGCGATATTGAAAGCGACCCGAACGACATCATCATCTGGCCTGAGGGAGCCCTGCCCTTTGACCTGCTGGCCAACAATTACGCGCTGGACGTCATCTCTGCCTATCTCGGAAACCGGACGCTGATTGTCGGCACGACCCGCCGCAGCCTCGATGGCGCGGAAGGCGTCTACAATAACAGCCTCGCCGTCCTGCAGACCGAAGCCGGCCGCGCCGAGCTGATCGCGCTCTATGACAAGCACCGCCTTGTCCCGTTCGGCGAACTGCCCGCCACCGAAATCGTGCCATTTGGCAATGCGATTGCCGGCATCCTGCCTGGACCGATGCAGCAGATGGCCAAGAGCGGCTTTGAACCTGGCAGTGAACCGACCGTGCTGTTCCCGCGCGACCTTCCGCCCTTTATCGCCATGATCTGTTATGAAGGCCTGTTCCCCGAGATCGCGCGCAAGGCCGGACCACAACGCGACGAAGCAAGATGGATCGTGGTCGTCTCGAATGATGCCTGGTTCGGGTCTGGCATGGGCCCCGCCCAGCATTATGCGCAGAACCGCTACCGCTCTATCGAAACCGGTCTGCCCATGGCGCGGGTCGCAAGCCGCGGCGCAACCGCCGTGGTCGACGCCTTCGGACGTGAGGCGGCCCGCGGCCAGCGCGTTTCAGGAGACCCGGACCGCTGGGTTTCGTCTGTCGTTCGCACGCCGTTGCCCGCACCCTATCTTGATGCGAACGGACAGCCCAACACACCGTATCAGAAGTACGGCCCGGCCCTTTTCTGGCTGACCCTGGTCCTGTTCAGCGTACTGGCCTTCCTGGCCTGGCGCCGATAGGGTCCGAGAGGTAGACTATTTGGACGTGGTGGATGTCAGACAGCAAACTTCCCAGCCGCATTGACCGCCTGATCGGCCAGCGCCTCAGATGGCGTCGCAAGGAACTGAGACTGACACAGGAACAGCTGGGCGAGACGCTCGGGCTGACCTTTCAGCAGGTCCAGAAATACGAAAAGGGCGTGAACCGCATTTCGGCGGGACGCCTCTATGAAATATCGAGCGTGCTCGATATTCCGGTCCTGTATTTCTATGAAGGCGCCGAAGAGTATCTGAGCCTGCCGGCACCGGGCCTTGCCGAAGACCCGGAAGCGGCCCCGCTGCCTGAAATGGACCAGGAAGCGATGGAGCTGATCTCGGCCTTCCAGAAGATTGATGATGAAGGGCTGCGCAAATCGCTGCTCGCGACGATCAAGGCGGCCGGTGCGGCCCGCCGCAATGGTGACGACAGCTAGCGCGTCAGCGGGCAGAGGATCCAGTGCGTCGAGCCGCTATCGAAAGCGGTCTGCATCGGATGGCATGCATCGAAATCTGCCTTGAGCTGATAGTCGCTGGCGAGGCGTTCCAGCGCTTGCGACCCTGATTCCTGCCCCCTGAACATCACGGCGAAGATAGCCCGCTGCGAGCGGTCAATCTCGGCCTGGATGAGCGGGCGGTAATTGGCGAGCGCGGGCTTGCTCCAGGGTCGCGCATCGCCATGGGTGAGCAGGTGTGCATCGCTGAAGGCGGGGGCGGTAAAGCCGGTCGGGTAATGGGATGACAGGATGATGACCGCATCGGTCACATCGACGCCTGCCGGAAGCTTTGTCCAGACATAGGGCTCATCCATGCTCTGCCAGGGCACACGGCGCAGGCGCTCGAAACTGGTCGAGAGGAGGAGCGCCGCCATCAGCACGAGCACGGCGAGGCGCGGGCGTTGTTCATTCAGCGTCTGCGGCCAGACCAGCCATAGCGCGCCCATCATCAGCACCGGTCCCGCAATGTAGAGGCCCATCGCATAACGCTGGATCGAGAACATCAGCGTCCAGACGGCAAAGGTCACGAGGAAACCGGCGGCGAGCGCGCAGAGGATGCGATGGCGAGCGTCTGCCTTGCCCCGCCATGCCGCGCGAGCAGAGAGGCCGAGAATGGCGAAGCAGGCGATGTAACCGGCAAGCAGGCGCACGTCGCTTGTGGCCTGTTCATTGATCGGGCTCGCATCGAAGCTGAAGAATATCGGGCGGACGACCCCCTCCCAGAAGGAGGCGGGCAGGAATTTCTCGTCGCGAAAGGCTGTGTCCGGGCCATAGGGGGAGCCGAACAGGCTGTTGAGGTTGGGGAAGATGGGATTGCCGAAGCGTTCATACATTTCCCATGCCCACCAGCCGCCTGTCACGATTGCGCTTAGCAGACCGACCACGGCGCAGATCGCTACAGCTTTCAGCCGCGCCGCATGGTCCGGCGCAGCGACAAGCACCGCCGCAGCAAATCCGGCGACATAGACCGCATTGGTGAGCTTCAGACCGAACATCAGCCCGACAATGGCCGATGCGAGGGCGAGAGATTTGAGGCCTGGGGCGGGCCGGTCCGTAGGCAGGAGCAGGACGAAAGCCAGGATGAAACCGAGCGCGCCCCAATGATCGTTGAGGATGCTTGAAAACATCAGCATCATGGGCTGGCTGGCGAAGGCGACAAAGGCCATCACCATCAGGATGGCAGGCGACACATCGGCTTTCATGCGCCAGGCGAGGCGCGCCAGAAGGGCATAGAGCGCCGGCAGGATCGAGGCCTGCACCAGGCCGAGCAGGCCGATGGCGAGCGGGCCAGGCAGGTGGCTGATGATCAGCCAGACAATGGCGCTATGGACCGGATTGAGGAAGGAATGCATCTCGGACGGGGCGAGATCCTGGTCGAGACGGCCCTGCCAGAAGGACCAGCCATTCTGCAGGTGATAGTGGGCCGCGTCGAAATGGGCATCGCGTGGCGCAATCGCCGAAAACACGAAAAATACAGCCATCCAGGCAGCCCAGACTTTCCAATCGACGCGGTATCTTTCAAAACCTGCCGCTTGAGCCTGCCCTGTTTCGCCGAAAGACGGTTTTCCAGCTAATGCGAAGTCCCCGACACTCACCCATTCGCTCCTTCGGTCGCACGGGGGGGCGTCCCCTTTCTGCCAGACAGCAGAGTTTGGTTGATAATCTCTTGCCCCGCCTCAGGATCCCTGCCGACAGGGAGGCGCTGCAGGTGCCGGCGACCCTGTTCGAGACGGCCCCGCAGCATCTCTGGCTGGAGATCGGCTTTGGCGGCGGCGAACATGTCAGCGCGCAGGCGCGCGCCAATCCGGCCGTGGGCATTATGGCAAGCGAAGTGTTCGTGGAAGGCGTCGCGAAATGCCTGTCCGACATAGAGGAAATGTCCCTCACCAATGTACGCCTCTGGGATGAGGATGTTCGAGAGCTGATCACCCTGCTGCCGGATGGCTGCCTCGACCGTGTGTTCATTCTCTTCCCCGACCCCTGGCCGAAGAAACGTCACCACAAGAGACGGATCATCCAGAGCGATTTCCTGGACGAGATCACGCGCGTGCTGAAACCCGGCGCGGCCCTGCGATTTGCGACAGATGTGCGCTCCTATGCCGATGACGCGCTGCTGCGTTTCCTGCAGCACCCGGCGCTAGAGTGGCAGGCCAACCGGGCCGATGACTGGCGCGTCGCGCCAGAAGACCACTTCACCACAAGGTATGAGACCAAACAGCTTGGCGACATTGCGCCGGTGTTTTTCGAGTTTCGCCGGGAAGCTTAACGGCTGTCATGAAACTTCATTTGAAGAGCTTCGAGATTTGAGGCATAATGCATGTCATCGAATATACGGTCGGTCTGATTTTCAAGACCCCGTCGGACCGACGGTACTGACTTCACTTCCCCCCGTTACTTCGAGACCCTTCGCGACCGTCCACAAGGTGTGGGCCCGGCGCGGGGAGAAGACTGGAGTAGCCACAATGGCAACCGGAAAAGTAAAATGGTTCAACGACCAAAAAGGCTATGGCTTCATCAAGCCGGACGCCGGTGGTTCGGACATCTTTGTCCACATCTCTGCTGTTGAACGCTCGGGCATGCGCACCCTCGCCGAGGACGCCGCCATCGAATATGAGCTTCACACGGATGAGCGCCGCGGCAAGACCTCGGCGGTTGACCTGAAACTTCTCTAGACAAAAGCGCCGCAGATAATTATCTAGGCGCCAAGTCGAAAAATATCGGCGGCGGGTCCGGCAACGGGTCCGCCGCTTTCTTTTGCCCCGGAGACACGTACACCTTGATCGCGCTGACGCAGCAGGAAAAGACCATTCTCTCCCTGATCGAGCCCCTTGCAGAAGGCCTCGGCATGGAGATTGTTCGCGTGCGCCTTATGGGCGGACGGCGTCCGACCCTGCAGATCATGGCAGAGAAGAAGGGCGGCGCACCGACCAATGTCGAGGATTGTGCGGACCTCTCGCACGCCATCTCGCCGGTGCTGGAAGCGGCTGACCCGATCAGCGATCCATACCGGCTTGAAGTCTCGACGCCCGGCATTGACCGGCCGCTGACCCGTGAAGGCGACTTTGGCCGCTGGGTCGGCCATCTCGCCAAGGTGGAGCTTGCCATGCCGATCAATGGTCGGCGGCGCTTCCAGGGTGTGATACAAAGGGAAGACGAAAACGGCGTGGCAATCGAGCTCGATGATGAGAGCGAACTGGTGGCCCAGGTCCATGAAATGTCCAAGGCCAGCCTCGTGCTCACGGATGAGCTCATCGAAGCGGCCAAGGCGAGCGGCGGGCTTCCGCCCCAGCCGGATGATGAGAATTTCTCCGGTCTCGAAGTCGATGAGACCGAAGACGAAGACAATAATGAAGAAGAAAGTGGAGACACGAGATGAGTGCAGTCGGCGTATCGGCCAACCGGCTCGAAATCCTGCAGATCGCGAAAGCGGTTGCCGAGGAAAAGGCAATCGACAAGGCGATCGTGATCGAAGCCATGCAGGAAGCCATCGAGAAAGCTGCCAAGTCCCGCTATGGCCAGGAACATGACATCCGCGCCGTGATCGACGGCGATACGGGTGAGCAGACCCTGTGGCGCGTCCAGACGGTCGTCGCAGATGAAGAGATCGAGGATCCGGCCCAGCAACTGTCGCTCACCGATGCGAAGAAGATCGACAGCGACCTGGAGATTGGCGACGAGCTGAAGGAGGAGCTTCCGCCCTTCGATTTCGGCCGTGTCGCTGCCCAGACCGCCAAACAGGTGATCATGCAGAAGGTGCGTGATGCCGAGCGTGAGCGTCAGTACGAAGAGTACAAGGACCGCGTCGGCGAGATCATCAACGGCATCGTCAAGCGCGTCGAATATGGCCACGTCATCGTCGACCTCGGCCGCGCCGAAGGCATTATCCGCCGCAATGACGGCATTCCGCGCGAGAACTTCCAGCCGAATGACCGCGTGCGCGCCTATCTCTACAAGGTCTCGCGCGAGACCAAGGGCCCGCAGATCTTCCTGTCGCGTGCGCACCCTGACTTCATGGTCAAGCTGTTCGCCCAGGAAGTGCCGGAAGTCTATGACGGCGTTATCGAGATCCGTGCCTGCGCCCGTGATGCAGGCTCGCGTGCCAAGATCGGTGTGATCTCCAATGACAGCTCGATCGATCCGGTCGGCGCCTGTGTCGGTATGCGCGGTGCCCGCGTCCAGGCCGTCGTTGGCGAGCTGTCGGGCGAGAAGATCGACATCATTCCGTGGAATTATGACGCGGCAACCTTCATCGTGAATGCGCTGCAGCCGGCCGAAGTGTCGAAAGTGGTGCTCGACGAAGACGAGCAGCGCGTCGAAGTCGTCGTGGCAGACGATCAGTTCCCGCTGGCGATTGGCCGGCGCGGCCAGAACGTCCGCCTCGCCTCCCAGCTCACTGGCTGGCAGATCGACCTCGTCACCGAGACGGCCGACTCCGAACGCTACCAGCGCGACTTCCAGCTGCGCACGGAACTCTTCATGAAGGCGCTCGACGCCGATGAGACGCTGGCCCAGCTGCTGGCCTCCGAAGGCTTCGAGACGGTCGAAGAGATCGCCTATGTTGCCCCGGAAGACTTCATCACGATTGATGGCTTCGACCTTGAAGTGGCTGCCGAGATCCAGGAACGTGCCCGCGAATACCTTGAGAAGCTGGCGGCCGAACAGGACGCCCGCCGCAAGGAGCTTGGCGTCGAGGACGAGATGATGAACCTCGAAGGCATGAACGTCGCCTTCGCCGTGAAATTCGGCGAGAACGATGTGAAGACTGTCGAGGACATTGCCGGTCTCGTTCCGGACGACATCACGGGCTGGCGCGAGCCGGGCCCGGATGGCAAGCCGGTCTTCCAGGAAGGCATCCTGAAGAAGGGCGAGATGCGCAAGGATGAAGCCCAGCTCTTCATCATGCGTGCCCGCGTCGCGGCTGGCTGGATCGAGCCGGAAGCGCTCACTCAGCTTGAAGCCGACATGGCCGCAGAAGCCGAAGGCGAAGCTGCAGACCTCACCGAAGAAGAACGCGCGCTGATGGCGCTCGGCGAAATCGGCAAGGCGAGCGAAGAAGCCGAGGAACTGGCTGAGGAAGAACTGATCTTCGATCTCGACGCGCTTGCCGCTGAGGGTGAACCTGCAGAGGACGGCGACGATGCCGATCCAAAAGAATGAGCCCGCAAGACGCCTGAAGGCGTCCCCGAAAAAGGACACTGGCGGACCCGTCCGCCAGTGCGCCGTCACGCGTGAAAGCCTGTCGCAGGACGAGCTGATCCGATTTGTGCGCTCGCCCGATGGCGTCGCCGTTCCGGATGTCTCGGCCAAGCTGCCGGGCCGCGGGGCCTGGCTGGAAGCGGACCGCGCCGTCATCCAGAAAGCCATCAAAACCGACGCGCTGTCGCGGGCGTTCAAGGCCAGAACCTCAATGACTGAAGGGGTTCTGGAGCTGATCGAAGCGCAATTGGTGCAGCGCTGCCTGGGCCTGCTGGGCATGGCCCGCAAGGCCGGTGCAGTCATTCTTGGATTTGACCAGGTGCGCGCCTATCTAAGGAAAGACGCCCCCGGCTACTTGCTGGAAGCAAGCGATGGCAGCGAAGATGGCCGTAACAAGGTTCATTTTCTCGCCAAGGCAATGTATGACAGCCCCAAAGTAGCGGGTGCGCTGACATCTGCTGAATTGGGCATGGCCTTTGGCAGGGAGCGTGTGATACACGCCCTGCTTCAGGAAGGTTCGCTGTCGGACTCGTTTGGAACAGCCTATCGGCGCCTGACGGGGTTCAGGGCAGCACCAGAAATCGACTGGTTCTCTGGCCGGGATCGGTAAGACAAAGCGGCACGGGATGGCCCTTGCTGTATAATATGTAGGTATATGGAGTCGCATGAGCGATACGAAAGACAAAGGCAATACAGGTGGACGCAAGCCCCTGACCGTGTCCCGCGGATCGAGCGGTACGGTCAAACAAAGCTTCAGCCATGGCCGCTCGAAGCAGGTCATCGTCCAGACGAAGAAACGCAAAGTCGTGGGTCCAGGCGCTGCTCAATCGGGCGCCGGGTCGAAACCGCCTGCGTCGAAATCGCCTGCGTCCTCTGGCAACCAGCCGTCAAAACTCGCTGAAGCGGCGAAGAAACTCGGTATCACGGAAGAAGAACTCGTTGCGCGCCAGAAAGTGCTGCTGCAACGCCGTGAAGCCGAGCAGAAGCGCCAGGCCGAGCAGAAACGCCAGGAAGCCGCGCGCGAACGCCTGCTCTCCGAACAGGAGCGCAAGGTCCAGGAAGACAAGGAACGCGAGGAAGCCGAAGCCCGTCGCAAGGCTGAGGAAGAAGAACGCAAGGCCCGCGAGGCCGCCGAAGCCAAGAAGAAGAAAGCCGAACCGCGCCGCGAAGACCGCGGTGCGCGTAGCGGGGCCGCTGCAGCTGCTGCGACGCCAGATATGGCGATACCGGAGCCAACACAGGGCCGGAGCAAGAAGTCCCGCAAGGGCGGAAGCGACCGCGACTTCAATGATGGCGGCTCGTCGCGGGGACGCGGTGGCGATTCCAACCGTCGCCGCGGCAAGCTGACCATTGCGAGCGCGCTCGGTGATGATGGTGACCGTCAGCGGTCACTGGCATCTGTACGCCGCGCCCGTGAGCGTGAACGTGAGCGTCGCCAGTCCGGCGGAGAACAGCAGGAAAAGGTTTCCCGCGAGGTGACCCTGCCCGAAACGATCACGCTGCAGGACCTTGCCCAACGGATGAATGAGCGCGTTGCAGACGTGGTCAAATACATGATGCGTCAGGGCGAGATGATGCGCGCGAACGACATTGTCGATGCCGACACCGCCGAACTCATCGCCGAGGAATTCGGCCACACAGTGAAGCGCGTTTCGGAATCGGATGTCGAAATCGGCCTTGAGGGCGATGAAGATGCCGAGAAAGACCTGAAGCCACGCGCTCCGATCGTAACGGTCATGGGCCATGTCGACCACGGCAAGACCTCGCTTCTCGACGCGCTGCGCGCGACCGATGTCGTGGCGGGCGAAGCCGGCGGCATCACCCAGCATATCGGTGCCTATCAGGTGCAGTTGGAAAGCGGCGACAAGATCACCTTCCTCGACACGCCCGGCCACGCGGCCTTCTCCGCCATGCGGGCGCGCGGCGCCAACGTGACCGATATCGTGATCCTGGTGGTCGCGGCCGATGACGGCGTGATGCCTCAGACAATTGAGGCGATCAAACACGCGAAGGCGGCCGAAGTGCCGATCATCGTGGCGGTCAACAAGTGCGACAAGCCGGATGCGAAGCCGGACAATGTCCTCACCGAATTGCTGCAGCACGACATCCAGGTCGAGGCGATGGGCGGTGACGTGCAGGCCATCAATGTTTCCGCGACGGAGCGGACCGGTCTCTCCGAACTGACCGAGGCAATTTCTCTGCAGGCCGAAATCCTGGAGCTGAAAGCCAATCCGAACCGCGCTGCAGACGGCATCGTGGTCGAAGCCCAGCTCGACAAGGGCCGCGGCCCGGTCGCGACTGTGCTCGTCAATCGCGGCACGCTTCAAAGAGGCGAGATCGTGGTGGCCGGCAAGCAATGGGGCAAGGTCCGCGCACTGATCAATGAACGCGGCCAGCAGCTGAAGGATGCAGGTCCTGCGGTGCCGGTCGAGGTCCTTGGCCTGGATGGCGCGCCTGAACCTGGCGACATGTTCAACGTGGTCGACAGCGAAGCCCGTGCCCGCGAAATCACTGACTATCGCCAGCGCATGGAACGCCAGAAGCAGGGCGTCGCCTCAAGCCGCGCCTCGCTCGAATCCATCATGAACTCCATGAAGGACAGCGCCGAGGTGTCCGAGCTTCCAATTGTCGTCAAAG
Source organism: Henriciella pelagia (assembly GCF_002088945.1). Taxonomy (GTDB): domain Bacteria; phylum Pseudomonadota; class Alphaproteobacteria; order Caulobacterales; family Hyphomonadaceae; genus Henriciella; species Henriciella pelagia. The sequence continues at coordinate 790,644 of NZ_NCSU01000007.1, read as the reverse complement.
GCGACGTGCAGGGCTCGGTCGAAGCGATTACCCACTCGCTGGAGAATATCTCCACCGACGAAGTGCGGGCCAATGTTATCTATGGCGCCGCTGGCGGTATCTCGGAAAGCGACATCCTGCTTGCGAAATCCTCCGGTGCGCCGGTCTTCGCGTTCAATGTCCGCGCCAACAAGCAGGCGCGCGAACTGGCCGAAAAGGAAGGCGTGGAAATCCGCTATTATTCGGTGATCTACAACCTGATCGACGATGTGAAGGACACGCTGTCGGGCATGCTGGCACCTGAGAAGCGCGAAAGCTTCATCGGTTATGCGGACATTCTCGAGGTCTTCAACATCACCAAGGTTGGCAAGGTCGCCGGCTGCAAGATCTCCGAAGGCGTCGTCAAACGCGGCTGCGGTGTTCGCCTGCTGCGCGACGATGTCGTGATCCACGAAGGCAAGCTGAAGACGTTGAAGCGCTTCAAGGATGAAGTCGCTGAAGTCAGCGCCGGCATGGAGTGCGGCATGGCCTTCGAGAAGTATGAAGACATCCGCGAAGGCGACAAGATCGAATGCTTCGAAGTGGAAATGATCGAACGCAAGCTCGACTAGGCCTCCGCCGATTTTAACTGACATGATGCGACAAAGCCGGGACGTTGTCCCGGCTTTTCCATTTGCGTAAGACTCGTCTGTTTAGTTGCTCAAATGCCCGTCAGTCAGTTCCATCCCGCCCCCTCTCCCGCCGACATGCCACCAGAAGGGAGCCTGAAGGTTTCGGGGACGCTGCGCGAGAAGGATGTCAAACGCCTCGTCTCAAAGAGCCGCAGCTCCAATATCGGCCCCACGGCGCTCTATTATGCCGGCGTTACGGCCCCGGTCATCTCCTCAGGCGTGGCGCTCGCCGTCCGGCAGATGATCATCGGTTCCGGGATGTCGACCTACTGGATCTGGCTCATCTCATCCATCATCGCGGCAATGGCCGGTATCTGCTGGTATCTGATCTTCGTTCGCTGGTCCTACCGCCACCAGAATGGCCGCTCATCCGAGCTTGATGCAGAAACAGCCATTGACCTTGCCTCAACGGGTGTCCACATCCGTCGAGGAGACGTCGAAACCCGGATCGGATGGGGCGCCGTCGAGGCCGTCCACCAGACCCGCCGCGACACGCTCATCACCTTCCGCGGAGCCGGCCCTCTCCTCATTCCGGACAGATGGTTCGGCAAGGACAAGGCCGCCGCCAAGGCATTCAAGGCGCGGCTAAAGGAAGGACTGACCAATGGCACGCAATCAAAGGCGACGCAGTGACGTGTCTGCCCATGAGCCCTCCCAGCGCCAGCTGCGCGCGGGAGAGCTGGTCCGTCACGCCCTGACCGATATCTTCATGCGCGAGGAGTTTCGCGACCCGGCCCTGCAGGGCGTCAACGTCACGATCGGAGAAGTGCGCACCTCACCGGACCTGAAACATGCGCATGTGTTCTGTTCCCCACTCGGCGTCACCGAACCGGCCGCGCAGGATGAACTGGCCAAGGCACTGAACAGGGCCGCCGCATTCATTCGCGGCAAGCTGGGCAAGCAGATCGACATGAAGTTCACGCCGCAGCTGCACTTCATTGCTGACCATTCCTATGATGATGGCGCCTATATGGATGCGATCTTTAACCGGCCCGAAGTCAAACGCGACCTCGACTAAAAAAAAGCGGCAGGCCAGCGCATGCCAGCCTGCCAATTTGATGTGCGCAAACCGGAAGAGATTGAAAGTCCGGAAAGCCTGGTGCGTCCCCCCGACAAGTCCACGGTCCTGAGACCTCTTGTCTGCGGAGACTTGCCGTCACTTGCCTTCAGCCCCGCCTCAGCGTCCCCACAATCAGGCGCCCGAGACAAATAATGACCATTTGTCAGTGGACCCGCCGACAAAGAAACTATTGTACAGAATCGACATTATGAACTTTTTGTCAGTTGCGACGTTGGTTCATTCGGGTGCGGATGATCCACGCAAAGCGGGACACCGGTTCAATGTTGCACATGTCCTATCGACGCCCCGGCACGAGCGTGCGTGACCTGATCGGCAGCTATTATTGCGTTTCAATTCCAGAAGCCGTCAAAGATGTGATGCGCGCTGAAATTGCAAATGTACGCTTCATCCTGAGCGGTGCAGCCATTACAGACGTCAACGGCCAGGAGGAGCGCTACACGACGGGCGCAGCCATGCTGTGCGGTCCGACACAGACCTGGAGCAATATCTCATTCGAACCGGGCACCCACATTTTCGGAGCAGCCGTGACCCCTAAAGGCTGGGCGAGAATGTTCGATACGCCCGCCTTTGAGCTTGCCGACAAATTCGTTCCGCTTGCGGATCACGTATCTGCTGAGCAACACGTCCTGGTGCATGGCGTTTTCGACGCGGACGGGATCGATGCCCATGTCCGCGCAGCCGACCGGCTGTTTGCCGCACTGGACCAGTCTGACAAGAAGATCAATTCAGCCTTCCTGGATGCCGTCACCACCTGGCTGACCAATCCTGAGCCCAATGAGCTGAACGACCTTCTGGCAGCGGTGGACCTTTCACCACGCCAGATCGAAAGGCTGGCCAAACACTACTTCGGAAGTCCGCCGAAAAAGCTGCACCGCAAGTTTCGCGCGCTGCACTCTGCCAACCGCCTGGCCTGGGAGGAAGCCAGCAACTGGCAGGAAGCGGCGACGACCGCCTATTTCGACCAGTCGCATTTCATTCGCGAGTTCAAGGAGTTCAATGGACGCACGCCGCGCGAATTCCTGCAGGGCGCGCATCTTCTGGTGCGCCAGACACTGACGCAGCGCCGGCAGATCGAACACCATTCGCCGTACAGCCTCGTCGGCTAAACGAGCGTTCAAGCGTATACTTTTGATTAACCGTATTGACACAGCTTGCAAATCGACTCATTCGGACATCAACCAAGGAGTATGCATGATCTACTCTTCGTTCATTGAGATACTGTCTTTCGGTGCTGGTCTAAACTTCGCTTTCGGCGCTTTTTCTCAGTATACCAATCAGCTCGTCAGTGCCGAACGCGAGGAAATCAGAAAAACATTCTCTTTCTACGAATCAATCGATAAGTCGAATACGCCCACCTCTGAGCTGCGTCGAAAATTGAGTCAATTCAACGACATTCGAGAACAGTTCGACAAGATCGCAGATTCCTATGAAGCGCGAAGTATAATGTTTGCCGTGTTGTGCGCTGTTTGCGGTTCTATTCTGGTTTTCTTGATGGTGTTTGCAAGTGTCAGATTCGAATCTGAAGTGCCCAAAGCGCTTCCATTGTTGATTGCAATGCTGAACATGCCTTGGCTGTTATTTTTGCTCAAGAACTTAATGGACTACATTAGGCTTAAGGTTCGCGTTCAAAGACCTCGAATAAATTGGGAAGATGGACTTGACAGCCTGACTACCTGAGATTTAACAGGCGGTTATGGCGAAGAATAAAATTCCAGGTTGCGTTGATCCACAAGAAGGGGAAAATGGCTCAAAGGCCATAATCGATCATGTGCAAGCATTGATGAGCTTGGACAAGGTGAACGAGCCAGCGATCCAAGCATTGTTCCCTACGGTCAGCAGGTGGCGTAGCTCATCCTACAGGGATCGAAAGTATTCGCTAAAATTGCCGTGCGGCAACTATTTTGTATTTAATGCCAAGAAGAAGAGCGGCGCTCCCCGGCGAGTGACGAGCTACAAGCTAAATTGCCCGCATGCCGGGAAGTTTTCGTACGTCCCCTGAACCAGAACCGAAATACGAGCGCCAATCTCAGGCAAGACTGTTATAAATCTTGACCTTAGCTACCTCAGACAAGTCTCTGCTCGGTACGTGCGCGCAGGATTTTCTCCATTGCCTTGCCGCGGGCCAGTTCGTCAATGAGTTTGTCGAGATAGCGGATTTCCCGCATCGTCTCTTCTTCAACCTCTTCGACCCGGACGCCGCAAACGACGCCGGTGATCAGCGCGCGGTCGGGGTTCATGGCCGGCGCTTCGGCGAAGAAGGTCTCCATGTCGGTTCCGTCTTCGAGGGCACTGGCAAAGCTCTTTTTGTCATGACCGGTCAGCCAGAAGATGATCTCGTCGACTTCGGCCCTGGTGCGCCCCTTCTTCTCAGCCTTGGCGACATAGGCTGGATAAACGCTGGCGAAGGCCATTGTGTAGATACGGTGCTTTTTCATACGGCATAGGCCCTTCCAATGGCTTTCCAGATATTGTCGCGTTCTTCCGCGCGAAGATGCCGTAGCGGTGTCGCCGCGGAGTTTGGCAGAAGCAGGGACACATCTTCACGAGTAATGTTGTGCTTCAGCTGAACGGTATGAAAGACAGCAAGAATCTGGCTGAGATCTGACCGCAATTCGGCCTCGTTTCCGAACGGATTGCGCGATGAGAACAGGGCAAGCAGGAAGGAAATCGTCCCGACTGCCGCGCCGATCCATTTCATCCGGGTCGACAATTCCTCGACCACGAGGATCCAGAACACGCTCGCTGTGACGGCGGTAAAGAACATGGTTAGCCAGTATACGGCAGCGTCCCAGGCCTTAACTCGCTCCAATTTGCGCTCAATTGTACGTGGCGCAACGTGAAGGGCTGCTATCAATTCATCGCGTTGCTGAGGTGAAAGCGCATTCATGCGAAAAGCCTCTCACAGCCGATTGTGAACGTCCTGCACACTGTCATCGGTCCCTGTGTCATGAGATTGCCCCCTGTCGCATATCTGCCCCCTTAGGAGCCGAGCTTACTCCACCGGGCGGCCGCTATCCAGCAGGTCTTTCTCGCCGGTGGCGGCGCGTTCTTCGGCGACCTTCTCCGTGATGTGGTCATCCGGGCGGACGTCGAGCACTTCGGCTCTCGCTTCACGTTCACCCGCGCTCGGCCGAGGTGGTCGCTCTGGTGGAGGCGCAGGAGGGGCAGAGGCCGTACCCTTTCCTGCGACCGCACCGAGATTGCCATCGAGGCGAACGCGGTAGATCGGTTCGGGCAAGGTAAAGCCTTCGGCCTCAAGCGCGTCCTTGGCGGCGCGGATGGCGAGGCTGCGCGCCTTGTGAAACTCTGCGTCCGACTGGTCCACCCAGGCCAGGAAGCGCAGGACGATATTGCTGTCGCCAACGACCTTGATCAGCGCGTCGGGTTTGGGCTCCCTGAGGATGAAGTCGAGCCGGCTCATCGCAGCCAGGCCGCAGGCCATGGCGGCGACGGGATCGTCATTGGCATCGACGCCCAGCTCGAACTCGAAGCGGCGTTCAGGGTTGCGGGTATAGTTGAGGATGACCGCCTTGAAGACGGTCGAGTTGGGGATGCGCAAATGATTTCCGTCGAGCGTCATCAGGATTGTGGCGCGCGAAGTCAGCCGGACGACCTTTCCCTCATGCTCATTGATGAGGACATGGTCGTTGGCGCGAAAGGGCTGGCGTAAGGACAGCATGATTGACGAGATATAATTCTCGACCGTGTCGCGCACGGCAAAGCCGATGGCGAGGCCGATGACGCCCGCACCGCCAAGGATGGCGCCCATCAGCGCTGTCGCACCGACGAGGTTCAACGCTGTCACAAGGCCGATAATGATGGCCACAAAGCGAATTGCCTGCGCGATGATTTCTGCAAGGAAAGGGTTCGGCGCGATGCGGCGCCAGGGCGCGCCCCAGCTCGCGATGAGGTGGCCGATCAGCCAGATGATGATGAAGACAGCTATTGCCAGGCCGACGAGCGGCAGCGCTTCCCAGGCCCGCCGCAGGCTGGTCTGCAGGTTGGCAATGGCTGGAGACAGTGAGGTTTCGACCGCCAGGCTGCGTTCGATGGAATCCTCAACCGTGACCACGCCTTCGAGGCGCGAGGCAATCGCGACCGCGCGGACACCATCTCCCTGCTGGCTCACCGTGCCGGAGAGGGACACGACGCCTGAATTCACATCGATCGAGATGTCTTCCAGACCGCGCACTTCTGAAAAGATGGCGGACAGGCGCGCGGCGATGGCGTCATCGGGGATGGTGCGTTCGGCGGCGATGGGTTCCGACGGTGCGGAGGCTGGTTCTTCCTGCGCAGCTGCCACCGCCGCAAAGGTTGCGACCAGCAGCAGGATCAGGAAATGTCTCAGCGTGTGGACCATGTCCTAGCGGAATACATGAGAGCTGTCGGAAGTTCCATGATCTTCGGGGTTGCGCGGCCCTGCGGCGCGGGCGAGAAGCGCTGCGATGACCGGATTGATCACCCTTTTTGCCCTTGCCCTGTCGCTATCTGTCGATGCGTTTGCAGCCTCGCTGGGCAAGGGGGCCGCAGAAAGGAAGATCGGCCTTCTGGATGCGGCCAGGATCGGCGCGGTGTTCGGCGGCATGGAAGCGGTGATGCCGCTGATCGGCTACACGATTGGTATTGCGCTCGCCAGCTGGGTGGCAGGCGTGGATCACTGGATCGCATTCGTGCTGCTGTCGGCTGTCGGCCTGCACATGATCTGGGAAGCGCTGTCGGGCAATATCGAGGCCGATTTCGACGATGCAACGAACTCGGTCGCGCCGGGTATGGCGCGAAAAGGCCCGAAATGGCTGCACCTCGTCCTCGCCGCCTTTGCCACCAGCATCGACGCGCTTGTGGTTGGCGTCAGCCTTGCCATGATGGATGTGAACATCATCGTGGCGGTGGTGATCATCGGCTGCGTCACCGCTGTCATGGCGACGATGGGGGTTCTCATTGGACGCAAGGCCGGTGAACGCCTCGGACACTGGGCCGAAGTGGTGGGCGGCGTGGTCCTGATTGCCATCGGCTCCCTCATCCTCTGGCAGCATCTCACTGCTGCCGGTTGACGCCGCCACGCCGCCGCATTAGCCCGGCAGCCGACCCAAGACCGGCCAGCGTCCGAACCGCTGCCGACCGGCCCTGAAGGAGAAAAGACTTGGCACGTAAACGCAAAGGTCTGCCTGTGCATGGCTGGCTCAACGTCGACAAGCCCGTGGATGTCACCTCGACGCAGGTCGTCGGCATCCTGAAACGCCTGTTCAATGCGCAGAAGTGCGGTCATGGTGGCACGCTCGACCCGCTGGCTGATGGCATCCTGCCGATTGCCTTCGGCGAGGCGACCAAGACGGTGCAGTGGGCGATGGACGCCGACAAGGAATACGTCTTCACCATCGAGTGGGGCCGCACGACGAGCACGCTCGATGCCGAGGGCGAGATTGTCGCCACGTCTGATGTCCGCCCCACCCAGGATGCCATTGAGGACGCGCTGGAACAGTTCGAGGGCGATATCGAACAGGTGCCGCCGAAATATTCAGCCATCAAGGTGGATGGCGAGCGCGCCTATGACCTTGCCCGCGACGGTGAGGAGTTCGAGATTCCGTCCCGCAAAGTGACGGTGTACGAGGCGCGCCTGTTGGAAATACCGGATGTCGACCATGCGGTGATCCATGTGCGCTCTGGCAAGGGGTTCTATGTCCGGGCGCTCGCCCGTGATCTGGCGGCTGCGCTTGGCTGCGAGGGTCATGTCTCGCAGCTGCGCCGCATTCGTGTGGGGGTCATGCATGAAGGCGCGGCGGTGAAACTTGCCGAACTGGAGGCAATGGAGAGCCGCGACGACCTTCTGAAGACGCTCGCGCCAATCGAAGCCGTGCTGGACGATGTACCGGAGGTCGAGATCAGCGCAGAAGACGCCGCCATGATCCGGCAGGGCCGCGAGGTCATGCTGTTGCCGCATGTGGTGGAGCAGTGGCGGCTGGAAAAGGACCCGGATCCGGACAACCGCATTGCCCTCGCAATGGACGGCGACACAGCCGTTGCCATGGGCGAAATCCGCGCCGGGCGCTTCCAGCCGAACCGCGTCTTCCAGATGGGCTAGCAGTTCCCGTTTGCGTCCGGCCCCCAGGCCTGGGAGTTCACGCCAAAATTTGCTGGCGCGAAGACATAACCGATGTCCATCGTCCCGCCGGGCTCAACTCGGTAATGTCCGCCCATGCTGTAGGCATCGGCATAGGAGTTTGGCGTGAAGTTGACGCTGACGCAGACGGGATAGGCATTGTAATTCGTGGCAGAGAACTGCCAGTGCTGGGTGCCGTCCCAGCCGTCTTCCATCAAGTCGCTATAGACAAATATGCCATCTTCATCGATGAGCGTTTCACGCTCGACGAGATAGGGCTCGAACGTCTCGCAACCGCCAAGCACGAAAATCGCCGCCGCTGCGGCCAGAAATCCAGTTTTCAAGAATGTGTCTCCAGACGTGGGAACAGCAGCAATAGCAACAGCCTCAGCGGCTGCATAGACCGATATTGGGGAGGGGGATGGGCGGATGACCCACGCAGCCTCGCCCCACCCCGGTCCTCCCCGCGAGCGGGGAGGGGGTATAGTGATGTCCGGAGAAAAAGAAGAACTCGCTACTCTCGGAGGTGCTTCTGGAGCATCTGATCCCTCTCGAGTGCACAATTACTAACTTTGAGGGTCACTAGTTGAGCGCTTCCAGGCGGCAAGGCCAAGTAACCGGAAATATCAGGATACTGCTCCATTCTCGCCACAGTATCGAGCATCCAATCCCATGCTGGTTGACACGGCGTTGCCAGATTATTCTCCTTCATCTTCGAGGTATATGCGATACACAACTCTCTAAAAGCCCGGTTCAACTGTTGGGCTTTTCTGACGGAATAGTTTCCCGGTGCATATCTCGGCTCATCGCACTTTGTGAGCAGATATATTGGGGCTTGCCGCTCGGCATCTCCAAAAGGGTCTTCTGTAAGTTCTGCTTGTTGAGGCCATTGGTTGTCATTCAGTAAGTCGAGGTCATACTTCTCTCTCGTGGACAACTCATAGATTGATGTTGGGTCAACAGACGACGCTATTGCTGCGACTCGTGGGCTGATACCCATCTCATCAAGATAGCTGACAATCACACCGCTCGTTTGTTGCGCCAGAGAAAATGCGTCGTACTGCGCGATTTCATCGAGTGGCCCAGAAAATTGGTGAAGGCCGATTGAACTATTTTGTTCTTCCGAGCGTGAAACACCACCTGCGAGCAAGAAAACGCAGGCTGAATGGCAATGCCCCGGAATTTTCTGGAAGATATTGTCTTCTTCATCGGCTCTCGAACCTGCGACTTTTGTATTCAGGCCCTTCTCACGGATTGAAAGCCCCATTTCGATAGCCGCAGCCAAGTTACCGCCGGAGCTATCTAGATGGATTTCGTCAACGAACGGGTAGATATCGAGCGCTTCGTCAAAATCGCGTGGCGTTTGAGAACTGATTAGCCCCGTTGCCTGCAACCAAACGCAATTAGGGCAACGCTCTCTATCGGATTGAAGTTCGAACTCCATAGTTTGCGACTGGCAAAGCGCAATCGGAACAACATTCACAGCGATAGCGAGACAGATCGACGCCTTTTTCATAATGCCTAGCATGGGATGAACTTATCTCACTTCTGTCAATTTTGAGGAGGGTCAGCGCTGTCTGCGAGATACCTTTCCCAAGCGGTGCGATTAGTCTCCATTAGATCAATTTCCGGGTAAGCATCTCGAACACGATTTAGTATTTTGGCTAGCGTGACAGACATTTCGCTACAGGCCGCAGTTATCTCGTCCCAGCTCTTTGAAACTTCATCTTGGGGTTCAAACCTATCGTCACTCGCAAACACGTAGTGCGTCCCAGACAAGTCTATATTGTACCGTGCCGGGTGGCTTAGGCTGTCCTCCCATGCGTCGCTGAAACGCTTAATCAATTCCTGCATCGGACTATCATACAGATGCCAGAGACTGTTTTTGAAGACGCTCTGAAAGTCGTAGTAAAAGTTGAATACCCGATGATGAAACCGAGCGGGGGCGTCGTGCACGAAACCATCCAATGTTGGCAAGTGTAGATGCTCAAGTAGCCATCGCAATTTTGCGCTGTCTCGCTCATGTTGAATCTCGTGAGTTGATTTGCCTTTAAGTTCGGCGGGCCTCTTAGGATTAGAAGCTTCGATTTCGCGAATTGCGCTCAGCAACAATTTGTTGAGGTTGTCCTTCTGTTCTGAGGTCGGATTATCATCCATCGAATACGGAGCGATCCGATTACTCTGAAAGTCGAAGGGGGTGTCCCGTTTGAGATTTCCATAACGTTCGTTGAACAACAAAATAATTCTCGACCATCCCAAGTGAGCCACCGCAAAGCCGAGCTCGAAAACTACATTCGGATTCAACGCGGCCCGCTTGCCGTTATAAGCCCCCCGAATTACGGATATATCCGCTACGAATATGTCCGCTTTTTCAATTTTTTCTCTAATGGAAGCTGTGATGTCTTCACTCCCCGACATCTCACGGGTCGCGTGATCATAGGTTAGACCATCGCCAATCGACTTTATTGCCTTCCTCAGTCCGTTTCTTATTGGGTTCAGAGTAGCGCTTTTTGGAAGATCGCTTTGCCAAGCGAAAAATAGGGTTCTCGTCTTCTTGGTTTCGGACACGTAATCCTCAATATGCAATAGTCGAAGGTCTTCCCCTTCAACTGTTTTGCTTACAGTCAAATGATATTGTGCAAACTTCAACCGCGCGATCTTCCCCAAAGTCCCCAACCTTGTTCGCTTCCTTCCCAATCAACCCAACAGACCGCACTCGAACGTGCCGTCGCTCGGTTCGCCCTCGATCGAAGCGCTCGCCATTATCGAACTTCATCTCTGAGCTTAGATGATAGGTTGCCAAAGCTTCGGCGTAGGTTTCCAGTCTGTCGGACGTAATCGGTTCGCCCGATTCACGGCAAAAAACTGATTTCAATATTTCCTGCGGGTCGCGGTCAAACGGGGCGACGGGATAGATTTTCGACTGAGGCGATTTCGTAGGCCGCCCTCGTTTACTCGGATCGACAACCGCTACCTCCAAAGCGCTGTGAACGCGCTTGCGCCGCATAGGGATTGCCATAAATCCAAACGGCTTCGCCTGATCAGCATATGACTTGCCTTCGTTGAAGGTTTTCATCCAATGCAAAAGAGCGGGACTGCTGGCGGTGTATCTCTGAATGGCTGGAAGCTTCAGCGCTGGATGAAAGTCCAGCCGCACCTGATTAGGTGTGCCATTTAGCGCCGCTGAGATGGTGAAATACCAATAATCATATTGCCATCGCTGAACGCCAATCTCGGACAGGCTCACGGATGGATCGGGTACGCCTTTCGCTGGATTGGTTTCGTCATAGGGCGACATCAAATGCCCCAAACCGTGGGCCGACGCCTTGCGAATGATTGGCGTCTTTTCCGCTGACAGATTGAAGAGCGAATAACGTTTCGCAGAGATCGCCCAACAATAAAGCGGCTCGACTAGCCCTTTGTGCTTAGGGTGATAATTCACCTTCTCGGGTTGAAGAATTGAACCTGCCGCGTTGTAAGGATTGAGTGCGGCGAACCAATCCACGACACGTTTTGCCCGATCGTGAAAGTCTGTCCGCGACATGCCATCGGTACGAGCAAGCGCAATGCTATCAGTATCGCAGAATGCCCAGTCCAGCTCTTCGCGAATAGCGACGCATTCGGCGCACGCCAGCATCAACCGTGATGAACCGGTGATGAGGGTCGCCAGCAATGGATTGAAGAACTTACCTGGCTCTTCGACGGCTTTCGTCTCAAACGATTGGGGCTCGCCATCCAGCCCTACATAAGAGATCGGTTTGGGCTTCGGGTGATCGTCACGAATGACTTCGGCAAAGATGCCATAGCAGGCTGAGTTGGCGAGAATTTTGAGCTGCTTCTCGATCGCATCTTTGGCGGCTTTTGCGCCATCGCGCATGTTGATCAGTTCAACAAACATGTCCGAGCGTGTCGGATCGAAGTGAAAGTCTTCGCGCCCCAGCAAGTTGATTGCGCGTAAGCCCTTTTGCGGCCGACCAGCCCGAAAACCTATCGCCTCTTCAATGATTGGCGTTTGACCGGTCAGAAGCTTCGACGCGATCACGTCTGGCAGCGTGTACCAAAGGGAATGATCGGAATGGATGTGGTTGAGCCCGATCGTGAGCGTGTCTTTGTCAGGATCATACTGAGCCCGCGCCGGCAACACATCGCCTCGCGGCTTGAGCTTTACGATCGCACAAAGTCGTTTCCAGGTCTCAGGCTTTTGTAGGTCTTCAAGTTCTATATCTCGGAGGATGCTTCGAACGTCTTCAGTCGCGTCATAGTGTTCGATGCTATCTGCGATAAGGAACTCATGAAGTCCCAAGAGCGCATTGTTCGTCGGGTACATTGATTTGAAGTCGCAGTGGAAAACCTCTTTGATCACGCGCCGGTTTCGAACTTCCGCCCGCCCCCCAAAAAAGGTGGCCATAAGTGCGCCCATGATGTCCGGCGCGATGCCATCCCAACCACGATGAAGGTAAGGCTTAATACCCATTCGCTTGAGGAGCGCTTTCCCAATGCTCGCTTCGCTCAGAATTTTGTTGAGCGGCGTATCGAGCCCGTAGCTCGCATAGAGCGCTTTCAAAGTAGAATAGCACTCCCAGGTGGCTTGAACGTCGGCGCGGGCATAATCGATGTAATCGAATGAAAGCGGCCCGCCGTGCTCTTCTGTTTCGTGTTTCTGAGTGGCGACACCTAAGCGCTTGCAAAGTCGCTTCAACGAGAACCGGCCTGTTAGCAGCGCGGAAGAAATAGTCTTTGTATCGATGAAGCAGCCGCGATTGACGGGCACTTTCACACCGCGTTTGCGCATGCCCCGGCCCGTGAACTGTTTGGCGGGCGCAGCGAAGTCTATGAGCGAAGCCGATGGGTTCAGCTGTTTCACTCGAATGTTCGGCTGATAGATGTCAGGCGACACTTCAAATCTGAATCCACCGCGCATACTAAGACGCGCTTCGCTTGAATCCGTCGCAATTCTCGCAATGTCGTAGGGAAGATTGTGACCGATGATCGTTCCGTTGGCGTGATAGCCAATTTTGAGAATGATCTCATGTCGGAACTCTTCGACGGTGATCAGTTCTAGATTGTGTTCGTCGCAATAAGCGATCGCCACAGCGAGATCGCTTGCGGGCAAATCGTCCGCGACGAATAGGAACTCTCCCTGCAACTTTCCCGATTTGCGAACCTGGCAAATACCGATCCGAAGCTTCTGGCTATTATCAGTTGTCGTCTCTGTATCGAAAATGATCTCCCAATCAGATGTGAGATCAGCTTGTTGGCGATCATAGAAGTAGCCGAGCGGCTTCCTTTCAGGCTTGTAGCTGAAAGCCCTTACAGCGAGATCGAGATCAGTCAACGGCGGCATCATCATCTCCGTCGATCTGCTTTGCTTCTTCTTCGGCAAATTTGAGCAACTGCTCGGCGAACGTAGTCGCTGTTGCTGCAAACTTCTGGCTTCTGTTGGCGAGGGCCAGCAAGTATCGCGCGATCCGCTCATGATCAGGTCGCCCTGTTTGGGGTGAGTAAGGCATCGTCTTCTCCATTTCTGATGTGATGCAATGGCAATTCAGGCACTCGATGATTGCGTCATGGATGCCGAACTGTCGGGGGATGATGTGCGAGCGCTGAAGCGCCGCTTTCAGCTCTTCGAACGCGCACAACAAGCAAATGGGGTGGCGAGTTTTAAGCCTGCGGAAGTCGCGCTCATCGCTTAAGTCAGAAGAGGAGATGAGCGGCTTCATATCGCGCCCTCCCCAGGTTCAAGAACTTTGTAGATTTCCGTGAAGGACGGCTCGTCCTTTTGGACGTATCGGATCAATGTATTGGGGTCTGTGATGAGCGGGTGATCGTTTCCACGCACGTCGCGAACGGCTTCGTCTTCGAATTCGTCCAACAACGACGTGTCTTGCGTAAGAACGAGCCTACCGACCCGATTGAAGTAGACACCGACACGGCTTGCTTCGGGGAAGCCCGCGACTGTGACGGCGATGGTTTGGGCGTCTTTATTAATCAGTGGGACGCGGCGCGGGCGCTGATCCGTCAGCACCCAGCGATTGTTGATCTTCGACCCTAGCCTTTTCGCCTGGACCGTTCGCTTCAGTCTTTCAGCGGAGACTTTATAAGTCTTGGCCGCTCGGGTAAGTGATGCGCCTTCACCCATCGCAGAGATCGCCGATTGAATGCGAGCGTCAGCGGCGGCTGAGACGGCTTTGCCGGAAGCAGAGAGTTCGCTGGCTTTCGGGTGTCCGCGCGCCTGAGAAAGCGTCAGACCGCGGGCAAGCCCGCGCGCTTTGCGGCGCTTATACTCTGCTTTGTAGTCTCTCTTGCGGGCCATGTTTGATCCGATTGCTGATGTCGGACCAAATCTGGCGCGGGCGTTCTCCTAATTCGTCTCAGTTGTCTCCCCATTAAATTTGAGGAGAAATTAGGACTGATTTTTCAGAGGTTTAAATATTTTCTCATCTCGCTCAAATGACTTGAGACTAAACTTGCTCCTCGTGTCCCAATGAGGGTGGTGTTCGTCGATGTATCTTCGGTATGCGGCAAATCTGGTTTCGATGTTGTCTCGATCGAAGTCGGTAAGGCCTGCCTCTAGACATGCTGTTATTATTGCGACCCGTCGGCTCTTGGCGCTCTTCGGTCCAGTAGTTGGAGGTCTCTCCGTCGGAGGGGTGTACTGTGCTTTTAGAACCCTCAGATCGCGAAAACTCCGATCGTCGGAGCGGGCCTGGTTCAATTCCGCAGAAATATCCGCTCCGATCCAATAGTCAGGTCCGATTTCGACTATCGAATTATCTTGGTCGGTAATACCAATCAGCCGTATTTCTTCCGCGATTAAGGCGTTCCGCAATTGGTCATATGCATCAGACCTGTACTCTCTTTCAGCATTTGAAATTGCCAAAGATTGGGCTGCGGAAGAAAGCGTGCGATTTAGGTTCGTTGAACTCTCAGCTATATCTAGATGCTTGATTTGCTCGATTAGTTGTTCCGAATTTTGATCTCGAATGGCGGCGAGTAACTCGTCAAAATAGTGCTTGAGCGGCTTCGATTTAGCCCAGATTTTATTTAAGTTTTCGGCCATTTCGAATTAGAATCCTTATTGTGAATTGAAATAGTAATTCGGGGTAATTCGAAATGGAAATGCAAGCCCAATACTCGAAGCTGGAAGTCGATGAATGGGCTGAGCGCTGTTCGTATTGGATTGCGCAATCGGAAAAGCAAAAGCCAATTCGAAAGCGACGGGAAAAGCAAAAAGCACCGCTAATCCTCAATGGATTCGGGCTTTCCATTTCCGTTGATAAAGGCCGATTAGTTGTTCGAAACGGGCGAACGCATTTTCCGCAATCGCAATTAGCAATTACGTACTTCAAAGGCAGTCTGGAATTACCGCCACGCATTGTGATTATCGACGGCGCAGGTTCAATTACTCTGGACGCAATCGATTGGCTAGCTGATCAGGGCATCCCGCTTATCCGGGTTAAATACGATGGTTCAAACGCGTCAGTGATGAGCCCAAATGGCTACGCTGCCGATCCAGAAAATGTCGCCTGGCAACTAAAGGCTCGTGAAAGCGAAGCTCTGAAAGTCGAGTTTGCGATCCCACTGACAATCCAAAAGCTGGAAGCCGCACTGGTAACGCTTCAGGATTTTCTGCCTGCTTCAGCATCACGAAATCGAGCGATCGAAACCGTTTCATCCTGTCTCGAATTCATTCGGGACGGACAAGCCGACACCGTGCAGAGACTACGCGGGCAAGAAGGCAAGGCGGCTTATTGGTATTGGCGAGCCTGGCAGCACCTCGACATCAAATGGAAAGCCGGAAAACGCTATCCCATTCCCGATGAGTGGCGGAGCTTTACCGCTCGATCGTCGCTAAACTCATCGAAGAAAGAGCCAAACCGGAATGCTTCGCACCCGGTGAATGCGATGCTGAACTACGCCTACACAGCTTTGCTGACCCAAACGAAAATCCAGGCAATCGCGGACGGCTATGATCCAATGATTGGCGTGATGCATGACCAGCGCGAAAAGCACAAAGACAACACGCCGTCATTCGCTTTGGATTTGATGGAGCCGATGCGACCCGTGATCGATCGAGTGATCTTGAGGCTCATCGCGGAAGAGACATTTTCGGGGGCGGATTTTGATTTGCAGACTGATGGAGTTGTTCGAATCAACCCTGAATTTGCTCGAATCATCGCTTCCCCTGTATGGATCAATCCAAGATAAACTCGATATTGCATCTACTGCGTTGATCAGCATTAATCTCACCGTAGCTTCCACATGAATCGACTTGAATACCTTCAACGATCCCAAGACCTGTTAGCTCGCCTCACCACTCACGTGACCATCGCGAATTCGGGCGGACATTTTGATATCAACCAAGTTGCAGAAGATGTTTATACCCCGGTTTTGGCGGAACTATTTGGATGTCCCGATTTAAGAAATCAGAACCGGGATAAATCAAATTTTCCCGCCATCGATTTGGGGAGCGAAGGTAATCGCATTTCATTCCAAGTCACATCTGACCGATCTAGCGCCAAGATTACTGAAACTTTGCGGAAGTTTCGAGAACACCAGCTCCATACAAAATATGATGAGGTCTATGTCCTGATCATCACCACCAAGCAGGAAAGCTATTCCTCAACAAAATTGGCCGCTGAGATAGATGCGCTCTCAGTCGAATTTGACGTGCGCAAACACATCATTGACTACAGGGATTTGTCAAAGCGTCTTAGCGAATCCGACACCGCAGTTATTCAGGCCGTTTGCAGTGCTCTTGAGCAAGAATACTCTCGAGCTGATGCAACCAAGAAATTCAATCAGAATCTACAAAAATTCCTGGAAATCGGGCGCAGCAAAATTGAGTTTGAGAAGAACACTGGCAAATACATTCCTGCGGTATTTGTAGAATGCTGCGCTGCCAAGGATGCTGTGCGGTATTTCGCTAATCCCCTATTCTTTCATAGAAAGATCGATGATGCGATTAACAGGCTCAGTTTCGACGGCCTCAATGAGTTGCTCGGGCTAGCTGGCGTTGACAGGGTGGAAGTTGATCTTGCGGCGGCAAAAGTCCAAGAGGCACCCTCTTCACTAGATGAATTATCTGAAAAGTTGACGGTCCAAAATGATGCCCTGGTTCGAATAAGAGAGGCTGTGGCGCCTTTTGCTTGGGGAGGGGATAAACAGCAGAGATATAAGCCCGTCGAAACCAAGGAGACTGAGTGGCAGCTGTTCAGCTTCCAGATTGAAAGCAGCGGTAGCGGAATTCAGTCTGGAGTCGATAAAGCGATCGAAGCGATCTACATTGCCAAAGCTAAAATATTCCTCGTCACCGGAATGGCCGGTCAAGGAAAAACAAACTTTGTCTGCGATCTGATCGAAAACCAATTCCGGAAGTTCGAAATTCCTTCCTTATTTGTGCCAGCAAGGGAATTGAACAATTTCCAGGCGCCGAACAGAATAGTGCAGTTCATTGCAAATAATCGATACGCTCCCGAAGCTGAAACTCTGCACGAACTCCTGAGCTTGTTTGAGCGGGTAGCGAATGAAAACAGCAAGCCATTTGTAATAGCGATAGACGGGATCAACGAAGTTGGCGCTCTGAGTGAATTTAATGCCGAGCTCAAAATCTTCTTGGATGCAGTCTGCCAATATCAGTCGATCAAGGTGTTGATCACCTGTCGCAGCGAATTTTTTGATCAGCGATTTTCAACGCTCCTCAGCGAACCATTTTCCGACAAAATCTACAGGATAAACGACTTAAAATCCCGAATGTCGAATGCGTCGAAGGATCGTCTTATAGAGGCGTATTTCAAGCACTTCTCCATTTCCCTCGATTTGTCGAAAAGGGCGGCTAACTTTCTGAAGAATGATCTTCTTTTGCTAAGAATCTTTTGTGAGAACAGAAGAGGTTCCTCGGGTGAATTCGTATCCGATATATACAAAGGAGACCTGTTTGAGAGTTATCTGCGAATGCGCGCCGACGCTTTCTCCAGAGAACACCAAAGAAATATGGTTCCCACCTTGTTCAAAATCGCGAAGACGATGATCGAACAGGAGGAGTTTTCACACATCTCATTACGAAATTTCACGAACGCAGAACTGGAGACTGTTGACCGATTGATATCGGATGACGTTGTGCTCCGGAGAGAGGTTCCGGATGCTGGATTATCATCAATTGGCTCCGAGAACGCGTCGTTCATTTATGACGAACTTCGAGATTATGTCATTGCTGAATATGTCGTCAGCGAATTGAGCGAACAAAACTTCGCTGAGATGAAGGCCTTGTTTGAGCGCCTGCCACAACTGCCAATTCGCGAAGGATTATTTCGCTATGTCTATCTCTTATCAAGAATGCGTTCGAAAACTTCTGTCCTCGAATTGTGTGAGGAGTCCGAGGAATTCCTCAAACACTACGCTCTGAATCTTCACTTAATCGCGCCGAATAATCAGAATGATTCGGACGCAGAAAAAATTCGGAACTTACTAAATTACCCGGGCAAGAATGTTGTTCTCCGCGACTTGGTGTTCTTCCTGTTTAGCCGCCGGAACAACACTGAGATTGTGAACATCGAACTACTTATTGATCACATCAACTCGCTGACTGACACCCAATGCGCTGCGTTCATGAAATCAACTTTCTCAGAACCACTAGATTTTGGGAGGACCAGTTGGAAGGATAGAATTGGGCAATTCATTGAGCCAATCATAACCTTCAGTGATGAGGAGATTGGCGGGTTAGATAAGCCGGTAGTTTCCTTCGCGCTTCAAGTTGCTGGATTCTCCGACTGGGAAACAAAAGAGAAGTTCAAGAACCGGGTCGAGAGCGCCGTTAGAGCGGGGCTTTTGCGAAAATCGATCGAACTTTTGATTCCGGCCAAGAGCGAGACTATCCGTCAAATGGTCGTAGAAATAACTGAACCGGCTAGGTGAGAATAATGCAGTTCGACGACTTCATATTGGCGACATCCTGGAGCCCGGACCGACAGCAATTCTTCGATGCCCTTCGTATTCGTCACCACGGATTAGCAGCCCAGCTTTTCGGGCAGATTTTCGACGTCTTGTTCGTTGTTTCCCTTGATTTGAGGCGGGAATACCAGAGGTACTATGCTGTCGAGTATGCTTCATTCAGCGACTACGTCGAAATTTACTATGGTAAAACTCTCTCTGATGTTGAGCGAGAAAAAGAGCACGTATTTTGGATAAAATACGTGCCATCGCTGCTGGACACAGCTTTTGAAAACCATCAACTCGAAGCGGTGCTGAAGGTGATTAGCCGAATGGAGATCGAATATGAAAGTGAAGATTGATTTCATCTCGAATAGTTCATCAACTTCGTTCGTCTACATTGCGGAAAGTGATCTTTCAGAAGATGCATTCTTCGAGGCAATTGGGGTAGACCGAGAAAGCCCCGTTGCCGACATATTTTTCCGGATGCACTCTAAGCTCTGCTCCAGCATTCAGCGAGGCCGAGAACTGCAATCACAAAATCAAATTGATATTGTTTCTGACGAGTATGGGTTCACTCCAGCAATAATCGATAAGATGCGTACTGCTGTCGCAAGCGGCAAACGCGTCGTCACCGGTTCTCTTAGCAGCGAAGAAGACCTGGCTGAGATGGTGCTTTGCACAAGTATCTTTCAGATTGAATCCGACGAATTCTTCATCAACGCATACAATAGCTTTTGGTAGACAATGCTTCGAATAAACCGCTTCAAAAGCCTAGGATACACTTCATTTTTCAATTCAGAGACGGGATTCTTTGCCAGGGTTCCCGATGCTGGGGCCAAAGAGCCGTTTTGGTCTCCGCACGGCCCAGAATTGATGGACATCTCTATCACCAACTGGTGCGATAAAGGCTGCACATTCTGTTATAAATCCTCGACTAGGCGGGGGCAGCACATGAAATTGGACGATTATAAGTGGGTAATCGACCAAGCCGCAGAGATGGGTACTTTTCAAGTGGCACTTGGGGGCGGCAATCCCAATCAGCACCCAGATTTCATAGAAATTCTAGAATACACAAAATCTAAGGGCGTAGTGCCCAACTACACAACCAATGGCAGAGGTCTTTCGACTGAAATTCTCGACGCTACTAAACGGTGCTGCGGAGCCGTCGCTGTTTCTGCGTATCCGCCATACGATGAAACAGAAGACACAATAAAGACGCTGGCCAAATATGAAATCAAAACCAACGTTCACTACATTTTGGATTCTGAAAGTATAGAGACCGCAATTGAATGGTTGAGGTCTCCCCCAAAATTTTTGAAACTGATTAACGCACTCATTTTTCTCAACTACAAGCCGTCTGGCAGAAAAGTCTATGAGTCCAAACTTCTACGCCATAGCGACCGGTTGGATGAGTTCTTTCAGCTGGCGACCTCAGATCAGGCGAAACTAAAAGTTGGCTTCGATGCTTGTTGTGTGAGCGGCGTTTTTGCTCGCACGAACGCCAGTACTTCATTGGTAGACGCTTGCGATGCGGGCCGTTTTTCGTTGTATGTCTCGGAGGACTTAAGAGTTCATCCCTGTTCTTTCCAAAGCGGTTTGGCAGATGGCGACACCCTCAGTAATGACTTGTCCCTGAGTGACATCTGGCTCAAGTCAGAAAATATGACGGACTTTCGGAAGTACTTCAGTTCTGATCGATGCGGGGGATGCTCGCACCGGAGCACCTGCATGAATGGCTGCCCACTATTCGATGATCTTGTCGTCTGCGGAAATCGCTGAAGTTCGACCGATCAACCCGCTAGGCATTTTTGCCCAAACATCACTATACCCCCCCCGCGAGCGGGGAGGGGGCGATGATGTCAGAGTTTGCGCTTTTCGCCCGTTATGGTTCGCCCCCCATCCTGAGCCTGTCGAAGGAGCGAGGGACGGGGCGGGGAGAGAGCGGTCAGGGCTTACATTCCACCCTTCCCTTTCGGGCCCAAATGTGCGATGTGCGCGCCCTTGAGACGGACTTCTCGCTCTCTAGCCCGGCTGGACGACATCCCGGCCCTGGCTGAATGGTGAGAACCGGCTTTCTGAACCCCGCCATTGAAGGCGATCCTTTACACCCGCCCCACGGGGCGAAAACAAGAAAGATATACGATGTCGATTACGGCAGAAAAGAAATCTGAACTGATCAAGAAATTCGCCCAGAACGAAGGCGATACCGGGTCTCCGGAAGTCCAGGTTGCGATCCTCACAGAGCGCATCAACAACCTCACCGAGCACTTCCAGACCAACAAGAAAGACCACCATTCGCGTCGCGGCCTGCTTAACCTCGTCGCCACGCGTCGCAAGCTCCTCGATTATCTGAAGAGGAAAAATGAAGGGCGCTACAGCGCTCTCATCGAAGAGCTCGGCATTCGCCGCTAGCTCTAAACCTAGCCCGCCGGACATGGGGTCCAGGCGGGCTTTTCGTATGAAGAGAAAGACAATTTGATGTTTGACAAGCAAACCGTGTCGCTGGAATGGGCCGGCCGCACGTTGACGATCGAGACGGGCCGTGTCGCTCGTCAGGCAGACGGGGCCGTCCTCGTCACGTATGGTGATACGACCGTCCTCGCGACCGCCGTGTTCGCCAAGCAGGCAAAGCCGGGGCAGGACTTCTTCCCGCTCACGGTCAACTACCAGGAAAAATATTACGCATCGGGCCGCATCCCGGGTGGCTATTTCAAGCGTGAAGGCCGTCCGACCGAGAAAGAGACCCTGACGTCTCGCCTCATCGACCGCCCGATCCGTCCGCTTTTCGTCGAGGGCTTCAAGCATGAAGTCCAGGTCGTCCTGACAGCGGTCTCCTACGACATGGAGAACGATCCGGATATCGTCGGCATGATCGGCGCTTCCGCTGCACTTGTCCTGTCCGGTGCCCCCTTCATGGGCCCGATCGGCGCAGCCCGTGTCGGCTACAAGGACGGCCAGTACCTGATCAACCCGACAGCCGCTGACCTCGAAGAGTCCGAGCTCGACCTCGTCGTCGCCGGTACCAATGACGCCGTGATGATGGTGGAATCGGAAGCCAAGGAGCTTTCCGAGGACGTCATGCTGGGCGCCGTCATGGCCGGCCACGAAGCGATGCAGCCGGTGATCGATGCGATCATCAAGCTTGCCGAGAAAGCCGCGAAAGAGCCGTTCGAATTCGAAGGCGAAGACCTTTCCGCTGAGCTCAAGCAGATCCAGGACCTTGTCGGCGCGGATCTTTCTGCTGCTTACAAGATCACCGAGAAGCTCGAGCGTCAGGAAGCTGTCGGCGCAGCCCGCACGAAAGCTGCCGAAGCCCTCGTCGCCACCGAAGAAAAGCCGGACGGCATGCCCGAGGCGGTCTTCAAGTCTGCCTTCAAGAAGGCCGAGGCGAAAGTCGTTCGCGGTGACATCATCAAGACCGGCAAGCGCATTGACGGTCGTTCGCTCGATCAGGTTCGCCCGATCGTCGCCGAAGCCGGCTTCCTGCCACGCACGCACGGCTCTGCCCTGTTCACCCGCGGTGAAACGCAAGCAATCTGTGTCGCAACGCTCGGCACATCCGACGATGAGCAATTCATCGACGGCCTGGGCGGAACGCACAAGGAGAAGTTCCTGCTTCACTACAACTTCCCGCCATACTCTGTCGGTGAGACCGGCCGTATGGGCGGTGCCGGCCGCCGCGAAATCGGTCACGGCAAGCTCGCCTGGCGCGCGCTTCAGGCCGTCCTGCCCAAGCCGGAAGAGTTCCCGTACACCATCCGTCTCGTCTCCGAGATCACCGAGTCCAATGGCTCGTCCTCGATGGCGACGGTCTGTGGCTGTGCACTGGCCATGATGGACGCTGGCGTTCCGATCAGCCGTCCGGTGTCCGGTATCGCCATGGGCCTCATCAAGGATGACGAGGGCGTTGCCGTTCTCTCTGACATCCTTGGCGACGAGGACCATCTCGGCGACATGGACTTCAAGGTTGCCGGCACGGAAGCGGGTATCACCTCGCTGCAGATGGACATCAAGATCGCCGGTATCACCAAGGAGATCATGGACACCGCTCTTGCCCAGGCAAAAGGTGGCCGCTCTCACATCCTCGCCGAGATGAACAAGGCGCTTTCCGGTGCCCGCGACGCGCTCTCTGAGAACGCACCGCAAATGGAAATCGTGAACATCCCGGTCGACAAGATCCGTGACGTGATCGGTTCCGGTGGCAAGACGATCCGCGATATCGTCGACACGACGGGTGCCAAGCTCAATGTCGAGGACGATGGCACGATCCAGATCTCCGCGCTCGATCGCGCGTCGATCGATGCGGCCAAGAAGCGTATCCGCGAACTGACGGCCGAACCCGAAGTCGGCGAGATCTATGAAGGCAAGGTCGTCTCGATCAAGGACTTCGGCGCATTCGTGAACTTCTTCGGTCCGAAGGACGGCCTGGTGCACGTCTCGCAGATGGCAGAAGAGCGCATTGGCCACCCGAAGGACATCGTCAAGGAAGGCGACACGGTCTGGGTCAAGCTCATGGGCTTCGATGACCGCGGCAAGGTCCGCCTGTCCATGAAGACCGTCGACCAGGAGACCGGCAAGGACAAGGAAGCGGCGGAAGCCGACGCTGAATAGTCCGCACCGCCAATAAAGCGTTTAGAGTCAAAGGCCGCTCCTTCGGGGGCGGCCTTTTTCGTTTCGCTAGCGGAATATGTCAGCTGAAAAGCGCAATAAAATCAGAGTCTGTCCGTAGACGGACTTTAAAAATGCTGCACTGCAGCCCAGTTTTTCTATTGACACAGAACTGTCACATTTCAAATGATGCAGTTATGTTACAGAAATATGACACTCTTCGCACCGCATCTCTGCTGGCCTTGGCGGCAGCGGGCGGTACATTCGCAGCCTCGGCAGAGTCGGTATGCGACCTCTCCGACGGCTATGGAACCTCACTCGTTTCCTATGTTCAGGAGGTCGATGCCTGCCTCGCGGAAAACGACGCCTTCGCAGATGAGATGGAAGCCAGCCTTGCCGACCTTACCAATGCGGCCCGTAGCAATGCCGGTCTTGAGCCGGTCGCCCGCCGCGCCTCGCTCGACAAGGCCGCACGCGCCCATGCCCTCGACATGGCGGCCCGCAATTATGCAGGACACAATGACCTTGAAGGCCGCGGCCATGTCTACCGCATGCGCGCACTGGACCGTCAGCTGCTGACCGGCTCTACCGGCTCCAATGTCGTGGTCATGTCAGCCGATGCCGATTCCGGCGAAGTGTTCGACATGATCATTTCAGATGCCACCAATCGCGAGAACCTCACACACGAGACGTTCACCGATACCGGGATTGGCGTCGCAGAAGCGAATGGCAAGATCTATGTCGTGCAGATGCTGACCACCGTGGACGGCGAGCTGGAACAGCCGCTGCCCCTGTCGCTGGCATCCGGCACGAGCCTCGACCCGCGTATCCATGACAAGATGCTCCGCACGGCTGGGTGGAACCTCTCTGATGAGAGCGGCCAGCGGCTCGCCGGCGGCAAGATCATGCGTGTGACCGCAGATAATCTTGCGGCCGACGAGCACGCCTACCTCAACG
The DNA here is from genome assembly GCF_002088945.1 of Henriciella pelagia. GTDB lineage: Bacteria > Pseudomonadota > Alphaproteobacteria > Caulobacterales > Hyphomonadaceae > Henriciella > Henriciella pelagia. The sequence goes on along the minus strand of NZ_NCSU01000007.1, from coordinate 766,319 downwards.
TCCTCGTCGAGATGAATGCAGACACTTATGTGCTGCAGGGCCCGATGGTCTCAATGCAATAGATCATCCCCGAGACGGGAAGAGGCTCCCGTCTTTTGAAGAAGGGCGTCCTGCAGCGCAGGGCGCCCTTTTCGGTTCCAGGCCTTGGTGCCTAACCGCGCCCCGCCTTGCTTCGACAAGCTCAGGATAAACGGGGAGGGGGATTGAGGTGTGGCCGACCGCTGACGATTCGCCGACGGCCTCATGGTTCGACTTCGCTCACCATGCCGGCCTTCACTGACGTCTGAAATAGCCCGCCATGGTGAGCGAAGTCGAACCACTGGCGGGCGACACATTGAAACGATTACTTCCATCGCCCCCTCTCCTCTTGGAAGGGTCGGGGTGGGTTGGGTGCTTTCCTGCCGCGCCTCTTCGGTCTAAACGCAAGGCATGTCCAAACCTGAAGCATATCTCGTTGCCATGTCGGGCGGATCTGGCTCTGGCAAGTCCACGCTGGCCGACGCGCTGATCGACAAGCTCGGCACAGACAGGGCCGTGATCTTCCACGAGGACGGATATTACTGGCCGATGCGCCACTATGGTCCGTGCGAAACGCCGGAGCAGCGCGCGGCGATCATTGAGCAGGCCAATTATGACGACCCGGCGTCGAAGGATAATCGCCACCTCGTCAACGATATCAGGGCACTGAAATCAGGTCAGGCGGTGGAACAGCCGGTCTATGACTTCGACAAACATGACAGGGACACGACGCGGACCTTCCGGATCGAGCCGAGACCGGTGATCATCCTGGAAGGGATACACGCCCTCTCCGTGCCCGAACTCCTGCCGATGATTGACCTGTCGATCTATGTCGACACGCCGGACGATCTGAGGCTCGCAAGACGCCTTCGCCGCGATGTGATCGAGCGCGGCCGGTCGGTGCAGAACGTGCTTGAACATTACCTGAAGACAGTTCGCGCCGCCCATTATCGTTTCACCTTTCCGTCCATGTTCGAAGCAGACCTCGTCATCGCGGATGAAGGCCTTCCCGCCTATGGCAAGGTCTGTCCCGGCGAGGAGGCCATCGACCGGATGCTGGCGCCGGTTCTCTCCCGCCTGCAAAGCGCTGGTGTCCTGTAAACCATTTTCGGGCTAGAGTGCCCGTCATGATTGGGAAGGTGAGGATACTGGCAGCGCTTTTCGCGCTGATCCCGCTCGGCGCGCATGCGATGTGCGACGTCTCACTCGCTGCCCGCTCAGCCGACCTGCCGGAATATGTTCTCAACGGCCAGGCCTGCCTTGCCGAGCTGCCGGACGGTTACGTGTTCGACGAGGGGTTCGAGGCGGAAATCGTCGAGCTCATCAATGATGAGCGCCGCACCCGCGACCTTCCTGAACTCTCCGTACGCATCGAAATGCGCGACGCCGCCCGCTGGCACAGCCTCGACATGGCCGTGAATGAATTCTTTTCACATAAGGGACTGGATGAGCGATTGCCGGCCGCACGCATCGCAGCTTTCGACCGGACGCTGCTGTCCAGCGTGCAGCGGGAGAATATCGCGGCCGTGATGGGCGCGGTGGACTGGGACACGGTCGTCCAGAAACTTCATGAGGGCCTGATGGACAGCCCGGGCCACCGCAAGGCGATCCTGGCTGATGATGTAAACCAGCTTGCTATCGGTGTGGTGCGGTCCGGGGACGGCGTCTGGCTGACGCAGCTTTTCGTCAAGCAGGATGGCAGTTTCGAACAGCCCGTGCCACTCAGCATTGCGGCCGACACGCTGATCGACCAGCCTGCGACGCTATCGGAGTGGGACTGGTCGGGCCTCGCCCTGCGCCAGGATGGAAAGGTGAGAGACCTGAAGACGCGTGGCGGCACAACGGGCCGCATCCCGAAGGATGCCAGGGGCGTCTATGCGCTGACCGTAAGGGGCGAACAGCCCGGGCCGACCGAAAATTCCTGCCGCTACTTGCACTTCTCCGGGCCGAAAGTGGAGATTGTGCGCACCGACACACAGTCGAGCTGACGCATTCGCCTACAGGAAGCCGAGTATGTCGCGCAGGTCTTTCTTCTTCAGCGCATGTTTCGGCACGACAGCATCCTCGGCGGGGTGACCAACGACAAGAATGAGAAATGGCTTTTCAGTCTTAGGGCGCTCGCAGATCTCGTTCAGGAAGGTCATCGGGTTCGGCGTGTGCACCAGCGTCGCGAGTCCGGCCTCATGGCACGCCGCGATCAGCAAGCCGGTCGCGATGCCAACGCTTTCATGGATGTAGTAATTCTTGTTGTCCTCGCCCGCATCCACACCGCCGCGGCGCTGCGCAAAGATGCAGATCAGCCAGGGCGCGGTCTCCAGATACGGTTTCTCCGCATCCGTCCCGATGGGGGCGAGCGCGTCGAGCCATTCCTCGCCCGCCTTGCCTGCATAGAAGGCGCGCTCCTCGGCTTCGGCGGCCAGGCGAATCTGGCGCTTCTTTTCGGGTGACCCGACGCAGGCGAAGTACCAGGGCTGGTGATTGGCCCCTGAGGGTGCCGAGCCCGCCGCCCAGACGCAGCCTTCAATCACATCCTTGATGACCGGCTTGTCGGAGAAATGACGCACGGAGCGGCGTTTGCGCAGCTTTTCATGAAAGGTACGCACGCGCACCAGCATCTCTTCCCAGCTTGGCTCGCCATAGCCTTCGAGCGGGACATGGGTCTCAGGGGACGTTTTCATGGTGCCAGTCTGGACCGGCCCTTCAGCGCCAGCAAGTCAGCTCTTCGCCGACAATAGCCTGGCCATCCGCGTGCCGCGCTGTGTGACCCGGGCGAGCCATTTGTCGACCTGCGACTGCGAGGCGGTTTTTACTGGGCCGAACTGGAAGGTCCTGAACGGCTTGATACCGGCAAAATTCAGGACAGTGCGCTCTACCTGATGCTTGGCTGCGCGGCGATAGGAGAGCGAGTCCCACAGCACCGGCGCATCGGACGTCATGATGATATCTGCCGAACGTCCGGCGAGCAGCCTGTCCCACCACGGCCCCTTTTCATGATAGCGCATCGCAAAGCCTGGCAGAAAGGAGCGGTCGATGACCCCTTTCATCTTTGCGGGCATGCCACCCCACCATTGCGGATAGGCCCAGACAAGGTGGTTCGCCCAAAGCGTATGTTCACGCCATTGTTCAAGGCATGGCTCGAGCGTCTTGCGCGCGTGATAGCCTTCTTCGAGATCCGGGTCGAAGTGCATGTCATCAAGATCGATACGGCGCACTTCTGCACCTGTCGCTTCGGCTGCGGCCTGGTAGGCATCAGCCATTCCTTTTGAGAGAGAAGTCGACCGGGGATGCCCGACCCAGATGAAAATTCGTGCGCTCATATCTATCCCGCATTGAACGATGAATATATTTTTAATTGTTCAATGTGTGTCCGGCAAGTCATAGTTTGATGACTGCGCTTGCGGCCACAAGGGAAAGGACGACAGGCGGCCGACGCTTCTGAAATAGCGCCAGCCGCCACCGATCACCTGTTATCGAGTTCAGACCGCACCAGCTCCAGCCCGCGTCTTGTTATGCGATAGGGCTCGCCACGCCGGGAGGCGATGGCGCGCTTGCGTTTGAGCTTCCGGAAGAGGTGCTCATCGAGTCCTGGAAAGCGCCACCCGTCGCGACTGTAGCAGTGGAGTTCAGCGAGTTTCTTCTTCTGTCTGATGACTTCAATTCGCCCGCCCTGAGCGAGCAGGTGGAGGATGCGCTGTTCGGCGCGAGAGATATCCATTGTGTCAGTTGTCCGGAGGTTTGCGCCGGTTCACCCTTGCGGATTCGGCGCATGACAAGTCTCAGTCTCTCGTGATGAGAGACCGTTATTCGCTTGCCGGCCTGCCTCGCCTTTCGGCGGATGCGGCAGGCCCCTCTAGCGGGACTCAGACAGGTTGCGTGTCATCAACACTCCGTTGGAGCCGGGAGATTGGGACAGGTGAAGCGTTTGCGCAAGCCCTGTCGCGAGGCCGCGCCTTCAATCCTTCTTGCGGCGCAGGTTCAGCCCGGGCTTGCACTGGATGCTGGCCTCGGTCGGCCGATCGACATCCTCCCCGAGGATGTCGACCCAGTGATGCTTGCGGTTCTCCCAGACCGAATGCTTCGGCGCCGGAAAATCAAGATCTGTGAAGTTGCCGACCGGCACGGCTGTTGCACCCGGCCAGCCATCAATCGTGTAAGCCATGGTCGAGCCGCAAGTGGGACAGAAGCGATAGGTGACGAGATTGCCGCTGTCGGTGGAACGCTGCCAGGTCTTTGCAGCGCCTTCGATTTCAACGCGTTCGTCCGGCCAGCGCGCCTGAACGGCAAAGGCACTGCCCGAGCGCTTCTGACAGGCAAAGCAATGGCAGACCGAAACGCGCACCGGCTCGCCCTCGCATGTTACTGTCAGCTGGCCGCAGCGGCAGGAGGCGGTGCGCACGTTCATGGATTGGCCGGGTCTGCTAGTTTCTCGGTGTGCGAGAGCAGGTCAATCGAGCCAGGCGCACCGTGGCTCGGAACGACCTGGCTTGAATCAGGGTATTCGGACTTCAAAAGGCGCGCCGCGTCTGCCCAATGGCTAAGGTCTGCGTCGGCGGTATTGCCGAGCGATTCAGTCTCACCGGGACGGATGAGGCACCCGCCGAACAGGATGCGGCTATCTGGATGATAGACGGTGATGTTGTCGCGCGAATGCCCCCCGCCCGGATAGAATATGTCGAGTCCTTCCAGAGTAACTCGATCTCCAGCATCCGGCAGGTCCAAGGCGTATTCGGCGGGCCTCACGCCTTCTTCTGGCGCTAGCGCATTCGTGAGCGCACTTGCATAGGTCGCTATGCCCCGCGCGCGGACTGTGTCGACACCGCCCATCTTGTCCGCGTGCGCATGCGTAAAAATGGCCGTCTGGACCGGTTTGCGAAGCTCCAGTTCAGCCCAGTCGAGAATGTCAGCGGTCTGGGCATCATTCCAGCCGGAATCGACGAGCACGCTGTGGTCACCGCGTACGATAACGAGGCCATGCGACAGTACACGTGCCCCACTCGGAAACGTTTCGTAACTGGTATGCATCCAGACGTCTGGTGCCAGCGCCTCGAACTCGACCTCACCTCTCGTGGCGGCAGGCTCAAACGCCGTTACACATGCGGAAAGCAGGCCCGCCGCGACCCACGTAAAACGTCGGCAGTAAGCCAATTCTTCTACTCCTCCGGCATGTCCGGAACGCCGACCACGTGGAAGCCCGCATCGACATGGATGACCTCGCCTGCGATTGACTGGCCGATGTCGGAGAGGAGGTAGAGGGCAGCGCCGGCGACGCCTTCCATCTTGGTGTCCTCCTTGAGGAGGGACCAGTCGCGGCCGGTGCCCATCAACGACTTGCCGCCACGAATGCCGGCAAGCGAGAGCGTGCGCATGGCGCCGGCGGAAATCGCGTTGACGCGGATACCCTGCGTACCGAGGTCGCGTGCGGCGTAGCGCGTTGCAGCCTCGAGGGCGGCCTTGGCGACGCCCATGACATTGTAGGATGGCACGACGCGCTCAGCGCCGAGATAGGTCATGCAGATGATCGCACCGCCATCCGGCATGATTTCTGAAGCACGGCGTGCGCTGTCGATGAAGGAATAGACCGAGATGTCCATCGCGCGGCGGAACCCCTCGCGGGAGGTGTTGGCCACCATGGAGCCCATGAGCTCGTCCTTGCCGGCAAAGGCGATGGAGTGGACGAGGAAGTCGATCTTCCCCCACTTTTCCTTGATGGCGGCGAAGGCAGCATCCATCGAGGCATCATCGGTGACGTCAGCCGGGATCATCGTGTCCATGCCGATTGACTCGACCAGTGGGCGGACCCGGCGCTCGAGCGTTTCGCCCTGATAGGTGAAGGCGATTTCCGCGCCCTGTGCCGCGAGCTGTTTGGAAATGCCCCAGGCAATCGAGTTCTGATTGGCAACGCCCATGACGATGCCGCGCTTGCCCTTCATAAGTTCGCCTGCCGGCATGTTCCAATCGTCAGCCATGATGACCCTCTTTGAATCAATTTTCCTGTTCCTGAAGGGGCTAGGCGCGGGCGGGCATAAGGTCAAGCAGATGACGCTTTCCGATTAAACGCCAAAAAAAATGGAACGGTCTGGCCTGTTCATGCATCCTTCCTGTGAAGACGTCTGTTGACAGACGAATTCCATCATCCTGCCTGACCGCCTCGTCACCCTCTTCTCCCCTCCCTCATCTTGCCCCATCGCAAGCCGGGGGTGGCGAGTGCGGTTTCGCGGTTTGAGCGAGTGAGCAGCGCCGTGCCGGATCAGGCCGGCCGGAGCATCAACCCTTCGGGTCCAGGATGTTTTTCAGGCCAACCTTCATGTCGAGGGCGGTATAGACATGTTCACCATCAACATAGACACGGCCATCCGCAATGCCGAGATTGAGCTTGCCACGGCGCACGCGCTTCATGTCGATCACGTATTTGACGAGCTTCTTGTCGGGCGTGATTTCGCCCGTGAACTTGACTTCGCCGACGCCGAGGGCGCGGCCCTTGCCGGGCGACCCGGACCAGCCGAGCCAGTAGCCGACCGCCTGCCACATTGCATCAAGACCAAGGCAGCCCGGCATGACGGGATCGCCCGGAAAATGGCACTGGAAGAACCAGAGCTCGGGGTTGATGTCATACTCGCCAATGACACTGCCCTTGCCGAACGCACCGCCATCAAGCGTGATCTCGGTGATCCGGTCCATCATCAGCATCGGCGGCACCGGCAGTTGCGCATTACCGGGCCCGAAAAGCTGGCCCTGCCCGGAGGTGAGGAGGTCTTCGCGCGTATAGGAAGACTTGGGCGTGTGAAAATCGTGCGGTCCGCTCATTTTTGTAGTCCTGAAGCTGTTACCGGAATCGGAATGTGCGCATGAGCCTGCCTTGATCTGGCTTGTCAAGCAAACAAGCTGGTCAGCAGGCCTGCATGAATGCGGGACTAGAGGCCGCCGGTCCGCGTCTCGATGCCCCAAAGAGCCTGTTTCGGAGCCCAGCCCTTGAATTTCTCCGCCTTGAGGCGGCACCAGCCTTCCTCGCAGCGTTCAAGCTCGGCAACAACGCCTTCCTGAATCGAGGCAACGCCCCGCGACAGCTCATTGGGCCGTTTGCGGAGAATGGTCTTCTCAAGCATCACCACATGGCGCGTTTCGGTCAGCATGCGCGCCTGCACCCAGGTCTCGTCGCCATCAGCATCGCGGACCTGGCGCCAGTTGCGCGTTTCCTTGACCACCAGGACCGGCAGGCCCTGGCGCTCATAGCGCCAGACGATCTCATGGTCCGTGGACGGTCCCTTGCGACCATGCACCGCCGTATAGCGAAGCGACTCGAAGCGCGGCACCGGTTTTCCCGAGAACTGGCTGATCTTTACCGCTTCGGGTTCAGCCGAAGCAGTTGCATATTGTGGTCCGCTCAGGATAAGGCAGACCGAACCGAATAAACAGGCAAACCGTTTCATGACGACAGTTTCACCTGAACGGGTGAATCGCGCGTAAAGCGCGCATTGGCGTAGCGGGAATGCTCTGCTATTCGATTTGGCAACAACTAAAGGGATGGATGAATGACCGCAGAGCGGCTGAAGGTAATTGTTACGCGGCGCCTGCCCGACCCCGTCGAGATCAGGCTGAAGGAGCTTTTTGACACTGAGCTCAATGAAACCGACGTGCCCTTCTCCGATGCCCAGATGATCGATTCGGTCAAACGCGCCGATGTCCTCGTTCCGACCGTGACAGACCGGATTGATGGCCGACTGCTGGCGCAGGCCGGGCCACAGCTGCGCCACATCGCCCAGTTCGGAGCGGGCGTCGACAATCTCGACATTGAGAGCGCGGTGCAGCGCGGCATCACCGTCACCAATACGCCGGGTGTCCTCACTGATGACACAGCGGACGTCACCATGGCGCTTATCCTTGGTGTTCCGCGCCGCCTGCATGAAGGTATCCAGCTGCTGGAAGCTGGCAAGTTCGATGGCTGGGCGCCGACCTGGATGCTGGGACGTCGTCTCTCCGGCAAGCGTCTCGGCATCATCGGCATGGGTCGCATTGGCCAGGCGGTTGCTCGCCGTGCAAAGGCATTCGGTCTGCAGATCCATTATCACAACCGCAAACCGGTCAACCGGCAGGTGACCGAAGAGCTTGGCGCGACCTATTGGGAAAGCCTCGACCAGATGCTGGCCCGGATGGACATCATCTCAGTCAATTGTCCGCATACGCCAGCGACCTTCCACCTGCTCAGCGCGCGCCGCCTGGAGCTGATCAGGAAAGACGCCTACATTGTGAACACGGCCCGTGGGGAAGTGATCGATGAAGCGGCCCTTGCCCGCGCACTGAAAGCCGGGAAGATCGCAGGCGCTGGTCTCGACGTGTTCGAGCGCGAACCGCTCGTGAACCCGGAGCTGATTGGCCTGCCAAATGTGATCCTGCTGCCGCACATGGGCTCGGCCACGGTCGAAGGCCGGATAGAGATGGGCGAAAAGGTCATCATCAACATCAAGACCTTCGCCGACGGACACAGGCCACCAGACCGGGTCATTCCGGCGATCCTGTAGGTACGGATCAAGCGCGGTTGGATGCCGATCCGCCTATAACGAATACAAGCGGGCTGGGGATCAGAGGTCGCGCTTGCAATGTTTGTCTTCTTGCTCGCCGTCTGGTTTGTCGGACTGATCGCATTTCTTGCGACATTCTCCCTAGATGTCATCTTCCTGACACTGGCGTTCACAGTCGCCGGGGCGTGCATTGTCAGCGCCATTGTGCCGGAGTCTCCCCCCGACCGGTGGACGCTTCCCCGCTATGTGCCCTACTGGGTCTGGCCCGGCAAGTTCGCTCGCAACCTGCTCATCTTATTGGTCCTGAGCGCACTCGTTCTCGCATACATAACCATTCCGGCGATAGTCGTTGCATATTTTCTCGACTATTTCGTCTTTCAGTTCTGGTAGCAGAAAGCCCGGCATCCCTGCCGGGCTTTCCGTTTCTTTCAATCTCTGGCTCCGGGCGTGGCTAGTGCACGCTGACGGGGCGCATTTCGTGGGCGCGGGCGGCTGCAAAGGCAGCATCTCGGCCCTCAATGATTGCGAGCTGCAGGCCGTCACCGTTTGCGAGGACGAAGAGCGAGTCAGTATCGCCAACCGCGTCGAGCGCTTCCGGCGTGAGCTCGGCGAGTTCGTCTTCCGCAATACGGCGGACATAGACGAGGTCTTTCGCCAAGAACAGCTTTGCAGCCTGGTGATGAAGTTCTGTCGTCATGGCTTGCTCCTTCCTTTCAAAGACAGGACCACGACACTCCATCCCGGCAGAAGCCCCGTAAGCGGCAGCTCCTCTTACCGCCGGGTCTCGTGTCACCTTGGAATCTGGGGGCCGAAAGGGACCGGTTCAAGCCTTTGAAGCGGCCATAATTGGGCATTTGGCGGCTAAAAGGCCTTTCGGGTGAACAAGTGTTCATTTTTGGCAGGCCGCGAGCGCTAGTCCAGGTCCTCGACAATGATGTCGTCCTCAGGAACGCCGAGCGTTTTCAGGGTTGCCACAATGTCATCGATCATGGGTTCGGGGCCACAGACATAACATTTGCCTTTTCCAGGCGTGATGCGGTTCTCGAGAAACTCCTTGTCGATCTGGCCGGTATGAACACCGGCTGATGCTTCGTCGCTGACGGTGAACCAGGTCTTGAGCCCGGGCATGGTCTCGAATTCCTGCCGATTGATGATGTCGGCCTCTGTCGAGTTGGAGAAGATGAGCTCGCACCCCTCCAGCGTACCTTTCGCTTCGAGACGTTCACGCAGAATGGCAATGAAAGGTGTGACCCCTGCCCCGCCTGCGATGAACCAGCCCCTGCCTTCATCCTGGATGGCGCCCCAAGGATCATCGACGAGAACCCGGTCTCCGGGCTTCAGGGTCGGGATCTGTTCAGTCACGCCATCATGGTCCGGATAGGATTTGATGGTAAATTCCAGATAGCCGTCCGAAGGAAGGCTGGTTGGCGTGAACGGGCGTTTCTCACCGCGCCAGCCGTCACGGTCGAGGGCAAGGTCAACAGCCTGCCCCGGCTCCACGCCGAGGCCGTCCGGCTTGTCGAAACGCAGGCGGAAAACATCCGGCGTCACGGATTCGATGGATTGCAGGGTCAGCGTGTGGGTCATGATTGTCTCCTTGTCAGGAGATCAACGGGCGCGCGACACGAGGGGTTCCGGCGAACCTCTGTGACTTCGGTGCCTGGGTCGAAAGGCTGCTGCCGGGGTATTCATTCGGTAAAATCAGTCCACCGGACTGATTTTTTGCGCGAAGCGCAACCCGGACAGCCTTGAGCCAAATCCATCGCAAAACGAAATGTAGCGGGGAATCTCGAAAAAGCCCCTGCCGGGGCATTCATTCGGTAAATTTGATCCACTGGATCAAATTTTTCGCCGAAGGCGAACCCCGAATGAATGGTGGAGCCTAGCGGGATCGAACCGCTGACCTCTTGCATGCCATGCAAGCGCTCTCCCAGCTGAGCTAAGGCCCCATCTTCAGGGAAGGCGTGAGATATAAAGTCCTGACCGTCTGATCAAGTCTCTTTATCAGCCTTTCTTGTCTTCATCCTCGTCATCGTCTTCTTCGTCATCGCCTTCGAGGTCATCGTCATCGTCGTCCAGGTCGAGATCGTCATCTAGATCGATATCGGCGTCCAGGTCGAAATCATCCTCGTCATCGTCCAGGTCGACATCGTCGTCATCATCGTCGTCGAGACCTTCTTCGGTGAAGCCGCTCGGCACCTTTCCGGGCGCTGCTTCCTCATCGTCCTCATCGTCTCCACCTTCGAGCACAACCTCGTCGGCATCGGCTCCAAGTTCGCGCGAGGTTTCATCGTCATCCTCGTCTTCATCCTCGTCATCGGTCTCGTCATCATCGTCGATGTCATCATCGTCGTCTTCGAGATCGGACTTGGCGGCTTTCTTCTTCTTGCGCTTGTTCTCTTCCTCTTCGAGGTCGTCTTCGTCCTCATCTTTTGGAACGGCCGACTTCGCTCGCTTCGCCTTCAGCTTGGCGCTGGTGGAGCGGATCTCATCGTCTTCCGGGTCGAATTCGGTCTTGCACTTCGGGCAGACTGCCGGGCGCTTGTTGAGATCGTAGAACTTTGCCTCGCAGCTCGGGCAGATCTGTTTGGTGCCAAGATCGGAATCGGCCATGTCGTGGGTCTCCAAACCTGAATGTTTTGTTGCGGGGGCGCTTGCCAGAAACCCTCGCCGCTGTCAAAGCGCTTTTCACGTGCTTTAGCAGAGGAAATTCAATTGGCTTGGACATCGTTCCCCGTAAGCAAGCTACAGGGTGCCATCCGCGCGCCGGGAGACAAGTCCTGTTCGCATCGCGCCCTGATGTTTGCAGGCATTGCAGAAGGCACGTCCGACATTTCCGGCCTGCTCGAAGGCGAGGACGTTATCAATACGGCGAAAGCCATGGCTGCGCTGGGCGCAGAGACCGAGCAGAAGGGTGGCGGACGCTGGACCGTAAAAGGGGTTGGCAAGGCCGGTCTGACCTCGCCGGCATCCGCCCTCGACTTCGGGAATTCCGGCACTGGATCGCGGCTGATGCTCGGCCTGATGGCCGGCTACCCCCTCGAGGCACGGCTTGTGGGGGATGCCAGTCTTTCCAGGCGGCCGATGAACCGGGTGATCAAACCGCTTGAACAGATGGGCGCGCGCTTCGACCATGATGGCCGGGGCATGCTGCCGCTCACCCTGCACGGATCGGCGTCCCTGAACCCGATTGACTATGTGCCAGAGCACGCCTCCGCCCAGGTCAAATCCTGCGTTCTTCTGGCCGGGCTCAACGCGCAGGGCACGACCCGCGTTACCGAACATCGCCCGACGCGCGACCATACCGAAAAGATGCTTCGCGGGTTCGGGGTCGATCTTGATGTCGTGAACGCCGATGGCACTCGTTCGGTGGTCTCCATAGAGGGCGGCCAGACCCTGCAGGCGGTCGATACGCAAATCCCCGGAGACCCGTCATCGGCAGCCTTCCTGATCGCGGCGGGGCTGATTTCACCGGCAGGTGGGGTGATGGTGGAAGGCGTGATGTCGAACGAGACCCGCGATGGCTTCTTCCGGGCAGCGGCCATGATGGGCGCTGACATTGGCGCGGAAGAGCTGGGCGATGCCGCAGGCGAACGCCTCATCGACATGCAGGCCGTGGGCAGCGGCCTCAAGGGCCGTGCCATTCCCACTGACCTCGTGCCTGCCATGATCGACGAGTTTCCGATACTCGCCGTGCTCGCCGCCTTTGCCGAAGGTGAGACGCGCGTTTCCGGCGCGCATGAGCTGCGCGTCAAGGAAAGCGACCGGATCGCAGCGGTCGTCGCCATGCTGAGGGTCAACGGCGTCGAGGTTGAAGAGCATGAGGATGGCTTCACCGTCCAGGGCTGCGGCGGCCCGCCGCCAGGCGGCGGCCTAGTCGAGACGCACCATGATCACCGCATTGCGATGAGCGCGCTCATCATGGGGACAGCAAGCCAGAAGCCGGTGTCCATTGATGATGCAGCAATGATCGCGACGTCCTATCCCGATTTCATGGCCCATATGGCTTCGCTCGGCGCAGATATCCGGAACGCCTGAACGGGCCTGCCTCACAGATTCTTTTCTAATAGGGCTTGTATTTCCCGTAGCAGGAGAATATCGATATTCGATAATATTGCTTGGGAGGACGAAAATGAGAAACCTGTTAATTGGTGGCGTGGCCCTGACGGCTTTGGCCGCCTGTGCGACACCAGAGACGACAACCGCACCCCTCGATGCCGGGACGACTGCAGCGGCGACTGAAGCCGAGGCCGTACCGGCTGTGCAGAGCATCGAAGACTTCGCGCTCATCGAACGGGCCGCGATCTTTGGGAATGCTGAGAAGACGCAGGGCCGGATCAGCCCTGATGGCCAGTATCTGAGCTGGATCGCGCCGGTGGACGGCGTCAACAATGTCTGGGTCGCGCCTGCAAGCGACCCCGATGCGGCAAAGCCGGTCACCAATGACACCTATCGCGGCATAAGCAGCCACTTCTGGTCTCCGGGCTCGGACTATATCTATTACACGCAGGACAAGGGCGGAGACGAGAATTTCCACGTCTACGCCTCCGACGTTGCGACAGGGGAGGTGCGTGACCTTACCCCAGTCGAGGACGGCACCCGTGCTGTCATCCAGGGCGTGTCCCGCAATGAACCGGGCAAGCTGCTCATCGGCATCAATGACCGCAATCCGCAGCTCTTCGATCTCTACCTCGTCGACGTCGCAACCGGCGAGATGGAGCTTGCAGCCGAAAATCCAGGTTATGCCGGCTGGCTTGTCGACAATTCGCTGACCCCGCGCTTCGGCTTCATGCAGACGCCGGGCGGCGGCGCATCCATTGTCGACCTTGAAGGCAATGAGCTGGTCTCGATCCCAGCCGAGGACTTCCTGACAACCAACCCTGTCGGGTTCAATGGTGCCAATGATGCGTTTTATGCCGTCGATAGCCGTGGCCGCGATACGGCGGCACTCGTCAGCATCGATACGACGACCGGCGAAGCCACCGTGATCGCCGAGAATGACAAGGCCGACATCAGCGACGCGATGCTGCATCCGGTGACCTATGAGCCACTTGCCTATGCATCGGAATATCTGCGCGCCGAGTGGGAAGCCCTGACCGATGAGGCCGCAGCCGACCTTGCTTTCCTTCAGGGCGAGCTCGACGGCGACATCGAGATCCTGTCTGCGACTGACGATCTCTCGCGTATGGTGGTCTATTCAGAGTCGGCCGTCGCACCGGGCGTGTACTATATGTACGACCGTAAGGCGAAGACGCTGACCGAGATGTTCAAGACGCGGCCAGGCCTTGCAGACGCGCCACTGCAGCCAATGCACCCCGTAGAGATCACGTCACGCGACGGACTGGCGCTTGTCTCCTATCTGACCCTTCCGCCGGGCGCGGATGCGGATGGAGATGGACGCCCCGAAGAGCCTGTCCCGATGGTGCTCAACGTGCATGGCGGCCCGTGGGCGCGCGACTCCTATGGCTATAATTCCTGGCACCAGTGGCTCGCCAATCGCGGCTATGCGGTCCTGTCCGTCAACTATCGCGGTTCAACCGGCTTCGGGAAGAATTTCGTCAATGCCGCTGTGGGCGAGTTTGCCGGCAAGATGCATGACGATCTGATCGATGCCGTGAACTGGACCGTTGAGGAAGAGATTGCCGATCCGGAGAAGATTGCCATCGCGGGCGGCTCCTATGGTGGGTATGCGACGTTGATCGGTGTCTCATTCACACCAGACACCTTCACCTGCGGCGTCGACATTGTCGGCCCTTCCAGCCTTGCGACACTGATCGAGAGCTTCCCGGAATACTGGAAGCCGATCCTGGAAGGCTCCTGGTTCAAATATGTGGGCGACCCATCGGTGCCGGAAGAACGCGAAGACATGCTCAACCGCTCGGCCATTTCGCGGATCGATGACATCTCCGTGCCCTTGCTGGTCGGTCAGGGCGAGAATGACCCGCGCGTGACCAAGCTGGAATCCGACCAGCTCGTCGCCAGCATGAAGGAAAAGGGCCTTCCGGTGACCTATGTGAACTTCCCCGATGAGGGCCACGGCTTCGCCCGGCCTGAGAACCGCCTTGCCTTTTATTCGGTGATGGAAGGCTTCCTGTCTGAATGCCTTGGCGGGCGCGCAGAATCTTTCGGGTCCGCTTTTGAAGGCTCGACCATCCAGGTTCTGGACGGGGCGGCCTATGTCGACGGCCTGGAGGCTGCTCTCGCAGCATTTGAAACAGAACAGGCGGCGAGCGAGGAGACCGGGGAGTAAGCCTTCGCTGCCTCTTCTCTGCAGCTGCTACGCTATGGCCGCGCCTGAAAGGGGGCGGCCATATCTTTAGGGCTGAGCGCTCGCCCATTCGCGCTATAGGCATCTGCCCTCCCGCTTTTCGACCACAAATGCTATGCTCTGCAAAACTTCCATGGATGCGTTGGGAGGCGCACGGGAATGTACAAGGTAGAGTTGATGGAGTCGCACTTTGCGGCTCAGGGCGGCAAAGAACCGGCTCCCATGACAATTGGGGACATGGTGCACGCCTCGGCACGGCGCGCCCCAGACCAGGTCGCGATGCGCGAGCTTGGCTATGACGGCGAAATCCTGCGAAGCTGGACCTATGGCGAACTTGTCAGTGACTGCGAACGCCTCGCCCGGGCCCTGACATCTCGCCATGCAGAGGGCGCTCGCGTTGCCGTCTACGCGAACAATGTTCCCGAATGGGTCTTGCTGGAGATCGCCTGCGCCATGGCCGGTGTGACGCTCGTCACGGTGAACCCCGCCTATCAGAAGCGAGAGCTGAAATTTGTCCTCGAACAGTCGCGCTCAGAGGCGATCTACTATGTGAAGGAGTTTCGCGGCAATCCGATGCAGGAGATCGCGGATACCGTCTGCGATGAAATTCCGGCCATCAAGCACCGCATCCTGCTCAATGATTACAAGGCACTGCTCGCCGGAGAAGAAGAGGGAGAGCTGCGCCACCCGGCCCCACATGACCCGGTACAGATCCAGTATACGTCCGGCACAACCGGGTTTCCAAAAGGGGCCCTGCTGCACCATCACGGCCTGGTGCTGAACGGCATCGAGACGATGAAGCGCGCGGGCGGCGAGCCGGGCATGGCCTTCGTTCACAACATGCCGCTTTTCCATACGACAGGCTGCGCCATCCTCGTGCTGGGCGGTCTTGGCCTTGGCATGGAAATGCTGCTCGCACCGATGTTTGACCCGGACATGATCGTGAAAGTGATCGAACGGGAAAAGACCAAATTCATCCTTGGCGTGCCGACCATGCTGGTGGCGCTGATCGAGGCCGTTCACAAGACCGGCGCAGACGTCACCTCGACTGAGCGGATCATGTCTGGTGGCTCCATGGTCCCGCCAGAGCTTTGCCGCAAGGCAAAGGCCGTCTTCGGCGCCCCGATCCAGATCGTCTATGGCCAGACGGAGACCTCCCCGGTCCTCACCCAGGCCTGGTATGATGACACGCTGGAAGACCTCACCGAAACGATCGGTCAGCCGGCCGCCTTTACCGAAATCTCGATCCGCAGTCCGGATACCAATGAGGTGGTGGCGATCGGGGAGCAGGGCGAAATCTGCGCGCGCGGCTACCAGCTGATGCTGGGCTATAATGACAATCCGGACGCCACTGCAGCCACGATCGATGAAAAAGGCTGGCTTCACACCGGTGATCTCGGGCGGATGGACAAACGCGGCTATGTGAAGATTACAGGACGCGTGAAGGAAATGATCATCCGCGGCGGCGAGAACCTCTTTCCTGCCGAAATCGAGAATGCCCTGCTGGAGCATATTTCCATCTCGGAGATCGCAATCGTCGGCGTCCCGGATGAGAAATGGGGCGAACAGGTCGCCTGCTTCATGCGCGGACCGGGCAAGACCAAACCGTCAAATGCCGAGTTGAAAGCCTTCATCCGCGAACGCCTGTCGCCGCAGAAAACGCCAGCCTACTGGATCTGGGTCGATGAGTGGCCGCTGACCGGCTCAGGCAAGATCCAGCGCTTCAAGCTCGCCGAGGCATTCGTGGCAGGCGAATATGCTGACCAGGTCAAGACGCCAGCCTGATGAAAAGTCAGAAATAGCTCTAAGCGGTCAGTTCCCTGATTTTCTCAAGGCTGGGCTCCAGGACCAGCTCCTGAGCCTGCAGCCAGCCGGCATCGTAATAGGTGTCGAGATAGCGTTCACCGCCATCACAGATCAGGGTCGCGACGCTTCCACTTCTGCCGGCCGAGCGCATGTCGTCCATCAGGTGCAGGGCTGCCCAGACATTGGTGCCCGTCGAGCCGCCGCACTTGCGGCCGAGAATGCCTTCAAGCCAGTGGATCGTCGCAATCGAGGCGGCATCCGGCACCTGCACCATCCGGTCGATGACTTGCGGCTGGAAGGAGGCTTCAACCCGTGGGCGGCCGATGCCCTCAATGCGCGAACGAGCCGTGATGCGCAGGGACGGATCGCGCGAGATGAAGTGATCATAGAAGACCGAGTTTTCAGGGTCGGCAACGCAGAGCCTGGTCCTGGCCGAAAGGTCACCGCGATAGCGGATATAGCGCCCGATCGTTGCAGACGTGCCGCCCGTACCGGCGCTCATCACCACCCAGTCCGGCAGGCTGTGCTCTTCCAGTTCCAGCTGCGCGAACAGGCTCTCGGCAATATTGTTGTTGCCGCGCCAGTCGGTGGCGCGTTCGGCATAGGTGAACTGATCCATGTAATGGCCGCCAAGTTCGCCAGCGATACGTTCGGCTTCGCTGTAGATGTCTGCGGCTTCGACAGCGCGGGTTTCACCGCCATAGAAGCGGATCTGGTCGAGCTTGCTCTGTGCGGTGCCTTTAGGGACGACAGCAATGAAACGCAGGCCGAGGATCTTGGCGAAATAGGCTTCCGACACCGCCGTCGACCCGGACGAGCTTTCGACAATTGCCGTGTCCGGGCCAATCTTGCCGTTGCAGAGACCATAGAGATAGAGGGAGCGGGCCAGGCGATGTTTCAGGCTGCCCGATGGGTGGATCGATTCATCCTTCAGATACAGGGTTTGGTCCCGGAAACCCGGAAGGTCGACCTTTATGAGATGTGTGTCGGCGGAGCGATTGAAGTCTGCCTGGATGCGGCGCATGGCTTCGCATACCCAGACGCGCTCAGCGCAAATTCCGTCCATGTTCCTGCCCTCCTCAACACCGCCTGCCCTTGCCAGTGGCAGGAGATGCTTGACGGCGCAAGGGCGTTCGACCATCACCCGGTGCCATGATTATCGCGATTGATGGAACGCTCGCCTCCGGCAAGGGCACGATTGCGCGGCGCATCGCTGCCTGGTTCGGCCTGCCTTATATGGATACCGGCCGTCTTTACCGGGCGACCGGCGTGGCGGCGATCAAGGAGCGCATTGATCTCGCCGACGGCGAACTGGTTGCGGCTGTGGCTTCTTCGCTGGATCTCAACGACTTTGAAGAGGCCGAATTGCGCACCGCGGAGGCTGGTGTGGCGGCCTCGAAAGTGGCGGCCCTGCCCGACGTCCGCACCGCGCTCCTGCAGCTACAACGCGACTTTGCGAACCAGAAACTCGGCGCTGTCCTCGACGGGAGAGACATTGGCACCGTCGTCTGTCCGGATGCCGATGTGAAACTGTGGATCGATGCCGATGTGGAGGTGCGTGCCAAGCGCCGCCATCTTGAACTTCGGAAGGCGGGCGACGCCATCACGCTTGAAGACCTGACGCAGCAGTTGCGCGAACGCGATGAACGCGACGCCAATCGCAAGGACGCACCGATGAAAAAGGCCGCAGATGCGGTCTTGATCGATACGACTGATCTGACTATAGACGCGGCTGTGGATAAGGCACGTGCCGTGATCGAAGAAGTCATGGCCCGAAACGAGTAGCAGGCTCTGAGGCGTACAGCTTCAAATCCCAAGGCCAGCCTCTGCCCATTCCGATCTTACCTGACAGCGTATGAACGCCGGCAATCCCGCTTGGCGTATGAACCTGCGTCCGTCAGCCATCTGGAGTAAAAATGTCAACTGAAACCATGAACCCGAGCACCGACGACTTCGCAGCAATGTTCGAAGAATCGACGGGTGCTTCCACCCTGCAGGAAGGCCGCGTGGTCCCTGCAACTGTCATCGGCGTGTCCGGTGACTTCCTCACGCTGGACGTCGGCCTGAAGGTCGAAGGCCGCGTGCCAATGAAAGAATTCCTTCTCGAGGACGAAAAGCCGAAGGCCGGCGATATTGTCGAAGTCTATCTCGACCGTATCGAAAACCTGATGGGCGAAGCGGTTCTCTCGCGCGACAAGGCTCGCCGCGAAGAAAGCTGGATCAAGCTCGAGGACAGCTACAACAAGGACGAGCCGGTCAAAGGCGCGATCTCTGGCCGTGTCAAAGGCGGCTTCACCGTCGATCTCGGCGGCGTCAATGCCTTCCTTCCCGGCTCCCAGGTCGATATCCGTCCGGTCCGCGACGTTGGCCCGCTCATGGGCGAAGTGCAGCCGTTCCAGATCCTCAAGCTCGACCGCGCTCGCGGCAACATCGTTGTCTCGCGCCGTGCGATCCTCGAAGAGAGCCGTGCCGAACAGCGCGCCGAGATCGTCGATGCAATGAATGAAGGCGATACCCGCGAAGGCGTCGTCAAGAACATCACCGATTACGGTGCATTCGTTGACCTGGGCGGCATTGATGGCCTGCTGCACGTCACCGACATGAGCTGGAAGCGCATCAACCACCCAAGCCAGGTCGTCAATGTTGGCGACACGGTGAAAGTCCAGATCATCAAGATCAATCAGGACACCCAGCGCATCTCGCTCGGCATGAAGCAACTCGAGTCCGATCCCTGGGAAGGCGTCGAGAGCAAGTATATGGTTGGCACGCGCCTTACCGGCCAGGTCACGAACATCACCGATTATGGTGCCTTCGTTGAGCTGGAAGACGGCGTTGAAGGCCTGATCCACGTCTCTGAAATGAGCTGGACCAAGAAGAACGTCCATCCCGGCAAGATCGTGTCGACGTCGCAGGAAGTCACTGTCGAGGTTCTCGACGTGGACTCCGACAAGCGCCGCATCTCGCTCGGCCTGAAGCAGACCCAGGATAATCCATGGTCCGCCTTCATGGCAGAGCATCCGGCCGGCACCGAAGTCGAAGGCGAAGTTCGCGGTATCACCGAGTTCGGCCTGTTCATCGGTCTTGGACCAGAGCTCGACGGCATGGTGCACATCAACGACATCGCCTGGGACGTCCCGGGTGAGCAGGCGATTGCCAACTTCAACAAGGGCGACGTTGTCCGCGCAAAAGTGCTCGACGTCGACACCGAGAAGGAGCGCATCTCGCTCGGCATCAAGCAGCTTGCTGGCGACCCGATGTCCGACATGGCGCTTCGCCGCGGCGAAGTCGTCACCTGTACGGTCACTGAAGTCACCTCTGGCGGTATCGAAGTTTCCTTCGGCGAGCCGGCCATGACGGCCTTCATCCGCCGTTCGGACCTCTCGCGTGACCGCTCCGAGCAGCGCCCTGAGCGTTTCTCTGTCGGTGACAAGGTCGACGCAAAAGTGACCCAGCTCGACACCAAGTCGCGCCGCGTTTCGGTGTCGATCAAGGCGCTGGAAATCTCCGAAGAACAGGAAGCTGTGAAGCAGTACGGTTCTGCGGACAGCGGTGCATCGCTCGGCGATATCCTGGGTGCAGCCCTCGCAACTGGCGAAGCGGCCGAGGCCGACGAGAAGCCGAAAGCGAAAAAGGCCGCCACGAAAGCCAAGCCTGCTGACGAGGCCGAAGCGGCGGCTGACGACGCTGAGGAAGCCGAAGAAAAGGCTCCTGCGAAGAAGGCTGCTGCCAAGAAACCCGCCGCAAAGAAATCGACCGCCAAGAAGGACGATGACGGCGAATAAACGCCTCTTTTTCTGCGCGAAGTAGAAAATTACAAAAATTCAAGACTCTATTTGGGGCGAAGACACTGGTTTTCGCCCCAAATTTCGTTTACATTCAAAGCTATGCTTAGATCGGAACTCATCTCCCGCCTGGCGCTTGAGTACGCTCATCTCAAACACGACGATCTTGAGAAGATCGTCGCGGTTATTCTTGATGAGATTGCAGAAGCTCTGGCCAATGGCGACCGTGTTGAACTGAGGGGGTTCGGAGCCTTTTCAGTGCGGGAGCGCAAGCCCCGCGTCGGCCGCAATCCCCGCACGGGTGAGAAGGTCATGGTCGAGGCCAAGGCGGTCCCGTTCTTCCGCCCCGGCAAGGAGCTACGCGCCCGCGTCAATGGCGGTATCGATCCCGAAGCCCGCTGATTCCACACTCACTCTCATCTAGAGCTATCACAGCACCTGTGCGTGTTGCATATTGACCACAGGTAAGAAGCACCGGATTGTTCCTGCGCGGTCGGTCAGGGCCGTACGATACAGGAGGGGTTACATGTTCAAGGAATTCAAAGAGTTTGCCATGAAGGGCAACCTCGTCGACATGGCCGTCGGCTTCGTAATGGGCGGCGCATTCGCGACCGTTGTCACCGCTTTCATCCAAGGCGTGTTTCTGCCAGTGCTGGCACCGATCATGGGCGGCGTCGACCTTTCGGCCATCAAGTACACAATTGTTCCGGCTGTTGTCGAAAACGGCGAAGTCGTCAAGGAAGCTGCCATTATCGAGCTCGGCAACTTTATTGCCGCTCTCATTTCCTTCATCATTGTTGCATTCGTGATGTTCCTGATCATCAAAGGCATGAACCGGATGATGGCGAAAGAAGAGGAAGCTCCGGCTGAACCGCCAGCACCGCCGCGTCAGGAAGTCCTGCTTGAAGAAATCCGCAACCTGCTGGCGAAGCAGTCGTAATCTCTTAACCAATCTACGCGACAAGGCTCTCCAGTAGAGTTAGTTGCGTCCGGGGCGGCGTCTGATCAGACACCGCCCTTTTTTGTTGTCGACCTATCAGCCGGCAACAGGGCGATGAGCGCCCCCTCTAGTATTCGTAGACTTCCCAGTTCGTCATCTCGATCGTGTAGGCCGCATCGGCCAGATCTGACGTCTGCGTCTGGGTTCGCAGCGTGCCCTCGATCCACACCGCCTGGGAGAGATCCTTGAGCTTGATCTCTTTTTCAGCCTTCACAAAGACGGTCTGGTTCGGCGGTGGCGGCGGCGCGTGAAGGCAGGCACCATAATACGGCACCAGCAGGAATTCACGGATATTGGCGTCCTTGCCGTATTCGAACGGCACGGTGTAGCCTGGCAGCCGGACTTTCATCCCGTCGAGTTCCTTGACGGTGTTGAAGGTCCCGATCTGGATGGCCTGGTCGGCGGCCGACCCTTCGGCAACGCCAGACCCTGAGTACAGCATGGCCATCTGAGCCTGGTACATTTCCGCGAGCCGCTCTTCTTCGCCTTCCGGCATCAGCTCTTCCCAGCCGATTTCAGTAACACCGCGTGCAGCAACAGCGTCAGCCTTCGCTTTCTCTTCCGCGCCAGCCTGCGCTATCGAGCTTTCGCTCCCTGAAGGTTCAGCTGCAGGCGCCGGATCAGGGATTCTGTCGCCGATCTGTGGGCCGTCTCCGCTTTCCGCCTTGGCGAGTATGGCGTCCTTGGCGGCATCGAGGCCCGCACTGCCCGCCTGCTCGGGGATGGCTGGGTCGGGAACGTCCTCCTGCGGACCGCCGCAAGCGGAAAATGCGAGGAGGCTAAGCGCGCTGGCGCTGAGGAACAATGCTTTCATGCCGTACATCTAGGGCCTCTGCTGGTGTGCATCCATGCCTTTTTCACCAATCTTTCTAAAGCTTCACAGTGAGTCCATCGGCGAGCGACCGGCGAAGCGCCATGATGGCGGGTATAAATCCGATGAATATGGCCGCTGCTGTCACGGCAAGGATCGTCCATAGGTCGATCGCGGCGAGCCCGAGCCCCTGTAATTTCACCCCATAACTCGATGCGAGCATGGGGCCGAGCACAAAAAGTCCGGCCTGCACAATGAGGACGCCGAGCAGCGCACCGACAAATCCCAGCAGGCCCGCTTCCGCCACCATCAGGAAAAAGATGTGGCCGGGCCGCGCGCCCGTGGCTCGAAGGATGGACATTTCGCGCCTGCGCTCATTGAGGCTGGTCAGGATGCTGATCAGGACAGACACCAGCCCCACCGCAATGACGAAGATAGAGACGGCGATCAGCGCCCGTTCAACGACGCTGGTCACCTGCCAGAGTTCGCCGAGCGCAACGCCGGGAATAATTGCGAGCAGGGGCTCACCGGCCCTGGTGTTGAGAGCGCGCTGGGTGGTAAGGATCGTGCCTCGCCGTTCGAGACCAAGGAAGACGGCGGTTATCGTCTTTGGCGTAAGATCGAAGCTGCGGATCATGTCTTCCGTAATCGTGTCGGCGAGCGGGCTTTTTGTGCCGGTTTCCCAGCCGACATGGATGGCCGTCATGCCTTCCAGCGGAATGTGAATCGTCTGGTCAACCGGTGTTCCCGTTGGCGCAAGGACCCCCGTGACGATGAAGGGCTTGTCGTCATGATCGGTGAGGCCGCCCGCCCCGAGACCATGGGTGAGGACAATCTCACTGCCAAGCCCATAGCCAAGCTCACGCGCAACACTGGCTCCAAGCACGGCTTCATAGATGTCGTCGAACCTGCGGCCTTCGGCGATCTCCAGCGCTGTTCCGCTGCCATATTTGTAGTGCTCAAAATAAGCCGCATTCGTTCCCATGACCCGAAATCCGCGATGGCTGTCACCGAGCGATACCGGGATGGTCCAGGCCACATCGCTGCGGCCTGCAATGTCCTGATATGTGGGCCAGCTGATTTCGGCTGTCGCATTGCCGAGCCTGAAGACCGAATAGAGCAATAGATTGATCTGGCCCGTGGGGGCGCCGACGATAAGATCTGTGCCGGATATCGTATTGTCGAAACCGGCTCGGGCACCGTTGCGGGCCTTGTCCACGCCAAGAAAGAGCGCAACCGAAAGGGCGACGGCCAGCAGGGTCAGCAAGGCAGATCCCTTGCGGTTCATCAGGCTGCGCCAGGCCAGGCCGAGAATGGATCCACCGCTCATGCCGCGACCCCCGCCCTGTTCAGTTCGGAAAGGTCGACACTGCGGTCAAAATGCGAAGCCAGAGCGCCATCATGGCTGACGAAGAGGAGCGCTGCGCCCGACTGGGAGGCTTCCTCGTTCAGCAGTTCGATGAAACGGTCGCGCGCATCGGCATCGAGTGCAGATGTCGGCTCATCGGCGATGAGCAGGTTCGGCCCGCCAATCAGCGCCCGGGCCACCGCAACACGCTGCTGCTGGCCGACGGACAATTCCGTTACAGGGCGGGCGAGCAGTTTTTCGTCGGTGAGGCCGAGGCGGGCGAGCAGCCTGCGCGCTTCTTCGACCGGTCCGCCTGCTGCCGCGATGGCGGCGCGGCGCGCCTGTGAGAACCGGCATGGCAATGTCACGTTCTGGACAACGGACAGGTATGGCACGAGATTGAACATCTGGAAGATCACACCGAGATGATCGGCGCGCATACGGTCCCGCTTTGCACCACTGAGAGATGACATGTCCTCGCCGAGGACACGTATGCTGCCGGACTGAGGCTCCAGCACGCCGGCGATCAGTCCGAGCAGGGTCGACTTGCCAGACCCGCTTGGTCCGCGAAGGAAGAGCCGCTCATCGGCGCCCATGTCGAAGGCCGGGATGTCAAGCAGGGGCGTAGACCCGCCATCCCAGGCGAAGCGCAGATCCCGGATTTCAATGGCAGGCTGATCGGTCAACAGGCTAGCGAAGCTCCAGTGACGGGTTCGACGGCGTCAGCTCCCCGACAATCTGGTCAGTGTCGGAGACAAACACAGCATCAATCGTTTCCAGTCCGGGATAATCGCTCATCCTTTTAAAGTCGATGCGGCTGATGTCGTCCGGCTTTTCACAGGTGTAGACATGTTCCACCTCAAGCGCCCCATGACCATTGGCAAAGTGCGTGCCTGACGTGGTCATCAGGGGAAGACAGCCGGCAGCGCCCCTGATCTCCACCATACCCCCCGGAATAGTGAAGGCATCTTTCAGGGCAGTCAGCGCTTCGGTCTGCTCTGGCGTTTCAGGCTCATGTTCGAAGCCGACCATCGACATGAGCGGGGCTTCGAAAGCAATCGTCAACGCGTCCCCGTCGACGCCTGCGGCCAGGGTTGCCGAGCCATGGACATGGGCTTCCAGGCGCTCGGATTCAGCCGGGTCGTGCGCACTGCCTTCGGGCGGCAGGGCGCGGTCCATGCCGGCGTCAGCAGCCTCACCTGAATCGTCTGGGGTCTGCGAGGTGACTGGCGCAACCATGTCCTTCTCAGCAGGCTCGGTTTTCCCACATGCAGAGAGGATGAGGAGACCAGCCAGGCTCGCACCTGCAATCGTCACGGAGGGTTTCATGCTTCAGGCCTTTCGCAGCGGAGGGTGAGGCAACTTGCAAAAACAGGTCGCATTCTGAAAATGAGATACTATAACGTACCCGTTCAAACAATTCGGTCCAGCCGAATTATCAGCGGCAGATCCTGCGGCGCAACACTGACAAGGCATTATTCAGGCTATGTGGTCATCGCTTCAGGCGCCGCTATTCTTCGGGCTGATTGCCTGCTTCTGCACGACTGTCGGACTGATACTGGTTGCCCAGCGTGCAATCTGGAGCCAGCGCAACGCCTCGCTCTTCGGTCTCGCCGCAGCTGGCATGCTGACGACGCTGGCCTTCCTGCACATCATACCCGAAGCATTTCACTTCTCGATGAACGCACCAGTCTGGCTCGCCGTCGGCTTTTTCAGCGGTCTTTTGCTGCACAATGGCGTGAAGGCGGTTTTCCCCAGCGAGGAGGGGATACCGCACCGCCACGAGGCGCTGACACCGATCCTCGCCATTGCCGTGCACTCCTTCATTGATGGCGTGATCTATTCGGTCACCTTCGCCGCGAGCTTTGCGTCGGGCGTCTATGCCGCCATCGGCCTTACTCTGCACGAATTCCCCGAAGGTGTTATCGCTTTTGCAATCCTGCGCCGCTACGGTATCCGCAACGTCCATGCGTTTTGGCTGGCCTTTCTGGCAGCCGCAGCGACGACGCCGCTCGGTGTCATTGTCTCGGGCCCGTTCATGTACGGGCTGGATCATGACACGATCGGCTCGCTCTTTGCGGTGTCAGCAGGCCTGCTGCTCTTTGTGGCGACCGGTCCGCTCATGGCCCCGCTGAAGGAAATGCAGCCAGTTCGCGGACTGACAGCCATTGCCGCTGGTGCCGGGGCCGCGATCCTGCTTGTTCTCGCCCCGATCCACGATGATGGTCATTCAGACGGCCATGATGGCGGGCTTGTTGTGCCTGCACCTGGCCATGCGAGTGAGGGTTCGCATGATGAGATACGCCGCAGCTGAACAGGCGCATTCCGGCTTTGCCACCTGGCGCCGTATCGGATTGATCCTGGTTCTTGGATGGATCGCGCTCAGCCTGCTTCAGCCCTTCGCAGCAGCGCATCCTGAAGATGAATTCTGCACACCGGGCGGCGGGCTCGACCCGGAACTCTGCCGCGCACTGTCGGACCTTGACCGTGCACCAGGCGCCGGCAGCACCGCCGAGATTGCGCAACCGACACAGTTTACCGGCACGCCGTCCGTCGACATGGACCGATCCGTCCTCTCCACCTTCACGACCTATATCTCCATCGGCGTGCGTCACATCCTGCCGGGCGGCTATGATCACATCCTGTTCGTGCTCGCGATCTTCCTCGCATCGCCGCGCATGAATCCGCTGGTCATCCAGATTTCCTGCTTCACCGTCGCGCATACCATCACGCTTGCGCTGGCCGCTGCCGGCGTGATTACCCCTCAGGCTTCCGTGGTGGAGCCGCTCATCGCAGCGACGATCGCCTTCGCCGCGTTCGAAAACATATTGTTCGGGCGGATGACGCGGCTGAGGCCATTCATTGTCTTTGCCTTCGGCCTCATCCACGGCATGGGGTTTGCCGGCTTCTTCGGAGAGCTCGGCCTGCCGGAGGGCCAGTTCTGGAGCGCACTGATCGGCTTCAATATCGGTGTCGAGATCGGGCAGCTCGCTGTTGTCGGGCTTGCCTTTGCCGCTTCGCTCTATTTCCGGGGTACGCTCAAGCAGGCTTCCCGCATGGATCTGTACCGGCCCCTGATTGTCATACCGGCATCGCTTGTGATTGGCGTGACGGGTCTCATCTGGACTTTCCAGCGCCTCTACGGGTGACCGCTCCGCCCCGTCCGGCACCAGATTTGCAACTCGCCTTGGTTATCAAATGGTAACCAGCAGGGTCTGCAATGCGAAAACGGCTTCTCCGCTATCTGAGCGCGCTTATCGTGTCGGTGATCTGTACCTATACCGGCATGCAACGCACCGCGCTGGCGCAAACCGAACCGGTCGCAGACTGCAGCCTGAACGACGTTTTCAGCTGGCAGCAGCGGCTTGAAAGCCCTGAAGAAGAAGCCACGCCCGCTTATGTGCAGCGTGTGTCTGAAGCGTTTATCGCTGCCTGCCCGAACCGGCCGGAGGTTTCAGAAGCCCACCGCATCGCCGGTCTTGCGGCTGGCTGGGGTAAGAATATCGAGGCAGCAGCAACCCACTTTGAGCTGGCAGGTCATATCACAGACGTGGACTCCCTGTTCATGCACGCGGCCGTCCGGCTCGCCCTTGGCGACAAGCAACAGGCCTGGCACCTGAGAGATGCCGCCATCGAATTCTGGCTGGTCCGCCTGTCCCGTCAGGGCATTGGCGACATCGAGATCGACCAGCTGGACAATGGCCAGCTGATCTCGATCAATTTCCACATGGCGAACAAGGACAATCGCCAGTCCACCCTCTGGATCGCAAAGCCCGGCGGCGCGGGGTGGCCGGCGGCCCTCACCGTGTCGTCGGATCGCCAGCTCAACACGCTGCACCGGCTGCGCGCCGGCGACAGCGCCCGCGACCTTCACATGATCCGGCTCTATCGCTGTACCAGCCGCAAGCTGCTTGGCCGCAGTGCAACGCCGGTTTCGGACGAAGACGTGGCAGCAACGGCGAAAGCAGCTCTCTCAGCCTATCTGGCAGATCCCGATGTGCCGAAGCCTGGCAAGATTGAGAGCTGCCTCTTTGCCGCGCGCATGCTGCCGGAAATCTCTCTCGGCAACGCTGTCGCCATCCAGTAGGCGAAGCGCTCAGCTCGCCCGACGGCGAGGCCTGATCTTCTTGCGTTCGTCCTGCTTGAGCCGCCAGGGGGGATATACCTCCAGCGGAAACAGGGTGGACTGGCGTTCATCGTCAAACGCTGAGCATTCCATATGCGCAGGCCGTCGGCACTCACCCGGCATGTCATCACTGAAGAACGGGTTTTGCTGGGCCAGTTTCGCCAGGATGCGATCATTCAGATAGTTTGGGCGGTGGCAGAGCTTCGGATCATCACCATTCATGGCCACAACCATCTGGTCCCGGTTCAGGTCGCGGAAGATCGAAGGATTGTCGACGCCGAGCGCTTCGGCCGCCCCCTTGGCACTGCGGGCACCAAGTCGCCCGAAGATCTGCACGGCGCGGCAATTGGTGAGCAGGGTCTCCCAGTCAGGGTAGAGCCGCTTGAGCTGTGGCAGGTCCTGCCAGAAGCTCCAGGTGCGTACCCCGTAGCCGCGCAGAAGCGTCAACGCTGAACGCAGGGGTTCGAACGTGCCAAGCTGCGCGGCTTCGTCGATGAGGAAGAGCGTGTGCATGTCCGGGCGCTTGCGCCGCCGGCACATCAGCGAGAACAGGGCGCCCACCCACATGCGCAGCACCGGTCCGTGCGATTCCATCATGTGCGGCGGCAGGACGAGATAGATCGTCATCGGGTCGCCGCGCGTCACGCCATTAATGTCGAATGACGAAGCGTAAAGGCTGTGCATCATGGAATCGCCGCGGAAGACATCGAGCGCGTCTGCCGCGATGGACACGATGGACTGGCGCGTCCGCTCGGCCGGACCACTGATGCCAGCATGCGTGATACGCACCTCATGGTGGCGAGATGTCCTCAGCGCCTCAATCACGGACTCTTCTTCAAGCGAAGCCCTGTGCAGGATCTCGCGCACCTTGAGCAGGTTGCGATCCGATGCGGGCATGTCGTGACAGACATGCAGGATGAGACCGGTGATGAGCTGCTTGGCCCGGTTTGACCAGTACGGATCGTTCTTGAGAACCGGCGTGATCATGCTCGCAATCATGGCGGCGTCATCGGTACAATCGGCATAGCGGGGGTTGACCAGCTCCAGCGGATTGAACCGGGCGGGCTCCTCGCCGCTGATGCCGAATGGATCGATGACGTGCACCTGCTGCCCCATCTGGCGGCGTCGCTCCGCCGTGACGGCAGCATTTTCGCCCTTCGGGTCGATGACAATGACGGGGCCGGTATAGGTCAGCAGCGTCGGAATGATGCAGCTCACCCCTTTGCCGGACCCGGTGGGTGCAATGGTGAGGATGTGGCCGTCTCCGCCCATCTCCACGGGTTCGGCAGGCGGGCTACCTGCATCGCCCGGCGGCTGGGAAAACCCCATGCCTGAGGCCTGATCGGACGGCGTCTGCCATCCGAGCACGATGCTTTCTCCATCGTGGTCGCGAAAAGGACTATAAGTGGTGGGCAGCGTGTCGGTTCTCGACATTCAGACCTCCCTGCTGATGACCCGGCCTGTGGATAAGGCTGGAACAAACCGGGAAAGCTAACAAGCGGTAAATTCGAGATATTGGCGTTTTTCATAGCCGGGATTCAGCCCATAGAAAAAGCCTCCCGAACGCCGAGGTCCGGGAGGCTTTGTTATGTATGCTGACTATCTGGGCGCTAGCCGTCGCCCTGCTCGGTCACATCGAAGCCTCGATTTCGCAGCAGCGGCTCGATGGTCGGATCAGATCCGCGGAAGTTGCGATAGAGTTCGTCCGCCTCCCGCAGGCCGCCGCTTTCATACACCCAGCGCTTCAGTTTCGCAGCCAACTCCGGGTCGAAAATGTCGCCGGCTTCCCTGAACGCTTCGAAGCCATCCGCATCGAGAATTTCGGACCAGAGATAGGCATAGTATCCTGCTGAATATCCACCAGCGAAGATGTGGCTGAAATAGTTGGACCGATAACGCGGTTCGATCTCTTCAATGAGGCCGTATTTATCGAGCACGGACTTTTCAAATGCCCGTGCATCCTCAATCGCCATGGCTTCGTCATAAGACAGCATGTGCCAGTTGAGATCGAGTAGTGAGGCCGCGATATACTCCGTCGTCGCGAAGCCCTGATTATGGTTCGCTGCCTCATTCATCCGCTCAATGAGTTCAAGCGGAATTGTCTCACCTGTCTGATAGTGTTTGGCATAGTCTTCGAGCACTTCCGGTGCACTGGCCCAGTGTTCGAGAATCTGGGCCGGGAATTCGGTATAGTCGCGTGGTCCGTCCACACCTGAAAAATTCTGGTAGCGAATCTGCGTCAGCAGGCCGTGCAGGCCGTGGCCGAATTCATGAAAGAGGGTCGTGACCTCGTCAAAGCGCATTAGCGTCGGCTGGCCCTCTGGCGGCTGGATCAGGTTCATATTATTGGCCACGATCGGGCGAATATCCTGGCCATTCACATTGGACGCCGTGCGGAAGCTGCTCATCCAGGCACCTCCGCGCTTGGAATCGCGGGCATACATGTCGGACATGAAGAGGCCGAGGAAGTCTCCAGTCTCGGCATCGGTGACCTCGAAAGCGTTGACCACCTCATTCCACCCCTCGACGTCGACCGGGGTAATCTCGATGTTGAACAGCTTGCTGGAGACGTCGAACGCTCCCTTTTGCACGGCACCGAGTTCGAAATAAGGCTTCAGCGCATTGTCATCGAAGGCATACTTGTTCTGCCGGACCTTCTCAGAATAGTGCCACCAGTCATGCCCGGCGAAGGTAAACTCGTCGCCGATCAGCGCCTGCATCTCCGCGCGCTCGGCCTTTGCCTGAGCCAGGCCCGGACGCCAGACGCGGAGGAGGAATTCCTCGGCTCCTTCAGGCGTCTTCGCCATGTTTGTCTCCAGCACGTAGGCGGCGTGGTTCGGATATCCCATCAGTTCGGCGCGTTTGGCACGAAGCTGCGCGATCTCGATGGCGATAGGGCCATTGTCGAATTCGCCCTCTGACGCGCGAAGCCGGTAGCCATCGAACATCTTCTTGCGAAGGTCACGGTTCTCGGACTGGGTCATGAAGGTCTCATAGACAGAGCGGTCGACCGTCAGCAGCCACTTGTCCTCGTCACCATCCATCCTGATGGCGTCCTTAAAGTCCTGCGACAGGCCGGCGAGGTCTGCCTCGTCGGTCACCTCGATCCGGAACGCCTTGGTCGAGCGCAGCAGGTTCTGGCCGAATTTGGTCGTCAGGGAGGATATCTGCGAGTTTATGTCGGCGATCTGATCTTTCACATCCTGCGGCAGGTCAGCGCCCGCGCGGGTAAACTGGCGATGGGTGAGCTCGAGCAGGCGGGCATCCTGTTCGTCGAGCCCGAGCGTATCACGCGCCTCATAGACCGTTTTGACGCGCTGCCAGAGATCATTGTTGAACACGATTGCATCCTGCTCACGGGTGACCATCGGATAGATGATGCCCTCCAGCTCGCGCAGGCGGTCATTGGTGTCGGTGCCGGTAATGTTGCCGAAGACGAGCAGGACCTTGGTCGCCAGCTCTGCGTTCTGGTCGAGGGCGACGATGGTGTTCTCGAAGGTTGGCGCGTCTGCATTACTGGTGATCGCTTCGATGCCGGCACGGGCCTCCAGTATGCCCTTCTTGACCGCAGGCAGATAGTGCTCGTCTTCGATCTCGGCAAAGGGAGGGACCCCGTACGGCGTCTCCCACTCTTCGAGGAATGGATTGCCCTCAAGCTCCGCATCGCTGACGCTGATTTCCTGAAGGGCACCCGGCTCTGCCGTTGCAGCCTCGGCGCCGGCCGCGGCGGGCGTATCGGCTTCCAGGGTCGCCTCAGTGGTCGCCGAACCAGCCTCACCATCGGGAGGCGAGCAGGCAGAGACGACGAGCGCGAGGGCAGCTGCGCCGCCCATGAGAATAGACTTCAAGGTCATGATGGTCCTTTCGGGAAATGATTTGCCTCGTTTTTGCCGATAAACAGTAAGACTGTCCAGATGCTCACCCGTTCTGCATCAGGATGTGCCACAGTGCAGCCCCGGACCCGGTCAGGAATTCCCTGCCCTCAAGGAGGAGCGAAACCTGTTCTTTTGCGTTTCGAAGACACGATGACCCGTATCGACAACAGTCTGCTTATCCTTGGCGCGGCGCTGATCTGCGCGCCGCTGGTCATCTATGGGGTGGATTCGCTGGTCGGGCTCGGACGCACCGACCCTCTGACACTTTCGACCCTGATTGGCGGCGCGGGGGCAGGCGTGCTCGCCCTCAGCCAGCGGGGAAGCTGGATGCGTTTTTTCCTGGCGTTTGCTGTGGGTCTGCTGGTGGTGGCGTTGCAGGTTTACGGGATTGCCTTCCTCGTCCTGCAGGTCACCGGGCTCTAGGCCGTCCTGAAGGCGAACCTTCCATAGCCGAAGAAGGAGGCGATCGTGCAGATCGCCGTCGCAATCGCTGTGGCCAGCACGGGCGGACAGGCGGGAAGCATCAGCAGGATGGCTGAATAGATCGCGTAATTGAGAATGGCGACACCAATCGCAATCGTGAAATAGCGGCCGGCCTCGCGCACCTGGCCGTCTGCGCTCGCGCCAAAGGTCAGCGAGCGGTTGAGACGCCAGGTAACGACCATCGCCGCCAGAATGGATACGAGCCGCGCAAGGAATGGGTCACTTCCTGATTGGATGAGCAGCGCCAGCAGGCCGGCATCGACGATGAATCCTAACCCGCCAATCAGGCCGAAGCGGACAAGTCTGGACAGGCCGGTCCGCGCTGCCATCATTTCGACCAGTCAGCTGCCGGATAGGACAGGAATACAGACCGCTTCGCTTCGACGCGTGCGCGGGCGAGGCTGTCGAGGATCAGCCCGCATACCGCCGTGACAGTGGCAACCATGATCAGGCCGACAGAAAGGATCGCCGTCGGCAGGCGCGGCACCAGACCGGTCTCCAGATAGGTCAGGACTAGCGGCATCGACAGGCCAAGTGCAATCAGGGTCAGCAGCATGCCGATTGCGCCGAAGAAGGCCGCAGGCCTTGTTTCCTTGGCCAGCATGAAGAACATGCCTAGGATGCGGAAGCCGTCCCTGAACGTTCGCAGCTTGGACGCAGAATCTTCCGGGCGGACACCGTACGGCGTCGGACGTTCAAGCGTTGGAATACCAAGCTGGCAGGAATGAACGGACATTTCCGTCTCGATCTCGAAGCCACCGGACACGGCCGGGAAGGATTTCGCAAACCGGCGCGAAAAGACGCGGTAGCCGGAAAAAATGTCGGTGAACTGGCGCCCGAACATGGCGCTGAACAGCCTGTTGAAGATCTTGTTGCCGAAAGCGTGGCCGCCGCGGCCAGCATCCTTGGTCACGTCGGCGCGCGTGCCGACCACCATGTCGACATGGTTGCGCTTCATCAGCTCGATCAGGGTT
Organism: Henriciella pelagia; assembly: GCF_002088945.1. GTDB lineage: Bacteria > Pseudomonadota > Alphaproteobacteria > Caulobacterales > Hyphomonadaceae > Henriciella > Henriciella pelagia. Next base: position 733,312 of record NZ_NCSU01000007.1, on the reverse strand, counting down.
GGCGCGAGCGTCGCATCATACGTCCCGTCGCCATCGGCCATGACATAGATGTCGGCCTCCACATCAGCGAAGATGCGGCGCACCACATGGCCTTTACCCTGACGGGTCTCGGACCGGACAATGGCGCCTGCCCTGCGCGCAATGTTTGCGGTCGCATCACTGGAATTGTTGTCGAAGACATAAATGGTCGCGTCTGGCAGGGATTTTCGGAAACTGTCGATGACGGACGCAATGGTCGCTGCCTCATTGTAGCAGGGCAGGACGACAGCGATGCGCGCCTCAGCCTGCTCGCTGCGTTGACCAGGATTAAATGTCCCGACAGATACGCTACTCATCGAGTCAGCCTTTCAGTAACCACAATCTGGCCATAACAAACTCTGGTGAATGACGAGTTAGCACGATGAGTTTTCATGGGGACCAAGCCGCAGTGATGGCACCGCATGCGCGCACACCTGTCTGGCCACTCCTGGTTTTCGGAGGCCTTGCCGTCCTGCTGACGCTGCTGAAAGCTGGACCCGCATTTGGCGGCGACCTGCTGGGAAGTGACGATATGATGCGGATGCAGCAGGTGCGCGACCTCATCACCGGGACCAATAGCTGGTATGATGTCAATCAGAGCCGCCTGCTCACCCCGGAGGGGGGAGCGATGCACTGGTCGCGGCTGCCCGACCTGTTCCTGGCAGGAACCGTGTGGATGCTGCAGCCCCTCTTTGGCCGGGAGATGGCCGAAGGCATTGCTGTCACCACCTGGCCGATATTCCTGATGGTGTGGGCACTCGTTGCGGTAGGTGTCTGCCTTCGCCGTCTCAATGCGCCGCTGAGTGGTCAGGTTGCGGGCCTGTTCTTCTTCATCACATCCTTTGCTGCGGCGAACTTCATGCCGGGCCGGGTCGACCATCATTCGCTTGGCCTCGTCCTGACGCTGACCACGCTGGCTTGCCTTCTGTCGCCGCAAATGACCATCCGGTCCGGCCTGGTGGCAGGCGCCTGCGTCGCGGCCATGCTGACGGTGGCAGTCGAGAATCTGCCGGCCGCCCTGCTGGCGATCACCGGATTTGCCATGGCCTGGATCATTCGCGGAGAGGCCGAAGCCCGGCGTCTTCGCTCCTTCGGGGCGACGCTGATTGTGGTCGGTCTCATCGTCTACATATTCGACGCGCCCGGCGCGGGCGGCATGCGTTATGTCTGCGATGCGTTCGGCCAGTCGCATTTCGTGGCCCTGCTGGTCGCCGGCTCGGGCCTGTCTGCAATCGGAACAGCAATGCCGCGCACACCGGACTGGAGGATGCGGTTTGTCACGATGGGGGTAGTTGGCCTCATGACCATGGCGAGCTTTGTCGCTACCAACCCGATCAATTTCGATGGCACGCGGCCAGACTGCCTTGCCGATCCCTATTCGCGCCTGTCCGGCGATGTGCAATCGGGCTGGCTGAGCGTCGTTTCGGAAGCACGCAGCCTCTCCACGGTCCTGTCGACAGACTTGCCCGGCGGCTTCTATTACTACGGCTTCGCGATCGCTGGCCTCTGCGCAGCTGCGGTCTCGCTGTATCTCGCTCGCAAGGGTGAGCGGTTTGCGCGCGCCAGCCTGCTTGTCCTCTGCCTTGCTGGCTTCCTGCTTTCTGCCTGGCAATTACGCGGCGCGACGCTGGCGCATGCCGCAGCCGCGATTGCGGCAGGCTGGCTGTTCGGTTTCCTGTTTACTGGCTGGCTCAGGAAGCGAGGCGCCATGCCAGCACTCGCCCTTTTCATCGGCGCGCTGGCCGTGTCCCCCTTGTTCTGGCAGGTGCCGAAGCAGCTCAAAGCCCGCGCAGAGACGACGAATGACGTCATCACCGACTGCAAGTCCGGTGACGCATTCCAGGCCATCGCTGCTGCGCCGCGCATGATCGTGTTCACACCAATCGACCTTGGAGCCCCGCTGATCTATCACACGCGCCACTATGCGAGCGCAGCGCCCTATCATCGCAATCCGTCATCCATCGAAATGACACTCTCGGTGTTTGGCGGATCCACCGACACGGCACGCCGCAAGATATCGATGACCGGCGCAACCCATCTTCTCTACTGTCCCGGCCTCGGCGAACTGGAAACCTATGCCGAGCGCTCTCCAGATGGATTTGCCGCTGATCTCGAGAGCGGAAATCTGCCCGACTGGCTGGTGCCGCTGACCGCTCCTGTGGACGGCGAAAGCGGGCCTGTCATCTACACCATCTCCTTCGAGCAGAATTGACGGGCGAACCGCTTTGCGGCAACGGGGGGCATGTCAAAACTGGATACCCCTGAAAAAGTCGTCGATGCGCTGGAAGAGCTGTACAATGCTGCGGTCACGGCGCTGACGTCGAGCCTCGAGCGCTATCTGAAGGATGGCACGCCCCCGACGGCGGACATGCGGACCTCGCGCTCCTTCTGTTACCCGGCCCTCATTGTGCGCTATGACCCGGATGGGCCGCCACCGCCGATATCGCGCGCATTCGGCAAGATGTCGGAACCTGGCACCTACATTACAACCATCACCCGGCCGGACTATTTCCGACCCTACCTGATCGAGCAGCTGCGACCGCTAATGCGAGACTATCCGGTCGACGTGGACGTGCGCCTGTCCGGCTCTGAAATCCCTTACGCTTATGTCTGGGATCAGGCGGAAGCGGCGGGCCTCGAAGAAGTCAGCCCCGCAGAGCTCGCCAAATGGTTCCCGGCACCGACACTTAGCGCAATTGGCGACGAAATCGCCGATGGCGAGCTCTATGAACCCGGCAGCAACCGGCCGCTCTCACTGTTCGATGCACCGCGCACCGACTTCTCGCTGAAGCGGCTCGCCCACTATACTGGTACGCCGGTCGACCACATGCAGCGCTATGTGCTGTTCACCAATTATCACCGCTATGTCGATGCATTCTGCGAATGGGGCGTTGCCCAGCTGCAGCAGGGCGGGCGCTATACCGGGCTGTCAGTGGCTGGCGGCCTGCAGGTGGACGCAACAACAGCCAATGCGAAAGCGGCCATCGATGCCGCGCCCTGGCGGCGTTTCCAGATGCCAGCCTACCACCTTATGGCTGAGAACCGCACAGGCATCACGCTAGTGAATATCGGGGTCGGCCCGTCCAATGCGAAGACGATCACAGACCATCTCGCCGTGCTCAGGCCGGAATGCTGGCTCATGGTTGGCCATTGCGGCGGCCTGCGCCACTCCCAGCAGATCGGCGACTATGTGCTGGCGCACGCCTATCTGCGCGATGACCACGTACTTGACGGTGTCCTTCCACCCGACATTCCTGTTCCGCCAATTGCCGAAGTGCAGATCGCGCTACAGCAGGCCGCCGCCGATGTGACCGGCGAAAAGGGTGATGCGCTGAAGAAGCGGCTGCGAACCGGCACTGTCGTCACCACGGACGACCGCAACTGGGAGCTTCGTTTCACGGAGACCGCGCGCCGCTTCAACCAGTCGCGCGCCATCGGTATCGACATGGAGAGCGCAACGATTGCGGCAAATGGATATCGCCTGCGTGTGCCTTATGGCGTCCTGCTATGCGTATCGGACAAGCCGCTGCATGGCGAGATCAAGCTGCCGGGCGCGGCCAACCGCTTCTATGAGCGCGCGATTGGTGAGCATATCCGCATCGGCATCGAGACGCTGGAGCGTCTCGCCCGGGATGGCGGTGCTGCCCTGCACTCACGCAAGCTGCGCGCCTTTGACGAACCGCCTTTCCGTTAGGTTGCGGGTGGACCTCGCCGTCCAAACGCCCTAGCTGAAGCCCGGTACGGCAAGCAGAATGCGAGAGTGATAATGGACGACCGGGTCAAACCATTTGAAGGCGTGCGCAATTTCCGCGACTTTGGCGGCTATGAAGGCGCTGATGGCGCACGCATCAAGACAGGCAAGCTGTACCGCTCGGGACATTTTGGCGAAGCTACCGATCAGGACCTGACGGGCATCGAACTTCTCAACATCAAGGTGCAGGCAGATTTGCGTCGCCCGGATGAGCGCGAGCGCCATGGTGACAAGTGGCCGGTGAGCGGTGTCCAGAAGCTTTTTTCCGACCATGGCCGCGAGACAGAAGCCCCGCATGTCAACTTCCTGAAGCAGGTCGCCGTCGATGCTGAAGCCTCCAAGGGCTGGATGCGCAACTATTACGTCGAAGCGCCATACCGCCAGTCGCTCGTACCGACCTATACCGCCTGGTTCGAAATGCTTGAAACCCTACCGACCGAGGACGCCGCGCTCGTCAATTGCGCAGCCGGCAAGGACCGCACCGGCATTCTCTGCGCCCTGACCCATCACGTGCTGGGCGTGTCCATGGACGATATTTTCGTCGACTATGAGCTGACCAATACCGCTGCCCGGGCCGAGGAGCGCCTGCCGGAAGCGCGCGACTATTTCAACTCCATGCTCGGCAAGAGCTATGACGGCGAAATCTACAAGCCTTTTCTCGGCGTCGAACGGGAATTCCTTGAAGCGGCCATTGCCTCGATCGAGGAAAAGTCGGGATCGCTGGACACTTATCTGGAAGAAGCCCTCGCTGTCGGTCCGTCCCGACGCCACGCAATCCGCGAGAATCTTCTCGATTGACCGGGCCTTCGCCTCCGTCTGACTTACGCGGCGGCAAGCAAAACTAACTCTTCCCCTCTCCGCAGTTTTGATCAAGGCTGGACGCATTCAAGCGCCATCCAAGAGCGCTGCACGGAGGAAATGTATGAGCGATGCGACCCCGGCACCGGCAGAACCGATAGTAGAACCTCGAATCGATCTTGGGGGCGCGCTCGACAAGAGAGGCTTTGCCTGGGCAATCTTCGAATGGGCGCGCAATCCCTACTATATCCTCGTCATTATCTACCTTTTTGCGCCATACTTTGCGGGCGTGATCGGCAATAATCTTCTGGCCAGCGGCGAGCTTTCCGGCCTCGACGGTGAAGCGGCCCGGCGCGCGGCAAATGCCGAAGGGCAAGCCACGATTTCTTCCCTGGTCAAATATGCAGGCTTCGTTGCAGCCTTCACCGCACCCTTCCTTGGCGCAGCGCTGGACAGGGGCGGCCGGCGCAAGCCAATTCTTGCTGTCTTCCTCGGCCTGATCGCCGTCATGTCCTTTTCGCTCTGGTGGGTGAAAGCCGATGGGACCGGCATGCCCATCTGGATGGGGATGACAGCCCTCGTCCTTGCGTCCGTTGGCTACACCTATTCCGAAGTCACCCACAATGCGATGCTGAGCGTAAACGGCAGGGCGCGGTCCCTGCCCGCCATTTCCGGGCTCGGCCTTGCGCTGGGAAACCTCGCCGGCGCGCTCCTGATGCTGTTCATCGTGCTCGCCTTCGCGATGCCCGCGCTGATGGGGTGGCCATTCAGCGCGCCGCTCTTCGGGCTCGATGTCGCAAGCGGTGAACACCAACGGCTCGTCGGACCACTCGCAGCGGTCTGGCTGGCTGTGTTTTCCATCCCCTTCTTTCTCTATTCCGAGGATGGCGGCACCAAAGGCGCAAGCTGGGCAAAGGCTGCGCGCAATGGCGCCCTTGGCCTGTTCAACACAGTGAAGAAGGCGTCGGACAACAAGGAGATCCTGAAATATCTCGGTGCCCGCATGCTGTATGCCGATGGCATGGCTGCCCTCCTCGCGCTCGGCGGCGTCTATATCGGCCTATACCTGCAATGGAATGTGGTCGAGCTGTCGGCCTATGCCATCCTGGCATCCTTTTTCGCCTTCGGCGGCGGACTGGTTGGCGGCTGGCTGGATGGCCTGCTGGGGCCCAAGCGTGCCCTCATGGTCGAAATCCTCGGCATGCTCGCAACGCTGGCCTTCCAGCTGTCGATAACACCGGATGCCATCCTGTTCGGCCTGGTGCAGGGGTTCGAGATCTGGGACGGGCCGGTCTTCAATACTTTTTCGGACGTCGTTTATCTCTGTACCGCCGCGTTCATCGCCGTGACGGCAACCGCCAGCATTTCGTCCAGCCGCACGCTTCTGGTCCATCTCGCGCCGAAAGAACGGGTCGGCGAATTCTTCGGGCTTTATGCGATTGCAGGCACGGTGACGGTCTGGCTCGGTCCGTTGCTGGTCGAACTCTTCACAACCTGGTCGGGCGACCAGCGCGTCGGTATGAGTGCGATCGGCCTGCTCTTCATCCTCGGCCTTGCGGTGCTCACCACTGTGAAGTCAGGCAAGCACCCGGCGACCGAGACCTGATCCGGGATCAGGCCCTAGTCGCGGACCCGGGCGACAAAGTCAGTCCGGCGTGGACGCAGATAGAACTCGTCAGACAGGGTCTTCTTCGTGGTGAAGAGATAGCCAAGCGTCGACTCATAGTCATACTCGATCTCGGCATAGATCACCGAACCGCCAGCTGGCACCAGATCGTCTGGCACGACTTTCACCTGGTCTTCAGAATAGGCAACCATGTTGTAGCCATCGCTCCAGGCAACCTTGATCGTGCCCTCATCGTCATAAAGGCTCGAAATCCGCATGCGGGCCTCAGCGATCGGGTTTGGCTGGAAAATCATCCGGGTCGCCTCGAAGACATCAGCCAGATCGTCATCATCGATTGTCGAGGCCCGGGCCACAAGATCGCCCAGGGCAGCGGCCGAGCTCGTCACCTTGCGATCGAGCACCATCATGAATGACAGCTCGATACAGGCAAAGTAGATCAGGATCATCAGCGGTGCGATGAGCGCGAATTCGACAGCGGAAATGCCCTTGTTCGCGGCACGGAACTGACGGAGGCGGCGGGAAAAGTACATCATGGCTTAGTTTCCGAATGGCTCGTTGCGGAACACGACGGTCGATTGCAGGAGGCGCTTATTGTCCTTCAGATTGGCAAGCGGCGCGCTCAGGATCGGGGTCATCAGCTCCCACTCATAGAAGACGCGGACGACCACGATGTCATTGGCTTCACCCGGATCGAAGTCGAAGCTCGTCGTGTCGAGTTCACCATCGTCATTGATCGGGCTTGGATTGCTCGTCGAGGCGAAGTCGTCAAAGGTCTTCACATCAATCTGGATCTTGCCCTCACACTGGAACATGTCGAAGATTTCCGCGCAGATGACCTTCTCAAAATCGTCGCGTTCGAAATCCGCTGTCTGCTGCAGCTGTCCGGTCCGGATACCGCGTGCCGCTTCGTTGATGCCATGCTCGAGGACAGAAGACATGATGAAGATCACGCAGATCTCAAGCAGTCCGAATATGAGGAAGAAGAACGGAACGGCAATCATGGCGAACTCGACAGCCGCGATTCCACGCCTGTCTTGCGCCCATGATTTGAGCTTCCGAAGATATCTGGGCGCTAGCACGCCTGGAAAAATCTGGTCTGTCATAATTCCTTACGCGCTCTGATCCGGCACGCCTCTCTTGATTATTCTGGTTAACAGAGCTGCGTTTCGGTCCCGTTCAAGCGATGTATGAAATTTGATCTATTTCGCCCGACAGCCGGAAGGCGTGACATCTGGTCTGCGCCCGCCGCCTTTACCTCGCCAAAATGGAACGCCACATGCTAGAAGGAGGCGAGATCAGAGGTATCCATGAGCCACAATCCGGTCAGACCCTGGCGGTCCATCGAGCGCAGGCCGTCCCGCAAGATCCGCGTCGGATCCGTTGAAATCGGCGGAGATGCCCCGATTGCGGTGCAGACCATGACCAATACCCCCACCGAGGATGCCGCCGCGACGATCGAGCAGATCAACCGCGCGGCAGAAGCTGGGGCAGACATTGTGCGCGTTTCCTGCCCGACCGAGGACTCCACCGCCGCCATGCCTGACATCTGCCGCGAAAGCCCTGTGCCGATCGTGGCGGACATCCATTTTCATTATAAGCGGGGGATCGAAGCGGCCGATGCCGGCGCTGCCTGCCTGCGCATTAACCCTGGCAATATCGGCAGTCACGACAGGGTGAAGGAAGTCGTCGCCGCCGCCCGTGCGAATGGCTGCTCGATGCGGATCGGGGTTAATGGCGGATCGCTGGAGCGCCACCTCCTTGAGAAATATGGCGAACCCTGCCCCGAAGCCATGGTCGAGAGCGCGCTCGCGCATGCCCGCATTCTCGATGATCTTGGGTTTCATGACTACAAGATTTCGGTGAAAGCCTCGGACATGTTCCTCACCGTGGCGGCCTATCAGCAGCTGGCGGAGGCGACCGACGCGCCGCTTCACCTCGGCATCACGGAAGCTGGCGGCCTGCGCACCGGCACGGTGAAATCCTCCATCGGCATGGGAAACCTCCTCTGGATGGGCATCGGCGACACGATCCGTGTCTCGCTGTCAGCTGACCCGGTCGAGGAAGTCAAAGTCGGCTATGAAATGCTGAAATCGCTGGGGCTCAGGACCCGCGGCGTGAACATCGTCGCCTGCCCGAGCTGCGCGCGTCAGGGTTTCGATGTCATCAAGACGGTCGAGATCCTCGAACAGCGCCTCGCCCATATTTCAGAGCCGATATCGCTCTCCATCATTGGCTGCGTGGTCAATGGCCCCGGCGAAGCGGCCCTCACCGATCTCGGCTTCACCGGAGGTGGCAAGGAGAGCGGCAAGATGTTCATCTCAGGCAAGGCAGACCACAATGTCTCGAATGCCGACATGATCGATCACATTGTCGACCTCGTCGAGCAGAAAGCCGAACGGCTCCGCGATCAACGCGAAGCCGAAATGGCCGCAGCGGAGTAGACTACTCAGCAGGCTGTACGGCTGATGCTGGCAACCGCTTCGGTTTGAGCCCAAAGAGCGGTCTGAGGACACTCGACCGTCGAATGACAAACTCGTGCAACAGGGCGCAACCACCGATCGTGGCGATCAGTACCCCGGCAAACTCAACCCAGACATTCAGGCCCTGACGCGTCAACCAGAAGCCAGCCATGATAATCAGCGTCTGGTGCAGTATATACCAGGGGAAAATCGCCTCCGTCATATAGGCAAGTGCTTTGCCCGACCGGTTCAGGAAACGCTGGCCAAAACCGAAGAAGCACACGATCACAAGCCAGGCGAAAGCGGTTGTGGCGAGTTTGAGGGGAACGGCCAGCCACGGCGCCTGCACACCGACATACTCCCAGTGGTGCCGGATGGGCGTCGTTGAGAGGGCGAGGACAAGCATCAGGACAAGCGCAAGTGGAAAGGCCCGGTGGACGGCACTCCAGAAGGCCTCGTCCTTCGCCAGCACAAAGCCGGTCAGGAGGACAGTGAAGCTGTGGGCGTGGTTAGCGAAATCCCAGACAAAATTGTGCGTGGTCGGAAAGAAGGGGTCCAGGGCGATGTTGAAAAGCCAATGCGGCAGGACCGGGAGCACAAGAAGCGCCAGCACACCCCGTCGCCCGCGAAACAGCACCTCAGTCATGCGCCCGCCCACGCCATCCATCACGCGACGAACCGGCCCGGCCAGCGGAACAAGGATCAGCGTATAGGCGAGCAGGTAGACGACGTACCAGAGATGGTTCCAGGTCGGCGTGATGATTGAGAAGCTGGACCCGAAATCGAGATAGAGCGGATAGAAGGCGGTGAAACTGCCGGCGAATTCACCCTTCTCGATCAGCTCCAGATAGCTTTGCGGCGCCACGATCAGGACCATTCCGGTAAGGATCGGCAGGCCGAGACGGACAAGACGGCTCTTCACCATCTCCCACGCGGGCGTCTTGTCGGTGGCAAAACGGATAGCGATGCCGGAGATCAGGAAGAGCAGCGACAGTCGCCAGGGATTGGACAGCAGCATCAGCCATTCGGCGTCGGGGCCAGCATGGGCGCTTTTGACGTGAAAATCCCAACTCACGTAAAACATGCCCGTGTGGTAGAAAATCAGGATCATGAACGCGATGATCCGAAGCCAGTCGAGATCATGTCTGCGGGAGGAAAGCTGCGTCATGTGAGGCCTCGTATTCGGGTTACGCTACGCCCCTTGATGGTGACCGCACCGGCATACGTCACGCGCCATGCCACGAGGCGCACATCGGCGGGATGAAATCTGGCTTCCTGGGACGAATACCATTGGGGAGGGACGAAATTCGCCCTCGCCGCTTCGCCGCTCGCCCCGGCTATGGCATGGAAAGCAGATGGCTGACCGCGCCCACCATCCCGAACTTGATGCCGATCACCGGGCCGATCGGCGAACCTGGCTGATGCTGGCAGCTTTCCTGACCGTTTCCTTCTTCGTGGAAGCGCTGTCGGACCAGTATGATCACTATCGCATCGGCCAACCCGTCATTGCCGCGCCGTGGATTTCCCAGGCGACCTCGCATCTCATGATCTTCGCCTTGACGCCGTTCATCACATTCATGTTGAGCCGGTTTCCGATTACCGGTGACAGTTGGCGCAAGGCCCTTCCCATTCATCTTGCGGCGACGGTCGTCTTTTCCGCCGCGCATGTCCTGTCCATGGTGGCGCTAAGAAAAGCACTTCATCTCGGGTTTCTGGGACAGGCTTACGAGTTCGGTTTGGCCGACCCTTCCATCTGGCTGTATGAGTACCGCAAGGACGTTCTGAGCTACACCCTCATTGCCGCGATCTTTGCGCTCAACCGGCTTGTCGAACAGCGCGGGCTGGAAGCGAGGGCTGCTGAAAGCGAAGCCAGCAGTCGCCAACGCCTGACCCTGAAATCGGGCGGCCGCGTCTTTCTCGTCGATGCCGCCGACGTCATCTGGGCAAAGGCGGCATCCAATTATGTCGAAGTCGCAACACCCGGACGGACCTATCTCGCCCGCTCAACGCTGAGCGCGCTTGAAAAGCTTCTGTCAGCGGCGGGGGGAAGCCACATACGGGTGCATCGCTCATTCCTGGTCCATGGCGGGCACATAAGCGAGATCACGCCGACGGGAGACGGCAATGTCATGATCAGGCTGGATACAGGAGAGCAGATCCCCGGCTCTCGCGGATATCGCGGCCGCTTGCCGGTCGCTGCCTCACAATCTGGGGAAACATTGCCCTAGCCTCTGGGCCGCAATCCTGTCACCTGTTATCGGGAAGCTGGTCCGGAGGCATGCAATCATGAACATTGTGCTGGGCATTCTGAGCTCGGTCGGCCGGTTGATTGTCATCGGCATCCTGCTCGTCGGCATGGCAAACTGCACTCAGCTCGGGCTCAACTATGCCAGCCTCGATGTCGAGGGAAAACCCGCCGCGTATCCGCCAATTGCCCATGATGCCGAGGACTTTCTCGACCGGCGCGAAGACTGGATCCAGCGGATCGAGACCCACATTACAGGACCAATTCCGGAAGGTGTGAGCGGCCGGCTGATCGAGCACCGCGTTGTGGACGAGGCTTATTGGGACGGTCACGGCATTCTGGAAGAGTTTGTCATTGCCATTGAAGGCTCAGGCAAGCGGCGCGACTTCGTGCTGGCCGTGGCCTGGCCGAAATCTGACGGTCCGCACCCGATCATCATCAGCCAGTCCTTCTGCGGCAACCAGACGGCGTTCAACTATCCCGCGCTCACCCCGCCCCTGCCGGAGGCGCTGGACGATTTCTGCGGAGGCGGCGAGCCCTCGTTCATGGGCAGCATGGTCCAGAAGGTATTCGGACGCTTCATCTCAACCCCGCCCATGCAGCAGGTGCTCGATCGCGGCTATGCCTATGCCAGCTATTACACGTCTGAAGTGATCCCGGACTCAAAAGAGCCAGCGCGCGCGCTCCTGCCGGACTTCCCGCACGGTCCGCGCGGAGAGATTTCCGGAGCGGTCTCCGGCTGGGCCGCCGCCTGGACTGCCGCGCTCGACGTTCTGGAAGCCGATCCGCGCGTCGACACCGACCGCGAAGCCATCATGGGTCATTCACGCTCGGCGAAGTCAGCGCTCGTCGCTGGCATCTACGAGAGCCGCATCGATGCCATTGTTGCTCATCAGGCCGGCACCGGCGGCACAGCCCTCAGCCGCAACAAGCCGGGGGAAACTGTGGCCGGCATGGCCAAGCAATACCCGCACTGGTTCGCGCCAAACTATGCCAATTTTGACGCCAGAGGCCTCAACACGACGCCGGTCGACATGCATGCGCTGATTGCGCTCAACGCACCGACGCCGCTGCTCATCGGAAATGGCCGGCGCGATGTCTGGTCAGATCCGAACGGGTCCTGGCGCGCGACGCTGGAAGCCGCCCCGATCTATGCTGCTGCAGGAACAGGCGGCCTGCAGCAAGAGAATATGCAGGATGCGCCGGTCGAGGCCGACCTCGTCTTCTGGATGCGGCCCGGCGGCCATTCGATCACCCAGCGCGACTGGGATTTCTGGCTCGACTGGCTGGATAATGTCATGGCGCGAGGAGATGAGGTGCCAACGCCGACGAACAGGGTTAAAGTTGCCCCCGCCAAATAAGTTTGGGAGGCATGATAATGACATATCAAATGCAGGATCTGCTGCCGGTACTGGCACTGATCGTCTGGACACTCATCATGTGGGTCTGGATGTATGCGACGCGTATTCCGGCCATGCAGAAGGCCGGCATCAATCCCGATGACGCCCGCCACCCGGGCAGCCCCTATAATGAAAAGATCCCCGCCAGCACCCGTTCGGTCGCTGACAATTACAATCACCTGCACGAACAGCCGACCATCTTCTATGCCTTGGTCTTCTTTGCTGCGCTCACCGGCGGCGGGGACAGTATCTTCATGTATCTCGCCTGGGCCTATGTCGGCCTTCGTGTTGTGCATTCTCTGGTACAGATCCTGTCGAGCAAGGTAACGCAGCGTTTCCTTGTCTTTGCGCTGAGCTCGATCATTCTGATGGTGATGGCCGGCAAGGAAGTCATCCGCGTGCTGACCAGCTCGGCAATCGGCGCATAGGAATGATCCGGCGATTGCTCTTTCCGCTCGACTGGACGCTGTCGCTGATCGGCAGCGTCCTGCGGCTGGGCGCTGGAGGACCCGGCAAACCCGCGGTCACACCTGAAAAGCCGCTCATTCTATACGAGTTCGAGAACTGCCCGTTCTGCCGCATTGCCCGCGAAGCGATCTCGGTAACAGGTGTCCCAGTCGAAGTCCGGCCATGCCCGAAGGGCGGGACGAGGTATCGTCCCAGGGCGATCGAACTCGGTGGAAAGTCCATGTTTCCCTATCTCATCGACCCAAACACCGATGTCGCCATGTATGAAAGTGCCGACATTGCCCGCTATGTCCGCGAAACTTATGCGCCTGATGCGAAGCCGTTCATGCACCGGCTTGGACCGCTCAACCTCCTCACCTCCATCGCGCTTGTCTGGCCACGCCTGATGCGCGGGATGATGGTGAGACCGTCGCGTCAACCAGATCAGCGACTTGAATTCCAGGGCGCAGAGAATTCGCCGGCCGCCCGCATCATCCGTGAAGCGCTCTCGACCCATGAACTCGCCTACCTCTGGACCTCTCACACCGACGGGGCAGGCCTGAAACTCAAAGATCCGAATACGGGTGAAACACAGACCGGCGCGCTATCGATCCTGACCTACCTCGACCGGACCTACTGCCAGCCGATGACCGCATGAGCCCGCTTCCCCCGCTAGCCAATCCGGTTTAGAGGCGGGGCATGGCCAATATTCCAATGTCCCGCCTCGAACAGGTCATCGACCGGTTTGACGAAGTAGAAGCCCGTATGGGCTCTGTGACAGACAGCGACGAGATCGTTGCGCTGTCACGTGAGCATGCTGACCTCAAGCCCGTTGCCGACAAGGCCCGGGAGCTTGCCGATCTTCGCCAGCAGCTGAAAGATGCCGAAGCCCTGATGAAGGGTCCGGACAAGGAAATGGCAGAACTGGCCTCGGAGGAATATTACGAGATCAAGGAACAGCTTCCTGCACTCGAAAAGGAAGTCCAGCTCCTCCTCATCCCGAAGGATGTCGATGACAAGGCGAACATCGTGCTCGAAGTGCGCGCCGGGACCGGCGGCGACGAGGCCGCCCTGTTCGCTGGCGACCTGTTTCGTATGTATTCACGCTACGCCCAGCTGGAAGGCTGGAAAGTGGATGTCGTTTCCGTCTCTGAAGGCGATGTCGGCGGATACAAGGAAATCATCGCCAGTATCGAAGGCGATGGTGTCTTTGGCCGCATGAAATGGGAAAGCGGTGTGCACCGCGTCCAGCGCGTTCCGGAAACCGAGAGCGGCGGGCGCATCCATACATCCGCGGCCACGGTCGCCGTGCTTCCCGCGCCTGAGAATATCGAGATCGATATCCGCCAGGAAGACATCCGGATCGACACGATGCGTTCATCCGGCGCGGGCGGCCAGCACGTCAACACGACTGACTCGGCCGTGCGCATCACCCACCTGCCCACCGGCATCGTCACGACGAGTTCGGAAAAGTCTCAGCACGTAAACCGCGAGAAGGCGATGGAGCAGCTGAAGATCCGCCTGTATGAGCGCGAACGCGCTGAAAAGGACGCCGCCCGCGCAGAGGCCCGCGCCGAACAAATCGGCTCGGGAGACCGCTCGCAGAAGGTACGGACCTACAATTTCCCGGAGAACCGCGTCAGTGACCACCGTATCAATCTGACGCTCTACTCGCTCGACAAGATCATCACCGGCGACAAGCTGGACGATGTCATCAAGGCACTGATTGCCGAAGACCAGGCACGCAAGCTGGCTGCGATGGACGAGAATGCATGAGGATGCAACATACAAGACGGCCCTCGCCATTGCGGCGCGCCGCCTGAAATCGGCCGGCATGGCGCACGGTGCCCGCGATGCGCGTCACCTCATGCAGCATGTCAGCGGCCTGACGGCGGCAGAGCTCATTCGCGATGAAGGTGACGAGATCCCAGCCCGCACCCGCGCCGCCTTCTTCGACCTTGTCGAACGTCTGGCTGTCGGAGAGCCCTTCGAACACCTGACCGGCGAAGCGCATTTCTACGGTCTGGACTTCCGCATCACAAAGGACACGCTGATCCCTCGCGCCGACAGCGAGGTCGTCGTGGATGAAGCGCTGGCGCGCCTGCCTCTCGGACACCCGCCCAGCATTGCCGATCTCGGCACGGGCAGCGGCTGCCTGCTGGCGGCGCTCCTGGCCAATCACCCAGGCGCCAGGGGCCTTGGCATCGAACGGTCAAAGCGGGCCGCTGAAGTGGCCTATTCGAACATGGAACGACTCGGCCTCTCCGACAGGGCAGTCATTCGATGCCGAAGCTGGGAAGACTGGATGGGCTGGGACGAAGTCGACCTCGTCATTTCCAATCCACCTTATATTGCAAGCGATGTCATTCCCACGCTCGACGCAAGTGTGCGAAGCTTTGAACCGCATTCGGCACTTGATGGCGGCCGAGACGGCCTCGATGCCTATCGCAGCATCATTGATCTTGCGGCGGCACATATGAAGCCGGGCGCGTGGCTTGTCTTCGAGATCGGCTTTGACCAGCGCGCCGCTGTAACGGCACTCCTTGATAAGGCCGGTTTCAGCGCCATTTCCTGTGGACAGGACCATGGCCAGCGGGACCGGGTTGTCTCAGCCCGCAGATGAAGCGCAGCAAGGGGCTTGGCGAAGCCGCAAATGCGCGCTACAGCAGAGATCGGGCAGGCGGCTCCATTCTTGCAGGAGCCCCGCCGGGAGCAAGCGACACATTTCCGTATTTCCCGATTGGGATGTGACGCGCAGGGTCTGACTTAACGGACAAAAAAACGGGATCAGGAATTTAGCGTATGCAACGCAAGCGCGGACGTGGACGTCGGTCTGGCGGAAACAATAACAGCAACAACCCTAACCGGCATTATGAAAGCACCGGTCCGGACGTGAAAATCCGTGGCTCGGCGCAGCAGATTCTGGACAAGTACCAGCAATATGCCCGTGACGCGCTGACCGCTGGCGACCGGGTGAAGGCTGAAGCCCACTTCCAGCACGCCGAACACTATGCGCGCATCGTCGCCTCCTTCCAGAAGGACAAGCAGCGCAGCAAGAATGACGACAATACATCCGACGATAATGACAATGAGTCGGACAATGATGCGTCGGACGACAGTGACAATCAGTCGAGCGACAATTCGTCTGAAAACGACAACAACCAGTCGGAAAAGAAGCCGCGCCGCAATTCCCGCAAGTCGCGCGACAATGACGACGCTGACAGAGATCGTACCGCTGCGTCTTCTGAAGGCGAAAATGACAATGCGTCCGAGGAGGCAGCTGCTTCTGCTTCGGGCGAAGAAACCGCCAAACCGCGCCGCCGCACTTATCGCAAGAAGGCCGAGGCCGAGGCAACAGCGGGCGAGAATGATGGCGTAATGTCGACCCTGTCGCGCGGCCGCGAGGATACGAGCCCGAAAGAGGCTGCCGAATAGTCTCGTCTTCTTTATATCCGGAATGAATAAAGGGCGCCCCGAAAGGCGCCCTTTTCTGTTTGGCCTGATCGCGGCGCCCTATTCGGCCGCGACCGTCTTTTTCTGCTTGTCGAACATCGACCAGACACCCTCATCACCGTGCCACTCACCCGAGGTTGCGCCCTTGGAGTATTCTGTGGCGCGGGCCTCGAAGAAGTTGGCGTGCTCGACACCGTTCAGGATTTCCGTCAGCCACGGGATCGGGTGCTTGTCGACCCCGTAGATCGGGTCAAGCTTGAGCTGCCCCATGCGCCAGTCGGCGATGTAGCGGATATAGTTCTTGATATCCTGCGGCGTCATGCCCTGCACTTCTCCGGCCTCGAAGGCGAGGTCGATGAACTTGTCCTCGAGCTTGACGACCGTCTGGCAGCAGTCTGCGATATCGTCCTTCACGGACTTGGTCAGCGCGCCGGTCTCTTCAGCGAAGGTGTGGAACATCTTCATCATGCCTTCGCAGTGGAGCGACTCGTCGCGCACGGACCAGGAAACGATCTGCCCCATGCCCTTCATCTTGTTGAAGCGCGGGAAGTTCATCAGCATCGCGAAGGAGGCAAACAGCTGGAGCCCTTCGGTGAATCCGCCGAACACCGCCATCGAGGTCAGGATGTCCTTTTCGGTTTCGACGCCGAACTGGCCAAGATAGTCGTGCTTGGCGGCCATCTCCTCATATTCCATGAAGGCGCCAAACTCGCTGTCCGGCATGCCGATCGTCTCGAGCAGCAGCGCATAGGCCGCGATGTGAACCGTCTCCATGTTCGAGAAGGCGGCAAGCATCATGCGCACTTCAACCGGCTTGAAGAGCGGCATGTAGTTTTCCATGTAGTTCGCGCCGACCTCGACGTCGGACTGTGTGAAGAAACGGAAAATCTGTGTAAGGAGGTTGCGCTCCTTGTCGGTCAGCTTGTTCGACCAGTCCTTGCAGTCCTCGCCGAGCGGAACCTCTTCCGGCAGCCAGTGAACCTGCTGCTGGATCTTCCAGAAATCATACGCCCACGGATAACGAAACGGCTTATATGCCTTGCTTGGCTGCAGAAGGCCGGGGACCTTGATAATTCCGTCTGCCATGGGGATGCCCTTTCTGTCTCATCAGCACCACATATAGTGCCAAAACTATCCATTAACCGCAAGATATATACTGTCACTGGTTAACGCTTTCCACAGCGAATGGGAGGGCTGTGGACTAGTAGGCAATCGAGACGGAAACGGCACCGAAACGTTGTGCGCCGTCCTGACGCGCAAACTCCTCAGTGCGGTGCACATAGGTAAAAGCCAATTGCACATTGGAGATATGGACCGCCGCCCCCGCCTGGATGTCGCCGACAACCTTGTTGCGATCAGCGACACGCGCGCCATCCCTGAACGCATTGCCATCAAGGAACATGTCGCGGAAGACAAAGCGCGAATCAACGCCAGCAAAGAGGTAGCCACCGAAGGCCTGGGCAGGCGAGAAGGTGCCGGCCCCCGTCAGGGCCGGTCGGATGCGCGGCGGCCCAAAGTCAGATTCGAGATCCCAGCCGATGCGGCCAACAAGGCCTGTGCCAGCATAGGTGCGCACATTGCCAAGCGCGCCGCCGCCATACACGCCGTAGTCAGTCTCTATTCCGAAAGGCAGGCTGGGCCCGTCAAACAGAGCCATACGTTGCGCCACAAGCTCGATGCCGATTTCGTCCTTCAGCTGATAGTCCCAGCCCATCGGCTTCTGGTAGTTGATGAGGTCATGCCACTGGCTCTGGACGTAATCACCTGCCGCGGATGGGCCGACCACGCCGAGATTGAGCTGCAGGCTATCCTGAATGTGGTCATCCGACGCGACGGCAGTGCCCGACATGTAAAGCCAGCCCGCATAAGGCCGGTCGTCCGGGTCTGGCACGGTGGCCGTAATGTCTTCCGGCGTGAAAATGGCGTGCGATAGAGCAAGCCCCTGGCGCAGGCGTTTGCGGTCAAGATCCAGGAAAGGCAGCTGATCGGCGGCCCAGCGCAGCACCGGCGAGACATGATTGGCCGGCGACACGCGCTCAATCCGAAGGCCATTTGTGTAGTTGCGGTCAGTACCGCCAAAGAGGTCATTCTCGGAAGTAACCGACCAGACGCCGCGATTGAGCAGGTAGGACGGCGCATCTTCGGGCACCTCGACACCCTGCGCAGTCGCACTGCCTGTTGTGTACAGCATCCCTGCGGACAGGACGGAAATCAGGATGTGGCGTGAAGGCATGAGCGGTGCGCACTGAAAGATTGGTGTGCAGCGCTATAGCGCTCATGCATACGACCCGTCAGCTTACAATGCTGACATTGGCTGTGGTCATTTTGTGACAGAATCGCGTCCAGCCTGCGAAGGCAGTGGCACGTCCGCGCCGGCCTTATTTGCGGATGGTGAAGCTGACACCAGCGAAATCTTCGGTTTCCTCGCCGCGCACGCCACGCTCGCGATATTCAACTTCCCGCCGGATATAGCTCAGTGAAAGCTGGCCATCGCCGCGGGTAAAGGAAACGCCGGCCTGCATGTCGCCAACCGTGACCTGGTCGCGAAGCGCCATGCGATTGGTGAAATTGCGGTCCTGGTCAGGCTCGTAGACGAGCGCTTCGCCATCCGCGCCTGCAAACAGGTACCAGCCGGTGGCTTCGACGTCCTTGCCCCGCTGGTCGAAATTCTGACCGATGCGGAGTTCACCACCAACGCGGCGCTGTTCGAACTGACCATCTGTCGAAACGCTCACACGGGGAACAAAGCCGAGGTCAAAGCCGAGGCCGGTCTGCGCGTCAGCTGCTGAAAAGGCTAGCGACGCCCCAAAGTCGCGTACATTGCGGACTGGATTGGTGAGGTTGGAAGCCGCGCGGCGGCCTTCGAAGTTACGGATACCCTGCGCATTGGAGATGCGCATGGTGGAAAGCTGGCCGGCGGTCGCGAAATCAATGTTCAGGGCCGGCACGCCCGAAGGCACCGGTGCCAATGACAAGCCTTCAACATTCGTTGTCTCAGATCTCTGGAAGGCGAGCTTTGATTCGGCATCAACCAGAGGGAGAGGGCGGTCCTGGCCGGAGACGGCCTCGAACCGGTTGATAGGCGCGTGAGACCGCAGCTCCGGGACCTGCTGGCACCCCTGACAGCCGATAAACGCAAATGTTGAAGCAGCGATCAACATGGCTTTCCTGACACCTCTCACGGTCATTTTCTCCCCGTACTCTGGGGAAAGCCTGACCCTACACGTTTAACTTAACATGAACACAAACCCCTTCCGAGTCCCTGGTCCGGGTATTCATGCTTAACCTACATAGTTTTAATTCCACACACGCATTTTGGTTCCCGACTGTTGTATTTTCGCCGATTCTAGCCTGTCAGGTGCGTCAAAAATAAGGTTAACGCGTGCCGATTTTTCTTTAACCATCCCTTGTCCTGGTCGATTGCGTCCCGCGTCTGCGGGGTCTATTCCTGTAGCCCTCATTACGTTTGAGGGGACGCCATGAAACTTCACTTTGCCGCCGCCATCATTGCCGGCTGCTGTCTTGTGCCAGCCTGTGCAAGCACCGAGCCAGAACGCCTCGCCGACATTCAGGCGCGCGCACTTTCCGGTTGTGACGGCTCCATCCGCCGGTCACGCGCCGCCGGCGACTATGATTATGATCTGGGGACGTGCGAATGCGTCGCCGGGCGGATCACGACGCCGCTCTGGTCCGACGAAAACTCGTCCTATTCCGGCGCACCAATGCCGATCAAGGACGCGAAGGCCATCGCTGCGGCGATCAACAAGGGCGCAACCTTTGCCGAAGGTCTGGAGGAGGCTCGCAGCAAGATCAGCGTTCCATCGTCCAATTCGGTCAATACGTGTTTCGCCAAACGATAATCCTGCTCGGCCTCCTGGCCACAACGTGGCAGGGCAGCGCTGAAACCGACCCAGGCCGGACCAGCGCCATGCTGGATGCCATCTCACCCATCGCCCAGGAGGGCGACCTCCTCTTCAAGGGGGCGAGCACAGCGGTCTGGACCGAACTTGCCGCGCGCTGGTCAACCGGTGACAAGCGCTGGGGCCATGTCGGGATCGTCACGCACGTGCCTGAAACATGCTGCGCGCCGATCCTCGTTGTACACGCCGATACCGGCGATGGCGCCCCCGGCGAGGAAATTGGAGAAGTCCGCGCCGTCTCCCTCGAGACATTTCTCAGCGATGTCGACCAGGCAGGGCTTTACCGCCTCGACATGGATGGCGACGCGCGCCAGCGCATGGTGGAGTGGGTGGACGCGCAAGCAAGGGCGCGCATACCATTTGATCGCGGATACTCGATCGAGAGCGAGAACAATCTCTATTGCACTGAACTCGTCTGGCGCGGCATGTCCATCGCGCTCAGGCGCGATGCCATACCCGACAAGAGCCGGTCCATGGGCCGCACCTACATCGCCCTGTCCGACCTTTCGCTGCATCCGCTCGCGAAGGAAGTGGAGGTTCTAGACACATTCATCTCCGATCCTTCTCAATCCAGCGCCCGATGAAGTCGGCCGGCGCGGACGCAAACGGTTTCCGTTGAAATGAAATATCGGCGTCTCGGTATCCTATTCCACGGCAATATTCTTCCGCTTTCTTACAATCCGCTCTAGAAAACGGAACGTTTTTGCAAAACCCGTCCCGATCCACGACTTTGCAAACCTCTAGATTACAAATTGTCATGACTTGGGACCGTTGACACGCATCAATCGCGCACATCAACTGCCAGCTTCACTGCGGCTCAAGGCGTCAGTCAGGGTCGCACAGAAGGGGAGTATTCCATGACGTTTACAACCGGACGGCTGCTCGGTGCAGCTGCCATATCTGTGACCCTGTGCGGCTTTGCAGCTAACGCTCAGAGTGAGAACGCCAATCCGAACGCCCGCGCAAATGGTGTCTTCGCGCACTGGACGCAGGAACGGATCGACAGCGCGATTCCCCGCGACCTGGTCCTTGACCACAGGGGCGTTGCCTATATGCGCGACGCCAACGGCGTTTTGCGAGGCCACGGCCACAATCGTCCCTATGAACTGAAGGTCAAAGCGGTCAAGCCAGCACCGGCACCGCAGGCCAAACCACCCTCCAACAATGACACCACGCCTCCCACAATATCGGGCCGGTCGCCATCAGATGGGGCAACGATAGGAACAGCTCAGGTCTTTTCCGCCGAAGTGACGGATGCGAGCGGCGTAAAATCCGTGACCTTCAACATCAACTACACGGGAGGCTCGCAGAGCTTTTCCGGCACGCTGGTCGGCGGCGATACCTATGAGGTAAGCCTGTCCGGGTTCCCAACCGGCCCGGGAAGTTGGACGGTAACGGCAACCGACACCGCAAAACGCGGCGGCAATTCCGCCACATCCAGTTCTTATGCGTTCACGGTCGGCGGCGGCGGAGACCCTGGTCCGGGTGGGGATACAGTCGCCAACGAGCGCTGGAGCGACGGCGGGCCGATACAAGACGTGACGGGGCGCCTGCTCTACGAAATGCCGACCAATCGCCGTGGCACGCGCTGGGCCGCCTATGTCTGCTCTGGCACGGTTGCGACCGATGGAGCATCCAGCCGTTCCGTCATCATCACAGCCGCCCACTGCGTGTTCGATGATGTGAGCAAGAAATTCGCCCGCAACGTACTCTTCATCCCGAATCAGGACCAGACGACGGGCAGCGGTACTGACACCAATTGTGCGAATGATCCGGTCGGCTGCTGGGCACCCACATTCGGTGCGGTAGACGTCAACTGGACTACCCGCTCCTTCCCGGACAATATTCCTTGGGACTACGCATACTACGTCGTGGAGGATAGCGGCGCACACTCCGGCAGCGCATCGACGTCCGATGCCCTGGATACTGCCGTCGGAAGCCTCGGCATCGACTTCAGTCCACCCGCCGTCAATGACGGCAATGATGGTGCGACGTCCGCAGACTTTACCCATGCGCTCGGCTATTCCTATTCGGACGATCCGTATTTCATGTACTGCGCCGAAGACATGACGACCGAAGGCTCTGATAACTGGTGGCTGCCAGGCTGCGGCCTGTCCGGCGGATCGTCAGGCGGCCCCTGGATCCAGCCACTTAGCAATGGAACCGGGCCCATCATTTCCGTCAATTCCTGGGGCTATAATGGCTCACCCGGCATGGCTGGGCCAAAACTGAACGGAACGTCGGCGCAATGTGTGTTCGATGAAGCCGTATCGACCCCTTTCAATAACGTACTCACCGGCGACGGTCAGGCCGGCATCTCGGTCGACGGCTGCTAGGCTCAGTGCCGCCCTCTCAATTCGACAAAGCCCCGCGAGACATCGCGGGGCTTTTTTTGCAGGAGATGCGAAATTCCGAACTTGCGCCAGCAATACGAGTTGTTACTTCATAACCCCATGCGCGTGAGTTCAACGTCTTTCATGGTCAAGGCCGCGATTGCCGCCCTCTTCCTGTGGGTGCAGGGCGCTGCCTTGTTCGACGCTGCAGCGCATGGCGACCAACCGCACGACCATTATGGCATCAGCTGTGACCTGAAGGCCGTTGCGCATGATGTTGCGCCGCTGCCGCTCTCACCGGACCTGCCGGAACCACCGCGCTTTTTCGGGACCACTGAACAGCCCGTCTCGGATTATCGCGCCTGGTCGCGTCCACCCGGCCGTGCCCCACCGCCGCGAAGTCCGCCCGTCTTCCTTCAATAGTCGTTCAAACGCCCCGCCAACCGGCGCGGGCGATATTCCTGTTGATAGAAGAAAGACACCCTGATGAAACTCCAGACCCTGCGCCGCACGCTTGCGGCAACCCTGCTTGTGGGCACCTGCCCCCTGGCACTCGCACAACAATCCAGTCCCGACACGCCTGATGGACGCGATGAAAGACTATCGACTGTCATCGTCACCGGTGTGGGGCCTCAGCGCTCCACCGATGAGATGATCGGCAATGCCACGGCTGTTTCACGCGATGACATCGTACAGAACCTTCAAGCCTCGCTCGGCAACTCGCTAGACAGCCAGCCCGGCGTGTCCACCACCCATTTCGGACAGGCGGCGAGCCGTCCGGTGCTGCGCGGACTTGGCGCGGAACGTGTCCTGGTGCTGACCAATGGCATCGGCGTCATTGATGCGTCGGCCGCTTCGCCTGACCATCAGGTGGCCGCGGACGGGATCGACGCCGAAAAGATCGAGATCCTTCGCGGGCCGGCCGCACTGGCCTATGGCGGCCAGGCGATTGGCGGCGTGGTCAATGTGATCGACGGACTGATCGCAGAAGACCTCCCGGACGAGCCCGTATCCGGCGAGGCCTATGGGGCGCTCAACAGCGTGAATGATGGCGGCACCGAGGGCGGCGCCAAGGCCAAATTTGTTGCTGGCCCCTTTGTCCTTTCCCTATCCGGCAGTACACGCGATTTCGACGATTACGATATTCCGGGCTTCGCTGAATCGTCCCGCCTGCATGCCCTTGAAGAGGCGGAGCACGAAGAAGAGGAAGGCGAGGAGGAAGACCATGAGGAGCATGAGGACGTTCGTGACACGCTCGAAAATTCCTTCGTGGAAACCGACTCGCTTGCGGCCGGTCTCTCCTGGATTGGCGATTCAGCCTTCGTCGGGATTGCGATTCGCCAGCAGACGGCGCTCTACGGCCTGCCCGGCCATAGCCATGCTCATGAGCATGAGGACGAAGAAGAAGGCGAGGAAGAGGAGGAGCACGAAGAAGAATCACCCTTCATCGACCTAGAACAGACCCGTTACGATATCCGCGCGGGCGCCGACATTGATGCAGGCCCATTCACCCGCATTGCCGGCAATGTTTCGATCGCCGACTATGAACATGTCGAGTTTGAAGCGCCCGGCGAACCGGGCACCGTATATGAAAGCGATGGTACGGAAGGCCGCGTCGAGCTCGGAACGGATTTTGCCGGCTTTGAAGGCGCTGTCGGCATCCAGATGCTCGACAAGACACTCGATGCCTTTGGGGATGAGG
This sequence comes from Henriciella pelagia, assembly GCF_002088945.1. GTDB lineage: Bacteria > Pseudomonadota > Alphaproteobacteria > Caulobacterales > Hyphomonadaceae > Henriciella > Henriciella pelagia. The sequence goes on along the minus strand of NZ_NCSU01000007.1, from coordinate 709,159 downwards.
CGTTCATCACGAAGACTGATACCAGATCGACCGGCCTGTTCGCCTATCAGACCCGCGAATGGGACAATGGTTTCGGCGTGGAAGGCGGTCTTCGCTATGACACGACTGAACTCGAAAATATCCTAGCCGGATCACGCGAGTTCGACCTCTATTCCGGGTCGTTCGGCCTCCACCAGCACTGGGACAGCGGCCTCTTCATTGGCGGCCAGGTCAGTTTGACGGAACGCGCGCCGAATGAAAGCGAACTTTTTGCTGACGGCGCCCACCTTGCGACGGCGCAATATGAAGTCGGCGACGACACGCTGGACAAGGAACGCGGCGTCACCTTCGAGGGAACGGTCCGCTGGCGCGGTGACAACGGCTTTGGATTTGGTGCGAACCTGTTCCACACCGAGTTTGACGGCTTCATCTATCTGGCGCCGGGCACAACGATTGTGGACGGCATCGTGGTCGATGAGGTCGACGAGCTGCCCGTCTACAATTTCGTGCAGCAGGATGCGAGCTTCACGGGCGGCGAGATCTACGCCGATTACGTCATGATGGACGGCGCACTTGGCGCGGACTGGCGCGCAGAGGCGAATGTCGACTTCGTTTCCGCAGAACTTGATGGCGGCGGAAACCTGCCGCTCATTCCTCCGATGACCTTCAACGCATCGCTGGATGCCGACTGGGGTCTCTGGAGCGCGGGCGCGGGCATCACTGTGGCAGCAGAACAGGATGAGCCGGGCGCGGGCGAACTTCCAACCGACGGCTATACCACGCTCGATCTCAGGACGGCCTTCTCGCTGGCCGAAGTCGGTGTCGGACAGGAGGGCACGGAGCTTTTCCTTGAAGCGCGGAACGTGACCGATGAGGACGTGCGCTACGCCACGTCCGTCCTCAAGGACACGGTCCCAGCACCGGGCCGGAATATTCGCGGCGGAATCCGCCTCGTTTTCTAGGCGTCAATTCCCTCCCAGAACGCCCTGATGTCGGCGCGCGGGTCATTCTCGACCCGCGTGTCGACGTCAAAAACCATGGTCGCACGCGCGTCCTGCGTATAGACAGGCCAGTCGGCCAGGCGCTCATTGTTCGGATCGCCCGTCGCGGCGAGCGATGTCCAGAGATTGAGCGCAAGGCAGTCCTCACCGAGACCCGAGGGGTGACGGTCAAACACGATGAGATCGCCATAATCGAAGCTGCGATTGCCCGGCATTTGCGGCGCAGCATCGCTGAAAGCAAGAGCTTCCTTTACGCCCGCCCACTTCTCGACAGGCTGGGGCGGCATGAAACGATTGGTACCACTGGTCGGTGCACCATAGCGAATGCCCATGAAGCTGTGCATGCCACCAGAACGGGCACCTATAAGCTTGCCGTTCGACGTCTCGACGACCGGGAAACGCTCACGGCGAGCCCAGGCGGGGCGCGCGAGCGTTCCAACCCCCGAGCACGGAGGCTGACGACATCAGGAAAACGCGGCGATTGAGTGAGAAGTCAGGTTTCACGGGCTGGGCCTCCCAAGGCGATTATTGTAGTTAACTATCATTCTGTCTCACGGATTACCCACAGACAACTGGAGCGCTTGTCAGAATCCTTCCCGGCCAAAAGAAAACCCCGGCCACCGGGGCCGGGGTTCGCAGTCTCATCCCTAAGACTGGTGATTACTGACAGGCGAGGCACTCGTCATAATCGGTCTTTGGCACTTCCATGCCTTGCGCCTTTTCCTTGTCGGCGGCGCCTGCAAAGCCTGCGCGCTGCACCGATTTGGAGCGACAGTAATAGAGCGACTTGAGACCCTTCTCCCACGCCGTCCAATGCAGCATGTGAAGGTCCCACTTGTTGATATCTGCCGGCAGGAAGACGTTCAGCGACTGGCTCTGGCAGATGTAAGGCGTGCGATCTGCGGCCAGTTCGATGATCCACCGCTGGTCGAGCTCGAAGGCCGTCTTGAAGACAGACTTCTCATGCTCGTCCAGGCAGTCGAGATGCTGGACGGAGCCTTCATTCTCAAGGATCGAGTTCCAGGTCTCGTCAGTGTCCATGTCCTTCGAGGCGAGCAGCTTCTGCAGCTGCTGGTTCTTCACCGTGAAGGAGCCAGACAGCGTCTTGTGCGTGTAGACATTGGCCGGGATCGGTTCGATGCCTGCCGACGTGCCGCCGCAGATGATCGAGATCGAAGCGGTTGGCGCCACGGCCATCTTGTGGCTGAAGCGAGCCATCATGCCAGCATCGCGGGCGTCTTCACAGGGCCCGCGCTCCTTGGCGAGCTTGACCGAAGCCGCATCCGCACCAGCACGGATATGCTTGAACATCTTCTCGTTCCAGACTTTCGACATCGCGCTTTCGATCGGCACGTTCATCGTCTGCAGGAAGGAGTGAAAGCCCATCAGGCCGAGGCCAACAGAGCGCTCGCGTTTTGCCGAGTAGACCGCGCGGGCCATCTCGTCCGGCGCGCGGTTGATGAAGTCTTCGAGCACATTATCGAGGAAGCGGAAAATGTCTTCCAGGAAGTCCTCATTCTTCGACCACTCAAGGAACTTCTCGGCATTGACCGATGACAGGCAGCAGACAGCCGTGCGGTCCTCGCCATTATGGTCGACACCGGTTGGAAGGGTGATTTCCGAGCAGAGGTTGGACTGGTGAACCTTGAGGCCGAGCTTGCGCTGGTGCGCTGGCATGGCGTTGTTCACCGTATCCGTGAACAGCAGGTATGGCTCACCAGTCTGGATGCGCAGTTCAAGGATCTTCTGCCAGATCTTGCGGGCATTGACCGTGCGCAGCACTTCACCAGACTTGGGCGAGCGCAGGCCGAACTCGGCATCATTGCGCACCGCTTCCATGAACTCATCGGTGATGTTGATGCCATGGTGCAGGTTGAGGGACTTGCGGTTGAAGTCACCCGAGGCTTTGCGAATTTCGAGGAATTCCTCGATTTCCGGGTGGTGGATGTCGAGATAGCAGGCAGCCGAACCACGGCGCAGCGAGCCCTGGCTGATCGCGAGGGTCAGAGAGTCCATCACGCGGATGAAAGGAATGATTCCGGAAGTCTGTCCGTTCTGGCCGACTTTCTCACCGATGGAGCGGACATGGCCCCAATAGGTGCCGATGCCGCCGCCATTCGAGGCGAGCCAGACATTCTCGGTCCAAGTCTCGACAATGTCGTCGAGCGAGTCGCCAACCTGGTTCAGGAAGCAGGAAATCGGCAAGCCGCGATCTGCGCCGCCATTCGAGAGAACTGGCGTCGCCGGCATGAACCAGAGATTCGACATGTAGTCATAGATGCGCTGGGCGTGATCCTGGTCGTCGGCAAAGGCTTTCGCGACACGGGCGAACATGCCCTGATAGGTTTCACCCGGCAGGAGATAGCGATCCTCAAGCGTCTTCTTGCCGAACTCGGTGAGGTTGGCATCGCGCGCCGGGTCGATCTTGATTTCCCAATCGGTGACAAGCTTCAGGTCCGGCTTCATCTGCCCCTTAGGCTTGCCCCGGCGAAGGGCGGCTTTCGTAGTGGTGGCAGCATTGCTCGCAGACATGTCAAAACCTCTCAGACGGCCCAATAAATATAGGGATCTAGCCCCTCAAGCGCCATATGCGGTGCTTCAGCCCTTCCCCAATACTAGATATAGTGGTCCTAAGGTTAATGCTTGGTCAATGGGGGTTCCCGAAGATTCAACACCTAAGCCGTGGAAAACCTGTAAACGGAAGGTTAACACACCCGCCCCATGCCCGCCACAATTGGACTTCCGCCGTACACAGTTTTTCACCAGCCTGTGGATTGGAATGAAAAAAATTTCAGGGTCCGGCCTCAGGGCATGTTCGCATTATCGGGAGTCGATGCGAATCGGGTTTCGGGGAACATGGAAGCGAGCTTCTGATTCCACTGGAAGAGCGCCGGCCAGTTGTTCCCACCGTTCCGCATGAGGCCCAGACGAACGATGACGAGGTCGCGTGATGGCACAACATATAGTGTCTGCCCTTCATGGCCTTCGGCGGCGAAACTGTCCCAGGGTGGTGATGTTCGAAGCTGGTAGTCAGGCGAAGGCTCTTCGCCCCCGGTGGTGATCCACCAGCCCGCGCCATAGACATTGCCATCATCACCGAGCGCGCCAGTGCGGGAGAAATCCACCCAGCCTTCCGGCAGGAGGCGATCGCCCTCCCAGACGCCGTCGCGCAGATAGAGATATCCAAACTTCGCAAAGTCCCGCGCCGAGGCCCAGACGAGCGAGCCGCCGAGAAAGTTTCCAGCGGCGTCGAATTCCGGCTGGGCGTCCATTCCCAGTCTATCAAACAGCCGCATGTGCCGACCAAGCGCGCATGGCCCCTGCTGCATCACCGGAAGGGGGTCTGACATTTGACCCTCGGTGGCGTTCATGACGCCTGACAAACAGCGCTCGATAAATTGTACCGACGTCGGCGTCAGGTCCTCAGCCTCTACGATTGGATCTTCGACCGGTTTGACGTTCTCGGTTGAGCGAGACAGCTCAAGCAGAGCCCGTCCAATGAGGTGAAACCCAGCCGTCGAATAGTTCCAGTGCATGCCGGGTTCATGGGCGGGCGGCAGCTCATCGACGATGTACTGGATAACGTCATACCGGCCCGGCCCATAGGTCATCTGGATGACGTCATTCTCCGCCATTGTTTCCGCGCCGATCTCCAGATAGTCGAGCCCGTCCGTCATGGTCAGCCACTGGCGCCAGGTGATCTCTCTACGCGGATCATCCTCGGCGAAGGGCGACGGCATGGGATAGTCGATGTCATCGATGAGGCCGAGTTGCACCGAGCGTCCCACAAGCGCGCTCGTGATCGATTTCGCCATCGACCATGACACCTGTTTGGTGTCCGGCCCGAAGCCATCGCGATACGCCTCCAGCACCAGCTTGCCGCGATGAATGATGACCACGGCGCGGGTCTCTCCCAGCTCGTCGCCTCGCTGGCGTGCCATGACGTCGTCGACATGCGCCTGAACATCAGCGGCAATCTCCTCCGGCAGCGAGCCCACCTCCCAGCCCTCAGTTGGCCAGGCCAGTCCCTCAGGCTGCGGCAGCAGCGCGACAAGGTCTTGCGCGGACGCCGTCGCCCCGCATGCCGACCAGACAAGCAGACCTCCCAGCAGCCTCATGGTGAGCGAAGTCGAACCACGAAGCGGATATCTGTCACGGGACCGCCTCAATGCGGCGTCTCGCTCGACGGGCATTGCCCGTCTGAGCGCCCATCTCCAACCCGATCCACAGGCGAATCTGTCGAGGCCGGGAGATGGATCCTCAGACCGTTTCGCGGTCGAGGATGACGCTTCCTCGGAAGCAGGCCCTCCTGGTTCGACTTCGCTCACCATGAGGGCTCCGTTGCAGGAGGATACCGTATGCCCGCTCATTCCAAACCACTTGCCGAACATGGCCGCGCTCCCTATCCCTTGCGTCAGCGGACACTAGAGGCAGGCCATGAAACTCGTCAAAGCCTTTGCGGTCATGACCATTGCTGCCGGCGTGATGGCGGTGCTGGTCTGGCAGTTCTGGCTGAAGGATCAGGTGGCGTTCGGCAAGGTCGCTACGGCCTACGGCGCCAAGATGGTGTGCTCATGCCGCTTCGTTGCCGGGCGCGAGATGGCGAGCTGCCGTGGGGATTTCACCGACGATTTCAGCGCCATCACCTTCACCGAGCAGGACCAGTCGATCAGGGCGAGCGCTGCATCCGGTTATGTGAGCGCGACGGCTTTTTACGAACCGGGCCTTGGCTGCACGCTCAGGCCTTCGACCTAGGGGGCGAGAAGCTCTCCGCCAAAATCCTCGCCATAGGCTTCGCCGAGAAAGTCCTCGAACTCGCCATAAGGCAGTGAGACGACGTACACCCCTTCGGCGTACGCGCCGACTTCATAAGGCGCGAAGTGGTAGACAATGCCTCCAGCCTTGTCCGGCTCGGTGGATGCGGCAATGCTGAAATGGTCGAACAAGGCAGATCCGGCCTCAAGCGCCGGATCGACCCATGTTTCGAGGATTTCCTCATCGCTGGACTCGGTATCACCGAGGCGTTCGCGCTTCTGGGCCAGCAATCTGGTTTTCAGAAGGTCCGAGATTCGCGCATGCGCCGCGTCAGCATCATCGAATATGTCTTCGAAACTGACGGGCTGATCGGCCTCGACATCCCAGTTCACCTTGTCGAAGGACAGGTTGGGATGCGCGCCGCCCGTATAGATCGTGTAAGTGCCAACAAAGCCGGTGAGGACGCCTTCTGTGGGACCGCTTCTCTTCCAGACAACATCAAGGGCGTGCGGGCGAAATTCGAATCCCTCATTGCGGGCGGATTCCTGATCGGCTTCGGCGGCTGCGATAAAGGCCTCCGTGCCCGCATTGGCGCGTGCGCTCAGCTCATCGCGCAGGTTTTGCGGAAGGGAGTCGAAATCATCCGGCATGGTGACGTTGATCGCCGCCGCCTGGCTGCCATTGACGATGGCGATCCCTTCGCCGGGAGGCGTCGCGAAGGCGTTGTCGAGATCCTGGGTGCCGACGGGGCGTTCGTCGACCCGCGTTGACGGGGGAGCTGGCTCATTTGCCGGTTCCGCGCCACAGCCGACTAGTAGCACGATGCCCGCAGACAGCCACGCGAAAGTCGGCGTCCAGTTCGAAACGCTTAAGCAGTTCACAATCCAGGCCCTCTGTCACAGGCTCAGGAGTTCCGGATCACCCCCCTGAGCCGTGATATTCACTGTTAACACACGTTCTGCCGCAAATCGCAACATGTAATGCGGTCCGCCGGCCTTCGGCCCGGTCCCGGAGAGACCTTCACCGCCAAAAGGCTGCACACCGACCACTGCTCCTGTCATGGATCGGTTAACATATGTGTTACCGGCATGGACGGCGGCCTGAACCTTTTTCGCGAAACTTTCCAGACGTGAATGGACGCCAAGGGTGAGGCCATAGCCCTTTGCCTCGAGCGCCGCGCCCACCTTTTCGATATTGTCAGGATCATACCGGACAATGTGCAGGACGGGGCCAAAGGTCTCCTTCTCGATCTGGTCGAGCGAGTCCAGCTCGATCACGGTGGGCCCGAAGAAGTGGCCGCCAGAGGGTGCGTCGAGCTGCTTGATGAGCGTCGCCTCTTCCTTCATCCGCGCGACATAATCAACGAGGATACCAAGCGCGTCATCATCAATGACCGGCCCCACATCCGTTTCGGCCTTGCCGGGATGGCCGATCTTGAGCTCATCCATCGCCCCGCACAGGCCCTCGATCAGCGCATCCGCCGTGTCGTTGGGCAGGAACAGGATACGCAACGCCGAACAGCGCTGCCCCGCAGAGCCAAAGGCGGAGACGATGACATCATCGACCACCTGCTCGCGCAGCGCCGTCGTGTCGACAAACATGCCGTTGAGACCGCCCGTCTCCGCAATCAGCGGAATGATCGGCCCCTCACGCCCCGCCAGTGTCTTGTTGATGATCCGGGCCGTATCGGTGCCGCCGGTAAAGCACACACCTGCCACACGCAAATCGCTCGTCAGTCGGGCACCGACCGTCTCGCCGCGTCCTGGCAGGAGGTGTAGCGCCTCGCCCGGCAAGCCGGCGGCCTGCCAGATACGCACCGCCTCATAGGCAATGAGCGGCGTCTGTTCGGCCGGTTTGGCAATGACGGTATTGCCTGCGCCGAGGGCGGCCGTGATCTGGCCCGTGAAAATCGCAAGCGGGAAATTCCAGGGCGAGATGCAGGCGAAGACGCCGCGTCCGTGCAGCGAGATATGATTGGTTTCCCCGGCTGGCCCCGGAAGGCGGGTGCGCCCCTCGAACTTCTCTTCCGCCTGAACCGCATAATAGCGACAGAAATCCACCGCCTCACGGACCTCTGCAATGCCGTCCCCGAACGTCTTGCCGGCTTCTTCGGCGAGGATCGCACAGAGGCGGTCCATATTGGCTTCCAGCGCGTCTCCCATGTCGGAGAGGATTTTTGCGCGCGCCGCGCCGCCAAGGCGGTCCCATTCGGGCTGGAATTTCACGGCAACATCAAGGGCGGCGTCAACGTCGGCCTCGCCCGCATTGAGCACTGTGCCGATCTTGCGGGCCGTATCGAAAGGCGCAAACACATCTGCGCCGCCTTCCGTGGCCGGTTTCCCAGAGATTATGGGGCCGGCCGCCAGCGGGCTCTCCTTTTCCAGCCGCGCGACATTCTCTTCAAGGACGCCCCGCTCACCTGACTGAGAAAGGTCCACGCCAATCGAGTTCTTGCGCATCGGGCCGTAAAGGCGCGGAGGCGTCGGGATGCGCGGGTGCCGGCGAGGACCTGCCTCCACCTTGGCAATCGGATCGTCGACAACCTTCTCCACCGGCACATCCGGGTCGAGGAAGGAATGGACAAAGCTTGTATTTGCGCCGTTTTCCAGCAGGCGTCGAACAAGATAGGGCAGCAGGTCCTTGTGCGCGCCAACCGGCGCATAGACGCGGACCTTGCTGCCTTTTTCGGCTGCCGCGTAGAGCGGCTCACCCATGCCGTGCAGGCGCTGGAACTCGTAAGTCTCGACACCTTCCGCCTCGGCCATCATCAGGATGGTTGCAAGCGAGTGGGCATTGTGGGTTGCAAACTGCGGATAGATGCGCGGGCTGGCCTGCAGAAGGGCATGCGCGCAGGAGAGATAGTTGAGATCGGTATTGTGCTTGGTGGTGAAGACTGGGAAGTTGCGCATCCCGTCTTCCTGGGCATGCTTGATCTCGGTGTCCCAATAGGCGCCCTTCACAAGACGGACCATCAGACGCATGCCGGTCTCGCCAGCGAGCCTGGACAGCCGCTCAATGACGAGCGGACAGCGCTTCTGATAGGCCTGCACGGCGAGCCCGAGCCCATCCCAGCCCTTGAGGCTCGGCTCCCGCATCAACCGCTCCAGCAGTTTGAGCGAAATCACCAGCCGGTCGGCTTCTTCCGCATCGAGGCAGAGATTTATATTGTGGCCAGCCGCCTGCTCGCAGAGCGCTTTGAGCTTTGGATAAAGCTCTGCCATGACGCGGGCTTCGTTGACCGCCTCATACCGCGGATGCAGCGCCGACAGTTTGACCGAAATGCCATTCTTGTTCTCAGGCGGTGTCGCTTTGTCGCCATGCTGGCCGACTGCATCGATTGCCTTCGCATAGGCCTCGTAATAGCGCTCGGCATCATCAGCTGTCCGGGCCCCCTCGCCCAGCATGTCAAAGCTGAAATTGGCGGCGTCCCCGGACTTCACCATCTTGGAACCACGCCGCAGCGCTTCCTTGACTGTCCGACCGAGGACGAACTGTTCGCCCATGATCCGCATGGCCTGCATCATGGCAGTGCGGATGACGGGCTCGCCGCTCTCGCGGATCAGCCCTGAAATGAATGCTGACGGGCCTTTCCGGGCGTCCGACGGCGCGCCGATCACCTTGCCGGTCAGCATGAGGCCCCAGGTCGAGGCGTTGACCAGCCAGCTGTCGGACTGGCCCTTATGGGCACCCCAGTCGCCCGACCGGATCTTCTCGGCAATGAGATCGTCGCGGGTTTCAGCGTCAGGGACACGAAGCAGGGCTTCGGCAAGGCACATCAGCGCCAGCCCTTCCGAGTTGGACAGGCCGAACTCCTCCAGAAAGCTTTCCATCATGCCCTTGGGACGGCCAGCGGCACGGGCGATCTTCACCAGCTCCCGACCGCGCCGCACGGCGCTCGCCCGTGCACGCTCGTCGAGCGGCAGTTTCTTCAGGATATCGGCAACGAGCGCTTCCTCGTCGGCGAATTTGATCTCGTCGATCTCGTCCCAGCCTGTCATCACCTTCTCTCCGAAATCTGGCATGCTCTAGTCTCCTGTCGAAAGCGCACTCAACCAGTTTCACATACAACAGTATGGCGGGTTTACGCCTGCTCGAATACACCTAAAACTGTCTCGATCGGGCCCAGTCACAAGGAGAGCCAATGCGTATTATGCTGATTACCGACGCCTGGGAGCCACAGGTAAACGGAGTAGTACGCACCATGAAGCGGGTAATCGCCGAGTGTGAGAAAATGGGCCATGAGTGGGAAGTTGTCTCACCCGCCGATGGCTTCACAACTGTTCCCTTGCCGACCTATAGCGAAATCAAGCTCGCCCTGTTTGCGCGCAAACAGATCACCGAGCGCTTTGAGAGCTTCCAGCCGGATGCCGTGCACATCGCGACGGAAGGCACGCTGGGCCTTGCGGGCCGGGCCATGTGCCTGAAGGAAAAACACCCCTTCTCGACGTCCTATCACACGCGCTTTCCCGAATATGTGTCGGCGCGAATCCCGATTCCGACAGCCTGGGGCTATGGCTATGTACGCTGGTTCCACAAATATTCCGGCAAGGTGATGGTCGCGACACCGTCCATGCGCAAGGAGCTGGAAGAGCACCGCTTCAACAATGTCGTCTCGTGGACGCGCGGGGTCGACACCGAACTGTTCAACCCGTCGCGCCGGATCGAGGAAGGCCAGCCGGGCGATCCCTTTGCGGGATTGCCGCGCCCGATCTTCCTGAATGTCGGCCGTGTTGCCGTCGAGAAGAATATCGAAGCCTTTGTCGAACTGGACCTACCCGGCTCCAAAGTGGTTGTCGGCGAGGGCCCGCAGCTTGCCGAGCTGAAAAAGAAATATCCGAAGGTCCATTTCCTCGGCGCAAAATTTGGCGAGGACCTCGCAACCTGTTTTGCGAGCGCGGATGTCTTCTGCTTTCCGAGCCTCACCGACACGTTCGGTCTGGTGATTCTCGAGGCCATGGCGGCCGGAACGCCCGTTGCCGCCTTCGACGCTCCCGGCCCGCGTGATATCATCCCGGGCTCGGATGCCGGCGTGATCAGCGAGGACCTGAAGCAGGCCTGTCTCGACTGCCTCAAGCTGTCGCGGGACACAGCCCGGACCTATGCCGAAGGCTATAGCTGGCGGGCCTGCGCCGAAGCCTTCATCGAAAACCTCGATCCATTGCCGGTGCCAGAGCGCAAACGCTTTTGGCAGAAGATTCGCCTGCGCCGGCGCAAGAAGAGAGCGACTGCAGGGCCCACGGGTAGCGAGTGAGTAATCGGCCGGACATCAGGCTGATCCGTGCGCTGGTCCAGTCCAGCTTTCCCGACCTGGCGCATGCGAAGATCCGGTCTGCCCGCACACACGGGACCGACAATTACATCTACCGCATCGATAACGACCTCGCCCTGCGCATTGCGAGGTCCGATGAAAGTGCCCCCGCCCTCATCTGCCGCGAACAGGTGGCGCTGAAAGAGCTGAACGACCTTTCGCTTCAAACGCCAAAATTCCTCGCGCGCGGTCTGTTGCCGAAGCCGGACAATCGGCCGTGGGTGATCTGCACCTGGCTAGAGGGCAAGAGCGCCGAACTGGCAGCTTACAAGGCGACAGAAGCCGATGCGAAACGCCTCGCCCTCTTCCTGCTTGACCTGCAAGGGTGCAGGAAGGAACCGGCGAGCGAGCCAGCTCCGGACAATCACTGGCGCGGCGTCGGTCTTGCCAAGCGAGACACCCCTACCCGAAAGGCCATCGTCACCCTGTCAGATGAGTTCGATGCGGCGAAACTCCGCCGCCTGTGGCATGCCTCGGTCAATGCCGCGAGCTGTCCTCGCCGGGACTACACCTGGATCCATGGCGACCTGCACACCGGTAATCTGGTGGTCAGCGAGGGCGCACTGACAGGCGTAATCGACTGGGGCCTCAGCGCAATCGGGGACCCGGCATGCGACCTGATGGCAGGTTTCACCGTGTTCGAAGGCGCCGCCCGAGATGCGTTCGCAAACGCCATGAAGGCAAGCGAGGCTGACTGGCTGCGCGGGCGCGGCTGGGCTCTTTCGACCTCCGTGATTGCCCTGGCCCACTATCGCGGAGGCGACACGCCAATCGTGGCGCGGTCGCGGGCAATCCTTCAGAATCTGCTGGCTGAAACAGCCTAGCTTTCAGAAGCCATGATTTCGAGCGCAAGGGCTTTCTCCCGCGTCGCAATCCGTTCATCTTCCTGCAGCGGAATGAGCCCCTTTTCGACGAGATAACCGGTCGGTCCCCATGCGTCTTCCTGGGTAAACTCGGAGATGAATTCCGGAATTCCGGGCACGAGGCTCACATTCTGTTTCTTCACATAGAAGAACATGGAGCGAGAGATTCCGTACTCCCCGCTTGCGATCTGCTCGAAGGTCGGGTCGGTACCTTCTATGTGCGCGCCTTTGAGCCGGTCGAGGTTCTGCTCAAGGAAGGAATAGCCCATGATGCCGATACTGTCGGGGTTTTTCATCAGGGTCTGGACAATGGCCGTATCGTTCTCGCCGGAGTCGATCCACTTGCCATCATTGCGGATCGTTGTCGCCTTCTTGACGAAATCATCCTTGTCGCTCTCCTTCAGGGCCGCAAGTTCGGCCACTTCTTCCGCGCCGCCTTCCATTGCGAGTTCTGCGAAGGCGTCACGCGTTCCTGATGTCGGTGGCGGACCGGAAACCAGAATCTGCATGTCAGGCAGGTGATCAGCCACATCCTTCCAGGTCTGGTGAGGATTCTTGATCCAGCCGCCCTTGCCATCTGGCAGTTCAGCGGCGAGCGCACGGAAGATTTCCTCCTTGGACAGGTCGAGTTCGGGCGAACCCTTGGCATTGGCGAGCACGATACCGTCATAGCCGATCTTCACTTCAACGAGCTGGGTGATCCCGGCTTTCGCACAAAGCTCGACCTCGGACGGTTTGATCGGCCGCGACGCATTGGAAATGGAGGGCTGGTCAGGGCCAATGCCATTGCAGAAGGCCTTGAACCCGCCGCCTGTGCCGGTGGTCTCGACAATCGGGGTTGGGAATTCCGAGATCGCTCCGAACTGCTCCGCCACGGTGGTCGAGAACGGCGCGACGGTCGACGAGCCGACAATCTTGATCTTCTCATCCGGTGACGCAGCGAGCACAGGCACGGTGCCAGTGCTGGCATCAATTTGGGAAAGGTCCGTTTCCGGCGCACAGGCTGCGAGAACGAAACCGGCTGTTAGGATGGCGAGTACTGACCGCATGGAAGGCCCCCGATTGATTCACTGCGAGATGAATTATCGAAGTTTTGTGACAGTCACATGCGCGCCGAAGCACTTTCTGCATCTGTGCTGTCTGAGACAGTGCGGACATTCGGGAAACCGAAGCGGCGGCAGACTTTCACGAGGCGCTGGTTCAGCGCCGGATCATTGGTCAGCCAGACATGCCCGCCAGGCCGGTCGACAGGATTGCGATTGGCCGTCTCGCGGGCCAGAACGCGCAGGGTCTGTCGCGCGATCGCTGCCCCGGAGTCGATATATTTTACCGGCCTCGGCGCCGTGGCGGCCAATTGCTCGCGTACCAGCGGAAAATGCGTGCAGGCCAGAACGACAGTATCAACCTGCCGCCCGCCCTCGGCTTCAAAGATCGGCGCTTGTGCATCGCCGATTGCGGCGGCATCCACACGCTCACCTGCGGCATGCGCCTCGGCGAGACGGACGAGATCAATGCTTCCATGCAGGATAACCGACACATCCTGCGCAAATTCCTTGATCAAGCGCGCCGTATAGGCCCGGCGGATGGTGCCCGGCGTGGCAAGGAGCCCGATCACGCCCGTCCGTGTTTCCGCCACGGCCGGCTTGATGGCAGGCACCGTGCCGATGACAGGAATATCAAGCGCAGCACGAACCTCCTCCAGCGCCAGCGTGCTCGCCGTATTGCAGGCAATCACGAAGACATCCGGGCGGGATCTGCTGACGAGACTGGCGGCGATCCGTGGCAGACGTTCGCGCAATTCGGCGTCTGACTTGTCGCCATAGGGAAAGAAACCGGTATCGGCGGCATAGTCGACGGCAATCTGCGGTGCTCGCGCCATGATTTCCCGCGCCACGGTGAGCCCGCCCATGCCGGAATCAAAGACCAGCACGCGCCCCGATTCCGGGACGGGCACAAGGCGGCTGGCAAGGGTCCTGTCCATTGGCATGATGCGATCCTTCGCGAGCATAGGATGGTTCGCCTTGGGCGTTAATATGGCGTTCGCGGCTCAAAAATAAGTCTCGCCGCAGTGCTCATTGCGGCCCACAGAGCCTGTCCGGCCCGCCCCAGTTACGCTGCACCGCAACACGGCCAGGAGTGCGCATTACCCCCAATGCTTGAAATAGCGGCCAAAAGTCGCTATGTTGCACTGCAGCATACGCGCAAAGGAGCGCTGAAATGACAACCGCTGAAACGAAACTGAACCCAATTGAGCTTTTCACCGAATCGCTGACGGCCTGGGGCGATCTCGGTCGCAGTGCCAGTGAAGCCTGGCTTGAAACCGTGATGTCGATCGGCGCCAACGCCGAAACTGCCACCTCGGAAGACATGACCCGCGACGTGTTCCGCAAGCTCGCTGATCTTAATCTGCAGCACTGGGAACATGCCGCCAAACTCGTCGAAACCCTTCCGGGCTGGATGAAATGGCCGCAGACTGTTCCTGGCGGCGTCATGACAGACTGGTTCGACCAGATGCGGCGCCCGATGGATTTCGATGCGTACACCAACTTCTTCGATTTCGAGAAGTTTGCCGGTGGCATGCCGACCAACGCGCTCCAGCGTCCGGCTGGACTTGACGCGCCCGACGGCACGCCTGACGACCTCACCCGCATCAAGGGTATTGGCCCAAAACTGTCGCAGACGCTGAACGATCTCGGTATCTTCCACTTCAAGCAGATCGCCGCCTGGCAGGACGCCGAAGCCAAGTGGATTGACGACTTCCTCGCCTTCAAGGGTCGCGTCGCGCGTGAGCAATGGATCGAGCAAGCGCAGAAATTCGCCGCGAACGGCTCACTGCACTAGTCTTGCCACGGCAATTCAGTCTGCGAACGGGCTGGTCATCGACTGGCCCGTTTTGCTTTACCCCAGCACATCATAAAGATCAGTGCGCCTGTCACGGAAGAAACCCCAGGCGGCGCGGTGGCGGTCCAGGAAGTCGAGGTCGAACTCGGCTGTGATGACGCCTTCATCCGTCCGGCCCAGCTCGGATACGATTTCGCCAGCATGGTCGGCAATGAAGCTGGTGCCATAGAACACCTGCCCCTCTTCGTCGCCCGTCCGGTTCGCCGCGACGACAGGGGTGACGTTCGAAACGGCATGGCCCTGCATCGCCCGCCGCCAGCGCGCCGCCGTATCGAGGCTGTCATCATGCGGCTCTGACCCTATCGCCGTGGGGTAAAAAAGCACGTCCGCCCCCATCAGAGCCATGGCGCGTGCCGCTTCGGGGAACCACTGGTCCCAGCAGATGCCAACGCCAATCGTGCCCTTCATCGTCTCCCAGACGCGGAACCCTGTATTGCCGGGGCGGAAATAGAATTTCTCCATATAGCCGGGGCCATCCGGAATATGGCTCTTTCGATAGACGCCAAGCGGGGTGCCGTCCGCATCGATAATAACGATGGAATTATAGTATTCCGGCCCATCCTTCTCATAGATCGAGACCGGGATGACGACACCGAGCTCACCAGCCAGCTCCGCCAGCTGTTCGACTGCCGGGTGCTCTGCCCACGGATAGGCGGTGGCAAAGAACTTCTCATCCTGAACCTTGCAGAAATAATGGTCGCAGAAGAGTTCTGACGGCAGGATGATGTCTGCGCCCTGCGCGGCCGCTTCGCGCACCAGCCCCTTCACCTTGTCGATATTGGCCTGCATGTCCTGGCTGAGGCTGGCCTGGATCGCAGCGACTTTCAGGGTACGGCTCATGTGGACAATCCTTCGTCAATTTCTGGGACCTGCTGCGTCATGCAGTGGAAACTGCCGCCGCCGGTCAGGATATGGTTGGCCGGAAGCGCGATAACCTCGTGGTCCGGCATCAGCGCCTGCAGCTCGGCTTCTGCAATCTTCGAATATGTGTCTTCATAGACCGGCAGTATCACGCGACCATTGGAGATCAGGAAGTTCATATGGCTGGCCGGGATCGGCTCGCCGTCCTCATCCTCAAGTCGGCCTGGCGAGGGGATGGTCGAGACTTCGAGTTCGACCGAGCGGAGCTCATCCTCGATCGCGCGCAGAATGTCCGCATTCGGATCATCATCGCCCGACGGCGTCTGGCAGAGCACGTGTCCCGGCCCGATGAAGCGCGCAATATTGTCGACATGGCCATCGGTGTGGTCACCCAGCAGGCCATCGCCGAGCCAGATGATGCGGCTTACATTGAAGGCGAGCTTCAAATTCTCCTCAGCCGTCTTTTCGGTCCACCCCTCATTGCGATTGGGGTTGAGCACGCACTGGCGCGTCGTGATCAGGTTGCCGTCGCCGTCCTGCTCGACAGCCCCGCCCTCGAGAACGAAAGGCAGGCGCTTCAGGGGATGGCCCTCAAGGCGCGCAATCGCCGCAGCGGTTTCGGTGTCGCCCTCCAGCTCATACTTCCCGCCCCAGCCATTGAACTCGAAGCCGAGCCCTTCCAGCCGGTTCAGATATTTCACAAAGACCGGGCCGATATCGCGCAGCCAGATGTCACCCATTGGCGCATCATACATCTCGGCAAGATCGCCGATCAGGTCGGCCGCCTCAGCCCTCGACGCCGGGTCGCCAATGACCAGCTTGACCTTCACCACAGGCGAGAGCGCCTTCACCAGCGCCGCAATCTCGCGCTGGGCGCCGTCATAATCTTCGGCCCACGCATCCTTGAGATGTGGCCAGCCAACCCAGACAGAAGACTGCGGGGCCCATTCAGGCGGGGTAAAGGCGATGGTCGTATCGGTCATATCGCGCGATGTGCCATAGAGCAGCCCAAAGAGAAAGGGCGGCCCACATGGAGCCGCCCTTCCGGAGTTTGTATCGCTGGAGTTCCTAGAACTCGTAGCGAAGTCCGAAGCGGATTTCGTAGCGTGATGCATCGCCCACACGACCTTCGCAACGCTCGGTTGGGGTACCGGTCGCATCGACGGTACACTGACGCGGGAAGCCTGGTTGACGCAGGATGCCCCATTCGTCGTTGAGCAGGTTGGTAAAGTTGTCGATGACAACGAAGCCAGACGCAACATGGTCGTTCGGCAGCAGGAATTCCTGCTCGATCTTGATGTCAGCTTTCGCCCACCAGGAGCCTTCCTCGCCGTTCCGGACCTGTCCGGCAGCCAGATACGGATTACCTTCGAGGAACGGGGTGAAGCCCGAAATGTTGTTGGCACCCTCGTCAATGACAAGGCTGTATGGAAGGCCAGAATTGGCCTGCGCAAACAGGGAGAAGCGCGTCGCATTGTCACCGAAGAACGCTTTCTCATAGTTCACGAGCGCGGTGAAGCGGTGCTTGATGTTGTAGTCGGAAACGGCCGAGCTCACATCCTGTGGTTCCGCGAAGGCGCGGTTCACATAGTTGGAGAAGGCCACCGACGACGTCATCGGGTGAACATCTTCTGCATCCGAGTAGGCATAGCCAAACGACCAGTCGAGACCGAAATCGTAATCCTTCGACACCGCAGCGGACAGAAGCAGTGAATGCGCATCGTCGTTTGAGTTGGTCAGGACGAAGGCCGGTTCACGAACGCTGGAATAGGTCGTGTAGACGCGGCCGTCTGGGCCAGTCGTCGTGCCCGAAGCTTCCAGGTCACCGCGGATCCAGACAGCGCTGTTCTCGGTGATCGTGTAGAGGGCATCTGCAGACACGACATACTCGCCGCCAAGTGCTGGCAGGTCGACAAATTTCGTCGCGCCAAGAGCCATCTTCACTTCGTATGGAAGCTTGAAGTCCGGATCGAGGTAGTTGATCTCGAAGTTCGAGCCTTGCCCAGCGGCGACAGCGTCAATCATGGCTTGCGGCACACAATAGCCCGGGCCGGTTGGGACACCATCCTCACACATGCCGTAAGGAATGGTGAAGATCGATGGACCGCTATTCTGCTCGAGGCCGAATGCACCGCCGTCTGCACCAAACTGCAGAACGTTGTTCGCAGAGAAGGTGTTCGACAGCCAGACATTCGGGTTACCGCCAGAGTAGACACCGATACCGCCGCGAAGATCGAGATCGTCGTTCACGTCCCAGGTAAAGCCAACGCGCGGCTGAAGCAGGCCTTCGCCATCCAGGTTTTGCGAGTTGGAGAAACCATAGTCAGCGAGGAAATCAGCATTTTCGGCTGGCTTGTCGTCAGTTGTGTACCAGTCATAACGCAGCCCGGCAGTCAGGACGAAACCGGTGCCGAAGTCATACTCGTCTTGCGCATAGAGCGTGTTGATCGAGTAACCCCAGTCCGCAGCCGCGTCATTCGGGTCGCCTGAAGGCGCGTTGTTGTAGTTGATGTTGTCAGCATAACCGAGTGCAAAGTTCTCGATTGCCGGGTCGAACACGCCTGGAAGCGGGTAACCGCTTGACGCGTCGAAGTCGATCTCGGTTTCAACATGCTGGACGAAGAGGTTGAAGACATCGAGGTCTTCGCGCTCATAACCGAACGAGATGTTGTGGCTGCCTGCGGTGTAGAAACCTTTCAGGGCGAGGTTGAACGTCTCATAGTACAGCTTGTTGGCCTGACGGGAATCGTCGCCACCAAGATAGACGTCGACATCGTCAGTCTCGATCGTGATTTCACCAAAATCGGTGCCGCCCAGTGACTGCTGACGGTTGTCAAGTTCGGAATAGCCAATGCGGACTTCAGTCGAGAAGTTATCGGTCCAGTCAGAGTAGAGCGACCCGACATAAGCCGTCAGCTCTGCACCGCGCTCATAAAGGTGGTTGGAGAATTCCAGCTCGGACAGGTCACCATCGGACGGAACGATGTTGAAACCGTCATTCCAGTTATAGGTGAAGGCTGCACGATGGTTCTCGTTGATGTTCCAGTCGAGCTTGACGAGGATTTTTTCGTCTTCGTTGCTGAAGCTTGATGGGATCGTGCCTGGCTCATAGCCATAGATCTCGCGCGCGATGCGGGCAATCTCATCGACTTCGGCCTGGGTGATGTCCACCTCGTTGACCGCACCTGAGCCGATCGGGCCACGGTCAAACAGATTGGCCCCTTCCAGTTTTTCATAGGCAGCGAAGAAGAACAGCTTGTCCTTGACGATCGGGCCGCCGATACCGAAGCCGTAGCGATACTCGTCATAGTCACCGCCGACGATTTCGTCACCTTCCAGGCTGTCACCGCGCAGGTCGTTGCTGGTGTAATCCCCGAAGACATATCCGTGGAATTCATTCGTACCGGACTTGGTCACAGCGTTGATGTTACAGGCCGAGAATCCGCCATACTGGACGTCGAACGGTGCCAGCTCTACGGAGACCTGGTCAATCGCGTCGTAAGAGAAGGGGATGCGCTCTGTCGGATAACCGTTGGAGTTGAGGCCGAAATTGTCGTTCAGCTTCACGCCGTCGACGGTCAACGAGTTGAAGCGCGAGTTCTTGCCGGCACACTGCACAGCGTTGATGTCGCCGCGGGACTCGTCAACAAAAACGCGCGGGTCGATCCGCAGAACGTCGGTGATGTTGCGGTTGATGGCTGGCGCTTTCTCGAGCGTTTCGCGGGAGAAAGTTGCCGATGGGCCGACTGCGACCTGAGCGAGACCCGCGGTAGAGCCCGTCACAACAACGGTTTCCATGGTGCGGTTGCCATCGGACAGGACAAAGTTGACTTCCGACGCGTCGCCGAGGCTCAGCGCCACGTCGTTGACTTCCTGGCTCTGGAACTCGTCGGCCATGACGGACACCGAGTAGACCCCGCCAGCTGGCAGGTTACGGACGACAAATTGTCCGCTGGTGGTGGTCGTCGTTGTACGGACAAGGCCAGTTGATGCGTCGCGGACATAAACGTCCGCATTCGCGACAGGTGCGCCGGCTGCGTCGGTGACATTACCGCGGACGCTGGAGGTCGTGACCTGTGCTTCTGCAGGTGCGATGATCGCGGCGGTGAACAGCGATGCTGCTGCTACACCGGACAATAGTTTCCAGTTGGACATGAAGAACCCCTCTTCGGTTGCACAGCTTCAGCGGCCATCACTTACAATGCCGAAGCCAATTAACCGCGCCTCTATTGTCCGTTCGCAACAGTTTTGTGACACTCCTGTTACTCTTCTGTGCACTGCAACATTGCACCGAAAATGCTTGCAAAAAGGCAACAGTTGGATGGCGCCGCTGGTCAACTCGCACGCCGCGCGCTAGCAGGCAGGTGAGATGTTTTATGCCGATGCTGACAGTCCAAAATATGCGCGCCTTACGGCTCTGATTCTTATTGGCCTTTTGGCGTTAAGGTTAGTCTGTGTCCTGCTCTCCCCACTCGAACTGTATGCGGACGAAGCCCAGTACTGGCGATGGGGGCAGTCTCTGGACTGGGGTTATTACTCCAAACCGCCCCTGATCGCCTGGGTCATCCATGCGAGCACGGCAACCTTCGGCGATTCCGCCTGGGCAGTGCGGGTGCCCGCGCCCTTCCTGCACACCATTGCCGCTTATGTCCTCTTCCTCCTCGGGCGAAGAATGGCGAGTGCCAGGATCGGACTGATGGCAGCCGTCGGCTATGCGCTGATGCCGGCTGTATGGCTGTCCTCGACAGTCCTGTCGACCGATGGCGTCCTGATGCCGGTCTGGGCGAGCGCCCTCTACCTGTTGTGGCGCGTTCGCGAAGGTGGCACCGGATGGGGCGTGTACATTGCGCTCGGCGGCGCAGTCGGCCTCGGCTTCCTCGCCAAGTATGCGATGCTCTACTTTGCGATCGGTGCCGCGTTGGCGGCACTCATCGACAGGCCGACGCGACGGTCGCTGCTCAACCTCAAAGGCGTCGCGGCACTGCTGACGGCGCTCATCATCATCGCGCCGCACCTTGCCTGGAACGCGCAGAATGATTTTGCGACTGTCGGGCACACGGTGGACAATGCCAATCTCGGCGGGGAGCTGTTCAACCCTGAAAATGCCCTCAAATTCCTGGCCGACCAGATGGGCGTCTTCGGACCGATCAGCTTCCTGGCCCTGATTGGCGGCCTCATCTTCATGCGCCGGACCGCGAAAGGCGAGCAGGCCAGGCTGGAGCTCTGGCTCGCCTGCTTCACCCTGCCTGTCCTGATCATTATTTTCGGTCAGTCGATCCTGTCGCGCGCCCACGCCAACTGGGCAGCGACGGCCTATCCGGCCGCCTCGGTGCTCGTCGCCCTCCTGCTGGTGAGGGCGCAGCCCAACCGGCAGCTCTGGTACTGGATCGCCGGCGTCACAGGGCTCTGTTTCCTTCTCATTCCCGATTTTACGGTCGTAACAAGACTTGTCGCAGGTCTTGTCTGGGCGGGCGCGATCATGGGTGCGGCCTATGTGTCGAGGTTCAAGCCGGAAGGCCTCTTCTGGACGGGACTTGGCCTGCACGCTGCACTGGGCCTAGGCATGGTGGTCGCCATGACATTTGCCAATGCGCTTTCCGGCCCGCTCGGCCTCGACAATGCGTTCAAGCGCACGCGGGGCTGGGACGAGCTCTCAGACAAACTGGCAGCTTTCGTCGAACAGTCCGGCACGCCGAGCGCTGTCATGGTCGATGAACGGGAAATCTGGCATGGCCTCGATTTCTATCTCAAGGACCGTATCGACGCGCCGCTCATCCTGTGGCGCTACAATGAAGGGGCGCACAGCTTTGCCGAGCAGCAGCCGATGACGGATGCACTGGACGGTGATGTCCTCATTGCCAGCTATCGCCCCAATCGCCGCCCGGCCATTGCCGCCGATTTCGAGAGGTTCGAAAAGGTCGGAGACGTCAGCGTCGACCTGGGTGAGCGTTCGAATGGATGCCCATTGACGCGGCAGCTGGTACTCTACCGGGCGTCCGGCTTCGACCCGCTGCCACGGTCACAGGACTGGGTCGACCGGTTCGACGGCGAGACGCTTGATGCGCCAGAGCCTTGCCCGACGAACGAATAGACGCCACATCGCTTGAAGCTTCTCCTCAATTTCTGGCAGGTGCAGTCATATGGGCACCCTGAAGGCCGTTCTCGGGCCGACCAATACCGGCAAGACTCACTACGCCATCGAACGCATGATGGGACACGGCACGGGCATGATCGGCCTGCCGCTTCGCCTGCTTGCGCGCGAGGTCTATGACCGGGTCGTCAAGGCAAAGGGCGAAAAAGCCGTCGCGCTGATCACAGGCGAGGAACGGATCGAGCCGCCACAGGCGCGCTACTGGATCTGCACCGTCGAATCCATGCCGGTCCACAAGCGCGTGGACTTCCTCGCCATTGATGAGATCCAGCTTGCCGAGGATGATGATCGCGGCCACGTCTTCACCGACCGCATCCTGCACGCACGGGGCACTTCCGAAACCATGCTGCTCGGTGCCGAGACGATGCGGGGCGTCCTTCGTGAGCTCGATCTCGACGTCTCCACCGATACGCGAGAGCGCTTCTCGCAGCTGCACTATGCCGGCCCGGCCAAGGTCACCAAACTGCCCAAGCGCACGGCTATCGTCGCCTTCTCGACCGAGCAGGTCTACGCCATTGGCGAGCTGCTGAAGCGCCAGAAAGGCGGCGCGGCGATTGTCATGGGCGCGCTTAGCCCGCGCACCCGAAACGCGCAGGTCGCGCTCTACCAGTCGGGAGAGGTCGACTATCTGGTCGCCACGGATGCCATCGGCATGGGGCTTAATCTCGATGTCGAGCGTATCGCCTTTGCAGCCCGCTCCAAATTTGACGGGCGCCAGCATCGCTGGCTGACCGATGCCGAGTGCGGACAGATTGCAGGGCGCGCCGGACGTTTCAGGACCGATGGGGAATTTGGCGAGACGGGCGACTGCCCGCCTTTCGAGGACGAGACCTGGCGCGCCATCGAGGAAAATCGCTTCGATCCGGTCGACGAGCTGCAATGGCGCAATTCCGATCTCGACTACCGCTCGATCAGGACACTGATCGCCAGCCTGGCCCGTCCGTCCGGACGCCCGACGCTAAGGCAGAACCCGCATGCACTTGATGAATGGGTCCTGCGAAGGATGGCGGAGGATGCCGATATCGGGCCGGAGATACGCGGCGAACGGAAAGTCCGCCGTCTGTGGGATCTTGCTCGCCTGCCGGACTTTCGCAAGGCCGGCCATGAAGGCCATGGCAGGCTTGTCCTCGGCCTCGCCGAAACACTCGCCGATCCCGACGCACGCCTTGGCGATACGGCCATGTCGATTCGGATGGAGAACCTTGAGGCCAATGTGCCGGACATTGCCAGCCTCCAACAGCGGCTTGCCATGATCCGCACTTGGACCTATGCCGCCCATCGTGAAGACTGGCTGGAAAACCCGGCCTATTGGCGCGAACGGACAAGGGAAATTGAAGACAGGTTGTCAGATGCCCTTCACGCCGCCCTCACATTGCGCTTTGTTGACCGCCGAACGACGGCCCTGCTGGCTGGGCTGAAAAGGGAAGACCTTCTTGTGACCGAATTGTCCGACACTGGAGAAGTAACCGTCGAGGGCCATGTCGTCGGCAAACTTGTAGGCCTGCAGTTCGAGCCTGCATCGACAGCGCAGACGCTGGAAGGCAAGGCTGTACGGACTGCCGCAGTAACAGCGCTTGGGCCAATCCTGGCCGAACGCCTCGGAGAGATTGCCGGTGCCCCGGCCGAAGCTTTCGCCCTGTCGGACGCAGGCACCATCACCTGGAAAGAGGCCGAGATTGCGCGCCTCAAGCCAGGTCCCGACTGGCTCGCCCCACGCCTTGAACTGATCGGCGCTGAAGACGCCGAAAATCACCGCAAGGATGCTGCGCTGAAACGAGTTGAAGAATGGCTCGGCGCTGAGATGCTTCGAGTGCTTCCTACGCACGCGAAACTGAAAACCGGGGAAACCGGCAAGGAACTTGAGGGCATGGCGCGAGGCCTTGCTTTCCAGTTGCTCGAGAGTGGCGCCGCAGTGGACCTTCGTCAGGACAAGACTTCCGGGCAGATCACGCCAGAGCAGCGCGAAGCGATGAAAGCGGCTGGACTCCGCACCGGCCGCGTTGCCGCGCACATTCCGGACGCCCAGAAGCCTGCGGCGCAGCGCATGATCGCCATTCTGCAGGCGAGCCAGACCGGCGAGACCCGCCGCGTCGCTCCTGAGGGGGCCGGCTCCTTTCCGCTGGACGGCGAGTGGGCCGAAAGCGAGCTCAATTCTCAGGGCTATATCCGTTTCGGGCCCCGCGCGGTGCGGGCTGACCTTGCCGAACGCCTCGGCTGGGAAGTCTCCAAACGCCGCCGTGAAGCTGGCACCCCGACTTTCGAACTTCCCGCAGAACTCGCCTCCATCGTGTCCTGCCCGGGAGAGGAGTTCCCGGCCATATTGAAAGGCTTCGGCCTGGCGCCTGCCGAAAAGGATGCCGAAACAGGCGCGATCACCAAGTGGCGGTTTCTGTCGCGGCATCGTCAGGAGGCGCCGTCCCGCAATCGCAAGACCGGCGGAAAGCCTGCAAATCGCCCCCCCAAGGGCAAGGGCGGCAAGCCTCGTCACGAGACCCGCAGCGGCGGGCAAGGCCCTCGGCGGCCCGAAAAGCAGCCAGACCCGAACAGTCCATTCGCGGCGCTCGCAGCCTTGCTGCCGCCGCCCCCACCCCCGCCGAAACCGAAGAAGAAAAAGAAAAAAAGCAGGCCTGCCGCCCAGAAGCCGGAGGGTGTTGCAAAGCCGACAGAACCACCTGCAGATCCCGCAAAACCGGACCGCCCACCGGAGCAATCGTCATAAGCGAGGACATCCGGCTCGATGTCTGGCTCTGGCGCGCGCGCTTCTTCAAGACGCGCGCCATCTCTGCAGATTTTGTCTCAAAGCGAGGCGTGCGCATCTCGCGCGGGCTCGAAACCCGCAAGGTGAACAAGCCGGGCATGCGGGTCGTGGCGGGAGATGTTGTAAGTTTTGCCTTGCGGACCAACATTGTGACCGTCAGGGTCCTGCAGGCTGGCACACGTCGTGGCCCGGCCGCAGAAGCGCAAACCCTATATGAAACGCTGGTCCAGGAATCTGGGGGAAACCAAGATGCTTGATGCCTTGAGACGACTGTTTTCGCGGCGACCGGGTCCGGTCAATCGCGATATAGACCCGCAAGTCGCGGCGGCCGCCCTGCTGGTACAGGCCGCCCTGGTTGACGGGGTCTATGCCAATCTCGAAAGCGACCAGATCGCCGAAATCCTGCTCGACAGCCTTGGCCTGGATGCCGACCGTGTGGATGAGGTGCTGGAACAGGGCGAGGAGCTGGCGGAAGAAGCGACAGGCGCCCACGAATTCACCCATCAGGTCAAGAAGCTCCCCCTGCTTGAACGCGTGCGCGTCATCGAAGGGCTGTACCTCGTTTCCATGGCGGATGGCGCCGCCTGCAAGTTCGAGGAAGCCTTCATCCGGCACGTTGCCAGCCTCCTGCATGTGGACGACATCAGGCGGGCCCAGGCGCGCCGCCGCGCTGAATCGCGCCAGCCGCGGTGATTGACTTGAACGTCGATCCCCTCCAAATGCAGCCTGTCAAATCAACAGCCTCCCGGAATTCTGAATGACCTATATCGTTGTCGACGCCTGCATCCGCTGCAAATACATGGATTGTGTCGAGGTTTGTCCGGTCGACTGCTTCTATGAGGGCGAGAACATGCTCGTCATCCACCCGGATGAGTGCATCGATTGCGGCGTGTGCGAGCCGGAATGCCCTGTCGAGGCGATCAAGCCCGACACCGAAGACGACCCGGACTCCAAATGGCTGAAACTCAATACTGAGTACGCCAAGATATGGCCAAATATTACCCGCATGAAGGAGCCTCCGGCCGACCGCGAAGCGTTCGCGCAAGAGACCGGAAAGCTTGAAAAGTATTTCAGCGAAAAGCCAGGCGAAGGCGACTGACAATCGACCCGTGTCACGGCACAGTTGTTAAATAGTCGTTTTTCTGATATATATTTACAGTCAAACTTATAGGGAGCCTGCTTACATCTCCGGACCGACTTTATCTGTCACCGGGGGAAGCGGGCTCTTGTTGCGTAGAAAGGCAATCAGGAACATGGCAACCAAGGCACAGGGTGATACTCAGGAACTCACGTTTGAGGTCGGTCAGTCCGTCGTCTATCCGGCACATGGTGTTGGCAAGATCACGGCGATTGAGAAGCAGACCGTCGCTGGAATGTCACTTGAAGTCTATGTCGTCTCATTCGATCAGGACAAGATGATCCTTCGCGTTCCGACCAACCGCGCCGAAGCCTCCGGCATGCGTTCTCTGGCCGGCTCGAAACTCGTCGACGATGCGCTGAAGACGCTTGGCGGCAAGGCCCGCATCAAGCGCACCATGTGGTCGCGCCGCGCACAGGAATACGAAGCCAAGATCAATTCCGGCAACCTGATCTCCATCGCCGAAGTCGTCCGCGACCTTCACCGCGGCGACGACCAGCCTGAGCAGTCCTATTCCGAGCGCCAGCTTTACGAGAGTGCGCTCGACCGGATGGCCCGCGAACTGGCTGCTGTCGAGAACACCGATCACGACACTGCAATGGAACGTCTTGCCAAGTCGCTGGCCAAAAAAAAAGCGGCCTAGTCGAAGACTAGAGACAACAGACTGAAGGAAAGCCCTGCCTCACCGGCGGGGCTTTTTCTTTGTAGTTTCTGAAAAATTGTTGAGGCCAGTGATCCACCAGGCGGGCTCTCGCGTAAAAGCGGTAAAGCAAGTGCGCAAGTTGGGAGCAAAAACATGGCCACATCCCGAACCTCGGAAAACGCAGACCGTCGTTTCGTCCGAAAGGCCATGAACAAACCAATGCTCAGCGCCGAGCATGAGCACGACCTTGCCCTCCGGTGGCGTGATGACCGCGATGAAGAGGCGCTGCACGAGCTGACCAGCGCCTATATGCGCCTTGTCATCTCCATGGCGTCAAAGTTCCGTCATTATGGCCTTGCCCTTCCGGACCTGGTGCAGGAAGGCAATGTCGGCCTGATGCAGGCCGCTGCCCGATTTGATCCAGACCGCGAAGTTCGTTTCTCGACCTATGCTTCCTGGTGGATACGCTCATCCATCCAGGACTTTGTCCTTCGCAACTGGTCGATCGTCCGCACTGGCACCACCGCTGCGCAAAAATCCCTCTTCTTTAACCTCAAGCGTTTGCGCGCGAAGATTGATGATACTGGCGATGGCACATTGACGCCGGAGAACAAGACCTGGATCGCAACACATCTCGGCGTCAAGGAGCGCGAGGTCGAGACGATGGCTTCGCGCCTGTCAGCATCCGACCGTTCGCTCAATGCGCCGCTCAGCACCGATAGCGAAGCCCAGTGGCAGGACCTGCTGGAAGACGAAAATTCCGTCACCGAGGACCGCGTCATGGCAAGCCGGGACGGCGAACGCCGCAAGCAATGGATCGCTGAAGCCCTGCGAACGCTGACCGAGCGGGAGAATCTCATCATCCGCGAACGCCGCCTGACCGATGACACCGTCACGCTGGAAGTACTCGGCAAACGTCTTGGCATCTCCAAGGAGCGGGTCCGCCAGATTGAACATCAGGCGCTCGGCAAGCTTCGCAATGCACTGGTTTCCATGGTGGGCGACCCCGAAGAGACCGGTCTGATACCTGTCGGCTAGCCCCTCCCTCTCCGGCCGACAGAAGGGGCTGCAAGTCATCTTGCAGCCCCTTTTAACGATACCCATATCCGTCTGAGACAGGCCGCCGCTGAGCGGGGCCTTCAATGACAATACCCGGTTGGGCGCAGCCATACTGGCCCGGCCTTTCGATATGAAATCTGCCTTTGAAAGGGGATAGACATGAATTTTGACACTTATACCGAACGTGCGCGAAGCGTAATTCAGACGGCCCAGACTGGCGCACTCGCTGCGGGCCACCAGATTTTCCTGCCTGAACATATCCTGAAAGCCCTGCTGGAAGATCGTGACCGCATGGCCGCGAATCTCATCCGCGCTGCTGGTGGTAATCCGGAAATTGTGCAGCAGAAAACCGATGAAGCCCTGCGCGGCCAGCCTTCTGTCTCCGGAGGCGATGCGGGCCTGCGCCTTGATCAGAAGACAGCAAAACTGTTTGCAGACGCCGAAGCGGCCTCCCGGAAAGCTGGCGACAGCTATATTACTGTCGAGCGCTTGCTGGCTGCGATGGCCGGACTCTCCGGCTCGAAGGTCCAGGAAGCACTCAAAGCCGGCGGCGTCGACCAGTCCGGCCTCGAAGCGGCTGTCACACAACTACGCCAGGGCCGCACAGCCGACACTGAGAACGCCGAAGAAGGCTATGAAGCGCTGAAGAAATACACGCGCGACCTGACCGCTGATGCGCGCTCAGGCAAGCTCGATCCAGTTATTGGACGCGACGAGGAAATCCGTCGCACCATCCAGGTCCTGTCCCGCCGGTCGAAGAACAATCCTGTCCTTATCGGTGAACCCGGCGTCGGCAAGACGGCCATCGCCGAAGGGCTCGCCTTGCGCATCATCAATGGCGATGTACCCGAGAGCCTGAAGGACAAGCGCCTGCTTGCCCTTGATATGGGTGCATTGATCGCAGGCGCGAAGTTCCGCGGTGAGTTCGAAGAACGGCTGAAAGCGGTGATCAAGGAGATTGAACAGGCCGAAGGCGGCGTGGTGCTCTTCATTGACGAGATGCACACCCTGGTCGGTGCCGGCAAGACCGATGGCGCGATGGATGCGTCGAACCTGCTGAAGCCGGCCCTGGCACGCGGCGAACTGCACTGTGTTGGCGCAACGACCCTGGATGAGTACCGCAAATATGTTGAGGGCGACCCGGCGCTCGCACGTCGTTTCATGGCCGTCTATATCGACGAACCGACCGTGGAGGATACAGTGTCCATCCTGCGCGGCCTGAAAGGCCGTTATGAAGCCCATCACGGCGTTCGAGTTTCAGACGCAGCTATCGTCTCGGCCGCCAGCCTGTCCAATCGCTACATCACGGACCGTTTCCTGCCGGACAAGGCCATCGACCTGATGGATGAAGCAGCCTCCCGTTTGCGGATGCAGGTTGACTCCAAGCCCGAGGAGCTGGACGAGATCGACCGGCGGCTGCTGCAGCTTCGCATCGAAGCCGAGGCCCTGAAAAAGGAAAAGGACCAGGCGTCCAGAGACCGTCTTGAGAATATCGAAAGCGAGATTGACGCGCTCCAGGCGCAGTCGGACGAGCTGACGACAGCCTGGGCGGCCGAGAAAGAGAAGTTGAAGGGCGCGGCCTCCGCCAAGGAAGAGCTCGACCGGGCACATGCCGAAATGGCCGAAGCCCAGCGCCGAGGTGACCTCTCGCGCGCTTCCGAGCTGAAATATGCGGTCATTCCGAAGCTCGAAGCGCAGATTGCCGCTGTCGAAGCCTCAGAAAGTGACGAGGGCGATGCTACCCCCGGCCTCGTTTCCGAAGTGGTGCGACCTGAGCATATTGCCGCCGTCGTTTCCAAATGGACGGGAATTCCTGTCGACAAGATGATGGAAGGCGAACGCGAGAAGCTTCTGAGTATGGAAAACAAACTCATGGAGCGTGTCGTGGGCCAGGACGAAGCCCTGTCAGCCGTTTCGAACGCGGTCCGCCGCGCCCGGGCCGGCCTGCAGGATCCGCATCGCCCGATCGGCTCTTTCCTGTTCATCGGCCCGACCGGTGTCGGCAAGACGGAGCTGACCAAGGCGCTCGCCGAATTCATGTTCGACGACGACTCGGCCGTGCTACGCCTCGACATGTCGGAATTTCAGGAGAAGCACTCGGTCGCCCGCCTCATTGGCGCACCTCCCGGCTATGTCGGCTATGAGGAAGGCGGCGTGCTCACGGAAGCGGTCCGCCGGCGGCCTTATCAGGTTGTCCTCTTTGACGAAGTGGAGAAGGCCCATCCGGACCTTTTCAATACCCTGCTTCAGGTACTGGATGACGGACGGCTCACCGACGGCCATGGGCGGACGGTCGACTTCCGCAACACGATCATCATCATGACGTCAAACCTTGGCGCCGAGGCCCTTGCCAGTGGAGACGCCGGCGAGATCAGCGAAGCCCAGCGCGAAGCGGTGATGATGGCGGTGCGGGGTCATTTCCGTCCGGAATTCATCAACCGGATCGACGAGATCGTCTTCTTCAAGCGGCTCGGCCGCGGTGAGATCGACTATATCGTCGATATCCAGATGGATCGCCTGTCGAAGTTGCTTGCCGAACGCAAGATCAAGGTCGAGCTGTCGGAGGCGGCCCGGACCTGGCTTGCCGAGCGGGGTTACGACCCGGTCTATGGCGCGCGCCCCCTGAAACGCGTCATCCAGAAGGAGCTGCAGGATCCGCTGGCCCGGCTGGTCCTTGAGGGCAAGGTCGCCGACAACAGCACGGTCGAGATCGACGTCGAAGGCAATATCCTGTCGATCAATGGCGTGCCCAATAATTTTGCCAAAGGCGCTGCAGCGCTGAACTAGACACTCTTTCCCAGGCTCACCCGGCGCCTCACCGCGCCGGGTGATTTTTTCCAAGGACCGATAGCGTCTCCGCAGACCCCCGGTCGCGGACATCGGGTGGAATATCCAATGCAACGATGATGATCGCCAGACGGCGAAAGACTGAGCCGGTTGCGGGCGTCACGCGCCGTGGGGTGTTCAACGTATCACCGACAGCTGCTTGACGCGCTTACGCCCACCACTAGAGCTCTGAATTGTATGGATAAACGTACTGTTCGACGCGTCGCAAATTGTGCTGGAACGGAACCCATGATGCGCTCATAAACGCGCATTTTCTGAGCGTTGGCTGCGCCAAATTTATGCGTTTTTGCATATCAATTATCCCATATCATGCTTGCTAGCATGCCGCAGTCGCGAGATATCTATGCTGCACCCGCGAAGAGCGCGGGGCATTGGGGACGGGCAACGACCCGCACAACCAAATATTGAAAGGCTTTTCCAATGAAAAAGCGCGTTTCCTCCATCCTGTTCGCTCTCTCCATCTTTGGCGGTGTTGCACACGCTGAAGAATTTACCGAAGTGAACGCCACGCTCACCTTCGACACCACCTTGCTCGACTCGCAGGAAGGTGCGACCGAAGTCCTCGCCAGCCTTGAAAAGCAGGCGGCCGCCAATTGCCGCAAGGTTTCCGGCGTTTCTATCGGTCTCGTGGTCGACGAAGTCTGCGCACAGGACATTCTGTTCCAGGCCGTCAACCAGATCGCCGATCCGGAACTGACCGCGGCATATTCCAATTCCGAGCTTTTTGTTGAAACGGTCTCTGACCGTATCCAGCTCGCCGGACTTTAAGGTCCCTCGCGACCTCAAAAGGCTCAAATGAAAAAGCCCTGGCCAGAAAAGACGGCCGGGGCTTTTTTGCATTTGCTTTAGAAGCACGAGCGTCAGATTCAGGGTGCAGGCGGTACCGCGACGGTGTCGACCGGATAAGAGCCCTGATCAGAGACCAGTTCCACCTCGGCCTGAGGCATGCCCAGCGCATCGATTTCGCCACGGCGCTGAAGGAAGTCTTCCATGATCTCCGGCGTATCGGCGAGCTTTCGCCCCGTCGGCAAGTCGAGCGTCATCGCATTAACCGGCTTGCCGCGGACGAGGACCTCATAATGCAGGTGCGGACCGGTCGACGCCCCCGTGGATCCGACATAACCGATAATGTCGCCCTGGCGAACACGCTGGCCCGTCTTGTACTTGCCGAAGCGTGACAGGTGGGCATACGCCGTCGAATACCCATTCGCGTGCCTGATGCGAACATAATTGCCATAGCCACCATAGCGGTTTGCGCGCTCAATCGTGCCATGTCCGGCCGCATAGACAGGCGTCCCGGTCGGGGCCGCAAAGTCGGTGCCCTTGTGCAGCTTGTTGTATCCGGAGATCGGATGGCGGCGATATCCAAAGCTTGATGACAGGCGCGCCCCGTTGATCGGCGTCTTCATGAGGAATTTTGTGGCCGCTTCGCCATTCTTGTCGAAGTAATCCATCACGCCATCATCGGACGGTGTGAACTGGTAGTAGCCCTTTTTCAGCGACTTGCCATTGATGGCAGCGTAGAGGACTTCGCCCGTGCGAACGCGATTTCCGCGCTCGTCCACCATTTCCTCATACACCATCTCGAAACTGTCGCCCGGATGGATATCGCGCTGGAAGTCGAGGTCGTAGCCGAAAATCCTGGCAAAATCGACGACTTGCTGGTCGCGGGCACCCTGCGCAAGGGCGGCCTCATAGATGCTGGTGTCAATCGTCGCCGAGATGCGACGGGCAACCGGCCGGGTCTGCGCGCTGAGGACGACAGGGATGAAGTCGCCGCCCGTCACACGCTTGGAAAGGATCTGCCTGCCGGCCTCATTCGAAATGGAAAGCGAGGTGAGCTGCGCTTCGTCCGGCCCTGAAAAATTGGCCTTGATCTCGAGCCCGGGACGCACCCGTCGCGGATCGATCAGCTCGGCGTCATAGACGGCGCGCAAGGCGCGGCTGGCATCGGCCGGCGAAGCGCCCAGCTGCTGGACGAGCTCCGTCAGCGTTTCGCGCGATTTCAGTTTTCCATCGCGCGCAACAATGGCCGGACCAGTGTCCATGTCATCGGCAGAGAGCAGCGTGGTCGCAAGCGGAACCGCCAGGCTGACCTGAACAACCGGCTGCGCTTCGGCCTTCCGCGCCTGTCCTATAAAGTAGAATGTCGACAGGCTGACGGCAGCAGACGCTACCCCCAAGAGGGCGAAACTGGCCATGCCGCGTGATAGCTCAATATTCAAACTGGGCCTCCATGCCTTCCAGCGTGTCAAACACGTTGGGAAACTTCAAGCTAATGCCCCTGTCGGTTGATCGACCTGGCCCCATATATGGCCAGTGGTTTAATCAATCCGGCCCTGAAGCGTCTTAATTTCTACACAACCGGGTGTGCAAGTCACCGCTTGCATGATTATGCAGCGGAAAGTGTTAAATTTCAGGCAGGATCGGCATGAAAAGCGGTCTCCTCAATTGGCGAAAATGGCCGTTCTGGCTGGGCCTCGTAGCCCTTCTGGTCGTATTATCGCTCGTGCTTGCCTGGCTATTTCGTATCCAGATCGCGCAATATGCCGTGCAACGATGGTGCCAGTCACAGGCACTGACTTGTACCGCCAAAATTAACGATCTCGGCCTCTCCAGTCTCCGCGTAACCGGCGTGGAAGTGGCCACTCAGACGGGAGATGTCCCTTTCGAGGCAGGCGAAGCGCGCATCGGGCTCGACTGGCCAGGCCTGTTCAGGCCGGTCGTCACAGACATTTTGCTCCGCTCGCCTGTGCTGCGCGGCACCTTTACTGAAGACAATGAAATCACCTTTGGCGGCCTTGAGAAACTCGCCTCCGGCGATAGCTCTTCAGACACATCGCCTGCCTTCGAGATGACGAATATCCGCATCGAGTTGACGACCCCGGCAGGCCCACTCGTCCTGACAGGTCAGGCTTCGGGTCAGATGCCCATGCGGGTTGACCTGCAGGCCGATGTTGAGCCGGTCCGCCTCGAAACCGGCGGCAACCGCCTGGATATCCGGGAAGGCAATGTCGATCTCTCCCTGATCGGCATCAAGCTGAGCGGACATGCAGAATTCGAACTCGCCGAGGCGGCCTTCGCCAATCTCGCTGCGTCCGACATCAAACTGAGCGCAAATATGCAGGATGGCCTCCTGCCGGCACTCGACTGGGCGTTCTCGGCAGGGACATTCCAGCGGCCGGGCCTCTCGCTTTCCGACGCCGAATTCGAAGGAACACTCGCCCTGAAATCACCGCAAAATGACGAAGAAATCTCACCATGGCTAAGCCGGATCAAGTCCGGCACAGTCGAGGGCACAGTGGCGGCGCTCAGCTGGCGAGAGACCTTTGCAGAAGCGGTGAGCTTCACCCTGGACACAGCGCGGGACCGGTCAGGCGAGCTTGGGGCAGGTTACGGCCTTATCGTGTCGGGGCTGGAGCGGCCGGACATCGCAGCAGAAGAGCTGACGCTCAGCGGCGATTTTAAGGTCGATGATGCGCTCTCGGTGATAAATGCGCATGGCGATCTCAGTGTCTCCGGCGCGCGCGTGCCCGGCGAGTATCGATCAAGCCTGCTGTCGCGACTCAGCCTGGGTGGCCCCTTCCAGGCCCACTCGGATGCGTTGCGGGCGGCGCTTTCGGCAGCGCTGGAAGAATTTAGCGGCGGCACAGGATTCGAATTGACGATCGATGAGAGCGGCTACTGGTCGCTCGTGTCGACCCGCGTCATCTCCGCTAAAAGCGCCGACGGCACCAGTGTCGCCCTCACGCCGAAACCGGCCAAGCCTGCGCTCAACATTGCCGACGAAGGCGTGGAACTGGCCGGACTTGTGACCCTGGACGGACCACGCGTACCGAAAATCGCAATGGACCTCACGCGAGCAAGCCTCGCTCCCGACCTGATCATCGATACCGGTGGCCTGACGCTTTCGCCGTGGACCGCTGACGGCCTGACCATCGCGAGCGAGGTCAGCGAACTTCACTTCGAACGCGCCGAAGGGGTACCCCGTCTGCAGACGATTGGAGAGCTTCGCATACGCGGCAAGCTCTATGGCCAGACGTTCGGCGACACCCGGTTGTTTGGCGGCATCGAGGCTGCTGGCGGGTCGAGCCTGCGCGTCCAGACCTTCCGAACCCGCTGCCTCGGCTTCAACACAGCTGGCATCCGCACCGGAGCCGGCTACGCGCTTGAGCCCGTCAATCTGGAGCTTTGCCCGCGCGATGGGCGGGTCGTTCGGCCCATTCCAGGAGGCTCTGCCGGAACGATCGACCTCGGCAAGCTGGAATTGCCCTTCAGGGGCGAAAACACCTCTGGCACGCTGTCGCTGCAGAATGCTGTCCTTGACTGGTCGGCCACCAGGACAGCGCGGCTGGACCTGAAAGGCAGTGAAATGTCGCTGCCGCTCACCATTGGCGAGAAGACCCTGATCGTCGCCTCGGCAGAGCCGGACCTGGCGCTCGCAACGACGAACCCTGTATCGCTGACTGCGTCGACCGGCGCCTCACAGTTCAGCGGCTCGCTGGTGCCCGCCGACATCAGCCTGGATGCACTCGACCTCGACGCACGGCTGCCATCGACCGGCATTGAGGGTACGGCGTCAGCAAAGGGCGTGGAAGTGCGCGACAGGGGCGCTGATCCGCTCTATGTTCCCTTGCGCGGCGACCTAGCGGCAACTTTCCAGAAGGGTATCATGCAGCTGACCGGTCCAGTGACGACGCGGCCTGCAGGCCAGAAGGTCGCCGATGTTGACCTGGAGCTCGACATCCTTGCGCTGGACGGCACCGCCTCGGTCCTGACGCCGGAGCTCACCTTCCGGCCACGCGGTTTTCAGCCGACTGCGCTCAGCGACCGGGTGCGCGGCTTTCTCTCGAATGCGCGCGGCACGCTGAAAGGTCGCGCAGATTTCGTGATCGAGTCTGGCAAGACAAGCGGCACGGGGTGGGTGTCTGCGGACGGTTTCGGGTTCGACACGCTGCGCCTCGGCGCGGTCAATGATGTGAGCGGGCGCATCGAATTCAACGACATCATGAAACTCACAACGCCGCCCGGACAGGAAATCCGTCTCGGCCAGATCAGCCCGGGCATCCCGCTCAGCAATGGCCGCATTCGCTTTCAGCTGAATGAAGGACTGGAAGCGACCATTGAAGATGCGCGCTGGCCCTTTGCCGGCGGCGAAATCTATACTGGCGGCTCCAGCTGGACGATTGCAGGGACGCGCGATGTCATTGAGATCACCGCCAAGTCGCTCGAACTCGCCGAAATCGTTCGCGTCTTCGACCTGCCGGACGTCAAGGCGCAAGGCACAGTCACCGGCACATTCCCCGTGGAAATCATCGGCCCCAACACATTCATCCGCAATGCGACACTGACCGCCGACAGCAGCGGGGGCACGATTGCCTATACCGGAGATGTCGCCGATGCAGCCGCTGCCGCAGATGACCGGGTCAGCATGGCATTCGACGCACTCAAGGATTTCCGCTTTTCGGTTCTCGAAATTGGCGCTGACGGTAATCTGAGCGGCGATATCCTGATCACGATGCGGCTGGTCGGCACCTCTCCGGAAGTGCTCGACGGCGCGCCATTCGCCTTCAATATCGGCATCGATTCCAAGCTGATGCAGCTCATCCGGACGGGCCGCTCGATATCGTCCAGCGACTGGCTCGCCGACGTGGCCGCAGAGTCGGTTCGGAACCGCCAATCCGGCGGCACAGGCAGCACACCGCCTGAACAATAGTCAAACTTGTATTCAACCACCGTTCAGGCCACATACTGCACAATGGCTCGTGTTATGAAGGAAAGACATGTGACCCGACCCCTCCTCCTGTCTGCAGCTGTCGCTGCCTCGCTGGCTGCGTGCTCACCGACGGTGAAGCTGCAGGCTCCGACAGAGCCGATCACGATTAATCTCAACGTCAAGATCGATCAGGAAGTGCGCATCAAGCTCGACAAGGAAGTCGAAGACCTGATCGCCAGCAATCCTGACATTTTCTAGGTCCACAAAAGGTGTCTCACATGACCCGATTCATTAAAGCCATTTACGCGCTCGTCTTCCTTGCCGCGACCGCTCTGGCCGTTGCCGCGCCTGCAAGTGCGGGCGATCCACAGATCGACACTGCCAAGGAGCAGGGCGTCGTCGGCGAACGCATTGACGGCTATCTCGGCATCGTTGATGGCGGCGCAGATCCGGCGCTCATCCGGCGCGTTCAGGACATCAACAACAAGCGCCGCGCCGCTTATGATGACCTCGCCAGACAGACCGGCACAACGCCAGAACAGGTTGCCCGCGTGACCGGCGAAAAGCTGGTCTCCGGCGCAGAGCGCGGCCAGTTCGTCATGGACGATAGCGGGAAGTGGAAGAAGAACTAACCCGCCCGCTTATGTCCCTGACCTCCATCATTGCCATCATCGCAGGCCTCGCCGCGCTTATCCTGGCTGGATGGGGCGTGGCGGTGCTCTGGTCGAGCCTCGGCGTCACGATGACAATGCATGGCTGGATCGCCTACGGCCTTGGCGCTGTGGGCTGTCTTGGCCTGTCCATCGGGCTTTTCTGGCTGCTTTTTCACAGCGCACGCGGCGGTCATGATGATCTTGTGGGCCACGACGACTTGGATGGGTGACAAATCAGCCGCAATCAGGCAGTCAATGGTCTGGCGATTCGGGTAGCGTAGAACACCGACCAAAGGGGCCAGACCATGCAAGCCAATATCGATCCGGCGCATCTCTCCGCATATATTGCATCTCGCATCTGCCACGACCTGGTATCATCGGTATCCTCCATCACCAATGCGCTCGACTTCATGAACGAGCCGCAGGATTCCGAGATGCGCGTGCAGGCAGAGAAGCTTCTGCATGATGGGGCAGACAGCGCCGCCTCAAAACTGAAATTCCTGCGCTACGCTTTCGGCTCGGCCGGTCTGTCCAAAGGCGCTGCTGACATCCACGAAGCCAAGCAGATCACCGAGCGGTTCGTAGCCAGCCACAATTACAAGCCAACGCTGACATGGGACATCGAAACCCAGCATCTCAGCTTCTCGCATGCCCGCCTGATCATGAACCTCGTCATGCTGGCGGTGGACTGCCTGCCGCGCGGCGGGACGATCGCCGTCAAGGTTCGCAATCAGACTGATGGACTTGGCATCAGCGTCGCTGCGTCCGGCGAGCGTTGCAAGCTTCGCGACGATACCGCCGAAGCGATCGCCGGAAACGAGCCGCAGGACGGCTGGTCCGCACGCACCGTCCAGCCGCTGTTCACGCGGATTATTGCAGAAGGTCTGGGCGGTTCGCTGCGCGCCGACCCGAAGCCTGAAGAGATATCCCTGGTCGCAACCGGCCTGAGCGCCGAGGGCTGATCGGGCCGTGGCCGCAGGACGCACCGAGTCTTAAACTTCGGTAAATCAATTTCTGGCCAAATTGCTGCAGCGACCAGATGCGCGGTCAATGTCGAGTTAATTTGCTTACCTTCCGGAGGGGTTGCCACCGGAACAGGCCTAGATTCCTCTTGGGGTAATGCCATGAAGTCTTGTTTGATTGTTGATGACTCCCGGGTGGTCCGCAAAGTTGCCGGACGCATTGTACAGGATCTCCAGTTCGAAGTGACGGAAGCAGGAGACGGCGCCGACGCGCTGAAATCATGCCGCGAGAACATGCCGGATGCCATCCTGCTCGACTGGAACATGCCGGTGATGAACGGCCTGGATTTCCTGCGCGCCCTTCGCCGCGAACAGGGCGGGTCGAAACCGATCGTTGTGTTCTGCTCGACCGAAAATGACGCCGAGCACATTGGCGAAGCGATGCGCTCGGGTGCAAATGAATTTATAATGAAGCCGTTTGATGCAGACATCATTCACAGCAAATTTGCAGAGGTCGGCCTCGTTTAAAGCGATTTGTTAACCCCGGTCGGGTTCTTGTTAACGAACCGGGAAGAAATTTATCGGGCTGGTGAAAGACTATGGACGATTCGACCTATCGCGAAATTGCTGAGCTGGCGCTGAACGGTTCCGGACAGCATATTCCGCCGACAAAATCCTATCTCATCGAATCCCGGCTCGGCCCGATCCTCCGCCGTGAGCAGTTTGCTGGCGTCGCCGAACTTCTCGCCTGCATCCGGGCCCGGCCGAGCAGCCCGCTCGGCGGTGAAATCGTCGCCGCCCTGACCAGCAAGACCACGCATTTCTTCCGCGAGCGCGCCGCCTTTGAGCGTATCGTCAATCATGTCCTGCCGATGATGGCGCCGTCTGCGCCGGGCGGGAAGCTACGCATCTGGTGTGCTGGCGGCTCAAGCGGGCAGGAAGCCTATTCGCTTGCCATGCTGATCGGTGAGAGCGAGAACGAAGCGCTGAAGGACATCCAGGTTGAAATCCTGACCTCCGACATCAGTGAAAAAATGTCGGCACGCGCCCGCTCAGGGAAGTTCGGACACTTCGATGTGCAGAAGGGCCTGTCCATCCACCGCCTGCTCAGCAACTTTTCTCGTCTCGACACAGGCGAATGGCAGGTTTCACAAGACCTTGCCAACCGCGTTGGCGTGCGGACCCACAATATCCTGCAGGATTGCAGCGGCCTCGGCGTGTTCGACGTCATCACCTGCTGCAATGTTATTGGCGGCATGGGTAGCCAGATGCGCGCCAGGGCGCTGGTCAACCTCGCTCGCCAGCTTTCCGATAGCGGTGTGCTCGTCATCGGAAAGGACGAGACGGCGACGGGTCTTGTCACCGGGCTTGAGCCATCGCGTGACCTGCGCGGCGCCTATTGCCGTGAAGTCACGCCAGGTGCCCTGACCGCAGCAGCCTGAGCCCTGCCGGCCGGGCGACGCTATCCATCTAATATTTATGTAAGTTTCCGGAACCTCCCGGCACACCCCCGCCTTTCATGAAGGCAAGGTTGCCGAGTGTTCAGCGACCTTCTGGTAACAAAGAGGGGTCAATGAATTGGAGGTTCTCTCATGAATCCGTTGAAGACGCTGGGACTTGGTCTAGCTCTCACCACCTCTCTTGCCCTGCCCGCCATGGCTGACCGACCGTACCATCGCGGCGGGGGCGGCGAAGCGATCATCTATTCCAATGCCAATTTCACCGGCCGCTCCTTGCGCGTGACGGGTGCCATTCCACGGCTCGCCGACTATCGCTTCAATGACCGGGCATCCTCGATCCGCGTCATGGGCGGCGCATGGGAAGTTTGCGTCGATGCCAATTATCGCGGACGCTGCGAAATCATCGAATATCGCGAGGGCTACCTCAACCAGATGAGGCTCAACAACAAGATCACGTCGATCCGCCCGGTGAGCTATGGATATGGCGGCCGTCATGACCGATATGACCGCAACGACCGGTATGGTCGCGGGAATGATTATGGCTATGGCGGGCGCTACAATGCGCCGGTCGTGCTGTACGGCAATTCGAACTTCCGCGGCGATGCGCTGCCTGTCACGGGCGCTATCCCGCACCTCAACCCGCTCCGCTTCAACGACAAGACGTCCTCCATCGCTATCCAGAGCGGGGCGTGGGAAGTCTGTACGGATCCGAATTTCAGGGGCCGCTGCGAGATCATTACCGGATCGACCGCTGAACTCGGCTATTACCGGCTGAACGACAACATAACGTCTATCCGTCCGGCCGGGCGCGGCTATGGATATGACCGCGATCGCCGTCGCCGCTGGTAGGCGCTGTTCGGGCTTCCCGTCTGCTGCATAGCAGAGTAGGAAGCCCGCAATGCCAGACCGATTGAAACAAGACAGGCTGATAATTGTGGGCGTTCTGGCGGGCGCTCATGGCGTTCGTGGTGACGTGCGTGTGAAAAGCTTCACCGACAATCCCGAGGATCTGTTCAGTCTCGGGCCACTCCTGTCAGAAAAGGGCGACCCGCTCCTCGAGGCGGCCGGGGTAAAATCAGGATCAGGCCATTTTATCGTGACGGCAAAACGCGCCCGCCAGAAAGAGGAATGGGACGCGCTCAAGGGGACCAAGCTCTGCGTCCCTCGCCACAGACTGCCCCCGCCCGATGATGACGAGTTCTATGTTGAGGACCTTGTCGCCCTGAACGTCATGGACAGTCATGGAAAGACCGTCGGCACCGTGAAATCCGTGCAGAATTTCGGGGCTGGCGACCTGATTGAAGTCGCGCCCGACACCGGCGCTGCCTGGTTCGTCCCCTTCACCCTGAAGGAAGTGCCGGAGGTCCATTTCGAGGGCGGCTACGTAATCGTCCGCGACCCCGAAACCTGGGCCGATCAGTCCGACCCGCGCAAGAAGGACGACACCAACTAAACGGTGCCGGCCTTTTCGGCGAGATCGAGCAAATAGCCTTCGAGCTTGCGGCTCTGCTTCTGCAGGTTGAAGTCTGACAGGGCAAATTCTCGCCCTGCCTCCCCCATCGCCGCGGTTCGTGCCTTGTCCGTCAGCATGCGCGCCAGGCGGTCTGCGAGGCCAGCCTCATCGCCTTCATCAACCAGATAGCCCGTCTCACCATCCCTGACGCATTCAGTAATGCCGGCATGCCGCGTCGCGGCCAGTGCGCAACCTGACAGCATCGCCTCGATACATACCAGCGGCAGGCCTTCGGCATCACCAGACCTTGCGCGCTTCGACGGCACAACCGCAATACGGGCTTCGGCCCATTGCCTTGGCATCTCATCCGCCGGCACCCAGCCCGGCAGTTCGGCCGTCACGCCTGCCGCCTCAAGGTCGGCGACAAGGCCCTCCTTGAGGTCACCATCGCCGATCAGGCGAACCGTCCAGCCTTCCAGCTCCTCTCCGAGTCGGGCGAGCGCCGCGATAAGCGTGTCGATGCCCTTCTTCTCGGTCCAGCGTCCGGCGAAGACAATGAGGTCCTTCTTCTCACCGGGCTCAAAGCGCGCCGGGTCTGCCGTATTGTGATGCACAACCATCTTGTCGACGGGCGCGCCCTTGGCAGCGAGTTCGTCGCGAATGAAGTTCGAGCAGGGCAGGATCAGGTCGGCTTCCTTCCAGAGCCTGGCGCGCCTGCGATTGTAGACGCGGATGAAACTGTCCTTGGTATTGGTCGTCTTGGTGGCGTCGCCGCCATAATACGTGACCGCCAGCGGCAGGCCGAGCTTCTTGGCGATCGGCAACGCATAGGCGCCCGATTTGCCAAAGCTCGCATGGACTGCGACCGGCTCATAGGCCCTCAATGCCTCTTCCAGTTTCGAGGAAATGCTGCCGAGCTGCTTGAAAGCGGCCTCGCCGCCCGGCCCGTGCAGCGGGCCAAGCTGCACCACCTCAGCGCCCTGCGGCAACGGTCCCTTGATCTCGTGGCCGATATAGAGCGGCTTCAGTTTGCCAAACGCCGAATAACCGCGCGGAATGAAGCTCTCCGACGGCGTAAAAAGCTTGTCGCAATAGGCGAGAAAATATCGCGGTGTGCTCATTTGCAGCCAGACCTTTTCTGGTTGAACCCCGTCATGCACCACCTTCCGGACAGACAAGGCCGCTCCTGAGACAGGGCGCACCTTGCTCACACATGTCGTGTTTCGATTTCGCAGCAGCGCTCTGAGTATTGCAGCCTCTGGCAACCGTCAAACACGTCTTGGCAGCAAAAGCTGCATCGCCTAAGACCGCGCTTCAGCTATTGCCAAGGACACCGACATGACTGCTTACCGCTTGTTCGGCGCCGAGACGTCTCCCTATT
This sequence comes from Henriciella pelagia, assembly GCF_002088945.1. GTDB lineage: Bacteria > Pseudomonadota > Alphaproteobacteria > Caulobacterales > Hyphomonadaceae > Henriciella > Henriciella pelagia. The sequence continues at coordinate 667,270 of NZ_NCSU01000007.1, read as the reverse complement.
CTGTGAAAGTGCGCTCCTTCCTGAAATACAAGGGCGTAGAGTTCGAATGGATCGGACGCTCTTCTGCGACTGAAGAAGAGTTCCAGTCCTTCGCCAAGGTCCCGACCGTACCCCTGCTCGTGTCGCCCAATCGTGCGCCGAACCAGGATTCGACTGACATCCTGTCGCTCATCGAGAATGATGTCGCCGACCCATCCTGCGTTCCCGATGATCCAGCCTGCGCGGTGCTCGCTCTCATCCTCGAAGACTACGCTGATGAGTGGCTCAACAAGGCGATGTTCCTCTACCGCTGGGGTGCTAAGCCTGACCGCGAAGAGGCTGCTGACCGCACCATGGAGCAGCTCTTCTCCGGCAAGCTGCCCCGCGCCAAGAAGAGGACGCGCGACCAGATCGTCAAGCGCATGCGCGAGCGTCTCCCGCTTGTCGGCATCGAGAAGAAGAACGAAAAGACGCTGAAAGTGTCCGCAGAGCGTTTTATCACACTGCTCAACACGCATCTTGAGAACAATCTCTTTATTTTCGGCGGCCGGCCCTCCGTGGCTGACTTCGCGCTTGCCGGCCAGCTCTCACAGATGCTGCTCGACCCGACCCCGGGCGACTTCCTGCGCAAGAACGCCCCTTTCGTGACCGCCTGGTGCGAATTCATGGATGCGCCAAAGGCGGGCGCACCATTCAAGTCTCTGGAGGAACTGGAGCCGACCCTGCTGCCGCTCTTTGCTGATGAAGTTGCTGCAACTTACCTGCCTTGGGCGGAAGCCAATCTCGAAGCCAACCTGTCAAAGACAGAGCGGATGAGCGCGAAGATTGAGAAAAAGTCGTTCGAGCAGGTCACCCAGCGCTATGCCGCGACCTCGTTCAAATCGGTCCAGAAAGCGGTTCGCCGTCTCAGCGATAATCACGCACTGACCGCATTCCTCGACAAGACCGGCGCAAAGGCCTTCTTCGAAAAGGGCGAAAAGGCCTAGGATAAAAAAGCCCCGGCACCTTGCGGCACCGGGGCTACATTCCTGTCAGGAAAGGTTCGACGCCTAGGCGGCGGAGACCTTTTCGCCCTGGATCAGTTTCGGCTTCGACTTTTTGGTCGTCGTTGAACCGATTTCGATCTTGCGGGGCTTCTTGGCTTCCGGCAGCTCGCGGACGAGATCGACACGGAGCAGGCCATTCTTGAGGCTCGCGCCGGTCACAATCACGTGATCGGCAAGCTGGAACCGGCGAAGGAATCCACGCTCGGCAATGCCGCGATGCAGGAACTGGCGCTCTTCAGCATCCTCGTCCTGAACCTTCTTTCCGGCAATCGTCAGCAGGTTTTCATTCGTCTCGATTTCGAGATCCTCTTCACCGAAGCCTGCCACGGCAATTTCGATGGCAAAGGCATCATCGGCAACACGCTCGATATTGTAGGGTGGATAGCCCTGAGCGCCATCAAGACGGCTCGCCGAATCGATCAGATTGGCCATGCGGTCAAAGCCAACCATGGTGCGGTAAAGGGGGGTGAGATCTATCGTACTCATGACTTACAGTCCTCTCTAAGCAACTGTGTCCGACAGGGTCGGACCATCATATTTGCGGCTCATCTGTTGCTCCGGCCCGTTCATCGGCACCGGCAGACTACCGGTCCAGGCCTGCTTGGCAGCGCCTAGACAAGAAGTATTTGGGTAGGCAGGAAGAGTTGTTCAAGTCTCTAAAGGAGGACGCAATGAGATGGATTTTGGGCGCAAGCCTACTGACTCTGGCAGCAGCTGGCTGCAGCAATGACACTGGCGTTGAGGATACACCTGCCGCACCGCCGCCACCGGCCGAAACGTCCGACACGCCGAGTGAGACCGCCGATGCGGCGGGCTTCACCATTGCCGATGCGATGGCAGGCAGCTGGCGCACAGAGGGTGAAATCGCGCGCGACCAGTATCGCCACCCAGCCGAAACGCTCGAATTCTTCGACGTTGCCGGAGACGAGACCGTCATCGAGATATGGCCCGGCGGCGGCTGGTACACCAATTTGCTCGCGCCATACCTGCACGCCAATGGCGGCCAGCTCATCGCTGCCTGGGTGAGTCCGGAACGCTCCGAACGCGCCGCCTCGTCCCTCGAGGCCTTCAAGGCAAACTATGCCGAATTCCCCGACACGTTCGGTGAGATCCAGTACACCACCTATGACTCCGAATCCGGCCCGCTCGGCGAGCCTGAAAGTGTCGACACCGTCCTGACTTTCCGCAATGTCCATAACTGGATGGGCGGGGATTATGCCGACAAGTTCTTCAGCGACGCCTATGCCGTCCTCAAGCCGGGCGGCGTGCTCGGTGTTGTGGAGCACCGCCTGCCTTCGTCTGCCGAGCAGGATCCTTCTGCACCGACCGGTTATGTGCATGAAGACTATGTCAAAGCGCTGGCAGAGGCCGCTGGGTTTGAGTTTGAAGCTTCCAGCGAAATCAATGCCAATCCTGCAGATACGGCCGATCACCCGTTTGGTGTGTGGACGCTGCCGCCGGTATCGCGAACTGCTGACCGCGATGGCAACACGCCGGAGGGCTTTGACCCGGCCGTTTATGCCGCGATTGGCGAATCCGACCGGATGACCCTCAAATTCGTGAAGCCAGTAGAGTAAAATTGCTGAACGCTAATTTGCACCTTCCGTGAAAGGGCGATCCAATTGCCCTGACATGGGAGGTGCAGAATGCGTTTCTTGATAATTGCGCTGATCGGCATTGCCGGGTCTGCTGGCCTGGCAAACGCTCAGGAAGCGCGGCCGGCCGCAAAAATGTCGACCCTTTTTGACGGCTTGGGCGACTTTCTCGCCATCCCCAACAGCGACCGCTCACACCTCGAAATGGACTATGTCGTTTCCGCCGACGATCCGGCCCTGAAGGATTTCGGCCTATGGATCGAGCCAGACGGCAAGCGCATCGACCTGCCGCGCGACGAATTGGGCCGGATCGACGTCAGCGAAATTGCCCCCTATCTTGACGCCGACCCTATGGTCATGACGACACTGCCAAAGGGCGGCGGTGCCATCAATGCCGAACCGACGCCGAAGCTCGACCTGTCCGGCCCTGTTCCTGTCGTCGATATCAACACGTCAATCGAGCAGGTGAACCTCGTCATCCGCAAGAAGGCCGGTCCGCTGTCAATGGTCGCGCCAAAGATGAAGGGCGTCATCTTTTTCGTTTCGCCAGAGACGACAGGCGTGGTGCAGAAGACCGATGGGAGCGAACAGGTGCTGGCGGTCGAAAATGACCGCATCACCTTTCGCCCCGGCGAAACAACGGGCGCAGCACGGCTGGTGTTTTCCCAGCCACCCATCAAAGACATCTTCACGGACTAGGCCGCCGCCTCTAAAGCAGGGGTATGACCACCCGCCTCCTGTTTCCGACACACTTGTTCCAGTCCCGCCATGGCGATGAGGCTTTCCTGGAAGACGCAGAAGCGGCCTGCTGGATGATTGAAGAGGGCGACCGCGCCGGCCACGCCTGGTGCGAGGAGAAAGGCTATCCCGGCTACACCTCCTACGCGTCGCTGGACGATCTGCCAGACAGGGCCCCAGCTTTCGCCTCTCTCGCCGAAGCGCTCACCAGACTCGCGACCGGCTTTGCGAAGGAGCTTCACTGGGAGCTCCCCCGCAAAGGCCTCAGCCTGGACGCCCTCTGGATCAACATCCTGGGGGATGGCGGTGCTCATTCCGGCCATATCCATCCCGGCAGCGTGATTTCGGGAACATATTATATCGCCATGCCTCCGGGCTCGGGCGATATCCGGTTCGAGGATCCGCGCCTCGCCATGATGATGGGCGCCCCACCGCTGAAGGATGAGGTGCCGGATGCTCTCAAGCGCTTCATCTATGTGACGCCGCAGGCTGGAGATGTCCTGATGTGGGAAAGCTGGCTGCGCCACGAAGTCATGGCGAGCCGCACCGACGAAGCACGCATATCGATCAGCTTCAATTTCGGGCTGGCCGGGTAAGGGGCAGCCTATTTGGTGCGGCGAACCTTGTAGGCACCCGCAGGTCCATCGTCGAACGACAGCGTTGGGCTGCCGATGAAGCTTTCGGATATTGTCGCTTTCGCCGGCAGGCCCTTTGGCGGCTTCACCGGCTCGACGATGGTCTGCTCCCATTCCTGGCCGTCCGAGGTCAGGAAGAAGTGACGCCCGACATTGTTTCGCAGGATGCGGGTGACCGAAACACTGATCTCGTCGACCTCGTCAGCATCATCGCTGCGTGGCATCAGGCGCGCCCAGAGCGGCGTCCCCGGTTCGGCTTCCGGCGCTGTGGAGGCAACCGCGGCAGCCGGCGCTTCGGCGGCAGGCGCATCGGCCCATTTCGGCAGGTCTGGCTGGGCAGGCGCAGGGGTCGCCGCCGGCGCGGGCGCTGCATCGGACCTCGACGGCAAGGTAATCGGCTGGTCTTTCAGTGCGCGCGACAGGGCCGGTGCCGCATTGTCGAAACAGGCAAGGCGTTCACCAGCATCCGCGACCTGCAGGCAGGCTGCGGTTTTTTCAGCAGCAGAGTTCAGGGACTGACCAAATGCCGGCGCGCAAATCGCCGCCGTTGTAAGCAGGCTGGTTGCTATACGAAACATGGGCGCTGGGATCCTCTCTTCACTGTAATGGAAGTCTTAGGGCCAATTTCGAAGTTTTCCAAACCCAATACACACTGCGCCCTTGACGCTCCGGCACGGCTTGTGCAGTGCAGCGCAACAGAATTGGCCAGAGAGCACGACCCATGGATATCAGCAAAATCTCATCCGGGCAGAACCCGCCCCACGATCTCAATGTGATCATTGAAGTCCCGCTTGGCGGCGAACCCATCAAATATGAAATCGACAAGGCCTCAGGTGCCATGTTCGTGGACCGGTTTCTGTACACCTCCATGCGCTATCCCTGCAATTACGGCTTCGTTCCGCACACGCTGAGCCTTGATGGCGACCCGATCGACGTCATGGTTGTCGGCCAGCGCGCGCTTGTGCCGGGCGCCGTTGTCCGTGCCCGTCCTGTCGGTGTGCTCCTGATGGAAGACGATGGCGGCCAGGATGAGAAAATTCTCGCCGTGCCCCACCAGAAGCTCACACGCTTCTACGAAAAGGTACAGAACTATACCGACCTGCCGGAAATCCTGGTCGACCGCATTGTCCACTTCTTCACGCACTACAAAGACATGGAGCCTAATAAGTGGGTGAAGGTTCAGGGCGTAGAAGGCGTGGACCGCGCGCGAGAGCTGATCAGCGCGTCGATCGAGCGTTACAAGCCGGAAGGCTGAACGGGACTGACCGCAATTGGAGTTCAGTGTCTGGCTCGCCCTGATCGGCCTGTTTCTGGCTGGTGGACTGACACCGGGTCCGGCGGTGATGCTCGTCGTGTCTTCCTCGCTGCGCTACGGCTTTCGTCCGGCGATGCTGCCTGCCATAGGCGTATCGTCGGCAAACTTTGTCTGGATCGGACTTGCAGCCGGCGGTGCGGCGGCCATCGCCACACAGTTTCCGTCCGCTTTCCTTATCCTGAAACTTGCCGGCCTTGCCTTCATCATCTGGCTCGCAGTCGGCCTTCTACATTCCAGGCCGCGCGACCTGCGGCTCTCGCGCGAAGCCATGCCGAAACGGGCGGCCCTGTTCGGCAAGGGGCTCGGCCTGCAGCTCGCCAATCCGAATGCGCTTGTCTTCTTCGGCGCGCTGTTGCCGGGTTATTTTGACGCCAGCTCGCCCATGCTGCAGCAGATCCTCATCGCCCTCGCAACGATTACCTTCAGCGAGATGTTCGGGCTTTCAATCTATGCAGCAGCGGCGGACCGGATGGCAAAAAACTTCGCCAGTCCGGCCTTCGCGACATGGTTCAATCGCGGCGCTGCCGCCTTGATGGTCGGGTCTGCGGCTTTTGCGGTCTGGGCGACCAGCCAGTCCTGAAACGCTGGCCTCAGGCCTCGACCACCGAAAACTCACCCGTAGCCGGGTCACGCCAGTGCAGCTCACCATGCGCGATCGCAAACCAGGCTCCATGCAGCTCCAGCTTGCCCGCCTCGACGCGCTCCCGGACGAATGGGAAGCTCATCAGATTGCGGATCGACGTTCCGATCCCGGCAAATTCCAATGCTCTCTGATTGTCCGCGGCCCCCTTCTTGAGCACCTCGTCACGGGCTTCATCCAGCAGGCTGACCCACGGCGCGATGAACTGCCCGACCGGTCTGTCCTTCGCCGCGGACAAAGAGGCATTCACACCGCCGCAGCCGCCATGGCCCATGATCAGGATGTGCTTGACCTCCAGCGCCGTGACCGCAAACTCCAGCGCGGCACTGACGCCGTGCAGGCCGCCGCCCTGGTCATAAGGCGGCACGAGATTGGCCACGTTCCGCACCACGAAGAGCTGGCCCGGCGCTGCATTAAAGATGTCGGCCGGTTCGGCGCGGCTGTCAGCGCAGGCAATGATCATGATGTCTGGGTCCTGACCACGGCCAAGCTCCTCATAGAGGCGTGCCTGGTGCTTGTACGTGCCACGGCGGAATGCGCGGTAGCCATCCTTCAACTCTTCCGGAGTCCTCATTGCATGATCCTTCTGTTCAATTTGCGCCCGAAATAAACGCCCAACATTAATTGTGCAATCCGATGTGAGACGCCCCGTTCACTTTCGTCAAACTTTTGGCAAGTATGATCGCCATAAATAGCACTGAACCCGCCGGATCATGGAGCCTCATCTTGGCCGAGAGCGAAACCAAACCGAAAAAGAAAAAGACACCCCGGCGGCGTCAGGGGCCACGCCGCAGCGAAGCATCCCGCGCCGCGATTCTGGAAGCGACACGTGAGGAACTGGCGAGCAGTGGCTGGCGCAAGCTGTCGGTGGATGGAATCGCCCGGACGGCACACGCGTCCAAACAGACGATCTATCGCTGGTGGCCGGCGACAGGAAACATGTGCATGGAGGCGGCGACCGCTCTTCTCCAGCCCGCCTCTCCAGGCAGCACTGATCCTGTTGAGCGCATCGCGTCCCTGCTGATGCCATTCGAGACCGCAACCCGCACCGGCAATGGCCATGCCGTCCTGCGCGGCGCGATGATGGCAGCTGCCGATGAGAAGGAAGCAGGCGAAACATGGCGCGGCTGGCTGAAGGCCAATGTCCGTGCGCCGCTGAGGCTTATCCTCGCCGAGCTTGCCGCCAAGCATAAGGTCCGCCGCGACTATGACCTTGATGAAGCGGTGAACCTGCTCATGGCTCCGGCCTGGCACAATCTGCTTATCATGCGCGCGCCGCTCAAGCCCGGCTTCTCGACTGAACAGGCCCAGCGCCTCCTGAAACTGCTGCAGGCCTGATCAGGCCTTCGCGCCGCGCTTTCCGCTGCCATAAACCGGGTTGCTGGCTGCGCTCTCTTCATCAAGCGGCCAGCGCGGACGCGCGGTGAACGCAAGACTGTCCTCTGCCACAAGGCCTGCCGCGAGACGCTCCGCGCCGGCCAGCGCGATCATTGCGGCATTGTCGGTACAGTGCTTCAACGGCGGAGCGATGAGGCTTGCCCCATGACGGGCGGCAACCGCGTCCAGCGCAGCCCTGATTGTCTGATTGGCCGCCACGCCGCCCGCGACGACCAGCCGGTCGCCATCAAATCGCTCCATCGCCCGGTCAGCCCTCGCCGAGAGACAGTCGGCGATTGCGCGCTGATAGCTCGCGCAGAGGTCCGCGACGTCCTGGTCTGAAAGGTCTTCAGCCTCAATGATCCGCGCTGCCGCCGTCTTCAGCCCGGCAAAGCTCATGTCGAGCCCATCACGGTCCATCAGCGGGCGCGGCAGCGGATAGCGCGTCTCGTCTCCGGACGTCGCCGCGCGCTCCACCGCTGGTCCGCCAGGAAAGCCGAGGTTCAGCAGCTTTGCAAGCTTGTCGAAGGCCTCTCCGGCCGCATCATCGATCGTCGTGCCAAGCCGCTGATAGGCACCGAGACCATCGACACGAATGAACTGGCAATGCCCCCCAGAGACCAGCAGGAGCATGTACGGAAAGGCGCAGTCTTCGGCGAGGCGCGGGCTCAGCGCATGGCCTTCGAGGTGATTGACGGGAATGAACGGCTTGCCGGATGCGAGCGCCATTGCCTTGCCGGTCATCATGCCAACCATCACGCCGCCAATCAGGCCGGGCCCGGACGTGGCTGCTATGCCATCAAGCTCTGACAAGGCAAGGCCGCTTTCCTTCAAGGCGACCTCGACAACGCGGTCTGCAATATCGGCATGTGCACGCGCCGCGATCTCCGGAACCACGCCGCCATAGGGCGCGTGTTCCTCGACCTGGCTGCGCACCGTTTCCGACAGGATCGCCGCGCGGCCATCCTCCAGGCGCAGGACAGCGGCCGCCGTCTCATCGCAGCTCGTTTCAATCCCGAGAATGGTAATCGCGCTCATCCGCGCTCACATAGAGGTTCCGCTCGCCCGCGAAAAGGCTTGGACATCACTGGTCGATAAGGGCGCCCAGCATGGAATTGACCCATGTCTCGCGGTCCAGGCGATAGACCTTGAACGTTGTCGCATAGTCCCAGTAGCACCAGCCGAACCCATTGGCCTCGGCTGTTTCGCGAAAAGCGCGGGTCCATTTCACACGCTGGTCGAGCGGCACGTCCTCGTAAACGCCAAACTCGCCAACGAACATCGGATAGCCCTGCTTGACCGCAAAGGCCCGCGCCTGCTTGGCACCGAGCTGCATCCGCGCAATGTCCTCCCGCGTGCCCCAGCGCTTGCCGGTTGGCGGGGGCGGATTGGCAAAAAAGGCCCCCTGATGGGTAAAGTCATAAGGGTCGTAATTGTGGAAGGTCAGGATGATTCGGTCATCCTGCGGCGGGCGGCTCTTCAGCAGTGCTTCCAGGCTGCCCCAGCCGGCACTGCCGACGATGACCCAGCGATCAGGATGCTTTTCGCGCACAATGGAAAGAAGCTCGCGATTGACCGTGTCGGTCTTTCGCACCGTCATCTTTTCATTCGGCTCATTGATCAGCTCGAAGATCACATTGTCCGGCGCGCCTTCGAATGCATCTGAAATCTGACGCCACATCGCCGCAAGGCGCGGGCGCTCCTCATCCGGGCGCTTCATCATCGCATTATAGTGATGCACATCGATGATGATCTGCAGGTCCGTTTCAATGGCCCAGTCCACGATCTCCTCCACCCGCGCCATGAAAGCCGGATCGATGGTGTAGGGCTTGCTGGTCGCGGTGTGGGCGCTCCACTTCACAGGCAGGCGGATTGTATCGAACCCAGCCGCCTTCAACCTTTCGAGGTCTTCCCTGCGAACCGTGTAGCCCCAGTCGCCCTCCCGCGGCGCTTCCAGTGAGCCACCGAGGTTCATGCAGCGCTCGATCGGGCTTGCCTTGGCAGGCGCCGATTCAGCCTCGGCAACCTGCGCATCAGGCGAGCAGGCGGCGATCATCAGCACAAATGCAAGGGCAAGGCGTTTCATTATAGGTTCTATCCTGACCGATCCGGGTTAAGAAAAGACACGCATGCGGCGTGCCAGATGACGCAGCCGGGCTGTCTTGCTTCACCAAGTCTGACACATTAGCAGGGCGGAAACTGGACAAGGCAAAGGCAGCATGACGGCAGGCAAGGCGCCACAGAAGAGTTTGAAGATTGGCACGCGCGGCTCACCGCTGGCGCTGGTCCAGGCACGCCAGGTCGCCGCCGATATTGAACGCCTGTCTGGCGGCGATGTCGTCGGCGAGATCGTCACCTTCACCACAGGCGGCGACAAGCTGACCACGGAGCGCCTCATCAATGCGGGCGGCAAGGGCCTGTTCACACGCGAGATCGATGCGGCCGTGGACGATGGCCGGTGCGACCTTGCCGTGCACAGCCTGAAGGATGTGCCGGGCGCCATTCCCGACGGCCAGGAACTCCTCGCCTATCCGAAACGCGAAGACCCCCGCGACGGCTTCATCACGGTGAACGGCATCAAGAGGCTTGCAGATCTGCCAGAGGGCGCGACCGTCGGTACGGCGAGCCTGCGCCGCGAGTCCCAGACACTCGCGCTGCGACCAGACCTCAACATCGTGACCTTTCGCGGCAATGTGCAGACCCGCCTGCGCAAGCTCGAAGATGGCCTGGCTGAGGCAACCTATCTCGCAATGGCCGGCCTCACCCGGCTCGACATGGCGCATCTTGCGAGCCCCGTCCCTGTCGAGACAATGATCCCGGCCGCCGGTCAGGGCATCATCACGATTGCCGCAAGGCCCGATGCTCTCGATAGCGACATCGTGGCCCTGCTGCGCAAGCTGGACGATCCGATGACCCGTCTCGCCGCGACCGCAGAACGTGCCTTCCTGGTCGAGCTTGACGGGTCCTGCCGCACCGCCATGGGCGGACATGCCTGTTTCCATGACGATCTCTGGAAATTCTCCGGCGAAGTGCTTCGCCCGGATGGCTCTGAGCGCTGGGTCGAGCACGGTATCGCCCAGACAGATGCGAGCGAAGACGAGATGACAGAGCTCGGCCGCTCGGCAGGCGAGCGCATCCGCGCCGCAGCGGGCGGAAACCTTCCCGCCTATGAAGATGACTGAAGCGGGCCCGCCCACCATCATCATTACGCGCGCTGAACCCGGCGCCGCACAGACCGCCGCGCGCCTCACGGCCATGGGTGTCAGCCACATCCTGTCACCGGCCCTGGAACTTGCTGGGCGGGACGAAATACTGCCTGACCTTTCGCGCTATGCCGGTCTCATCTTCACCAGCGCGAATGGTGTGCGCTTTTTCGCCGAAGCCAGCGCAGACCGGGGCCTTCCTGCCTGGTGCGTCGGCCCGGCGACAGCATCAGAAGCCGTTCGCGAAGCCTTCACCCCGGTCCACCAGTCTTCTGGTGACGCGCATGACCTTGCCCATTTCATTGCCCATCACTGGCATGCCCACACACCGAAAACATTGCTCCACATCGCAAACGCGGCATCCAGGGGCGTCGTGAAAGAGGCGCTCGAAAGCGAAGGCTTCAAGATCGACTTCGTGCCGCTCTATGAAGCCCGTCCCGCCGAAAGCCTTGCGCCAGACGCTGCTGTTGCTCTGGAGGCAGACCAAGCCTCCATCGTCCTCATTCATTCGTCAAAAGGCGCTGAAGCCTTTCTGGGGCTTGCCAAAGCGTTCGATCTATCCAAAACCAGTTTTGTCACGATTTCGGAACAGGCAGCCAGACCGCTTCAGGCCGTGAAGACGGGCGGTGTGACTGCCGCGAGCCATCCGGACGAGGATCATCTGCTTGAGGCCCTTGAAAAAGTGCTCGCAAATCACTGATCGTGCCATAGTCACTGCAAGCGGCTGGGGAGCGCGCAAGAGGTAGACCGATGAGCGACCAACCCACCCACGGCTCCGACCCGATTGATGCCGAGTTTGAGCCGGCCGAAGACCCGAAAGCGCCAAGCCTCAATTACGAAAAGCCGGCCCGGTCTGGCGGCGGCCCCGGCTGGATATCGCTCACCCTCGTTGGCCTCATCGCCCTTGGCGCGCTCGGCCTGTCGGTCTGGTCATCCGGCCTGCTGACCCAGACCAGCCTGCCCAGCCCGACCGAAACCAGCCTCGCAGACATCCGCGACAACCAGCAGCAGCTGGATGAGCGTCTCGGTGCCGTCTCCAGCCAGCTGGAGCTCACCATCGACCGCATCGATGATGAAATCGAACGCCTTGAAACCGAACTCGCTGCTGTCGAAACGGCCCGCGCGCCAGTGCCCGACCTGCCGGAAGACGCAGCCGCTTTCGATACGCGGCTCGCCAGCCTGGAAGAACAGCTTGCCGCGATCTCCGAAGCCCAGTCGGGTGCGGTCAGTCCGGCCCGTATCGAAGCCATCGAAGCCGCGCTCCAGTCCGCCAATGCCGACAGTGGCGGGGCAAGCGATGCACAACTCGTCAGCCTGAAAGCCGAACTGGAAACCCTGCGCGCTGACTTCGCCGCGCTTCAGACCGCGCAGGAAGCGCTCTCGAGCGAAATCAGCGAAGCACGCTCCGACGCCCAGAATATTTCCCGCGCGTCGGCGCTGATCCTCGGCGCATCACTCGCGCTCGACGCCATCGAGGCGTCTGCAGCACGCGGGGAAGCCTTCCCGGATAAGTATCAGCAGCTTCTCGACAACCGCCCGGATGACCCGGACGTGACGACGCTCGCCAGTCTGTCGAAGGTGGCCATTCCGACCATGGGAGAGCTTAAGTCCAGTTTCAGCCGCCTGAGGAACGACGCTCTCGCCCGCGACACTGAAAGCGGGTCGGGCCTTGGCTGGGTGAACACGGTTTTCGGTGAGTCCGTCAGCGTGCGCCGCTCTGCCTCAGGCAGTGAAACCGGCAATCTTCTCACTGACGCACAGGCCGCTCTTGCCCGCGACGACCTGATGGTCGCCATCGATTCCATCGAGGCGCTGCCGACAAATTCTAAGGCCGTCTTCCAGACCTGGCTCGCCGATGCGCGCCGCCGCGCGCGTCTTGAAGAATCTCTTGAGACTTTGCGGCTAAAACTGATCTCGGCGGGCCAGGAAGGCTGACGACCAGACGCTGGGTCTGGCGGACAATTAGGTTGGTGCGAGGTCGTCATGATCGACAAGGCGCGCAAATTGCGCCGTGATGGCCTGTGACCGGAATGCATCGGCTTTGCAGCTGGCGCGTTGTGCAGGCGCAAATCGCGATTGGTAACAATAACTTCGCGCCTTAAATACACCAAGAAGCTGCGCGATTTCAAAGCGGCCAGACATGAGGACGGACTTCAGGCTCAATGATCATACTCTTTCTCGTCATCCTGTTGATTGTGCTGGCCGGGGTCGCCGTGCTCTGGGCCTCAAGGCTGCCGGGAAGCGTATTGATCAATCTCGGACCCGAGACCACGATCGAGCTCAAGCTCGTTGTCGCCATCCTCGCCGTGCTCCTGCTTGGTGCGGCAATGGCCGTGATCTGGGGCGCGTTGACCGGCTTGTTGAAAATGCCGTCGAGATTCTCGAAATCGCGCGAAGCCTCCAGAACCCGCCATGCCAACAAGGCGCTTGCGGACGGACTGCTCGCCGCTGAAGCAGGCGACGTTAATGCCGCCCGCCGATACGCGCACAAGGCCGCCAAACACGCCGAGGATGAGCGGCTGAAACTCCTCCTCGAAGCACGTACAGCCGAAATTTCCGATGACTGGTCTGGTGCCGAGCGCGCCTGGGGCCAGCTCGCGCGTCTTCCCGGCGGCCAGCTTGCAGGCCTCAAGGGCGCTGCCACCGCTGCAACCGAGCGCGGCGATGTCATTGCCGCCGAGACCCGTGCCCGCGAAGCGCTGGACATGCGCGCCGACGCAGAATGGCCGTTCAATGCCCTGTTCGACAGCCAGGTCGCGCGCGAGCATTGGCGCGAGGCGCTCGAGACGCTCGCCATTGGGGAAAAGCGCGGGACCATCAAGGGCGACAGCCTTCGCCGTCGCCGCGCCGTCCTTTACACAGCGCTTGCCTGCAGCCTGCCCAATGCCGAACGCCGCGACGCCCAGAAACTGCTCGCAGATGCCATCAGGGCGGCACCGGCCTTCCCGCCAGCCGCCTATCACGGCGCGCGACACCTGATGCTCGACGGCAAGCTGAAAGCGGCTCAGGGCGTCATTGAGCTTGGCTGGAAGGCGAACCCGCATCCCGCCCTCGCCCACCTTTGCCGCCGGCTCGACCCGTCCGACACGCCAAAATCACAGATCGCCCGTCTCGAAGCGCTCGCCGCGACCAATCCCGATGCCCGCGAGAGCCGTATCCTCAAGGCAGAGATCTCAATGGCTGAGCGTGACTGGATGAACGCCATCCGTGTTCTCGCACAGCTTGTCGAGGAAAACCCGACCGCGCGCCTCTGCCTGCTTCTGGAACAAGCCCTGCGCGGCTATGGCGATGAGGCGGAAGCCAATCGCTGGGGCCGCATGGCCGTCACTGCCTCGCGAGAGCCGGAATGGTCCGACATTGACCCGAAAGGCACCGCCTTCGACTATTCGCGCCGCGACTGGGCGCGCCTCGTCTATGCTTTCGGGGATGCGGGCAATCTCGTCCATCCGCGCTACGAAGCCTATGGCCGCGAACTCGAAGCCGGACGTCACATCGCCCTGCCCCCGCCGCAGCGTCGCACCACGCCAACGCCTACCCCGCCATCGCAGCCACCAGCCCCGATCAAGCCACGCGCCGCAGATGCTGCAAGGTCTATGACATCGCCGCCGCTCGACTATGCGCGCGCCGATGATGATGATTAAGGCAGGCGCTTTGTGAAAACCGGGCTTGCGAGCACGGGCATCAAAATGTATTGAGGCGCCTTCTGAACGGTTCGCCGCTATAGCTCAGCTGGTAGAGCATCGCATTCGTAATGCGAGGGTCAGGTGTTCAAGTCACCTTAGCGGCACCATTCAAATCCGGTTTGCTTCGCAAAAAAATCGATCCGGCGGATCGATTTTAGGATTTGAATGCGGCGGCAGCCGCCATTTCCGACTAACTGATTTTAGCGAATGAATGCCTCGGCAGGGGCGTTAGGTACTGATCCCGTTTCCTCGCTTTGTCCCGGTTGATGCCCACCGCTTTCGTGAAAGCAGCGTGAGAACGGTAAAAAATACGAGCCAGACTATCCCAGCGGATACTCCGCCACCGGCACATAAACGCTCTTCTTCCCATGCCGCAGTGTGCTTTCGAACATGTAGAACCTGTCCGCCGTCCATGGCCCAGCCCGGAGTACCTGCCAGCGCTCCGACCAGGCCATCACCTCTTCCAGCCGCGCATTATTGAGATAGGCCAGCGTGATATGCGGGCGGAACGGCTTTGCGTCCGGCGACAGCCCCACTTTCGACGCCGCTTTCCGGCACGCCCTGGCAAGCGCCTCCAAGGGCTCGGTCCGCTTCACCGTCGCATAGACCAGCCCCGGCTCCTTGCGTCCGAACCAGCCAACCCCTTCGATTTCGAGATCAAGCTGCGGCGCCGGGATGTCGCCGATCGACGCGTCGAGCTCCTGAGCATCCGGAACAGCCACATCTCCGAAAAAGCCGAGCGTGATATGGAAATGCTCGCGCCCGCGCCAGCTCGCACCATTGAGCCCGGTCTGGAGCGGCTCAAGCCGGTCCATCACGTCTTCGGGCACGGGCAGGGCAGCGAAAAGTCGGATCATTCAGGAGCCTCAAATGAAGACGCCCGGCCAGCCTGACCGGGCGTCTCAATAAATTCAATGTCTGCCGATCGTAGCGGGCCTAGCCGGCCAGTTCGTCCAGTTTCTTGAAATGCTCGGCGAGCAGGTAGTAGAAAGTCACGCGAGACTTGTTTCCGCCTTCCGGCTTCAGTTTTTCACAGATCTTGCCAATAGCCGCGTCAATGTCCCCGTTGGACACGGCCAGGCCAAGCTTTCCGCGGCAGAACTTCTCGCGCACGCGCTGAAGCTCGCCCTCATCGGAACAGGACACAAGTGACGAGTCCCGGTTACGCAGTGCAATACCGAGATGACCGACAATCTTCTCGGCCGCCTTCTGATTATATCCCTTTGCGTACTTTTTAATATTGTCTGCGTACGCTGATGCATCTGCCATTTGGATTATCCCCTTCGTTTGCAGTTCATCCCGCTGTTGCCGTAACGACAGCAACAGCATGCTGCTACTCGCGTGACAGAAAGTCAAACATTCGTTTTTAACTTATGGGCAAGGTGAAGGCTGCCGCAAATGCAGCACATTCACGTCATTTTCCATCTCTTCCGTCCACTCAAGGTCGAATGCATCAATACAGGTCTTCAGCTGCTCCATGCTTGTTGCACCGATAATGGTTGAGCCCATGAACGGCCTTGTATCGCAGAAGCGAAGGGCAAACTGGGCGGGGTCGACCCCATATTTGGCGGCCAGGTCGAGATAGGAATTGATGGCAGCCTCTGCGTGAGGCTTTTCATATCTTTGCAACCGGTCGAACAATTGCTTGCGTGAGCCCTCGGGGATCGCGCCATCCCTGTATTTCCCGGTAAGGTAGCCCTGCGCGAGCGGCGAATAGGCCAGCAGACTGACCTTTTCGCGGACGCAGCACTCCTCCAGATCGCCCTCAAAGGTCCGGTTCACAAGATTATAGGCGTTCTGGATCGACTGGATGCGCGGAAGGCCGCGGCGCTCGCTCTCGGCGATGAACCGCATGACGCCATAAGAGTTTTCGTTCGACAGGCCGATATGCCTGATCCGGCCGGCTTTCACATGCGCGTCGAGATGGGACAGGATGTCCTCGAACGCCTCAAATTCCACCTCGTAGTGGTGCGGTTCGAGCTTCGTCCCGAAAGTCGCGGCCGGCCGGTCCGGCCAGTGAAGCTGGTAGAGGTCGATATAGTCGGTCTGCAGACGTTTCAGGCTTTTCTCGACTGCCTCGTCGACCTGCTCCTTCGTCTGCCGGGTCAGTTTCACATCGCCATCCCGCGTCCAGGTCATCTGCGACCGGCCGGATACCTTCGAGGCGAGAATGATATCCTTGCGCTTGCCGGTCTTCCTGAACCAGGTGCCGATGATTTCCTCTGTCCGGCCCTGCGTCTCCGGCTTGGGCGGAACGGCATACATTTCAGCCGTATCGAAGAAGTTGATGCCGCGGCTGACGGCATAGTCCATCTGCGCGTGGCCTTCCTCTTCAGTGTTCTGCTGGCCCCATGTCATCGTGCCGAGGCAGCAGGCCGTCACATTAATATCCGTAGAGCCGAGCTTGCGCATTGTGTCAGGCATACAAATTTCCTTTTTTAATCGTGCATTAGGATAGAAACAGCGAGACTGCTCTATCAACCGGTTTTCCTTGAACTCATGGGGCTTTTCACCCATATTATCGCTAATCGGCATGGTGCTCATGCCGGCCTTTCGAAAGAGGGATAAATGAACGACTTTAACTCAACTGTTGCCCGCGGCAGGACTATGGATGCGAGCATTGATGCGGGCCTCCGCACCTTCATGCTCGGCGTCTATCAGAAACTGACCCTTGGCATCGCCCTGTCCGGCCTGCTTGCCTTTGCTGCAGGGACGTGGGAGCCGCTGACACAGCTGATCTTTGGCACGCCGCTCTACTATGTGGTGGCCTTCGCGCCGATTGCGCTGATTTTTGGGTCCATGTTCTTCATGAAGAACCCGTCACCAACCGGATCGGCCATCCTGTACTGGGCAATCGTGACCTTTGTCGGTCTTGGTCTCGGCGTCTATTTCTACATGGCGAAATCCGGCATGTCGTACTCCACGGCTGGCGGCATCAGCCAGGCCCTGAACTACATGACGATCGCGAAAGCCTTCTTCATCACGGCCTCGGCCTTCGGTGCCCTGTCGCTCTGGGGGTACACCACCAAGCGTGACCTGTCGGCCATTGGCAGCTTTGCCATCATGGCGATCTGGGCGCTGTTCGCGGTGTCCGTGATCTACATGTTCCTGCCGATGCTCGGCATCATGGAGCCGTCTTCCGGCATGGAATGGATGATCTCCGGTGGCTTCGCCCTGCTTTCGGCAGTGCTGGTTGCCTGGCAGACCCAGGAACTGAAGGAAGGCTATTACAGCCTCGCCCATGATGGTCGCAGCCTCGCTGTGATGACCAACTGGGGCGCGCTGAACTTCTTCATCATGTTCGTGAACATGTTCCGCTTCGTGCTGATGATGCTCGCCTCGCGCGACTAGACGGCGCAAGCCAATACAGATCGAAAGCCCCGGAGCCTCGCGCTTCGGGGCTTTTTTCTTGACTCGACGCCACCACAGGGACACCTTCGAACAAATCAAGAACTGATTTTAGTGGAGGCGGTGATGGCTGATGATCACCTCAACCCCTGCGCCAGCGATATCTGCCGCGGCGTATTACGCCTGTTTGGCGATATGAGCCTTGCCGGCGTCACCGAAATGACGCTGGCCAATGGGCGGCGCGCCGATATTGCCGCCATCTGCCCAAAGGGCGAGGTGACAATTGTAGAGGTGAAAAGCTCCATTGCTGACTTCCGTGCAGACAGAAAATGGCCGGACTACCGCCCATTCTGCGACTACTTCTATTTCGCCGTGGGCCATGGGTTTCCAAAGGACCTCATTCCGGATGAAGCCGGGCTCATTGTGGCGGACGGGTTTGGCGGCGCCGTCCTTCGGGCGCCAGCAAAGACCCCGATAGCAGCGGCCCGCCGCAAGGCTGTGACGCTGCGCTTTGCCCGGCTTGCCGCGAACCGGCTGAATTTTGGCGCAGAACCTGCACCTGCGGACCTGATATCACTGTCCTGATGCACCGCCATCTGGACGGTTGAACAAACACTGCCTAGCTGAAGCCCCATGAGCCTAGCCTATCCCCTTGCCCGGACCGCCGAAGACGCCCTGAAAGGCGTGGGCAATGCTGCACGCACCCGCTACCAGGCCGAAGAGTTGGCGGGAGACACACCCGTCCTGTCGCTGGAGACAGAATGGCTGAAGCCGCCCAGCAAGGACCTCCCGGCGCTAATGAAGCAAGCCGAAGCGGGCGAGGCAAAGGGCTTCATCCAGACCTATGAAGACGCCGACGGCATGCCCGTGCTCGCCATCACCTACTGGAAGCTTGGCAATACGGCATCGAAGAAGACGGCCAGACCACAGCCCGAAAAGCCCAAAGCGGCCGCCCGGCCGAAGAAAAAGGCCGAAGAAGCCGATCACACCGACGATCTCTATTTCCGCCACGGCCGCACCCGGCCGTCACGGCGCAAGAAACAGGTCGATCCGCGCCAGATGGACCTGTTCGTCAGCCCCGACCAGCGCGGTTATGAACACAAGGACCCGAACAATCCCAATACGATGATCACTGACGAAGAGGGCGACGGGACGACGTTTGGCGGCTGATCCCACCCCGGCCCTCCCCAGAAGGGGGGGCGATAGTCGCAATCGTTTCGACTAATCGCCCGCTATGGTTCGACTTCGCTCACCATGTCGGGCTTTTTCTGACTTTGCATCAGGCCGACATGGTGAGCGAAGTCGAACCATTCGGCCGCTGAAAAAGCGGCTGCCCCCTGGCACACCGCCATCCTCTCCCCCGTTCATCCTGAGCCTGTCGAGGGAGGGAGAAAAAACGCGCAAAGCGCTAAGCGCTCGCCGGCTTGAACGTTAGCGCAACGCCATTGTTGCAGTATCTGAGCCCTGTCGGTGCCGGACCGTCCTTGAAGACATGTCCCTGATGGCCGAGGCAGCGGGCGCAGTGATACTCGGTCCGTTCCATCCAGAGCTTGTTATCCGGCTTGGTGCCGAGATTGCCCTCGATGAACTGCCAGAAGCTCGGCCAGCCTGTGCCGCTGTCATACTTCCAGTCGGAGTTGAACAGTGGCAGGTCGCAGCCTGCACAGTGGAAAATGCCTTCGCGCTTTTCGTCATTCAGCGGAGAGGTAAAGGCGCGCTCGGTGTCTTCTTCGCGCAGGACGGCGAAAGCTGCAGGCGACAGCCGCTCACGCCACTCATCCGAGGTCAGCTCTCGCCATTCGGTTTCGGCATATTCGCTGTCGGCGGCGCTGGAGGTTTCTGCCGTACTCCTGTTTGTGCAGGCCGCCAGCACCGTGCCAGCCACCCCGCCCAGAAGCAGGGCACGGCGGGTGAAGAATGAGGTGATGTGTGTCATGTCTGCGGATATAGTTTGCCTCGCTTTACCGTCGATACACAAATGCGTGTGGATAAGTTCATCCTCGCTCGGCCCCACCTGTAGTCAGGGGTCGCCAATTTGTCCCGGCTTCACTAGAACGCCGGGCGTCGACAAGGTTAACCGAAGGACCGTCCCATGGATGATGGAAAGCTGACAGAAGCCGCCAAGGAAAAGCTGCGCCTCACCATCGAGCGCATTGAGCGTCTCGAGGAAGAGAAGAAAGAAGTCGCCGACCAGATCAAGGACGTGTTCGCGGAAGCCAAGTCCATGGGCTACGACACCAAAGCGCTCCGGCAGGTCATCCGTATCCGCAAGCAGGACCGCCAGGAGCGCGAGGAAGCCGAAGCGATCCTCGAGACCTATCTGATCGCTCTTGGCGAGATCTAGCCTCAGCTCACACCTTTTGCGTTTGGGCGAAACCCGCCTAGATTAATGGCGTCATGCCGCGCGAAATTGATGAGAGAAAGAAGCGGAAGGCCTTGCGTAAGCTGCGCAAGGCTGCCGATCTTGCTGCGCGCGGTGAGGGCCCGGAACTCTCTGACTGGGAAAAGGAATTCCTCGAAGAGGTCGAGGAACGCATTGAGACCTATGGCTCGGCCTTCGCAGACCCTGAAAAGGGCAATCTCGAAGAGCCGATGTCAGCCCTTCAGACCCGCAAGCTGAAAGAGATCGACAAGAAAGCGCGTGGCAAGGGCGGCGGCTTCAAGACCCGCAAGCCGCTAGGCTCAAAGAAAAAGCTCGCCTACACGCCGCGTGTGCGCCAGCTCGACGAGGATGTCGAATCCGAAGCGCCGCCGCCTCTGCCACCGAAAAGGCAGAAACCCACGCTCGGCGTCATTCGCGGCTCGGAGCTTCCGCAAAAACCTGACGCAGCGCCTCGCCCCAAGCGCCAGAAACCGCAGCTCCGGGTCATTTCGAACGATCCGCCAGAAGATTGAACGCAAACGCGGCTCGAATTTTCTGCCGGCACGCCTACGTCTATTCAAATAATCCCTCAGGCGAAGCGAGCACTCCATGAAAACTGTCGTCATTACAGGCGCATCCACCGGCATCGGGCGGGCCGCCGCTGAATATCTGGCCGGCAAGGGCTGGAAGGTCTTTGCGGGCGTGCGCAAGCATTCCGATGGTGAGCCGCTCAAGCAGGCAAACAGCAACATCGTCCCGCTTATCCTCGACGTTGCCAAACCGGACCAGGTCAAAGCGGCGGTCGAGACCGTGTCCAACGCTCTGGACGGCATGACGCTGGGCGGCCTCGTCAACAATGCCGGCATCGCCAATATGGGCCCGCTCGCGCTGCAGCCCATGGATGAGTTCGAAC
Source organism: Henriciella pelagia (assembly GCF_002088945.1). Classification (GTDB taxonomy): domain Bacteria; phylum Pseudomonadota; class Alphaproteobacteria; order Caulobacterales; family Hyphomonadaceae; genus Henriciella; species Henriciella pelagia. The sequence continues at coordinate 646,436 of NZ_NCSU01000007.1, read as the reverse complement.
AGCATTTCGACGTCAATGTGTTTGGCCTGATGCGGGCAACGCAGGCCTTCCTGCCCCTGCTCGGCATGGATGAGGCGCGCACCGGCGACAAGGGCCGCATCGTCAATATCACATCGGTCGGAGGGCGCCTGTCGGCCCCATTCCTCGGCGCTTATGCGGCCACGAAACATGCCGTGGAGGCGATCACCGATGCGCTCCGCCGCGAGCTGATGGTCTACGGTATCGACGCCACCGCCATCGGCCCGGGCGCGGTGAAAACGCCGATCTGGGACAAGGCCGAGGACATGAACAGGAACCAGCCCTATGCCAATTCGGTCTGGGCAAAATCCATCGAGACCTTCGCAGACGTCATGCTGAAAGGCGGACGCGACGGCCTGCCACCTGAGAAGATAGCCGAAGTCATCGAGACCGCCCTTACAGATGCCAGCCCGAAGGCCCGCTACGCGCCGGTGCCGAACAAGCTCACCAACTGGACAATCCCCACCCTGCTGCCGAAGCGCATGGTCGATAAGGCAATGGCGAAACGCTACGGGCTCAACAAGGACAACTGACCCTCACGCCAGCAGAATCAACGCCACAATACTCGCCGTCAGAATAGCCAGCCCTGCAAATTCTCGCGCGCTGATCGTCTCCTTGAAGAAGAAGTAAGAGGTCGCGATCGTGAAGACGATCTCGACTTGCCCGACGGCCCGCACCAGCGCTGCATTGACCATGGCCATGGCCGTGAACCAGCAGAGCGACGCTGCCATGCCGACAAGGCCGACCAGCCCGGTAATCTTCCACGCGCCAAACACGCGCGACAGCTCTCCGGGCTCACGCAGCTTCAGAAATGCAGCAATCGCGAGCGACTGGAAGACGAGGACGCAGGCCAGCGTGACGCTCGCGCGCACGATTGCCGGCCCATCCCCAAGGGACAGCGAGGCCCCGCGAAAGCAGACAGCAGACACGCCGAACAGCCCACCAGACAGGAGGCCATAGACAATTCGCTGGTCGAAGCGGAACCTCGCCCCATCCGGGCCAGCTGGGAGCGAGATCAGCAGGATACCGACCAGTCCGGCCATGATCGCCGCCAGCGCAGGAAGGCTCAGCGTCTCGCCCAGTATGACGAGCCCTATCAGCGCCGTCTGCAGCGCTTCGGTCTTCGTGAACGCCGTCCCGACCGCGAAGTTGCGGAAGGAGAACAGGTGGATCATGAAACCGGTCGCAAGGACCTGCGCGAGGCCGCCTACAACAAGTAACCCCAGAAAATCCGGGCCGGGCGCGGCAAGCTCTGTCGCTGTCACCGTCCACAAGCCGAGCGCCACAAGGATTGCGAGCGGTGCTGCGAAGATGAAACGCGCCGCCGTCGAGCCCCATACACTCAGCCGGTCGCGCAGCTTCTTCTGCAACAGTGAGCGCACATTCTGCAGGAAGGTAGCGGCGATCGTGATCGGGATCCAGACAGGCATCGCCGCGCTTGTTCAGCGTTCGGTGATCAAGGTCAATCGCACTTTGGTCTTAAAGAAGCCAGAGGATTGTCGCCAGCGTGACTGTCCCTGCGATGAAGAGAAGCGATATACGCCTGAAATTGGAGTGGCCCATCGGCTTGGCTGCATGCGCGTCCATGCGTTTGGCAAGGCTGCAGGCCTTGGCCTGTGCCAGCCAGAAAACGATGATGGCGATCATCAGGAAGACACTCGCCCCGACTTTGGCAAGCCAGGTGGGCTCAACCGCGCGGAAGATTGCCTGAAAACCGAGACCGATACCGGCCGATGCCAGTCCGGTTCGCATCCACCCCGCAAACGTTCGTTCATTGGCTAGGATTGTCCGGTCCTCGGCCCAGTCCGTTCGGTCCTGGGCAAGATCTGTCCGCTCTTCGGCAAGCTCGTTTGAGGTCGGCATACCAGATTAACGGATTGAAACCTGTTTCGGTTCACCCGCGCGGATGGGCGCTGGCAACGACTGCCCGCAAACGCTCCGAATCGACGCCCGTATACACCTGCGTAGTCGACAGGCTCGCATGCCCAAGCAGTGTCTGGATGGCGCGAAGGTCTGCCCTATGCGCCAAGAGGTGCGTCGCGAAAGCGTGGCGCAGCGCATGCGGCGTTGCCGTCTCCGGCAGGCCAAGCGCGCCGCGAAGCACCTGCACAGTTTTCTGCACAATGGCTGGCTGCAGCCGCTTGCCGCGTGCGCCATAGAAGAAGGGCGTTTCCTTGCTGATCGTGTAGGGACAGTAGCGCACATAATCGTCCATCGCCTTGCGCACTGCCGGGATCAGCGGAACGATCCGCACCTTTCCGCCCTTGCCGGTGATCCGCAGCCGCTCTGGCGCCGGACGAACATCGCCATTGAGCCCCAGCGCTTCGGAAATACGAAGGCCCGCGCCATAAAGCAGTGTCAGTACGGCCACGTCGCGCGCGCCAATCCACGGCTCTTCTGCGAAAGCCTCAGCTGTTTCGATCATGTCTTTCGCCGCCGACACTGAAACTGGCCGTGGCAGGCGCGCGCCGCGTTTCGGCCCCTGCAGGAAGGCGATCTCCGGATTCTCAATGCCGTGATGCCGGTCAAGCCAGTGATAAAAGCTCTTGATGGCCGACAGCACGCGCGCAATCGAGGCATCCGACAGCCCCTCGCGGCGACGCCTGGCGAGAAACGCGCGAATGTCAGAGGCATGCAGGTGGCGAAACGCCTTGATACCAATGTCCTCACCGAGGTGGCCGTTCAGGAAGCCGAAGAAGCTCGCTAGGTCATGGCCATAGGCTTCAACCGTATTGGCCGCGAGCCGGCGCTCGCGTTCGACATAGTCCAGAAAGGCGGTGAGGATTTCCATCTCCGCAAAGTGTCGGTGAGCAAGGTTAAGAGGTGATTGAAGCATGCGGGCCCGTTCTTCGACCCTCATGGTGAGCCTGTTGAACCACGTTCAGGATGAGCTCTTCTGATACGTTGCCATTCGCCCTCATCCTGAGCGAAGTCGAAGGACGAGGGCGATGCGTTCAGCTTGGGATGCATGAATGCCACACCCTACGTGACGGAATCACCCACGCACACTAAACCCTCCCCAGACATGAAACTCGCCCGCATCCTCTTCCCGCTCCCGCTGCCAGAGCCGTTCGACTATGCCATTCCCGATGGCATGGACGCCCGCCCCGGCAGCTATGTGCGCGCCCCGCTCGGCAAGATCGAGCGGACCGGCGTCGTCTGGGAGGTCGTCGAGAAAAAACCGGATGACGAGCGGGACCTGAAACCCGTCCTCGATGTCTTTCCTACCCCACCCATGCCCGAGGCGATGCGAAAATTCGTAAGCTTTGCCGCGCGCTACAATGTTGCCCATCCCGGCCATGTTCTGGCCATGGTGCTGCGCGCGCGCGGCGGGCTCCGGCCTTCCCCAACATCGACCATCTATGTGCCCACCGGCCACCGCTCCAACCGGATGACGGATGCCCGCATCAAGGTGCTCGACGCCGCCCGCGATGCAGGACCGACCAGCGCGGCAGAACTCGCCCGGCAGGCTGGCGTCTCCCCCGGAGTCGTCAAAGGCCTTGTCGATATCGGCGCGCTCGAAGCCCGCGAGGTCGACACAGACCTGCCCTACCCCCAGCCGACCAATTTCGGTGTCGGCGACCACCTCACCGGCGAACAGGCCGAGGCCGGCAAGGCGCTGCGAGCCGCTGTCGCCAAAGGCGGTTTCCAGCCCTTCCTCCTCGACGGCATCACAGGCTCCGGCAAGACCGAGGTCTATTTCGAAGCCATCGCAGAAGCGCTCTCAAAGGCCGATGATGCGCAAATCCTCGTCCTCCTGCCGGAAATCGCGCTGACGCAGGCCGTCCTCTCGCGTTTCGAAGCCCGGTTCGGCGCGCCGCCTGCCCCCTGGCATTCCGGCCTGTCGGATGCAGAACGCCGCCGCACATGGCGTGAGACCGCTCATGGCCGCGCCCGCATTGTCATCGGCGCACGCTCGGCGCTCTTCCTGCCGTTCCGCAATCTGAAGCTCATCATCATCGATGAAGAGCATGACACCTCGTTCAAACAGGAAGACGGCGTCACCTATCATGCCCGCGACATGGGCGTAATGCGCGCCAAGCTGGAGGATGCGGCGATCATCCTTGCTTCTGCAACACCTGCGCTTGAAACAATGGTGAACGCCGAACAGGGCCGCTATCAGCGCCTCAAGCTTTCGGCCCGCCCCGGTGCCGCGAAACTTCCGGACGTCGAACTCGTCGACCTGCGCACCAACCCGCCCGAAAAGGGCAACTGGTTGTCGCCGCTTCTCTCGCGCGCCCTGGTCGAAACGCTGGAAGCGGGAGAGCAGTCGCTCCTCTTCCTGAACCGGCGCGGCTATGCCCCTCTCGTCATCTGCAAGGCGTGCGGCGAGCGCCTCAAAAGCCCTGCCACGGAAAGCTGGCTGACAGAGCACCGCTACACCAACCGCCTTGTCTGCCACCTGACCGGCTGGTCCATACCGAAGCCTGAGAAATGTCCGATGTGCGGCGCAAAGGACTCGCTCATGGGCGTCGGCCCCGGCGTGGAACGCGTCGCCGAAGAAGTCCGCACCCTCCTCCCGCAAGCCCGCATCGAAATCTTTTCCTCCGACACGGCCCGCTCAGGCGAAGAAACGCGCGGCATTGTCGACCGCATGGCGGCCGGCGAGATCGACGTGCTGATCGGTACGCAGATCGTCGCCAAAGGCCACAACTTTCCGAAGCTCACCCTCGTCGGCGTCGTGGACGCAGATAGCGGCATGAAAGGCGGGGACCTTCGCGCCGGTGAGCGCACCTACCAGCTCCTCAGCCAGGTCGCAGGCCGCGCAGGCCGCGCCGAACATCCCGGCCGAGCCCTCATCCAGACTTATGGCCCCGAAAACCCGGCCATGATCGCGCTCGCCGCTGGAGATCGCGACGGCTTCCTGCAGATCGAACGCGATGTCCGTGCCGAGCTGATGCTCCCGCCGTTCGGGCGCATGGCCGCGCTGATCATGTCCGCGCCCTCGCCAGAGCTCATCCAGGAAGCTGGGAAGATCGCCGGACAGGCCGCGCCCAACGGCGAAGGCGTTACCGTCTACGGCCCGGCCCCGGCCCCTATCTCCATCCTGCGAGGGCGCCACCGCATCCGCTTCCTCATCACCAGCCCCCGCGACGTGGACCTCTCGGCCTATATGTCCGCCTGGCTCAGCGCGATGAAGCTGCCCTCGCAGGTCCGCGTCTCGGCTGATATTGATCCATACTCGTTTCTGTAGCGTAGCTAGACGCGGCAGGTCGAATATGGCGCATTGCGGCAAAGGCCGTATCAGAAGACAATGCCCTCAAGCATAGGACAGGCTCGCCTTGATCGCGTCAGATGAACGACCTTCGGCAAAAGCAAGCGCACGTTGGGTGATAATGCTCGATGCATTGCTCGCTGTTCTGCTCATCTGCCTGACATGCGGGACAACCATTTGGAAAATGCCGGACGCTCAAGTCACCGGCATCGCTGCGATTGTTCTTGTGTCTATCGGAATTGGCGCATCAGTAGTGTCCGCTTTGCGTGTCGGCACAAGAAACGCGACCGATCTCGCGATCTGGACAATTTACGGCTTCGTCGGACTCATAGGGTTTGGCTTTGCTGTGCCCGGCTTGATACTTCTGATTTTCGGCACTTTTCCCATCTGGATAACAGGCCTTCTTGTCGGGGCGCTAATACCCATTGCGATAGAAGCCAGCATCGCGCGGCAAAAAATACACTAGATCACCTTAAGCGATCACCGTCTCGGCCGATATTGATCCGCATTCCTTCCTTTAGACACTGATTGTGCCAATCGGTCGCGCCTCTACCGCTGCGGCCATGTTGTCAGCCTCCAAACGAAGTGCTAAGCGCCCTGCCAAGCGTTGGGTTGGGGCTCTGCCACCAGCCCACACCCCATGTTTCACACCCCGGGCATCCGCCCTCAACAGACGGAAAAAGGTCTTGGCCGCAGCTTCCGCCTCCCCTGCAAATGAAACCGCGCGGCGCTATGCCAGCGCGCTATTTGACCTCGCCAAGGAAAAAGGCGAACTCGAACGCGTGGACACCGATCTCGCAAGCTTTGCCAAAATGGCAAAGGACAGCGAAGACCTGACCCGCCTGCTCGAGTCCCCAGCTTTCAGCCGCGACGAGAAAACCAAGGCTCTCAAGGCGATTGCCGAGAAAGCCGGTCTCGTGAAGACGGTCGCAAGCTTCCTTGCCACCATGGCCACCAATGGCCGCTCCAACGAGATTGTCGGCGCTGCCGGCCATTTCGACGAGCTCTATGCAAAGCACCGCGGCGTCAAACGCGCCATTGCGCGGACCGCAGAAGAAATGACCGCGCCGCAGCGCCAGAAGCTTGAAGCTGTCCTGGCAAAAGCTGTAGGCAGCGACGTCGAACTCGAAACCGAGGTCGTTCCCGGCCTCATTGGCGGCATCCAGCTGCGCGTCGGATCTACCCTGATCGACGCCAGTGTCGCCTCCAAACTTGAACGTATGAACACCGCCATGAAGGGAGCTTAGAGGCTCGATGGACATCAGCGCTGCAGAAATTTCAGGCATTCTGAAATCCCAGATCGAAAACTTTGGCGTAGAGGCCGAAGTCTCTGACGTTGGACAGGTTCTGTCCGTCGGTGACGGCATCGCCCGCGTCTATGGCCTCGACAATGTCCAGGCCGGTGAAACCGTCGAATTCGACGGCGGCATCAAGGGCATGGCCCTCAACCTCGAAGCTGACAATGTCGGCGTCGTTATCTTCGGTGACGACCGCGGCATCAAGGAAGGCGACACCGTCAAGCGCACGAACGAAATCGTTGCTGCGCCAGTCGGCAAGGGTCTTCTCGGCCGCGTCGTGAACCCGCTGGGTGAGCCGATCGACGGCAAGGGCGCCCTGAAGGATGTCGCTTCGCGTAACCGCGTTGACGTGAAAGCCCCCGGCATCCTGCCACGCAAATCGGTCCACGAGCCGATGATGACGGGCCTCAAGGCCATCGACGCCATGATCCCGGTTGGCCGCGGCCAGCGCGAGCTGATCATTGGTGACCGCCAGACCGGCAAGACCGCCATCTGTGTCGACACCATCCTGAACCAGAAGCAGACCAACGAAGCGGCCAAGGACGACAGCGAGAAGCTGTTCTGCGTCTACGTCGCTATCGGCCAGAAGCGCTCCACGGTTGCGCAGGTCGTCAAGACGCTCGAAGAGCGCGGCGCCCTCGACTACACCGTGATCGTTTCGGCAACCGCTTCCGAGCCGGCCCCGCTCCAGTATCTTGCACCGTTCACCGGCTGCACGATCGGCGAGTGGTTCCGCGACAATGGCATGCACGCCCTCATCATTTACGATGACCTGTCCAAGCAGGCCGTTGCTTACCGTCAGATGTCCCTGCTGCTGCGCCGCCCACCAGGCCGCGAAGCGTATCCGGGCGACGTTTTCTACCTTCACTCCCGCCTGCTCGAGCGCGCGGCAAAGCTGAACGAGAACCACGGTTCTGGTTCCCTGACCGCCCTGCCGATCATTGAAACCCAGGCAAACGACGTGTCGGCCTATATTCCGACCAACGTCATCTCGATCACCGACGGTCAGATCTTCCTTGAGACCGACCTCTTCTATCAGGGCATCCGCCCGGCCGTGAACGTCGGCCTCTCGGTGTCCCGCGTTGGTTCTGCCGCACAGACCAAGGCGATGAAGAAAGTTGCCGGCTCGATGAAGGGTGAACTTGCCCAGTATCGCGAGATGGCCGCGTTTGCGAAGTTCGGTTCCGACCTCGACGCCGCAACCCAACGCCTTCTCGGCCGCGGCGAGCGCCTGACCGAGCTCCTCAAGCAGCCGCAATTCTCGCCGCTGCAGATGGAAGAGCAGGTCGTCGTGATCTATGCCGGTACCCGGGGCTATCTCGACAATGTCGCTGTGCGCAACGTGACCCGTTTCGAGAAAGAGCTTCTGACGCACCTTCGCGGCGCGAAAAAGGACCTCCTGGCGAAAATCCGCAAGGAGAAAGCGCTGACCGACGAGATCGAAGCAGAGATCAAATCGACCCTCGAAGACTTCACCAAGTCCTTCGCCTGAGAACGACACGCGAGCAGGAGCTGAGCAATGCCCAGCCTTAAGGATCTGAAAAACCGGATCGCCAGCGTGAAATCCACGCGGAAGATCACAAAGGCCATGCAGATGGTGGCCGCGGCCAAGCTGAAGCGCGCCCAGGATGCCGCTTCGGCCTCCCGGCCATACGCCCAGCGCATGTCCGCCGTTGTCGCCAATCTTGCCGGTTCGATGGGTGAGGGCTCAGGTGGCCCGAAACTCCTCTCCGGCACGGGCAGCGAACAGACCCATCTGGTCATTGTCCTGACGGCGGAACGCGGCCTCTGCGGCGGCTTCAACTCCTATGTCGTGAAAGAGGCTCGCCGCCTCATTCGCGAACTGGTTGGCGACGGCAAGACGGTCAAGGTCCTGACGGTCGGCAAGAAGGGCCGCGAACAGCTGAAGCGCGACTATGCCGAGCTTTTCATCGGCCATGTCGACCTCTCCGAAATCCGCGGCAATGACTATACCGACGCCGGCATCGGCCTCGGCCATGACGTGACGTCCCGCTTTGATCTCGGTGAGTTCGATGTCGCGACGCTGGTCTACAGCCAGTTCAAGAACGTCCTCAGCCAGGTTCCGGTCGCCCAGCAGCTCATCCCGGCAAAAGCCCCGGAAGATGCCGAGACCGTCGACCTTCAAGGCGCAATTTATGAGTATGAGCCAGCACAGGAAGAGATTCTGGAAGTGCTCCTGCCGCGCTACATCAATACGCAGATCATTTCCGCCATGCTGGAAAGCTCGGCCGGCTTCTATGCCAGCCAGATGACAGCCATGGACAACGCCACCCGCAATGCTGGCGACATGATCGACAATCTGTCCCTGCAATATAACCGGGCCCGTCAGGCCCAGATCACCAAGGAGCTGATCGAGATCATCTCCGGTGCAGAGGCCTTGTAGGAGACGCGCGATGAATTTCTGGATCTACGAAAACTTCGGCAACAAGCGCGCCCGCATCCATACGGCGGACTGCCGCTATTGCAATAACGGCCAGGGCGTCGGCGGCGACCAGACCAATGATGACGACAAGTGGCACGGCCCCTTTGACACCTTCGCGGCGGCCAACAAGAAAGCCACCTCGCTGAAGCAGAAGGACACGCGTGCCTGCGGCGTCTGCAAGCCTGCCGAAGCCGAGAAGAAGGGCGGCGTGAAGCTGAAAGACGTCGCGCCCGCCATCGCAGCTGCGTCTGCAACCGAATCTGCCCCTAAGCCGGCGGCCAAATCAAAGCCGGCCCCGACACCAAAATCTACACCCGCTCCCAAGGAGACGCCTCGCATGAGCAGCAAGACCGCAACCGGCAAGATCGCACAGGTGATCGGTGCCGTCGTCGACGTCGAGTTTGACAGCCACCTGCCCGACATCCTGAACGCCCTGGAAACCGACAATAACGGCAACCGCCTCGTCCTCGAGGTTGCCCAGCACCTCGGTGAGAACACGGTCCGCACCATCGCCATGGACTCCACCGAAGGCCTCGTTCGCGGTCACCCGGTGACCGACCTTGGTGAACCGATCCAGGTTCCTGTTGGTCCTGAAACGCTCGGCCGCATCATGAACGTCATCGGTGAGCCGATCGACGAGCGCGGCCCGGTTGAGACCAAGAAGCGCGCCCCGATCCACGCTCCGGCCCCGGAATTTGTCGACCAGTCGACCGAAGCCGAGATCCTCGTGACCGGTATCAAGGTTATCGACCTGCTCTGCCCTTACGCAAAAGGCGGCAAGATCGGCCTGTTCGGCGGTGCCGGCGTTGGCAAGACGGTTCTCATTCAGGAACTGATCAACAACATCGCGAAACTGTTCGGCGGTTACTCGGTCTTCGCCGGGGTGGGTGAGCGCACCCGCGAAGGCAACGACCTCTATTACGAAATGATCGAGTCGAACGTTATCGACCTCGAAGGCGACAGCCGCGTGGCTCTGGTCTACGGCCAGATGAACGAGCCTCCAGGTGCCCGTGCCCGCGTCGCCCTGACCGGCCTCACCCAGGCTGAGTACTTCCGCGACCAGGAAGGCAAGGACGTCCTGTTCTTCGTCGACAACATCTTCCGCTTCACCCAGGCCGGCGCTGAGGTGTCTGCACTTCTTGGCCGTATCCCGTCCGCTGTGGGCTACCAGCCGACGCTGGCCACCGACATGGGTCAGCTCCAGGAGCGTATTACCTCCACCAACAAGGGTTCGATCACCTCGATCCAGGCCGTCTACGTTCCTGCAGACGACCTTACCGACCCGGCCCCGGCAACCTCGTTTGCTCACCTCGACGCAACGACGGTTCTCAACCGCGCCATTTCGGAAAAAGGTATCTACCCGGCTGTGGACCCGCTCGACAGCTCCTCGCGTATCCTCGACCCGATGGTCGTTGGTGAAGAGCATTATGAAGTCGCCCGCGGCGTGCAGGAAATCCTGCAGCGCTACAAGGAACTTCAGGACATCATCGCCATTCTCGGCATGGACGAGCTTTCCGAAGACGACAAGATGGTCGTTGCCCGTGCCCGTAAGGTCGAGCGCTTCCTGTCCCAGCCGTTCGACGTGGCTGAAGTCTTCACCGGCTCGCCGGGTGAGCAGGTCAAGCTCGAAGACACGATCAAGGGCTTCAAGGGCCTCATCGCTGGCGAGTATGACCACCTTCCAGAGCAGGCCTTCTACATGGTCGGCAACATGGACCAGGTGATCAAGAAAGCCGAAAAGATGATGGAAGACGCGTAAGTCGCGCTTTTCCTGAACCAAATACCCCTGCCGGCAGCCACGCCGCCGGCAGGGACACCACGACGAAGACACTGGATCACCGATCATGGCTGACAAACTTCACTTCTCTCTCGTATCGCCCGCCAAGGAGCTGTTCTCCGGCGACGTCGATCACGTGATCGCTCCGGGATCGGAAGGCGAATTTGGCGTGCTGGTGAACCATGCCCCATTCATGACGACGCTGAAGAATGGTGTGGTCCGCGTTCTCGAAGGCGACACCGTCGCCATGCGCCTGTTCGTGCGCGGCGGCTTTGCCGATGTGACGCCGGCCGGCCTCACCATCCTGGCAGAAGAAGCCGTCGATCTTTCCAAGGTCGACGCCGCAAAGGTCAGTGAGGATCTGGAAGCAGCCAGGTCCAAGCTTCTCTCTGAAGGCAAGGACAGCCCTCACCAGGGCGCCCTGCAGGCCCAGATCGACTATCTGACCGATCTCAAGGCCGCAGTCGTCCACTAGGCGCGATCGCCTTCAGCAGGCCGCTATTCAGTCACCCGTAAATCGGGGACTGCGCCCCTCGAGAAAGGCCGCCACACCTTCCTTGAAGTCATCCGATTCCTGCATAAGCAGAAAGGCTTCAAGGTCCCGGTGAGCCGTTGCACGCGCCAACGAAAACGCCGACACGTTCACATCCTGCTTGACCATTTTCAGCGCTGTTGGTGGCAGGTCGGCAGCCTCTTCTGCAATCTGTTGCGCCCGTTTCACAGCACTGCCGGGTAAGCTGGAATAGTCAACCAACCCCCATTGAATGGCCTGTTCTGCGCTCACTTTCTCACACAGTGCTGCCAGCCTCTTGGTTCGCGCCGGGCCAATCAGGGCGACAAAGCGGGGTATTGCCCCCCAGCTCATATTCATGCCGCGCTCGACTTCCGGGACATAGAATGTGGCGGTCTCGGATGAGACGCGAAGGTCGCACGCGGCGGCCAATGCCATTCCCCCACCAATGCACCAGCCTTCGATGGCGCAAATCGTCATCGCGTCAACGCGCTCCCACGCTTCGCAAAGGTCCGGCCCCAGCCGCTGGATGATCCTGCGCTCGCCGAGGCCGGCACTTGCCAGTCGTGCACGGTCAGGGTCCTTGAGATCAGCGCCCATGCTGAAATTGTCGGATCGTCCGGTCAGTATCACCGTCGAGATGTCGGGGGCAGCTCGAAACTCGCGAGCGACTTCAGTGAGGTTCCTGATCAGGGACTGGCTGAGCGCGTTCGACGTTGAGCCGGTATCGAAACGGACCGTGGCCGTTCGTCCTGTCCGCTCAATATGGATCTGATCGCTCATATTGCCCCTTTCGCGATTTGGCATTCGTCTTATCCGAGATCTGCGATGAACCAAAGCGTTTGCCGGTCCTGATCGGCCGCTGCTATACCTCTCCTGCCAGGGAGAGTTGCATGACACATCATCTCATAGTGGGCCTCGGCGCAGCCGCCCTGCTGGCCGGCTGCATCGCACCGCAAGACCGGGCTGGCTACAGGCCGGGCGCCACAATCACCCAGGGCGAAGGGGTTCAGGCCTTTGCCGACGGCGTTCTCAGCCACTGCCTTATCGCCATGGAAACCGGCAAGGCGCTGAAGGCCTTCGAAGTCCGGAATGCCACAAAGCTGCGCAAGCTTGATGCGAACAAGATTTCACTCTTCCCTTCCGAAACAGTGCAGGTCTGGCAGATGGCTGAGGCGCTCGTGCAGCTGCAATACGAGCAGGGACAGGTCTGCGAGGTCAAGGCCATCAGCCTGCCCACAAAGGTCACGCTCGACATTGTCGGCAGCGGCGTGTTGCAATCTGGTTTCGGATACACCGAAATCGATGCAGGCTACCCCCAGTCAGACGGAAAGTATCGCCGCGTCTTCACGTCAGGCAGCGGTGGTGATGCCATGACGGTGGAACTGACAGCTGCCGATGCTGGCGCTGCGGCGGGTTCGCAATATGCAACACTGAACGCACGTCTGCGCCCGGGCGCGCCGGACGAGACGCAGCCCTAACCGAACATCGCGATGGTCTGACGACCAATCATGATCGGATCACCGTCACGGTTCCACATGCGCATGGACTGGCTGGAATAGCCATCCTTCGTCGCCTGTGCCTCATGATGCACGAGAAACCAGCCTTCAACCGTCCGGATGTCATCCGTCAGGAATTCCGCCATCCATGTCATCGAACTGATCGGTGCCGGCCTGGTGAGCATGGACAACGCGGCGGGCGGCGGCGCATCGGCGAGTGACAGGATTGTCGTCGGATCCCACAAAGCACCCTCATCCTTGTGACGCAGCCAGAGGACCATGTCGCCATGCTTCGCGCCAGAAACGGGCCGAGCGCCGCTGACCATGCGAATATTGAAGTTGTGCGCAAAGTTGGGTCGCCGCTCGCCAAAGAAGCTCTCACACGCTTCGGGGCCCGGCGCGTCCGGGCATTGGCGCGACTTCTGGTCGACTTCCGAATCCCGCCGCGCGCCAAACGTAAAGATGCAGCGGGCCATGATGCCGCCCTCGCTGACGAGGTCGACATTCACGAAGGCCGATGACTTGCCTCGCCGCAATATGTGAGGAGAGATCACGACCTCACCGCCCACCGGGCCAATAAATGCGACCTGAGCGGCGCGCACCGGCATGTCCGGCACAAGTTCTTTCGCCGATTCAAGGCACAAGGCCGCAGTGAGGCCGCCATAAGTGGTGCGCCCCTGCATCCAGCTGTCCGGAATCGTGGTCTCGATGCGTCCGGCGGTTCCCCGCCTCAGCCCCGCAATGAGCTCGCTATAGCGCACCTTAGTGCTGGCTCTCCGGCGTGGTCACTTTCAGGCCGTCCAATTCATCGGAAACGGTGATCTGGCAGGACAGGCGCGAATTGGACTGAACATTCTCGGCGAAGTCGAGCATGGATTGTTCCATGTCTTCAGGCTCGCCCACCTTCGGCATGAAGGCCTCATCGACATAGACGTGGCAGGTTGCGCAGGCGCAGGCGCCGCCGCAGTCGGCATCGATACCGGGGATGGAATTCTTGATCGCCGTTTCCATGACCGTTTCGCCATTCTTGGCTTCGATCGGGCGCTCAGTGCCCTCATGGTCGACGTAAATAATTTTCGGCATTTCTAGCTATCTCCTCAGGCGGCCTCAGCCGCAATTTCTTTCATGCTGACGGATGTATCACTCAAACGTTCACGCGCAATGACTGCACCGGTGATGATCAGCTTTTTCGACGCCAGGAATTCCGGCGGGCTGTTGACCGCGTCCACAGCGATCAGGCGGCCGGCCCTCAGGTAGAAGGCCGCAAATTTCTTGTCTTCGGGCGATCCGCGCACGACGATTTCATCATAATCGGTCGACAGTCCGGCAATCTGCAGCTTGAGGTCATACTGGTCAGACCAGAACCACGGGCAGTCCAGCGTCGGACGCGGCTTTCCCATGATGGCTGCGGCGGCAAGTTTTCCCTGCTCAATCGCATTGTGCACGCTTTCCAGCCGGCCCCGGCGCCCGTAGTGGACCAGTGGGCGGCTCGCACAATCGCCTGCGGCAAATATGCGCGGATCGGACGTGCGCGCATCCTCATCGACCAGGATACCGTTGGCACAGGGCAGGCCGGCGGCTTCTGCAAGCTCGGTATTCGGCAGGATGCCGATCCCCGCGAGGACCATGTCGGCCTCAATTTCTTCACCCGTCGCAAGAACGGCATGGCTGACAGCGCCATCCCTTCCTTTCAGCGAAGCAAGGCGTGCGCCTGTACGGATATCAACGCCGTGGGCCTTGTGCTGGGTCTCGTAGAATTCGCTGATGACCGGGCTGGTGACGCGGGCGAGCACGCGGTCGGCCATTTCAAGCACCGTGACCTTGAGGCCCAGCTGGCTGGCAACCGCAGCAGCTTCGAGACCGATATAGCCAGCCCCGATGATTACCAGGTTGCGGCCCTCGATCATCTTTGGCCGGATATGCTCGACATCTGAAAGGCCGCGAAGGTCGTACACATTGTCCAGCGCCGCCCCTTCGACTGGCAGCGCGCGCGGGCGGGACCCGGTCGCAATGATCAGGGCGTCATAGGACAGGTGGCCGCCATGCTCAAGGCGCACTTCGCGCGCTGACCGGTCAATTGCCTCCACCTTCTGGGAAAGAAGGGTCTCGACATTATTGTCCTCATACCAGGATCCCGGTTTGAAATAGAGCCGGTCCTCGGCCATTTCGCCCTTCATATAGGCCTTGGAAAGCGGTGGGCGCTGATAGGGAAGCGCGGCTTCGTCGCCAACAAGCGTGATGTCGCCCTCATAGCCGAACAGACGCAGCGACTGCACAGCCTGAGCGCCTGCCTGGCCGCCGCCAATAATGACAATCTTCCTTGACTGAGACAGGTCCAAACTGCGGTTCCCCCGACGATTATTGAGCATTCATGACGCAGGCGTCACGAATTTTCAAGCGACCCTTCTCTAGTGCATCAATCCGCCGCTCCAGTTCAAGTCGCGCCGCTGGGGAAAGGCGGTGCGAGAACAATGTGAGATGCTGGCGGATGCCGCGTGCGACGGCCCCGGATCCTTCCGTGTCGGCTTGTCCCGACTCCCGTAAATATTCCAGCGTATAGCGAAGCACCAGGATCGCATTGACCGCGAGGTCCGCAATCTCGTCATCGTCAATGTTGAGCGCGCCCTGATCCTTCATGGCACGAAAGAAGGCGCAAAAGTTGTTCCTCGATCCGGCGTAAATATCAGGCAGCGCTTCGTTCAACGCTTCTGTATGCGCGCCATAATCGGCCTGGTCGCGGTAGAGGAAGCGAAACTGGCGCAGCTCCCCGGCGAGTGCGCCGAGATAGGCCACATAAGACCCAAGAATGTCAGCTTGGTCCGGCTGAACCGCGAGGCGGGCGGCATTCCGCTCGAGGAAATCACCCGTGATCGCTTCAAGCAGGTCGCGCTTGGTCTTGAAGTGGTACCAGAGATTGCCTTCTGAAATGCCCACTGCCTCGGCCAGCATTGCCGTCGTGACATTGGCATAATGCAGCCGGTTGAACAGCTGGCGCGCCGTCTCAACGATCCTTTCGCGCGTGCCTGCTGCCATTACCGCTTCGGGTGCAGCACGACTGGCAGTTTGGTATAGCCGGTCACGAAATTCGACTGCACGCGTTCCGGTTCACCGACGACTTCCACCTTGTCGAAGCGCTTCAGGATCTCTTCCCAGAGGATTCTCAACTGCATCTCGGCAACGCGGTTGCCCATGCAGCGATGAATGCCGAAGCCGAAGGCCACATGATGGCGCGCACGCTTGCGGTCGATCAGGAACTCGTCCGCCCGGTCGATGACGTCCTCATCGCGATTGCCGGAAGCGTACCACATGACCACCTTGTCGCCCTTCCTGATCAGTTTTCCGCCCAGCTCAAAATCCTCAAGGGCGATCCGGCGCATATGTGCCAGCGGTGTCTGATAGCGAATGATCTCCGACACCATGTTCGGGATGAGCGAGGGATCGGCCTTCAGCTTCTCATACTGTTCGGGATACCTGTTGAGAAAATATACCCCTCCCGTGATCGAATTGCGCGTCGTGTCATTTCCGCCAACGATGAGCAGCATCAGATTGCCGAGCAGCTCAATCGGATTCTTGATCATGTCCTTCGTCTCTGGATTGTGTGCCAGCAGGGAAATGAAATCGAATTTCGGCGGCTGGCTGGCTCGCTCCACCCACAGACGGGAGAAATATTCGAGGCATTCGTGCAGGTGCCGCTTTCGCTCTTCCATGTCAGCGCCCGCCGCACCAACCGCTTCGGTCGTCGTCGTCACATCCGACCAGAATGGCAGTTTGTGACGGTCCTCGAACGGAAAATCGAACAGCGTCGCCAGCATCTGCGTCGTCAGCTCGATCGAGACCTTGTCGACCCAGTTGAACGTCTCTCCGACCGGCAGATCGTCGAGAATGGTGCAGACACGCTGGCGGATCAGCGCTTCGAGGTCCGAAAGCTGTGATGGCGCCACAGCGGGCTGGGCAGCGCGGCGCTGAACGTCATGCTTGGGCTGATCCATGGCGATGAACATGGGCGGCTGGAAGTCATCTGTCGGGTCACCGATGACAATGCTCGGCTGCGACGAGAACACCTTGTGATTGGAGTCCACGGTAACAATGTCATCGAACCGCGTGATCGACCAGTATGGGCCAAACGGGCTGTCGGGAAGAAAGTGAACAGGGTCTTCCCGGCGCAGGCGTTTGAAGACGTCGTGATGCGCTTCGGTCTCAAACAGCACCGCCTCGCTCGGATCGACCTGATCGATC
The DNA here is from genome assembly GCF_002088945.1 of Henriciella pelagia. Lineage (GTDB taxonomy): Bacteria > Pseudomonadota > Alphaproteobacteria > Caulobacterales > Hyphomonadaceae > Henriciella > Henriciella pelagia. Next base: position 629,439 of record NZ_NCSU01000007.1, on the reverse strand, counting down.
GGTCCATGCAAATTCCTGTCGACAACATCATCGATGAGTTGCGCGCTATCGGCCATATGTTCCTCCCAATTATGTTTTTTAGGGTAAATACCCTATCACCCGGGGTGCGACAATAGTGTGCCGGGGGACCTGCCAATTTCTTTGAAACCCGGCCATGCGCACGCTATGCCGGAACGAGACTCCGAAAGAGCCCCGCATGAGCATTGACGACGCCAGCACGAATGCCCGCATCATGGCGATGCTGCACAAGCGCGCTTCCAGTATTGGCAAGGGCGAAAGCCTGACGCCGCCAATTGTGAACGCTGCCAAATACGCCCTGCCCGGCGATCCGGATCACCCCTTCCCCTATGGCCGCTTCGACAATCCCGGCTGGGGCACTGTCGAGAGCGCGATCGGTGCTCTCGAAGATGCTGAAACCATCTGCTTCCCCTCAGGCATGGCGGCTGTCACCGCCGCGCTGATGGCGACCCTGAAGCCGAAATCGAAACTGCTCCTTCCCTCGGACGGCTATTACACCGTCCGCGTCCTGCTGAATGAATTCATCCGCCAGCATGAGATCGAAACCGTCGAAATCCCGACCGCTGACATGACCGGCCATGCGCTCGACCGTTTTGACCTTGTCTGGATCGAAACCCCGTCCAATCCCGGTCTCGACGTCTGCGACATCGCCGCGATAACCAAACGCGCTCATGCGGCAGGTGCGCTCGTCATCGTCGACAATACGACGGCCACCCCGCTCCTGCAGCGCCCGCTGGACCTCGGCGCCGACCTCACCGTCTCATCCGATACAAAGGCGCTCGCCGGGCACTCGGACGTGCTCTTTGGCCACGTCTCCGGTCGCGACGCGGAAATCATGGCGCGCATACGCAACTGGCGAAAGCTTGCAGGCTCGACACCCGGTCCCGCCGAAGCCTATCTGGCCTATCGCGGCCTGATGACGCTCGAACTTCGCCTCGCCCGCATGTGCGCGAATGCCCAGGCGCTGGCCAATCTCTTCTACAGCCACAAGGCGGTGGAGGCCGTCCGCTTCCCCGGCCTCGCCGACGACCCGTCCTACAGGATCGCAGCGGCGCAGATGGCACAACCGGGATTTGTGATCGGTGTGACGTTCGCCGATGCCGCAACCGCCGAACGCTTCATCACCGACTGCCCCGCCATCTTTGCCGCGACGAGCTTTGGCGGCATCCAGACATCCGCCGAACGCCGCGCCCGCTGGGGTGACGCCGTCAGGGAAGGCTATGTCCGCCTCTCAGCCGGGTGCGAACCCACCGCAGCGCTGGTCAAGGCCATTTCGGACACGCTGGACGCTCTCTGAGATGGACGCCCTCGAATTTCACCTCGCCGATGAAGCTGCAACCGACCGGCTGGCGCGCCGCCTTGCCCCACACATCCGGGCGGGCGACGTGATCGCGCTTCATGGCGGTCTCGGTGCCGGCAAGACCACCTTCTCGCGTTCGCTCATTTCCGCGCTTCTCGGCGCGCGAACCGAAGTGCCGAGCCCGACTTATACCCTTGTCCAGACATATGACGGTCCGGACTTTCCCATATTCCATTTCGATCTGTACCGGCTGGAGGAGCCTGATGACGTCATGGAGCTGGGATGGGACGAGACAATGGACGGCCTCGCCCTGATCGAATGGCCCGCAAAGGCAGGGGACCACCTGCCAGCATGGCGGCTCGACCTTACGCTTGAACAAACCGCCGACGGTCGCACCGCAAGACTGGTCCCCCACGGCGAAGACTGGCAGACTCGCCTGCATGGGATCTGACGCGAATCGCACCTTTGAGATCAAGGCCTTCCTCGACCGCTCCGGCTGGGGTGAGGCAAGGCTCTCATGGCTCGGGCAGGATGCCTCGACGCGCCGCTATGGCCGCCTCGCAAAAGCGGACGGCACAACTGCGCTTCTGATGGACGCACCGCTGGTCGAGGATGATCCGTGCACGCCCACCATGTCCGCAGAGGAGCGCCTTGCCGGTGGCTGGAACAAGCAGTCACGCCTCGCCGCCTCGCGCGTGGAAGCCTTCGCCGCAATCGGTGGCTGGCTCCGTGATCACGGGTTCAGCGCGCCCGCCATCTATGCTGGCGATTCCTCGCTCGGCCTCGCCATCATCGAGGATTTCGGCACGCTGAAAGAGTTTGCCCGCCTCATTGAAAAGGGCGCGGACGAGGTCACGCTCTACACCGCCGCCGCCTCTGCGCTGGCAGACCTGCACGCCCTCGAAACGCCGCGCCAGCTCCATGCCCTCGGCCGCGACTGGCCGATTCTTGATTTCGACGACCTTGCCCTCAATGTGAATGCGAGCCTCTTCGCCAACTGGTTTCCGAAGCAGGACGCCCGCATGCGGATGATGGACGCTGACTACGCCCGCTGGGAACGAGAGCTCGCCGTATTGCTGGACCGCGCCCGTGACTTCCCGCGCGAGCTGACGCTTCGCGACTACCACGCCGAAAACCTGATCTGGCTGCCGGAACGCGAAGGCCGGGCCCGGATCGGCCTGCTGGACTTTCAGGACGCCGTCATCGGCTGGGATGCCTGGGACATGGCGATGCTGGTCCAGGACGCCCGGCGCGAGGTCTCGCCCGCCGCCTATTCAGCGGCCATCAAGACCTATCTCGACAGGACCGGCAAATCCGAAGCCGATTTCCTCGAGCGCCTCTCCATCATCGGCACGCTCAATGCGCTCCGCATCGTCGGGATTTTCTCCCGCCTCATCGTCCGCGATCACAAACCGCGCTATCTCGATTTCCTGCCGCGCCAGAAGCTGCTGCTCGCCCGCAACCTCGAGCATCCATCCGCCGCCGGCATGGCCGCCTTCGTCCGCGACACCGCGCCTTTTATCTTCGAGGAGGCAAAATGACTGTACAGCGTGACAAACGTTCGTCTTCATACTTCGACTTCGCTCAGGATGACGGCTATGTCCGACAGACCAGAAGGCGTGATGGTGAGCGACGTCGAACCACGACGCCTCAGCGCGGCCAGATCGCCACAATCACGAAACGCTGCGTATGACAAATATCCCTCAGACCGCCATGATCCTCGCCGCCGGCCTCGGCACGCGCATGCGGCCGCTGACCAATGACACGGCCAAGCCCCTTCTCAATGTCGCCGGTAAGTCGCTGATTGACTGGCAGCTCGACGCGCTGATCGATGCCGGCGTGAAGAAACTGGTCGTCAACACGCATTGGTGCGCTGATCAGGTTGAGGCGCATATGCGCGGCATCTCCGGGGTGGATGTCGTCATCTCTAACGAGCGCGAGCAGGTCCTCGAGACAGGCGGCGCGCTCGCCAAGGCCGCGCCCCTGCTCGGCGAAGCCCCGGTCTTTGTCGTCAACACGGACGCCTTCTGGGCCCCCAATGATGCCGCGCCGTTGCACGCCCTCGCCAATGCGTATTTCCCGTCGGTGATGGATGAAGTCCTGCTGCTGGCCGACAAGGAGCGCTGCCTCGGCTTTAGCGGAGCCGGAGACTTCTTTATCGACGCAAAAGGTGCGCTCACCCATCGCGGCGATGAACCCACTGCCCCCTGGGCCTATGCGGGCCTGCGCATCGTCAATCCCAAGCTCTATGCAGCCCACAAGGCCGAACCTTTCTCGGCCTTCCGGATCTGGTCTGACCTGCTGCCGAACAAGCGAATGCACGGCGTCCCGCTCGACCGCTTCTGGCTGCATGTTGGCGACCCTGTCGCCCTCAAGGACGCAGAAATGTGGCTGAAATGCTTCGGGGCATGAGCAAACCCGGCCTTTTTGCGTCCGGCGCGCCCAAGCTGCGCACCATTCCGCCCGGCGCGAACTTCCTCAAAGAGCTCGCCCGCGCCCTCGCAGAAGAGACCGGCCTGGCCGATGCGCCCGACGCGATGGCGGACGATCTCATCTACGTCCCGAACCGGCGCTCGGCCCGTGCACTCGCGCTCGCCCTGTTTCAGGCTGCAGGCGGCAACACCCTGCTGATGCCAGAGATCCGGCCTCTCGGTGATCTCGAAAATGACGAACCGCCCCCGGGCGCTGAGTCCGCTCTGGCTGACCTGCCCCCGGCCATCCCGGCCGCCGAACGTCTCGGCCGCCTGACAAGGCTCGTCACCGCCTATTATGAGCGACAGGGCAAGCCCGTCCCACCCGCTTCCGCACTGGCCGCCGCCCGCGAACTGGCCCGTCTGCTCGACCAGGCCGCGCTGTCCGGCAAGGTCGAGTGGGGCCGGCTCGAGAGCCTCGTTCAGGATCGCCAGCTTGCCGAACATTGGCGCCGCTCGGTCGACTTTCTCGACATCATCACCGCCCAGTGGCCGGAGGAACTGGAAAGAAACGTCCAGATGGACCCCTATGCCCGCCGCCTCGCCGCCGCCGAGGCGATGGCCGCCAACTGGAGCTCTACCCCGCCCCGGGGCCGCGTCATCATTGCAGGATCGACCGGCGCGGACCCGTCCGGGCGTATACTGATGAAGGCCGCGCTCACCCTGCCGCAAAGCCTTATAGTCCTGCCAGGCCTCGACACCGGCGTTGAGCCCCGCGCATGGGCCCGCATCGCGCAGACCCCGAACCATCCGCAATATGCCTTTGCCGAAACGCTTGCCGCCCTCGGTTTCCGGCCTGATGAAGTCGCGCCCTGGCCAGGCCTGGACGAAACGCCTGAAGCCGCCGCGCGCCGCGATCTCATCCACGAAGCCCTCGCCCCCGCCGATGACACATCCGGCTGGCTCGAACGCCTCAATGAGATGGCTGACGCCCAGCAGCCCGCTGACTTTGCCCGCAAGGGTCTTTCCGGCCTCACCATGATCGAGGCAGCCAATGAGAGTGAGGAAGCGTGGTGCGCCGCGCTGCTGCTGCGCCAGACCCTCGAAACCGACAATGAAACAGCCGCGCTCGTCACGCCCGATGCAGGCCTTGCCCGCCGCGTTTCGGCCCTGATGAAACAGTGGGATATCGACCTCACCCCGTCTGGCGGTACGCCGCTCCTGCAGACGCCAGCCGGCAGCCTCGCCGCGCTGATCATGGACTGGACTGTCGACCCCACCCATCCGGTGACGCTGCTCGCGGCCCTAAAACATGCGCAGGTCCAGTATCCGCACGATCTTGCAGGCTTTGAACGTTTCTTCCTGCGCGGTCCGCGCCGCTGGAATGATTGGGATGGCCTCAACGACCATATCGACCGCACGGCAGGCGATGAGGACCACCGCAAACGCACCGGCCTCTCGGACGACACCGTCGCCCTCGCCCGTAAGATCGCGACGCATCTCGAAGCGCACTTCGACAAGGCTGGCCTCCGCGACCCGGATGCCGCGATTGCCGGCCAGGCCTATCTCGAAGCCGTGGCTGACATGATGGGCGAGCTTGGCGCCACGCCGCTCCCCTGGGCCGGCGAGGATGGTGCAGCGCTGTCGACGGCCCTTCGCGATTTCGCCCTGATGACGGCAAGCATGGAGGATGCCGTTCCCGAAGTCTGGTGTGAGCTGTTCAAGGCCTATTGCGCGGCCCTGACCGTGCGCAGCCGAGCTGACCACCCCCGCCTTGCCATATGGGGTCCGCTCGAAGCGCGCCTGCAGAGCGCCGACCGGCTCATCCTGGCAGGCCTCAACGAAGGTGTCTGGCCTCAGCAGCCACCGGCCGATGCTTTCCTCCCCCGCAGCTTTCGCAAGGACATCGGCCTCAATGACCCTGATGAGCGCATCGGCCTGTCGGCGCATGACTTTGCCCAGATGGCTGCCGCGCCAAACGTGATCCTGCTCTCGTCAAAGCGGCGGGAAGATGCCCCGGCTGTCTCGTCGCGCTGGCTCTGGCGGCTGAACACGCTGGCCCGCGGCGCGCTTGGAGAAAAGGGCGCTGCGGATGCGCTCGCCCCCCGAGAAGAGGATGATCCACGCCTCTGGCTGGCCACCCTGAGCGAACCACCGACGCTCGCCCTCAAGACCGAGCCTCGCCCCGCCCCGGCGTCCGAACACCGCCCGCGCCGCCTGTCTGTCACCCGGATCGAAGCGCTGCAGCGCGACCCTTACGCCATCTATGCGCAATACGTCCTTGGGCTGAACAAGCTTGACGCGCTGGAGCTTCCCGTCGATGCGCGCCCGCGCGGCACGGCCATTCACGCAGCGCTCGAAAAGTTCGAGGAGGCAGGCGTCGAAAAGTCTGCAGATGCCCTGGTTACCCTGCTGGAGCAGGAATTGCGCGAAGCGGGCGAAGCCGAAGAAGTGATCCTCGGCGCGGTCGCGGCCCGCCGCAAGGTGGCCGGCGAGTACATTGCCTGGCGCGCTGCCCGCCTGCACCTTATCGCCGGAGCGCCGTACACGGAGATCAAGGGCGAGCACAGCTTTGATGTGCCGGGGATGGGCCGTGCCGCCTTCACGCTGACGGCGACGGCTGACCGGATCGAAAAACATCAGGACGGAACGCTCGCCATCCTCGATTTCAAGTCTGGCGCTCCTCCCGGCGAAGGCGAGGTTCGCACCGGCCTCAACCCGCAAATGCCCCTGCAAGCCATCATCGCTCAGGAAGGCGGGTTTGCCGCGCAGGGTGTCACCGCCAAGCCAGTCAGTGCGCTCACCTATGTGCGCTTCGGCTCAAAATTCGATGTCCGCAATATTGGCGACAAGGCGGGCAGCCAGCACCCGGAAAAACCAATCGAAGAGATCATCGCCGAAACCCGCGAGGGCTTCCTGAAGCTTATCGAGAAATTCGCTGACCCCAACCACCCCTACATTTCCATGCCGCGTCCGAAATGGGCCAAATATGGCTCGGACTATGCCCGCCTCGCGCGGCGCGACGAATGGGCTGCGGAGGATGGAGATGACTGACGCAGCGCACCGCGAAGCCTACAGTCTGGCGCAGGACGCGCAGGCGGATGCCGCCCTGCCGGACCGTTCGGCCTGGGTCGAGGCGCATGCCGGCTCCGGCAAGACGAAAGTCCTGATCGACCGTGTCGCCCGCCTCCTGCTGCGCCGGGAAGACGGCCGCAAGGGCGCAGATCCGGACACAATCCTCTGCGTGACTTACACAAAGGCCGCCGCAAACGAGATGTTGAGCCGGCTTTTCCGCACGCTCGGCGGCTGGTCGGTTGCGCGAGACGATGAACTGCGAGGCGAACTCGCCAAGCTCGAACGCCGACCGCCCGAAAGCTATTCTCATGAAGACCTTCAAGCCGCCCGCGCGCTCTTTGCCCGCGCTCTTGAGACGCCTGGCGGCCTTCGCATCGAGACGATCCACGCCTTCTGCTCGCGCATCCTGCGCCGCTTTCCGCTGGAGGCAGATGTGTCGCCTGGATTTGGCGAGATTGAAGACCGTGACGCCGACCGCATCTGGAAAGACAGCCTGCGGGACCAGATGCTCCATGCCAGCGAGACAGCGCCGGACGCGCTCGTCACCCTGTCCGAGACCGGCGGCGGCCTTGGGGCCGGAGCTGTTCTGTCAAGCCTGCGCTGGGTGCGCACCCGACTTGCGGGCCGCGACCCTGACGATGTTGCAGAAGACATCAAGGCTGTTCTGGACGCGCCCGATGAAACCGTTGACGAACTGGTCGCAGACGCGATGGGCCCTGCCCTGCCCCGCGCCAGCCTGCAGTCAGCCCTGCTCGGCCTGAACGACTTGCCAAAACGCGGCGCGTCCGACGACAAGCTTTTCGAGACGCTGGATTTCATCCTGCAGCCTCATTCGGCTGGCGATCGCTGGGACGCCTTTGCCAGCCTCTTCCTGACCAGCTCAGGTGACCTCCGTAAATCCAATCCGTACACGGCTGGCGCGGCGAAGGCCGTGCCTGAACTTGCTGACCTCTTCCAGATGAAGGATGGCGAGGGCAGCGAAGTTGCCCGATTCCAGAGGGTCCAGACCAAACTCATCGCCCGCCGCGCCTATGAGCGCTCGCTCGCACTCGTCCAGGTCGGCCTGCCTGTCCTTCAGGCGTATGAGCAAGGGAAGAACCGCCGCGCCGCGCTCGATTTCGACGACCTCATCCAGCACACCAAACACCTGCTGACATCGACCGGCGTCGCCGAATGGGTGCTCTTCAAGCTTGATGGCGGCCTCACCCATATCCTCCTCGACGAGGCGCAGGACACCAGTCCGGACCAGTGGGTGCTGATCAAGGCCCTGGTCGAGGAATTCCGCGCCGGCATGGGCGCCGAGCGCTCCACCGAGCCGCGCACCCAGTTCACCGTCGGCGACAAGAAACAGTCCATCTACTCCTTCCAGGGCGCAGACCCCGAACAGTTCCTGAAGGAGAAACGCGACTTCGCCGCCGCCGAGGAAGCGCTGCATGGCAAGGCGAACATGCCGGACATGACCATGTCCTTCCGCTCGACGCAGGACGTGCTCGATTTCGTCGATGGCGTGTTCAACCAGGATAATTTCCACGGTGATCCGTTCACGGAGACACCGCCTGATGAGGCCGACCTCCTCAAGCACACGGCCAGCCGCGCCGGCCAGCAGGGCCGTATCGATCTCTGGCCGGTCGAGCCGCATACGGATGAGGAAGAGGGTGATCCATGGGATGCACCGCTCGACCATATTTCCGAAAGCTCTCCCAAGAACCGGCTCGCCGAACGCGTCGCACGCGCAATCGATGAAATGATCCAGGCAAAGGAGCCTGTCTGGGAAGAAATACCGGATGAGAGCGGCAAGCGTCGCTGGCAGACACGCCCGGTGCGCGCTGACGACATCCTCATCCTCGTGCGCAAGCGCGGGGCCTTGTTCGAGAGCATCATCAAGGCGCTCAAAAGGAAGAAACTGCCTGTCGCAGGCGCCGACCGGCTCGTCCTGCTCGACCATATCGGCGTGCAGGACTGCCTGAATCTCATCCGGTTTGCACTTTTCCCGCCCGATGATCTGACGCTCGCAGAGATCCTGCGCGGCCCATTCTGCGGCCTCGTCGATGACGATAATGAGCTCTTCGTGCTCGCCCATGACCGAAAACGCGGAACAAGCCTCTGGGACCGACTGCAGGCCAGCACCGAACCCCGCTTCGCCCCCGCCCGCGATTTCTGCGGAGACCTTCTCGCCCACGTACACCTGCCAGCCTTCGACTTCCTGATGCGCGCGCTGACAACCCGCCGTGCGGGCAACCTCTCCGGCTGGGACCGCCTCATCCAGCGCCTCGGCGAGCCGGCCCGCGACCCGGTCAGCGCCCTCGTCGACCGCGCCCTCGGCTTTGACATGGGCGAGGCCGCCAGCCTCCAGGCCTTCCTCGCCGAGATCGAGGGCGATGACAGCCAGCTCAAACGCGACCTTGCCGAAGCCGATGGCGAGATCCGCGTCATGACGGTCCACGGCGCCAAGGGCCTGCAGGCTCCCATCGTCATCCTGCCCGACACGACCGCACCGGAAAAAGCCGACACGAACGGGCTGTTCATGGTCGATGGTCGCACGCCCGTCTACAGCCCCAACAAAAAGGAAGACCCGCCCGTCCTTGAGCGCCTCCGCCTTCAGAGAAAGACCGCGCAGGCCCGCGAGTCCCGCCGCCTGCTCTATGTAGCGCTCACCCGCGCGCAGGACCGGCTGATCATTGGCGGCGCGTTCGCCGGCCGCAAGACAGGCGCGGGCTATGAGCCCGACAGCTGGTACGGCCTCTGCCGCTCTGCCATGCTGGCGCTGACCGGCGCGAGCCCTGACACGGACGAAACGCTCACCTTTGGCACCGTCCTGCCGCCGCTCACGGATGTCGAAAGCACAGGCGCCCGGCCCAAAGCCGTCGCGCCCGACTGGGCCTTCCGCGCGCCGGCCACCACCGCCACCGGCCCGGTTGTCCGCGCGCCGAGCCGCCTGCTCACAGACACGGCCCCCGTTTCCAAACCCTTCGGCAAGGCGCGTTCAGCGGCTCTCAAACGCGGACAGCTCATCCACACCCTGCTGCAATACCTGCCAGAGCAGCCAGAGACAGCCCGCGAGGCGCATGCCCGCGCCTGGCTCACCCGCCACACAGACCTCACTCCCGGCGAACAGGAGGAGATCCTCTCCGTCACCCTCGCCACGCTCGCCCATCCGGACTTCGCGGACGTCTTCGCCCCCGGCGGTCGCTCGGAAGCCGCCATTGTCGGCGAAATCGAAACAGCCGCCGGCAAGATCATCATTAATGGCCGCGCCGACCGTCTCGTCATCACGGACACCGACGTCCTACTCATCGACTACAAGACAGACCGCCCGGCCCCCGCCAGCGCCGAGGAGATCGACGCCTCCTATCTCGCCCAGATGGCGGCCTACAAGATGGTGCTTGAAGCCGCCTGGCCCAACCGCCGCATCCGCCCTGCCCTGCTCTACACGGACGGCCCGAAGCTGTTCGAGCTGAACGAGACCCTTTTGCAAAGCTCACGCAATCGTTTAGCTGGTGGCCTTTGAAGAATCCCGGCACCTACTTATTTATCTGCCAGAACAAGTTTTTGAGAAGGAGGCATCATGGCCACCGAAAACATTACTGATGACAATTTCGACGAAGCCATCGCTGGCGATCTTCCGGTCGTGGTCGACTTCTGGGCCGAATGGTGTGGCCCGTGTAAGCAGATGGCCCCGCACCTGGAGTCCGTCGCCGAGGAACTCGCCGGCAAGGTGAAGATCACCAAGATCAATGTCGACGAGAACCCCGTCGCCCCGTCCAAGTTCGGCGTGCGCGGCATGCCGACGCTGATGCTGTTCAAGGACGGCAAGGTCGCCGCGACCCATCTCGGCGCCATGTCCAAACAGCGCCTCACCGAATGGATCAAGGAAAGCGCGTAAACGCCGCTTCGCCTGATATGAGACAAGAGCCCGTCACCCCAAGGTGGCGGGCTTTTTCGTTCTGGCGCGGCCGCAATGGTTCAACCCTCATGGTGAGTCGAACGAACCACGCTCACCATGAAGGCTTCGTGGGTTTCATCTTCATGGTGAGCGAAGTCGAACCACGAAGATGAGCGGTAACGACCGAAGAAATGCGTCACGCTCGATGAGCCGCAGGATCATCTGAGAGCCCATCTCCCCCCCTGTCCGCACCATCCAGCCTCCCAACCGGAAGCTGGACCCTCAGACCGTCTTGAGCGGTCGAGGGTGACGCCTCGTAGCCAGCGACCTCAAATATCCCATTTACGCCAGCCTCTCTCCGCCCTAAACGATACTTCACACGTGAAATAAAACGCCGGAGGACCGCATGACCCCTTACCAACCCCTGTCCCGCTCGATCAAAGGCAAGACCGCCCTCGTCACCGGCGCTGCTTCCGGCATGGGCCGCGCGACCGCGCACCTCTTCGCCCATGAGGGCGCGAATGTCGCCGTGACAGACCTCAAGCAGGAGGCCGTCGACAAGGTGGTGCAGGAGATCAGGGATGCCGGCTTCGAGAATGTTCGCGGCTGGGCGCTCGACGTCTCGGATGCCGCCACCATCGAGCGCGTCATCAATGAGGCCGCAGACCATTTCGGCAGCCTCGAAATCCTCGTCAATAATGCCGGGTTCGCGATGATGGCGCCGATCAATGGCGATGGCGACACCTATGAAAAGTCCTGGGACGCGACCCTCAATGTCATGCTGACCAGCCACCAGCGCGCCGCCCGCGCCGCCCTGCCCCATATGCGCAAGGCCGGCTTCGGCCGCATCGTGAACATCGCCTCGACAGAGGGCCTCGGCGCAACGCCCGGCAACTCACCCTACGTCGCCGCCAAGCACGGCGTCATCGGCCTGACCCGCGGCATGGCAGTGGACCTTGGCCGCGAAGAGTTTGACCTCACCGTCAACGCCGTCTGCCCCGGCCCGATCCATACCGGCATCACGCAAGGCATCTCCGACGAGCACAAGACCATCTACGCCAAACGCCGCGTGCCGCTGCGCCGCTACGGCATCCCCGAAGAAGTCGCGAATGTGACGCTTTCGGTCGTCCTGCCAGCCTCGAGCTTCCTGCACGGCGTGCACATCCCGGTGGATGGCGGGCTTACGATCAAGAATGCCTGACCTTCTCCCCTCTCCCGAATGCGGGAGAGGGTGCGACGGCACGAGCATCGCACTGCGATGCGCCGGAGCACGGGGTGAGGGCTGAATTGTCTCAACTCAAGCGCAGCGCTCCAAATCCAATGCCCACGTCCAAGAACATCAGCCGCGCACGCCAGCTCCGTCAGACTGCGAACACGCTTGAACAGAAGGCCTGGCAGACGCTTCGGCTCTTGCGCAAGGAAGGCTATCCCGTACGCCGCCAGCATCCTGTAGCCGGGCTGACCGTCGACTTTGCCATCCGGGCGCTCAAGCTCGCTATCGAAATCGACGGCAGCATTCATGAACTTGAACACGTCAAACAAAACGATGCGGCGCGCGATCAAAGGCTCGCCGCTGAAGGCTGGCGCATCCTCCGCATCGACACCGAAACGGCCAAGAGCCCGGACCATCTTCTGACTGTCGTGCGAGATGAAATAGAACGACTGCAGAAAGAGTAACTTCCCCCTCTCCCGATCACGGGAGAGGGGTCAGGGGTGAGGGCAACAACGTCTCGGAAAAAAACTACCGTCGAACTGACAACCACCTCAAAGCCCTCATCCCCGGCCCTTCTCCCGCAATCGGGAGAAGGGAGCGCGTGCCTCTCAGACGCTACGGCATCCCCGAAGAAGTCGCGAACGTCACCCTCTCCATCGTCCTCCCCGCCTCCAGCTTCTTGCACGGCGTGCATATCCCGGTCGATGGCGATCAACGATTAAGAATGTCTGGGTGAAATTGTGCCGAAGACCCCTGCAAAGGCAGGGGTCCATAGCTCGACATGTCAACCCATCACTCGTCTCAGACCCCACCCCATAGATACCTGCCTACGCAGGTATCGTCGGCCGATAGACACCTAGCACACCATCCGCAGATGCCTGCGAAGGCGGGCATCTAAGGACCGCCCTCCCGTCACAACCTTCGCCAACGGGATACCTGTCCCGATAGATGGTCGCGTGACGATCAAGAACGCTTAGGTTTAGTAAACGCTTCCAATATTAAAGGATTCGAAGTATACAGTCTCTGCTGGTCGATAGGTTTCGGCACAGCATACAACTGAGCAGTCGGAGACTGCGTCATCTAAAAAGGAGATTCGTATGTCCAATACGAACGCTGTAATTATCCATGCGCCAATCGCACGTCGGATACCTGATCCCAATTTTAAAACTGAGTATGGCACTGAGCGACATGTATTTGTCGTACCGGTCCACGGCTTGCCCAAAGGCATTCCACTTGACCCTAATGCTCGGCGTCCCAAAACGAGCAAACGAGTGTACCGCAAGGTCGAAGACAGCTTATTCAACCGCGACTGCGAAACAGGAACATTTCACCTAAAAAACAAAGGTATCACCATCATCGCCCAAAGTGTGAAAGCGACGGGGGACGACAAATACGAAATACAAATGCTGAATGGCATTCATGGAATTGTAGATGGCGGTCACACCTATGAAATAATTACATCAAGTCAGTCGAGTAGTGATTTGCCAACAGAGCAATTCGTTACCGTTGAAGTTCGGATAGGTGTACCGGATCATTGGATCCCTGAAATCGCGGGCGGCCTCAATACGTCCGTTCAGGTTCAGGACATGAGCCTGGACAACCTCTCTGGAGCGTTCGAATGGATGAAGACGGAACTCAAGAGTTCACCTTACTACGATCAAATCGCTTGGTCTGAGAACGACCCCGGCGAATATGACGCTCGAGACATCGTCGCATTGCTCGCTATGTTCAACGTTGAACTCCACCCCAACGACGGTGATGACCATCCCGTCTATGGATACGAGAAGAAATCCATGGCGCTGAAGGCGTTTGAGAAGAAGGGCGCGAGCTTTAAGCGCATGAGGCCGATTCTTAAAGATATTCTCCGGCTTCATGATATGATTAGGCGCGATTACTACTTCATATGGAATTCGGAAATTGAGGGAGGCAAAGCCGGCAGTCTCGCTTTTTCGGAAAAGAAAAAATCCGGAAATTGGAAGTTTCCATTCACTGGACAGTCCGCTGAATATCGAATGGTAAATGGGGCGCTTTATCCTATTCTGGCTGCGTTTCGCTGGTACGTTGATCTCAATCCCCACACTCTGGAAGCAGAGTGGAGAGGCGGGTTCAACCAAGTTATCGAAGCGTGGAACGCGGACGCAAGCGCACTGTTAAAATCCACCCACGAAATGAGTACTTCACTCGGCCGGAATCCTCAATCGGTTGGGAAAAGTAGGCCACACTGGGCAAACCTCCATAACATCCTAGCCAAGCGTGACCTGCAGCGAAAAGCCGCTGCAGATTAATTCGTTCCTCTCCTGCGTCCTAAACGGGCGCAGGAGCAATCCATCCAACCGTACACCGCCCCGCCCTATCCTTGTCCGCATGCCCGAACTGTCCGGTTTCCTGCGTGCGAGTTTTGAGCTGATTGCGGACTGGCTGCTGGCCACCGGTGACAAAGGCAGGCTGCATCTGGACCCCGAAGAGATGACGCGCTCGCTTGCGCAGAAAATCTCCTCCGCGCTGCGAAAAGCCGAAATCCTGCTGCGCCGCCTCATCTGGGCGCTGGCGGCAGAGTGGGCGCTGACCGATATGCCAGAGCGTGCGCCGGACAAGCGCCCTCGCGACCGCGCGCCAAAACCTTATCGTTGGCGCTTCGCCGTCTTCCCGAACCGGCCCTATAATGCGCGCGCCATCGACATGCTGAATGCGCGCGGCCGGACGGGGCCGAGGCCCCCGGTCAGGATCGGCCTGATTCTGGACCGGTGGCGGACCCTTTCCGGCCTGGCGAAAGACCCTACTGCCGCCGCCCGCCGTCTCGCGCGCCGCTTCCGCCAGATGAAGCGCGCCAATGCGATCATCCCCCTCGCCTGCCCCGTGCCGGGCCTCAACCGCCTGCCCGGCGAGCTCGGCCTGCTTGCGAGCTTTTCCCTGCACGAGACCAATACGGCGATGCGCAAGCTCATCCTGGATTCGAGCTGAATCCATGGAAAATTTGAGCTCATCGCCGCAAATCCAGCCGGGTTTGCGGGCGCAGGTGCAGCGCCCTCTATGGTTCGACCCTCATGGTGAGCCTGACGAACCCCGCTCACCATGAAGAAATCTTCGTCCCAAGCCTTCATGGTGAGCGAAGTCGAACCACGAAGGCGGGAAACAGAAGCCTAACGCGGCAGCTCATTGTTCTGGCCGAGGACATCGCCCGCCAGATAGAGCGATCCGCAGATCAGGATCCGCTCAGCCCCGGCCTCGACAGCGGCCCGCATCGCGGCTTCGAAACTCTCGCAGGCCGTCGCCTTCAGGCCGGCTGATTGCGCCGCTTCTGCTAGGACTTTGGCGCTGGCCGTGAAATCATTGCCCACCACTTCTGTGGTGAAGACCTCAAGTCCCGGGCGATTGAGCTCGGCAAAGAAACCGGCGGCATCTTTGGTCGCGAGCATGGCGGAGACGAGCATGGTGCGCTTCGGACTTTCCTCGCGGTCGAGATCATCCAGCGTTTCTGCAATGGCTCTTGCAGCATGCGGGTTATGCCCGCCATCGAGCCAGACCGGCACATCGCTCGCCATCGCGGTCACGGGGCCCTCGGCAAGACGCTGCATCCGGGCGGGCCAGTAGGCAGTGGCACAGCCGGTGAGGATCGCCTTGTCAGTGATCGCCGGATGGCCCCAGGCGCGCAGGGCCTTGGCGGCGAGTGCCGCATTGGCGAACTGGTGTTTGCCAGCAAGGCCGAGCGGCGGGAAGATGGACGCAATGTCTTCGCTCGTCAGGAAGTCGATATCGGCACCGGTCTTGGCCGCTTCGAGCCGGATCGCCGCTTCGGCTTCGGGGCGCTGGATGGCGGAAACAGCGGCGCAGCCAGGCTTCAGGATGCCGGCCTTGTCGCTCGCAATCTGGGTGATCGTATTGCCGAGAAACTGCATATGGTCGAAATCCACCGGCGTAATCACGCCAACAGCGCATTCGCGAATGACATTCGAGGCATCATAGCGCCCGCCGAGGCCGACCTCGAGGATGAGGAGGTCTGCCGGCACCTCATGGAAGGCGAGGAAGGCCGCAGCCTGGGTCGCTTCGAAATGGGTAATATCACGGCCCTGAAGGGCCTCCTCGACGCGGGAGAGATAACCGATCAGCGCTTCGTCAGAAATGATCTCGCCGGCCAGCCGGATGCGCTCATTGAAGCGAACAAGATGCGGCGAGGTCGAGACATGGACCTTCAGGCCAGCAGCCTCTGCCATCGCGCGGATGAAAGCTGTCGTGGAGCCTTTTCCGTTCGTGCCTGCGACATGGATGGTGGGCGGCAGGTCCAGATGCGGATTGCCGAGGGTCTCCAGAACGACAAGCAGCCGGTCGAGCGTAAGAACCCGTTCGGTGGGGTTAAAGCGCTCAAACCGCTTCAGCGCAGCTTCGACCGCAACCTTGGCGTCGATCAAGCCTTGGAACTCCGCTTCGCCGGAGCGGGCACGTCGGCGAGCGGCGCCTTGACCGGGCCGATGGCGGAGGTTTCCTTGGCCCGCTTTGGCAAGAGGTGGGTCAGAACGCGGCCCAGCGTGGCCTTCAGCTCGCGGCGGTCGCAGACAATGTCGACCTGGCCTTTCTCGCGCAGGAATTCAGAGCGCTGGAAGCCTTCTGGAAGCTTCTCGCGGATCGTCTGCTCAATGACGCGCGGGCCGGAAAACGCAATCATGGCGTCAGGCTCGGCAATATGAACATCGCCCAGCATCGCATAGGAAGCGGACACGCCGCCCGATGTCGGGTCCGTCAGGATCACAATGTAAGGCAGGCCGGCATCACGCACTTCGCTGATCGCAAGCGTGGTTCGCGGCATCTGCATCAGGGAAAGCGTCCCTTCCTGCATGCGCGCACCGCCAGAGGCTGTGCAGACAACAAACGCTGCCTTGCGGGCCACGGCGAGCTGCGCTGCCGCAATGAAGGCCTCGCCAGCGGCCATGCCGAGCGATCCGCCCATGAAGGCAAAATCCTGGACGAGAATCACCGTTGGCTTACCATTGATGCGACCGAAGGCTGCGGCCATGCAGTCATCCTGGGCGACCGGCGGGCTACCTTCCGGGCTTTCCTCTTTTTCGCGGCCAGCGATCTTGTTCTTCGCGGCCTTGAGGCGGGACGGATAAGCCTTGTCGTCCTTGAATTTCAGCGGGTCCTGTGCGACGGGCGGCAGCGGCAATGGCTCCCAGCGCTCATCGTCAAAGAAGAGGCGAAAACGGCGGCGCGGCGAAATCCTGAGATGCGCGCCAGCAGGCGTGACGTACCAGCTTTCCTCCAGATCGGAGCGATAGACCAGTTCGCCGGATTTGGGACATTTGACCCAGAGATTGTCCGGCGTGTCTTTCTTCGAGGACAGAAAAGTCTTCAGCCCCGGCGTGCGGAAATTGGTTAGCCAGTTCATATTCTTCAGGACTCCTGACTTTGGTCAGTCCATTACCCTAAGCGCTTTTCAGCGCAGTTGAGAGTTCCTTCGCCAGCCCCCCCACGCGTGCGGCTATACTGCCGCTTGCGCCCGACTCAAGAGCTAAACGCACATGATCTACGAAAGCAGAGCCGACGACAACCCCATCAGCGATACGCGCCATGGCAGCTGCCTGTTCCCCGGTGCGGACACCGAAACCGACGCAGACCGGCAGGCCCGAAACCCGGCGCGCCCGCTCAACGCCGTCCCGAATGTCTTCCGGATCAGCCGAACCTGCACCGGTTACACCAGCGACGGCGACATAATAGAGAAAGCCGGACGCGCCCTCAGCCACTTTGGCGATGCGCTTTTCGCTCGTGGTGGGGGTCGCGAGACGGATGACTGAAATTCCATATTTTTCATACGCCTGGCGCAGCTCATGGTCTTCCTCAGGCGGCAGGTCGACAATGATTGTACCGTCAATGCCGGACTTTGCTGCTGCTTCTGCGAAAGCGTCATAGCCCATATGGAAGACCGGATTTGCGTATCCCATAAGGATGAGAGGGGTGTCGCGGTCATCTTCGCGAAAGCGCGCAGCCAGCGCCAGAACGTCGGCCAGCGTTGTGCCGGCCTTCAGGCTGCGCTGTCCGGCCATCTGGATGGCCGGTCCATCCGCCATGGGATCTGTGAAGGGCGCGCCAAGCTCAATGATATCGGCGCCATTGTCGCGAAGGGCGCACAGGGCATCGAAGCTGGCCTCAATGTCCGGGTCGCCGGCCATCATATAGGTCACGAGTGCGGCGCGGCCTTCGGCGCGAACCTTGTCGAACCGGTCGGTAATGCGTTGAGTTGGCATCAGTTTGCAGGTGCTTTCGTATTCTCGTGCAGCCAGTCTGCGAATGGCCCAAGCACCTCGGTGCAGGGCAGGGCGACCATGGCAGGCACGTCATAAGGATGAAGTTCGATGACCAGCGCTTCAAGCTCGGCCCAGCAGGCCGTGACGGATTTCAGCCAGAGCACGTGCTCGAAGGCCTGCTCGACCACGCCTTTCCAGAGATAGGTCGAAGAGACGGGCCCCTCGATATTGGCGCAGGCGGCAAGCCGCTTTTCCACCGCCGTGTCACCAATCTGATGAGCCACCTGATTGGAAGGGCAAGTAATCCGGATAAGGAGTGCGTCGGTCATGGATTAGCGTTCTACCGCATCGTGGCAGACAATACAGAGTTTGTTTCCATCAAGGTCGCGAAAATACGCGCCGAAATAGTTCGAGTGATA
The DNA here is from genome assembly GCF_002088945.1 of Henriciella pelagia. GTDB lineage: Bacteria > Pseudomonadota > Alphaproteobacteria > Caulobacterales > Hyphomonadaceae > Henriciella > Henriciella pelagia. The sequence goes on along the minus strand of NZ_NCSU01000007.1, from coordinate 610,884 downwards.
CTGCGGGCGCAGGCCCGGTGCGCCTTCGTCTTCGCCACCAGCCTCCAGAGCGGCTGCATGAACACGAGCCACAGTCTCGCGATCGGGTGCCAGAAGGGCGAGCATCTGGCCATTGCCCGGATGATGCGGCTCACCATTCTGCGGCGTCGTCAGGGCGACCATCGGACGGAAACTGTCCGCCCCGGTCCACATCACGAACGATTTTGACCGCTCGGCGGGCACTCGCTGTAGCCCCAGCATCTCCATGATCGGCGAATAGAAAGCTGTCGCGCGCTCCAGATCAACGGTGCCGAGCGTGATGTGAGAGATCATCCCTAGATATCCATCCCCAGATGCTCGGCGACGGAGAAGATGTCCTTGTCGCCGCGTCCGCAGAGATTCATGATCAGGATCTGGTCCTTGTCCATCGTCTCACACACATCGCCAAGCCGCGCGATGGCATGGGCAGGCTCAAGGGCCGGGATAATGCCCTCCAGGCGCGTACAGAGCTTGAAGGCTTCGAGCGCTTCCTTGTCGGTACAAGTGAGGTATTCCGCGCGGCCAGTATCCCGCAGGAAGGCGTGTTCCGGGCCGATTCCGGGATAGTCGAGACCGGCAGAAATCGAGTGCGCGTCGATGATCTGGCCATCTTCAGTCTGCAGCAAATAGGTCTTGTTGCCATGCAGGATGCCCGGCTTGCCGCCATTTAGCGCTGCCGCATGCTGGCCTGTCTCAATGCCATGACCTGAGGCTTCGACGCCGATCAGCCGCACGCCCTCATCCTCGATAAAGGGGTGGAACAGGCCGATCGCATTCGAACCGCCGCCAATACACGCCATCACCGCGTCGGGCAGGCGACCTTCGCGCTCAAGGATCTGCTCTTTTGCCTCGCGTCCGATGACAGACTGAAAGTCGCGGACCAGCTCTGGGTAAGGGTGAGGACCGGCGGCTGTGCCGATGCAATAGAATGTGTTGTCGATATTGGTAACCCAGTCGCGAAGGGCCTCGTTCATCGCATCTTTCAACGTGCCCGTGCCAGAAGAGACCGGTACGATCTCTGCGCCAAGCAGCTTCATCCGGAAAACGTTCGGTTTCTGCCGCTCGACATCGGTCGCGCCCATGAAGACGACGCATTGCAGGCCAAAGCGCGCGCACACCGTCGCCGTTGCCACGCCGTGCTGGCCCGCACCCGTCTCTGCAATAATCCGTTTCTTGCCCATCCGCATGGCGAGCAGCACCTGGCCGAGACAGTTATTGATCTTGTGCGCGCCAGTATGATTGAGCTCGTCGCGCTTGAAATAGATCTTCGGCCCGCCGAAATGCTCGGAGATCCGCTCTGCATGATAGAGCGGGGATGGACGGCCGACATAGTGGGCCCAGAGGTCTTCCATCTGCGCCTTGAAGGACGGATCCTTCTTGGCGGCGCGATACTCTTCCTCCAGGTCCAGAATGAGCGGCATCAGCGTTTCGGCGACATAGCGTCCGCCAAACTCGCCAAACCGGCCATTCTCATCCGGCCATTGATCCCAGGTATTCAGCTTGTTCATTGTGTTCCTTACGCAGGCCGTGCCGCTGCGATGAATTTCCTGATCAGAGCGCTATCCTTTACGCCGGTCTCGCGCTCGACTCCAGAGGACACATCGACCGCATCTGCACCAGTCGCATATATGGCATTGGCAACATTCTCGATGGTCAGCCCCCCCGCGAGAAACCAGGGCTTCGGCGCATCCCAACCCTTGAGGATCGACCAGTCGAACGTCTGGCCATGCCCACCGGCACGGTCAGCGCCCTTTGGCGGCTTTGCATCAACGAGCACACGGTCAGCTGCGCCGAAGTCAGAAATGGTGCGGAGGTCTGCGCGGGACGCTACACCAATGGCTTTCCATATCTCGGTCTGGTTCGGCACCACTTCTCGCACCCGAGCCACGAAGTCTGGCGTCTCGTTTCCATGCAGCTGGATTGCGTCAGGCGGCACAGCGTCGATCAACCCGCGCAAGAAGTCTATCGCAGGATCGGCAACGAGAACAACTGAACGGACTCGCTCATTTGCTGCAGTTCCGAGAAGGGCGTGAAGCTTGTCGGAGACCCCCTCAAACTCGTCGCCCGCAATGTATCGAGGGCTTTGGGGCACGAGATTGAATCCTACCCAGTCGGCGCCGGCCTTCGCCGCCGTCCGGACCATGTGGTCGTCCCGGATACCGCAGATTTTCACTTTCGTCATTGCGCGGTCAGGTGGCGCGGACGCAGACTGGTGTCAAGCAAATGAGGGAGGACGGGGATGAGCCGCGTATTCGGAAAGGTCTGTCAGAATGGCTATGTCGTTCGCGATATCGAAGCAGCGATGAAGCACTGGGTGGATGTCTTGGGCGTCGGCCCGTGGTTCTATATCGAAGATGTGAAGACCGACTGGTTCAGGTATCGCGGTCAGACCTCAGATGTGAAAATGTCAATCGCACTCGCGAATTCAGGGGACCTACAGATCGAGCTGATCCAGCAGCGCAATGATACGCCCAGTATGTACAAGGAGTTTCTAGACGCTGGCCACGAAGGGCTGCAGCACATGTCTTACTGGACCGAGACCTATCAGGACCTCTATGACAGGGCGCTGTCACTTGGCTACACGATTGGACAGGAGGGACAGATCGGTGGCGACAGAGGACGCTTTGCCTATTTCGATACCGGGGCCCATCCCGGTACCGTGGTCGAAATTTCAGACACTAGCGGCATGAAGGGCAAGACCTTCGCCCATATCCGTCAGTCTGCGGAAGCGTGGGATGGAGCACATCCGGTCCGAAGACTAAATACCTGACACCTCAACGGAACTGACCGCGACCAACGGCGTTGCTGTCTCACAGCAACAGATGTGCGCGTGAGGGGAAATGGACATTCTCGATGATGAAAAAGTGGGTCTTGAACGCCTCGCCGCAATCGTGGAATCGTCCGACGATGCCATTATCAGCAAGTCTCTTGATGGTATTGTCCGCACCTGGAACCACGGCGCTGAGAAGATTTTCGGTTACACCGCCGACGAAATGATTGGGCAGCCGATCCTGAAACTCATCCCTCCTGAATTGCACGATGAGGAAACCCAGATTCTTTCCAAACTTCGTGCTGGCCAGAAAATCGACCATTTCGACACTGTTCGCCTCACAAAAGATGGCCGGCGCCTGGATATTTCCCTGACGGTTTCTCCGCTGCGCGATTCAAGTGGGACAATCATCGGTGCATCCAAGGTCGCACGCGATATCACGGAACGCAAAAGCGCTGAACGATTGCAGAAACTGCTTGTCGACGAACTCAATCATCGTGTGAAGAATACTTTGGCCACTGTTCAGGCACTCGCCAACCAGTCCTTGGCGAGCAGTCCCGATCCCGCCCGTTTCGCCGCAAGTTTCAGAGGCAGATTGCAGGCATTGGCAAACGCGCATGATCTGCTTGTCAAAGAACGCATGCAGGGCCTCCCGCTGCATGAGCTTATCAAGGTTGAGCTGCGCCCCGATGAAGGAGGCGCTCGGCGTGTCGACATTCAAGGTCCGCGTGTTGTCCTTGATGGAACTATGGCCGTTCAGATGGCGCTCATTTTCCACGAACTCGCGACGAATGCGCGCAAATATGGAGCGCTAAGCATGACTCACGGGCGTGTCGAGATCTCCTGGCGGAGGAATGCGGCGGCGCCTGAAGAAATTCTGATCTCATGGCGCGAAGAGACGCCAATTTCCGTGACCCCTCCCCAGAATACCGGCTTTGGCACCCGCCTGATCGAGAAATCACTGAAGGCCGCCGGCGGACGCGCATCCTTTGACTATACCCCGCATGGTCTCAGGGTTGAGTTGGCGGCACGGTGCCCGGACGAAATGTCTTCATCCCTCCTGGTCGAAGCCCCGGAGATGCCCATTGCGGCTCCAAACGCCTCAGTGCGGTCGCCATCCATCGACGGATTGAAAGTGCTCCTGGTAGAGGACGAAGTCGTGGTTTCCATGGACATGGAATGCAAACTTGAAGAGCTTGGTTGCACAGTGATCGGGCCCGCCTCGTCGGTTGAAGAGGCGCTATCGGTTTTGTCTACCCATCAGCCCGACATCGCTCTCGTAGACGCCAATCTGGGCGGAGAACGGGTCGACAAGGTGGTTACCGCCCTTGCGAAGCGCAATATTCCCTTCATGTTCTCAACGGGATACGGTCGAGAGACCCTTCCAGCTGACTTTCAGGATGCTGGCGTTCTCGCCAAACCATTCAACGATGATCAGTTGAGCGCCGCGGTGGAATCGCTTGCCTACCAAGCCGAAAGTCGCTCGCAATCGCCCCTCGCGGCAAATTGAGCCACAAACAGCCATCCAGCATCAGAAGAGAAAGTGGCGGTGAGACAGGGATTCGAACCCTGGAGACTATTGCTAGCCTACACACTTTCCAGGCGTGCGCCTTCGACCACTCGGCCACCTCACCGTAAGGGCGCGTCTATACTGGAAGGATGCGGGGGATCGCAAGCCTGCGATTGTGCTTCTGCTGTACAAACCCCATATCGAGGGCCTTAAAAGAGCCACGAAAGGACGCCTCTGCCATGTTCTTTACCCGCAAATCCGCTGCCTTGCCCGAAGAGGGCGCCGCGTTGCCAGGACGCGACAAACCAATTGTGACGGCCGACACGCACTTTGTGACAGGCGTCCCACTAAACGCCCGTCCGCCTGAAGGCTTTGAAGAAATCGTGCTCGGCATGGGGTGCTTCTGGGGTGTTGAGCGCATTTTCTGGCAGATGGACGGCGTGTGGCTGACCCAGGCGGGCTATGCAGGCGGTGAAACACCCAATCCCACCTATGAGGAGACCTGCTCCGGACAGACCGGGCATACCGAAGTCGTCCGGGTGATCTACGACCCATCCAAAGTCTCCACCGGCGATATCCTCAAGGCGTTCTGGGAAAACCATGATCCGACGCAGGGCATGCGCCAGGGCAATGATATTGGTACGCAGTACCGCTCAGCCGTCTTCGTGACCAATGATGACCAGCTGAAGATCGCCGCTGCAACACGCGACACGTATCAGGAGGCTCTCGATAAAGCCGGTCGCGGAAAGATTACCACTGAGATTGGACTGCTTCAGGACTTCTATCACGCGGAGGATTACCACCAGCAGTACCTGGCCAAGAATCCCAACGGATATTGCGGCATCGGGGGCACGGGCGTGTCCTGTCCGATGCCAACGGGTGTCAACGCATAATCTGTTTTGCTAGAGCCCGCGGGTGACGGAATTCGTGACCCGCTTTGCCCCGTCACCGACGGGGCTTCTGCATCTTGGGCATGCCGCTTCGGCCTGGCATGTCTGGGAGGCTGCGCGCCGCGCAGGCGGACGGGTGCTGCTCAGAATAGAAGATATTGACCTTGGCCGCTGCAGACCCGAATTCACTGACGCCATTCTTGAGGACCTGGCCTGGCTCGGTCTCGCGTGGGAAGAGCCTTTGCGCGTCCAGTCCAACCATTTCGATGACTATGACCGCGTTGTGAGGCGCCTGACCGAGATGGGGCTGACCTATCGGTGCTTCAGGTCCCGGACGCAGATTGCACAGGAGCAGGCTGAAGCTGGCCTGCCGCCCGGAGCGCCTTTTAAAGGCTCGCCCCTGTCGCCGTCCGAAGAGGCCAGGCAACTCGAGGCCGGTCGGCCCTATACCTGGCGCCTCTCGCTGTCTGCCTGCCGGGAGTATCTGGGCGACGTCTATGACACGCTGTCCTTCTCACTTTGCTCTTCAGATGGCGGTATGGACACGATGAAGGCCCGTCCCGACCTGCATGGGGATATCAACCTCACGCGCAAGGACTCACCCACAGCCTATCATGTGGCATCGACCCATGATGATGCGCTTCAGGGTATCACCCACGTCATCCGGGGCGAGGACCTTGCCGATGCCGCCCATATGCACGTCCTCATCCAGGCGTTGATGGGCTGGTCACAGCCGATTTATACGCATCATCCTCTGGTCCTCGGGCCGGACGGCAAGAAGCTCGCCAAACGTTTTGCATCTCAGAGTCTTGCCAGCCTGAGGGCAGAGGGCTTAACGCCGGATCAGGTGCGCCGTCTGGCGGGAGTCTGAATGTCACATCTTGGAAAGCCTCTTTCGCCAGCGCGCGCCTGGCTTGGTCCGCTCTTGCTATTGCTCGGCGGCACATGCATCGGACTTGCGCCGATTGGCCTGCGCTGGGGGCTCGATTCGCTAGGGCCACAGGCGATTGCGTTCTGGCGATACATGTTCGCGATTCCAGCCCTGTTCCTGCTGCTGATCTTCATCGAGCGCCGCATGCCGGCGCGTATCAATGGATATGTCATCGCCGCAGGCACGTTCTTCGCCCTCGATATTGCGCTTTGGCACTGGGGGCTGACGCTGACCACGGTGGCCAATGCCACCTTCATCGTGAACCTTGGCAATGTATGCGTGGGATTCGCAGCCTGGCTGTTCCTCAAGGAGCGGCCCAAGCCGATCTGGTTTGTGGCTGTACTGATAGCGGTAACGGGCGCAGCAGCCCTGTCGCTCGGTGGAGAGAGTGGCGGCAAGACCGACATCAGGGGCGACCTGCTTGCGCTTGGCGCAGCCTTTCTGGTGTCCGGCTACATGCTTTGCTCAAAGATCGCGCGAAACCGTCTCGGTGCCATGGACGTGATTTTCTGGCTGACCGTGACTGAAGCCATTGTCGCAGCCTTCATCGTCGCCGCCTCGGGCGAGCGCTTCTTTCCGGCCACACTGGCCGGTTTTGCAGCGCCAGCCTTTCTTGCCCTCGTGGCCCAGGTCGGTGGACAAGGTCTCATCATTGCCGGGCTCGGTCGAACACCTGCCGCAATTGCCGGTATCATCGTGCTCATCCAGCCTGTTGTCGCTGCCGCCATCTCCTGGCAGCTCTTCGACGAACCGTTGTCAGCCATTCAGGGCGGCGGGGCCGGACTCATCCTGTTCGGCATCTGGCTGTCCCAGGGCGCGGCGCGCGAGCGCCGTCAGAAATTGGCATCGAAACCGTCACAAAAAACCGCTAAAGACCCCGCATGACCCAGAGCAAGACCTCTCCGACCCGCCAGCGCATGCGCATCCTTTTCTTCTCGCTCGCAGCAGCACTGACCCTTGCTGCCTGCGCGACAAGCGTCGCCCAGCCGGAAGAAGCAGGCAATACCAACGCGCTCGACCGGACGGCCATGCAGCCGCAGCAAGCGGGCGACAGCTATTACAGCACCGCTGCAGCGGAAGTGAACAAGAGAGCCGGCGAAGGCTTCGCCCCTGGAGCAAAGAATGTTATCCTCTTTGTCGGTGACGGCATGGGGGTTTCGACCGTGACCGCAGGCCGGATCTATGCCGGTCAGCAAAAGGGGCTGGATGGCGAAAGCTACCGGCTGGCCATGGAAAGCCTTCCCTATTCTGCCTTTTCAAAAACCTACAGCCACGACTCACAAGTTGCCGACAGCGCATCCACGGCAACGGCAATGATGAGCGGCGTAAAGACGCTTTCGCGCACTGTCGGCCTTCGCTCCGGCGTCGCATTCGGCAACTGCGCGTCCATTGAAGGCCAGGAAACCGATTCCCTGTTCGAACTCGCCGAAGCCGCAGGCCTTGCGACTGGCATCGTGTCGACCGCGCGCATCACTCACGCCACCCCCGCTGCAACCTATGCAGAAAGCGCCAGCCGCAACTGGGAAGATGATACGGAAGTCGGCGAGACGGGCTGCAAGGACATTGCGCGCCAACTCGTCGAGTGGCCCGCTGGAGATGGCTTTGAGGTCATTCTCGGTGGTGGCCGCGGCACCTTCCTGCCGCCAAGCGTGACCGACCCCGAGACCGGTCAGCCGGCCGGTCGCCGCGCAGACGGCGAGAATCTCGTTGAAGCATGGCTGAGCGGCGGCGACGACCGCACCTATGTCTATGATCAGGCCGGTTTTGACGCCATCGATTTTGCTTCCGCAGGCAAGGTGCTTGGTCTATTCGAGCCATCGCACATGCAATGGGAACTGGACCGCGCCGAAGACAAGGCTGGCGAACCCTCGCTTGCAGAACTCACCACCGCAGCGATCACAAGGCTGTCACAGGATCAGGACGGATATGTCCTGCTCGTCGAAGGCGGCCGGATTGACCATGGGCACCACGCGACGAATGCGGCCCGCGCCCTTGGAGATACTGCTGCTCTGGATGAGGCGGTTGCCGCCGCCCTGGCAATGACGAATGCATCCGATACGCTGATCATCGTGACTGCAGACCATTCCCACACGCTGACGATCGCTGGATATCCTGTCCGTGGGAACGATATCCTGGGCAAGGTCGCCTACGGCCCCGGCGGACTGGCGCGCGCCGATGATGGCAAGCCCTACACCACGCTCGGCTACGCAAATGGTTCAACGGGCTGCAAGCCGGGCGCGGAAAACTGCGCGCGCGAAGACCTCACCAACGTCGACACAACCGACAAGGATTTCCACCAACAGGCCCTCGTCTTCTCCGGTTCGGAAACCCATGCGGGTGAAGACGTCCCTGTCTATGCAAGCGGTCCGGGCGCAGAACTCATCCGTGGTACGATCGAACAAAACGAGATTTTCCATGTGATGGGGCGCGCGAGCGGCCTTATCGCTTACGAAGACTGATCGGTCGCAGACAGCCGGCGGATCGCATCAGCGACGTCAGCGCCGTGCGCATGATGAGGCATGTGTCCGCCATCTGCGAGCGCAACGAGCGTGAAATTCGCGATCTGATGCTTGATCTTCCCGGCATGAAGCGTCGGATTGATAACGGTATCCTTCGCGCCTGAGAACAGGATGACTGGCACGTCAATTGACGGATAGCGCTCCTGCTGGGCGGCCAGTTCGCCGCGTAGCGCATTCATGTCATCGGCATTGGCGCGAAAGTGTGGTGGCCTGAAGAGAAGGCCGAGACCAGCATCACCATAATAACCTTCGGGGGCGTCCGACGGGTTGAACACGCCGTCAATGCCGGTCTTGACCTGAGCAGGGCCAACAATCGGCGCAAGCTGGGAGAAGATGGGCCCTATGACGGGCGGTCCCGCAGCCTTGTTGTACCAGGTCTCGCCACCGCTGCCCCAGTCATGGGTGACGGGCGCCAGAAGGACGAGGCCATCCACAAGGTCCGGATAGTCCAGTGCGACCCGCAGCGCGACAGCGCCGCCGAAGGAGTGGCCGACGACAACGACTTTCTCGCCGGGCGCCATCGACCTGATCACGCCGGCCATCTGCCGGGCCTGCACAGTAAGGCTTTCGCTGCCTTCTGCGCGTTCGGAGTAGCCATGGCCGGGACGGTCCGCCATGAGAACGCGGTGATCTGCCGAGAGGCGAGGCGCGAGCGTCCCGGTGAACTCACGCGCATTGGCCGATGCTCCGTGGATCATCAGAACAGCCGGACCGCTATCGCCCGACATGATGACATGCATGTCGCTACCATCGACCTCCACCAGCGACCCGATGGCCGGCCAGCGTTCCTCGGCATTACCGGTATAGACGGCGCTGTGGACACATGCGCCGGCCAGCCCTGCCATAATCAGGATGAGGAGGACGCTGGTTGCCAGTTTCAAAGCCCCTGCCCGTTCTTCTCCTTGACGAGACGGGCCTCAGCGGACCTGGCCGGTCCAAGCGTTGGATGGATTTTCAGCGCCTCGCGATAGGCAATCAGCGCTTCTTCCTTTGCGCCGAGCTGTTCAAGCACGCGGGCAAGCCCCATCCAGGCGCCGAAATGGCGCGGCTCCAGGCGAAGCGCCTCGTTCACATCACGGAGCGCTTCATCATATTTTTCTTCCATGAGGAACACAGTGGCGCGCCGGTTATAGGCCTCAGCATATTCCGGCTGTATCGAAATCACTCGGTCGTAGAGCTCGTGCGCCAGTTCCCTGTCGCCGAGCGACTGTGCAGTCACGGCGCGCTCCATGACGAGATCTGCTGCCGCCGAACCGCTTTCCATCCAGGCGGCCCATATGTCGAGTGCGACGGATGTTGCCTCTTCCTCGGTGGGCGCGTTCTTCAACTCTTCGAACATCTCGTCGGATGGGCCGAAATCCGGGCCGCGAACGAGGATCAATCCTGCAATGGCAAGCACTTTGAGCATGACAGCAAGTATGGGGGAGTTATGGGTTCCGGCAAGGCCTCAATGCGGCAATCCGCAGGCGGCACTAGAGGAAACCCTCTTCAATGAGCGCTTTTTCGAGGCCGTCAGCGCCCTGGAAGTGATGGGCCCGAAAGCCGAAGGTCTGCGCCGCCTCGATATTCTTGAGACTGTCATCAATAAAGAAGATGTCTCCCGGGTGGCTCGCTCCCGTGCGCCTGAAGCTGATCTCATAGATCGCTGGGTCAGGCTTGATGAGCCCTTCTTCGCCGGAAATCACCACGTCACGGAGCAGCTTCAACATGGGAAAGCGTTCGCGCATTTCCGGCCAGACTTCAGCGGACATGTTTGACAGCCCGTAGAGTGGATGACCGGCTTCTTCCAGGCGCGTCATCAGCGGCGGAACGCCTATCTCATAGCCATCAAACATTTCGAACCAGCGCCCATGCCAGGCGTCGATCTCATCGGCATATTCCGGGTAAACGGCTTTCAGCTGACGCGCACCTTCAGCGAAGGTGCGGCCACGATCATGCTCGACATGCCATGCCATCGTGCAGACGTCATTACAGAACGCCTCTGCCGCAGCGTCCGAACCGAAAATCTTCCGGTAGAGGCGGACTGGTTTCCAGTCCACCACAACATTGCCCAAATCGAACAGGATGATCCGCGCGCGCTGGGGAGAAACGTCATCCCGCAACGGCGCGTTCATTGTCTGGTTAACCCTGTTTTGCTTTAAAGCGAGGATCGGTCTTGTTGATGACGTATGTACGGCCCTTGCGGCGCACGACCTTACAGTCGCGGTGGCGCGTCTTCAGGGCTTTAAGAGATGATTTGACTTTCATGGGACGGGCCCTGCCATAGCTGGAAACTCACAAGGGCGCGTCGATACCGAATGGTCCGATCAGAGTCAACGATAGAGACACACCACCACGGCAAAAGGAATTTGCTGAGATGAAGACAGAATTGAAGTTCGGGCGTCGCTGGATTTATGGTGCGGCATTGTCCGCCCTGATCGGCGCTTGCGCGGCAACACCGCAGAATGCTGGAACCGGCACGGGCACCACTGGCGGATCAGGCGAACAGCCGGGCTCCGGCACGCCTGTTGCCGAGCCTCCGGGAGACCCCGTCGGCACACCGGGCGCCGCCCCGATTGCCGGGCCGACCGGGCCGTACACACCGTCAGGCAATCGCGACATGGACATCTGGCGTGAAGACTTCACTGCGCGCGCAGCGGCTCAGGGCCGCAATCCGGCCGTGATCTTTTCGCTGCTTGAGGGCATATCCCCACTCGAGCTCTATCTCAGCGAAGATGTCAGCGTTGCTGGCACCGGCATTGCCGACCAGGCAGAGTTCGCAAAGCCCGTCTGGGACTATCTGCGCACCGCCGTGACCAATAGCCGGTTTGAAACCGGCCGCGCGAAGCTCGCCGAACTCGCTGGCGTCTTCGACGTGCTGGAGCAGACCTATGGCGTCAATCGTGAGGTCATCAGCGCGATCTGGGCGATGGAGACCAATTTCGGTTCGTATATCGGCAATTATGATGCAGCCAACACGCTCTCCAACATGGCCGTCGAAGGCCGGCGCCGCAGCTTTGCCGAGAGCCAGCTCATCGCCCTCATGAAAATTGTCGAAAATGGCTTTGCCGACCGCCGCCAGCTTGGATCCGGCTGGGCTGGTGCCATGGGTCAGACGCAGTTCATGCCGACCACCTATCTTGCCTACGCCCAGGATTATGAGCGCGATGGCAAGGCTGACATCTGGGCGAGCGCCCCGGACGCCCTCGCATCGGCCGCGAATTACCTGTCCAAGTCCGGCTATGTCTTTGACCAGCCCTGGGGTATCGAAGTGCTCGCGCCGTCAGGTTTTGACTGGTCCTATGCAGATGGCAATGACCGACGGATGTCGACCTGGAAATCGCTAGGCCTGTCGCCCATTCGCGGTGGGGAGTGGGGCGTCGCAGACAGCGACTATGCAGAGCTCTGGCTGCCAACGGGCGCGACAGGACCGAAGTATCTGCTGTTCAAGAACTTCGATGTGTTCCTGACCTATAACCGGTCAAATTCGTATGCCCTGGCAGTCGGGCTTCTGGCAGACGGACTTGAAGGCACGTACGGGCCGGTCGCTGCGTGGCCAACGGATATTCCGCGTTTGAACACTGCAGACGTCAAGCGGCTCCAATCGGCGCTGAACCAACTTGGCTTCAATGCAGGCGTGGTCGACGGCATCGCCGGGTCCGGAACACGTCTAGCCCTGCAACGCTTCCAGAAGGCAAACGGTCTGCTGGCAGATGGGTACCCGTCGGGGCCGGCACTTGAGCAGGTGCTCGCGGCGCTTGGCAGCTAGTCGTAGAGGTCAGCCTGTTCGTCCGGGTCATCCAATATGACCTGGTTGGCGGGGAAGACCCTGCGGGCGAATACCGCCATGGCGAGCAGCATCACGCCTGCGCCGATGAAAGGTGCGTGGGGGTGAACGTTCTCATACATCCACGGCCCGAAAAACGGGCTGACGATAAAGCCCATGCCGTTGGCAGAGATCACGAGGCCGGCGACATTCCCCTGAAGCGATGATCCGACAGCGAGCGACGCCCCACTGGAAAAACCGGGGCGGGCAAGCCCCTGTCCGATGCCAACAAAGAACTGCGCGAGGACCAGGACCGCAAATTCCCGCGTCGGAACAATGAGAAAAGCCCCGACAGAGAGCGTCAACGCGCCCATGACCATCAGTGTCCGGTTTGTCATTTTCAGTCGGGGAATGATGACCAGCTGAGAGATCAGCGTGCCGGCCGCACCCACCGTGTAAGCCGGTCCGGTGAACTGCATCGCCGCAGCCCCGTCGACCTCGATCTTGTCCATGATCGCAAAAGCGAAGGTCTGCGTGAGCACACCGGTCACGATGGACAGGCAAACGGCAAAGATGAGGAAGGGCAGCACCCGAGGGTCGCGCCAGAGGCCATCGCCTTCGCGCTTGCCGCCTTTCTTCAGGCCCGCTTCCTTACGCGGCGCTGTGTTCTCGGGCAGGCGCGTGAAGATGAGGAATGCCAGGACTGCGGCGATCGCGCTGATCAGAAATACCGGCGTCAGGATCCCGAAGACCGCCCCTGCGGCAGCCGCAAAGGCAGGTCCGGCAACTGCACCGAAACTGAAACCAGAAGTCAGGGACGCGATCTCTTCAGTTCGCTTTTCCCGGCTGGTCCGGTCGGCGATATAGGCTTGCGCCGCCGGATTGGTACCGGATCCGAAAAGCCCGAACAGCGTTCGCGAGCACAACAGGCAGATAAAAATGAAAATCGCGCCCTCGATGAAGCCGGCCATGGCAAGCGCGGCGAAAGTTCCGAAGAGCAGCATCGATACAGAAAAGCCCAGCATGCCCATCGCCGCGACGGGGCGCCGCCCCCATTCATTGGATTTACGTCCCCAGAACGATGAAGTGATCGTCCAGATCGCGGCGGATAGCGAAAAGATGGCCCCCGCCATCCAGTCCGGCAGACCGAGATCGCGCGACAGGGGCGGAAGGATGGCACTGACCAGCATCGTATTGCCCGCACCGACCGCCAGAAGCGCAAAGAAGAGCAGCCGGAACGCGCCGCGCCGGTCATCTCTCTGTACGCCTGTCACTGGGTCACCCGGAGAAGTCATGGCTCCTCATCGGCCCTGCCTCGGAAAAGATCAAGCAATCTCGCGGGGGAATGCAGGGTGCTGCGGTCAGGCCTGCGGAAACCATATTTAAAGCCCTCCGCGCCATAACAGGCCTTCAGCGACTAAAGGCGCATCAAATGTTCCAGCTTTTCGGCCTTGTGACCGTCATCGCCGTTATCACCGGCGCGCTGATCTTCAGTGGCAGCCCTGCAATCCTTGAAGCCCTGCCATTTGAAGTCGCCCTGATTGGCGGCGCGGCCATCGGAACCCTGTTGGTTGGCAACTCGCCGCGCGTCGCCCGGGATGCCGCAATTGGACTTGGCAAAGCTGTGACCGGCCCAAAATGGAAACAGACAGACTATGCTGACCTTTTGACCGGCATGAATGAGCTGATCCGGCGCGCCCGACGCGGTGGAATTGTTTCCATCGAAGCCGACATCGAAGCACCAGAAAGCTCACCTGTCTTCCTGAACCGCCCGAACCTCCTTGCCGACGAAGACGCCCGCAACCTGATCACAGACAGTTTCCGCCTGCTGGCGCTCAATCCCGGCGGCAAGTCACCGCTCCAGGCCCATCTCGACGATGCCATCGGGACGATTGCCGATACGCGCCACAAGGCCGTGACCGCTCTCAACTCACTCGCTGATGCGCTGCCCGCGCTTGGCATCGTCGCCGCTGTGCTGGGGATCATCAAGACGATGAGCATGATCGACCAGTCTCCCGAGGTGCTTGGTCCGATGATCGCTACGGCCCTGCTCGGCACGTTTCTCGGTGTTTTCCTCGCTTATGGGCTGGTTGGGCCACTCGCCGCCCGCTTCGGCCAGGTGATAGACGAGGAGATGCGTTACCTCGAAACGATCCGCACGCTGCTCATGGCCTATGATGACGGTCTAGCGCCTGCGACGGCGGTAGAACTCGCCCGCTCGAGCTTGCCCACGCACTTGCGGCCCACAATCGAGACGCTGGACGCCTCCATGGCAAAAGTGGAATCTCTCCCGCATCGCCATCTGCGCGGTCGGACTGCCTGAAACATTTAAGAAAATTGCTGCGCGGCTCTGGCCTAGACGACGCATGCGCACTACCTGCTATTGTCACACAAGCGGCCGAAGGAGCGCCCGATGACGCGATTTGACCAGCTCGTCGACCTTGTTGAAACCTACCAGAATCTCGCCGCCGAAAACTACGCACGGGTCCGGCAACTGGCTGAAGCCGTGCGCTCGGGCCTCTGCGACTATATCGACGCCAAGGATGGCATCTGCGTGCGTCTTGTGCCGCCGATTGGAGACTTTGAACCCAAGGATTATGGCGACAATGCCTTTTCCGTACCGCCAAGGGGCTTTCGGCCACTCGGGCCGATAGCTTTCGGTCTCGCCGTGCGCGTCACGAGAGGCACGGACTGGATCCGCCTGACAATGCAATGCCAGAAGATCGGCGACACGCTGGTCCTCGACATCCAGGGCGGTCAGTCCTTCACCTTGACGCTACCGTTGAACGAAGATGACTCCAGACGGCTCTTTGATTATGTCTATAAGCACGTGCTGAACTGGTTTCAGTCGCAGATGGACCGATATGAGACGGGGGAATATGGCACGCGGGAAATCGGCTTTGACTTCTCGCACCAGACGGGCACCGAAACTTCAACCTCCTGATCCTCTTTCAGGCTGGACCGATCAGAAAACATGTTTGAAACGAACCTTCTTCTTGCTGCCGTAGGCTCCGACAGCCTGATCTTCGCCTGCGCGATGATCGGGGCGCTCGGCCTCGGCGCCCAATGGCTGGCCTGGCGCCTGCAGGCCCCTGCCATCGTGCTTATGGCACTTGCCGGCCTGGCGGCTGGTCCTCTGTGGCAGGTCATCTGGGGAGAGCCGCTTCTCGACCCGTCGGCCACTTTCGGAGACCTGCTGCGTCCGATCGTGTCGCTCTCGGTTGCAGTTATTCTCTTCGAGGGCGGCCTGATCCTCAAATTCGAGAATTTGCGCGATGCGGGCGCAGCCGTTCGACGCATGGTCTTTTTCGGCGGCCCTCTGGCCTGGTTCCTCGGTTCCCTTGCCGCCCATTATGCAGCCGGGCTCGACTGGGCCAGCGCCATTGTGTTTGCGGGCGTCATGGTGGTTACCGGCCCAACCGTGATCATGCCCCTCATGCGACAGTCAAAACTGTCAGGCCGCCCGGCACAATTCCTAAAATGGGAAGGCATCGTCAACGATCCGGTCGGTGCCCTGTTTGCGGTTGCGGCCTATGAAATCATCCGCGTGGCTTCCCAGGGTGAATCGACGCTCGGCGCCGGCATCTGGATCCTGATCGCTGCGGGGATCGGCACCCTGCTCGGCATTGCGTTCGGTTTCGCCATGTCCCGCGCATTCCGCGAAGGCTGGACACCGGAATACTTGAAGGCTCCGCTGATCTTTGCGTCTATCATCCTCTGTTACGCCCTCGCCGAAGAGGTCGAGCACGAAACCGGCCTTGTCGCTGTTACCGCCTACGGCATGACGCTGGCCAATTCCCGCCTCGCTGACCTTTCCGAGCTTCGAAAATTCAAGGAGGACATTGCCGTCCTGCTTGTCTCCGGCGTGTTCGTCATCCTGACAGCGGACCTGACTCCGTCCATCATCAAGTCTGCGCTCAACATTAACACTTTGATGTTCCTCATCGTAATGCTGTTCGTGGTGCGCCCGCTTTCGGTGTGGATTGCGACGGCGGGAACGCTGAGCCGGAAAGAAGCCCTGCTCCTCGGCTGGATTGCGCCGCGCGGTATCGTGGCTGTCGCCGTGTCCGGCCTGTTCGGCACGCTGCTTGTCGATCTCTCGCGCGAAGGCCGTTTCTACTTCTCGGGCGCCGACCAGATCGTCCCGCTCGCCTTCGCCATGGTGTTCACCACCGTTGTGCTGCACGGGTTCACGATCGGCCCACTTGCACGCCGCCTTGGCCTTGCCCGCTCGGAGAAGCCTGGCGTGCTGCTGGTGGGCGCGAACTCGTGGAGCATCGAGTTCGCCAAGGCTCTCAAGGCATCCAAGATTGATGTCATCATGGCTGACAGCAATTATCGCCGCCTGCGCCCAGCCCGCGAGGCTGGCCTCGATACCTTCCTCGGAGAGGTCCTTTCAGAAGACGCTGAAATCAAGCTCGACCATTCGCGATTTGCAACTGTCATCGCCCTGTCTACCAATGACTCCCACAACGCTCTGGTATGCAACCAGTTTGCGCCTGAGGTCGGCCGTCACCGCGTGTTCCAGCTCTCGCTGTCTGAAGGCGACGACGTTGATGAAAAGTCGGTCGGCTCTTCTGCTCGGGGGCGCACGCTGATCCGGCGCGGGCGCACCTATGATGGTCTTGTTCGCGACCAGTATCGCGGCTGGACCTTCTCTCGCACCCGCCTGACGGACAAGTACACGCTGGAGCAATACCTCGCAGAGCGCCCAAAAGGCGACATCGTCGCCGAAATCCGCCCTGACGGCTCTCTCGTTCTCGTAGGACCAAGTCGCGAAGCTCGTGGCGGCGAAGGCGCGACGATCATCAGCTTTGCGCCTGAGCAGCAGCCGGTCCGTCAGACACAGACCGATACGGCGGCCAGCGACAACGCAAGCACCGACACGCCGATCTCAGACTGAGACCGCGTGCAGGCTCGCACCATGACGGCGTAGCCAGGCGCGTTCACGCTTCCAGGATGGCCGGCACCGCGCCACATGCGCCCAGAAGCGGTTGCTGTGGTTCATTTCCAGAAGGTGCGCACATTCGTGCGCAGCGACGTATTCAAGGACTTCGAGCGGGGCCATCACCAGGCGCCAGGAGAAGGCGAGCCGACCGTCGGACGTGCACGACCCCCAGCGCGAGCGCGTATCCTTGACGGTCACACGCCGCGCATCGACGCCAAGCGTCTCGCAGTATTGCGCAACCGCGCGGCTGAGTTCCTGCTTGGCATGTTTACGAAGGAACCGTTCGGCCCGGCGGCCAATTGTTTCCGGCTCGCCGGGCAATGACAGAACCATTGGATCGCCGTCAATCAGGCGCGCACGTCGTCCCTCGCCGTCGAGTGAAATGACACAATCCCGCCCCAATAGGCAGAACCGGTCTCCGACACCGAGGCTGATTTGCTCGGGCAGCAAATCGAGCCGACTCTCTATCCATTCCAGCCGTTCTTCTGCAAACCGCGCAGCATCCTTCACCAGTCGGCGATGTGGTGCGATCGCAACAGCTTCACGCTTTTGTTCATCAAGCCTTAGGATTAGGCGCTTAGCGCGCGGATTTATCTTGATCCGCACCGCAATTTCCTGTCCGGATCGGGAAGTCAGGGTCAGCGTCTGGTTTTTATCGACAGTCATGATATTGCTCGAATCGCGGCGCATTAAACCTAGCCAATGGATACAGTGAAGGGGAACTGAAAACATGAAATATCTACTTAGCGGCGTTGCTGCGCTTGCCGTTCTAAGCGGTTGTGGACCGTCTGGCACCGAGTCAGGCGAAGCACCGCTCGGCGACGTCAGCATTCGCGCAGGTGATCCGGCCGAGGCCGAAGCAGTCATCTCCGCAATGTCCCTGACCAATTCCGGCGACGGTGCAGTCGCCTATGGCAACAAGTCCGTCGATGGGGCCAAGGCGACCTTCTCCGACATTACGATTGCCGGTGATGATGCTGGCGGCGTCAAAGCCGCATCGCTCGAGTTCGACGGTCTCGACATGGTCGACGACAAGGCATCCTTCTCGAAGATGACGCTCAGCGGCATCACGATCGAAGATGAAGAACTCGATGACGGGACGGTCAGTGTCGGCAAGATCGAACTCCTGAACCCCACGCCGGAGCTTGCCGCATGGCTGGCTTCATCGTTTGGCCAGTCCGAGCCTGCGCCCTTCCCAGCGGCCCAGCAAGTCGGCTTCGACGCGTGGACGATCAGCGATGTCGCTGTTGCATTTAACGACGACGATGCCACCGGCACCTTCGGCATTGGCAATTTCGAAGTCCGCGAACTGAAGGATCAGAAGGCAGCACGCGCTGTCCTGAGCGGCCTGAAGCTCGACGTCATGGACGAAGAAAGCGGCACACCAGTCAAGATGAACCTTGATTCACTGAGCATGTCCGGCCTCGACCTCGCCTTCCTGGAGGCCATTCAGGAAAATATTGGCGACGAAGAAGCCATGATGTCCTCCATCATGTCCAAGGTCTACGACCAGCCGATGGATCCTGGTTATGACAAGATTTCGCTGAGCAATTTCTCGCTCGATGCCGCTGGCGCCAGCTTCAAGATGCCGTCCCTCGACGCGGCGGTTGAGCGCAACTCGGCAGGCCAGCCAGTGAAATACGTGACCAAGCCCTTCTCGATGACGCTTGATGCGGACCCTGAAGGCGGTGAAGCCGGCGCAGGTCTTGCCCAGGCGCTGAGCATGGTGGGCTATGAGTCTGTCGAGTTGAAGGGCGCAGGTGTCTCCACCTACGATCCTGAAAACGACATCATCACCTTTGCGGCCAAGGACAATTACTTCGAGCTGGTTGACGGCGCGAAAATCTCCTTCGGTGGCAAGCTGGAAGGCTATTCGGCCTATGCCAAGGAAGCCGCGACGGCCTTTGACTTCGAGGCAATGGCTGAAGGCGCGGAGCCTGATCCGACAGCCTTCCAGGGTGCACTTGAGGAGCTTGCATTCCACAATTTCGAGCTGGCGATCGCCGATGACAGCCTTGTTGATCGTATCTTCAACGCGGTTGCAGCCCAGTCCGGTGAAGACCCGGCCCAGATGCGCCAGCAGGCTTCCATGATGATGAGCATGGCGCCGATGATGGCACAGGGCAGCGGTGTCGACATGGAGATCGTCACCGAGCTGGCGACAGCCGTGTCGGCATTCATCACCGATCCGGGTACGCTGACCATCAAGCTCGCCCCAGACCAGCCTCTCTCGATGGAGACGCTGTCGGCAATGGAAGATCCAAGCATGCTCACCAAGAGCTATCTCGGCTTCTCTGCGAGCCACAAATAGTCGCTGAAAGCTAGACGAGATTCCGTGGCGCGCCGGTCAAACTGACGGGCGCGCCTTTTCTTTTGCTGGCCCACAGCGCATATGCTGACGCGATGAGACTTGCCTATTTCGGAGATGTCGTCGGCAAACCGGGCCGTGCTGCTGTTCTGGACCATGTTCCGGACCTGCGACGCCGACTCTCCCTCGACTTCGTGGTTGTGAACGCCGAGAACGCCGCCGGCGGATTCGGGCTAACCGAAGCGATTGCAGGCGATTTCTTCAATGCCGGCGCCGACTGCCTCACCCTGGGCGATCATGCCTGGGACCAGCGCGAAGCGATGACCTATATCGAGCGTGAGCCACGCCTGCTCCGTCCGCTGAACTATCCGCAAGCAGCCAATGCACCCGGCAAGGGCGCCCACGTCTTCGTGCTGCCGGACGGACGCCGTGTCGGCGTTGTGCAACTGCAAGGCACTGTCTTCATGAAGCAACAGCTGGAGAACGCCTTCCAGCACGCCGACCTCGCGCTTGATTCCATGCCGCTTGGCATGGCTGTAGACGCGCTCATCGTGGACATGCATTGCGAGGCCACCAGCGAGAAAATGGCGATGGGTCATTATTGTGACGGCCGCGCCAGCCTCGTTGTCGGCAGTCATACGCATGTTCCCACCGCGGACCTGATGATCCTGGAAAACGGCACCGCCTATCAGACGGATGCCGGCATGTGCGGCGACTATGACAGTGTCATCGGCATGAAAAAGGAAAACTCGATCACGCGGTTTGCCACACAACTGCCTGGCGAGCGCTATGCGCCGGCCCTCGGCGAAGGCACGCTGTGCGGGGTGTATGTGGAGACGGATGACCGCACGGGACTTGCCACGCGGATCGAACCGGTTCGCCTGGGCGGTCGGCTATCGGCGTGTGTGCCTGAGGTCGACTAGGCGCTTGCCTTTGACGGGACCTGTGTAGACGGCACAGCCACTTTCCGGGCCTCAGCCGCTTCACCTAGATGAGTCGCCTTGCCGAACAGCCACCCCTGGATGAGAGAGCCAGCGCACTCACGCGCCCAGTGCAGCTCACGCGGTGTCTCAACCCCTTCGAACAGGAGGTGAGCTCGCATCTCATGCAGTTTCACAATTATCGAGTGGGCCAGCTGGCGAGTGTCTTCCTGCTCCATCATCTTCCGGAACCAGCCAGCATCAACCTTGATTATATCCGGCTGCAGCTCGATGACCCGCATTAGATCCGAGCTGCCGACGCCAAAATCGTCGATCGCGGTCCGGAATCCGAGTGATTTCAGCTTGTCGACAATGGTTGCAAGCGCACGCTTGTCGCCGCCATCTTCCTCGGTAATCTCGAAGACGACATTGGACGGATCAAGACCCTTCGCGCAGACCAGCTCCTTATAGTGCTCAAGCCCTTTCACCATCTGGTCGGTATAGCGGCAGGAACCGGGATTGAGGTTCACGAACAGGCTCGTATTGCCAAGGCGCCAGGCCGCAGTGTTTGCGAGATGAAGCAGCAGGCATGCCCAATCGGCAACGAAGCGGTCGCGGTCAGACAGGCGCGAGAAAAAGTCGAGCGGCTCGATCGGTCGGCCCTTGTAAAGCGGGCGGGCAAGCGCCTCGACGCCGTAGAGCATTCCGGCACTGTTGTTGATTGCGTAAATGGGCTGGAAGGCCGAGCGGATAATGAAGGTTCCGAAATCGAACGCCTGATGGCCACCATCGAGTTCAAAGATCCGGCTGTTCAGTCTCGTCAGGTCCATCACCCACTCCAAAAATCCCGACGCGCAGAACTAGTCTCCCTGTCTTAATATCTCCCTTGCGAAACCTGTAAGTCTGCATCGATATCTTTTAAAACTGCAGTCACTCGGCTAGATCGGCGAAGACGCGCCGTCACGGCGACATGCAAATGAGGACGACATGGCTGGACATTCCAAATGGGCCAACATCCAGCACCGCAAGGGTGCGCAGGACAAGAAACGCGCAGCGCTCTTTGCGCGCCTTTCGAAAGAGATCACGATTGCTTCGAAGCTTGGCGGTCCTGATCCCGACGCCAATCCTCGCCTGCGCCTCGCCATCAACAATGCGCGCGGCCAGTCCATGCCAAAGGACAATATCAAACGCGCCGTCGACAAGGGCCAGGGCGGCGGCGGCGAAGAGTATTTCGAGATCCGCTATGAGGGGTTCGGTCCGGGCGGCGTCGGCATCATCGTCGAGGCGTCAACCGACAACAAGAACCGCGCCGCGAGCGAGATCCGTTCGGCCTTCTCCAAGAATGGCGGAAACCTCGGCGAAACCGGTTCGGTGTCCTTTGGCTTCGACCAGGTCGGTGAGATCGAATATCCCGCCGAAGCCGGTGACGAAATGGAAATCATGGAAGCGGCAATCGAAGCCGGCGCGACAGACGTCGAGTCCGATGAGGAAAGCCACTGGATCTACACAGAACGCGAAGATCTCATGGAAGTGGCTTCCGCGCTCGAAACCCGGTTCCCCAATGTCGAGGCCAAGTCCACCCGGCTGATCTGGAAACCGCAGAACAATGTTCCTGTCGAGGGTGATCAAGCCGATACGCTGATGAAGCTGCTGGATGTGCTTGATGACCTCGATGATGTGCAGAGCGTCTATGACAATTCCGAACTCTCGGAAGCAGAGGTCGAACGTCTGTCGAACTGAAGTGCCAATCGTCAGCGTGGTTAATTCGCCACGGTGCACCGAACACCTTTTTGTGAGATATGTAGTACATAACTTCACACCGCGCTTTGCGCGGCCATATCGCCGTTAGACAACAACAAAAGTTCGGCTGACACTATGAAACGCTCTCAGACCACGCTTATCGCTGCCATCGCCGGTGGTGCCGCTATTGCAACCGGCTTCGTCTGGAATGCCATGGCCGAGCAAGGCGGTGACACGCCAACCGAGTCCACCCGGCTCGCCACTGCGATCTTTGCCGGCGGCTGTTTCTGGTGCGTTGAGGCTGATTTCGACAAGGTCGATGGCGTGGTTTCCACCGTGTCCGGCTATACGGGCGGTTCTGTCGAGAATCCGACCTACAAGCAGGTCACCTATGGTGATACCGGCCACTATGAGGCGGTAAAGATCAGCTATGACCCTTCGCGCGTGACCTATGAAGAGCTAGTCGATCATTTCTTCCACACGATCGATCCGACCGATCCGCGCGGCCAGTTCTGCGACAAGGGCGAAAGCTACCGAACCGCTGTGTTCGTGCAGTCACCGGAAGAGCGCGATGTTGCTGAAACGGAAATCAAAAGCATCGAGGAAGCTGGCATCTTGCCCGGGCCGGTCGTGACGAAAGTTCTCGACGCCAGCGAATTCTGGCCTGCCGAGGATTACCATCAGGACTATTACCGCACGACACCAGTCAAATATCGCTTCTATCGCCAGGGCTGCGGACGGGACGCCAAGCTGAAAAAAATCTGGGGCGACGCCGCCATCACTGCTTACTGACCGCGCGCCCGAAGCGGGCACAGAAAACCCCGCGAGCCGTATAGGCTGCGGGGTTATTTGTAGTGAATGGGTCTCGGCTCTTACCGCTCATCATCGTCATCATCGACCATCTGGTCCATGCGGAAGAGACGCGGATCGACATTCACATTCGTCTGGATGTCCTCCAGTGCGACGTGTGTGGTTTGCCGATTGGCATCGAGTGCGCGCCAGCTGAGCAGCTGATAGTTCGACGCATCAAAATAGAGCGTCACGGATCCTTCAGACTCGCCATCCTTGTCCTCAACAGTGATCGCGATGTTGCTGTCGGTGCGGCGCACATCGGTCACGCGCGTCTCGGACTCAAAGTCGAGCTGGTCATCCAGAATGATACCGAGCGGCGTCGAGGCGAGCGGCACGCGGTCCACGGTTTCAAGGTCGCTGTCTTGCATGGCCACGGTGGTGCCATCTGCAACGATCAGCAGCGGCGTCGGCGCGTCATAATCGAAACGCATCCGGCCGGGACGGCGCAGCGCGAAATCGCCCTGCGTGATGCTGCCATCCGGTGAAACCTGCACGAAACGGCCCTTCGCCGTCTTCGCAGCGGCAAGTGACGCAGCGGCTGCCTTCAGGATGGCGCGTCGCTCCGTGGCCGACACAGCAGTCGTCTGAGCGCGAACGGGCGCCTCGGCAGACACTGTCGTCTCGACATCGATCTCCGCCGCCGGAGCGGAAATTGTCGGACTTTCAACCTCGGCCTGCGCCAGGATGATCTGTGGCCTGGCCCCAATAACCTCTGCGCGCGGCGCTGAAACAGACGCCTTCGTTTCAGCCATAGCGGTCTTCTCGATCTTCACCGGAAGAGTCTCTTGCGGGGCGGATGCCTCGAGCGTTGCCGCAGCCATTAGCTGCGTGGCCGGGGCCACCGACGGAATCATATCGAAATGGTCCACCTGGAAAGCCAGCGGACTTGAGCCCATGATGAACAGGGCTGCGATTGGGTTCATAAGAAAGGTCATGTCTTTCTCCCGTGTTGGACCAGAGAGATAGCAACGCACGGGCAGGAAAACAGGGCTGAAAAAAGGTATTTCCGCCCAGTTTCGTTGCCCACTATTCAGACTACCCGCGCGCCAAGCCCCTGAATGAACAAAACTTATACGCTGTGCGGTATTGCTGGCGGATCAGTCAGATGGATCGCCGCGAACCAGGATTTCGCGTTTGCCGGCATGGTTTGGCGCTGAGATGACACCTTCTTCTTCCAGCCGCTCAATCAGCGTCGCCGCCTTGTTATAGCCGACCTTGAGGCGCCGCTGAAGGTAAGAGGTCGAGGCCCGCTTGTCGCGCACGACAATCGCCATTGCCTGCGCATAAAGGTCATCGTCACCGTCGCCAGAGGAAACGCCGAGCATCGCATCCATGATGGCGCTACCCGTGCCGCCCTCTTCAGGCTCTTCAAGGATATCCTCATTATAGTCTGGCTCACCCTGTTCGCGCAGCCAGTTGACCACGGTTTCAACCTCCTCATCGGACACAAACGGGCCATGCAGGCGTTTGGTTTTCACGCCGGCTGCCTGATACAGCAGGTCACCCATGCCGAGGAGCTGTTCGGCGCCCTGTTCGCCAAGAATGGTGCGGGAGTCGATCTTGGTCGTCACCATATAGGAGATGCGCGTCGGGAAGTTCGCCTTGATCGTGCCGGTGATGACGTCGACGGATGGACGCTGCGTAGCGGTGATGAGGTGAATGCCGGCCGCCCGTGCCATCTGGGCGAGACGCTGGATGCAGCCCTCGATTTCCTTGCCCGCCACCATCATGAGATCAGCCATCTCGTCGATCACGACGACGATGTTTGGAATGTGGTTGAGCGGCAGGATTTCCGTTTCGTGGATAGGCTTGCCTCGATCATCATAGCCGGTCTGGACCTTGCGCGTCATCTGGTCGCCGCGCTCTCGATACTTGGCCGCCTTCTCGTTGAAGCCCGCCAGGTTCCGAACGCCCGCCTTGGACATCAGCTCATAGCGGCTTTCCATTTCACGCACCGCCCATTGCAGGGCGTTGACCGCCTTTTTGGGGTCGGTCACGACCGGTGCAAGCAGATGCGGGATACCCTCATAGATCGACAATTCGAGCATTTTCGGGTCGATCATGATGAAGCGGCACTGTTCAGGCGTCAGCCTGTAAATCAGCGACAGGATCATCGCGTTCACGCCAACCGATTTACCGGAGCCGGTAGTGCCCGCGATCAGGAGGTGGGGCATCTTGGACAGGTCGACTACAGTAGGCGTGCCGCCAATATCCTCACCGAGCGCCATGGGCAGCGGCGCCTTTGAGCCGGTATAGGCCGTCGATGACAGCAGCGACCGGAAGTAGACGGTTTCGCGTTCTTCATTCGGCAGTTCGATACCGATGGCATTCTTGCCGGGAATGACTGCGACACGGGCCGAGACCGCGCTCATAGAGCGGGCGATGTCGTCGGCAAGGGAGATGACACGCGCCGATTTCACGCCGGCGGCCGGCTCCAGCTCGAACAGGGTGACGACCGGGCCGGGGCGCACTTCCTTGATGCGGCCGCGAACACCGAACTCGCGCAGCACTTCGGATAGTCGGTTCGCCTGGGCCAGTAGGCCATCCTCATCGACAGCCGCACGGCGCGATGGCGGCTCCTGCAAGAGGTCAATCGACGGCAGGATCTTGGTTCCGCTGCGGGCGCGCTTGCGGACGGTCGGGCGAGGCTTCTCTGGCTCGCGCTGCGGCTGTTGGCTGAGCTTTGGACGCGTCAGCGCAATTGGCAGATCCTCATCATTGTTTTCGGCAGGCCCCTCTTCGTCATCAATGACGTCCAGATCTTCGCGTGCGGCAGTGCGGCGCGACACGGCCGGGGCCTCATAGGCATCCTCACCCATCTCAATCATGTGCTCCTCTCCCGAATGCTTTTTGCGGAAGAGACCGCCCAGGCTGCCGAACAGCTTGCCTCCCAGGCTGCCCGCGCTACGGGCCGCACGTCGGCCTGAACTAGCCGCAGCCGTCTGCAGCAGGCGAGCATCACCGCGTCGGAAGCCGAGCGCTGAGAATGCAAAGAGGAGTGAAACGGTTCCGAGGAACAACCCCGCCAGGAGTTCAGGCATCGGCAGGAGCAAAGCCTTGAACGGCACAACAGCAAGATCATAGAGGCCGTCGCCAAACATGCCGCCAAGACCTGTCCAGAGCGGCCAGGAGGCTGGAACCGGGAAGGACGCAAGCGCACCTGAGAGAATGAGGACGAAAGCGGCACCATAGAACCAGCGGCGAATGCGCGGCGCTCCAATCAGCACAGCCCGCATCGCGCCGCCAACCATAAGTGCGAGACCCGCCATCCAGGATGCGAAGCCGAACGTCTGCAGCGACAGGTCCGCCACGATCGCACCGGTGCCACCAAACAGGTTCTGGACTTCAAGCGCTGTCGAGGCATTCAGGCTGGGATCTGTGGACTGGTAGGACCCGACACTGCCACACAGGAAAACGCCGATCGCAAAGGCGGCCGTGCCCGTCAGGATACGCCATACAGGGTCGGAGGCTTCTTTCACATTCTGTGTCTGGGCAATCGAGTTCGCCATAACCTGTCCACCATCTGAATTGAGGATTTTCAGATAAATTGCCCGCCCCGCCTTAACACGGCGCAAACAAGCCGCGGGTTTTGCGCAGATTCAAAAAAAATCCCCGGCCAGTTGCCTGGCCGGGGAAGTCTGGGAGGAAACGCTTCCCGAAAGAAGCGAACCAGTGGAGGCGTTATCCGAATTCCGGATAGGCCTCGAGGCCAACTTCTGCCTTGTCCATGCCTGCGACTTCGTCCTCTTCGCTCGGGCGAATGCCGACCGTGAACTTGAGCGCCAGCCAGACGATGGCAGATGCGATTGAAACAAAGACGCCACAGGCGATGACACCGATGAGCTGTCCGACGTAGCTGACGCCGATGGCGCCCTCTGCATCCGCAGCCGGGATCATGATGACGTTGCCATAGGACGCCGCAACGATGAGCGTGCCCCAGATGCCGCAGACGAGGTGAGCCGGGATTGCGCCGACGACGTCGTCGATCTTCAGCTTGTCGAGAAGCGGAACCGTGAGGACAACGAGGACACCGCCAACAGCACCGATTAGCGTGGATGCACCCATGCTAGGCGCCAGCGGCTCAGCCGTGATTGAAACAAGGCCACCGATTGCGCCATTGAAGGCCATGGTTGCGTCGACCTTGCCCTTGTACAGAAGGGCGGTGAGACCCATCGCGGCAACCACGCCGCCACAGGCAGCCATATTGGTGTTCGCGAAGATCTTCGACACAGCATTGATGTCGTCAAACGTGCCGGCAGCAAGCTGGGATGCGCCGTTGAAACCGAACCAGCCGAACCAGAGGATGAACGTACCCAGCGCTGCGAGCGGAATGTTCGAACCTGGCATCGGGTGGACTTCGCCGTTCACAAACTTGCCGATACGCGGACCGATGATGATCGCGCCAACGAGAGCTGCCCAGCCACCTGTCGAGTGAACCAGCGTGGAACCAGCAAAGTCAGAGAAGCCGAACTGGCTGTCCAGAGCGCCGCCGCCCCATTCCCAAGATGCAACGATCGGATAGATGAATGCGGTCAGGAAGGCGGTGAAGATCAGGAACGGCCAAAGCTTGACGCGCTCCGCAACGGTACCGGACACAATGGATGCTGCGGTTGCAACGAACACCATCTGGAAGAACCAGTCCGACGATGCGGCATAACCGGTTCCGAGGTCTTCTTCGGGTGACCAGATAAAGCTTGGGATGCCGATCCAGCCCGCAATGGTTTCGGACGGATAGGCCATGTTGTAGCCGACCAGCCAGACCATGATGCCGGCGACGGAGAAGAGCGCAACGTTCTTCATGGACTGCATTGCGGCGTTTTTCTTCCGCACCAGGCCCGCTTCGAGCATACAGAAACCGGCCGCCATGAACATGACGATCAGGCCGCCAATGAGGAACAGATAACTATTATCGACATAGGCGCTTACTTCGGACGCCTCCTGGGCGACCGCACCGCCGACGGCCGCAATGGCGATCGGCAGCAGGGCTGCCCCCCTCATCGCCGTTTTTACAAGATACTTCATGCCCTTCTCCCAGTTGGTTGGTATGACCGGGCCAGATTGATTTGCTGCCTTATGATCGACCAGAGCCAACAAGCCGCCCGCCTAGCGAGCAATTAGTTCTGATCAAAATTCGTGCACGCTGCGACCCAAACGCCCGTTTAGGCGTCAGCTATGGACCGTTTTCTGCCCCTCGATTAAGCAAGAGCGAAGATGACCGCAGAGCGTACCGAGATCGTAATCGTCGGAGCCGGCCCTACCGGCGCCTCTCTCGCCGTCGCTCTGGCGAAGGCGGACTTCGAGGTCGCACTCGTCGATGCGCGCGATGCTGCAGCCAAAGCCCGTCCAGACACCCGCAACTTCGCGGTCGTAACAGGCAGCTGGCGACTTCTCTCTGCAATAGGTGTTGCAGAAAAACTGGCCGGGAAGACGCAGCCTCTGCACGGTCTGGAGGCGATTGACGGCGGCACACACTGGTTCGGCACGCCCGCCGTCCTCTTCGGCGATGACGATCTGCCAGACCGGGATGAGGGCGAGGCGCTCGGCCAGATGATCGAAGCGCCCAAGCTACAGGCAGCACTCGACGAAACGATCGGCGAGGTTGCCAATCTGACAGTGATTGCTCCGGCGCGCTTCGAAAGCTTCGAAACCGGGCCTGGTCACATCCAGGTCAGACTGGAAGGTGGACAGGAGATACGCGCGAACCTCCTCGTCGGCGCCGATGGTATCCACTCGCCCGTGCGCCACGCTGCCGACATTCCGACTGAGGGGCGAGACTATGGAAAATCCGTCTTTGCGGCCAATGTCACGCTGTCACGCCCACATGACGGACTTGCCCGGCAGCTTTTCACGCCGGATGGCCCCTTCGCCACACTGCCCCTGCTCGGCGATCACGCAAACCTGGCCTGGTATATGAAACGCGGCGCGGCTGAAGCGCTTGCCAGATGCCCCATCGAAGAGATCGAAGCCGAGCTGAACCATAAATTCGCAGACTTTGCCGGAGAGATGAAGATCGAAGGCCCCGTCGGCTCCTATCCGCTCATCCTGCAGATCGCTGATGCCATGTATAGCGAGCGCGTCGCCCTAGTTGGTGACGCCGTGCGCCGGATCAATCCGCTTGCGGGCCAGGGCCTCAATCAGGGCTTCCGGGATGTCGGCGCACTATATGATGCGGTGGTGGAGGCCGACCGCGCCGGACTCGATATTGGCTCAGAACAGGTTCTCGCCGGATATCAGGCCTCGCGCCGCTTCGAAGCCAACAGCGCCGCCCTCGCCATGGACGCAGTCGACCGGCTCTTTTCCAATGATCACATGATTACCAAACCGGTTCGCACGGTTGGTCTCATGCTGGCGGACAAGATCACGCCAGTTCGTGAAAGACTGGCTGGACTTGCAAGCGCCGCGACCGCGGACATGCCCAGCCTGATGCGCCGGAACTGATCAGGCGAAGAGGAAAACACCGCCAAGCAGCACCAGGGGCAGGACGGACAAACCAAACGTGTTCCGGGCGAAGACAAATTTGTCGATCCACGCATCAAGGCGGTCGTCGCCACTCGATCGCGTCTTGGTGACCATTTCGACGCTCTCGTTTTTGATGACCGTGTCATCTCTCTCAATATAGCTGGTCAGCGAACCGGCCGTCAGCAAGCACCCAAAATAGAAGACGGCGCTCCAGGCAATCGCGCCGAACGCAAGCGCCATGACCGCCCAGCCGAGGTCGAACTCATTGAACTGACCGAGCTGCCAGAGGGACACCAGGAGCACTGAAAAGCCCGCCAAGACAGCAAGCCACATGTTCCGGCGGAGCTTTCCAAAGTCGACGCCATGATCGCTCGTGGTCATGTGTCACCCCCCTCTCGCGTCCACCTTAACCCGTTTCGCCGAGCTGCCTCAAATATTTCCAGGTATAAAGACCGCTCGAATGGCCATCGCTGAAATATATGCGCACAGCATAGCGCCCGACCGGCTCGGCGCGCGTCACAAAAATATCGGATGGAACCGGAGGCTGCGGCGGCTTTGGGCCGGCGCCGTGACCCTGCACTTCTGCCGACGGGCTTTCCTCGCGAAGACGCTGATAGGGGATCGTGAATTCAGCCTCGTCTTCGAAGCTGATATGCAACTGCTGCGCGCCCTTCCGGAAACGCAGCTCTGTTGGCCACGGCATCACCGTCATCAGCCCTGATCCTCATCCAGCGAGCGTGCCTCGCTCTCCAGCATGATCGGCAGGCCGTCACGGATCGGATAAGCGAGTCTTGCCTTCTGGGAAATCAGCTCCTGCGCGTCCTTGTCATAGGTGAGCGGGTGCCGGGTGACCGGGCAGATCAGTAGCTCCAGCAGACGCGAGTCTGTCCGGTGCGCGCTTGCCTGAGAGGGGGATGGGATTTCAGTCATTGCAGTGTCGAAGAATCGTCGCCGGGCACATCCATGTCAAGCAGCGCGATAAGCGCTTCGCAACGTTTGGCCACCGTACTTGCTTCCAGCAGCGCCTGCTTCTCCATCGGGGAGAATGGACACCCCGCAGACAGCGCATTGACAAGCGTCTCGAGCGGCGCGCTCTCAACCGCTTCCCAGTCCACTTCCATTTCGTTCGACGCCACATATTTGCGAAGCGCGCTGGCCAGTCGCTCACGCTCGGGCAGGCAGGACAGGTCCGGCTGCGTCAGATCAGCCGCATAAGTGTCCCAGTCCGGGCTCACCTGCCGATAGGGTGTGTCCACGTCAAGCTCCTTGGCGATACCAAACCGGCAGACACCTGTCAGGTTGATCAGGTATCGTCCATCTTCGGTCTCTGAATAAGAGGTGATACGGCCGGCACAACCGACATGTGCAAGTTTCGGGACCTGCCTGCTGCCGCCCATCGGCTGGATCATCCCGATCAGACGAGACCCGGACATCGCATCGTCAATCATGTTCAGATAGCGCGGCTCGAAAATGTTGAGCGGCAGCGACCAGCGCGGAAACAGCAAGGCACCTGCAAGCGGGAACACGGCGAGCGTCGCCGGCAAGTCAGATACTTTCCTGTACCCTAGACGCATCATACTGGTCTGGCCTCCAATAAAGCCTAACCCCCTACATGGCGCGTTGTTTCACAAAGTCGAGCAGCTAGGCAAACATTAGTGACGACAGACGCCGACGCCCTTCGATCGTCGCCGGATCTTTCGGACCGGCCGCCTCGAAAAGCTCCAGCAGCTTGGCCTTTGCCTTGCCGTCTTCCCAGTCAAGATCGGTGCCGAGAATCTTCAGAAGATGATCCGCAGCTTCCTTGTTCTTGCCGCGGGCCATCAGAGCTTCTGCGAGCTCAAAGCGAAGAGCGTGATTGCCGCGGTCCTCGGTTACCCTGTCGATCAGCGCGTCAAGCTCGTCCGACTGAGGGGCATCCGCCATGAGGTCGATGGCTGTCCGCACACCCTTGATGGCAGGATCAGACTGCTTTTCCGGTCCGGCCATGTCGAGGATCTGCGCGGCGCGTTCCGTGTCGCCATTGGCCAGGTAACAACGCGCGAGACCCGAGATGGCGGCGATGTTTTCCGGGTCGGCCTCAATGATAGCGCCGTAAATCTGCGCTGCCTGGGACGCATCACCCGCCTGCAACAGTTCATCTGCCTTTGCGACGGCTTCCTTGATCTGCTGGCCCTGGTCGGTGCCGCCCATGATTTTCGAAATGAATTCCCGAAGCTGTCCTTCCGGCAGTGCCCCCTGGAAGGCATCAACCGGGCGACCCTTGTCGAAGGCGAACACAGCCGGGATGGAGCGCACGCCGAGCTGGCCGGCAATGCCGGGGTTCTCGTCAATGTTCACCTTGACCAGTTTGACTTTGCCCTGCTGGTCATTGACGACCTTCTCGAGCACAGGGCCAAGGGATTTGCAGGGGCCGCACCAGGGCGCCCAGAAGTCGACCAGCACCGGAGTTTCCTTGGAGGCTTCTACAACATCCGCCATGAAGGTTTGGTCAGTCCCGTCCTTCACATTGCCACCGGCCCCACCGGGCGTTCCGAGCGAAATATTTTCCATGTCTCGCGCCTTTCAGTTCTCTGCCGCAGATTTGGGACGGATGGGCTTCAAACGCAATACGTAGAGGTGCGCATACCAATTGCGAGCCAATCGGTATATGCAGTGGGCATGGCCCTGAAAGTGACCGGCTTCGACAAGGTGAAGTATGGCTTCATGGTGATCGGCACGGCAGCCGGCGGCATGCTGATGATGTTCGGTCCGCAGGAGATGCGCGAACAGGTGCCGATCCATTTCGAGCTTGGCATCGGCTTCTTCGTCCTCTCGCTGCTGATGATCGCGGCCCTCTACAGCACGCGCGCCAAGGCCTTCCTGATCACCCTGATCTCCGGTGCGGTCGCTGCTGGCGTAATCTTTGTCGCGTTCAATGCTGAAGACTGGCCAATGTGGCAGCGAGGACTGTTCGGACTATTGGGGGCCGGATCCGCACTCTTTGCTGTGTTCAGCCTGATCAGCGTCTTCCGCGGTGAGGACCCGGCCTAGGCATTTGCGTCGAGCAGGGTCCTGAAATCGACTTCTGTCAGGTCGTGGCCCGTCGCGGCGACAAATTTGCGGAAATCATTGCGAGAGATTGCTGTCGTCCCCGTATTGATCAGCGGGTGGAAGTTGATCGGGTCGTGTTTCATCAGCGCAGCATCAACGATAAAGCGAACCTTGCCGGCCTTGTCATTGATGAGTGCAAATGCGGTCACCGAGCCGGGGGTCACCCCGAGCAGGTCGACCATGAGCTCTGCGCTCGCAAAAGACAGGTGCCGCGTCCCGATCAGCTTGTGCAGCTGGTTGAGCTTCAGCTCACTATCGGCATGAGCCGAAATCAGGACAATTGCGCCATCCTTGTCCTTCATGAACAAATTCTTGGTATGCCCGCCCGGCATGGTGGCCTTCAGGTCCCGGCCTTCCTCGACGGTGAATGTCGCCTCGTGCCAGTGCGTGTGGTGAGCAATACCGTGTTTGTCGAGAAAGGCGAACAGGTCGTCAGGGCTTGCAGTCATGGCTCCCTTTCAGGCAATCAGGCAGGAACCGTCAAGCAGGGATGGGACTGATGTCTGATAAATGGGCGCTGTATGCGGCAGATATGGGGGGCCATCAGGCATTCATCCTGTTCGATGATGGCATCTCCGAAGAAATAGACGTGCTTCCGTATCAGTTCGCCATGAAGCTTCGTCTCAAGCTACAGTCCGCTACAGACATTGGCCTGATAACCGACGAGGAAGCTGAGCGCCTGAATGCGTTGGAAGATCGCATTGTCGAAATACTCAAAGGTACCCACGGCATTATTCTTGGACGCGTTACATCCAATGGCATTCGTTGGCTACTTGGAATGGTTGTGTCCGAAGAAGTTGGATGCTCAATCACCGAAGCCGTGAGCGCAACGGGATATGAAGCGGACCTCTACATCGAGCCTGACCCAATGCGGAATGTGTATTGGGACGATCTCTATCCCGACGAAGAGAGCCGCAGGGTCCTGAACGATATGTTGGTGCTGGAGGCACTTTCTCGTCGCGGAGACAACAAAGACATTGCGCGAAATGTTGACCACTGGACGTACTTCAAAAAGAAGAAGAACGCAGAATCGTTTTGTTCGTGGCTTCATGAAAATGGCTATAAACACCACGGATTGAAGAGCGGTGGCAGCGTGCTGAGCAGACGCTGGCTTGTGCAAAGCTATCATGAGTGCACGATGCAGCTTGGCGATATCACTCATCACACGTTAACGCATCTCCGCCGCGCCAAATCACTATTTGGCGAATACGACGGATGGGAAACGAAGGTTGAGAAGAGACGAGAAGGCTGACCAATGCAGCTTGAATGCTACAAGATCTACGATGTCGCTCCGGAGATCGTGCCGGGCCGTTCGCAGCGCAAATGGATGGATGATTTCGAGGATCGCCACCCCTATCGCTGCCTTCCGCTGACCATGGCAAACTCGACGGGCTGGGAAATCCTCTGCCCCATTGATCTCAAGATTGTCTGGGATGGCGGCCCTCTGGAGCGTAATATCCAGTTCTTTACACGCGGCGATCCGCGCACCATCGATTCCTTCGCGGACAGTCACTTCCGGCGAGGCATCGTCACCTTCCATACAGGCCACCTGTTTCGCACACCGCCCGGCTGGGGCCTCTGGGCAACCGGCGCGCCGAATTTCTTCAAGGACGGGATCGCGCCGCTGACGGGCCTCGTCGAGACAGACTGGCTGCCCTTTCCCTTCACCATGAACTGGCAGATGACGCGGCCGGGCGAAGTCATATTCCGCAAGGGTGAGCCCTTCTGCTTCATCACGCCGTTCGAGCACGGCAAGACCGAAGAGATCCAGCCGGAGCGCAAACTGCTCAAATCCAATCCGGAACTGGAAAAGGACTATCACGCCTGGGCAAACAGCCGGGGCAGCTTCAATGAGAAGCTGAAGGCGCTCGATTCAGAGACGGTGAAGGCCGGCTGGCAGCGCCACTATATGCGCGGCCAGAAGGTCACGGGAGACAAGGCAGACGCGCACCAGACCAAGCGCCGGCTCAAACCGCCCAGGGATATGTAGGACCGATTGCACATTCGCGTGTGAATCCCTCTTGCAAGCCCCGCTTATTTGCGCTTAAAGCCCGTCTCTTGCTGATTGGCGGTGCCGGTCAGTTACCCCCTATCGGATGCGGGCGTAGCTCAGGGGTAGAGCACAACCTTGCCAAGGTTGGGGTCGTGAGTTCGAATCTCATCGCCCGCTCCAGTTTTCTGACGTCGTGAACAAACCGGCCAAGCGTAATATTGCGCTTCGGGGCTGGCGTTCTCATGTGTGCCATGAGGAGCTCGAATGTCAGGCGAAGTCATCTATGCAATCGGGGATGTGCACGGCGAGGCCGAAATGCTCGACCGGCTGCATGCGGCGATTTTCGCACGCCATGAACGGGACCATCCCGGTGCGCCGCTCAAGCTGATCCATCTGGGCGACTATGTGGACCGGGGGCCGGACAGTTGCGGCGTCATTGAAACCCTGATGCGGCTTGAAGGCCGCGACGATATCGAAACCATCAATCTGCGCGGCAATCACGAACAGATGATGCTGGAGGCCTATGAAGACGGCGCAGACCATAGCGGTGCGCGCATGCACTGGCTGATCAATGGCGGTGACGCGGCGCTGGAAAGCTATGCCAGGCGCGGCTTTGAGGATCCCCCGCAGTCGCATCTGCGCTGGCTGAACGATCTGCCGACCCTTCACCTTGAGCCGGAACGCAATCTCGTCTTTGTTCATGCCGGGGTCGATCCCAAGACCTTCCCGCACTGTGATCCGCGTATTCATCTGTGGACCCGC
This sequence comes from Henriciella pelagia, assembly GCF_002088945.1. Lineage (GTDB taxonomy): Bacteria > Pseudomonadota > Alphaproteobacteria > Caulobacterales > Hyphomonadaceae > Henriciella > Henriciella pelagia. Next base: position 575,429 of record NZ_NCSU01000007.1, on the reverse strand, counting down.
TCCCCGCGTTTTTACGACCCGACCCGGTGGGACATTGGCGCACTGAAAGGCTGGCAGGTCGTGCATGGCCACACCCCAACCAGGGACTTCCGCCCCCAGGCCGCTGGCGCACCGGCGCGCCGCTTCAATCTCGACACGGGCGCGGTCTATGGCGGTCAGCTCTCAGCCGGCATATTCGCGCCCGACAAAGAGGTCGAATTCCTGTCTGTCTGACGAACCAGCCTTGCGGACTGGAACAAATCAGGAAAATGCAAGACGGTGTTAACCGAAACCGTTATTGTGTTGGCCGATGACAGACGCGATTCGTATTCTCGGGATTGACCCCGGCCTGCGCCATACGGGCTGGGGTGTGATCGAGCAGTCCGGCTCCCGACTGAGCCACGTTGCGCACGGAGTCATCAAGATCAATCCGGAGCTTTCGCTGGCGGCGCGTCTCGGTGGCATTCATCGTGAAATATCGGATCTCGCAAAATCGTACTGGCCAGACTTTGCAGGGATTGAGGAAACACTGGTCAATGCAAACCCGCGTTCGGCCCTGAAACTCGGCCAGGCACGCGGCGCAGCCATGGCGGCGCTGCACGGCTCCGGCCTCAATGTTCTCGAATTCTCGCCGCGCACCATCAAGCTCGCGGTTGTCGGCACAGGCGGCGCGGACAAGACGCAGGTGGCGTTCATGGTCGCGCGGCTCCTGCCAAAAGCTGGCAAGATGTCGAGCGATGCCTCGGACGCGCTCGCCTGCGCGATCTGTACTGCCAACCATGCCAGCACGCTGAAAAGGGGCGCAGCATGATCATTGGCCGTCTCAGGGGTGAAATCGCGACGGTTGGCACTGATAGCGTCATGATTGACGTGAATGGCGTTGGCTATGTCGCGCTGGCGGGCACGCGCCTTCTCGCCAAGTTGAGCCCCGGCAAGGAAGCCACGCTGCACATCGAAACGCGCGTCACGGAAAGCTCGATTACGCTCTACGCCTTCGAAAGCGACGAAGCACGCGCCTGGTTTGTCCGCCTTCAGGACGTGCCGGGCGTTGCCGGCAAATCTGCCATGGCGATCATGGATGCGCTGGCACCGGCCGAACTCATGGACGCGCTCGCGCTTGGCGATGCGGCGGTCGTCACGCGGGCCAAGGGCGTCGGCAAGAAGCTGGCCGAACGCATTATCGGCGAGCTCTCCGGAAAGCCGCCGCCCATGGGCCGGTTCGGCGCGTTCCGCACGTCGGACCTGCAGCCTGCCGCAGGCGCGGAAGTGCTCCCAGCCAGCGGTGCACGAAGCGAGGCGGTCTCCGCGCTCGTTAACCTTGGCTATGGCCAGAGTGACGCGGCACGCGCCGTAGCCGCTGCAGCGCGCAACGCACCGGACGCTGACACTTCCGCCCTCATCCGCGCCGGTCTCAAGGAACTCTCGCCGACATGAGCCGCGAGGGACACCTGAATGATCCCGAGCGCCAGTCCGGGGACGCCCTGGACAGGGCGCTTCGCCCGCAGAGCTTTGCGGACTATGTCGGTCAGGAAGCCATCAAGGCGAATCTGAAAGTCTATGTCGATGCCGCAAAGGCACGTGGCGAAGCGCTTGACCATGTCCTGCTGTTTGGCCCTCCCGGACTCGGCAAGACAACGCTGGCGCAGATCGTGTCGAAGGAACTTGGCGTCGGGTTTCGATCCACTTCCGGGCCGGTCATCGCCAAGGCGGGTGATCTTGCGGCCATCCTGACCAATCTTGAAGAAAACGACGTTCTCTTCATCGATGAAATCCATCGCCTTCCGCCCGCGGTCGAGGAAATCCTCTATCCGGCGATGGAAGACTACGCCCTCGATATCGTGATTGGCGAAGGACCGTCTGCGCGCTCCGTCCGCCTGGATCTTGCGCCCTTCACGCTGGTCGGCGCGACGACACGCGCTGGCCTTCTCGCAAACCCGCTGCGGGACAGGTTCGGCATTCCGATGCGGCTCAATTTCTACGAACCGAAGGAGCTTGCGCGGATCGTGCTCGCGGCTGGGCGCAAGCTTGGTGCGGATATCAGCGAGGACGGCGCCATCGAGATTGCCAGCCGTGCCCGCGGAACACCGCGTATCGCGCTTCGCCTGCTCCGGCGGGTCCGCGATTTTGCCGAAGCTGAGGGCGCGAAGATCGACAAGGCTGCCGCGTCGCGCGCCCTGCTACGCCTCGAGATCGATGAAGACGGCCTTGATGCTCTCGACCGGCGCTATCTTTCCGCGCTCGTGAAGACCTATGCGGGCGGCCCTGTTGGTGCCGACACGCTTGCGGCCGCTTTGTCAGAAGCACGCGATGCCGTGGAGGATGTTATTGAGCCATTTCTCATGCAGAAAGGCTATATCGCCCGCACTCCGCGAGGGCGGGTTGCAGCGCCTCTGGCGTATGAGAGAATGGGCCTGGCCGTTCCCGACGCAAACAAGCAGGCCGGGCTCTTTTCGGACAAATAGGAAAAAGACCGATGCTCGATGGATTGAGGGAACTGTCACAGGCGCTGTCGATTGCGTTTTTCAGCTTTTCGACCGGGTGCGCTTGGGTCGCGGCGATCGTCGCGCCGAATACAAGTTATGACCGCCTCGACTATAGCCGGGCCGATGGTCATGTCCGTCTGCTGCTGGTCAATTCATCCGGTCATATTGCGGCCGCCTGCCTCGCCGCGGCCGCGCTGGCCTTCCTGTCCGGCGCACTTGGTGCAGGGATTGTCGGCGGCCTTGGCGCTGCCGGCTTCTTTACCAATCGGTGGACGCTTGCCCCGCGCAAGAAGGATGAAAAGGCACCGCCCGGACGCCGCGCCCGCGACAAGACCAAACGCGTCGTTGCCGTCAGCCTGACGCTGATCTTTACGCTGGTGACAGTGATTGCGGCCGGGCTCGCAATTGCCGGTGTCTAGCTAGTTCTGGACGATCCACAACACACCGATCGTGTGCAGGTAGAGAAAGGCTTCGGTCGACCGTCGTGCCGCGCGCATCGCGGTTTCCCCTGCAAATTTGCGATTGATCGCGATCATGAAGGCGCAGGCGACAAGGCCTGGAATGAACAGCCACCAGGCCACCGACAGAGAAGCGATGACAAACAGAACCAGGATCGCACAGGCAAGGGTGTCGAGCGTCCTCACCTTGAATTCGTTCAGCCGGCTGAACTCGTTCAGCAGCTTCGGATGCCTGTGCAGCTGCTCGGCATCAATCGCGTAAACCTGATCATCCGGCTGCTCGAAGCGGACCACACGCGTCGGGCGACCGTCATCATAGGGATTTGGGACTGTTCTCAGGAACATGGGACAGGACCTCTTCTTGAGCGAAGCAGTCTCATGCGGGTCTTAATATGCTTTCCTTTGTGGCCGCCGAAATTTCACGACCCGGTTCCACGCGTCATTAACCAGTCGGGCTTGCCGCCTTGATCGACAGCGCATGAAGCCCTGAATCGAATTCATTTTTTAGCGCATGATTGATCTCGCGCTGGATGGCCACGCGGCTCATTCCATCAAATTTTTTCGAGACAATTTCGACCTTGAAGTGAGTCTCGCCTTCGGGCGATGCCCCTGCGTGTCCTGCATGCAGGGCGCTCTGGTCTGTGATTTCCAGCCGTTCAGGTGCAAAAACCTGCGTCAATCTTTCCCGAATGCGTGTTGTTCTGTTTGTCAATTCTAGCCTCGTTAACCCGAACGCCTTATGTTGCCTGCCCGATGGCCAAAGACTTCTCATACCGCGTCAAGTTCACCGATATAAGGGTGAAGCCTCCCAAGGAGGAGGAAGAACGCCAGAAAGCCGCAGAAACTCGCGAATGTCACCGCGATGACTGCGACCTTGCCGGCTCCCACCCCGCTCCCAAGCCGCGTGGCATGGATGGCGTGTTCTGGTTCTGCCAGAAACATGCGGGCGAATATAACCGCAATTACGACTATTTCGCAGGCATGTCCGAAGCAGAGCTTCAGGCCTTCAACGAAATGGCCAAATACGGTTTCAACAAGACCTGGAAGTTCGGCACAGGCCCGATGGGCAAAGGCAAGGCCGCTTCGGCGCACGATCCGCGCAAATGGCGCGGCCGCGAATTCTTTGAACAGAATGCCGAAGCACGCCAGGCGCGCCGCAAGGAACAGCAGTCGGCAGGCGTTACCAATCGCGCCCTGCAGGAGCTTGATCTCGAGCCGGGCGCGACCGCGTCTGAAATTCGCGTTCGCTACAGTGAATATGTCCGCCGCTTCCACCCGGACTCCAATGGCGGCGATCGCTCGTCCGAGCACATGCTGGCCCGCGTCCTTCGCGCCGGAAAGACGCTGAAGGCGGCCGGCATGATGAAGTCCTGATCCGCCCCTCTCTCGCCAGCGCGTTCAGCGCCTGTATATAAAGTATGGCTTTCGACGTCTCGATTATCACGCTCTATCCAGAGGCGTTTCCCGGCTTGCTGGACGTTTCCATCCTCGGCCGCGCCAAACGCGAAGGCATCTGGTCGCTGGATGTGACGGATCTTCGCGCATTTGGTCTCGGCAAGCATAGACAGGTTGATGAAAGCCCTGCTGGCGGCGGTGCCGGCCTGGTGCTCCGTCCGGACGTGGCCGCCGCCGCTATCGACAGCCTCGACGTGGCCGACCGCCCGGTCATCTATCTCAGTCCCCGCGGCAAGCCCTTCACGCAAGCGCTCGCCCGGGAGCTGGCATCCGGCCCCGGCATGGTCTGCTTTTGCGGCCGCTTTGAAGGGCTTGATGAGCGCGTCATCGAAAAGCGCAACATGATCGAGATTTCGCTGGGTGATTTCGTCCTGGCCGGTGGTGAAGCCGCTGCGCAGGCCGTGGTCGAGGCGACAGTCCGGCTGCTGCCCGGCGTGGCAGGCAATCAGGCCTCGCTGGAAGATGAAAGTTTCTCCAACGGCCTGCTGGAATATCCGCAATACACCCTGCCCCGCGAGTGGGAAGGCGAAACCACGCCCGAGGTGCTTCTTTCAGGCGATCACAAAAAGATCGACGAATGGCGGCTCAACCGCAGTAAACTGTTGACAGAAGCCCGCCGTGCCGATTTATGGGCCGCTTACCTCAACGGGCAAAGAATACGAGCGTCGGAGACGGACGATGAACATGATTGAACAGCTCGAAGCTGAAGAAGTAGCACGCGTTACTTCCGGCAAAGAGATCCCAGAATTTTCGCCAGGCGATACGCTGTCAGTGAACGTGCGCATCCGCGAAGGCGACCGTGAGCGCGTCCAGCGTTTTGAAGGCGTCTGCATCGCACGCGCCGGTGCCGGCCTGAACGAAAGTTTCACGGTCCGCAAGATCTCGTTCGGTGAAGGCGTCGAGCGCGTTTTCCCTGTTGTCTCCCCGATGATCGAGAGCATCGAAGTGAAGCGCAAGGGCCGCGTCCGCCGCGCCAAGCTGTACTATTTGCGCGACCTGCGTGGTAAGTCCGCCCGTATCGCGGAGCGCACGTCTGGTCACGGCGTCGAGACAACCGAAATCACCGTGTCCAAGACCGAGCGCAAGCGTCAGCGCGCTGCAGACAAGGTTGCCCGCAAGGAGCAGGCCGCCAAGGACCGCGCCGAGGCAGAAAAGGCAAAAGCCAAGGCTGCAGAAGCCGAGGCTGCAGCCGCAGCGGCAGAAGCAGAAGCTGCCGCTGAAACGGCAGAAGGCGGCGAAGAGAACTAGTCTCTCACCGTCACGAAGAATTCATGCAAAAGCCCCGCCTGTCTGGCGGGGTTTTTTTGCAGCAAAACCTGTCACTCAACCCTCGGTCGGCACGGCGATTGCAACCGGCTGGCATGAGACCTCAGGTCCGCGTCGCTGCCTCCAAAATGGGACAAAAGCGCGCCTTGAAGGCTCGCGCACGAGGCGAATCTCCTTTGTTAACAGGATTTCGTTTCGTATACGAAACAGAAGATGGCGCTTTTGTGGCGCCCTTCATAATTGTCCCGAGGGCGTTCGGGTCGAAAAATTTAGGCCTGTTGCAACCTTCACGGGTCGCCAAAGGGGAAGGTGTCATGAAACTTACTTCGAAACTCCTGGTTAGCGTGGTCGCCCTGTCCGCCCTGCCAATCGTTGCCCACGCAGACGGTGATAAATCGTGGACCGGCCAGGCTGTCGGCGATCGCTATACTTCTTCGGGATCCGAAACCGGCGAGCGCGTCCTCACGGACGCGGAAATCCGCGATATCATCTCACGCAGCGGCGCCAGCGGCCCGGCAGACGTCCGCTATATGGGCGGCTCCGAAACGGCGATCGAAACCAATCTCTGCTGTGAGAATGTCGAAGAGCGCGTGACCGAGCAGACCGAAGTCGAAGAGACCACGACCTATTTTGATGCTGTAACGCGCCGCGAAATCACACAGCCGGTCGAACGCACGCTGATCCAGCCGATCGAACGTCGCATTGTGCGCGGCCGTACGGAAGAAGTCACCGAGCCAACGCGTTACGAAGAAGAGCGCCTGCCAGTGATCATCGAGCAGGACGACGTGCCGGCAATCGTCGAGAACGTTACCGAAGATGTGACTGTCGAAAACGTCGAGGAAGCGACCGAGACGTATTATGACGTCATTACCCGCCGCGAGATCACTCAGCCCGTCGAACGGACCACTGTTGTTCCGGTCCAGCGCCGCATCACTCGCCCACGCACCGAGACTGTCACGGCCGAAACGCGTTATGAGACTGTTCGCGCACCGGTTCGCATCGAAGAACAGCCTGTTCCGGCAATCGTCGAGAACATTACCGAGCAGGTCAATGAAGTGACCCGCGATGAAGTGACCGAGACGTATGTCGATGCCGTCACGCGCCGCGATGTGTATCAGCCGGTTGTGAAGACGATGGTTCAGCCGATTGAACGCCGCATTCTTCGCGGTACGACCGAGACCGTAACCAACCCGACCCGCTATGAGGAAGAGCGTCTTCCGGTTCGCGTTGAAACGTCTCCAGCACCGCAAGTTGTCGAGGAAATCATTCCTCAGGTGACCGAGCGAACCGTGCTCGAGGTTGAAGACGTCTACATTGATCAGGTGACCCGCAATGTGATCCAGCCGGTTGTCATCACGACGATCCAGCCGGTCGAGCGCCGCGTGCTCCGCGCCCAGACCGAGCGTGTTACGGCACCGACCCGCTATGAGGAAGAGCGTCTTCCGGTTCGCGTCGAAGCCGACCCAATCCCGGAAACGCAGATCAACTACATCCCGCAGGTCTCGACCCAGTCCCGCGAGGAGGTGACCGAATCCTATTTCGAAGCTGTCACACAGCGCAACGTCATCCAGCCAGTGGTCCGCAAGATCATCCAGCCAGTCGAATATCGCCGCGTTCGCGCCCAGACCGAGCGCGTGACGGCACCGACCCGTTATGAGACCCAGCGCGCATCGCTCGTTGTTCTCAATGTCGGCGGCGGCTGCAACTGCAATTGATGCGGTTTCACCATCCAGTTGAGAAGGCCGGCATCTCGCGTGTCGGCCTTTTTTCATTCTTAAAAATTCTCACACATGCAAAGTCTTGCTTTGACGTCATCTGCGTGGTGTTTTGCGCCGCAATAAGGAAGGCGCAATGTCAGGCAAGACACTTTACGACAAGATCTGGGACGCGCATGCGGTGCAAACTGATGCGGAAACCGGTGAATCACTCATCTATATCGACCTCCATCTCATTCATGAGGTGACCACGCCGCAGGCTTTTGCAGGCCTCAGATCAGCCGGTCGCGGCGTTCGACGCCCGGAACTGACCCTCGCTGTCGCAGATCACAACACGCCAACGGAAAACCAGTCTCTTGGCCTCGCTGGCGTCAAGGATGAAGCGGCCCGCAACCAGCTTGCCGCGCTGGACCGGAACGTAACCGAGCATGGAATCGAGTTCTTTCCGATGGGCGATATCCGCAACGGTATCGTTCATGTGGTCGGCCCGGAGCAGGGACGCACTCAGCCCGGCATGACCATTGTCTGCGGCGACAGCCATACCTCTACTCATGGCGCGTTCGGTTCGCTTGCGCACGGCATCGGCACTTCGGAAGTCGAGCATGTACTGGCAACGCAGACCCTTCGCACCCGCAAAAGCAAGAACATGGCGATCGAGGTGAGCGGCGAACTACGCGAAGGTGTCACCGCCAAGGATCTGGCGCTCCACCTCATTTCCATCATCGGAACGGCTGGCGGCACGGGCTATGTCATGGAGTATCGCGGCGAAGCAGTTGAGAAGCTCTCCATGGAAGGGCGGATGACGCTGTGCAACCTTTCGATTGAAGGTGGTGCCCGGGCAGGCCTGATCGCGCCGGATGAGACGACATTCGCCTACATGAAAGGCCGTCCATCCACACCGAAAGGCGGCGCCTGGGAAATCGCGGAACGCTATTGGCGCACGCTTTTCTCCGATCCCGATGCCAAATGGGACCGCGTGGTCGAGATCCGCGGCGAGGATGTCGAGCCGACCGTGACATGGGGGACCAGCCCTGAGCAGGCGATCCCGGTTTCGGCGACCATTCCCGACCCGTCCACCATGCGCGATCCCGTCAAGAAGGCTGCCGCCGAGCGCGCCCTCGACTATATGGGCCTTGAGCCCGGTGCTCCGATTGCCGGAACGCCCGTCCAGCGCGTGTTCATCGGGTCTTGTACGAATTCTCGCATTGAAGACTTGCGGGCCGCCGCCGCGATTGCCGAGAACAATCATGTTGCCGATGGCGTTCGCGCCATGGTCGTGCCGGGCTCTGGCCTGGTACGCGCGCAGGCCGAGGAAGAAGGCCTCGACAAGATTTTGATCAATGCGGGATTTGAATGGCGCGAGCCTGGATGCTCCATGTGTCTCGGTATGAACCCGGATATTCTCGCGCCCGGAGAGCGTTGTGCATCCACTTCGAACCGCAATTTTGAAGGTCGTCAGGGCCGCGGTGGCCGAACCCATCTGATGAGCCCGACCCTTGCTGCCCGCGCCGCCATCACCGGCGTGATCGGGTAGAGGTTATGACGCAAATAGCCTGGATTGCGGTTCGCGCATGCCGCGATCCGCGATTCTGCTAGCCTTGCTGCCTCACTCCCGGGTACTATCCTCCAATAGGGAGGGACCTCACATGAGCAATACGGTGCAGTTGAAGTCGGGTGTCAATGTGGATGGGCCCCGCGGCCGGACATACGCATCCATCCTTGAAACGGTCGGGTCGACGCCGCTCGTCGCCGCCGAAAAGTTCTCAAAGGCCAAAGGCGTAAAGGCCAATCTGCTGTTCAAGTGCGAGTTCTTCAACCCGCTCGCGAGCGTGAAGGACAGAATTGGCCTCAACATGATCCTCGAACTGGAAGCGGCGGGAAAAATCACGCCCGGCAAGTCCACACTGGTTGAGCCAACTTCAGGCAATACAGGGATCGGCCTTGCCTTTGTGGCGGCCAATCGCGGCTACAAGCTTATCCTGACCATGCCGGAATCCATGTCGATCGAGCGGCGCAGGATGCTTGCCTTTCTGGGTGCGACACTTGAACTCACCCCCAAGGAAAAGGGGGTCAATGGCGCGATTGCGAAGGCTGAAGAGATTCTCGCATCCACCCCTGGCGCTGTCATGCCAAGCCAGTTTGACAATCCCACCAATCCGGCCATCCATGAACAGACCACTGCCCGGGAAATCTGGGCGGATACAGATGGCGCTGTCGATGCGGTGATTTCCGGGATCGGGACAGGCGGAACGCTGACTGGTTGTGGTCGGTACCTGAAGTCGCTCAAACCGTCCGTCAGGATGTTCGCGATCGAGCCAGAGGACAGCCCTGTCCTGTCTGGCGGCGAACCCGGCCCGCACATGATCCAGGGCATCGGCGCAGGATTTATCCCGGCCAATGCCGATACGAGCCTCATCGACGAAATCGTGAAGGTCACCAATGACGAAGCCTTCACGACATCGAGACTGCTGGCGCAGCTGGAAGGTATTCCGGGAGGCATCTCATCTGGAGCCGCAGCTTCCGTTGCCGCACAGGTCGGTTCGCGCGATGAAATGGCCGGCAAGACCATCGTCGCCGTCCTTCCAAGCTTTGCCGAGCGCTATGTTTCCACGGCCCTTTTTGAAGGCATATAAAGGGCTGGTTACGGAATGCTGATCACAGGCCTGGACCACGTCGTCCTGATATGTCCCGATATCGACGCCGGTATCGCGGCCTATTCAATGCTGCTTGGGGTGGAACCGGCATGGGAGGCACGCTCCGGTGGCGCGGCGACGGCGGTCTTCGCGGTCGAGAATACCGCCATCGAGCTGATGGCACCCGATGGGGACGGCGCGGTCGCACGCCGCCTGCGCCAGCTCCTGAACGAAGGGGGCCCGCGCCTGACCAGCCTCGCTTTTCGGACCGGTGATATCGGCATGGCGCACCACAAACTGTCGCGCCGCGGACTGAAACCGGGTGATATAACCACCGGTTCAGGCACGCATTCCACAAGCGGCGCCTCGCGGTCCTGGGAGCGGTTCAGGTGTAGCGATGATGAGATGGCTGGTATCAAGACATTCATCCTGCAGCCTCACACGCCCCTGCCGAAACTGCCGCTGGCCTCGGGCAGCGTGTCGCGCCTTGACCATATCGTGATCGACACGCCTGATCCGATGCGCGCACTGGCCATCTATGGCGGCCGCCTTGGCCTCGACCTGGCACTCGACAGGACCGCGGAGCAGTGGAAAACGCGCTTTCTCTTTTTCCGCACCGGTGGCCTGACCTTCGAAGTCATCCACCGCTTGGGCGAGGCGCATGATGTCGCAGCCCACGATCGGATCTGGGGTCTGACATGGGCGACGGATGATCTTGCCCTCGCGCATGCCCGCCTGACGGAGGATGGGCTCGACGTGTCTGACATCCGCACAGGTCGAAAGCCCGGATCTGAAGTATTCACCGTCAGAAGCGGGACACTCAGCGTCCCGACCCTGTTCATTTCCCACGTCCCGCGATAGAAGCCCTGCCATGAAAGCATTCACGACCCTCACTTCGACCGCCGCAGCCCTGATCGACAACGGCCGACTAATGGCAAATGTCGACACTGACATGATCATCCCGAAGCAGTTCCTGAAGACAACGGAACGCGAGGGCCTGTCAGAGGGTCTGTTTTACGAACTCAAGACCGGCGCCGATGGCGCACCCAATCCGGACTTCGTCCTGAACAAGCCGGCGGCAGCTGACGCCGGCATCTTGATCGCGGGTGAAAATTTCGGCTGCGGGTCTTCGCGTGAGCATGCGCCCTGGGCGCTTCTCGATCAGGGCATCACCAGTGTGATCGCCCCCTCATTCGCAGACATTTTCCACAATAATTGCTACAAGAACGGGATCCTCCCCATCGTGCTGCCTCTGGATATCTGCCAGGCACTGGCTGAGCAGACAGGCGGCGCCAATCATCGCTTCACCATTGACCTCGCATCACAGACGATCACCACGCCGGACGGCCAGCAGATCAGCTTCGACGTTGATCAGGGGCGAAAAGCCAGCCTTCTGGCAGGTCTCGATGAAATCGGTGAAACCTTGCATGCTGCATCTGCAATCGAGACTTATGAAGCGGGTCGCAAGCTGTCCATGCCCTGGCTAGAGCGTAAGGTGTCATGATCGAGATTGAAGGCACCGCCCGGGTCGATGCCAAGGCCGGTCTTGGCCTTTCGGACCGCTCCCTTCGCCTCTACGAAGCTGACCCAGAAGCCTTGTAAAGCGGCACACCTATAGACACTGCAGCAAACTCGCGCCATTAGGCTCGTCCCTATGAAACAGAAACTCCTCCTCCTCCCGGGCGACGGCATCGGCCCCGAAGTCACTGCTGCCGCCGCAAAGATTGCCGAACTCGTTGCACCGGATATTGAAATTGGTGAAGCCCTTGTCGGCGGCGCATCGATTGACCAGCATGGCGTCCCACTCACCGATGAGGTGCTCGCACAGGCCAAGGCAAGCGATGCCGTGCTGCTGGGTGCGGTTGGCGGACCAAAATGGGCCGATGCTGAACGCACCAAGCGCCCTGAAATGGGCCTGCTCAACCTGCGCAAGGGGCTGGATGTATTTGCCAACCTCCGACCCGCCTATTGTTTCGAAGCCCTCGTCGACGCCTCGACACTAAAGCGAAACGTGGTCGAAGGCCTCGACCTGATGATCGTGCGCGAACTGACCTCCGGCGTCTACTTTGGCGAGCCCCGCGGCATCGATTCCGACGACAAGGGCGTGCGCCGCGGCTACGACATGTCGATCTATACGGCACCGGAAATCGAACGCGTGGCGCGGGTCGCCTTTGAAATCGCTCGCGGCCGGGATGGACGGGTCTGCTCCGTCGAGAAATCAAATGTCATGGAAAGCGGCCTGTTCTGGCGCAATGAAGTGACGGCCCTGCACAAGGCACACGGGGATGGGGTTGAGCTCAGCCATATGCTTGCCGATGCCTGCGCTATGGAACTGGTGCGCCAGCCAAAGCAGTTCGACGTCATCCTGGCCGACAACCTGTTCGGCGATATTCTTTCCGACACAGCAGCCATGCTGACGGGGTCCATTGGCATGCTGCCATCGGCAAGCCTGGGCATTGAGGGGACACCGGGCCTGTTCGAACCGGTTCACGGGTCCGCGCCCGACATCGCCGGACAGGGGCTCGCAAATCCATGCGCCGCTATCCTGTCGATGGAAATGGCCCTTCGCTGGTCGCTCGCCCGGCCGGACGCGGCGGACCGGGTCATGAAAGCTGTCGCTCACGCCCTGAAGGCTGGTGCACGCACACGCGATCTCGGCGGAGACCTCTCCACGGGTGCCATGACAGACGCGATTATCGATCAGCTGTAGTCAGCGATGCGGCACATCAGCTGGCCGCGAAACTCGAAGAAGCTCGCACCGCGTATCTTGATGGTCTCCCCGGCTTTCACGCCATTGGGCAGGTCGACGGCGGCCTTGCCTTCAAACTCGATTTCGGCAGCGGCCTTGCCTTGCCCGATCACGAGGTGAACGAGCTTCTGGCGACGATAGGAGAACGCATTGCCTGACAGCTGGGCGACCTCGCCCATCTTGTCGCGTCCTTCAAACTTCATCGTCTGGCCAGAATTGGAGATATTCTCGAAAATCACGTCCTCGGTGACGCAGTCGAGCATTCCCTCGATGTCGCGGGAATTATAGCTCTTGATATACTTCGAGATCATGTCTTCGATCAGGATCGTCTCCATCGGGCGAGAGTTTGCAGGCTGAGCACTCAACATTTGCCGAAAGTGCATTACATGCAGCTTAAATCAAGCCTCCTAACTGCGGCGCAGGTGATCTGCAGCCCGGCTTGGAAATCTGAAGATTGAGATATGGGCCGTCCTGACGTATGGGAGGCGGCTCGCGAAAGGAAAAGAATATGGCACTCAGAGTTGCAGTCGTTGGGGCGACAGGAAATGTTGGCCGCGAACTCCTCAATATCCTTGATGAACGGGACTTCCCTGCAGATGAAGTCTATGCCGTTGCCTCGCGGCGTTCGGTCGGCCGCGAAGTGAGCTGGGGCGACCGGAAGCTGAAATGCCAGGCACTCGATGATTTCGACTTCTCGAAGGTCGACATTGTCCTGATGTCGGCAGGCGGAACCCTGTCGAAACAGTGGGCCGAGAAGATGGGCGCTGCCGGCGCCATCGTCATCGACAACTCATCGGCATGGCGCATGGACCCGGACGTTCCACTGGTTGTTCCGGAAGTGAACGGTGAAGACGTGATGGGCTATGGCAAGAAGAACATCATCGCGAACCCGAACTGTTCGACAGCCCAGCTCGTCATGGCGCTGAAGCCGCTACACGATGCAGCCGGCATCAAGCGCGTGGTCGTGTCGACCTATCAGTCGGTCTCCGGCGCAGGCAAGGCCGGCATGGACGAGCTCTGGAACCAGACCAAGGGCATCTTCGTGAACGACACCCCGACAGCCGAGGAATTTTCCCGGCAGATCGCGTTCAACGCGATCCCGATGATCGGGAGCTTCCGCGATGATGGTTTCACTGATGAAGAAGCCAAGATGTGGAACGAAACTCACAAGATGATCGACCCGAACATCAAGCTGACCGTGACATGCGTTCGCGTGCCTGTGTTTGTTGGCCATTCTGAGTCCGTGAACATCGAGTTCGAAGACGCGATCACGCCGGAACAGGCGCGTGAAGTGCTCCGCAATTTTGACGGTGTTCAGGTCATCGACAGCCCGGAAGATGATCAGTACATCACGCCGATCGACTGCGCTGGCGAGTGGGATACCTTCGTCTCGCGTGTCCGCAAGGACCCGACCGTGGAGCACGGCCTGTCGCTTTGGGTCGTCTCCGACAATCTGCGCAAGGGCGCAGCGCTCAACGCAATCCAGATTGCAGAAGAGCTGATCAAGCGCGGCGTTGTCACTCCGGAAAAAGTGTCCGCCTGATCCGGCATCAAAGCTTTGCAGGAAACGCCGCTCCGTCTGGGGCGGCGTTTTTGCTTGATTTGTGAGAATATCTGACATGCAGATTCCACCTCAATTTTCGGGTGGTGAAGGGAGGGGTTGCCGCTTATCTCGCTCGCATGTCGTCTGAACTCCGCCTCGGCTTTTTCTGTGCGCTCGCTGCCTATCTGTTCTGGGGGGCGCTACCGCTCTATTTCAGGGCGCTTGACCATATTGCGCCGGGCGAAATGCTGGCGCACCGCATCGTCTGGGCCTTACCGACAGGACTGCTCTTCATAGCGATTGCATCGCGCTGGCGTGAGTTCCGGGCTGCGGTGACCCGTCGCCGCCTCTTCTACCTCGGTCTTTCCGCATCGCTCATTGCGCTCAACTGGCTGGTCTATATCTGGGCGGTCTCGCAGGAACGCGTGACGGAGGCCAGCCTCGGCTATTTCATAAACCCGCTGGTTAGCGTCCTGTTCGGCATGTTTTTCTTTTCCGAGAAGCTTCGCCCCGCACAATGGATTGCCATCGTGATCGCCTGTATCGGCGTAGGTATATTGACCTGGGAGCTTGGACGGCTTCCCTGGGTCTCCCTGATCCTCTGCTTCACGTTCGCCTCCTATGGAGCAGTGCGGAAGAAAGTCAGTGTCGATGGCCGTATCGGCTTCGCGATCGAAACCGCCCTGCTCTTTCCGGTGGCGCTGATATGGCTTGTCTGGTTCCAGTCGACACCGGAGGGGTCATGGATGGGTGACCGTCCGGTTGATGTCCTGCTGCTGCCACTCGCCGGACCGGTCACGGCCGTTCCGCTTATCCTGTTCGCACTGGCGGCCAAGCGCCTGAAACTGTCGACCATCGGCATGATGCAGTACATAGCGCCCACCCTGCAGTTCCTGATCGCAGTCCTCATCTTTCGCGAGCCTTTCGGCACGACCAAGGCCATTGCATTCTGTTTCATCTGGACCGCGCTGGCAGTCTTCACCACGGATAGCGTCATGGGTGACCGCAAAGCCCGGCGACTGGCAAGGGCGGCTCAATTGAGCTGACCCATTGGACAAGAAAATCCCCGGCGCTCGGGACAGCGAGGCCGGGGAGTTGAAGTAGACTGCATAGAAAATGGATGGAGTTCCATATTCGGAC
The DNA here is from genome assembly GCF_002088945.1 of Henriciella pelagia. GTDB lineage: Bacteria > Pseudomonadota > Alphaproteobacteria > Caulobacterales > Hyphomonadaceae > Henriciella > Henriciella pelagia. The sequence continues at coordinate 560,008 of NZ_NCSU01000007.1, read as the reverse complement.
AGATCGTAGCAAAGCGCGTGCCAGCTCGCGTATCAAGCGAAATTTTTCAACCTGACTCGCTTTTCACAAGCGGCCATCTGGAACGTGTGGAAATTCATTTTCCATAAACCAAAACGGCAGGAGGCCGCTCCGCACTGTCAAGGACGGGCGGTTTATAGGCATCCATAAAGGGCATCAACCAGCCGCCGCGCACGCGGGTCGCCCTGCAGGTAGCTGGACTGGCGGTTCATTACATAAGCGGCCGACAGCGACCGCGCCGGATCTCCGAGCGCCAGCGACCCGCCCCAGCCGGAATGGGCGAGCGTGTCCGGATTCGGCCCGTAAATGCCGAGATTGTTTCGCATCACCCCGGCGGCAAATTCCGTCACGAACGGCAACACAAGGTCCTGACCCATCGTCTGGCGCCGGGTCAGAGCGCCAAAGGATGCCTCCGGAATGACCTGCTTTTCGCCAAGTCGGCCACCATTGGCGTAGATGCCATAAAGCTGCGCGACGGACATCGCTGTCCCGTGTCCATTGGCGTGGGGCAATTCCAGCTCGCTCCACAAACTGTCGACGCGGCGCGGCGACGACCATTTGGTGAGGAAGGCCGCGGTCTTGTAGGCGTTGATCTCGCCCATGCGCGGCAATTCCTTTGGCCGCTGCACCTCAGCGACGCGGCCATGTTCCGATGGCGGAAGGCCGATATGGAAATCGATGCCGGAAGGCTCGCAGAAATCCTCGCGCAGCGCCGTCCCGAGACTCCGTTCTGCGATCCGCGCAAAGATTTCTCCCACCATATAGCCCCAGGTCGATGGGTGGTATCCATGCGCCGTGCCCGGCTCCCACATGGGCGGCGTATCTGCGAGCGCGGCGGCCAGCGCGGGTGGGTCCAGCCAGAGTTCGGGGTCGATCGGATCGGCAAAGCCCGGCAGACCGGCCTGGTGCGACACCAGCTGGCCGATCGTGATGTCCTGCTTTCCTGCCGCGGCGAATTCCGGCCAAACAGTGCTGACCGGTGTGTCATAGCCATTTTCAAGTGTGCCGATGACGCTTGCGAGGACGAGCGCGCTGATGCCCTTGGTCGTCGAATAGATGGGGACGAGCGTTTTTTCGCTCCACGCCGTCTCCTTTCTGCGATCGGTATAGCCGCCGCGAAGGTCGACAATCACTTCACCGTCCAGGATGACCGCAAACCCGGCCCCTAACTCTTCTCCAGCCTCGAAATTTTCCTCAAACACATCGCGCACAGGCTCGAACCCGACGCTCACATGGCCGCTGATATCGCTCATTGAAGTCCGGCTCCTGTTTCATGTTAGCCTGACGGCCAGGATCATTTCACCCCGAAGGACGCACCATGAAACCTGCCCTGATTGCAAGCCTCCTCACACTCTCGATTGCAGCCGCATGTTCGGCAACACCGGAATTCGGGTCGCCTTCGAAATTCGCGAACGCGGGGCAGGCGGCGCCCCAGGCCATAGTCGCGAGGAAGAGCGCCCACAGTTTCGACGAGACGGTTTCGAGGGTCCGCGGCGCCATCGAAGCGCGCCCGCTGACGCTTTTTGCCGAAATCGACCACGCCGAAGGCGCCCGAGGTGCCGGCCTGACACTGGGTCCATCAACCCTCTTCGTCTTCGGCAACCCATCGTCAGGTACGCCGCTCATGCAGGCCAATCCCGCCCTTGGTATCGAACTTCCGATGAAGATCCTTGTCGTCGAAACGGATGGCGGCGTGCAGGTCATTCGCCAGGATGTGTCGTCTGTCCTGCGACAGTATGCGGTGGCACCAGAGACGACCCCGGCAGCGCGTATCGAAGAGACGCTGACCGCCATTCTGAATGAGGCGACGCGGTAGCGGCAAATTGGCCGATGCACTGGACTCAATTGCGATCTCGCGCCATCGAAGGCGCCACGAGCCACGCTTGAGAGACCAAACAATATGACTGCCACAGCCCAGAACAGACCTCGTCGCTCCTGCCTTTACATGCCGGGCGCCAATCCACGCGCGCTTGAGAAGGCAAAGACACTTGCTGCCGACACGCTCATCCTCGACCTGGAAGATGCTGTCGCCCCTGACGCAAAGGCTGAGGCCCGCGACACCGTATGTGGCGCGGTAAAAGCCGGCGGTTATGGCAAGCGCGAAGTTGTCATCCGTATCAACGGCCTCGACACAGAATGGGGCATGGATGACCTGAAGGCCGCCGTCGCCGCCGGGCCAGATGCGATCCTTGCGCCGAAAGTCATCGATGGTGGGGACATTGACCACCTCGACGATGCGCTGAGCCGTGCGGGCGCACCAGAAGATTTGGGGCTCTGGGTCATGATCGAGATGCCGAAGGCGATTCTGAACATCAAGGACATCGCCGAAGCCGCAGGACGCACACGCCTTACCGCCTTTGTGATGGGCACCAATGACATCGCCAAGGAGCTACGGGCGGTGAATGATCCAAGCCGTCTGGCTTTCCAGACCTTCTTTGGTCTGACCCTGGCGGCCGCCCGAGCCTATGACATTCTTGCGATTGATGGCGTCTACAATGATATTTCGAATGCTGAAGGCCTTGAGAATGAGGTACGCCAGGGTCGTCTGCTCGGCTTTGATGGCAAGACGCTGATCCACCCCTCACAGATCTCCATCACCAATGAAGTGTTCGCACCAGCCGAGGCTGATGTCGCCCAGGCGCACGACGTGATCGCCGCCTTCGCGGACCCGGCCAATGCGGGTAAAGGTGTCCTCAAGGTCAATGGCAAGATGACCGAACTGCTCCACCTCGAGGAAGCCCGCCGCATCGTCGAGGTCGATGCCGCAATTAAGGAAATGGAGGCAGGCTGATGACGTACAAACTTCTTCATCACACCGGCTGCAGCACATCTCGTAACGGTCTCGCCCTGCTGCAGGAGAATGGCGTCGAGCCGGAAATCCGAAAATACATGAACGCCGGCGAAGCGCTGAGCGTGGACGAGCTCAAGGACATTGCCAGGAAGATGGGCGCTTCCTCCCCGCGCGAATTTCTTCGCGACAAGGACGCCAAGAAGTTCGAGATTCCGGACGATCTGTCGGACGAGAAGCTATACGAGGCCATGGTCGAGAACCCTCGCCTCATCCAGCGCCCCATTGGCATCAATGGAAACAGGGCTGTGCTTGGCCGTCCGATCGAGAAGCTGCTGGAAATCAGGTAACTCGCAGATCGGTGAAATTTCACCGAAAAGCTAAGCGGAGCTGAAAAGCCTTTGTGAGATAAGGCGGCATGTCGATCCTTCTTCTCACTGCCGCCGGCCTGCTCCTGCTGTCAGCTGCTTTTCTCTTCGGCCCCCAACTCGTCGCTTATGGCAGCGCGGGAGCCCGTGACCTTGTCCGCCGTCCTCAGGCGCAATTTGCCGCTATGACCCTGATGACAGCGTTTCTGGTCATTCTTTTCCATGACCCAAGCGCTTCAGCCTTGATTTCAGAGGATGAGGCAGTGCAGGTGGTGCTCAGAACCTAGGGGCCCGCATTCACACTTTGCCAAGCCGGCCCCGAAATCAGACCGAGGGCCGCATGACGAAATCCAATCCGGGCAATTATTTCGAAGACTTCAATCCGGGCATGGAGATCATCCATGCGACGCCGCTGACTGTGAGCGCCGGAGATATTTCGCTCTACCGCGCCCTCACCGGCAGCCGGCACGCGCTTTATTCGGCCGAGACCTTCGCCGCCGCGAACGGATTTTCGGCTCTTCCGGTCGACCCGCTGCTCGCCTTTCATGTCGTGTTCGGAAAGACCGTTCCGGACATCTCGCTCAATGCCGTCGCCAATCTTGGCTATGCCGATGGCAAGTTCCTGAAGGCTGTTTACCCCGGCGATACGCTGAAGGCGGTGTCAGAAGTTCTCGGCGTGAAGGAAAACTCGAACGGCAAGACGGGCGTTGTCTGGGTCCGCACGCGCGGCGAGAACCAGAGGGGCGAGACCGTTCTGTCCTATGTCCGATGGGTCATGGTCCACAAGAAGGACGCCGCCAGCCCCGCACCCGATGTCAGCGCGCCGGACCTGCCCGACGCCGTTGCCTCATCTGACCTCATCGCGCCCGACTACACGAACTGGGACGACGCGCTGGCAGGGTCAGAATGGCGCTATGGCGACTATGAGATCGGCGAGAAAATCGACCATGTCGACGGCATGACGGTTGAAGAAGCCGAGCATCAGACAGCAACCCGCCTCTACCAGAACACGGCCAAGGTTCATTTCGATGCGCATGCGCAGAAGGAGAGCCGATTCGGCAAGCGCCTCATTTATGGCGGCGTGGTGATCTCCATCGCGCGGGCCCTCTCTTTCAACGGGTTGGAAAGCGCCGCCCAGATGCTCGCCATCAATGCAGGCACGCATACCGGACCGCTCTTTGCCGGTGACACGATCTATGCCTGGTCGGAAGTCCTCGACAAGGCCGAGCTTTCTTCGAAGACCGGGGCCCTGCGCCTGCGCCTCGTAGCTGCAAAAGATCACCCGTGCTCAGACTTCCCGCTCAGGGGCAAAGACGGAAAATACCATCCCGATGTGCTTCTCGACTTCGATTACTGGGCGGCCATCCCCATCTAGCCTGCGATGATGACAAACCTTCTCGACGGGCTTGCCCTGTTTAGCGTCGCAATCGCGACCGTGCTGATGGCTATCGCCAGCATGCTCGGAACGATGACGCTGAAACAGGTGGTTGAACTTGGCCAGGTCGATGCACGCACCTTGTGCGGCCTCACCGGCATTACAGATCCCAAGGAGCTTCAGGATGTGTTCGGCCCGCCGCACATGAACCGCACCTGGCATGGTTTGACCCTGCCCTATATCGAAGCCCAGAGACGCCCTGCCGGTTATCTCATCAGCGACAACCGGGTGAACTGGATCTGCATCGGTGTTGCGGTCCTCGCACTCTTCTGGCGTCATCCGGTCGCGGACATCCTTCTGATTGTGGCCGCGATGTCACAGGTGGCCGGCTGGGTGCTCGCCTCCCGGCTTCCGCGATAGATTTGCCTTTGGTCCCGCCGATGCCTGCATTATCTTCCGCATCATGAGGGTGTGGAAGATGAACGGCGCGGGCAATGCGTTCGCAATATTCGACGCGCGTGACCGCAAGTTCACGCCGGACGCAGACCGTATTCGCGCAATTGCAGAGCAGATGCAGGCCGACCAGGTGATGTCGATTGAACGCGATACCATGGTCGATTCCTATCTGCGCATCTGGAATTCCTCCGGCGAGGAGGTCGACGCTTGCGGAAACGGTACGCGCGCCGTTGCGCACCTCCTGCTGGCGGAGGCCCAGAAGGATCAGGTCAAGATCCGCACCAATGCCGGCGTTCTGAAAGGTCAGAAGGCTGATAACGGCCTCGTCACCATCGACATGGGCTCGCCTCTGATGGGGTGGGAAGATATTCCACTCTCGGAGAAGATGGATGTCCGCGGCGTAGACGTCCGTATTGGGCCGATGGACAAGCCCTATCTTGCCAAACCGGCCGTGGTCTCCATGGGCAATCCACATGCTGTCTTCTTTGTTGACGACGTGGACGCCTATGACATTCCGAATATTGGCCCGCTGGTCGAGTGGCACCCGCTCTTCCCGGAAGGCGTGAATGTCGGTTTTGCGCAGGTCATTGACCGCGAAACGATCCGCCTGCGGGTCTGGGAACGCGGCGCCGGACTGACCAAGGCCTGCGGCACGGGCGCGTGTGCAGCGCTTGTCTGCGCCGCCCGCGCGGGAAAGACAGAACGCCGCGCAAAACTGATCCTCGATGGCGGCGAACTCATCATTCATTGGCAGGAATCCGATGATCACGTTCTGATGACCGGCCCCGTCGAGCTGGAGATGAGCTTCGAGGTCTGAGGCGCATCCCTTGATCTTTCGGTCATTCGGCGCGACATCCGCCCGGAAACACCGTCATGACAGATGAAACGCCCACCCGGACCCGCTCGCAGGTCATCACGCTAGGCTGCCGCCTCAACTCTTATGAGTCTGAGGTGATGCGCGGTCATGCAGATTCTGCAGGGCTAGATGATGCGATTATCGTCAACACATGCGCCGTAACCTCCGAAGCTGTGCGCACCGCGCGCCAGACGATCCGCCGGGCAAAGAAGGACAATCCCGACGCCCGAATTATCGTGACAGGCTGCGCAGCCCAGATCGACCCTGGCGAGTTTGCCGCCATGCCGGAAGTCGACCGCGTCATCGGCAACCATGAGAAGATGCAGGCCGAGACCTGGGCCGGGCGTGCGATCACCCATGGCGAGGAGAAGATCCTCGTCAACGACATCATGTCGGTAAAGGAAACCGCCGCCCACCTGATTGACGGCATGGAGGGCCGGGCGCGCGCCTATGTGCAGGTCCAGAATGGCTGCGACCATCGCTGCACCTTCTGCATCATCCCCTATGGCCGGGGCAATTCCCGTTCGGTTCCGGCGGGGGAAGTCGTGCAGATGATCCGACGTCTTGTCGAGACCGGACACTATGAAATCGTGCTGACGGGGGTCGACCTTACAAGCTGGGGCGCTGACCTGCCCGGACAGCCGCAGCTCGGCAATCTCGTCCAGCGCATCCTCAAGCTGGTGCCGGAGCTGAAGCAACTGCGAATCTCATCCATCGATGCAATCGAGATTGACGACGCCCTGTTCGAAACCATGGCTGAACCGCGCCTCGCGCCTTTCATGCACCTGTCCCTGCAACACGGCGACAATCTCATCCTCAAGCGAATGAAGCGACGGCACTCACGCGAGCAGGCAATAGAGCTCGCACACACGCTGCGCTCGATCAGGCCGGACATGGCGCTTGGCGCAGACATCATCGCTGGATTCCCGACAGAAACCGAAGAGCATTTCCAAAACTCAGTGCGCCTCGTCGAGGATTGCGGCTTGTCCTTCCTGCATGTCTTTCCCTATAGCCCGCGCCCCGGTACGCCAGCTGCGCGGATGCCACAGCTGCAAAAAACCCTCATAAAGGAGCGGGCTGCGCGCCTGCGGGCGGTCGGCGCGGATGCGCTTTCAAAGCATCTGGAGCTGCATGTCGGCAGAACGCTTGAAGTTCTGGTCGAACAGCAAACCAATGGCCGCCTCAGCGACTTTTCCCAGGTCGCACTGGAAGGCTTTGACACGCTTGAGGCTGGACGACCGGTTCTGGCGCGGATAGTCGCTCAGGACGGCAAGAAACTGATCGGGGCCCCTGTATGATCCTCTGGTTCGGCAAGAAGAAGAAAAAACAAGAGCTACAGGACGCCGGCGCTGCCATGCCGGAACCAGAGCTGAGCGCCGAGGAAATCGCCGCAAAGGAGGCCGCCGAAAAAGCCGAGGCTGAACGAAAGGCCGCTGAGCAGGCCGAAATCGAACGCAAGGTCGCTGAAGCAAACCGTGCCTGGGAAGAACGCCAGAAACGCGAACGCGAGGAAGCCGCCGCTGAAGCCGCACGCCTTGAAGAAGAAGCCCGCCGCGCTGAAGAGGCACGAGAGGCGGCTCGAAAGGCTGCTGAAGCTGCGAGGCAAAAGGCGGCGGAAGACGAAGCCGCACGACAGGACGCCGAACGCGCCGAAGCCGAAGCCAGACGCCTTGAGGAAGAGGCCGAGCGCGCCCGCAAGCTCGAAGCCGAAAGACAGGCCGCACGCGAGAAGGCTGACGCTGAGCTGAAGCTTCTGGAAGAGCGTCGCCGCGCCGAGCAGGCCCGCGAAGAAGCGCGGCTGAAGAAGGAAGCTGAAGAGGCCGAGGCCCGCCGCAAGGAAGAAGAACGCCAGGCCGCCATTGCGCGCGGAGAGCCTGACCCTTATGCCGAAATCCGCTCCCCCGGCTTCTTCGGAAAGCTGTCAGGCGGACTGTCGAAATCCTCTTCCAAGCTCGGCACCAGTCTCACCGGCATGTTCGGCGGCCGCAAGCTTGATGACGACGCTCTCGAAGACCTGGAAGACCTTCTCATTACCTCCGACATGGGCGCCAAAGTCGCGTCGCGCATTGCGACCAATCTCGGAAAAACACGTTTCGACAAGGACATAACCGACGACGAAATCCGCTTTGCGCTCGCGCAGGAAATCGAGACCATCATGAAGCCACGCGAGCAGGTGGTGGATTTCGCGGACGGCCCACGCCCGCGCATCGTGCTGTTTGTCGGCGTCAACGGCTCCGGCAAGACAACAACGATCGGCAAGATCGCTTCCAAGCTGAAGGAGCAGGGCGCGAGGGCGCTTCTGGTGGCCGGGGATACGTTCCGCGCCGCCGCGATTGAACAACTGACCGTCTGGGGGGAACGGGCCGGGATTCCGGTCCTCTCCAAGCCGACAGGCGCTGACGCGGCCGGTCTCGTCTATGAAGCGATTGAAAAAGCCAAGGCGGAAGATCTCGACCTGGTGCTCGTCGATACGGCGGGGCGACTGCAGAACAAGGCCGAGCTGATGTCAGAGCTGGCGAAGATTGTCCGTGTGACGCGCAAGCTCGAGCCGGACGCGCCTCATGACGTCATCCTCGTTCTCGATGCGACTGTCGGCCAGAACGCGCTGAGCCAGGTTGAGGCCTTCCGGCACACGGCTGAAGTCTCAGGCATTGTCATGACAAAGCTCGATGGCACGGCCAAGGGCGGCGTCCTGGTGGCGGTCGCAGAGGCCCATGACCTGCCGATTCACTTCGTGGGCGTGGGCGAAAAAGCCGAGGATCTTCAACCCTTTAGCGCAAGCGCCTATGCAAAGGCCCTGGTCGGCATCGAGGAAAAGGTTTGACTGGCACCGACAAGACCGCCCTGCGTGCTGACATGAAGCTGCTGCGTGAGGAAGCGCATGCGCGTGACCCGGATGCCGGCGAGACGCTGGCGGGGAAGTTTCCGCTTAAACTGCTCGAACGGTATGGCCCGATTGTCAGTGGCTACTGGCCGATTGGCAGTGAAATAGACCCCCTCCCCCTGATGGAAAAACTGGCGGGGGCGGACGCAAAACTGGCACTTCCGCGCCTCGAGGATGATGGCGAAATGAGCTTCCGGCTCTGGTCGCCGGGCGAGCCTCTCGAAGAGCGCCCCTTCGGCCTAAAGGAGCCTCTGGAGTCGGCCCCGAGGACCCAGCCGACGCTTGTCCTTGTGCCGCTTTTGGCCTTCGACAAACTGGGTAACAGGCTCGGTTACGGCAAGGGTCACTATGACCGCGCCCTGCAGCAAATACGACAGGATGGACGGGTGTTCGCCTGCGGTTTGGGCTTCCATGTGCAGATGCTGGACGAGCTTGCCGCAGAGCCGCATGACCAGCCGCTGGACTGGGCGATGACGGAGCGGGGCTCGGTCCCGATTTTCATGATGCGGGCTTTTGCGGGTGGTGATGGATCGGATGGCGGGCCGAGCGCTGCCTGAGCCGGAAACACCCGTCCAGAAACAGTCCAAACACCGTCCAGAAGCCGTCTAGAACCGGTCCAGAAGCCGTTCGAGGTAGTTGCGCTCTTCTTCATCGGCGGTGTCGCCATAACGCCGGCGGAGTTCTTCGAGAATGTCCTTGGCACGCTGGCGCTCGGCCTCGTCGGGAATGTCGACATTCCGTCCATCCGCCACGCCGCCCATCGGTCGCCCGAACGGGTCTGTTTGCTGGGACTGGTCACCATATTCATCGCCGAGGCGTTCGCGGCGCAGTTCATCGAGCGCACCTGCGAGCTGCTGGGCAAGGTCACGCAACTGTTCGGTGGCTTCATCCTGATTGCGCTGGGCGCGCATGGTGTTGCCATCGCGGAGCGCTTCAGCCGCGCGGCGTTGTGATCGCTCGATCGCGTTCAGAATGTCCTCGTCAACGCCGGCGAAACCTTCAGCGTCTTCGCCATCCTCCCCGCTGCCCCGACCTTCTTCTTCGAGACGGCGCTGAAGGTCCTCGACCAGATCACCAAGTCCATCCTGACGGTCTGCAAGGCTGGTGCCTTCGCCCTCGCCTTCACCCTCTTCGCCATTCGGCTGTTGTCCCTGCCGGCCGCGCTCACCGCGTTCTTCGGCCATGGTGTCGTCATTCAGCTCGCGCTGTTCACGCAGAAGGTCGGAGAGTTCGCGCAGCGTATCTGTCAGTTCGCGCTCTTCCTGCGGGACATCCTCATCGTTCTCGCCCTGCTCTCCCGGCATGCCGGGCAAGCCATCGCCGCTGCCACTGCCCTGCTGGAATTGCAGATTCTCGAGCATGTTGGTGATATCGGCGAGAAGCTGGCGCGCCTGATCGGTCGCCCCGGTCTCGGTCAGGTCAGACAGCGCATCGAGCATGTCCGCAAAATCCGATCCGCCCAGACCCGAACCACCCCCACTCTGCGCGCTGTCAGTATCGTCAGCCGGGGCCTCCAGCCCATTTGCCAGCGCCTCAGCCATGCGGGCTGCAAGATAGTTGCGGGCAGCTTGTTGAAACGCCTCCAAGCGTCTTTGAATTTCCGCTTCGGATGCACCGTCTCGCAGCGCCTCTTCCAGCGCCCGCCGGGCCGCCTGCAGGGCACGCAGCGCGTCAGCCGCCGTGCCATATTCGGCGACGAGTGCGAGCGACCAGAGAAGTGGGTCGGTTGTAGCCGCTTCATCGGTCGATGAGGCCGACTGCAGAATAGCGTCGGCATGACGAAGTCCGAAATAAATGCTGACATTCTCGAAGTAATTGGGCGCTTCATAGGTGACCGCTTCGATCATCAGAGAAGCACGCCTGATACCCGGAGGCGCGTGGTTGATCCTCTGGGTCGCCGCCGTGAAAATCGCGCCCGACTGCAGCGCTTCGTCATTGGCATTGTCTATCTCAGCGTAGGCACCTTCCTCCCGCAGGATCGTGACCCTGATATCCTGAATGGCGCGAGCAAGCGGCTGCAGCAGCAATTTTTCGGGCAAGATGAATACGACCGGCTCGCTGTCGGTTGACTGGCCAGCACCGTCGGTCGCCCTCAGCGTGGCGCGAACTTCGAGACCAGCCCAGCGGTGCCGGGTGAGATCAATCGATGTTTCCTCCTGGGTCTGCTTCGGCGTGACCGATGGCAGCTGAAGCGCGACCGGGTCGGGATCACCCGAAATCTCTGTGTCTGTCGGTTGAAGAATGAGAGCCAGAGACACAACGCCATAGTCGTCACTTGCCAACCACTCAAATTCAAGTCGGTCCGTCGGCGTCATTTCAGGTGTTGACACCCACTCCACCTGCGGCGGCGCATCGGGTGAGGCGCGGACCTGCCAGTTAGCGCGGTCGCCCCACCATCTCACGCGGATGTCGCTGTCCGCCATGATCGTGCCTTTGGCCTCGAAGGCGCCTTCGGGCGTTTCCTCGAAAGCGATTGTCTGACGATCGTCAGCCGACTGAATGCGCAGCTTCGGCGCGGACGGTGCCTGCGCCCGGACGGTAATTTCCGAACCGGCCGGAACGCGGATCGTTTCCTGGTCACTTGTCAGGAAGACGGGCGGGCGCCCGGTGTGCGGCGGCGGCGTAATCCAGGCTTCGATGCGGATTGTCTCGGCCCCGAACAGGCTGCCGAAATCTGGCGAAAAGGCGCGCTGCAGCCGCTCGCCAGCCACAGTCCATGTCATGGCCAGCAGGAGCGCCAGCACTGTCGGCACAAGATAGCGCAGATAAAGCGGGTCAAAGCGCTTCCACTGCGCCGCGAAACTCGGGACGTTGAGACGTCTGGCGGCATCGGTGAGGCGGGTTTCATGGGCGCGCCAGAGGGCGACGCCCGCAACATCCGGTCGTGATGGCCGGTCGCTGAGCATGGCGAGCGGCCGCAAATCCGACTGGCGGTCCAGAAGCTCGATGGCTTCGCTTCGCGTCGGGCCCGAGAAACGGGCCCAGCCGAGAATCCCGGACACGAGCGAGGCGATCACAAAGATGATCAGCGCCAGCGACGCAAACTTTTCAGTTGATGTATCGAGCAGTCCCGACAGGGCGATGAAAAGAAATGTCGAAACGAGGATCAGATAGGGCCAGAACGCTTTTGCCGCATACAGTCTCCACAGCGCGCCGCGGGTTCGCGCTATCTTGGACTGCACACCAGGGATGCGTTTCAGCTCAGCCAATCAGGGGTTGTCTCCAGCGCAATCATCTCGTCAAAACTCGGGCGGCGGCGCACGACGGAGAACTTGTCTCCATTCACCAGCACTTCTGCCACTAATGGTCTTGCATTGTATTGCGACGAAAGCGCGGCACCATAGGCCCCCGCTGACATTATCGCGATCCGGTCACCCTGTTCCATTACGGGCATGGTGCGCTCAGCAGCGAATTTGTCGGTCGATTCGCAGATCGGACCGACCACGTCATAGGTTGTGGTCTCGTCGCTCGCGCCGCGCTCGCGCAGAGGCATGAACTCATGATGTGCTTGATAGAGCGCGGGTCGCATCAGGTCATTCATGCCGGCATCAACGATGAGGAATGTCCGCTCCGGCGCAGGCTTGATATAGAGCGCTTCGGTCACCATTACGCCAGCATTCCCGGCGATCACACGGCCCGGCTCAAGGATGACCTGAAGGCCAAGCCCTTCGGTTACATCGCGGATCATATTGGCATACTCAGCCGGAGGCGGCGGGCTGTCGGTGTCGCGATAGGGGATACCCAGACCACCCCCCACATCGACGCGGCTGATCGAATGGCCTTTCTCGCGCAGGCGCTTGATCAGCGATACGACCCGCTCAAACGCGGCCCGCATCGGAGCAATCTGGTCGATCTGGGAGCCGATGTGAACGTCCACACCGACAGCTTCGACGCCTGCAGTCGCGGCGATCTGGTCATATGCCTTTTCCGCGTCATCCCATGGCACGCCGAACTTGTCGCCCGCCTTGCCGGTGGAGATGTTCGGATGGCCGCCTGCGGCCACATCAGGGTTCACACGGACGGCGACATAGGCTGTCCTGCCCAGCGCCTGGGCTTCTTCAGCCAGCACGGACAGCTCTGCCGCGCTTTCAATGTTGAATTGGTGAATGCCTTCGCCGAGCCCCAGGCGGATCTCCTCCCGCGTCTTGCCGACGCCCGAGAAGACGATTTTCGAGGCCGGAATTCCTGCAGCGCGAGCCCGCTTCAGCTCGCCGCCACTCACCACATCCGCGCCGCAGCCTTCCGCCGCGAGGGTTTTCAGGACGCCCAGATTGCCGTTGGCCTTTACCGAATAGGCGATGAGGCAGTCCATGCCCTCGAACGCCTCACCGATCACGCGCGCATGGCGACGGAAGGTGGCGGATGAATAGACATAGACAGGGGTTCCGACAGCGTCGGCAATGTCGTCAAGGCTGACGTCTTCGCAATGAAGACGTCCGTTGCGGTAGTGAAAATGGTGCACGAGGTGTCAGGTCCTAGCCGGCCGGGATATCGCCGAGCTCATCCTCACCGACTTCAGCGGCTGGGTCTGGCTTCGGGATTTCTCCACCGAGTGAGTTGTAATATGCGGTGTCGGCCGGCCGCTCAGGCGCAAGCGCGAATTCGACCGGTACGTCGACAGGCGTCTGTGCTTCCTCGCTCGGCGGCTCTGAAAAGATCGGCGGCGGGCGTTGCAGGTCGCCGCGAATTCCGCAGCCACCAAGAATGCCGGTCAGGGCGATACCCGTTGCGAAAAGGATCGATGTCTTCATGCCGTCTTAAGTCTCCAGGCCGAGGCGCTTTTTCCATTGTTCCACCTGCTCGCTGACGCGTTCAGGCGACGTGCCGCCATAGGACCGGCGGCTCGCTGCAGATGCCTCTACGCTTAGCACGGAAAATACGTCTTCTGTAAGGCGCGGTTCGACAGTCTGCATGGTTTGTAATGGCAGCGCCGCGAGATCGCTGCCCTCTGCTTCTGCAATGGCTACGATGCGACCAGTGACATGATGTGCGTCGCGGAATGGCATCTTCAGCTCGCGCACCAGGAAGTCTGCAAGGTCGGTCGCGGTCGAGAAGCCCTTCGCGGCGGCGGCCCGCATGGCGTCCGGGTTGAAGCTCATTGTCTCGATCATGCCGGTCATCGCCTTCACGCTGAGGCCGAATGTATCGAACGCCTCGAAGGTCAGGCGCTTGTCGTCCTGCAGGTCTTTCGCATAGGCAAGCGGAAGCGCCTTGACCGCGCCCTGCAGGCTCGCGAACTGGCCAGCGATCAGCGCGGCCTTGGCGCGGATCAGCTCAGCCGCGTCCGGGTTGCGCTTTTGCGGCATGATCGACGAACCGGTCGACCAGGCATCGGAGAGCTTGGCGAAGCTGAACTGGGCGCTTGTCCAGAGAACGATCTCTTCGGCCAGACGCGAAAGATGGGTCGCGGCAATCGCCAGGGCGGACAGGGATTCCAGTGCAAAGTCCCGCGCCGACACCGCATCGAGCGAGTTCGCCATCGGCCGGTCAAAGCCCAGCGCTTCCGCGGTCGCATCGCGGTCAATCGGGAATCCTGTGCCGGCAAGGGCGGCGGCCCCCAGCGGCGATTCGTTGAGGCGTTTCGCGGCATCGCTGCAGCGGCCCTTGTCGCGCTCGATCATCTCGACATAGGCGAGAAGATGGTGACCGAGCGTGACAGGCTGGGCAGTCTGCAGATGGGTGAAGCCCGGCATCACCGTACCAGCATTCTCACCCGCACGGGCGACCAGCGCCTTCTGCAGGGCGCGAAGCGCAATCTGAGCTTCGCTGAGCGCGCCGCGCGTCCACAGGCGGAAATCGGTAACGACCTGGTCATTGCGCGAACGGGCGGTGTGAAGGCGCCCTGCCGGCTCACCGATCAGCTCCTTCAGGCGCGCCTCGACATTCATGTGAATGTCTTCGAGCTCAACGCGGTAGGGGAAGGTTCCGGCCTCAACCTCTTCCAGCACCTTGTCGAGACCGGACTGGATCGCCTCATTGTCGGCCTCGGATATGATCCCGCACTCGGCCAGCATGTCCGCATGAGCGCGGCTGCCCGCGACGTCCTGCAGGGCCATACGCCTGTCGACATCGATCGAGGCATTGATCGATTGCATGATGTCGGTAGGCTGCGCGGCAAAGCGTCCCCCCCACATTTGCTGGCCCTGGCTTTTCTTATCCACCATATGTGCAGTCCCATCGAATGGAGTGACCCATGCCCCGTACCCTGAAGTTTGCGATACTGGCCATGATCATCGGATTGGTCGTTGTCGTGTCTTTTGCATTGCTGAGCGCGACTTCCAAGGGTGGAAGTTCCGATCCGATCGAGAAACTTGCAACGGGCAGCCTTGCCAAGCTCGACACAAGCAGGAAAGGCGCTGTCATTTCACAGGCAAAGTTCGAAGGACCGGATGGCCGTGAGGCGAGCCTTTCAGACTTCAGGGGCAAGACCACGCTCGTCAATTTCTGGGCGACCTGGTGCGGGCCCTGCGAGCGCGAAATGCCGTCACTGGCCGCACTCGAGACCCAGAAGGGCGGAGACAATTTCCAGGTCATCGCGATCAGCGTCGATGCAACCGAGGACAAGGATTATGCGATCCAGCGCCTTGAGGAGCTGACCGGCGGCGTGCTCGATTTCTACTTCGCCCCGCCGGAGAAATGGGAAGTGGTCTATGACAGTAGCGCCCGCGGCTTCCCGACAACCGTCATCTATGACGAGGAAGGTGTCGAGATCGCCCGGCTTGCTGGCGAAGCCGACTGGAATTCCTATGAGGCCGCGGCGCTCGTCGACGCGATCACCAATTAACGGATCGCCGACAGTTCCAGCTGAACGCGGGAAATCTGGGCTGCAACCTGGTCAACCGGTGCGGGGGTGGAGTCTGCCAGCGGCGCGCCAGACCAGACGGCCTTGAGCACATCCAGCTCCGTGCGCACTGCCTCGCCCTCCGGGCCTTCGAGGTCAGCGGCATAATCCTGCGCGACGGTGACAAAACCATAGGCGTCCTGAAATTCGCCGGCATTGACGATCTCGCCGTCAACGACACCGACCCGGTATTCAGCCAGCGTCGTATCCATCAGGAAGTTGAGAATTTCCTTGCTGGACCCACCGGCCTTGTCTGCAAGCATGGCGAGGTTTTCTTCGGCGGCTGTGAGATCTGATTCGATTTCAGATGATGCCGTCCCGGCTTCAAGTGCAGCGGAGATCCGCTCGAATAGCGGTGCGTCGAAACCAAGCTCGTCGAGGCCTTCGCGTTCGCTTGCGTGAGTTTCGGAGACAGGGTGGAGCAGGTGCGGGGCGGCCTGTTCAGGTGCGCCGGCACGGTACAGTGCGAGGCCTGCTTCGACATGGCCGCGCATGAATGCGAGACGGTTTTCGGTCGGCAATGTATCCATGCCGTGACCGGCTTCACCGCCTTCACCTTCGCCGCCTTCGCCTTCTCCGGCATAGGCCGCGCCCTCGCCTTCCCCTTCGCCCGCATAGGATGCGGAGTCACCGGCCTCGCCGACGGCTGCGGCCTCTCCTTCTCCAGCTTCTCCCTCACCGCCTTCGCCACTGCATGCTGCGAGCGAGGTTGATCCGATCAGGGCAGCCGCCAGCCCGAAGCGGACGAGATTGCGGGGTGTGAAAGACATAGATGACTCCGGTGCTATGCAGTAATGACAAGTGCAGCCTCATCGACTACTGCAAATCATTCTCATACTCAACCGGAAACCCCATGTTCCTTACGATACCTGGCATCCTCAGCAAGACTGACGTCAAACGCGTTCTTGAGAAAGCCGGGGCGCTTGACTGGCGTGACGGCCGCGAGACCGCTGGTCGGACGGCCCGCGCTGTGAAGTCGAACCTGCAGGCCGACCTCAAATCGGAGGCCGGCCAGGGCCTGCACGATTTCCTGATGTCTGCCATCTCGGCCGATGCGACGATGAAAGCCATGGCGCGGCCCAAGCGATATTCGCGCCTCCTGCTCAGCCGCACCGAGGGAGGCGGCCATTACGGCTTTCATGTCGACAATGCGCTGATGTCCACCGATGGACGCCAGATGCGCACAGACCTGTCCTTCACCCTGTTCCTGAGCGCACCTGAAACCTATGAGGGCGGCGAATTGCACCTGCTGACCGCAGCGGGCGATTTCATGGCCAAACCCGAGGCGGGGACGATGATCCTGTATCCGTCCGGGGCGATCCACCAGGTGAAACCGGTCACGAAAGGCTCACGCATTGCCTGCGTCGGATGGATCGAAAGCCGTATCCAGCGAGCCGACCAGCGCGAGATCCTGTTCGATCTCGAAAGCACTCGCGCTGCGCTGCCAAAAGGGACACGGGAACAGAAACTCATCCTCGACAAGACGATTTCCAATCTCATCCGGATGTGGGCGAGCTAGGATTTCAGCTCGAACACGAAAAGCAGCGTTTGCTGATCCTTGCTGAAATTGTCATCCGCAATCAGGAAGATCCGCGTCGGGCCGGCGGAGGTGTCGACGGCGATGCCCTCGAAATTATCCACCGTCAGCGGTTTCTGCAGCCTGGCCAGGACGCGCGTGCCGGCCTCATCAGACTGTCGGACATAGATCGTATTGCCGGTGAGCGGATTATAGGCCCGCTGCAGGCTGAACAGGCCAGCTGGCGAGGTGTCCATGCCGACAAGAGGCACGCCGCTGGTCTCCAGCCAGGAGTCGCGCGCAAAGAGCGCATCGCCACGCTCGGAAATGGTCGCGACAGGTCCCTTTCCATTGATCACGGTCTCAAGGCCAACCGACAGCTTGTCGCCGTCCAGCGCCAGGGCCTCGGCACCGGCATTGCCCCTTATGGACTGGCCGAGTGTCTGCGGGCGCGAGCCAATGTCCGCGACCTTGATGCCGCGCGCATTCGCCCCGCAGAGACCGTAATTGAAGGCGAGGACCCTGTGATTGCGCTCGAAGCTGACCAGCGCGACACCGTCGCGATAGGCGAGACCTTCGGCGTCCGCATCTTCCTTGCCGGAGACGATATCGCCATTGGCGTCCTGCATGAAGGCAATGGAGGCCTGACCGGTCGGCTGCAGGCCAGCCTGGTCAAAGCCAATGCGGACGAAAGCGCCGCTGTCAGACACGGCGAGGAGGTCGCCGTCCGGCAGGACATCGAGACCTGACAGCCCGCCAAAGGACGCCACCGCCGAGGACAAGGCCCAGCCGCCCCTGAACTCCAGTCCCTTCAGGGCTTCGGCAACGTCTTCTGCATCGCCGAGCGCGACGGGCTCGACGTCGATAAGTGTCGAGATCTCGAATCCGCGCTGGTCGCCATTGGGGCATGACTGCGTTTGCAGCGCCGACAGCCTGTCAGAGAACGACCAGAGCGCCGCATTTTCCAATGATATGGCGGGATCGGGCGAGGATGCCCGGCACGCTGCAGCGAGCAGAAGCGCGCCGAAAATCCATCTGGGTGTCTGCATCGTCCAGCCCTCGCCGACATTCATGGTCCTGACGATCTTGCCTCAGGATTTCGACGCTTTGCGGGCAACTTCCTGAAAACTTGTTGTCTTCACATCGCGGCTGGAAACCTTGCTGCCATAGCGGGGGCCGCCGGGGCTGGTGGTTGAGACGCCACCAAAACTGCGGGACTCGCCGCGAAGCGGTGGCACAACCATGGCGGACGGCTCCGGCGCGTTCCCCTTCTCGTCAAAAAGGCTGGCCAGCTGTTCCGTCATGGCACCGCCGAGCTGTTCGGCATCGACGATGGTCACAGCGCGGCGATAATAGCGGGTGACATCGTGGCCGATGCCGATGGCGATCAGCTCGACCGGGCTGCGGCCTTCGATCTCGGCAATGACCTGGCGCAGATGCCGCTCAAGATAGTTGCCGACATTGACGCTGAGTGTTGAATCATCCACCGGAGCGCCATCGGAAATGACCATCAGGATCTTGCGCTGTTCGGGCCGGCCGAGAATGCGCTCATGCGCCCAGAGCAGGGCTTCGCCGTCAATATTCTCTTTCAACAGACCCTCGCGCATCATCAGGCCGAGATTGCGGCGGGCGCGGCGCCATGGGGCGTCGGCGGACTTGTAGATGATGTGGCGCAAATCATTGAGCCGGCCCGGGCCAGCGGGCTTGTTCGCCTTCACCCAGTCCTCGCGCGCAAGACCGCCCTTCCAGGCCTTTGTCGTGAAGCCGAGAATCTCGACTTTCACGCCGCAGCGCTCCAGCGTGCGGGCCAGAATGTCGGCGCAGAGCGCGGCCACCATGATGGGCCGGCCTCGCATGGAGCCGGAATTGTCGAGCAGCAGCGTCACGACCGTATCGCGAAATTCGCTGTCGTCTTCCTGCTTGAAAGAAAGCGGCGCTGTCGGATCCGTGATGACGCGGGTGAGGCGGGCCGTGTCGAGCACCCCTTCTTCCAGATCGAAGGACCAGGACCGGTTCTGCTGCGCCATGAGGCGGCGCTGCAGCCTGTTCGCGAGCTTCGAGACGGCGCCCTGCAAGGCCTGCAACTGATGATCGAGATAGGCGCGAAGCCGGGTCAGTTCTTCTGCGTCGCAGAGATCTGCGGCATTGGCGATCTCGTCATGCGCCTTGGTGAAGACGCGGTAGACGAAATCCGCCTTGTCGTCGCCTTCGCGGAAGTTCGGCCGGAGTGGCTTTGAGCCATCATCGGTCTCGTCGACATCATCATCGCCTTCGGATTCGGCGTCCGCATCGACACTGACATTGGTTTCTTCGCCTTCGACGTCATCGCTGTCGCCGGCCTCCATCTCTTCCATGGAGCTGCCGTCCGTGTCGTCGCCAGCGTCGGGGTCATCGCTCGCAGCGGACTGCTCGTCCTGCTCGCTTTCCTCTTCGGTTTCGGACTCGTCGTCGGCTTCCTCGCCCGACTCGTCGCCGGCTGTCAGGTCCTTGATGAGCTGCTGGACGGTTTTTGCGAATTCGCGCTGGTCGCTAAGTTGCTCGATCAGCTTTTCGAGCGTGTCACCGCCGCGCTCATTGACTTCTTCACGCCAGAGGGATGCGATGCCTTCAGCTTCCGGGGGCAGGGGCCGACCGGTCAGCTTCTCGCGCAGCAGGAATTCGAGTGCTGGCGCTATGGGCGCGTCTGTCCGGTCCTGCATCCTTGAATAGCCGGCCTTCTCGCAGCGGGCCGAAAGCGCCGCATCAAGATTGCGCGCCGTGCCGTCCATGGCACGCGAGCCGATGGATTCGATCCGGGCGCGTTCTGCCGCTTCATAGACCTGACGCGCCATCTCGCCCGAGGGACGTTCGGCGCTATGGGTGACGGGGTCGTGGTGCGCCATGCGCAGGGCGAGCGCATCGGCCTCGCCGCGAGCGCGGGCGGCCTGCGCCGGGGACAGTTCACGCGGCGGGGTCTGCAGGATAAGGCGGCCATCTTCGGCGCGGCCCGCTTCGGCGCTGAACGAGGTTTCGACGTCACGCGCCTGGCTCATCGCCTTTGCGGTTGCCGCAAGCGCCTGCTTGAAAAGTTCGAAAGGCGTGTCGTCCGTCTTGGCCATGCTGCTGACATAGCGCTTAAGTCGGCCGATGCGAAGAGCCGAGAGCGGCTTGATTGCAACTCACCCAACGTCACGGTCTCGCCCGAAGCAATGTCATCGGTTCTTGCTGCTCTGGCGCCGCTTTGGGGCATCCGGCGCTTCGTGGTAGTATGCAGGCTGCGTCGTGAGGGGACGGAACAATGAAACATGCACTCTGGCTGCCCGCTATGGTGGGCTCGGCGGCATTTGCCGCAACGGCCTGGAGCTTTGGCGGTGAAGACATTGCGCGGGGCAATCCCTGGCATCACGAAAACATCACCTATCGCGCACTGACCGGAACAGACGCGCCCTATGACAATCCCCCGGTGAAGTTTTCGAACAGCGCCGCTGAGGCTATCGCCTGGCATGCCGACTACATCGATTCATACCTCTACAATCCGGTCTTCTGGCTGGAAGGCGCCGTCGATGGGTTCCGGGCCGAGGATGGGGAATATGAATCCTCTGTCTACCGGCGTACGAAGGCTGCCCTTGTCGGCTTCCATGACCTCGCCAAGCTCCACTTCGACGACACGTTTTCCAATAGCGGCCTGCAATCCAACTGGGAACGCTATGCAATGGGCACGCTGATTGGGCTGGTCTGGGCCTCGGAGCTTCCAGAGGATGAGGGTATCGCCGCCGGGCATCACATCCTTGGCGTATCCTTCCATGCCGTGCAGGATTTCTACTCCCATTCGAGCTGGGAATCGGGCACGCGCAATCGTTGCCTCACCTATTTCGAAACGCCCAGGGAAACCCGGGACGGTTTGCCGCTCTTTGCCGGCGCTTATGAAAAGCCCCTTTCAGGCGCACCGGCCCATCACGGTGCCTATTCGCTCTCCTGCTCAATCCTGCGGGGGGATAATATGGATTCGGCGCTGGGGACGCTGTGCAGCGGCCTGTCCCCCATCCAGAATACCAGCATGTGCGACAAGTTCAGGGCCTGTTCCGGCGCCCAGCAGGTGATCGCACGCCTCGAGGATCCGATCACTGACGGGCAGACAACGATCTGGACCAACCCGCCGGGCATCGCCCTGGACAATACGGCGCTGGCGCGCGCGCAGGCACCCAATCGCAGTCTGACCGGAGAGGATGGGCGTTTTCTCGATGGGCGCGATGGCCTTCACTTTCCAGAAGACCGGTGCTCGGACATCGTTGCTTCTGAAGGGGGCACAGTCTGCCGGGACGGCGTAGACGGCGATCTTGTCTTTGCGGGCGCAAAGGACCTCGCCATTCGTGCCACCATGGAATGGGCCGACTATCTCGAGATCCAGATGAACCAGCTCGGCAAGGGCGACTACTGGAACAGGCTGAAAAGCAGCGCGTCATCTCCTCCCCGCCGCTTCGAACAGTTCGAGGACTTCTCGAAGCTGCCCTACCAGTTCCTCGCCGCTGGCGACTATCCAGTCGGCAACCCGCGCCGCAACCTTGAGGAACCTGCCTCTGCCGCGCGCGGATGGTTCCTGCGCCTTCGCATCAAGACGGCGGACGAGTTTGGAGCCGGAACGGACGCCGATATCTATGCCCGCGTCACAATGCCGGATGGCACGCGCGAAGTACTGCTTGATTACCTGCCCACCGATGACAAGGAAGGGCGCACAACAAACCGTCTGCTCGTCTACAATGACTTTGAGCGCGGCGATGATGACGTCTACACCATCGGCCCGTTTCGCGATCGCCCCATTTCGGTATCGCTGCGCAATGAATCGGCGGGCTTTACAGATGTCCTGGAAGCGCTGGCAACAGACTTTTCCAATGGCATCAGCGAAACCCTGACGGATGCCAGACGCCTGCTCATCAGTGTGGTGGGCGGCAATGCAGATCTCGTTGGGTCGCGGAATGTGAATTACACGGCCGAGCGGCTGAAAGCCCGCCTTGGCAGCGGCCAGTTCACCGATTCTCTGGAAGTGAATGGCGGCGATGAAGGCCATCATGCCGTGCACTTTTCGGTGCGTGACCGCGCCTCGGTGCTCACCGAAGATGAGCGGGAAGATGGCTGGATCGCGGTCGAGATACGGCTCACAAAACTGCGGACCATCAAGGAATCCGTGCTGGATCGCGGGTCCAATTCCGATGAGCCCTTCGTGATCTTCCACATTGCGCCGCTAAACGGGCTGCAGGATCAGTCTCACACCTATCTCTCGCCACCCTTCGAGGACATGGATGATGACGAGGAAGAACCCTTTCCCTCCAATAGTGAAACGCGACGCACCGTAAAATTGCCGCCGGAAGGCATCCTCGTCGTTTCGACCGCAATCTATGAAAGCGACGATGAAAACCTGAATGATCGGCGCGAACTGATGACCAAATTCGTGACCGGCATGGATACGGCCACGCAGCGCCCTGCCGCCGAATTCACCGATGCCCTCGGCCGTTCCATTGCCGAGGACTGGACGGTCGCGTCGCTAGAAGCCTACGCCTTCCATCGCAGCGCCCATCCCCTCGCCGGGCCCGTCCTGAAGGCGACAGATGTCGGCGAAATCGATGGCGGGGAAACAAGCCGCGAATTCGAGCTCGACTGGAGCCAGCTGACCGACTTCGCCGCCGCTGACGTGCAGCCGGTGCTCGACCTTGAACGCCCCATGCCCGATGCCCGAACGCTTCTGGAAGGCACATGGCACTCGAACAAGTATCGATGCGGCGCGGAAATCCCTTATGTCGGTGTCGAGATCGGCTTGAAATCAGACGAGGAATTGCGCGACGTCATCGCCGTGAAGACGCAAGCTGAGGGTGATGAATGCATCAATGAAACCAGCGGCGAGGAGGGCCAGACCTTCCGCGGCCATTTCGAGGATGGCACGCTCGTCGGCGAGCGTTTCATCCGGCCGCCACCCGCGCACCGGCCCATGGAATACGATCCTGAAAACCGCGCCCTGGATCGCTTGCCGGACTATGACGACCCTTCGATCCATCCGCTTCTCGGCCTTGAAGGCAACTGGTTTGTGACCTGGATCAATTCGGACGAGCCGCCCGCCATGATAGCGCTGACCAAGGGGGGCGCGCGCAAATGCTGGGACGCAGAGGGTGGCTGCTGGTATCATTTCCAGCGGGACCCCGCGGCCGCCTGGAAAGCCTCCTTCTGGCAACCAGGCAATTCTGGAGCGTCGACGAATTCAGACGCGGTGACGGTCAGCCCAGGCGGCAAGGTCACGGTGGACTGGCCCTATGGGATTCACGGTCACTGGGGCGGCTCTTCGGAACTCTCGGTCGGCACGGGCGCAATGTCCGGTAGCTGGCAATACCGCGAAGACAAGACGGGACCGGAGGTCTGGGCGCGTGTTGGAAGTTCGATCACCGAAGTCGAAGCAGTGAATGCCGAAACAAGCGAGCGCAAGCCGGTTGGTGACCCGGTCACTGTGATGACGGCATGGGCCAGTGAAAACTACTACATGCGAGGGAACCGGTCCGGCATCACCTTGCGCCTCTACGGGGCGAACCTCTGGGGTGTCCAGCACATCTTCATGCCGCGTTATCGCGACCTCGAAGTCAGCGGTTATCGCTATATCTGCGAGCAGGACGGCGAGGATGGCTATTCCTCACACAGCAACTGGAAGGTGTGCATGGACCAGGGCGGCGTGCGCGGTCTGGAAGTCCACATGAACGTCTGGTGGAAGGCAACGTCCGGCCCGCACGAGTTGTTCGTGAATGGCGAGCCCATCCCTTTCAACCTGGTGGTCGAGAATGAACCGCTCAGGAAGCCGGAATGGCAGCCCATGAAGATGGAATTCCAGTCCTGCTCGGTCCTCAAGGAAGTTGACCGCGACTGGAACGACCAGCCCTTCACGCTCGTGCGACAGGATTTCCGGCCGCGGGAGGAAAGAGACTAGGCGACGCGGACCATCAGCGCGCTTTCCGGCAGGTCCTCATCGAAGCAGCGCTGATACATCTCGGCGACCAGTGGGCGCTCAAGTTCATCGCACTTGTTGAGGAAGGTCATCCGGAAGGAGTGACCGAGGTCACCAAAAATACGGTAGTTTTCCGCCCAGGTGATCACGGTCCGCGGGCTCATCACGGTGGAAATGTCGCCATTCATGAACGCGTTCCGGGTGAGGTCTGCGAGGCGGACCATCTTGGAGAGCAGATCCTTGTCGAGATCGGTCGCCTTGGTCGCGACGATTTCCACTTCGGCGTCATGCTCAAGATAGTTCAGCGTGGTGACGATGCTCCAGCGGTCCATCTGGCCCTGGTTGAGCTGCTGGGTGCCGTGATAGAGGCCCGTCGTATCGCCGAGACCGACCGTGTTGGTCGTCGCGAACAGGCGGAAGAAGGGATTCGGCGAGATGACGCGATTCTGGTCGAGCAGCGTCAGGCGACCAGAGGCCTCCAGAACGCGCTGGATCACGAACATCACATCCGGGCGCCCGGCATCGTATTCGTCAAAACAGATCGCAACGGGGCGTTGCAGGGCCCAGGGCAGGATGCCTTCGCGAAACTCGGTGACCTGGACGCCGTCCTTCAGGACAATCGCATCCTTGCCGACCATGTCGATCCGGCTGACATGGCTGTCGAGGTTGATGCGGATCATCGGCCAGTTGAGACGTGCAGCCACCTGTTCGATATGGGTCGACTTGCCGGTGCCGTGATAGCCCTGCACCATGACGCGGCGATTGTGCTCGAAGCCGGCCAGGAGCGCCAGTGTCGTCTGAGGGTCGAAGCGGTAGGCCTCGTCGACTTCCGGAACGTATTCGGTCTTGTCCTTGAAACCGTGGACGACCATGTCCGTATCAATGCCGAACACGTCGCGCACCTTGAGTTCCACAGTCGGTTCCAGACCGTTCAGGGCATCGGTATCGCTGGTCAGGCTCATCGTGTCTCGTCTCCGGCGTCGTCTTCAGTCTTTACAGGTGGGGTTCTAGCACGCGATTGCCATGCGGCTAGTGCGACGCAAGGTCAAGATCATTCGCTGGCCTTCCAGACAATTTCGCCCTGCACGACCGTCATGACGGGTCTGGCGTCCAGAATCTCAGCTTCCGGCACGATCATCAGGTCTCGGTCGAAGACTGTAAAATCTGCCCGCTTGCCAGGTTCGATGGTGCCGAGCTCATCCTCCTGAAAGGCCGCATAGGCGGCAGATGAGGTGAAAAGCCTGAGCGCTTCCTGGCGGGACAATGCCTGCTCCGGGTGCCAGCCCTCTGCATCATTCCCTTCAAGGTCCTTGCGGGCGACAGCGGCATAGAACTCAATCAGCGGTGATCCAACCTCGACCGGCGCATCTGACCCACCTGCGATGACAGCACCCGCATCCAGCAGGCCCTGCCAGGCATATGCACCATCGAGACGGTCCATACCGAGGCGCGCAGGGGCGAATTTGAGGTCACCGATTGCATGAGAGGGTTGCATGGAGGCGATAAGGCCAAGCTCGGCTATGCGGGGAATGTCCACCGGATTGACGATCTGCGTATGCTCGATCCGCCAGCGCTTTTCGTTGCCGTAGCCGAGGTCCTCATAAACATCCAGAATACGCCGGTTGGCGAGGTCACCAATGGCGTGGATCGCAAGCTGTACATCCTTTTGCGAAGCGGTTTCCATGAGGGCTCGCAGACGGTCAGGCTCGGTAATGGCGAGACCGCTTGTGTCGGGCCGGTCGGCATAAGGCTCGATGAGCAGCGCCCCGCGAGAACCGAGCGCTCCATCCATGTAAAGCTTGACGGCGCGATTTGTGATCGTGTCGGTTTCAAACGTGCGCCCCGCGGCAAGATCAAACCCGTCATTCCCCTGACTCTCCCCGTCAAAGGCATTGTAAAGCCGAAGCGGCATAAGCGCCTCGCGATCAAGCTCTGCCAGCAATGGCCCATGTTCTGGCGGCACGCTCATATTGTGGAGGCCGGTCCAGCCGCGTGAAGCGTACACCTCGCCTGCCTTGATATAGGCGCGCCGGATTTCCTCTTCGCTCGGTGCGGCGACCAGCGCCCAGATCGGCGCCATCGCAGTATCCAGAATTATGCCGGTGGCACTGCCGCCCTCATCGCGTTCTATCTTTCCTCCCGCCGGATCGGCCGTATCGGCATCAATGCCGGCAGCGTCCAGCGCTGCGGAACTCGCAACAAGTGCGTGACCATCGGAGCGTTGGAGGATGACAATCCGGTCGCCAACAACCTGGTCCAGGTCAGCGGCGGTCGGCATGCGGCCTTCCGGCCAGCCCGTCTCGATCCAGCCGCGCCCGACAATCATCGCATCTTCATCCCGGCCCTCGGCTTCCGCCTCGACGCGGGTCACAAGCTCGGTAATCGAGGCTGTGCCCGTGAGGTCGAGCGACAGCTCGCGCTGACCGATGCCAAGCAGGTGGGCGTGACTGTCGGTAAAGCCCGGAAACATCACGGCGCTGCCGAGATCGACAATCGTCACCTCATCGTCCGACCAATCCTGCGAAAGCGGCGGCGCGGTACCGATAATCCGTCCATCTGCCCTGACGACAACTGCCTCGACAGTCGCCGGGTCATCAAGGCCCGTATAGATGGTGCCGCCCGTGAATATGGTGAGAGGCTGAGTGTCGGCTGGGGACTGTTCGCCCGCACCTGTTGTGTCACAAGCTGCAAGCGCGATGGCGGACAGGGCTGCAAGGATCAGTCGCATGATTGGTCTTCCGGTTCGAAACGATTGATCTGTTCTAGGTGCATCTCAGCCCAAGGCAAAAAAAATGCGCTCCGGCGGAGCGCATTTTCCAGTCTGTCTTGCTTTCGAAAGCCTAGGCGCTTGCTTCAGCGGCCTGCTTTTCAATGTCGCGCTTGATCTTGAGCGCTTTTGCAGAAAGCTTCTCGTCTTTCGCTTTGGCGAGGTAGCCGTCGAGGCCGCCATGCTTGTCTACGGTGCGCAGCGTTTTCGCGGCAATCCGCATGGAGAAGGCCTGGCCGAGGGCTTCAGACCGCAGCGTGACATTCACCAGGTTCGGAAGGAACCGGCGCTTGGTTTTCACGTTCGAGTGGCTCACTTTGTGGCCGACGATTGGCTTGACGCCAGAGAGTTCGCATTCGCGTGCCATGGGGCGCTCGCATCTTCTAAGTGTTTCAAGTAAATCCGAAGCGGCGCTCATACGCGCACAGCACCATAACGTCAACCGCCCGGCACAGCCGAATTCCACAGAGGCATAACCGTGATTTAATCATGGCAATGCAAGGGCAGGGCTGTTCAGCCTCCATTCTACAAGGCAAAGATACAAGCGCTCTGGACTATGGCTCACCATAAGGACATTGAACCATGAAAAAGCTAATTGCAGCCACCAGCCTCCTGGCCCTGACCGCCGCTGGTGTCTCCGTCGCCGATACGGCTGCAAGACCTGACACGCCGCTGGCCAGCATCAAGGCTGGCGAGCCGATGAAACTGACCTATGAGGTCAAGGCGTCTGCCTGGGCGCTGTTCATTCCGATTACCGGCAAGGCAAACTTCCGCACCGAACTGAAGCCGGACACCTACTCCATCAAGGGCAAGGTGAAGACGACGGGACTTGCCGACATCCTGGTCAATTATGACATGGACCTCGCCTCAAGCGGCTATGTCCGTGACGACCATCTGCAGCCCTATGCCTATGTCTCGCAGAACCATGACGGCAAGAAGAACCGCCGGGTCGAGATGACCTATGGCGCGACCGACGTTGCCATGACCGCCACGCCCGCTTTCGGCAATCTTGGCGATCCGGCGGCAACGCCGCCCCAGAAGCTTGACGCGTCCGACCCGCTCACCGCTTTCATCGGACATGCGTTCATTCCGCGTCAGGCCGGCTCCGACCCCTGCGGACCGCCAATGAAAATCTTCGATGGTCGCCAGCTCACCTGGCTCCTCTTCGAGAATGCCGGCTTGAAAAACGTCAAGACCGACGCCTATCGCGGCGAAGCTTATGAGTGCCACGTCACCATGGACAAGGTGGCCGGCTACAAGAAGGGCGAGGCCAACAAGGACACACTGTCTGGCATCGATGGCCCCCTGCGCATGTGGATGGCACCCCTGCCGAACGGCGCTGTCATGCCGGTGAAAATCCAGGCCGACACGGACAAGATCGGCAAGGTTACCCTTCAGGTTTCGAAACTGAAATTCGAACCGCTGGCCACCGAATAGGCGGCCGTCGATCCGGCATCGACATCATGTCTGGCCGCGTTGACCCCTCAGGTCGGCGCGGCTAAGGCCATCGAATGTCAAAGTCCCCATTCAAGATCACCAGCTGGAACATCAATTCGATCCGCCTTCGCGCGCCGAATGTACAGGCCTTCCTGAGGCAGGAAGCGCCCGATGTGCTGTGCCTGCAGGAGATCAAGTGCCAGACGGCGGAATTTCCCGAAAAGCCGTTCAAGGAGCTCGGCTACGGACACTTCCAGGTGCTGGGGCAATCGGGCGGCCATCATGGCGTCGCGATCGTCTCAAAACATCCGATTGAGGCTGGCGATGCCCCGCTTCTCTGCCGCGAAGGGCATGCCCGCGTCCAGACGGCGAAGATCGAAGGCTTTGAGATCCACAATATCTACCTGCCGGCCGGCGGGGATGAGCCCGACCCGGAGACGAATGACAAGTTCGCCCACAAGCTCGACTTCCTCGCCTGCATGTCGCGCGATTTCCAGACAATCAAGGCTGACCCGTCGCCGCGCATCCTTGTCGGTGACCTCAATGTCGCCCCGCATGAGAACGATGTCTGGTCCCACAAGCAGCTTCTGAAGATCGTTTCCCACACCCCTGTCGAGACAGAGGCCCTGGAAAAGGCGCGCACAGATGGCGGGTTTTTCGATATTGCGCGCGAACGCCACAAGGATGACCAGAAGCTCTATACCTGGTGGTCATACAGGGCGAAGGACTGGGCCGCATCCAATCGCGGCCGCCGGCTCGACCATATCTGGGCCAATGATTCCGCGATGGGACTGGCAGAGCTCGACAGCTACAGCATTCACCTTGGTTGGCGAGGCGGCTGGAAGCCTTCTGACCACGCCCCAATCAGTAGCAGCTTCAAGCGCGCCTAGTTGGGCTGAAGCCTGTATCCGCCGGTTTCCGTCAGCAGCAGGCGGGCATTTGACGGGTCGGGCTCGATCTTCTGGCGCAGACGATAGACGTGGGTTTCAAGCGTGTGCGTCGTCACGGCGGCATTGTAGCCCCACACTTCCGACAAGAGCTCGTCGCGCGGCACGGACTTTCCGCCCGCCCGGTAGAGATATTTCAGGATATTCGTCTCTTTCTCCGTAAGGCGGATCTTGCGTTCATCCTCGCGAACCAGAAGCTTCATGGCCGGGTGAAATTCATAGGGGCCCAGCATGAAGGTCGCGTCTTCGCTTTGCTCAAAGCTGCGCAGATGGGCGCGGACCCGCGCCAGCAGCACGGAGAATCGGAACGGCTTTGTGACATAGTCATTGGCGCCTGATTCCAGCCCGAGAATTGTATCGGCATCTGTGTCCTGGCCCGTCAGCATGATGATCGGCGCCCTCACGCCGCGCGCCCGCATCTGCTTGCAGGTTTCCCGGCCATCCATGTCCGGCATGTCGATGTCGAGGAGAACGAGATCGAGCCGCTCAGCCTCGGCGAGCCTCAATGCATCGATTCCGCCTGAAGCCTGCCTTGTTTCAAAGCCATCATGCAGATCAAACTGCTCTGCGAGCGCACCGCGCAGCTCTTCATCATCGTCCACAAGGAGGATTGTTTTCTGGCTAATCATTTCGATCTCCAATCAGGCGTGCGGCACCACTTAGGAGCGTTGCCGGAAATCTTCACCTGTGTTTGCAATAACCTGTCTATCACAATTTTGGGAGCAGGGCTGTGACAGCTCATTTCATGGCAACGCCCGACAGAAAGCTGAGTGGGCAGGGCGTCCGGTTTGATTGCGCCATCGGCAAGGGGGGCATGGTCCCGCAGGCCGATAAAGCCGAGGGCGACGGGGGTTCACCCATCGGGCGATGGATGATGAAACGTGTGTTCTGGCGCCCAGACCGGGTTGATCGGCCTAAAACCGGCCTGCCGACCGTACCCCTGCGTCTACAAGACGGATGGTGCGATGCCGCCATGGACCCGCTCTATAATCGGCCGGTCACGACGGCCTATCCTGCCAGACATGAGACCTTGTGGCGCGATGATCACGTCTACGATATCATTGTCGAACTCAGCCACAATCAGGACCCGGTCATTGCGGGCAAGGGCAGCGCCATTTTCATGCATGTTGCCAAGCCCGACTATGCCGACACGGAGGGCTGTATCGCCCTTGCCATCGATGATCTGAAGGCAGTTCTCGAAAAGTGTGGGCCGGGAAGCGTGCTGGAAATATCGGCTTAGCTGTCGCGCTCGCCGAAAAAGGCACTGCCGACCCGGACATGCGTCGCGCCATATTGGCAAGCAAGTTCGTAATCCGCACTCATCCCCATGGAGAGCGCGTTCAGGCCGTTCTCGCCGGCAAGTTTCGACAGCAGGGCAAAGTGCGGCCCTGCCGGCTCCTCAACGGGCGGGATACACATCAGCCCGAGCAGACGCCCTGGATAGGTTTCGCGCACCAGCTCAACCAGCCTGTCGGTTTCGCCCGGTGACACGCCTGATTTCTGATCTTCTTCGCCGGTATTGACCTGAATGAAGAGGTCAGGGTGGCGGCCGAGCTTTTCAGCCGCTTCGGCAAGCGTCCTCACGATCTTGGGGCGATCCACAGTCTGGATCACATCGAACAGGGCGACAGCATCCTCGGACTTGTTGCTCTGCAGCGGCCCGATCAGGTGAAGCCTGAGGCCGTCGATGTCCCGCCGATGGCCCCAATGTGCCTGGGCTTCCTGAACGCGGTTCTCGCCAAAAACCCTGTGACCGCAATCGAGCGCAGCCTGCAATCGCTCATCCGGCTGGCGTTTTGAAACAGCGATAAGGTCGACGTCATGATCGCTGTTCGCGCGGATCGCTTTCAGGATAATTTCGCGCTGCGCGGCTATCTGGTGGGTCAGTGCGGTGTTAGTCATGGCGCGATGAAGCATGTTGCCAGCCCTGCACGCAAGTTTCGAAATGCCGCCCGGCTGGCGAGCCACCACCTGCCGTCCTGTTTGCCGGCTGGTTTATTCCTGACAGATCCTGCACGCATTCCAGATCCGGCGAAGGTCATCGCTTCGCTTCCACCAGGCATCGGCGTCATCATCCGTCATTTTGGCAAGGAGACGGAAATCAGGCGCGCAGGTCACTTGGTCGAACAGTGCCGGCGAGAAGACCGCATATGCCTGATTGGCGCAGACCCGCGCCTTGCACGAGCGCTAGACGCCGACGGCGTACACTGGCCCGCAAGACTGGCCCGGGCGGCCCACCAGCAGGCGCGCGATTTTGCGTTGAACACAATGAGTGCTCATAACCCATCAGAATTGAGATTGGCCTTACTCCAAAAAATGGATGCAGCAATCGTCTCAACGGTGTTCGCGTCCGCGAGTGCGAGCGCGGGACGCCCGCTCGGCCTGGCGCGATTCGCCCGGATCTCTGCGAGGGCGGGCCTGCCGGTCTATGGTCTTGGCGGCATCGACCATAGCAATGCAGAGCGCGTCAGCCGGTTTGGCGGCTTCGCGTCGGTATCAGGTTTTCAGGAACTGGTGCCGGAGGCGCAAGACTAGAACTTGAATGCAGACCGCAGACGGATGCCGGTCTCGATTTCTTCGCCTTCAAATTGCGCAAGCGTCTCATCGAAACTGTTCGACCCGACAGAGAGCGAACCGCCAACGCTGATGCGGGGCGTGATGCGGAATTCTGCGCCTGCGCGCATTTCTTCCTTCGCAAGCGGCGAATCGTCAGGCCGCGAGGTCAGGTCAACGCTCAGCTGCCACTTGTCGCCTTTGACGAAGGCAAGCTTCACTTCCTTGCTGGGATGGGACTGCCAGATCGGCGCTTCGTCCGATGGCGAGCTCAGCGTAAACTGGCGATACCAGTCCGGCTCAGCCTTGTCCGTCTCGGAAACTGTTGGCGGTGCCAGCTCCAAAGGCTGCGTCTGCGCCACAGCCGGAAGGGCTGAGCACACCGCGATTGCCACAAGAGTTGTTACACCAAAGCGCATAAGGTCTCCCTGCTGGCTAATTAAGCAGGCGAACCGCTTAATAGAAGCTTAATTTGTCGTTATCGCCAAAAAATCGGACGAAAGTGTGATTTCTACAACAAATCCAGCACCGGTGCGGTTCCCTGAGGCAGTCATGAGGGCCTCATCCTGATAGGCGACAGCAAGGCGCAGGGAGTCTGTCAGGTCTCGCGCCGCCGCAAGGCTGATCGCCTCCGAGGACAGGACTGCGAGATCGTCCTCGGCCTCGCCATAGTTCAGGGAAAATTCGGTCTCTGCCCAGTCGAAGCCTGCACCGATCTCCCAGGCAGTATAATCGCCGCCCTGGAACCCATTATCGGATGACATCCAGGAACCACCAAGCGTCAGCAGCGGAAACTCCAGCTGGGTTCCGGCAGACCATGTGTCGACCGACCCTCTTGGCGCACCGATCAAAGAGCCGACTTCAGCGGTCGACCAGCCGAGCGACGCGTCAATCCGCACATCCGGTGAGCGCAGGCGTCGTGAAAGGTTTGCGGCAAGTTCGAAGGCGTTTTCGAGGTCCGGCTGGCCGTTCAGGCCGCTGACGTCTCTGTCGAGGCCGCGCGCATCAGCATCCGGCGTGTAGGAGGCGGCCGCGCGAAGGCCAAGGATTCTCGGCGTCGCATAGCTGATCTTGGCAGATGGACCCGTCAGGTCATGACTGGTGCGAATAATCTTCAGGCCGTTCGGGTCGAGATAGGGGCTATCGATCCGGGCGTGGCTAAGTGCTGAGGGAGCGCCTTCATGAAAACGGGAGGCGACGCCGCGGTCGCGGCCGATGCGAACTTCGCCATAACCGCCATCAAGTTCAAGATAGGCGGCCTCAAGCGATCCCCGCGCTCCAGTCTGGTCGCCGGCAGCATTACCCGAAAGCCCCGAATAAGCACCGACCGGTCCTGCAGCGTCGCCGAAGTTCCCTGCAAACCCTGGCCGCAGCGGATGATCGCGCTGTCCCCTCAAGGTCAGCCGACCACTGACCTGCAGACCATTCGAGAGCACTTTTTCGATGCGGTTATCGAGTGAAATCTCGTACAGGATCTCTTCAGTGTCGGTAACCCTGTCCGTATCATGGCCCAGCGAAACAACCGTCACTGCCTCCAGCGAGGATTCGTATTCCAGCGGCGAGGATTGCGCGAGCGCGGGCAAGGCAGACAGCGGCACGCTCGTCGCGAGCAGGGTAAACAGTCTGGACAAGGGAAACTCCTCAAAGGCAACTTGCCGAATGTTACGCAGAACGGCACTGGTCGGGCCGGTCGCAGATGATATACAGGCCAATCTATAAAGATGATATTGCGCACAGGATTGTGATTATGAAGGCTTCAATTCAGATTATCGCTGCACTCGCTGCACCCATCATGCTGAGTGGCTGCATCTTCGGCGGTAGCAATGATCGCGAGATCGATGTGGTTGAAGACTTCCGCGGCGGGGTGAACCCCTATCTGTGGCGGGCCAGCCTGGACACGCTGCAATCACTGCCCCTCGTCAGCTCCGACCCTGTGGGCGGCATCATCAATTATGACTGGAAATCCTATCCGAGCGCGGAAGGCGAACGCGTCAAGGCGACAGTCTACATCCTCGACTCGCGTTTGCGCGCCGACGGCGTGAAGGTTGCCGTCTTCCGCCAGGTTCAGCGGGATGGCGTCTGGACCGACGCCGCGGTCGATCCCGAAACGGGGATGCAGCTAGAAAATGCGATCCTGACGCGCGCGCGCGTGCTAAAATCGTCTGAACTCAGCTAAACCAGACCCAATCGAATCGAGTTTTTTCAGGAGGGACGAGTGTCGTCTCGCTATAATCCGCAGGACGCGGAAGCCCGCTGGCGCAAGGCCTGGGCGGACGCCGGCATCTACAAAGCAAAATCGCCATCGGAAGCTGGCGATGCTCCCAAGGCTTTTGTCCTTGAAATGTTTCCCTACCCCTCAGGGCGTTTGCACATGGGCCATGTGCGCAACTATGCGATGGGAGACGTCGTTGCCCGCCACCGCCGCGCGCATGGCTACAATGTCCTCCACCCAATGGGCTGGGATGCGTTCGGCCTGCCAGCTGAGAATGCGGCCATCGAGAACAATGTCCACCCGGCAACGTGGACCTACAAGAATATCGACGCCATGCGCGCCCAGTTCGAGAAACTTGGTCTGACGCTCGACTGGAGCCGGGAATTTGCAACCTGCGACGAGGATTATTACGGCGAACAGCAACGCCTGTTCCTGAAACTGCTCAAGGCCGGCCTCGCCTATCGCAAGGCCAGCAAGGTGAACTGGGACCCGGTCGACAATACGGTTCTTGCCAATGAACAGGTCATCGACGGCAAGGGCTGGCGCACGGGCGCTCCCGTCGAACAGCGCGAGCTGACGCAGTGGTTCTTCAAGATCACGCATTATGCAGATGACCTGATCGAAGGCATCCGGACGCTTGAGAACTGGCCGGAGAAAGTCCGCATCATGCAGGAAAACTGGATCGGGCGCTCAGAAGGCGCATTGATCGCCTGGCCATTTGCCGGCGAGGTTCCGGAAGAATTCGGCAAGGGCATCGAAGTCTACACGACCCGGCCAGACACCCTCTATGGCGCAAGCTTCATCGCGCTTGCACCGGACCATCCGATCACGCGCCACTTTGCCGAATCAGACCCGGCCGTCAAAGCCTTTGCCGATGAAGCCGCCAAGATCGGCACGTCGGAAGAAGCCATCGAGAAAGCGCCGAAGCTCGGCATCGATCTCGGCATTCGTGTGCGCCACCCGTTTGATCCTGACTGGGAAATTCCCGTCTGGTCAGCCAATTTCGTCCTGTCGACCTATGGCACCGGCGCTGTCTTCGGCTCACCCGCCGGCGACCAGCGCGACCTCGACTTTGCCCGTAAATATGACCTGCCGGTCCAGCCGGTCGTGCTACCGCCCGACACGCGCGAGGAAGACCATGAAGTCACCGATACGGCCTATGTTGGTCCCGGAACGATCTATAATTCCGATTTCCTCAATGGAATGAAGACGGACGAAGCGATTGGTGCAGCCATTGCCAGGATCGAATCGCTTGGCCTCGGCAAGGGTACGGTCAATTACCGCCTTCGAGACTGGGGCGTGTCGCGCCAGCGCTACTGGGGCTGCCCTATCCCGATCATTCATTGCGAAGACTGCGGCCCTGTCCCGGTTCCTGACGCTGACCTTCCAGTGAAACTTCCTGAAGATGTCAGCTTCGACAAGCCCGGCAATCCGCTGGCTCACCATCCAGACTGGAAGCATGTGAACTGCCCTCAGTGCGGCAAAGCGGCCGTTCGCGAGACCGATACGCTCGACACTTTCGTCGATTCTTCCTGGTATTATGCGCGCTTTGCGAGCCCGACAGACCCGGAAGAGCGCGCCTACTGGCTGCCTGTCGACCAATATGTCGGCGGTGTCGAGCATGCCGTTCTTCATTTGCTCTATTCCCGCTTCTTTGCGCGGGCCCTTCGCGATGTCGGCGAACTCAACCTGCCATCTGGCGAACCCTTCGCAGGCCTGTTCACGCAAGGCATGGTCACGCACGAAACCTACAAGACCCCGGACGGCAAATGGATCGAGCCATCGCAGATCGAACAGCGAGATGGTGCCTGGGTCACGAAAGCCTCCCAGGAGCCAGTCTCCGTTGGCGCAATCGAGAAAATGTCCAAGTCGAAAAAGAATGTCGTCGATCCAGACGCCATCATCGCGACATATGGCGCCGATACAGCCCGCTGGTTCGTGCTGTCTGACAGCCCGCCTGAACGCGATGTCGAGTGGACGCAGGCCGGCGTTGAAGGGGCTGGCCGCTTTGTGCAGCGCGTCTGGGCCATTTTTGACCGGCTTTCAGCGAATCCGGCTGATGGCGCGGAGATCACCGTCACACCGCTGATCAAATATTCGCACCGCGCATCGGCTGCGGTGGACAAGGCGATCCGCGAGTTCCGGTTCAATGCCGCCATTGCGGCCTGCCATGACTGGGTCAACACGATCAAGAAGGCTGAAACCGACGCAGCCGAGTCCGACGCCAATATCCGCGAGAGCGCGCGCCGTCTTGCCATCTGTCTCACGCCCTTCATGCCACATCTTGCCGAAGAATGCTGGTCGGCGCTTGGTCTCGATGGCTTTGTTTCCAACGCCGCCTGGCCAGAATCCGATGCTTCGATCATGGTCGAGGACACTGTAACCCTGCCAATCCAGGTCAATGGCAAACGTCGCGGCGAAATTGAAGTCGAGAAGACGGCCGCCCCCGCCGACATTGAGCAACTTGCCCTCGCCAGCGAGGAGGTGAAGAATTTCATCGCCGGCAAGGATATCAAGAAAGTCATTGTTGTTCCGGGCCGGATCGTGAATATCGTAGCAGCATGATACGTCTTGTTTGCATCTCCCTGGCACTCGCCGCGCTTTCGGCCTGTGGTTTTCGCCCGCTCTATGGTGATGCTGGTTTCAACGGCGTCGTCGATGGACAGAACATCACCATTGCAGAAATTCCGGGTCGGTCTGGATACACGCTGCGCCGGAATCTGATGGAGGAACTTGCGGTTGGCCTGCCTGGTCTAGACAAATCTGCAAGGCTTACCGTCACACTTGATGAGCGTCTCGTTCGCGCCGCACTGTTGCCGGATGGCGGCGTCTCACGGTCTTTCCTTGGTGCCACTGGCGACTATGTCCTGGACACGCCAGACGGAGCGGTTTCGGGCAGCGTAAGCGTCGAAGTTCCGTATGCGGCAACGGCGACACCGTACACCGACGTCTCGGCCCAGATCGATGTATCCACACGCGCGATGAGCGAGCTCGCCCGTCAGATTGCGGATGATCTGAGAATTCAGGTCCAGAACCTTAAATGATCCTGAAGGGCGGGCAGGTCGCGTCATTCGCACGCAAGCCTGACGACAAGACCTGGTGTGTGCTGGTCTTTGGAGACGACGATGGCGTCGTCGCCGACACGGCAGACCAGATCATCGCCGGCTGGGCAAAAACAACAAATAGCAAGACCGTCACCCTCGATGATGATGACATTCGCCGCGAGCCTCATCTGCTTGCTGACAATGTCGAAATCGCTTCCCTTCTGGGCGAACTGAACATTGTCCGCATCAGGACGTCAGGCGAAAAGATTGCGAAACCGATTCTTGGCTTGGTTGAGGAAGCCGACAAGCGCCAGCAGGCTTTCGCCAACCGGCTGATCATACAATGCAGCGGACTGAACAAGCGCTCCAAGCTTCGCGCCGGCATCGAGGCCGCTTCCACCGCAGCTGCCATCCACGTGTTTGCAGACACCGCGCAATCCCTGCAGGACATGGTACGGGCGAAGCTCGGCGAACTTGATGTCGACATCGAAGACGATGCCCTGAAGGATTTCGTCGCCTTGCTGCCCGGCCATAGAGGCCTTGCAAACCAGGAAGCTGACAAGCTCGCTCTTTATGGACGCGGGCTCGGCCGGCCCGTTTCAATTGCGGATGTGCGCCGCCTTTGCCAGACCGATGCCGACAATAGCGTGCGCGACATGGTGCAGTTCGCACTCGATGGGAACGGCGCGGCCTGTCTCGCCGAATATGATCGCATTGCTGAAATCGGCACATCCGCAATCAGCATCCTTAGAATCTTCGAGATGGAAGCGAGGCGGCTGCTCGAGGCGCGCGGGCTGCTTGGCACAGGCGGCGATA
Organism: Henriciella pelagia; assembly: GCF_002088945.1. Taxonomy (GTDB): domain Bacteria; phylum Pseudomonadota; class Alphaproteobacteria; order Caulobacterales; family Hyphomonadaceae; genus Henriciella; species Henriciella pelagia. The sequence goes on along the minus strand of NZ_NCSU01000007.1, from coordinate 522,172 downwards.
TCGGTCGCAAGCTCCGACCGCCGGTGTGGCAGAATGAGTGGCCGGCATTCCGGTCCCGTCTCGACAAATGGTCAGCACCGTCCCTGACCCGCCTGCTTGCGGCCATCCACGACCTGGAACTCAAGGCAAAGACCGAGGGCCCGGCCGCCGAGGCCGCGATTCGCATTTTCCTGCTGAATGTCGTGAAATCAGCGTCGCAGCGCTCTAGGATGAGCGCTTCGCCGTAAGCCGGCGGCATAGATCGTCGAGCTGTTCCAAGTCACTGTATTTAATGCGTAATTCGCCGCCATTCGCCTTGTGGCGAATATCGACATCAAGGCCGAGTGTCCGCGACAAGTCGGCTTCCAGCGCTTCGGTGTCGACATCCTTTTCATTGGCGGCAACCCGCTTGGCCACCGCCTCAATCGACCCTTCATCCTTCGCATTCTTGACGAGCTTTTCGACCTCGCGAACGCTAAGCCCTTTGGTCACCGCCATGGCCACGACTGCATCCGGGTCCGGCGCGCCGAGCGCGGCCCGCGCATGACCGGCAGAGATGCGCCCTTCCCGCAAATGCCCACGCGCCGTTTCGGACAGGTTTAACAGTCGAAGCGTATTGGCTATATGAGCCCGGCTTTTGCCGACGCTTTCAGCCAGGCCTTCCTGGGTCCGACCGAAGCGCTTCATCAACGCGCCATAAGCTTCAGCCTCTTCGATCGGGTTGAGATCGGTCCGCTGGACGTTCTCGATGATTCCGATCTCGAGCAGCTCCAGCTCATCCATGTTGCGAATGGTGGCCGGAATCTCTGTCAGCCCGGCCTGTTTGGCCGCGCGCCAGCGTCGTTCACCAGCTACAATCTGGTATTTGCCGGCATCCTTCGGATCCGGCCGAACCAGGATGGCCTGAAGAACGCCTTTCGCTTTGATCGATTCAGCGAGTTCCGCAAGTTCAGCCTCCGCGAAATGGCGGCGCGGCTGCTGCGGATTGGCGCGGATATCCTTGATCGCAATCGTCGATGCGTCGGCGCGAGGCGCACTCTCCGGCGCATCCTCATAACCACCAACGCCCTCGACTTCACCGATCAGGGCCGACAGCCCACGCCCGAGCCGGCTTGGTTTTGGTTTCGGGTCTGCTGTCATTATGCCGCCTGCCTTGCCCGTTCGCGCTGAAGCATTTCCGAAGCGAGGCGGATATACGCTTCGCTACCCGGGCAGCGATAATCGTAAAGCAGGGCCGGCTTGCCGAAGCTCGGTGCTTCGGAGAGGCGGACATTCCGCGGAATGACCGTCCGATAGACCTTGTTTCCAAGAACAGCGCGCACCTCGTCGGCGACCTGGTCGGAAAGATTGTTGCGCTTGTCATACATGGTGAGGACAACGCCCTGTATATCGAGCTGCGGGTTGAGCCCCGAGCGGACGACTTCGACGGTGCGAAGCAGCTGGCTAAGGCCTTCAAGCGCGAGAAACTCACATTGCAACGGAACAAGCAGTGCATCGGCGGCCGTCATCGCATTGATTGTGAGAGATGAAAGCGATGGCGGGCAGTCGATCAGAATGAAGTCGTACCGTTTCTCGGGATCATGGGCCATACGGCTCACATAGTCCCGGATCGAATTGCGCAATCTGTAAGAACGGCGGGTATCGTCGGCCAGCTCGGTCTCAACCCCGGAAAGGTTTTCATCGCCCGGAACGATTTCCAGTCGAGGAACGAGCGTCGTGCGAACAGCATCCTCCAGAGGCACGCCGTCGACAACAATATCATAGCTCGTCAGCCGTCTGTCGGCGCGCATAATGCCAAGCCCGGTTGACGCATTGCCCTGCGCATCAAAGTCCACAACCAGGACCCGCCGGCCGACAGCGGCCAAGGCCGTTCCAAGATTGATTGACGTGGTCGTCTTGCCGACACCGCCCTTCTGATTGGCGATAGCAAGAATACGCGTAGAGGAGTCAGACACGTTGGGCCCCCTTGATCTTCAATATGATCCCGGTCTCACTTGTCCGACTCGGAATCGCCTCATAGGAGAGATTCCAGCATTCTTGCGCCTCCGTCAATTCTTCACGCCAGCGTTCCCCCTTGAAAAACAGCCCGGTTGCGCCGGTGCTGAGCCAAGGCTCTGCATAGTCGAGGAGTCTGGGGAGAGGTGCGAAGGCTCGCGCCGTAACAAAATCGACAGTTTGCGCCGCAAGAGCCTCGACTCTCCGGTTCTCGACGCGGACCGGCAGCTGAAGTTTTCCGGTCACATCCAGCAGAAATGCGCACTTCTTGCCGACCGACTCGACGAGTGTCACCGATCCGCCCGTGGTTTTGGCGTGGCAACCCAGCACCAGGCCGGGAAATCCGGCACCGGAACCGAGGTCAATTATTGACGCGCCCTGCCCCACCATCGGGATCAGCTGGGCCGAATCGAGGACGTGGCGCGCCCAGATCTGGTCCATTTCCCGCGGCCCGACGAGGTTAATTTTCTGCCGCCACCCATTAAGCAGCTCAATAAAACCTTCGAGGAGCTCCAATGTTTCACGTGAAACATTGAGTTCGCTTAGCGCACTTTTCGCATCCGATTCGATCACACCCTAACCCGCAACCTTGCCGAGCTTACGCCGTTTGACATGTGAGAGGAGTGCGATCAGGGCCCCCGGAGTCACACCCTCAATCCTTGAGGCCTGACCGATCGTGGAAGGACAAACAGCTTCAAGCTTTGAACGGACCTCATTTGAGAGGCCGCCAATGCGGGCAAAGTCCATATCCGGCGGAATTTCAAGCGCTTCATCCCGGCGGAGCGCTTCGACATCCGCCTGCTGCCGCTCGATATATCCGGCATAGGTTGCCTCGATGGCGAGCTGGCTTGCGGTTACATCGTCGATCTCGGAGAGACCACCGAAGGCCGCCCTCACCTGCTCCATGTCGATATCGGGATACGCCAGGAATTCCCAAGCCGAACGCTTCTGTCCATCCTGATTGACCTTCCAGCCGATCTTGGCCGCTTCGTTCGGCGTCATCATTATCGATTGAAGCAGGTTTCGTCCGGTTTCGAGACTTTGGTGTTTCACGTGAAACATTTCGACGCGCTGTGCTCCAACAATCCCGAGATCAATACCCCTCGGTGTCAGTCTCTGATCGGCATTGTCGGCCCGCAGTGCAAGTCGATATTCGGCGCGCGAGGTGAACATGCGATACGGCTCAGTCACGCCATGCGTCACAAGATCATCGATCAGGACACCAATATAGGCTTCAGCCCGGTCAAACTTTGCAGCTTCAAGACCTTTCACCTTGCGCGCCGCGTTCAGTCCGGCGACGAGACCCTGGGCGCCTGCCTCCTCATATCCGGTTGTTCCATTGATCTGCCCCGCGAGGAACAATCCCGGCATCGCCTTCACTTCGAGGCCATAAGTCAGAGCGCGCGGATCGACATAATCATATTCAATCGCATAGCCCGGCTGGAGAATGCGGACATTCTCCAGGCCCTCAATCGTGCGGATGAAGGCTTCCTGGACGTTGGCCGGAAGCGATGTCGAAATTCCGTTTGGATAGACCGTATCATCGTCGAGCCCCTCCGGCTCAAGGAAGATCTGATGTCTCGTCTTGTCTGCAAAACGGTGAACCTTGTCCTCGATGGACGGGCAGTAGCGCGGGCCGCGCCCTGCAATCGCACCTGAGTAAACAGCGGACTGATTGATGTTCTCGGCGATGATCGCGTGGGTCGCCTCATTCGTATAGGTGATGCCACATGAAAGCTGCGGGACGGAGATGCTGGAATTCGCGAAAGAGAACGGTATCGGCGTCTCATCGGCCGGTTGTTGCTCCAGCTTGTCCCAGGCGATTGTCGTGCCGTCGAGTCGAGCGGGCGTTCCGGTTTTCAGGCGGCCCATCGGTAATCCCAGCGCGTATAACCGGTCAGACAATCCGATTGCCGGCGCCTCGCCGACGCGGCCCGCTTCGATTCGCTCCGCCCCTCGGTGTATGACCCCTTTCAGGAAGGTACCTGTCGTAATGACAACAGCTCGCGAGGAATAGTGTGACCCGGTCTGCCCAATGACACCTGCGGTATGACCGTCGATAACGATCAGGTCTTCCACGCCATCCTCAATCAGGGTGAGGTTGTCATAATCGGCTAATTTCGCCTGCATGGCTTCGCGGTAGAGTTTGCGATCAATCTGGGCGCGTGGTCCCCAGACCGCTGGTCCTTTCGAGCGATTGAGCATACGGAACTGGATGCCGGACTTGTCCGCCATGCGGGCCATCAACCCATCGAGGGCGTCGATTTCTCGAACCAGATGTCCCTTGCCGAGTCCGCCAATGGCCGGATTGCAGGACATTTCACCAATCGTAGAAAGCTTGTGGGTGATCAGTGCGGTGTTCGCACCCGCGCGTGCCGCTGCGGCCGCGGCCTCACATCCGGCATGGCCGCCGCCCACAACAATAACATCAAAATCAAATGCAGTCGGCATTTGCGTCACGTCCTCGAAACTGTCCTGTGAGGCCGCCGCTATACATCATGTTTCCCGTGAAACACAGGGGCCGGAGTCATTTGCCGATACAGAAGGAAGAGAACACCGCGCCGAGAACTTCCTCGACACCAATTTCGCCAACCAGGGACGAGAGTTGCCGAGCCGCGAGGCGGACATCTTCAGCCACGAGTTCGGCCCCGCCGCCGCGTCCAAGAAGATCAAGCGCCTGTTCTACGTGAAACAGGGATGTCTGCAAACTCAGCCTGTGCCGCTTTCGGGTGATGAGCGGCGCGATGGTCCGGTTTGCCTTTGCCGAGACGATGTCCGCAATGGCCGATTCAAGATCGGCAAGTCCGTCACCCGTCAGTGTCGAGAGGATGAAGACTCCCTCCTCTGCCGGATACGCCTTGCGGTCGGACTTGTTGACGACATTGAGGTCGCCAGCTCCCGCTTCTGAAAAGTCGACGTTTTCATCAGCAGCCCGAAGATGGATCCTGAGATCAGCAGCTTCGGCGCGTTCCCGCGCCCGCCGAATGCCTTCCGCCTCAATGGCATCACCGGCTTCACGAAGCCCGGCCGTATCGGCAATCCAGACAATCTGGCCTCCAATCTTCAAACGGACTTCGACGACATCACGTGTCGTCCCGGGAATATCGGACACGATCGCCGCCTCGCGCCGGGCCAGCCTGTTGAGAAGCGATGACTTTCCCGCATTGGGCGGACCGACAATCGCAATCCGGAACCCTTCGCGGATACGTTCACCGACCTCGTCATCCTGCAAGGCTTCGATGAACGCGTGCCGAATTGAGTCCAATACGTTCGTCACGGGTGACGTGGTTTCATCCGGCGCATCTTCCTCATCGGGAAAGTCGATGCTGACTTCGAGAAGGGCCAGTGCCTCGACAAGCTTCTCGCGCCACTTGGCATATTGGGCGGAAAGCGCCCCATCGAGCTGGTTCAGGGCGAGCGATTTCTGCGCGCGCGTTTCGGCATCGATGAGGTCGGCAATTCCTTCGGCCTCGACGAGATCGACCCGGCCATTTTCAAAAGCGCGACGCGTGAACTCTCCAGGTTCGGCAAGACGGGTATCTGGGAATTCACAGATCGCATCGAGCGCATGATCGATAACGGCCGACCCGCCGTGGAGATAAAGCTCTGCCGTATCTTCGCCAGTATAGGATTTTGGGCCAGGCATGAAGATGCCGAGGCCTTCGTCAATTGTTTCACGGGAAACATCGACGAACCGGCCGAACACGGAACGACGCGGCGCCGGCAATCCGGCTTCGAACACCGATGCGCAGATCTCGCGGACCCTTGGCCCACTGATCCTGACAATCGCAATGGCAGATGGCGGCGGCCCGGAAGCGAGCGCGCAGATCGTGTCGCGCGCGTCTGCCATCGCCTAGTTCTTCATCGCCTCGAAGAATTCGTCATTCGTTTTCGTCTGACGAAGCTTGTCGAGCAGGAAGTCAATTGCATCCGAAGTGCCCATCGGGTTGAGAATTCGGCGGAGGATATAGATCTTCTGCAGCTGTTCCTTCGGCGTGATAAGTTCTTCTTTCCGCGTGCCGGACTTCATGATGTCGATGGCCGGGAAGGTCCGCTTGTCGGCAATCTTGCGATCCAGCACGACTTCGGAGTTACCGGTGCCCTTGAATTCTTCGAAGATGACTTCATCCATGCGCGAGCCGGTATCGATCAATGCGGTCGCGATAATGGTCAGCGAACCGCCGCCTTCAATGTTCCGCGCGGCGCCGAAAAAGCGTTTCGGACGTTGGAGCGCATTTGCATCGACACCGCCGGTCAGGACTTTGCCCGAACTCGGCACAGTCGTATTGTAGGCGCGGCCAAGGCGCGTGATCGAGTCGAGCAGGATGACGACATCGCGGCCATGTTCGGCAAGGCGCTTGGCTTTTTCGATGACCATTTCGGCAACAGCCACGTGGCGCGTTGCCGGCTCGTCAAAGGTCGAGGAAATAACTTCGCCCTTCACCGAACGTTTCATGTCGGTAACTTCTTCCGGGCGCTCATCAATCAGCAGGACGATGAGATAGCATTCGGGGTGATTTTCCTCGATGGACGCAGCGATGTTCTGCAGTAGGACGGTCTTACCAGTACGCGGCGGTGCAACGATCAGGGCGCGCTGACCCTTGCCGATTGGGGCGACAATGTCGATGACGCGGCCGGATCGATCCTTCTTCGTCGGATCCTGGCTCTCCATGTGGAGCCGCTCTTCCGGGTATAGCGGCACCAGATTGTCAAAGTGGACTTTCTGGCGGGCTTTCTCTGGCTCCTCGAAATTGATCGAGTTCACACTCATCAGCGCGAAATAGCGCTCGCCTTCACCTGGCTCCTTGATAGGGCCTTCCACCGTGTCGCCAGTTTTCAGGCCAGCCTGCTTCAGCAGTTTCGGATTGACGTAAATATCGTCCGGGCCCGGCAGGTAATTGGATTCTGGCGAACGCAGGAAACCAAAGCCGTCAGTCAGGACTTCCAGAACACCACGGCCGATGATCGTAATGTCTCGGTCTGCAAGTTCGCGCAGAACAGCGAACAGAATGTCCTGGGTGCGGAGCGAAGACGCATTCTCGACTTCAAGGCTTTCGGCATAAGCTAGGAGCTCAGTCGGGCTCATGGCTTTCAGATCACGCAGGTAGACCTGGCTCGGGGTATCGGCTTCGGGCGCGAGTGTATCGGACATGTAAACTCAGATTGAATGTGCTTCGGCTGACTAGGAGCGGAACGCAGGAAGAGGGAGTTTGTGCCAACCCTGGAACGGGCTGACCGGTTGACGGCTTATGCGCTGAAATTCCGGTCGTCGTCAAGACCGGCCCGACAGATCAGAATGGGCGAACAATCACCATTACGGCTGCGATGATAAAAAGCAGGAACGGAACCTCATTCATCATTTTCAGCTGCTTTGACGACACATCCTGTCCCGCATCAATCTTGCGCCCGAGCATCACGAAATATCCGTGAAGGCCCGTCAGGATCAGGACGGCCAGGAGTTTCACGTGAAACCAGCCATTCTGCAGAAGCGCAGTGTTCATCACCATCATCGTGACGCCGAAGATCCATACCAGAATGATCGATGGATTGAGGATGATCATCTTCAGCTTTTTCGACGCCGATTTCATCGTCTCGAACAGCTCATCGCCTGGAGACGAAGACAGCTGGTGGAGCTTGTAGCGCGGATAGACCAGCATGCCTGCCATGAAGGCGACGACAAAGATGAGGTGCAAAGCCTTGATCCAGAGGTACAGCATTGGGCAGGTCTTCCATATAGGGATTAACTAGCGCTTCCAGTTGCGGACAGTCTGGACGACTTTCTCGACATGCGGAATGGGCGTCTGAGGTAGCACACCGTGACCGAGGTTGAAGATGTGCGGCCGATCTCGATAACTCTCGAGCAATTCTTCGACGCGGCGCTCCATCGCGATCCCGCCCGCGAGCAGAAGCAGCGGATCTAGATGCCCCTGCACCGGGAACTGCATCGGAATCTCACGATTGACGAAAGCCGGAACTACCGAAGTGTCCAGCCCGACAGCGTTTACCCCAGTCTCCCGCGCATAAGCCGGAAGCATTGCAGCAGCCCCGCGTGGAAACCCGATGATCGGAACATCGACGCCAAGTTCATTCAGACGGGACACAAGTTTACGATTGGGCAGGATGACGATCTGCTCAAACACGTCGTTTGGCAGACCCTCGGCCCACGACTCAAACATCATCAGCGCATTTGCGCCGGCTTCGACTTGCGCCTGCATGTAAAGTGCCGTCGCTTCGACAATGTCATCCAGCAGAAGGTCCAGCTCTGCAGGGTATTGATGTGCCCAAATACGCGCCGTGGATTTGTCCGTGCCGCCGCGCCCCTCAATTGCATAAAGGGCGACCGTCCAGGGTGCGCCGGCGAATCCGATCAGCGTCTTTGATGGATCAAGTCGCGAGGACACCCGCGAGACTGTTTCATAGACGGGGGACAGGCGCTCAGCTGCCTTCTGTGGAGGCACGGTATTCAACCGCTGCCCGGCCTCGACCGTCTGAACAATCGGCCCAACCCCTTTTTCGAACCGCACTGTCTGGCCAAGCGCGTCCAGGATGAGAAGGATGTCCGCAAAAAGGATCGCCCCGTCCATGTCATATCGCTGGATGGGCTGAAGTGTCGCTTCGGTTGCCAGCGATGGCGTGTAGCAGAAATCCAGGAAGTCCTTCGCCCGCGACCGCAGCTCAAGATATTCAGGAAGGTGACGCCCGGCCTGTCTCATCATCCAGATGGGGACAGGGTCCTGACGTTTGCCAGACAGCACAGAGAGAAGAGGTTTTTGCGCTTCGCTGGCCATCAGGCCCCCTTTTGAATCATTCATCGAATGAGCTCTTATCATTACTAGGCGCAGGATATGGTGGACAAACCGTCTCATGGCGAGTTGTCACCAGCATTTCCACAGCCAATCCCCAGAACACGCCAATTTTAACACTTCGTTAGGACTTTGGAATCGTGGTTAATTTTCTATTAACCATATGTCTCGCTTCACCGGCTGGAACAGACAGGGATTCTGGGCTGAGGGAATCTGCGGGATGTGGATTTCGAGTGCATGAATGAGGACAAACCCGATTGTCCACAATCTCTCCACAGGGGTTGTCGATTTCGCCAAGACACTGCAGTTTCCGCAGCAGTCTAGCCAGCCGGGGACAGAATGCGTCCAAGCATCTATTTTAACGTACATCTCGTATCCGACTCCACGGGCGAGACGCTGAACGCTGTCATGCGGGCGGCGGCAGCGCAATTTGAGAACGTCATCCCGCTTGAGCACAACTACTATCTGGTCCGGTCCGAACGCCAGCTGGAGCGCGTCATGCGCGACATCGAGGCCGCGCCCGGCATTGTGTGGTTCACGATTTCCGATGAGATGCTGCGCATAAAGCTCGAACAGTTCTGCCGCCTGCACCAGATCCCCGTCCTGGCGGTGCTTGATGCCTCGATCCACCTGCTGAGCCGCCATCTTGGCATATCGGCAACCGAGCGTGTCGCCGGTCAGCATGCCCTGAACGCCGAATATTTCGAGCGGATCGAAGCCATCAACTATGCCCTGGCGCATGATGATGGCCAGAATCTGCAGGGTCTGCTGAGTGCGGACGTCATCCTGCTTGGTGTCAGCCGAACTTCAAAGACGCCGACCTGCGTTTACCTCGCCAATCGCGGCGTGAAGGCTGGGAATATTCCATTGGTGCCTGGCGTGCCGGTCCCTGCCATTCTAGATGAAATCGACCCGGAGACTGGTCCGCTGGTAATTGGCCTCAAGATCGGCGTCGAGCGTCTCGTCCAGATCCGCAGCCAGCGTCTCATGGCACTCAATGAGACGTCCGAAACCGATTATACCGATGAGGAAGCGGTGCGCGCCGAAGTCACGGATGCAAACCGACTATTCCAGCGCAAGAAGTGGACGATGATCGATGTCTCTCGCCGCAGTGTTGAAGAGACAGCGGCTGCCATCCTCAACAAGCTGAACGAGCGACGCGGACAATGAGCGATCTTGATATTATCCTCGCATCCGGCAGCGAAAGCCGTCGAATGCTGCTCGCAAACGCAGGTGTTGAAGCGAGAAGCATCAAACCTAACGTCGATGAAGATGTTGCAAAAGTATCATTCCGCGCAGAAAAGATGCGCGTGGCAGACCAGGCCATGCGTCTTGCGGAAATGAAGGCGGTCAAGGTTTCGCAGAGGCATGAGGGCCTCGTCATTGGCGGCGACCAGATGCTGAATCTCGACGGCGAGGCGATGGACAAGCCCGTCGACATGGCCGATGCCGCAAATCACCTCCGCAAATTCTCGGGCAAGGTACATAAGCTTGAAACCGCAATAGTCATTGCAGAAGACGGTGTTCCCGTCTGGCGACACCTGACGGCACCAAAGCTGACAGTGCGGCCGCTATCAGAGGCCTTTATCGATGGATATCTTGACGCGGCAGGGCCGAAAATCCTCAACACTGTCGGGGCGTACATGCTGGAAGATATCGGGGCACAGCTCTTCTCCCGGATCGAGGGGGATTACTTCTCGATACTCGGCCTGCCCCTCCTGCCCCTGCTTGACTATTTACGAGTGAGAGGCGTCATCAGGGCATGATGAAGAAGCTCGCCGTTATTGGAGATCCGGTTGGACACTCCCTGTCGCCCCAGATCCATATGACGTGGATCGACGGGATGCGGCTCAATGCATCCTATGAATCGATTCGCGTGCCGACGGGTGAGGCTGCCGAGGCCCTGGAGGAATTCGCCCGGAAGAAATATATCGGCCTGAACGTTACGCTTCCGCACAAGCAGGCGGTGTTGGCGAGTGTAACAGATACCTCACCAGCGGTTCGGGCAATTGGCGCGGCCAATACGTTGAAACGCAAGACTGACGGAAGCTGGTCTGCGTTCAACACCGATGCGCCGGGCCTAATGGACGCGCTCAGCCGGGTCGGAATGAAAAGCGTGGCGGGCAAGACCGTTCTGCTGCTTGGGGCGGGTGGCGCAGCGCGCGCGGCGCTCTATGCGCTCGACGAAGCGGGAGCAGATATCATCGTGCTCAACCGGACAGTTGAGAAGGCCGGATCGGTGATTGCCAGCTGCTGCCAGCGCGATCACCGATTCGGGCCGATAGACGACCTTGCGCTGCATGCCGCCAAAGCGGACTTTGTCATCAATTCGACCAGTATGGGTCATGGCGGCGAACATTTCGTCCTTCCGGACGGTGATGGGCGTCTGTTCTTGGAGCTGAGCTATGGTGTCCCAGCCGCGCCACAGCTGCAACATGCCCGGTCTCAGGGCTGGAACGCGGAAGATGGTCTCGGCATGCTGGTCTGTCAGGCCGCAGAGAGCTTTCGCATCTGGTTCGGCGGTGACCTGCCCGATGTGGAAGTTGCTCTTGAAGCCTGCCGCGAAACACTCAAAATCACCGGATGATTATCCTCGGCCTGACAGGCTCTATCGGCATGGGAAAGAGCGCAACGGCGGCGATGTTCGCCGATGAGGGCGTGCCGGTTTACGATGCCGATGCGGCCGTCCACGCCATCTATGCCAAGGGGGGACTGGCGGTGGAACCCCTGGGCGAGCGCTTTCCCGGCGTGGTGATTGATGGTGCTGTCAGCCGTCAGCATCTGCGCGATATCGTCCTGGAAGATCCAGACGCGCTGAAGGACCTGGAATCGATCGTTCATCCGCTGGTTGGGGAGACGCAGTCGATTTTCCGGCGCGAAGCCATGCATGCCGGTGCCCGCTTCGCCGTGCTGGACATTCCGCTTCTCTACGAAACCGGCGGTGACAAGAGATGCGACTATGTTGCGGTCGTCACGGCTCCGGCGCCCATGCAACGGGCCCGTGTCATGGCGCGCGAGGATATGAGCGAAGCCGATTTTGAGAAAATCCTCGCCAAACAGGTGCCAGACGCTGAAAAACGGGCCCGCGCGGACTTCGTGATCTCCACAGCCTTTGGTTTCGACTTCACGCGAACCCATGTAAGGGCGATCACAGACCTGCTTTCCAACATGGAGTCTGACCAGGTATGACTGACCAGATCCGCGAGATTGCTTTTGATACTGAAACAACAGGCCTCAACTGGTCTGGCGATGACCGTGTCATCGAGGTCGGCGCTGTGGAGCTCATTAACCATGTCGCGACGGGTCGCACCTTCCATGAGCGCATCAACCCTGGCCGGAAAGTCTCTGAAAAGACCATCGAAATTACCGGCATCACGGATGAGATGCTGGCCGACAAGCCACCTTTCGAGCACCCTTCAATTGTTGACGCCTTGCTGGAATTTATCGGTGATTCGCCTGTCGTGGCGCACAATGCAGCCTTTGACCGTGGCTTCCTGAATGCGGAGCTTGTCCGTTGTGGCAGACCGGAAATACCGCTCGAGCAGTGGGTCGATACGCTGGATATCGCGAAGAAGCGCTATCCGGGCGCGCCTGCTTCGCTCGACGCGCTGTGCAAACGCTTCAATATCGGGCTAGAGGCCCGCACGCTGCACGGCGCTCTGCTCGATAGCCAGCTCCTTGCCGAAGTCTATCTCGAGCTCAAGGGCGGCCGCGCCCGCAGTTTTGACTTTTCTGACGGCAGCGGTGATGGCGATGGCGCAAAATTCCGCACCGCCCGCCAGCGACCAACACCGCTCGGCTCGCTCGTCACAGAGGACGAGGCGAGGCAACATCAGGCTTTCATGGAAACGCTGGGCGAAGGCGCGATCTGGTCGCGCTATCAGCCCTGAGGGTCGGTTGAACCGCCTGCAGGCGGGCTCTGCGGCGCTGGGGCCTGTGCAGCTGCTTGCGAACTACGCTGACGCTGCTGGCGATAAAGCGCCGTAAAATCAACAGGATCGATACGAAGTGCCGGGAAGCCGCCTTCCTGGGTGAGGTCAGCCACGATGCGGCGGCCGAACGGGAAGAGCATGCGCGGCGCTTCGATGAGCAGCATGGCTTCTGTGTCGGCGGGCGTTCCGCCCTGCACCTGGAACAGCCCGGCATATTGCAGCTCGACCAGGAAAAGCGCGGTATCCTGCGTTCCGGCGCGGGCATTGAGCTTGAGAATGACCTCGTAGACGCCCTCTTCTGCATTCTGCGGGATTGCCTGCACATCGATGCCGAGATCGACATTTGGCTGTTCGGTCACGCGCGAACCGGGATTCTCGAAGGACAGGTCCTTGATATACTGGTTCAGGACACGCATTGACGGGCCGGTCATGGCTTGCGGCTGTGCAGCGGTGTCTGGCGTGTCGGTCATTGCTCGGAAATCCTCTCTGAAACTGGGTTTTGCGCCTATCATGCGACCCCATCTTGCGCAACACTGGGTGGCACAGCAGAAAACTTGCCTATATGTGGGTTAGAATAACGCCTACCGGTTGGAGACTTCATGTCCTCTTCGCTTATCGAACTTGTCCTGCTCGCAGCGATCGCACTTTTCGTGGGCTGGCGTCTCTACACGACGCTGGGGAGCGATGGCGGTCCGCCTGAAGGCCGCACCCGGTCGCAGGCCCCTGCAGCGCCGAAGACAGAAGAGCGTCGCACCGAAGAATCCCGCGGCGGACTTCGCCCGGCCTTCACCGGCCCGGCGGCAGCTGGTCTTGAGGCAATCCACGCGGCTGATCCAAGCTTCCACCCGGCAGAGTTCAAGCAGGGCGCCCGCAGCGCCTATGAGATGCTGGCATCTGCCTTTGCCCGCGGAGACCGCGAGACCCTGAAGCCATGGCTCGATACCGATGTCTGGGAAGCCTGGGACGCAGCGATTACCCAGCGGGAGAAAACAGGCGTTGAGGCGCCGCAATTGCTGCGGATTCGTCATTACGAGATCGATGATGCAAGCCTTGAGGGCCGCACGGCCCGGGTCACTGTCCGGTTCGAAGCGGAGCTTGGCGACGGCGATATGACGCGCAAGTCCGAAGAATACTGGACCTTCATGCGCGACGTGGATTCCGACGATCCGAACTGGCTTCTGGACGACGTCGACACCGCAAACTGATCCTCAGGAAAGAGGTGACAGCCTGCCCCATTGAGGGCAGGGTTCTTCGCGCTGGTGTCGAAACTGCGGAGGGCCCGGATGGCCAAGGATCTGGTTTTCTATACAAACCCCATGTCTCGCGGGCGCATCGTGCGGTGGATGCTCGAAGAGGTGGGCGAGTCGTATGACACGAAGATCATTCCCTATGAGGAAATAAAGTCGCCGGACTATCTCGCCGTCAATCCGATGGGCAAGGTGCCTGCCCTCGTTCACAAGGGCCGGACCATTACAGAATGCGCCGCCATATGCGCCTATCTGGCAGACGTTTTCCCGAATGCAGGCCTTGCCCCGCCGCCTGAGAGCCGCGCGGCCTATTATCGCTGGTTCTTTTTTGCCGCTGGTCCCCTCGAGACCGCGATCACCAACAAGACCCTGAATGTCGTTCCGAACGAAGAGCAGAGGCGGACGGTCGGCTATGACCGTATGGAAACCGTCCTCGATGTCCTCGAACTCGCGGTACAGGAAGCGCCCTACCTTGCCGGAAACGAGTTCAGCGCCGTGGATGTCTATGCGGGTTCGCAGATTGGCTGGGGCCTGCAATTTGGCACTATCGAAAGACGCAAATCCTTCGAGGATTACTGGGCGCGGATCAGTTCACGACCCGCCAAGCAGAAGGCTGACGAGATCGACAACGCTCTCTATCAGGGCTGAAAACGGAGAGTGGCCAGGTTTAATTTGCGGGCGGGTTGCAAGACCGGCACAGGATAGCTCATGAAAAGACTCGGAACTTCTCTCATTCTTCTGGGGCTCGCGGCATGTGCAAGTGCGCCGGAACCCCAGCCAGTGCCGCCTGCCCCACCCATTGCCGAGACACCGGCGCAGCCGGTCTGGACGCCGCCGGTGCCTGCCGATTTCGCAAGCCTGCCCGGTTGGACAAGCGCTGACATCCTTCCGGGCCTTGAGGCCATGCGCAAGAGTTGTGGCACTTTCGCGAGAAGACCGGGCAACCAGTACCTGTCTGACGATGCCCCTTGGGCTGGCAGGGTGGATGACTGGATGCCGGCCTGCGCCGCGCTTGATGTGGTGGCCGACAATGCCAGTGCGAAGGCGGTCGTTCAGGCCCTCTTCCAGCCGGTCGAGATACTGAGCCCGGACGGCCAATCGCGCTTCACCGGCTATTTCGAACCTGTTTACGAGGCACGCTACACGCCGGTCCACCCTTACACAGAGCCTGTCCCTGCCCTGCCTGCTGACCTCGTTTCCGAGGGCGGTGACAATGTCTACCAGACCCTGCCCGGCGGAGGACGCCGGGCCTATCCGAGCCGCGCAGAGATCACGGCTGCCGGGGTCACCCCGCTCGCCTATGCGCATCCCGGGGACGTCTTCTTCCTGCAGGTGCAGGGGTCCGGAAAGCTCGTTTTCCCCGATGGCACGGTGAAGAAGGCCGTCTATGCCGCCCATAATGGGCAGCCATTCCGCTCGACGGCCAACTGGCTTCTAAATCGTGGCTGGATCAGCCGCGGCGAAGCGTCGATGCAGGGAATTCGCGCCTGGATGGACCGTGCGACGCCGGCCCAGGTCCGCGAAGCGATGAACGCGAATCCCCGCTTCGTCTTCTTCACGATAGACCCGTCTACCGAACAGACTTCCGGCCCCAGGGGCGCGCTGAACGTCCCGCTGACGCCGCTTGGCTCGATGGCGGTTGACCGGTCCTTCCATGCACTCGGGGTTCCGGTCTTCGTTCAGACAAGCGCGCCGGGTCTTGGCGGCGAATGGTCCGGCCTGCTCAACGCACAGGACACAGGGGGCGCGATCAAGGGCCCGGTACGCGGGGATATCTATTTCGGTACAGGCCTTCAGGCGGGAGAACGTGCCGGCACGATGAATGCGCCGGGGCGGCTCTGGGTTCTGTTGCCGAGCGCGGTTGCGGCGCGCCTTGATGCGCCCCGACCGGTGGCCTCGCTTGGCGTGACAGGCAACGCGCATTAGATCGGCGGAATGACCGACCGGAAACTCACAAGCGATGAGGCGAAAGCCTGGGACCGTGTGCGCCAGTCGGTTCGCCCGCTGAAGGGCGGCAAGTCTCCCCGGATCAAGCGGGACGTTTCGGATCACCCGATCCTGAAGAAGGTCAAGCCGCCCTCTGCGACAGCAGCAGCCAAGCCTCAGACCGGTTCCCGACGGGCTGTGGATGGCGCTGGGGCGTCGTCCGGACCAGCCGATCGTAGCAAAGAAAAGAAGGTCCGGCGCGGCAAGCTCGAGATCTCAGCGAGCTTCGATCTACATGGTCACACCCAGGACACGGCCTGGTCTGCCCTGCCCGCCTTCCTCATCCGCGAACAGGCGCGTGGAAGCCGATGTGTGATTGTCATTACCGGAAAGGGCAAAGCCGGGGAGGGAATCCTGCGCCGGAACTTCCTGCGCTGGATCGAGATGCCGGAGGCGAATGCCCTGGTGTCCGGCTATGCGCCAGCCCACCCGCGACATGGTGGTGCGGGCGCATTCTACGTCTTCCTGAGGCGGCGCTAGGCCTTGGTCTGTCTGGCCGCTTTTTCCGCAATGCCTGATACACCGCGCCGTTCGGCAAGCGCTTCGGCGACCATGTCCAGAGGCACGCCGCGCGCCCTGAGACCCACCAGCAGGTGAAACAGAAGGTCAGCCGTTTCTGCGGCTACATCCTTGCGGCTCTCTGCTGCGATGGCGAGCGCCACTTCCGCGCCTTCCTCGGCGATTTTCTTCGCGCAGCGGATCTCGCCTGAACGCAGAAGACGGGCCGTATAGGACTTGTCAGGATTGCCATCGACGCGCTCATCGACTGTTCGCGCCAGGATCGCGATCAGGGCATTCAATTGCTGAGCTGAACCAAGTTCCTGTTTGGGCATGATTGTCTTTCAGTCTGTCATTCAAATGGTCTGACGGGAGCACCCGCATCTGCAAGCGCTTTTCGGGCCTCAGATAAGCTTACCTCGCCAAAGTGAAAGATTGATGCTGCAAGCACAGCATTTGCGCCGCCCTCAAGGATGGCCGGGGCCAGGTCGGCCGCTGAGCCGGCACCGCCTGAGGCAACTACCGGAATACTGACGGCAGATGTGACGGCTTTGAGCAGCGGGATATCAAAGCCGGACTTGGTGCCATCCTTGTCCATGGAGGTGAGCAATATCTCGCCCGCGCCGCGCTTCTGCGCCTCTTTCGCGAATTCGATTGCGTCAATACCGGTCGGCTTTCGACCGCCATGCGTGAAGATTTCCCAGCTTGCGCCGGCCTTGCGCGCATCAATCGCGACCACAACGGCCTGGCTGCCGGCCTTGGCGGCGCATTCGGCGATCACTGCTGGATTGGCAACGGCGGCTGAATTGATGGCCACCTTGTCAGCCCCGGCACGCAAAAGCTGCACCAGATCACCGGCCGAACGCACCCCTCCGCCGACTGTGAGCGGCATGAAACACTGTTCGGCTGTCCGTCGCACAACGTCCAGCATCGTTCCCCTGCCCTCATGGCTGGCCGTAATATCGAGAAAACAGAGTTCGTCGGCGCCTTGGGCATCATAGGCCTTGGCGAGCGCGACCGGGTCTCCGGCATCGCGCAAGCCGACAAAGTTTACGCCTTTGACTGTGCGGCCATCTTTGACATCGAGGCAGGGAATGATGCGCGTTTTCAGCATGTTACTTGCTTCGGGCCGCTTCGATGGCCTGTTTGGGATCAATGTCGCCATCATAGAGCGCGCGCCCGAGGATCGTGCCTGAAATGGGCCGCGCAGAGCCTGATTGTTTCAGCGCAACCACATCCTGGACGCTTGCGACGCCGCCTGATGCGATCACCGGAATCGAAACAGCTTCGGCCATGGCCTTGGTAAATGCGACATTCACGCCGGTTTTCATGCCATCGCGGGAGATATCCGTCACGACCAGGCCTGCGACGCCGCATCCTTCGAAGATTTTGGCGAGCTCGACCGCCTTCATGTCGGAGGTTTCCGCCCAGCCTTCGACAGCGACATAGCCATCCTTTGCATCAATGCCGACGACGATCTTTCCAGGCAGGTCGCGCGCGGCGGACTTGACGAGATCAGGATTGCGCAAGGCGGCCGTGCCGAGAATAACGCGTGAAAGGCCTGCTTCCAACCAAGCATCGATCTGCTCGCGCGTGCGAATGCCGCCGCCGAGCTGTACCGGAACGTCCGTTGCCGCGAGAATACGCCGGACAGCCTCGCCATTGGCACTGTCCCCGGCAAAGGCGCCGTCGAGGTCAACGACATGCAGCCGGTCAAAGCCCATGACCCTGAACCTCGCTGCCTGATCGCCGGGGTCAGGATTAAAGGCGGTCGCCTGATCCATTTCGCCGCGGATCAGCCGTACGCATTCGCCGCTCTTGAGGTCGATGGCGGGCCAGAGGTCAAACCGCTCTGTCATACCGGCTCCCATTCAAGAAAATTGGCCAGCAGCCTGAGGCCCACACGCTGGCTCTTCTCAGGGTGAAACTGCGTGCCGAAGATATTCGCCTTTGCAATGGCGGCGGTGATCGGCGCGCCATACTCCGTGCTTGCGGCAAGGTTATCACTGTTGCTCAGGACCATGCCATAGGAGTGCGTGAAATAGACGTGTGGGTCATCACCGAGCCCCGTCAGGACCGGGTGATCCTGTTGTATCTGCAGCGCATTCCATCCCATGTGCGGGATCGCGAGGCCTGGTCCCGCCTTGATACGGTCCACTTCGCCGCCAACCCAGCCGAGCCCGGCGGTCTCGCCATCCTCAAGTCCGCGATCGGCCAGCAATTGCATGCCGACACAGATGCCGAGGAACGGCACGCCGCGTTGCAGGACGGCCGTTTCAAGCGCATCGACCATGCCGTCCACGGCGCGCAGGCCGGCGGCGCAGTCGGCATAGTGGCCGACCCCCGGTAGGACCACGCGGTCTGACCGGCTGACCGCTTCGGCATCCTCGGTGACAAGGATGTCCATTGGCGTTTCGCACAGCGTCGATGCAGCGCGCAGTGCACGTTCGGCCGAATGCAGGTTGCCGGAGCCATAGTCTATGAGTGCGAGTGTGGGCATCTGTTCGCGCTCTTAAACGGCTGTTGCAGCAAGGGGAAGAGGGCAAGGCTTGATATCCCCAGACCGGTGAAGCAAGGTCGCCACAGTCCCACAATGGAGTTCCTTCATGCGCACCCTGCTACTCGCCGCGTCCATTGGCATATTTTCTACCGGATTGGCTGGCGCAGCGGCGGCCGACCCGTCGACGGATACGGCCAGCCAGCTCGTCCAGCAAAGGCGGGCGCTGACCGCCGACCTGGCCAGCAAGATCTGGGAATGGGCAGAGATTGGCTATCAGGAAAAGAAGTCTGCAGAATTGCTGCAATCGACGCTCGCCGCTGAGGGCTTCGAGATCGACGCAGGCGTTGCAGGTATCCCGACGGCCTTTGTCGCTGAATATGGTTCAGGTGAACCGGTCATTGCGATCCTGGCTGAATATGATGCCCTGCCCGGTATCAACCAGAGCAAAGCGCCGACGCGGGATCCTGTCAGCGGCAAGCTCGCCGGCCAGGCCTGTGGGCACAATCTCTTCGGCGCTGCATCCGTTTCGGCGGGCATCGCTATCCGTCACTGGCTCGAGGAGACCGGGGCGGAGGGCACCATCCGCGTTTATGGCACGCCAGCCGAGGAAGGCGGCAGTGGAAAGGTCTACATGACCCGGGCCGGCCTGTTCGAGGATGTCGATATTGCCATGCACTGGCACCCGGACGATGAGAACTCTGCCGCTGCCAATACATCACTCGCCAACCGGTCTGCTAAATTCCGCTTTCACGGGATCTCAGCGCACGCAGCAGGCGCGCCGGAGCGCGGACGGTCTGCGCTGGACGGCGTCGAGGCGATGAACATGATGGCCAATATGATGCATGAACACATGCCGCAGGATGCGCGCATGCACTATGTCATCACGTCGGGCGGGAATGCGCCGAACGTGGTCCCGGATTATGCTGAAGTCTTCTACTATGTCCGCCACCCGGACGCAGATGGTGTCGATGCGATCTGGCAGCGTCTCGAAAAAGCCGCTGAAGGTGCTGCAATGGGGACTGGCACGCGCGTCGAATGGGAAATCATTCACGGCAACAACCCGCTTCTGGTGAATGAGGCCCTCGCCCGGATGATGGACGAGAAGCTCCGCGCACTCGGCGGCATTACCTATACTGCCGAAGAGCAGGCCTATGCAGAGCAGGTGGCTGCAAGCTTCGACAATCCCGCACTGGCCCTCGGCTCTCAGGAAGAGGTCCAGCCATTCGAGATTTCACTGGGCTATGGGTCTACGGATGTAGGCGATGTGTCATGGGCGGTACCGACAGTCGGCCTGCGTACAGCGACCTGGGTTCCCGGCACGTCCGCCCACAGCTGGCAGGCTGTCGCTGCGAGCGGCATGTCGATAGGCCACAAGGGTGCAGATCTGGCAGCCAGGACGCTGACGGCCGCTGCAATCGAGCTCTACCAGAATGATGCCCTTATCGAGGCGGCCTGGGAAGAGTTCGAAGCCAAGCGAGGCCCGAATTACGAGTACAAATCCCTGCTCGGCGACCGCGACCCGCCGCTGGATTATCGCAGGTAAGACGGCGACAAGCCTGATCGAGACAAGGTTTGTCGCTGTCAAAGCCGGCTTTCAGCACATCGAGATCATTGACGCATCGCACGGGCCGGCGAACCGGACCGTCCTGCTGGGCCGCAACCGCCGCTTTCGCTGAGCTAGAGGCTGCCCTTGGTGCTTGCCGGCTTGCCCTGAAGACGTGGATCCGGCGTGACAGCCATCTTCAGCGCCCGCGCCGTTGCCTTGAAACAGCTCTCGGCGATGTGGTGATTGTTCTCGCCATAGATGTTCTCGATGTGCAGGCACATACCGCCATTGCCGGCTAGGGCATGGAAGAATTCCTTGAAAAGTTCAGTGTCGAGATCGCCCACCTTGTCGCGCCGGAAATCGACCTTCCAGATAAGGTATGGCCGCTTGCAGAGATCGATGGAGGCACGGCTCAACGTCTCATCCATCGGAATGTAGGCATGTCCGAACCGCGTGATGCCTGCAAAGTCGTCGAGCGCCTTCATGATCGCTTGGCCAATGACGATGCCTGTGTCTTCCACGGTGTGGTGCGCGTCAATGTGCAGGTCGCCTTTTGCCTTCACGGTGAGATCAATGAAGCTGTGGCGGGACAGCGAATCCAGCATGTGATCGAAGAAGCCGACACCTGTTTCGATATCGGACTTGCCGGTTCCGTCGAGGTCGACGGTTACTGTAATGTCCGTTTCGCGAGTCGTCCGCGTAACTGTGGCTATACGATTTTTACTCATGATGGGGCCTGATACATCGTCTCAATCGAAAGAGATACAACAGATTCATTCACGGAATTCTAAAGTTTAGGCCCGATTGTGTCGTTCAGGGCGCAATTTGCGTGCAGGCAAACGAGTAGATTTTCTGGCAAATCAATCCAAAATGGCCCGCCAAGTGGCGAAAATGAAGTTCGAAGTTGCGCTGCCGCTATGCGCGGCGCTGCTAGGCTTCGTCCTGTCTGTCGCCTTCGCGTCGATCTACGTCATTGCTGCAGAAAACCGCGCTGAGACCGAATCCGACATTCTGGCCGAACGCCTGGTGCGAACGATTAACCCCGATGTTGCGTCAGGCGATTATGAACAGGTGCGCCAGACGGTCGAGCGATTTGCTGGCGACCGTGTGCTGGTCGTCGATGCCGAGGGCAATGCGATCGCTGGATCTGACACCCCTCAACTTCGGAAGAAAGGCGAGGTCTATCCCGTCACCGAGGCGGGCGTGACGGTGGCAGAGCTCATTTCCCTGCGTCTGAGCCCTGGCGGTCTGCCCTTGCCCCTGCCGGCCATGCTCGCGGCGGTCCTGTTCGTGACCGGCATGTTTTTCGCCCTTGCAAACTGTTTTGCGAAGGTTGGTGCCATTCAGGCGCGGTCAATTGCAGATACGGTTGACCGCGTCAGCAATGGTCTTTCATCACGGTCCTCCCGCAAGCTGTTGTTTGAGGAGTTTCGCCACCTGCATGCCAGCACGGTTCGCGCGCTGCATAAGCTGCGCGCCGAGAATACGAAGCTCAGCAATGCCGCCTATACTGATGAACGCACGGGACTGGGCAACTCACTCAGCCTGACGCGCCAGTTGACCGAGACGATCGCCGATTCAGCCTTCGAGGACCCGTCTTCCTTCATCCTCATCGACGCCGACGCGATCCAGCAGATATCTGAAAGTGCCGACAGCGCGCTTGGTTCAGAAACCTATGTCACCATGAGCCGGCGCATTGCCGAATTTGTCGCCTCACGCGAGCGGGCTCACGCCGTGCCTGCGGGCAGCTGGAAGGTCTTTGCGCTTCAGTCCGACGAGTTCGCCATCCTTGTGGATCGCATCGGGGCCCGTCCCGAAGTCATGCGGCTGGTCCGGGACCTGATCGATACGCTGAACCAGCCCTACCAGCTGTCAGGCAAGAAATTTCGCGTGCCGGCCTCGGTCGGCATCGTCATGATACCCGAAGACGGCCAATCGCCGGCTGATATCCGCAAGCGTGCCCAGTCGGCCCTCTTCCAGGCCCGGCGCAGCGACAGCACGGATTTCCAGTTCTACTCACCGAAATTCGACCGCCAGGATGCTGCGCGCAAACGTCTTGAGGCCGAAGTGCGCGCCGCCGTCGAGAACAAGCGTTTCATCCCGGTCTTCCAGCCCAAGATCGATCTTCGGACCGGCCGCATCATTGGGGCTGAAGCGCTGGCGCGATGGAAACTTGAAAGTGGGCGGATCGTTTCGCCGAATGTGTTCATTCCAGTTGCCGAAGCGACTGGACTGATCGGCGAAATCGGCATTCAGATCGCTCGCCAGTCCTGCCGCGCCGCCGCACGCTGGCACCGGCTCGGACATACGGGCATCTCCGTTGCGATCAACGTTTCGCCCATCCAGTTTGAGTCCGATGACCTCGGCACCATGCTGATCCATGCGATGACCGAAGCTGGTCTTCCGCCGCGGCTGATGCAGCTGGAGATTACGGAAAGCGTCGCCGTCACGGACCCGGAGCGGCTCAAGGATGTTGTCGGACCCCTGAAATCCATGGGCGTCAAGCTCGCCATTGACGATTTTGGCACCGGCCACTCAAACCTTGCCATGTTGGGCCGCCTGCCTTTCGACGTCTTCAAGATCGACCGCCAGTTCATTTCCGGCCTCTATTCCGACAAGCAGGCCCCGGCGATTGTGGAAATGATTCTCGGCATGGCCGAAACGCTCGGCATGGAGACGGTTGCAGAGGGCGTCGAGACCGAAGCCCAGGAAGCGTTCCTGCGTCGGCGTGGATGCGACCAGTACCAGGGCTACTATTACAGCGCGCCTGTGCCGCTTGACCGTTTCATTCACATGCTGAATGAAGACCGCGCCAAATTCGCAGCGACAGCAAGCTAAGACACACGCAGCCTCTTGCAGAGACGGCGCCGGTGGGCCACATCACCCGTCGTGACTGATTATACCCACGAAAATTCGCCGCCCTGGCATGGGACGACCATCCTTGCGGTTCGCACGCAAGACCATGTGGTACTTCTGAGTGATGGACAGGTCTCGATGGGCCAGACCGTGATGAAGGGCAATGCCCGCAAGGTCCGCCGTCTCGGTAATGGGGACATCCTCGCAGGATTCGCCGGCGCAACAGCCGACGCCTTTACCCTGTTTGAACGGCTCGAGCAGAAACTCGAACGCTTCCCCAACCAGCTTCAGCGAGCCGCGGTTGAGCTGGCCAAGGACTGGCGCACGGAAAAATACCTCCAGAAGCTCGAAGCCCTGCTCATTGTTGCCGACAAGGATACAACTCTCGTCATTACAGGCGCGGGCGATGTGCTTGAGCCGGAACACAATGTTGTCGCGGTTGGATCGGGCGGCAATTATGCGCTATCGGCGGCCCGTGCGCTCTACGATTATGAAAAGGACGCCGAAAAGCTCGGTCGCCGCGCCATGGAAATCGCCGCCGACATCTGCGTCTACACCAATGGCAATTTCTCGGTCGAGAAACTGGATCTGAAATCATGACAGCTGTCCTCACACCCAAGGAGATCGTCTCCGAGCTGGATCGTCACATTGTAGGGCAGGGCGATGCCAAGCGCGCTGTTGCGCTTGCCCTGCGCAATCGCTGGCGCCGCAAGCAGGCTCCCGAAGAGCTGCGTGATGAGATCACGCCAAAGAATATCCTGATGATCGGCCCGACTGGCGTCGGCAAGACCGAGGTGTCCCGCCGTCTGGCAAAGCTCGCCAATGCACCATTTCTCAAGGTGGAAGCGACAAAGTTCACCGAAGTTGGCTATGTCGGCCGGGACGTCGAGCAGATCGTTCGTGATCTCGTCGAGTCCGCCATTGGCATGGTGAAAGACCAGCGTCGCAAGTCGGTTGAAGACCAGGCCCGCGAGGCGGCTGAAAAACGTCTTCTCGATTCGCTGGTTGGCGAAGACGCCCAGTCATCGACGCGCGAAGTGTTCCGCCGCAAGCTCCGCGACGGCGAGCTTGATGACAAGGACATCGATATCGAGCTGGCCGACACCAGCAATCCGCTGCCCATGATGGATCTGCCAGGCGGCGGTGGCTCAATGGGCATGGTCAATCTGAGCGACCTGCTGGGCAAGGCGATGGGCGGCCGTACCAAGCGCGTAAAGACCACTGTGCGCGATGCCTACAAGCCGCTTATCGCCGAAGAAGCCGACAAGCTGATCGATGAGGAGAGCGTCACGCGCGAAGCTGTGCGCATCGTCGAGTCTGATGGCATTGTCTTCCTCGACGAGATCGACAAGGTCGCCGGATCGAGCGGTCGCAGCGGCGCCGATGTGAGCCGTGAAGGCGTGCAGCGAGACCTGCTTCCGCTGATTGAGGGTACAACAGTCTCGACCAAGCGCGGACCGGTGCGCACCGACCACATCCTGTTCATCGCGTCTGGCGCATTCCATGTGTCAAAGCCGTCAGACCTGCTGCCGGAATTGCAGGGCCGTTTGCCCATCCGGGTGGAGCTGAAGCCCCTGTCGCGCGACGATATGCGCCGCATCCTGGTGGAGCCGGAAGCCTCGTTGATCAAGCAACATGAGGCGCTGATGAAGTCAGAAGGGGTCGAGCTTACCTTTGAAGACGCCGCGATCGATGCACTTGCCGACATTGCGGTCCGGGTCAATGACACGGTCGAGAATATCGGTGCACGCCGTCTTCAGACTGTTCTTGAACGTCTACTGGACGAGATCAGCTTCACAGCGCCGGACCGCTCTGGTGAAACAGTCACGATCACGGCTGACTATGTTGAAGCTCAGCTGTCCGATCTTGCCGGAAACGCCGACCTCTCGAAGTTCATTCTTTAGTCGCTGTCGCAGTCCGGCGGACAGGCATGTGCTTCTTGCCCCAGTCGCGGAAGGCTATGAGGGCTGGGCCAAATTCCCTGCCCTTTTCGGTGAGCACGTATTCATGGCGTTTCGGCCTGTCCTGATAAGGGCGACGTTCAAGCACGCCAGCCGTCACAAGCCGTTTCAGGCGCGATGACAGGATGTGCCGCGTCGCGCCCGTGGTCTCGGCAAACTCCTCAAATTTGGACCGCCCGAGAAAACAGTCCCGCAGGATGAGCAGTGTCCAGCGATCACCAACCAGCGTGAGCGTTCGGGCGACCGGGCACCAATTTTCGTCAAGTTCGGTCCATTTCATGGTGACAAGTGATACCCTGATTTGCTAAAGTTCCAAAATGGAACGAACAAATGACTGATCCTGCCGCCATCATAATTGGCGCGGGCGATGCAACGGGCGGCGCGATTGCCCGAAGATTTGCCAGGGAAGGCCTGACCTCGATTTGCACCAGACGGACTGAAGAGGCCGTGGTGCCACTGGTCGATGATATCCGCGTCTCCGGTCGCAAGGCAATCGGCATCGGTTGCGATGCGCGTGATGAAGACCAGATGGTCGCCCTGTTCGACCGCGTGGAACAGGAGGTCGGCCCGGTCGAGGTCATGGTCTTCAATATCGGTGCGAATGTCCGGTTCCCGATCACCGAGACCACGGCTCGTGTGTATCGGAAAGTGTGGGAGATGGCGGCATTCGCTGGCTTCCTGGCCGGGCGTGAGGCGGCGCGGGTGATGCTGCCGCGCGGCGCGGGCACCATCATTTTTACCGGCGCGACGGCATCGATGCGCGGCGCGGCCGGTTTTTCCGCCTTTGCCGGGGCCAAGTTCGCACTTCGGGCACTGGCCCAGTCCTTGGCGCGCGAGCTTGGACCGAAGGGTATTCATGTCGCCCATGCAGTGATCGATGGGGCCATCGATACCGCCTTCATTCGCGATAATTTTCCAGACCGCTACGCGCTCAAGGACCACGATGGAATCCTCAATCCGGAAGCCATCGCCGATGCATACTGGATGCTGCACACCCAGGAGCGCAGCGCATGGACCCATGAGCTGGACCTTCGGCCCTGGATGGAAAGTTTTTGACCCCGAACAGATTGGAGGCCCCGATGGCCAAGACCCTCGAATTCTTTTTCGACTTTATCAGTCCGTTCTCCTATATCGCGTATCACGCGCTTCCATCGGAGCTCGGTGACCTCGTATCACAGGTCGAATACAGGCCGATGTTTCTCGGCGCAGTGATGCAGACAACGGGCAATCGCCCGCCGGGCCTCGTACCTGCCAAAGGGGCTTATCTGCCTGTCGATCTTGCCCGGTGCGCCAGGCGGTATGGTATTCCGTTCAGGCTGAACCCGCATTTTCCGATGATGAACACCCGCCCCATGCTGCGGGCTGCCATCGGGCTTTCGGATACGCCAGACGAGCAGAAACGCTTTATCGAAACCGTTCTGCACCATGTCTGGGCGGCACCCTCATCGCTGAAGACCGATGAGCCAGATCAGGTGCGTGCCATGTGTGCGGAGGCAGGTTTCGACGCGGACCGCATCCTTGAACTGGCCGAATCCGAGCACACGAAATCCGTGCTGAAGGCCAATACTGACAGCGCGATCGAGCGCGGCGCCTTTGGTGCGCCGACCTTTTTTGTGGGCAGCGACATGTTCTTCGGACATGACCGTCTGGACTATGTGAAAGAGGCCCTGCTGGCGGCCTGAGAATAATGGAGAAAACTTGGAACGGTTCGTCGCCCATGGGCATAGGACAGGTGAAGCATTATTCTCCAGCTTCAAAGACACCCCTCATACCGGCGCTACGGCGTCGGTATTTTTTCTCAGAGTTTAGCGGCTTTCTGGATCAGGGCCTGGCTGATCACCGCTTTCACCATGTCGGGCCGGAAGGGCTTCGGAATCAGGAAGGCTGGCTCGCCGCGCTCGCCCTTCAGGAGGCGCTGCGGATAGGCGGTAATGAAGATTACCGGAATATCGAGCTGATCGGTAATTTCCCTGGCTGCTTCCGCGCCAGACGACCCATCTGCTAGCTGTACATCCGCCAGGAGAAGTGCAGGCGGATTTGCAAGGCAGGCTTCGACCGCGGTCTCACGCGTGACTGCCTGCCCGATAATGTGGTGACCCATCTGTTTGGCGATCTGCGCGATATGGGCGGCGACGAGTGCTTCGTCCTCAATGATGAAGACATCCGTTGCCAGTGACGCCTTCAGCTCGTCTTCAGCGTCGGCTACAAAGTCCGAAACGGTGCTGGCGTCTGCTCCCATGATGCGGGCCGCATCTTCCAGGGTGAAGCCTTCCATCGTCGTAAGCAGCTGGGCGCGGCGGGGATTGGATGAAAGGGCAGGCGATGCAGACCCCGGCGCCGATGCGTTGAAGTCGCTCACCTTGCGTTCCAGCATCGAAAACAGTGTCAGACGGCCAATGCCTGGATCTGAGCGTTCGAGAAGATCGACGATCACGCCCTCAACAAGAGTATCACCCTGAAGACTGCTGCCGGTCACCGCGCGCGCATAGCGACGAAGATATGGCAGTTCCTTTTCGACATCTTCAGCTATACCCATTCAATCACCAACCTTACCCAGCGATACTCAACAAGCAATGCGCTGCCTGTCCGTCGAAGGACAATTGACGCCTGTAGGGGTAGCCTGCGCGGGCCATGGTAAATTAATTGGTAATGCCTGCGCTTCTTGCGAGACGCCTGTAAGCAACTTCAGGGCGAGGCCCGTAATGCGAGATGACTTCTGCCGCTGCAATGTGGCCGAGCCTCGCGCACAGCGAAAGTGGCAGCTCCCGCGACAGACCGAACATGAAACCCGCCGCATACTGGTCGCCAGCGCCGGTCGTATCGACCACCTTGTCGACCGGCTCGGCTGCCACATGGATCGGTTCGCCTTCCCCGATCACAACCGATCCCTTTTCCGAGCGGGTCACAGCAGCCAGGGCCGTATCGGCACGGAGCTTTTCGACCGCGCCGTCAAAGTCGTCTGTCTGGTATAGCGACAGCAGTTCGTCCTCATTGGCGAACAGGATATCGACATGGTTGCGGATCAGATGCAGGAAGCTGTCGCGGTGGCGCTCGACGCAGAAGCTGTCGGAAAGGGTCAGGGCCACGCGGCGGCCAGCCGCCCTTGCGATCTCGGATGCGTGAACGAAGGCTTGCTTGGCGGGCTCCTCGTCGAAAAGGTAGCCTTCGAGGTAGAGGATCGCGCCAGCCTTGACGGTTTCGGCTGAAACATCCTCTGCACTGAACCGGACTGATGCGCCGAGATAGGTATTCATGCTGCGGGCGCCATCTGGTGTCACGAAGATGATTGACCGGGCGGTGGCTGGGCCATGATCCAGGGGTGGGGTATCGAACGGAATGCCGCTCTCATTCATGTCGCGGCGGAAGACTGAGCCGAGCGGGTCGTCCGCGACCTTGCCGATATAGGCGGCGGTACCTCCAAAGCTGGCAACGCCGACAATCGTGTTTGCGCCGGACCCGCCAGAGAGCTGCCGGGCCTCAGGTGCTGCGGCGGTCAGGGCATCGGCGCGCGCCTCATCGATGAGAGTCATTCCGTTCTTGCGAATGTTGAACCGGTCGAGGAAGCTGTCTTCGACGGGGGCGATGATATCGACAATCGCATTGCCGAGCCCGACGACGTCGTAGAGAATTCCAGCCATAAAAACCTCTTGGATTCCTTCCCGTCCGGATTTGCAGACCTCGCCCGTGGACGCAAGTCAAGGCCGCAGATATAGCGCAGATATGCGCATCGCTTACATCGCTTCAGACGTCACTTTGCCCGGATCAACCATCCGGCGCGGCGACGGTTTCGAGCACGATCACATGATGGCCTTGCTGCAAGCGGGGTTCTCTGAAATCGGCGGCTCGATCATGGATGTGTCCTGGAGTGATCCGCAAGCAGACTGGTCATCCTACGATGCTGCGATAATCGGTACCGCCTGGGATTATTGGGACAGGCTTGAGGAATTTTTGGCGACGCTCGGCCATATTGCTTCGGCGACCCGGCTTTATAACCCGCTCGAGCTGGTACACTGGAATATTCACAAGACCTATCTGCGTGACCTTGAAGCGCGGGGCGCGAAACTTATCCCGACGCTCTGGATTGACCAGATGACCGAGCAGAAGGCACGGGCAGCCTTCCGGGACCTCCAGTCGGAGGATCTGGTGTTCAAGCGACAGATCGGTGCGGGCGCCTTCGACCAGCACAGGCTGAGGGCAGGCGACCCGATCCCCGCTATGACGCACCCGATGATGGTGCAACCCTTCCTGCCGATGATCGAAACCGAGGGCGAGCTCAGCTTCATCTTCATAGATGGGGAGCTGTCGCATGCGCTGATCAAGCGCGCCGCACCCGGCGATTACCGCATCCAGTCGCTCTATGGCGGGGTGGAGACGGCAATTGTGCCAGACGGAGAGGACGTCAGGGCAGCGCGCGCTGTTCTCGACACCCTCGATGACACGCCGCTCTATGCCCGCGTTGACATGCTGCGGGATGGTGAGGGCGGCCTCCTACTGATGGAGCTCGAACTGATAGAGCCTTATCTCTATCCAGTACAGGGGCCGGATATTGGCCGATTACTGGCCAGTGCGGTTCGAAAGCGGCTGGCGGCCTAGACCTTCACGCCGCCCTTTTCGGCATCTGCGAGGAAGGCGGCAAGACCCTTGTCGGTCAGCGGGTGGCTGACGAGGCCTTTCAGAACGTTCGGTGGAACGGTTGCGACATCAGCGCCGGCGAGCGCAGACAGTTTCACATGATTGGCGCTGCGGATTGAAGCGGCGAGGATTTCGGTCTCGAACATGTAATTGTCATAGATCGTCCGGATGTCCTCGATCAGCTCCATGCCGTCGATATTGATATCGTCGAGACGGCCGATGAAGGGGGAGATATAGGCGGCGCCAGCCTTCGCGGCCAGCAAGGCCTGGTTGGCCGAGAAGCAGAGCGTGACGTTCACGGCCGTGCCGGCATCGCTCAGCGTGCGGCAGGCGCGCAGCCCGTCCATGGTGAGCGGCAGTTTTACGGCGACGTTGGACGCGATGGCCTGAAGTTTCTTGCCTTCGCTGACCATGGTTTCGTAATCGGTGGCGACCACTTCGGCGCTGACATGGCCTTCGGTGAGGCCGCAGATTTCTTCGATCACCTCGGCGAAGTTGCGGCCGGATTTCGCGATGAGCGACGGATTGGTGGTCACGCCATCGATGAGGCCCGTGGCGGCGAGATCCTTGATTTCTGCTGTGTCAGCAGTGTCGACGAAGAACTTCATGGCGTTTCCTTCCTAGGCGTTTGTCAGTTGCCGGAAATAGGCGATGGTTTTTTCCAGCCCATCGCGGAGCCGGAGGGTCGGTTCCCAGCCCAAGGTTTCCCTCGCGCGGGAAATGTCTGGCTGGCGCTGGCGCGGATCGTCCTGCGGCAGGGGCTTGTGGACCAGGCTCGACTTCGACCCGGTAAGTTCAATCACAAGCTCGGCCAGCTCCCGGATGGTGAACTCGCCCGGATTGCCAAGATTGATCGGGCCGGTCACTTCGGGCGCGGTGTTCATCAGGCGGATCAGGCCTTCCACGAGGTCGTCGACATAGCAGAAACTGCGCGTCTGCTGGCCGTCGCCATAAAGCGTGATGTCCTCGCCGCGCAGCGCCTGCATGATGAAATTCGAAACAACGCGCCCATCATTCGGGTGCATGCGCGGACCATAGGTGTTGAAGATCCGCGCGACCTTGATTTCTGTGCCGTGCTGGCGGTGATAGTCGAAGAACAGCGTCTCCGCGCAGCGCTTTCCCTCATCATAGCACGAACGCGGGCCGATGGGGTTCACATTGCCCCAATATTCTTCGCGCTGGGGGTGGATTTCCGGGTCGCCATAGACTTCCGACGTCGAGGCCTGGAGGATTTTTGCCTTGGTCCGCTTGGCGAGGCCGAGCACATTGATCGCGCCGTGGACACTCGTCTTGGTCGTCTGCACCGGGTCGAACTGATAGTGAACAGGGCTCGCCGGGCAGGCGAGATTGTAGATCTCGTCCACTTCCACGAAGAGCGGGAAGGTGACGTCATGGCGCATCAGCTCGAAGCGCGGATTGGGCATCAGGTGCGCAACATTGCTGCGCCGGCCTGTGAAGAAATTGTCGACGCAGAGCACTTCCGCGCCCTGGTCCAGCAGGCGTTCGCAAAGGAAGGAACCGATGAAACCGGCACCACCTGTGACGAGAATGCGGGGCGCAAGGTGCATGGGCGTTATGGCCGTCCGACGCTAATATATTTGAAGCCGCGCCGCGCCATGTCTTCGGGCGAGTAAATGTTGCGCAGGTCGACGACGATATCGCTGCTCAAGGCGTCTTTCACGCGGTCGAGGTCGAGGGCGCGGAACTGGTCCCATTCCGTGATGATGACCATTGCGTCCGCCCCATCAATCGCCGCATAGGCGTTATCGGCATAATCAAGACCCGTCATCATCTTCTGGGCTTCGTGCATGCTTTCCGGATCATAGGCTTTCACGGTCGCGCCCGCTGCGATCAGCGCCGGGATAATGTCGAGGCTTGGGGCGTCGCGCATGTCATCGGTGTTCGGCTTGAAGGCGAGGCCCAGAACGCCGATTGTCTTGCCCTTCACGTCGCCGCCCATGGCCTTGATGACCTTGTCTGCCATCGCCTTCTTTCGGGCGGCATTGACCTCGACCACCGTGTCCACGATGCGCACGGGTGACTTGTAGTCATTGGCCGTCTTGGTGAGGGCCAGCGTGTCTTTCGGGAAGCAGGAGCCGCCATAGCCAGGACCGGCATTGAGGAATTTGCGCCCGATCCGGCCATCAAGACCGATGCCGCGCGAGACTTCCTGCACATTTGCGCCAACAGCTTCGCAGAGATCAGCCATCTCGTTGATGAAGGTGATCTTCACGGCGAGGAAGGCATTGGCGGCGTATTTGATCAGCTCGGAGGTGCGCCGGCTGGTGAACAGGATCGGCGTTTCGTTGAGGAAGAGCGGGCGATAAAGCTCACGCATCACTTCGCGGGCGCGCTCACTGTCTGTGCCGACGACGACGCGGTCCGGGATCTTGAAGTCCTTGATCGCTGCGCCTTCGCGCAGGAATTCAGGGTTGGAGACAACGGCAAAGTCCGCATCCGGCCTGGTCTTGCGGATGATGGCCTCGACTTCATCGCCCGTGCCGACAGGAACGGTGGACTTTGTGACGACGACGGTGAAGCCGTCCATCAGCGACGCGATTTCTTCGGCGGCGGCGTAGACATAGGAGAGATCGGCATGACCGTCGCCGCGGCGCGACGGCGTACCGACCGCGATGAAGACGGCGTCCGCATCGGCGATGGCATCCTTGGCCTCGGTGGTGAAGTGCAGGCGCCCAGCACTCACATTCTGTGCGACAAGATCATCAAGGCCGGGTTCGAAGATCGGGATTTCCCCCTCTTTCAGGCGTTCGATCTTGGACGCGTCCTTGTCGACGCAAGTCACGACGTGGCCGAAATCGGCGAAACACGCCCCGCTCACCAGGCCCACATAGCCTGTCCCGATCATCGCTACGCGCATGGTTCTTGTCCTGTATTCTTTTACGCCTTCAGAGTGGGGCGAGGGGTGCGATTTTTATGCTTAAAGGTCAAGTGTGCAGGGCATGCCAGACAGGATGAAATTTCACCGATTTGCCTAATCGGGGGTTATGGCCTGATCTGGCATAAACATGACCTGATATGGCCGTGGCTGGGCCTGGCAGGAATGAACCGTGTTCTGGAAATCCTATTTCCCCATCCTTGTCGCGCAGGCGGCACTTGCATTTGCCTATATAGGCTGGCCGGTGCTGCGCCGTTTTGCGGCGTGGGCGGGGCGCAGGCTGGCGAGCGCCTGGCCGGTTGATGAAGAGATCGCTGCGTCCGGTTTCGAATCCCGGGCAAAGGCAGGCATGGAGCAACACTGGGGCCCCCATTCGGAACGCTTTGCCCAGGCATTCTCTGAGGCGTCGGGCAAGACACGCCCAGCGTCACCACCGCCACCGCCGCCGTCTCCGCCACCTCCTCCCGCGCCACCACTGACACCGCGAAGCGCGCATCTGCGAACGCTCGGCCTGTCGGGCTCACCGGACAGCAAGGCGCTGCGCATGGCGTATCGCAAGCTCGCCAAGACCTATCATCCGGACCAGTACGCCTCACCGGCGCATTCCGATGCCGACCGCCACAGGGCGAGTGAGCGCATGAGCGCGATCAATGAGGCGTATGACTGGCTGGTCAGGAACGCCTGATATCAGATTTCCTGATTATAGGCCCCAACCTCCGGGTGTTTTGCGAGGCGGGGTTTCACTTCCTTGTGGAAGAGGTCGCGCATGTCGTCTTCGGACTGCAGGCTTTCGACCACAACCACCAGCTCCGGCTTGTTCGATGAGGCCCGCACCAGCACCCAGGAGCCATCATCCAGCGTCACGCGGGCACCGTTCACTGTGTTCACATCGACGACCTTGCGGCCGAGGATCTCACCGCCAGCCATGGTTTCATATTCAGCAACCATCTTGTCGATCACGCTGTATTTGATCTCGTCATCACAATGCGGCGACATGGTGAGCGAAGTGTAAGCGGTGCCGAGTTCGGATTTGAGATCGGCCATCGTCTTGTCCGGATTGCGGTCCAGCATCTGCAGGATCGCGCCGGCTGCCACGATACCGTCATCATAGCCAAGGCCGATGGGGGGGCGGAAGAAAAAGTGGCCGGACTTTTCGAAACCGGCCAGGGCGCCGAGATCTGTCGTGCGGCGTTTGATGTAGGAATGACCGGTCTTGTAATAGTCGACACTTGATCCGTTCTCTTTCAGAACCGGGTCAGTCTTGTAGAGGCCCGTGGATTTGACATCGACGACGAAATTCGCGCCGGGATGAACCCTGGAGAGGTCGCGCGCCAGCATCAGGCCGATCTTGTCAGCGAAGATCTCTTCGCCCGTATTGTCGACAACGCCGCAGCGGTCGCCATCGCCGTCGAAACCAAGGGCGACATCTGCGCCAAGCTCTTTCACGGCTTTCGCCATGGCGTGCAGCATTTCGCTGTCTTCCGGATTCGGATTGTATTTCGGGAATGTGTTGTCGAGGTTGCAATCCATCTCGATGACCTCTGCGCCCATGGCGCGCAGGGCATCCGGCGCAAAGGCACCGGCCGTGCCGTTACCGCAGGCGGCAATGACCTTGATCTTTCTCTTCAGTTCGATCCCTTTGGAGACCGATGCGATGTAGCGCTCGCGCATGCCATCGACGCGGAACGATCCGCCGCGGGCATGCGGGTGAAATTCGCCGTTGAGGACGATTTCCTTGAGGCGGCCCATCTCGTCCGGCCCGAAGGTCAGCGGCTTGTTCGCGCCCATCTTCACGCCGGTCCAGCCATTCTCATTGTGGCTCGCCGTCACCATGGCGCAGCAGTCCACGTCAAGCTCGAACTGCGCCCAGTAGACCATCGGTGACAGGGCAAGGCCGATATCCAGAACGTCGCAGCCGCCGGCAACCAGACCAAGTTTCAGCGCATTCTTGATCGGCAGGGAGATGGAGCGGAAATCATGGCCCGTAACCACCTTCGGAGAAACGCCCAGTTCGTGAAACAGAGTGGCCATGCCGAGACCGAGCGCTTCGGCGCCGAGCAGATTCAGTTCAGGAGCTTTCGAATGGCCGGGCACCCCGAACCACCAGCGCGCATCATATTCTCGAAACCCTGTCGGCTTGACCAGTGGAAGCGTCTCGAATTCAATTGAGTTGGGGGCAATGTCAGCGCGTGGTTTCGGCATCATGGGCCGGTATCTCCTTGATATTCAGTCTGCTTCACTTGGCACAGAAGTGTAACGCTTTTCCAGTGCCTGGCCGATTTATGTCGTGACGGTGCGGCTTGCCAGGAAGCGCGCCATCCATCCCCCGACAAGGCCATTATCGACGGGATGGTCGAGGCTCTTGCAGGCCGCATCCACACGGTCACCGGAGAATGCGGTCCCGCGCCGGACATTGTAGAGCGCGCAGTTGAAGCTGCTCGAGAACTCTGGATGGCCCTGAAAGCTGATGGCCGGGACGGCGCCATAGTCGAGCGCCGCGAAAGGTGTGAAATCGGACGCGCCCACGACAGTCGCGCCGGGCGGCAGGCTGAGCACCTGGTCCTGGTGGCTGACGCCAAGCGAGAAACTGTCTTCGGCATAGTCGCCCATCCAGTCGGGGCGGGCGCAGACTTCATAGACGTGGCGGCCGATACCCCAGCCCTTTTCGGATTTCTCGACCCGCCCGCCAAGCGCCTTTGCGACGGCCTGATGGCCGAAGCAGACACCGATCTGGGGAATGGATTTCGCGGCGGCCCGCTGGATGAAGTTGAAGAGCGGCTGCATCCAGGGATGGTGCTCATAGACACCGGCGGCAGAGCCGGTGATCAGGATCGCCTGAACCGCGTCGAGGTCGGGAAACGAATCCCCGTTGACGACTGATGCTGTCTCGGTCTCGAGGCCCGGCAGGTGCGGGGTGATCAGGTCGCGGAACATGGCAGGATAGCCCGGCCAGTCGCTGCGCAGCGCTTCCGGCGGCATTCCGGTTTCGATGATTGTCAGTTTCATGGGGAATGCGTGTCTGTCAGTTCGTCGTCGGCTGCAAGCTGATTGGCGATCCAGGCATCGATCTGGAGGTCCAGGGCGTTGAGCGGCATCGAACCCTGGCCCAGTATCGCATCGTGGAATGCGCGGATGTCGAAGTCATCGCCGAGCACGTCCTTCGCTCTCTGGCGAAGCTCGAGGATTTTCAGCTCGCCGATCTTGTAGGCGGTCGCCTGTCCCGGCCAGCCAATATAGCGCGTCACTTCTGTTTTTATGTTCAGCGGGGCCAGTGCCGAGTTCTCGACAAAGCAGGCCTCGGCCTCTTCGCGGGTCCAGTTGTACCAGTGCATGCCGGTGTCTGCGACGAGACGGCAGGCGCGCCACATCTCATAGGAGAGCTGGCCGAAACGTTCATAGGGCGTCTGGTAGATGCCCGCCTCGCCGGCCAGCTTCTCGGCGTAGAGCCCCCAGCCCTCGCCGAACGCTGTGGCGTAATACTGGCGGCGAAAACGCGGCACGTCCCGAAGTTCCTGCGCGAGCGAAATCTGCAGATGGTGTCCGGGGACCGCTTCATGAGCCGACAACGCCGGAAGTTCATAGAGCGGCCGCTGGTCGAGCGCGTAGGTGTTGACAAGATAGGTGCCGGCAACGCCTTCCTCCGGGTCGCCGCCAGAATAGCGGCCTGTTGTATATCCCGGTGCGATGTCGTCCGGCACAGGCTTCACACCATAAGTCAGGCGCGGCAGGGTGCGGAAATATTCAGGCAGTATGGCGTCGAGGCGTTTGGAGATGCGTGAGGCTTTCTCCAGCAGGTCTTCGGCGGTCTCAGGGTAGAATTGCGGGTCGGTTCGCAGGAAGTTCAGGAAATCGGCAAACGTGCCCGGATATCCAAGCTCTGCGATGATGGCTTCCATCTCGGCGCGGATGCGGGCGACTTCCTGCTGACCAAGTTCATGGATCTGCCCTGGCGTGTATCCGGCGCCTGCGGTGTGGTCGCGGATCGCTGCGTCGTAATATTCCTGTCCACCCGCCAGGGAGTTCACGCCCGGATCGGGTCTGACATGGGACGCGTATTCGGTCTCCATGAAGGCCAGAAGGTCGCCATAGGCTTGGACGGCATTCATGACGGCGATGCGTCCCGCTGCGCGCAGGGCTGTCTGCGTTTCAGGGTCAATCCGCTCGGGAAGGGTTTCGAACGGTGTCCAGAGCGGGCTGTCCTCGGCGGTTGCGACCACCTGCTCGCGAATCTGGTTGATCGTCGTGGTCATCGGGTCGCTGTGCGACGTCCAGCCAGTGCGGATGCCGCGCCGCATATTGGTGATGTGATCGTCGAAATAGCGAGGCAGGTCATTCAGGCGCTGGATCCAGGCCTCGGCATCCTCTTCGGTACGAATGCGCAGATTGGCCGCTTCAAAGAAGGGGCTGGCATGAAACCCCCAGTCGCCGGTGAACGGTATCCGGGCGGTATCGAACTGATCTTCCATGATCAGCTGTTCCAGCAGGTGCGACAGAATCGCCCATTCGGGAGAGGAATGGTCTACCATGGCTGTCAGCCTGCCCTTCAGCAGACGCGCTTCGTTGGCGAGGCTCGAGATGTGTTCCGGTGAGACGTCCGGCCAACGGGTCGGTGCGCGTTGTTCCGCACGCGCTTCATCGGCCGGGTTTGCAGCGATCATCAGCGCTTCATAGGCATCTGCAACCTGCTCGAGAATGGCGGCGTCATCGGTCTCGGCAACAATCGACTGGGGTTCCGGTGTGCGGGCATCGGCCAGCATTGTGAGTGCCAAACAGCCAAAACAGGTCCAGATCGCTTTATTCATGACGGTTCCTGCCTCTCTTGTCGCGTTGACACGCTCATCGACCATTCTAGAACCCGTCATAGCAAAGCAGAAGGTTCGGGAGATAGTAAATGTCAGGTTCGGAGTGGACTGATCCCCGCCCGATGTCACCACACCTGCAGGTGTGGAAGTGGCACTGGACGATGGCCGCCTCAATTTTTCATCGCGTGACCGGTGTCGGCAATTATATCGGCGCATTTCTTGTCAGCGCCTGGGTGATCGCCATTGCCGCCGGGCCGGAGACCTATGCCACTGTGGAAGGCATCATGCTTCACCCGGTTGGCCAGATCCTCCTCTTTTTCTGGCTGGCGTCTGTCCTGTTCCATCTGGTGAACGGCATCCGGCACATGCTCTGGGACGGGCCGAAAGTCGGCTTCGACCCAAAGGTGGCGAGCGGCTGGTCGGTCTTCAATTTCGCCATCTCCATCCTTGCCGCTGCGACGATCTGGTCGCTCGCGACCAACCTGTTCTAGGAGGCGGATATGAGCACCAATTTCGAAACGCCCACCGCTGCTGCCCGCGGGCTTGGTTCGGCCAAGTCGGGGACCGAGCATTATATCCGCCAGCGGGTCTCGGCCATCGCGCTGGTCTTCCTCGTTCCGTGGTTTCTCTATGCCGTGATCGCCGCCAGCCGCTCGGGCTATGACGGCGCCGTCGCCTTCCTGTCGGCACCGTGGAATGCCATTCTGATGATCCTCACCCTGGGCGCGGCCTTCTATCATATGCGCCTTGGTATGCAGACCGTCATCGAGGATTATATCGGCAAGGCTGGCATGAAGCAGACCCTGCTCATTCTCAATACATTCGTCACGCTTGGGCTGTTCGCGGCAACCGCGCTTTCAGTCCTGAAAATCTGGATTTCGGCAGGCGCCTGAGGCGCGGCCTGAAAGGAAACGATCCAAATGTCTGACTATAAATTTGTCGATCATACCTATGATGTCGTGGTTGTCGGCGCGGGCGGTTCAGGCCTGCGCGCCGCGCTCGGTGCTGCACAGGCCGGGCTTCGCACCGCCTGCATCACCAAGGTCTTCCCGACGCGCTCCCACACGGTGGCAGCCCAGGGCGGGATCGCCGCCTCCCTGGGCAATATGGGACCCGACAACTGGCGCTGGCATATGTATGACACGGTCAAGGGCTCGGACTGGCTCGGCGACCAGGACTCCATCGAATATCTCTGCCGCGAAGCGCCCAAGGCGGTTTACGAGCTTGAGCATTGGGGCATGCCGTTCTCGCGCAATGAGGAAGGCAAGATCTATCAGCGCCCGTTCGGCGGTCACACGACCGAATATGGCGAGGGTCCTCCCGTGCAGCGCACCTGCGCGGCGGCCGACCGGACCGGTCACGCCATGCTGCACACGCTCTACGGCCAGTGCGTCAAGGAAGAGACCGAGTTCTTCATCGAGTATTTCGCGCTCGACCTCATCATGGATGAGGAAGGTGCCTGCCGCGGTGTGACCGCGTGGAAGCTCGACGATGGCACGCTGCATCGCTTCCGTGCGCAGAAGACCATTCTCGCCACTGGCGGTTATGGCCGCGCCTTCTTCTCCTGTACGTCGGCCCACACCTGTACGGGCGACGGCAATGCGATGGTGCTTCGCGCAGGCCTTCCGCTGCAGGACACCGAGTTCATCCAGTTCCACCCGACCGGCATCTATGGCGCGGGCTGCCTCATCACCGAGGGCGCACGCGGCGAGGGCGGCTATCTCACCAATTCCGATGGCGAGCGTTTCATGGAACGCTATGCGCCGCGCGTGAAGGACCTTGCGTCCCGCGACGTTGTCTCGCGCGCCATGACGGTCGAGATCCGCGAAGGGCGCGGTGTGGGGGCCGAGAGTGACCATATTCACCTTCACCTTGAACACCTGCCGCCGGAAACACTGGCCGAACGCCTGCCGGGCATCTCCGAGACCGCGAAAGTCTTCTCCGGGGTCGACGTCACCAAGGAGCCGATCCCGGTCCTGCCAACGGTCCACTACAATATGGGCGGTATCCCGACCAATTATCACGGCGAGGTCCTGACCAAGAAGGGCGCTGACCCTGACAGTGTCGTGCCGGGCCTGATGGCGGTCGGCGAAGCGGCCTGTGTGTCGGTACACGGCGCAAACCGCCTCGGCTCCAATTCGCTGATCGACCTTGTCGTCTTCGGCCGGGCCGCAGGCCTGCGCTGCGGCGCGACGCTTGAAGCCGGTGCCAGCCAGCCAGAGGTCCGCGCGAGCCAGACCGACAGCCACCTTGCCCGCTTCGACAGGATCCGCAACGCATCGGGCGACCAGCCAGTCGCCAAGCTGCGCCTCGACATGCAGAAGGCGATGCAGAACAACTGCGCCGTCTTCCGCACTGGTGAAGTGCTGGAGGAGGGCGTTGCCAAGATCGCGGAGATCTATGGCCGCATTGGCGGCATGGACGTGAAGGATCGCGGCCTGATCTGGAATACGGACCTGCTGGAAGCGCTCGAATTCGACAATCTGATCGGCCAGGCGGCCGTGACGGTGAATTCGGCTGCCAATCGCAAGGAAAGCCGCGGCGCGCATGCCCGCGAGGACTTTGCAGACCGCGATGACAAGGAATGGATGAAGCACACGCTTGCCTGGGTCGATGAGGCCGGCAAGGTGACCATCGATTACCGCCCGGTTCACGAGTACACCATGTCCAACGACATTGAGTATATCGAGCCGAAGGCGCGGGTTTACTAAGGGGTTTTATATGGTTCAGCTCACTCTGCCCAAAGGCTCTGCCCCGAAGAAGGGCAAGGAATGGCCGAAGCCGGATGGCGCGAAGAATGCCAAGGCGTTCAAGATCTACCGCTATTCGCCTGAAGAAGGCGGCAATCCGCGCTGGGACACTTACTGGGTCGACATGGACAAGTGCGGCCCGATGGTTCTCGACGTGCTCATCTACATCAAGAACAATATCGACCCGACGCTCGCCTTCCGCCGGTCCTGCCGCGAGGGCGTCTGCGGCTCCTGTTCGATGAACATTGGTGGCCACAACACCATCGCCTGTACCAAGGGCTGGGACGAAGTGGCCGGCAAGTCGATCACCATCGCGCCGCTGCCGCACCTGCCGGTCGTCAAGGACCTCATTCCCGACCTCACCAACTTCTACGCGCAGCACGCCTATGTGCAGCCCTTCCTGAAGACGGACACGCCGGAGCCTGAGAAGGAGTGGAAGCAGTCCGAGGAACAGCGCAATGAGCTGAACGGCCTCTATGAGTGTATCCTCTGCGCCTGCTGTTCGACCTCTTGCCCCTCCTATTGGTGGAATGGCGAAAAGTATCTCGGCCCCGCCGCGCTGCTGCAGGCCTATCGCTGGCTGATCGACAGCCGCGACGAGTCGACCGGCGAGCGTCTCGATGACCTTGAAGACCCGTTCAAGCTCTATCGTTGCCATACGATCATGAACTGCGCCCAGGTCTGCCCGAAGGGTCTCAATCCGGCCAAGGCAATTGCCAAGATCAAGACGATGATGGTCGAGCGCGTCTCCTAGACGGCTGCCACATTCGCACCGAAGAGATGGCCGACGAGTGACGTTGCGACCATCGCTGCGGCTCCCCAGATCACAACCCTCAGCACGGCGCGGGTGGCGCCGGCCCCGCTCATCTGGGCGGAGAACAGGCCGAGCAGGGCAAGGCTTGCCAGCGAGGCGGCGATGACGGTGAACACCACCCAGCCAGCCGGCGCCAGCATGGCGGCGATGAGGGGAAGGAGCGCGCCGACCGCAAAGCTCAGCGCGGATGACACCGCGGCCTGCAGGGGCTGCGCCGTCACCACCGGCGAAATGCCGATCTCGTCGCGCGCATGGGCGTCGAGCGCGTCATGCTCGGTGAGCTGCCTGGCGACGGCGAGCGCAGTTTTCGGTTCCACACCGCGCTGTTCATAGATGTCGGCAAGTTCGCGCAATTCCTCCTCCGGCATCTCCTTCAGGGCGCGCTTTTCCTTGGCGAGGTCGGCGCGTTCCGTATCGGCCTGGGAGCTGACCGAGACATATTCCCCGGCGGCCATGGACATTGCCCCGGCGATCAGGGCCGCGACGCCGACAAGCAGGAGGTCGGCGCGCCCGGCAGAGGCGGCGGCGATACCGGCGAGCAGGCTGGCGGTCGAGAGGATGCCATCATTCGAGCCGAGCACCGCGGCGCGAAGCCAGTTCGAGCGGTGCATCAGATGGTGTTCTTCGTGGCCTTCATAGCTCATTGGACCGCTCCCTCTTTTGTCGCCGGGACAGAGTATAGCCGCTCTCGTTAATGAAAAGCCGTGCGCCTTCGCCCCCGCCAGACGGTCTGGCGGGGCGGGCCGTTCAGAGGGCAGGGCGTGGACGCTCGGGCGGCGGGATGCGCCGGATGGCCATCATGAACAGGCTGAGCATGTCGGCGAGCCAGGGCTCTGTGTGCCGGGAGCGCACGCCCGGCGCGGCCCCAACGCGCCATGGATTGACGCGGGCAAAACAGTCCTTCGCGATCTTGCGAGGGATGGAGCGGGCATGGCGAAGCGCCAGCGCCTCTCGGTTCTCTATGGCCGCCTGCAGCGCTTCTAGTCGTGCGAGGAGCCGGGCGGGATGACAGGTCGGGGCAGGCGGGCCGAAGGCGCGCGCCGGGACGGGGATGGCCTCACCCTCGGCATACATGCGCGCGAAGGCGGGGTTGGGCTCGAACAGGGCGAAACTGGGGGCTCCTCCACGCGGCGACATGGTGAGCGACGTCGAACCATGCGCCGCCGCGCTGCGACTGCCCGGCCCTTGTGGTTCGGCTTCGCTCACCATGGCGGACGTTGGAGCCCGAGGTGGCAGCGGTGTCGTGTGCAGCTTGTTCGCCAGAAGAACGATCAGCCGGCGGACCAGCGCTTCGGCCGGGCGGATGAGACGCAGCGCCCGTGCATGGGCGATGCGAGAGATGCGGGTGGTGCCGGCGCGCGAGGCAAGGGCGAGAATGGCTGAGGCCTGCGCAATCAGGCTCATCAGGAGCGGGATCGCCTTCTGCATGGCGATGGAGACATGATGGTCGAGCCCGGACATGCGCGCATCATAGACGGGCGGGCGAGGGGGTGGATGGATCTGGTGTGAGACCCGTCCAGAACCCGTCCAATTACCGTGCAAGGGCGGATACCCCACCGCGGACCCTCCCCAGTGGGGAGGGTCGGGGTGGGGTTGGGCCGGGTTTGATCCAGGCTGACTGAGATCCCCGCCTTCGCTCAGGATGAGCGGTGTTGGGGGAAGGGCAGTGTGACGCCGCAGATACCTGCGCAGGGGTCGGCGGCACCATTCTTACTTCATGGTGAGCGTCCTTTGGCCTCGCTCAGGATGAGGGTCGAACCATGAGGAAGCCTGACGGGCCCGCCTTCATGGTTCGACTTCGCTCACCATGACGGCTTTTTGGGGGGGCGACCTCGGTCAGGCCCCATTCCCCTGATCTCCCTAGCGGGGATGAGTTGGGTGGAGCGCGGTCTTCCGTTCGATCAGGGAACAGACAGGCCGCTGCGGCGTCCTTCTGCCATGGCTGACAACACCACGCTCTATCTCGTCTATGTTCGCGGGCCTCAGCGCCGGCTTGATCCGGCGGAGTTTGACAGGCTGCTGGCGCTTGATGACGGGCTCTACCTGATCTGTTCGGGCCTTTCGCGCTCAAAGGTCTATCACAGTGTGAAGCATGCGACGCGGCCTGAGGCGCTGCTGGTCGCACCGCTCGCCGACGACCCGAAATTCATGGGCATGGAAGAGGGCGCGCTGAAGGCGCTGCGGGCGGGGCTTTAGGAAGGGCGAAGGCTTCGCGGCAAAACGCAACGCCATGGTGAGCGAAGTCGAACCATGAAGCGACCTGGCGCGCCGCCGTGGTTCGACTTCGCTCACCATGGCGGCTTTGAGAGGTGTCCTTCTCTTTGAGGCGGTTCACCGCGACTTGATCGCGGTGCCCATCTCCGGACATAGAGTCTGGTCGCACGGACGGGAGATGGACCCCGTGGTCAAGCCACGGGGAGGCGCCAGTTGAAGAAGGTCACGGGAATTGTGACGGGATTGGCTGCGGCACACGGCATGTGTCCGATCTGCCTCAGGCGGTCAAGGCCAAGCGGCTTCGCCGTGCCTGCGGCAGCCTTGACCGCCTGAGTCAGATCGAAAGGGGCTGGCTGTGGCCGAATGGCAGGGTCTGCCTTTCGGCGCGAATGAGCAGCGAGCAAAGGAACGATGTTCGCCAGACTCTTGACGGCGATTCCCTTTTGATTCAGGAAGGTGACGGTCACCGCCCACCTCAGCCGACCCGTCTAGAAGTCAAAGCTGAGTTGCCGCGGCCAGCGGCGGGTGTGAGCACAAACGTGCTCCTCCCGACCGTACCGCCAGCGGACATAGG
Source organism: Henriciella pelagia (assembly GCF_002088945.1). Taxonomy (GTDB): domain Bacteria; phylum Pseudomonadota; class Alphaproteobacteria; order Caulobacterales; family Hyphomonadaceae; genus Henriciella; species Henriciella pelagia. The sequence goes on along the minus strand of NZ_NCSU01000007.1, from coordinate 478,187 downwards.
CCCGAACGAATACACGTTCCATGGCCAACCTCCTTTCTGGCAGCTGGATAGAGCCAGCTTTCACCGAGAAGCACGATTGCCCTCGGGCGTATTAGGGTTCGTGCATCGGAAATGGGCATGGACGGCAACCGTCACGCATTTTCTATCTGTGATTCCGATTGTCGAGCAAGAGCGTAAGTGACTCTATCTTTGAGACTTTTCTGAAAGGAATTGCATCAAAGAGCACATATCATTCCTTGAATACAGCGACGGCGGTTAAGTCTAAACGCGGCGCATCCGCTTCAATTGGGATTACCACATTCTCGAATACCTCGATGTCGTGCTTTTCAGGATCGAAAGAGTATCGTCGGTCAGTGGTCAATCGAGTTTCTAGAAGTCGCGTCATACGAGTCTTCCAGTCTTCAATCGTTGATCTTTCCGAATCAAAAGGCAGCTCTTTTGTGTAGGTGGGAAACTCAGGAACCGGGGTGCTTCCCGGACCACCAATAGGAAGTCTCTCAAGCCTAGCTTCAATCAACTCTGGTCCGTAGCCAAGCTTGTCTTCTAAGGAGTCGATTTCGGATACGAACTCGCGAACAAAGAGCAAGTCCTTATCGATCTGGCTTACTTGTGCTCCAACGCTATCGACGCTCGCTTCTAGCTTGGAAACCTGTGACGCTAAGGTCGATCTGGCATCGTCGATTCTCCGATGCACCGAGTCAAAATTTTGGCCTATGAGTGCATGAAAGGTGATCAATGATGCGACCACAGACACGATCGCGCCCCCTGCTATGTAAAGCAAGACCCGCCTCGAGAGCTGAGAAAGAACTTCGGTCGTGTCCATGGCGCCAGCTAACAGCCTAAACCGTCACAACCACTTTCCCCTTCGCTTTCCGTTCCATCAGTTCGGTGATGGCGGCGGGGGCTTCGGCGAGGGGGTAGGTGTTGGAGACGTGCGGTTTGATCTTGCCGGCTTCGTACATCTCGAACAGCTCCTTGATGTTCTGCTCATTGGCTTCCGGGTCGCGCGCGACGGCAGCGCCCCAGAAGACGCCGACAATGTTGCACGACTTCAGGAGGGTGAGGTTGAGCGGCATTTTCGGGATGCCGGCCGGGAAGCCGATCACGAGGAAGCGGCCATCCCAGTTCATGGCGCGCAGGGCCGGCTCTGCATAGTCGCCGCCGACGCCGTCATAGATGACGTCCACGCCGCCGCCGCCAAGTTCCTTGATCTTGTCGGAGAGGGCTTTTTGCTGGCTGCGGTCGAGGGGCCCCCGATCATAGACGAAGCCTTTGGAAGCGCCTTTTTCCATGGCAAGGTCGACCTTGTCCTGGCTTGAGGCGGCGGCGATCACGTCCATGCCCATTGCCTTGCCAAGCTCGACAGCGGCAAGGCCGACACCGCCGGCTGCGCCGAGGACGAGCAGGCTCTCGCCCGGCTTGCAATTGCCGCGATCCTTCAGGGCGTAATAGGAGGTGCCATAGGTCATGAGGAGGGCGGCGGCCTCTTCATAGGACATGGATTCCGGGAAAGGGCGCACGCGGGCCTGGTCGACCACGGCTTCCTCGGCCATGCCGCCCCAGCCAATCGAGCCCATCACACGGTCGCCGACCTTGTATTTGGTGACGTTCTTGCCGACGGCCTTGACCGTGCCGGAAATCTCGCCGCCGGGGGAGAAGGGGCGCTCTGGCTTGAACTGGTACTGGTCCTGGATGATGAGGACGTCGGGATAGTTCACGCCAACGGCTTTCACATCAATGACAACGTCGCCATCGCCCGGCTGAGGGGAGGGAACGTCTTCCAGAACCAGGGTGTCCGGGCCGCCGGGTGATTTTGAGAGCAGGGCTTTCATGTTCGTTTCCTCTTGTGTTTTGTGCTGTGTACGGTGATTGACGGGCCGAACCTATCGGTGGCACCGGGCCGTGTGAAGCGCTAAGGCGTCAGAAACCCTTTGTCTGTGGAGAATTGCCGCATGGCCAAAAGCTGGGCTCTTGCAATGCATGGCGGCGCTGGACCGCTGCGTCCGCGCGATCATGCCGCTGCCGAAACGCATATGGCGAGCCTGCTGCGCGAGGGCGAGACCCTGCTGGCGCGCGGCGAGGCGGCGCTGGACGTGGTGCAGAAGCTGACGGTGGCGCTGGAAGAGTGCGGGCATCATATTGCGGGACGCGGGTCGTCGCCGAATGCAATCGGCCAGTGGGAGCTGGATGCGGCCATCATGGACGGGCGCACGCGCAATGCCGGGGCGGTGGCGTCTCTCAGGGGCTTCAAGAGCCCGGTGACGGCGGCGCGCCTCATCATGGACGAGACGCCGCATGTGCTGATCGTCGGCAAGGGCGCGGCGATGATTGCGCGCAGGCACAAGCTCGAACGGGTGCACAGCCCGAAGAAGTATTACACGCCCGCCGTGACGATCCCGGTGAAGAAGGGTGAGCTGGCGCATGGCACGGTGGGGGTCATCGCGCTGGACACTGAAGGGCGGCTCGCGGCGGCGACGTCGACGGGCGGTCTTCTGGGGAAGACGCCGGGGCGGGTGGGCGATACGCCGATCATTGGCGCTGGCATCTGGGCCGATGAGCGGGTCGCTGTCTGCTGTACGGGACAGGGCGAGTATTTCCTGCGCACCAATGCGGCCGCGGATGTCTCTTCGCGGGTGCGCTATGGCAAGCAGGACCTCAGAAGCGCCGCGAACGGTTCGCTGGAGGATCTCAACCTGCTGGGCGGGGATGGCGGCCTGATCGCGATGGATGTGCTCGGCCATGTCGAAATGCCGTTCAATGCCGAAACAATGAAGCGCGGCGTCGTGACAAGCGCCGGGCGGTTCGAAGTGGCGACGATGCGATGACCCAGCATGACCTCCTCTACTTTGTCGCGGGCCTGTTCATGGTTTTCGCCTTTGGGCTCTGCGTCCAGATGCGGATGCTGGCCGGTGTCGCGCTGAAGCGGGCGGCAAAGGCGAAGTTTGACGGGCTGGACGAGCGTTCGGCGCGGATCGGCGTGGTGCAGGCGGTGAATGGCGGGACGGCGCTGGAGACGGCTGGTATCGAGGGCGAAGTAGCGCAGCACCTGGCGGGCGAGTATCCGCAGGCGATTTCGCACATCCGGTTCGCCCGCAAGGGGACGATGCTGTTCGCAGTCTTGCTGATCGCTGTGATCGCCGCCTGGCGCTTTACCGGAGGAGCTGGCTGATGCGGGGCTATTTCGCGATCGGGGCGGAAGGGATTTCCAAGCCGATGAACCTTGGCGCGCTGATGCGCACGGCAAACGCGTTCGGGGCGAGCTTTGTGTTCTCGGTCGATGCCGAGCCGAAACTGAAGATTGCCTACAAGGCCGACACGTCAAAGACCTTCGAGAGCGTGCCGTATTATCAGTGGGACGCGGTCGGCGACATGGCGCTGCCCAAGGGCTGCCAGCTGGTGGGTGTGGAACTGACCGAGGATGCGGTGGAGCTGCCGGAGTTCAAGCACCCCAAGGCGGCGGCCTATGTGCTGGGGCGCGAGCGGGGCGATCTCTCGCCGGAGATGCTGGCCAAATGCGACCATGTGGTGAAGATCCCGACCAAGTTCTGCATCAATGTGAGCCTTGCCGGCGCGCTGGTCATGTATGACCGGGTGCTGTCGATGGGGACGTTTCGAGAGCGCCCTGTGATGCCGGGCGGGCCGAAGGTTTAGGGCGGCGGCGGTCGCCCCACCCCGACCCTCCCTCCTTCGACAGGCTCAGGATAAACGGGGAGGGGGCGATGGTTTCAGATGTCTGCGCTTATCGCCCGCCAGTGGTTCGACCCCGGCCTGCGCCGGGGCATGCTTCGCTCACCATGAGGGCGTTTGAGAGTTCTTGATTTTGAGAAAAGCCTAGCCGTTATAGATCGAGCCGGCGGGGGCGAAGGCCATGATGAGGGTCACGGCGGCGATGACACCGAGCACGACCAGGCTGGCGCTCTTGGCAAGGATGCTACCGGTATTCATCGTCTTCTCGTCCTTCTTCATCGGGCCCCCTTTGTGGCCCATTTCTGTTGAAGGCCATCTGGGGATCATCTGCTGCAATTAACATGCTCGCGCCGGAATAGGTTCCATGCGGGGCCGGAATAGGGCCGTTTTCGGGCAGTTAACAAAGTCTGAATTTTACAAGGATCTAGTGGACCAGACCGGCATCCTTTACCGCGTCCTGATAGGAGCGCGAGACCGGGACTTCGTCGCCCGATTTCAGTGTCAGAACGATTTTTCCGCCTTCGCGGCGGCTCTCTGCGATCCCTTTACGGGACACCCACCATGAGCGGTGGACCCGCAACCCGTCAACGCTCGCCAGCTCTCTTTCGGCATCGGAGAGCCGCATCAGGATCAGCTCGCTGCCGAGGCTGGTGACCACGCGGCAGTAATGGTCCTCGGAAGAGACGGCGTAGAGATCGGCGGTGCGGTATTTGACCGGCAGGCGCTCGAGGAAGACGTCGACGGCCGAGCGGTCATCGGTCTCGTGGACGAAGTCTGGGCCCGCCATGTTGAAGGCGCGGCTGAGCGTGTAGCCGAGCAGGGTCATGGCGACCGAGATCACCAGCACATAGAGATAGAGGATGTGGACCGGGCCGCCGCCGACCGAAACCGTGTCGCCAAGGCCGGCATCAAGGCCGAGCAGGAGCAGCGTCACGGCGACCGCTGTCACCATGGACACGATGGCGATCATCGCCCAGGTCGGACCTTCGGGCCACAGCCGGTAGAAGGCCCAGACCGAAAGCTCGCCGACGAGCGCGCCGGCCAGAATGAGCAGCAGCCAGAAGCCGAAAATGATGTAGAGCGGCGTGTCTGTGTCAGTGCCGAATGGGCGCAGGAAGGCAAGAAACAGGGCGATCCCGGTGAGGATCAGGGTTTCGCGCGCCCGTTTCTTCCAGTCAATCGCGATACGCAAGCTGCAGGCCCCATGTCATTCACGTTTCGCGACTGACATTGGCGGCATTTCGCGAAGGATTCCAGTCCGCTGACGTAGTTGGGCTCGCGCCTGGTGGGTGGTCCGGCAAGTTTCCTCTCACAGGCGAGGGACTGGCCCTGCCGCAAGACTGGAGAAAAGACAATGAGCCTTGCAGAATCCTCCCGATCGGCCCGCACCCTGCGTGAGCGGCTGAAGCGTATAGGCATGCACCAGTGGGTGATTGGCGGGGCGCTGACAATCTACACGGCGCTATCGGCTGCCATCCTGATCGATGCCGGAGTGGTGCCGCGCCCGCGCATTGACCTCTCGCCCATCCTGTCGGCCGGGCCGGCGATACAGGTGCACGTGGTGGCGGCGCTCCTGACACTGTCCATCGGCCTCTTCCTGATGGTTGCGCCCAAGGGGTTTCGCCTGCACCGGACCTTCGGGTGGATTTGGGTGGCCAGCATGGCGGTGACGGCGGGCTCCTCCTTCTTCATCACGGCCATCTTCCAGACCCATTACAGCCCGATCCACGCCCTCTCGGCCTGGACCATGCTCGGCCTTCCATTCGGCATCGCGGCGGTGAAGCGCCGGGACATCAGGAAGCATCGCACGACAATGACAAACATGTTTGTTGGCGGAATGCTGGTGGCGGGCCTGTTCTCAATGCTGCCGGGCCGGATGATGTGGCATGTCTTCTTCGCGGTCTGAGGGCCATTATCAGGGATTTGTCGATTGACAGACGCGCCATCCTCACGCTTGTTATAGTATAACAATTGTGAGGATGGTCATGGAGCCCTTCGGCGAAGAACACGCAAAAGTCTACGATAGCCAGTTCGACAGGCTGGCGACCGCGCGGGACGCGGTGCATCTGGGGGCGCGGCTTGCCCTGTCTTCGCTGCCTGATTCGGCGCGGGTGCTGTGCGTGGGGGCGGGGACCGGCGAGGATGCGATCAAGCTCGCCGCGCCCAATCCCGGCTGGTCATTCCAGCTGGTCGACCCAGCCCCGGCCATGCTCCGCGTCGCACGTGAGCGTCTGAAGGCAGCGGGGATACTGGAGCGCTGCGCCATTCATGACGGTTTTCTGCAGAGCCTGCCGGAGACAGCGCCTTTCGATGGGGCGACGGCGCTGCTCGTCTCGCATTTCCTGACCGACCTGAAGGCGCGCACCGACTTCTTCCGGGACATTGCGGGGCGACTCTCGCCGGGCTGCCCGCTCGTCTTTGCAGACTTGGCTGCCGACCGTGAGGCGCCGGGCTTTGATGATCTGATGGGCGCCTGGCTCAATGCGCTCCGGCTGTGCGACATGCCGGAAGAGAATGTTGCCGCTTACCGCGAAGCGTTCGGGCGGGATTTTGCGGCGCACACGCCGGCAGAGCTTGAACGCGCGGTCGAGGTGGCCGGGTTCGAGCCGCCAGTGCTGATCTTCCAGCCGCTGCTGATCCGCGTCTACATGACGAGGGCGCGCTGAGCCCGCCACCGGCCCTCCCTCCTTCGACAGGCTCAGCATAAGCGGGAAGGGGGCGATGGTCTCAGGCTTTTCGCCATTTGCCCGCCAGTGGTTCGACCCCGGCCTGCGCCGGGGCATGCTTCGCTCACCATGTCGGGCTATTTCCGCAAGTACAAAAAAGCCCTCATCCTGAGCGAAGGATAAGGGCTTTCGGTTGCCTGTCTGTGCGCAGGACCTAAACGTCGAGCAGCAGGCGTTCCGGATCTTCCAGGGCTTCCTTGACGCGGACGAGGAAGGTCACTGCTTCCTTGCCGTCGACGATGCGGTGGTCATAGGAGAGGGCGAGATACATCATCGGGCGGATCTCGACCTTGCCATTGATCGCGACAGGGCGCTGCTCAATGCGGTGCATGCCGAGCACGCCCGATTGCGGCGGGTTGAGGATCGGCGTCGACATCAGCGAGCCATAGACACCGCCATTCGTCACGGTGAACGTGCCGCCCTGCATGTCTGCAATGGACAGATCTCCGTCACGTGCCTTCTTTGCGAGATTGCCAAGCTCGCGCTCGATACCGGCCAGCGACAGCTCATCACAGTCACGGATAACCGGCACGACGAGGCCCTTGTCGGTGCCGACAGCCATGCCGATGTCGTAGAAGTTCTTGTAGATGATGTCCGTGCCGTCGATTTCGGCGTTCACGGCGGGGATTTCCTTCAGTGCGGACACGATGGCCTTGGTGAAGAAGCCCATGAAGCCGAGCTTCACGCCATGCTTCTCAAAGAAGCTTTCCTTGTACTTCGACCGCAGATCCATGACCGCGCTCATGTCCACATCGTTGAATGTGGTGAGCATGGCTGCGGTGTCCTGCGCCTCTTTCAGGCGGCGAGCAATGGTCTGGCGCAGGCGCGTCATCTTCACCCGCTCTTCGCGAGGGCCGATGTCGCGCGGCGCGCGGGCCTGCTGCGGCTGGCTGGAAGAGGCAGATTTCGCAGCATTGTTCACATAATTGATCGCATCGGCCTTGGTGGCGCGACCATCGCGGCCAGTGCCCGGAATATCAGCGGGATTCACGCCGCCTTCGGAGGCCACCCGGCGCACCGATGGGGAGACGGGGCGGTCTTCCTGGCCCGAGGCGGACTGGCCGGTCTCTGCGGGCGTTTGTGTTGTTGGCGCGCCTTCAGTGACGCGTGCCTGTTTGGCGACCGTCTCACCGGCGCTGGCGCCGGCGCTGATGCGGGCGATGACCGTGCCCGGATTGACCGTGTCGCCGGCAGAAACCAGCAGCTCGGTGATCACGCCGTCCGCGGTGGCAGGCACTTCGAGCGCAACCTTGTCGGTCTCGATCTCTGCAATGGTTTCGTCCTTGGAGACGCTGTCGCCGACCTTTTTGAGGAATTCGGAGATGGTGCCTTCGGTGACGCTTTCGCCCATGGCGGGTACGGCGACATCGACGGTCGAGCCGCCGGACGATTTCGGCGCTTCCGCCTTTGCAGCCGGGGCGGCTTCAGCCTTGGCGGCCGGGGCAGCCTTGGCAGCGCCATTTCCAGAGCCGAGCCGGCCGAGAATCGCACCGATTTCAACCGTGTCACCTTCCTTGGCGACGATTTCAGACAGTGTGCCGTCTGCCGTCGCGGCAACCTCGACTGAAACCTTGTCGGTTTCCAGTTCGACGAGCACCTCATCCTTGGAGACCGATTCCCCGGCCTTTTTCAGCCACTGGCCGACGGTCGCCTCTGTGACGCTTTCGCCGAGCTGGGGGACTACAATATCAGTCATAACTTGTCCGTTTCGTATTTGGGTCGTGTCAGGGTCAGGCGGAGACAATGCTGTCTTCAACCGGCTGGTCGCCCAGCGCAGCACCGATGAGAGCATTCTTTTCCTTGTTGTGTTGAGACATGAGGCCGGTTGCGGTGGCCGCGGCAGGGGGACGTCCGGCATATTTCGGACGCGGCTTCTGGCAGCCGACCTGATTGGCAGTCCATTCGATCTCGTCGCGCATGAAGGTCCAGCCGCCCATATTGCGCGGCTCTTCCTGGCACCAGACCATCTCGGCCTGCTTGAAGCGTTTCAGCTCGGCCATCAGCGACTTGCGCGGCACCGGATAGAACTGTTCGACGCGCAGGAGATAGATGTCGTCGATGCCCTTTTCCTCGCGCGCCTCGAACAGGTCGTAATAGACCTTGCCGGAGCAGATCACGACGCGGCGAATCTCCTTGTCCTTGACGAGTTTCACCTTGCCTTCGCGGCCCGGCGTCTCGGCATCGTCCCACAGCACGCGGTGGAAGGAGGATTTGGTGTTGAGATCATCGAGGCTCGACGTTGCGAGCTTGTGACGCAGCAGCGATTTCGGCGTCATGATGATCAGCGGCTTGCGGAAGTCGCGATGGATCTGACGCCGCAGGGCGTGGAAATAGTTTGCCGGCGTGGTCAGGTTGCAGACCTGCATATTGTCTTCTGCGCACATTTGCAGGAAGCGCTCAAGCCGGGCGGAGGAGTGCTCCGGGCCCTGGCCTTCATAGCCGTGCGGCAGGAGGCAGACGAGGCCCGACATGCGCAGCCATTTGCGCTCTGCCGAGGAAATGAACTGGTCGAAGAAGACCTGCGCACCGTTCGAGAAGTCGCCAAACTGCGCTTCCCAGAGGACGAGGCAGTTCGGGTCGGCGAGGGAATAGCCATATTCATAGCCAAGGACGGCCTCTTCGGAGAGAAGTGAATCGATGACTTCGTAATGCGCCTGGTCCGGCCCGAGATTGTTCAGCGGCGTGTAGCGCTCGCCGGTGTTCTGGTCGATGAAATGGCTGTGGCGCTGGGAGAAGGTGCCGCGGCCTGAGTCCTGGCCGGACAGGCGGACCGGGAAACCTTCATCAAGCAGCGTCGCATAGGCGAGATGCTCGGCGGTGGCCCAGTCGAGGCCCTTGCCGGAGCTGATCGCTTCGCGGCGCGCATCGATCACGCGGCCGAGCGTCTTGTGAACATCGACGCCTTCAGGGATCGTGGTGATCTTTTCACCAAGCTCCTGCAGCTTTTTCTTCGAAACGCCGGTCTTGCCGCGGCGCTCATCATCTTCTGGCAGGCCGAGGCCTTCCCATTCCCCGTCCAGCCAGTCGGCCTTCTGGGTCTCGAGGTCCTTGCCTTCGTCAAAGGCCTTGTCGAGAAAGCCCTCGAAATCCTTGACCTGCTGTTCGACCTCTGCAGCCGTCACCAGCCCCTCTTCGACGAGGCGGCGGGCATAGATTTCGCGGGTCGATTCATGACCCTTGATCTTGGTGTACATGACCGGCTGGGTGAACATCGGCTCGTCACCCTCATTGTGCCCGAACCGGCGATAGCAGAACATGTCGATAACGACGTCCTTGCCGAATTTCTGGCGGTACTCGGTCGCGACCTTGGCGACATAGGTCACTGCTTCCGGGTCATCGCCGTTGACGTGGAAGATCGGCGCCTGAACCATCAGCGCAACGTCCGACGGATAGGGCGAGGAGCGCGAATACATCGGGCTGGTCGTAAAGCCGATCTGGTTGTTTACGATGAAGTGGATGGTGCCGCCCGTGCGATAGCCCTGAAGGCCGGACAGGGCGAAACATTCGGCCACGACACCCTGGCCGGCAAAGGCGGCATCGCCGTGCAGCAGCAGGGGCAGCTTGGTCGACCGGTCGAGCTTGCCGGTCTCTTCGGCTTCCATGGCCTGCTTGGCGCGGGCGCGGCCGAGAACCACGGGGTCAACCGCCTCAAGGTGAGACGGGTTGGCGTTCATGGTGAGGTGAACTTCATTGCCATCGAATGAGCGGTCCGAGGATGCGCCGAGATGGTATTTCACGTCGCCGGAGCCGAAGCCTTCCGCGCCCTGCGTCGAGCCGCCCTGGAATTCGTGGAAGATCTTCTCATACGGCTTGCCCATGACGGCAGCGAGCATGTTGAGACGGCCACGGTGCGGCATGCCGACGATGATCTCGTTGACGCCGAGCGCGCCGCCGCGCTTGATGATCTGCTCAAGCGCGGGCACAGCCGCTTCGCCGCCATCAAGACCGAAGCGCTTGGTGCCGGGGTAGCGCCGATGCAGGAAGCGTTCGAAGGTTTCCGCCTCGATCAGCTTGGCGAGGATCGCCTTCTTGCCTTCCGGTGTGAAGGCGACGCCCTTGTCCGGGCCTTCGATGCGTTCCTGAAGCCAGGATTTTTCTTCCGGGTTCGAGATGTGCTGGAATTCGATGCCGATCGTGGAGCAGTAGGTGCGCTTCAGGATCGTCAGGATCTGCGGGATGGTCGCGTAATCAAGGCCAAGATAGCCGTCGATATAGATCTTGCGGTCCATGTCGCCCGGGCCGAAGCCATAGCTTTCCGGCTCAAGCTCTGGATGCTCGACATCGGTTTCCATGGCCAGCGGGTCGAGTTGCGCGGCGAGGTGGCCACGAACCCGGTAGGCGCGGATCATCATGATGGCGCGGATGGAATCCTTGACCGCGCCGGCAACATCCTCGGCGCTGGCCGCTGGCGCGGCCCCTTTGACCTTGCTCGCAATCTTGGTCTCGAGCGCAGCCCAGTTGCCGTCAAAGGCAGCGACCTGGTCGGCATCGGCCGGCCTGGGCCAGCTTTCGCGCTTCCAGCTTGCGCCATCGGCATTGCGGGCGGCGTCTTCGCTGCCATCGCCAAGCTCGCGGAAGAAGTCGCGCCAGCTTTCGGGCACAGAATTCGGGTCGCGCGCATAGGCAGCCTGCATCTTCTCGATCCAGACTGCGCTGCCACCATAAAGGAATGCGGTGTCCAGCATCGCACTGTTCAGCGCGCTGCGTTTGCCCGTTACTGGGGAACCGTCATCTGCCATGTCTATTACCGTCCTAAGAACCTGTTGGACGGCCCGGCGGGGTCTTTTTTAAGGGCCTCGTCTTGCCGCCATGCGGAAAGATAGTTTTCCGCGACTAACCTTTCAAAACCTCTACCATGGTATCGCCGAGCCGGGCAGGGCTCGGGCTCACACGGATACCCGCTTCTTCCATTGCCGCGATCTTGGACTCTGCATCGCCCTTGCCGCCTGAAACAATGGCACCGGCATGGCCCATGGTGCGGCCTTTTGGTGCGGTGCGGCCCGCGATGAAACCGACCATCGGCTTCTTGCGGCCCTTCTTCGCCTCGTCGATCAGGAACTGGGCCGCTTCCTCTTCGGCAGAACCGCCGATTTCGCCGATCATGATGATCGATTTGGTTTCGTCATCTGCGAGATACATTTCCAGCACGTCGATGAATTCAGTGCCCTTGACCGGATCACCGCCAATGCCGACAGCCGAGGTCTGGCCGAGGCCGACCTGGGAAGTCTGGAACACTGCTTCATAGGTGAGGGTGCCGGAGCGCGAGACGACGCCGACAGAGCCCTTCTGGAAGATCTTGCCCGGCATGATGCCGATCTTGCACTGCTCAGGGGTCAGAAGGCCCGGGCAGTTCGGCCCGATCAGGCGTGACTTCGATTTGTCGAGCTTTGCCTTGACGCGAACCATGTCGAGGACCGGAACGCCTTCGGTGATGCAGACGATCAGTGGGATTTCCGCGTCGATGGCTTCCTCGATGGCGGCAGCAGCGCCAGCAGGTGGCACATAGATCACCGAAGCGTTTGCACCGGTTGCTTCTTTCGCTTCACCGGCGGTCGCATAGATGGGAAGCTCGGTGCCATTGTCAGCCGTCCATTTCTGGCCGGCTTTCTTCGGATGCGTGCCGGCCACCATCTTGGTGCCGTAATATTCCAGCGCCTGGTTGGTGTGGAACGAGCCGGTATTGCCGGTCAGGCCCTGGACGATGACTTTGGTGCTGCTGTCGATGAGGATGGACATTCAGTGCTTCCTATTTCGTAACTCGTTATGCCGGATCGACCGGCCTAGATTTGGACATGGACAGGGTCATGTAACGCCCGTCCTCGAATCTCATGGCGTGGATGGTGACGACTGCGCCGTCGGAGGCGACGCCGCTGAAGCGGCCAAGTTCGGTCCGGTCGCCGCTGCTGCCGATCCACTTTACCTCGCCGGAGAACCCGTCGATGGCCTTCAGCGGATCAAGCGGCGATGTGTCGACCGTCATCGGGTCGAGCGCGGAGACCGTGCAGGTGATGCCCTGCAGGTGCGGGAAATCGAGCGGGACGACCTGAAGGGTGACGCTGCCTTCCGGCTTGTCGGCGGCATACCCGCCCATCGCCGCCATCTGCGCCATGTCGGACGTAACCGGCTTGTCCCAGTCGAACTTGCCGGCAGCGCTGGCCGGGGCGGCCCCATTGATGACGATGTCGCCGCACAGGGACACGAACTCTGACACGAGCGACCCGTCCTGCTCGATATCCGTGGCGCCAGCCTCAAGGGTTGGCGTCAGGTCAGCCTCGTCGTCGCACGCTGCCAGAAGCAGCGCGCCAGCGGCCAGGGCCGGAACAGGAGAGCGGGTCGCGAGCATCAGGGGCGGGCCTTATTTCACCGCGTCGGTGATTTTCTTGGCCGCGTCATCGAGGTCATCAGCGGGGATGACGTTGAGGCCGGAATTCTTGATGATTTCCTTGCCCTGCTCGACATTGGTGCCTTCGAGACGGACAACGAGCGGCACGGCGAGGTTGGTTTCCTTCACTGCGGCGATCACGCCTTCGGCGATGACGTCACACTTCATGATGCCGCCGAAGATGTTGACCAGGATGCCTTTGACGTTCGGGTCCTTCATGATGATCTTGAAGGCGGCTGCGACTTTCTCGGCATTGGCGCCGCCGCCGACGTCACAGAAGTTCGCAGGCTCTTCGCCATAGAGCTTGATGATGTCCATCGTCGCCATGGCGAGACCTGCGCCATTGACCATGCAGCCGATGGTGCCGTCGAGGGCGATATAGGCGAGGTCCCATTCGGAGGCCTCGATTTCCTTCTCGTCTTCCTCGGTCGTGTCGCGAAGCTCGACAATGTCCGGGTGGCGGAAGAGGGCATTGCCGTCAAAGCTGACCTTGGCGTCGAGGACGCGCAGATGGCCGTTCTCCATGACGATGAGCGGGTTGATCTCGAGCATCGACATGTCCTTCTCGGTGAAGGCCTTGTAGAGGATCGGGAAGAGTTTCATGCCGTCTTCGCGGGCCGTGCCGTCGAGCTTCAGCGCGTCGCAGAGCTTGCCTGCGTCAGCGGCGGTGACACCAGCGGTCGGGTCGATCGGCAGGGTCAGGATCTTCTCAGGAGTGTCGTGGGCCACCTGTTCGATGTCCATGCCGCCCTCGGTCGAGGCGACGAAGGCCGGACGGCCGGTCTCGCGGTCAACAAGGAGGGAGAGGTAAAGCTCTTTCTCGATGTCGGCGCCATCTTCGATGTAGAGGCGGTTGACTTGCTTGCCATCCTTGCCGGTCTGAGCGGTGACGAGGTGCTTGCCGAGCATCTGCTCGGAAAATTTGAACACGTCTTCCTTGTTGAAGGCGAGGCGAACGCCGCCCTTCTCACCTGCTTCGGCTTCCACGAACTTGCCCTTGCCGCGTCCACCGGCATGGATCTGGCTCTTCACCACCCAGAGCGGCCCTGGCAGCGAGTCGACGGCCTTCTGGACGTCATCGAGCGAGAGCACCGGCACACCATCAGCAACGGGCGCACCATAGGATTTCAGGACGGCTTTGGCCTGATATTCGTGAATGTTCATGGAGATTTGGCCTCTTTGATATCGGCATGAGGCGGCGGGCCCGCCCCTTTGAAACTTGGCGCGTCTTATAACACCGCAATCTGTTGAAGCAACCGCGTGGGTCCGTATGCCGAACTCAGCCTTCGCTATTCGGCGCGAGGGTCAATTTCACCGGTTGAGCCCAGTGTCGGGAGCGTAATATTCCACGGCTCCTGCGCTTCCTTGGGTGCTTCTTTCCGGGCGGCGCGGCGCCACAACATGGAAAACATCAGCACCCCCGACAGAAGCGCGGCCAGCAGGAAGAGCCCACCCTCGGTAAAGGGAAGGCGGAAGGCGACGCCGGAGAGCGGCGGACCGATGACTGAGCCGACTGCCCAGACGAAGAGGAGCCCGGCCATGACGCGCGAGATCTGGCCATGTTCGGCGCGGTCAATCGCATGGGCGACGCCAATGCCATAGAAGGAGAGCGAGCCTGCGCCCCAGACGCCGAGCGCGATCAGGATGTATAGTTCCGGCAGATTGGGGAAGAGGCCGAGGACCAGGGCCGCCGTGCCGGCTATGGCCGCCATGATGGCAACCACGATGCGGCGGTCGATGACATCCGAAATGCGGCCCGCCGGCCATTGCGTGATCATGCCGCCGGTCCACGCCGCAGCTGCGGCAAGGGCGGCAGCCCCCGTTGCGCCACCGGCAACATCCGGCAGGGAGATGCCGGCATAGATCGGCAGGAGCGCCATGGTTCCGCTATTGATGACGCCGGCGAGGAAGACAGAGATGACGGCAGCGGGAGCAAGCTCGAACAGGCGCGATAGCGGAACCGACTCCGAGGATGGCGGTGCAGGCTCTCCGCGCCGGGTCAGGCAGATCGGAAGCAGCGACAGGGTGATGAAAATGGCGCACCAGAGATATGGCCTGAAATCGATCGGCGCGAGGCCGGACACGAAGAAAGGGCCCACGACGAGAGCGACCTTGGCCATGAGGTGGTAGAAGCCGCTGACACTGCCCCGGCTCTTGGCGGAGACAGCAGAGCTCAGCCAGCTTTCAATACTGGAGAACATCCACGCAAAGGCGGCGCCCTGGATGATGCGGATGACCGTCCAGCCCCATGGGTCGAGGGCGAGCTGCATGGCAAGAACGCTCGCGCCGCAAACAGCCGCGGCGGCGGAAAAGACACGGATATTGCCGAAAGCGATGATCGCATTGGACGAGGTCCACGCGCCCGCCATGAAGCCGACCGCGTGACCGGCTGCAATCGCCCCGATCAGAGCCGGGGACACGCCGAGGGTCTCAAGTCCGAGAGGGGTAACGACGCCCAGCACACCGCCGCCCAGCTGCAGGAAGACCACAGCGGCAATCAGTACCCAGACATTGCGATAATCGGCCATAGCGCCTGGCGACTCCTATCCGCGAATCGCCCCCCGTTTCAGACCCGCTTATTCGATTCCAATCTCGGAAAAGGCAATATCATTGCGCCGTGCGGTCTGGCCATTGGTGTCTTTCAGGACAAGTGAAATTTTCCTTGCAGCCCAGTCGATTTCCACCGCGCCGTAATTCTCTGGCGGAAAGCCCGCGCCAATCTGGCGGTCATCACGCTCTGAGGTTTCGGTGGCGAAGGAGACGTTGAGCGAGGAGGCTGTCAGCTCATTGGCGGCATAGGGCAGCACACCGCGCTCTTCATAGATGAAGCCGGTATGGCGGTCGCCGGAAAGGAAGACGACGCCATTGGCATTCGTCTTCTGGATCAGGTTGAACAGGCGCTGGCGCTCTTCCGGCAGGGTGGACCAGGCCTCCCAGCCATGCGTGGTCGGCATGACCTGGATGGACGAGACGATGAGGCGGATATCGGCAGGGGCCTGCAACTTGTTCTGCAGCCAGGTCCACTGCGCCGAACCGAGCATGTCCTGATAGGAGCCGGCAGGCGCCGGGACGTAGCGTTCCTTGCCCTTCGCGCCGTACTCATCGGTCGGGGTGAGGTCCGACCGGAAGAAGCGGGTGTCGAGCACGATCACCTGCACGCGCTGGCCTTCAGGCCCGAAGGCGCGGGCGTAATAGGTGCCGGGCCAATGGCCGACATCTTCACCGGTGAGACCCCAGAAGGTCTCGTGGATCCGTTCGGCGAGGACCTTGAAGGGGAAGTGCTTGCCGCCATCATTCTCGCCCATGTCATGATCGTCCCAGGCGACCATCATCGGGAATTTGGCGCGCACGGCCTGAAATTCGGGGCGGGCGGCGAGGTCTGAAAAGCTTTCGCGCAGCTCGGTCAGTTCGACATCATTGACGGCATAGTCGCGCCCATCGCGGTCGCCATAGACATTGTCGCCAATCATCAGGAACAGGTCTGCCTCCTCTTCGGCGAGGCGGGCCAGGGTGGGGCTGTCCAGCTCCTCATCATTGCAGGAGGCCACGAGGACCCGGCTGATGACGGCATCAGAAGCGGGAAGCGGGACGCCTTCGGGCGCGGTGGGCAGGCGGTTTTCGGGAAAGTCTTCATAATACCGGTTCAGGGCTTCGACCGCCGAGGTCGGGGCGGGCTCGAAGAAGTTGGGAAACACCGACGCCCCCTCCTGGGTGACACAAGATGCGAGTGTCAGCGCGCCCAGCGCCACCAATGCCTGAACTTTCATGAAAACCCTCCTGCCCTGATATGCCGAGCTTCACTATGGCTGCGGAAACCGGGAACGGAAAGGGGTGATCTGCTAGCGTCGCAAACCAAGTTCCCAGGCCGCGTCGTCACTGCCGTCGCCTTTCCAGGCGGCATAGGCGACGGCACCTTCCAGCTCTGCGGTTTTCAGCAGGGTCAGCGGCCAGTCATCGGTGTCGATATCGGCGATGTGGATCGGGTGGACGCCCCATAGAAGTTGCGCCTTGCGCAGTCGGGATGCCTCCTGCGAGCCATACAGGATCATGTAGCGCCCGCGATGCTTTGAGAACTGGGCGAGGCGCCGGGCCGAGCCGGTGCGCAGGGTGAGGGCGGCGGCCTTCTCGGCATAGGCGAGGGCCTGCGCCGCGCGGGCGATGACGTCGATGGTGAGTTCCTGGCTGCGGTCGCCCATGAACTGGCGCAGCGAGTCGCGATAGTCCTCGGCGTGCTCGGTTGCGCGGATGATGCGGCTCATGATGGCGACGGCGGTGGCCGGATGGCGACCGACTGCAGTCTCGGCCGACAGCATCACCGCATCGACACCCTGATAGATGGCCGTGGCGACATCACCCGTCTCGGCACGCGTCGGGGCGGCATTGTCGATCATGGATTCCAGCATCTGCGTTGCCACGATGACCGGGCGACCAATGGCGCGGGCGGCGCGCACGATGCGGCGCTGGATGATCGGCACCTGTTCGGCCGGGTATTCGACGCCAAGATCCCCGCGCGCGACCATGACGCCATCGGCTGCGGCCACGATGTTCTCAAGGTCATCAATGGCAGCCGGTTTTTCCAGCTTGGCGATGAGGGGGGCGCGGTCAGCGATGATGGCCTGGACGGTTTCGATGTCGCTGACGGACTGCACGAAGCTGAGCGCGATGAGGTCCACACCGAGCTCAAGGGCGAAATCGAGGTCTGCGCGGTCCTTGTCTGTCAGGGCCTGAACGGGCAGCGCCTTGCCGCGCACGGTGAAGCCCTTGCGGTCTGAGAGTTCTGCCGGGAAGTCGGATTTGACGCGGGGGCTCTTGCCAGCGGCGGTGACGGTGAGGGCGATCATGCCATCATTGCAGAGGACATTGTCGCCAACTTCGAGGGCTTCGAGAATTTCCGGATGCGGGACGGGGATGGTGTCCGGCTGATCGGTGTCCTCCGCGGCGACGAGGGCGTACTCCTTGTTGAAGCCGAGCTTCAGCTTGCCGCCTGGAAACGCGCCGACGCGGACTTTCGGGCCCTGAAGGTCTGCGAGGATGGCGAGCGGGCGGCCAATCGCCTGTTCAGCGGTGCGGATATTGTCGAAGGTCTGGCGATGGTCCTCATGGCTGCCATGGCTGAAATTGAGGCGGAAGATGTCGGCACCGGCTTCAGCGAGCAGGCGGATCGTCTTTGACGAACGGCTGGTCGGCCCGAGCGTGGCGACGATCTTGGCGTTACGGCCGCGAAGGCGGGGAAGACGAGGCATGGGACGGGTGCTCCGGGACTGGAGAAGAATCTGCCCCTGTTTGCCCTGCTTTTCTGCAAGGATAAAGCCCGACAGGCCGACCGCGCCCCGCAGGGCGCAGGTGCGGCATTTGCCTAAAGGCGGGGAACCGCAGGCCGAAGCCTATGAAAAGCAGATTTATATCAGAGTGTTATAAGGGATCCTGCCGGGTCTTAAATAGAATTAACCCAGTGGCTGGAACGCCTCGCAAGCCCTGTCGTTAATGAGGCATAGCAGAAAGCTAAAAGGAGACCCCAGATGAAACGCACACTTCTGACCGCTACCGCTGCAATTGCGCTGATGACCACCCCGGCCATTGCGCAGATTGTCGATGGCGACGTTGGCGTGACCACGAATACGGACGTCACCACGAGCGTGCCGGAAACCGCGCTTGAGACCGGTTCTGACATCACCACGACGGTTCGCACCCAGACCGACAAGATGACTGAGGAAGCCAAGGACCAGACGGCCGACGTCGAAGTCGAGACGGATACTGAGGCTGAAACCGGTATTGGTGGCGAATTCTACGAGAATGAGGCGGATGCTTCAGCCGATGCCGATCTGGAGACCGGTATCGAGGTTGAGACCCATAGCGAGTCGTATGGCGACTATGTCGAAGACCAGATGCCGGAAGACAGCGACGTGGATGTCAATGTTGACACCTCCGTCGATGGCGAAGGCGGCGTCTACTATGAAAGCGAAGGTGACGCTGCAGCCGATGCTGACCTCAATGCCGGTGCCAATGTCGGTGTCGACACCCCGGCTGTGAACAGCCCCTCAGTGACGGTGCAGACGCCGGACGCTGATGGCGAGGTTGAAACCGAAACCGAGCTTGACGCAGAAGCCGGTACGGGCGGCCCCTATATCGAGAGCCGTAATGAAGCCATCGCCAAGCTCGCCAATCTGAATGCGACGCCTGAAGCCGAAGTTCCGGCAGATGTCGAGGCACTCGATACCGACGGCCTCAACAGCTATGTGCTGAACTCGATCAAAACGGACGGCATGACGGTTGAGACTGAGGTCGAGGCAGAAGCCGACGCTGATGGCGAGTGGTAATATTCCCCGCCCGACAGAGTAGAGTACTGAGAGCCCCGCTGGCGAAAGCTGGCGGGGCTTTTCTCATGACTCCAGTTCCACATCCCAGTAGAGGTAATCCATCCAGGTCTCGTGCAGGAAGTTTGGCGGGAAGCGCCGACCGATTTCCTGCAGCTGGTAATTGGACGGCCGCAGTGGCTTGCGGTTGGGGATCATGCCCGCCTCAGCAGGCATCTTGCCGCCCTTCTTGAGATTACACGGCGAGCAGGCGGTCGCGATGTTCGACCAGCTTGTCCGCCCGCCCTTGGAGCGCGGGATCACATGGTCGAATGTCAACTCCTCGTCGGAGCCGCAATAGACGCACTGGAAGCCGTCGCGCAGGAAGACGTTGAAGCGGGTAAAGGCCGGTGAGCGATCCTGGCGCACGAATTCGCGCAGCGCGATCACTGAAGGCAGGCGCATCTCGAAGCTCGGGCTGCGCACGATCTGGTCATATTCGGCGATGATATCGACCCGGTCGAGAAAGACGGCCTTGACGACATCCTGCCATGGCCAGAGCGATAGCGGGTAATAGGAAAGTGGGCGGTAATCCGCGTTCAATACGAGAGCTGGTCGCCCTTGCGGGGGCTTCGTCAGGACTTCAGGCATCAAGCTGCCCTCCGATTGTCCTGCTCGATCTTCTGAGTGCTTCGCTAGTGAACACGCACCTCCATCGATTTCGCGGGCATCATTACTGATTCCCTGCAAAGAGTTTATGACAGTTTCGGCGCTTGGCTAGAGGCAGGCGCATATTGTGGCTGGATATGTTGCTATCATGGCGCATGACAGCCCCACCCCGACCTTCCCGTCGGGGTGGGGCTCATCTGCCGCCATCGGCTGCATAGGCCTTTGCCCGCTCAGCATTGATCCAGTTCCAGAGAAGATGCGCCGCGACGCCGCGATAGGGCCGCCATGATTGGGCGAGCTGGTCGAAAGCCCTGGTCTCATGGCGGGCTTCGGCCTCGCTGAGCATGCGGTAGGATTCCATCAGGCCGACATCGCCCGATGGCCAGGCATCGAGCCGGCCGCAATAGAGAAGGAAGAGATCGGCGGTCCACGGGCCGATCCCCTTGACGGCAATCAGCTCCTTGCGGGCAGCGTCCATATCGGCGGCATGGACGCGGGCAAGGTCCAGTGCGCCCGTCTCCACAGCCTCCGCAATCGAGCGCAGGTGCCGGATCTTGGGCCGCGACAGGCCGCAGCCGCGCAGCGTCTCCTCGCTCGCGCCGAGAATGCCAGCGGTGCAGACCTCGCCGAGCGCCTCTTCGACGCGGCCCCAGATGGTCGCGGCGGCTTTCGTCGTGATCTGCTGGAATGCGATCATGCGGGCAATGACGGCATAGTCCGGCGCGCCATAACGCCAGTCGGGCACACCGACGCTGCGATGCGCGCGGGCGAAGACTGGATCGCAGCCGGCGAGGTGTTCACAGGCCTCAAGAAGGGCTTCTGGGGTCGGGCGGGTCATGGTTGCTGTCCGGTCTGGTGTCGCCGCGTGAGACTAGCGCCAGCGCGGGGCGGCCGCCACCCGCCTCTCGCGACTTGCCGCAACGTCGACATTGAAGAAATCTGCCGCGAAGTTATCCTGTGCAGAGATAATAAGGGAGGAATGACATGGCAGACGGTCACGCAGGTGGAAAACGCGCCCAGTTCCGCGAGATGCTGGAAGGCACCAAGGAAGACTGGGAAATCATCGCTGAGCATTCCAAGGTGTTCAACAAGGGTCTCGCCAAGCGCGTACTCGATCACCTGCGCCTGCTCGACGGTGACTTTGGCGGCTTTCCGATCGACCGGTTGCAGCATTCCCTCCAGACAGCCACGCGCGCCCACCGCGATGGCCGCGACGAGGAATATGTCGTCTGCGCGCTGCTGCACGATATTGGCGATACGCTGGGCAGCATGAACCACCCCGATGTGGCTGCCGCGATCCTGAAGCCCTTCGTGTCAGAGGCAAATCTCTGGATGGTGGCCAATCATGGCGCGTTCCAGGGCTATTACTTTTTCGAACATCTCGGCCTCGACAAGAATATGCGCGACCAGTTCAAGGACAGCCCGCACTATCAGCGCTGCGCCGAGTTCTGTCACAAATACGACCAGGCCGCGTTCGACCCCGATTATGAGAGCGAGCCGCTGGAATTCTTCGAGCCGATGGTCGAGCGCGTGTTCTCCAGGCCGAAGAATTCGATGTATCTGAAAAAGCAGGCTGCCGAGGCTTAGGCCTGGCGGGTCCGACGAATGGCCTCATGGTTCGACTTCGCTCACCATGTCGGCCTGATGCGACGCCAGAAATAGCCCGACATGGTGAGCGAAGTCGAACCACTGGCGGGCGGAAAGCGCAAACATCTGGAGCCAGCGCCCTCGGTGGCGGTTACAGATCGTCCCGGGTGCGGCGCTGTGCGGCGAGGCCTTCTTCCAGAAGGCGGTCCGAGGCGGCTTCAAGTTCTGACTGGAGCCTTGGCATCATCTCCTTGCGGTGCAGCCCGGCCGGCAAGGGAGGCAGGGCCTCATACACCACGAGCCCCGGTCGGCGCGTGATGCCGCGCGGTTTCCAGCAGAGGCCGGAATTGGTGGCGAGGGGCAGGACAGGCACGTCCAGCGCATTGTAGAGCGCGGTAAGGCCGGCAGGCTTGTAATCAGGCGGTGCGCCGGCAGGCTGACGCGTGCCTTCCGGATAGATCACGACCTGGCGACCCCTGGCGACGCGGTCCTTGGCATCGCCCAGCATTTTCTTCAGCGTCCTTGCTGTGCCGGCCCGGTCGATCGGGATCATCCTTGCCTTGAGGGCGTACCAGCCGAGCGCCGGATACCAGAGCAGTTCCCGCTTCATGATGATGGCCGGGTCCCTGACCATCAGGAACGGGATGAAGACATCCAGCATCGCCTGGTGCTTGCCGGCGACGAGGAAAGGGCCGTCCGGGATGTTTTCCTGTCCGCGCAGTTCGACCCGCACGCCGCAGAACAGGCGAAGGCCGAACCGCACCGCCTGTGCATAGATGCGAATGGCACCCATGGCGAAACGTCGCGGCATGAGCAGCGTCGGAAGGGCCGTAATGGCGACGGCGGCCATCGCGCCATACAACCAGGCGGCAAAGAGGATGGAGCGAAGCGTGTTCATAGCGTTGCCCGCAGGGAATGGGTCACGGTGCCGCGTGCAGCCCAGCGGGCGGCAAGGCCTGCGGCCACCGGTGTAATGGCGAGAATGAGAAGGTCCCAGAAATCGAGCGACAGCTGCGGCAGGAGCTGGCTCTGCGACCCGGCACTGCGGGCCGAGAAAACGATCATGGCGGTCACGGCGAGGGCCGAGACCGAGCCGGCGGCCCCGGCCTTGAGGCCGAGGATCCAGAAGCGCCGCTCGAACAGATGGGCGATAAAACTGTCCTCGGCGCCGGCAAGGTGCAGGACGTCCACAATGTCCTTGCGGGCGAGCAGGGCGGCGTGGGTGGCAAAGGCGATGACGGCGATGGCGGTTGCGGTGAGCAGCACGACCACGCCAATCGCCGCGACCCTCAATGTGCCGAGCGCACGGCGAGCCTCTGCGGCATAGGTGGCGTGCGCTTCGGCGACGGCGTTGAAGCCGGCCGCCTTGAGCGCGGAAGAAACCGTTTCTGCATCGGCCGGCGCACTCGCCATGGTCTCCACGGCGATCAGCAGCGGAAGGGGGACGCCTTCGGGGATGCCGCCCGGCCCGAAGCTCGGTGCAAGCAGGGCTTCCATCTCTGCCTGGGAGAGCACGCTGGCCGATTCGACGCCATACAGGCCGCGAACGATGGCGGCGGCTTCGTCAGCGCCCCTGCGATCTGTATCCATCAGGCGGACGGTCATCTGCCCTTCGACCTGCGCCGACCAGGCCTTTGCGGCGGTATAGGTGCCGCGCGCCGTCAGGGCCGCGAGAACAGCCAGAAAGCAGAGCGCGGCGACCACAAAGAACAGGGCCGCTTCCCGGGCATCGCTTTCCGGCAGGAGTGGCGTTGGTTTACTCATCAGGCGCCCTGAAATTCCACGTCTTCGACCAGGATGCCATGCTGGAGACGCAGCACCGGTGATTCGAACTCACGGATGATATGCATGTCGTGTGTCGCGATGATGATAGTGGTGTCGAGGCGTCGGTTCAGCTCCTGGAAAAGGCGGAAAATCCGCCGCGCCATGTCCGGGTCGACATTGCCCGTCGGCTCGTCGGCGATGAGCAGGTCCGGCTTGTTGATGAGGGCGCGGGCGATGGCAACGCGTTGCTGTTCGCCGCCTGAAAGCTGCGGCGGGCGCGCATTCAGGCGTTCGCCAAGGCCGACCCAGCGCAGCAGGTCCACCACTTCGGTGCGATAGGCGGCCTCCTTCTGACCGGCGACACGCAGGGGCAGGGCGACATTCTCGAAGGCCGTCAAGTGTTCCAGCAGGCGGAAATCCTGGAAAACCACGCCGATACGCCGGCGGATGGCAGAAAGCTGCTTGCGCTTCAGCATGCCTGTGCGCTGTCCGAACAGGCGAATGTCGCCGGCGGTCGGGGCGAGGGCAAGGTAGAGCAGTTTCAGCAGCGAGGACTTGCCGGCGCCCGATGCGCCGGTGAGAAAAGTGAAACTTCCCGGCTTCAGTCTGATATTGATATCTGACAGGACGTCGTCAGCTGTGTCATAACGGAGGCTCACGCCATTCAGTTCGACGGCAGGGTCGTCAGAGAAGTCTGGCCTGAAACGGTTCATTAACGACCTTTCAATCCTGTAAGCGTCTAATCGACTATTCCAGCGAATTGCCCGAATGTCCAAGCCATGATCCTCACCTGTCCTGATTGCGATACCCAGTATTTCGCCGACGACACAACGATTGGTGAATCCGGCCGCACTGTGAAGTGCGCGGCCTGCGATCATTCATGGTTTGTTGGTCCTGAAGGCGAGGTTAAGAACGAGAAAGGCCCGATTGCCGGCGCGCATGAGGCCTATCGCGAAAAAGTCCGCGCACGCCGGGCCCGCGCCAGCCGGTCTGTTGCCATGATGTCGTGGCTGGTTGTCGGCTGCGTGTTCGGTGCAGCCATTGCAGGCAGCGTGGTCTTCCGCGACCGTGTGGTCGATGCCTGGCCACAGTCGGCATCGACCTTCAAGGCGATCGGACTTGAAGTGAACCGGTTCGGCCTCGAATTCGAGGAGACCCAGGCTGAGCGCTATTTTGATGGCACGACGCCGATACTGGAAATTACCGGGGATGTGAAAAATGCCTCGCGGCGCGAACGCGATGCGCCGAATGTGCGGGTCATCCTGCTCGATGAGAGCGGGGCAATGATCGGCGAATCCTATGCGCCGGTGACGCCGTCGCGCATCCCGCCTGGTGCGCTCGGCTCCTTCACCACGCGCGTGGAAAACCCGCCTTTTGAAGCGTTTGAACTGGAATTGCAGTTCGCAGAAGCTCCGGACCCGGCGACCGAAACGCAGGCGGTGGCCGATGTCCGCCTTGCCGAAGGCGGGGATGACGAGTGAGCGGGGACCTTCCAAAGATTGACGTCGTCCTCAGCGAAGAAGACCTGATGGCCAAGATTGACGCGCTGGCCGATGTGCTGGCGCCGCGTCTTGCCGGAGACTGGTCGGCGATCAATATCCTCGTCGGGGCGACGCCCTTTACCAGTGACCTGATGAAGGCGCTGGCCCGGCGCGGCATTCACCCAGTGCTCGATGCGCTGTGGCTGGAGAGCTATCGCGATGAGCGCGAAAGCTCTGGCCGTGTGCTAGTTCGCGCTGATATTGTGCGGTCCGTGCGGGGCCGCGGCGTGCTGATCATTGACGATGTGTTCGACACGGGCCGCACGCTGGCCTTTGCCCGCTCGCACCTGATGACGAAGGGCGCGCGCGAGGTGATCACGGTCGCGCTGGCGCGCAAGCCGTGGGCGCCGAAGGGTGAGGGCGATGTCGATTACCACGCTTTCGATGCGCCGGGGCGGTTTCTCGTCGGCTATGGCATGGACGATGCGGGCAAATATCGCGGCCTGCCTTATATCGGCGCGCTGGATTAGTCCTCAGTCGCCCAGTGTGCGAAGCGTTTTGCGACTTCTGAATAGACGGGCCGCTTGAAGGGCACGATCAGGCCGGGAATTTCCGAAAGTCGCGCCCAGCGCCAGGCGTCGAATTCAGGGGTGTGCTTGTCGAGACGGATGTCGCTGTCGGACCCCTTGAAACGCAGCGCGAACCATTTCTGGCGCTGGCCAATATAGGGGCCGGGCAGGCGGCGTTTTACCTCTGCGGGAAATTCATAGTTCAGCCAGTCGGTCGTTTCTTCGAGGATCTCGACCAGCTTTCCGGAGACACCGATCTCTTCCTCAAGCTCGCGCAGGGCTGCATCGGCGGCAGCTTCACCTTCATCGATACCGCCCTGGGGCAGCTGCCATTGGAACGCGCCGCGCCCATTTATCCGTCGGCCAACGAAGACGTATCCTGCGTCCGAGAAAAGGGCGAGGCCGACATTGGGGCGATAGAGTTTTGGGTCCAGCGTCTTGGTGTTCACCCAGCTGTACTTAAGGCTTTCTTGGCGTCTTGCCCAGTCGCAGCTGTATCTAGCGTGGCGGCGTCGCCTGCAACCTCGGGTGATGCAGGCTTTGCGCTGGCGCGTGTCACCGCAGAGGCGGGGGCAAGCACGATGCCTTTCTCGCCGAGCTGGTCGGTCCAGGCTTTCAGGATGTCGATGGTGATGGGATAGGCAAAGCCCGATCCGAGCGAGGAGCCGTTCTCCAGGGCGAGGACTTCCAGTTCGAGGAGCTTGTTTTCAATTTCGCTGCCATCGGGGCGCGCATCGATGGGCATATTGGCCTGACGATAGCGAAGGCCGGTGGATTTTGCCGCATCGTCGAACGTCGACCGGTTGAGGCTGCCATCTTCAACAAAGGCAACACCGCGATTTGCCAGGGCGGCGGCGATCTGCGCCGTGGCGACTTCATCGGTCGCGAACTTGCTGCCCTGATAATTGGTGATACCGAAATAGCCGGTTGCGCGTGACATGAGATAGTCGAGGCGGCCGGTCAGGCCATCTTCGTCAAGGCCGACGGCGAGGGCCTGCGCGTTCGGGCGCTCGCGGCCATACTCATAGGGCTCCATCGGCACTTCGAGCAGGACTTCATGGCCAGCGGCGCGGGCCTGGTTGATCCAGCCCTGAAGGTTGCGGGCGCTCGGCGCGAAGGACAGGGTCACTTCCGGCGGCAGTTCTTCGATTGCGGACTTGGTGTGCGTGTAATTAATGCCGAGGCCGCCGAGCACGATGGATACGGTCGGGCGGTTCTCAGGATTGGCAAAGGGACGGGCATAGGCGCCGGCTGGCGTGCGGCCGTCCTCTGCAATTTTCGGCAGGTAGCCGAGCGAGGTGCGCTCGGTAACGTCATTGATCGGTGCGCGGGGCAGGGCGGCGACTTCGCGCGTCTCCTGCCAGGACTGGCCAGAGGACACGGAAACGCCATTGATGCGGACACTGTCGCTCATCGAAGCGCGGACAAGCACAGCGCCGTCATTATAGTCGACGCCGAGGCTCGGTTCATCGTCGGCGCTCTCATAGATCTTGCTGAGGTCGCTCCCGGCGGACGTCGGAGTGCCGGTCGCACTGACGGCGGCGTCGTTGGATGCGAAGCGGGTCTTGAGCTGTGGTCGCTCGACATCCGTCGGTTCGAACAGTGCGATCTGGAGGGCCGGGCTTGCGGCGCTCGGCTCGCCGGTGAAGTGGATGGCAGCTGCGGCAATGGCGGCAACGCTGGAGAATGCAGCGAAGCTGAGTGTCGTATGTACAATGCCGCTCCGCAGGGGCGAAGGCTCCCTGACTACACGATCACCCATGAAAAATGCCTCTTCCTCAATCAACGAAATCTGATCCCGAACAGACAGATTGCAGGTGATTGGTTAAGAAGTCGCAAATACTTGTTAACCGGCGTTAGACTTTTGCGTGCTGGTCATCTGGCCGCCGCGAAGCGTTTCGATGGCGCGGTCGAGCTGATAATCCTCGCCATCATAATCCTCAGGCGGCTGGTCATCCGGCAGGTGCGGGATGCGGCGCTCGGCCCCGTCCTCATTGGTGAGGGCGTTTGGCAGGTCCGCTTCAGAATAGCGGCGGATCCGGGCGAGTTCTTCCTCAGTGACGCGGGCCTGCGCGACTTCAAGGTCCGGCTCGATGCCGGTGGCCTGGATGGAGCGGCCCGATGGCGTGTAATAGCGCGACGTGGTGAGACGGATCGCGCCGCGGTCCGCGCCGAGCGGGATCACGGTCTGGACGGAGCCCTTGCCGAAGCTGGTCGTGCCGAGAACTGTGGCGCGACCACGGTCCTGCAGGGCACCGGCGACGATTTCAGAGGCAGAGGCCGAACCATTATTGATCAGGACGACGATTGGCACATTGCGGAAAACCTCGCCATTGCGGGCATTATAGCGGGCGATATCACCCGGTCGCCGGCCAATGGTGGAAACGACTTCACCGCCTGAGAGGAATTTGTCACTGACAGAAATTGCCTGGTCAAGCAGGCCGCCGCCATTGTTGCGAAGGTCAAGGACGAGGCCGGCTGGCCGCCCGCCAATTTCGCGCGAGACACCGGAAATCGCATCTTCGAGCAGCTCGGTTGTGCGCTCATTGAAGGTCGAGATGCGGAAATAGGCGATGTCGTCCTCAAGGACTTTCCAGGTCACCGATTTCGGGCGGATGACTTCGCGCTCCAGCGTGACGTCGAAGGCGTCTTCACCTTCGCGCAGCACGGTGACGATGATTTCCGTGCCGGGGGCGCCGCGCATGTCGCGCACAGCGTCGTCAATGTTTAGGCCGACAATCGGTTGTCCGTTGATGGCGGTAAGCAGGTCCCCGCTTTCAAGGCCAGCCCGGCTGGCAGGGGTATCGTCCATCGGCGTGACGACCTTTACAAAGCCGTCTTCCATTGTGACCTCGATGCCGAGGCCGCCATATTCACCGGAGGTCTGTACCTGCATGGCTTCGAAATCGTCCGGTGCCAGATAGGATGAATGCGGATCGAGTGAGCCGAGCATGCCATTAATGGCCGCTTTCATGGCTTCAGTTTCGTCGATCTCAGTCACATAGTCGGCGCGGGCGCGGGCCAGGATTTCGGCAAAAAGATCAAGCTGGCGATAGGTCTCCGCGCGGCTGTCCAGGGGCTTCGTCTCAGGCCAGGCGAAAGACGAAACACCTACTGCAAGACCCCCAAGAACCACTCCGATGGCTGCACCTGTGAGCATTGCACGCATATTCGTCTTCTCCCTGTCGCGGCTTTTACCCGCTCTTCATCCAGCGCGCTGGATTCATTGGTGTGCCCGCCTGCCGTACCTCAAGATAGAGTTCCGGAGCCGGAATTTCACGGTCTGGCATGCGACCCACCGGTTCGCCTGTCTTTACCGTCTGGCCGGGGGACGCGTAAATGCGGCCCATTCCGCTCAAGAGAATATGGTAGCCATCACTTGTCGAAATGATCAAGAGCTGACCATAGCTGCGGAACATCCCGGCATATTCAATTGTACCATCTACAGGGGCAACCACGTCAGAATTGCGGCGCGGCTGTATGTAGATGCCCTTGGAAGATTCTCCTCCCGGCAGCTTGTCTCCCCAGCTGCGCGATACAAGGCCATTTGTCGGCCTGAGGAGCCCACCAAGCGCTTCTGCGCCGAGGGGCTTCAGATTGGCGTTCGCGACGGCCGCCGGGCGCGGGGCTGTTACCGGCGCATCGGTACGAATGCCGCCGGACGTGTTGGCGGCAAGCTGTATGCGGGCGCCGGGCTTGATGCCGGGGGCGTGGGGCGCCGTGGATTCGAGGGCGGCAAGAAGCTGCTGCAGCGTGCGTGCTTCGGAGCCGATCTTCTCGACGCGTCGGCGGAGCGCTGCCGCCTCGGTGCTGACACTCTCGAACTGGGCGCGCTTGGTGGCGACGAGCTGCTCGATCTCCATCTTCTTGACGGCAAGTCGCGCTTCGGTCGTCTCGAGCCGGGCATTCTCGCGCCGGATCTGGGCTTCGAGGGACTTCAGCTCCGTGATCTCGTTGGCAAGCTGGTCGGTGCGGGCGTTGAGCGCCGGGGCGGCTGCGCTCATCAGGATGGCGGCGCGGATCGCCTGATTGGCTTCATGCGGCGCGGCGACCAGGGCAGGGGGCCGGTTGCGACCGGAAATGGCAAGGCTGGCCATCACGTCTTCAAGATTCTCATAGCTTTCGACCAGTTCGGCGCGGGCCGAGGTGAGGCGGGTCGACAGATCGATCAGCTTCAGTTCGGAGGCGGCGGCCTGTTCCTCGCGCCGCCGGCTTTCCATGGCCGCAGCGATGAGGTTGGCTTCGAGATTGGTAACGTCCCGGACGGCGGAGGTCTCAGCCTTCTCCAGTGCTTCGAGCTGGCGCAGCGCTGCGTCGCGTTCGGCCTCAAGCGCTCTCAATTCCTCTCGCGTGAACTCACTCGGCGTTGCTGCGATGAGCAATCCGGCAAGCGCAATGAGAGCGAGGCGCAGCTTGAATGACATGCCCCCATCCCTGCCACACGGGTGATGACTACAGGATTAACTGGAATGCAGGATTGAGCGATTTGGGCGCAGAATCAATTTCCGAGCCCGTCGAACAGAGTGTCGATCTCTTCGAGCCAGGTCATGAGCTGCGGCAGGGCGACGTCACAGCTTTTCGGAAGTTTCCGCACCAGCCTCTGGTCAAGCCAGTTCTGGAAGGCGAAGGCAAATTCCAGCTCGCGGGCGAACACACCGCGCATGACACCGCGGTCTTCAAGGCCAAGCACCTGCAGGGCGTAAACGTCCTGGTCCGAGAGCTCGCAGGCTTCGGGAACATCGCCGCGCGTATAAGGCGCGTCCCAGCCCATCATGAAGAAAGTGACGGGCGAGAGCGCGCCCGCGCCGACCGAGATAAAATCGGCCGGACTATAGGCACGGGCCCCATCGGCCTGCGCCTCGAGCGTTGCGCTGTCGCGGTAGACACCAGAGACGGGCAGCGGGATCGATTTGTCGACGGCGATAACGGCGGACAGGGAAAACCTGCCCTCGGCACCGGTGATCGCGGTTTCATCGGTACGCTCTGCGCTGATCGTCGCGCCTTCCACCGGCGAACCGGTCGAGACATCGATGGCCGTGCCCTCGACAGCGGGGAAATATGTCTTGTCACGGCTCTGGCAGGCAGCGGGCAGCAGCAGGCAGGCGCCAATGAGGGCGGCGGCCAGGAAGCGGATCATGCGACCCCCGCTTTCAGGAAGTCATGCATGTGCACCACGCCGACAGGTGTGCTGCCATCAGTAATGATCAGCTGGGTAATGCGCCTGTCATTCATCAGGGCGAGCGCCGACGAAGCCAGCATTGAGGCTTCGATGGTGATCGGGTCGCGGGTCATGCCCTCATCGATGACCATGGCCATCCGGCCCTTGGCAACAAGACGGCGGATGTCGCCATCAGTGACCATGCCGATAAGGTCGCCGCCCGGTTCAATGACGGCGAGGCAGCCAAGGCCTTTGGCGGCCATGATTTCGAGCGCTTCCGACATCATCGTGCCTGTTGCCACGACGGGGAGTTCGTCGCCCGAATGCATGAGGTCGCCAGCGGTCCGCAGCATGGCCCCCAGCTTGCCGCCGGGATGGTAGAGCTTGAAGTCATTGCCGGTGAAGCCGCGTTGTTCGAGCACCGCCACGGCGAGCGCATCGCCGAGCGCCATCATCAGCGTGGTCGATGTGGTCGGCGCGCGGGTCTCGTCGCAGGCTTCGGGGGCGTTGGGCACGGTGAGGCAGATATCCGAGGCCCGGCCGAGCGCGCTGTCCGGCACGGCGGTCATCCCGATCAGGGGAATGGTGAAGCGGCGGGTATAGGTCAGCAGGTCGTCGAGTTCCCTGGTCTCGCCCGAGCGCGACAGGGCGATGACGACGTCGCCCCTGGTGATCATGCCAAGATCGCCATGGCTGGCTTCGGTCGGGTGGACATAGAGGGACGGCGTGCCCGTAGATGCAAGAGTGGCGGCAATCTTGCGCGCCACATGGCCGGACTTGCCGACCCCTGCGAGGATGATGCGGCCCTGGCAGGCCACGGTCGCCTCGACGGATTTCAAAAAGGACTCGCCGAGCGTCTCCGACAGTTGTTGGAGGGCGTCAATCTCGGTCTGGATGACGCGCTGGCCGGAGGCAAGGATGGTATCGTGGCTCATGTGTCTGCTTGCTCTTTGTTACTCTACGGGCCGCGGAGGGGTGAGCGGCTCCAGTGTTACCCAGCGGATGAGAATGGCCCGCTGCCGTTCCGGCACAACAGGGACGATGGCGAGATAGTCATAGCCCGGCTCGCTGCCCTTGTTGCGTGGGGGCACGTCATATTCAAAGCTGACCTCCTGGAAGTCCTTGGTCATGACGAATTCCTTCCAGCCGGATGCCTGGGAATTGCCGAGGGCGTAGTTCATCTGCAGCGCTTCGGCGCCATAGCGGTCTGCGGCACGGGCAGAAACAGTGATGCGCACCTTGCGGCCGGCAAAAACCGTTTCAAGATCGGTGGCGAGGACGAAATGCGGGCTGCGCAGCGGGTCGCCATTCAGTTCTTCGATATCGGCTTCGACATAGAGAACGGTCTGGCCATCGAGTTGCTGTAGCTCGATGAGGGCCTGGGACCCGGCCACCATGCGATTGAGCTGGGTGCCGCTGATCTCGATGCGCTTATAGTCCGTATTGCCCCCGCTGACCGGGCCGGAGGGCAGCTGGTTCAGCCCCGGAAAGAGGGCAATGCCGACCATCAGGGCAGCGACCAGAATGGCGACGGTGAAGAAGATCCTGTCAGACATGGTCGCCCTTGATGCAAATATGCCCGGTCGTGGCAGTGGAAATCATGTTGGCGGCTTGATAGCAATGCCCGCAGGAAGAGGCGAGCCCTCAAACCCATTGGCCTGAAACCTGTTGGAGAGTCAGCCCGGTATGATTTCATCTGCCCTGAAACGGCGAGCGCGTGAAGCGCGGAGCTGGATGCTGGATGCGTGTTTCCCGCTCTGGGCCGAACATGGCCTGGCAGGGCACGGCCTCTATCACGAGGCGCTCGACCTGTCGCACAGGCCAGTCGAGGCCGACAGGATGCGGGTAAGGGTGCAGGCGCGCCAGACCTATGTGTTCTGCGAAGCGCTGCGTCTTGGCTGGGAGCGGGAGCGCGCCGAGCGGCTGATCAAGCTTGGCGTCAATGCGCTGAAGGGGCCGTCGCGTCGGGCCGATGGCCTGATTGGCAAGGTGCTGGCGAGCGACGGGTCCGGCATGGTGGATGCGGCGGCTGATCTCTATGACACTGCGTTTGCGCTCTACGCGCTGGCGAATGCGGCCGAGGCCGGCGAAGACCATGCGCTGGGCATTGCAAAGGAGGTCCTGGCGGCTGTCGACAGGGGGCTCGCGGATCCCGATTATGGCGGTTATGCCGAGAGCCTGCCGAAGGGCGCCCACCGGCTGCAGAACCCGCACATGCACCTGCTGGAGGCTTGCCACGCCCTGCACCGGGCCGACCCGCATGGCGGCCACCTGGCGCGCGCGAATGGCATCATCCAGCTGTTCACGACACGCATGCTGGACAAGGAGAGCGTGACGCTTGGCGAGTATTTCGCGCCGGACTGGTCGCCGGCAAGCGGTGAGCATCATGATGAAATCGAGCCCGGCCACCAGTTTGAATGGGTGTGGCTGTTGCAACGTCACGCGGCGCTGACCGGCGAGGAGCTGCACCCGGACATCCTGAAGCTCTATACATTTGCACTCGGCACGCTGGATGAGGAGGGCCGGGCGCTGACGACATCGCTGCGGGATGGCACGATTGTTGATGCCTCCCGCCGCACATGGATGCAGACCGAAGCGCTGAAGGCGCATCTTGCCATGCTGGAGCTTGGCACCGAGACCCCGTGCGATGCTGAGGCCGTGCGCAGTTTCGACATCCTGATGGATGAATACCTGACGCCGGAAGGCGGCTGGATTGACCGGTTCGATGCCGACGGCCAGGTCGCGACGGAGGTCATGCCGGCTTCGACCGGGTATCATGTCGTGCTGGCCTTTGCCGAGCTGATCCGGGTAACGGGCGTTTGAGAGGTCCGATCGCGTTCGGGCACAAGGCAATTGGCCGGCAGGTCTGGATCAGGACGTCTTCGTTCCGTACACCTCTCAGGGTCGAATAAGGGGGACTGTGTATGAAGTTCGGGCTTTCCGTTCCGTTCAGGACTTTGCTCAATGCCGAATCCGAACATCTGAGCGTGCACCGGCAGGAGGCGGCCAGGGAGCTGGAGCGGGCATTCAGCTCTGCGGCTGCGCGGGCAGAGGTGATGTCGGTGGAGGTGCTGGAGCCGTCGCTGGATGATACCAAGCGGGGGCTCAGAACGCTGGCGGATGATTCAATCCCCTGGTTCTGTCGCCCACTGGCCAAGGTGCACTTGTCGGATGTGTATTTTCGAGAGGTGATCACTCGCTTTGCAGACGCCCATGATGACCCGCTTTGGCGCCCGCTTATCGCATCGCTCGAACTCGGCGGGTACATTGAGTGCTTCGACAATACGCTTGCAGTCGCAAGCCTGACCGGCGCGCTGGACCTCTCAAGGGTCCCGTCTGGTGTGGATCCGAGTGTGTTCGAGTGCTTTCTTTCCGATCTTGCCGACGCGGCGGTTCAGGACTTCAGCAATACGATTCTTTCAGAGCCGCTCAGCGCGCTGTCGGGCCGAAAGGTTGGAGGCGCGCCGTTCACGAGACCTCAGAACGCCTACCTCATTTTCTCCGATCTCAACCATCACCCCTATCCCAGATGGAGCCAGGAGGACCACGCCATGTTCTGGGCGCACCGCATCTATGTCGTTGATGAAGAGATGC
Organism: Henriciella pelagia; assembly: GCF_002088945.1. GTDB lineage: Bacteria > Pseudomonadota > Alphaproteobacteria > Caulobacterales > Hyphomonadaceae > Henriciella > Henriciella pelagia. Next base: position 444,277 of record NZ_NCSU01000007.1, on the reverse strand, counting down.
GGAACAGTCCGGCCGTCATGCAGCTGCTGAGGGCGGGCGACATCCTGACCCTGGGAAAGAATGTCAGGGACGGTTGCCATCTCCACGTCGGATCGAGCGTGGTCGGCGAGGCCGGCCTTCTCGAAGACTTCCTGCGGTCGTGTTCGGTCTCGCAATACTTCTACTGCCTGTTCGACATCCTCAATTCCAATCAGAACAGGATGTACCGGGAGATTGCCTCGCAGGATTCGATGAAGCAGATGAGGCGCTCCATCAAGAATTATCACAGGATGGAGAACTTCATCGAGTTCACGGGCAATGAGCTGTCGAATGCCGAGATATCCTTTCAGGGAAACCGGCGCGTTCTCTTCGACAGCCTGAATGAGGTGTTCGGAACACGGCAACTGATCGATGCTGTTAGAAGGCGCGATGAGCTGGTGCAGTCGAGGCTGGACCGCAAGTCGTTCCTGCTCCAGCGGTCCGACAGAAGGACGCTGCAATTCGTCATCTTCCTGCTCGGCGCAGCGCAGCTCTTGTCCCTTGTGGTGGACCTGTTCGACTTTGCGGGTGAGACGCGAAACTTTGAAATCGCTGGCGCTTACGATCTTTTTAGGTGGATGGATTTCAATATCGCCATGCATGTGGTGGCTATCCTCGTGCTAGCCGGAGCTCTGTATGCAACGATCAAGCGAGACTGAAACGCTCAGAACCTTCCTGCAGGCCTGCGCCGCGCGGGAGCTTCCGGCCGGTCTGAACGCGGCAGAGACACGCGTCGCTGCGGATTATTCTAAGGTCGAGCGTCTGCGCGAGGCCTCACCCGGCTTGCGCATCTATGGCCTGACAACCCTGCCGGGACATCGCGACGACGAGGCACCGGACGATGATTATAGTGCCCGGTATCAGAACACGCTGATCGAGAGCCATTGTGTGCCGGTGAATAACTGGTTTTCAGGCGATGTCGGCGTGTGTGTGACACTGGCAAAGGCTTATGCGGTTGCGGCTGGCGCAAGCCTCGTCTCGCCAGACCTCTATGGACACATTCTGTCGGCAACGGCTGACAGGGGGTTTGCCCCGGCCATTGCCAGAAATGCGAGCTACTCTTCCGGTGATGTCATTCCCGCCGCGCACTGGGCGCGGGAGCTTCTTGGCCGGTCGCCCGGATATACGCTGAAGCCGGGTGAGGGGATGGCGTTGATCAATGGCGCCTTCGTTCATGTCGGGGTGACGGCCTGGGCGATGTCGCAGGCCAACCTGGCCTGGAAGCAGCTCCTCGCGAACACGAAGGCCTTTCTGGAGCGGGTGCCTGGAGGCGGACGGGATGAGTGGTCGCGGCGGCCCGAACAACGGTCGTTGAGCCGTGAAGCGCTTGGTTTCGTGTATGAAAACGCCAGACCGGCGGCTGGCGACATGCGTCAGCCGCCGGTATCGGTCCGCGCGATCGACCAGGTGATCGATGGGACGGCGATGGCGCTGTCAAACCTCGCAGTGGAGTTGGACCGTGCCCTGCTGCTTCCGAGCGGAAATCCGCAGCTTACCGAGACGGCCGCTGGTGAGCCGACCATCGTGCCAAGCGGTTCATTCGCCCTGCCTGGCCTTGCCATTGCGGCGGATGCGATGACCAGTTCGCTCCTGATGATCGCCTGGCACGTGACCAGACGGCTTGAATTCTTTCTCAGCGGCGATGTGGATGGGGTCGCTCAGGATGCAGCGACGCATGATAATCCGCTCGGTTTCATCCAGTGGCCAAAGCTCGCTGTTGCCAAACTCGAGAACATGAGAATGAGGTTTGCCGGCAAAGCCTTCCTGTCGGGCGGGGCGACATCATACGGCGTCGAGGATTTCTGGACGCAGGGCGTGTCGGTTTCAGATCAGCTTGCATGCGCCTGCGAGGCCCTGAGCGAGATTCTTGTGCTTGAACGCGCGGTGCTCGAAAGTCATGCCGACCCAGACAAAGCCGATATCGCCGAGGCCGTCCGTCAGCTCGAAGACGCGTCCAATAACGTGCCAGCATCTCTGGCCTTTGAGTAGGTTGCACAGGCGCGTCGAAGCGCACGTTTCTTGCGTGCGCGCTTTGTGTCGCGCTTGGATTTGGCATGGCCATGCTCTAAGGGCGGCTGTTGTAGAACAAATTGCACGGGATGATCGATATGCCGACGCTTGCCTTGATCCGACACGGCCAGAGCCAGTGGAACCTCGAAAACCGCTTCACGGGTTGGTGGGACGCCGACCTCACCGAAAAGGGCGAAGCCGAAGCGAAACGGGCAGGCGAGCTTCTCAAGGCAGCCGGCTTTGAACCGCGTCAGGCCTTCTCTTCGGTGCAGACCCGCGCCATCCGCACGCTGTGGCTGTCGCTGACGGCGATGGGCCGGGTCTGGCTGCCGGTGGAGAAGCACTGGCGTCTCAATGAACGCCATTATGGCGGCCTCACCGGCCTCGACAAGAAACAGACTGCCGAGAAACATGGCGACGAGCAGGTTCATATCTGGCGTCGCTCCTATGATGTCCCGCCGCCGCCCATGGAGGCTGGCAGCGAGTTCGATCTGTCCAAGGACCCGCGCTATGACGGCGTCGATGTGCCCGCGACCGAAAGCCTTAAACTGACACTGGAGCGCGTGCTGCCCTTCTGGGAGAGCGATATTGCGCCGGTGCTGAAATCAGGCACGGATGTCGTGATCGCGGCGCATGGCAATTCGCTTCGCGCGCTGGTCAAACATCTGTTCAACGTGCCGGATGAGACGATTACCGGTGTAGAGATCCCGACCGGCAATCCGCTGCTGATCGAGCTCGATGCCTCACTGAAGCCAACCGGGGCGCGCTATCTCGATGAGGCGCGTGCGACCGAATTGCCAACGCTGCCATAAGCGACGATGCCCGGTAAACGCTATATCCTTCGAGCGGCCGCACCCGACGCCATTGGTATCCTCGCCGATGTGGCGGGCTATCTGGCGCGCGGCGGACTGAATGTCGTCGAGAGCCAGGATTTCGGCGACCCGGATTCGGAACGCTTTTTCGTCTGGGTCGAGTTCGATTCGCCAGAAGGCTTTGACCGTGGGAGCTTCGAGGCGGGCTTTCGTGCGCTGGCGGAGAAGCGGGAGATGAGCTGGTCGCTGCGGCGCAAGGATGACGTGCCACGGGCGCTGATCATGGTGTCGAAGGGCGATCATTGCCTGAATGACCTTCTCTATCGTCATCGGCGCGGCCAGCTGGGCTGCGATGTCAGTGCGATTGTCTCAAACCATGAGGATGCGCGCTGGCTGGCCGAGCGTCATGAGCTGCCCTTTCACCATGTGCCGGTGACGCGGGACACCAAGCCGGACGCCGAAGCGCGCCTGCTTGAGCTGATCGCGGAGACGGACAGCGATTTCGTCGTGCTCGCCCGCTATATGCAGGTGCTGTCAGATGGGCTTTGCCAGGAGCTTTCAGGCCGCTGCATCAATATCCACCATTCCTTCCTGCCAAGCTTCAAGGGCGCAAGGCCGTATCACCAGGCGCACAAGCGCGGCGTGAAGCTGATCGGGGCGTCGGCCCACTATGTGACGGCTGACCTCGATGAAGGCCCGATCATCGCGCAGGATGTCGCCCCTGTGGACCACCGCATGAGCCCGGCGCGCATGGCCCAGATTGGCCGCGATATCGAAGCAAGGGTGCTGTCGCGGGCTGTAACCGCGCATGCCGAAGGCCGTGTGTTCCTCAATGGCGTCAGAACGGTGGTGTTCGAATGAGTCTGGACCATGAAGCCTATATGCGCCGCGCAATCGGCCTGGCGAAGGTCCAGCATGGGCGCACGGGCAAGAACCCGTCCGTAGGCTGTGTGATTGTGGGTCTGGATGGCAAGGTGCTGAGCGAGGGCGCGACTGGTGATGGCGGTCGTCCGCATGCCGAGCAGCTCGCGCTGGGCGGGCTGAAGGGCAAGTCGGCGGCCGGCGCGATCGTCTATGTGACGCTGGAGCCCTGCCGGGAACGCTCAACCGGTGAGGATGCCTGTTCGAAGCGGCTCATCGATGCGGGTGTTGCGAAAGTCTTCGTGTCGGTGATGGACCTTCACCCGCAGGGTGCAGGCGGCAAGGGCGCGCTGGAGACGGCGGGTATTGCTGTCGAGACGGGACTTCTGGGAGACGAGGCAGCCGCGCTCTATCGGGACTTCTTTGCGTCGCTGGACTGAGACCAGTTTTCCGCAGATGCCTGCGAAGGCAGGCATTCATGGACCGCCTTCTCAACGATCAATTGCGGTTTGGAGTCGCTGCATGGACACCTGCCTTCGCAGGTGTCGGCGGTTGCGTTACTTCCGATCGTCCGCCCGCGGATCGTCCCATTCTGCGGCGATGCCGGGCTTGCCGCGGCGCACCAGCCAGAACATGCCAATCAGGTCTGCGATGCCGGCGCCGAGGCGGCCGAGAAAGCCGTATTTTGAACTGCCATGCCAGCGGCGGCGGTCGTTCACCAGTTCCTCGCGCACCTCCCATCCGGCGCGCTTGATGAGTGCGGGGAGAAATCGGTGCATGCTGGCAAAATAGGGCAGTTCACGAAACGCGTCCGTGCGCATCAGCTTCCAGCCACAGCCTGTGTCGGTGGCGTCATCGCGCAGCATGAAGCGGCGGATGCCATTGGCGACGCGCGATTGCAGCCATTTGAAGCCACTGTCATTGCGGCTGTTGCGCTTGCCGGCGATGAGGCCGAGCTTGCCGGTGTTTCCCGGCGCGATGATTTCGGCCCAGAGGCGTTTCGTATCGGCAATGTCATTCTGGCCATCGCCGTCGATGAGCTGTGTCCAGCGTCCTGAAACGGCACGAAGGCCGGTCATCAGGGCGGCAGACTTGCCTGCGCGGCGAACATGGGTGCGGATGATGACGCGGTCCGGGTGCCGGGCCTGGGCCTCCGCGAGTTCGGCGCCTGTCGCATCGGCCGAGCAGTCATTCACGCAGACGATTTCATAGTCGAGATGGGCGAGCGCTTCGTGCACCTCGTCGAGCAGCGGGATGACGTTTCCTTCCTCATTGAAGAAAGGGATGAGGACCGAGAGATCGCGCTGGCCGGGTGGGCGCCCGTCTGGGGTCACTGGCCGGCCTCAACGCGCCGGGCGAGGGCTTCGATGCGTGCGGCGGCATCGGACAGCGCCGAAGCGGCCTTCTGCTGGCTGAGATCGGCGGGCGTGCTGCGGCGGGCGGCGTCGAGTTCGTCGAGCAGGGCAAGCGCGGCAACAAGGAGCAGGCGCGCTTCTCCAATATCGCCAACAGCATCAGCGATCTGGCGCACGCGCTTGTCGAGACGGCGCGAGAGCTCGACGAGGCGGGCCTCCTGTCCGGGGGCGCAGGCGACGGCGTATTCACGGCCGCGAATGGTGATGTCCGCCTTGGCCATCAGCTTGACCCTTCCCGGTTGAGGGCGGCGCGGACCTCATTGATGGCCGAGCCGAGCGCTTCGGAGGCTTCATCGGCGAGCGCCTGCAATTGCCGCTCACGGGCGAGCGAGGCGTCAAGCTCATCGGCGAGGCGTGCGCGGTCGGCGACCATGGCGGCGAGCTCGCGTTTTACGACGCCCGGATCTCCCGCGCGCTCGAAAAGCGTGTCGAGCGCGCCTTCAAGGCGTGACAGCGCCCGGTCGAGACTTTCCGCAGCAGAATTCAATTTATCCATAGCTTTCCCGATAGCAGGATGCAGGCCAGTTCGCCAAGCAGGTTGACATTAAAGGCTGCAGGCGTCCAAAGCGTTGCAAAAAGCAGGGGTATCAGCATGGCGGTTGAACACAAGGACATGGCGAACGCCATCCGCGCTCTGTCGATGGATGCGGTCGAACAGGCAAAGTCGGGGCATGTTGGCCTGCCCCTCGGCATGGCGGATGTCGCCACCGTGCTGTGGACGCATTATCTCAAGCATGATCCGCGCGACCCGTTCTGGCCGGACCGGGACCGGTTCGTCCTGTCGGCGGGCCACGGCTCGATGCTGATCTATTCGCTGCTCCACCTCACCGGCTATGAAAGCGTGACGCGCGATGCGATCCGCAATTTCCGTCAGGTCGGCCAGAAGACGCCGGGCCATCCGGAGAATTTCGTGACGCCGGGTGTTGAAACGACAACCGGCCCGCTGGGGCAGGGCATTGCGACCGCCGTCGGCATGGCGATGGCTGAGCGTCACCTGAATGCGCGCTTCGGCGATGACCTCGTCGATCACAAGACCTGGGTGATTGCAGGCGATGGCTGCCTGATGGAAGGGGTCAGCCAGGAAGCGATCACGTTGGCCGGACACCTCAAGCTCAACAAGCTGATCGTTCTGTTCGACGACAATTCCGTCACCATCGATGGCTCGACGGATCTTTCCGACGGTACTGACCAGCTGAAGCGATTCGAGGCGGCTGGCTGGGCGACCAAGGCGATTGACGGTCACAATACCCGCGAGATCTATGGTGCGCTCGAATGGGCGCAGCGCCAGGACAAGCCGGCCATGATCGCCTGCAAGACAATCATCGGCTATGGTGCGCCGACGATTGCCGGGACAGGCAAGGCGCATGGCGGCCCTTATGGCGCTGACGAGATCGCCGGGATCCGCAAGAATATCGGCTGGAGCCATGAACCGTTTGTCGTGCCCGAAGACATCGAGCACGCCTGGAAGCGCGAAGGCGCGCATGCCGCGCACCTCCACGATGAGTGGAAGGCCCGCCATGATGCGTCGAAGCTGAAAGACGAGTTCGACAAGGCGCTGGCCGGCGAGCTGGGGGACATCGCCGCTGTCGTCAAGGCGCACAAGAAAGCGGTCGTGGATGGCGGCGAGGACAAGGCGACACGCCAATGGTCTGGCGCTGTGCTTGAAGAACTGACCAAGGCCATTCCGGAAATGGTCGGTGGTTCGGCAGACCTTTCAGGCTCCAACAACACCAAGACCAAGGCGACCGAGCCGATGACGCCGGACAACTGGGCGGGCCGTTATGTACATTACGGCGTACGCGAGCATGGCATGGCGGCGGCAATGAACGGCATGGCGCTGCACAAGGGCATCATCCCTTATTCTGGCACCTTCCTTGTCTTTGCAGACTACTCACGCGCGGCGATCCGGCTTGGCGCACTGATGGGCGAACGTGTCATCCATGTGATGACGCATGATTCCATCGGCCTGGGTGAAGATGGCCCCACCCACCAGCCGGTCGAACATGTCGCCTCGCTGCGCGCGATGCCGAACATGCATGTCTTCCGCCCCGCGGACGGGGTCGAGACGGCGGAATGCTGGGAGCTGGCGCTGAAGAATGCCGATGGCCCGTCGACTATCGCCTTGACCCGTCAGAAGGTGAAGAGCGTCCGCAAGACGCATACGGATGAGAACCTGTCGGCAAAGGGCGCTTATGTGCTCTCACCGGCAAAGGCGGACGAGAAGCTTGTGCTGATCGCGACAGGCTCAGAGGTCGAGATTGCCGTGGCCGCTCAGGCCGAGCTTGAAAGCAAGGGCATTGGCGCACGCGTCGTCTCCATGCCCTGTATGGAGCTGTTTGAAGCGCAACCGGCGAGCTATCAGCGCGAGACGCTGGGCGGCGACCTGCCGAAGATTGCAGTTGAGGCCGGTGTGCGTTTTGGCTGGGACCGCTGGATCGGTTTCGATGGCGGCTTTGTCGGCATGGACAGTTTCGGTGCAAGCGCGCCGTACAAGGACCTCTACATGAAGTTCGGCATTACGTCCGAGGCGGTTGTCGTCCTGGCGGAGAAGCTGGCCTAAGCCACGCCCCGACCCTCCCTCCTTCGACAGGCTCAGGATAGAGGGGGGAGGGGCGTCGGTCTGAGACGCTTGTGAATACCGCCCTCTATGGTTCGACTTCGCTCACCATGTCGGGCTCTCCTTGACCTTCCAAAAGGCGACATGGTGAGCGAAGTCGAACCACGACGCCGCTGGCGCGCCACCCCCTCTCTTCTGGGGGGTAGGGGTGGGGTCAGGTGCCGGTATAGGTGGCGCGCGGCCTTATCAGCTTGCCGGAGGTAAGCTGTTCGATGGCATGGGCGATCCAGCCGGTGAGGCGACCGCTGGCGAAGAGCAGGAAGGGCGCATCGTCGGGCAGGTTCAGCTCCATGGTCAGCGCAGCCAGTGCCATGTCGATATTGGCGGCCTGTCCGGCTGCGTCTTCTGCGGCATCAATCGCGTCTTGCACCAGGCGTGAGGGGGACAGCCAGTCGATGAGGTGGGCCGCGCGCGGGTCACCGCCTGTATATAACGGGTGACCGACAGCTGGCACGCGCTCGCCCCGGGCTGCAAGAGCGCCCAGCGCCGTATTCGGGTAGGTTTCGGTGGCGTGGCGAAGATAGGCGAGCGCGCGGGCGCTGGCTTCGCCGTGCAGGGGACCGGTCAGCGCTGCGCACCCGGCAAGCGCCGCTGCGGCGAGCGATGCGCCGGTCGAGGCGGCGATACGCGCGGCAAAGGTCGACGCATTCAGTTCATGGTCGGCGACAAGGACGAGGGCGCGGCGGACAAGGTCCTCGCCTTCAGCGTTCAGGCTCCAGAAGCGGGCAAGGCGCGTATGAAACGGGTTCGGGCCGCCCTGGCGCGTGATGGCGTGGGAGGCGTTGTCGAGCAATCGCGCGCCGTCATGGATGAGAGCGTCATGGCCGCGTCCGAAGCCGGGCGGATCGATGGCGGCCTGTGCGGCGAGGCTGGAGAGCAGGCGGGCCTTGCCGGTCGCGCCGGGAACGGCGGTCAGGATGGGCGGAACCTCAGGAAAGTCGTCGGCTTGCCAGAGGATGGCGGCGGTCTCTTCGAGCGTCGCGGTGCTGGCAAGTTCGATGGCGGAATTGCCGCGATAGATGAGGTCCCCGTCTCGTACCGTGGTGATTGCGGTTTCCATGACCGGGTCGCCCCATGAGATAGCGGCGCGGGCGATGGCATTGCGGTTGCGGCCCGTGCGGCGCCGCTTGAGGAAGGCGTCGATATCGGCGGCTGAATAGAGGCTGATGCGCGAATCGGTCTCGTCCGGGCGGGAGTGGATCACACCGCGGCTGACATAGGCATAGAGCGTCTGAGGCTTGACGCCGAGCCGCTCCAGTGCGGCATCGCGGGGAATCCACTTCATATATTGATGCTATTGATCAAGATTGACGTTCGTGAGTCGTTACCAGACATCTCCGGTGAAAAACAGGAGAAATTGCAATGGACTCTGGACTTGAAAACATTGTCGCTGCCGAAACGGTTCTTTCCGATGTGGACGGGAAGGCCGGCCGCCTCGTCATCCGGGGCTGGCCAGTCGAGAAACTGGCGGCCGAGCTTGGCTATGAAGAGACGCTGGCGCTGCTCTGGGACGGCTTTCTCGATTGTCCCGGCGATGCGGGCAGCGTCCGTCGGGCCCTTGGCGAAGCGCGCCGGGCGGCATTCAGCCATGTCGGCACATTCGGCCCGGCTGTCGGGGTAGTCTCCTATCTGCGCACCGGATGGAGCCTGCTTGCCGACGATGAGACGCTGGAGACGGCGTTGGCGCTGCCAGCTGCGGCGGCAGTGTTTACCGCTGCAGCAATCCGCGAATTGCAGGGGCTTGAACCCATTGCACCGGATGCGTCGCTTGGTCAGGCGGAGGATTTCCTGCGCATGATGCGCGGTCGGCCCGCCCCCGCGCCGGACGTGAAGGCGTTTTCGGCCTATCTGGTGACGGTGTCCGATCATGGGCTGAACGCATCGACCTTTGCGTCGCGCGTGATCGCATCCACGCGGGCCGGCTTGACGTCGGCTGCGCTTGGCGGGCTATCAGCCCTGAAAGGTCCGCTGCATGGCGGCGCGCCGGGGCCGGTCCTCGACATGCTGGACGCTATTGGTGCGCCGGAGAATGCCGAAGAGTGGATCGAGGCGGCGCTGGCCCGCAAGGAGCGCCTTATGGGGTTTGGTCACCGGGTCTACCGCGTGCGCGACCCACGAGCCGACGCGCTGAAGGCGGCGGTTGCGCAGCTGCCCGGAACGGCGGGACGCATCGGCTTTGCCGAACATATCGAAAGCGCCGTCCTGAAGTCACTCGCGGTGAAATATCCCGAGCGGTCGCTGGAGACGAATGTCGAATTCTATACGGCGGTCCTGCTCGAAGCGCTCGACATACCGCGCGAAGCGTTCACGGCGATCTTTGCGATGGGGCGCATCCTCGGCTGGATCGCGCATGCCTGCGAGCAGATCGAAGAAGGGCGGCTGGTGCGGCCCAAGTCCGTCTATACCGGCCCGGTACCGCAAATAGCTTGAGAGCCATTGCCGTGGCCTCCGAGCGTTCGAAAGCCCCATCCCGACCTTCTCCGCGCGCGGGGAGGGGCGATGGGAGCAATCATATCTACCAGTCGCCCGCCAGTGGTTCGACTTCGCTCACCATGGCGGGCTATCTCCAAGGATGCATCAAGCCGACATGGTGAGCGAAGTCGAACCATAAGGCTGCGATGCTCACGGCTAACGGCATGCCCTTTCGGTGGGGCAGAAAGTATTGCGGAGAGCGCCAGACTGTTCTTATAAGCCCGACCACGGGCTTATGGGGAGGGGAAGGGCGATGAGTCTTGAGCTTGTTTACGTCGTGATCAATGCGCTGGTGGTGCCGGCCTGGTTGCTGCTGGTGCTGGGGCCGAAATGGCGGACGACCCAGCTTGTTGTGCATTCCGGTATCTATCCGCTCGTCTTTGGCGCCTTTTACACAATCTGCCTCATCGCCTCGATGTTTTTCGGCCAGTCTGCAGAGGGTGTTGGCATGGCCACGATTGCCGGAGTGTCTGCCCTGTTCAGCCATCCGAATGGTGTGCTGATCGGCTGGAGCCACTATCTCGTTTTTGATCTTTTCGTCGGTGCCTGGATCGGGCGTGACGCGCAGCGGCGCGGCCTGCCGCATATGGCCGTTGCGCCATGCCTGATTGCCAGCTTCCTGTTCGGGCCGGTGGGGCTTCTCGCCTATATCCTGGTGCGGCTGGTCAAGGGCGAGGGTATCAGCCTGTTTGAAGCCCCGGCAGAAGGGGCGCGGTAGACATGGTTTCCATCGGTACGCCGCTGTCGCCGTCGGCGACGCGCATCATGTTTCTAGGTTCAGGTGAGCTTGGCAAGGAAGTCGTGATCGAGCTGATGCGGCTCGGCGCGGAAGTCGTGGCCGTTGACCGTTATGAGAATGCGCCGGGCATGCAGGTCGCCCATCGCAGCCATGTGGTCGACATGACCGATGCTGCGGCGCTGCGAGCGCTGGTCGAGCAGGAAAAGCCGCATCTGATCGTGCCGGAGATCGAGGCGATTGCAACGGACGAACTGGCCAGGATTGAAGCGCAAGGGCTGGCGACCGTCATTCCGACGGCGCGGGCGACACAGCTCACCATGAACCGGGAAGGCATTCGCCGGCTCGCCGCGGAGGAACTCGGCCTGCCGACGAGTCCTTATGCGTTTGCGTCGACGGGACACGAACTGGCCGAGGCCGCCGAGAAGATTGGATATCCCGTGTTTGTGAAGCCGGTGATGTCGTCATCCGGCAAGGGCCAGTCGCATGTGAAGTCGGAAGCCCATATCGACCATGCCTGGATCTATGCGCTGGAGGCCGGCCGCAAGCGCGAGATGCGGGTGATTGTCGAAGGACAGGTGGATTTCGATTTCGAGATTACATTGCTGACCGTGCGCGCGGCGAACGGCACGGTATTCTGCGAACCGGTGGGTCACCGGCAGGAAAGCGGCGACTATGTTGAAAGCTGGCAACCCCAACCCATGAGCGAAAAAGCGCTGGAAACAGCGCGCGATATGGCACGGAAGGTGACTGATGCCCTGGGCGGCCTCGGCCTGTTCGGTGTGGAACTGTTCGTGAAGGGCGATGAGGTCTGGTTTTCCGAGGTCAGCCCGCGCCCGCACGATACCGGGCTTGTTACGCTCGCGACGCAGAATCAGAGCGAGTTCGCGCTGCATGCGCGCGCCATTCTCGGCCTGCCCGTCGATGCAAGCCTGAGATCCCCCGGTGCGAGCGCTGTCATCTATGGCGGGATCGACGCTGCAGGTGTGGTGTTCGACGGGCTCGAGGATGCGCTGGCCGTGCCGGAAAGCGAGCTTCGCCTGTTTGGCAAGCCGGAGAGTTTCAAGAAGCGGCGCATGGGCGTTGCCGTGGCGCGCGGATCGACCATTGAAGAGGCGCGCGAGCGGGCGCGAAAAGCGGCTGGCAAGGTGAGCGTGCGCAAGCGCTGACGCGGGCGGAGCGGTCAGGAATCGGGGCGACGAATGCCACTTTAATGGTGAATCGCCGCGACACTTCATGCCTATCGAGGGGTGAAAGCTGGACCTCGGCGTCCAAGCCGTCTAGACCCGGCGCGAAACCTGCATATTCGCGGGCGCAAATCGCCATTTTGGAGGAATAAGCTATGGCTGTTCGTGTCGCCATTAACGGATTCGGCCGGATCGGCCGGAATGTTCTTCGGTCAATCCTGGAGAACGGACGCACTGACATTGAAGTTGTCGCAATCAACGATCTGGGCCCCGTTGAGACCAATGCGCACCTTCTGAAGTTCGACTCGGTTCACGGCACGCTGCCGATGGATGTTTCGGTGGAAGGCGACACGATCAAGGTTGGTGGCCAGTCCTTCAAGGTGACCGCGATCCGCGACCCGAAAGAGCTGCCGCATGCCGCGAACAATGTCGACATTGCGATGGAATGTACCGGCATCTTCACCGACAAGGAAAAGGCGTCGATGCACCTCACAGCCGGTGCCAAGCGCGTTCTCGTGTCTGCACCAGCCTCCGGCGCGGACAAGACCATCGTCTATGGCGTGAACCATGACACGCTGACCGGCGACGACATGGTTGTCTCCAATGCCTCGTGCACGACGAACTGCCTCTCGCCTGTCGCCAAGGTGCTGAACGACACGATCGGCATCGAAAAAGGCATGATGACGACGATCCACTCCTATACCGGTGACCAGCCAACGCTCGATACGATGCACAAGGATCTCTATCGCGGCCGCGCAGCAGCGACCTCGATGATCCCGACCTCGACCGGGGCGGCAAAGGCTGTCGGCCTCGTCCTTCCGGAACTGAATGGCAAGCTCGACGGCTTCGCGATCCGCGTGCCGACCCCGAACGTGTCTGTGGTCGATCTGAAATTCATCGCCAAGCGCGCCACCACAGTCGAAGAGATCAATGACGCGATCCGCGCCGCCGCCAACGGCCCGCTGAAAGGCGTGCTCGGCTATACGGACGTGAAGAACGTGTCGATCGACTTCAATCACAACCCGCACTCTTCGGTGTTCCACACCGACCAGACCAAGGTGATGGACGGCACGCTGTGCTCTGTCCTGTCCTGGTATGACAATGAGTGGGGCTTCTCGACCCGTATGAGCGACACGGCCATTGCGATGTCGAAATTCATCTAGGGAGCGGCGAACGGAGTAGCGCGCTCATGGAACCGCCCCTTCCCAAATCATTCTGGGATGACCGGTTTTCCGGAGAAGATTTCGCCTATGGTGACCGCGCCAGCCGTCTGCTGATGGCCTGGCGCGACGTCATCGAAGAGACTGGCGGGACAGCGCTTGTTCCGGCTTGCGGAGAAGGGCGAGACGCCGTCTTTCTTGCCCGGCTGGGCCTTGATGTGACGGCGGTCGACATGTCGGACCTCGGCCTCGCCAAGACTGAAGCCCTGGCCGAATGCCATGGCGTGAAGGTTCGTACCGTCGAGGCCAATCTGTTCGAATGGGACTGGCCGGAGGCCGGCTTCGACATTGTCGCGTCCATGTTCGCGCACATGCCGCCGCATGCCCGCCCGAAGCTGCATGCGCTCTATGCGCGTACGCTGAAGCCGGGCGGACTGCTGTTCATGGAAGGCTTTTCACCGGAACAAATCGCCTATCAGGAGCGATATCAGTCAGGCGGGCCTGCCGATGTAGAGATGCTCTATGCCGCTGGCATGATCCAGGCCGACTTCGAAACGCTAGAGAGCCTCGCCTTCTGGACCGGAGTCGAGACGCTCAGCGAAGGAAAATATCATACCGGCCCGGCGGCATTGCTGCGGGCGGTATTCCGCAAGGATGGAGACTAGACAATGGCAGACTTCAACAGGCTCGAAGACGCAGACGGCCTCGCCGGCAAGACAGCGCTGGTGCGGGTTGATTTCAACGTACCGATGAATGATGCGGGTGAGGTGACCGACGATACGCGCCTGCGGGCTGCGCTCGATACGGTCCAGGCCCTCTCTGGCAAGGGTGCGAAAGTGGCGCTGCTCGCGCATTTTGGACGCCCAAAGGGTGAAGTGAAGCCGGAAATGAGTCTGCGACCTGTCGCGGATGCCTTTGCAACAGTGCTTGGCGCGCCGGTCGCCTTTGCTGAAGACTGCGTCGGCGAGACGGCGATGAATGCGATTCATTCGATCCAGGGCGGGGGCGTTGTCCTGCTGGAGAATACCCGCTTCAAGCCTGGCGAGGAAAAGAACAGTCCGGAGCTTGCCGACGAGATGGCAAAGCTCGGCGATGTCTATGTGAATGATGCCTTCTCAGCGGCCCACCGCGCGCACGTGTCGACCGAGGGGCTCGCGCGCCGCCTGCCGGCCTATGCGGGCAAGTCAATGGAGCGTGAACTTGATGCGCTGAATGCGGCGCTCGGGTCGCCGGAGCGTCCCGTGCTGGCCGTGGTCGGCGGGGCGAAAGTCTCGTCCAAGATCGACCTTCTGAAGAATCTTGTCTCGAAAGTGGACATGCTGGCGATTGGCGGGGGCATGGCGAACACCTTCCTCGCCGCGCGCGGTGTCAAAGTGGGCAAGTCACTCTGTGAGCATGACCTTGCCGATACGTGCCGCAAGATCGAGGAAAATGCGAAGGCGGCAGGTTGTGAGATCCTGCTGCCGGTTGACGTCGTCGTCGCAAAGGAATTTGCGGCCAATGCCGAGAACCGGACCTGCGCTGCCGCTGATGTCGCAGAGGACGAGATGATCCTTGATGCGGGCCCGCGGACGGTCGAAGGCCTCGAAGCGGCAATGGACCGGGCGAAGACGCTAGTGTGGAACGGCCCGCTTGGTGCGTTCGAGATTACGCCGTTCGATGCCGCGACCGTCGCTGCGGCGCGAGCAGCCGCGAGCCGCGCGAAAGCTGGCGACCTGATCGCAGTCGCCGGGGGCGGCGATACAGTTGCAGCACTGAACCATGCGGGCGCGGGCGAGGACTTTACCTTCGTCTCCACCGCCGGCGGTGCATTTCTTGAATGGATGGAGGGCAAGGCGCTACCGGGCGTTGAAGCCTTGAAACACTAGGGGAAGTAAATTCATGGCAAACACTGAAATGATGAAACAGGCGAGCGAGAAAGCCGGATTTATCGCGGCGCTCGACCAGTCGGGCGGATCAACGCCGAAGGCGCTGCGCCTGTATGGCGTGAATGAGGATGCCTATTCGAATGATGAGGAAATGTTCAGCCTGATCCATGAGATGCGGGCGCGGATCATCAAATCCCCGGCCTTCAATGGCGAAAAGGTGATGGGCGCGATCCTGTTCGAGCGCACCATGGATGGCGATATCGATGGCACGCCGACGGCGACCTATCTCTGGAATGAATGCGGCGTCGTCCCATTCCTCAAGGTCGACAAGGGCCTCGCGGACGAGAAAGACGGCGTCCAGGTGATGAAACCGATGCCGGACCTCGATGCGCTGCTGGAAAAAGCCGTGTCGAAAGGCATTTTCGGCACCAAGATGCGCTCTGTCATCAATGCGGCGAACCCTGCGGGCATCTCTGCTGTCGTGCACCAGCAATTCGATGTCGGCCGCCAGATTCTCGGCCATGGCCTCGTTCCGATCATCGAACCGGAAGTCACCATCTCGATCTCTGACAAGGCGGAGGCCGAGGAGATCCTGCTGAAGGAAATCAAGACGCAACTCGACGCGCTCGGCGCTGACCAGAAAGTCATGCTAAAGCTGACGCTTCCGGAGAAGGCAAACCTCTACAAGCCGTTGATTGACCATCCGCGCGTGATGCGGGTCGTCGCGCTGTCCGGAGGCTATTCGCGCGAAGAGGCCAACAATCGCCTGTCGCAGAACACCGGCATGATTGCGAGTTTCTCCCGCGCGCTGACCGAAGGCCTGTCAGCCCAGCAGAGCGATGAGGCGTTCAATGCGACGCTCGCAAGCTCGATCGACAGCATTTACCAGGCCTCCAAGGCCGGCTGATTGCCGCTTCATCGCGTGACAAATATTTAAGTGAAAAGGCGGCCTTTCGGGGCCGCCTTTATCATGACGGGGCAGGGCAATTGCCGTAGGCTCTGGCCATGCTCGAAATGCGTCCCTGTTGCGAAACCTGCGGAAAAGACCTGCCGGCCGATGAGCCGGGCGCCGTTATCTGTTCCTTTGAATGCACCTTCTGCAAGGATTGTGGGCGCAATGTTCACAAGGGCACCTGCCCCAATTGCGGTGGCGGTTTCTATCCGCGCCCACTGCGCAAGGGCAAGGCGCTGGCCAGGCATCCGGCCAGCAAGGAACGGATCATCAACCGGCCCGCCTGATGTATATCGGCATCATTGTCGCGGGAGGCGGCCTGCTGACTGTGTTCGCAGGTGACAGGCCGATCGTCGGAGGCATCTGCGCACTGGCCGGCATTGGCATGTTCGTCGTCGGGGTGCGCTCGGTGACTGAAAAATGACCCTGTCCTAGAGGTTCGGCAACAGTTCCAGCAGGTAGCCGTCCGGATCCTTTGCAAAGCCGACAATCGCGCCGCCGACTTCGGGGACAGGCTCGGGATAGCGGATGATTTCGCCGCCAGCAGCCCTGATCCTGTCAGCCATGGCGGCTGGATCGGGTGAGCGCACGACGATCTTCATGCCGTTCGAGCCCAGTGTCCGCTCGCTGCCATCGGTCCATTCCATCAGCACGATAGCGCTGCCGCCAGCCGGGAAGCGCAGGACGATCTCATCCATGTAAGAAAGCTTGAACTCGGTGACATACTCCATGCCGAGCGCCTCGGTATAGAAGGTGTTCGAGGCCTGAAGGTCCGAGACGCCGATACCGATAGCAGACAGGGATGCGGCACGCGGCGTCGAACTTGTGGCCTCTGTTTCGGGGGCGGGCGCCGTGGTGCAGGCGGCGAGAGCGGCAAGGCCGAGCGCGGCGGCGAATATCTTCATTGTGTCCTCCAGGGCCGGGTCTCAGCAGCCCGGTTCAGTGGTCACACTGTCGCGATAGCGCGCTATATGCAAGTGCAAACTGACGGCGGATGGCGGCGAAGGCTTTTCTGGCGCGGCGGGCCGGTCTAGGAGAGCGCAATGACCGAGCCAAACCGCCAGCGCACGCGCCTCTATCTGATCACGCCGCCCATTGTGTCGGACGTGGCAGGCTTTGCGCGAGACCTTGAGAACGCCCTGGACGGCGGCGATGTGGCCTGCCTGCAGGTGCGGATCAAGCCGGGCGATGTCCTCGATGTGGAGGCGACAAGGCGCGTGGCCGAGACCGTGCTGCCGATCTGCAGGTCGCGTGATGTGGCGCTGATCATTAATGACAGCGTCGATATATGCGAGGCGGTTGGCGCGGACGGCGTTCATCTCGGGCACTCTGACATGCGCGTGAAAGATGCGCGCAAACGGCTCGGCAAGGATCTGATCATTGGTGCGACGGCGAAGAATTCCCGCCATGTCGCGATGGAGGCCGGTGAGCAGGGCGCGGATTATGTCGCGTTCGGGGCATTCTTTCCGACCGAGACCAAGGTAGACACGGTGCCGGCAGAGCCGGAATTGCTGGAATGGTGGCAGGCGGTGATGGAAATTCCCTGCGTCGCGATTGGCGGGATCACGGCTGAGCGTGCGAAGGCGATTTCGCTGGCTGGTGCCGATTTTGTGGCGGTGAGCTCAGCGGTGTGGTCGCATCCGGGCGGAGCGAAGGCGGCAGTGGCGGCATTCAATGCAGCGCTCGATGAGGCGGTCACTGAGTTTTAAGGCCCCACCGTGGGCCCTCCCCATCCTTCGGCAAGCTCAGGATGAGGGGGGAGGGAGCGATGCCTTCAGATGTTTGCACGCATCCGCCCGCCAGTGGTTCGACTTCGCTCACCATGTCGGGCTTCTTCCCACGTCTCATAGGCCGACATGGTGAGCGAAGTCGAACCATGAGGCCGCTCGCTTGAAGTTAGCAGCTTGGCGAAACGTTATTCCCCTCCCCTTTGGGGAGGATCGGCGTGGGGGGCTAGACCTTCGGCTTGTCCAGTCTCAGCACCGACAGCACGAATTCGGATGCGACGCGCAGCGCCAGCAGTTTCAGGATGACGATGAAGGGTGTCTTGATCACGCCCCACAGGGCTTCGTCCCAGTCATTGTCGAACCAGGTTATGTAGTGCCAGAGGCTGCGCAGCCCCCACCACAGGATGAGGAGAATGCCGACATAGAAGAGGAATTTGGTGAGAACCTCACCCATCGGCTTCTCGAAGCTGAGATAATTGGAAATGATGTTCATCCCGATCCTGTCAGTTCAGGCCCGCCCGCATCCGGCGCGGCCTATTTGGTCTCGTTCTCTTTCATCTGCCGCAGCGCAGCCAGATTATCGCTGATCCGGAAAATGACGAGGAACATCTCGCAGATCATGCGGACATAGATGATCGCCAGTGGCAGCAGGATAAGGCCGCCAAGGAACATTCCGAAATTGCCGGAGAACAGGCTCTGCAGAAGGAAGAATATCCCGCCGAGAATGACGAGTGCGAGAAGTATGTAGTACAAGAATTTCACGATCGTTCCCGTGATCATCTTGTCGAAGCTCAAAAAGCGACCCAGCAATCCATCCATATCAAATGCCCCCTTAGCTCTCGTGAACGGAAATACATGGGTAACGCAATTGGCCCATATTCCAAAGCCCTTCCTTATTGCCGCGATCCTGCCGGGACATCTTGACCGGCCCGGTGTAGGCGGCTACCCCGCGCGCCGGGCTCCAATCGGGAAATCAGGCATGGCCAAAATCAACGGAAACGAAATCAAGCCAGGAAATGTCATCGAGCATCAGGGCTCGATCTGGCGCGCTGTGAAGACCAACGCTGTAAAGCCTGGCAAGGGCGGTGCGTTCAACCAGGTCGAGCTGCGCAACCTCATCAATGGTTCCAAACTGAATGAGCGTTTCCGCTCTTCGGAAACCGTTGAGAAGGTCCGCCTTGAACAGCGCGACTATACCTATCTCTACGATGCGGGTGAGGCGCACGCCTTCATGAACCAGGAAAATTATGAGCAGATCGAGATCCAGAAGGATTTCATCGGCGACCAGGAAGCCTTCCTCCAGAGCGACATGACGGTCGTCATCGAATTCTACGAGGACAAGCCGATCGGTATTTCCCTGCCGGACCAGGTCATCCTGACGATTGAAGAAACCGAACCTGTCGTCAAAGGCCAGACGGCCGCCAACAGCTTCAAGCCGGCGACCTGCGAGAATGGCATTCGCGTCATGGTCCCGCCTTTTGTCGGCCAGGGTGAACGCATTGTCGTGCAGACCTCCGACACCACCTATCTTCGCCGCGCCGACTAGGAACTGACATGTCGAAACCCTCCCCCGTCGGAACCGTGATGATCAATGCCGCCCGGCTCGCCGGACGATCGCTGGCGCGCGACTTTGGCGAGGTGGAGAATTTGCAGATCTCCAAGAAGGGACCGGCGGATTTCGTTTCGAATGCCGATCACCGCGCAGAGGAGATCATCTTTGACAGCCTGTCCAAGGCACGGCCCGGCTATGGCTTCGTCATGGAAGAGCGCGGTATTGTCGAAGGAACCGACAAGTCCAACCGGTTCATTGTCGACCCGCTGGACGGGACGCTGAACTTCCTGCATGGCCAGCCGCACTATGCGGTGTCGATCGCGCTGGAGCGCGAAGGCAAGCTGCTGACCGGTGTGGTCTATGATGTCGCCAAGAACGAGATCTTCTGGGCCGAGACGGGCCGCGGCGCCTGGCTCGACCAACGCAAGCTCTTCGTAGCCAGTCGCAAGCGGCTCGAAGAAGGCGTCTTCGCGACCGGTACACCGTGGATTGGCAAGGGCGAGGCTTCGCACCGCCAGTTCGCGCAGGAGATCGCATCGCTGACGCCGGTGACAGCCGGCATTCGCCGGTATGGTTCGGCGGCGCTGGACCTGGCCTATGTCGCAGCGGGCCGATTTGACGGCTTCTGGGAACGGGGCCTCAAGGCCTGGGACATCGCAGCAGGTATCGTGCTGGTGCGCGAAGCGGGCGGTCTCGTGGACGAGATCGATGGCGGCGACGTACAGACGACGGGTAATATTATCGCTGCGAATGAAGCGCTGATGCCGAAATTGAAAGAGCGCCTGCGCAAGGCGAAGGCTTTCGGGGAATAAAATCGCCCCCCCGACCCTCCCTCCTTCGACAGGCTCAGGATAAACGGGGAGGGGCGGACACCGCAGCCGCCTGCACTCATCCGCCCGAGATGGTTCGACTTCGCTCACCATGTCGGGCTTATTTATACATTGCATCAGGTCGACATGGTGAGCGAAGTCGAACCATGAGACCACTGGCACAAGACGAGCATGTTGGCATGACGTCATCCCCCTCCCTCTTGGGGAGGGTCGGGGTGGGGCTCACTCCGCCGCGGCGGCGGCAAACTGCATCTCGGCCAGTCGCGCATACAGCCCGCCCTTTGCCACGAGCGTATCGTGGCTGCCTTCTTCGACGATGCGGCCATCATCCATCACGACAATGCGGGTGGCGCGCCGGATGGTCGAGAGCCGGTGCGCGATGACCAGGGTGGAGCGGCCTTCGGCAGCGGTGGCGATGGCCTTCTGGACGAGGCCTTCGCTTTCACTGTCAAGCGCCGACGTCGCCTCATCGAGCAGCAGGATCGGCGCTTCACGCACGAGCGCGCGGGCAAGCGCGACGCGCTGGCGCTGGCCGCCGGAGAGACTACGGCCCTTCTGGCCGATATTGGCGTCGAGGCCGCCTTTCTCCTCAAGGAAGCGCCACGCCTCGGCCATTGTGGCGGCCTTGATGAGCTGCTTGTCGCTGACCGCCCCCAGCGCACCGAAGGCGATGTTCTCGCGGGCCGTGCCGGTGAAGAGCGCCGATTCCTGAGGGGCATAGGCAAATTGCGCGCGCCAGAGCGCCGGGTCTGTGTCAGTGGCGGCGACATCATCGACGAGGATGCGGCCCGATTGCGGATCGAACAGGCGGAGTGCGAGCCGGAACACCGTCGATTTGCCAGCGCCGGAGGGGCCAACCAGCGCGACGAATTCGCCGGGCCGCACATCAAGGGAGAAGTCCTTCAGGGCGGGCGCATCGGCCTGACCATAGGAAAAGTTGACCCGATCGAAGACGAGATGGCCTCGATGGTCCGGGGCGGTTGGCACAATGGTGGCGGGGGCGCGGATTTCCGGTCTCTCGTTCAGGATTTCGGTCGCACGGTCTGCAGCGCCGGCTGCACGCATCACCTCACCCCAGACTTCCGCCAGCATGCCGAAGCCGGACCCGGCATAGAAGGCGTAGAGGATCATCTGGGTGAGCTCGCCCGGCGTCATGTTTCCATTGGCGACAGAGCGCGCACCGAGCCAGAGTATGCCGACCATGCCGCCGAGCAGCATGATGGAAACGGCGAGGATCATGAAGGCGCGGGCGGTGATGCGCTTCAGCGCGGCCCTGAACACCTCTTCAGCTGCGGTGGTAAAGGACGCCTGGCGTTGCTTTTCCTGGCCATAGGCCTGTACCAGCTCAATCGCATCGAGTGCTTCAGCCGCCTGCGCGCCAGCGTCTGCAAGCTTGGTCTGCGCCTTGTTGGAGGCCCCGCGAATGATGCGGCCGATGAACATGACCGGGAACATGGCGAGCGGGATCATCAGGAGGAGCGTGCCGCCAAGCTGCCAGTTGGTGACCAGCATCATGATGATGGCACCGACAGTGGACAGGATGGTGCGGGTCGCGAGCGAGGCCGATGAGCCGAGGAAGGTCTCGATCAGGGAGACGTCCGCGGTGAGGCGCGACACTGCCTCGCCAGAGCGGATATTGGCGTGAAAACGCGGGCTGAGGCTGAGCAGCTTTGAATAGAGGTCGGTGCGCAGGTCTGCGGCGACGCGCTCGCCGAAGCGCGAAACGAAGTAGAAGCGCAACGCCGAGAGAATGCCCATCGCGACTGCCGCGGCGAGGACGTAGAAGAAGTACCGGTCAATCGTGTCGAGAAGCTGAGCGCCGCTCTGCCCGCCCTGGCCGGCATCGACCGCCTGCCCGAACAGGTACGGGATGGTGAGCGCGGAAAGCGCGGCGACGACAAGGAAGACAGCGGCCACGAAGACGAGACCGATATGGCGCTTCACATACGGCCAGAGCAGGGCGAGCGGCTTGATGCTGCGGCCCTTGGGGCGGTTCTCGCCTGCGCGCTCGGGACCGGTCTCGCGGCGGTCGTCGACGGTCTGGCTGCTCGTGTCACTCATCCCATTACACCTTGATTGCGGCGACCCCCTTGCGGGCGCGGTCTCTTTCTACTAAGACGCCGCTTTCCGATTTTCACAGAGGCCAAACCGCGCAGGTGCCGGCCGCTGACCCGCAAGGAATAGAGACGATGAAAGCCGAAGGCCATCCCGATTACCACTTCATTACCGTCGTGATGACGGACGGTACCGAGTACCAGACCCGTTCGACCTACGGCAAGGAAGGCGACAAGCTGGTTCTGGACATCGATTCCAGCTCCCACCCGGCCTGGACCGGCGGCACTCAGCAGCTTGACCGCGGTGGCCGCGTGTCGCGCTTCAAGGACAAGTTCAAAGGCTTCGTGTAAGCCTTATCTGACTCCATCAGACAGCAAACCCCGCCGGAAATGGCGGGGTTTTTTGTTGTCGACTTTCGCAAATGGGTAAGATTCTGCCGATTTCAGGTCACGCGGTTTTGCCGCATGGCCATGACCGCTAGGTTCAAGGCAGATCAATATTCAGGGAGTTCGATGATGCGTCTGGCCGGGTCAATCATACTGGGCACACTACCGGTGGCGGAAGCCGCCGCGGAGATCGGCTATTTTTCCGAAGCCATCGTTTCTTCTTCCGTCATTGACCGCGGCGAGCAGATCGGCGGACCGAGCCTCGAAATTGCAATTGGTGCGGATGTCGCTGTCGGGGCCGGCGAGGTCTATGCCGCTGTGTACCGGCTGACGCCGTTCGGCCAGGATCAGGAAGCATTTGCCGACGAGTTTGACTATACGGTGGGTTATGCCTGGGAAGGCGAAGGGTATGCCGCTGATGTGTCGGCGAACTGGCTGACTTATCCCGGCATAGGTGACGAGCCAAGCCTGGAGCTGGCTGGTGAGATTGGCTTCGATGCCCCGCTTAACCCGACACTCGCCGGCTTCTATGATGCCGAATTCGAGGACTATGGGCTGGAAGTCACAGCCGGGCCCGAATGGGATGCCGGCAACTGGACCAGCTATCTCATCGGGCGGCTGGGATTTGTCGAACCCGGCGACGGCTCGGAGACGCGGTCTTATGGCGGGGTCGAGATCGGCACGCTTCGCCCCGTCGGCGACCGGGCCGAAATTGGCGGGTTCGCAAGGTTCGAAGTGGCCAATCAGGACAGCTTTGCCGACCGGATAGAGAACGGCCAGATCGTGGATGTTACCGATTCAGGCCTTGCCGTCGGGGCGTTCATCGTTGCCAGTTTCTGATTTTTCGGCGCGCGGCGGCACGCGGTGTTCGAGCGCGAGATAGTCTTCGGACCGCATCTCGTGCAGGCGGCTTGCTGTGCGCTGGAACTCGAAACTGCCATCGCCGGCCGGGTAGAGATCATCGGCCTCTGCCGCCGCTGTGGCGACAAGCTTTACGCGTGCCTCGTACAATGCGTCGATCAGCGAGACGAAACGGGCCGCTTCATTGCGCTTGTCCTGGGTCAGCTTCGGGATGTCGTCCAGCAGCACGGTGTGGAAATTGGCAGCAATGGTGAGATAGTCGCGCGAGCCGAGTGGGCGGGCGCACAATTCGTCAAAGGTGAAGCGGGCGACGCCGGCCGCTTCACGAGGAACCAGAAGCTTGCGGCCCTTGATGTGCAGGAAGCACTGATTGGGGTGCGCGCCGAGGGTGAGGCGGTCGAAGGCTTTATCAAGCCGTGCCTCGGCCTCATCGCCTGTCAGCACGTGCCAGACCGGCGCTTCCTTCAGCCGTTCCAGCCGGTAATCGCGCTCCGAAGCGAGGTGGAAGACGTCGCAATTGTCCTTGATGATGTCGATGAAGGGCAGGAAGAGCTGGCGGTTGAGGCCGTTCTTGTAGAGATCGTCAGGATGGCGGTTGGAGGTTGCGACGACGGTGACGCGGCGCTCGAACAGCTCCTCGAACAGGCGGCCGAGGATCATCGCATCGGCGATCTGCGTGACCTGGAATTCGTCGAAACAGAGGAGTTTCGCCTCTGAGGCGATGAGTTTCGCCACTGGGGCGATCGGGTCATTTCCGGCCTTGCGGACACGGTGCGCGGCGCGGCGGCGCTCGGTGTCGCTCATCTCGCGCCAGATGTTCATCTCGTCCTGCACGCGGCCCATGAACTCGTGGAAGTGGACGCGCTTGGACGCGACGGGCGAAAGCTCATGGAAAAGGTCCATCAGCATCGACTTGCCGCGCCCGACGCCGCCCCACATATAGAGCCCGCGAATATGTGGCGCCTTGCGGAACAGGCCGCCCGACCCGGCATTCTTCAGCCGGTCCAGGACGCTGTCCAGCCTGCGGGCGGCTTCAAGCTGCGAGGGGTCCTCGATGAGCTTGCCGTTCTCGATCCGGCGGCGATAGGCGGTTTCGACGCTCATGCCCGGGCTCAGCTTCCACCAAACAGGGCTGCGATCTGCCCGGCAAAGATGCCGAGTGAATCCGGCACGACGATCATGGTCATGACGAGGCCGAACAGGGCGCCGCCAATATGCGCTTCGTGGCCGATGATGCGGTTCTCGCGGCCGGCAAGGGTTGCGCTGATCAGGATAAAGAGCACAGCAAACAGGACCGCTGGCATCGGGATAATCATGAAGATGTAGAGCAGGGAGAAGGGCCAGAACAGGCAGTAGGCGAGGAGAACGCCGGAAACCGCGCCAGACGCCCCCACGGCGCGATAGTCCGGGTTGCGGAAGTTTTCCAAATAGGCCCAGAGACTGCCGCCGACCAGCGAGGCGAAATAGATGATCAGGAAGTTTGTCGTGCCGACGCTGTACTCGATGGTCGCGCCGAACTGGAACAGCACGAACATGTTTATGAGCAGGTGAAAGACACCAACATGCAGGAAGCCCGACGTCAGCATGCGGTGGTATTCGCGGTTCTGACGGATCGGGCCGACATGGAACATGTTGGCCGCCTGAAATTGCGGATTTGACCAGCCGAAAACGCTAGCGGCGACGTTGACAGCGATCAGTGTCAGCGTGGCGGGGTAGAGGGAAAACTGCTCCATGACTCTGCCCTAGCGCAGCTTTCCATTGAGCGCATGACGTTTTCTGAAGAAAATCGCCTTATGCGGCTGCGATTTGCGGCCGGGCCTGCGCTTCCATCTGCTCGAAGAAGAAATCAAGCATGGTTTCAGGGCGCTGGATGAAGCGGTTATAGGCCAGTTTCGCCTTGAAGACGGGCTCAGGGGCGATGTTGCAGCCGCACCGCACAGCGGTTGCGACGATCTTGTCGCGGTCGGCATGGGCGCTCGAAACCGCGATACGGTGACGGCCCATATTCGCAATACGGGCGATGGTCATGTCGCCATCATAGCTGTCCGGCAGGGTCAGTTCGGTGACAACGAGGTCGAAGCGCTCAAGGCGCAGGCGGCGCTCGGCTTCCATCAGGGTTGGTGCAAGGACAAGATCAATCTGGACGCGGGCCCGCGCGGCCTTGTCGGCCGCAATCGCCAGCATGTCTCTGACCGGCTCGTGATCCTCGATCCATAGTACTTTCATAAATCTACCCTGTTTGGTCCAGTAACCGGAGCACCATCAGCGCTCCCCCTCAGTCATGAACAATCTGGCAGCTTCTGCTTACGGCTTGGTAAAGCAGAACTTGCTGAATTCTTTACAGATTCACATTTCCGGCGAGCCGCAGTTAAAGCGATGCGTGCTATCAATTCCGTGCTAAACTGAGCAATGACAGGCGATTCAGACGCAAGATCTGGGGGCAGGCAGGAAAAGAGCATGGAAGAGGCAATCAAAAAAAATTACCAGGCCTCAGTCTTTCTTGAAGGCCTACCGGACACCGACACGCACATTGTGGACACGCTGATCGAGGAGAGGTGCCCGAGTTTTGTCTCGCACTGGACCTGGCCAGTCGTGCGTCCGGCCCTCTACTCCATGCTCGGCTATCGCAAGGCGCGGTCCATGGCGGATGCGCTGATGCAGCTGAACGGGCGGCGCTCCTTCGAATACCTCTCGCAGGAACTCCAGGTCGATGTTTCGATCGACCAGCTTCACCACCTGCCCGAGAAAGGCCGCGTGGTTGTCGCGGCGAACCATCCGACAGGGCTCGCTGATGGTGTGGCAGTGTGGGACGCACTCATGCAGAAGCGTCAGGACATTGTCTTCTTTGCCAATGCCGATGCGATCCGGGTGAATCCTCAATTTCAGGACGTGATCATTCCCATTGAATGGGTTGCATCGAAGCGTTCGCCGGCCAAGACGCGTGAGACGCTGAAGCGTGCGGCCGAAGCGTTCGAGCAGGAAAAGTGCGTTGTCATCTTCCCGTCCGGCAAGCTCGCCAAGCGGATTGACGGGGTGCTGAGCGAGCAGGACTGGTTTCCCACTGTGGTCAGCCTTGCGCGAAAGCAGAAGGCCCCGATTGCGCCACTACATGTGAAAGCGAAAAATTCCTGGTTGTTTTACAAACTAAGCCAGATCAATGGCGAGCTGCGCGATATTACGCTGTTTCATGAGTTGCTGAACAAGAAGCGCGCCCGGTTTGACATGCATTTCGGGCCGCTCATCGAGCCCGACGCTCTGGCAGGCGAGGCGGCAGAGGTGACCGACAGGCTGCAGCGCCATGTGGCATATGAATTGGCGCGCGAGCCTGACAGAATTTTCAAATAATCCGCGACTTTCTGGAACTTCTGCCTAGTTCATTCCTTACTATCTCTTAAGGGTTCCATCCGGAACCCCGGAGCGAAAGGGGTGATTCCATGGAAGAATTTTGGAACAATACTGTACAACAGGTGCAGGATTACGGGCCAAAGATACTCTTTGCCATCGCAATACTTATTGCAGCCTATCTCGTTGCACTCCTGGTGAAATGGGTCATATCGGCGGCGATCAACAAGACCGGTTTCGGCAAGGGCCCGGTCGATCCAGACGGAAAGGCGACCAAGTCCCTGGGAGACAGCCTGGGGATAGCGGCCTTCTGGATCGTGATGCTGATCGGCGTAATACAGGCACTGACAAGGCTTGAACTCCGGCAGATTGTCGATCCGCTGAACAATATGCTGGCCGATGTGCTTGGCTACCTGCCGAACATATTCGGGGCTGTGATTATCTTTGTCCTGTTCATGATCGTTGCGAATGTCGTGCAGAAGACAGCGAAGGCGGTGTTTGTCTTTGCCGATCCTGTTCCACAGCAACTCGGCATTGCGTCCGGACCGGTCAATATTTCCGGCATCACAGCGACTGTTCTGGCGGCGATTATCGGCATTCTCGGCGCAATTGCGGCGTTCGACATCCTCGCCATCGATGCGATATCGGGGCCGGCGAACGAGATGCTTCGCGACATTGTTTCGGCCATTCCGCGTATCCTGATTGCGGCGATCCTGCTGACGGTCTTCGTGCTGATCGGCCGGTTCGTGCACAATCTCATCATGCGCACGCTGCCGGGCTTTGGTGTCGATTCCGCGGTCGCTGAACTTGGTCTCTTCAAGGGCGCTGACAAGGGGCTGACGGCCTCCAGCATCATCGCCAAGGGTGCCCTGTTCTTCATCGTGCTGCTGGGGCTTATCCAGGCGCTGCGGGCGCTGGAATTCGATGTGCTGACCAACGCCACCTATACTGTGCTTGACCTTGCCGCATCGATTGTCTTCGGCGCGGTGATCATCGTGGTTGGCGTCATCATTGCGCGGCTGGTGAGCAGCGCCATGGCTGCGACAGGCTCTGGCGTCAGCGATACGGCGGCGATGGTGGTGAAATGGGTGATTGTCGGCCTCGCCATCATTCTTGGCATTTCGCGCATGGAACTCGACCCGACGGGCGGTGAATTCGTGCTGAACGTGGCCGAAATGCTCGTCATGGGCGTGTCTGTCGGTCTCGCCGTCGCGATCGGTATCGGCTTTGGCTGGGGCGGACGCGACTGGTTTGCCCGCCAGCTCGAGAAGTGGAAAAGCTAGCCACTGACAGAGGTCCAGAAGAAAAGGCCGCTCCGGACGGGGCGGCCTTTTGCTTGTCTGGTGTCCGGCCTGAAATCAGACCTGTTGCTGGTCAGCGCCCGTGAGAGAGCCGTGGCAGTGCTTGTACTTCTTGCCCGAGCCGCAGGGGCAGGGCGAATTGCGCGGCGTCTTCGACCAGTCTTCTTCGGCCTGGTGCAGGGGCGGGCCTGCATGCGGATCGTTCGGGCCTTCAACAACGCCCGGCGTCATTTCATTGTCGCCGGTGTCAGGGTTGAGGTGGGTTTCCTGCGTGCTCGACAGGGCCTGTTCGCGGCGCAGCAACTGTTCACGGGCCGCGGCCATCTCGGCGCGCTGGTCCTCGGTGGCGGGCGGCGCGATGCGGATGTTCATCAGGATGCGCGTAACTTCAGTGCGCATCGTGTCGAGCAGGTCATTGAAGAGCTTGAAGGCTTCTTCCTTGAATTCGTTCAGCGGATCGCGCTGACCATAGGAGCGCAGGTGGATGACCGAGCGAAGCTGGTCGATCTGCTGCAGGTGCTGGCGCCAGCGGCCGTCGAGGACCTGCAGGAGGACCTGCTTCTCGATCTGCTGCATCTGTTGCTTGCTGACCTGCTCGACCTTCTGTTCGAAGGCCTGGTCGGCGGCGACGCGGATGCGCTCTGCAATCTCGTCATTGGCAACGCCTTCCTCGGCAGCCCATTTGGCGATCGGAAGCTCAAGGCCGAGTTCCGACTTGAGCGTTTCGGTGAGTCCGGTGACGTCCCACTGTTCGGCAAACGCCTTGGGCGGCATGGCAATGGCGACGAGGCCGTCAATCACGTCATGGCGCATGTCGGTGACGACAGCGGTGACATTGTTGGCGTGCATGAATTCGCGGCGCTGTTCAAAGATGGCCTTGCGCTGGTCGTTGATGACGTCGTCATATTTGAGGACGTTCTTGCGGATCTCGAAATTGCGCTGCTCGATCTTCTTCTGGGAGGTTTCGATGGCCTTGTTCATCCACGGATGGGTGATGCCTTCGTCTTCCTTGATGCCGAGGCTCTTCATGATCGAGTTGAGGCGGTCTGCTGCG
This sequence comes from Henriciella pelagia, assembly GCF_002088945.1. Classification (GTDB taxonomy): domain Bacteria; phylum Pseudomonadota; class Alphaproteobacteria; order Caulobacterales; family Hyphomonadaceae; genus Henriciella; species Henriciella pelagia. Next base: position 415,061 of record NZ_NCSU01000007.1, on the reverse strand, counting down.
AAGACGCGCATCAGGTCATCCTCGACCGAAATGAAGAATTTCGACTTGCCGGGGTCGCCCTGACGGCCTGTCCGGCCGCGCAGCTGGTTATCGATGCGGCGGCTTTCATGGCGCTCGGTGCCGAGAACGAAGAGACCGCCTGCGGCGAGCGCTTCCTTCTTGCCGACCTCGATGTCGGCCTTGAGCTCGGCTTCCATCGCCTTTTCTTCCTCTTCGGAAGGGTCGCGGCCATGTTTTTCCTTGAACGCGTCAATCGCTTTCCAGAGGCGCATTTCAAGGTTGCCGCCGAGCTGGATATCGGTGCCGCGGCCAGCCATGTTGGTCGCAACCGTGACGGCGCCCGGAAGGCCGGCATCGGCGATGATCTCGGCTTCTTTCTCGTGGTGACGGGCGTTCAGCACCTTGTGCGGGATCTTGGCCTGCGTCAGCAGGGTGGAGATGATCTCGGACTTCTCGATGGAAGCGGTACCGAGCAGGACCGGCTGGCCCTTGGCGCGGGCGTCGCGCACTTCCTTGATGATTTCCTGATACTTCGCAGAGGCGACCCGGTAGACGACGTCGTCCTCGTCGATCCGCTGAATCGGCTTGTTCGTCGGCAGCTGGAACACTTCCAGCTTGTAGATGTCGGCAAATTCAGCCGCTTCGGTAATGGCTGTACCGGTCATGCCGGCGAGCTTTTCGTAAAGGCGGAAATAGTTCTGGAAGGTGATGGAGGCGAGCGTCTGGTTTTCCGGCTTGATCTCGACGCCTTCCTTGGCCTCGATCGCCTGGTGGAGGCCTTCGGAAAGGCGGCGGCCTTCCATCATGCGCCCGGTGAACTCGTCGACCAGCATGACCTGGCCGTCCTTCATCAGATAGTCCTTGTCGCGGTGGAAAAGCTTGTGGGCGCGCAGCGCCTGGTTGGAGTGGTGGACGATGGTGACGTTGTGCGGGTCCCAGAGCGAGCCCTCGAGCAGGCCTGCCTCTTCCAGCATCTGCTCCATCTTCTCCATGCCGTCTTCGGTGAAGATGACAGAGCGCTGCTTCTCGTCGAGCTCGATATCGGTTTCATCATCGAGCTTGGGAATCAGCGCATCAATGGTGCGGTACAGGTCGGAGCGGTCATCGGTCGGACCGGAAATGATCAGCGGCGTGCGCGCTTCGTCGATCAGGATGGAGTCGACCTCGTCAACGATGGCATAGGCGTGACCGCGCTGCGCCATCTGGTCGAGCGAGTATTTCATATTGTCGCGCAGATAGTCGAATCCGAACTCATTGTTCGTGCCGTAGGTGATGTCGCAGGCATAGGCTGCCTTGCGTTCCTGGTCATTGAGGCCATGGACGATGACGCCCGTGCTCATGCCGAGGAAGCCATAGAGCTTGCCCATCCAGTCGGCGTCGCGGCTGGCGAGATAATCGTTGACGGTAATGACGTGCACGCCCTTGCCGGCAAGCGCATTGAGATAGACGGCGAGCGTTGCGACAAGCGTCTTGCCCTCACCAGTGCGCATTTCCGCGATGGAGCCCTGGTGGAGGACCATGCCGCCGATTAGCTGGACGTCAAAATGCCGCATGCCGAGCGAGCGGACAGAGGCTTCGCGAACTACGGCAAAGGCTTCTTCGAGCAGGTCATCAAGGCTTGCGCCCTCATCAAGGCGCTTCCTGAATTCTGCGGTCTTGGCTTTCAGCTCAGCGTCACTGAGCGCCTGCATGCTTGCTTCGAGGGCGTTGATCTTCTCGACGCGCTTGCGCATCGGCTTGATCCGCCTGTCGTTCGAGGAGCCGAAAATCTTGCGGGCAACTGAGAGCATATGGTCTCGCACCAATCTACGCGGTTGACTTGGTTAGGCCCTCCTGCCTTGAACTTCTTTACAGGAGGTGCACACGGAAGTGTATGCGAATGGGCACACTAACCTCTCGACCAGTACCCGCCGGAGACTTAAGAACGCGGCTCAGGGGTGTCAATGCGGGCGGCTGTAGGTGAATCAGAAGGGAAAATGCATGAAATCCTCCCGGACTTTGCTCCTCGGTCTGTGCCTGTCGGCCGGACTGGTCTTGGCTTCATGTGACACGGAGTTCACGAACCCCGTCCGCAGCCCGGTCGGATTCGACGCGTCTACCGCAGCGGTGGTGAATGGCGAGCCGATCTTCATTTCCGATGTCGAGCTCGAAGCGGTTGCGCAGGGCCGGATTGAAGCGGGCGAGCCATTCGGCCCCGACCACACCGAATACCAGCTTGTCCTGGAACAGCTCATCGACCAGCGCCTGCTCGCCCAGGAGGCTGTGCGGCGCGGACTGGATCGCACGCCGCAAGCCCAAAGACGGCTGGAGACAGCCCGCGAGCGCCTTCTCGGGAATTTCCTGATGGAAGACCTTGTCGCGACGGAGGTCACCGAAGAGGCGATCAACCAGATGTATGACGAGCAGGTGAAACTGCAGCAGATTGATGATGAGGTCCGCATCCGCCACATCCTGTTCGAGAGCCAGGAACAGGCGGCGGCCGTCCTGCCGCGGGCGCGCGGCGGCGAGGACTTCACAGCGCTTGCATTCGAGTTTTCCAAGGACACGCGAACGCGGCTGGATGGCGGGTCGTTTGGCTGGGTTTCCCCGAACGAGATGATCGACCCCTTTCCCTCCATTATTGCTGACACGCCTGTGGGTGAGATTTCCGAGCCGTTCGAATCCGAGCAGGGCTGGCATATCCTCAAGGTCGAGCAGCGGCGAACGCGCCCGCCCAAGACCAAGGAGGAGATGCGTCCCGAAATCGTGACCTATCTCACCTTCACCAAGATCAGCCAGATCCTGAGGGAGCTGCGGGTCAGCGCGAGAATTGAGCAGCGCGATGGTGGACGGGCCATGGTGCCGCCATCCATGGTCGATGAGGCAGGCGATGGCGCAGGACCGGCCGGCGAGGATGGCGATCCGCCGATTGAGACAGTTGAACCGGATGAGGATGAAGGTCCTGTAGAAGAATGAAGCTGAAACCCTCCCCATTCGCGCCAGCGAGCTTTCCAGCGCTTCCGGCCATCAAGGGTGTACAGGCTGCGACGGCCTCACGCGGCTTCTATGCCAAGCGCGGTATCGAGCGTGATGACGTGTTCCTGTTCCTGATGCCGGAAGGCACGAGCGTGGCCGGCGTGTTTACCCGGTCGCATACGGCATCGGCAGATGTCGAATGGTGCCGTGAGGCCCTGCTTCAGGGGAAAGGAAGCGGGCGTGCCGTCGTCGTCAATGCAGGCAATTCCAACGCCTTCACCGGTGTTGCGGGCGTGCAGAAGAATGAAGCGACGCTGACGGCGATGGTCGAGACGCTGGGTGTGCCGAAGGAACAGTGCTTTCTTGCTGCAACAGGCGTTATCGGTGAGCCGCTGCCAGACCCAGCCTATGTCGGCAAGATGCTGCCGCAGCTAAACGCGGCGCTGGGCACGCCTGACTGGGAAGCATGCGCGCGGGCCTTCTCGACCACCGATACCTATCCCAAGGGGGCCGGGACAGAGACCGAGATTGACGGTGTGCCGGTTGCGATTACGGGCATTCTGAAAGGCTCTGGCATGATCATGCCGAACATGGCAACCATGCTCTGCTATGTCTTCACCGACGCCGCCATCGCGCCGGACGTCCTGGACGAATTGCTGCGCGAAGTGGTCGATCCGACGCTGAACTCGGTGACGGTGGACGGTGACACGTCGACGTCCGACACCTGCATGCTGTTTGCCACCGGGTCATCCGGCGCGCCTCTGATTGAGGACGGGTCCGACCCACGCCTGGATGCATTCAGGGAAGCGCTCTATGACGTGTTCCGTAATCTCGCGCACCAGCTGGTCAAGGATGGCGAGGGCGCGACAAAATTCGTCGAGATCTGTGTGGAGAATGCGGTCACGGCGCAGTCGGCCAAGACGATTGGTCTCAGCATCGCAAATTCGCCGCTGGTAAAGACGGCGATTGCGGCGGGAGATGCCAATTGGGGCCGGATCGTCATGGCGGTCGGCAAATCGCTCGAGCCGATCGTTCGCGACAATATGCGGATCTGGTTCGGCGACCTGCTGATTGCGGAAGGAGGCCTGCGGGCACCGGGCTACGATGAGGCGGCCGCAAGCGCGCACTTTGCGCAGGACCATATCAGCATTCGTGTCGATGTTGCGGCGGGCGACGAGGCGTGGACCGTCTGGACCTGCGACCTCACGCACGCCTATGTCGACATTAACGGCGCCTACCGGACATGACGAAGAAGCTTCTGCTGGTTTCGGCGGCGGCGATCTTTGACGGCGAAGGGCGGATTCTGCTCGCCCAGAGGCCGCCGGGAAAGGCGATGGCGGGGCTTTGGGAGTTTCCGGGCGGCAAGGTCGAACCGGGCGAGACACCGGCCATCGCCCTGGCGCGCGAACTGAAAGAGGAACTACAGATTGCGGTCGATCCGGAAAACCTGGAACCGATTAATTTTGCGAGTTTCGATTATCCTGACTTTCACCTTTTGATGCCACTTTTCGCCGTAAGTGATTGGGATGGTGAGCCTGTTGCGCTCGAAGGGCAGACGCTCGAGTGGGTCAAGCCAGCCGATCTAGATAAGTATCCTGCGCCGCCGGCAGACATCCCGCTCTTTGCGGATCTGGCGGCGCGTTTTTGAAGAGGTCGATATGATCCGTCATCTGTCTCAGCGTTTTCTCGGCGACTCACGTGGTGCGGCAGCCGTCGAATATGGCCTGCTTCTCGGTCTGATGGTGATCGCCATTGTGGGCGCTGTGACGGCTGTCGGCTCAAGCACCAGTGAGAATTTCAACTCCGTTAATGATGGCTTCAGCTAAGTAGCCTCTTTCCGCAGCGAGAGAATTGACGCAGCGGCCCTGCTGGCCTTGTTCGGACAGGTTCCGAACGGAGACGAGCATGAGCGAGCCGCAGCCCTTTCAAATCGATATCCGCCAGCAGGTTCTGGAGCGCATTCGCCAACGCGTGCGCGACTATCGCTGGTTCCCGGCCCCAGAGACCGGCGGCGACTGGCAGTTCGGTATGTCCGCCCCGGTGATGAAGGACATCCAGGCGTACTGGCTGAATGGCTATGACTGGCGGAAGGTCGAGGCCGAGCTCAATGCCTGGCCGCATTTCAAGGCTGAAGTTGACGGACAGGAGCTGCACTTCCTGCACATTGTCGGCGAGGCAGGCGGCAAGCGGCCCCTGCTGCTGACGCATGGCTGGCCGGGCTCATTCTACGAATTCTTCGAGGTGATCGGCCCGCTCGCCTTTCCTACGCAGCATGGCGGCAAGGCCGAAGACGCGTTCGATCTCGTAATCCCGTCCCTGCCGGGTTACGCCTTTTCCGGCAAGCCTGCCTCACCGATTGGCCAGAGGCGCACAGCTGAGCTGTTCGACGCGCTGATGCGCGATGTGCTCGGCTATGACACTTACCTCGCCCAGGGCGGGGACTGGGGCAGCATGGTGACTTCCTGGCTCGGCTTCAGTCACAGTCCGGCATCCGGTGGCGGCTGCAGGGCAATCCATCTCAACATGATGGCACTGCGGCCCAATCCGGCGACACCGCAGTCGGAAGAGGAGAAACGCTGGATCGTCCAGAGCCAGGCCGCGATGCAGGCCGAGGGCACCTATCTCATGCAGCAGTCGACCAAGCCGCAGACGCTGGCAATGGCGCTCATGGACTCACCGATGGGAACGGCGGCGTGGATCCTTGAGAAGTTCCACGGCTGGTCGGACCTGACGGATGGTGACCTCTTCAGCGTCTATTCGCGCGACCAGCTGCTGACCAATGTCATGCTCTATCTCGTCAACGAGGCGATTGCGACTTCGGTCTGGTACTATGCGGCCTTCTTCCTCGAGGGCGGCGGTGTCCTGCCAGAAGGCAAGCGCATCGAGGTGCCAACCGGTTTCGCGAACTATCCGGGGGAGACCTATATCATGGCCCCGCCGCGCAGCTGGGCGGAACGGGTCTATAATATCACCCACTGGTCAGACATGCCGAAGGGTGGGCATTTCGCTGCGATGGAAGTGCCGGAGCTGTTTGTTGAAGATGTCAGGAACTGGGTGCGGTCGCTCTGAGGCAACCGGCTACATCATCATGCTGACGAGGGCGATAATCAGCTGGATGAAGAGGGCGAGGCCGGTGAGGCCGATCACGGTCGCGATCCATGCGCCACCAAAGCCCATGCCGACGCCAATGGCGATACCGGTACCCGCCATCAGGGCGAGCGCGACAAGCCAGTTCATGCCCATGGACAGGGTGAACACCATATAGCCGACGGAAATCAGGAGGATCAGGCTGCCCCAGGCGCTGGCCTTCATGAAGCCGGAATACATTTTGGACTGGGCGTCGATCTTCATCTCGCCATGTGTGTAATTGCTCTCGGCCATTGGTCGTCTCCAAAGCGGGGGTCTTGCACGCCGTTTTATTTATACGTGTGCGAGCGTCAAGCGGCCAAGTGGTCGCGGGCTGCAACCGGGCGTGGCAAGCTAGTTCAGTCTCGACTTGTCGGGTTGTTTTTTCGGCGCGAAAGCCGGGTGAAGGGGCGTCGCTGGAACGCCTTCTTCGCGGAGGGCTTCGCGCTCTTCTGGCGTGGTCTCGCCCCAGATGGGCTTGTGCTCGCGTTCGCCATAAAACATTGAGCGCGCTTCCTCGGCAAAGCCGTCGCCAACATAGTCGTAATTTTCGGCGATGTGCTGGCGCGCCTTTGCGGCGAGCTTGCCGAAGACTTTTTCAGGATCGCTCGCGCCGGCCTTTTCGGAGGGACGTACTGACGGGGCCATGACCTGCTTTCGCACTGCGGTGCCTGAGCAGGAAGGGCAGATCACCTGTCCGGCCTCGACCTGCGTGTCGAAGCCGTCCGACGAGGCGAACCAGCCGTCAAAGGTTGCATCACAATCCTGGCATTCGAGGGCGTAGCGGATCATTTTCGTGTCTCGTCAGGCTCCCTGCAGCATCGGGTCAAGCTTGCCGGCGCGGTCGAGCGCAAACATTTCGTCGCAGCCGCCAATATGCGTATTTCCCACAAAGATCTGCGGGAAGGTTCGTCCACCATTGGAACGTTGAATCATTTCAGCTTTCTTGTCCGGGTCCATGCCAGCATCGATTTCGGTGAAATCGGCACCCTTCGTCTTCAGAAGGGATACGGCCCGTGAACAGTAGGGACAAAAGCCGCGCGTATAGATAGTGACTTTGGACATTCGAGCTCCAGAGTTTGGTGTCGTCCATCTATATGGTGACGTCCGAAGGCCTGACAACGCGCGCGAGCACCAGCACATGCACCTTGGCCGCCTTGCCCTTTTTCAGGGCACGGGTGCACGCTGCAAGCGTCGCGCCAGTGGTGAAGACGTCGTCGACCAGCAGGATACGCGCGCCTTCGATGCGACTGAGCCGACTGCGGCGGGCCGCGAATGCACCACGCACATTGAGATGACGCTCACGCGCCGAGCGGGTTCCCTGGCTTGGCGTGGCGCGCGTGCGCTTCAGCGCATCGTGGCAGACCGGTTTTCCCGTCTGGCGGGACAGGGCTGCGGCGAGCCAGCCCGACTGGTTGTAGCCGCGTGCCGCGAGCCGCCTGTAGTGCAGTGGAACCGGGACAATCAGGTCGGCCTGGTCAAGCAGGTCCTGCCCGGCTAGGGCCATCCAGCGGGCATAGGTGGCGAGCCCCTCACGGCGGCCAGCGCGTTTGAGGTCAAGCACGGGTTTGCGCGAGGCGTCATCATATTGCAGGGCGGCGCGGGCAGCGTCCCATTTCGGCGGCCTTGCTGCACACGCACCGCAAATGCCGGCATCGCCGAGGTCGGCCTCGAGTGGCAGGGCGCAGGTCTGGCAGCCTGCGCCAGTGAGAAAGGTCAGCCGGGCGAAGTCTTCAGGCGAGATCAGGCCATCGCCGCCATGATGATCGCCAGAGACAAGTGAGCGCGAAGGCCACACAAAACTGCCAATCGACCGCAGTCCGGTCTTTGCTGCACGCGACATGCGGTGCATATCGAGCCCCATGACACCAACCCCACCCAAGCTGTTCGACGCTGCCCAGGTGCAAATGCACCGCGACCGGGCCGCCGGAACCTATGGCGAATATGACTTCCTGAAACGCCGGGAGTCGAGTCAACTCATTGAACGGCTGGAAGACGTTTCCCGGACCTTCCAGCGGGCGCTGGATTTCGGGGCGCATGATGGCACAGCGACCGAAATGCTTGCGGCGCATCCGCAGGTTGCGGCGATTGAGGCGCTTGAGGCGTCGCCGCGGCTTCGGGCCCTGGCAATGGCAAGGGGTGTCGAGGCGCGCGGGATTGCCGGTGAGACCTTTGGCCTGCCGGATGCGACCTATGATCTGGTGACCAGCGTGCTGGCGCTGCACTGGGTGAATGACTTGCCCGGCGCGCTTATCCAGATCCGGCAGGCGCTCAAGCCGGATGGGCTGTTCCTCGGCTGCCTGTTCGGGGCGGGAACGCTCAGCGAATTGCGCACCAGCCTGATAGAAGCGGAAACAGAGCTGACAGGCGGGGCTGCACCGCGTGTCTCGCCACTGCCGGGGCTGCAGGACATGGCCGGGCTGATGCAGCGGGCGGGATTTGCGCTGCCAGTGGTCGATCTTGAGACAGTGACAGTGCGTTATGGGGACCCCTTCCGGCTACTCGCTGACCTCAAGGGCATGGGCGAACAGGCCGCGTTTGCGGCAAATGAGAAAGCGCCGCGCCGGCCGCTCTCGCCGCGCATCCTCGCTCGCATGGCGGAAATCTATGCCGAGCGCTTTGCCGACCCGGACGGGCGGCTGAGGGCGACATTCAATGTTGTCTGGCTGTCCGGCTGGGCGCCTGATGCGAGCCAGCCAAAGCCCCTGCGGCCGGGAAGCGCGAAACACTCGCTGGCCGATGCGGTGCGCAAGGCGGGAAAGCGCTGATCCGATAAGCAGGTGATGCGGCGGCCCACCCCGACCCTCCCCAGAGGGAGGCGATGGTTTCAAAGTTTACGCTTATCGCCCGCTATGGTTCGACTTCGCTCACCATGTCGGGCTTTTTCTTACGTTGCATTCAAGGCCGACATGGTGAGCGAAGTCGACCCATGAGGTCGCTGCCAAAATACCTGTATCTTGGCGCGCCGCCATCCCCCTTCCCCTTCATGGGAGGGTCGGGGTGGGGTGCCTAGTCCTTGAACGCGCTGAAGACGTCGTCGGCGTTTGGCTCATTGCTGTCGGAGGAAGACTGCTCGGCTTCGGAGGCCGCGTCGGCTTCCTCGGCTGGTTTGAGGCCCGGGCCTTCGCTTTCCTTCATCGCGTCGAGTTTCTTGCGGCGGTCAACGGCCTTGTTGACGACTTCGTCCAGCTCGATCTGTGAACAAAGGCCGAGGGTCACAGGGTCGACCGGTTTGATGTTCTGCGAGTTCCAGTGGGTTTTCTCGCGGACATTGGTGATGGTCGCCTTGGTCGTGCCGATCAGCTTGGAGATCTGCGGGTCGGAAACCTCAGGGTGGTTGCGGATGAACCAGGCAATCGCATCCGGCTTGTCGGCGCGGCGAGCGACCGGCGTATAGCGGGCGCCCTTCCGCTTTGGCTGCGGGATGTGAGCGATCTTCGACTCGGCCACGTGCAGGCGGTAGTCCGGATTCTCTTCGCCCTTGCGGATTTCCTCACGGGTAAGCTCACCGCGCGAGATCGGGTCCACGCCGCGCATGTTCTCGGCAACGTCGCCATCGGCAATGCCCTTGACTTCCAGCTTGTGCAGGCCGCACAGGTCCGCGATCTGGTCAAAGGAAAGCGTTGTATTGTCGATCAGCCAGACTGCTGTCGCCTTTGGCATCAGAATTTCGGCCATTTTGGGCTCCGTTTGCTTGGTCCCGAAACGCAAGCCGCCCGACCTTTCGGCCGGGCGGTCAGGGTTCCAGAAGGGGAATTATTCCTAACGGCAGAGATTATACGCGCTAAGCGCGCGAAAGGGAAGGCGGGTGCAACAGGACGATCAGCCCACGTCCTTCGCCATGCCGATCCAGCTGTTGATTTCTTCGGCGTCGGGGGCGCTTGAGCCGGAAATGATGCGGCGCGCTTCGGGGGTCTCGACAAAGGCTATGGAGGCCTTGAGAAGCTCTGAGGCGCTGGCATTGGCGACCGCCTCGAGACTGCGATAGCCGGCGCCGACGAGGATTTGCACATCGTGCACCCGCAGGCTCGGCAGGGCCATCTTGAGGCGCGCCTGGTCCTGCCAGTCCGCGAAGCTTTCCGGCGTGATGTAGCCGGTGTCGAGGGCGTCGGCGCTGTCCATCGGATTGGCGTCGAGCAGATCGGCTATCGTGGTGATGCCGATCTTGGCAAGGCGTTCGGCGGTCTTTGGCCCGATGGAAGGCGCGTCGACAACGTCGCTGTCCAGGGTGAGTTCGGAGGCTGCCGAGACGATGACCGGATCGCGGGACGCGGCTGGCGTTTCGTCCGCTTCAGGCTCTGTATCGGCGACAGGCGCAGTCTCGGCCTCCTGTTCCGGCACGGTGTCGACAGCGGGCTCTGGCAGCGGCGCCTCTTCCACAGGCGCTGCAGCAACAGGTTCTGGAACGGGCACCGCTTCCTGCATTGGCGCGGGCTCGACCTGTTTGACGTCAGGCTCGATGATGCGCGGGGTGTGTTTCGTGCCGGTTGGTCTGGGTGCAAGCGCGTCGAGCTTTTCAATCGGCATGCGCAGCACGTCGCGGGCGTGGACCTTGCGGATCGCCTTGTCGTCATCGGGGAGCGACTTGATGACCTTTCCGGTCTCCTGAAGCTCCTTGTACATCTTGGTCACGATCGCCCGGTCGGCGGCATTGTCCATCTTCTTGGTGACCCAGCGGATGGGAATGTCGAGCGTGGCGAGATAGCCGCGCAGCTTCAGGTTCACCTTCCTGGGTTTGACCTTCGCTTCCTTGATGGCGCGCACATAGAGCGTCGCGATGCCCTTGGTGGCATAGGCGCAAAGGTCGGCAATGGCGTCGAGCATCGTGTCGTCGAGCCCGGCAGGCGGGTTCTTCGCGCCGACATCAATATCGTAATGATCGATGAAGGTCTGATAGTGCGGGTGAGAGCGCTGCGCACCGGCCAGCACCATGTCAGCAACAAATCCCGGTCCATCGCCAGCCGGCACGTCAGGGTAGCCTTTTGCCTCAATGCGGCGGACGATCTCGTCCCGTGACTTGGCAATCGACCATTCGACGGCGCGGTGGATGGAACCTTCCTCTTCGGTCTGGCCGGTATGGAAGGGCTGACACGGGTCTGAATAATAGTGGCTCATCACGCCGAGCGCATAGGCGGCGTAGCCCCATTTCCTGTCGCGGAGGGCCTCGACCGCGCGGCCATACCATTCGGTGGCGGCATCCTGCGCGCCGCCCCAGTTGCCTTCGGAGACATGGAGGACGTGGTTCTTGAAGTCCTTGAAGTCGGTGTCAGGCGCCTTCGCCCCTTCCAGCAGCCACATATGCTCTGCCAGGAGCAGGTTTCGCCAGTCATCCGCGTCGGGGCCATCAATATGATTGAGCGCTTCCATCGCGATGAAGTGATGCGTCGAGCGGCAGCGATGCGCGACGATCACGTTCTGCAGAAGGCTGGTGGTCATGATGGCTCCCCGTTGTTTCCTCGGGGAGCATGAGAACGCCGCTTTGGTTAAGCCGCCGTTAACCGAGATTGACGGGAGGTTACCGGATGGCGGGCCTAATCGGCGAGCGCCGCCTTGAGGTCAGTCATGGGAAAGAGCGGGCCGGGGTCCACGCGCCTGTAATTGTCGCCGCAGCCTTCGAGCCGGCGGGGGTCGAGTTCGGAATGGCTGAAAACATCTTCAGGCCCGAGCCCATAATCGGCGGACAATTTTTTTACGAGCGCCGTGACCGCTTCGATCTGTGCCGGTGGAAACGGGTCCTTGCCGTCCCCATCATTGACGAGTTCGATGCCGATGGAGCGGCGGTTCACATTCTCGCGCACGCCGTGAAAACTGACATGGCCGGCCGTGCGAAGGTCCGGGCGCTGCTGGGCAATCGCGCCGTCGCGCCCGATCACGTAATGGATCGACTTGTCGTCCTGGTCGAGAAACCAGTCGCGCCAGAAAACGGCTGACCCGCCAATCTCGGCAAAGCGGATTTCGCCCGCCTCGCAGAGCGGGCCGCCGATTGTATGGATGACGATCATGTCAATTGTGTCGGCGCTGCGCGGCTCACCGCCATTGTGAACGAAGTCGGCCGGGAGCCGGTCAATAGTGAGGGGGGGCGGGGCGTCTGCGGTTTTCGGCGTGTCTGTGGGCGGCCAGGGCGTCACGCACGCCGCCATCAGCAGCGAGGCGGCTGCCGCCATTGCGATTTGTACCAAGCCCGATTTTGCCATGCCTCACTCGCTGGAAAGCTGAACATTGAAAAACAGATTATCGCAAGTCTGCGGACTATTGAATCTCTTCGAGTTTCTCGCGCGCCTGGCGCAGGGCATCAAGCAGGACTTCATCACGAAACGGCTTCGAGACGACAGCGCAGTCCCCCAGGCCGTCCGGCAGGTTTTCCAGCTCTTCATAACCTGTGCAGAAAACAATCTCGACCCCCGCGACACGCAGGCCCATCGCCAGATCGAAGGATTTCACGCCGCCCACATTTCCGTCAAGCAGGGCAATCTTCGGCATGTCCGATTCAACAAGTTCGCGGGCCTCTTCGACCGTTCCAGCCGGTCCGATGACGCGGTAGCCTGCCTCGGCTATCCTGAATTCGAGGTCCATGGCCGTCAGCACCTCATCCTCGACGATCAGGACTGAAGGCAGGTTCGTCGAATGCGATTCCGCAGCAGGCTGTATCAGCGACGGGTCCGGCTTGCGACCGGAGGGGTGATCGCGGTTGGTGCGGATGAAGATTTTCGCCTTGAGGCCTTCCCTTGTCCATTCGCGGTGAAGTTCGCCCTCGGCAAACTCGCGGATGAGACGGTCGAGCAGGGTTGTGCCAAATCCCGATTGTGAGGGAAGCGCAAGCAGTTCAATGCCGGATTCCTGCCAGAGGAGCTGGATTTCGCCCTGCTTAAGCTCCCAGGTGACATCAAGCCGACCATCCGGCGAGGATAGGGCGCCATATTTCGCCGCATTGGTCGACAGTTCATGGACGATAAGGGCGAGCGACTGGGCCGTGGATGGTTCCAGAATAATGGACGGCCCCGACAGCGTTACGCGCCGGAGCGTCCTGTCGTCATAGGGCGCGATTTCGTCGCTGATCAGGCGCTTCAGGTCTGCGCCGTCCCAGCGAGAAGCGGCCAGAAGGCTGTGGGCGCGGGCGAGCGATGCGATCCGGCCTTCGACCGATGCCTTGTAGGCTTCGACATTGTCGGCCTTGGTCAGGCTGACAACGGCCTGGGCGACAGCCAGCGCATTCTTGGCGCGGTGGTCGATCTCGCGCATCAGCAGTGTCTGGCGTTCTTCGGATTTCTTCTGTTCGGTGACGTCGGTATTGGTGCCGAACCAGCGCTGGATCGCCCCAGACTCGTCGCGGATCGGCAGGGCGCGCGACAGGAACCAGCGATACTCGCCCGTGTGACTGCGCAGGGGGAAGAGGTCTTCCCAAGGCTCGCCCGTGGTGAAGGCATGGGTGATTTTTTCGACCACCCGGTCGACATGGTCTGGGTGATGGACGGCCTTCCAGCCCCACCCCTTCATCTCTTCCAGCCTCGTGCCGGTGTAGTCGTACCAGCGCTGATTGTACCAGAAGATGCTGCCATCCGGCTCAGCCATCCAGGCCAGTTGCGGAATGGAGTTCGCCATGGTGTGGAACGCGGCCTCCATCGAGGCGGCGTCCCTACGCAAGGCTTCAAAGCGATGGGGCATCTAGATCCAAACTGTCGCTCGCGTCATGGAGAAAATTCCTGAGAGCACACTCGACGGTAACACACTCATAAAGTGTGCGCGAATCAATACTCTCGCGCGCTGCGCGCGATTCACAGGTCAGGAGAGGTCGAGCAGGATCTTTCCCGTGTGCCCGCCCTTGGCCATTGCTGCCTGCGCTGCATCGGCCTGGGCGAAGGGATAGACCTCATCAATGACGGGTCTTATCGCGCCGGAGGCGACGAGCGGCCAGAATTTCTCCTCAATGGCGGCGCGGATGTCTGATTTTTCCGCGACCGGGCGTGCTCGCAGCGTGGTGCCGGTCAGGACGAGACGCTTCAGCATGAGTGGCATCAGGTTGAGCTCAACCACAGGACCATTCAGATAGGCGATATTGCAGATGCGACCGTTCACCCTTGCGGCCGAGATGTTCTTCTGGACATAATCCCCGCCGACCATGTCGAGCGTGACGTCTGCCCCGCCGCCATCACGCACGACGGCCTCGAAATCCTCGGTCTTGTAATTGATCGCGCGCGTGGCGCCGAAGCCGGTGGCAGCCTCGCATTTCTCGGCTGTGCCTGCTGTGGTCCAGATGTCCTTTGCGCCCGCTGCTTTCACCATCTGGATCGCCATTGAGCCAATGCCGGATGTGCCGCCATGGATGAGGATGCTTTCACCCTCGCGAAAAGCGCACCGCATGAAGATGTTGGCGTAGACCGTCATCATCGCTTCAGGCAGGGCGGCTGCTTCCAGAAGGCTGAGATTTTCTGGAACGGGCAGGAGCGAGCCTTCATCGATTGCGGCGTATTCGGCATAGCCGCCACCCGCGAGAAGCGCGCAGACCTTGTCGCCGGGCTTCCACTTTGTGACCTTCGCCCCGACCGTCTCGACAGTGCCTGAACATTCAAGGCCCATGATCGGCGAGGCGCCTGGCGGCGGCGGATATTTTCCGGCGCGCTGGACCAGATCGGCGCGGTTGAGACCCGCAGCGGCGACTTTCACCAGAACCTCATTGTCACCGATTGCAGGTCGTTCGACCTCGGCGACTTTCAATGGCTGTCCGTCTTCGGCGATGATCGCTTTCATCATGTTAGTCATGGGAACGAGATTCCTGCTTGATTTGTTCGCGGCAGTGCATTTGCCTTGTGGCAAGCATGCCTAGAGGCACAAGGGAGATGGATCAATGTTTGAAGAAGAGGCACCGAAACCCGCCAAGCTGGACCTGGAAAGGCTCTCGGTTGATGAACTGAAAGCGCGTGTCGAAGCGCTGAAGGCTGAGATCGCCGCCTGCGAAGCGGAAATCCGCAAGAAACAGGATCACAAGTCTGCTGCAGACAGCATCTTCAAGAGCTGAGCGTGCCGTCTCTTAAGACCCCTTAAACGGGTTGCCCCGTAAAACGGAATGTGTTGCCCGCCAGCCGGGGCACGACAGACGCCGACGACAAGAATCCGAGACTTTCATGGCCGTATCTCCAGACTTCAGTGACGATTTCAACATGCCCGATTTTACCGCGAGCCGGGTGTTCGAGAAGGTCTTCGCTGATGGCATGGCGCTGGTTGAGGAAACCGCCTCCTATCTGGATGGTCCGGGCCGGGACATGTCGCAGAAGCTGCCGCGTGAGGCGGGCCTGACCTATGCCGCCTGGAGCATGGAGCTCACCACCAAGCTGATGCAGGCCGCAAGCTGGCTGGTCATGCAGCGCGCCGTTCGCGACGGTGACATGAAGCATGAGGATGCGCTGGCCAAGAAGTACCGGATCAGCCGCGATGGCCCACCGCTCGACCCGTCCAAGCAGCGCGGACGCGGCCTGCCAGACCATTTTCTCGATCTGGTCGAGAATGCCGAGAACCTGTTCAGCCGGATCTGCCGTCTCGACGCGGCCATCTACCTCGCCGGCCATGGCGACGAGGCCAGCCCGGTCATGCGCCAGCTGGAAGAACTGAAAGCGGCGGCAGAAGACGGCGCGTTCGACCCGCTTCGCGTCTGGGGCCGGGCCCGATAGGTCGACCGCCAACAACACTTCAGGAAGTCCTTTCGTGAGAGCCTAGCGCCGCAGGACGATCCGCAGATTGTCCGGCTGCACTTCGCGTCCGCTGCTGTCGACAAAGGCGGCGCGGACAGCCTCGCGGCTTCTCGCATCGGTGAAGCTGACGGGCGGCTGGCCGTCGCCATCGAGCCAGGTATCCCCCCATTGGGTGAGGGCGATCAGAATGGGACGAAGCGCCTCGCCCTTGGCCGTGAGGACATATTCGGGACGCGCGCGTCGGCCCTCCACCTTGTAGGCGCGCTTTGCGAGTAGCCCGGCTTCGACCAGTGATTTCAGGCGGCCTGAGAGGATGGTGCGGGGTGTGCCGAGCTCGGACTGGAAGTCATCGAAACGCCGGATGCCGTAAAGTGCTGATCGCAGGATCAGCATCGTCCAGCGATCCCCGATCTGTTCGATCGCCTTGGCGAGGTTGCAGTCTTCGGGCGGGACGGGCGATTTGCGAGAGAGCGGGATCATGATTGTGGACCCTGCATGGGTTCGCCTTCCAAATCCAGCCCCTTCGCGCAGGGATGAAACTCGTCTAGACCGACAGGCCTGCCCATACCGAGAGAAAGGTGCGACATGGCTATTGGCCCCACGCTTGAAACCGAGCGACTTATCCTGCGTCCGCCCAGGGCGGAAGATTTCGAGCCATGGTGTGCCCTGCATGCCGATGAGGAGGTCATGAAATATCTCGGAGGGACGCAGGGGCCGGAGCTGACCTGGCGGTCGGTTTGCGGCATGGCCGGAGCCTGGACCATTGAGGGCTTCTCCATGTTTTCCGTCATCGAAAAGTCGAGCGGCCAATGGGTTGGCCGGCTCGGTCCCTGGCGGCCGCATGGCTGGCCGGGCACCGAGATCGGATGGGGGCTGGCGCGCTCGTCCTGGGGCAAAGGCTATGCGACCGAAGGTGCGGCAGCGGCGATGGACTATGTCGTCGACACGCTGGGCTGGCAGGAAGTGATCCATACGATCCTGCCGGAGAATGCCGCCTCGGTCCGGGTCGCAGAGCGGCTGGGCAGCCAGTATCTGCGCAAGGCGCCGACCCCGCCGCCATTCGAAGGCATGATGTGGGATGTCTACGGCCAGACCGCCGAGCAGTGGCGGCAAAACCGCGGCTCGAAAGCCTGACCACATAATTGTGAGGTGCGTGTGATGGCGTTCGCGATTAGAGCGGGGGACATACCCAATCAAGGAGCTCCCCATGATCCGCACCAGTCTCGCCGCTCTCATCCTCGCTGGCCTTGCCGCCGCGCCAGCAGTCGCCGAACAGGACCAGATTCAGGTCGGCGCAGCGATCGGCCCGGAAGTGGGCAGTGCTGCGCCAGACGTCTCACTGGTCCGGCCGGATGGGACTGAGGTCTCGCTCGACGCGCTCACTGGCACGAATGGCGTGGCGATCAGCTTTGTGCGGTCGCTCGACTGGTGCCCCTATTGCCAGAAACAGGCGGCAGAGCTGGAGGCCGCGAATGCGCCGCTTGAAGCGGCGGGATGGCCACTCGTGCTGGTGTCGTATGATGACACAGAGACCCTGGCAGATTTTGCGGCGAAGAAGGAGCTTACCTACACGCTCGCATCGGACCCGGACTCGGCAGCCATAATGGCGTTCGGGCTTCTCAACGAGGACATGCCGAAAGGGTCGAAATATTGGGGCGTGCCGCATCCGGCAATCGTCTTTGTCGATGCTGATGGAACTGTGGCGGCGGTGCTGCGCGAGGAGGGCTACAAGGACCGCCCACCCGTGGAGGTCGTCACCCAGACCGCGATTGACCTCAATGAGGCAGCGGGAAGCTAAACCGCTGGAACCGGGAAGCCATGCCCTCTAGACAGGGAAGGCATGGCCCATCCCCTCTCCGCTCCGCTCGCAGACACAGCGAAATTTACCGCATCGCATGCAGGCATGGTCCCGGAAGTGGACTCAAGCCTGCCCTGGCTGGTGACGGGCGCTGTGCTGATGGTGCAGCAGGCTGCGATCATGGCCTTGTCAGAGGCTGGCACCGAATTGCCGCTGATGCCGGGTCCGAATGAACTCGTCGCGCGCATTGCTGATGAGACGGTTCTGGAGCAGCCATTCACCGCGCCGATGAAACCTGCAGACCACCGCGCCTTCGAACATGTTGTGGCGGCGCGCAATGATGTGATGCATCCACGCCCGACAGGGACAAAGGTGGACGCAGTGCGGCTGCCGGACGGGCTGATGGTGGCGGTCGGGCTGGTCCGGCATCTTGCCCTGACACAGCCAGTGCGGCGCTTCATGGTTGGAGAGGCCGATCAGGCCATACTCAGGGATGCGCTCGGCCAGATCGAAACTTCCGTTTCCTTCTGGCGGACGGTGCTGCCGAACTGATTACGAGGTCTTGTGAATGTCCTGCGCGGCGGTTTTGAGTTCAGCATCGCGCAAGGGTTCGAAGTCAATCTCAGCCAGTCTGGAGAGGCGTTTGTAGAGCGCGGCATAAGTGTCCTCGAAGGCGATACGCTGGCGCGACATCTGCTCGACGGCGGCAGGGTCCGGCAAGCCCCAATGGACCTGGACGGGGTGGCCCGGCCAGACGGGGCAGGATTCTCCCGCTGCGCTGTCGCAGACGGTGATGACGATATCCATCCGGGGTGCGCCCGGCTCTGCATAGACATCCCAGCTTTTCGATTCGAGGTCCCAGATATTGTGGCCCTTCGACTCCAGCACGCTGAGCGCCATGGCGTGAAGTTCGCCGCGGGGCCTCGACCCGCCGCTATAGCCGCGCATGTCCGGCAGGCTTGAGGCAATGACTTCGCCAATGATGGACCGCGCCGAATTGCCCGTGCAGAGTATGAGGACGTTGCGCGTCTTCAAAGGTCCGGTCTCGTGGCTGCGACACCAAGTTCGCGCTCAAGTACGGCGCCGAAGGCCAGCAGCTTTGCTTCCTGGAAGAGCGGGGCCCAGAGCGAAATGGCGACGGGCGTCTGCGCTGGCGGAGCATCCGGGTCAGATGGCGCGCCGAAAATGGTGCGCGGCCTGGTCTCCTGAAAGCCGGCACGCATGACAAGGCAGGGATGGCCGGTGAAATTTGTCGGTGTCAGGAGGCCGGAGGCGAAATTCGGCCCGATAACGAGATCGACGCCTTCAAAGGCTTGGTGCATGGCCTGCATCCAGCGGCGGCGGAGGCGGTCCACATTGATGATGTCGGCGGCTGTGAGGAAGCGGGCCGCGCGGAAACTGTTCGGCCATGCGGCGTCTTCCTGCCAGACCATTTCATCGTCGAGATCATTGAGCGTCAGCGCTTCGAAGGCAGCGGCTGCCTCAGCCAGCAATTGCTGTGGGAGCGGGCTTTGCGGCAGGTCGGGTGTCTTGAACGGGACGATTTCGGCGCCGAGCGACAGGGCGATATCGAAGGCTTCAAGTTCAGCCTCTGTCGCATTCTCGCGCCAGGCTTCGTCAAAGCCGAGTTTCAGGCCGGATACATCTTCCATTGGCGCGTAGGAAAAGCCGGCTTCCAGCGAACTGGGGTCTGCTGCGTCATAGCCGCTGATGGCCTGCAGGACATAGGCAAGGTCCTCGACGCTGCGCGCCATTGGGCCGACCTTGTCCAGCGACCAGCAAAGCGCCATGCCGCCGGCGCGCGATACGCGTCCAAATGTTGGACGCAGGGCAGACCCGCCACAACGATGCGACGGAGAGACGAGCGATCCCAGAGTCTCGGTGCCAATTGCGAAGCCGCAAAGGCCGGCTGCAACGGAGCTGGCTGAGCCCGCGCTTGAGCCGGATGATCCCTCGCGCGGGTCAAAGGGGTTGCGGGTGACCTCGTCGAACCAGATGTCGCCATAAGCCAGAGCGCCGCAGGTCGTCTTGCCGAGAAGCACAGCGCCGGCCGAGGCGAGCTTGCGCACCACGGTGCTGTCAGCCGATTTCACATCGCCGTCGCTATAGGGTTTTGCGCCCCAGGTGGTTTTGGCTCCGGCTGCGTCGAACAGGTCTTTCAGGCCATAAGGAATGCCGTGCAATGGCCCGCGATAGCGCCCCGCGCGAATTTCAGCATCCATGGCATCGGCTTCGGCGCGGGCGCGCTCCGGCATGACGGTGATCCAGGCGTGGAGTTTGGGATCGATTTCGTCGATGCGGGCGAGGTAGATATCCGTCAGCTGACGCGATGTGACGAGGCCGCGGCGAATCCAGTCCGCCAGTTGCGACACCGGTGCGAAGGCAATGTCTGCGTCGTCAGATGGCAGTGGGCGGGCCTCGACCCGCGAGGGGATGAGGGCGTTCCTGCCAAGATGGGTCTGATAGGTGACGCCGGGCAGGCGTGGATCGAAGGTCTGGGCGGGGGCAAGGTCGTTCGGCTTTTCGAAGGCACGCAGCTGCTGAATGGCGCTCAGCTGATCTTCAATGGTGGAGACCATCTGTTCGCGTTCGGCAGCCGTGAAGCTGACGCCCGCAACCTTCTCGGCATTGATGAGTGTGTCAGGGGTCATGGCTGCCTCTTCACCCTCCTGTGCGGCGCTGCGCCCCGACAGGGCGGCCAGTCCGCCAAGTCCTGCTGCTCCTGCCTTCAGAAGATTGCGTCTCGTCGTGACTTTCATGAGCGCTTCCCTGTTTGCGAAATGAATTTTCACATTAAGTTGGCGACATGCAATAGCCAGACAGCCTACAGAACGGCGATGCCCTGATGCGTGTCGTCATTTGTGCCACAGTCGCCGCGAGCCTGCTCGCTGCATGCCAGACCGAACCTTCAGCCAATCTGACACCCGAGGAGAACCCACCAAACGTGACCGTAGACGCTTCAACAGATTTCGCCCTGCCGACAAGCGATAATGACCCTTATGTCTGGCTGGAAGAGGTCGAGGGTGAGAAAGCCCTGGACTGGGTCCGTGCGCAGAATGAGCGCACGCTGGGCGAGCTGCAGGCCGATCCGCTTTACGACCATTACTATACGGACGCGCTGGACGTGCTGACCTCAGATGAGCGGATCCCTTACGGGTCGATCCGCGATGGCATGGTCTACAATTTCTGGCAGGACGACACCAATGTGCGCGGCCTGTGGCGGCGTACCCCTCTGGAAAGCTATGCGACGGATAATCCCGAATGGGAGACCATCGTCGATTTTGACAAGCTGGCCGAGGAGGAAGGCAAGAACTGGGTCTATAAGGGCGCAAACTGCTTCCAGCCGGAAGGCGGCAAGTGGCTGTGCATGGTGTCGCTCTCGGATGGCGGTAAGGATGCCGTGATACAGCGCGAGTTCGATCTTGAAACAAAGACATTCGTGGAAGGCGGCTTTGTCACGCCTGAGGCCAAGCAGGGTATCGCCTGGGTCGATGAAAACACAGTGCTGATTGGCACCGACTGGGGCGAGGGGACGGTCACTCAATCCGGCTACCCCTTCATCGTGAAGCGCTGGACGCGTGGAACTCCACTGTCTGACGCTGTTGAAGTCGTCCGCGGCGAGGTGACGGATGTGGGCGTCTGGCCCGCCATCATTGAGAAGGAAGACGGAACGCGCCTCCAGATGGCGGTGGAATCCGACACATTTTTCACGTCCACTTATTGGTGGCTGCCGGACGGCGAGGATGAAAAAGTCCAGCTGCCAATCCCGCCAAAGTCCACGCCGCAAGGAGTCTATCAGGGCAAGCTTCTGGTGACCCTGGAGCAGGACTGGGCACCGGAAGGTCAGCCTGTCGCGTTCAAGTCAGGCGATCTTGTCGCTTTCGAACTCGACCCGTTTCTCGAAACGCGCGCTCTGCCGGCAGTAGAGCTGGTGTTCAGCCCGGATGAAAGTCAGGCAGTGAATGGTGTGGCGATCGCCAAGGGCGCGGCGCTTCTGTCGCTCCAGGAGAATGTTGTCGGGAAAGTCCTGACGCTTGAGCCGGGCTCTGGAGGCTGGACCACGAGCGAGATTGTGCTGCCTGGTACGGGCCAGTCCGGGATCGCGTTCGCGGACAAGGATGTTGATACGGTCTTCCTCAATTATGAGGGCTTCCTGACGCCAGACTCCCTGCTGCGTTACGACGTGTCATCTGGCGAAGTGTCGCCGCTCAAAAGCCTGCCGGCGAAGTTCGACACAGAGGGGCTCAAGGTCGAGCAGTTCTTTGCGACGTCGACCGACGGAACCAGGATCCCGTACTTCATCATTCACAAGGAAGACATGCCGCTCGATGGCACCACGCCAACGCTGCTCTATGGCTATGGCGGCTTTCAGGTGTCGATGAACCCGTCCTATTCGGCGGTTCGCGGTCGTCTCTGGCTGGAAGAGGGCGGAGCCTATGTCCTGGCGAATATTCGCGGCGGCGGCGAGTTCGGCCCGCAATGGCACCAGGCCGGCCTCAAGGGCAAACGCCAGATCATCTATGATGACTTTATCGCCGTCGGCGAGGATCTGATCGCGCGGGGTGTCACCTCGTCCGAGCATCTCGGCATCATGGGCGGCTCGAATGGCGGCCTGCTGATGGGAGCCATGATGGTGCAGCGGCCAGACCTCTGGAACGCAATCGTCATCCAGGTGCCGCTTCTCGACATGCTGCGCTATCACAAGCTGCTGGCGGGGGCGTCATGGGTCGATGAATATGGCGATCCGGACGTGCCGGAAGAGCGGGCTTTCCTTGAAAAGATCTCGCCGTACCAGAATTTCGATCCTGCAGCAGACTATCTGACGCCGCTTTTCCTGACCTCAACCAAGGACGACCGGGTGCACCCCGGACACGCGCGAAAAATGGCGCACCTTTTCGAGCTTGCTAATAAGCCGTTCTATTATTATGAAAATATCGACGGGGGTCATTCGGCTGCAGCTAACCAAAAAGAGACTGCGCGCAGATCTGCGCTCGAATACACCTACCTGAACCGCCGGCTGTTCCCCACCGCCGGACGGTAATGTCCCCAGTTTGACCCTCTCCCGACGGGGAGGGGGTCAAACAACCTCTCCTTCCCCGACGCGAGCCTTGACTTGGAGTGGATGCGAGCGCCCCTTCGATGAAAACAGATATCGGAGGAAACCATGGGCGATCTATCGGGAAAAGTGGCAATCATCACAGGCGCGGCGAGCGGTATCGGGCTGGCCGGTGTCGAGGTGTTCGCAGAGGCGGGCGCGAACATCGTCGCCGGTGACCTCCAGGACGAGAAAGGCAAGGCGCTCGAGGCGCGTTTCGGGCCTGACCGGGTCCGCTATGTGCATTGCGATGTGACGAAGACCGCCGACCTTGAAAAACTGTTCGAGACAGCCGAGGGCGCGTTTGGCGGGCTCGACATTCTCTGGAACAATGCCGGTCATGGCGGTACGCCGACCGGAGTCGAAGACCTTGATGAGGCGGGCTGGGACGCAACGATGAACCTGCTCCTGAAGTCAGTCTTCGTGGGCACCAAGCTCGCCATTCCTCACATGAAGAAGCGGGGCGGTGGGTCGATCGTGAATACGTCCTCCATCTCTGCCGTGTGTGCGGGCTATGCGCCGATCACTTATTCAGTCGCCAAGAAAGGCGTTGCGCATTTCTCAAAGCTCGCCGCGGCAGAGCTCTCGAAATACCAGATCCGTGTCAATGCGATCCTGCCAGGATTCATCGCAACCTCCATCTTTGGCGCTTCGCTCGGCCTGTCGCGCGAGCAGGCCGACCAGATGGCCGCGCTGGTCGAGCAGCAGGGCGGTCGGATGCAGCCGGCTGGCCGGACGGGGCAGGGCAAGGATATTGCTGAAATGGCGGCCTATCTATCTTCGGAAAAGGCGGCCTTCATCACAGGCGGAGAGTTCCTCGTCGATGGCGGCATGACGGTCGGTCCGCGCCACAGCTGGGACGAGACCGATGGCGGCCCGCTGCTGGACGCGCTTGGGATCAGCGTGGAACAGGCCGAACAGATGCGCCTCGCCATGCAGGCAGGCGGGCAATAGACGCTAGCTGTCTGTCCCGGTCCGCAGGCCCGGTATGCTTTCCACGGCGCTCAGCAGGCTTTCGAGGGTTTCGGCGTCGGCGACCTTGCGATCCTTCTCGTCGAACAGGGCGTAACCGGTCTCTGTCTTGCGGAGCGGGAATTTGCGCCAATGGGCGCGTGTGCGATACAGCCAGACTTCCTTCGGTTCTGCGCCGGAGGCTGACCAGCCTGTCCAGACATGATCAGCCGGGACAGAGCGCCACAACTTGTCTATGGCATCGAGGTCAGATTGGGAAAATGTCTGCATGAGTGATCAGATAAGCCAGAATGGTGCCAGTGGCGATGGAGAGGGCGAATCTAAGGCCCGGGGCCTGTCTGGCAATGCCCTTGGCGCGATGTTCATGGTTCTGTCGGGGATCGGCTTCACGGTCTACATCGTCCTGTCGAAGGAGCTGTCGAAGGAGGTCCACCCGGTCTTCCTTGCCTTCTGGCGCTCTTTCATTGCGTGTCTGATTTCCGTTCCAGTGATCCTGCGCGTCGGGCTCCACAAGATGAAGACGAAGCATCCTGGCCTGCTCCTGCTGCGGTCCCTGTTCGGCACGCTGGGCTTCACGCTGGCCATGGTGGCGGTGTCCGATTTCTTCACCATGTCCCTGTCGCAGTTCAATGCGATCAGCTTTTCGCGGCCGCTCTTTGTGACCGTGCTGGCGGCGGTTGTGCTGCGGGAAGTCGTCGGCCCGCATCGCTGGGGAGCTGCGGGTGTGGGTTTCATCGGCGTGCTGATCATGGTGCTGCCCGGCATCTTCGTGTTCTGGCAGCCTGGCGCTTTTGACGGTCTCAATCTCGACATGGGCACGCTGTGCGCCATCGCCAGCGCCTTCTTCCTCGCCTTTGCCATCGTGCTCGTGAAATCGCTGTCGGCGGAGCTCTCAGCGGTTGCGCTGCTGACCTATGCAAACATCCTCTCATCCATCCTTCTCCTGCCTTTCTGTTTCATCTTCTGGTCCGACGCGTCGCTCGAGACGTGGGGCTGGATCGTGTTCATGGCAGGTACCGGCTTTATCGCCCAGTTCTGCTATATTTCGGCGGTGAAGGTGGGGGATGCGTCCTTCATTTCGCCGATCGACTATCTGCGCCTGCCGATGGCGACAGTGGCGGACCTGATCATTATCGGCTTCCTGCCGGGCGCAAATGTCTGGATTGGTGCCGCCATCATCATCGTGTCTGCCGGTTATATCACGGTACGCGAGCGCAAGAAGGCGGTGCAGAGAGTGGCGCGGCCGCATGACGGGTGACCGGCCAAAAGAAAAAGGGCCGGCAAATTGCCGACCCTTACCCGTCCCTGGGTAAACTTGTCTGATGGCTAACGGCCTTTTCCGCCGCCGCCTTTCTTGCCGCCGTGATGGCCACCTCCACCGCAGACATTGCAGCCGCCCTTGCCTTTCTTGCCACCGCGGCCCTTGAAGCTGCCGCGGAAGGTGAGGGAGGCTGCCGCCGATGACATGGCGCTGGCCGAGGAGGAGGCACTTGCATAGGCAAAGCCGCCCCCGCCACCATAATAGCCGCCATCAACGCCGCTGCCGACGCCGCCATTGAAGGCGTTGATGTCGATGCGAAGCCCACGTTCCACCAGGAGTGGGGGACGCGGGGCTGGAGGTATATAGCGCGGCGGAGGCACCGGGCGGGTATCGCCGCAGCATTCACCGCCGGTCGTGTAGCGGTTGACGTAAGTGCGTGTCTTCGACTCGTCGATATAAGTGCGGGTCGTTGCGCCATAGGATGCCGACCGGACAGCAGGCGCTGAAGTGTAAGTGGTACGCGTCGAGCTGGTCGAGGCTTTCTGCGGGAGCGGCGGGCACGACCATGTGTCGGTCTGCGCGTCCACGAGATAGCAGCCTGGCTCCGGCGGGGTCAGCTGGTGTGCTTCCAGAGGGGCCGGGCCTTTGTTGACGGGACGGTTGGCGTATCCATCTGCGACAGCAGGGGCTGCAAACAGGGCAAGAGTTCCTGCGAGCGCGGCAAGTCTGTAGCGTTTTGGCATGCAATTCGCCTCCTGAGCGAAAAATTCGGTCGTGTCTGGAGAGGCTCACGCAATCCAGAGGCCAGACGTCAGTAAACGCCCAGACAGGATGGTCTGCAAACAGGTTAACCTGAGACGCGAAATTTCTTCGTGCGCCAGGAGAGTGCCGAGGCGTCAGAAATCGTAGGTGATACCCTTGCGTTCCCAGTCTCCGAAACGGGTGGGTTCGCGATGTTTCGGGCCGCCGGATTCCTTTTCCCGCTCGGCTTCCAGCGCCTTTTCGCGCTGCAGCTGTTCGGTGCGCCGGGCTTCGGCTTCGGCGAGGGCGCGCTGGGCTTCAGGGGAAAGCGGTCTGGTCATGATATTTCTGTCATTCAACACGTAGACGACTGACATCTACGTTAACAAATTCCATATATTCCATTGTAACAGATTAGAACCACCCAATTGCCAATCAAGGAGCTGCGTCCCCGTGGGCACTGCAAAGACATTTATCCTCCTGGCCGCAATGACGGCCCTGTTCATGGCTGTCGGCTATCTTGTCGGTGGCGCCGTGGGCATGGCGATCGCTTTCGGCATCGCGCTGGTGATGAACATCTTCTCCTACTGGAATGCCGACAAGATCGTGCTCAGGATGCAGGGTGCGCGGCACATCACTGAAGACGAGCCCTCGCCCGTCTTGCGTACCTTCGCGAATGATACACGTGCGCTGGCCGAGCATGCCGGCATGCCGGCTCCCAAGATCTATATTATCGACACGCCGCAGCCCAACGCCTTTGCGACGGGCCGCAACCCGCAGAATGCGGCTGTGGCGGCGACGACAGGCCTGCTCAACATGCTGACGCGCGAGGAAGTCTCCGGTGTGATGGCGCATGAACTGGCGCATGTAAAACACCGCGACACGCTAACCATGACAGTGACCGCCACGATTGCAGGTGCGATCGGCATGCTGGCCAATTTCGCGCTCTTTTTTGGCAATCGCGAGCGCGGCGGCATCATCACCTCAATCGCGATCATGATCTTCGCGCCGATGGCGGCCGCCCTCGTGCAAATGGCGATCAGCCGTTCGCGCGAATATGAAGCCGACCGCCTTGGCGCAGAGATCTGCGGCAATCCGCAATGGCTCGCCTCGGCGCTACAGAAGATCGACCGGGGCGCGCGGGCCGCTGTGAACCAGCGCGCCGAGGCCAATCCGGCCATGGCTCACATGTATATCATCAATCCGCTGAACGGGTTGAAGGGCGACAACCTCTTCTCGACCCACCCGTCCACGGCAAACCGGGTCGAGGCGCTCCGCAAACTGGCGGCTGAGATGAAGGCGCCGATGGATGACAGTGCAAACGTCGCGAACCAGCGCGCGGCTGGTCCCTGGGGATGAGCGGGGCAAGATCACGGCAGGCAGCGGCTGACCTTCTTATTGAGACGCTCGACAATCGCCGGACTCTCGACGAGGCGATGGCGACGTCGCAATTCTTTGAACGCCTGAGCGGTCCGGATCGCGGGTTTGCGCGGGCCATGGCCAGCGCTGCGCTTCGACAGCTGGGCCGCATCGACAAGGGGCTTGCGCCTTTCCTGACCCGCTCGCTCGATACGGCGACGCCGCCGGCGCGGGCGCTGCTCAGGGTCGGCGCGGCGCAGGCCTGGCTGATGGAAACCCCACCCCACGCCGTGGTCAGCGAGACGGTCGATGCGGCGAAGAGCTGGGCGCGGGCGAAGTCGGCCGCCGGGTTCCTGAATGCTGTCCTTCGCAAGGTCGTGTCGGATCGGTCGCATTTCGACAAGGCGCCGGTGATCTCTGTCTGGCCGGACTGGCTGACCGTTGCGATGATGACGAGCCTGGGGGTTGAGGCAGCGGGGCGCATCGCCGAGGCCCAGCTTGTCGAGCCGGAACTGCACCTCACCCCCAAATCTCCCGATGAGGCCGGAGCGCTCGCGGCAAGCCTTGAGGGGCAAGTGATCGGGCCGGGCAGCGTTTCGGTGCCAACCGGCAGGATTGCCGAGATGGAAGGCTTCGAAGGCGGCGGCTGGTGGGTGCAGGATGTCGCGGCCGCCTTGCCGGCTCGCCTGCTCGGCGCGCAACCGGGCGAAATGGTTTTCGATCTCTGCGCTGCGCCGGGTGGCAAGACCATGCAGCTGGCTGCAACCGGCGCTAAAATCGTGGCGCTGGACCGCTCGGCCTCGCGGCTTGAGCGGGTCTCGGAAAATCTTGCGCGGACGGGGCTGTCTGACAATGTCGAGATCGTGGCCGACAAGCTTGAAGACTGGACGCCGTCTCAACCGGCCGACCGTATCCTGCTGGATGCGCCCTGTTCGGCGCTCGGCACACTGCGGCGGCACCCGGAAGGGGCATGGATCAAGTCACCGGACGACATAGCGCGCTTTCCGGAGGTGCAGGCGCGCCTGCTCGAAGCGTCCGCGAGGATGCTGAAGCCAGGCGGAACGCTCATCTATTGCGTATGTACGCCTCTCAGCCGCGAGGGCGTGGAAGTGGTCGACCGAGTGGTTGCGGGCGGCCTTCTGGAACGCGCGCCGATAAGCGCTGACGAGGCGGGCGACTTCGCCAATGGCGTGACAGGGCACGGCGATGTCCTCACCTTGCCGAACGGTCAATATGGCCACGATTTCTTTTTCGTCTCGCGCCTAAGGCGAATTTAGACAGTCCTTGCCCTAGAATACCGGCAAATCGCCACAATATTGCCTGCGCGAATTCATATCGGGTTCAGCGAGAAGGCGGGATAATTGCCGCGTCCAATGTGCAAAGGAGCACCAGATGACAACTGAGAACAATACCGTTCAAACGCCGAGCAAGATGATGGCCGGCGCTTTCGCTGCCCTGACGCTCGCGCTTGCGGGTTGTGCCAGTGGCTATGGTGCCAACACGGTCAGCCCGAACGCGGTCGGCTATCAGACCGAAGTGCGGTCGGGTGTCGTAACCACTTATCGCGAAGTCCAGATCAAGCCGGAGCAATCCTGGCTGGGCGCGGCAACAGGTGCCGTCCTGGGCGGCCTCGCAGGCTCTGAGCTTGGCGGCGGCGACAAGGCCCAGACGGCTGGCGCCGTCGGTGGCGCTGTCCTCGGCGGCGTTGCAGGTAACGAAGCCGGCAAGGCCCTCAATACCCGCCGCGGCTATGCCTATACCGTCCGTTTCGACAATGGACAGGTTGCCGAAATCATTCAGGGTGGAGACATCTTCATCCAGCCCGGTACGCGCGTGAACGTCACCTATGGTGATCGGGTTCGTGTCGTCCCGCTCAGCGCCTACTGATTCAGAGCGCGCTGAGCGCTGCAGTAGAGTGATTTAGAGTGCCGCCGTCAGCCTTGTGCTGACGGCGGTTTCGGCTTAGGCGGTAGCCATGTCTGATGTCCTGATTTCTCCATCGATCCTGTCTGCCGATTTTGCGAAACTCGGCGAGGAAATTCGTGCCATTGATGCGGCCGGTGCCGACATGATCCATGTCGATGTGATGGATGGCCATTTCGTGCCAAATCTAACCTTCGGACCGCCGGTCATCGAAAAGCTGCGGCCGCACAGCGACAAGCCGTTCGACGTGCACCTGATGATTGCGCCGGTTGATCTCTATATCGACGCCTTTGCCAGGGCGGGCGCGAACATACTGACGGTGCACCCGGAAGCCGGTCCGCACATTCACCGCACGCTGCAGGCCATCCGGGCCGCGGGCATGAAACCCGGCGTGGCCATCAATCCCGGCACACCGGCGGATGTCGTCGACCCGATCATTGACGATATTGACGAGATTCTCGTCATGTCGGTGAACCCTGGGTTTGGCGGGCAGAGCTTTATTGAAAGCCAGCTCAGAAAGATCGAGATCTTCCGCAAGAAGATCGACGAGACAGGCCGTGACATCATCCTTGAAGTGGATGGCGGCCTCAACCCCGAAACGGCTCCGCGCGCGATTTCAGCCGGCGTAAACGCCATCGTGGCGGGTTCGGCAGTGTTCAAGGGCGGCCCAAGCCACTATGCTGCGAATATCGCGGCCCTTCGGGGCTGAGCACCCAGCAGGTCCAGCAACAGGCAAGCTATGAGCGTAGAGTTTGCAAAATCGGCCCCTGCCATGCGCCGCACACCTGAAGAAGACGCCGAACTGTGGGCGCGGCTGACGGGTCGTAGCGGCGAGGAATCAACGGCAAGTCCGATTCACCGCCTGAAGATTGCGGGAGCCGCGCCCGACGGATTCGGCGTGTATCCGCGGGCTATTGCGCCGGCTGACGATATGCGCGGCGAGAGCCTGATGCGCGATATCTGGCGGATCGGCATGGACAAGATCCAGATGGAAGCGGGACGTGCCCCATGGTCGGGACGCCTGCCTTCAAAGCATTTTGCCGATCGCCTGCACCGGTTTGACTGGCTACCCGATGTGTTCACGCAAGGCGATGCGGGCGCTGACCGCGCGCGCTTCCTCGTGGATGACTGGATCGAGAATTTCGGCCGGTTCAACGGATTCGCCTGGCGGGCTGGCTGCGCTGCGGACCGGATCTGGAACTGGATGATCTGCGGTCCGGCCCTGTTCGAAGTGGGCGACGAAGAGACTGTCCATCAGCGTCTCGACGTGCTCGGCCGGCAGATCCGGCATGTCGAATCCCTGCATGATGACTGTACAGAACCGGCTGCGCGGTGGCGGATCTCGATCGTGCTCGTGCTGAATGCGCTCTGCCTGAAGCGGGGCAAGGGGCTCAGCGAAGCGCTGACCCTGCTGGAGAATGAGTGTACCGCGCAGATCCTGCCCGATGGCGGGCATGTGACGCGGGCACCGGCGCGCGGATTGCGGTCGATGCTTGAGCTTTGCGTCCTGCGTGACGTGATCCAGCGGTCGGACCGGGCGGTGCCGCCCTTCATCCAGAGCTGGATCGAACGTCTCGGCGGGATGGTGGGGTTCTTCCGGGCGGGCGATGGTGCGCTTCCGCCCTTCAATGACGGGCATGAGAGCCTGCCGGAGGCGGTGGACGCTGCAATCGAGCAGCTGGGCACATCGCCGCGTCGGTTTACCGTGGCGCCGAAATCCGGCTTTCACAAGCTGGTCAAGGGCGAGACAAGCCTTTTGCTCGATGCCGGCGCCGCACCGGAGCAGCCCTTTGGCGACCGCGCCCATGCCGGCGCTCTCGGTTTCGAGCTGCATGACGGGGCCGCCAGGCTGGTCACCTCCTGTGCGTTCAGCCCGGAGATCGATATTGACTGGCAGGCTGCCGTGCGCCGCACGAGCGCGCATTCGACCCTGATCCTTGCGGGCGAGGACTCAGCGCCCTTCGTGCGCAATGACGAGACGGGGCTGACCTTCCCGGATGGGCCGGAGGGTATCTCGGCAAAGCGGCTGGAAGAGGCGGACGAGATCTGGCTCGATGCGCAGCATGGTGGCTACAAGAAACATTTCGGCCTGTTGCACAGACGGCGGCTTTTCATGTCCGGCAATGGGCGCAGGCTGGCCGGAGAGGACTCGCTCGCGCGCCCGGTGTCGGCAGGGCCTGCCGATGATTCGCGCACAATTGCCTATACGGTGCGGTTTCACCTGCATCCAACGGTAACCGTCATGATGGGCGACAATTCCATTCGACTTGAAACCGAAACAGGGGCAGTGTGGCGCTTCAAGACGAGCCACGAGGCGGCTCGGCTGGAAAAGAGTTTTTACCTCGGGCGTGGCGTGATTGAAAAAACCTCCCAGATTGTTCTCAGCGGCCGTGCACAGGCCGATAGCGACGGGTCCGGTCCGCCAAACTGTGTCCGCTGGGCATTCCTGAAGGACAGGCCTGCATGAGCCCGCGGGACGAAGCGCGCCGCGCCATGGCGATGACGCTCGGTTTCGATACCGGGGCAGCCGCCGTGGCGATGGCAATCGCAATATCATCCAGATGGCTTTCAACCGGCGGGGCACCGCCGGAGGCCTGGCAGGCCGGGGCCGTTGCAACCTTCACCTTCGCCCTGGTCGGGCTGGCATCATTCTATCTGCTGCGCGTGCACCGCCAGGTCTGGCGCCATGCCGGCTGGCCCGATGCTGTGAAGATCATGCAGGCTGTTGGTCTTGCGACGCTGATGTTCCTGCCAGTCATGTTCCTCTGGAACCGGCTGATCGGCTTTCCGCGCAGCGCCATTCTCATCGCGGACCTGATCTGGTTGGCCATTATCTTTCTCGGCCGGATGATTGCGCTCGGCCGGTCGACCCGCCGGCCTTTCCAGATCTTCTTTTCGAGAGTTCGCAACGACGCGCCGATGACGCTGCTCATCTGCAAGGCGATTGAGGCACCGTCTGTCCTGCGCGCGCTCAATCAGGACCAGGAAGGCGCCAAGGTTCGCGTGCTTGGCCTGCTCGAACCGGACGGTGCAGAATTTGGCCGGGCCATTCGCGGCGTTCCGGTGATGGGCGGGCTTGATGATCTCGGCAAGGTGCTTGACCTGCTGGCCGTGCGCTACGGCAAGACACCGCTCGTTGCGGTTTCGGGCTCTGCGCGTGAGCGCCAGTACATGACGCAGATCCTTGAAGAGGCGGCCAACCGCAAGACGGAAGTCATGTCGCTCGATGCGGGCGGCGATGGCGGGGCGATGCTGCCCGTGCGCCCTGCCGACCTTCTCAAGCGACGCGAGCGCATTCTGGATAATCGACCGGTTGCGGGCCTCATTGAGGGCTCCCGCGTTTTCGTGACGGGCGGCGGTGGCACGATCGGGTCTGAACTGGCACGCCAGTGCGCCGCAATGAATCCCGACCTTCTTACCCTGTTCGACTCGTCAGAATACAATCTCTACGAGGCGGACCTTGCCCTGCGCAGCGAGTTTCCGAACGTGCGGATCAAATCGGAGCTCGGCGATGTTCGCGACGAAATCCGCGTGCAGCGCGCCATCAAGGAAGCGGATCCGGATGTCATTATCCATGCAGCCGCTCTGAAACACGTGCCGCTGATGGAGCACAATGTCTGTGAAGCGATCCTCACCAATGTCGGCGGGGCGGTCAAAACAGCCCGCGCGGCCATTGAGTATGACGTCGAGAAGCTGGTTTTTGTCTCGACCGACAAGGCCGTGAACCCGGACAATGTGATGGGCGCAACCAAGCGGCTCGCCGAAATTGCCATGACGCGTCAGGCCCGCTCATCGAACCTGGCCGTTTCCATGGTGCGCTTCGGCAATGTGCTGGGCTCGTCCGGCTCTGTCGTGCCGCTGTTCGAACGGCAGATATCCAATGGCGGTCCGGTGACGCTGACCCATCCGGATGTCACTCGCTACTTCATGACGGTGGAAGAGGCCTCGGCGCTGGTGTTGCAATCGGCCACGCATAATGGCTCACCGGGCACCTCGTCTCTTTATGTGCTCGATATGGGCGAGCCGATCCGTATCAAGGCGCTCGCCGAAGCCATGATCCGCCTGAAAGGTCTCGTGCCGGGCCGCGATATCGAGATCAGGACAACGGGTCTGCGACCCGGCGAGAAGATGCACGAAATGCTGACCTACAATCACGAAGAGGTTCACTCGGTCGGGATCGAAGGCATCTACAAGGTGGCCCTGGAGCATCCCATTGCAAACGATTTCGACGAGCAACTGGACGAATTGCTCGACCATGCCCGTAACCGGCGCCGGGATGAGGCCATCAAGGCGCTGTCGCGCCTCGTGCCTGAATACAAGCCAAAACACCTCAGGGACCGAGACAGTCTGATCGGTTGACCTTGTTACAGTGCGTGCTACGGCAGCGCCTGAATAGCCCTTTCCGGAGACCGCCTGCCCATGTCCGAGCGTTTCAAGATTCGCCGCGCGCTTCTTTCTGTGTCTGACAAGGAGGGGCTGGAAAAACTGGCGCAACGTCTGGCCGCTCACGGAGTGGAACTGGTTTCCACGGGTGGGACAGCGAAGGCGATAAAGGCGGCCGGTCTCGACGTTCGCGATGTTTCAGACCTGACCGGCTATCCGGAAATGATGGACGGGCGGGTCAAGACGCTGCACCCGGCGGTGCATGGCGGACTGCTCTTCCGACGCGATCTCGATACCCACATCCAGGATGCCGAGACGCATGGCATCGTTCCAATCGATCTCGTCTACATCAACCTCTACCCGTTCGAGGCCACGGTTGCCGGCGGCGCGGATTTCGAGACTTGTATCGAGAACATCGACATTGGCGGCCCGGCCATGCTGCGCGCCGCAGCCAAGAATGGCGATTCAGTCGCGGTGTGTACCGACCGCGAGGACGTGCTGGCCGTGCTGGGTGAAATGGATTCGGGAAAGGGCCTGATCCCGCGCGCCCTTGGCCGCAAGCTGGCGGCAAAGACCTATGCGCGCACGGCGGCCTATGATGCGGCGATTTCCGGCTGGTATGCCGCGCAGCTCGAAGAGAATGCGCCGGACTGGATGGCGTTCGGCGGCGGTCTTTCACAAAGCCTTCGCTATGGCGAGAACCCTCACCAGTCAGCAGCCTTCTACAAGACCGGCGACAAGCGCCCCGGTGTCTCGAATGCGCGCCAGGTGCAGGGCAAGGAGCTGTCCTACAATAATATCAATGACACCGACGCGGCCTACGAGCTGATTGGCGAACTGGGTGATGAGACGCCCGCCGTGGCGATCATCAAGCATGCCAATCCGTGCGGCGTGGCGCTGGGCGAGACGGCAATCGAGGCCTACCGGCAGGCGCTGGCCTGCGATTCCACTTCGGCCTTTGGCGGGATCGTTGCCCTCAACCGTATGCTGGACGCGGAAACGGCTGAAGAGATCACCAAGGTCTTCACCGAAGTCGTGATCGCGCCGGGCGCCGACAATGGCGCGCTGTCTGTATTCGAAAAGAAGAAGAACCTTCGCCTCCTGCTTACCAATGGCATTCCTGACCCTTCCGCGCGTGGAAAGGTCGTGAAGTCTGTGGCGGGCGGGCTTCTGGTGCAGGACCGCGATTTCGGCCGGATCGACATCGAAGACCTTCGCGTGGTGACGGACAAGGCGCCGAGCGAGCAGGAACTGAAGGACCTGATCTTCGCCTGGCGGGTTGCAAAGCATGTGAAGTCAAACACGATCGTCTATGCCAAGGACCTGGCGACAGTGGGCATCGGGGCAGGCCAGATGAGCCGCATTGATTCAGCGCGCATCGCCGCTCGCAAGGCAGAAGACGCCGCGGAAGTCGCAGGCTGGCCCGAACCGAAGACCAAAGGTTGCGTCGCCGCGTCCGATGCCTTCTTCCCCTTCCCCGATGGTCTGCTCCAGGCGGCATCGGCAGGGGCGACCGCGGTCATCCAGCCGGGTGGGTCGATCCGTGATGAGGAAGTGATCAAGGCGGCGAATGAGGCGGGCATCGCCATGGTGCTGACCGGCATGAGGCATTTCCGGCACTAGCTAGGCGGCGATTGTGGCTTCATCCTTCGACAGGCTCAGGATGAGGTTGCGCTTGAGGAAAAGGTTGGCATGGCCATCCCATAGCCCTCATCTTGAGCCTGTCGAAGGACGAGGGCCATCTGGCGGTATGCAAAGGGAAGCAGGCGGATGACAGGGACTTCCGGCAGGATCGACGAACGGAACCAGCACTGGCTGCAGGTTCGTGTCTATTATGAAGACACCGATTTTACCGGCATGGTCTATCACGCGAATTATCTGCGCTTCTTCGAGCGGGGGCGATCCGATTTCCTTCGCGATGCCGGGGTGTCTCACCAGTCCTTGTTGCAGCGTCCCGACCCGGCCGCCTTCACGCTGACCAATGTGAATGTCGATTTTCGCAAGGCGGCGAAGGTCGATGACCTGCTCGAGATCCGGTCGCGCTATATTGGTGTGCAGGGGGCGAGGATCATCTTCCAGCAGACGGCGTTCCGGGGCGACGAAGTCGTTGCCGAGGCCGATATCACCGCGGTGATGATCCACTCAGATGGCCGCCCGCGCCGGCCCGTGCCCGAAATGGTCGAGCATCTGAAGTCCTTCATATTTGCGGCCTGAAACCCGTTCATTCACTGACAAATCGTTAACCAGTTCGCTCCAATGCTGCGCCTGCTGCCATGAATGGCTGCGACGTCAAGTTTCCGCCCGATTCTCATTGGATATGGGAGGAGTTTGCCAATTCTGGCTCCGTCCGGCTGCGCGGGATGTGCAGTGTCAGATGCACAATTAACGAGGATATTCATGGAAAGCGAAGCTCTCTCCCAGGCGCCTACGGAAGGCGGCTTCTCCCTACTCGGCCTGCTTCTCGAAGCGGACATCGTGGTGAAACTGGTGCTGATCATACTGTTTATTGCCAGCCTCTGGTCCTGGTCGGTCATCATCGAGAAGCTGTTCACGGTCGGCAGTGCCCGCAAGAAGGCCAAGGCCTTTGAGGACGCTTTCTGGACGGGCCGTGCCGATGATCTCGACGCACGACCCGGCTCGGGCAACAGTGATCCGGCGTCGCGGCTCTTCGCGTCGATCTCGCGTGAGTGGAATGATGCGCGCCGCATGCCGCCGGGCGATGACGCGAATTTGCTGATTGGCCGCGCGGAGCGGTCTCTCCGCGCTGGCGTTGACCGCGAAGTTGGCCGGGTGAGCAAAGGGCTCGGCGTGCTTGCGACAATCGGTTCGTCTTCGCCCTTTATCGGCCTGTTCGGCACGGTCTGGGGCATCATGAATGCCTTTATCAACATTTCCGAAAAGCAGGACACGTCGCTGACCAACGTGGCCGGCCCGATTGCCGAAGCGCTGTTTGCAACCGGCCTCGGCCTGATCGCGGCGATCCCGGCAGTCATCTTCTATAACAAGTTCACGGGTGACCTGAACCAGTTTGCCGACAGGCTCGACAC
Organism: Henriciella pelagia; assembly: GCF_002088945.1. Taxonomy (GTDB): domain Bacteria; phylum Pseudomonadota; class Alphaproteobacteria; order Caulobacterales; family Hyphomonadaceae; genus Henriciella; species Henriciella pelagia. The sequence goes on along the minus strand of NZ_NCSU01000007.1, from coordinate 378,718 downwards.
GTTCAGCCAGGACCTTCTTGTCCGCCTGTCGCGCCGCACGACCGAGAGGAGCTAGACCATGGCAGGTGGTTGGGCAGCTGGACCCTCAGGCGGAAAGCGCGGACGCCGCGGCCTCGCCGCTGAAATCAACGTCACGCCGTTCGTCGACGTCATGCTGGTGCTGCTGATCGTGTTCATGATCACCGCGCCGCTGCTGACGACTGGGGTGGAAGTGTCGCTGCCGAAGGCGTCGGCAGAAAACCTGGCCGCGCCGAAGTCGCAGCCCCTTTCGGTCACGCTGAATTCCAGCGGCGAGATGTTCATCCAGGATACGAAAGTAAGCCCCGAAGACCTGGTCTCGACGCTCTATGCCATCGCTGGCGAAGGTTATGAGGAGCGCATCTACCTGCGCGCCGATGACGGCGTGAACTATGGCGCGGTGATGGAAGTCATGACCCGCATGCAGCGCGCCGGCTATCGCAACATCGCGCTCGTCACCGACCCGAAAGCGCAAGGACAACAGTAACCCCCATGATTCGCGGCATTCCTGCCTCTCTCCTGCTTCATGCCGCCGTTATCGGCGCGGGCTATATCGTATGGCCCTATGTCGGGGCAGACGTGCTCGAGGAAGAGTTCGTGATCGTGCCGGTCGATCTCGTTGACCTTGGCGAGATCACCAATGTCGCGCCTGTCCGTGAACAGCCCGAGGAAACCGAGCCGGAAGAAGAGCCGGAGCCCGAACCCGTCGAAGAGGAAGAGCCTGAAGATCCGGTAGAAGAAGAACCGGATGAGCGGGACCTGCCTGAAGATGATATCGCGACGGCGGCAGAGCAGTCTGCGCCGGAAGAAGCTGAAGACGATATCGTGCCGGACCTCGATAAAGAGCCGGAAGAAGAACCTGAGCCTGAGCCAGAGCAGCCCAAGCCGCAGCAGCCTAAACCACCCAATCCGACGCCGAAGCGCAATCCGCTCGATGACTTCCTGAATGATGCGGATTCGACCTTCGAGAGCGAGCGCGAGACCAAGCGCCGCACCGATCCGCCCAAGCAGGAACAGACGAAAATCCCTGACGTCAAGCCGAACCAGGAAGCCCGCAAGGGCGCTGGCGAACGCACGGCCAATACGGTTCGGATCGAGCAATTGCTCTACAACCAGATCTATCCGTGCTGGGACGGCGTGGCCGACCAGCCGGAGCCGAAGCGGTTAAACGTTCAGATGCGCGCTGAACTCGATGCAGAGGGCAATCTGATCGATATCGAACTTGTGCGCCCGTCGCGCGCGCCTATTGGTGACCGGTCCATGTCGCTTGCAATCGAGCGTGCCCTACGCGCAGTTCGCAAATGCCAACCTTACCGGTTGCCGCGCGACGATTACGAACTCTGGAAGACTGCAAACATCAATCTCGGACCTGCCTTTACAGGCGACTAAAACCAACGAGGCGAGGAGCCCCATATGCTTAAACGATCCATCGCTGCCCTTCTGACCGGACTTGCCGTCCTGCTGCCTGCCGCCCAGGCCCAGGTGACAGTCAATATTGCCGAAGGTGTGCTGAAGCCGACCCCGATTGCCATCCCGACCTTCGAGGCGACGGGTGACAATGTGCAGCTGGCGACCGACATCACCGCGGTTGTGCAGAATGATCTGCTATCGACGGGCCTGTTCACGATCACCCCGCAAAGCGCACATATCCAGCGCGATCTTTCGATCAATGCGCAGCCGCGCTTTGCGGACTGGAAGATCATCCAGACGGATGCCCTGGTTGTCGGCGAAGTCGATACGGTGACGGTCGAGGGGGTCGAATTCATCCGCGCCTCCGTCCGTCTCTGGGACGTCTATGGCGAGGAAGTCATGCGCCTTGAGGGACAGGCCGGCCGACGCTTCACGGCAAAGCCTGAAGACTGGCGCCGCATCGCGCACAAGATTGCAGATTCCATTTATTCGCGCCTGACCGGTGAAGATCCGTATTTCGACTCACGCATCGTCTACATCGCCGAGACCGGCCCGAAGGATGCACGCACCAAGCGCCTCGCCATCATGGATTCTGACGGTGCCAATGTGAAATATCTGACGTCCGGCACCTTCACCGTGCTGACGCCGCGATTCTCGCCGTCGAACCAGCAGATCACCTATATGTCGTATGAGAATAACCGTCCGCGCGTCTATCTCTTCGACATCCAGAACGGTCGCCAGGAAGTTCTCGGCAATTTCCAGAACATGACTTTTGCGCCGCGTTTCTCGCGTGATGGCCAGTCGGTCCTGCTGACGCAGGCCAATAGCGGCAATTCCGACATCTTCATCCGCGATCTCGTAACCCAGAGCACGCGCAGGCTGACAGATCACCCGGCGATCGATACCTCGCCATCCATGTCGCCAGATGGCCGCCAGATTGTGTTCAACTCCGACCGCGGTGGCAGCCCGCAGCTCTACATAATGAACACGGATGGTTCGCCGCTCACCTGTCCGTCGGGCGGCCGCGACACCGCCTGCCGGATCACATTCGGGTCGGGCCGCTATTCGACACCGGTTTGGAGCCCACGCGGTGACCTGATTGCCTTCACCAAGCAGGCCGCCGGAAAATTCCATATCGGCGTGATCGGCATCGACGGAGAGGGCGAGCGTTTGCTGACCGAATCCTATCTCGATGAAGGTCCGGAATGGTCGCCGAATGGCCGTGTGATCACCTTCTTCCGCGAGACGTCACCGGGGGCAGGACCAAAGCTCTGGTCGGTTGACCTTACAGGCCGCAATCTTCGCCAGATTCCAACGCCGACCGACGCTTCGGACCCGGCCTGGTCTCCTCTTTTGAACTGAAGACTTGCTGTTTGAAGTATAGTGTTCAAAATGCCACAGCGTGCTGATCAAGAATCAGGTCGGTATATTAGCCACGAAGTTGACAAATTCGCTGTCTATAGGCGCACGCTGAAACGACCATAGCAAGGAGTAACCAATGCGTCGTACTGTAATGTCTACCGCTTCCATCGCCCTTCTTCTCGGCGCTGCAGCATGTGCTTCCAAACCGAAGCCAGCCCCGGTGCAGGAAACTGCTCCTGTTGCTGAAACCACAGAACCAGCAAATACCCGCACTGTGGTCGAAGAACCAACCCGCGTCATCGACGCCGGCCCAGCTGCTGGTTCGATCGAAGACTTCACCGTCAATGTTGGTGACCGCGTCTATTTCGATCTCGACCAGTATCGCCTCGACTCCGACGATCAGGATATCCTGCAGCGTCAGGCAGCCTGGCTGCAGTCCTATCCGTCGGTTCGCATTCTCGTCGCTGGTAACTGCGATGAGCGTGGCACCCGCGAGTATAACCTCGCCCTCGGCGAGCGCCGCGCAAGCATCGTGAAGGACTATCTCGTCAGCCTCGGCGTTGATCCGGCCCGTATCGAAACCGTTTCTTACGGCAAGGAGCGCCCGCTGGCGACTGCATCCAATGAGGCGGCCTGGGCTCTCAACCGCAACGGCTTCACCCAGATCCTGTCCGGCGCAACCAGCTAAGGCGGTGTGCCAACTGTAATGATTGAGCCGGGTGCCATAATTTGGCCCCGGCTTTTTCATATGCGAAAACGCTGAACACCCGATTCGCGTGGAGTCTTCTATATGAACCGTCTGGTTATCGCCTGTAGCCTGCTTGCCATGTCGTTCGTCAGCGTTCCTGTTGCCAGCGCACAAGCTGCCCCGATTGTGCGGGGTGCGACGAGTGGCAACCTTGCCGACGCCGTCGCCGATGTGCGTCAGCAAAACGCGCAGCTGAAGCTGAGCGTGACCCGCCTTCAGGATGAGAATGCCCAGCTCAACGGCAAGATCGAAACTCTTGAATTCCTTCTGTCGCAGTCTCGTGACGAGATGAACCGCATGCAGAATGACGACGCGCAGATCGCAGAGGAGCTTGAAAGCCTGCGCAGTGCCAATGCGAGTCTGAATAGCCGCCTGCAGGATCTTGAGGGTGACATACAGGCCATTCTCAGCCGGGGACTCACCGATGAAGGCAGCGAGGCCGTGATCGCGGCGCGCACGGCGCCTCCGGAAGATGCCGATGAGCGGGCGCAGGTTGCCAGTGCTGCAACGCAGGCGGGAACCCAGCGCCGGATTGTGACGCGTACAACAGACACGGGGACTTCAGGTGCCAATCCGTCCGTGCAGGGTTCGCTCGGTACGCTGACAGCCAGCGACCTTCCAGGCGAGGCCGGCCCGCTGTTTGCGATGGCGAAATCGAGGCTCCTGAAATTCCAGTATGAAGAGGCCGAGCAAGCCTTCCGTGCGTTTCTTGAGCGCTTCGGCGACGATCCGCAGGCGGGCGAAGCCCAGTACTGGCTGGCGGAAACGCTGTTCCAGCAGGAAGCCTTCGCCGAATCCGGCCAAGCCTACACCCAGATGATCCGCGAATATCCCGATGATGCCCGCGCGCCTGACGCGCTGGTCAAGCTCGCGCGGTCCATGCGTCTCGTCGGTGACACGGACAAGGCATGCAACGCGCTTGCCATCCTGCCTGAGCAATATCCAAATGCGTCGGGCGTGACGCGGAACCTGGCGGCGCTTGAAAGCACGCGGTCGGGTTGCGATTCCTAGGCCAGCATACGCATCAACTGATTGATCGCATGGCGGCGGGGCGAGAGGGGCCCGTCGCCATCGCCGTTTCTGGCGGCAGTGATTCTCTGGCGCTGCTCCTGACGGCGCATGACTGGGCCAAGGTGAGCGGGCGAGACCTTCTGGTTCTGACCGTTGATCATGGGCTTCGCCCGGAAGCAGTGGATGAAGCGAAGGGCGTTGCAGCCCGTTCCGAGGCGCTCGGCCATGCAAGCCGCATTCTGACATGGAGAGATGGCGCACCCAGCCAGGTGCAGGCAAGGAAGGCCCGGCATGGCCTGCTTGCGCGTGCAGCGCGTGATGCCGGCGCTGAGCTCCTCCTGCTTGGCCATACGCGCACCGATGTGGAAGAGACGATGCTCATGCGGCTTGCTCGCCCGACTCGTCTGCCAGCCTCGGTTGGACCGCAGCCGGTGTCAGTGTCGCCGGTCTGGCCGGAAGGGCGCGGCCTGCTGATTGGTCGGCCCCTGATTGGCGTGAAGCGGGCGATGATCATGTCCTCGCTCGCGCAAGCTGGTGAGGCCTGGGTGAGTGACCCCAGCAATGAGTCTGACGCCTACGAGCGGGTCCGGATCCGCAAACTCTCTGAACGGCTCGATCCGGCGCGGCTGCACAAGGTGACATCAGCTGGAATGATACTCAGGGCGGTTGAGGACGTGCGGCTTGCTGGGCTTGTCGAGCAGTGCGCCCGCGTCGATGCAGATGGTCTGATGTCGGTTGATCTCACAGCCTGCGAGGCAGCGCCGCCCGTTATGCGGCGCTTTCTGACGCTGCTGCTGCTGGCAGCATCGGGCGACAGCAGGTCCGCCGCTGCGCCGGCTGTGCAGGCGCTCGCAGAAGACATTGCAGCTGTTGGTCCCGCGAGCCGTTTGACGCTTGGCGGGGGGTGGGTTCAGAGACGCGGTGGCACGCTGCTCATCGGGCGTGATCCGGGTGAGGCCCGCCTTGAATGGCGTGGCGGCATCTGGGATGGCCGGTATCAGCGCGGTGCTCGCCTTGCGCGCGGTGACGCGCTTCCATTCCTGGTGCGTCACGGCGTGCCGGATAAGCCATGGCAGGAAATCGTCTCCGAGCGACTTGCCTTATGGGTCGACGCTCTGAGGCTCGGCGCCGACATCGCGGCCGAGCTTGCCAGTCATTCGCCCGGCAGCCCGCTCTCGATGGCTACCACACACCCCGCCTGAGGCCGGCCCAGACGTATCCGCCCAGCGTCGGCGCGAACCATTGCTTCGAAGGAAGGTCCACCATTGAGGGGCTGAGCTGGCCGCTCAGGGCGTCCTCCATGGCACGAATGACGATGCCGCGGCTGCCGGCGGCCATGCGCCAGAGATAGGTGTGAAAATTGTCGCCCGGTTCCACCTGCACCTTTGACTGGTAGAGAATGTCGCCGGTGTCGACGCCGCTATCGATGAGGTGGACGGTCGCGCCGAAATGCTCCGGTTCACCATTGGCGAGCGCGAAATAGCCGCCGAACATGCCGCGATAGGCCGGATTGATGCCGGAATGGTAGTTGATGAAAGGCGCGTCGACGCTGGTCAGCGTCTGCGCTGAGATCATGCGGGTCGATACCACGAAGACGGCACGCGGGCCGGCGGCTTTCAGGGCGCGGCGGCAGGCGTCCGAGTTTACGGACGGCACATGGGTGATGTTCGTTCCCGGGCGCGGCTCGGGTTCAAGCTTGTGGCGCTCGATCATCTCACTGATGATGCGGTCCGTGCCGCGCCTCGTCAGCTTGATGGGCAGGCGGGCGGCCTGCATGCTGGCAACCCTGAGTGGCCCGAGCATGCGCCGGCGGCGTTTCCAGAAGAGGGCTTCCGGTTCGCCCTGCTCAACGATGACTGGAAAATCACCGAAGCGGTCGCGCAGGGCATTGATCATGATCCAGCTGTGCGGCCCGCCGGAGGTCAGGGCAATAATGTCAGAGTGTTCGGCCATGAAGGTCCCCAGAATCTGCTGGGACCTTCGTTGCAAACCGCGTGCTAGATGAATCGGAGCCGGAAAATTCGCCTGAAATTTTAGGGCTTGTTGTGTGCTGAGCCTCAGCTGACCTTGCGGACCGCGTCGGCGATCTCGTTCACCGCGTTTTCCATATCGTCGGCGTTCTCAGCCTCGGCCATGACGCGGATGAGCGGCTCTGTGCCGGATTTGCGGATCACGAGACGGCCGGACGAGCCGAGGCGTTTCTCTACCGCCGCAATCGTATCCTTTACCGAAGCCTCGTCCAGCGGCGCGCCAGAGGAGTAGCGGACATTCACCAGCTTTTGCGGGATCGGCTCGAAGACACGGGCGACCTCAGACAGCGGCTTGCCGCTTTCGACGAGCACAGCCAGGACCTGTAGCGCCGCGATCAGTCCATCGCCTGTCGTGGCATAGTCGGAGAGAACGATGTGGCCGGACTGTTCGCCGCCGAGATTGAACCCGCCTTCGCGCATTCTCTCGACGACATAGCGGTCACCGACCTTGGTGCGCTCCAGTGTGAGGCCCAGCGAGCCGAGATATTTCTCGAGGCCCAGATTGGACATGACCGTGGTCACGACGCCTTTCTTGGAAAGCTGCTTTGCCGCCTGCCAATGGGTTGCGACGAGGCCGATGAGCTGGTCGCCATCGATCTCATTGCCTTTCTCATCAACAAGGATGCAGCGGTCGGCGTCGCCATCCAGCGCAATGCCAATATCGGCGCGGTATTTGAGCACCGCTTCGCGCAGGGCCAGCGTGTCGGTGCTGCCGACCTCGCGGTTGATGTTGAAGCCGTCCGGATTGACGCCGATCGGGAAGACTTCTGCACCAAGCTCATAGAGCGCAGCCGGGGCGACCTTGTAGGCCGCGCCATTTGCGCAATCGATGCAGACGCGCAGGCCTGACAAGCGCATCCCGCGCGGGAAGGTGGCCTTGACGATCTCCACATAGCGGGCCTGCGCATCGTCAACCCGGCGGGCACGGCCGAGGGCCTCCGGCGCGGCGAGCTTGTCGTCCAGCGCGCGGTCCATGCGGCTCTCGATTTCCAGTTCGATGTCGTCGGAGAGCTTGAAGCCGTCCGGACCGAAGAGTTTGAGGCCATTATCCTCAAAGGAATTGTGGCTGGCGGAGATCATCACGCCAAGATCGGCGCGAAGGGAGCGCGTCATCATGGCGACGCCGGGAGTCGGAAGCGGCCCGAACAGGGTGACGTCCATGCCGACCGAGGTGAAGCCTGCCACGAGGGCCGGTTCGATCATATAGCCGGACAGGCGTGTGTCCTTTCCGATTACGACGGAGTGTCGGCGCGAGCCGCCACGGCGGAAATACTTGCCCGCCGCCATGCCGAGACGCATTGCGATTTCCGGAGTCATCGGGGGTGTGTTGGCCGTCCCGCGAATGCCGTCGGTACCAAAGTATTTTCGCGACATCCAAGCTCTCCTGTGTCGTCCGGGACGTTTGCAGCTGGCATGCCACATCTGCCAATCGGCTGCCAAGACCAGATACGGGCAATCAGGCGTCAGAATGGCAGGGGGATCAAAATATCAAATTAATGCCGGGGGCCTGTCACAATCCGACACGGTTTTTGCAATGACGTAACGCACCTGTGTCTCATATGGCGAGTATGACAGCTGTGAACGGAATGGATTGAGTTTGTATGTGTGGAATTATTGGCATTCTTGGGAGTGAGCCAGTTGCGCCGCGGCTTCTGGAGGCGCTCCGTCGCCTTGAGTATCGCGGCTATGACAGCGCGGGTGTCGCCGTGCTTGACGATACAGGCAGGATGGATCGCCGCCGCGCACCGGGCAAGCTGAAGAACCTGGAAGCCGAACTCGCGGAAAACCCGCTCGCGGGGTTTCAGGGTATCGGCCATACGCGCTGGGCCACGCATGGTTCGCCGACAGTGGTGAACGCGCACCCGCACGTCTCCGGTCCCGTTGCAGTGGTTCATAATGGGATTATCGAGAACTTCCGCGACCTTCGTCAGGACCTTGAGGCCAAGGGCCACAAGTTCGAAACCGAGACAGATTCAGAAACGATTGCGCACCTCATCGCCTCGAACATTCAGGCCGGAATGAGCGAAGTCGACGCGGTGAAGGCTGGCCTTGCCCGACTCGAAGGCGCGTTCGCGCTGGCCTTCCTGTTCGCCGGCAAGCCTGACCTGCTGATCGGCGCCCGCAAGGGCTCGCCTCTGGCCATCGGTGTTGGCGATGGTGAGATGTATCTCGGGTCCGATGCGCTTGCTGTTGCGCCATTTACAAACAAGGTCGTCTATCTGGAAGAAGGCGACTGGTGCGTGCTCGACCGCGACAGTTACACGGTTTTCAACGAGAAGGGCGCTGAGGTCAGCCGCGAAGTGACCCTCGTGCAGGGCGCTGGTGCCGCGGCTGAGAAGGGCAATTATCGCCACTTCATGCAGAAGGAAATCTTCGAGCAGCCCGATTCCACGGCGCGCACGATTGGTGCCTATGTTAATGTGCTGAAGCAGACGGTCGAACTGCCGGGTGAGAATGGCCACGCGATTGACTGGAACGACGTGACCAGCCTGCACATGATCGCCTGCGGAACGGCGCATTACGCCACGCGGGTTGCCGAATACTGGTTCGAACAGGTCGCGGGCCTGCCGGTGAAGACCGACATCGCCTCCGAATTCCGCTACCGCGAACCGGCCTTGCCGAAGACAGGCGGGCTCGCACTCTTCGTCAGCCAGTCCGGCGAGACCGCCGACACGCTGGCGGCGCTTCGCTATTGCAAGGAAAAGGGGCTGAAGACGGCCGCTGTCGTCAATGTGCCGACATCGACCATCGCGCGTGAGGCCGACCTTGTCCTGCCGACGCTGGCCGGCCCTGAAATCGGTGTGGCCTCGACCAAGGCGTTTACCGCGCAGCTCTCAGCGCTCGCGGCGGTCGCCATCGCGGCGGGCCGGGGCCGTGAAACGCTTTCCAGGGATGCTGAAATCCGGCTCGGCAAGGCGCTGACCCAGCTGCCACGCCTAATCTCTTCGACGCTTGCGCTCGATGAGCGGATCGAGAAGCTCGCGCGTGACATCGCGAAAGCGACAGATGTCATCTATCTCGGACGCGGCGTTCATTACCCGATTGCGCTGGAAGGGGCGCTCAAGCTGAAGGAGATCAGCTATATTCATGCTGAAGGCTATGCATCGGGAGAGCTGAAGCACGGTCCGATTGCGCTGATCGACGAAGACACGCCGGTTGTGTTTGTCGCGCCATTTGATGGGCTGTTCGACAAGTCCCTTTCGAACCTGCAGGAAGTCGCTGCGCGTCGCGGCGAGGTGATCCTGATTTCGGATGAAGCCGGCCTGCGGGCGGCGGCGGATGCACCGGCGCACCGGATCGAACTTCCCGATTGTGACCCGTTCGTCGCGCCGATCCTCTACTCCATCCCTGTGCAGCTTCTCGCCTATCATGTGGCAGTGGAGAAGGGCACGGATGTGGACCAGCCGCGCAACCTCGCAAAGTCCGTCACTGTCGAATAGGCCGCCTCTCTTCAAGTATAAAAAGCCCCGTCAGCGCGAATGCTGTACGGGGCTTTTCAGTTTGTTGTCTCCACCCGTCGGGGTGGCGATGTCATACAATTGATCCAGCAGTCAGCAGGGTCAGGCCGACCAGGCCAGCGGCAAGCGGCAGGCTGAGCAGGGCGGCGAGAAAGCCCTGGCGGGCTTCAGTCAGGGAGGAAACGCTCATTATTTTTATCCTTCAAGCATTTGCAGGGCAGGCATGTTCACCCGTCCCATGCAGCCTATGTAGCATGCCTTGAAAAATAATCAATGAACGAAATCAAAAATATTTAGTGTTCAGTTTCCGGCGTCTTTTCGACACCATGTCTGAGGCCTGCGATGATGATGTCGAGCGCCCCATTCAGCTCGCGGCGAAGCTTTGGCAGGGTGAGCCGGGAAAAGAGCTGCGGGAAGCGGAACTTCATCAGCGCCGACTGGATCATCTCCGCCGTGTAATTGCAGTCTGCAATAGGTGCGAACTCGCCCTTTTCCACGCCATCTTCGAGGATGACGCAGAGATAGATACGCTCCTGAGCGAGGCCTTCATTCATGAAGAGCGGGCGCTCTTCTCCAAGCACTTCAGCCACTTCCAGGATCTTTGCTTCTCGCTCAATGGTCTCATAGCTCTGGGTCAGGTCGTCATGGAAGACCTGCCTCAGGCGCTGCGATGCGGGTCCATCGCTACGCGCGATCTTCGAATAGGCCTGATACCGTTCGGCGTTATACTGCCGGGCCATGGCTTCGGCGATGTCGATCTTGGAGGAGAAGAACCGGTAGATATTGCCAGCTGACATGCAGCAATCCTTGGCAATCTCCGACATGGTTGTTTTGCCATAGCCGTAGTGTTTGATACGGTTCATTGCCGCTTCAAGAATCTGTTCGCGGGTATCTGATTTGTCACTCATGATTACACGATAAGGGAAATGTCTGAATGATCAACGAATTCTTCAGCGCATATGTTCCCGGGAGAGAAATGGCCTGATGCAGAAAATTGGAATCCTTGGGGCAGGCGCCTGGGGCACTGCGCTTGCTTTCACCGCGCGCGAAGCTGGCCGCGACGTGCAGATATGGGCACTGGAACAGGATGTGGCAGACGCGCTGTCGCAGGGCAGGGGCAATCCCGCCTTCCTGCCGGGGATCGACCTTCCGGCCATGCCGGCGTCCAGCGATCTTTCCGACCTCGCCGGGTCGGACGCAATCCTTTCAGTGGTTCCGGTGCAGCATGCCCGCAGGGTCTTTACCGATCTTTCGCCGCACGTCGCGGCCGGAACGCCGATCGTGCTTTGCTCGAAAGGCATCGAGCAATCCAGCCTCAGCCTGATGACGGATGTCCTGCACGAGACCATCCCGCAGGCCGTGCCGGCCGTCCTCTCCGGTCCGAGCTTTGCCGCCGACGTTGCGCGCGGCCTGCCGACCGCCGTGACGCTCGCCTGCGCCGACCAGGCACTGGGTGACACGCTGATGCAGGCCATTGGCCGACCGACGTTCCGCCCCTACTGGTCGAATGACCTCATCGGAGCAGAAGTCGGCGGAGCGGTGAAGAATGTGCTCGCGATTGCCTGCGGCGTTGTCGAGGGCATGAAGCTCGGCAAGTCCGCGCACGCTGCTATTATTGCACGAGGATTTGCAGAGATGACGCGGCTCGCCGTGGCACTTGGCGGGCAAGCGCAGACCTTGTCGGGGCTTTGTGGGCTGGGCGACCTGGTGCTGACCTGCTCGTCGGTGCAGTCCCGCAATATGAGCTTTGGCAAGGCCCTCGGCGAGGGCCAGTCGGCCGAAGCAATCCTGGCAGAGCGAAATTCTGTGACCGAAGGTGTTGCCACAGCACCGGCCTTGATCGCGCTTGCCGAGCGGGAAGGCGTGTCCATGCCAATCTGTGAGGCGGTCGACGATACGTTGAGCAACCGGATGAGCCTCGACGAGGCGATCCGGGACCTGTTATCCCGGCCCTTCACGCAGGAGACAAGCTGACATGCCGCAATTTCTGATCAATGCCCGCGACAAGGCGGGAGCCCTTGAGTTGTGCATGGCGAACCGCCCACAGCACCTGAAATGGGCGAAATCACGTGCGGGCAGGATCCTGATGGCAAGGCCCGTCTTTGCCGATGATGACGAATCCTTTGCCGGTTCGACCTTCGGCGCAGAATTCGACATGCTTGAAGACGCGAAAGCCTGGACTGCCGATGATCCATACGCAAAGGCGCGGCTCTTCGATGCGGTGGAGATACGCCCGTTCAAATGGCTGCTTGGGGACGGCAAGTGATGAGAAAGTTCGTCAGTGGTAATCTTAACTACTCGAGCTGGTCGATCCGGGCCCTGCTCATGGCGCGTCATGTCGGGCTGCAGGTCGAGGAGGAGATCGTTCCGCTCGATTTTCCGGCGACGACCGCGCGCCTGGCAGACATCAGCCCGAGCAGGAAGGTCCCCCTGCTAATCTGGGATGACGAAACCGTGTGGGATTCGCTCGCGATCATCGAATGGCTGGCTGAACGCTATCCGAGCGTCTGGCCGGAGAACCCGGCCGCGCGGGCCCGCGCGCGGGCGATATCGGCGGAGATGCATTCAGGCTTTCCGACGCTTCGCCGCGATTGTCCGATGGATATCCGCTCCCGGCACGCCACGCCGGAGCTGACTGCCGCGCTGCAGGCGGATGTGCAGCGTGTGGACACGATCTGGTCGGAAACGCGCGAGCGGTTTGGCGTGCGCGGTGATTTCCTGTTCGGTGACTGGAGTGCTGCGGACGCTGTCTACGCCCCGGTTGTAACGCGGTTTATCACCTACAACCTGCCGCGCAGCGAGATTGCACAGGCCTATATGGACGCTGTCATGGCGCACCCGCTGATGGTGACGCTGGCTGAAGAAGCGGCAGCCGAACCCTGGTGGATCAAATATGAAGCGGGCGTGCGCAGCGCGGGCTTCACGTCTTCGGAAAATTCATGAGGTCATAGCCGAGATCGTGGCGGAACAGCTCGCTGACGCGCTGGCGGTAAATGTCCAGCGCCTCGCCTGAAAACTGTTCTTCCAGCGGCGTCTTGCGGAACTGGAGCACATTGGCTTCGGCTTCGGGGTCGACCTTTTTCGCCATCGCATCCTTGGTGCCGGCCTTCAGGGCGGCATCGATCGATTTCGGCGTCAGCGCGATTTTCCAATGGGCGGCCATGCCGCCAAGGATGGCCCGGGGATTGGCGCGGGTGTCCTCATAGTGGACGCGGTAGATCCGGTCGCCGGCCTCCTCTAGCACTTCGCCCCAGCGGTTCCAGAACCGGGCGATCCAGTAAAGGTCTGCGCGGTAGGCAGAGCCGGACGGGTCGCCGCGCAGATAGTCCAGCCAGTCGACATTCAGCTCATGATTCCATTTCGCATGGTGGCTCGCGAGAATGCTCATCGGGTGGCGCACGAAGAGGACGTAGGGCGGCAGGGAAGCAAGCTTGCGGGCCCAGCCCCAATCGGCGAGCCGGTGCGGGATGGTGTGGCTGAAGGCGAGGCGCGGCAATTCCTTATAAGTCGGCTTGTCCTTGGGCCAGCCAATATAGGGGCGCACCGCATCTTCGGAGAAATAGAGCGGGCGCGGCACGTCATATGTGTCGGCGAGCGCGACCGAAAACATGTATTTTACCCAGTGCGTGCCGGAATTCTTGGAGGTGACAAGCACCCCGTCAAAAGCGCGGTGGCGCAGGATGGAAAAATTGCCCCAATTGTCCTTGCGGACGCGTTTGTCGAATGCGCTGCTCATTGGGAGTGGTTGTAGTCCGCTGCGCCGCGTCCTGCCAAGCAGTTCAGTTCAGTCCGGCCTTCTGGCGCCAGATCTGGATGAGATCACGTTCCATGATGCTGACATCACCATCGGCTACGGCGACATTTTCCAGCATGCTGGCCAGTTCGTCGAATTCCTTGTGACCCATGCCGGGCGATTTCACGATCACTTCGCTCATGCGGCCTACCACAATGTGCGAGGCGGGGGCATTGCGCGTGAGCCAGCCGGCCTGCGTCACCATCTCTTCCGCGGTGCTGTCGCTGAAGCCGAAATGCTCGATCATCTCGGCGCGCATCGCCGCTTCCTGCTTTTCGGTGATTGCGCCCCGGGTGCGGGCGATTTCAAGCATCATCACGGCGGCAGCCTCGCGAGGGTCCTTCACCGTCTCGAGACCACCCTTGCGGGCCCGCCGTCGCCTGAAGTCGAGTTCGCGCGGTTTGTTGGCGAGCCCCTTGGCGGCGTTATAGCCGTCGCGGGCGGCGCCATGCAGCATCTTCAGGCGCCAGTACCAGACGGCGATGAAGGTGAGGAAACCCAGCAAAGCAAGCAGGATATGCATTAAAAAGCTCTCCGACAGTCCCTGCCGGAGAGCTTAGTTGTTTGCCCTCCGGAATAGAAGAGGGATTGGTGTTGGCGCTTATTCGCCTTCGCCCGCTTCCATTTCCGGCTCTGCGTCATCGGGCAGGGCTGGCTCTTCGCCATCTGTTGCATCTTCTGCGGGTGACGCAGTCGTCTCGTTCATATGCGCCTGCGTGATGACGTAGGCGCGAATGGCTTCGGAGTCTTCCGGCGTGATGACGTCGGAGAAGGACACCATGCCATTGGCCGCAAGGTTGCCATCCATGACCACGCCCTTCCACGCTTCGGCGCTGGCAGTGTAGCTCGACCAGCGAAGGTCAGGCAGGACGCCGGAACTGATGCCGAGCATGCCGTGGCAGACCGCGCAATTGCGGGAATAGTGCACAAGACCCGCCTGAAGCATGTCCTCGTCGCCAAACGGGTCGGCCTTTGGCTCAGGTTCGACAATCAGGCCGGTGTCGAGCGGTGGAATTTCCGCTTCGCCGCCCAGCTTGAACGTAATGACCTTGCCAACGGCTGGCGGGACGGTGTCCTTGAACAGGAATCCGGCCGCAAGGCCATAGGCGTGGCCCCAGCCTGTTGTGATGGTCACGTATTGCTCGCCATCGATTTCGTACGTGCCCGGTCCGGAGAGTGCGCCGGAATGCAGCTGTTCGGACCAGAGTTCATCGCCCGTCGCCGCATCATAAGCTGCGAAGGTGCCATCAAGCTTGCCCTGGAAGACGATGCCGCTGGCGGTGGACAGGATACCGCCATTCCAGCCGGCTTCATGCTCGACCGTCCAGCGTGCTTCCTGCTTGACCGGGTCCCAGGCGACGAGTGTGCCCTTGGCGGAGGCCCGCAGCGCTTCGACCGTGCCTTCCGGATAGCGAAGCGGCATACCGGCAGAAAGGTCCATGCCGGTGTTCCACTTGGCCGGCTTGGACTTGAAGCGCGCATCCGTGATGTAGGCTTGCGCGGTTTCCATGGCAGGAATGTAGACAAGGCCGAGATCCGGGTTCATCGCCATCGGATGCCAGTTGTGCGCGCCATACGGCGCCGGGATCTGGACGAAGCCCGCATAGGTCGCCGGATCATTGTTGCGCGCTTCGGGGTGCTCAATCGGACGGCCATCTTCGTCGAGGCCTTCGGCCCAGTTGATATTGGCGTAAGGCTCACCCGAGATGAGTTCGCCGGTGGCCGCGTCTATGATGTAGAAAAAGCCGTTCTTCGGGGCCTGCATGGCAACGCGGCGGCTTGCGCCATTCTCGCCGAGTGGCAGGTCGGCCAGCATGATGTGCTGGGTAGCGGTGTAATCCCAATTGTCGCGCGGCGTGGTCTGATAGTGCCAGTTGTATTCGCCCGTGTCGGCGTTGACCGCGACGATGGAGGAAACAAACAGGTTGTCGCCGTCGCTATTGGGATCGCGCAGGTTGGCATTCCAGGGCGAGCCATTGCCAACCCCGAAGATGACCTGGTTGTTCTCGACATCATAGACAATCGAGTCCCAGACCGTGCCGCCGCCGCCATCGGTGGTCCATGCGCCATCATTGCCCCAGGTGTCATTGGCGAGTTCGGCGAAAACCGCATCGGAGACTGCGCCGTCAGGCTCCTTGTTCGGATTGGGTACAGTGTAGAACCGCCAGGAGAGGTCGCCGGTCTCGGCATCATAGGCTGAGAGGTATCCGCGGACCCCAAGCTCTGCGCCGCCATTGCCGATCAGCACATTGCCTTTGACGATGCGCGGTGCGCCGGTGATCGTATAGGGCTTGGACTGGTCGACGGTCACCTTGCTCCAGACGACATCGCCGGTCTTGGCGTCGAGCGCCTCGAGACGGCCATCGATCACGCCGACATAGACCTTGCCATCATAGACAGCGACACCGCGGTTCACGACATCGCAGCAGGCCTTCACGCCGACCGCCTTGTCGACTTCCGGATCGTACACCCACAGTTCTTCTCCGGTGACAGGATCGAGCGCATAGACGATCGACCAGCTGGAGGTGAGGTACATCACGCCGTCCACGACAATCGGGGTCGATTCGATGCCGCGGCCGGTCTGCAGGTCATAGGTCCAGGCGGCGGACAGTTCGGAAATATTGTCCTTGGTAATCCCGGTCAGGCCGGAGTGGCGTTGCTCATCATAGGTGCCATTGTATGTCAGCCATTCCTGGGGCGTTTCACCGGCTGCAAGCAGGCGCGCATCGTCGACGGCAGCCGTGCCGGTCGCATCGGGCGCTTCGACAGGCGGGCTCTCCGCCTTTTCGATATCCTCGACAGTATCGGACGGGTTGCCGCATGCCGCCAGCAACAGCGCTGACACGGCTGCGGTCGCTATCAAGCGAACGGATTTCATGATCACTCCTGAGTTTGCCTCTCCCATGGCGTCCCGTCTTTGCGCGGGTTCCGCCTGAACGATGGGCATGCTAGCTTTTTTTAAATGCTTGTCGAGACGGACGCTAGGGAAAGCGCCTCAGAGGCCCGCCGCTGTAATCAGGTCTTCGCGTGCAGCGTCCATGGCGGCCCCGACAATCTCTTTCCACGCGTCAATGGATGTCGCCTTGTCGGCACCCTCAGGGAAGTTGAGCGAGCGGGATGCATTGACGATTCCGCCGACGAGCCGGTTCCCGTCCGGGACAAATCCGGCAAGCGCTTCCTTTGCGCCCGCGCCCTGTGCGCCATAGCCTGGCACGAGAAAAAGGGCCTTGGGAGCCAGCTCGCGCAGGCGTTTTGCTTCGGCCGGTCCTGTGGCGCCGGTCACCAGCATCAGGCCGGACCAGCCACTTGCTCCCGTCAGGCGGTCGATCATGGGCGCGAGCGCTTCGACCACCCGTTCGAAGAGCGGGGCGCCGCCCATGTCGCGGGACTGGAAGTCGGCCGAACCGGGATTGGATGTCCGGGCGAGTACGACAACGCCTTTTCCGAACTGCTCGGCGGCTTTTACGTGCGGCTCGATCGTGTCGAGCCCCATATAGGGGTTCACGGTGAGCGCGTCGCAGGTAAACGGCGCGGGCTCCTTGAGGAAGGCGGAGGTGTAGCCTTCAGCGGTTGAGCCAATGTCGCCGCGCTTGGCGTCCATGAGGATGAGCAGTCCTGCCTCGCGCGCACTGGCGAGGATGCGCTCAAGGGCGCGAAGGCCGGGCCAGCCATGGCGTTCGAAAAACGCGATCTGCGGTTTGACGATGCCAGTCCTGCCAATGGCGATTTCTACCAGTGCCTGTCCCCAGCGTTCGATGCCATCGGGCGTATCACCGCCGAAAATGGCCGGAATTTTTCCGGCATGCGGGTCGATGCCGACGCAGAGCGGACCGTGCATGGCGGTCGCCTCGATCAGCCGGTCGGCAAAGGGTTTCAAGAATTGTCTCCGACGCTGCAAGCGACTTTCACGACCTGAAGGCTCTGACGGGCACGGTCGGCTGATCCCCCATAGGTGTCCGGTCCGAAGGGAAGCGGGCGCTCGCCGATCGGCTCAACGCCTTTCTCGGCGAGGAATTCCGCGATGGCTTCTGGCGAGGCGCTGTAGATACGACCGCGGCGCGGGCTTTCGGCGATGATGACACCGCGCACGCGGCCATCGGAGTCGTAGACCGGCCCGCCGGACAAGCCGCCAAGCGATCCGCTGAGGTCTGATGTGCGCCCGGTTTCGGCCCAGGTCAGGACCGGTTCCTCGCCCCTGCGAAGGCCGCTCGTGACGAGCTTCGAGCGCGAGATAAGGCGGCTGGCGGCCTCACCAGGTCGACCCTGTGGGTAGCCGACATGGAAGCCATAGGAGCCAATGCGAAGGTCAGGCGAGGTGTCGAGGGCAACGGGTGAGAGGCTGGGATAGGCCGTCAGCAGCGCAAGATCAGTCGACTGGGACACATCCACTTTTTCGACCCGCAAATAGCGGTTCGGTGCAACGAGAAGGGATACGTCCTCGCAGCCATCGACCACGTGACGGGCCGTCAGCCACTGGCCGTCCGTATTGATCGAAAAGGCCGTTCCAATGCCATCCCGTGGGCTGTCGACGCGGACGAGGACGGTTTCGTCGAAGGCGGAAGGCGGCGGGAGGGTTGCGCCTTCGCGCTCAACCGAGTCCGGCGTCGCTGGCGGCGCATCCTGGTCTGGCACATTGGAAAAGACGCCGCCAACAATCGCAAGAAGGGCGAGCGTGTAAACCAGCCAGTCAGGGACAAAACGCAAGGCGGCTTCTCCTCCTTAAAACCGTTGAAGGGCCGGGTCCCAGAGGCCGGCCGCGAGCAACATGGCACTGGCAAGCTTGGTCCCGATCAGGACGATGGCAGCGCCTGCTTCATCATCCTGAATTCGCTTCGGCAAGTCTCGCAGCATCAGGTCCGTAAGTCGATAGGCAAGCAGCTGCAGAATGAGCGATACGATGCCCCAGAGCATGAGATCGAGAAGCGACACGCTGGATGCAAGACAGGAGGCGAGCGGGATGGCAAGACCGACGATTGCGCCGGCCAAAGCGAGGCCCGCCGTGCCATTGCCGCCTTTGACGAGGGCCAGTTCCTTCCACGGGGTCAGCAGTACATAGACTGAGACGGCCAGAATGAGCATGAGGCCCGCGGCCCCGGTCCAGAGCAGGAAAGTCGGAAAACCTTCCTGGAATGACTGAAATACTGATCCCATGAATACACCGGCCTGTTGTCTTGGAAAGCTTTGTCCTAAACAAGCTACGGCTCTCACTCAAGGACAATGGAGAAATCATGCTGCATCGCGGAAAAACGGCTCTTGTAACGGGCTCTTCAAGCGGAATCGGCAAGGCGATTGCCGAAGCGTTTGCAGCAGAAGGCGCGAATGTCGTTCTGAACGGACTGGTAAAGCCAGGTGAGGAGGATGCGCTCGTCCAGGAGTTCGAGAGCAAGTATGATGGAAAATTCGGATTTTCCGGCGCGAACCTGACCGATCCCGAAGCCATTGAGGGCCTGATCAGCTATGCGGCGCGCGACTTTGGCGGCGTCGATATCCTCGTCAATAATGCCGGTGTCCAGCATGTCTCCCCCATCGAGGATTTCCCAGTCGCCAAATGGGACCTGATCATCAGCCTCAATCTGAGCGCGGCCTTTCATACGACGCGGATGTGCATGAAGCCGATGAAGGAAAAAGGCTGGGGCCGGATCGTGAATACGGCCAGCGCGCACGCGCTCGTCGCTTCGCCTTACAAGGCGGCCTATGTCGCGGCCAAGCACGGCATTGCCGGCCTCACCAAGGTCGTTGCGCTGGAGGGGGCGCAACACGGCGTGCGCTGTAATGCGATTTGCCCTGGTTATGTCCACACGCCGCTGGTCGATGCTCAGATAGCAGACACTGCCAAGGCGCGGGGTATCACCGAGGACGAGGTCAAGCAGAACGTCCTGCTTGCGGCTCAGCCGACAAAAGAGTTTGTCACAGCCGTACAGGTGGGGGCGATGGCGGTCTTCCTGACAAGCCCTGCCGGCGACCAGATCAATGGCGCGCTCATGCAGATGGATGGTGGCTGGGTGGCGCAGTGACGCTACGTCACCTGCAATGGATATTGCAGGACAAAAACTAAATGACTGGTTTCCATTCAGGCTCGATTCAGCTTAGTTCCCCTAGGCGGTCCGGGTTATCCAGGGGAGGCATACATGCTCAAAACTACTCTTTTCGCAGCCGTGTCGGTTGGTTTCGCGGGCGCTGCAAGTGCTCAGATTCTGGAAATTGAGGACCATCACGAACGCTTCGATGTCGCCGGGGTGAAGCTCGGAGATACGCCGGATGACGCCATCGCGACATTGAAGGATCGCGGCTATGAGTGTGATTTCCGGGGCCTGATGGGAGCCGACGGCGCCCCGGTGAACGAGCATGGCAATGCCGGCTATATGCGTTGCAAGACGACCGAGATGCTCGAGGTCGGACGCCGCAGCTATGCGCGCGGCGAGATGGATCTTTTCTTCGGCAACCTCGACCTCTCCGGAACGGGGACAGATGCGAGCAAGGTTTTCGTGCAGAAGATGGTCTTCAAGGAGCGCTATGGCGACAAGCCGAACCTCGACACGATGCATGCACGTATCCAGTCCAAATACACCGGAGCAGAGCGAAGCCAGGGCAAGTGGATTGCGTTCGGCAAGTCAGCGCCGGATCAGGAGGCTCGCGAAGATGCCTACCGTGCGAAGGTGCAATCCTGCGCGGAGTACCGGAACGAGGCCCGCCGCGACGGCACGACGAGGGATGAGCGGATCAAGATTCTCGAATGTGCGCTGGAGCGGGCTGAACTGAACTATAGTTTCATGATTGGTCATCCTACGCAGATGACGGCGAAATACTCGAACCGCCCGACTGACGAATATTCCACGATTGAAATTACAGCTGAATGGCCAGCCTGGCTGCGGGTCCAGCAAATCCACGTGGATGCGTTCAACAACTCGAAGTCTCTTGAAGCGGCCAAGGCAGGCCCGCAGATCGATGAGGACGTCGAGACGACCTTCTAGGTCTTTGCGGCGCTGATAAAGGCCGGGCTCCTCGCTTGCGGGAGGCTGCACAATAAAGGCCCCGCCCCGACCCTCCCCGCGAGCGGGGAGGTGCTGTTGTGCCAGCGGCCGAATGGTTCGACTTCGCTCACCATGTCGGCCTGCGTTGCGTCAGAAATAGTCCGACTTGGTGAGGGTCCTTCGACTAGCCCAGGATGAGAGTCGAACCATTGCGGGCGAATAGCGCAAACGGTTGAGACCACCCCTCCTTTCTCAGGAGGGGCGGGTAGGCAAGTCAGCTCTCCGTCGCTTCCACCTTGCAGATGCCAGCCTTGTAGTCGCCGACGACACGGATCACCTCGTCGCCGTCCGGCTCGACGCGCTGACCGGAAATGAGATCGACCAGGACGCGCTCGACGAGGCTGTCGAGGCGGGTGACGACATAGCAGTCCACGGTGGGCTCGGCGTGCGCATTGCCGACGCCGCTATCATCGGTGAGAAACAGATAGCGCCCGCCCGTGACCTGGCCCATGGAGCGCATCAGGAATTCCGCCGTATCATCGACGCCGCTGGCCGCCAGCGGGACAATATGGATGCCCCTGGTGCGGGAGATCAGCCCGCTTTCCCATGTCGACTGGATATCCTCATCATGCGGTGGGGCGTCGGCGACGAGCATGTTCACCTTCACCGCATCGTCACGCCAGCTGAATTCAAGCCCCTTGGCCATCGCGTCCTGCATGGCTTCGGGGAAATCGCCGCCGCCACCGGCGCTTTGAGCCTTCAGGTTCTCGACGAAGGCAGTGAGATCACCGGTGAGATCAAAATCGCGAACGACATAGGCGTCGCCCGTGTCGCGGTAGACGATGAGGCCGGCCTGGATATCGAGACCGCCCTGGCTTTCACGCACCCGGTCGAGGATGGCGATGAGCTCGCTCTGGAGGTAGCGCATTTCGTCAGCCATGGAGCCGGTCGCGTCGAGGGTCAGGACGAGATCCAGCTTGGTGACTTTCGCGGCATCGCCGGAGAAACTTATCTCGACCGGGCCATCGGGCCCACCTTGGTTGAGGTTGATCGTTTGGGAGATGCCGGTGCTGCCGGGCGCAATCGCCTGGATGACGACACCGTCCCCCAGCGCGTCAAAACGCGGATAGAGATAGGCCATGCCGTCCGCGCCCGTGCGCAGCGGGAAAAGCGTCTCCCCCTGATCGTTCTGGACGAGAATTTCGACAAAGGGCGCCGGCTTGCCGAGGCGGTCGGTGAACTTCAGTTCGACCCGGTCCGCCGCGTCGACATAGGGCAGGTCCTTGCGGGAGATGAGGCTCTTGCTCTTTTTCAGATAGGCCTCGTACAGGCCGGGATTCAGCACGTCATCATAGTCGCCAGCCGTAAGTGTCCCGGATTGGGGGAGCGGCTTTTCGGCCGCCTTGTCGCGTTCGTCGACGGTGCCGGACATGCTGTCGGCAGGGGCTTCAGCGCTCGGTGCTGGCACGGGGACCGGCTCTGCGCTCGACATCGCCGGAGGCGGGGGTGGCGGAGGCGGCGGAGGAGGTGGTGGTGGCGGTGGTGGGGGTGCCGGTGGGCTGAAGCCGTCTTCCGTTCCCGTGACAATGATGTCGTCTGACCCCTCGCCGGCACGTTCGGTTGCGCAGCTTGCCAGAACAAGAACGCTTGCCATGGCAAGCGCAGCAGATGTTGTGAATCGCATTGAGCGTCCCCTTCTTCGATCCTGAACCGGCAGTCAGTATTAAAATCTGGACACAAACAAGGCGGGCCGACGGAGAATTGTGGCCAGTTCAGTCTCGCTCAAACCTTGCTCATCAAACGCAAGGCGCGCGTGGTTTCGAAGCCTTCGACAGATTTCAGCTTAGTCGCGCGGGGGAAAAGCCCCTCAGCGCGAGGAATCTTCTTCCGGCTCTTCCGGAATTGGCGCGACACGAAGGCCAGTGATCTGGTTGCGTGTCTTGCGAATGATATCAAAGCGGTGACCGTGGAAGGAGAAACGCTGGCCGGGTTCGGGAATGGTTTGGGCTTCGTGGATGACGAGACCGGCGACCGTGACAGCCTCGTCGTCCGGTAGCTGCCAGCCAGAGGCGCGATTGAGGTCACGGATCGTGACCCAGCCTTCCACGATGACCGAGCCATCGGATTGCGGGCGGACACCCTGAACGGGAACATCGTGCTCGTCGCGAATGTCGCCAACAATCTCTTCCAGAATGTCCTCAAGCGTCAGAAGGCCCTGCAGTTCGCCATACTCGTCAACAACGAGGGCAAAGTGGTTGCGCTCTGTGAGGAAGAGGTCGAGCTGGTCCTGAAGCGGTGTCGTCTCTGGCACGAACCAGGGCTCACGCAGGAGTTCGGTCATGTCGATATTGTCGATCTCGCCATTCTGGTTCACGACGGCGCGCAGCAGATCCTTCACGTGCAGGATGCCGGTAATCTCATCGTCGTCCGCATTGTAGAGAGGCAGGCGCGTATGCGGGCTGTTCAGGGCCTGCTTGATGATTTCCGCAGAGGGCGCTGACGCGTCCAGCATGGTGATGTTCTTGCGGTGGATCATCACTTCTTCCACCGTCATGTCTTTCAGGTCGAGTGCGCCGACAAGGCGGTGGCGGTCGGCTTCGTCCACCCCGCCCTCGGAGTGGTGGAAATCGATCGCGCCGCGGATTTCCTCCTCGGCGGTAAAGCTCGCATCAGGCGCGCCAGCGCCAACCAGCCTCAGCGTGGTGTTCACGATGGCCTGGATGATTACCACGATCCATGACACGGCCTTGACCAGCCACGAGATCGGCTTGCCGACCGACATGGCCATCGAGTCCGCGCGTGTGATGGCATAGGTCTTTGGCAGGACCTCCGCGAAAACGAGGACGAGCACCGTCATCACCGCTGTCGCCACTGCCACGCCCGCAGCCCCCGGCAGGAGCGAGGCGAAGAGCGTCGTCGCCAGGGCAGATGCGAGGATGTTGACGAGGTTGTTGCCCAGCAGGATGGCACCGATCAGGCGTTCGCGGTCACCGATCAGGCCGTTCACTGTGGCGGCGCGCTTGTTTCCTTCGCGCTCCAGCTGGTGCATCCGGGTTCGGGAGGCTGCAGTGAGGGCGGTTTCTGACCCCGAGAAAAAGGCCGACATTCCCAGAAGGCAGAGAATGGCGATAAATGTCCCAATAATCATGGCTCAGCCCTGCTGAAGCTCCTTGTCTAGAAAATCGCGAACGTCCGAAAGGTCGGCGTCCGGCTGGATGAAGGCGCGGCCCAGCCCGCGTGCCAGGATGAGAGGAACGCGCCCGGCGCGCACCTTCTTGTCCTGCTTCATCGCTTCGACGAGCGTGTCAGCGGGATAAGGTCCTCCTGGAAGACAGTTTAAGTGTGTCACAAGGCCCGCAGAATCAAGCAGCTTGCTGGCGCGCTCGCTGTCTTGTCCGGTCATCAGGCCGAGGCGGACCGAATAACGCAGCGCCAGCGCCATTCCCATGGCGACCGCTTCGCCGTGCAGCAGGCTTGGCTTGAAGCCATTCGCTGCCTCCAGCGCATGGCCGAATGTGTGGCCGAGATTGAGCAGGGCACGAACGCCGGATTCGCGCTCATCCTGCGAGACGATACGGGCCTTTGAGGCGCACGACACCGCAACAGCATGGGCAAGCGCATCCGGCTCGAGCGCGACAACGCGGGCGCCGTTCTGCTCCAGCCATTCGAAGAAATCCGGGTCGTCGATCAGCGCATATTTCACAATCTCGGCATAGCCGGCGAGGCGTTCGCGTTCCGGAAGGGTAGAAAGCACCGACGTGTCGGCGAGCACAAGCTGTGGCTGGTAAAAGGCGCCGATCAAATTCTTGCCCTGGCTCGCATTCACCGCCGTCTTGCCGCCAACCGAGCTGTCGACCTGGGCCAGAAGCGTGGTCGGCACCTGGACGAATTTCATGCCGCGCTTCATCAGCGAGGCGGCGAGACCGGTCAGGTCGCCGACAATGCCGCCGCCGAGCGCGACCAGCACATCGTCGCGGCCTGCGCCTTCCGCAAGCAGCCAGTCCAGAACCTCGCCAAGCGTGCCCCAGGATTTCGAACCTTCCCCATCGGAGACGGCTTTCAGGTGCATGGCGAGGCCGGCCCCGCGGAGACTGTCTTCCAGGGCACCGGCATAAAGCCCGCCGACAGTGCCGTCGGTGAGGACGAAAACGCGCTTCTGCTTGACCAGCGGCGCAAGGTGCGTGCCGGCGGAGGCGAGCAGATTGTCGCCGATCAGGATGTCATAGCTGCGGTCGCCAAGATCGACGCGCACCGTTTTGGGGAATGTCATTGTTTCAGCCATGTCGGGCTTTCGACCACTCATCAAGCGCTTTCAGGATTGAGTCCACGGTCGCCTTATGCGGACCTTCCTTGCTGGTCACGACGAGATCGGCCTGTTCGTAGATCGGACGACGTTCATCCAGCAGGCGGCTCAGCACGCCTTTTGGGTTGTCAGCTTTCAGAAGTGGACGGTGACTGCGACGGGACACGCGCCGCCAGAGGGTTTCAAGGTCAGCGTTCAGCCAGATCGTCACGGCTTTCTCGCGAAGCAGGTCACGCGTGTCCGGATCGAGATAGGCACCGCCGCCTGTGGCCAGGACATGCGGCTCATCGCCGAGGAGGCGTTCCAGCACGCGCCTTTCGCCGCGGCGGAATTCCGCTTCACCATGCAGGGTGAATATGTCTGCAATGGAGAGGCCGGCGGCTCTCTCAATCTCATTGTCGCTATCGAAGAATTTTCGACCGAGCGTATCGGCCAGCCGCCTGCCAACCGTGGATTTGCCAGCACCCATAAGGCCAACCAGGGCGATGGTGCGGTCAGACAGCGCCGCCTCAATTCTGCCTGCGTCTGCTGTGTACTTGCTGTTTGCGGTCATGGGCTTTTCGGTTTCGTTATGACTGTCCTATACAGGCTCGGTCGATACGAGCAATGATTCCGGTGGAACTCGACCGGGGAAAGAGGGTCCGTTTTGCGCAAGTGGCTAATCCTGTTCGCTGTCCTGATTGTGGGCGTTCTTGCAGCCTTGTGGTGGCTGGGCACCGAAGTTGATGCGTCCAAGCCTGAAGCTGGCGAAGTGCGCATGGAGATTGAGAATGTTTTCTAAAGGCAGGTGCACCGGGTTCGCCGCGGCGCTTGCCCTTGTCGCCTTGCCCGCAAGCGCGCAGATCGAAGCGGGCGGGCTGGACGATGTCGACAGCTGGGGCGTGAGCCTGCTGGAGCGTGGTGAGGCAGGCCTCAGCGAGCGCGTCTGGTCCGGTTCGGATGGCGAATACCTGTTTGGTCTCCTGAGCGCGATCGATGTGGAGGCTCTGTCGGAGCCGGAGCGCGCTGTTCTGAGCCGTGCCCTGCGAAGCCCCGCCAATGGTATTCGCGGCGATGTTGCCACCGATCTTGCCGAAAAGCGGCTTGGCCTGCTCATGGCGCTTGGTGAGGAGGACGCTGCGATCAAGCTTGCGCGGCAGCTGGACGAGCCGCCTGAAGGATTTGACGGCGATGCAATCCTGTCGGATGCGCGCCTCGCCAATGGCGACCTCGATGTTGTGTGCCGCCAGATGGACCCGGTCGCCGAAGGTGCCTTCTGGGCGCAGCTTCGCGCAATCTGCACGCTGAGCAATGAAGACTATGCTGCGGCCGAGCTATCCATCGAAATCGCGGCGCAGCAGGAAGGTGTGGACCCGTGGTTCGCCGAAACGGCGATTGCCATCCTTGCAGAGGCCGAAGAGCTGCCGGATGCCCGGTATGGCTCTGGTCTGGAAATCGCGCTGTCGCAACTCGCCGGGCTGCAGATTACTGAAGAGACAATCGACAGCATGCCGCCCGAAATGGCGGCGGACCTTGCTGGCGACCGGGATATCGACCTTGGTCTGCGTCTCATGGCGGCGGGAAAGGCTGCGGCGGCGGGGTCCATGAACCCCAAAGAGCATCGCAGGCTCTATGCCGAGCTGATCGAGACCGAAGAATTCGAGCCGGAAAGCGCGATTGAAGCGGCCTTCGTAGCGCTTGCCCGCGAGCCGGACCCTGAACCAGAGCCCGAACTTGTCATCGCAGCTCCCTCCACTGGTGGCCCGCGTGACCTGCGCGTGATGAATGAGGACTGGATAGAGCCCGTACGCCCTGAAGATGTTTCGCCAGAGGCGCTCGAAGCTGACCCGGTGGATGAGATTTCGCTTGCTGAAGAACAGGCACTCGCCATCTCCGAGGCCCTGCGCCAAGCGGGCGGTGACAAGAGTGACCTGCAGGCGCTGGCGCGTCTGTTTGAGGCCGATCTCGGCCGCCTTGAGGTCAATGACGACACCAGGTTCGCCGCCATCTCCTTTGCCGCTGCGCTCATGTCTGTCGGCAACGATCAGGGCGCGATGCGCTGGCTGAACGGGCTCGATGAGGAGGAGCTGTCAGACAGCGAGGCTTTCGAGGCAGCCCTGCTGACAGGCTATGCTTCGATATTCGCCGACCAGCGCACAAGTTCGACCCTTCGAGACATTGCCCAGACGCTTCTGGAGACCGGTATCGAGCCGGCCCAGAACGAGCAGGCCTTGCGTCTCATCTCGCTCTGGTCCGGTTTTGACATGCCGATGCCCGTCGAGGCGCGCATGGCGCTGGCCGATGCCACGCTGCGCTCGCGGCGGATCGAGACCGGCAAGCTTGTCGCCATTGATGCTGCAGCCCGAAACGGTGCACCGGGCGAAGCGCTGTTCTCGCTGCTGGGCGAGACGCGCGGCAATCCCGGGGAACTGTCGGGTGCTGACCTCCAGATCGCGATCCAGGTGCTGCGCCGGATTGGTGCGCAAGTTGAAGCCGAGGCGCTGGCGCTGGAAACCGGCGAGGTCTGGCGACTGGTGCGCCGCTAGGTATTGGCGTCGAGATAGGCGGCGCACTCGGTGACGGGCGCTGGCCTCGGGCGTGCCGGGCCCGGACCCTCGACCTTCTCGCGGTCGACAAGGCCGGACAGCTCGTCCACATCCTGAAACGCGCGGCCAAGCACAAAGGCCATGCCGCATGCGCCGAGCCGCGAGAAGTGCGTATTGTCCTCAATGCCGCTTGGGTGCTGACGGTTTCGGTCCTGCGGCGTCAGCCAGAGAAAGTCTTTCTTCGTCTCATCAGCGCCAATCGTTTCCAGATAGGCGAGGCCGAGCTCTGACAGGTTGATGAAGGGGACGTCCATCTGTTCGGACACAATGCGGTAGGCTTCGAGATAGAGGCCGTGCGTCTCGACCATCGCCTTGCCTTCCCAGAGACGGCGCGGAGCGGGCGAGATGATGACGGGAGTGGCCTCGCGGTCGCGGACATCCTGAACGTAGCGCCGCAACAGGTCAGGGAAGTCTGTCTTCGGATCTGCATAACGGGCAGGCGTGTCATCGCGCTGGTCGTTATGCCCCATGCTGATCAGGACGACGTCGCGCGGTTTGAGATCGATCAGGACCGCTTCCCAGCGGCCCTCGTCTATAAAGGTGCGCAGGCTGCGCCCACTCACCGCGGCATTCTCGAACTGGGCCGGCCTGGCGAGAAAATATCGCAGGGCCTGGCCCCAGCCAGCTTGCGGGGCCGCGACCGCCGTATAGTCGCTGGCTGTGGAATCACCGACAAGGATGAGGCGCGGCCCGTCCTCGTCCGAGCCGGACCCAGGTGAGCAGGCTGATAAGGCGAGAACGGCTCCAAGCGCGATTGACCTCAGGCTGGTTCTCATCTGCAATCTGGCTCCCTAGCGTCCCTTGAAATTGGCCTCGCGCTTTTCGAGAAAGGCGAGCATGCCTTCGCGCGCATCCTCCGACCGCATCAGCGGCAGGAGTTGTAGAAACACATGATGTACATGTTCGGTGAAGGGTTCGGAAAGCCCCATGCGCATCAGGCGTTTAGAGGCCTGTACGGCGAGCGGGGCATTGGACGCGATTTCGATAGCCATGGCGCGCGCCTCCTGCATCAGCGTGTCATGTGGAACGACTTTGGTGCAGAGGCCTTCGGCGAGGCACTCATCGGCCTTTAGCGTGCGGCCTGTGAAGATCAGTTCGCAGGCCTTCTCCCAGCCCAGCATGCGCGGCAGGAACCATGTGCCGCCGCTCTCGGGCAGGATGCCGCGTTTCGTAAACGCCGCCGCCATCTTCGCCTTGTCCGACATGATGCGGATATCGCAGCCGAGCGCTGTGTCCATGCCATAGCCAGCGGCCCCGCCATTGATCGCGCAGATCGTCGGCGTGTCCATATTGAAGAGGATGGTCGGCGGCGTGTTGCGCAGGTCAAGATGCGCCGAGGAGACCGCGCCGGAGCCGATGCCCTCGCCCTTGGTCGCGCTCTCCAGGTTGAGTCCGGCGCAGAAGGCGCGGCCAGCCCCGGTCAGGATGACGCAGCGTACGTCCGGGTCTGCATCGGCTTTGAGAAGCGCTTCGGACAGCCCGTCCAGCATGGGGCCTGAGATGGTGTTCATCCGGTCCGGCGCATTGAGCGTGATGGTCGCGATATGATCGGCGACCTCGTAGAGAATTTCTTCAATATTGGCGGCGGTATCTGGCATGGCATTTCTCCCTGATTTTTGTTGGGGAGAGCGTAGCGGGGGCGGGGCGGCCTGCCTATCGGTGACGTTGGGGCGACCCCACGCCGAGGCTCTTTGCGAGGAGGCAGCTGCCACCTCCGCGACAAGATATCAGCCTGCTCGATGACGGGGCCGTACAAGCATTCCCGCCGGAGTGGCTTGGTTAGGTTTGTCGAAAGTATCTTGTCGCTTCTTCAATCAGGTCTTTTGCGGTGGCATCTGATTTGTGCAGCAGGTTTTCGATTAAAGTCAGTAAGCGCTCAATTTCCTTCCTGGCAAACTCAGCGAAGACATCGTTTGACCAATTGTCATCAGATCCCCCTGAGGCAAGCCAATAATAGCGTGCATAGAAGGAGGGGTGTGCTGCATCGCACAACCATTCATAATCTGGCAGGAATGTGCTGGAGCGCACGAAGTCCATTACGTGAATGGGTTCAGCACTGGTGTGTCCGCCCAATGGCAAAGGGACAGGGGAATTGGTGCCTTTGATTAGTCGTTCAAGACGATCAAAAGCCACTTCATCGCCCGGTTTCTCAGAGAAGCGCTGAACGCATTCCTTCGACAGGAATTCCAACGCGCCGTGGGTTTCGAGGATTGCTCTCGTGAGGATCGCACAAGAGAGAAGGTCGCCTCGGTGCCAACCCGCGATCCAGCTAATTCTCAGGCTGTCGATCGCCCTGAGGGTCCAATGTGCATAAACCGAGCTATGCCAGCGAAAATAGCCTTCACGGTCTAGAGGCTCGGACAATGGCGCAGAAGGCAGATCGCGGATCAGTTCAGACGAAAGCAACCGGTAGTCTTCGATAGCGGCGACTCGCTGGTCAAAACTCTTGAGCGCCGACTTCCAATTCACAGCTAGTCACTATCCATGCGCAGGGCGGCGACGAAGGCTTCCTGCGGGATTTCGACCTTGCCGAACTGGCGCATGCGCTGTTTGCCGGCTTTCTGCTTTTCCAGAAGCTTGCGTTTGCGGGTGGCGTCGCCGCCATAGCATTTTGCCGTGACATCCTTGCGCAGCGCCGAGATGGTTTCGCGGGCGATGACGCGGCCACCAATGGCAGCCTGGATCGGGATCTTGAACATCTGGCGCGGGATGAGATCCTTCAGGCGCTCACACATCTGTCGGCCCCGACCCTCGGCGCGGTCGCGGTGAACCATCATGGAGAGCGCATCGACCGGCTCTTCATTGACCAGGATCGACATCTTCACAAGATCGCCCGGCTTGTGGCCGATAATCTCGTAATCGAAACTCGCATAGCCCTTGGAGATGGATTTCAGGCGGTCATAGAAATCGAAAACGACTTCATTGAGCGGCAACTCGTATTTGCACATGGCCCGACCGCCAACATAGGAGAGCTCCTTCTGGATGCCGCGGCGATCCTGACAAAGTTGCAAAATGGAACCCAGGTATTCGTCCGGCGTGTAGATCGTCGCCGAAATCCACGGTTCGCGGATTTCGGAAATGCGAACGACGTCCGGCATATCTGCCGGATTATGAAGTTCCGTTTCGGAACCATCTGTCATCGTCATTTCATAGACGACCGATGGCGCGGTGGCGATGAGGTCAAGATCGAATTCGCGAGACAGTCTTTCCTGAATGATTTCAAGGTGTAGCAGGCCAAGGAAGCCGCAGCGGAAACCCATGCCGAGCGCGGCGGAGGTTTCCATTTCCCAGGTAAAGCTCGCATCATTGAGTCGCAACTTGGACATGGCCGCGCGCAGATCGTCAAAATCGCCGGCGTCAACGGGGAAGAGTCCGCAGAACACCATCGGCACGACTTCCTTATAGCCCGGAAGCGGAGTGGTGGCCTGATTGCGCTCATCCGTGATCGTGTCGCCGACCGCGGTGTCAGCCACTTCCTTGATCGAAGCGACGAAGAAGCCAACCTCACCGGGTCCCAGCTCTTCGACATCTGTCGGCTTCGGCCCGAAAATGCCGACCTTGTCGATTTCATAGGTCGACTTGGCGCGCATCATGCGGATTTTCTGCTTCTTGCGCATCACGCCATCGACGATGCGCACGATGACGACCACGCCGAGATATGGGTCGTAATAGGCGTCGATGAGCGAGGCTTTCAGCGGTGCATCCGGGTCGCCCTCATGTGGCGGCGGCAGGCGGGTGACGATGGCTTCGAGGACATCCTCGATGCCGATATTGTTCTTGGCCGAGGTCATGATCGCGTCGGAAGCGTCGAGGCCGATAATGTCCTCGATCTGCTCTTTTACACGGTCCGGCTCTGCGGCCGGCAGGTCGATCTTGTTGAGGACCGGGACGATCTCATGGTCCTGCTCAATGGCCTGATAGACATTGGCGAGCGTCTGCGCCTCGACGCCTTGGGACGCATCGACCACCAGAAGTGACCCCTCGCAGGCCGCGAGGCAGCGGCTGACCTCATAGGAGAAGTCGACATGGCCCGGCGTGTCCATCAGGTTCAGGACATAGGTCTCGCCATCCTTGGCGGTGTAATTCAGGCGCACGGTCTGCGCCTTGATCGTGATGCCGCGCTCCTGCTCGATATCCATGGAATCGAGCACCTGTTCGCGCATTTCGCGGTCGGTCAGGCCGCCCGTGACCTGGATCAGCCGGTCAGCGAGGGTGGACTTGCCGTGGTCGATATGCGCCACGATGGAAAAATTGCGGATCTTGTCGCGTGGTGTCATAGGGCGGCATATAGCGGGGCTTGGCCGCTGCGACTAGCGGGGACTTGCTGTCGGACAGATTGTATTCCGCTCTGAGTGTGTATATATTTAAAAAGTATACACATTAAGGGTCGCAAATGCGTACGAATATCGATATTGACGACAAGCTTATGGAAGAGGCGATCCGGCTTGGTGGGTTTTCGACCAAGAAGGAAGCTGTCACGGAAAGCCTGAAGCTCCTGATCCAGTTGAAGCGACAGGACGTGATTAGAGGCCTGAAAGGTAAGCTGGACTGGAGCGGCGATCTTGGTGCGATGCGGGCTGACTAGGTGATTGTTGCCGATTCATCAGTCTGGATCGACTATTTCAACGGGCAGGCAAAAGAGGAGGTCGACCTTCTCGACAGAGCCTTGCTGTCGGCTCCCGTACTGATGGGGGATTTAATTCTTGCAGAGGTGCTACAGGGATTTAGAGCGGACAAGGATTACATGCGGGCGAAAAATGCACTTGCTATCCTGCCCTTCTCCGCACTTGGAGGATACGAAGTCGCGCTCCAGGCTGCTCAGAATTACCGCGATTTACGAAAACGCGGCATTACCGTGCGGAAGACGGTCGATATGATTATTGCAACCTTCTGCATCATAAATGGACACAGGCTGCTGCATACGGACCGAGATTTCGATCCAATGGAGCAGTATCTTGGGCTGAACGTTGTGCGAGCCCTCAACGAATAAGTGGACAAACCTGACCGGCATGCCCGATACGCAGACCCTTATAGACAAGACTGTCGAGACTCAGCCCGGCATCACGCCGGAAGGCTGGCTGACCGATAGCTGGTATCTGGGCTGCACATCGAAAGAGCTGAAGCCCGGCGGGCTGAAGCATGTCATCATGCTGGATCAGCCGATTGTGATCGGGCGAACGGATGCTGGCGAGGCGTTTGCGCTGCGCGATATCTGTCCGCACCGGCTGGTGCCGCTTTCTGCTGGCAAGATGGTGGAGACGGCGGGCGAGCCGACGGTGGAATGCCCCTATCATGGCTGGCGCTTCGGGACCGATGGTGTTTGCCGGCACATGCCAAGCGTGCTGGAAGAACAGCCCTATGAGGCGAGCCGGTTCAAGGTGCGCCGCTATCCGGTGGCCGAGAAGAACGGGCTGATCTTCGTCTTCATCGCGCATGACCCGAAATTCGAAGGCGAGCCGGGTGTGCCCGCGCCCGATTTTGGCGCGCTGCCGGACAAGCCGAAATTTGTCATCCGTGAGGAATTCAACGCGCACATGGATGATGCCGTCGTCGGCCTGATGGATCCGGCGCATGTGGCGTTTGTGCATTCGCAATGGTGGTGGCGCCCGCCGAGCGTCGGCCTGAAACTGAAAGAGAAGCCTTTTGTGCCGCGTGAGCGGGGCTGGGCGATTGACCGCCACCAGCCATCCTCCAATTCGCTCGCCTACAAGGCGGTGTTCGGCGGCAAGGTGACGACAGAGATCATTTTCCAGCTGCCCGGCTATCGCTGGGAGATTGTCGAGAATGACAAGGCGCGGCTTCTGACGCTGACCTGCCTGACGCCGGTCTACAGGAAAAAGACGGTGATCACGCAGGTGACCTGGTTCTCGGGCGCGCCACTGCTCAATCTTGCCATCCCGATCTTCAAGCCGGCGGCGCGAAAGTTCCTTCGTCAGGACGGCGACATTGTCGACCTGCAGAATGAGGGCATGAAGTATCAGAAGGCGATGATCTGGATCGACGATATCGATGTTCAGGCGAAGTGGTACCGCACGCTCAAGAAGGAATGGGCGGCGTCGCGAACCGAAGACCGCCCATTTGAAAATCCGATCCAGCCGGTCACGCTGCGCTGGCGGAGCTGATCGCGCGATCGACGCCTACGAATTTTCTTCGGCGAGCGTATGAGCGACAATCGCGTTAGCATGGCCATGACCCATGCCGTGCTTTTCCTTCAGCATAGTGACCAGTTCCATATGCCTGGCGGGCATGGCCTCAAGCACCAGCGCCTTCCACTCCGATATCTGGCGTCCATACTTCTTTTCGATCGAAGGAAAGTAGGATGCCGGGCCCTTGACTGTATTCTCGTTCATGGGTGCCACCCTCTTTTTTGATTTTGTGGGACAGACATCCGTCTAGCTAAGGTCCACAATCGGTTCGAAGCCGCCAAACACCATGCGCTGGCCGTCGAAGGGCACCTTGGCGTCTGCCATGCGCGGATCGCCCATGATCTTTTCCCAGCCCGCTTCGGAATCGGCCTTGGAGGCCCATTCGATCCAGCCGAACAGGACGGTTTCATCATCCCTGGCCTGCACGGCGCCCTGGAAATCGGTCACTTTCCCTGCTGGCACGTCATTGCCCCAGGCATCCAGCACACGGGTTGCGCCATATTCGGTGAAAATATCGGCCATCTGTTTGGCGAAGGCGGTGAAGTCGGCCTTGTTCGCATTCGGCACGGCAAACAGCGAGCCATTCACATAGCCTGTACCGGCCGGGGCGCCCTTGTCCGAAATCGTGTCGAATCCGCCGAAGATCATGCGCTTGCCATCGAAAGGCATGTCTTTTCCGGCTTCGGCCATACGCGGATCGCTCATCATCTTCTCATTGGCTGCGTCGCGCGCGGCCTTTGAGGGGTATTCGAACCAGGAGAAGACAATCTTCTCGTCCGGCCTGGCTTTTACGGCGCGGCGAAAGTCAGTGACCTTGCCGTCTGGCACATCACTTTCCCAGGTCTCGACCATCCGGCTGACGCCGAATTCCTTGAAGAGCGGGAATGCATCGCTTGCGTGCTTTGTATAGGCGGCCTTGTTGGTCTCCGGAACGGCGGCGACGAAGCCTTCAATATAGGTCATGGGAGGTTTCCTTTGTGGTCAGGGGGCGTGGAGGATCAGGCGGCAAACCCTTCCGGCGCCTTGCCGGTAAAGTCCGCGAACTGGGCATCGATGGCGCGCTGGAAGGCCGGGCGGGCAAGGCAGCGCTTCAGATAGGCGTCGAGCGCGGGCAGGTTGGTCAGTGGCATCTGGCGGTCGACGTCGCGCAGGACAGTGGCCATCATGATGTCAGCGACGGTAAAGCGTCCGATGAGATAGTCCTTGTCGCCCAACGCATCGGAAAGCTGGCCGAGCCGCCGCCGGATAAAATCATGCGCGCTTGGTATGCGCAGCTTCGTCCATTCCTCTTCCGCAAAGACGACATGCAGGAAGAAAAGCTCCAGCGTGTACTGCTCGATGCTGTTGAGCGCCGAAAACAGCCAGCTCTGCGTGGCGGCGCGGCCGCGCGCATCGGTGGGCATCAGGCTCTCGCTCTTTTGTCCAAGATGGAGCAGGATCGCACCGCTCTCGAACAGGTGCACGTCGCCATCGACCAAGGCGGGGACCTGCCCGAAGGGCTGTTCGGCGAGGTACCATTCCGGCTTTTCCTCGGCCGCGTGCACGAGCTTCGTCTTGTAGCCGATACCGGCTTCCTCCATCGCCCACCTGGCCCGGTGATCGCGGACATAGCCCCGCGCCAGCTCAGGCACCCAGCTGAAAGCAAAGAGAGTGATGTCGGCGTTCGGGTCTATTGGCATGGGAGGCTCCGCTGGGCTGCTGGGCCAAGGTTGACGAAAACGTTGATATCAACATATTTGAGCGAGTCAATGGCGAATCAAATTCCATACGAAACAACGATCCATGTCAGGGATCACTGTCTCTGCCTTGCGGCGCAGCGGGCGGCGCGCGCGCTTGCGCGCCGGTTCGACGAAGCGTTTCGGCATCTCGGCATCACCAGCGGCCAGTACTCCCTGCTGATGGCACTCAACAGGCCCGAGCCGCCGCCGCTTGGACCTGTCGCCAGCCTGCTCGCCATGGATCGCACCACCCTGACGGCCAATCTGAAGCCGCTCGAGCGGCGGGGGCTCGTCGAAATGCTCGTCAATCCGGCGGACCGGCGTTCACGGCTTCTGAAGCTGACGGATGCGGGGCGGGCCCTGCTTGCCGAAGCTGTGCCGATCTGGACGAGCGAGCATGCCGCAATCGACGCTGAAATCGCCGATAGCCGGCCCGACCTGTTGCGCCAGGGTCTCAGTCGGCTGGCATAAACAGTCCTGTCGCAATCAAAGCAGATGGCTCCTCTTGTAATGAGGCAGGGTGGGGCGATCTGAGACACATCAACACAATCGAACAAATTTGAGGGGCACGCCGGAGCGGATGAGCCACAATCTACTTGAGCAGTTCATCCTCCTCTGGGTGGTGATCGACCCCATTGGCACGGTCCCGGTCTTCATTGCCGTCACAGCGGGGATGAGCCGGGCGCAGCACGTGAAGACCGCTGTCCAGGCGACGCTGTGGGCGACTTTTGTCCTGCTGCTCTTCCTTGTCGGTGGCCAGTTCCTGATCAATGCACTCGGCATCAGTCTGCCCGCCTTCCAGATCGCAGGCGGCCTCGTGCTGCTGGTTTTCGCGATGACGATGATCTTTGGCGATTCCAAGCCGGAATCGGAAGCGGCTGGCTATGACAAGGCCAAGCGGGATGGCTCGGTGGCCGTTTTTCCGCTCGCCATGCCGTCGCTCGCGTCTCCCGGTGCAATCCTCGCTGTCGTCGTTCTGACCGACAATAACCGGTTCAGCCTGGAACAGCAGGCCGTCACAGCCGGTCTGATGCTGCTGGTGATGATCGCAGCGCTCCTTCTGATGTTGGCCGCCACGCCGATCCTGAAGGTCATCCGCATGAGCGGGGCCGCCCTCGTCAGCCGCATCATGGGCATGATCCTCGCCGCCGTGGCGGTGAACACCGTCATACTCGCCGTGATCGAACTGATCCGGACGACGGAGATCTGATTTGAGGCCGACCGTTTAGCGCGTCGGGACCGGTGCGTCGCCGCGATAGTCGTAGAAGCCGCGCTTGGCCTTGCGGCCTACCCATCCGGCTTCGACATATTTCACCAGGAGCGGGCAGGGGCGGTACTTGGTGTCGGCGAGACCGTCATGCAGGACCTGCATGATGGAGAGGCAGGTGTCGAGGCCGATGAAATCAGCAAGTTCCAGCGGCCCCATCGGGTGGTTCGCGCCGAGCTTCATGGCAGTATCGATGCTCTCGACTGTGCCGACGCCTTCATAGAGCGCGTAGACCGCTTCATTGATCATCGGCACGAGGACGCGGTTCACGATGAAGGCGGGATAGTCTTCGGCATTGGTCGTCGTCTTGCCGAGGCGCTCAGCAAAACCGAGCGCCATTTCATAAGTCTGCTGGTCCGTGGCGAGGCCGCGAATGACTTCCATCAGCTTCATTAGCGGCACAGGGTTCATGAAGTGCAGGCCGATGAACTTTTCCGGGCGGTCCGTCGTGGCAGCAAGGCGCGTGATGGAAATGGAGGAGGTATTGGTCGCGAGGAAGGCGTTCGCTGGAACGGCCGCGCAGACATCCTTGAAGATGGCTTCCTTGATCTCGCGCTTCTCAGTGGCCGCCTCAATCGCAAGATCGACCGCATTGAAAGGCTCAAGCCCGGTTGATGCCTTGATCCTCTTGATCGCCGCCGTCATGGCGTCCGGCGAGATCATGTTGCGCGCAACCTGTCGGGCCATGTTGGCCTCGATAGTCTCCAGGCCCTTGCCAAGCGCTTCATCTGAAATGTCGTTCAGTTTGACGTCATAGCCAGCCAGTGCGCAGACATGCGCAATGCCATTGCCCATCTGCCCTGCGCCGATGACGCCAATTGTTTCGATCTTGCCCAAATGATTCCTCCGTCAGAGGCAAAGCCCAGTGCCTTCTAGACTGATTGTGCGGCGCGTCAAAGATCAAGACCTGTCAGCATGTGTGTGCAAATTCGGGAGGGGTTTGTGGCGCTGGGGGCACAGGGTGGCTGGAACATGGGGCCTTCAGTCCAGTTGTGTGGATATGGAAACACACACACGGGAGCTGTTTGATGGACCACAATGACGGCAAATCCTATGTTCGCTTTGGTGCCATGATCGGCACGTCAATGCTGGTCATGTTCGGTCTGATGTATCTCAATACATATGCGCTAGACCATGTGCGATGGAGTGAGACCCGCTTCTATATGACATTCATCATGGGCGCCGCGATGGCGATCGTGATGCTGTCCTTCATGCTTGGCATGTATCGGAATGCGAGGGTCAATGTTGCAATATTTGCCGCAAGCGCAGTGGTTTTCGCGCTGGCGCTCTTTCTTGTGCGCAGCCAGGCCACCGTTTCAGACCGGTCCTATATGAAGGCGATGATCCCGCACCACTCCATCGCGATCATGACGTCCGAGCGCGCCAATATCGAAGATGTCAGGGTGCGCGAACTGGCCGATGAGATCATTCGGGCCCAGCGACGCGAGATCAAGGAGATGAACTGGCTGATCAATGATATTGCCCAAAATGGCAAAGCGACGAGCAAGGCAGATGCAGAAGCCCGCCCGGTGCCGAAATTCGAGGGCCAGCTTAATCCTTAGGCTCAAAGGCTGTCAGGATCGGGCACGGGCCCCGGTCCGATTCTGAACACGCCCGCTCAAGCCGGGATAGCGCGTCGCGCGCATCCTGCAGCTGGCGGATGCGGTCGTCGATACTGGCGATCTGAGCGCGAGCCAGTTGCCGCGCGCGGACGCGGTCGTGCGATGCGTCGAGTTCGATAAGCTCGCCGATCTGCTTCAGCGTGAAACCGGCTGCCTGACTGGTCCGGATGAAGCGCAGCGTTCGCAGGTGCCGGGCGTCATAGCGGCGGGTCTTGCGCCCGATCATATCGTCGGCCTGCGATTGCGGCGTCTCCAGCAGGCCGGTGCGCTGGTAATAGCGCACCGTTTCGACGCCGACGCCGGCCGCCTTTGCCAGTTCACCGATTGTCAGCTCATTCATCCTTGACTCCGTACCATGGTACGGAACCTATCTAGGATGCAGCTGTAACTCAATGAAGAGACGGAGTTGTAAAAATGCCTGATACGCAAACGAAGACCAAGGAGCCAACTGGACCTGCAAGCGCTGCGACCGGGAGGGCCAGAAAGGCCGTGCTCTACCGCATGGTCATGGACAAGCATATCTGTCCGTTCGGGCTGAAGTCACGAGACCTGTTGAAGCGGAAAGGCTTTGAGGTCGAAGACCATCACCTCACCACGCGTGAGGAGACTGATGCCTTCAAGGCAAAACACGATGTGAAAACGACGCCGCAGACCTTCATCGATGGTAAGCGGATCGGCGGCTACACCGATCTCAAGGCGCATTTCGGCGAGCCATTGCCGGATCCGGACAAGAAGACCTACACGCCCGTTCTTGCAATCTTCGCCATGGGCGCGCTCATGGCGCTCGCAGCGAGTTGGGCGGCCTTTGGCAGCGTGCTGACCATGAGGGCTTTTGAGTGGTTCATCGCCATTTCGATGTGTCTGCTCGCGGTGCAGAAATTGCGCGACCTCAGAAGCTTTTCGAACCAGTTTCTCGGCTATGACCTGCTGGCCCAGAAATGGGTGCGCTATTCCTATGTCTATCCATTTGCAGAGGCGCTGGCGGGCGTGCTGATGATTGCAGGAGCCCTGATATGGCTTGCCTCGCCTGTCGCGATCTTTATCGGCACGGTGGGGGCCGTCTCCGTGTTCAAGGCGGTCTATATCGACAAACGTGACCTCAAATGCGCCTGCGTGGGCGGAAACTCGAACGTGCCGCTCGGTTTCATCTCGCTGACGGAAAATCTCATGATGATCTTCATGGGTCTCTGGATGCTGTTCTAAGGCTGGGATAGTCTCGCGCTCATGAACCATGCAAAACAACTCGCCGACCTCATCAGGGCGGCTGACCGCGTGCTGGTCTTTACCGGCGCAGGTATTTCCACTGAAAGCGGCATTCCGGACTTTCGCTCGCCCGGCGGCGTCTGGTCGAAGATGCAGCCGATCTATTTCCAGGACTTCGTGGCCTCCCGAGAAAAGCGCCGCGAGGCGTGGACGCGCGTCTTCAACAAGTCGGCTGGCTGGGTCGGTGCGAGCCCGAATGACGGCCACCGCGCCATCGCAAAACTGGTCGAAATGGGGAAGGTGACCGCTGTGGTCACGCAGAATGTCGACAATCTGCATCAGGATGGCGGCGTGCCGGATGACAAGGTCATCGAGATCCACGGCAATGCGTCCTACGCCAAATGCCTGGATTGCGGCATGCGCCATGAACTGGAAGAGCTGCGAGCGCCGTGGGAAGCGGATGAGGAGATTGTCTGCGTCAATTGTGCCGGCCTGCTCAAGACGGCGACGATTTCCTTCGGTCAGGCCATGCCCGAAGACAAGATGGAGCGGGCAACCGCCGAGGCCGAGGCGAGCGATCTCTGCATTGTGCTTGGTTCGTCGCTTGTGGTGTATCCGGCGGCGGGCATTCCGGTGATGGCGGTGCGAGCAGGCTCGCGCCTCGTCATCGTCAATCGCGAACCCACCGACCTCGACCCGTATGCACACCTTGTCCTCAACACCGAAATCGGACCGTTGATGAACGAGGTGATGGAAGCTCTGGAGACCGCCTGATCAAAAAAGCCCCGGG
This sequence comes from Henriciella pelagia, assembly GCF_002088945.1. Taxonomy (GTDB): domain Bacteria; phylum Pseudomonadota; class Alphaproteobacteria; order Caulobacterales; family Hyphomonadaceae; genus Henriciella; species Henriciella pelagia. The sequence goes on along the minus strand of NZ_NCSU01000007.1, from coordinate 338,283 downwards.
CCTTGCGGTCCGGGGCTTTTGGTTTCGGATTCAGGCAAAGACCTAGAGCGCTTCGGTCAGCTCCGGCACGGCCGTGAACAGGTCTGCAACCAGACCATAATCGGCCACCTGGAAGATCGGGGCTTCTTCGTCCTTGTTGATCGCGACGATGATCTTGGAGTCCTTCATGCCAGCAAGGTGCTGGATGGCGCCCGAGATGCCAATGGCGATGTAAAGTTCCGGCGCAACGATCTTGCCGGTCTGGCCAACCTGATAGTCGTTCGGCGCATAGCCAGCGTCGACAGCAGCGCGCGAGGCGCCGATACCGGCATTCAGCTTGTCGGCGAGCGGGATCATCAGGCGGTCGAACTCTTCCTTCGAGCCGAGCGCGCGGCCGCCGGACACGATGGTCTTGGCGGAGGTGAGTTCCGGACGGTCCGACTGGACGATCTTTTCTTCGACGAAGGCCGATTTGAACGGACCAGCTGGCGCGTCGACGGTCTCGACGGAAGCAGAACCACCTTCGCCTGCGGCATCGAAGGCCGTGCCGCGAACGGTGACAACTTTCTTCGCATCTGAGGATTTGACCGTCATCATCGCGTTACCGGCATAGATCGGGCGCTCAAACGTATCAGTGCCTTCAATGCCGGTAATGTCGGAGATCTGCATGACGTCGAGCTTGGCCGCAATGCGCGGCGTGACATTCTTGCCCATCGTGGTGGCAGGCGAGAACAGGGCGTCATAACCGCTCATCAGCGGAACGATCAGGGCTTCCATGGCTTCGGCGAGCTGCTTTTCATAAGCATCGCCTTCGGCATGGAGGACCTTGCGCACACCGTCGATCTTCGCGGCGGCAGCGGCAACATCGCCTGCACCCTTGCCGGCGACGAGGATGTCAATGTCCCCGCCAAATGCCTTGGCGGCGGTCACTGTCTTGTGCGTGGCGTCAGACAGGGCGGAATTGTCGTGGTCTGCAAGTACGAGAACAGCCATTAGATTGCTCCCTTCGCTTTGAGTTTGGAAACGAGCGTGGCGACATCTTCGACTTTCTCGCCAGCTTCACGAACCGGTGGCTCAGTCACTTTCACAACGCTAAGGCGCGGGGCTGTATCGACGCCGTAATCGCCAGGAGCTTTCTCGTCGATCGGCTTTTTCTTGGCCTTCATGATGTTCGGCAGCGACGCATAGCGCGGCTCGTTGAGGCGCAGGTCCGTCGTCACAATTGCCGGAGTCTGAAGTTCGAGTGTCTGCAGGCCGCCATCGATTTCGCGGGTGACTTTCGCCTTGCCGTCTTCGAGGACGACTTCCGAGGCGAACGTGCCTTGTGGCCAGTCGAGCAGGGCAGCGAGCATCTGGCCGGTCTGGTTGCTGTCATCGTCAATTGCCTGCTTGCCAAGGATAACGAGATCCGGGCTTTCGGCTTCGACAACGCCTTTAAGTATTTTCGCCACGGCGAGTGGCTCGACCGTGTCGTCGGTCTTGATCAGGATGCCGCGATCAGCGCCCATGGCGAGCGCGGTGCGCAGGGTTTCCTGGGCTTGCTGTGGTCCGATGGAAACAACGACCACTTCCTCTGCCGCGCCCTTTTCCTTCAGGCGGACGGCCTCTTCGACGGAAATCTCGTCGAATGGGTTCATGGACATTTTGACATTGGCGAGGTCAACGCCCGACTGGTCGGATTTGACCCGGACTTTGACGTTATAATCGATCACCCGTTTCACGGGGACGAGCACCTTCATGGGCTGGCTCCTTATACATTGATCCTGAAATCTGGTGGAGAACTAGAAGAGGCGGACGTAACAATCAAGCTTAACGCTAACGTAAGGGTCAATTCGTCGCGATACTTCGCTATCGTGACATATCGCCAAGTCTCCTAGGCCTGGTTGTCAGTGTCCTCGAACCACACTTCGACCGGGCCTTTCAGCGTCAGTGTCAGCGGTTGGCCCTTCCGGTCGACCGCCTTGCCGGCGACGATGCGGATCCAGCCTTCCGACAGGCAGTATTCGACAACATTGGTGCGTTCCTGCCCCTTGAAGCGGACACCGACGCCGCGCGAGATCAGCGCTTCGTCATAATGGGGGCTGCGAGGGTCAAGGCTCAGGCGGTCAGGGGGTGTATCACTCATGGGGCCATGCTTTGCCCCGAGAGCGGTCAACACTCAAGCCCCTCAAGTGCCCGGCAGGCAGTTTCAGGCCACCGACTGGCGCCGATAGACCGATTTGTTGGCCGGGGCTGAACCGTCCGGCAGGTAAACCACCTGCACGATCCGCATTGTGTCATCATCGATCAGGGTGCGGGTGGCGTGCATCAGGGGCTGCCCCTTCATGCTGGCGCTGGAGTTCAGTTCGCTGCGGCTTTCCGCCGTGATGGTGAGGCTGTCGACGAGATCGCCGCCATTGAATGGCTTTGCCTCGCCGTCTGGCGTTCCGCGAAACGAGGCCTCATGGGGCGTCCCGGCCTGGTCGGTCCAGGCCATGTCGAAGATGAGATCATCGCCATCCTCGCGGATGACATAGGTGCCTGTCTTCGGTGGATCGCCCTGCTTGTAGTCGCAGGAGGCCGGGTCCAGCTCCCAGTGCCCAATGAAGCGCCGATAGAGTTTTTCAGACATGCGGCGTCTCCTACCGGTTTGCGCCGGGCACCCATTTTACGTCCTTGCTACCGTTCTCATTGGCCGCGCGGGCCGCGACAAACAGCCAGTCGGACAGGCGGTTAATGTAGGACAGGGCGTGCGCGCTGACGGTTTCGCCTTCGGTGGCGGCCAGCTGGGCGACGTCGCGCTCTGCGCGCCGGCATATGGTGCGCGCGACGTGCAGCTGCGCCGCAAGGGCAGAGCCACCGGGCAGGATAAAGCTGTCGAGCGGGGCGATGTGCTCGTTCATCGCGTCGATCTCGCTTTCGAGCCGCTCGGTCTGTGCTTTCACGATACGAAGCGGCTCCCAGGCCAGCTCCTTGCCGCGGTCCGGAGTTGCGAGGTCTGCGCCCAGATCGAACAGATCATTCTGGATGCGGTGGATGGCACTCGCCATGTCACCCTTTGCCTCGAGCGCCGCAACACCAAGTGCGGCGTTCACTTCATCGACGCTGCCATAGGCTGTGACGCGGATATCCCACTTGTCGACAGGTTCACCCGTGGCGAGCCGGGTTTTGCCCTTGTCGCCGCTGCGTGTGTAGATTTTGTCGAGTTTGACCATGGTTCAAGACTAGTTGAAGGCACCCACCACGAAGCCGAGACCGCAAAGCAGTGCAATGGCGATAGCCTGGACCAGGACGCGCATGCGCATCAGCTTGTTGGAACGGCTCGCCTGGTTCCCGTCGGTGCGGGTCAGGTTGACGAGGCCCATCACCAGCACCACGACGACAACTGCAAGCGCGATATAGAACCCGATAGTGAGAATGTTGGCCATTGAGGTCTGGCTCCTGATCTGCTCGTCAACATGTAGGTCGCCTGGCCCGCGAAGTCATCCTCGTATGCCTGTGCCGCCTCGACGCAGGCGGGAGTGAAGTATTCAGGCGAGGTAACAAACATTTCACTTCTGGGCTCATTGAAGAACACACGTGAAAGGCGTATTTTGTTTTTTGTCGGAGCAAGCGTGCCCCGACGATTGAGGGACACAAGATTTGTCCCGCATGCAAAGGCAAACGCGATGAAATCGCAATCTGTCAAACCGTCAACGAAACCGGCTGCCAAGCCCGTTGCAAAGCCAGGCAAACCATCGATCCCCGGTAAGCCAAAGGCGAAGTAATTCAGCAGGCTGGCGCCTGAAAGGCCCGGATGCCGCCCCCGCATCCGGGTCTTTAACTTGCGCAGTGAGCAATATTCGTCCCGGACGCTCGAGTAATGACCGGAATAAGCTCGATTTTTATTTAATTGCGAAATTTGAAATCTCAGGCACGATTCCAGCGTCCGTACCGATTCGGTGCGGCGACCCTTTGGTATAGTCCGCTCTAACAGAATCGGGATCAGGACATGACGACCACTGCCAAGAAAGCTGCGGCAAAAAGCCGGCAGCGAAAACACCAGCCGCCAAAGCCAAACCAGCCGCAGCGAAGAAACCTGCGACGGTGAAGGCTGCTGCTGCCAAGAAACCAGCGGCCAGCAAACCCGTTGCCGCGAAGAAAGCCGCCCCGGCCAAGAAGCCCGCTGCGAAGAAGCCTGCGGTGAAAAAACCGGTCAAGAAAAAGGCGGCCTGATTAAAGGGCTGCTATTCGACAGATCGCCCGCCCATTCGCATTCCGGATGGTGCGGGCAATCTTTCTTTCCAAAAATCCCCCGTCTGGCCTTTATATTGCCGTCATCTGCCCCATTTATGCGAGTGCGTGATAAGATGAATGCGCAAACAGGGGAAAGACGCTGCCGCTAAGCGGGGCTAATAGGCTTTCTCCATAACCGATACGGAACCGATGCCCGTTTCAGGGGTCAGTGATGTAGATTGGAGAGAAAACATGGCGATCAAGACGTCCGTCGCTTTGAGCCCGGAACAGGGGCTCAGCAGATACCTGACAGAAATCCGCAAATTCCCGATGCTCGAAAAGGAGCAGGAATTCATGCTGGCCAAACGCTGGCAGGAGCATGAAGACACTGAAGCTGCAGAGCAGATGGTGACGTCTCACCTGCGCCTCGTCGCCAAGATTGCAATGGGATATCGCGGCTACGGCCTGCCGATGGCCGAAGTGATTTCTGAAGGCAATGTCGGCCTGATGCAGGCCGTCAAGAAATTCGACCCGGACAAGGGTTTCCGCCTCGCAACCTATGCGATGTGGTGGATCCGCGCGGCCATCCAGGAGTATATCCTGCGCAGCTGGAGCCTCGTGAAGCTCGGCACCACGGCCGCACAGAAGAAGCTCTTCTTCAACCTTCGCCGCATCAAGGGTGAGATCAATGCGCTCGACACGGGCGATCTCAACCCTGAGCAGGTCAAGCACATCGCCGAACAGCTCAACGTCCCTGAAAAGGACGTGCGCAGCATGAATGGCCGGATGAGCGGCTCTGACGCGTCGCTGAACGCGCCGATGGGTACGGAAGGCGACATGGAGTGGCAGGACTGGCTCGCAGATGATGAGCCGGGCCAGGCCGAGACCTTCGCCAATCGCCAGGAGTTCGACAGCCGCATGGAGCTTCTCCAGGAAGCGATGGCGGACCTGTCCGAACGTGAGCAGCATATCCTGCAGGAGCGCCGCCTGACTGACGAGCCGAAGACACTCGAAGAGCTGTCAGAGGTCTATAATGTCAGCCGTGAACGCATCCGCCAGATCGAGGTGCGCGCCTTCGAGAAAATCCAGAAGGCGATGAAGCGTATGGCGAAAGAGCAGGGCCTGCCGGTTTCAAGCTAGATTGAGACCCTGGTCTCGTGGGGCTCCGGATCCTCGGCCGGCGGGTCGAGGAACTCCGGTGGCTTCACGCCCATGATCACGGCCGCAATCAGAGAGGCGACAGCCACGGTGAACACGGCCACGGCGACAAGTCCGCCGCCGACGCCGAGCGTGCGCGTCAGATAGTTCACGATCTCCTCATAGCGGAACACGCCAATCGCGGCGGCGATGGCGCCTGCTGATTTCAGTGCCGTTTCGATATGGCTCGGATAGGTGCGCAGGTGGAAAAAGATGAGCAGCATGGCCCAGACGCCGAAGCCAAGCGCGAAGAGCGGTGCGGTGACGCGGTAGGCATTGGACACGCCGTCCCCGGTCAGCAACGCCGACGTGGAGAGGTAGGCCGCGTTCATCAGCGGCCAGAGCAGGACGAGCGCGCCGCCAGCGGCCAGCGGGAAGGAGACCTGCTGCACCGCCTTGCCGTAAAGCTCGGTCAGCGGCTTCCTCAGCCAGACCAGCAGGATGCCGATGAAGAGCAGCGTCAGCAGGAAGACCATCTTGAAGGGCAGGACGATGCGGTGGACGCGGGCAAGCAGGGACGGGCTCGCGGCCTGCAAGGTGTTCACATGCGTGCGGAAATCGGTCCTGGCCCGGCAGCAGGCCGCCACTGATGTGACCGTCCCGGTTGGAAAGCAGAGCTTTTCCTGGTCGGCGGCAATGCCGTAGCGCAGCCAGTCGGCCTCGCAGCGCGACTGGAAGGACTGCAGGCCGCCATCAATATCGGCCATGATATGAAGTTGCAGGAGCGCTTCGCCGATCGATGCGCGGCGCGCAGCAGCATCTTCGCTTTCGCGGCTTTCATCGGCATGGATCGCGACAGGCGACACTTCGAAAATCGACCGCGTGTTCGAGGCCGCGAAGGCCGATGAAAGAAGGAAGGCGAGGCCAGCAATCACGCCAGCCACCAGGGCGAGCGTCATCCAGCCGCGTTTGATCTTCCCTGTCCCGAGGGAATCGGCGAGCAGGACCGCCGGCCGCCAGAAGGCGATCAGCGCGAGCAGGCCTGCAATGGGAAAGAACAGGAAATTGTGCGCGAACAGGGTCGCCATCGGAATGGCCAGGCCCTGCGGGCTGAATTCATGGAACAGCACACCGATCTCGGCGAGAAAGGCCAGATAGAGCACGGCAAAGAAGCTCGTTACCGCAATGCGCGATCCGATATGTGTCATCGTCCCGGTCCCACCCATTGTCCCTCTGATGAGGCGTGATGGCAGACCCTAGCGCGAAAAGGCAGACCGGGGAATAAGGGGGCATGGACCTGATTCCCGTCAAGGACGCCGACGATCCCCGGCTCGCCCCCTATGTCTCGATCCGCGAGCGTGACCTGACCGGGCGCGCGGACGGCCGGTTCATCGTGGAGGGCAAGGTGACGCTCGCCATCCTGGCGGAACGGTCACGATTCAAAGTGGAAAGCGTGTTCATTGGTGAGAGCCGGGTTGAACCGCTGCAGGGCGTTCTCTCGCAATTGCCGAAGGGCGCGCCAGTCTATGTCGCGCCACAGCCGGTCATGGACGCAGTTGCCGGATTTCCGATCCACAGGGGCGTCCTCGCCTGCGCACATAAAGGCGCGCCGCTGACGCTCGACCAGTTTGCCGGGTGCGAGACACTGCTCGTGCTCAACGACATCTCGAACCACGACAATGTCGGCGCAGCGTTTCGCAATGCGGCCGCATTCGGGGCGGGCGGTGTCCTGCTCGACGAGAAGAGCTGTGACCCGCTCTATCGCAAATCCATCCGCGTCTCGGCAGGCAGTGCCCTCTGGCTGCCCTTCCATCATGGCGGCACGGGCGAGACGCATATCCGCTTCTTGCAGGCTGCGGGCTTCGATGTCTGGGCCATGACGCCCGCAGCCGGGGCGCAGGCTGTTGCATCCGTGCCGGTTTCAGGCAAGACAGCGATCCTGCTTGGCGCGGAAGGTCCGGGGCTTCCGCAATCCTTAATCGATCAGTGCCGCCCGGTCCGGATCCCAATGGCGACGGGCTTCGATAGCGTTAACGTTGCGACGGCAGGCGCGATCGCGTTGTCGCGGCTTTTCGCGTCCCGCTAGCTGCCGCCGACTCGAGCGTTACGGGAACAGACCGGCCCCGTTCTCCGTTGCTTCAATATCGAAACGGAGAATGACATGTTTAAAGTCGGTCTATCGGCCGCAGCGGCAATTGTATTGGGAGGGGCTATTCACGCAGACCCAACAGCGCAGGCGCGCGGCGACCGGTTATCTCCGGCTCATGAAAAACAGAGCACGATTCCACCTGGTCAGGCCAAGAAAACCTGGCATCGCGGTGAAGCCTTGCCGGTCCGCTATCGTAATGCCCGCATATCAGACCTGAAGCGACATGACCTGCGACAGCCGCCAGAAGGATATCGCTGGGTGCGGGTGGAGGACGAGGCTTATCTGATCCACGTCACGAGCGGCATCATTGCCGAAGCCGTGTCATCGGCGTTCAGCTAGAGACTGGCTACACCCGCTCGAACGGGTCCCTCATCAGGATGACGTCTTCTCGCTCCGGCGAAGTGGAGACGAGCGCGCAGGGCTTGCCGACCAGTTCTTCAAGGCGGCGGACATATTTGACCGCTTCCGCCGGCAGGTCAGCCCAGCTGCGGGCACCCCGCGTGGAATCCTTCCAGCCCGGCATGGACTCATAGATCGGTTCGACGGCCGCCTGATCGGTGAGACCCGCCGGGAAATAGTCGATCTCCTCGCCATTCAGCCTGTAACCCGTGCAAACCTTGATCTCGTCAAAGCCATCGAGAACATCGAGCTTGGTCAGCGCGAGGCCGGTCACGCCTGAGGTTGCGCAGGCCTGGCGCACCATGACGCTGTCGAACCAGCCACAGCGGCGTGCGCGGCCGGTGACGGTGCCGAATTCATGGCCCACCGTGCCGAGCCGCTTGCCGATCTCATTGTCCTGTTCGGTGGGGAACGGGCCGGAGCCGACGCGGGTCGTATAGGCCTTGGCAAGACCGAGCACATAGGAAATCGCGCCCGGACCGACGCCAGCGCCAGCCGAGGCGTTGCCGGCGACGACATTGGACGAGGTCACAAAGGGATAGGTGCCGTGGTCGACATCGAGCATGACGCCCTGCGCGCCTTCAAACAGGATGCGGCGGTCCAGCTTCACCTGCTCGTCCAGAAGTTTCCAGACGGGCCTCGCGAAGGGCAGGACTTTCGGGGCGATCTCGAGCAATTGCGCCTTCAGCGCGTCTCCATCCGGCTCGGGCAGGTTGAGACCGGCGCGAAGCGGACGGTGATGCGCCAGGAGGCGCTCAAGCTTGAGGTCGAGTGCGGCCGGATCCGCGAGATCTGCGACGCGGATCGCCCGGCGGCCGACACGATCTTCATAGGCCGGGCCGATGCCCCGCTTCGTGGTGCCGATCTTGGAGTCGCCAAGAGCAGCCTCGCGGGCGGCATCGATATCCTTGTGCCATGGCAGGATCAGGCAGGCATTGTCCGCGAGGATCAGGTCGTCAGGATTGAGCGAAACCCCTTCCTTCGACATGCCCTCAAGCTCGGACAGCAACTGCCACGGGTCGACGACGACACCATTGCCGATCACCGAGAGCTTGCCGCCGCGCACCACGCCTGATGGCAGCAGGTTCAGCTTGAAGGTCTTGTTGCCAATGACCAGTGTGTGGCCGGCATTGTGTCCGCCCTGAAAGCGCACGATCGTATCTGCGCGGCTTGAAAGCCAGTCGACAATCTTGCCCTTGCCTTCATCGCCCCACTGGGCCCCGACAACAACTACGCCTGCCATGGGTTCATACTCCTTGAAATCCCGTGCGCCACAGACAGCGTTTACGTGTGAATATCAAGGGGCGAAGTGTCGCCTGTGCCCAGACTTCAGGCCAATTCGTAATCCTCGACCTTCACCTCCGCCACAGCGGCGGCGTAATCGCGCGTATGCGACGCCCAGTTCTGGGTGATGCGACCGTCAGCGGTCTTGTACCAGGAATTGCAGGCATCGTCGGCCCAGACAGTCTTCTTCAGCTTGTCCTGTAGCGCCTTGTTCCAGCGGTCCTGCGCTGCTTTCTTCGGCATCATGGCCGCTGCCGACTCTGAATTCAGCGTGTCGAGCGCCTTGACCATATACTCAACCTGCCGCTCCAGCATGAAGGTGATGGAGTTGTGGCCGAGATTGGTGTTCGGGCCATACAGCACGAAGAGGTTGGGGAACTGCGATACGGTGATTCCGGCATAGGCTTCCGGATGGTCGGCCCAGACTTCATTCAGGTGGTGGCCGTTGAGGCCCTCCACATCGACCGACCAGTTCCAGCCCGTCGTTTCAAAGCCGGTCGCAAAGACGAGGATATCGAATTCGCGGTGCTTGCCGTCCGGCGTGGTGACGCCCGTCTCGTCAATGGATTTCGGGGCGGCGGTGACCAGTTCGACATTGTCGCGCTCAAGCGCCGGATAGTAATCATCCGCGATCAGGATGCGGCGGCATCCAACCGGATAGTCCGGCGTCAGCTTCTGGCGCAGTTCCGGATCGCTGACCTGTTCATTGAGATGATTGGTCGCAATCGCTGTGTAGGCCGCGCGGCCTGCCTCGGTCCACTGGAAGACCTGCCAGAAGAAATGGTCGGCATTGTCATAGATGAGCTGGCGATTGCGGGCGCCGAGGTCCATAGCGGTTTCCGGCTCGGTGAACATCAGCGCCTGTTCAGCGGCCGTGACCGGCACGTCGCGGCGCGGAATCACCCAGTTCGGGGTGCGCTGGAACACGGTGAGCTGGCTGGCCGTCTTCGCCATTTCCGGGATCAGCTGCACGGCGCTTGCGGCAGAGCCGATAACGCCGACGCGCTTGCCAGCCCAGTCGACCGAATGGTCCCAGCGCGCGGAATGCATCTTCGCGCCCTTGAAGCGATCCAGGCCCTCAATGTCGGGCCAGTTCGGACGGTTCAGCTGGCCGAGTGCGCCGACAAGAATGTCGCCTTCATAGGTCTTGCCGCTCTCGGTCGTGACGGTCCATTTGCTGGTGGTCTCGTTCCAGATGGCTGTGCGGGCCGCATCATCGAGGTGCAGGTTGGGGCGCAGCTGGTAGCGGTCAGTAATCTCTTCGGCGTAGGCCTGGATTTCCGGGCCCTGCGGGAAGGCGCGGGTCCAGTTGATGCTCTGGGCGAAGGAGAGCTGGTAGAGCGCCACCGGCACATCACAGGCACAGCCGGGATAGGTGTTCTCATACCAGGTGCCGCCGACCTTGGGGTTGCGGTCCAGCAGGTCGAAGGTGTGGCCCGCCTCCTGCAACTTGATGGCAGCGGTCAGACCGCCGAGACCGGCGCCGATAATGATGGCATGCTTCTGAGCCATGCGAACCTCCCTGAATGTATGTTTTCAGGAAGGATTCGTCTTATCCGGTGTCATTGCAAGGCTGACTTGGCGGCAAGCCTACTCGCCAAATCGCCAATAGGCCCGTACGCCGAGATTATCGATGCCCTGGTTGCGGCCATTGCCGAGAATCTGGCCGTGAGAGAGGTGCTCATACTGAAGCTGCAGGCCCCAGTTCGGGCCGAAATCCCTGTTCAAGGCGAGGCCTGTGCGGAACAGGTCATCGGAACCGAAATAGACGTTTTCACGGGCGAATGCGTCGCTGCGCGGGTCGCCTTGAGGGAAAGGGCTTTCATTGGCGCCGTCATGGATGACATAGCCGAGGCTCGGCTCCAGCGACCAGCCCTGAGCGAAATCCCAGTTCCAGAGCAGGCCGACGCCGCCGAAATTGGTGTCGCCGGCCGTGTTGTACGAGCCGACGATGTAGGGGCGGGGTGCCAGGATGATCGACAGGATATCGGGGCTGGCGAACACGATCTCGCCTTCAATGTTCGGACCGTCTTCCTTGTCGGCATTCTTGCAGTCGATGACGCAGATATTGTGCTGCATCACGCCGATCCGGGCTTCCTCGACCAGCTGGGCATTGGCGGTGAGGGCTGGTGTCGTGGCTGCGGCGGCAAGTACGGCGAGGGCGAGAGTGCGTTTCATGGAGTTTCCCCGAATCGATTGAACCCGCCCAGAAAGAACCGGGCGGGCCCAAAATCAAGGGGTTTGCCTGCCTGCGAGGGCGGATTGACGCCGCGCTATGCTTTTCCTGCCACCCATCTGCGGGTGACTTCGGCGATGCGCTTGCCGAAGTCTTCGGCGGTGTCGAGATCGGCCTTGTCCGGTGTCTGGTCGGCTGGAAGATCAGTCAGCGCCTGCGTGCCGAGGCCGATCATGTGCCCGGCGCGATTCCAGGCGGTCGCGTAATCGCTTTTGCTTGTATTATAGCCGGGGAATGCCCCGTAATTTGCCCAGATCATGCCGTGCTGTCCGGCCAATACGGAGAGCTGCTGCAGCGTATTCAGCTTGTCACCCGCAAGGGAGCCGGAATTGGTGAAACCCGCCGCGATCTTGTCGCGCCAGCCCTGCGCCATCCAGACCTTGGAGGTTGCGTCCTGGAACTGTTTGAAGACGGCCGAGGCTGAGCCCATATAGGTTGGTGCGCCAAAGATGATGCCGTCAGCAGCGGCAAGCTCGTCCCATGGCCCGCTGTCCGGGCTGGTGAGGTCATCGGCTTTCAGCACAGTGACATCCACACCGTCGACGCTGCCTGCGCCCCTGGCGACATGATCGGCGACTTTTGCGGTGTGGCCATAGCCGGAATGGTAGACGATTGCGAGGTTGGTCATGATTGCTCCATTGATACTGCTTTGCGCAGCAGCAGGTGGAGCGGCCCGTCCCGGAGATCAGCCCCCGGAACGGGCATAAGACTTATGGAAGGCGCCTGGCCCTAGAAGTGCAGCACCTTGGCGTAGCGGACATGCGGCAGGGCATCGAGCTTTGCCGTCATTTCAGCAGGCGGTTCACTATCAATGCCGATGAGGGCGATGGCCTCTCCGCCGGCATCCTGACGACCTAAGTGGAAGGTTGCGATATTGACGCCGGCTTCCCCCAGCATCGCCCCCAGCGCACCGATAAAGCCGGGTTTGTCGATATTGTTGATGTAGAGCGCGACCGGCGAGAAGTCGCCTTCCAGTGGCATGCCTTTCACTTCAACAACGCGCGGGCGTCCCGCTGAGACAGTGCCGGCAAGCGAGCGCCAGCCGCTTTCTTCGGAATTCGCGGTTTTCGGCACCTTCACCTTGATGCGCATCAGGCTGTCATAGACCGGGCTGTCTTCGGTCTTGGTTTCGGACAGTTTGACACCGGCATCAGCAAGGATGGCCGGGGCTGAGACCATGTTGACGTCACCGCGTGAGGCGCGCAGCAGGCCAGCAAGGGCGGCGGCGGTGATCGGCTTGCGGTTGAGCTCTGCCACCTCGCCCTCATACTCGATGATGACTTCATCAAAGCCATGATCAGAGACCTGTCCGGCAAAGGCACCGAGCTTCTCAGCCAGTTCGATGAACGGCTTGAGACGCGGGGCTTCATCGGCAGTGACCGAAGGCATGTTGAGTGCGTTGGTGACCGCGCCGGAAAGGAGATAATCGCTCATCTGTTCTGCGACCTGCAGCGCGACATTCTCCTGTGCCTCGACAGTGGACGCGCCAAGGTGCGGCGTCGCGACGAAATTCTTCGTGCCGAACAAGGCATGTTCCTTGGCTGGCTCCTCCGCGAACACGTCGAAGGCGGCGGCATAGATGTGGCCGCTTTCGAGGAGGTCCTTGGTCGCGGCTTCATCGACTAGTCCGCCGCGGGCGCAATTGACGAGGATCAGGCCTTTCTTCGTTTTCTGAAGCGCCTCTCGCGACAGGATGTTGCGCGTCTGGTCGGTCAGCGGCGTGTGCAACGTGATGACGTCAGCGCGCGCCAGGAGGGTGTCGAGATCAACCTTCTCCACACCAAGCTCGATGGCGCGCTCCTCGGTGAGAAACGGGTCATAGGCAATGACCTTCATCAACAGGCCCTTGGCGCGCTCAGCAACGCGCGAGCCGATATTGCCCGAGCCGATCAGGCCAAGCGTCTTGTAGGAGAGTTCGACGCCGACAAAGTTCTTTTTCGGCCATTTGCCGGCCTGCGTACCGGCATCGGCCGCCGGGATCTGGCGGGCGGCGGCGAACATCATCGCAATGGCATGTTCGGCGGTGGTGACAGCATTGCCGAACGGCGTGTTCATGACAACGACGCCCTTGGCGGTCGCGGCCTTGATGTCGATATTGTCGACGCCGATCCCGGCACGGCCGATGACTTTGAGCTTCGTGGCGGCAGCGATGACATCGGCGTCCGGCTTGCAGGCCGAACGAACGGCGAGGCCGTCATACTGGTCGACGATGGCAATGAGTTCGTCTTTCGACAGGCCGACCTTGATGTCGGTTTCGATGCCTCGATTCTTGAAGATGTCGACGGCGGCCGGGCTGAGATCGTCAGCGATGAGGACTTTAGGCATGGGTTTGATCCTGGAGTTATTCCCGATCATCCCCGCGCAGGCGGGGATCTCAGGCAATTGAGTAAGAATATTATTGCACCTGACCCCCGCCTTCGCAGGGGTGAGCGGACTGAAAATCAGGCGTCCTGAAGCTCGGCGGAGACCGTCGCGAAGGCCCAGTCGAGCCAGGGCAGCAGCTTCTCGACATCGGACGGCTCAACCGTTGACCCGACCCAGATGCGCAGGCCTGGAGGCGCCTTGGCATAGGAGTTGAAGTCAAAGCCTGCGCCTTCCTTCTCGATCAGGGTAACCATCTTCTTCACGAAGGCTTCCTGTTCGGCCGTGTCGAGTTTCGCCACGCGCGGATCGGTGATCTTGAAGGTGACGCCGGTATTCGAGCGCGTCGCCTTGTCGGCGCAGAGGAACTCGATCCAGCCGGTCCTGGCGACCCAGTCTTCCAGAATGGCGAGGCTCTTGTCGGAGCGGGCTTTCAGGCCTTTCAGGCCGCCAACTTCCTCGGCCCAGTCGAGGGCCTTGAGATAGTCCTCAACGGCCAGCATGGACGGGGTGTTGATCGTCGCGCCCTCGAACAGGGCTTCGTTCAGCTTTCCGCCGCTGGTCATCCGGAAGATTTTCGGCAGCGGGCGATCGGGCGTATAGGTCTCGAGCCGCTTCACTGCGTTCGGCGACAGGATCAGCATGCCGTGGGCCGCTTCACCGCCGAGCACTTTCTGCCAGCTATAGGTGATCACATCGAGCTTCTCGAACGGGATGTCCTGCGCGAACACAGCAGATGTTGCGTCGCAGATCACCACCCGGTCCGGGTTCGGCTTGATCCAGTCATGATTGTCGACGCGCACGCCGGAGGTCGTGCCGTTCCAGGTGAAGACGATATCGGCATCATCACGCGCCTTCTCGAAGGCCGGGAGCACACCATAGTCGCCGGTGTGGATTTCGCAGTCCGTCAGCTTCAGCTGCTTCTGCGCATCGGTCACCCAGTCGAGGCCAAAGCTTTCCCAAGCGAAGATATCGACCGGTTTCGCGCCGAGCATGGACCACATGCACATCTCGACGGCGCCGGTATCGGATGCCGGAACGATGGCGACGCGGTAGTCAGCCGGAAGGTTCAGGATGTCTTTGGTGCGGTCGATCGCCTCTTTCAGCTTGGCCTTGGCATCCTTGGCGCGGTGTGAGCGTCCAAAGGCAGCGGTCTGAAGCTGGTCGAGGGAAAATCCGGGACGCTTGGCGGTCGGACCGGAAGAAAAATGCGGGCATGCAGGGCGCACGTCCGGCTTGGCGGGAATCGTCATCTGTTTGTACTCCTATCCTTACAGATAGGCTGGCCCTCGTTGGGGAGGGCTGGCCCGCGGCCTCTATGGCAGATTTCCAGGATGGTGGATAGGGGGTGATTGTGACATCTGCGTGAGGGCGGGGGTTGCCCGGCGGGGTGAAGAGTGCAAATCGCTTCATTCAGCCCAGCAAGGAGCGCCCCGCCAGAATGACGACTTCGCGATCACCTGCCGACTGGGGCGTATTCCTGCTTCTGTCGGCCTGCTGGGCGAGCGCCTTCGCGATGACCAAGGTTGCTGTTGAAGACCTTCCCGCGAGCGTCATCATTCCCGGGCGGCTGATTGCCGGGGCGGTGATCCTGTGGGGGGTGATGCTGGTGCGCGGCGAACGCCTGCCGCCTTTTTCCGACCGCTCGTCCTGGCTCGCCATTGTCGGGCTCGGCACGATTGGCACGGCAGCGCCATTCTACCTCATTACCGTCGGGCAGAAGACCATCGACTCCTCTCTGGCCGCTCTGCTGATCTCGGCTGCGCCGTTGTTCACAGCAGGGCTGGCGCACCTCAAATTCCATGACGAACAGCTTACAGGCTTCAAGCTTCTCGGACTTCTGGTCGGCTTTGCCGGGGTGGCGGTGCTGCTCGGACCGGACGCCATCAGGGGGCTTGGAAATGCAGACTTCATTGCGCAGCTGCTCGTGATCGGCGGGGCGTTCTGCTACGCTGTTAATAGTATCATCGCCCGGCAGGCACCGCGCATGGCGCCGATTGTCCTGCCGGTCGGCTTCCTGACGGTGGCCTCCATCGCCTCCCTGCCAATGCTGTTCTGGACCGACTGGGGTGAGGTATCACCGACCGCGTCCAGTGTCTGGTCGGTTCTCGGGCTAGGGGCGGTGTCGACCGGGCTTGCCGGCATCCTGCTCATGTATCTTGTCGCCCGCACCAGTGCGACCTTCATTGCGCTCACCGGCTATGTGATTCCGATTATGTCCGCGGTGCTCGGCTACTTCCTGTTCCGAGAGACGCAGAGCTGGAATGCGGTCCTCGCTTTCATCCTCATCCTGTCGGGCGTCTGGTTCGCGCAGAGACAGGCGCGGCGACGCAGCCCTTCGCATTGAGCCTTGCGCCGAGCGCCCTCTGGCGTACTCTTTCCTCATGAGCTGGCATGAAGACCGGCCGGGAGGATGCGAATGGCACGGACAATCGAAGTGCAACCGATTTCAGGCGCGCTCGGCGCAGAGATTGTGGGCGTTGATCTCGCAGGCGAGCTGTCGAACGAGGCCTTTGACGCGGTGCATCGGGCCTTTCTCGACCATCATGTGATCTTCTTCCGCGACCAGAACAATCTTACGCCCGAAAAGCACAAGGCCTTCGGGCGGCGCTTCGGGACGCTGAACGTCCACCCCTATGTCAAGGGCATGGACGGGCATCCTGAGATCCTGGAGATTATCAAGGAGCCGGAAGAGAAGACCAATTTCGGCGGCGGCTGGCACACCGACATGTCCTTCCTTGAAGAGCCGGCGCTTGGTTCCATCCTGCATGCCATCGAAGTGCCGCCCTGTGGCGGTGACACGCTCTGGGCGAACCAACACATGGCCTATGACGCGCTGTCGGACGGGTTGAAACAGACATTGGGCGGACTCACCGCCATCCATTCGGCGAAGGGCGAATATGGGCCAAAAGGACAGTCCGCGCACAATCGCCAGTCCATGGACACGACCATGGCGCCAGACGCGCCGGAATTCGAACACCCTGTGGTCCGCACGCATCCGGAAACTGGCCGCAAGGGCCTTTATGTGAACCCCGCCTTCACCATGCATTTCAAGGGCTGGACTCGCCGGGAAAGCCGGCCGCTTCTCAACTATCTTTTCGAGCATTGCCGGCAGGAACAGTTTACCTGCCGCTTTCGCTGGGAAGCCGGATCCGTCGCCTTCTGGGACAACCGGTCAACATGGCACTTTGCGCTGAACGACTATCAGGGGCATCGCCGGCATATGCGCCGCGTGACCGTGAATGGCGACCGGCCCTTCTGAGCGGCCAGTCTCTGGGGAGCGCTAGGGTGGGGAACTACAGCGTGAATTTGCCCTCGATCACGGTTACGGCCTTGCCGCGAATTTTAACGCGGTCACCGATGAGTTCGACATTCATCAGGCCGCCCCGGCCTGGATAGGCCTGGAAACAGTCGAGCGGGCGCTTGAAGCGTGGACCGAGAATGGCGGCAACCATGCAGTGCCAGCTGCCGGTGGCAGGATCTTCCGGAATTCCGCTGGCGGGCGCAAAGAATCGGCTCACCACATCCATGCCATCACCCTGCACAGCGAGGCAGCCGAGGTTGCCGCGATTGACATCTTTCATGATGCCGAGCTTGGCGATCAGGTCGATATCGGGCTGGAGCTGGACGATATCGTCGGCGCTTGCAAAGACGCAGGCGTAGAACGGTCCGCCCCAGGCCTCCAGAGGCCAGGCACCCAGCGCAGCGGCAACATCGTCGGTGATGTCCATCTTGCGCACTGCCGGCGCAGGGAAATCCATTTCATAGCGTCCGCCGGTCGCTCTCTTCACGGTCAGGCGGCCGGATTTTACCGTGTCGAAGCCGATTTCCGGACCGTCAAAGTCCATATGACTGAACAGGACATGCGCTGAGGCGAGCGTTGCATGGCCGCAGAGTGGAACTTCCACGGTCGGCGTGAACCAGCGCAGGGCCCAGACCCCGTCACCCTTCGGAACGATATAGGCTGTCTCCGAAACATTGTTCTCCGCCGCGATCGCCTGGAGTTGCGCGTCCGGAAGAAAATCGTCCAGCGGCATGACGCAGGCCTGGTTTCCCTCGAACGTGCGCGTGGCAAAGGCATCGATCTGGTAGAAAGGCAGGCTGGTCATTCGGCTGGTCTCCGGACTTGGAAGCTCCAGCTAAGCGAGTGAGCCGGGTCAGGCAAACCAGACTTTCTAATCCACGGTTTAGGATGCCCTCAGAGACCCAGCATTGGCCGGGGGTCGGGGCAGAGCATCAGCCATTCGGCGCGCTCACCCTTGCGGCAGACGCCGGGAAAGTCCCCGGACTTGCCTTGAAGATCGAGCATGATCTGGAAATGCAGGTGCGGCGCCCAGCCGCCATTCACCGCGCTGTCACCAAGTCGCGCCATTTCAGTGCCGGCTGTCATGGACTGTCCGACGTTCAGTCCGTCCATGCTGTCGCGGCTCAGATGCCCATAGAGGGACCAGAAAGTGAGGCCGGGAGCGGGGGAGTGTTCGACGATAATGGTCGGTCCATAATCCTTGGCATTGTCATTGACCTGGAAGCTGTGAACCGTGCCATCCAGCGGCGCATGGACGGCGCTTCCGGCTGGTGCGAACACGTCGAGGCCCAGGTGGATGGTTCGCGGTTCGGTGTCCGGCGGATTGAAGATCGGCGTGTCGTAAATGGCGCGATCTTCGCCATAGCCGCCCGCGTAAAGATGGCCGTCATCCGGTTCCCAGTCGATAGGCAGGTCGGTCCAGCCGCGCGCCGTCAGCCCGTCTGCGTCGAGCGGCAAATGGCGCGCTGAGCGCAGGCCCGTCATGAGTTCTGGCGAGGTGTCCGTGCGCGCGGCGAGCCAGTCATCATAGCGCTTGCGGGCGTCAGCGAGGGTCATCTGTCTTCATCCACCTCAAGCGCCCAGCCGTGATTGACCGGTCCATGGCCGTGGCCGAAGCCCTTGGCGGTCTCAATCGCCTTGTGGAGATAGTCGCGCGCCTGCTCGACAGCTTCGCTCAGAGCCGCGCCTTTCGCCACGAGAGCAGAAATTGCACTGGCCAGCGTACAGCCTGTCCCGTGGGTCGAGCCGGTCTCGATGCGGGGACTTTCAAAAATCCACTCGCCGTGCTCGGTCTGCAGGACGTCTGTGATAACGCGTCCGGGAATGTGGCCGCCCTTGACGAGGGCGCCTTTCGCGCCGCGCTTCAGAAGCATCTCGGCTGCCCGACGCTGCCCGTTGACGCCGTCCACCGACTTTCCTGTGAGCACTTCGGCTTCCGGCGCATTCGGCGTTATCAGCGCGGCGCCCGGCAGAAGCAGCGAAGTCAGCGCACCGACAGCGCGTTCATCGATCAGCCGGTCGCCGGATGTCGCGACCATGACCGGATCGATGATGCGCGGTGCGGCCTTCGCCCGCTCGTCCAGCGTCTCGGCAACGGTTTCTACGAGGTCTGCCGTGCCCAGCATGCCGGTCTTGATCGCGTCGGCCCCGATATCCTTGAGGCAGACGAGCATCTGGTCGCGAACTGTCTTCAGCGGGATCGGGTGGACATCGTGCACGCCCTGGGTGTCCTGCACGGTGATTGCCGTGATGGCCGTCATCGCATAGCCGCCCATCGCCATGATGGCCTTGATATCAGCCTGAACCCCGGCGCCGCCGCCAGAGTCCGAACCTGCGATCACGAGCACCCGGCCCTGTGTGTCTTCTGTGTCTGTCATGGTGCAGAGATAGCGCTGTCAGCGCTGCTGCAAAAGTCAGGACTTCACCACGCTTCGCCGGGCGATTCGACAGGGCTGGAGAGATCGAACTCGACGCGGAAATGGCGTTCAGGCCGCTGCAGGTCATAGACGAAGACATTGTCTTTAGGATCGATCTCCATCGACCAGACATTCGCCTTCGATTCCGGGATGCCTTCGGCTTCAAACAGCTCGATCGTCTTGCGGTCGGTCGGGAAGACCTGTCGGGTCGCCGTTGAAGCGCCGGACGACTTGCCGCCATACATGGTGATGGCATCCGGGCTGCCATCCTCATGATTATGCTGGTGGCGAAGCGCGAGGCGGCCATCATCATTGAGCGCGATCAGCCAGGTTCGGGAATGATCGTCGCCGACATGCAGCGGGATCCGAAGGCCTGTGTCGGTGCAGGTTTCAAAATCGGCGATCACGGTTTTGCCGCGCCAGTCCTCATCCTGCGGGTCATCGCTGGTGATGGTGCCCTGATACGACTGACCGCAATAGGGCTGGACATTGGCAAGGAACTCACCGGCTGACACGTCCGCTGGCGCGGTCCGGTCACAGGCAGATACCACTATGGTGAAGGCAAGTAGGGAAAGTCTCATAAACATGGGGGGCAGCCTATGCAGACTGCGCCCTTTGGCAATTATATTTTTTGAAAATCAGGCCGGTTCCGGCTCGCCGCCCGGTTCTTCACCGCGATCCTTGTTGCGGCGCTTGCCGATAACGGGAACAGCCGACGCAGGGCCTTGCGGCTCATCCGGCTCTTCCGGGCGCGATGGCGGCTTGCCATTCAGCAGGTCTTCAATCTCCTGACCGGAGAGCGTCTCATATTCCAGCAGGCCCTCAGCCAGTGTCGCCCACTGGTCGCGATACTTGGTCATGATCTCGCGGGCATCATCCATGCCTTTCTGGACGAGCTTTCGGACCTCTTCCTCGATTTTCTTCGACGTTTCTTCCGACACGTGCGACTTGTTCATCAGCTGCTGTCCGAGGAACACATCGCCCTGGTCTTCGGCATAGTCGACCGGGCCAATCTCTTCGGAAAGACCCCAGCGCGTGACCATGGCACGGGCAAGCTTCGTTGCCTGCTGGATGTCCGATGCGGCACCAGCCGTCACATTTTCCATACCGAACTTCTCTTCTTCGGCCACCCGGCCGCCCATGATGATGGCGAGACGGGACGTCATCTCGATGCGGGACATCGACATCTTGTCGTCCACCGGCAGCTGCATCACCATACCGAGGGCGCGTCCGCGCGGGATGATTGTCGCCTTGTGGACCGGGTCAGCGACAGGCACGCGCAGGGCCACAATGGCGTGACCGGCTTCGTGCCAGGCGGTAAGTTCCTTTTCCTTGTCGGACATGACCATGGAGCGCTTTTCAGGGCCCATCAGGACCTTGTCCTTCGCGTCCTCGAACTCGGCCATGGCCACGACGCGCTTGCCGCGGCGCGCAGCCAGCAGGGCAGCCTCATTGACGAGGTTGGCAAGGTCGGCACCGGAGAAGCCCGGCGTGCCGCGTGCGATGACTTTCGGGTTCACATCCTTGGCCAGCGGCACATTGCGCATATGCACTTTCAGGATGCGTTCGCGGCCAATGATGTCCGGATTGTTGACGGTGACCTGGCGGTCGAAACGGCCAGGGCGCAGCAGCGCCGGGTCGAGAACGTCGGGGCGGTTGGTTGCCGCGATGATGATGATGCCATCATTGGCTTCAAAACCATCCATCTCGACGAGAAGCTGGTTGAGCGTCTGTTCGCGCTCATCATTGCCGCCGCCGAGGCCTGCGCCGCGCGAACGGCCCACGGCGTCGATCTCGTCAATGAAGATGATGCATGGGGCATTGCGCTTTGCCTGTTCGAACATGTCGCGCACGCGGCTTGCGCCGACGCCGACGAACATCTCGACAAAGTCCGAACCGGAAATGGTGAAGAAGGGCACGCCAGCTTCGCCGGCGACTGCGCGCGCGAGCAGCGTCTTGCCGGTGCCGGGAGGGCCGACCAGCAGCGCGCCTTTCGGAATCTTGCCGCCGAGACGCTGGAAACGGGCCGGGTCGCGCAGGAACTCGACGACTTCCTGCAGCTCTTCCTTGGCTTCGTCCACACCGGCAACGTCATCAAAGGTTACGCGGCCATGCTTTTCGGTCAGCATGCGGGCGCGGGACTTGCCGAAGCTCATCGCGCCGCGGCCACCGCCGCCGCCCTGCATCTGACGCATCAGGAAGAGGAAAAGGCCAAGGATGAGGATCAGGGGCAACAGATTGAGCAGGAGGCCGCCAAGGCTGAAGCCGGTCTCGGCATCTTCGGTCACCTGCACGCCCTGGTCTGCAAACCAGGTCGAAGCCTCTATATTGGTCGGCAGCTTTTCGGCGTAATAGGTCTCACCGGTCTTGGTCGTTGCGGTGATGCGGTCATTGGTGACAGTGACTTCCTGAAGCTGGCCCTGAGCTGCCATCTGGCGCAGGTCCGAGATCGGGAGTTTCTCTGAGCCAACCGCTACAGAAGAGCCTTGCATGGCGATCATCATGGCGATGACGAGTGCAGCAATGAGGCCCCATACTGCGAAATTACGCATGTTCATCTTTGTTTCCGTCGGTTCTTGGGTGGTCGTACCCGGCTAACATAGGAACGAATATAGCAGAAAACGACTCCAATAGCCCTTAAGTCTCTGCAATTGATTCAACATGCGTGCCGATCACGCGAGCAGTGTCCAAATGACACTCGACGCGATGCTCAAGAGCAGGCTAAGTTCCGCTCTCGGGTGGGCGACGCAGTGGATAAGCCGATGAAAGATGCATTGAAGGTCTACGGACCGCTGGCCCTGCTCGTCATAGCGAGTATCTGGCTCGCCCTGTCCCTGATTGACCCTGCACCGCCTTCAAAAGTGACCTTTGCATCGGGTGGATCGGGCGGGGCGTATTACTCGCTGGCCCAGCAATATGCTGAAGCGCTCGGCGAGAGCGATGTCGAAGTCGAAGTGCTGGAGACGCGCGGCTCAATCGAGAATATGGAGCTGCTGAAGACGGGACAGGCCGACATTGCCTTCATCCAGGGCGGCCTTGCGGATGCGCAAGCGCGCGAGGAAATGCGATCGCTTGCCGGCATGTTCCACGAACCGTTCTGGGTGTTCGTGCGCGAAGCGACCGGTGCTGAGGATTTCGGAGACTTGCGGTCTGTGCGTCTGTCCATTGGCGCGGAAGGTTCTGGCACGCGGGCGCTCGCGGTTGACCTGCAGGAGGCCTGGGGCGGCGAATGGCCGGACAATTCGCGCCGGATTGAGAGCGGTCTTGCTGCGGCATCTGCCCTCAAGGCGGGGGACATAGACGCCGCGGCGTTTTCCGCGTCGATCGATGCGCCCTACATAGAAGACCTTCTGGAGACGCCGGGGATCAAGCTGCTGCCTTTCGTACGCGCGCCGGCGCTGGCCCGCCGGACGGCAGCGCTCGACGAAGTGACGCTCTACCAGGGCATCCTGGATCTTGAGAATGATGTGCCCGCCGGGAACATTCCGCTAATCGCTTCCGTGGCGCAGCTTGCGGTCAACAAGGACCTGCATCCGGCTATACAGTCGCTGCTTCTGGAAGCATCTGAAGAAATCCATTCCGGCAATAGCGCCTTCGCGCAGGCAGGTGCCTTTCCCGATGAGAATCTGATTGACCTGCCGCTGTCGAGCGAGGCAGAACGCTACTGGAAGAACGGGCCGTCCTTCCTGCGCAATTATTTTTCCTTCCAGGTGGCGAACTTCCTCGACCGGGCCTGGGTGTTCCTGATTCCGCTGCTGACGCTGCTCATCCCGCTCGTGCGCATGGCACCGCCGCTCTATCGCTGGCGGGTGCGCCGCAAGATCTACGTCTGGTATTCAGACCTTCGCGACCTTGAGGCGCGCGGGCGCCAGGCTGAAAGCGACGAGGCGCGCGGCAAGGTGCTGGATGAGTTGTCAGAACTTCAGAAAGAGGTCGGCGAGCTCGATGTGCCGCTGTCCTACACTGAAGAGGTCTACCATCTGCGCAGCCACATCACCTTTGTGCGCAATCTGGTGACGGGGCTCTATGAACGCCCGCTGGACATGGGGGGCACGCGGACGGCTTAAGCCCCCGCCTGCTGTTCGAGCGCTTCGCGGCGCTTCTCTGCGGCCGATTTCTTCACGCTTTCGGAGCGCAGCTGCCCGCAGGCAGCGAATATATCGCGGCCGCGCGGCGTGCGGATCGGCGAGGCATAGCCTGCCCGGTTCACGATTTCTGCGAAATTCTCAATCGTCTCCCAGTCGGAACATTCATACGGGCTGCCAGGCCAGGGATTGAACGGGATGAGGTTGATTTTCGCCGGCACGCCCCGCAGCAGTTTCACGAGGTCGCGGGCCTCGGCCATGGAATCGTTTACGCCTTTCAGCATGACATATTCGAAGGTGACACGCTTGGAGTTGCCGAGGTCCGGATAGGCACGGATGGCTTCGAAGAGCGTCTGGAGGTCGTACTTCCGGTTGATCGGGACGATCTCGTTGCGCAGGTCGTCGCGCACCGCGTGCAGGGAAATGGCCAGCATGGCGCCGGTGCGTTCGCCGAGTTCCGGGATCTTTGGTGCAACGCCCGCCGTGGACACTGTGATCCGGCGGCGGCCGAGCGCGATGCCGTCGCCATCGGAAATGGTGTCGATCGCCTCGGCGACATTGTCGAGATTGTAGAGCGGCTCACCCATGCCCATGAAGACAATATTGGTAAGCTTGCGGTTCTCCATCGAGGACGGCCACTCTTCCAGCTGATCACGAGCGATGAGAACCTGCGCGACAATTTCCTGCGCCGTCAGATTGCGGACAAGCTTCTGTGTGCCGGTATGGCAGAACGTGCAGTTCAGCGTGCAGCCGACCTGCGACGACACACAAAGCGCGCCCGACTTGCCGACATCGGGAATATAGACGCTCTCACCTTCCACGCCGGGCTGGAACCGGGTCAGCCATTTCTGGGTGCCGTCGACGGAGATCTTGTGTTCGGTGATTTCCGGACGGGTCAGGACATATTTTTCGGCGAGGTCAGCGCGAAGCTCCTTCGCGATGTCGGTCATGCCGGCAAAGTCCTGCACGCCGAAATGATGGATCCAGCGGCGCAGCTGCTTGGCGCGCATGCCCGCCTTTTTCGGGTCGAGACCGAGCGTTTCCATCTCTGCCTTGAGGGCAGGAACGGACAGGCCAGCGAGGCTCGCCGGGGAAGAAACGCTTGCGTTGACGCCGCGTGAAAGGTCCAGATCATATTTCATTGCGGTGCACATAGCATGACTTGGTTCAGAATCTAAGAATGCATGGGCATCAGCGATGCAGCAGCGAACAGAAGGCCAATAAGGCCCGTGAGCGGAGGAAACATGGCGAATTCAAACACACCGGAAATGGGTTTCGATCCTGAGGCCTTGCGCGCGCGGTACCGCGCAGAGCGCGACAAGCGCCTGCGCTCGGACGGCAATGAGCAATATGTCGAGGTCAGGGATGACTTCGAGGACTATGTCGATGACCCTTATATCGACAAGGTGATCCAGCGTGCGCCGCTGAGCGACGAGGTCGATGTTGTCGTGATCGGCGGCGGCTTTGGCGGCCTTCTGGCCGGTGCACGCCTGCGCGAGGCGGGCGTGAAGCACATTCGCATGATCGAGAAGGGCGGGGATTTCGGCGGCACCTGGTACTGGAACCGCTACCCGGGCGCGGCCTGCGACATTGAAAGCTATATCTACCTTCCGCTGCTGGAAGAGACCGGTTTCATGCCCGCGGAGAAATACACGCCGGCCCGCGAAATCCTCGGCCATAGCGCGCGCATCGCTGAACGCTATGACCTCTACGACGATGTGCTGTTCCAGACCGAAGTCACGGCCATGCATTGGGACGAGTGGGCGAAGCGCTGGCGCGTCGAGACCAATCGCGGCGATGCCATGAAGGCGCGCTTTGTGATCATGTCGAACGGGCCGCTGCACCGACCGAAACTGCCGGGCATTCCAGGTATCCGCGACTTCGGCGGCCACACCTTCCACACCAGCCGCTGGGATTATGACTATACGGGCGGTGGGCCTGATGGCGGCCTCGACAGGCTGGCGGACAAGCGCGTCGGCATCATCGGAACGGGCGCGACGGCAGTGCAATGTGTGCCGCATCTCGGCGAAGGCGCAAGGCAGCTTTTCGTCTTCCAGAGAACGCCGAGCTCGATCGATGTGCGCGACAACAAGCCGACCGATGAGGACTGGGCGAAGTCGCTGGAACCGGGCTGGCAGAAGAAGCGGATGGACAATTTCAACATTCTCGTTTCCGGCGGCTATCAGGCCGAAGACCTCGTTCAGGATGGCTGGACAGACATCATTCGCAACCTGCTTTTCATTGCCAGCAATCGCGATGGAGAAGAGCTGACGCCGGAGAAGCTGGAAGAAATTGGCGAACTCGCCGACTTCAAGAAAATGGAATCGATCCGTGCGCGTGTGGATGAGGTCGTCAGCGATACAGCAACTGCAGAGGCGCTGAAGCCCTGGTATCGCCAGTTTTGCAAGCGCCCCTGCTTTCACGATGATTATCTGGAGACCTTCAACCGTCCGAATGTGACGCTCGTCGATACGGGCGGGAAGGGCGTGGAACGCATCACGCAAAATGGCGTGGTGGTTGAAGGAGTCGAGTACGAACTCGACTGCCTTATCTATGCGACAGGTTTCGAGGTCGGCACGAGCTATACCCGCCGGTCCGGATACGAGCTCTATGGGCGCGGCGGGACGGCGCTTTCAGACGCGTGGGAGGGCGGCGTCGAAAGCCTGCATGGCATGTTCGTGCGTGGCTTCCCGAACGTTTTCGTGATGGGCGGCGCACAAGCCGCGTTCACGGCGAACTATCCCCACCAGCTCGATGAGCAGGCGGTTCATCTCGGCTATATCGTATCGCGCGCCTTCGAGGAGGGGATCGTCCAGATCGAGCCAGAAGAGGCCGCGCAGTCGAAATGGGTCGAGACGATTATCTCGAAGGCCCAGATGCGCGAGAAGTTCCTCGCCGAATGCACGCCTGGCTATTACAATAATGAGGGCCAGATCGCCGCGCGGGCGCGGCAGAACTCATTCTATGGGGGCGGGTCGATGGAGTATTTTTCGATCCTCAAATCCTGGCGCGAGGAAGGCTCCATGGCCGGCCTTGAAATCACGCAGGATCGCGTCAGCGCCTAGCGGCAGGCCGAGGAGGCCTTGTCGATCGCGGCGGCCGAGCCTGACAGGGAGAAATGATAGGAGACTTTCGTGTCGCGGGCGGAAACTGCTTCGACGCGAAGTTCGCTGCCTTTCTTCAGGGCCGAGACGATCTTGGAATCGTCACGGTCCTGCGCAAAGGCCTCACGCCCAACACCATAGAGTGTCCAGCCAGCGCGCCCGATGGATGCGCGGCCCGGCAGGTCGGCGCGCAGTTCATACCCGACCTTGAGGCTTGGCTGGCTGCGGGCCTTGCCCGATTTCCAGTTGGAGACAAAAAACCAGACATCGCCATGATCGGCTGATTGTGGCGCCTTGTCGGTCGCTTCGGTCGCGGCATAGCAGAGCGTTTCGCCATTCACGGTCTCGGTGAAGACCGTCCAGTCCTTGTAGCGGCCAACCGCCGTCGGTGCGGCCTGCGCCGCTGTCAGCGCAGCCGTTGAAACAAACAAGATCGCGAGAGAAAATCTGGTAATCATGGGGGAGATGGCTATGAATTGGATGCGTGAGGTCTACCTGTCTAAAACTGCCGGAAAGTTAAGGCCGAAGTTTGGCAAATGAGTCGCTTCTGTCATGGAACCATCCGGCTCACCAATGGTTGCAAAAGATGCAGGGAATGAATTTAATGCGAGTGAGTGGACGATTTGGGTTACGCAGTGTCAGTCACACCTACGGGGGGTGGTCGTAACGATCGCTCAATCCACGCGAACTGTATGCGCCGGATCGCGGAAAGCAGATGCCGCGCCTCGTTCGGAACATTGTTCGAATATTTTGGTCCACGCCTCAAATCCTATCTGAAACGCATGGGCGCTGATGATGCCGCCGCCGAGGAGATCGTGCAGGACGTCATGCTCACCGTGTGGCGCAAGGCTGGCCAGTTTGACGAGAAACAGGCTTCAGTATCGACCTGGATCTTCCGCATCGCCCGCAATCGCCAGATCGACATCCACCGGCAGGTCGCGCGGCCGGAATTGTCGCCCGACGAGCCAATGCTCCAGCCCGCCGCGGAGCAGATGCCGGACGAGACCCTGTCACGAGCCCAGATTGAGGCACATGTCCGCGAACAGTTGAAGACGCTGCCCACCGAACAGCTCGACCTGCTGCGCGCCTCTTTCTATGAGGGGCTATCCCACTCTGAGATCGCAGAAGCTTACAATCTGCCGCTCGGCACGGTGAAATCGCGTATCCGGCTGGCATTCGAGCGGCTGCGCGGCAAGATTTCGCGCGACTAGGCGGTTACAATGCAATTCATCGAAACCCCCGCCTTGACGAAGTTTTCCTCCGATCAATATTCCCTCTGGCTCACATTTGCGTGAGCAAGCGAAGGAATCCTGAAGTTTAGTGTCCACGCCTGAATCCACCTCCATGTCCGATTTGTACAGCGCCTATGCGGCTGGCCGGCTGAGCCCGGCCTTCGCGCTGATGGTCGAAACGCAGGCGGCTATCCGCGACGATATCGCCGTAGACATTGCCGTCAGCGAAACGATCGCAGGGGCAATGCTCGAAGGTGAGGAGCGTGAACTGCTGTCGCCGAACGCCTTTGAGCGCGCCCTGAAAGCCCTGGAAGCGTTCGAAACCGAGGACGCGGCTCTTCGCGACGCAGCGAAGCAGGCGGGTGAGGGTGTCAATGAATTGCTTGCGCTGCCTGAGCCCCTGCGGACCCGGGCCCTGGATGCCTGCGCCCAAGGCGGCTGGAACAGGCTGACGCGTGGCGTGAGCCGACTTGACCTGTCGGGCAACTCTTATGTGCACACCCATCTCTACCGCATCGAGCCAGGCGCGGCCGTGCCGCAGCATTCGCATCGCGGCGATGAATACACGCTGGTGGTCCAGGGCGGGTTTTCGGACCATGTCGGAAGCTATGGGCCGGGCGATATCTGCCGCAAGAGCCCGAGCGACACGCATCAGCCGATTGCCGATGATGATGGCGTGTGCCTCGCGCTCGCCATCAGTGAAGGCGGCCTGAAGTTCACTGGCCTGCTTGGCTTGGTCCAGAAGGCTCTGCGGAAATAACCGAAAGAGGTTGCTCCGGTCAGCTGCCGGAGATGATTTCGAACTTTCGCGTCTCGAACACTTTCAGCACCTGAGCGATATCGTGGCCGCGTTTCAGCACCTGATTCTGGCTGCCATAGACGACATAGCTTCCCTGCTGGTTTCGCAGCGCCGGTATCTTCTCGATACGCCAGGTCGGGGCTTCGGCATGCCTGCGATAGATTGCGAAGACGGCGTGATCAGGAAACATCCCGATACCGTAATCCCGGGCCTGTCCGCCCATCACCATTTTCCCGTAAACATTGAGGATTCGACTCATCTCGGTCCGGTGAAACGCCACGTTTGCTTGAGGTTTACGTTGCAGGGGTGTTATACTCGCCATGAACTCCTGACCGGTCTCCTCCCCGAAAAAATTCACATGACGCATATTTAATGCGCCTGACAGGATTTAGCCGCATTCTCGCCTTGCGAGCGCCGCCGATTACGGTCAGTCTGCAATTGTCGGGTGGAGGTGTCCAGCAGGTTTCCCGGACCCATCAGCCCCCCCAGCCCCCCGGGGCACTTGCATAGCCTTTACCCGACTTCTTCTCCCTTTTTCCCATCACAAGAAAATTGACGCCACCGCCTTTGGTGAATTTTCATTCACCTGGGCGCTATTGCCGTCGATTTGCTCATCATGCCTCTGGCCAGCCCAGGAAGTGGCCGCTAGGTAGGCTGTTTGCGACAGGCAACGGGTCCGGTACATGCTCGAATTGAAGCAGCTCGCGAAGTCATTTGGTGAACACAAGGCCGTGGATTCGGTGAGCTTCACGCTGAACAAGGGTGAGGTGCTGGGATTTCTCGGCCCGAACGGTGCCGGCAAGTCCACGACCATGCGCATGGTTGCCGGTGTGATCGAACCAGACCGGGGCGACGTGCTGATCTCCGGCAATTCCGTTATCTCGCAGCGCCGCGAAGCGCAGCGGCGTCTTGGCTACCTTCCGGAAGGCGCGCCGCTCTACAGGGACATGACACCTGTCGAGTTCCTGAAATTCATGGCTGCCGCGCATGACCTCACCAGGGCCGAGCGCAATGCGGCCATTGACCGTGTCATCGCGGACGCCCGAATCGCCAATGTCGCCAGCCGCCGGATCGGCAATCTTTCCAAGGGGTATCGCCGCCGCGTTGGCCTCGCCGGTTCACTGTTGCACGACCCGGACGTGCTGGTCCTTGATGAGCCGACGGACGGGCTCGACCCGATCCAGAAACGTGCCGTGCGGGCTCTCATCGCGCGCATGGCACCTGAAAAGGCGATCCTGATCTCGACCCACACGCTGGAGGAAGTGCCGGCCATGTGTAACCGCGCCATCGTGATCGACCGGGGGCGCATTGTGGCGGACGGCACGCCCGAAAGTCTCGCCAGCCAGAATCCGGGCGGTCTTGAAGAGACCTTTATCAAGCTGACCGAAGCCAGCGAAAGCGAAGCGGCATGAAAATCTGGCTGGGTGATACGATGACCGGCCTGCGCGCCAGTTATCTGCGCGAACTTCGTGCTTATTTCGCGACGCCGCTCGCCTATGTCTTCATCGCGATCTTCCTGATGATGCTCGGCTTCTTCACCTGGGAGGCATCGCGCTTCTTCGATACCGGCGCGGCAGACCTCCAGCCCTTTTTCTACTGGCATCCGTGGCTGTTCATGATCTTCCTGCCAGCGCTGTCCATGCGCCTCTGGGCCGATGAGGGCGCTGACGGAACGGCTGAACTCCTCCTCTCCTTGCCGATGACAATTACCGGGCTGGCTGCCGGCAAGCTGCTGGCGGCATGGACAGTTGCGGGGCTCAGCCTCGTCTTCACCTTCCCGATGTGGATCACGGTCAATTATCTCGGCAGTCCCGACAATGCGTCCATCCTGCTGACCTATGCGATGAGCCTTGTCATGGCTGGCGCGTACCTGTCGATTGGCGCAGCTGTATCGGCGCTCGTGAACAGCCAGGTGCTTGCCTATATAATCGGTGTCGTCATCGCCTTCATTTTCACCGCGGCCGGCTGGCCAATGGTGACCGGGGCGGTTGCAGGCCTTCTCGGGGCGGGTGTCGGCGACCTTGTCGCGCAGTTTTCCTTCCTCACCCACTTCGAGACGGCGGAGCGGGGCGTTCTGGAATTCCGCTCCTTCCTCTTCTTCATCGGCTTCGTCGCCATGTGGCTGGCGCTGAATGTCATCTGGGTCTCGCAGCGCAGGAGCGCGGCGCGATGACATCGAAAGCCTTCCAGCCTGCCGCTACGGCCCTCATCGTTGCGATTTTTATCGCGGCCGTGCTGATCCTGCAGCCGCTGATGAGGGGCGCGCGCGCCGACTTCACCGAGCAGCAGCTTTACACACTGTCCGACGGGACCCGGAACGTCCTGCGGGGCATCGATGAACCGGTGGACCTCACCTTCGTCTACACCCGCCGTGTCGGGCAGGATTTTCCCGCGGTGCGCGCCTATGCAACGCGGGTTCGCGAATTGCTCGACGCCTACAAGGCGGTTGCCGGCCCCAGTCTGCGGATTCGCGAGATTGACCCTGAGCCCTTTTCCGAAGCCGAGGATGAAGCCCTCGCCGCGGGCATTGTCGCGGTTGATACAGATGGCAATGATCCGCTCTACTTCGGCCTGATTGGCGGCAACACGGTGGATGATGAACGCGTCATCCCGTTCCTCGCGCCCGAGCAGGAAGAAACTCTCGAATATGATCTGACCCGGCTGATCGCACGGCTCGACCGGCCCGAGCCGCCGGTTGTCGGCGTCCTGTCCACCCTGCAGGGCATGAGCGGCGATGGGCGAGATAGCGGCTACACTTTCCTGCGGGAGATCGCCAAGGGATTCACGCTGGAAGAGATCAATGAAGATTTCTTTTCCCTGCCGGAGGACATGGATGTCCTGATCATGGTCCATCCGCCAGAGCTCAATGACTGGCAGGCCTGGCTGGTCGACCAGTTCCTGCTACGCAAGGGGCGAGCCATCATTATGGTCGACCCCGCTGCGAAGACTTCGCAGGGCAGCGCCTTTGCCGGCCTGGGAGAACGCCAGA
This sequence comes from Henriciella pelagia, assembly GCF_002088945.1. Classification (GTDB taxonomy): domain Bacteria; phylum Pseudomonadota; class Alphaproteobacteria; order Caulobacterales; family Hyphomonadaceae; genus Henriciella; species Henriciella pelagia. The sequence goes on along the minus strand of NZ_NCSU01000007.1, from coordinate 306,614 downwards.
TCCGCTCCGACCTTGGCCGGTTCGGACCGAGATGGGGCGTCACGCTTTCCGATGATGCGCTCGCCGATACCGAGACCGCGCTTCCGATCCAGGCCGAAGCTGGCGAGGGCCGCACGACAGTGCTGCGCCATCCGCTCTATCTTGCCGCGCCGCCCGCCCTCATGTCGCATGACAGCCTCATCACAGCCGACCTCGGCCGGACCGTCAATTTCGGGGCCCCCGGCGCGCTGATCCTCGATGAGGACTCTCCCTTCGACCACGAAGTCCTGATCTCGACCGGACCTGCGCCATCCTGGATCCCGGCCGACCGCGCTGTGACAGAGCTGTCCGCCCAGGATACGCTGGAGCTCTACGAAGCGCAGGAGACAGCCCAGCCGCTGGCCATTCGCCTGCACGGCGCGCTCGTCTCTGCCTTCCCGGATGGAGCGCCAAACCCCGACATGCCGGATGATGCGGTTCTGGCAGAGCTGGCCCGCGCGGAGGCTGAAACTGCGGCACCGCACATTTCCACCAGCGAGCGGGACGCCGAAATCCTGATCATCGCCGACGCCGACATGGTTGATGACGGGCTTTATGTGAACCTCGAAAACTCCACCGCTTTTGCTGACAATGGCAACTTCCTCATGAATGCCCTTGATGTGCTGTCGGGCGACGCAAACCTGCTCAGCCTGCGGGCTCGCGCCTCCAGCCGCCGCCCGATGAAACGTGTCGAGGCGATGCGCGATGAAGCCCAGGAGCGTTTCTTCGACGAGCAGGCACGGCTGGAGAGTAGCCTCGCTGAATCCCAGGCCCGCCTCGAGGAGCTGCAGCAGGTTGGCGCAACTGATGGCTTTTTCGAGGGCGACCTCGAAGCCAATCTGAACGATGCCGAACGGGCTGAACTTGCCCGGCTGCGTGAAGATATCGTTGAGACGCGCTCTCGCCTGCGCTCCATCGAGCGTGATTTCCGCCGTGAAATTGATGGTCTCGAAGCCTGGCTGAAATTCTTCAACATCTTCGGCGGGCCGATCATTATCGGCGCGCTCGGTCTGTTCGTGTGGTGGCGTCGTCGCCCGGGAGAGCGCCGATGAGCATCGCCCTCGACAATCGCCGCCGGGTTACGGTTCAGCGGCTCTCCATCGTCGCGGCGACGCTCTGGGTCTGCCTGATCCTGATGAGCCTGTTTGCGCCCAGCACGAATGATATCAGCCCCCGGACGGGCGATCCGGTCCTGAGGAATTTCTCTGCGGTGCGCGGCGACACTGGCTCGATCAAGGTGACCATGGCCGATGAGAGCTACACGCTGGAACGGCGCGGCAGCGAATGGGTCATGGCCGAGACCGGCGGCTATCCTGTGCGGACCGACCGCCTCAACACATTGGCCGAAGGACTGGAAACCCTCACCTGGGGAGCGCGCCGCACCGACAATCCGGAACGCATGGAGCGTCTTGGCCTTGGTGATCCGAGAAAAGGCGGAAACGGCGTCCTGGTGCAGGTCTTCGCGACGAATGGCGCCCTGACAGCCGAGATGATTACCGGGCGGCGCGGTGACCGGCTTTATGCCCGCGATGCGGGCGAGGATGTTGCCTTCCGCGCCGAGGGCGAGCTGCCGCCACTCTATACGCGCCAGGCCTGGCTCGATCTCGACATCGTGGACATTGAGGACAGCGCGATTTCCGCCGTCAGGCTGACTGATTCCAGCGGTGCTTCGATCTACCTCACACGGGAAGCCGGGGGCGGCCCGCGCAGCTTCACGCCTGCACCGCCGCATCAGAATGACCGGCTGCGCAGCCGGCTCGCCGCGTCAACGACCGCGCTTGCGGTCTCGCGCCTGTCGCCGATCGATGTAAAGCCGCAGGCGGACCTCACCAGCCGCGCCGTCGCGCGCCATATTACCGAAACCTATGATGGGCTGGAAATCGATCTTCGTGCCTGGCGTGAGCCGGATGGTCACTGGGTCACGCTGCGTGCTGTCGAAGCTGGCGATGCCGCACGCCGGGCGCAGACGATCAATGACCGGGCCGAGGGCTGGGCGTTCAAGCTCACCGAGTATGACTGGCAGGAATTTGCACCGCGCGTATCCAGCATCGTCATCAAGACGCCTGTGCCAACCTCGATCGACGGACCGCCGCCGATTACGTCGGACTTTCAGCCCTGACCGCCTACTTCCGCGCGCGTGCTATGGTAGCCGCCTTCAGAACCGGCGCGAGTAGCGCGACCAGCGCCCGCTCGAACGGGCTGGAAGCAAATTTCCGGAAGTAGTGGACGAGGCTGTCGGCCTTGTGCCTTGCGACCGTCGCCGAGGGCGCTTCTGACGTACTGCCATAGTGAAGGGCGCCGGCGTGCGGGCAGTATATGACGGCACCGCCCGCCTCCGTGGCGCGCCGACAGATATCGACATCCTCGACATGCAGGAAATAGTCTTCATCGAACCCGCCCAGCTGGTCGAATCCGGCCTTGCTCATCAGCATGAGCGCGCCCGATACGACCGGCATGGGAATTGGTCCATCTGGCGCGGGCGTGTTCTCCAGCGTCCATGTGTTCCAGCCAATGAAGCGCGTCATGGCCCGAAACAGGGTCAGTGTCTTCCGGCGGGGGCCGCGCAGCTCCTTGCCCCGCTCATCGAAAATCCTGCCGCCGATGATCCAGGGCTGCGCTCGGCCCGCTGCGGCCTCGCGCATCGCCTCGACCGATCCCCGCTTCAGGACGGCGTCGGGATTGATGATCAGCAGATCGCCATCCGGTGCCTGTTTCGCAGCGAGGTTCACGCCGGCGCCGAAGCCGAGATTGCGGCCAGGTTCGATCAGCGTGACGTGATCCAGCTTGCCTGCAAAGGTACGTAGCCATGCGACTTCAATATCCGGGTTGCCATTGTCGACGATGAGGAGGGCTGAAATCGCCGGATCGTAGGCCAGCGCGTAGAGACATTCATGCAGCCGGGGTCCGGTGCGGTAGCTGACAATGATGGCGGTGGTTGCGAGAGTCGTCATTGCGGTGTCAGGCGCTTGTGCACGAGAATGACACCGGCGGCTGCGAGCACCACTGTGGCCCAGAACGCCTCGTTCCACACGCTATAGGAAAGGCTGAACAGTGAGAAGGAGGCCGCGCCCAGCGCGGCGATTGCGACGCTGGTGGAAACGGGCAGTGCGGCGGGGGCGGGCAAGCGCCAGCCGATGAGAAGCAGAAGCGCGATAACAAGCAGTGCGCCGATGAGGCCGGTTTCGGCCCAGATCTGCAGGCCCATATTGTGCGGATGTCCGGGCAGGATGCGGTAGACATCCCAGCGGCCATCATCGATGCCGGTCCGCGCCACCATCTCCTCCAGGAGGTCTGGATGGTCACCAAAGGTCTCGCGCCATTCCTTTGACGCTTCGATGCCATGTCCGGTGATGGGGCGCTCTGCAATCTTTTCCGTGGTGAGCTGCCAGGCCCAGACCCGCGACTGCACGGAAGACGGCAGCGGCATACCGGCATCAGAGACGGCCGTGCCGCCGATGCCGAGTACGAGCGGAGAGACGAGGACGAATGCAGCCATGGACGCAAACAGGATCCTGAATCCGTTGCGGTTTGCGATGAAGATCAGTCCGATTGCCAGGGCGATTAGGACAACACCAATCCAGGCGACGTCCGATCCGATCATGCAGAAGATGATGAAAGCTGCGATCAGCAGGGCCACGATGCTCGGTACCGGCAGCTTGCCCGGCAGGGCGCACATGGCACCGATCAGGATAGGCAGGCCGAGCAGGAACGCATTCGTGCTGCGCAGCATGTTCTGCGGCGCTTCCTTTTCGACATCGCTGAACGGCGCGTAGAGGCTGAGAATCCAGCCGGGTGCAAACGCCATGGCCAGCGTCCACACAGCATGGATGATAAGGCAGGCCAGCATGACGAACAGGGCTGTCCGGGCGCTAGACGGCGACATGCGCAAGGCGGCGGAAATCACGAGTATGCCAGCGAGCGCTGTCAGCGCAAAGCGGATTGCGGCTGCACCAATATTGAAATCACCGCTGGCCAGTGTTCCGTCTATGATGGCGGAGTTTTCTTCAGACCAAAGGCTGGAGACCGTCGCCCAGAGGGCAATCAGGGCGACGGTGATCGTGATGGTGTTCACCCGCTTCAGCGGAGCAAGGAAAGCTGCCGGAATCGCAGCGAGCCCCAGCAGGGCGGAAAATCCCTGCGTGCCTGCCAGGGCGACCGGCGTCCAGAGGACGAATGCCGCGGCCAGGACGACGGCGTAGCTGATACCGCGGGATTTCGTCATGCTTGGCCTTAAGCTTTTACGCGCTTGAGATCAGGCGCCGTGGCCTCATCCGACAGCTTTTGGGCCGTTTCTGCAAGGCTGAGTATTTCCTGCCCTTTCGAACCGAAACGGCGCAGCGCAAGTGTGCCTTCGGCGGCTTCGCGCTCCCCGACAACGGCAATCACCGGCACTTTCTGCAGCGAGTGCTCGCGGACCTTGTAGTTGATCTTCTCATTGCGAAGATCGACCTCGACCCTGAGGCCTGCCTTGCGAAGTTCCTCGGCGGCTTTCTCGGCATAGGCATCGGCTTCCGAAGTAATCGTGGCGACCACGACCTGAACCGGGGAGAGCCACATAGGGAAGGCCCCCGAAAATTCTTCGATCAGGATGCCGATAAATCGCTCCATTGAACCGAGAATGGCGCGGTGAAGCATGACCGGACGCTGCCTGGAGCCGTCCGGTGCCGTGTACTCGGCGCCAAGGCGTTCAGGCAGCACATAATCGAGCTGCAGCGTTCCACATTGCCAGATCCGACCGATCGCATCCGTCAGCTGGAATTCGAGCTTTGGACCGTAGAACGCGCCTTCGCCCGGCAGGATTTCGCAGGGCAGGCCGGCAGCCTCCACCGCATCCTGCAGACCCTTTTCGGCCCGGTCCCAGACTTCGTCGCTGCCGGCGCGAATTTCCGGACGCGTCGACAGTTTCACAGCGATGTCCTCGAAACCGAAGTCGCGATACACGCTTTCCAGCAGGCGGCAGAACTTGATTGATTCCTCAACGATCTGGTCCTCACGGCAGAAGATGTGCGCGTCGTCCTGCGTAAACTGGCGCACCCGCATGATGCCGTGAATGGCGCCATGCGGTTCATTCCGGTGACAGCAGCCAAACTCGGCAAGGCGTAGCGGCAGGTCACGATAGGATTTCTGGCCCTGCTTGAACACTTCGACATGGGCCGGGCAGTTCATCGGCTTGAGGGCCATGAGTTTTGCGTCCTCCGGCACCTTTATCTCAACACCCTCTTCGCCCTCCGGGATGAAGTCAGGCACGATGAACATGTTCTCGCGATACTTGCCCCAGTGTCCGGATTTCTCCCACTGGACCGAGTCCATGAGCTGCGGGGTCTTGATCTCGTCATAGCCTTCGGCATCGAGCCGCCGGCGCATATAGGACTCGATCTGGCGCCAGATCGTGTAGCCCTTGGCGTGCCAGAAGACAGAGCCAGCAGCGGCCATGCCGTCAAGGTGAAACAGATCAAGCTCGCGGCCAAGCTTGCGGTGGTCGCGCTTTTCGGCTTCCTCGAGGCGCGTGAGATGAGCCTTGAGGTCCTTTTCATTCGCCCAGGCCGTGCCGTACATGCGTTGCAGCATCTCATTGCGGCTGTCGCCGCGCCAATAGGCACCGGCAAGCTTCATCAGCTTGAACGCCTTGGGCAGCTTGCCCGTCGATGGCAGGTGCGGGCCGCGGCAGAGATCGAACCAGTCGCCCTGCTTGTAGACAGTGATTGGCTCACCGGGCGGGATGATGTCGTCGATGATCTGCGCCTTATAGTCCTCGCCGATCTTCTTGAACGTCTCGATGGCGTCCTCTTTCGACCAGACTTCGCGGATGATCGGATAGTCCTTGTCGACAATTTCGCGCATCTTCGCTTCGATCTTCTCGAAGTCTTCCGTCGAGAAGGGCTCCTCGCGCGCGAAGTCGTAATAGAAGCCGTCATCGATCACCGGGCCAATCGTGACCTGCGTGTCGGGATAGAGTTCCTGCACGGCCTGCGCGAGGACGTGGGCGGCATCATGGCGGAGCAGTTCCAGCCCCTCCTTGTCGCGCGCCGTCACGATGGCGACTTCTGCGTCTCCTTCGAGCGGGCGGTTGAGGTCATACATTTCCCCGTTCACCTTGGCGGCAAGGGCGGCCTTGTGCAGTCCGGGTGAGATGGACATGGCGACGTCTGAGGGGCTTGAGCCATCTTCGTATTGTCGCACCGATCCATCGGGCAGCGTTACATTAATCATAGGTCTTGCTTTTCAAATTCAGTCTGGCTGGACGTCCGGGAACTTTCGCTCTCCCGTAGCCCAGTCTCCGGCTCTCCATGGAGCCCAGAAGGGTGAAGGTTTTGCTTTCATCGGTGCCGGATCGAAGCCGCGCGATCCGCCTGGGCGGCATCGCGACAGCCGGGCGAGCGTCATCCAGCTTCCGGTCCACAGACCATGGCGGGAGACACACTCGGCGCAATATTCGCTGCAGGTTGGCACATGACGGCACTTGGCCCCGAAGACCTGGAAGGCCGGGGACAGCGTCAACTTGTATCCTTTCAGGACTGCGTAGGCAGTCTTTCTGCGAAGGGCGGACATGCGCTTCGGGTTCCGGTTGTTGTTGTTACGAAAGCGGTTCTAGACGCGCGGGGGTCGGCTCACAACCCGGCTCGGGCTGCGCCAAATTCAGCAGCGGGCCGACGACTGGCTACAGCGGTGCGTTCAGGCCGCTGCAGCCCGGTTAGTTCGTGCAGTCTCGATGGCCTCGCAGGCCGCTTCGAAGGCAAGCATGGTGGAGGTGTGGCGCGGCGGATAGTCCGCGACGCCCTGCAGGTGACGCAGTTCCGCAAACCGGCCGCGGGGCGGCTCTGCGCCGTCCTTGAGCATGGCGCGCAGGGCATCACGGGCCGCGAAGACGTCAGACACCGGAGCGCCGACAATATGCTCTGACAGGATTGCCGTCGCGGCCTGTCCAAGGGCGCAGGCGCGCGGATCGACGGCCACGGCATCGACCGTCTCGCCATCTTCGCTGAGCGCAATGTCCACGCGCACGACAGATCCGCAGACACGCGAGACCTTCTCGACAGATGCGTCTGCATCTTCAAGGGCCCCGACATGCGGGATATTGGCGGCCAGTTCCAGCACGCGATTATGATACAGCTCAGCGCTCATGACGCCTAGATCGCCTCGAAAGCCCTGAAGATCAAGTGAATCAGCCGAATCTAGCTGAACAGTGACTCAATGACGCCGATAACCCGTGGCAGGACACGGACGAGGATAATGATCGCCCCGGTCAGCGCGGCTGCGGCGAGCAACAGGAAAACGCCATCACGAGCGGTGAGCGCCAGTCCGAACAGCAGGATGGTCAGGCCCGGCAGGACGGGGCCGAAGGGAAACAGGCCGAGCGGTATGGTGATCAGCGCAGCAGCCACACAGATCAGGCCGATAATCGGTGCGATGATGGGGTTTGTCAGGAAAGTCAGGCGCGGCTTGACATAATGATCGATCATCTTGGCGTATTTGCGCCCGCCGGCCACACCGGAAACGAGGTGTTCGCGCTTGAACTCAAAGTCCAGCAGCCGGCGCGGAACCCAGGGAAACTTCTTGCCGAAGACGATCTGGATCGAGATGAGCAGCGTCACCAGCGCCACCAGCCACGTTGCACCGGGTATGAGCGTCAGGGGGCTGACCGAGATGAAGCCGAGCAGGAGCAGGATCGGGCCATAGGCCCGGCGGCCCACTGCATCCAGCAGGTCCCGGACGGTCACGCTCTCGCCCTCCGTCTGCTCGCAGAGGCTCAACATCAGGCTTTCGAGATTGTTGACTGGGCGTTTAGCCGCCGCTTGCGTCATAGCGCGCTCCAAATCGTCTGATCTCCGTCTCGACACGGCCTGTGCCGACACCTGTCAGCACGTAGAGCCGGTCATATTCCGACGGCTCGAAGATCGGCTCACCGGGTTCGCCGCCAAGCGCAGCAGAAAGATCGGGCGTGGTGTTCGAATGGCCCACAACCAGCGCGGTTTCGCCATTGGCGCGCAGCGTATCGGCGAAGGCTGCAAGATCACTGGGGTCATAGAACTGTATGTCGATGTCAAGCACCGCGGCGAGCGGTCCTGCCGTCTGCCGGGTACGAAGATAATCCGTCGACCACACAGCCTCGATACCGGCATCCTTGAGCATATCGGCAAGCTCTGTCGCCCGCGTCTCACCCTCGGGCGTGAGGGGCGGATTGTCGACATCGAGCACCTTCTCGGCATGGCGGACAAGATAGAGCGTGTGGCCCGCATCCTCGACGGGCTCAGGCGCTGCCGGGTTCGGTGAGCAGGCGACAAGCGAGATCAGCGCTGCCGCTGCAATGGGGACCCACGAGGATTTCATGGGCGCACCATCGCCTAAACCCGGCGCCACGTCGAGCCTTGCGGCCCGTCCATGATCTCGATGCCTTCTTCGGCGAGCGTGTTGCGGATACGGTCTGCCTCGGCCCAGTCCTTGTTCGCCCGCGCATCGACGCGGGCCTGGACGAGCGCATCGATCCGCGCCTTGTCATCATCGCTGCCGCCCTGTTCCCATTGGGATGGGGAAAGGGAAAGAAGGCCGAGCAATTCGCCCGCGTCGAGCAGGTCCGCCCGCGCCTGCGTCATGCGGGCCTCGTCTTTTGCATCAGCGGCCTGATTCGCCTCAGAGGCGAGTCTTGAGAGCTCAGCTAGCGCAACAGGTGTATTGAGGTCATCCTGCAGCGCCTTGAGCACACCCTTGTCCCTGGCCACGCCGCCTTCGGCCTGCCAGACGCGGCGAAGCGCACCATAGATGCGGCCAAGGGTCGTCTTCGACTGCTCGAGGAGGTCACGCGTCCAGTCGAGCGGGGCCCGGTAGTGGCCCGAGAGCAGTGCAAAGCGCAACACTTCGCCGGGCCAGTCGGCCAGAAGGTCGTGGATCAGCTTCACATTGCCGAGCGATTTGGACATTTTCTCGCCGTCCATGTCGAGAAAGCCATTGTGCAGCCAGTAGCGGGCCATAGGCTCGCCATGCGCGCATTCAGACTGGGCGATCTCATTCTCATGGTGCGGGAATTGAAGGTCGATGCCGCCGCCATGGATGTCGATCGTCTTGCCGAGCGTCGCTGCAATCATGGCCGAGCATTCAATGTGCCAGCCGGGTCGTCCGCGGCCCCACGGGCTGTCCCAGATCGCGTCTTCCGGCTCGCCTTCCTTGGCGAACTTCCAGAGGGCAAAGTCCGCCGGATTGCGCTTTTCATCGGACACCGCGACGCGGGCACCGGCCTCATTGTCCTCAAGCTTGCGGCCGGACAGCTTGCCATAATCCTCCATCTGCTCGACGTCGAAGAAGACGCCGGACGGGGCGACATAGGCATAGCCCTTCTTTACCAGCTGCTGCGTGATTTTCAGCATGCCGTCGATATGGTGCGTCGCCCATGGTTCGATGGTGGGCGGCAGGACGTTCAGCGCGCTGGTGTCGGCGTTGTAGATATCGGCATATTTGCGCGTGATTTCAGGGATCGGCGTCCCGTCCGCCAGCGATGCAGCGATAATCTTGTCTTCAACGTCCGTTATGTTGCGCGCATAAACGACCGCGCTCTCTCCATAAGTGCGGCGGAGCAAGCGGTTCAGCACGTCGAACACGACGGGCGGGCGCGCATTGCCAATATGGGCGTAATTATACACGGTCGGGCCGCAGACATACATCGTCACCCGTGACGGGTCTTGCGGTTCAAAAATCTGCTTTTCACGTCCGAGCGTGTTGTAGAGTCTGATGGTCATCGGGGTCTTCTAGGCCGGGAAAGTAAAAACAAAGCAAGTGCGGCGCGCATCTGCGCGGCCTGTCTGTGTCAGTGGCTACAACACTGTCTGTTCGCGGCGAAGGCCATATGCAACATTCCTCAATGTGGGCGTGGGCTCTATGCCACAGCGGGGTCAAAGCGCCAAGTGACATCGGGGTTTGCAGCGTCGCCGCGAGAGGCTGACGCTGCGAAAACCGCTCGATTTTCTGGAAAAACGAATCAGTTTGCCCTATGTCTCTAACCACGCCCTGAGGGTACAACTCGGGCGGGCGTTAAGTCCGGTATTGGAGTGCAAGGGCGCACTCACAGAACATCTGGCTCGACCCCCGTCCCTCAGAATACAGGATTTCAGCTATGGCGATGGATGCCATCACGACAGATACATCGCTTGCGAATGCAGAGCCGGTAAAACGGCCGACGCAGGAGGAAGCAGAAGACGCAGTTCGCACGCTGCTCGCATGGGCCGGCGACGATCCGCGCCGTGAGGGCCTGCTCGACACGCCGAAACGCGTGGTCAATGCCTATAAGGAATGGTTCCAGGGCTATGACGAAGACCCGGTCAAATATCTCTCGCGCACCTTTGAGGATGTGCAGGGCTATGATGACATGGTCATGCTTCGCGAAATCGATGTGGAAAGCCATTGCGAACACCACATGGCGCCTTTCCTCGGTACGGCTTACGTCGCCTATATGCCGACCCAGGCTGTTGTCGGTATCTCCAAGATTGCGCGCGTTGTTGAAATCTTCGCCAAGCGCCTGCAGACGCAGGAGACGATGACGGCGCAGATCTGTGACGCGCTGACCGAAAGCCTCGCGCCAGCCGGCGTCGCCGTCCTGATTGACGCGGTCCATCAGTGCATGACAACGCGCGGTGTCCATCATCCAAACGTCTCGACGATCACCACCCAGTTCACGGGCGTCTTCAAGACCGACAAGGACATGCGCGACCGATTCCTGCGCCTTGCTGGCCGGTAGGGCTCGGCAAACGCGCAAACGTCGCATTGTCGGCGCAGCCCCAACTACATAAGAGCCGTCTCATGAAGAGGCGGCTCTTTCATATCCTGGGCATGTTTGCCCTCCTTGCCTATTTCGCGAATGGCGCGCAGGCGCATTTGCGTATTGTGCCGGGAGAGACGATCGCTGTCCCGCTCTGCGGCGACGGCCTTCATCGCACCATCGAGATCAGGGTCGGCGGCGGACAGGAAGACACGTCCCACACAACATGCTGCGGCGACTGTACGGTGCCCTTCGCAATCAGCGCCAATCCTCCGGCTCTGCCGCAACGCAGCCGGATGCGGCATGTTCAGTCCTCACCGGGACGGGCCGATGCGGCGCACCCCCGGTTGCCGCTTTGGCCAGGCGCGCCGCCCCATGGACCGCCGCTGAGCTGAACCGGAACCTTTCGCACGCCTGTCTGCCCCATCGCAGACAGCGCAGCCATTCCTGTTCACGTTCAGAGACATTCAATGACCTTTAAAGCCCTATGCGCCGCGGCCGCGCTCAACGCCGCTCTTCTTCCTATCGTTCACGCCCATGAAGGCGATGGCGGCACTGTCAGCTATGCCAGCGATCATGCGCCCATCGGTGTGATGGCCGACCACCGCCACAAAAAGGGTGAGTGGATGTTGTCTTACCGATACATGCACATGGACATGTCGGGAAACCGGATCGGGACCGACAGCGTAGACCCGGACACGATCGCCACCACTGTACCCAACCGGTTCGCTGGCGCGCCGATGATGCCGCCGACCTTGCGTGTCGTGCCGCTCGAAATGCCGATGAAGATGCACATGGCGGGGGCGATGTATGGCCTGACCGACCGTATCACGCTGATGGGCATGGTGAACTACCATTCGAAGGAAATGGATCACCGCACCTATATGGGCGGCATGGGCACAAGCGTGCTTGGAAACTTCACCACCGAGGCCTCCGGATTCGGCGATACGAGCGTTGGCGCGATCTTCGGTCTGGATGATGGCAGTCATGACCATCGCCAGGTCAACCTGTCGGTCATGCTGTCCCTGCCGACCGGCTCGATGACCGAGACCGACACCGTGCTGACGCCGATGAACATGCAGCCGGAGCTACGCATGCCTTATCCGATGCAGCTCGGCTCCGGCACCTATGACCTCAAGCCTGCCGTCACAGCGCGTAGCCGGAGTGGCCAGTGGAGCTATGGTGCGCAACTGTCCGGCGTCGTGCGCCTCGATGAGAATGATGAGGGGTATGCGCTGGGCGATGTGCTTGAAGGCACCGCATGGCTGGCTTTCGAGCCCCGCCCATGGGTGTCGGTATCGGGTCGCCTGAAAGCGAAGACGCAGGGCCAGATTGACGGCATTGACCCGAACATCATGGCACCTGTGCAGACGGCCGATCCGGACAATCATGGCGGCGAAACCGTTGAGGCGCTGTTCGGCGTCAATCTTGCCGGTTCCGAGGGCTGGAAGAGAGGCCACAGGCTGGCGCTTGAATTCGGTGTCCCCCTGCACCGCGACCTCAATGGCCCGCAGATGGAAACCGACTACACGCTGACGCTGGGATGGCAGAAGGCGTTCTGACCGGCTCGCGCGTCGTCAGACTTGATTTGACGAACTGGCCCTGAAAAGCGACGCTCCCTTCAAGTGTGAGGGGAGCGTTTTTTCATGGACATCCAGTCTGCCAAGGCGAGCTTTTTCCTGGCCACCACCAAGGCGAGCGCCTGCCGCAACTTTTATGAGGGCGTGCTCGGTCTTGACCTGGTCGAGGAAGATGACTTTGCCGTCGTCTATCAGCTGGCCGGCGCAGAACTTCGCATCTCCAAGGTCCCGCAATTCACGCCGCAGCCTTTCACCGTGCTCGACTGGCAAGTGGAGGATATCCTCGCCATGCGCGCTCACCTTGTCTCCAAAGGCGTCGAGCCTCTGGTGTTCGATGGCATGGGGCAGGACGAGAACAGGATCTGGACGGTGCCGGGCACGAACATCCGGATCCTGTGGTTCAAGGACCCGGACGAAAACGTCCTCTCGGTTTCGCAGCGCGCTTGACCGTCTTCATATTTTGAATTATCGTTTTTCGATAATATAATGAGAAGGACGCCTCCCATGCGCGCTGAACTTGTCCGTGTTTCGCTTCACCAGGTCGATATCAAGATCGTCACCGATGACGACGAGATGCATGTCCTGCAATGGCGGCGCAATCTCCTCTGGGACGAGGTGCTGCTCGACGGCAAGCGGCAGGGCCATTCCGGCGGTTTCTCACGCGAAAAGGTCTATGGCCTCGTCTTTGGCCGGGATCGCGAAGGCAATGGCGGCACGAAAGTCATGCTGCTGCTCGACCCGTCAACCAGCTATGGCAACTGGGGCAGCCCGCACCAGCAGATTGCCGGCGTACGGCTCGAAACCGCCGAAGGCCCAATCGTTTCATTCGGTACGCTTGATCCGAAGAACCTCGAAAAGCCGTCCACCTTCTCCGACTGGATGAAGAAGACGATGGGCATGGACTGGGGCGACGAGCGCCGTCCGAACTGACGGTCGTTGCCCGCATTCGGCCTCAGCAAGGCTTGGAACATGCCAGGACTATTCGCCGAAATTGCTTTCGGCCTGCATCGCATCGACTGGATTTTCGAACGCGATGAACAAAGTGCATGGAACGTCACTGATACATTCTGCCTTGTGCGGCAGCTCGGCCGGACCATAGGCGTAGTCGCCTGGTGTAAGGGTCTGCGCAGCAAACCCTTCATATTGAACACTGAGTTCGCCAGCGACGAGGATCATGCGTTCCGCTGAGGTATGTGTGTGAGTTGTGAGGCGGGAGCCGGCTTCAACCTCCAGAAAAATATCGGCGTTGGGTTTGGCCGGGTCGCCATGAAGCACGGCAATCTTGCATCCGGATGGAAAGATGTCGGGGCAAGGCCCCCATTGCAGATTGGTATCGCCAGCCGATCGCGTGATTGGCGCTTCCTGTGGAGTGGATGCGGTTTCCGTTTCCGCCGACGAAATCGGTTGTCCGCAGGCTATACAGAGAACAGAAATAATAGCGCCAGAAGTGATGATTTTTTTGGGCATTGTAAATACTCCCCACAATTCGCGACAGGATCGCCGCGTCAACAATCTTACGCCCTTTTAATCGGATCGTCTTTTCAAATATTCGGGGAAAAGGAAAAAGTATTGGGTGTTTTATGAATTATGTGGACATTCGTGCTGTGTTTCGGAGAAACTTTTCGCGCCTAATCTCCCCCCTTAAGACGCTTTTTCGTCATGCCGACATGCGGCTTGGCTTTGGCCGGATCGTCGGGCCAATCATGCTTCGGATACTGCGCTCGCATATCCTTCGCCATGTCCCAATAACCGCCAGACCAGAAGCCTGAAATGTCCTTCGTGACAGCGATGGGCCGGCCTGCGGGCGAGGTCAGTTGCAGGGTGACGGGCACGCGTCCTCCTGCAATGGCAGGCTGACGCGTCAGGCCATAAAGTTCCTGCGCCCTGGCTTCGATGAGCGGCGCATTTTCGCTGAGATAATCGACTTCAGCCTTGCGCCCGCTCGGCAGCTCGATGCTGGATGGTGCCAGGTCCTCAATCTCCTGCGCCTTCGGCCAGCCGAGGGATTGCCTGATGGCATTGCTGGCCGCACCATCGGACGGGAACTGGAAGGCTTTGGAGCCGAGGATCGGGGCGAGCCATTCATCCACTGTCTCGATCAGCTGGTCTTCCGTGATCGGGGGCCATTCCTCACCAAACGCACCGTTCAGCAGTTTCAACCGCGCGAGGATGGGTCGGGCAGCATCGCCGAGGCCGGCCTCGTTCAATCCGTTCTCTCGCACAAAGACCAGAAACGCATCTCGGGCCACTTCGCCGGATGGCTGGGGCAGGGGCGTTTCAGACAGCACAATCTTGCCGACGGCCTTCACGCGCCTTGCCTTGAAGCTGCGGGTGGAGGGATCGAAGACCGCCCACTCATCGGTCTGCGGCGGCGAAATACGAAGCACATCCGCTTCGCTGACAGGGCAGGCGAGCGTAATCCGCGCGCGCCCCGCCGCGCCGACCATGTCGACAACGACCAGCCAGTCTGATTTCGAGAGTGCCGTGTCGGCCGGCAATTCACCCGCGCGTCCATTGGCGAGGAGATAACTCGTTTGCGAGCCATCCCTGCGCCTCGCGATCTGTCCCGGCCATGACCGGGCAAGGAAGGTCGCTGCGTCCGCTGACGGTTTTGCGCCATTCGACCAGCGTTCGGCCTGTCGCTTCAGGGCCTTGGCGCGCTGGCCATTGTCACGCCTGAAGCCCTCCAGTCGGTCAACCAGACTGGCCGACTGGCCGCCAATGCCGGCCTCGCTCGCGAGCGCCGCGATCTCGGAGGCGAGCGCCCGTTCGCCATCATTCTCTGCGGCGGCAATGAGGCTCGCCCATTTCGGATCGAGCGGCAGTTTCGCCATTTCCTTTCCGCGCGGTGTGAGGTTGCCAGTCTCATCGAGGGCGCCATAGGCGAGCAGCGCCTCGCGAGCCGCCTTGATCCGCCCCGGCGGCGGGGCATCGAGCCAGGTGAGGCGCGCCGGATCACTTTCGCCCCATTCGGCGAGGCTGAGCAGCAGGCCTGAAAGGTCGGCATTGAGGATCTCGGGTGCGGGGGCGGCAATCAGGCCTCGGGTCTCTTCCTCGTCCCACAACCGGTAGCAGACGCCTGGGCCAAGCCGGCCGGCGCGGCCCCGGCGCTGGTCGACATTGGCGCGGGCGGCGCGGATGGTTCTGAGAACCGATGTGCCGCTGGCGGGTTCGAATTCCGGTACGCGCGCAAGCCCGGAATCCACGACGACATGCACGCCATCAATGGTGAGCGCGCTTTCTGCGATATCCGTCGCAAGCACGATCTTCCGGCGGCCTTCGGGCGCGGGTTTCACTGCATCGTCTTGCTCTCTTGGCGACAGAGCACCGAAGAGCGGGTGGACGCTGATATTGGCTGGCAGGCTCGACAGGCGGTCCGCCGTGCGGCGGATTTCGCCAGCGCCGGGCAGGAAGGCGAGGATGGAGCCGGATTCAGCCCGGGCCGCCTTCTCGATGGCGCCGGCCATCTGGTCTTCGATCCTGTCCCGCGTGCGGCCGAGATATTTCGTTTCGACCGGGAATTGCCGGCCTTCGCTTTCGATCACCGGCGCACCCATGACGCCCGCAAACTTGCCGGTATCCAGCGTGGCGGACATGGCGAGGACATGAAGGTCCTCGCGAAATACGGATTGCGCTTCCATGGCGAGAGCGAGCCCGAGATCGACATTCAGGCTACGCTCATGGATTTCATCGAAGATCACGCAGGCGACACCTTCGAGCGCCGGGTCTGCGAGCAGGCGGCGCACGAAGAGGCCATCGGTGATGACCTCGACCACAGTGTCCTTCGAGACTTTGCGTTCGATACGCGTCGAGAGGCCGATCCGCCCTCCAGTGCGCTCACCCAGTGTTGCTGCCATCCGGTCGGCGGCCATGCGAGCGGCGAGACGGCGCGGTTCCAGCATCAGGATGCGACCTTCCAGCGGCTGGAAGCCGTCGATCAGTCCGGCAAGGGCGAGCGGCACGCGGGTCGTCTTGCCTGCGCCCGGCGGGGCGGCCAGGACAAGCCGCTTTTCGGCGCGCAGCGTCTCGCTGATCTCGCCGAGCAGGCTTTCAATGGGAAGGTCAGTTGGCGCGGACATGCCAGGCCGTCTCTAGTGCAAGTTTCGCCACGGCGCACGACCCATCGCAGCATTTGCGGTCATCTTGTGTTTTGAAATAGGGTCGAAGCGCTTAAAGAGGCTCAGCAGAATTTTGGGAAAGGTCCGCGCCTGATGGCTGAACCGCTAGAGTTTTCCGTTGTCGTTCCAGTGCATAATGAAGCTGGCAACGTCGAATCGCTGGTGCGCGAGATCTCGGCGGCCCTCGATGGGCGCGCCTATGAGATGGTGTTTGTCGATGATGCTTCGACCGACGACACGCGCGCTGTGCTCGCTGGCCTGAAGCAGGATTTCCCGACGCTCCGCGTGCTCAGCCACCGCAAGAATGCCGGCCAGAGCCGCGCGATCCGCACAGGCGTCCAGGCCGCACGGGGCCGCGTCGTCGGGACACTGGACGGCGACGGGCAGAATGACCCGGCCGACCTGCCAGACCTCTACCGCGCGCTCACCCGCGCTGATGCCCCCGAGGGCCTTGTCATGGTGATGGGCCGCCGCGCCAGCCGCAAGGACACGGCCTGGAAGCGCTTCGGCAGCCGGTTTGCCAATTCTATTCGCAAGCGCATGCTGAAGGATGATTGCGACGATAGCGGCTGCGGCATCAAGGTGATCAAGCGCGACGCCTATCTCTCGCTTCCCTATTTCGACCACATGCACCGCTACATGCCGGCGCTGGTTCGGGCCGAAGGCTATGGGACCGAATTCATGGACGTGAATCACCGCGAACGCGGCGCGGGCAGCTCCAAATATACCAATTTCGGGCGGCTCTGGGCGGCCCTGTCTGACCTTCGCGGTGTCACCTGGCTGATCCGCCGGCGGCGCAATCCGCACGGCGCAGACGAGGTCTGAGTCGCAAAAAATCCGCTGAGTTCGAAAAGACACGCCTCATTCTCGACAGAGAGTGTGCTAGAATTTCATGCTTAACAGGCCGGACGGGGGACGTTAGGCATGAGTATGAGAGGGATTTTCGCGGCCGCGGCGGCAGCCAGGCTCGAGGATCGACGACAACGACAGGCCGAAACGGGTCAGTCACCGCAACGCAGGGGATCCATAATGCGCGTGCTTCTTGGAATATTTCCGCTTCTGATCATTCCGGTCGCGATCTACAACCTCATCGCCCTGCCTTATGGCGGCACCAGTGAGCAGGTCGACGGTGTGGTCTTAAACAATATTGCGCCCATCGTCGAAATGCTGAGCAAGCCGATGATGACCTTCCCGATGATTTCCGGCGTGAACTGGGCGATCACCAATGGGGAGATGCTGATCCTGTTCTCGATCGCGCTCCTGTTCATGGAAATCCTGAAATCGACGAGCACCGGCACGGCAACGATCATCAACCACGCCATCTCGATGATCCTGTTCATCGTCTGCCTGGTCGAGTTCCTGCTCCTGCCGAACTTTGCGACCTCGGTCTTCTTCATCATCACCATCATGACGCTGCTTGATGTCCTGGCAGGCGTGGTCGTTACCATTGTCTCGGCCCGCCGCGACTTCGGGGTCGGCGAGGGCTTCGGCGCCTAGCCATCAGGCGCAACATTCTTACTCAGTTTGACGGGGCAGATGTAAAATCTGCCCCGTTCCGCTTCACAGACGCGAAAACCTGTCTAGTGTCGGCCCCCATTCAGGAGTGTCAGTGAGCCGGGGAGGCCAGTTTGGACATCATTACGCTTATCGAAAATATCGCCGGATTTATCTGGGGTGGCTCATGGGGCGAGACCACGATCATTCCGGGCAATATCGGACCGCTGGCCGTTCTCCTTCTGGGGACCGGCCTTTTCTTCATGATCCGCCTGTCCGCGAGGCCGCTGCGCCGTTTCGTGCCAGCACTTGCGGAGGTGTGGCAAGGGCGCAAGGCGCAGGGCGAGGACGGGGCGATTACGCCCTGGCAGGCCCTGTCCACGGCGCTGTCAGGCCAGGTCGGCACCGGTAACCTCGCCGGGGTTGCAACGGCAATTACCTTTGGTGGGCCGGGCGCGATCTTCTGGATGTGGGTTGTGGCGATCTTCGGCATGGCGCTCGCCTTCGCAGAGAGCTCGCTGGCCGTTAAGTATCGCGAAACCGATGAATATGGCCGCATCAATGGCGGGCCGATGTATTATATCAAGAACGGCCTCGGCAAGAAGTGGCTCTGGCTCGCCGTAATCTTCTGTCTCGGCACGCTCTTCTCTGCAACAGCGACCGGCGGGATGATCCAGGCCAACTCCATTATGGAATCGGTCACCGAGACCAGCCAGTCTTCCTTTGGTCTTAGCATTCCGCCATGGCTGATCGGGCTGATACTGGCCGGACTTGTCTTCGCGGTGATTATTGGTGGCATCAAGTCTATCGGCAGTTTTGCCGGCAAGGTCGTGCCATTCATGGCGGGGCTCTATGTGCTTGTGGCGCTGTTCGTCCTGATCATGAATGCGCCAAAGGTTCCGGACGCCTTCATGCAGATCATCGAATCGGCCTTTGGCCTGCGCGAAGCGGCAGGTGGCGCGGCCGGTTACGGTGTCATGCAGGCCGTTCGCTACGGTATTGCGCGTGGTCTTTTCTCCAATGAAGCCGGTCAGGGCTCAGCCCCGATTGCGCACGCCGCGGCCCGTACCAAGAACCCGGTGCAGCAGGGCGAAATCGCGATGATCGGCGTGTTTATCGACACGATCGTCATCTGTACGATGACTGCGCTGGTCATTCTGACTGTCACTGGAGACTTCAAGAAATCCGGTGCACTGATGGCCGCCAATCAATGTATCGAAGCAGGCCAGACGCTTCCGGAAGGCACTGAACTGGATACGCTGTTCCCAAGCGCCTACGCCGAAGGACGTGCCGAGCTCATTGCAGCGAATGGTGCTGTCGCCACGGCATGGCTGCAGGAATGCCAGGCTGCAGGTGTGGAGATTGACGAGGCCGCGATTGCTGGCGCGTCTGATCCGGATGTGCTGATCGACGTCGATCATGCGTGGGAAACGGACGCCAACTCTGCCGCCATTACGACGCGGGCTTATGGTGCTGCTTTCCCGGGCGGTGAGTTCATCGTGCCGGTGGCGCTGTTCTTCTTCGCCTTCACCACTATTATCGGCTGGTCCTATTATGGCGAGCAGGCGGTGACCTATATGATCGGCGAATGGGCAACCCATCCGTTCCGCTATGTCTGGGTCATCGTCATCTTCCTTGGCGCAATTGCGTCTGCGGACTGGCTCTGGCTGCTTGGCGACATTGCAAACGCCTCCATGGCCTTTCCCAACCTGATCGCGATCATTGCGCTTTCAAGCGTGGTTGTGGCCATGCACAAGCTGAATGACGATCCCGATCATGGCCATCCTGTGATCGACAAGACGGAGCCACCATCCGACGCATGATCCAGGGCCGGTCCGGAGGATATTCCAGCCTCCGGACCAGGTCGAAACCGGGCCGATTACGGGCCGGTTACGGCTCAATTCCAGAGAGGACGCGTCCGCCCGGCCGGAGGCGTCCTCTTCATAAGTGCGGTGTTAAGCATCATGGCCGCATTGTTCGACCATGAGCGATGCAGCCCGGATTGATGCCTTCCTGGAAATGATGAGCGCTGAGCGCGGGGCCTCGCCCAATACGCTTGATGCCTATGGCCGCGACTTGCGCGATGCTTCTGACTTCATGAAGGGTCGCCTGATCAATGCCGATGCTGCAAGGGTCTCCAAATATTCAAGCTGGCTTGCCGCGCAGGGACTTGCACCGCGCAGTCAGGCCCGCAAGCTCTCATCGCTGCGCCGCTTTTTCCGTTTCCTGTTCGAGGAAGGAGCCCGCACGGATGACCCGACCTCGCGGATAGAAGGACCCAAGGCCGGCCGCGATATTCCTGATGTGCTGTCGCGCGAGGAGATGGACCGCCTGCTGGCGGCCTGTGAGGGGGATGCCCGCCTCCGATGCCTTGTCGAGCTGCTCTATGGGGCGGGACTGCGCGTCAGCGAACTGGTCAGTCTCAAGCTCGGCAACCTGCCGCGCCGAAAAGGCGATCGATGGGAAACGACTGACATCATCGTGCGCGGCAAGGGCGGCAAGGACAGGCTCTGTCCGCTTGGCAGGCCGGCCCTGGACGCCATTGTCGCCTGGCTCGCCGTGCGTGAGGAGACCCTGCCAAAAGGCACGCTGAAGCGCAGCGGTGCGGGCGCCTATCTCTTCCCGTCCCGCGGCAAGGCCTTGCACCTCACCCGCCGCCGGCTGGGTCAGATGCTCAAGGACCTGTCTCTCAAGGCCAATCTCGACCCCTCCCGCGTTCACCCGCATGCGCTGCGGCACGCCTATGCGACACACCTTCTTCAGGGCGGGGCGGACCTGCGGTCAGTGCAGACACTGCTCGGCCATGCCGATATCTCGACCACCGAGATCTATACACATGTGCTGCAGGACGAGCTCGCAGAGCTTCTGGAAACGGCGCACCCGCTTTCGATAAAATAAACTGTAGCTGGCCCCTCCCGCTTTGGAAGGAGCAACATAATATCTTGCCGTGAGCACAGATCACCTGTGCGACCTCCAGCAGGACCCTGAACCATGTCAGCTTTCTTCCGCGCATTTGTTGCGACAGTCTTCGTCTTCGAAATCGCCGGCGCATTTGCGCTGGGTTTTGCCACGCTCATCCTGCTTGCCTTGCATGTGCATGGAATTGCTTTCTGGAGTGTAGAGGCGCTGACGGTTGCGGTCGTCGCGTATGGGTCTTTCCTCTTCTTCCTGCGGGCCTATGCCAGCGAACAACGCATTGCGGTTGAGGCGAAATCCGGCGCCGAGGACTGGACAGAATCTGCCTGATTCAAGGCAAGGATAAAAATCGAAACTTTCGGCTTGGCAGCGCTCGTTACATATGTAATACGGCGGACCTGCAGGGACCTGGTCGGGCGGCTGTTCCCTCGGCAACGAAGGTGAATAATCATGCCCGCAATCCTGACGCCATCCGCAGGCAAAGAGTTCTTCACGCCGTTCGGGCCGATGATGGGATATTGCCGTCTGCGTCCCGAATTCGTCGCGCACCTCAATGCGGCCATGACCGACAGCCTGGAAGATCACTCGCCGCACCTGGTCGGCAAGGTCCGGCAGGAATTGCGGTTCGACCGGCCCCTGATCGACCGTGTCGCCGCCGAACTCGGCCAGACGATTATCGAATACCATATCCGGGCCAGCCGGCGCGGGTCCTTCGGTGACTACAACCATACCGACAAGCGCTACAATCTCGACATTTCAGGCGGCTGGTTCGTGCGCCAGTATGCCGGTGAGTATAATCCGCTTCACATCCATACAGGCGCGGCACTCTCCTGCGTCGGTTATCTCAAATTGCCTGACGGGATCGAGGCAGAGTGGGAAGAGGATTATCGCGATCACCACCCCTCGCACGGCCACCTTCAGTTCGCGCACGGCACGGACACGCATTATTCTGTCTCCAATTTCATGGTGAAGCCGAGGGTTGGCGATTTCTGGATGTTCCCGTCCTACATGTTTCATTGTGTCTATCCTTTCCGGTCCGAGGGTGAGCGCCGGTCCTTCAGCATGAATTTCTCCATTTCGGAGGGCTGATCCGGGGGGCACCATCCTGCCGATTGCGTCGCAATTGACGGGGACAGGTTCGCGGCTATGTTGCAGCGCAACGGAGGACTGCATGAGCCAGAAAACACCACGAAATTTCTTCAAGCCGCTTGCGATTGGCGCGCCAGATCCAATGCGGGAACTGCCGGTCCGGCTGGAGCGGATGATCCATTTCGTGCCGCCGCATCTCGACAAGGTGCGCGCCAAGGTTCCGCAGATGGCGGACCAGGCCGATGTGGTGCTGGCGAACCTCGAAGATGCCATTCCGTCCGATGCCAAGGATGCGGCCCGCGCCGGCGCGATCGAAATGGCCGGCATGGTCGACTGGCAGGCCAAGGGCACAGGCTTCTGGAGCCGCGTCAATCCGCTGAACTCGCCCTGGTTCCAGGACGATGTGTCCGAGCTTGTCCTGAAAGCGGGTCACCAGCTTGACGTCATCATGCTGCCCAAGGTCGAGGGGCCGTGGGATATCCATTTCGCTGACCAATTTGTCGCCCAGCTCGAAGCCAAGGCCGGCCTGAAGCGCCCGATCCTGTTCCACGCCATCCTCGAGACGGCGCAGGGCATGGCGCTCGTCGAGGACATCGCGCTTGCCAGCCCGCGCATGCAGGGCATTTCGCTCGGCCCGGCAGACCTTGCCGCCGACCGCAAGATGAAGACGACGCGCGTCGGCGGCGGCCATCCCTTCTACCGTGTCATCGACGACCCGAACGAAGATGGCAGCCCGCGCGCCAATGCCCAGCAGGACCCATGGCACTATACCATCGCCCGAATGGTCGACGCCTGCCGCATGGCGGGAATCAACGCCTTCTACGGCCCATTCGGTGACATTTCCGATCTCGATGCCTGTGAGCAGCAGTTCCGCAATGCCTTCCTGCTTGGATGTGCAGGCACCTGGAGCCTGCACCCGAACCAGATCGCCATTGCCAAGAAGGTGTTCAGCCCGGACCCAAATGAGGTGAAGTTCGCCCGCCGCATCCTCGAAGCCATGCCGGATGGCACAGGCGTCGCGATGCTGGACGGCAAGATGCAGGATGATGCGACCTGGAAACAGGCAAAGGTGATTTCGGACCTGGCCGATCTTGTCGCCGCGAAGGATCCTGATCTGGCGGCAGCCTATTCGGCCTGATAGGGTGGGGCGTTAACCAGTAAAGGACGTCCCCTCGCATGCGAATTTCATCCCTTCTGGCGCTCGGATCAGCCGTCGGTCTCATCGGTGCCTGCGCGGTTGATGGGCCCGCCATCTATGGTCCGGGCCCGGTATCAAGCGGCACGACTGCGTCCGCTGTCGTCACAGAAAACATGATCGCCGAGTGCGGTCATCCCGGTGCCAAGCCGGCCCGCATCGCCTTTCCGGATGGCTGGCAGACCCGGATGAATGAGGTGGCGACAAAGTCCGCCTCCAATGATGAGCTGCTGGGCGGGCCGGTGACGACGGAAGTGGTGGACCGCAATGCCCAGCCCATTTCCCCACCGGTTCCGACCTATCCGGCGGCCGCAGCATCGACCGGCCGTGAAGCGAAGTGCGAGGTGATGTTCGATGTCAACAATGCAGGCACGCCCGAGGAAATCCTGACGGCCTGTTCGTCGCCGGAATTCAACGCCTCAGCTTTCAGCGCTGCATCCGGGCTCCGCTTTGCGCCAATGGTCGTCGACGGACGCAATGTCCGCCGACTCAACGTCGTCTATCCGCTGCTTTACTGCCTGTCGGATTGACGCGGGAAATTCGTGAATAAAAAAGGGAGAAAACCATGAGACATTTTCTGTTCGCTGCCTTGCTTGCAGCGACGACCAGCGCGCCAGCCATGGCTGATGAGGTCTGGTCGACCAGCATAGGCGAGGTCATTTACGATCATGAAACCGATGCGGGGCAGGCCGTACTGACCTATCCCCTCGAGGGTGGAGAGGTGCGCGGCATTGGCTATATTGATGGTCTGGCAGGCGTGTTCGAGGGCCGATCATCCTATACCGGCATCTGGATTGAGCCTGATGGGATGGGCTCACCAGCCTGCGATTATGCTATCACCGATCCGGAAACAGGCGAGCCCCGCCAGACCTGGGGCCGCGTGGAGATGATCTTCACCGAGCCCGACTTTCCGTCAGGCTGGGTGATCAAGCGCGGCCATTGCTTCGGTGATCTGGACCAGGTGCTGATCGGCAAACCGGTCACGGGTTAGGGAACGCGCTGGGGCCAGACGGGCGGCATCATGTGCTGAGCCGCCCGGAACCGGTGGTCCTAGTCGTCGAGAACGAATGTGACTTTCATGGTCACGTAATAATCATCGATCTTGCCGTCCGACACGCGGGCCTTGATATCCGATACCCAGACATGTTCGACATTCTTCAGGGTTTTTGAGGCGCGTTTGACGCCTTCTTCCATGGCATCCTGGATCGAGTTTCCCTTGGCGGTGATTTCTGTGACGCGGGCAACACTCATTGTTGGCCCTCCTTGCATTAAAAGAGGCCCACCCCAACCATCTAACCAAATCATAAAACCCTGAGGGGTTCCAGCGTCAGGCCTTCGCGGCAGGCCAATAGCAGGCTAGAGGTGACGACAAGACAAACCGGGAGGCCGCCATGATCGCGAAGACAGGGCATTCGAAGAATTTGCAGCGCTGGATGGATTATTTCCACGGCAGCCACGATCCAGCCGAACTTGCCGGCATGCTGCACGATGATGTCGTGTTCCGCAGCCCGGTTGTGCACACGCCGCAGGAAGGCAAGGCAATCACCATGATGTATCTCGGCGCGGCAGGGCAGACCCTCGGCGGCGAGAGTTTTCGCTATGTCCGCGTCTTCGACTGCGGCGAGAAGGCTGTGCTTGAGTTCGAGTGCGAAATGGACGGCGTCCTTGTCAACGGCATCGACATGATCGAGTGGGACGAGGACGGCAAGATCACCGATTTCAAGGTCATGGTCCGCCCGCTCAAGGGCATGCAGGCGGTGCACGCCGCGATGAAGGCGATGCTCGAAAAGATGAAGGCCGCGCAGGGATGAGCATCGCCCGCGAGGTCCCGGTCCTGAAGACCGAACGGCTGCTGCTTCGCGGGGCCGAAGCGAGCGACTTCGAGGACAGCGCCGCCATGTGGGGCGATCCGGACGTGGTGAAATTCATCGGCGGCCAGACGCGCGGGCGCCAGGATGCCTGGTTCACCCTCTGCCGGATGCGGGGGATGTGGGATGTCGTCGGCTATGGCAACTGGGTCGTGTGTGATCGCAGCACCGGCCAGTTTCTCGGCGAGGTCGGCCTTGCCAATTTCATGCGCGGACTGAAGCCGGATATTTCGGATTTTCCCGAAGCCGGCTGGGCCTATGCCAGACATGCGCACGGCAAGGGCTATGCGACCGAGGCGCTGCAGGCGGTCCTCGACTGGGCCGACGAGGCGCTGAAAGCCAACAGAATTGTCTGCATCATCGACCCTGAGCACATCGCCTCCCAGCGTGTCGCCGAGAAGTGTGGCTTTCGCTTTGTAATGATGACGAAATATCGCGACAGCGACGTCCAGCTGCTCGAACGGCAGATGCCCAGCCAAAAGGTCTAGGATTTTCAATCGACGCAAGCTAGTTTGCCCGCCATGCCTACGACATATCTCGATTTTGAAAAGCCGATTGCCGAGCTTGAGACAAAGATTGCCGAGCTGGAGTCGCTCTCCAAGACGGGCGACGGACCGTCGATTTCCGATGAGCTGAAAAAGCTCAAGGACAAGGCGGCCAAGCAGCTGAAGGATACTTACTCCTCGCTGACCCCGTGGCGGAAGACACAGGTGGCGCGCCATCCCGAGCGTCCGCACTTCACCGATTATGTCGAACACCTTCTGGATGATTTCCAGGAGCTGGCGGGCGACCGTGTCTTTGGCAATGACGAAGCCGTCATTGGTGGCCTTGCCACGTTCCGGGGCCGCTCGGTCGTGGTCATGGGGCACGAGAAAGGCCGTACGACCGAAAGCCGCCTGCGCCACAATTTCGGCATGGCGCATCCGGAGGGCTATCGTAAGGCGGTCCGCCTGATGGACCTTGCCGACAAGTTCAAGCTGCCTGTCCTGTCCTTCGTCGACACGGCCGGCGCCTTCCCCGGCAAGGCCGGTGAGGAACGCGGCCAGGCCGAGGCCATCGCACGCTCGACCGAGCGCTGTCTCACCCTGTCGGTCCCGATGGTCTCGCTGATCATTGGTGAGGGCGGTTCTGGCGGCGCCATTGCGATCGCAGCGGCCAACAAGGTGCTGATGATGGAGCATTCCATCTATTCGGTGATCTCGCCGGAAGGCTGCGCATCCATCCTTTATCGCGATGCCGGAAAGGCGCGCGATGCGGCAGAAGCGATGAAGATCACCTCCGACGATCTTCTGAAGCTGAAGGTGATCGATGCCATCGTGAAAGAACCGGTCGGCGGCGCTCATCGCGACCCGCAGCGCGCCGTCAGCCAGGCCGGCAAGGCGATCGAGAAAGCGCTCGGTGAGCTCGACGGCCTCTCCGAGGCGGAACTCAGGCGCCAGCGCCGCGAGCGTTTCTACGCTATCGGCCGCGAGGGCCTGAACTAGGCGTCGTCATTACAACCTGACGGAATGAGAGGCCACGACCTCGCCCATCTGGGAAGAATGTCCGGGACGGCCCGGCGCTTGTCAGAAGGAGGTGGGTATGACCTGGGTCACGCTGTTTGTTGCCGGATTGCTGGAAGTCGTCTGGGCGTTCAGCATGAAACAGTCCGAGGGCTTTACGCGCCTCGGTCCCTCGCTCATCACGCTTGCGGCGATGCTGGCGAGTTTCAGCCTGCTGTCATGGTCGATGCGGGTCCTGCCCCTCGGAACGGCCTATACGATCTGGACGGGGATCGGCGCGGTCGGGGCTTTTGCTGTTGGCGTTATTTTTCTCGGTGAAAGTGCGTCGCTGATGAGGTTGATCGCACTCGGCCTGATTGTCGGCGGGCTTGTCCTGATGCGCCTGTCTACCCCCGGCTGAGGGTCAGTCCTCATCGCAGGTTGAACAGCTGGTAACGGCTGGATCGAAGGTTAGGCGGGCGACGCTGATCTGATCGCCGCAATACAGACAATGCCCGAACCGGCCTGTTTCGAGACGGCGCAGCGCGGCATCGATCCGTTTCAGGGTCTTCGCCTTTACGGCGCGCGGGCCAAGGCTGATCTCTTCCCGGCTCACCGCAGATGGCGATGGGTGGACAGGGGCGTTGCCTTGGGGGCGGGGACCAGACTGCCTTGTCATGACAGGGAGCCTGCGACGGCTTTAATGACTTTGCAAGGGCTAGCCATGAAAGACAGGGTGTGGATTATCGAGAGTCGAAAAAGACTCTGGCTTTTGGAGGGGTAATGAGTGTGCATCCGCTGGAAATGAGGTCAGTTACCAAGCGCTTTGGCTTCTTTACCGCCGTGCGCGATCTCAGCCTGACGGTGCCTCAAGGCTCAATCGTTGGCTTTCTCGGGCCAAATGGAGCCGGCAAGTCGACCAGCCTGCGCATGTCGCTGGGCGTGCTGAGCCCGGATGAGGGCCAAGTCCGCCTGTTTGGCGGCGCGCCCGATATCGATACGCTGAAACGCGTCGGCTTCCTGCCGGAGGAGCGTGGCCTCTACAAGAAGATGAGCCCGCGCGCGATCATTTCCTATTTCGCGCGGCTGAAAGGCATGAGCGCATCCGACAGCCGCAAGCGCGCGGATGAGCTGCTCGAGGTCATGGGGCTCGGCAATTTTGGCCGCTCGCGGATTTCCAAGCTCTCGAAGGGTATGGCGCAGAAGGTACAGATCCTGTCGGCCCTCGCGCACCGTCCGGATTTCCTGATCCTGGATGAACCCTTCTCCGGCCTCGACCCGGTCAACCAGCAGGGCCTCGAGGACATGATCATCGAGGAACACAAGCGCGGCGCGACGATCCTTTTTTCCACCCATGTCATGGAGCATGCCGAACGGCTCTGCGATTCCATTGTGATGATGGCGCGTGGCCGCAAAGTGTTCGATGGCACGCTGGACCAGGCGTTTGGTGCGCTCGGCCGCGCGGCGCTGATCGGCGTCGAAGACGGCTATGACCTCAATGCAGCCATTTCGCCCAAGGGCTTCACCGAGAATGAGCTGGCGGGCGATCACTGGCGCGTGTCGCTGCCTGCCCAGTATGACGCGCAGGATGCCCTTCGCGCGGCCATAGAAGCGGGTGCGCCGATCACCAGCTTCCGGCCGGAAGAGGCGAGGCTGCGTGATGTCTTCGTCTCGCTTGTCTCCGAGGCAGAGGCCGAGGACCTTGAAAAGACGCTCGCCACCAGAAAAGCGACGGAGGCTGCCTGATGCGTTCGATCTATCTCGTCGCCCGCAGGGACTATCTCGGCTATGTACAGGCCTGGGGCTTCTGGCTTGGCCTGCTCCTGACGCCGATCCTCATGGGGGTCGGCATGATGGCGCCGACCTGGGCCGCCAATTCGCAGCCGACCCGCTATTACACGGTCATCGAGCAGGGCACCGAATTCGCCGATGCCCTGCGCGCCGAGCTTCAGGAAGACCGTATCGCGCTGGTGCGGATGACGCTGGACCCTGTCGGCGTCCTGAATGGTGAGCCGAGCGACAAGCTGCTTGCCTTTGATGACGCCATTGATGCGGGAAGCACGGTTGAAGCCGCGCTAGAGGCGGCTGGCGGTGCGCAGGTCAGCCTGCCGCAAGCCGATTTTGTAGCAGTGGCACCGCCCGCCACAGATGAAGACTCCATCCGCCCTTACCTGATGGGCGAGCGTCTGGTTGAAACCAGTGAAGGCCCTCAGCCGCTCTTTGCCGCGATCTTCGTGCCTGAGGACAATGGCGAGATCGAATATTGGAGCGAGAATGTCACCTCCCGCACCCTGCTCGACCAGGTCCGCGCGGCAGAACGCAAGATCACCGAAAGAAAGGTGTTTGAAGCGGCCGGCGTGAGCCCCCGAATCCTGAACGAAGCTGAGAAGCAGCGCCGTGATATCACAGAGCGGCGAGCGCGTCCGGCCTCGTCCGATTCCGGATCTCAGGTCACGATGGCCGACCGGGCCCCGTTCATCGCATCTGTCTTCATGGCATTCCTGCTCTGGTTCCTGATCTTCTCGGTCGTGAACTATCTTCTGATGGGCACGATTGAGGAGCGTTCCAACAAGATCTTCGACTCGCTGCTGACCTCGGTGAAGCTGCCTCACATGCTGGCTGGCAAGCTGCTGGCAGTGCTGGCCGTTGCGCTCACGCTGATGATGGTCTGGGCAATAGGGGGCTCGGTCATCGGCACTGCGCTTTCAGGCCAGATGCCCGCCGACATTCGCGAGAGCATGTTCTCCGTGGCTGGCGCGGTGCTGAAGCCCAGCCTGCTGATGCCTGCCATTCTGAGCTTTGTTCTCGGTTATCTCATGTACGGCGCTGTGTTCCTGGCACTCGGCTCGCTTTGCGACACGATCCAGGAGGCGCAGACGCTGATGACGCCGCTCATCGTCATGCTGATGGTGCCGATGTTCATGATTGTCGTGGCGATATCTGATCCGGAATCGCCGATCCTGTCGGTGATGAGCTGGATTCCGGTCTTCACGCCCTTCCTGCTGATCCTGCGCGTGCCGACGCACCCGCCACTCTGGGAAGTGATAGGCCTGCTTGTCCTGATGGTGGTCGCAGCCCTTGTCGTCCTCTGGCTCGCTTCGCGGGTCTATCGCGCGGGCGCTGTCCACGGTGCAGGCGTCGGCGATGTCGGCAAATGGTTCAGCAAGATGCTGCCGGGGAAGAAGGGCGAGACCGGCTGAACTGGGCCTTTGGCTTCAAATTTCGTCATCCAGGAAAAGTGATTGCGGCTGCGCTGTCCGGAGCTGTTTTTCAAACCGCAGCCTCAGCAGATCTGAGTTTGATTTCCAAGGTGTAGCGCGACGCTAGCGTGGCGCGTCACTCTCGATGAGCCGTAAGGCTTATCTGAGAGCCCATCTCTGATGCATGCCTCATCACAAGGGGCTGTCGATGGGAGGTGGACCCTCAGATGGCTGCGCCATCGAGGGTGACGCGGCAATGGAGGTCAGCTTGCTGGCTGCCTCCATTGTTTTCGAAACGCCAGGCATGAAAAAACCCCTCCGGCCGGGGCCAGAGGGGCTTTGTTTCACGCCAGATCAGGCGGGCTTATGGCTTATGCCAGGCCCTCACGCTGGGCGCGCTTACGAGCAAGTTTGCGAGCGCGGCGCACAGCTTCTGCCTTCTGGCGAGCCTTCTTCTCAGACGGCTTTTCAAAGTGCGTGCGGGATTTCATTTCCCGGAAGAGACCCTCACGCTGCATCTTCTTTTTCAGTGCGCGAAGGGCTTGTTCGACATTGTTGTCGCGGACGACGATCTGTACGATGGTTCAATCTCCATTGGTTCGCTCGAGGGTTAGCCCGAGCTATAGTCTGGCGTGTTGTTCAAAGTGAAGGCGCGCCTATAACACCAAATTTCAGGCTTGCCTACTCCCGGAGCCAGTAATGACAGCAACTCGACCGTCAATCAGACTGCAGGATAAATGGCTCGAATACCTCCTGCCTCTCATCAAGGATGAGGGCTGGACGGAACGGGCCGCTACACAATCAGCGCGCGAGGCGGGGATTGGTTCCGAAGAAAAAGCACTCGCGGCGCCAGATGGCGTGAAAGACCTCATCGAACGCTTCTTCGACCGGGCCGAGGAAGACATGCTGGCGGCTCTCGAGGCTGAGGACCTTCGCGAGCTGCGAACCCATGAGAAGGTCGCTGCAGGCATCAAGGCCTGGCTGTATGCGCTGGAACCGCACCGCGAAGCTGTAAAGAAGGCATCCGCGCGCGGTTTTGCGCCGTGGAACGCGCCCGCTGCGGCCCGTCGCACCTGGAAAACCGCAGATGCCATCTGGCTCGCGGCTGGCGACACAGCGGAAGATTATAATCGTGAGACCAAGCGCGCGCTCCTTTCGGCAACCTTGCCCACCACCGTGCTCTACTGGCTCGACAATGATTATGAGGAAGACGAACTCGACGCCTTCATCGAGAGCCGCCTCAAGGGGGCGATGAAGCTTGGCCAGTGGGGCTCGAAATTCGCCAGGCCGGGGCTGGAATTCCTCGACCGGCTAAGGGGGCGCACGTCGTCCTGAGCTCATACTGTAATGGGCGCAGCACCTTCTCGCCCGTGTCAATCTTTCGGTAACCTGTTACGGGCAACAGCGATACACATGTTGGAATTACTGCTGGCGCCTGCCTTTGCGGTGGGCGGAACTCCGCAAACCGTAGCGACTCTTCCCCAGGAATTGCCTCGGCCCGTGTCGAGGATGATTTCGGCTGCCATTCGCAGCAATGATGAGGCGCAGCTGGCGGCCGTCGTGGCCGCAGCCAAGGTCGCCTTTCCTGAATTTTCCGGCCAGATCG
The DNA here is from genome assembly GCF_002088945.1 of Henriciella pelagia. GTDB lineage: Bacteria > Pseudomonadota > Alphaproteobacteria > Caulobacterales > Hyphomonadaceae > Henriciella > Henriciella pelagia. The sequence continues at coordinate 275,305 of NZ_NCSU01000007.1, read as the reverse complement.
ACACGCTTGTGGCGGAACTGAAAACGCCGGTCGAGCCCCTGCGGATCGCGCCGCTTGTCGTTCCCGCGCCGAAACCGGTTGAAATCGAGTCGCCCGGCTATTGGGAAGACTTCAATGCGGAACTCGCGCTCAACGCAGCTGAGACGAAGGGCAATTCAGACACGCTGTTCCTTGGCCTGCGCAGCAAGGTCAACCTGATGCGCAAGGCGCAGATCCACCGGCTGGAAGTCTTTGCCAACCAGGCCGAAGCCAATGGGGTCGAGAACCAGAGCAATTGGGGCGCCTCCTACCAGCTCGATACGCTCTGGAATGATGAGTATTTCGGCTATGTGCGCGGCTCCATGGCGCGCGATGACTTTGCCGGGTTCGAAACCGATGCGTTCGCAGGCGTCGGCGCGGGGGCGTATCTGGTCCAGACCGAGGCCGTGACGCTCCGCAGCGAAGTCGGGCCGGGCTATCGCTATCTGAAGGTCGCAAATGATGGCGATGAGATTGGCGGTGTTGGCCTCTACGGCGCGACGGAGCTTGACTGGCTCATCCGTGAAGACCTCAGTTTTGAAGTGGATGCAAAGGTCAATATTTCAGGCCCGACATCGACCTTCCACCCGACCTTCAGGATGAATACAGCCGTTTCCGACCATGTCAGCGCCGGCCTTTCCTATGATATTCGTTACGAGTCCAATCCGCCACTGATGAGCGAGAATCTCGACCGCATCCTGCGCTTCGACGTCAAATATTCCTATTAGGCGCGGCCTGTGCGGGCCACCACATGGCCCATCTTGCGTCCGGGCTTGGCGTCGCGCTTGCCATAGAGGGTGAGCACGGCGTCCTTGTCATAGCTGTCGGCCGGGGCGAGCGCTTCCTCGCCGAGCAGATTGTGCATCTCGGCATCGAAGACACGGGTGACCGGGCCGAGCGGCCAGCCGGCGACGGCGCGGATATGCTGTTCGAACTGGCCGGTCAGGCAGGCCTCTGGCGTCCAGTGCCCGGAATTGTGCACGCGCGGCGCAAACTCATTGGCGAGCAGTGTGCCGTCTTCAAGAACGAAGAGTTCCAGGGCCAGAACGCCAATATGACCGGTTTCACGCGCCAGCGCCTCGGCCATTGTGCGGGCCCGCGCGATGATGTCATCTGACAGGCCGCACGGGGCAATCGAGGTGCGCAGGATGCCGCCGGCATGATCATTCATGCTGGGGTCGAAAGCCGCCATTGAGCCGTCCGCGCCGCGCGCAATGACAACAGAAATTTCCCGCTCGAACGGCACATAGGCCTCCAGGATGGCAGGCACCTCGTCAATATCGGCATAGGCGGCAGCAAGGTCATCGCCGGATTTGAGCCGCACTTGTCCCTTGCCGTCATATCCATCGCGGCGGGTCTTCAGGATGCCCGCGCGGCCCAGCGTTTTCAGGGCCTGTTCAAGGTCGCTGACGGACGACACTTCGGCAAAGGCGCCGGTTTCGATCCCGATGGCATTCAGAAACTGCTTTTCGGCCAGCCTGTCCTGTGACTTTTCAAGCGATGCTGCGCCGGGGCGCACAACAGCGCCGATGGAAACGAGAAAGTCGACGGATTGAACCGGAATGTTCTCGAACTCATAGGTTATGACGTCGCACGCATCGGCGAATTCGCGAAGCGCGCTTTCATCATCATAGGCAGCCTGCCAGTGCATCGCGGCGACACGCGCTGCGGGCGGGCTGTCTTCCGGGGCAAAGATGTGCACGTCAAAGCCCAGCCTCGCTGCCGCGCTCGCCAGCATGCGGCCAAGCTGTCCGCCCCCCAGAATGCCGATCACAGATCCGGGTGGAAGAGGCTTCATCCTTCGGGGACCTCGCCCACACTGGCGGTCTGCGCCGCGCGGAAGGCGTCGAGCTTTGCGGCGACAGCGTCATCGTTCAAGGCAATGATGGAAGCAGCCATGATGCCGGCATTCGCCGCGCCCGCTTCGCCGATGGCCAGTGTCCCGACGGGCACACCCTTGGGCATCTGGACGATCGAGAGAAGGCTGTCCTGGCCGCTCAGGGCGCGCGACTGGACCGGAACTCCGAGGACCGGAAGCGGCGTCATCGCGGCGGTCATGCCGGGCAGGTGCGCGGCCCCGCCAGCGCCTGCAATGATCACTTTAAGGCCGCGGCCTTTTGCGGTCTTCGCATAGTCGCTGAGCCGGTCGGGTGTGCGGTGCGCGGAAACGATGCGCGCCTCATGGCGCACGCCCAGCTGGTCGAGCATTTCGCAGGCGAGTTTCATGACCGGCCAGTCGGACTGGCTGCCCATGATGACTCCGACGACGGGTTCTGCTGCGCTCATCTCGCCCCCTTTCAGGAAGCGGCACAAAATAGGCACGGGCTTTCGCCCGTCAAGCCGCCTGGTGTGTAGATGTCGTCGCGCCTTTGCCTTATAGGTGATGCATGGACCGAATCTCCAGGAATGGCGGGCGAAAACGAGGACACGCGACCGTTTCGGATGCGGCTGCGGACCTGTTGCAGGCGGTCGGTATCGATCTGCAGGAATACGATCTTCGCGCCCGCGCGGCTTTCCGTGCGCTGGCCGAGGAGGTCCTTGATCTGCGTGACCGCGAGGCTGGGCTGGCTCGCGCCCTTGAAGAGGCCGAGCGCCTCGCCGACCATGATGCGCTCTGCCCGGTCTTCAACCGGCGCGCCTTCGAGCGGGAGCTGAGCCGGGAAATCGCGCTCGCTGCCCGTCATGAGCTGCCGCTCTGCCTGCTCTATATCGACCTCGACCGGTTCAAGGCCATCAATGACACGTATGGTCATGCGGCCGGAGACAAGGCGCTGATACGGGTCTGCGATATCATTCTCTCACAGGTGCGCCAGACCGACATTGTCGGACGCCTCGGCGGAGACGAGTTCGGGGTGATCCTCACCCATGCCGGACTTGCCGACAGCCAGCTCAAGGCCAACCGGCTCACCCAGCGGCTGGATCGGCTGAAGATTGGCGAGGATCTGCACCTCGGCGCGTCCTGCGGCGTGATTGCCTGGTCGGGTCAGTCTTCTGCTGAAACCTTTATTGCAGAGGCCGACGAAGCCATGTTCCGCGTCAAGTCTGCCCGCAAAGCAGTCAGGCCTTAGGACTCTCTCGATATTGAAGATATTTTATTCTGGAGTCCCGTGACCAAGGCCTTCGCTTGTGCTTAACTGTGCCCATAATGTCACAGTTTTCAAGCAGCAAAGAAGGAGAAGTATATGTCACTTCAAGGACGTATCGAGGAACTCGCTAGCCGCCATCGCAAGATCGATGAGGAAATCAGTGACGAACAGAAACGCCCTGCTGCAGACGAAGTCCGACTGCACGAACTGAAGAGAAAGAAACTGAAGATTAAAGAGGAACTGGTTCACCTGCGGCCAAACTAGTCGCGAAGTCCGGTTGATCCTGACCGGGTGCAGCGACGTCCGGATCAGGAGCCGACATGGAAAAACCCGTCACTCTCATCTTGGGGCTGGGTCAGCTTACAGGCGAAGCCGTCGCGCGCCGCTTCGTGGATGAAGGCCACGCCGTCATCGCCTGCGACCCGCAGATGAAGCGCGTCGAACGCGTCGCTGACAATCTCCGCGACAAGGCGATTGTCCAGCATGAGGAGCTTCATACCCGCATCGGCATCAAGAACTGCCTTGCGGCAGCGGTCGAGGCCTATGGCCATGTCGATCACATCATTTCTGTCCCGCCCATTCCGCCAAACCTGTCGCTCAAGGATCTCGACGTTCCTGAATTCGAGCGCCTGCACCTTCGCTCGCTGCGCGGTGCCATCCTGACGCTCCAGCTTTTTGAGAAACTGGTTGCCCGCCGCATTGAGGAAGAGGGTGACACGATGGCGCGGCGACCGCAGTTCGGCAGTGTCACGTTCGTGCTGTCACTGTCGGCGCAGCAGATCAATGCCGGCGATTTCGCGGATGCGGTCGTCCAGCATTCCATTCTTGGCGTGATGCGTGCCGCTTCTGTCGAACTCGCCTCCAAGAAAATCAGGGCGAATGCCATCTGCGCGCTGCGGCCACGCGCCGAAAGCACCGAAGTCGACTGGCTCAAGCGCCGCACGCCACTGGGCCGTGCTAGCCTGGCCGATGAAATTGCCGATGCGGCGCTTTTCCTGTCCCTGCCGTCAAGCGCGATCATTACCGGCGAGATGCTGACCATGGATGGCGGCCGCGCGCGCCTCAGCGGTCTCATCGACGGCGATACCGACTAGGCACGAAAAAGCCCCGCAATGACTTGCGGGGCTCAATCCGTTCACAGCTGTGGCATCCTATTTCTTCGGATGGCAGATCACAGGCATCCAGGTATAGCCTTTCACGAAGCTGTGCGGCGTGCGGCTCGGCTCATCGAGCACTTCGATATGGTCGAAACGCTCCATCAGCTCTTCCCAGAGGATGCGCAGCTGAAGCTCGCCGAGACGGTTGCCGACGCAGCGATGGATGCCGAAGCCGAAGGACAGGTGGTTGCGGGCCTGGTCGCGGTCGATGATCAGGCGGTTCGGGTCTTCCTTCCAGAAACGCTCATCCTTGTTGCCTGAGACGTACCACATGGCGATTTGCTCGCCTTTCTTGATCGTCTTGCCGTGCATCTCGACATCCTCGAGCGCGGTGCGACGCATATAGGCGAGTGGCGTCTGCCAGCGGATCACTTCGGAGACCATGTTCGGAATGAGCGATGGGTCGGCTTTCAGCTTGGCATACTCGTCCGGCCACTTGTTGAGGGCATAGATCGAAGCCGTCATCGAGTTGCGGGTCGTGTCATTGCCGCCAACGATCAGCAGGATGACGTTCCCGAGCAGCTCCATCGGCGTCATGTTCTTTGTTTTCTCGCCATGTGCGAGAAGGCTGATGAGATCGTTCTTCAGCGGTTGGGCCTGACGCTCCTGGTAGATTCCCATGAAGGTCGTCAGGCACTCCATGAGCTCCTGCTTCCACTGGTCGAGGCCGCCCGGGCAGATGTCCGGATTGTATGGATTGGTCGCGACATCCGACCAGCGTGTCAGCTTGCGGCGATCTTCGAAGGGAAAGTCGAACAGGGTCGCGAGCATCATCGTCGTGAGCTCGATTGAGACGGTATCAACCCAATCGAACGGCTCGCCGACCGGCAGGCTGTCGAGCAGGCCCTGTGTGCGCGAACGGATCAGCGGTTCGAACTCTTTCAGCATGTTCGGCGCAACGGCCGGCTGCACCGTCTTGCGCTGTTCGGAATGGCGCGGCTCGTCCATCGCGATGAACATTGGCAGTTCGAAATCCTCGAACGGCTCGCCAAGCGTGATGCCTCCATATTCCCAGCTGGAGGAGAAACGCTTGTGGTCGATGTCGACCTTCATGATGTCGTCATAGCGCGTGACCGACCAGTAAGGCCCGGCCGGGCTGTCCGGCGTGTAATGCAGCGGATCATTATCGCGCATCCATTCGAAGAACGGCCAGAAGGCGTCGCGGCGCCAGAGTTCGGGGTCGAGAACGTCGAACGTCTTCATGTCGACGTCCTCGACAGAAGGGATAGCCTCGTCATGTGCGAGGTGGAAGTCGATCAGCTTGTCGCGCGGTGCGGGTTCCGGGCGTTTGAGCGTTTTATCGACGGTCTGAATTGTGTCTGCCATGTGTGCCTCCGAGTATCCCGGTTTTCCGGTGATATTTTGCTTTCAAGCATAGCTTAGCACGAAGTACGTTTAAAAACTATGACGCATGCGTCACTTTTTTCATGCGTATCGTTCGGCGCGGGCACGCATCACTGCATCCTGCATCGCCTGGTGGAGGCTTTTGCGCTCTCCAGGTGTCAGGAATCGCCCGATGACATAGGCGGTCTGGCCGTGGGCAATGCGCAGTTCGCTTGGCCGACGATCCGGGAAATCGAGGCTGAGCCGGGCAAAGGCCGTCGGCAGGCGGACGGTCCGCTTCTCCTGTCCGGGGCGACTGTGCCGCAGTGTGATCGCCTCGGCCGTGATCCGGACCAGTGTTTCTTCCCTGAGGTTCTGGAAGCTCTTGCGAAAGGCAAACCAGATGGCGAGGGCATCAAGGCCGAACCAGCCGATGACCGGCAGGGCGCCCATGGACAGAAACATGATCCCGCCGAGAAAGCTCATCGCGCCGACAAGGCCCATCACGATCATGAAGGCTTTCGGACTGAGGGCTACATGCGGTCTCAGCGTGGCGTCGAAATAGATGGTCTGTCCGTCCTCATCCATGCGTTCAGAAATAAAGGCGCTGGCGCGTTCGACAAGTGAAGGCTTGATTAGGCCGCTGCGGCATTTACATCGCTTGGCCATGTCAAAACCTCCGACACCCCGAAAGAGAAAGCGCCGCTCGCCAACGCTTGGCCCCGAAAAGACGGCGCAGCTCTATGCCGCGCTCGCTGAAGACCGGCCGGCCCCCAGGACCGAGCTTGAATATTCCAATCCGTATACGCTTGTGGTCGCTGTCGCCCTGTCGGCGCAGGCCACCGATGTCGGCGTCAACAAGGCGACGAAGACGCTATTCGAGATTGCCGACACGCCGGAAAAGATGCTGGCCCTTGGCGAGGAAGGTGTTGCCGATCACATCAAGACGATTGGCCTGTGGCGCAACAAGGCGAAGAATGTCATCGCGCTCAGCCAGATGATCGTGGATGAGTTTGGCGGCGAGGTGCCCCAGACCCGCGATGAGCTGACGAGGCTGCCGGGCGTCGGGCGAAAGACCGCCAATGTCGTCCTGAACGAAGCCTTCGGCCATGAGACCATCGCCGTTGATACCCACATCTTCCGCGTGTCGAACCGCACCGGCCTCGCCCCCGGCAAGACCCCGGACGAGGTTGAAGACCAGCTGGAGCGTGTCACGCCGCCAGAGTTCAAGAAAGGCGCGCACCACTGGCTCATCCTGCACGGGCGCTACACTTGCATGGCGCGCAAGCCGAAATGCTGGGACTGCTCCATCCGCGACATCTGCAAGTTCAAGGACAAGACGCCCGATCCGGCGCGCAAGACGTCTTCGCTTGGGCCGAAGGGGCCTAGCGCCTGAAAGGCCCGGTCAGGCTGTATCTCGCCGAGATGAAGTAATTGTATGACCGGTTGATCCCGTCAATTCCAAGCCGTCCGCCAACATTCGCTTCAACCGGCTGGTCGTCGAATGTGAAATATTCCACGCCCGCGCCCACCTTCCAGCGGTCCGAGACGCGGTAATTCACGCCGGCGAGGACATTCCAGTAGAGGCTCTGATTGGTGTCGTCGCCCATGACGATGAAATCGGGATTGATGTTGGCTGGCCCCGAAAACTCGAAATCGAGAATGCCCCAGCCCGCTCCGGCGCCGAGAAAAGGCCGGAACCGGCTGCCATGGTTGAAGTCGCGGAAGAGATGCGCTCCGAAGGTGTGACTGTCGAAATTGCCCTTGGCCTGGCGCGCACCATTGATGCCGGAAATCTTCGCCCAGCGCCGGGCATATTCGCCTTCGATGCGCCAGTTCTCGTCCCAGGCAAAGCCGATTGCGGCGCCGAATTCGCGGCTGGCTTCGAACAGGAAATTGTTCTGATCGTGGATTGCGCCATAGCCGCGCAGCGCCGCATACACACCGCTATTGTCGGTCTCATCGACCGGCTTGTAGCGGCTTTTGTCCTGCGCTGTCGCGGCCGGAAGGGCTGCAACGGCCAGCGCGCTGAAGGCTAGCGCGGCGCGCGCTTTGCGAGGATGCGCTGCAGGGTACGGCGATGCATGTTCAGACGGCGAGCCGTTTCCGAGACATTGTGATTGCATAGCTCATACACCCGCTGAATGTGCTCCCAGCGCACACGGTCTGCCGACATCGGGTTCTCGGGCGGCTCTGGCAGCCCGTCGCCCTTGTTGACCAGTGCGCGAACGATGTCCTCGACTTCGGCTGGCTTGGCAAGATAGTCAACCGCCCCGGCCTTCACGGCCGCGACAGCCGTCGCAATTGCTCCATAACCGGTCAGGATGACAGCGCGCGCTTCCGGGCGAAAGCGGTGCAGCACCTCGACGACGTCAAGGCCCGATCCGTCTTCGAGACGAAGGTCCAGTACAGCAAAGGCCGGCGGGTTCATGCGGGCGATGTCCTTGGCCTCGGCGGCCGAAGACACGGCCGAAACAAGGAAGCCACGCTGGGTCAGCGCCCTTGCCAGTCTCTGCAGGAAAGGGCCGTCATCATCGAGGACCAGGCAGGTGCGATCTTCAACGTCCTTCAGGGACTCATGAAGTTTTACGGTGACATTATAGTCCATGATCAAGTCTCCACTGCCGGGTTATTTATCTGTATCCGGTCAGATTCCAAGCTTTCCAGTGCTGTTCTTGGCCAGACGGCCTGCACAATTGCGCCGTGTCTTGGCGGATATCGGTTGCGCGTTGCGATCCGTCCGCCGGTTCTTTCAATCAGGGTCTTGGCAATAAAGAAGCCAAGCCCCATGTCGCCGCCGCCGAGATGGGCCTCGCCGCGCTGGGAGACATAAGGCTCGCCCAGCTTTGGCATGACGTCGGCAGCAAAGCCTGGCCCGTCATCGGAAATTGTTACCATGAACTGGCGATCCGTCCAGCTTGCGACAGCGCGCACCTGGCTGTCGGCAAAGCTCACGGCGTTCTCGATAAAGGCCCCGAGCGCGTGAAGGACTTCCGGGCTGCGGCGGATCATCGGAACGCGGGGTTCGCCATTCTCACCCGGCGAATAGGTGACTTTCAGCTCAACACCGAGACCCTTGAATGGCGCGGCAGCTTCTTCGACCAGGCTGGACAGCGGCATATTGGCGTGGACGATGTCCTCGGCCTCACGCGACCGGCTGAGCTGGCCGAGGATTTCCCGGCACCGATCAGCCTGTTCTGCAATCAGGCGGATATCTTCATAGCGCGGGTCCTCGCGGTCGAACTCGCCGGCCAGCTCCTTGGCGACCAGGTGGATGGTTGCGAGCGGCGTGCCAAGCTCGTGCGCGGTCATCGCCGCCATGGTGCCGAGCGCCGACAGGCGCTGCTCACGGGCCATGACGATGGACGCTGCATCAAGCGCGCGGATCAAGCGGGCTTCGTCCTCGCTGAGCCGTAGCGATGAAACGGTAAAGAAGAGAATCCCGATACCGAGCGCCGCAAAATGCCCCCATTCAAACAGCGCCGGCAGGTCGAATGGCTCGCCTTCCGGGCCCGGCAGGTCAAACGCAAAAGCAGACATCAGCGCCGCGCAGACAATGGCGAGGATCGCGACACTCACTGAGAAGCGCCGTCTGAGGCTGGTCGCCGCGACTGTGACCGGCGCGAGCAGGAACAGCAGAAACGGATTGGCGAGGCCGCCCGTCAGCGCCAGCAGCAAAGCAAGCTGCAGCGTGTCGAAACCAAGCTGCAGGACCGCCTCCCAGCCCTTCAACAGCAACTGGTCCCGCATGGCAAAGGACATGAAGACGTTGAGCCAGGCCGAGGCTGCGATCACCGTCAGGCAGAGACCCAGCGGCAACTCAAATCCAAGACCGAAGTGCACGAACAGCACCGCCGCCGTCTGCCCCGCCACGGCGAGCCAGCGCAGCGTGACAAGCGTGCGCAGGCGGGCACGGCCGCGCGCGGCGTCGACACCGGCGAGGCCGGTTGGCAGAAGGCTGTAGAGCGCCTGCTCCAGCCCTTCGCGTGTGGCATGTGTCTCTTCCATCGGCTCCCTGCGCCCCTCATGCGGCAGTTTGCACCTTGCCGCGCCCGGTGGCCAGTCGCATACATTTGTGCATGCGTATGATCCAGACCTTAATGCTTTCGGCTGCAGCGCTCGGCCTTGCCGCCTGCGACAGTGGAAATGACACCGCGAGCGGCAAGCCCACGGCAACAGCCGGCGGCGCGACCGCGTCCTGCACCACGCGCGCCTATGAGGAAATCGGCGGCCCGTTCGAGCTCACCAATCATCTCGGTGAGCGGGTGACCGAACAGGATTATATGGGCAAGCCGACGCTGATCTATTTCGGTTTCACCTTCTGCCCGGATGTCTGTCCCTCGACGCTGGTCAGCATCGCAAATGCGTACAAGAAGCTGCCGGAAGGCGTTGAGCCGCCGCAGACGCTTTTGATCTCCATAGACCCTGAGCGCGATACGCCTGAACAGCTCGCAACCTATGTGGCGAGTAATGCCTTTCCCGAAGGCCTGGTCGGCCTTACCGGCAGTGAGGAAGACATCAAGAAGGCCGCTGATGAGTTCATCGTTGGCTATAACCGGGTCGAAACGCCCGACAGCCTCGCCGACTATACGATGGATCACACATCGCTGCTCTATCTGATGGGCGAGGACTGGAAGCTGAAAACCTTCTTTGCCGAGACCAATACCAATCCTGACGAGATGGCCGCCTGTCTCGGAACACTGCTCGGCTCCTGAATCCGGTTGCAATCTGCACGAAAGAGCGCATATGTTGCAGTGCAACATGATGGGATCGTACAGTGCTCTATTCACTCGTTGAAATGAACCGCGCTGCCATGGCGCCGCTTCGGCTGCATGCCAAGGCCACCAATTCGGTGTGGACTTCACCCGTCAATCCGCTGCGCGATACCCAGTTCGCAAAGTCGGTTTCGGCGGCCTCCAAAGTCTTCGAGCGCGCGACCCGTTACTATGGCAAGCCGGACTGGCAGATCACATCGACCGAGATTGACGGCAAGGAATGCGCTGTCGAGCCGACGACGGTCTGGGCAACGCCCTGGTGTCAGATGGTGCATTTCAGCACCGAGAATGTTGAGCCGGAGCGCCCGCAACTGCTGATCGTCGCGCCGCTATCGGGGCACTATGCGACGCTCCTGCGCGGCACGGTGGAAGCTTTCCTGCCGACCCATGAAGTCTACATCACAGACTGGACTGATGCGCGCATGGCGCCGGTCTGGTTCGGCCGCTTCGACCTCGACGACTATATCGACCACATCCGCATGATGCTGGAAGTGCTGGGTCAGGGCGCGCATGTCGTCGCTGTCTGCCAGCCCGGACCTCCCGTTCTCGCGGCGATCTCGATGATGGCGGAAGACGGCTCTGACGCGATGCCCGCGACGATGACCTATATGGGGTCGCCCATTGATGCGCGCCGGTCGCCGACCGTGCCGAACCGTCTGTCTGAAGAGCGCAGCCTCGACTGGTTCCGCTCCAAGATGATCCACACCGTGCCGCCACCCTGGCCGGGTGCATTCCGCCGGGTCTATCCGGGCTTCGTGCAGCTTACATCCTTCATGCACATGAACTGGGACCGGCATGTCGACGCGCAGGCGCGTTTCTTTGACCACCTCGTCGAAGGCGATGGCGACGGCGCGGACAAGCACAAGACCTTCTATGACGAGTACCTTGCTGTCCTTGACCTCACCGAGGAGTTCTACATCCAGACGATTGAGCGCGTCTTCCAGAAGTGTCTGCTGGCACGCGGCGAATACCGCTACCGCGACGATCGTCTCGTCAAGCCGGGCCTGATCGAGACGGTCGGCCTGATGACGGTCGAGGGTGAGCTGGACGACATTTCAGGCATCGGCCAGACGCAGGCCGCACACGATCTCTGCACGAGCATCCCGGACGGGATGAAAGTCGACTATGTGCAGCCGGGCGTTGGCCATTATGGCGTGTTCAACGGCTCGCGATTCCGCAAGGAGATCGTCCCGCGCGTCATCGACTTCCAGAAGAAGGTCGTGAAAAAGAAATAAGCGGGCAGGCGTCTATTCGCCGACGCCGCGCACCTCAGCCTCTGCCTCGAGCGTCAGCGGCTCGTCGCGGCCTTCCACGTCGAAATAGAAAGTGATGTTGGCCGTATCGCCAGCCGCAAGGCCGGGCTCCACGCCAAACAGCATCAGATGGTCGCCGCCGCGGTCGAGATCGAGCGTTTCGCCATCGGCGATGTCCCATCCTTCCACCGGACGCATCTTCATCGTGCCGTCATCCATCGACATCGAGTGCGTCTCAACAGTGGTCGCGGCATCACTGGTTGCGCCGGTGAGGCGTACATCGCCGCCATTCACAGTGATCTCGATGCCGCCCATGGTGACGTCCCGGCCACCGATCGGGGCCATGATAAAGGCATCTGTGTAGGACAGCACAGGCCCGCCTTCCTGCTGAGAGCCGGACGTGTCTGCGGACTCCGTTGCCGGTTGGCAGGCCGCCAGCAGCAGCGGAATGGCGATGAGAAGGGTGCGGTTGATCTTCATGGATGCTGACCTTTGGTTAAGGCTCGCATCTACCGTCGAAATCAGGGCCGCCAGAAGCCGACGATCTGCCGCACCTCTTCCATGATCGGCTCTGCAATGGCGTTGGCCCGCTCGGCGCCCTGTCTCAGCGCCGCGTCGATTTCATCCGGATTATCCATCAGTTCGCGCATGCGAGCCGTGATGGGGCCGAGGTGGTCGACGGCAAGGTCAGCAAGAGCGGGCTTGAACGTACCAAAGCCCTTGCCGCCATATTCAGCAAGAACCTGCTCGTCTGTCAGGCCGGCCAGAGCGCCATAGATTCCGACAAGGTTTGCCACTTCCGGACGACCCTCAAGACCGGCCATCTCGCTCGGCATGTCGCCCAGCGTGTCGGTCTTCGACTTCTTGATCTTGCGCGAAATCGTGTCGGCATCGTCGATCAGGTTGATGCGGGAATTCTCCGCCGGGTCGGACTTCGACATTTTCTTCGTGCCGTCCTTGAGGGACATGATCCGGGCGCCCGGCCCTTCGGTCAGGGCTTCTGGCAGCGGAAAGAAGCCGGGGGCACCATAATCGCGGTTGAAGCGGTCAGCGATATCGCGGGCAAGTTCCAGGTGCTGGCGCTGGTCTTCGCCCACTGGGACATGCGTTGCCTTGTACGCGAGGATGTCAGCAGCCTGCAGGACCGGATAATTAAACAGCCCGACGGATGAGCGCTCAGCGTCCTTGCCAGACTTTTCCTTGAACTGGATCATCTTTTCCAGCCAGCCCATGCGGGCAACGCTGTCAAAAACCCAGGTCAGCTCAGTGTGAACCCGAACGGAGGATTGCGCGAACAGCACCGATTTGTCCGGCTCGACACCGCTCGCCATCATCGCCGCTGCAATCTGCCGGGTCTGGTTCGCCAGCTGCGACTGATCGAACGGCATGGTGATGGCGTGCAGATCCACGACGCAGAACACGCAGTCCCAGCCTTCATTCTGCAGCCGCGTGAATTTCTTCAGGGCACCGAGATAATTTCCGAGGTGGAGATTGCCGGTGGGCTGGATACCGGAAAAGACGCGTTGCGGTCCGGTATAGGTTGGGATCTGTTGTTCACTCATGGCGCCGCCAATAGCGCAAGGGCTCAGGCGCGCCTAGCCCCCTTGATGTCACTGAGGCGGATCGCGCCGAACAGGATGGCAAAGATGCCATATGCGCCAGCGCCACCAGCAGCAATGGCAAGAGCGGCGAGGAACTTGGAACCGAATGTGTAGGCCTGCACCGTCTCGCTGATACTGGCGAGATACCAGAGCAGGGCGGCGAGAGCCCCTGAAGCGATGAGAACGCTGACAAGCCGCTGCACGAGCCGCGCGCCCGGACGGTACCAGCCGCGGCGGTTCAGCGTCAGGAAGAGAAGCCCCGCATTGACCCAGGCCGCCGTGCTGGTGGCAATGGCAAGGCCGGGGAAACCTGCAACGCCCCGGGATTTCAGCCAGAAGAACAGGCTGGCCCCAAGAAGAGTGTTCACGACGACAGAGATCAGCGAGTAATTCATCGGCGTCTTCGTGTCTTCGCGGGCGAAGAAGCCGGGCGCGAGCACCTTGATCAGCACGAAGGCCGGCACGCCCCAGCCAAAGTGAAACAGCGCGCGGGCGGTCTGCGCGGCATCCCCCGATGTGAATTCCCCGCGGCTGAAAAAGCTGTCCACGAAGAGGAAAGGTGCCGCCATCAGCGCAGCGGCTGCGGGCACGGTCAGGGCCATGGCCAGTCCGACACCATTGTCCATCACGCCTTGCGACCCGGCCTGATCGTCCGAACGCGCAGCGCGGGCAAGTCGCGGCAGGATGGCAAGGCCGACGGCGACGCCCACAAGACCGAGCGGAAGCTGGTACAGCCGGTCTGCCGAATAGAGCCAGGTTTTTGCGCCTTCCTCGAAGCTGGCGAGCGACTGGCTGACGAGGATGTTGATCTGCATGCCGGACGCCGCGATCGTGCCGGGAATGGCCAGGGCTGCAACGCGCCGCACGCCCGGTGTAAAGCGGGGCAGGCCAAGATGCAGGCGAACCTTCTGGCGCGACACGCCGTACCAGAGCAGGCACACCTGCAGGAAGCCTGCAATGGAGACTGCAACCGCGAGCGATTTCGACACCGCGAAATTGTCCGAACCGAAAAAGGCCGCGACCAGCAAGCAGAGGTTGAGCAGCGTTGGCGCACCAGCCGACATGCCGAACCGTCCCGCAGAGTTCAGGACACCGGACAAGAGCGCTGCCAGTGCCATGAAGGACAGGTATGGCATGGTGATCTGCGTCAGCAGGATTGCGAGCGGAAAGTGGACCGGATCGTCCCTATAGCCGCCATGGATGACCAGCATGATCCAGGGCATCGCGACCTGCGCGATGATGACAAGCAGGACTGTGACCGCCAGCAGCCCTCTCAAGGTTTCGTTGGCAAGCTTCTGCGCGGCCTCCGGGCCTTCAGCTTCCAGGGTGCGTGCATAGACCGGGATGAAGGCCTGGGCGAAAGCGCCTTCGGCAAAGACCCGGCGGAACAGGTTGGGGAACATCAGGGCGGTGAAGAAGGCGTCTGCCACCGGCCCGGCGCCGACCTTGGCGAGGATGACGGCATCGCGCAGAAAGCCCAGCGCACGGCTGCCGAGCGTCCATGTCGACTGGGTCAGCGTATTCTTCAGGACACTCATCTTTCTGGACGTCTCTCCGGGGCCTTGGTCAGAAGCTGTCGGCGGCGTTGGCCTGTTTCAGGCTGCGGGCCGGGGTCCGCGGCGCATCCGGTTCATCGCGCCTCAGAACGTCCAGAAGTTGCTCCTTGAGTGACAAGATATTGTCCTGCGTGAATTTCTCGGGCAGCTGCACGTAAAATGCGTCGAAAACCCGCTCGCCATAACTGCCGACATGGGCGGAATGGATGGAGATGTTCCGGTCAGCGAGCACGGTTGCCACATCATGGAGAAGGCCCGGCCGGTCGCGCCCTGCCACATCGATGACCGTGTATTCCGTCGAGATGGCCTCATCAATTTCCACCTGCGGGATGACGCGGAAGGCCGCCTCACGCCGATAGGCTGGGGTTGGAATATTGCTGATCGGAGCATCGCTGGTGAACACGCGGCGCACCTCGCTTTCGAGACGCCGCAGCCGGCTCTCGTCACCGGCGGCAAAGACGCCACCCTTGCCATCCTGCAGGATGAAGACGTCGACGATGAAGCCCGACGGGCCAGTATAGACCTGCGCGGAAACCACATTGGCGCCCTGCGCGGCAATTGTCCCTGCGAGGCGCGCGAACAGGCCGAGCCGGTCATGTCCGGCAACCAGCAGCGAGACGCCGCCTCCGTCTTCGCGCACCTGCGCTGAAATGACCGGCGTTTCAGTCGACGACAGCTTCGAGGCATGTTCTGTCAGTTCATCCACGTCGAAGCCGGTCCAGTAGGACGGATCCATTTCGGCCATGACAGTCGGGATCTTGCCGACACGTTCCTGCAGCGCTTCACGGCTCTTGCTGGCGCGCATCTGCAGTTCCATCGACACGCCGCGTTCATCGGTCCGCCCGCCCCGGAGAGCTGCTTCGGTATTGTGGTAGAGATCCTCGAGAAGCTGGCCTTTCCACGCGTTCCAGATGCCCGGTCCGACGGCCCGGATGTCCGCGATGGTGAGGATGTAGAGCAGGCGAAGCCGTTCCAGGGAGCCGACCATGGCGGCAAACCGGACGATGGTGGCGGGGTCTGCTATGTCGCGCTTCTGGGCGGTCTCGCTCATCTCAAGGTGATGGCCGACAAGCCAGGCAATGAGGTCGGTTTCGGCATCGGTAAGGCCAAGCCGCTTGCCGGCCTTGGTTGCGGTCTTCATGCCCTCGACCTGCTGGTCGCCATGGCCCTTGCCGGTGTCGTGCAGAAGCATGGCGAGATACAGGACCTGCTTGTTCTCGATACGCTGGAACAGCCGGTGCGCCAGCTCGAAACCTTCGCCGCCATGACGGTCCATCTCGGCGATATACTCGACCGCGCGGATGGTATGCTCGTCTACCGTGAAGTGGTGATACATGTTGAACTGGGTCTGCGCGACAATGCCGCCAAACTCCGGCAGGAAGCGGCCAAGTACATCGGCTTCGTTCATGCGGTGCAGCGCAAGACCGGGATCGCGGCCCTCGACCAGCAGTTTCAGGAAGGCATCCCGCATTTCAGGCATTTCGCGGGTTTTCGGATTGATCAGGCGGGAACTGCGCGCAGCCAGCGTCATCGCATCAGGATGAATGTCGTGCTCGGTTTCGTCAGCGATCGCGAACAGGCGGATAAGATTGGCCGGGTCTTTCTTGAAGACGCCGTCATCGGTGATGTTTACGCGGCCGCCATCAATGGCAAATCCCTTTTGCGGCAAGGGTTTCGGCTGCCCTGCCGGAATGAAGCGCCGCCAGCCCTCCGGCTTCTTCTTCTGCTCGGCCTCAAGCTTTGCAGCGAGAATGCGCGTCAGGCCACCGACATCCTTGGCGACGAGGAAATAGTGTTTCATGAAGCGCTCGACGCCGAGCTGACCCGCCCGGTCGCGATAGCCCATGCGCGAGGCAATTTCCGGCTGCAGGTCGAAGCTCAGCCGCTCCTCGGCCCGGCCCGTCAAATAATGGAGATGGCAGCGCACGGTCCAAAGAAACCGCGCGGCGCGGATGAACACGGCATATTCGTGCTTGGTGAACGGGCCAGACTGCATGACATCTTCAAGCGTCTCGCCATGCTTGATATGTTTGGCGATCCAGTACAGCGTCTGCAGGTCGCGCAGGCCGCCCTTGCCATCCTTCACATTCGGCTCCACGACATAGCGCGTATTGCCAAGCTTGGCGTGCCGATTGTCGCGCTCGGCCAGCTTGTCTGTGATGAACTGGTAGTCCTGTCCGTCTATCACTTCCTCGCGGAATGTCTCGATCGTGGAGTGGCCAAGCTCGTCATCCCCAAACAGGAAGCGCGCATCCAGCAGGGACGTCTTGATGGTCACGTCCTCGCGCGAAAGACGCACGCAATCGGCGGGCGTGCGGAAGGCGTGGCCAACCTTCAGCCCCATGTCCCAGAGGGCGTAGAGCATATACTCAATGACGCTCTCGGCATGCGCCGAAGCCTTGTAGGGCCGAATGAAGAGAAGGTCGATGTCGCTCGACGGGGCGAGAACGTGGCGACCATATCCACCCGTTGCAAAGACGGCGAGCCGCTCGCCTTCTGTAGGGTTGCGGGCCCGGTGCACGTGTACCGTGACATAATCATACAGTGCGTGCAGGACCTCGTCCTGGACGGCAGCCAGAAGGCGTGCCGTGTCGAGACCGTCAGAGCCCTGTTGCAGACGCTCCTGCGCAATCATCCGCCCCCGGAAAAGCGCCCCGTGGAGATGGTTCAGCACTTCCTTGCGCGCCGCAGCTTCGTCGCCGAGATTGTCCAGCGCCGCCGCCGTCAGCTTGATCCGCAAGGAGCGGCCATCAATGATGTTGGAAATCTTCCAGTGGTTCGGCCATGCCTTGGTCGGCAGCTTCTTGTGGACGAGGGATTCGCTATTATCGGTCATGCCGGAATATCTAGCGCGATTTCGGGCCAAAATACCAGCAAAGCTGCACCCGGATTCAGATTGCCGACCGGCGCAGCGAGATCAGCGCCTGTTCGAATACGCCCTCCGACGATGCGCAGGCGATCTGGGAGCCGAGTTTCGCTTCATTCCCACGCCAGTCGCGAGCGATCCCGCCAGCTCCCCGCACCACCGGCACAAGCGCGGCAACATCATGTGCCTGCAAGCCTGTCTCACAGACAAGGTCAATCGTGCCGGCGGCGAGGCGCGCATAGGCATAGGCGTCAAGCCCATAGCGGCTGACTCTCGCAGTGGCCCGAAGATGCGTCCACGCGCCCTGCTCAGCAGGTGTCATGATATAAGGGTCGGTCGTTGCGATGATGGCCTGACGGAGGTCGGTGCAGGTCGATACTTTTAGCGGGCTGCGGCCTGACCGCGTTTCCAGGGTGCTGCCAGACGGCGCACCATAATAGCGCTCGCCGACAACCGGCTGGTCAATCACCCCAATGACCGGGTGACCGTCAGGGTCTACAAGGGCAATAAGTGTCGTCCAGACCGGCAGGCCGGCAATGAAGGCGCGGGTGCCGTCAATCGGATCGATCAGCCAGGTCCAGCCGGACGCGCCTTCGTGTTTTCCAAATTCCTCGCCGTCAATCCCGTCATCGGGGCGTTCCTGGGCGAGGATGTCGCGAATGGCCTGCTCGCCCGCCTTGTCGCCGGCCGTGACCGGGTCGAACTGGCTGCCACCTGCCTTGTTCTCGGCGGTGGCTCCAGTCCGGAAATAGGGCTGAATCGCAGACCAGGCGGCACCTGCGAGCCGCCTGGTCAGGTTCAGGATATCATTTTCGTCAATCGCCTGGCTCATGCCCAAGCGCTTTGGGCCAGTCAGGCCAAAGCGTCAAGCAGCGCCGCTGTCGCTACTATCGGTTTCGAGGGCCTTTGCCAGTTCAAGAAGGCGGCGGCGAGGGCGTTCGCCGAGACGATAATAGGCGCGCACCAGTTCCAGCGTCTCTTTCTGGCTGAGGATGTCCCCATCCATCCGGTCAGCGTCATTTGCTGCCAGCAGGTCATCTGTCTCGATCCCGTCGAAGAAATACTGCACAGATACGTGAAGCGCCCGCGACAGGTCGAACAGTCTCGACGATGTCATGCGGTTCGCGCCGCACTCATATTTCTGAATCTGCTGAAACCGCACACCCACCTGATTGGCGAGTTCCTGTTGTGTCAGTCCCAGAAGTCTACGGCGGCGGCGAAGGCGTTTCCCTACATGCAAGTCCGTCTTGTCCGTCATTTCCCGGCTCCCATCAGCACCCGGGAACAGTCCCGGAATGAACATTGTGGGACAGGAGAGCAAGCATCGTGCCGAACATGTGTGACCGGCTGTCACATGCGAAAATGCAGGTCTTGATAATTTTAGGGGTTGCATTTGCTGCGGCGCACAATAGATTGGGCTCAGCACTGCGGTGCTAACGCCTTCTGGCGTTTCCTCCCTTTACCTTATTGGCCGTGCCGGCTTGGCACGGCCATTTTTTTTTGAGGTGGGTCAGGCCGACAGCCGTGCTGAGAAGCGGCAAATCTCTGTTATGACGTGCTGCACCGCAGATATGACATTTTGCATGGATGCGTTCGGCGTAATCTCAGCTTCATCCATGTAGAGGCGCCGATTGATCTCGATCTGCAGGGCATGGACGTGGCGCTTCGGGCGTCCGTAACGGCGCGTTGTGTAGCCGCCGGCATAGGGTGCATTGCGCACCGTGCTGTAGCCCTCACTGCGGAAGGTACGTTCAACAAGGCTTGTCAGCTGGCTGGTGCAGCTCGAACCAAAACGGTCTCCAAGCACGATGTCCGGAAGGTCACGGCGCCCTGGCTGCTGCGATGGCATGGAATGGCAGTCAATCAGAATGGCGCAGCCAGAGGCCTCCCTGCAGCGGGCGATCTCGTCGGCAAGTGCGCGATGATAGGGTGTGTGGACGTGATCGAGGCGCGTGTGGGCATCCTGGCTGGAGATCTTGCCAGCATAGATGTTTTCGCCGCGTGCACCGATCCGTGGAAAACAGCCAAGTCCCGCCTGCACCCGTGCAGACGGCGCGGCGACAGGGCCGGGCAGTCCGCCCTCGATCATGTCGGCGTCGAGTTCGCGCGCATCCCGGTTGAGGTCGACAAAGCTGCGTGCATGCGTTGCCGCGATCAGGGTTGCGCCAGCTTGAGGGGCGCTCGCAAACAGCTGGTCGACAAAGGCATCTTCGGTCTGCCGCAGGTCGATCAGCGGCACACAGAGATTCTGCAACAGCGTGTCTGGATAATAGTGGCCGCTATGGGGAGACGCGAAGATGACGGGATGCGGGTCTGTTTCTGGCCGCGACAGGATGAAGGGGGCGACCGTGCGGGCCACGTCCTGCTTCATCCGTCTTTCGTCATCAATCATGCTCATTGTGTCCAGATGGTTGACCATTTGGCGCGAAGGTCAAGCATGTCGGTTCTGTTCACTTCGAATTTACCCGAAGCACTGTCTATGGAATCAATGTTAGAATAGACCGTGAATGTGGAGTCGGGGCCCATGAGTAAAATCCTGCTGGCTGAAGATGATGAGATGATGCGCACCTTCCTGGCGGCATC
This sequence comes from Henriciella pelagia, assembly GCF_002088945.1. Lineage (GTDB taxonomy): Bacteria > Pseudomonadota > Alphaproteobacteria > Caulobacterales > Hyphomonadaceae > Henriciella > Henriciella pelagia. The sequence goes on along the minus strand of NZ_NCSU01000007.1, from coordinate 255,087 downwards.
TCTGAAGCGTGCCGGCCACGAGGTCCAGGACTTCGAGGATGGTGAAACCGCGCTCGCCGCCCTGGAGCGCGAAGTGTTCGATCTCTTGCTGACCGATATTGTCATGCCAGGGATTGACGGGATTGAGCTTGCCCGCCGCGGTGCCGAGCTCGACCCGGCCATGAAGATTGTTTTCATCACCGGATTTGCCGCTGTGGCGCTCGCGTCCGGAACGCCGACGCCGGCAGGCGCGAAGATCCTCTCCAAACCGTTTCACCTGCGAGAGCTGGTGGAGGAAGTTGACCGCGTCATCGCGGCCTGACATTCACCGACATTGCGGGCTTGACTTGCCGGGCCCAAAGCCCGATTAGGGCCGCTTCGAAACGAGTGGGCGGTTAGCTCAGCGGTAGAGCACTACGTTGACATCGTAGGGGTCACAAGTTCGATCCTTGTACCGCCCACCATTTTCCTCCTCAAAAAATCCTGTTCTTGGTAAACAGGACCGGTCCCTTGAGCAGGTTCTCGCGGGTGCAAATCGGCGCATCCCATCGCCAGTGCAATCCGGTCGCACTTGGCGGAAGTAATCTACACTTTCGTATTCGATTTCTGCGCAAATGCATGCTGCCGAAGCTGTAATGAATACGTCAGAACAGGGTGCTTTCAGGGGAATTGTAAAGCGCGCTCCGGGCGACTTTTATTATACTATATACAATATTCAACTATTTAAAATAAAGTCTTTTGCAATTGCTTTTAAAAAGAATGTAAAAACAACATGTTGAATGGTTATCGCCTTGAGGGATTCGAGGCTGGTTCAATTTCTGAATGTTACAGAATGTTTTTGTTAATTTCTGAGGCACAATCCTCGCTCAACAGTGCCAGGGATTGAGCAAAATAAATATAAAATAGAAAATCGTTCCTGGTCTGGACAATTTGCTCTGAAAGGCGAACGTCAGAATGAGGAAGCGTGCTAAGTTTAAAGTAAGTAATGATGGGGTCGCGGCGATAGAATTAGCCATGATTTCCCCAGTATTATTGTTATTCATATTCGGTATTATTGCATACGGTGTTTACTTCGGTGCCGCGCACTCTGTGCAACAACTCGCTGCAAATAGCGCCAGGGCGGCGATGGGTGGGCTGGACATGAATGAGCGCCAGAAGCTTGTCGACACCTATGTCGCAACCGCCCTCGAACAAGGCGGCCTGTTGCTGGGTGACCATCTCAGCGTGGACGTGTCGAGCAATGAGGACCGCTCCGATTTCGTGGTCGTGACGGTCACCTATGATGCGACCGAGCTTCCTGTATGGAATCTCTATCAGGGCCTGCCTCTGCCCGAAAAGACGATCACCCGGACCTCGCTGATCCGCGCGGGAGGCTACTGAGATGCGCGCTGTATCCATTCTCCAACCGGTTACGCGCCTGCGAACCTTTTGGCGAGACCTGTCTGGACAGGTTGTCATCCTGGTCTCGATCTTCGCACCCATCGCTGTCGTAATGGCCGCATTTGCCGTCGATGTCGGCGCGACCGCCGAACAGAAGCGCAAACTGCAAGGCCTTGCCGACCTGGCCGCAATTGCAGCGGCATCCAATATCGAAAAGGCCGAACTGGCGGTCTACAAGCTGCTGTCCGACAATGGCTATCGCAAGAGTGACGCGCACCGTCTGCGCGGCCGCGATGGCAATCCCCAACGCGAGTCGCTGCACCAGTTCAAGGGAGATGTCTCTGTCGAGCTCGGCCGCTATTTCGCCAATCCGGATCTTGCCTTCGATGCGCGCTTTGAGGTCGGAGGTGAGCCTGTCAATGCTGTCCGCGTCTCGCTCACCGAAGCGCCGGCTCGCTATTTCGATTTCATTGGTACGAACCGGGAGCGCGTTTCGGCGTCCGGGACAGCGTCCGTCTCGTCAGAAGTGGCGATGTCCATCGGCTCGCGTCTCGCCAGGCTCGAAGACGGCCTGCTGAATGCCATGCTCTCCGGCCTGACCGGATCGGAGGTCAAGCTGACGGTCATGGACTATAATTCGCTCGTCAATGCGGATGTCGATCTCCTGAAATTCTCGGAAACGCTCGCCAGCGATCTCGATCTGGAAGCCGTCACCTATGATGATGTGCTGGATAGCGATGTCGCGCTGACAAGCGTATTCTCCGCAATGGCAGACGTCAGCGAAGGGTCGCTCAGCGCGAAATCGGTGCTGCAGGGGCTCGCCTCGAACAGGGCCATGGCGAACCTCTCCGTGTCGCTATCGACGCTGTTTGACCTTGGCCCTGTCGGGCGCGCTGAACTTGGCAGTGTGGAGGGCGATCTCGACCTCGTGCTCGAAGCCGTACAGATGGTGACCGCCAGTGCCATTGCCGCAAATGGAGCCAATCAGGTCGACCTCGACCTTGGGGCGAGCGTTCCCGGCCTGGCTGATACGCGCATTGCCCTGCTTGTCGGTGAACGTCCGCAGTCGATGACATGGTTCTCCCTGACCGATGATGGCCAGTCCATGGTGTCGACGGCGCAGCTCCGCCTTTTCATCGAGGCCTCGGTGACGGCAGGCGGCGCGCTGGACGGGGACCTGGTTCGCCTGCCGCTCTATATCGAGATGGCGTCCGCTGAAGCCCGGATCGCGGAGGTGATCTGCGCAAATGACCGGCCGGATGTGCACCGTGTTGATATCGAGGTTGATCCTTCGATCCTGACCCTGAGAATTGCCGACCTGCCGGGTGGTCTGGAGCAGATGGGCCGTGTCCAGCGGTTTGAGCCGGCCCGCCTCGTCAATGCGCGCCTGATCGAGGTGAGCGCAGTCTCCCGCACCAGCCTCTCGTCGCCGAATTCTCGCACGCTGCGGTTTCACAGCCGGGATTTTGGCGGCGATCCGAAGACCGTCCAGACCCGAGAAGCCCTGCGCGGTGCGATCTCTTCGACGATCGGCACGCTCGACTATGACGTCGATATCGCTGGTCTGTCGCTGGCGACCCCGAGGGCGGTGACGGGCCTTGTCGGCAGCACGCTGCAATCAGCAGCCGGGCCGGTCGATTCGATCGTCGACAGTTTGACTGAAATGCTCGGCATTGGCGTCGGAGAGGCCGATGTCTGGGTTCACCACGCGCGATGCAACCGCTCGGTGCTGGTGCAGTAATCACTGCAGTGGCCGGGATGGTGGTCCTGGCTGCTGAAAGGTTCCGGCCATTCGCCGGGACGTCCGGATGCAGGCTAGGGAGGACGAGGAATGCCACGACCGGCAGGGGTGCGAAATCAGGATTTTGAGGAGAAGAGGCTGGCGCTGGTCACTGCCGCATCGAGTTTTCTGCTGAGCGATGACGTGGAAGCGCCATCCTTCCGGCAAATCGCAATTGCAGTGGATACGTCCGAACCGACGCTCAGGCACTATTTTCAGGATCGGTCAGGCGTCATCATTGCCGTCTTCGAGCAACTTCATGAACTTGCCGCGTCGATGCGCGCTGCCGCTGCCGTCGTCGGGCCATCCATAGAGGAATCGGTTACCGACTATCTCGATCTCATGTCGCAATATCGCGAGAATTCGCTGTACATTCGGGCACACCGGTTCGGAATCCGGGAGAGCATGATCGATGAGAAGGCGAGGCGCGCCTATCTCGAAAACCTGGTGATGCCGGGTGTCGAAGCGGTCGCGAACAGGCTGTTCAAGTCACCGGGCTGGTCGGGGCCTCTTCATGCTGCCCGGCAGGCCGCCATGATGCTGATGGGCTCCTCCATCTTCATGGTCCTTCACCAGGAGCTTCTGAACGGCAAGAAATACGCCCCCATGGACGTTGATGCCTATTTTGAACGGATGAAGATCTGGATGAAGCCTGGTCTTGCCGAACACCCGGACCCGTCAGTCCAGAACTGACGCCAGCTGGTCAATCGTATCGGCGCCCGTCTGCCAGCTGGTTACAAGTCGCGAGCTGCCATCGAGCCAGGTGTAGAACACCGCGCCTGCGTCCCGCAGCCTGCCGGCTGTTTCGTCATCCAGCCTGACAAAGACCTCATTGCCATGCACCGGATGCACCAGTTCGGTCCCCGGTCTCCTGCACAGCAGGTTGGCGACCTCCTGCGCTCGCTGATTGGCGTTGCGGGCAAGGTCCAGCCACAGCCCGTCCGTCAACAGGGCGATGGCCTGGGCGGCGAGGTAACGCATCTTGGGCGGCATGTGCCCGGACCGTTTGGCGCGCGCCTTCAGCTCGTTGAACTTCGTTCGGGCTTCACCGAACAGGACGATGATCTCGCAGCCCATTGCCCCTGTCTTGGTCAGGCCGAGGCAAAGCACATCCGTGCCGGCTCTCCAGCTCATATCGGCAAGGCTCGCACCCATCGAGACAAGCGCATTGGCGATCCGCGCGCCGTCGAGATGGACGGTGAGACCCGCTTCCTTCGCCAGCGCTGCATAATGCGCGATGCGGGCCGCAGGGTAGGCGGTGCCACTTTCAGTAAGATTGGTGAGCGAGAGAACATGCGCCGGCGTTTCGTGGACGAAGCCATGATCGATCCGCGCGAGTGCATCGCGAAGCTCTGTCTCCTCGATCTGGGCGCCATCGCCGCCGAGCAATTGCAGCTTGCCGCCGCCGGAGAAAAATTCCGGCGCGCCGCGTTCATCGCGGGCGATGTGCGCTTCGGCGTGGCAGAGGATGGCGCCGGTCGGGGGACAAAAGCAGGACAGCGCCAGCGCGTTTGACGCCGTGCCCGATGCACAGAGCCAGAAATCGAAATCCTCAATCTCGAGCGTTCGGGCCAGCAGGCCTCGAAGCTCTGCCGTCACGGCGTCATTGCCATAGCTCGACTGGTGGCCCGCATTCACGCGGGCAAGTGCTTCCATGACGCGAGGGTGCGCCGGGGCGGACGTGTCGGAGGAGAAATCCATCAGATCTGCGTGTCCGGGGTCTGCCACATGAGGTGCTGGCCGCCGTCTGCAGCAATCATCTGTCCGGTCACGCTGTCAGCCGAGATAAGATAACGCAGGGCCCGCACGATTTCTTCTGGGCGCGAGCCTTCCTGTGTCAGCGTCGCCTTGCGCTCGGCTTCGAACTCTTCCTCGCTCTGATGGGCATTGCGCAGCGTCGGACCCGGCCCGATACCATTGACCCGGATATTCGGAGCGAGGGCCTGCGCCAGCGTCTGCGTGGCCGTCCACAGCGCCGATTTCGAAAGCGTGTAGGTGAAGAATTGCGGGTTGAGCTTCCAGACGCGCTGGTCGATCAGGTTGACGATGAGGCCGCGTTGCTTTTCCGGCAGGGCGTTCGCAAACGCCTGCGCAAGCGCCACGGGGGCGCGAAGATTGGCGTCGAAATGAAGATCCCAGCCCTCGCGATCATGATTGCGCGCTGTATCCTGTTCAAAGGTCGAGGCTGAGTTGACCAGGAGTGTGAGCGGTCCGCCAAGTTTTTCCGCAGCGAGCGGTACAAGCTGCCTCAAGTCTTTTTCCTCAGCGAGGTCGCCCTGCACGATGACGCCTTTGCCGCCAGCGGCTTCTATCGCGCGTACAGTTTCCTTCGCACCATCAGCGGACGAACGATAGTGGACCGCAACCGCCCAGCCATCTTGGCCAAGCGCTTCTGCAAGCGCCTGTCCGATCCGCTTTCCCGCGCCTGTGATGAGGGCGCGCCGGTGTTTGAGTTCAGTTTCCGCCAAGGAGGCTTTCCACTCCGCCTGCGATGTTCCAGCCGTTCACCAGCCCGTAGAGATAGATGCCATAGGTAAGTCCCATGGCAAGCGCGGCAAGGCGCGTGATCTTGTTGCGGGGAATGACGAAGAGACCGAGCGTGATCGCTGCCGCTGCCATGAACCAGTGATCAAATTGCGGGAAGGTCGGCGCGAGATCGGTGGGCCCGAACAGGGCGATGATCGCGCCCGCGCCGGCGAGGTTGAAGATGTTCGATCCGATGACATTGCCGATGATCACATCTGCGCGCCTGCGGAATGCGGCGGCAAGACCGGCGCCCAGCTCTGGCAGGGAGGTGCCGATGGCGAGTAGGGTGAGGCCAATGACTTCCTCGGGGACATTATAGGTTCGCGCGATGCCGGTGCCGCCCTCGACGATGAGATGCGCGCCGAGCGGCAGGCCGACAATGCCGACGATCAGGCTTGCAGCCATGGTGAACGTCTTGAGTTCATCGCCGTCTTCCAGCCCGACATCGACGCCCTTGCGCAAGGCTGACGAGGTCCACCACAACATCAGGAAGGTGTAGAGGACGAGGAGGGCCAGCAGGACAAGGCCGAAGAGCGGCGTCAGCGGGTGGTGCATGGTCCACGCGATCCACACGGCGGTCACGGCCAGCATGAACCAGAAGGATCGGCGCAGGCCGAACTGGCGCGCCGTCAGCGGTATGAGCAGGGCTGGCGCGGCCAGGACGAACCAGATATTGGCGATGTTGGAGCCGACGATATTGCCGATGGCGAGGCCGGGATTGCCGCTATAGGCGGCATCCAGCGACACAACCATTTCCGGCGCGGACGTGCCGAACCCGACGATCAGTATGCCTGCGATAAGAGGAGAAATGCCAAGACGCCGCGCAGCGTCCATGGCGCCATTGACCAGAAAGTCGCCCGCGAGGGCAAGAATGACGAGTCCGCCAACAAGGGCTGCAAGGAGCGCCAGATCTGGCAAGTCTACATGGACCTCTTAGTCGAGACGGCGATAATCGATCAGATTCAAAAGCCCGAAAACTGCGACCGTGACGCCGATGGCGATGAGTGCGAACATGTTTAACTACCCTGAATACCCAATGTTGCCCGGCTTGATAGACTGTGTTGAGTGGTTTGGCGAGGGTGCAATTCACCGGAAACCATATTGATGCCAAAACTCCGCACGAGAATGTTTCAGTCCTGGTTCCGCATGAGCCGCCCGATGACGCTTGGCGTGAGGGCGATGCTGGAAGATAGCCAAGGCCGTGTCCTGCTGGTCCGTCACACCTACACATCCGGCCTGTTCCTGCCCGGGGGCGGCGTAGAGAAAGGTGAAATCGCCGAAGTCTCGCTCAGGCGTGAGCTGATTGAAGAAGCAGGTGCCGAGATTGTCGGAGCGCCTCGCCTCATTGGCATTTACTCCAATCACCGCGTCTTCCCGAATGACCATGTCGTGCTCTACCGGCTGGACGCGGAGGCATGGCAAGCGCGGGAGCCGACAAGTCGCGGCGAAATCTCGCAGCGGCTGTGGATCGACCCGGTCTCGCCGCCCGAAGACGCGACGCCCGGCACGAAGCGCCGTCTTGCCGAGGTCTATGGCGGCGGCGTCTCGGATGGCTACTGGTAGGCTTTCAGTCCTGCTGGCGCAGCGCTGAGACATAGTCAGCGGCGGTCATCACGGACATGATAGCGGCGACCCAGATGCCGACCAGGCCTGCCATCAGGACGGCGCGCGTTCCGATCCAGGCTGCCGAGAACCGCTCGGTATCAAGCGCAAGCGCGCTGATTGCCATGCCGAGAAGGCATGCGCCAATCGCGACCAGTGCCACAGCCGTCTTCCATTTTGCCGCGCGCGTCACTTTCAACCCCCTCGGATTGCCCATGGATTCGCGGATGGCTGTCATGAGAAGATCGCGCCCGACAATGGTGAGCGCCGGAATGGACACCGTCCACGTCCAGCTATCGAGATGTGCGAGCGTCAGCAGGCAGGCGCCGGTCAGGAGCTTGTCCGCAATCGGGTCGAGCCGGGCACCGAGTGGGCTGACCGCATCGAGCCCGCGGGCCAGCGCGCCGTCCAGCCAGTCGGTTGCGGCCACGAACACAAAGGCCGCAAACGGAAGGAAAACCCAGCTGCCGGTGGCGCGGCCTGCATCAAGCTGGCGACCGAATTCCAGGATGAGAAAGCCGACCCAGATGGCCAGGACGCACCGCAGGATGGTGACGGTATTCGGCAACCATTTCAGCCCCAATGGTCACTAGCCTCCATTAAAATGGCCATAGATCCGTTCAGCGAGAGCGCGGTTGATGCCATCCACATTTTCCAGGTCGACCAGCTTGGCCCGTGAAACGCCTTTGGCAGATCCAAACCTGTGCAATAAGGCTTTTTTCCGCGATGGGCCAATGCCTTCTATCTCATCCAGAGGTGACGACTTGATGTCAGCCGACCGTTTGGAGCGGTGCGCGCCAATGGCCCAGCGATGCGCCTCGTCGCGCAGGCGCTGCAGGTAGTAGAGCACCGGCGTGTCCGGCGGCAGCTGGAAGGGTGTCTTGCCCGGCCGGAAAAACTTCTCCCGGCCGGCATTGCGGTCCGGTCCCTTGGCGATGGAGACGAGCGTAATGTCATCCGGCGTCAGCCCAAGCTCGCCGATCGCCTCGGTGACGGCGCTGAGCTGGCCGAGCCCGCCATCGATGAGCACAAGGTCCGGATAGGTTTCAAGCTCGCGGATCGGCAGCTTCTGCTCTTCCGCCTCCTTGAGGAGCCGTTTGAAGCGCCGTGTCATGACCTCCCGCATCATGCCGTAATCATCGCCCGGTTCGAGCTTGGTGTCCTTGATATTGAACTTGCGATACTGGCCCTTGATGAAGCCTTCCGGGCCGGCCACGACCATGCCGCCAACGGCATTCGACCCCTGTATGTGGCTATTATCGTAGATTTCGACGCGCTTTGGCGGTTCAGGCAGGTCGAACGCCTTGGCGAGATCCTTCAGCAGGCGCTGCTGGCTCGCCGTTTCGGCCAGCTTGCGCGATAGCGCCTCGGCTGCGTTGCGTGTCGCCTGGGCCACAAGTTCGCGCTTCTCGCCGCGTTGCGGGGTACGGATCTCGACCTTCCTGCCCGCCTTCAGCTCCAGCGCTTCGCCGATCAGGTCTCGCTGGTCCGGCGCCTCATTGGTCAGGATGAGGCGCGGGGCCGGGCGCTTGTCATAGAACTGGACGAGGAAGGCAGAGAGGATTTCCTCCTGCGTCTCGTCCTTCTCATGGCGCGGGAAGTGGATGGTGGCGCCCCAGTTCTGGCCAGCGCGGATGAAGAAGACCTGCACCGCCGACTGGCCACCTTCCATGGCAATGGCGAAGATATCGGCTTCCTCTATGCCGTCCGGGTTGATGTCCTGCTGGGCCCGCACGACGGCCAGGGCGCGAATACGGTCACGCAGGGTTGCGGCGCGCTCGAAATCCATCTCCTCGGATGCCGCTTCCATCTCGCTTGCGAGCTCTGCCTGCAGGTCGACGCCCTTGCCGCGCAGGAAGTCGGCCGCCTGGTTAGCGAGCCTGGTATAGCCGCTCTCGCTGATCAGGCCGACACAGGGCGCAGAGCAACGCTTGATCTGGTGCAGCATGCAGGGCCGGTTGCGGACCGAGAACACGCTGTCCTCGCAGGTGCGTAGCAGGAAGGCCTTCTGCAGCGTGTCGAGGGTGCGCGTGACGGCATTGGCGCTCGCAAACGGCCCGAAATAGTCACCGCGATCCTGCTTGGAGCCGCGATATTTCAGGATCTGCGGATAGTCATGATCACGGCGGATCAGGATATATGGAAATGATTTGTCGTCACGCAGCAGGATGTTGAATCTCGGCCGGAGCGACTTGATGAGACTCGCTTCCAGCAGCAGCGCTTCAGTCTCGCTTTCCGTCACCACGAATTCCATGCGCGAGGTCAGCGCAATCATGGCAGCGATACGCTGTGTGTGGCCGCCGAGCCGCGCATAATTTGAGACGCGCGCCTTCAGGTTTCGTGCCTTGCCGACATAGAGCACCTCATCCTTCGCGCCAAACATGCGGTAGACGCCCGGCTTGGCGGGCAGGCGCTTCAGATTGTCCTTGATGACATCGACGCCGCGCTTGGGCGCCTGCGATGTGGGCGAGTCAGACATGGCGCCAATCTAGGGGCTGGCAGCCCTGCCGCCTAGGCCGCCTGTGTCAGCCGCGGAACATGAAGGCCAGCGATCCGCCGCCACTGTCCAGCATCCAGCCAAGACCGAAGGCGAAAATCATGATCAGGACGACTGATCCGCCGAAATTGCGGCTCGTGCTGCCATCCTTGTTACGCATGGACCTGCGGATCATCAGCCACAACAGCAGCAGGATGAACACGCAGGCAATGATCAGCTGTTCGGCATCGTTGCGCTGCATCAGCCAGTGCACCGTCGCCTCGTACCGGCGCGATACCTCTGTCATGATGTCGCTGTAAATCTTGTCAAATGGCGACTTGGATACCGTGCTAATCATTTCCTTCCTCCGACTTGTCCCCCGGACAGGTCCGACGATTGATGGATCCTATGGCCAACTGACCAAAATTCGTTGAAACCGATGCGTGAAATTTGCTGCATCTGCTTCGTGCCTGATTAGCAGGTGTGCGCGCCAATCTACCGCCTTGCGCACTGAAACGGCCAGTCGTAAGGATGCGCTGCACAAGACAGACAGGAGCCCTGCATATGGCCAGCGACCTCACATTGAGCCGAGCCGTCGAACGCGTTCAGCCTTCCGCCACGATTGCCGTGACGACAAAGGCGAACGAAATGAAACGCGCGGGCATCAACGTGATTGGTCTGGGCGCCGGCGAACCTGACTTCGACACGCCGGACCATGTCAAGGAAGCCGCCATCAAGGCGATCCAGGACGGCAAGACGAAGTACACCCCTGCCGACGGCATTCCGGAACTGAAGGAAGCAATTTGCGCCAAGTTCAAGCGCGATAACGACCTCGACTACAAACCATCCCAGATCAATGTGTCGCCAGGTGGCAAGGCGGTGCTGTACAACGCCTTCATGGCGACGCTGAACCCCGGCGACGAGGTGATCGTGCCTGCGCCCTACTGGGTAAGCTATCCGGACATGGCGCTGCTGGCCGGCGGCACGCCTGTCTTTGTGCAGTGCGGCCCGAATTCGAACTACAAGCTTTCGCCGGAAGCGCTGGAAAGCGCCATCACGCCGAACACCAAATGGCTGGTTCTGAACTCACCATCCAACCCGACAGGCGCAGCCTATACAAAGGACGAACTGCGCGGGCTTGCCGATGTCCTGCTGAAGCATCCGCATGTCTGGGTGATGACCGACGACATGTATGAGCACCTCGTCTATGATGGCTTTGAGTACTGGACCATCGCGCAGGTCGAGCCGAAGCTGTATGAGCGCACGCTGACGGTGAACGGTGTGTCCAAGGCCTATGCAATGACCGGCTGGCGGATCGGCTATGCTGGCGGCCCGGAAAAGCTTATCAGCACGATGCGCAAGATCATGTCGCAATCGACCTCCAATCCATGCTCGATCAGCCAGTGGGCAAGTGTTGCCGCGCTGAATGGCGATCATGGCTTTCTGGCCGAGCGCAACGCCGTCTTCAAGCAGCGCCGCGACATGGTCGTGGAGGAACTCAACAAGTGCGAAGGCATCTCCTGCGCAACGCCGGAAGGCGCATTCTACGTCTATCCAAGCTGCGCCGGGGTGATTGGCAAGACTTCGCCGGCCGGCACGAAGATTACCTCGGACAAGGATTTCGCCGCTGCGCTGCTGGAGGAAGAGAAAGTGGCTGTCGTGTTCGGCGAAGCGTTTGGTCTCTCGCCAGCGTTCCGGATTTCCTATGCGACCTCGACCGAGGCCCTGGAAGAAGCCATGAAGCGCATCAATCGCTTCTGTGCGGCTCTGAAATAGAATATTTCTATATTTCAGCCCAGCCCAATTGATTGGTTCTCGGTTCGTTGATGCCCATATGGACGGCATCAATCATTCAGGAGATCCAGAAATGCCGATCGATATTGGTCTGACTGACGATCAGAGAAAAAAATCCGTCGAAGCCATCCGCAAGGTGCTGGGCGAGACCTATGCGCTCTATTCCAAGACGCACAGCTATCACTGGAATGTCACCGGCCCACGCTTCCAGTCCCTGCATGCCATGTTCATGGAGCAGTACACTGAACTCTGGGCGGCGCTGGACGAACTGGCCGAACGCATCCGCGCGCTCGACTATTATGCGCCGGCTTCGACAGAAGAAATGTATTCCTACGCGACCATTCGCGCCGACAATGGCGTGCCAGATGCCGAAGCCATGGTCACCAACCTGTCCAAAGGCCATGAAGCGGTGGCCCGGGCGGCCCGCGAAGGCGTCGCAGCGGTCGCAGAATTTGACGATGTGACGGCCGACATGCTCACCCAGCGCGCAACCATTGCTGACAAGACGGCCTGGATGCTCCGGGCCAGCCTCTGAAAAATTGCATAAATGTAACAAAAAAAAGCCCGGCAGCGAAGGATCGCGCCGGGCTCTAAAAAGTGGGTCCCTACTTTAAGGGAGGAAACGACCAATCGGAGGGATTGGTTAAAAGGCCGGGACCACGGCTCACCCCGACAAGTAGGCATGCAGGCGGTGAAAGCCAAGTTGCGAATCAGAAATCAAGCCATGCGTTTATGCATGGTGGGGTGGTCAGCTAGCGCGAAGTTGGATGCTTTCTCGCTTGATCGCCTCGACCTCGGTGGTGAGGAAGTCGCGAAAGGCGGCAATCCGCTTGGAGCGCTTGAGGTCACTTGGATAGATGAAATAGAGGTCGAAAGTCGGTCCGGTATGGTCTGGCAGCACCCTGACCAGACGGGGCGACGTGCTCGCCATATAGTCCGGCAGGTCTGCAATGCCGAGACCAGCCTCAACCGCGCGCAGCATGGCCGGAACATTGTTCACCGACAGGCTGGCCTTGCGCGGCAGCGTGTCGTCGCGGCCGACCCTCTGGGCCCAGCTCATCGCATCCAGCATCGATTTCTCCGTGCCATAGCCGATGATGCGATGATTATCGAGATCCTGCGGCGTGCGCGGGGTGCCGTGGCGTTTCAGATAGTCCGGCGTGGCGTAGAGATTGGTCGCGACCGTGCCGAGTTTGCGCTGGATCAGGTCTGATTTTTCAGCCGCCCACAGACGGATCGCGCATTCCGCTTCCAGCTTGAGGAGGTCATAGGTCTCCCCGTCATCAAGTCGCAGATCGACGCGCATGTTCGGATTGGCATTGATGAAATTTCCAAGGCGCGGCACCAGCCAGGTTGACCCGAAGGCGATGGGCGCCGTTACGACGAGGTCGCCCTGGGCAACATCCTGCTGGTCGCGCAGGGCGGCATTCGCCATTTGTGCGGCTGACGACATGTCCATGGTCGAGCGGTGCAGCGTGTGGCCGGCATCGGTCAGCACAAGCCCGCGCGCATGGCGCTGGAACAGCGAAACGCCGAGCTGTTCTTCCAGAGCCGAAATCTGTCGCGAGACAGCAGACTGGGAAATACCCAGCCGTTCACCGGCGGCGGTGAGGCTGCCCGCTTCAGCGGCAGCGTGAAAGGATTTCAATTTGTCCCAGTCCATCTGATCTCACGGTTTGCACACCGACTACCCCAAGGGCAAGCGGATAATGTGCTGCGCCTGCGAAGGCTATTGACTACTGACTGACCCAGAGAATGCGCGCAATCCAGAGGATGTCGCCCGGTTTGAACTGACGTGTCGGGTGGTCGCGATTGAGTGAAATCAGCTCCACCTGCTTCTCTGTCTGCCGGCCAAGTACCTTCGCCATTACCTCGCCATCCACCGTCTTGACGACCACCCGGTCACCCTTGCGAACCTGCGCGCCGGGCGCAACAATGATCCGGTCACCTTCGCGGTAGGCGGGCTCCATGCTGTCGCCGGAAATCTCGAGGGCATAGACCGGTTCGTCGCCAAGACCGGGAAACCGCACTTCGTCCCAGCCGCCACCCACCGGAAAGCCGCTATCGTCGAAAAAGCCATCCGCCCCCGCCTGCGCAAAGCCGATCAGTGGGGCGGTGGCACCGCGATAGCCTTCCACGAGGGCGGCGAAATCATCCATGCCCGCCCCGACAGCTTCGAGGGCGCGAGCGATGCTTTCGGTTGACGGCCAACGCGGGCGGCCATCCTTGCTCTCACGCTTGGACGGGTTGAAACTTGTCGGGTCGAGACCGGCCTGCTTGGCAAGGCCCGACGCGCTGAGGCCATTCTTCTCGGCCAGCAGGTCAATGCCGCGCCAGACCTGGGCATGTCGCATCGGAATGTCTCCGTCTGTCCTGCTTCTTCCTATCATGGGAATAAATACCTAGCAAGCCTGACATCTTGCCGACTCGGCAAAAGCCTGTTTCAAGCCAGCGCATGCTTATCGAGACCTATGTCTACAAGATCCTCGGCGCTGGCGATCATGCGCGCGCGAAAGAGCTCGGCCACACCGATACCGATCTCGATGCACGAGACGGCTATGTGCACCTGTCATCAAAGGACCAGGTCGCCGAGACACTGGCGCTGCACTATGCGGGCCAGCAGGGCGTCCACCTTTACGAATTTGTGCTGGAGCGGTTCAGCGGCGATGTGCGCTGGGAGGAATCGCGCGGCGGCCAGCTCTTTCCGCACCTCTACGGAACGCTCCGTCTCTCGGCAGCGAACCGTCACTGGGCGCTCGCAAATGATGTGGTGGGCAATCCGGTCCTTCCCGAGGAGCTGCGCTGATGTCACTTGCTGATCTTGGGACGAGGATTGTCCGCATGCTGCCGCCGGAAGCGGCGCACCTGGCCACCATAAGGGCCCTGAAAGCCGGGATTGGCCTTCCCAATGTCAGCGCCCTGCAGTGGAACACGCCGGTCACCCTGCCCAAGGCAGGCCTGAAGCTGTTCAACCCGGTCGGCCTTGCCGCCGGCTTCGACAAGAATGCCGAAGTGTTCGGTCAGATGCTCCGTTTCGGTTTCGGCTTTGTCGAATGCGGCACGGTCACACCGCGCCCGCAGACCGGAAATCCCAAGCCGCGCCTCTTCCGTCTGACTGAAGACATGGCCGTCATCAACCGGATGGGCTTCAACAATGAGGGCCTGCGCGCCTTCACCGCCCGCATCCGTCAGGCCGACAAGCGCCTTGCCCCGGTGGGCGCAAATGTTGGGGCCAACAAGGACAGCGAAGACCGGATCGGCGACTATGAAGCCGGGATCGAAGCGGTCTACCCTTACGCCCACTACATCACGATCAACATCTCCTCGCCCAATACGCCGGGGCTTCGCGGCCTGCAGGACAAGGGCGCCCTTCAGGAGCTTCTGGAACGCTGCGGAAAGATGCGGGATGTGGCGCACCTCTCCTGGAAGCAGGAAATGGGCGAGGAAGGCCGTATCGCAGAGGCGATGACGCCCAAGCCTGTCTTCCTGAAAGTTGCGCCAGATCTCGATGAGACGGCCATTCGCGACATTATCGACGTGGTGCGCGGGCCCGGCAAATGGCTCGCCGGCCTCATCATTTCCAATACGACGCTCGAGCGCCCGGAGACGCTGAAAAGCGAGTACAAGGGCGAGACGGGCGGGCTATCGGGCGCGCCGCTTTTCGAGAAATCAACAGAAGTTCTGAAGCAGTTCGCGTCCGACTTGTTCGGCGAGTTCGACCTTATCGGTGCTGGCGGTATTGCGAGCGGCGCAGATGCCTATGCCAAGATCCGCGCGGGCGCCCATGCCGTGCAGCTTTATTCTGCGCTGGTCTATCACGGGCCGGGGCTGGTTGCTGACATTAATGCCGATCTCGCAAAAATGCTGAAAGCGGATGGCTTCAGCTCTGTCGCGGATGCTGTCGGCGCTGATCTCAGCTGATCGCAATATGCATTGTACGGATCCCACGGCGTGTCCGTGGGATCCATCTCCTGACAACTGATGCGCGGATGTCTGCAGTGATGGGCACTACGGACAAGCCGTGGTGAACCTGAAACTAGGTCTGGGAATGCTGTTCGGTGGACGTCTTTCCAATAAGAGACGGCAGGTACAGCCCAAGCGCCGCTGCGCGCCAGGCATACATCGTCAGGAAGGCCGACCAGACGCCAACATTGCCGAAGGCGGGCCTGAGCGCGAGATCGGTCGCGACATAGAGCAGGCAGGACGCCACCCCCGCATTGCGCAGCGCCTTGCCTTGGGTTGCGCCGAGGAAGAAGCCATCGAGCTGCCAGGCGGGCAGGCCAAGCAACGGGATCACCGCGCACCAGGGCAGGAAGGCGAGCGCGACCGCGCGCGCTTCAGGATCAGACACGAAGCTCTCGATGATGAGGCCGCCTGTCAGGAAATAGGTGAGCGAGATCGCCGCTCCGAAGGCGAAAGCCAACTCGGTCGTGACCCGCATGGCGCGGATGAGGCGCGCCCGGTTTCGCGCGCCATAGGCCTCGCCAATCTCTTTCTCCGCGACGAAGGCAAAGCCATCCAGCACGAAGGCCGAGACGCTGACAAATTGCAGCAGCACTTCATTGCCCGCGAGCTCTGCCGTGCCGAGGCTCGCGCCGGAATTCACGAACCACGCGAAGCTGAACAGCAGCGCGAGCGTACGGATCAGGATATCGCGATTGGCATTGATCAGCGCCGAAAGCCGCGCGCGGTCGAACAGGTCTTTCGAGCGCGTGAGACCGCCGCGCACCAGGATGAGGCCGAAGCCAAGCGACACCCATTCGGCAATCGCGGTGCCGGCACCGATGCCCGCCGGGCCCCAGTCGAGGCCGGCCACGAACCAGATATCGAGGCCTGCATTCACGCCGTTCATCACGATCTGGAAGGCAAGCAGCTGGCCTGTTCGCCCCGTGCCGAGCAGCCAGCCTGTGATGCCATACCCCATCAAGACTGCTGGCGCGCCCCAGATACGCGCATCGAAATAGGCGCGCGCCAGCGACTTGACGTCTTCAGTCGCCGAGAAGGGCTGGAAGACGATCAGCTTGAGCAGGGGCGACAGCACCAGAATGGCGAGGCCGAGCGCCCCGCCCAACAGCAGGGCGCGCTGCAGGGTGGATTGCACTTCAACCCTGTCATCGGCCCCTGCGGCCTGCGCCGTGAGCCCCGTCGTCGACATGCGCAGGAAGCCGAACGCCCAATAGAGAAAGCTCATCACGACGCTCGCCACGGCCACCGCGCCAAGGTCCACCTTGTCGCCGTGCACGCCCATCACGATCGTATCGACAACGCCAGTTGTCGCCGTCGCCGCCTGCGCCAGCATGACGGGAACAGCGAGGTTCAGCACCTTCGAACGGGAGAGCATTGCGCCAGCCATGCTTCGCTCTAGGCGGCGTAGCTTGGCTTGACAATCGGGCCCGCAGGCGCACTTGCAGGATGATGTCCCTGCCCCTTGTCCACCATGCCGATTATGACGCCGCCAGCGTGCCGGATGGCCATCGTTTCCCCATGCGCAAATATTCGCTCGTGGCCGATCTGCTGCGTGAGCAGGGCGAGACGTTTGTTGTCCCGGCCCATGCGTCTGAACGCTGGCTCCACCTTGCCCATGACCCGGCCTATGTGACCGGCGTCCTGACCTCCTCGCTGGATGCGAAGACGGCCCGCCGCGTCGGCTTCGAGATGACGCCTGCCATCGCGGCGCGCACGCGGGCCTCGGTCGGCGGAACTTGCCTCGCGACAAGGCTGGCGCTGGAATACGGCGCGGCCGTCAATCTCGCGGGTGGCAGCCATCATGCCGACTATGAGGGCGGGGCCGGCTTCTGCGTGTTCAATGATGTTGCTGTGGCCGCAAGAGTGGCACTGAATGAGGGGCTGGTGCGCCAGGTGGCTGTCGTCGATTGCGATGTCCATCATGGCGACGGCACGGCGCGCATCTTCGCCGGCGAGTCGCGCGTCTTCACCACCTCCCTGCACTGCGACGATAACTGGCCGCGCGAGAAGCCACCATCTGACCTCGATGTCGGTCTCAGCAAGGGCGCGGGCGACATGCCCTATCTCGGGGCGCTCCGCGCCATGCTGGACGAGATGTTCGAGCGCACGACCCCTGACCTGATCTTTTACAATGCCGGCGTGGACCCGCATGCCGATGACCGGCTCGGCCTCCTCACCCTCAGCGATGACGGCCTGAAGGCGCGCGACCGCATGGTGGTGGAGGCTTGCCGCGCCCGGTCCATTCCTGTCGTCGGTGTTCTGGGCGGTGGCTATTCAAAAGACCCGATGGCGGTCGCGCGGCGCCATACATTCATGGTCGAGGCGCTGCAAAGATCCATGGAATTGGCCTGACGAGCTTAGTCTGCGGGCATTTTCGTGGTAAACACCCTGCCTGGGTCGTTTGAGCGCTGTGGGGGCGCCGGGTGGGAGAAACCAATGAGACTTTTGACGTCGAGCGCCATGGCGGCGCTCCTGCTGAGCGCGTGCGCAACCTCTTCAACCGAAGACCTTGCCCCGGCCATCGCGCCGGAGCCTCCGGCAGCTGAAGGCGAATACGAGACGGCCAGCCTTGCCGAAAAGGCCGGTGCGCCGCTGTTCGAGGGCATGGGCGATTATCACCGCACCATCTCGACCAGCAGCGAGGACGCCAACAAGTATTTCGACCAGGGCATGGTGCTGGCTTTCGGCTTCAACCATGCCGAGGCGATCCGGTCTTTCCGGGCAGCCCAGACACTCGACCCGGACTGCGCCATGTGCTTCTGGGGCGAGGCGCTGGCGACCGGGCCGAACATCAATGTGACCAGCAAGGGCAAGGCGGTCATGGCCGATGCTGACCGTGTCGCGGCCCGCGCCGCAATCGACAGGGCCATCGCCCTGAAGGCCAATGCCACCACGCAGGAGCAGGCGCTGATCGATGCGCTGTCGACTCGCTATAATGGCGACCCGTCCACCCCGCGCGAACCGCTCGACATCGCCTGGGCCGAGGCCATGGGAGACTATGTCGAAGCCTATCCGCAAGACGATGACGCGGCGGCTATCTATGCCGAGGCGTGGATGAACACCATGCCGTGGGATTACTGGTCCGCCGATGGCGAACCGAAGCCGGAAACGGTGGAGGTCATCAAGGCGCTGGAGACCACGATTGCCCGCTCGCCGAACCATCCGTTGGCGCTGCACCTCTACATCCATGCGGTGGAAGCGTCGGCAGACCCCGGCCGGGCAGAGGATGAGGCTGACCGGCTCTACACGCTCGTGCCGGGCTCAGGCCATCTCGTGCACATGCCGGCCCACATCTTCTGGCGTGTCGGGCGCTATGACGACGCCGCAGAAGCCAATGTGCAGGCCGCGAATGTGGACGAGGACTATATCGCCCAGTGCAATGCGCAGGGCTTTTATCCGGCGCTCTACTATCCGCACAATATCCACTTCCTGTGGGCGGCAGCGAGCATGGGCGGGCAGAGCGAAGTTGCACTCGAAGCGGCCCGGAAAGTTGCCGACAATGTGCGCCTTGAGCAGATCGAACAGTTCCCGACGGTCGAATTCTTCAAGACGATCCCGGTGCTCGCGCATGTGCAGTTCGGCAAGTGGGATGATATTCTCGCCATGGATGCCCCGCCTGCAGAGCTCGATTTCTCGAATGCCATTCATCACTATGCCCGCGGCGTGGCGCTCGCCCGAACCGGGAAAGCAGATGAGGCCGCCGGTGAACAGGCAAGGCTCGCCGCCATGAAGGACAGCGTGCAGGTCAGCTTCCTCGACACGAATGACTACCCGGCCAGCACGCTGCTCGGCATTGCCGATGACCTCCTGCAGGGCGAAATCGCGATGGCGCGCGGCATTCCGAACACCGCCGTCGCTCACTTCAAGGATGCCGTCGCCAGCCAGGACACGCTGCCCTATATGGAGCCGCCCTTCTGGTATTATCCGACACGCCAGTCACTCGGCGAAGCGCTGCTCGCGGCGGAGCGGTATGATGAGGCCGAAGCGGTCTACCGGCGCGACCTTGTCGACTATCCGCACAATGGCTGGTCGATGCACGGCCTGATGAGCGCGCTCGACGCCCAGGGCAAGACCGAGGAAGCCGCCGAAATGCGGGAAATGTTCCACCATGCCTGGTCGAAGGCGGATGTGGAGCTCACCGGCTCGCGCCTCTGAGGGAAAACGCAGTCCGCCATTGCGGGCAGGTCCCGACTCCCGGCAGGGTCTGGGAGATGAGCGCTGCCCGCAAACTGCCTGCCGATGAAACGCCGCTGGACCTTCTCAAACGGGTCTATGGCTATGACGCGTTTCGCGGTCTGCAAGACGCGGTGATCGGCGATGTCATGGCCGGCAAGGATGTCCTGGCCGTGCTGCCGACAGGCGGCGGCAAATCGCTTTGCTACCAGATTCCCTCCATCCTGCGGCCGGGTGTCGGCCTCGTCGTCTCCCCGCTGATCGCGCTGATGGCGGACCAGGTCGATGCGCTGAAGGCGCTTGGTGTGCGGGCCGAGCGGCTCGACTCCTCCATGTCCTATGAGGAAAAGTCCGCCGCGCTGGAAGCGGCGGCACGCGGCGAGATGGACATGCTCTATGTCTCGCCCGAAGCGCTCGCCAATGGCATGGGCCAGCGCGTGTCCGGGCTCAATGTCTCGCTGATTGCTATCGACGAAGCGCACTGCGTCAGCCAGTGGGGGCATGACTTCCGGCCCGATTATCGCGCGCTTGGCCGCCTGAAACAGCTCTTTCCCGGTGTGCCGCGCATCGCTGTCACGGCCACCGCCGATGAGCGCACGCGCGACGACATCCTCACCCAGCTCGATCTTACCGCGCCCGAGACTCATGTCGCGAGTTTCGACCGGCCAAACCTCACCCTTGGGGCCGAGCCAAAGACAGGTGGCAAGTCAGACCGCGTGGTTTCGCTGGTCAAAGCGCACAAGGGCGAAAGCGGCATCGTCTATGCTGCCACCCGCGACGGGACCGAGAAGCTGGCCGAAGCGCTGGAAAAGGCAGGCGTGCCGGCGCTTGCCTATCATGCCGGGCTCGACTCTGAGCTGCGCGCCGAGCGCCAGCGTCGATTCCTGCTCGAGGACGGCCTCACCATGTGCGCCACGGTGGCGTTCGGCATGGGCGTCGACAAGCCGGATGTGCGCTTCGTGATCCATGCCGACCCGCCAAAGACGCTGGAAGCCTACTGGCAGGAAGTCGGCCGGGCTGGGCGTGATGGCAAACCGGCCGAGGGCTATGCGCTCTACGGTCCGGCAGACCTTCGCCGTTCGATCAGCTGGACGATGGAGAGCGACGCTTCAGAGGAGGTGCGCCGCGTCCAGCTCAACAAGACGCGCCAGCTCTTCGCCTTCTTCAATGGCAATGACTGCCGCCGCGGTGCGGTGCGGCGCTATTTCGGCGAGGCCAAGGTTGAGCCGTGCGGCGTCTGCGACAATTGCCAGCGCGAACCCGGCACCGGCTATGACGCAACGAAATTCGCGCAAATGGCTGTGTCTGCCGTGATCCGCTGCGGGCAGCGCATTGGGCGCGGGCGCCTGATCATTCACCTGACCGGCCAGGCCAGGGACGGGTTCGACGAAGACCTTTCGCAACTCTCTACCTATGGCATTGGCACTGATCTTTCGAAGCAGGGCTGGAACGCCGTGTTTGATGAGCTGCTCTTCTCCGGCCTGCTGGCCGAAAGCGGCGAGGTAATGCGCCCCGTCATCATCGTGCCGGACGCCGAGGAGGCGAAGGCGCTGTTCCGCGGCGAGCGCGAAGTCTGGCTGCGCGAGGACCCGAACCAGCGCAAGTCGAAGCGCGCCAGGCGCGGGTCGGCATCGGCTGTGTCGATGGACCTTTCGGAGCGCGACCGCGCCCTGTTCGATGCGCTACGCACCTGGCGGCTGGAGACGGCCAAGTCCAAGGGCGTGCCGCCCTATGTCATCTTCCATGACAAGACACTCGCCGCCATCGCACAGGAGCGACCCTCCGGCGAGGACAGCCTGCGCGCGGTTTCCGGCGTGGGCGAGAAGAAAGCGAGCCGCTACGCCGCTGAAATATCGAAACTTGTTTCAGACGCAGCCTGATTGGAACACTTGTCTTCCGGCTCCGTTGCCCTTTCATTGAAGGGGTCTAGCCATATTTCGTAACAAGAGGGTCTGATGACAAGCCAGAGAAAAAAGGCGTCCATCGTCGTGCGCAACGCAACGCTCGAGGATGTGCCGAAAATTGCCGCGCTTGTCATCAAGGTCTACAAGAACCCGGCCGATGGCTACACGCCGGGTATGTTGCGCGGCCAGATCTCCTCCTTCCCCGAAGGCCAGTTCGTCGTCGAATATGAAGGCGAAATCGTCGGCTATTCGGCGAGCTTCATCGTCAAGGAAGAACTGGCGATGAGCCCACATGACTGGATCGAGATCACCGGCAATGGCTATGCCGCCCGCCATGACCCTGAAGGTGACTGGCTGTATGGCATGGACGTCTCGGTCGACCCGGACATTCGCCGCCAGAGGATCGGCCAGCGGCTCTATGATGCACGCAAGCAGCTCTGCGAGGAATGGGAACTGAAGGGCATCGTGTTCGGCGGCCGTATGCCGGGCTGGCGGCGCAAGCAGAAAACCTGGCCCGACCCGGAAGATTATGTACGGGCCGTCAAGGAACAGAAGGCAACCGACCCGGTCATCCGCTTCCATATTCGCGCAGGGTTCGAGCCGATTGGTGTGCTGCGCAACTATTTGCCGGATGACGCCGATTCCGGCGGGAACGCCACGCACATGGTCTGGCGCAACCCATATGCCGAGGAGCTTCCGCAGAAGCAGCGCATCGTCCAGCACGTCAAGGAAGCGGTTCGCGTGGCGACGGTGCAGGTCCAGATGCGGGCCGTGAAAAGCTTCGAGGAGTTTATCTCCAATGTCGAATATTTCGTCGATGTCTGTTCGGATCGCCGCGCCGATTTCGTGGTGTTCCCGGAACTCTTTACCCTGCAATTGCTGGCCTTCGAGGAGCGCAAGCTTTCGCCTGCAGAGGCCATCGAAGCTCTGACGCGGTTTACACCACGCTTCATCAAGGAAATGCGCGAGCTCGCCATTTCCTACAACATCAACATTATTGGCGGTTCTCACCCGACCCGGACCGATGACGGCGATATCCAGAATGTCGCCTATGTCTTCCTTCGCGACGGGTCTGTGCATGCGCAGGAGAAAATTCATCCGACACCGGACGAACGCCACTGGTGGAACATCAAGGGCGGTGACAGTGTCGATGTGATTCCGACAGATTGCGGGCCGATCGGCGTGCTCATCTGCTATGATGCAGAGTTCCCGGAACTTGCCCGCCGCCTGACCGATGAGGGCGCGCGCATCCTGTTCACACCGTTCTGCACCGATAGCCGGCAGGGCTATCTGCGGGTGCGCTATTGCTGCCATGCCCGCTGCATCGAGAACCAGCTCTATGTCGTGACGTCCGGCTGTACCGGAAACCTGCCCAATGTCGAGAACATGGACATCAACTATGCCCAGTCGGCCATCCTGACGCCGTGCGACTATCCCTTCGCGCGCGAAGGGATCGCGGCCGAGATTGCCGAGAATGTCGAGGCGGTGGTAATGGCGGACCTTGACCTCACCGACCTCGCCGTGGCCCGTTCCGAAGGCACGGTCCGAAACCTTCGTGACCGGCGGTTCGATCTCTACCGGGTCAAGTGGAATGACAGCCGCTGACGGGCGGTCTCAGCCGGCATCCGAGACCAGAAAGTGCGCCTGCAGGGCGGTGACGGTCTTGGTCGGGTCGTCGCCCTGCCAGGCTTCGGCGCGCACGCTCGCCATGCGCTGGCCAAGCTTGTGGACAATGGCGCGGGCATAAAGGTCTTCGCCTTTGGCCGAGCGCAGATAGTCTACCGTGATATTAATTGGCTTCGGCGGCTGCTTCATCTCTGATTCCAGGAACACGCCGGCGATGGCGGTCAGTTCGAGGAAAGCGCCGGTGCAGCCGCCATGCAGGGCGTTGATGGCAACATTGCCCAGGAACTTGTCCTGGAAGGGCAGAGTGGCGATCAGTTCACCGTCTTTCATCTCGCAGCGCATGCCGAGAAATCGCGCAAAAGGCGTGCGGTCGAGAAAGGTCTGCACCTCGGACAGGCGCGTCTTCATGACTGGCCTCCCAGCAGCTTGCTGGCCATTTCCATGGCGGCGTTGCCGCTCGCCCAGCGTGAGATGTCATTCAGCGCAAAGGTGCCGGCGGCCGTCGCAATCACCTTGTCCCTGCTCTCATGATAGGCCCAGGCGTGCGTGAAGGCGACATTGCGGGTAATGTGATAGCACTCGGCCTCAGCGAGGATGTCGCGCCCTTTCTCTGCCGGACGCATATAGTCGATGCGCAGGTCGAGCGTCGCCATCGACTTTGGCCTCGTCAGTGCGGTGTTGATGCAGACGCCGCACAGATTGTCGAGCAGTGCTGTCAGCACCCCGCCATGAATGACTCCAGTGTCCGGGTCACCGACAAAGTCTTCGCGCCATGCCACTTTCGCAAACGCGCGGCCCTTCTCCAGCCGCGTGAGCCTGAGGCCCAGTGCCTGCGCCCACGGGACCGATTCCATGATACGCGAGGCGTGCGCCTGCATCACTTCGAGCAGCATTTCGTTCTGGCTTTCCCCGGTGCTCATATGGCGGATTCCTGCTTACGTTATGTGAAATTGACGAATAGCGAAGCGTCGATACCATCCTTGTCAGCCAGCGCAACCAATGACGCGGCGGGAGGTTTTCATCGCAACGAATGCAGCATCAAAAGATAAGGCGTGTATCATCGGAGCAGGGTGCTCGGGCTTTACCATGGCCAAGCGCCTCAGGGATTACGGCATCGCCTATGACTGTTTCGAGAAATCCGACAATATCGGTGGCAACTGGTATTACAAGAACCCGAACGGGCTCTCATCCTGTTATCAGAGCCTGCATATCGACACGTCGAAATGGCGGCTCGCCTTTGAGGATTATCCGGTGCCGGAAGACTGGCCGGACTTCCCCCATCATGCACAGTTGCTGCAGTATTTTCACGACTATGTGGATCATTTCGGGCTTCGCGACACGATCACCTTCAACACGGAAGTGACGCGCGCAAAGCGCCGCGATGATGGCGACTGGGAGGTGACGCTCTCGACTGGCGAGACCCGCACCTATCAGTGGCTGTTCGTCGCCAATGGCCATCACTGGGATGCTCGCACGCCTGTCTATCCAGGCGAGTTCAATGGCTACCAGGTCCACTCCCACCACTACCGCGACCCGTTCGAGCCGTACGATTTCCGCGGCAAGCGGGTGATGATTGTCGGCGCCGGCAATTCGGCAATGGATATCTCGTCCGAACTGTCGCAGCGCCCGCTCGCCGAAAAGCTGTTCATCTCCATGCGCCGCGGCGTCTGGGTGCTGCCGAAATACATGAATGGCGTGCCGGCCGACAAGGCGTCGCTGCCAACCTGGATGCCGACCGGCCTCGGTCGCAAGCTTGCCCGGAAGATGATCAAGAAGAATATCGGCAATATGGAGGATTATGGCCTTCCAAAGCCCGATCATGAGCCGCTTGACGGCCACCCGTCAGTGTCCGGTGAATTCCTGACCCGGGTCGGCTGCGGCGACATCACGCCAAAAGGCGCCATCGAAAAGCTCGACGGGGATGGCGTGGTCTTCACCGACGGCACGCGCGAAAAACTCGACGCGATTATCTGGGCCACCGGTTACAATGTCAGCTTCCCCTTCTTTGACGACCCGCAATTACAGCCAGTCGAGAACAAATTTCCGCTGTTCAAGCGGATGGTGAAGCCGGGCTATGAGAACCTGTTCTTCCTGGCGCTCGCCCAGCCGCTGCCCACACTCGTCAATTTCGCCGAGCAGCAGTCCAAGCTCTGCGCTGCCCTCATTGCGGGTGAATATGAACTGCCCCCCGCCAGCGAAATGGATGAGATCACAAAGGCAGACGAAGCGTTCCACACCGGTCATTTCTACGATGCGCCACGCCACACGATGCAGGTGGACTTTAACGCTTATGTAAAGGACCTTATGAAAGAGATAGCGCGGGGGCAGAAGCGGGCCAGAGCCATGGCATGAGGCCCCGCAGCCAGCGGATTCTTTCACCATGCGAAATGTCGCCCTTGCCGTTTTGTTGATCGTGCTCTGGGCTGCAGGCTGCGCAACCTCGCCACAACGCGCGCCGCTCCCGCCCGCCATCACGACGACAGCGTCGGTGAATGCCGAGCAGGGCCCGTTCCAGCCGGACGCCAATCTTTATCTCTGCCCGAACAGTGTTATCACCAATGCGTTCGAAGCTGACCCGAACAATCGCATCCTGAACTTCAATCCCGTCATCATCGTCGATGGCAAGGTTGTCATGACGCCAGTGCCGATGAACAATGCCTGCATGACGTCCGGCTTCGGCCAACGCTCCGGGCGCGTCCACAAGGGGCTCGACGTCAAGGCCAGCCCTGGCTCCACCATCTATTCCGCAGCGCCAGGCATCATCCGCGAAGCCGATTTCAGCACGGGCTTCGGAAACTATGTTGTTATCGATCACGGACAGGGCGTGTTCACCCGCTACGCCCACATGGCCTCGTTTGCGAGCGGTGTTTACGCGGGCAAGTCCATTGGCTTCGGACAGCCGCTCGGCATCATCGGGCAGTCTGGAAATGCCACCGGCATACACCTGCATTTCGAAGTGCTGACGGGCAATTACAACACGTCGAAGCGCTCATTCGGACTGACAGCGCGCGACCCGCTATCCTTCCCGCCCTATGGAGGGGCGAGCTAGTCGGCCATCAAGCGTGAAAGGCGGGGACGCTTCATGAACACTGAACCAAAGCGGCAAATGGGGTTGCCGGCATGCTAAGCTGGCTGTCCCCTGAAAACCTGTCGCGCACCTATCGCGACCCTGTGGCATGGGCGATCCTGCTCGTGGACCTGTTTCCGGTTTATGCGATCTTCGCATTTGGATGGGACGCGACATCGCTCGTTTTCCTCTACTGGCTGGAGAATGTTGTCATCGGGGCCATGACCTTGCTGCGCATGATCACATCGAGTGTCCGCATGGGCATTGTCGGCCTGCCGGTCATGGTGTTTCTCGGGCCTTTCTTCACCTTCCACTATGGCATGTTCTGCTTCGTGCACGGCGTCTTTCTTGTGGCCTTCTCAGCGATGAGCGGTGGCGGAGACATGGGCTTTCCTTCGCCGTTGGGTGTCGTGGGCTTTGCCCTGGCGAGCGGACCGCACATGTACGTATTTCTCGGCGCGATCATTGCCCTTCAGCTTGTCCTCTTTGTTCGCGACTTCATCGGGCGCGGCGAGTTTCGCGAGACCGACCCCACGCAGGAAATGGCAAAGCCCTATGGCCGCGTCGTCGTGCTTCACATCGGCATTTTTGTGGGCTTCGGCGTGATGATCGCGCTTGGTCAGCCGATGATCGGCATTCTGGGCCTGATCGCGCTGCGGGCGCTGTGGGGCGTCTATCAGACCGTGCGCAGGCGTCTTGAAATTGATCGTCACGAAGCAATTGAAGTTGACGCGGCGTCACCAATTTGATTGCTGGGAATCCAGTCAGGAAGTCATCAGGATGTCCATAACAAAGCCGCCCTTGAACGTAGGAAAACGAGAACGCACCAAGGCCGCCAACCGCGATGCCATCCTGAAGGCAGGACGGCGCGTGTTTGCGCGCCTCGGCGTTGAGGCGACGACGGTCCGTGACATTATCCGCGAAACTGACCTCGCTGCCGGCACCTTCTACAATTACTTCAAGTCCAAGGAAGAAATCTTCCAGGCCATTGCCGATGAGAGCGCGCGTCGCTTTCGCCCCAAACTCGCCAAGGTTCGCGAACAGGCCCTGACGCTCCAGGACTATATTCGCGTCGCCTATGGCGAATATTTCAAATGGCTGAAGGAAGAGAACCAGGAAGACATTCGCAATGGGGCACCACACGCTGCGTTGATCGGTGTGCGCGTCGATACGCCCGAAATGCATGCCATCTTCGACGAAATCCGCAATGACCTTGAGGCCATCGCCAAGCAGGCCAGGATCGCGCTGTCGGACTCCGAATATTTCACTGCCGCGGCGATAGGGATTGCACGGGAGCTTGGCGATCATATGCTGCAGCGGCGCCCGATCGACGTCGAAGGTGCAACGGAATTTGCGACCCGGCTGCTGCTTGAAGGCGGC
Organism: Henriciella pelagia; assembly: GCF_002088945.1. Lineage (GTDB taxonomy): Bacteria > Pseudomonadota > Alphaproteobacteria > Caulobacterales > Hyphomonadaceae > Henriciella > Henriciella pelagia. Next base: position 227,434 of record NZ_NCSU01000007.1, on the reverse strand, counting down.
GGTGCGCTCGCACGGAAAACAGATTAAGGGAGCCGGCCAGATGAGCCTGCAAGTCAAGATTGCGAAACTCCTGCTGAAGCTGCCCGACAGCCTCCTCGTCAAACTGGCGGGTGGCAAGCCGGTCGAGATCAATGGCCGGAAGCTCGACCCACAGTTCCAGTTCCTCGCGCACGGGGCAAAATCGCAACCGCCCATGTCCAGCCTGCCAGCCGCCGATGCACGCGCCGCGTCCGCCGCCGGTCTCGCCATGTTCGGCGACCGTCCGGTGAGTGGTGTCAGCTGGGAGAATGACGAGATAGCATCATCCAGCCGGCACAAGATCCCGGTCCGAATCTACCGGCCGGCGAACCAGGATCCGAAAGCCCCGGTCATGGTTTACATGCATTTTGGCGGCGGGGTGATCGGTGATCTCGATACTTGCCACGTCTTCTGCACCATGATTGCGAAGCGTGCCCGCTGCCCCATCGTCTCTGTCGACTACCGCCTCGCGCCGGAACACAAATTCCCGGCAGGCCTCCAGGATTGTATCGATGCCTATGAGTGGGCCCTGCGCAATGCAGCAAAGCTTGGCGCTCCGGCCGGTGTGGCCACGATTGGCGGGGACAGTATGGGCGGCCATTTCGCGGCCATCGTGACCCAGGAAATGATGCGCGAGCGCAAGCCGCTTCCGCTGCTCCAGCTCCTCATCTATCCGGTAACGGAAATAGAAAACGAGTTTCCGTCCTATACCGTCTTTGGCGAGACCTATCCCCTCGACGCCGACACGATGCGCTGGTTCCTCGACCAGTACCTGCCAGAAGGTCAGGACCGCTCGGACGTGCGGGTTTCGCCCGCTCAGGAGACCCGCCTCGAAGACCTGCCGCCAACGATTATCGTCACGGCCGGCTTTGACCCGCTGGTCGATGATGGCGCCGCCTATGCCGAGCTGCTCCGGCGCTCAGACGTGGATGTCACCTATAAATGCTATGACAGCCTCGCTCACGGCTTCACCGCGTTCACCGGCGTCGTGGACGCGGCCAGACGGGCCTGCGAGGAGATCGCAAGCATGGTCGCGGCCGCTTATGGCAAGTTCGAGATCGAGGACGATTGATCAGACGGCGCACGCCGTCAGCGCCAGCAGGCCGACAAATATAAAGAAGATCGTCTTCATGAGCCCTTCCCGGTTCACATTGCCGCTATAACGCGCAAGTCTTCTTCAGGTTTCCTCGGCAAGTGCAGGGTAATTGTTGCGCACATTCCCGACCGCCGGATCGACGGGCCAGACATGTACGTCTTCTGAGGGGAAGGGCTCGAACAGCGACTCCACATCGCGATTGCTGGTGTCCAGCCAGCGCCCGAAATCGGACTGGTGCAGGATGACCGGCATGCGATGGTGCAGGCTGGCCGTCGCATCATTCGGCGTGGTGGTGAGGATGGTGAAGCTGTGCAGCTCAGATCCGTCGATGTGGGCGACATCGTAAAGCCCGGCGAGGCAGAAATGGCGGCGGTTTCGAAGGCCCACAGCGAAGGGCGTCTTCGCACCCGCCCGGCCCGTCCATTCATAATAGCCGCTCACCGGCACGAGGCAGCGATGATGGCGGAACGCGCCGCGAAACACGGGTTTTTCGGCCACGGTCTCGCTCTTGGCGTTGAAAGTGGTGAATGTCTTTTCCTTTAGCGGCTTCTTCCACCAGCTGGGCACAAGCCCCCACATGGCCGGGGCAAGTTCGGCCGTCCCGTCCCGCGCAAGCCTGATAATCGGCTGGTATGAGCCGGGCGCCGCATTATAGGTCGGCTCGGGCGGCTCGGTGTCCTCGGGGGGGACAAGGTTCAGCCACGCCCGGTAATCGGACCATGTCACGCCGTATCGGAAAAATCGTCCACACATGCTATGAGTTATATCCAGTCTTACCCTCCCTGAAAAAGAGGGAACAAAGCTGTTCAGATAACGTTCAGTTGACTGTCCCCAAGGTCCGGGGGTGCATCCAACAGGAGATTTCCCACCATGAACAAGATGATGATTGGCGTCGCAGCTGGCGCAATGATGCTGACGGCATGTGAAGGCACTGGCCTTTCCCAGCGCCAGGCGTATGGCGCAGGCGGCGGCGCGCTCGCAGGGGCCGCGCTCGGCACGCTGGCCGGTGGCAATGATACGCGCAACGCCGCGATCGGCGCAGCCGTTGGCGCGCTCGCAGGCGCAGCCGTCGGTACCTATATGGACCGTCAGGAGCGCGAACTGCGCGCCCGCACGGCAGGCACCGACATCCAGGTTGAACGCCAGGGTGACCAGATCGCGCTGACCATGCCATCGAGCGTGACCTTCTCGGTCGACAGCGCAACGCTGAAGCCTGAATTCTATGGCCCGCTGAATGATGTTGCCGCGACGCTCGTCGACTATCCGTCGACTTCTGTCGATGTTGTCGGCCATGCCTCGTCCGACGGTCCCGACGACTACAACATGCAGCTGTCCGAGCGCCGCGCGAATTCGGTCTCGAACTATCTTGTGAATCGCGGCGTTCAGCCGGTCCGCATCCGGGCCTATGGCATGGGTGAGACCCAGCCGATTGCGAGCAATGACACGGCTGCTGGTCGTGCTACGAACCGCCGCGTCGAAATCCTGCTGACGCCGGTCACCACCAGCTAGGTCCGGCCTCTGCCGACAACCAATACAAGACGGCCAGGCTCATCCGAGCCTGGCCGTTTTCCTTTGTATCATCCCTCTTTCATTTCCCGCAGAAGTTTTGCACAATTCGGAAAGTCAGGAATATGAGGGTCAGATGAATTTCCTTAAAGCTATCGGCTGCTGCGCCGCAGCGATTGCCGTCAGTATGTCCGTGTCTGTGGTGGCACATGGTCAGTCGGAACCGCCGCCGGTCGAGGCTTATGGCGACCTCGCAACCGTTCGAAATATGACGATTTCGCCCGATGGGCGTCACCTCGCTTTCATCAAGCGTGAGCAGAACAAGGATCTGGTAACGGTCGTGAGGATCGGCGGCGGTATTGTTCGGGCAGTAGAGGTGAAGAATTTCGAAGCACGCGGCGTCGACTGGGCCGGCAACAAGCATGCCATCATCCTGGGAACGGATATGAGCTATGACCGGCGCATTGGCGACTTCCGCTTTGCCGGCGCCATTGCGATCAATATCGAGAATGGCAAGACCGCGCAGCTTCTCTCGCGCGGCCGAGACCTGGCGCCGAAGGCAAGTTCCGGAACGACGATTTCGTACACATTTGATGATGGTGAAGTGCTCATGCCGGCGACGCAGAAAAGCGGCAGCCGGGCGATGTTCCGCGTCAATCTTGATACCGGCGCGGGCAAGCGAGAATATAATCTCTCGGACAAGCGTGTCCTGCTTGATGAAAATGGCCGGATAGATTTTGAGATCGAGCGCGACGATGCCCGCGACTATTACGAAGTCCGCCGACGCAGCGGCGACGAAAGCGTACTTGTCTGGCGCGAGGACAACGTCAAGGAGGATGAGTGGGACCTTCACTATCCGCTCATACAGGTCATCGGTTTTAATCATGACCGCTCCATGCTGTTGGTCTGGCACGATGAAGGGCGCGACGCATTTTCCATTCCGGATATCAAAGGCCTGACCTTTGATGGCCAGATCGTGGAGTCCGGCTTTTCAAATCCCTATGGCGCCGAGCAGATTGCGGGCACCATTCGTGACCAGGACGAAAATATCGTCGGACTCGCCTATGAGGGTATCACGCCGCTCTATGAATTCGTCGATCAGGACCTGCAGAACACTGTTCTCGCAGCCCAAGCTGCATTCCCGGACTCCGCGGTGCGAATCGTGAGTAGCAGTGACGATTTCGAGAAGATTATCTTCAACGTTTCGGGTGGCTCTGCGGTGGGCGATTATTACCTGTTCGACCGCACTCAGGGCGCACTTTCAGCCATTGGCTCCAGCCGGCCGGGCATTGACGCTAGCCATATCGGCTATGTCGAGATTATCGAGTATACCGCGCGTGATGGCATGGTAATTCCGGCACTGCTGACCTGGCCTGCGGGCGTTGAGCCGGGGAATGGCAAGAATCTACCACTGGTTGTTCTGCCGCACGGTGGGCCCGAAGCTCATGACGAGCTTGGTTTCGACTGGATGGCGCAATTGCCCGCTTCGCGCGGTATGCTGGTGATCCAGCCCCAGTTTCGTGGGTCAGACGGCTTCGGACGCGAGTTCCGCGACGCCGGTCGCGGACGTTGGGGCAAGGAAATGCAGGATGATGTCACTGATGCTGCAAAATACCTGATCGACCAAGGTTATGCCGACCCCGACAGAGTTTGTATCTTTGGATGGAGCTATGGCGGATACGCAGCACTAGCCGGTGCGACTTTCACGCCAGAAATGTACAGGTGTGTCATTGCTGGAGCCGGCGTGAGCGACTTGCCGGCCATGCTGTTCTGGGAAGGCCGTGAGACTGGTTTCGAAAGCCCGGTCGTTGCCTACTGGAACAACGTGATCGGCGACCGCCGCGAGGACCGCGAGAAGCTTCGAGACATCTCGCCAGTAAACTTTGCCGCCCGGGTTCAAGCGCCGGTGCTGCTTATTCATGGCGACGATGATGATGTCGTGCCTATTGAGCAGAGCGAAGCGATGTTCCGCGCGCTCCAGCGCGAAGGCAAGACGGTCGAGATGGTCGAGCTCAAAGACGAAGACCACTGGATGTCGACGGGCGAAGGTCGCATGAAGACTGCGGTGGCAGTGATCGACTTTCTTGAGGAACAACTTCTCGGAAAGTAGTCTTCGCCTCGACAAAAAACGGAGGCGGCCAGGCTCATCCGAGCCTGGCCGTTTTGCTTTGCGCAGGCGGGCGTCTAGCGGCTCTGTGGCTGCTGGTCGGCTGGGCTTGGCCTTACGTCCGGGCCGTCCGGAAAGCGCAGGAAGCCGTGCAGGAACCAGTTGTGCATCAGTGTCACCTGGCGTTCGAATTCAGCGGTGTCCGGTGTGATGTCGCTCATGGCGCAACGCAGCACCACGCTGTTTGCGCCGTCATACAGCAATCGGGCAGCCACCCGCGCGGTCGCGAAGTTTCGGGACCCGCCCGGTGTTTTCACAATCCGTTCCGCAATGGCATCGATTGCCGGTTCCACCAGTTCTTCCATATAGGTTGACAGCACCTCTTCATCGACCATGCCTTCTCGTATGGCAAAGGCATGGGAGCGCCGATAGGTGTCATTGGAGGCGAGCTCGATCGCAATCTTGACAAAGCCGGCGATGGACTCCTCGATGTTGCGTTCTGCAATGCGCAATTGCCGACGAATGGGGCGGGACATCAGTCGCAGGCGATGAATGATCGCAACCATCACGCCTGGCCGGTCGCCAAAATAGTGGTTGAGCGTGGGCTGCGAGGTTTCGGCCGCGATTGCAAGTTGCCTCATGGACGGCAACTGGACATCGTCGGACAGGACATAGGCTGTCAGCTTGTCGAGCAGGGCATTCCTTTTAATGTCAAAGTCGGGGTTTCTCACCCCAGATGGGCGGGCCATCAAATTTCCCCCTAAGCGCGATTCATAAACGCATAACACTCTTATAAGGAGAATTTTTCAATACTTTAATGGCTATGTACCTGCCGACGAATATGTCGCAGTTATTACAGTACCCAGCAATCTCGGCACGTGGACTTCAGGCGTCGGCGATGTCCGTGATCTGGTAGGTCAGGGGTTCGGCTTCCCGGTGCCGGATCGTTATGTATTCACCGCGTTCAAACCGATGATCGCCCAAGCGGTAGGCCGGCTCGTCCGGCCCTTCATGGTCTTCGTCATAGTGGATGTACCAGTGGCTGCCGCGATGGGTGAGCCAGCCATCGGCATGCTCGGCAGGGTCCGGGTCAAACCGGATCACAATCGCGTCCTTGCGATGGGTGCGCCAGGCGTCGAGATCAATCTGGCCGTCCGGCGTGATCGGCGCTGTGATGACATAGCCGCGCTCTGCATCGCCATTTGGAATGCCGGGATTGCGGGCAAGTCGAAGGACGATTTTCTTGAAGCTCATGATTTCCTCCCGGTTCAGCTCCAGACCTAAGCCATCGGCGCCGGGAGGGGGATACGGAGGATTACCTAGGCCGCTTCAACTGGCGTGGGCGTGCTTCAGGAGAGCTCCGCTTCCTCTTCAAGCCGTACCTGCATGTTTTTGGCATTTGGGTCCTGGACGAGTCCCCTTGTCATCCAGCTGACCATTATGGCGTGCTCGCGGTGGAGTTCGCCCGCCGCCTCCGGCGATGACTGGAAGGCCTGCCGAAGCGATGTCATCATGACGGCCGACATGATCATATCAGCGGCGATGCGGGCCGTTTCCATGCTGTCCGGTCCACCTGGAGAGTTCACGAAACTCTCGGCAATGGCTTCGATTGCGGGTGCGACAAGGACGGCATTGTAGGCCTTGGCGACTTCAGGGTTTGTCAGTCCCTCGCGAATGGCAAAGATGTGGGCGTTCACATAGCGCGGATTGCGGCTCAGGCTTTCGGCGATCTGCGCATATTTTTCAGCAGCCTCAAGCAGGGAACCGCGCGGCTCGCGCAATTGGTCGCGAATTGGTTCGCCAAGTTCTCCGAGCCGGTTGATAATGGCGATGATGACCCCTGTGCGATTGCCAAAATAGTGGTTGATCCTCGGTTGAGATGAGCCAACGGCAATAGAGAGCTGGCGCAGGGATGGCAGGACGACGTCGGTCTGGTTCACATAGTCGGCCAGGGCGTTGACAAGTGCTTCGCGCTTTTCGTCATAATCGGCATTCCGGGTGCCACCAGGGCGCGACATCTGAACTCCTTCGGTTCCTTGCCATCGTGATGTCGATGCCAGACGATAAGAGACGCGATAGCCCACTCGGGGTGAGCCGCTACATCCAGGCCCAACCCGTTGCGTCCGGAATGTCCATTACACGTTCAACAAGTGCATAAGATGCAAAAAGATTTCAAATGCGCAATAAAAAACCGGGGCGCGGGCCCCGGTTTTCTGATTGACGCGACGATGTTGTCTTATGCCGCGACCTTGGCTTTCACACCGCCTGGCGGGAAGCGGTCATAGAAACCTTCGCCCTTGGCGGCCATGTCCTTGAGCAGGGCAGGTGGGGCGAAGCGCTCACCATATTTTGCGGCGAGCTTTTCAGCTTCTTCCACGAACGGGCCGATGCCCCAGATCAGGTCGACATAGGAGCAGCAGCCGCCCGTATAAGGCGCAAAGCCCCAGGCGAGGATCGAGCCGATATCGGCGTCGCGTGCATCGGTGATGACGCCCTCCTCGAAACAGCGGGCGACTTCGATGGCCTGACGGACAAGGAAGCGGTTCTTCAGGTGCTGCTTCAGCTCCGGCGGGCACTCATCGACCTTCACGTCGATACGGTTGTTGAGGTCGGGCCAGAGCCGTGCAGGCTTGCCCTTCTCATTATAGTCGTAGAAGCCCTTGCCGGCCTTGCGGCCAACGCGGCCCTGATCCTCGACCAGCCAGGCCATCATCTGGCCCAGCTCATTGCCATTATAGTCCATGCCCGCGGCCTGGGCCATCTGACGGCCAACCTTGAGGGCGGTGTCGAGACCGACCGAGTCGGAGACTTCCAGCGGTCCCATCGGCATGCCGGACTGGCGTCCGACATTCTCGATGATGGCCGGCTTGATGCCTTCGGCCAGCATCTGCATGCCTTCCTGCGTATAGGTGCCGAAGCAGCGGGACGTATAGAAACCGCGGCTGTCATTCACGGCGATTGGCGTCTTGCGGATCGCGAGGACGTAATCGATCGCCTTGGCCAGCGTCTCCTCGGAGGTTTCTTCGCCAGAGATGATCTCGACGAGACCCATCCGCTCCACTGGGGAGAAGAAGTGGATGCCGATGAAGTTCTCAGGGCGCTTCGACGCCTTGGCAAGACCGGTGATTGGCAGGGTCGAGGTGTTGGACCCGAAGACTGCATCCTCGCCCAGCACGGCCTCGGCCTGCTCGGTGATCTTGGCCTTCAGCTCCGGGTTCTCGAACACGGCCTCGATAACGAGGTCCGCGCCCTTGAAGTCATCATAATTGTCGGTCGTCGTGATCAGGTCGAGCAGCTTGTCGCCCTTTTCCTTTGTCGACTTGCCGCGCGAGATGTCCTTCTCGACGAGGCGGCGGGAATAATCCTTGCCCTTCTCGGCATTCTCCTTGGAGATGTCGACGAGCACGGTCGGAATGCCAGCCTTGGCCTGGACATAGGCGATGCCGGCACCCATCAGGCCGGCGCCGATGACGGCGATCTTCTTGAACTCGGTCTTCGGGTAGCCTTCCGGACGGTTGCCGCCCTTCGAAAGGGCCTGCGTCGACAGGAAGAGTGAGCGGATCATCGCTTTCGCTTCCGGGCGCGACTGGGTGTTGATGAAGTAGCGCGTCTCAATGCGAAGACCCGCATCAATCGGCACCTGGATGCCTTCATAGATGCAGGAGAGGATGTTCTTCTGGGCCGGATAATTGCCATAGGTCTTGGCCGCCAGCATCATGTTCGACATGGTCGCGACCTGGCCGGCGCCCGGGCTCTTGTGAACCACGCCGCCTGGGACCTTGAAGCCCTTCTCGTCCCACGGGGCTTTCGCCGTCGGATTGGCTTTCACCCAGGCCTTGGCTTTCTCGACGACCTCTGCGCCGGGCGCGAGTTCGTTGATCACGCCCATGCTCTTGCCTTCCTCGGCAGAGAAGCTCGTGCCCTGAAGGATGAGCGGCAGGGCTGCCTGGACGCCGACAAGGCGCGGCAGACGCTGCGTGCCACCTGCGCCCGGCAGAAGGCCGATCTTGGCTTCCGGCAGGCCGAATTGCTGCTTTGGATTGTCATTGGCCGCGACGCGGTAATGACAGGCCAGCGCCACTTCGAGGCCGCCGCCCAGGGCGAGACCATTGAGCGCGCAGGCGACCGGCTTGCCGCAGGTTTCCAGCTCGCGAAGTGTCTTGTTGAGCGAGAAGCCCTGATTGAAGCGGGCTTTCAGCTTTTCGTCCTCGCTGAGGTTGCTGGTGTCTGCCGCGCCGGCACGGTCGCCCATCTCGCCCAGGTCTGCGCCTGCGCAGAAGCCGGATGGCTTGCCAGACGAGATGACGAGACCCTTGATCTTGTCGTTCTCGGCGACCTCCTTGGAGATCGCGATGATGTCGGCGACCGCCTTGGCGGTCAGCGTATTCATGCTGCGTCCCGGCACGTCGAACTGGGCGTGCGCAATGCCGTCGCCATCAATGTCGAATTTGAATGTTTCGAGGTTCATTTGAGTGGTCTCCCTAAATATGCTTCCCCTTTTGCCCCTGCCGCAAAGCGGGGGAGGTGGGCCAGCGCGTCAGCGTTGGGTTGAGGGGGGCAAGAGTGCGTGAATGCCGTCGAGGACGGCGTTGAGGTTGTTGTAGATGTCGATGTTCCAGACGCGGTGGACGTGCCAGCCTTGCTTTCTGAGGAAAGCCGAACGGCGTTCATCGTGAGCAAGCTGTGCGTCCTCGGTGTGTGAAGCTCCGTCCACTTCGATGATGAGGCGAGCTTTGACGCATGCGAAGTCGGCAATGTAGGGCCCGACTGGATGCTGGTTCCTGAATTGCCAGCCATTGACCTGCCTGCCTTTGAGTTTCGACCAGAGAATTCGTTCTGCATCTGTGAGTTCACTTCTCAGTGCTTGAGCGCGTCTTCTAATGACCGGGTTGGCTTTCAAGGTGCCCCCTCCGCCGGCTTCGCCGCCACCTCCCCCGCTGAGCGGTGGAGGCAAGAAGGCAGCTTCAGACGCAACGCCTTGCCTCCCCCAGTCTTGGGGGAGGTGGCCCGCAAAGCGGGTCGGAGGGGGGTGATAGCCAAACTAGACCCGCTCAATGATCGTGGCGGTGCCCATGCCGGCGCCGACGCACAGCGTCACAAGCGCGGTCTCCTTGTCGGAGCGCTCAAGCTCGTCCACCATGGTGCCGAGCAGCATGCCGCCGGTCGCACCCAGCGGGTGACCAAAGGCGATGGCGCCGCCATTCACGTTCATTTTCTCATGTGGGATGTTCAGCAGGTGCATCATCAGCATCGGCACCGAAGCGAACGCTTCGTTCAGCTCGTAGATGTCGATATCGTCGACGTCCATGCCGGCTTTCATCAGCGCCTTGCGGGACACGGCCGTGGGGCCGGTCAGCATAATGCCGGGCTCGGAACCGATGGACGCCATGGACTTGATGCGGGCGCGCGGCTTCAGGCCGAGCTTCTCGCCCATTTCCTTCGAGCCAAAGAGAACAGCCGATGCGCCGTCGACGATGCCGGACGAGTTGCCGGCATGGTGCACGTGATCGATGGCTTCCAGCTCCGGATAGCGCTGCTTGATGACTTCATCGAAGCCCATGCCGCCCATGCCTGCGAAGGACGGGTTCAGCGAGGCAAGCGACTGCATGGACGCGTCCGGACGCATATGTTCGTCATGGTCGAGGATGATTGCGCCCATCTGGTCTTTCACGGGCACGATGGAATTCTTGAAGCGGCCTTCTTCCCAGGCCTTGGCGGCGCGCTTCTGGGATTCGACAGCGTAAGCGTCGACATCATCGCGCGAAAAGCCCCATTTGGTGGCAATCGTGTCCGCGCCGATGCCCTGCGGGGCGAAATAGGTCTTGAGGGCGACTTGCGGGTCAGCCGACCACGCACCGCCAGCTGCGCCCATGGGCACGCGGGACATGCTCTCGACACCGCCGCCGATGGCCATGTCAGCCTCGCCGGTCATGACTTTTGCGGCGGCCATGTTGCAGGCCTCGAGGCCGGAGGCGCAGAAGCGGTCGATCTGCACGCCTGCGGTGGTTTCGGCATAGTCGGCATTCAGCACCGCGATACGGGCAATGTCTGCGCCCTGCTCGCCAACGGGCGACACACAGCCGAGCACGACGTCGTCAACATTGCTCGTATCGAGCTCGTTGCGGTCGCGAATGGCCTGCAGGGCCTGCGTCGCGAGCGAGAGGGCGGTGATCTCGTGCAGAGAGCCGGAGCTCTTGCCCTTGCCGCGCGGGGTGCGCACGGCGTCATAAATGTAAGCTTCAGTCATTTCAGGGGCTCCTTTCGGGAAAGTTCATGGATCGTGGTTCTGTGTCTGGCGCAGGACGATTGCGCCAATAACGATGGACCCGAGACCGAGCAGGGCGGGGACATAGCCGTCCGCCCCCGGCGTCTCGGGCAGGATGAATTCGACATACGCACCCAGTGCGACGGCAATGATGCCGAGGACAATGGAAGCAATGCCGAGCCAGCGCGTCATGATTGACTGCCTGGCAATGAGGCTGGATTGGCTTTCACGGGTCTTGCTCCTTGGTACTCTGGCTCGACCTGGTGCTCGCGGCTTGTATCTTCGCGACCATTTCTTCTTCCGAGGCATCGGATTTCATCAACGCATCGATATCGCTTTCGCTCAGTCCCAATGCCGTCAACTTGGCTCTGGCCTTGTCCTGAACGCGACCGAAGACAATCAGCAAGATCGCGAAGATGATCGCGGCAGCTGCAAGTCCGAAGTGCACCATCCACATGATGCCGTCCGGCTGAGAAGCTCGCAGATCGAAGCCCAGCCAGATATTCACAGCAAATGCCGCGAGTGCGATCATGATCCAGATCAGATTACCTCTCATTCTTTCTACATCGTCCTCGCGATCAGCATTTTCATCACTTCGTTCGCGCCGCCATAGATGCGCTGGACGCGGGCGTCGGCATACATCTGGCCGATCGGATATTCGTCCATATAGCCGTAGCCACCGTGCAGCTGCAGGCACTCGTCGATGATCTTGCACTGCAGATCGCTGATCCAGTATTTCGACATTGAGGCCGTCGCCGCGTCGAGTTTGCCTTGCAGCAGCAGTTCGGTGCAGTGGTCAGCGAAGACTTTGGCAACCGTCGCTTCCGTCTTGCATTCGGCGAGTTTGAACTGCGTGTTCTGGAAGTCCCAGATCGTGCCGCCAAACGCCTTGCGCTGCTTGACGTATTCAGTGGTTTCCCGGATCGCGCGTTCGATCATGCCGACGCCCTGGAGGCCAATGACATGACGCTCCTGCGGCAGTTTCTGCATGAGCTGGATGAAGCCCTGGCCTTCCTCCACGCCGAGGAGGTTGGATGTCGGAACGCGCACATCATTGAAGAAGAGTTCTGACGTGTCGGCGGCTTTCTGGCCGATCTTCTCCAGATTGCGGCCGCGCTCGAAGCCCTCGACCTCGTCGGTCTCAACCACGATCAGCGAAATGCCCTTCGCGCCCTTGGTCGGATCCGTCTTGGCAACCACGACAATCAGATTTGCGGTTTGGCCGTTGGAAATGAAAGTCTTCGACCCGTTGATCACATAATGGTTGCCATCCTTCCGGGCCGTGGTCTTCACCGCCTGGAGGTCCGAGCCGGTGCCTGGTTCAGTCATGGCGATGGCGGTCACAAGATCGCCCGACGCCATTTTCGGCAGCCATTTCTTCTTCTGCTCTTCCGAACCGAAAGCCTCGATATAGGGCGCGATAATCGCGTTGTGCAGCGTGATGCCGAAGCCGTCGATGCCCTTCCACTGCTGCTGTTCGATGATGACGGCCTCATGTCGGAAGTCGCCGCCTGCGCCGCCATATTCATCAGAGATCGAGGCGCACAGCAGGCCTGCTTCACCAGCCTTCTTCCAGGTTTCACGAGGCACGTATCCCTGCTTGCGCCATTCCTCGACATGCGGCGCACATTCGCGCTCGAAGAACTGTCCGACGGCGTCCGAGAAAATGGTGATTTCCTCATCCTGGCGCCATTTCGAGGGGGCGACGTTGAGCACGTCCTGCATAGACCTTCTCCCAAATTGTCCGTGATCTGACGGCAACTGCCGTTTACGTTCACGTCAACATATATGGCCCACGCGTCTGCGGCGCGAGTCCTCACGCAGCGTCAGGCGACTGCGTCAATCTTGTGTCCGGCGTGACGCCCTAGAAGCGCTCGGCCTCGAGCGCCATCAGCGGCTCTGCGCCGGTCTTGAGCTTGGCAAGGTGCGCGGACGTTTCCGGCAGAACTCGGCTCATATAATAGCGCGCCGTGACCAGCTTGTCGTCATAGAACGGGTCAGAGCCCTTTTTCTCAAGTGACGTCTTCGCCATCATCGCCCACATATAGGCCAGCGCGGTCAGCCCGAAGAGCTGGAGATAGTCGGTCGAGGCGGCCCCGGCATTATTAAAGTCGCTCATGCCGTTCTGCATCAGCCATGTCGTGCCGTCCTGAAGCTCGGCCTTGGCCGTCTTCAGGCCTTCGACGAAGGGCGCCATGTCGGCAATGCCTTCATGTTCGCCGATAAAATCATCCAACTCGGCGAAGAAGGTGAAGATGGCGCGGCCTCCATTGGCGGCAAGCTTGCGGCCGACAAGGTCCAGCGCCTGGATGCCGTTGGTGCCTTCATAGATCAGCGTGATGCGGACATCGCGAACGAACTGCTCGACGCCCTGCTCACGCGTAAAGCCCGTGCCGCCATGCAGTTGCAGCGCATCATTACAGGCCTTGAGGCCGCGATCGGTGAGGAAAGCTTTCACCACCGGCGTCATCAGCGCCATGTAGTCACCCGCCTTTTCGCGGACCTTTTCATCCGGCGATTTGTGCAGCAGGTCGCCATGCAGCGCCGTCCAGTAGGTGAACATCCGTCCGCCTTCAATGAAGGCCTTGGTGTCCATCAGCATGCGGCGCACATCCGGGTGCACGATGATCGGGTCTGCCGGCTTTTCCGGTGCCTTCGGTCCAGAGAGCGCGCGGCTCTGCAGGCGCTCGCGGGCAAAATCGGCGGCGTTCTGATAGGCGACCTCGGCCTGGCTGAGGCCCTGAAGGCCAACGCCAAGGCGCGCTTCGTTCATCATCACGAACATGGTGCGCATGCCCTTATGCTCTTCACCGACAAGCCAGCCTGTCGCCTCGTCATAATTCATCACGCAGGTGGCGTTGCCGTGAATGCCCATCTTCTCTTCCAGGCCGCCACAGCTGACCTTGTTGCGCTCACCGGGCGTGCCGTCTTCCTTGAGGATGTATTTCGGCACCACGAAGAGGGAGATACCCTTGATCCCTTCCGGGGCGCCCTCGATACGGGCGAGCACAAGGTGGATGATATTCTCGGTGAGATCCTGTTCACCGCCGGAAATCCAGATCTTCTGGCCGGAAATCTTGTAAGACCCGTCAGCCTGCGGGACGGCCTTGGTCTTGATGAGGCCAAGATCGGTGCCGCACTGGGGCTCGGTCAGGTTCATCGTGCCGGCCCACTCGCCGGATGCCATTTTCGGTCCGTACATGGCTTTCTGCTCATCCGACCCTCCGGCCATCAGCGCTTCATAGGCACCGGACGTCAGGCCCGGATACATGCCGAATGCCATATTGGCCGAGGACACCATCTCGCTCATCGCAATCGCAAGCAGGTGCGGCAGGCCCTGGCCGCCATGGCTCTCGCGCTTGGACAGGAGGGGCCAGCCATTCTCGACGAACTGCCGGTAGGCGTCGGGAAAGCCGTCAGGTGTCTTCACCGAGGCGTCGTCGGCGCGCCTGCAGCCCTGCTCATCGCCGACCTTGTTCAGCGGGAAAAGCACTTCCTTTGCGAACCGGCCACCCTCTTCAAGGATCTGGTCGATGATGTCGGGCGATGCATCGGAGAAACCTTCGAGATTGGAATAGTTCTGGAGCGACAGCACGTCATGAAAAATGAACTGCATGTCGCGGACAGGGGCATCATAGCGCGGCATCGAATCTTCCCTTCAAAGTGTGAAAAAGGCGCCGGACCCTTGGCGATCCGGCAACCTTCCTCTTTTTCTTGCAACTGTCAGTCAGGCTCAGGCGTCGTCAAGCTGCTTGCGGGCCACCGCATCATAGGCGGCGACACTGTCAGCATGATCGTCCGAAGGCCCGATCTTGGCGAGGTCGTCTTCCAGCCATTCAATACCCTTGCGAAGCTCGACAAGTGCGACTTCGATGTCTTCGCGCTGGCTTTCGAATTCACGAACCTGGTTGCGGAACTTTTCGAGCGTCTTGCGCTTCTGGGCGCGCTCATTGTCGCCAAGGCCGTAAAGGTCGAGGATTTCGCGGATATCGGCAAGTGGCAGGCCGAGGCGCTTCATCCGGACAATGATCGTCACGCGGGCACGATCACGGTGCGAATAGACGCGGGTCATGCCGTCACGTGCAGGGTGAAGCATGTCCTTGTCTTCATAGAAACGGAGGGCGCGAGGCGTGATGCCGAATTCGCGGGCGAGTTCCGAGATTGAGTAAGTGCGGCTCTCGGAAATGGAAAGTGAGGCTGTATCTGGCATCCGGGAAATATGTATTCCCTTTACGCAAACGTCAACTGGCATATTGGCGAGGTTCGCGAAATTGCCCTTTCCTTTTCAGAACCTGAATAAATTCGCACCGGGCGTTTACCTTTTTAACCCAGCCTTAATAAGACGCGCCTCATCCATGGAAGGATTCCGATGGCATGGGGTGCCTGGCCAGGCTGAGCCGCCGGAAAGCTGATGGAGTAGGCGTATGACCAATTACGGGCCCTGGAGCGTTAAGGGGATCGATCAGCGCGCACGGGACGCGGCCCGCGACGCCGCGCGCGAAGAAGGCCTCACCATCGGCGAGTACATCAACCGCATGCTCCTCGAAGTGACCGAGGAAGATGCCCCGTCCATGCGTGACACCCGCACGCCTCGCTATCCCCGCGCCGTCGATACGCACGCCAATCAGGATGAAGAGCCCTCTCCATCCCGTGGCTCGTTTGACCGCCTGATCGCCCGCCTCGAAGCCGTTGAAGCCCGCTCCACGCTGGCTCTGACCGGCATCGACCAGTCGCTTGTCGGTCTCGTCACGCGCCTCAATCGCACGGATGCGAAAACCGACAATGTCATCGAGAACGTCGAGGCGACCCTGGAAGACCTGCGCGCCACGCATGATGCGCTGCAGGAAAAGGTAAGGGCGCTGGAGGCCGATGACAGCAGCGCGAAGAACCTTGAAACGCTGAAGTCTCTCGAGCAGGCCGTCGGTAAGCTCGCCTCGCACATTTACGATGAGAATACCCGCCGCCAGGACGAAACGGCCGCTGTGCGCGCCCGCGTCGAGACCGGCATGGAAGACCTTAGCGACCGCGTCGCCGGCATCGAGGGAAAGATCGATGCTAACCTGTCCGAAGCGGCCCGCAAGCTTGAGCAGAAAGTCGGACAGGCTGAACTGCGGGCCGAAGGCACCGCGAAACACCTGTCAGACCGCTTTTCCGAACTGGAAACCGGCGTGTCCTCCCGTCTCGCCCGTATCGATCAGTTCAACACCCGTATCGAAGCGGTTGAGGGCGATGTCGCCGGCGCGCTGACCTCAATCGAATCTGTCATGACCCGTATGCAGGAGCGCCTGCACCGCGCAGAATCCATGACAAACTCGGCCATGTCGACGCTGGAGCAGACCTTTGACAGTCTCGACAAGCGGATCGAGCTGATTGCCGAGCAGGCCTCTCCTGAAAAGGCCGCCGAGCTTCGCCAGCAATTCGAAGCCCGCTTTGACGGGCTCGCCGATGAGCTGCGCGCCACCATCGAATCGACCCGCCAGGAACTCGCCCGCGAGATCGAGCAGGCGGCTGCGGCCGGCGCCTCGCCGGACGCGCTGAAATCGATCGAGGACTCGATCGGCTCTCTGGAAAAGCGCGTGACCACTGGCGAGGAACGCTCAAATCGCGCCCTGGAAAACATGACCGAGCAGATGGGCCGCATCTCTTCGGCCTTCGACGCGCGCATCCGCGATGTCGAGGCCCGCGACGCCTCAGAAGCCGTCGATGCAGTCCGCCGCGATGTCGAAGCGCTGTCGGGCGAGGTTTCCCAGCGCCTCGAAGATTTCAGCCAGCACAATGATGAAGTGATCGAACGGATCACCGGCCAGATGAAAACCATGGCGGACCAGTTCGACCAGCGCGTCGTCGACAGCGAGAACCGCAGCGCCGCCGCGATCGAACAGGTCGGTGAGCAGGTCGCCAGCGTGGCCAAGCGCCTGCAGGCCCGTCAGGAAAAATCCTTCGAGGATATGCGCCAGACCATCGATGCGGCCCGCAAGCAGCAGGATATGCGCCTGTCCGACGCCCTGTCCGGCGTGTCGGACCGTATCGAGCGGATGCAGGCCCAGCAGGCTTCCGCGCTGTCCCCGGTCCAGAAGGCCATTGCCTCGCTCGCAACGCGGCTGGAATCGCTGGAGGATTTCACCGCCCCGCCGCACAGCGAGACACCTGCGCCGTCATCCTTCGACTTCAGGCAGTCAGAGCCGACAACCGCAGGGCCCGACTTCAAGAAGAATGAAGAGCCCGGCGACTGGCTGACAGAAGATGACAGCGAGACTGACGATTTCGACCTCGGCCTGGAAACAAGTCTCGCCGAAGAGCCGGTCGCCGCGCAGGATGAGACGGCCGGTTCCAGCGCCAACGACGACCCTGTCTCCGATGATGAATTCCTTGCCGGCCTGCCGGACCTCGATGACCTCGAAGACATTGATGATGGTACCGCGCCCACTGCCGAGTTTGACGTCTTCGATGACGCGCCGCCTTTCGATGCTGCTGCAGATCCCGAAGAGACCGCGGAGGCTGAACACGATGATCCGCTTTCTGCCCTGGTTGACTGGGATGATGGCCGCGATGAAACGCGCGACAGTGATATCTTCCTCGAGGATGCCCAGCGTCCGGCTGAAGGGCCTGAAGAGGACGGTCTCGGCGAGCTCGACGTCGATGCCGCGTCAGCCGAAGACAGTGATGATCCGGAATTTGCGGTCGCCCTCGATGAAGAAGACGAGCCGGTTGACTATCTGACCCGCGCCCGCCGCGCCGCCATGGCCGCCAATGAAGGCCACAGCCGCAAGGCCGCGCGTCCGATGACGGCGAAAAGTGCGCCCGTGAAGAAGAAGTCGGGCAAGGTGCCCCTGATCGCGGCTGTCTCCGTGGTCGCGCTAGCGACTGCGACGGCCGGCACGATGATCACCCTGCGTGGCCTGCAGAACGACCCGGGCAAACCGGTCGTCTCCACGGGCGGCATGTCTGCGGCGCCGGTCGCTGCGCTGCCTGCAGGCGAAGAAATGGCCGAAGCGAGCGACACCGAAGCGGTCGATCCGCCGCTTGATGATCCTGATGCGCCGCTGACGGATGCCGAAGAAGCCGCCGTCGAAGATGTCCTGTTTGATGCGCCGGAGGAAAGCGCCGCCGCCGAGACCGACCCCGAACCGGTCGCCGAAGCCGAAGCGCCCGCAGAGACACCGCCCGCGCCAGCGCCAGCACAACCCCCCGCTGTCGATTTCGCGTCCCTCCCGCACATCCCCCTCACACCAACGCTTGAATCGGCTGCGGCCGATGGCAATCCGACTGCACAGCTCATTCTCGGCGAACAGCGCCTTGAGGCCGGTGACTATACGAGTGGTCCGACGCTTGTGCGCCGCGCTGCCGAAAGCGGTCAGGCGGCGGCGCAGTACCGGCTCGCCAAGCTGCATGAGAAAGGCCTCGGCGTCCCGCGTGACCTTGGCATGGCGCGCGAATGGACCGAACGCGCCGCAAACGGTGGAAACGTGAAGGCGATGCATGATCTCGCCGTCTACTATGCCGAAGGCGATGCCGGCTCGCAGAGCTATGCGGCGGCCGCTGAATGGTTCCGCAAGGCTGCCGATTACGGCCTGACCGACAGCCAGTACAATCTTGCTGTTCTCTATGAAGCGGGCCTCGGCATTTCACCCAGCAAGTCAGAGGCGCTCTACTGGTATGAAGTCGCCGCCCGTCAGGGCGATGAAGGTGCGCCGGAGAAAATCGACGAGCTTCGCAACGGACTTTCGCTGGAAGTCGCGCAGAACGCCCAGCGCCGGGCTGCGGCCTGGTCGCCGGCGCGTTCGGAACCGGAAGCCAATGGCCGCTTCACCAGCCAGCCCTGGCAGGCCAGTTCCAGCGAACAGGTCGCCGCAATACAGACCGTCCTCGCAGCGCTCGGCTATGATCCGGGTCCGGCAGATGGAATCATGGGGTCTGGCACGATCGCAGCGATTGCCAGCTACAAGTCCGAGAACGGCCTGTCGCCCGATGGTGTGATCACGCCTGAACTCGTCAACAGCCTCAACGCCACCGTCGAAGCGTCGGTTCAGGGCTGATCGCCTACTGGAAGGCCGGGCGCGGCTCGGCGCGGGCACGCCGCCACAGGATGTAGAGACCCGTCACCGCCGCGGCGATGGCGAGGAAATGCGTGCCGGTGCGCAGCCAGTTATTGAGGACGATGCCAAGCACTCCCCAGGACAAGGCCACATGGAACCACCAGCCCCGGCTCACATGGCGCATGAAGGCCCAAGCGAGGATGGCCGCCGGCACCAGGGCAGCCCACAGTGATACCCAGATCTGATCACTCACGCCAAGGCCTCGCAATTCGCGCAGCAGGCCCGGCACTGAAATCGATAGCGCAACCGCGATCCAGCCGGACAGCAGGCCGGTCAGCAGCGCGGCATTGAAGCGCCGGGCCGTGCCGTCCCAGCCGCCCATGCGGTGCAGGCGGAAGGCGCTTTCCCAGGCATAGACGAGAATGGGGATGAGCAGGGCGAAGTTGAGCCAGTCATTGCCAATCAGTTGCGCGCTCAGCATCCATGCCACATTGCCGACCCCGGCAATCAGCAGGGGCGGGCTAAGGCGCGTCTCAAGATAGCTCGGCCTGAACACGGCGAGCAGCGCGAATACCAGATAGGCTAGGAAGATCACGCTCCAGATCGAGAAGAAAATGCCGAGCGGAAGTTCCGGCGGGATGCCCTCATCCGTTGCCCGCGCGCCCACCGTCTCACCGAGCCCAAACAGCGGCAGGAGTGGCACTGTCCATTGCAGGATGGCCACGAGAAGAAGAAGGAGGGCGTTCCGGCGGTCCATCCCGATGCTCTATCCTGAATGACACGGCCTGAAAACTCACACCTTTTCTGGCAAGAGCTTTTCCAGCGCCTCGAGCGTGTCCGCGTCGGCTGACGGCTTGTCCCAGCGGATGCGGTTGATGCGCGGGAAACGCATGGCAATGCCGGATTTGTGACGGGGACTGCGCTGCAGGCCTTCGAAGGCGACCTCCAGGACAAGTCCCGTCTCTTCGGTCGCCGTGACGGAGCGGACCGGGCCAAACCGGTCAATCGTGTTCTCGCGCACGAACTTGTCGAGCTGTTTCAGCTCTTCATCGGTGAACCCGAAATAGGCCTTGCCGACCGGCGTGATCTCGCGGCCATTCTCGCCCTCTCGCCAGACGCCGAAGGTGAAGTCGGAATAGAAGCTGGAGCGCCGTCCATGTCCGCGCTGGGCGTACATCAGTACCGCATCCACCAGAAACGGGTCGCGTTTCCACTTGTACCAGGGGCCGGTCGGCCGCCCGGCGACATACACACTGTCCCAGCGTTTCAGCATCAGGCCTTCAATCTCCGGCGCCGGCGGATTGTTGCGGGCATGCTCGAGCGCCTCCAGCGTCGTTACAGGCACCAGCGGCGACAGGTCGAACCGCTCGCCGCCAACCCGGCCGATAAACGCTTCCAGACGGCTCCGCCGCGTCCGGAAATCCATTGAACGCAGATCTTCATCGCCTTCGACCAGCAGGTCGTAGGCGCGGATCATGGCCGGGCGGGCCTCCATCTGCTTCTTTGACACCGTCTTGCGGTTGAGGCGCTGCTGCAGCTCATTGAACGGCGCAACCCCGCCATCTGGCGCGCGCACGAGAAGCTCACCATCGATCGCGGCTTCGAAATCCATCGCCGCCAGCACGTCCGGAAAGGTGTGCGAGATATCATCGCCCGTGCGCGTATAGAGACGGCGCGTACCATTTGCCGAAACGGCCTGAACGCGGATGCCGTCATATTTCCACTCGGCCGCGAAGATGTCAGGGTCGATCAGAGCCGGGTCAATGGCGTCGGGGTCATCTCGCTTGTCCTTTGTGACCAGCGGATGGGCGAGCATGACGGGCCGATAGGGCGCATCGATGTCCGGCGAAGGCTTGTCGGCCTTGCCCTCCAGCCAGTCGAACAGGCTCTCATAGGGCGGCTCCAGCCCGTGCCAGATTTCCTCAATCTCTGCCGGGTCGACGCCGCCCATCTCCGCGAGCGCGACCTTGGTCAGGCGCGCCGAGACTCCGATCCTGAGGCCGCCCGTCACCATCTTGAGCAGCGCCCAGCGCTGGCGCGGGTCCAGCATGTCGAGATAGCCGGCGACCAGCCGCTCACCCTGCGCCCGCGTCGCCCCGCGCAGCGCCTCAACCACATCATCGATGGGCGGCACACGGTTCGCCCCGCGCTGGCCCGGCCACATCAGGCTGACCGTCTCGGCAAGGTCACCGACATAGTCATAGGACATGCGAAACAGCTCAGGGTCGGTGCGCTCTGAAATCAGCTTGCGGATCGTGCCCCCCTTGACGCCCGGCAGATCGAGCTCGCCCGTCAGCACGGCGAGCGCCCAACCTCTCGCAGGATTAACTTCACTAGTGAAGTAATTTACGAGATGGGCAATCTTCCCATTGCGCGACGGGGTGAGGATCAAGCGTTCGAGAAGGTCGGAAAAGGCCTGCATTCAGCAATAGATAGGAGAGGGTGCGAACAATGACAGCCATGGACATGCCCGCCGGCTATGCGCCGCATTTCAAACAGTCCGGCTTCACCGATCCGTGGGAGCCGCTCTATTCCAGACGCGCCGACCGCAAGCTCCTTATCGGCCTGCGGATTGCCGAGTCCCATTGTAATTCGCGCGGCTTCGCGCATGGCGGCCTGATCGCGGCGCTCGCCGACAATTCCATGGGCCTCAGCACGGGCGAAGTCCTGAAGGCCGAAGGCCGCAGCGATGTCGGCGGCCTTGTCACGGTCAGTCTCAATACTGACTTCATCGGCTCCGGCCAGATCGGCCAATGGCTCGAAGTCGATACACATTTCGTGAAAACCGGCGGTTCGCTCTGTTTCACCGCCGCGCTGGTCCTCGCCGACAATGAACCAATCGCCCGTGCCAGCGCGACCTTCAAGATCGTGAAACGGCACTAGGCCATCACTGAAATCTTTTGCCAGATCTTCCGCGACAGGTCGCTGGTCAGCTCTTCAATCTCATTCACGGCCTGGATCACCACGCTGTCGCGCGAATGCGCAAGATAGAGCGCGGCGAGCTTGCCGGCCAGCGACAGCATCTCACTGCAATAGTCGAGATACCGGCGAAGCTCGAAGGGGGTCAGCGACCGTTCCGGGCTGGAGACTGTCCGGTCCCCGCCTTCCAGGATGGCGACCGGGGTCTTGGTCAGCTGATGCGTATCGATCACATGCGCGATCGAGCGCAGCTCATGCAGCCGCTTCAGTGCGGCGCTGCGCTTCATGCGCGTTTCCAGCGAAAGCAGGAACCAGATGCCGGCACCAGACAAGATGACGACATTGATCAGAGCTTCGAGGCCTTCGAAGAAACGAAACGCTTCTGTGTCAATGCCATCGAGTTCAAGCAGCCAGAACAGACGCGCGACCAGAGCAATCCCGACCGCGATCACCAGGAACACTGCCCCGCGTAGTAACAGGTTCGGCTTGCTGAGTGTCGTCGCCGTCTGGACAACATCCGGTGCGAGTTCGCACAATTGCTGGCAGACGCCGCTAATGCCGCGGTCGGGAAACCGCTCTTCGACGCGTGACAGCAACCGGCTGATCGTCGCAATCAGCAGGTTTGGATTGAGGGCGCGATAATTCTCAGCCGGTCTCATTCTCACCGGACTAGCAGAGGATTATTGAACCTTGGTGAAGCCACTCACCACCAGCTCACCGTCCGCGCCTTCGCTAATCACGACATCATAGATCGCTCGCGCCTCAGGCGAACCGGTCATCTCGACATGAACATCAAAGACGCCTGGCCGCACGGAGCGCCGTGTGGCGGTCACGATATCGACCAGCGCCCGTGTCGGATGGCGGGCATAGACTTCGTTAAGGGCCACTTCTTCGGCCTGGTTCGTCGTGATGACGGGTTTGCGTGCGGTTAACAGGGTCGGTGTGGTTTCGGCGCATCTGGCACCCTGACAGGCGGCAAGGCCGACAATGGCAATCAGTCCAGGGATGATCAGTCTCATTCGGGTCTCCACCCTCCAGCAGGCAGAATATGCACCTGGGACGCGAATTTTCCTAATGGCTGTTCTGGCGCTTCCCCACCCCTAATCCAGATTTTCGTCTTCGTATCCGACAAGCCTCAGTGGACGTGCCTTGCGCCCTTCCAGCTCCGCCCAGCGCACCAGCGCGTCCTCGCGCCCATGCGTGATCCAGAGCTCCTCCGGGTCGACCTCGCGCACAGTGTCCGTCAGCTCGTCCCAGTCGGCATGGTCTGAAATGATCAGCGGCAGTTCGACGCCGGACTGTTTTGCCCTCTGCCGCACGCCCATCCAGCCGCTTGCAAAGCAGGGCAAGGGGTCGGGAAAGCGACGCCCCCATTTGTCGTGAAAGGAGGAGGGCGGGCCGAGCACGATCTTGCCGCGAAACCGCTCCTGCGCGCCGCGTTCTTTCGTGTCGAGCGTTGCGGTCTCCAGCGGTCCCAGTGAAACGCCGTGGTCTTCATACAGACTGCACAACTTCTCCAGCGCGCCGTGAATGTAGAGCGTGTCTGAATAGCCCGCCTCGCGGATCAGCTTGATGACCCGCTGCGCCTTGCCGAGCGCATAGACGCCGACAAGATGGGTGCGCTCGGGAAAGTTGCGGACGCTGTCGAGCAGTTTCGCAATCTCTCCGGCATCGTCCGGATGTTTGAAGACCGGCAGGCCGAAGGTCGCTTCAGAAATGAAGACATGTGTTCCCTCAACCGGTTCGAAGCCGCGGCAGGTCGGGTCGCGGCGGCGCTTATAGTCGCCGGTGCAGACCATGCGCAGGCCTTTCCACTCCACCACGACCTGCGCTGAACCGAGGACATGGCCTGCAGGCGACATCCAGACCGTAACGCCGTTCACCTCGACGGTTTCGCCATATTCGATGGCCTGCGTCTGCTTTGCGAACGCGTCACCATAGCGCGCCGCCATGATGGCCAGCGTCTCGGGCGTTGCGAGCACCGATCCATGCCCTGCCCGCGCATGGTCGGCATGGCCGTGGGTGACGACCGCCCTGTCCACTGCGCCGCGAACCGGATCGATATAGAAATCGCCCGGCGGGCAGTAGAGCCCCTTGGGTGTGGGGCAGAGCAGCAGGTCGGGTCTGATCATGCCTCTTCATATAGGCTTAAGGGCACCGGTTTTGACTGCCATGTTTCTGCCTTGTCATCATGGGAAACAGATGAGCGTCAAAAATACCCGATCACTATGGAGCCTTTCGATCATGAGACGACTGATTGCGCCTGTCATGGCAGCAGCCCTGCTCACCCCGACCCTCGCAAGCGCCCAGGAAGGCGGCGACACCGAAATCATGCAGAACGCGCTGGCCGCAGGCTACAAGGCGCTGTTCACCTGCTCGGCTACCTTCACGGCGGGCAAGTCCCTGAATGAGATCGAGTTCAATGAGCTGGATGGCATCTATGTCGACTACCGCAAGCCCATGCGCTCGACCTCGGAGCCGAGCATCAATGACCGTAACCGCACTGTCGCAGTCCGCTATGAACGCGGTGAGCCGCCCCGCATCGCTGTCTGGCGTGATGGTCTCGGCTGCTCGCTCCTGCCAATCGGGGCCGATCCGAGCGCCGAAGACTGGCTGCCACGCTTTGGCGGACCGGTGCCGCGTCAGGCGAATGATGTGTCCACCGCAATTGGTTCAGATGTGCAGCTGGTCGATCCGACCTTCTACAATGTCCGTCTCGAAGCGCCGGTAAACTTCGCCTTCGACGGCAATACCTATGGCCGCGGCAACCGCACAAGCGCCGTGGTCATCGTCAAGGACGGGCAGGTCATGGCCGAGCGTTATGGCCGCGGCATGGATGCCGAGACGCCGCAGCGCACCTGGTCGGTGGCTAAATCCCTCACCGCGACCATCATTGGCGCTGCCCTCGAGCAGGGCATGATGGATCTCGACTATCCGGCCCTTGTCGAGAACTGGACCGCTGGTGGCGATCCGCGCCGCAACATCACTCTGCGCGATACGCTTCAGATGGCGAGTGGTCTTGATTCCGGCGTCACCGGCAGCCGCACCGACCGTACCTATTTCGGCGGCGCCCGCGTTGTCGACACCGCACTCACCAACCCGCTGGAAGTCACCCCGGGCGAGCGTTTCAAATATTCCAATTACGACACGCTTGCCGCCATGCGCGGCCTGCGTGAGACGATGAAGGACGACCAGCGTTACTGGCGTTTTCCCTATGAGGCGCTGCTGCACAAGATCGGTGCGCTGAACACCACGCTGGAAACTGACTGGGGCGGCGATTTCGTCTCCTCCTCCCAGGTCTGGATGACCGCCCGCGACATGGCCCGCCTCGGCCAGCTCTACATCCAGGACGGCTACTGGGCTGGCGAGCGCATCCTCCCGCAGGGCTTTGTGGACTTTGTCAGAAGACCTGGCGCGGCCCAGCCGGACCGCACCGACCCCGGCTCGTTTGGCTATGGCGCGAGTTTCTGGCTGCTGGACCGTTTTCCGGGCATTCCGAGTGACACCTATGCGGGCATTGGCAATCGCGGCCAGTACCTGGTCATCGTGCCATCGCTCGATATCGTGATCGTGCGCCGCGGCTTCGACGTTGCCGGTCAGGAAGGCTTTGACATCGTCGCCTTCACCCGCGACGTGCTCTCCAGCATCGACATGGCAACCTCCGACATGCTCGCCGCCCAGACGGCTGCCTCTGACCTGGAACGCCAGCGCGACTAGGCTGCGCCCCACCCCGGCCCTCCCCAGAGGTGAGGGGGCGTAAGCCGCGGTTAGTATGCCTGAAGCGCTCGTCCTTCGACGTCGCTCAGGATGAGCGCTTTCGTGAAAGCTAAACGAAGGCCTCATGGTGAGCGAAGTCGAACCACGAGGCCGGAACACGCGACGCCGCGATCCCCCTCCCCATCTGAAAGGGTCGGGCGGACCATCGCTAAGCCAGCGGACATGCACTATCTCTTGAGCCATGCCAGACGCGTCTGCCCTCCCATTCCAGCTACCGGACCGGTTCGAGGACTGGTTCAAGGGGCGGGGGTGGGCGCCGCGTCCACACCAGCTCGCGCTGACAGAGACGGCGCTGGCGGGTGACAGTGCCCTCCTCATCGCCCCCACGGGCGGCGGCAAGACGCTGGCGGGGTTCCTGGCAAGCCTGATTGAACTGGAGCGGAAGCCGAAGTCGAACTCCGGACGCCCGGCCCTGCACACGCTCTACATCTCTCCGCTGAAAGCCCTCGCCACCGATGTGGAGCGCAACCTCAATACCCCCGTTGCCGAAATGGGCCTCGACATCCGCATCGAGACCCGCACGGGCGACACGCCGCAATCGAAGCGCCAGCGCCAGCGCACCAATCCGCCGGATATCCTGCTCACCACGCCCGAACAACTCGCCCTGTTCATTGCGTCCGACCATGCAGACGAATTCTTTTCGGACCTCCGATGCGTCATCATCGACGAGGTTCACGCCATCGCGGCCTCCAAGCGCGGTGACCTGCTCTCGCTTGGCCTCGCCACCCTCGCTGAATGGGCACCCACGTGCCGCTTCATTGGCCTCTCGGCCACCGTGCGCGATCCGGGCCTGCTGGCAGACTGGCTGGATGTGCGGAAAGCTCCAGGTCCCTTGCCTCCCCCAGACCTGGGGGAGGTGGGCGGCGGAGCCGCTCGGAGGGGGGAGCCACAAAGCACAGCGACTGCCGCTTCCCCCCTCCGCCCTTCGGGCACCTCCCCCCGCAAGCGGGTGGAGGCAAAAGCCCAAACGACCGACGAAGTCCTTGCCTCCCCCACGCATGTGGGGGAGGTGGCCCACAGCCGAGAGGCTGTGGGACGGAGGGGGCGCGGCGTCCACATCATCCGCGCCGAAGGCGGCGTCGGCGCGAATATCGACATTCTTGTCTCGCGTGAGCGCATCCCCTGGTCCGGCCATTCTGGCCGCTTCGCCATCCCGGAAGTCTACGAAGCCATAAAAGCCGCCGAAATGGCGCTCGTCTTCGTCAATACGCGCAGCCAGGCCGAGCTTCTGTTTCAGGAGCTCTGGCGGGCCAATGAAGACGCCCTGCCCATTGCGCTTCACCATGGCTCGCTCGCCGTTGAGCAGCGCCGCAAGGTCGAAGCGGCCATGGCAAAAGGCACGCTGAAAGGCGTTGTCTGTACCTCCACACTCGACCTCGGCATTGACTGGGGCGGGGTTGATCTCGTCATCCAGATGGGCGCGCCCAAGGGCGCCGCCCGCCTCATCCAGCGCATCGGCCGCGCCAATCACCGCATGGATGAAGCCTCCCGCGCGCTTCTGGTGCCAACCAACCGGTTCGAAGTCCTCGAATGCCGCGCTGCCGAAGCCGCCGTCGAAGCCGGAGAGATCGACGGCGAACCGATGCGGCAGGGCGCGCTCGATGTCCTCGCGCAGCACATTATGGGCCGGGCCTGCGGGGTGGGCTTCGAGCTGGAACCGCTCTTCGACGAAATTCGCCGCGCCGCGCCCTATGAAGCCCTCGACTGGGAATCCTATGAGCGTGTCGTCGACCTCGTCGCGACCGGCGGCTATGCGCTCAAGACCTATGACCGCTTCAAGCGGATTGTTCGGATGCAGGACGGCGTCTGGCGCGTGCGCACCGCCCGCGATGCGCAGCAGCATCGCATGAATGTCGGCGCCATCGTCGAAGCGCAGCTGCTGAATGTCAGGCTGGCGAATTTCGTTGGCAAACGCAGTGCGACCAATCCTCCCCCACAAGTGGGGGAGGGGCCCGCAGGGCGGAGGGGGCTTCGAAGCCAGTCTGCACAGCAGACCAATCGATCCAGTGGATCGATTGGAGGCGGAGAAGGCCACGGCAGTGGCAAAAAATCAGGCGCTGCGTCCCGAGGCTCCCCCCTCCGAGCGGCTTCGCCGCCCACCTCCCCCGCAGGCGGGGGAGGCAAGAGCGCAGCGCAAGAACAGCGGGCCATCCGCCCCGGTCGCAAGCTGGGTGAGATCGAGGAATACTTCATCTCGACCCTGACGCCCGGCGACACGTTCTTGTTCGCGGGCGAAATCCTGCGCTTCATAGGCATCTCCGAGCTCGACGTGCTGGTCACGCGCGCCCAGACCGACAAGCCCGCCATCCCGACCTATAATGGCGGCAAGTTCCCGCTGACGACCTTCCTTGCTGACCGCGTCCGCCACATGATCCACGACCCTGCTCAGTGGCAGGGCCTGCCCGACCAGGTCCGTGAATGGTTCGAAATCCAGAAGGAAAAGTCCGAAATCCCGCCGCCGGACCATCTTCTCGTCGAGACTTTCCCGCGCGCGGACCGGCACTACCTCGTTACCTACCCGTTTGAAGGCCGTCTTGCGCACCAGACGCTCGGCATGCTGCTCACCCGACGCCTCGAGCGGGCAGGGGCGAAGCCATTGGGCTTTGTGGCGTCGGAATACGCCATGGCCGTCTGGGCAATGGACGACATGTCCAGCATCGACATGGACGCGCTGTTCCATCCGGACATGCTGGGCGACGATCTCGAGGAATGGCTGGATGAGAGCCCGCTGATGAAGCGCACTTTTGCGCAGGCCGCGCAGATCTCCGGCATCATTGCGCGCCGCCTGCCTGGCAAGGAAAAGACCGGCCGCCAGATCACGTTTTCAACCGACCTCATCTATGACGTGCTGCGCAGCCATGAGCCGGATCACATCCTGCTACAGGCCGCGCGCCAGGACGCTGCGACGGGCCTCCTCGACATCCGCCGCCTGTCCGACATGCTGACGCGTATTCGCGGCAAGATAGACCATCAGAAACTGGACCGGATCAGCCCTTTCGCCGTGCCCGTCATGCTTGAAGTCGGCAAGGAACGCGTCAATTCCGAAAGTGTCATCGAGGCGATCGTGGCCGAGGCCGAGTCAGACCTCATTCGCGAGGCGATGGGGCGCTAACTTTTAATCCGCAGACACCTGCGAAGGCAGGTGTCCATGTTCGAAGGTTGCACTCTGGATGCCTGCCCGCGCAGGCATTGTCGGTGGTCATGCCAAGCCGCTAGAACCGTCCGCCGCCCGACCCGATCTTCTTGAAGTCTTCCGGGGAGAGCCGGCGATACGCCCCCGTCTCAGGGTCGACATACCAGACCGGGTCCTTCACCCGCTCAGGGTCATAGCCATCCTCGGCCAGTTCCACCTTGCGGTATTTGAATGTGCCTGTGGTCACCGCTTCCTGCTGCTCGCGGATAAAGACCGGGATCGCATATTTCGGCAGGCGTGCCGACAGGCGGTCGAGCAGGTCCTTATAGTCGAGATAGCCATTCGTCGTGACCGACGCCATGCCGGCCTTGCCTTCGGCACCGGGGATCGGGACACCGTAGACATTGGCCGTCTGGATGCCCGGAATATCGGACAGGGCCTCGGCAACCTCATTGGTCGAGACATTCTCGCCCTTCCAGCGATAGGTGTCCCCGACGCGGTCCACGAAATACATGTAGCCGAGCGCATCCTGGCGCATCAGGTCGCCGGTGCGATACCAGGCATCACCTTCCTCGAAGACATTGCGCAGGATCTTCTTCTGTGAGGCGTCATCGCTCTGATAGCCTTCAAACCGCGTCATTGTGTTGTCGCCAATCCGGCCGATCGCTTCGCCCACTTCGCCAACAGGTGCGCGAACGCAGAAGCCATTCTCGTCGCGCTCTGGTGCATCCTTCTCGACATCGTACTTGACGAAGGCGACATGGGCGTAGGTCTTGCGCGCAATCCACGGCACGCGGCCGCATGCGCCGACCGTGCCGTCATAGTTCATGAACTTCACATTGCCTTCGGTCGAGCCGTAGAACTCCACCATCTTCTTCACGCCAAACCGCTCCAGGAACGGCTCCCAGACATCGGTGCGCAGGCCATTGCCGAGACCGACACGCACCCTGTGCGAGCGGTCATGGATCGAGGTGCGGTGATTGAGCAGGTAGCGGCAGATCTCGCCGATATAGACGAAGGCGGAGACGTTTTCCTCGGCGCAATCCTTCCAGAAGGCGCTGGCGGAGAATTTCTCGCGCAGCACCACGCTCGCGCCGGTCATCAGGGCAACGCCGATCCCGCAAAGGCCAGCCGTCGTATGATAGAGCGGCATGGCCACATAGACGCGGTCCTTCTTCGAAATGCCGCACGGCGCGATGAAGGTACGCATGGTCGAGCGGACCTTGGCATGCGACATGCGCGCAGCCTTGGGCATGCCGGTCGTGCCGGACGTGTAGATGTAGAGGCAGTTGTCGGCATTGGTCATGCCGGCGCGAAGCTCGCGCGACGGGCGTTCGGAAGAAAAGTTGGGCAGGTCTTCGTCCAGCGACAGGCCGCAGGTCCCGCCAAGGCACCAGACATCCGGCGAAGTTTCCAGGAAGTCGGCGGCTGAGCGCATGGCTTCGCTCTGACTGGCACCGGTGATAACCAGCCTGGCATTCACAATATTGATGCAGTGGGCCAGCGACTGGCCGGCCAGCTGGTTGTTGATCAGCGCCGGGACGACACCGACCTTGGACAGGCCATACCAGATCGCGACATATTCCGGACAATTGTCCATGAACAGCGCAACCGTCTCGCCGCGCTTCAGGCCGCAGGCCAGCGCCCAGTGGGCGACACGGTTGGCATAGGCATCGAAAGCGCCATAGGTCATGCGGCGCCCTTCAAACCGGAACGCATCGGCTTCGCCATGCGCATCGACAATATTCTCAAGATCGTCGGCCAGCAGCTCCTCGGAGTCCGGCGTCACAGGGTCCAGCCAGCGTTTCACACCGAGCAGGATACGCACAGCAGTGGCTTCTCGTTTGATCGATTTCAGCAGCGTTTTCATGACACAGCCTTGCGCTTGGAGCGCGAAGCGATCAGCCTTTGAGGTTTGCTGGATGCCGCGCGCAGGTTTCAAGTTTCAGCCGGTAGTGATAATCGCGCGTGGTTAGAATTCTGATGGGGAAGACCTTCAAATATGACCGATGCCGTTTCCGAACTGTTAGGGATTCTCGAAGTCGAGCGTCTGGAGGTTGATCTCTTCCGTGGATTTACCCCGGAATGGGAAGCCGAACGGCCCCGCGTCTTCGGTGGCCAGGTCATCGCGCAGGCCCTGGCATCGGCGTATCGCACCGTGAAGGATGATCGCCAGTGCCACTCCCTGCACGCCTATTTCATCCGGCCGGGCGACCCGAAAATCCCGATCATCTATGAAGTCGACCGTTCCCGCGATGGCGGCAGTTTCACCACGCGCCGCGTCGTCGCGATCCAGCACGGCCAGCAGATCCTGAACATGTCAGCGTCTTTCCATGTGCATGAGGATGGCTGGGACCATCAGCACGACATGCCGACCGTCAAGCAGCCGGAAGAGCTGAAATCGCGCGATGAATTCCGTGAGATGTTCAAGGACAAGCTGCCCGAGCAGGAACGCAAACACTGGGAACGCCCCCAACCTTTCGACATGAAGGAAATCGGGGCGATGAACCCGTTCAATCCGAAGCCGAAATCGGATGTGAACGAGGTCTGGTTCCGCCTCACGCGCAAGATCGATGCGGCACCTGCCATGCATCACTGCCTGGTGGCCTGGGCGAGCGACATGAACCTGCTCGGCTCGAGCCTGCGTCCGCACGGCCTGCACTGGATAAACCCGGAGCTGATGACGGCGAGCCTCGATCATGCGATCTGGTTCCATGAGCCGATCCGCGCCGATGAGTGGCTGCTCTACTCCATGGACAGCCCCAAGGCCGGCAGTGGCCGCAGCTTCAATCGCGGCTCGATCTACACCCGTGACGGCAAGCTCGTCGCATCGACGGCGCAGGAAGGCCTGATGCGCAAGATGAAACCGCGCAAGAAAGACTGAGTCGCGTTTAGTTTTGCGTCACCCTCGACCGCCGCCAGGCGGTCTGAGGGTCCAGCTTCCATACGGTGACGAAAGCGCGAATGGATGCGACAGGGGATGGACGCTCAGATGAGCGAAACGCTCATCGAGCGTGACGCGTCCCCGATTTTGCGTTTGCCCACTTGCCCCCAACCCCACAAAACCGTAGCACCCCCGCCATGCTGACGATCGACAATCTGACCTACCGGATTCAGGGCCGGGTGCTGATGGACGGCGCCTCGGCGCGGATCCCTGCTGGCTGGAAGGTCGGCCTGATCGGGCGCAATGGTACCGGCAAGTCGACGCTGCTGCGGCTCATCCGCGAAAGCCTCACAGAGAGCGATAGCGCGATCCGCATCGGCAAGGCCGCCAAGATGGGCTGGGTCGCGCAGGAGGTCGAAGCCAGCGACCGCACCCTGATCGAGGAAACGCTGGCGGCTGACACCGAACGCGCGCAACTGATGCATGCTGCCGAGACCGTCACCGACCCTGACGAACTTGCCGATATTCACGAACGCCTGATGACGACGGATGCCTGGTCGGGCGAGTCGCGCGCTGCTTCCATCCTTACCGGTCTCGGTTTCTCCCAGGCGGACCTTTCGCGCGCCTGCCGCGAATTTTCCGGCGGCTGGCGCATGCGCGCAGCCCTTGCCGGCGTGCTCTTCGCCGAGCCGGACCTGCTCCTCCTCGACGAGCCGACCAACTATCTCGACCTTGAAGGCGCAGCCTGGCTTGAGAGCTATCTCAGGACCTACCCGCACACTGTCCTTCTTGTCAGCCACGACCGGGAGCTGCTGAACAGCGCCGTCACGCATATCCTGGCGCTCG
This sequence comes from Henriciella pelagia, assembly GCF_002088945.1. Taxonomy (GTDB): domain Bacteria; phylum Pseudomonadota; class Alphaproteobacteria; order Caulobacterales; family Hyphomonadaceae; genus Henriciella; species Henriciella pelagia. Next base: position 194,847 of record NZ_NCSU01000007.1, on the reverse strand, counting down.
AGCACCAGAAACTCACCGTGCATGCCGGCAATTATGACAGCTGGCAGAAGAAGAAGGCCGAACAGCTCGCCCTCGCACAGGCCCAGAAGGCCAAGCAGGACAAGCAGAAGGCGCACCTGCAAAGCTTCGTGGACCGTTTCCGCGCCAAGGCCTCGAAGGCGACGCAGGCCCAGTCCCGCCTCAAGATGCTTGAAAAGATGCAGGACATCGTCATTCCGCTTGAAGAGCGAACGCACCCCTTCGAGTTTCCGGCCCCCGGCGAACTGGCTTCCCCGCTTTTCGTGCTCGACAATGCAGATCTTGGTTATGCGCCCGGTCAGCCTGTGCTTCGCAACGTCCAGCTGCGCGTCGACAATGATGACCGCATCGCGATTGTCGGCGCGAACGGGCAGGGCAAGTCCACCCTCGTGAAATCCATCGCCAACCGCCTCAACCTGCTGGCTGGCAATCGCGTCGCCGCGCCAAAGGTCGAGATCGGTTATTTCAGCCAGGACCAGCTCGATGAGCTGAACGAGGGCGAGAATGCCCTCGACCATGTGCGCCGCATGCGCCCACAGGCGAGCGATGGACAGATCCGCGCCATCGTCGCCAATATCGGTTTCAACCGGGACAAGGCGGAGACGAAAGTCGAGAAGCTGTCCGGCGGTGAGAAAGTCCGCCTCCTGCTCGGCCTGACGGCCCTGAAAAAGCCGCACATCCTGATCCTCGACGAACCGACCAGCCACCTTGATATCGACAGCCGCGAAGCGCTGATCCATGCGCTGAACGATTATGAAGGCGCGGTCCTGCTCATCACGCACGATGTCTATCTCGCTGAAGCCACGGCTGACCGGCTCTGGCTCGTCAATGATGGCCGCGCTGCGCCCTATGATGGCGACCTGTCGGACTATCGCGCGCTTGTACTCGCCGCTGACAAGACGCGCGGCGGTGCGCCCGCCATTGTGCCCGATGAGCCGTCGGCCCCGCCACCACCGCCAAAGCGCTCAGAGTCTGACATCCGCCGCGCGACGGTCGATATCAGAAAGCAGATTTCCGCCGCCGAACGCGAAATGGAAAAGCATCGCGACACGATCGCGAAACTCGATGCGAAACTCGCCAACCCCTCCCTCTATGACCGCGATCCCGATGAAGCGGTGCGTCTCGGCACGGCGCGCGACAAGGCGCAGGCCGATCTGGACAAGGCCGAGGAGGCCTGGCTCGCCGCCAGCGAAGCCTATGAGACGGCCGCCTCAGCCTGAGCTGCACACCATATTCTCGCCACGGAACACTGCTTGCATGCAAGTGTTGATCGAACCAGCGAACCCTTCCACCTATGTGGCCTTGGGCGATGGTTAAGTCGGGGCGAGGCTCCGGTGGAAAGGTTATTGAACTTGCAAGGCGGGATGACACGGTGTTTGCGAAGCATCTTCGTCGTGGCTGCGGCGTCATTCACTGTGGTTGGTTGCGACCTCGGCCAGCCGGCTGCCGGTGATCACTGCCGCTCGCTTGACCACAAGTCGAGCCCTTATACCGTCTGCACCTTCAATGCCGAGCGCGATGACATCCGCCTCTTCCTCGCCGATTCCGAGGGCAGGCCATACCTGCAATTCGGTGCGGTAGCAGACTCCGTCAGAACCGAAGGCAAGACGCTGATCTTCGCGATGAATGGCGGCATGTATCATGATGACCGCCGCCCGGTCGGCTTCTACCGTGATGGCAATGGCGATGTCGCCACCGTCAACACCAATGACGGGCCGGGCAATTTCCACATGAAGCCGAATGGCGTGTTCTGGCTCGATGGCAATCGCGCAGGCGTCACCGAATCCCAGACCTATCTCGACGAAGGCCTCGACCCGGATTTTGCGACCCAGTCTGGCCCGATGGTGGTCATTGACGGCGAGGTCCATCCCTCGCTGAACCCGGATGGCACGTCGCGCCGCCGCCGCAATGGTGTTGGCGTTGCCGCCAATGGCGAGACGGTGTTTTTCGTGATTTCGGACGTCCCCGTCACCTTCCACGATTTCGCGACACTGTTCAGCGAGAAGCTCCGCGCGCCGAATGCGCTCTTCCTCGATGGCCAGGTGTCCCGCATCTACGCGCCGGCTTATGGCCGCGACGAACAGGGCCTCGACATGGGCCCCATCGTCGGTGTGGTGGAATGAAGAAGAAGATCGAGCTGACAGATGAGCGCCGCGGCGCCCTGATCGCTCACCTGCAGACGCTGTTTTCCACCGAATTCGACGAAAGCCTCAGCGACTTCCGTGCCGGCGAAATCCTCGACATCATGCTGAAAACTCTGGGCCCCACCGTCTACAACCAGGCGGTCGAGGACGTGCGGGCCCATCTGCAAACCAAACTCGATGACCTCGGCGGTGAGGTCTATGTCGACGAGAAATAAGCCTTCATGGTGAGCGAAGCTTGCCCCGGCGAAGGCCGGGGTCGAACCACGAAGTCAGCCCTGGAACCTAGTCACCATCATTGAGGTCGCGGATCGCCTCATCGGTTTCGCGCGCGAATTCATTCGCGGCTTCACCCGTCTCATGTGCAGCTGCGCCAAGCAGTCGGTCCATGCGGGCACCGGCTTCGGCGAATGAGCCTTCCGTGATGCGGAAAAAGAGAAGCAGTACCAGAAAGACTGCGGCGAAGAGCACGATGAGCGCCTGTAGAAATCTGCCCATGGGTCATCCCTTTGATTGTACGCACCGCCCGGACCTGAGCGGTGTTCATGACATGGTTAACCCGCAAGCGCTGCGCATGGTTCCCGCAGGCAGGCGATTGCCAGGCTGGCCCTGCTGCCCAATATGACAGGCTGACATGACAATCCCGAGACGCGAGGAAGACTGAGATGGCGAATCTGACGCTCTATGGCCTGAAGAATTGCGACACCTGCAAGAAGGCGCTGAATGCCCTCGACGCGGATGGGCATGACGTTGTCCTCGTCGACATCCGGGCTGACACGGATCTGCAGGAGAAAGTCCCGCTCTGGCTGAAAGAGGTCGGCCCGGACATGCTGGTCAACAAGCGCTCGACCACCTGGCGCGGCCTGTCGGAGGCTGACAAGGCGGCGATTGAACAGGGCAAGGCCGAAGCGCTCCTGATCGCAAATCCCACCCTGATCAAACGCCCGGTCATTGAAACCGGCGCAGATGTCTATGTCGGCTGGACCAAGGACGTCCAGGCCGTCTTCTAGCAGCTAGGCGAACGCAAACCAGATACAGGCGACACCCGTCCCCAGCATGGATATCAGCGTCAGCAGGGTGCCCCACATGCGACCGGGACTGCCTCCGCTTGAACCGGACAGGCCAACCGCGTGCAGCACGCGCCCAAGGACAAGCGTGCTGCCCAGCGCGTGGATCAGCCAGACCGGTGCCACAAGAGCGCCCAGCGCGAGCAGGCCAATCACAGTCACTGGCACATCTTCCACGGCATTGCCCTGTACCCGCTGGGCGCGCTGCAGCCTTTCATTGCCGCCATCGCCGAACATGACTTTCTCACCGCTGCGAACCAGTCCGACCCGGCCTTTCAGCAGCAAAAAGAAAATCACGAAAATGCCGGCATAGAGCGCAGCTGACTCCATGGATGTCATCGTTTCCTCCCCGATAGATGATCTGGCAACACTTTCAGTCAATCCGGCCTGACCGGTCAATTGCCGAGAGATTTGAGGTATTGCTCGAAACCGCATAGCCGGCCGGTTGATTGAGAGGGGAACGATGATGACAAGGCTTCGCGCCGCTCTGGTATCTATCTGCCTTGCATCCGCTGCGCCTGTTGCCGCGATAGCGGAAGAGGGGGCCATTCCGCCATGCCCGGACCAGTCCGATGTGCGCGCTCTTCGATCTTGAATAGACGCTTGATCGGGCCGGGCGAGCTGGCCTAGGAGGCGCCATGCTCATTGCGTTCAACAAGCCCTATGGCGTCCTCTCCCAATTCACCGACAAGGGCACGGAGGGTTCTCCCCGACCAACTCTCTCTGCCTTCATTGATGTCCCCGGTGTCTACCCGGCGGGCCGGCTGGACCGCGACAGTGAGGGGCTGCTCCTGCTGACCGATGATGGCCGCCTGCAGGCCGAGATCGCCGATCCCAGACACAAGATGGAAAAGACCTATTGGGCGCAGGTCGAAGGCGTACCTGATGAGGCCGCGCTCGCGGCGTTCCGGAAAGGCCTCGACCTCAAGGATGGCCGCACCCGTCCGGCTTCGGTCCGCCGCATGGACCCGCCTGAGGCCCTCTGGGACCGCGACCCGCCCATCCGGTTTCGCAAGTCGGTGCCCGATTGCTGGCTCGAGATCGGGCTGCGGGAGGGCAAGAACCGGCAGGTTCGCCGGATGACGGCCGCGATTGGGCATCCGACCCTGCGCCTCATCCGCTATCGGACCGGCAAATGGACGCTGGACGGTCTGGCCCCCGGTGAGTGGCGCGACATCACGCCCTGACGCCTTAGCCGCACTCGGTCGCGATCAGCACGGTCAGGTCGCCGGTCAGTTCACCGAAAACCTGGTCATGCGCCGCATTCAGCCCCTTCTGATAGGGGCTGGCGAGCCGCATCGCATCCTGCATGGTCGTGCAGGCCAGTTCCGGGTCGGTATCATACTGGTGCGCCGCGAGGCCGAACATCGCTTCGCCGCCGCCGAGGATCGCCTTGTTTGCCTCAAGCGGTGGAAGCTTGCCGCTCGGCACTTCCTGGCGGATGGCCTCAATCCAGCGATGGCAGACCTCGACGCTCTGAGGGCTGGCGTCCGGATCGTCGAGAATATTGCCGCAGGCGATCCCGCTTCGCAGCGCCTTGTCGCCCCAGTCATCGGCAAGGGCAGGGCCGCTCATAGCAGCGGTGGAAAGGCACGCCAGAAGGGCTAGCCGGTGTAATCTGATCATGGAGTCTTCTCCCATCCATATCTGACAACGCGCGCAGTCTTCGAGGAATTTTGCATCTCGTCAACGCATTCAGCCATGTTGATGCTGATACGCTCAAAAACTGACAGATTTGGAACAGCCGAGAGATGCGTTAGGTTGCATTCTGGACAACAAGACCCATCCAGCCCGAAAGGAACGCCCCCATGAAACGCCTGCTTTTTGCTGCTGCCGCCGCCTCCATTGCTGCGCTCTCGGCGCATGCCGGAGAGACCGTGACCTACGAAATCGACGGTGAGGCCTATGAGGGCTATCTCGCTGAAGCGACCCGCGAGTCCAGGGGCCTTGTCATTGTCATCCATGACTGGGACGGTCTCGACGATTATGAGCGCACCCGCGCCGAAATGCTGGCCGATGCGGGCTATGACGCCTTCGCGGTTGATCTCTACGGCAAGGGCAACCGCCCGGACACGACCGAGGGAAAGACCGCCCAGGTCCGCGCGCTTTACGGCGCCCGCGAGATGATGCGTGAGCGCATCCTCGCAGGCCTCAAGGCCGGACAGGACGCGTCTGGCGAAACGAAAGCAATCGTCATGGGATACTGCTTTGGCGGCGGCGCAACGCTGGAGCTTGCCCGCGCGGCCTCCAGTGACGATGTCGTCGGATACGCGACCTTCCATGGCAGTCTCGACACGCCGGAAGGCCAGAATTACGACGCTGTCAACGCGCCCATACTGATCATGCATGGCGGCGCGGACGCCGGCATCCCGATCTCGCTGGCCGGTGAGCTTGCCACGATGCTGGAAGAAGCCGGCGCGACTTATGAGCTGGAAGTCTATTCCGGCGCGCCGCACGCCTGGACCGTTTTCGGCTCCGACCGCTACCAGCAGCTCGCTGACGAGAAGAGCTGGGACGCCTTCATGGATTTCACCGACCGTTATCTCGGCGAAGCTGAATAGTCCCAGCTCGACCCTTCCTGTTCGCCATGGTACCCTGTCCAAAGGACAGGCGTGGAGGGTCGGTCATCGCAAACCTGGTTATCTATCTCACAGGGATTTACGCGCTGGGTGCCGGGTTCGCGCTGATGCTCGCTCCGGGCAGAATGTCTTCCATGATCGACAGTATCGCGGACATGCCGGCTGTGAGCTATGTCACCGGCGCGATCCTCGCGCCCACAGGGGCTGCAGTCCTGATCGCCTGTCATGGGTTTGCTACACTTGAGGTCGGCATCGCCACAGTCATTGGCGCGGGCATGTTGCTTGAAGGCTGGCTTCTCATGGCGGCGCCCAAGACGCTGCTGTCCATCGCAAGGCCTTTCCTGATGGCCCCGCCGCAAATGCGCATCATGGGAGCCGTGGTGGTGTTGCTCGGCGCGGTGCTGACCTGGCTGGGCTGGCCTTATTGAAGGCGTTGACCTTGCCGGTTGCGCAAACCTTTGCGCATGTCGCTGAGCACTAGCGGTCGTGCATGCCCTTGCCGTTGAAGATGTGCTGGCGATATTTCCCAATTCGGTTGGCACGGGTTGCAGCCTGCTTTCCCTGATTGAAATGCAGGAGGTAGCCACGCTGGCGACCGGGTGTGAGGTCTTCGAATGCCTTCCGGAAATCCGGATCCTCATCAAACGCGTCGACAAGTTCACCCGGATAGTCCGGAAGTTCGCCGCCTTCGACCTTCAACTTTTTTCGCTCCACCTCGATCGCACTCGCGACCAGCGCCCTTATCGTATCCGCCGCCGCCTTTACGGCATCGACCGAATTGAACTCCAGCCGCTTGGCAGAGCGTGAATTCGGGCCTTGCTCCTTCAATAGCCCGTCTGGATCATCTACCAGCCGCCCTTTGAAGAACATCAGCGCGAGGAAGTGCTTCATCCGCTGGATGATGCAGATATTCTCGCCATCCATCGAATAGCAGGGCTTGTTCCACTTCTTCTCTTCGGTGAGCCCGCAATCCAGCAGGATTGCCCGCACTTCCAGCGCTTCATCGCGCCACCGGTCGGCCGTCAGGAACGTCTTGTCGAGCGCCGCACTCATCAGGTCACATCTTCTCGCCGGGTAGTTTCGAGGCCTGTTTCATCCAGTCGGCGAGCTGCGCCTCATCAATCGGATCGTCCTCCCGGATGTGGAAGTAGCGGACATTCTCGACCTTGGAGGTTTCCGGCGGCGGTGGATCGAGCAGCGCGCCCTTGAAGAAGGACACTTTCACATAGGCCTTCATGCAATGGTATCCGGTGAAGTAGACGTCCTTCTCCATGCCGTAGAGCGGGGTGTTCCACTTCACCGCCTTTTCGACGCCCGGCACCGTCTCGCAGATGATCCTGTCCAGCGCCTTGCAGACCTGCTGCTTCCATCCGGGAACAGCGCTCAGATACGCCTCGATTGGCGCGTCGCCATATCCCTTGGGGATCTGCGGATTACCGCCTGCAAGCAGTTTGGGCTTTTCGGTGCGCATCGTGGGGCCTCACTCCAGTTTACCGCTGTCACCAGCGCTTCGGATGTACGGCAGCACAAATAGATAGCTCCCGCTGACCATCAGCAAGACCAGGGGCGCAAGCGTCGTAAGGCCAACCGCCAGAGCGACTGTCTCTCCGCCAATTCCGGTGATATTGGTAACAATGTTTGCGACCACGCACACCATGAAGATCGCGGCAATCCAGCGATGGCTGGTTCGAGTGAAGCGGCTGAAGCTCATTTGATGCTCCTTTAAGTCTGGCGGTTGTGATTCCGTCCAATCAGTCCCCTCGGGCCAGTGCGGTCTCGAGTTGATCGAAAAAGCGGGGCCACCCCTGAAGCGCACCGCCATAATACCGTGGCTGATCTTTCTTGAATCCGCTTTGCTCCATGGTCAGAAGCGTCCCGTTCTTCGCAGGTGTGAGCGTCCAGGTAACGACGGTCTCCAGCGTACCGTCGCCCCAAGTGTAGGATAATCGCCGTTCGGTCTCGAACTCCAGGATCTCGCAATCAACATGTCCCCAGTCAGCTTGAAAATTGAACCGGTGCCCATGCTGCAGTCGAAAATTCGCTTTCATCAGCCATTCTTCGAGAAACGCGGGCACAGTCAAAGCTCGCCACACTTTGGAAGGCGGGTGTGCCAGGTTGCGTTCAAAACAGATGGTCTTGATGTCTGGTTGGCTTTCGGTCACTGATCCATCCTCTTGAGAAGATCGTCCAGGGCATCAAACCTGGCATTCCAGAATGCGGTCATTTCTGTGGTCCAATCGGTCAGTTGCGACAACGCGCCGACGTTCGGACTGTAGAAGGTCTGCCGCCCCTGGGGCTGGTCGCTGACCAGACCGGCATTTTTGAGGATACCTAGATGCTTGGAAACGGCGGGCTGTGAGATTCCTGCCGCTTGGGTGACGGAAACCACGCTCTGGCTCCCGCCGCGGCACAGGCCTTCGAAAATTGCGCGTCGGGTCGGGTCCGAAAGTGCCTTGAAGATAGCATTCTGAGCGCTGGTCAAAAATTATAATCCATTGGTTATGAATAACGCATAGCCAATCGGTTATGAAACTGTCAACCCGCTGGCTCAGCGATGGCGCGGATTGGTATAGAGATCGCGTTCATGGCTATCGAGCTGGCGCACCGCCCGCCCGCGGCAGAGCTGTTCGAGCTCGCGTTTCACATGCCGGCGCGCCGAGCCGTTATAGCGCAGCATGGCACAGAACATCTGAACCACCTGCTCAAGCTTCGCATAGCTCTGCGCCTTGTCGAGCTTCACCTTCCATGATCCGCCCAGATTGACGATGCGATGGTCGAGCGTCCCGACCTTGCGGCTCTGGTCATCGTACAGCGTATAGTCGGCGCCGATGCCGATCACATTGCGGCGCAGCCGATAGAAGCGCGGGCCATCGCCAGTCTCGATGAAGAAGGAAAACTTCTCCGGAAACAGCGTCCATTTCTGTGCTGAACGCTCAAGCTGGATAAGCTGGTCATGCCGCGCGAGGTTGATGGAGTAGGCGGGCACCGGCACGCCGCGCGCGCCGAGGCTGAGCTGTAATGAGCGACCCATCAGCAGTTCCATCGAGCCGCGCCAGGTCATGTTCTCGTTGAACTGCTTGATGACGAGGCGGCGTTTCATGCCGTCACCATCCTTCCAGAGCGCCTTGCGGAAGGCGAGAATGCCCGTCCGCTCGGAGCCTTCCTTCACCTGGCCGATAATCTCCATGTCGCTGGTGAATTGCGGCGAGGCGGCTTCATGCTGGGTATGTTTCATGATGCCGAGTTCGGTCGTGTTGAGATCGGTCAGCCAGAGATCGACCTTGAATTCGCGCCATTCGGTTTTCGTGCGCTCGCGAGACGAGGTGGCATGATTTGCTGTGATGGCCATGCGCGGGATGCTCCTGCGGGCTTTGGGTTGGATAGTTCAGCCCAAACTCTCGCCGCTTCGGCTATACACAAGGTTAACGGATCGGAGCTTTTCATTAAGCTTCTCCGCTTCCTCATCACATTGATGGCCACATTCAGGGCTTGCGGCCAGCGCGCTTGTGGGGGAGAGGGGGCGCCATGAACATGACCGAACAGATTTCAGTCCCAGCCCGCTTTCGCGGTCCACCCCAGTCCGGCAATGGCGGTTACACTTGCGGCCTCATGGCAGAGCCGCTCGGCGGCCCGGTCAGGGCCATGCTACGCCAGCCCCCGCCACTCGACACGCCCATCGACATTGTGCGCGATGGCGATGGCGTGAAAGCGATGGTTGGCGAGACGCTGATCGGAACGGCTGTGCCTGGAAACGTCACGATCGACCTGCCGGAAATACCGGACGCGGCGGGCCTCAAGGCGGCGCGGGACGCCTATCTTGATGCGGCAGACATACATGCCATTCCCGGCTGTTTCGTCTGTGGCCCGAAGCGAACGCCGGGCGATGCGTTGTGCCTGTTCACCGGCCCGGTCCCCGGCAGCCGGGTCAACGCCGATGTCTGGGTCCCTGATGCAGGCTATGCCGGCGCCGATGGCCTGGTGCGACCGGAATTCATCTGGGCTGCGCTCGACTGCCCGACAGCTTTTGCCCTGCGCCACGGCGACACCAAGCTCTGCCTGCTCGGCTCCCTGACGGCAGAAATCCATCGTCGACCGAAGCCCGGTGAGCACCTGATTGCCATGGCCTGGAAGCAGCGGGTGGACGGCCGGAAAAATTATGCCGACGGCGCGCTGGTTGACGAGGCCGGAAAGGTCATCGCTGCGGCCAATGCTGTCTGGATCGAGCTGACGGACCCGAAAATGATCGCCGCCATACGGTCAGGCGCCTGACGCAGGGGCGTGCGGCCGTCTCAATTTACCCCGCTCCATCCCGCGCCGCATGCGGAAAGAGCTGCCTGTGCCGCGCGCATATCTTCGGCCAGAGCGTCTCCAGCTCCGGCTCCTCAAGACCGAACACCTCATCCAGCACGCTCGCCAATTCCTCCGGCGTATCGGATATCTGCTGCGTGCTGCGCCCCGGCATTTGCGTTTCCAGCATCCGCCCCCGCAGGATGAAATAGCGCGTCCCGCGCCGGACCTTCGCCGTCAGCGTCTTGCAGAAGATGCTGTTCGGATCAGTGATCTGCCAGGCATGGCGCTCCGCCAGCAGCGCCTCATCCGCAGGCTCAGTCCGAAAGTCATAGCTGAAAGTCGCCCCCGGTCCGCCCTCATGCAGGCGCCAGTAGCCATCATCCACTTTCGCCAGCGCCATACGTACGGGAGAATGGTCGCTCACGCCCTCGTCCAGCGCGATGGCGTGCACCTGGGAGCTGCCAAACCCGACATCGGCGAGATAGTCGCGACCCAGCCGCACCAGCAGCGCCAGATGATTGCCGAGTGCTTCATCGCCCAGCGCCTCGCGCCGCACCCCTGCGCTGAGCCGCATGACCTCAAACCCGATCTCGCCCAGTGCCCAGCCGAACACGGCATTCATTTCATAGCACCAGCCGCCCCGCCGCCGCGTGACGATCTCGTCAAAGGCAGCCTCCAGCGAAAACATCACCGGACGCCCGGCATGCACATCCAGATTCTCGAACGGCACCGCATTCACATGTGCCTCATGCAACGCGTTCAGCGTCTCAAGGTCCGCCCGCACCGGGCCGGCATGGCCAATGCGTTCAAGATAGGCATCGAGGTCGAGCGTCATCGCGGCTAGATGGGGAAGGGCGCATGAGCAGGCAAGCGATCCTTTCCTTCGCCCCTTTCCGAATGCCGCGCATTCCTCTAGGATGCCTTCAATCCGAGGGGCGCGCCGTGCATGCGCTGAGATCGGGCTGACGCCGCCCGAGCACCCTTAGAACCTGATCCGGGAAATCTCCTCGCCGAGGAGGTGGCCGGCGTAGGAACGGAAAAAACCGCGCGCGCCCCCGGGTCTCAAACCATTTGGAGAGACCCCTCATGAACAAGCCCACCAACCAGTCCGAGTTTTCGACGCCGCAGGTCACGACCGGTCCGCTGCCTGCGAGCCGCAAGGTCTACACGCACCCGAAGGCCGACCCGAGCCTCAGCGTCCCGCGCCGCCTGATCGACCTGCACCCGTCCGCGAATGAAGAGCCGGTGCCGGTCTATGACACGTCCGGCCCATATTCCGACCCGTCCGTCACCATCGATGTCGAGAAGGGCCTTGCCCGCCACCGCACCGAATGGATTCTCGCGCGTGGCGGTGTCGAGGAATATGAGGGCCGCGAAGTCAAACCCGAAGATAATGGCGGCGTCAGCGGCAAGCACCTCGCCCGCGAATTCCCGACCCGCCACAAGCCGCTGCGCGGCATGGCCAGCCTGAACAAGACCGAAGTCGCCTCCTCGCCCTGTTCGATGGATCTCGATCCGCCGGTCAATGCCGAGGGCAAGCCACTCGTCACCCAGTATGAATTTGCCCGAGCCGGCATCATCACCAAGGAGATGATCTACGTCGCCGAGCGCGAGAACCTTGGCCGTCAGGAAATGCTGGAAGGGGCCGAGCAGAAAATCGCCGAGGGCGAAAGCTTCGGCGCCGAGATCCCTGCCTTCATCACCCCGGAATTCGTGCGCGACGAGATCGCCAAAGGCCGCGCCATCATCCCGGCCAATATCAACCACCCGGAGCTTGAGCCGCAGATCATCGGCCGCAACTTCCTGGTCAAGATCAACGCCAATATCGGCAATTCGGCCGTGACGTCATCGGTCGAGGAAGAAGTCGACAAGATGGTCTGGGCGACGCGCTGGGGCGCCGACAATGTCATGGACCTCTCGACCGGCCGCAACATCCACAACACCCGCGAATGGATCATCCGCAATTCGCCGGTGCCCATCGGCACGGTGCCAATCTACCAGGCCCTCGAAAAAGTGAACGGCATCGCCGAGAACCTCACCTGGGAGGTCTACCGCGACACCCTCATCGAGCAGTGCGAGCAGGGCGTCGACTATTTCACCATCCATGCGGGCGTCCGCCTCGCCTATATCCACCTCACCGCCAAGCGCGTCACCGGCATCGTCTCGCGCGGCGGCTCGATCATGGCGAAATGGATGCTCGCCCACCACACAGAGAGCTTCCTCTACACCCATTTTGAGGACATCTGCGACATCATGCGCGCCTATGATGTCTCCTTCAGCCTCGGAGATGGCCTGCGCCCCGGCTCCATCGCGGACGCCAATGACGCGGCCCAGTTCGCGGAGCTGGAGACGCTCGGTGAGCTCACCAAGATCGCCCACGCCAAGGGCTGCCAGGTGATGATCGAAGGGCCGGGCCACGTCCCGATGCACAAGATCAAGATCAATATGGACAAACAACTCAGGGAGTGCGGCGAGGCGCCTTTCTACACGCTCGGCCCCCTCACCACCGACATCGCGCCCGGCTATGACCACATCACCAGCGGTATCGGCGCGGCGATGATCGGATGGTACGGCACGGCCATGCTCTGCTACGTGACGCCGAAGGAGCATCTCGGCCTGCCGGACCGCGACGATGTGAAAGTCGGCGTCATCACCTACAAGCTCGCCGCCCACGCCGCAGACCTCGCCAAGGGCCACCCCGCCGCGCAGATCCGCGACGACGCGCTGTCACGCGCCCGGTTCGAGTTCCGCTGGGAAGACCAGTTCAACCTCTCCCTCGACCCCGAAACCGCCCGCGACTATCACGACCAGACCCTCCCCAAAGAAGCCCACAAGGTCGCCCATTTCTGCTCCATGTGCGGCCCGAAATTCTGCTCCATGAAGATCACCGCAGAGGTCCGCGACTATGCGGCAGGCATGACGGATAATGAAAAGGCCGACCTTGAGAGGCAGGCGAAAGAGGCCGAAGAGGGCATGAAGGCGAAGAGCGCGGAGTATGAGGCGATGGGGCGGAAGCTTTATGTGGAGCGGGAGTAGCCGACAAAGATAACTCTATGCGGGCCTATATAGACATCTGATTAGTCCGCATTCAGCCCGAATTTCTCAAAAATTAAGCCGAGCCTTTTGAGCTCGGCTTTCTTGTTTGTTTTTGAAGTCGTTCGGAGCTTAAGCGTGTCGATTTTCCAGTCCAAGCTGCCAGCGGATCATGTCGCCGATGAGCGGAAAGATATCATTGTGCTTGGCGCCGAACCTCATGAGGCCGTCTTGAAAGAGGCCAGGATCGCGGTTTGCTCCATCGTCTTCAGGCAAATACTCTGCGAGTCCCGCGATTCCCAAGTTCTCGCGCTCGTCTTCGGATAGCTGATAGTATCGCCATACTGGGTTGTTATGGGAGAAATCCACGTTTGCGAGTTCTTCCATCAACTTCTCGTATTGTGCATCTGACGATTCTGACCGCCGTCGGTTGAACTTAAAGTCGTACACCAGCTTTGCCACGGCTTTGAGCACGACGGGTTGAGCGAGAATGGTCTTCTCTTTTGCCCGTTCGTCACCGAAGTGCGGAACTTCAATGATCGACTCCCACATCCGATGGACGGTATCGATTTTTGGTTCGATACCGGCCGGAGTCGCGCCCGCCACGTTACCTTTATTCAGGAATGCTATCGCATTCACCGACACAAGGTCTTTCAAAGCGATTGAGCCTTCGTCCTCGGACCAATTGCGCGGTTCCTTATCGACCACATCAACGACCCCGCCGGCGACAAGTGTTTCCTTAATGTAGGAGGTAATCGGGTTAGAGCTGTCGAAGCTCAACGCAAGCGATTTATCAACCTTCTTGCCCAGTTGGTTTAAGTCGTGAAATAGCTGTCGCTCTTCATCCACATTAAGGCCCAGATGAACCTCAACCGAAAGCGTCGCATAGCTCCGCATCGCCTGATAAACTTCGTTCCATACCAGCATCTCTTCATCGGTGGCGTCGTCACCCTTTCTGGGAAACAGCGCTGCGGTCTTGGCTGGATATCGTCCCGACGTCGAAACCTGTTTGAGGAACTGTACAACAGAATTTGCGCCGTCGCGTCTATGCTGCCCGTCAATGACCCAGAGGATATGGCGCTGAGCAAGAAAGATCTTAAATGCAGCGGTTTCGCCTTCAGCGGTGACAAGCCGTTTGCCGCCAAGATCTGATCCTCCCGGTTTTACGGTCCGGATCGAACAGACGATAGGCTGCAGCGAAAAGTATGGTTGCGACCCCAATTCGTGCAAAAGGCTTTCAAAGATCGGCGGAACATCGAGACCCTTCGACTGTCTCCGAAGTGCTGCTGCAGAGATCAGCCCCTTTAGCATGTAGACCGCTAGCTTCTTCGAGTGATTTGGATCGAGACGCCTTTGCGCTACCGGGCCGGCGTCCGGATGATTGGCAACATCTGAAAGTTCGTAGAAGTCCATAAAAGGTACCGACATCGTAAACACGCGGTGCCCGAGATTATGACCGATGAATACGTTAATCGGACGGGCGTTTGCGCCGCTTCCGCTATCGAGGTCATCGAGACTTTCCATCTCGGCATTGAGGGGGGTCGGCAGGTCTTCATTCTTTCCAAACATGGCATTTCCTTTCTCGCTGGTTGGCGATGATATGTAGCGTATTGCATCCACATTACAAGCCCCAGGAGAGTAGAAAAAGTCATTTTTGTTTCACCTGGTATGTGCAACAGGGGTCGTTTTGAGTTAATTTATCGGCCGCGATCTGCCAATGCCGCGGAAGCTCATCATCCCTGCTGGGTAAAAGAGGATCGAATTTCTGTCCCGGCTCATCCCCCATTGCCTCCCCCCATTCCCAGCGCTAATCCCTCCCGCATGCCAGACACACCCTCCACCGCCTCCCGCCTCGACGAGCTTGAAATGCGCGCCGTTCATCAGGACCAGACGATTGAGGACCTCAATGGGGCCATCACGGCGCAGTGGAAACTGATCGAGCGGCTGGAGCAAAGCGATGCTCCGTTTCGCCGTAGGGCGGGTTAGCGTCAGCGTAACCCGCCGGTTTTGCGGGCAGAATTGGCGGGTCATGACCCGCCCTGCGCCCCCCTTGCCCCTCCCGCGCCACACCCGAAACTTCGTTTCGCCGTAGGGCGGGATGACATCCCGCCGCCATGATCCGATGCCTCGAACGACAATTGGCGGGATTGCGGCTGCGCCTCCATCGCCGCCTTATCGTGCACATTTTGGCGGGTATCGGCCTTTGGCCTCAACGCCGCCCTACGCCCCACTTGCCCCTCCCGCGCCGAACCTTCTGGCTTGTATTGGCCTTGGGCTTCGATGGCGGGATTTCATCCCGCCCTACGGGCTTCACGATCTCAAATGTTCGTGATATGTTCCGCCTATGCCGAACTATCGTCGCCTCTATGTGCCGGGTGGGACTTACGCCTTTACGCTGTGCCTTCATGACCGGCGGGCCGATACGCTCATTCGGTATATTGAGGCGTTGCGCGCCTCATATCATGAGGTGACGGCCCGGCATCCGCTCCGGACAATCGCGATCTGCGTCCTGCCCGATCACATGCATCTGCTCTGGGCCTTGCCGGACGGCGACTGCGATTTTGTGAACCGGTTGAGGTTGATCAAGGCCGGTTTCACGCGGCGCCTGCCAGCGCACCTGAAATCGGTTGGCCGCAAGGGGGAGCGTCGCATCTGGCAATCGCGCTATTGGGAACATGTCATCCGGGGCGGTTCGAGCGTCAAAAATCGATCCAGTGAATCGATTTTAGCGAAGAACGACCTCGCCGCGCACATGGATTACATTCACTGGAACCCGGTCAAACATGGGCTTGTGGCTTCGCCGGAGGCGTGGCCGCACTCGTCCTGGCATCGTTACAAGGATAGCTGGAACCGGGAATGGAATCCGGACACGCCCGTCCTCCTCACCGAACCGTAGGGCCGGATGCAATCCCGCCAATATGATCGGCGGGATTTTATCCCGCCCTACGCCGCCGCGATGCGGGGGCCGCCGCCCCTATCCACATGTCCTGCGGCGAAATTCGGCGAGGTCCGGCACTTCTCCCGATTGTGGCACTGCGCAATCCACGATGTGGTAGCGGACCTCATAAATGCTGCGCGCCGCCTTGTTGGCGATAATGGCATAGGCCCCTTCCGGGCCCGTCTGCAGCATGTTGGGGTGGAACACCATGCCGCCAAGGGAGTCGTCGGAGAACACGTCCCATTCCATGAGTTCGAGCGTGACCAGCCCGTCCAGCGGGGTGGAATGGTCAGACAGGACATATTCGCCCGCATCGAGACTATAGGCCAGTTCACCTGCGCCGCCGGTCGGCACAATCTGGCCGTTGACCTTGAAATAGAAGTCGTCCGCGCCGGCCGTGACGCCATCGACGACATCGACCACGCTTTCGCCGAGTGCACCCCAGTCATCCGCGCCCGCAGCCTCGGAAATGAGGGATGTGACGACGTCACCGAACAGTTCGCCAGCATAGGGCGTGGCCTGGATGCCCTGTTCCAGCGCGAAGCCGCCAATCTGGCCCATCACGCGCGCGGCATCGCCAACCCCGGCAGAGGGCGCGAGCGCCCGGAAGCGCGACAGGTACAGGTGTTTCGGGGAATTCTCTGTCCAGTAGGACATCTGCTGCAGCGACACCTTCGCAAGGTCCTGCCGCCCGCGCTCGTCCAGCCCGACCAGTTTCGAAGGCGTCCCGCCACGGCGCAGGTCGTAATCCTTGAACTCGAACCGGTAGAAATCCAGCGCCGAACCTG
Organism: Henriciella pelagia; assembly: GCF_002088945.1. Classification (GTDB taxonomy): domain Bacteria; phylum Pseudomonadota; class Alphaproteobacteria; order Caulobacterales; family Hyphomonadaceae; genus Henriciella; species Henriciella pelagia. The sequence continues at coordinate 177,993 of NZ_NCSU01000007.1, read as the reverse complement.
TTGCATCAAGGCTGCCTGCGCCTTCGCGCCGCCAGTGCGGATATCGCTCATCGTGCGGGCCGAGCACGTACACAACATCCGGGCGCCAGCCATCGGTCCCCTTGACCTCCAGCTTGACGTGCGTGACGCGGCCAAGGTCGGCAATACCCGTGAACCTGTAGTAATCCCAGCCATCCCTGCGGAAATCATCGCCCGGATTATCCAGCTGGGTGTGCAGCGATGCGCCGGTGTCGCCATAAAGGGTGATGAAGACATCATCATCTGTTTCGGCGTGTTCCCGCTTGGACGTCTTCACGTTCACATAATAGGTCTCGCCCGCCGGCTTCGGTGAGGGTTCCGGCTGTTCACCCTTGCCCGCCTTGTCGGCTTCCCTTTCCAGAAAGCAGGGGTGGCGCGTGGCATCCCTCACGTCGAACAGCTTGCTGTCGACACGACCATCATTATAGCGCGGCGACATCATGATCAGGAGTTTTGCCGCCTCGTGCCTGTCGCACGCTGTCGAATGGCTGTCGTCCAGCCGTGCCATCGCTGCCTGATAGTCCTGTCTGTCTTTCTGGTCCCTGTCCGTCTGGCGGGCGGTCAAAATCCGGGATTCGGTCAGTTCAACTGAAGGGTATGCGAGCCGGTCATCTGTGCTCAGCCGGATGGCCCCGTCGGACGGTCTGTACAGATAGTGATTATAGGATTTGCCGCCGGCTTCGCCATGGCCTGGTATCGCGACAGGCCAGTTCGGGAACTCCGGATCGTGCGGTCCGAAAATTTCCACCTCCGCCCCGCTCCACATATCGTCGCCGTCAATCGAAAGCCTGATCTTCTCGATCCGCCCCAGAGAGCCCTTGTGCGGCAGGCTGTAAGTGTCCACCGCGCCGGTTTCGAGATCATTGTGCCCCGGCTTGTCGAGGCGCAGCTTGAAGCTTGACCCGCGACTGCCGAAGCCTTCCAGCGTGACAGTATTGTCTGTTCCGGCATTCTCGGATGAAGCCGTCGTGACCGTGATGAAATAGACGTCCGGCACCGAAAGGCTGGCCACTTTCCGATAGGCGGCCTGTCCTTCTTCATCCAGCGCCCTTTCGGCCGTGCTCACATGGTCGGTATCGATGGTGACCCCGCGAAAATCGAAGCGGTAATAGTCGAACCGGTTCGACCCCGTATCAGCGTGGCGCGGTGACTCCTGTCGCCAGCCGGAAAATTTCGGATCCTTCGGCCCGAACACATAGACCACCCGTGGGGACCAGCCGTCATCGCCTGTCACCTGAAGCTCGACGCTGATGATCCGCCCGAGGTCATGATCTGACCTGAACTTGTAGGAATCCCACTTGCCGCGTTGCTGGTCATCCCCGGGATTGTCGAGCTCCCAGCGCACGGAACGCTTGTCGCCCTGCAGAGTGATATAGGTCGGCGAGTCGGTCCCGGCGTCTTCCGCATCCTCCGTCAGGACATCGACATAATAGGTGAAGGAAGCGGCATGCGCCGCCATGGGCAGGATCAGCAGGGCGAGAACAAGGGAAAAACATGCCCGAACGGCACCAAGGCCGACATTGACTGGTTGCATGATGTGATCCCCCGGACATTTTCTGTGTCGTTTAAGTCCTGATCATTAAGGCGTTTTTCCACTGCGACAACGCGCTTCTTCAGTCTCTGGGACTTCGCCGCCTCGCCGTGTGCCTTCCCTCCTCCCGCGTCAGAGCGGAGGGCACGACGCTGCAGCCCATTGCCTCCCCTCACACCCAGCGCTAATCCCTCCGCCATGTCAGACACACCCGACACCGCCTCCCGCCTCGACGAGCTTGAAATGCGCGCGGTCCATCAGGACCAGACAATTGAGGACCTCAACGCGGCCATCACGGCGCAGTGGAAACTGATCGAGCGGCTGGAGCGGCAGGTGACCCGCCTCGCCGAGCGCGTCGCCGACGCCGAACAGTCCGCCGGCCAAGCCGCTGCCGTCGACCGCCCGCCGCCGCACTACTAGGTCGAGCGCGCCCCCACGCTCACCGATGCCCGAAAAATTCCGGATCGGTGTCCTCGTCATAGGGTATCGCCTTTCGGTCTTCCGGCACGCGCGCTGCGTCCCAGGGCGCGTCGGGACTGATGCGTTTGCGGGCGCGGGTGATGACCATGAACAGAGTGCCCGAGGATTGAAGGTCCTGTAGAAGTTCCATGGCCTCCGCGATGCAGAAGGCCGGCGACCCCCATATCGCCCGCCGTCGTCCAATGCCGTACAGCCCCTCTTCAATGGCGCTCGACGGTGTCCAGATCCGCCAGTCGACCTTGAAGAAGCGCGGGTTCGAATGCACCCCATCGCCCTGCCAGACAGAGCGCCCACGCCGGAACCACCGCGCTGTCGGCATTGCCCCGTCGCCAAAGCTGACCCGAATCCCCGCGCGATAACGCCAGTTGAACGCCATTGGTCACCTCTCGCTTGCTGAAAGCGAGAGGATATCATGGGTGTTGATGGCCTTATTGTCGCAGCTTGTTGGCTATTCCACCGGCCCGTTATTCCAGGCGTCCCAGTGCATCTTCCATTCGCCGTCCTCGAGCGCCCAGAGGAGCACCGCCTTGCCGCCGCCCAGCGCTTCGCCATCAGCGTCGTAGAGCGTGACGTGGGCGCGCTCGGTGATATAGCCCTCGCCCACCGGCAGGGCCTCATCGGTTACGAGATCGACCGTCTCGATCACACCGAACGCGCCGGTCCAGTAGGCGGCGATCGCCTCGGCACCGACCATGTCGGGCGCATCGGGCGGCACAAGGCGGCCCGTCTCGGTATAGAGGCTGGCGAGCCCCTCGGCGTCATCGGCGGCGAAGAAGGCTTCGAACCGCTCATTCTGCGCCTCGACGGCTGCGCGCGCCTCATCGGCCGTCATCGCAGCCGGCGCATCCGTCTCGGCCGCCGCGCAGCTGGCGAGCGCTGTCGCTGCCGCCAGCCCCGCAAGGCCCCCGGTCGCACGCATTGCAAATGTCTTCATGTCTCATTCCCTCCACCTTCAGGTGCGCGGACTGTCACCCTGAACCACGCCCCTGTCAAACGGGATCGGGCTCCTGCACGCGATACTCCTTGCCGCCTGCGCAAACCTGCTTAAGCTCGACGTCCAATCTCCGGAGGAAACCCACATGGTCCGTAAATCACTCTTCATCGCCGCGCTCACCGGCGCCAGCCTCACCGCCATCGCACCTGCCGCCCAGGCTGGACCGGATGAGTATATTGGCGAAATCATCACAGTCGGCTTCAACTTTTGTCCGCGCGGCACAATGGAGGCCGATGGCCGTCTTCTGCCGATTCAGCAGCATACGGCCCTCTTCTCACTGCTGGGCACCTATTATGGCGGCGATGGGCGCACGAGTTTCGCGCTGCCGGACCTTCGCGGCCGCGTCGTGGTAGGGACGGGCCAGGGGCCAGGTCTTTCCACGCGCACCGTCGGAGAGAGGGGCGGGATTGAACATCACTCAACCAGTGTCCCGGTTATGGTGGATGATGGCGCAGGTGGCGGGATGGGGAACAGCACGACCGGCGAGAACATGCCGCCCTTCCTTGCGATGAAACAGTGCGTCGTCACGCAGGGCATCTACCCGTCACGGAACTAGCCTGCTGCAGTCTTTGCGTCCGGCACTGGAAACCAAACCGTGCGCTGCGCTGTTGATGTCTTGTCTCAACCAGCAAGCAAAGCGCCTCATATGTTTACCCAGCTCAATCCGCCCATCCCCCTTACCGTGAAGGATAAGGGTGATGGCTTCGCCGTCGGTGTCATCGATTATGGCCAGGAACACCACCTCATCTGGGTGACGATCATTACCGATAGCGGCGAGATCTGGTGCGCGCCAAACCCGCAGGTGCGCGCCCCCGGAAACTGGACAATGGGGCGCGAACGTCCGGCGCTCGACAGCGCCCACTAGAGCGGACAGCGTGCGTCAGGCCGCCTTGTGTCCGACCGCGATGTGACACCCCAGCCGGGCGCTGCTAAACTCGCGGCACACCGACTGGGAGACGCACATGAGAACGATTCTGACACTCGGCGCGCTGGCAGCCGCACTCGCGCTGCCTGCGCTCGCGCAGGACCACACGCTTGATCTCACCGAAGACCCGAGCCCGAATGATGAGGTGATCTTCTCGCTGGAAGTTCCCTACGAGCTCAGTGATGTCGACGAGATGGTGACGACGTTCAGCTACCAGTGCTCCATCGACATCGGCCTGCCTCGCAACGGCACAGCGACGTATAATTTTGTGAATTTCATCGAGAATGCGGGAACCGACATAACCGGCACGCCGCTCAGCGCCGATGGCTATCGCGACGTGTCGGGCTCCATTACGGTCGACATCGCTGTCCCGCTTGAACATGTCCAGAAGATCAGCGTTCCGGGCGCTCTCGCCAGTTACAAGTGCGAGCCGCGCATGGCGATTGGCGGGCTGCAGCTCGGCGTTCGGGCGGTCTATGGCGACCACTCAGAAGACCTTAGCGCGCCAGCCTGGTCGCGGGGCGTCGGCGCTGCCCGGGTCAGTGGCGATCTCGTCCTGCCGGGATCCTCATCCAGCACAGCGGCCACGCCAACGCCCGTCCAGGTCAAGGATGGCGTTGATGTTTCAGCCGTGACACCGCCTTCGAAGCTGCCAAAGTCGCCGCTCTTTCCGAAGAAGCCGGACTGATGCGCCATCTCCTTATCTCTGTCGCTGTGCTTTCCCTGGGTCCGGTCGCCGCTGCGCAGGAGATTGTCGACCAGCAGATAAAGGCTGACGCCTTCGTCTATACCGGTGCAAAGGCGCGCGAAACCGCGCCACCGCCCTTGCCGGAGATGGTTGACCAGCGCATCGAGGCGGATGCCTTTGTCTACACCGGGGCAAAAGCCCGCGAGGTCGAGCCGCCACCGCCGCCCGAAATCGTCGACCAGACGATCCGCACGGATGGATTCACCTATACTGGGGTGAAGGCCCGCGAGAACTGAACGCTGTCGCGCACAGGAGCAGGCGGGGCGCGTCAGGCCACGACTTCCGGCACGGCGCGCGCTCTCTCGCCCATGATGCCGTTCGCACGGATCGCCTTCACGCATTCGAAACTGCCGGCTCGGAAGGCGCGGCAGGCTTCGGGCCGGTTCTCATAGACGCTGCAGGCCGCCTTGCAGTTCGAGAGGTTGAGGTGCACGCAATGGCCGCACTCGAACTTCACATAGGTCTCGCCGTTCTCTGAGAAGAGGCCATCTGGTGGCAAGGCACGCGAGGCGTCCCAGGGCAGGAGTTTCAGATAGCGCGGATTGCGGCTGAAACAGCACGCCCCGCAGGACATACAGTCGAACGCCTTGTCTGACATCTGTTGTCAATGGACCCACCGCGCGGATGCGGCCGCCCGCATCGGCCCGCGGCGGCGCGTATCTAGTCCGGCATGCGTCTGTCCGCAAGCAGATTTCCGTCCCTGCGCCGCACAAAAAAGCCCCGCGCAGATGGCGGGGCTTTCGGCTCGTCCGGGAGGAAGGGGCGGCGCCTAGCCGTCCATTTCGGAAACGACACGCGCATTCACCTCCGGGTCGGTCTGCGCCAGCTGCATGATCTCGGTATAGCGTCCTGCCGTGAGGCCTTCTTCCTCGATGGCGGCAATCATTTTGGTCTGCGCGCTTTGCTGCAGTTCGGCGAGCTCGGCTTCGGTCTCCTCACCCGAAAGACCGCTATTGATGTCAGCGGCAATCGTGCCGACCTTTGCATTCGCGGCAACAAACTGGGTCACTTCTGTGTCGGTGACGGGGGCTGCCTGCTGCGGCGCGGCTTGCTGGGCCGGGGTGGCCTGTGCGAGCGCAGCCGGTGCGCCCATCATGGCGACGGCGGCGACGGATGTCAGGGCTTTCGAAATCAGCGTTTTCATGATGATCCTCATTTCTGGCTGTTGGATAGGTCAGGAGGCCAGCCGAACAGCTGAGGACGCCGCATGCAAATAAAACATCATCCATGTGGATGTGTGGTAATGTATACCGCCTGTAATGCTGATTTATATCCTGTGCTGGCGGGGGTTTTCACAAGATCGAGTATTGATAATCATCCATGATTTCGTGGGGCTAATGCTATTTTATCAGACAGGTCGCGTCCCGTGTTTCAATACACGCATGCTCGACCGCCCATGGATCTTGTCCATTCTTGCCCAGCTTCCGGCCTGTTGGTGGCCGGTCTTCCTGTGGGATTGCTGGCAGGTCGGGCGCTATATGCGCGCCTGGGGCGCCGCCCATCCTCAGGGCGGCATGGTCGGCATCGGCGTGACCCGCAAGGGACGCATTCTCATCACCTGGCAGATGCCGGCCGATGAGCGGTCTGAGACCGACTGGACGCAGCATGCCCCGCGCACGCCGTGGAAAGCGCTGGACCTCGATGCCCTCGCAACGAACTTCGCCGCCTTCAGCGCTCCGGACGGGATTTGTGCGGATTCCGGACCGGTTCTGGACGGGTTTCACCCGCCGCTCACCCCGGTCGCGCTCGAACCCGGCTAGCGCTTTACCCAACCCGCAATCCAGCCTCGCCCGCCGCAAGTCAGATCGACTTTGCGGGCGCCGGTGCTGGTTGGTGAGTTGCGTCGTCAAAAAAGCCCTCATCCTGAGCGAAGTCGAAGGACGAGGGCGAGCGGCTGGGCTTATGGCCCTTCCACCTCATATCCCTTGTCGCGCAGCATGGTGATCACGCTGTCAGGGCCAGCCAGATGACCCGCGCCAACCGCGATGAAGATCGTGCCCGGCTCCTCCAGCATGTCCTCGATCAGCGGCACCCAGTTGCTGTTGCGCTCAACGAAGAGCGCATCATAGATGCCTTCGCCGCCGCCCGTCTCCGGATTCGCGACCAGCACGCCGAGGCCCTCGACATCGCCATCGGCCCATTCCTCGACAATCTGGTCGAGCATCAGCGAGGATTCATCGAGCGCCAGCGCCGTCTCATACAGGAACTGCTTCTGCACATCTTCCGGCAGCGTGTCGAAGATATCGGCCTGGAAGGAAGCTGTTTCGAGATAGCCAAAGGACTTTCCGGCAGCCCTGGCTTCATTGATCAGGATCGTTTCGACGCCGGAGTCAGGGTCGAAGCCATCATTCTGCAGCTGCAGCACAGACAGCGTCACCGCCGCCATCCACGGTTCCATCGGGTCGAAGACCGTGGTAGGCAGGCCCATCGGCTTCAGGGCTTCATTGAGCGCGGCAAGATCGGCCTCGCTGATCTCGCTGGAGAGGCGCCGTCCATCCTGGTAGAGGCCTTTCTGCTGGAAGTCGCGTGCCATCGCGCGCATGCCTTCTTCGCTCTCCATGTCGATCTCGACGACCAACTTGTCGGCGTTCGCAAAGGCTTCATTGAAGGCGTCGCTGCGCCATTCCAGTTCGGGGCGCAGGATATGCACCGTGCCGAACAGGTGGATCGTCGTGTCTTCATCGGCCAGCGTCCACAGCGCAGGCGTGCCGGCTCCATTTGTCTTGCGGGCCTCTTCGAGCGCGGCTTCGTATTCGTCTATGATGTCCTGCCGGTCGCGCCGGACCTCGGCCATTTCAGAGCTGGTCTCGCTTGTCGTGGCCGAGAGGTCATGCGGATCGCCTTCGCTGGTGGTGCTGCTGTCCGACCCACAGCCTGACAGGGACAGAAGCGCAGCGACGCAAACGCCGACAGCGATGGTGTGAAGACGAAAAGCCATGCGTTAAACTCCCTTGCAGTGGCGCATCGGGTGCACCCTTGCATAGCTCGCGGCAGGGTGAAAGCTGTGATGTCGTGCGGGCAGGTGATTGCCCTCCCGGCCAGCTTCGCCTATGGACAGCGCGACGCACCTATAGCTCAGCTGGATAGAGCGCTGCCCTCCGAAGGCAGAGGTCACAGGTTCGAATCCTGTTAGGTGCGCCAGATCTTCCACTCACGCTTCGTCAATGTGCCGCATTTGGCTGCAATTGGTCGTTCGCAATTAAATGTCTTGTAATGTGTTTCTGGAATACGGGCTGCGATGCGTGGTGTTCCGGTGTGCCTTCTGCTCGCTGCTGCAACGTTTCCAGCAGTGGCTCAGTCAGTCCAGTCCATGGACGAGACCGGAACTCTTGAATCCGCTGATGCCGCCATGTCTTCGTCGACAGCCAGGCACCGAGACATTGCGGGTGGGGACCTGCTGACCGTCCGTACGGTCGACACTGACACCGGTTACGCCCCATGGCGGAAGATGCAGTTTCGGACCGTTCATGGCGGCACCAACCAATGACGGGCTCCCGATGTTCAAACAGCTCAAGACCAAACTCACTTTCGCCTATGGCAGTCTGCTTGGCCTCATCCTCATCTCGATCGCCATGGCCGTTTATGTGTCTGTCGAGAACACGGCAAAGACGAAGATTGCCGACGAGATGGAAGCGGCCTCCGCCGTCTATGCGAAATTATGGTCGCTGAAATCGGAGCAACTCAAGCATAGCACCGGCGCCCTCGCGCGTGATTCCGGCTTTCGCGAAGCTGCCGCAAGCCATGATGTGGCTACGCTCGCGTCTGCGCTGGAGAGCACATCCCGGCGCGTCTCGGTCGACATTTCCGGTCTCATCACAGTGGATGGAAAGCTCATTCTCGCCGGAAGCGCAGAAGAGAGAGAGGCGCCGGTTGAAATCTGGAAGGCCCTGACACGCGATGGCTCCGAGCGGGGCATCATCGAAATCGGTGGCGTGCCTCACCAGGTCGTCTCAGAGCCTGTCCGCACTCCGGGCCTTATCGGCTGGGTGCTGTTCGGTTCGGCGCTCGACGCTGCCATGATGAAAGAGCTTGAAGGCCTGTCCTCCATTCCACTCACTGCAAAAGTGGTCATGGAGGACGACCTGTCCAACGGACATGGCACTGAGAAGGACGTCGTCGTCCGCGATACGCGCATTGGCGGCTTTGGTGAACTTACCGACGCCCACCTCATCCTGTCCTATCCGATCGTTGCCGCAATGGCGCCCTTCCGTACCACGCTGTTCGCCGTGATCGTCGTAACGGTCTGCGGTGTTGTGGCCCTGCTTGTCTGTTCCTGGTTCATCTCCCGCTCGGTGACAAGGCCTATCTCGACACTCGACAATGCGACCCGGGCGCTTGCTGATGGCCGCCGCATGCCGATCAATGTGAGCTCGACGGACGAGATCGGTCGCCTCGCCGCCAGTTTCTCGAAAATGGCGGACGAGATCGAGCTTCGTGAGGAAAACATTCTCCGCCTGTCACTGACCGACACTGAGACCGAGCTGCCAAACCGGCGGGCCCTGCAGCAGAAGCTCGACGATATTTGCGGCCAGGGCCACGCCAATGTGTATGCCGCCGTCATCAGCCCGGCTCGGTTCGCACGTATCATGGCGGTGATCGGACAGAATGCGAGCAACCGCCTGATGGCAACGCTCGGCAAGCGCATTGCCGATCTCTGTCAGGTTCAGGGCATTGGCCGACTTGGCTCAGATCTGCTCGGCCTGATCATCACGGCAGACAACGATTCAGACGCGTTCCGGAGGCTTCAGGACATCGTCCGTACGGTCAGCGACTCGATCGAGATTGATGGCGAAAAGGTCGATATCCAGCTCGATGCGGGCTTTGCGCCCTTCGCGGCCGATGAACGTCTGGGCTCGATCGACCGGGCGGTCATCGCCTTGCAGCAGGGCCGCGGCCGTCATGTGGATCTGTTCCAGTTCGATGCCGAGGCCTATGGCGATCCAAGCGGCACACTCTCTTTGATGAGCGAGATGATCGACGGTCTGAAGGATGGAAGCATCTACATGACCTACCAGCCAAAGGTCGACCTGCGCAGGCAGACCATCGGGTGTGTCGAGGCCCTGCTGCGCTGGAAGCATCCGGTGCGCGGCTTCGTATCGCCGGAGGAGTTTGTGCGGACGGCTGAAGAGACCGGTCACATCCGCCCGCTCAGCGAGTGGGTGCTGAAGCAGGTCCGGGCAGACCGGCAATCCTTCGTCGTGGCAGGCTTCGATATCAAGATGGCCGTCAACCTTTCTGGCCGGTTGCTGACCGATTCCGACTTTCTCGACTGGTCGATTGCGACCATCAGGGACGAGACATCCCGTTACTGTTTCGAGGTGACGGAAACCGCGGTCATCGACGACCCGGAGCTGGCGCTCGCAAACATTGAGAGGCTGCGCGATGCCGGTATCGAGATTTCGATTGATGATTACGGGTCGGGCCTGTCATCGCTCAGCTATCTGAAACAGATCCCGGCGCATGAGCTGAAGATCGACAAATCCTTCGTCATTCCATTGGCCGCTGGCTCATCGGACGCGCTTCTGATCAAGTCGACCATCGATCTTGCCCACAGCCTCGGCATGACGGTCACCGCAGAGGGCGTAGAAAGCGCAGAGGTGCTCGCCATGCTGAGTGGAATGGGCGCAGATTCGGCGCAGGGTTTCTTCATCTCGCGTCCTGTGAAGCATGATGAGGCGATCACCTTCCTCCGGGACTTCGTCCACCACGCAGGCACGGCCGGCACGACGCTGAAAGTCGGCTGACGCGGTCAGGTGGGACGAGGCATCAATCTGGGGAGCGGACTGGAGCGGGTACACGGAATCGAACCGAGATCCTCAGCTTGGAAGGCTGCTGCACTACCGTTGTGCTATACCCGCCCGGAGCCGGTGGAGATACTTCGCCGCCGCGTCCGATGCAAGTGGCGAAGTTATTTGATCGCAGTCCGGAGGATCAGCAGTAGCCTTGAGCCGCATCCATCGCGGAGCGTAGCCAGCCGGAGGTCACGACAGGTAAGCAGCCCTGAGCGCGATCCATGTGAGGCGCGTTAGCGCCGATACGGGATCAAAAGAGGAAAAGCAGCCTTGAGCATGATCCATCGCGTAGCGCAGCGAAGCGGGGATCGAGACCAATAAAGCCCCTGCCGCCGCATTCGCTTGCCTGAAATCTGTCCGCCGGACTGATTTTCCTGATCGACGCCAGATCGGCAGGAAATGGTGGAGGGGACAGGATTCGAACCTGTGTACGCTATGCGGGCAGATTTACAGTCTGCTGCCTTTAACCACTCGGCCACCCCTCCAGGGCATGTCCTGCGACGCTTTGATTGACGCCGCCGGAACAGGACGCCAAATGACTGCAACAGCAGGCACCGGCGCACCGAAGCGCGTCTTATAGGGATGAAGACAATCGCACGCAACCACCAGAAACGGCGATTTACAGCTGGCCCATCAGCCGATCCGTCTGCACCGGTCTGGCTATGGGGCCAGCATGCCGTCGAGGCGGCCCTCGCCAATCCGAAACGCGAGATATTGCGACAGATCGCAAGCGAGAACGCCGCGCGGCGCCTTGGCCTGTCTGACGTGGAAATCCTCGACCCGAAAGCCATCGACAAACTCCTGCCGCCGGGCGCGGTTCATCAGGGCCTTGCGATCCGGGTGAAACCACTGGAAGCGCTGTCGCTCGACGATGTTCTGGCAAGCCCGCACGCGCCGACCCGCATCTGCGTGCTCGACCAGTTATCCGACCCGCATAATCTTGGTGCTATATTCCGCTCTGCTGCCGCTTTTGGAATAGGAGCCATCATCCTGCAGACCCGCCACACGCCGCCAATCACCGGGGTCGCTGCAAAATCTGCCGCGGGCGCAATCGAGACCGTAGCCGAAGTGCGCGCCGTTAACATTGCCCGTGCCATCGACCAGCTTGGCGCGGAGGGGTTCCATACGATCGGCCTCGCCGGTGAAGGCGATGAGACAATCCGGAATGCTATCAGCGGCGCACCAAAGGTCGCCTTCGTGATGGGCGCCGAGGGTTCAGGCCTTCGCCCGGCCGTTGCCAAGGCCTGCGCAACGCTCGCCCGCATCCCGATGCAGCCGGGTATGGAGAGCCTCAATGTCTCCAACGCCGCGGCGATTGCCTTTTACGAATCCATGCCATCGAAGGAGAGCTGATGACACTGCACGGCCCCGTCTCGAACACCTATTTCTCGCAACGCCTGAAGCTTCACTATGTCGACTGGGGCAATGAAGACAAACCGCCCCTCCTGCTGGTTCATGGCGGGCGCGACCATTGCCGCAGCTGGGACTGGGTTGCGCAGGAACTTCGCGACGACTGGCACATCATCGCGCCTGATCTTCGCGGTCACGGTGACAGCGCCTGGTCGCCCGAAGGCAATTACAACATGCAGGCCTATATCTACGATCTCGCGCAGCTCATCCACCAGCTGAAGCTCGCGCCGGTCACCATCGTCTCGCACTCGCTGGGCGGTAATATCTGCCTGCGCTATACCGGGCTTTATCCGGAGAATGTGAAAAAACTCGTCGCGATTGAAGGGCTCGGTCCGAGCCCGAAGATGCTGGCCGAACGCCAGAAGACGCCGTGGCAGGACCGGTTCCGCAAGATGATCGAGGACAAGCGCGCCCTGTCAGGCCGTCAGCCCAAGCGCTATGAGAGCCTCGAGCAGGCCTATACCCGCATGAAGGAAGAGAATGGCTTTCTGTCTGAAGAACAGGCGCGCCACCTCACCCTGAACGGCATCGCGCGCAATGAGGACGGCACTTATAGCTGGAAGTTCGACAATTATCTTCGCGTCTGGGAATCGGTGGATCTCACCCAGGAGCAGATCCATGAGCTCTGGGCCTCGATTACCTGTCCGACGCTGCTCCTCTATGGCGAGAAAAGCTGGGCCTCCAGTCCGGCAGAGGATGGCCGCGACCGTCATTTCGGCAATGCCGAGGTAAAGCTCTTCCCTGAGGCCGGCCACTGGCTCCATCACGACCGGTTCGATCTCTTCATGGAAACGCTCCGCGATTTTCTCTGAGCTTGACGTCGCCACCTAGGATAGTTTATCGTTTTTCGATGAATTCTAAATTTGATTATCGGCCCGGTGACGTGGTCTCTGTCCGCTTCGGCGGTGTGCTTCGTCACTATGGTGTGGTGACTCATGGAGGCCGGATCCTGTCCAGCAATGGCCGCTATGGCGGGGTCGTCTCCCAGAGTTTTGAGGCGTTTGCGCGCGGACGGGATATCCAGAATCACGGCCCTGGCGAGGGTGAAAGCGACCATCTCGCTTCCGCGCGGGCGAACCGGCGCCTCGGCCATGACTACCACCTGACAGGCTCGAACTGTGTACACTTCGTACGGCATGCACGGGGTCGTGGGCCGACGGCAACACAGGTCGCCCGCGGCGTATTCGAGGCTGTCAGGGACATGCTGAAGCCCTATCGTCGCTCTTGATTTTCAGGCGCTGGCGTCAAAGCGTAACCAGCACGCAATCCCGACCTTGTTATACGTCCGCATCATCATGACCATGTCGCGAAACCGGTGATCCGGCCCGAGTTCCTTCGGCAGGAGCGGATCGTAATTGATTGCCCTGATGACGCTCTGCCCGACCAGAAAGGTCTCCTTCGCGGCAACTGTTGCTGGCAAGTCCGGCACCAGCTTCATGCTGTCCTCCATGGTCCGGATGGCGCGGTCATAGGACTCGCGCAGGACATCGACGGACCAGAGGCCCGACCAGGCGGCCTCTTCACCACTCGCTGTCGCGCAGACGCGATGTATCAGGATGCCTTCGTCGGCGCCGATGGATATCAGATCGTTGCGATGGTCCTGCAGGTCACGGGCGAGGTTGGCTGGACGCACCCAGAAATTCTGCGGGGTCTCGCGATAGCCTGACAGGGCCAGTGCCCGCTCGCGCGCACGCACCTGCTTGCGATTCGTCCGGCCGAGATGCTGAGTCAGTGCCGTGAGCCACTCGCCATCCCAGTCGCGTTTGCGATCATTTACGTCTTTCCATTTCTGGACGCGGGTCGTCAGCGCCCGTGAGCGCGGGCCGGGGACGTAGACGCCGCGGTCGGAGCTTTCCAGATGACCGCTCTGCATCAGGCGGGTTACAGCGACGCGCATGGTGGCGGCTTCGATGTCGAAAAGCGTGCCGGCCTTGATCAGTCGGCTGATGCTGATCTGGGGCACCTCGCTCCCGGCCAGCAGGGAAAGCACGAGCGAGCGGGCTGTGATCTCACCGGGGTCCGAAGGACGAAATTGATACAGTTGTTGATACATAGTGAGGCGTAGTGTAACAAACCCTTGCAGCTAGTGAGGTAACGCGATGTCATATTTAATGAAGCTCTCAGATGCCTTGTCAAAGGAGGAATTGCGACAATTGCGTGAAAAGTCCAATCTGAAGGCCGGGATCACTCTGGCCTGGAACTGGGCACTGATCGCCGCGGCCTTTGCAATAGCGATCATCTGGACAAATCCGCTCACGATCCTGCTCGGCATCCTGATCCTCAGCGGACGCCAGCTGGGGCTTGGCATCATCAATCATGATTGCGCCCATCATGCTTTCTTCAAGTCAAAGGCTGCAGACGATTTCGTCGGTGAATGGCTGGCCGGCGCGCCGATGAACATTTCGCTGGCCGCCTATCGCGCCTACCACCTCAAGCATCATAAATATGCCGGCACTCCCAACGATCCCGATATCGGCTTCGTCAAAAATTACCCGGTGCCGCGTGAGAGCCTGGTCCGCAAGTTCAAGCGGGACCTGACCGGCCAGACAGGCATTCGAGACACGCTATTCAAGATCCGCAAGTTCAAGCTGTCACGGAACTGGAAGTGGCTCGCCTTTCATGTGGCGCTTCTTGGCGCCCTCACCGCTGTTGGTGCGCCATGGGCCTATCTCATGTGGTGGGCGGCGGAACTGTTCATCTATCCGGCAATTGTGCGCCTGCGCCAGATTGGCGAGCACGGCACAGCCATTGACCGTACGCAACTTGACGCCCGCCTCAATACCGGCACCACGGTCGCCCCGTTCTGGCAGCGCATCTTCATTGCGCCGAACAATGTGAACTATCACCTCGAACATCACTTGCTGGCCAGTATTCCGCCCTACAATCTCGGGCGCATGCACCGCATCCTCAAAGAGCGCGGCTTCTATGCCGAGACCGACTGCATCTCGCATGGCTATGGCGATGTGATCCGCCGGGCCATTCGCCGTGATGAGCCGGCAATGGTCGCGGCAGAGTAGGGCGGGGGTCTAGCCCTTCGCCCTGGGCAGGGTGAGCCCGAACAGGATGGCACTTGCGCGCAGGATGAAGGCCGTCGCCGTCCCTGCTGCGACGGCGACGGTACCGCTCGGCCCATACTGAACCAGCAGGAAGTAGACGACCGACCCTGCAATGGCGCACGTCGCATAGAGTTCGCCTTCCTTGAGGACCAGCGGTTCCTCATTGGCGACAACATCGCGGATAAGGCCGCCAGCGCTGGCGGTAATCGTCCCCATCATGACCACAACAAGGAAACCGTGGCCGAGAGCGTGCGCCTTGGCGGCACCTGCAATCGCAAAGAGCGCCATACCCGCCGCATCCGGCCAGCGAAGTGCCCTGAACTGGCTGACATAACGATAGAAGAAGAAGGCTGTCACTCCGCCCGCCATGGCGAGGATCAGCGTAATGGAATCGCTGAGCCAGAAGACAGGCTGGTCGAGCAGCAGGTCGCGCAGTGTGCCGCCGCCAATTGCAGGCAGGAATGCGAGCACAATGACGCCGAGAAAATCCATCTCCTTGCGTACAGCGACGACGCCCCCCGAGATCGCGAAGACGAAGACGCCGATCCGGTCGGCCAGCATCAGGAGGAATTCAGGTCCCATGGCGAAGCGCTATGCCGGAGATCGCGCGTGACGTCCATTCACGCCACGCTTCTGGTCCCAAATTTCGCGTTCGAATGTTGATCTATGTTACCGCCCTGCGTGTCATCTGGAAAAGTTTGCAACCTATGAGGGTGGCCCCGCGTAAGTGGTCGCAGATGGGTGCTTGGTACGCCTCGGCGTCCCCATCTGATCGACAACCCCGACCCGCCTCAGGCGGGCAAAGAAGGAACGCAAGATATCAGTCATGCAACATATTCGAGAGGATCATTACACCACCCGAACGAACGCCCGCCCGCAATTCATCCCGCGCGAAGAACCCGTCATCCATGGCCGCCCAGACCGGCAGCCACCCTTGCGGCCAGACCAGCTGGCCGAATTCAGCCGCAATGGTTTTATCGTACTCGAGAACGTGTTCGCTGAGCACGAAGTCGAGCGCATGAAAGCCACGGCGGAAGAACTTCGCCAACACCCGGCCAGCCTCGCCGATGAGACGGTTGTATCCGAGCGCGACAGCGGCGCTGTCCGCTCGATCTTCGCCATCCACCGCCAGTCGGTTCACTTTGATTATGTTGCCCGCGACCGCAGACTCGCTGATGTGGCGCGCTGCATTCTGGCCGATGAGGTCTACATCCACCAGTCACGCCTGAACTACAAACCTGCCTTTCGGGGCCGTGAATTCTACTGGCATTCCGATTTTGAAACCTGGCACGCCGAAGACGGGATGCCGAACATGCGGGCGATTTCAATGTCGGTCATGCTGACGGACAATCACCCGCAGGCTGGCCCGGTGATGTTTGTACCAGGCAGCCACAAGACATTCATCTCGTGTGTCGGCGAAACGCCTGACGACAATTACAAGGCCTCCCTGAAACGCCAGGAAACCGGCATTCCGGACGCGAAGAGCATCGAGACGCTGGTCGATGAAGGCGGGATTGAAGCGCCCGCACCAAAAGCAGGTTCGGTCGTGATCTTCGATTGCAACACGCTTCATGCATCGAACGGAAACATTACCCCGTTTGAGCGGATGAACGCATTCTTCGTCTACAATGCGTGGTCCAACCGGCTGAAGACTCCGTTCGCGGCGCACAAGCCCCGGCCTGAGCATATCGCCCACAGGAAGGTGGACCACCCGATCCGGATCGTCGACTCCAATCAGGCGTTCGAGTAACCGGCGGACCTGCCCTCTCGCCCGGCGCGCGGTCACAGTTTCGCGAGCCGGTGCGGGAGGCCGCTTGTCTTGGCGCGAACCTGTCCTAGTGTCGGTTCCCATGGCGCACACCACTTTGATTGATCAGAAGTTTCAGGACCCGTTCCTCACCGCCAAGGGCGAAGTGCGCGGCAGCGTGCACTGGCGCGGCCTGAAGACGCTCTGGCTGAATACCGGCACGCTCTGCAACATTGAATGCGTGAACTGCTACATCAAAAGCTCGCCGACCAATGACAATCTTGTCTATCTCACGCTCGCGGACGTGACCCCCTTCCTGGATGAGATCGAAGCGCTCGGCGAAGGTGCGAAGGAAATCGGCATTACCGGTGGCGAGCCCTTCATGTGCCCGGACATTCTGAACATCATGCAGGCCGTGCTCGAGCGCGGGCACTCGCTCCTCCTGCTGACGAATGCGATGCGCCCGATGATGCGGCCGCGCATTCAGGCCGGATTGCTCGACCTGCGGGAGCAATATGGTGACCGCATGGTGCTCCGTGTCTCGATGGACCACCATACCAAAGCTGTTCACGATGCCGAACGCGGCGCGGGCAGCTTCGATGCCGCCTGCGAGGGGCTTTCCTGGCTAGCCGAGCATGGATTCAACCTTGCCCTTGCCGGTCGTCAGGCCCTTGCTGAAGACGAAACCGAAGCGCGGGCTGGCTATGGCGCGCTGATCGAGACCCTCGGCCTCGGCATTTCACCATCCGACACCAGACAACTGGTTCTCTTTCCGGAAATGATCGAAGGCGACAGCCCGCCCGAGATCACGACGGCGTGCTGGGGTATCCTTCATGTGGACCCGGCGGACATGATGTGCGCGAGCCAGCGCATGGTCGTGAAGCGAAGAGGCGAAGGGCATGCCGTCGTCACAGCCTGCACATTGCTCGCCTATGACAAACGGTTCGAACTCGGCGCGAGCTTGAAGGAAGCGACTGCCGAGCCCGTTCAGCTCAACCATGCATGGTGTGCGAGCTTCTGTGTGCTCGGCGGCGGCAGCTGCTCGGCCTGACCCTCCCCTCCCGCTGGGGGCGTCGGGGTGGGGCTCTCACTCCGCCGCATGTCTTGCGCTGACGGCATCCCGGTCCTGATAGACCGTCCCGGTCGACCGTGCGGACAGCCCTGTAATTGTTCAGGCCGGCAGAAGGGAAGGATCGTACTTGCAGGTTTCTGATGGCGCGTTAGGAGAGGCGCTCCATGGCGATTGCTCCCAACCTCCGCGTCTTCAGGCACAGAGCATATCTGCACTACTGGCTGATGCGGGTGTCGATTGCGGCCGCACGGCAGATGGAGGCCGTCGCAATTGGCTGGCAGGTCTACAATGTCGCGCGCGATCCCGCGGAAGTCGGCGGGCTTGGCTGGGGAATTGAGGAATCGGCCTTCCTGCTCGGTCTGGTCGGCTTGTCCCAGTTTCTGCCGGTCCTGCTGCTCTCGCTTGTGGGTGGACAGGCGGCGGACCGGCTGAACCGGAAAATGATCCTGCTCATTGCCATTGCGGTGCGTATCCTGGTTTCCTTCGCCCTGCTGGCGTCGGTCTTCCTGCCGGCGAGCTATGCCCTGCCCATTGTGTTCGGCGTCGCGGTGACCCTTGGCTGCGTGAACGCCTTCGTGCCTGCGGCGGCAAGCTCGCTGTTTCCGCGATTGATCCCGCGGATCGAACTGCCCACGGCCATTGCCTGGAACTCTCTCGGCTTCCAGACAGCGACGATTGCCGGCCCCGCCATCGGTGGCCTTATCTACGCTTTTGGCGGTGCCGAGGCGGTCTATATTTCGGCCATTGTGCTCGCCTGCTTCTCGTTCACGGCGCTCGCGACGGCCAAGACGCCGCCGCACGAGAAGGTGTTAAATGTGCGCGGATGGTCGATGGTGTTCGAGGGGCTCGGCTATATCCGCCGCAACAAGATCGTGCTCGGCGCGATTTCGCTGGATCTTGTCGTGGTCTTCTTCGGCGGGGCGAAGGCGCTGCTGCCCGTTTTCGCCCGCGACATCCTCTATGTGGGTGAGGTGGGGCTAGGTTTCTTGCAGGCCTCGGTTGCTGTCGGTGCAGCGTCGGTGGCCTTCGTGCTGGCGACCCGCCCATTGGCGCGCCGTGTGGGCCCCTGGATGATGTGGGCTGTCGGCGTCTATGGCGTGGCCACGCTGGTGTTCGGGTTGTCTACCTCGTTCTGGCTGTCTTTCGCCGCCCTGGCGGTGACAGGGGCAGCAGACGAGATTTCAGTCTTCGTGCGTGCCTCGCTCATTCAGCTCGCGACACCGGACGAGATGAAGGGCCGCGTGTCCTCTGTCTCCTTCATCTTCATCTCTGCGTCGAATGAGCTTGGCGAGTTTGAAAGCGGTGTGGCGGCGCGCCTGCTCGGCCCCGTGGGTGCGGTGGTCTTCGGCGGCTGCGCGGCCATTGCGACAGCGCTTTTGTGGACCCGGCTCTTTCCGGACCTCGCGCGGGCTGACAGGTTCGATAGTGTCGAGGAACAGGCCGTCAAACCGGCCTAGCGCCAGAAGTCCCGTCGCCGTTCGCGCATGCGCTCGGACTCCCAGCCAGAATCGCTGAAGCCGAGAAGTTCGTCGAGCTTCCACGACTTGTAGAAGATCACGACATAAAGCGCGCGGAGCGCCACGATACCGGCAAAGCATGCGGCGACAAAAACCATGGCCTGAATGGTCTGTTCGCTCATCTGTTCAACCCCTCATTTGAACACGATGTTGAACACCTAGATGGACCAAGCCTTCTGAAAAGTGACTCGATTAGATGAAATTTGGCCTACTCGGCCGCTATTTTCGAGATTGCCGGAGAGTGTTGCGCGCCGCGCACAATCCGTCCCGGTTTCGCCCCTGTTGGCGTGCCGTCGCGGTAGATTGTCTGGCCGGCGACAATGGTCGCGGTATAGCCGGTTGCCTTCTGCATCAGGCGTCGTCCCCCAGCGGGAAGATCCCGGATGATCTCGGGCCGATGGAGGGTCAGGCTGTCATAATCGATAATGTTGAGGTCTGCCCGATAACCCGGCTGCAACAGGCCGCGATCGTGAAGGCCCATCCAGTGCGCCGTATCAGCCGTCTGCATCTTTATGACCGACTCGATTGCGAAGCGGTCGCCGCGAGACCGGTCCCGTGTCCAGTGGGTCAGCATCGTCGTCGGGAAGGAGCCGTCGCAGATCATGCCGACATGAGCACCGCCATCAGACAGGCCGGGAATGGTCGCCCGGCTGTTGAGCATCTCATAGGACGGATCGAGCGAGCCCTGCGCGTAATTCAGGAACGGCAGGTACAGCATGCCCCGGCCGTCATCTTCAAGAAGGATGTCGAGCGCGACCTCTTCATTGGTGAGACCCCGCTGTTTCGCGATGGCTTCCACGGTGCGGTCGGTTGTCGGTTCATAATCCGGCACGGCATCCAGCACGAACAGCTTGCCGAACTGGCGCAGCAGGCTCTGCACGAAGGGGTTGTCCGGATCCGGCTTGCTGGCAAGCAGGCGGGCGCGGAAATCCGGATCCCGCAAGGCGGCGACCTGCTCGTCCAGCGTCTTGTCCTTGATTTCCTGATAGACCGGGTGAGCCGTGAACGGGTTCATGGTGAGGTCCAGCCCGAGCAGGACCCCGACGGGCCGACCGCAGACCTGCGCGCGCATCGGCAGGCCATCGTCCACAGCCTCTTCAATGGCACCGAGCAGCGCGCGCCAGCCTTCTGGAGCGACGTCGGACTGTGCGAGCGAGACAGAGAGTGGCCGTCCAGATGCCTCGACGATCCGGCGCAGCATCGCCGCTTCCTTTTTCGGGTCGTTGAAGTCCGAAACAAATTGCAGGACGCCCTTTCCGGCATCCTTGAGGGCCATGGCGATGCCGGTCAGCTCGGCTTCGGAGGCGGTGAGCGTCGGTGTCGGCTGGCCGTCGGATGTACGGTGATTGAGGGTTCTGGAGGTCGAAAAGCCGAGCGCGCCCGCCTCTACGGCCGCTTTGGCCAGCCGGGCCATCTCGGCAATGTCAGCGTTGGTCGCGTCCTCGCGGTTTGCGCCCCGTTCGCCCATCACATAGACGCGCAGCGCCGCATGCGGCAGCTGTGCCGCGAAGTCGATATCGAAAGCCTTGCCCGACAGGCTGTCGAGATATTCGGGAAAGCTTTGCCAGTCCCATGGAAGGCCCGTCGACAGGACTGGAAACGGGATATCCTCGACGCCTTCCATCAGGCGGATCAGCCGATCGCGATCGGCTTCTCGGCAGGGCGCAAAGCCGACGCCGCAATTGCCCATGACGGCGGTGGTGACACCGTGAACCGAGGAGGGCGTCAGCGTGTCGCCCCAGGTCACCTGCCCGTCATAATGGGTATGCACGTCGACAAAACCCGGCGTGACGAGTTCACCGCGCGCATCAATTTCTTCGCGGGCCTTCGCGGCAATCTGCCCGATCGCGGTGATGCGTCCAGCGTCGATGGCGATATCGGCGTCGCGGCCTGGTGCGCCTGTTCCGTCAACGACGAAGCCGTTCCGGATGACGAGATCATGGGTCATTCTGTGTCTCCCGATAGCCTGTCTCTGACTGCAGGCTTCGGGGACAGGAAGCAGACTTCACCACGGGGAAGTCAAATCAAGACTTAGCCTGCCGGACAGGAATTTCCGTCTTCATAACTGTTGCCGATATCGTTGATGGCATCGCCAATCAGGCTGATGCCGGCCGTCAGGTCCTGCGCTTCGGTATCTTCCTCAGCGGCCATCATGAGAGATCCCATCATGTTGCCGACAACGTCTTCTGCGCCCTGACCATTTTCTTCCATGGCGGTCGTGACACGAGACAGGGTCACTTTCATCTGAGCCTGTTCGGTCTCCGTCCTGGAGGCGACTACCTTCTCAAAGCAACCGCAGAATGTGTCGGCTGTAATGCCTGTCTCATCGAAGGTCTCCTGCGCCTCAGGATCGCTCGCGAGGATATCGCAATCTGCGCGAAGCTCTGATGTTTTCGTGGCCGGTTCGTCGTCCGCGCCCCCGCATGCCGAAAGAAGCAAGGCTGCTGCGCCGAGATAGAATGCTGATTTCATTGGATCGTCCCCTGTTTGCCTGACGTCGGTATCAGACAAACCTGCTCCGCGCCCGCTGTCCAGCCTCAGCCGAAATGTTTCGAGAGCTTCAGGCCCTGACCCTGATAGTTGCTCCGCTTGCCGCCATAGAGGGCGGATGGCTTGGCGGCCATGTCCTCATAGACAAGTTTGGCCACTGGCTGGCCATGCTCGAGGATGAAAGGCACGTCGCGTGAGCGCACCTCCAGCACCGCGCGCGAGCCGCCCTTGTTCGTGCCAAAGCCGGGGTCGAAGAATCCGGCATAGTGCGCGCGAAACTCGCCAAGCTCAGGCGCGATGGGGGCCATCTCCGCGGCCTTGGTGCCGGCCACTTTCACCGCTTCGCGTGAGGCGAGGATGTAGAAATCCTCCGGGTTCAGGACCAGCCGCCCCCTGTGGGGAAAGAGCGGTTCCCAGAAATCGGCGATCTCGTGCTTGGCTATTCCGCGCAGGTCGATCAGCCCGGCATGATGCTTGGCGCGCCAGCCAACCGGTTGGCCGTCTGGCAGGTCCATGTCGATAGACACGGTTTTCTCGCTCGTATTCTGCGGCTTGTTGCGCCGCAGGCGAAGCTGCGCAAGCCGGTCGCCGGGGCGCACAAGTATTGAAAACGTCCGAGGGCTGATTTCCAGCCAGAGCGGACCGGAATAACCGGTCGGGATATCGTCGAAAGCCTTGCCGCGATTGGTCACGAGACGGGTGAAAACGTCGATGCGGCCTGTCGAGGATTTGGGGTTGGCGCGGCCCGAAATGCCCGCAGGCAATTTCACATGCTCCATTAAGGGGACGAGGTAGACGCAGCCCGTCTCAAGAACAGCGCCCTGCCGGGTCAGGTCGATACGGTGAAGCTCGATCCCCGGCTCCTGCAGAACGTCGGCGACGGACCGGTCTGCGCCCGGCAGGAAGGATGCTCGGATGCGATAGGCGTCCTGGGCAAGGCGCAGGTCAAGGCTGGCGGGCTGGATCTGGTCGACGTCCAGCGGTTCTGTCGAGCGGATGGCACCCGCATCGAACAGCGCTTTCAGTTCGTGATCAGGCAAAACGCCCGGTTTTGCTTCAGCCATCCCTTGATCCCTTTCGAATATGAGGCTTATGACGGTCCGCTCTTTATTGGAAGGACCAAAGGCCATGTCGAAGCGCGATGGAGATGACTGGAAGCCAGCGACGAAACTCGTCCGCGGCGGCACCATGCGCTCGCAATTTGGTGAGACGTCCGAAGCGATCTTCCTGACGTCAGGCTATGCCTATGACAGCGCCGAACAGGCTGCGGCTCGCATGGCTGGCGAAGAAGAAGGCTTCGTCTATTCGCGTTATGCCAATCCGACGGTACGGATGCTGGAGGAGCGGCTTGCCCTGCTCGATGGCGCAGAAGCCTGCCGCGTGACGGCATCGGGCATGGGCGCGATCTCCAGCGCAATGATTGCGCCGGTCGGGGCGGGCGATCGCGTGGTGGCTGCGAGCGCGCTGTTCGGCTCCTGCCGGGTCATCTGCCAGACGATCCTGCCGCGCTATGGCGTGGAGACGGAGTTCGTTCCGGGCGCCGACCTCGATGCCTGGAAGAAGGCCCTGTCCCGGCCTGCAAAGCTCGTGCTGATCGAATCACCCTCGAACCCGCTCCTCGAAGCCGTCGATATCGAGGCTGTGGCTGAGCTCGCGCACAAGGCAGGTGCAAAACTTGTCGTGGACAATGTCTTTGCGACTCCGGTGCTCCAGCGGCCATTTGATCTGGGTGCGGACGTTTGCGTTTACTCCGCCACCAAGCATATGGACGGGCAGGGTCGCGTGCTGGCCGGTGCCATTCTCGGCAAGGCGGACTGGATCGAGGAATTCATTGATCCGTGGTTGCGTCATACAGGTCCTGCTGCGTCTCCATTCAACGCCTGGGTTGTGCTGAAAGGCCTGGAAACACTGGACCTTCGCGTGCGGGAAGCCAGTCGCAGCGCAGCCCGTATCGCCGACGCAATTGCGGGGCATGCGAATGTCAGGGCGGTCCATTATCCCGGCCGGAAGGACCATCCGCACCATGCTATTCATGCGAAGCAGATGAGTGAGGGCGGAACCCTCATTGCGTTCTCGGTGAAGGGTGAGCGCGCTGAAGCCTTCCGTGTACTGAACGCGCTGACACTGGTGGACATTTCAAACAATTTAGGTGACACCAAATCCCTTGCTTGCCATCCGGCATCGACAACACATCGCGCGTTGAATGAGGAAGAACGGGCCTCCATGGGGCTCGACGAAAGCTGGATTCGCCTGTCCGTCGGTCTCGAGGATGCGGGCGATCTGGAAAAGGATATCCTCGCGGCGCTGGATGCGATGTGATCTGAGGGAGTGAAGGGTATGGCCGGCCGACCGCCACCACCCGTCTATGAAGCCGAAACGGCTGGCGTGAAGATTCGCGTCCAGCCACGCTTCATGCATGATGAATCCAGGCCTGCATCCGGCGAATATGTCTGGTCCTACACAGTGGAGATAGAGAACGGGTCGCAGCGGACCTGGACGCTCACCATGCGCCATTGGGACATTATCGACAGCCATGGCCGACGCCAGCTGGTTGACGGCGAAGGCGTGGTTGGCCAGACGCCGACACTGGAACCCGGCAAGTCGTTTCGCTACTCTTCCGGTGCGCCGCTTGCCGCGCCGTCGGGCATGATGGGCGGAATGTACACATTGGTCGGCGAGGATGGCGAGGAAATGCACGTGCGCATCCCGACCTTCTCCCTCGACAGCCCGTATGAACGCTCCCGTCCGAGCTAGACCCGCCTGCTTCTTTAAATTTTGATGGTTCCGCCTGGCTTTGGGGTATGAAGATTTGCTTTGTACTGTTACAGGAATGGCTGACGATTGGCGGTTTCCATTACAGGGGCCGCTTTGCTTGGGGGCGTTTCGTCAAACATTGCAAGGGGGCGGCTCAATGCCAATGGCATTGATGCTGGGGGGACAAAGAAACATGAGTGCGTTCACTCGCATACCGAGCCCGAACTTCGATGATCGGCGTACAGGCGTCGACATGCTGGTTCTCCATTATACGGGTATGAAATCGGGCCAGGATGCGCTCGACCGGATGTGCGATGCAGATGCCGCCGTGTCGGCCCATTACATGGTCTGGGAGAATGGCGACGTGGTCTGCCTCGTCGACGAGGAAAAGCGCGCATGGCATGCGGGCGTGTCCAGCTGGCAGGGCGACCAGGACCTCAATTCGCGCTCCGTCGGGATCGAGATCGTGAATGGCGGGCATGACTGGCCAATGGAGGACGGAAAGCTTCCACCCTATCCGGCCGGGCAGATCGCTTCCGTCATCGAACTCGGCAAGGCGATCGTCGAGCGCTGGCAGATCCCTCAGGTCCGGATTGTCGGGCATAGCGATATCGCGCCTGCCCGGAAGATCGATCCCGGCGAGCATTTTCCATGGGCGAAGCTGGCGCAGAGCGGGCTTGGGCTTTGGCCGCTCGTCCTGGCAGAGAAGGAAGGCCCGCTTGAAAAGTCGCTCGCCCAGATTGGCTATGAAATCAAGGATATCAGCGCGGCGACGTCCGCCTTCCAGCGCCGGTGGCGGCCGGCCCGCGTCGATGGCGAGAGCGACAGCGAGACCCGACAGATCGCCCAGTCGGTCGCAGACCTCTACGCGTCGTTCTGAGGTGCCGACTCGTCCGGCTTGGTAGGGCTGATCGCTGCTGCCTTGCGCTGGCGTTCCGCGACCCGGTGCGCCCATTCCACCGATAGGGCCGCGCCGAGCAGCAGGGAGGACACCGACAGGATCAGCCAGATGAAACCGAGGATGACCGAGGCGAGCGCACCATAGAATGTGTCGAGCACCGAAACCTTGAGGTAGAGATGGTAAGCCCAGGTCACGACACTCCAGGCCAGCGCACCGGCAGCCGCGCCACAAAGCATCGACCGGCCTGAATTCACCCGCCCGTGAAGGGACAGGGAGATGATCAGGAAGAAGATCGCCAAACAGGCGAAGAATTTGCCGACCCAGAGCTGCGATGCGATGTTCGAAATGCTCTCGGCGAGTTCGAAAGCAATAAAGCCCTGCCTTTCAGTGATGAAGGACATCAGCAATTGCAGGGCGCCAAGCAGCCAGACCAGCAGGATCAGCAGCGTCGTCATCAGCATGGACACGCCCTGGAAGCGGATGATGTTGGTCCGCTTTTCCGAACCGGCCACCATGCGGATCCCGGTAATTGCGGCCTTCGCGCCGGAACTCGCCGTGTAGAAGACGATCAGTATGGCAAGGAAGGCGCGGATGGTGAGGCCCTGCGGCGTCGCATCGCGAATGGTTGTGAGGTCTGCCTGCTTCAAGGGCGCTACGGCTGAGGTCAGGACCTGGTCAATTGTCAGGGCAAGACTGTCGGACACCGAATGCGGCAGCAGCGAGAAGAGCAGCGTCAGGGTGAGGTAGATGATCGGAAAGATCGCGAACAGCGCATAGAAGCTGATCCCGCCGGTGACGATGCGCACTTCGGGTTTCGACAGGCGCACCATGGCCGACCAGACGGGCAGGATGACCCAATCTGTCATGGGTGCCGGCACCGGCAGGGATTTCAACCACTTCAACATCGATCAAGCCTTTGAGGGGCTTGCCCGTTTCGTCAAGCCGTCCGCATGCCGTAGAACGGTCACAATCGCATGAGACAAGAAACCTTCCTCGTATTGCCGCGGCTGCTGAACCGACAGGCAACTCAACGAGGATTACCATGCCCCACCCAAACTCGCGCGGCGAGCGCCGCGCTCTTGCGCGCAGACTTGATGGCCGTCATGGGCCGCCAACCTATCGCGGCTTCGAAGACAAGAGCTGGAAACTCATCTTCCGCCGTGCCAACAAGCTTCACCGGGCCTTGCAGATCGGAAAGATCTGGCCCCACAGGGAATGGGACAGGCTGATGGCAGATGCTGAGCAAGTGAAAGTGCTGTTTGTGTGCTCGAAGAACCAGTGGCGCAGCCCGACCGGCGAGGCGGTGTTCGGAGAGATCGAAGGCGTCGAGGCCCGCTCGGCCGGCACGGCGCGGTCCGCCCGCCGGAAGATCAGCGTCGCCGACATTCGCTGGGCTGATGTGATCCTCGTCATGGAGGACAAGCATGCTTCACGCATCCGCGCCGACTTCCGCCAGGAGGTCGGCTACAAGGCCCTGCACGTGCTCGATATTCCTGACGATTACCCGTTCATGGACGAGGAACTGGTTGAGCTGATCCGCGCGAAGGCGGAGCCGCTAATCTTCGGAATGGAGGGGTAAGTCTGCCGTCCAGCTTTCGCGCCGCCCTGCCAGCGGTGGTATCGCGCGATGCCGGTGCAAACGGTTGAGCTGCGCCGGCGCCTGGGACGGCCATCGTTTCTGGCATATTCGCCCGTCATCCCCTATATCCCTTTCCTGACCAGACGGCCGGGCAGCCGCTGGTAGTGGGGTAACCTGCTGCTGGAGGAAAGTCCGGGCTCCATGGAAGCAAGGCGGCGGATAATGTCCGCCCGGCGTGAGCCGAGGGAAAGTGCCACAGAGAGCAGACCGCCAATCCTCATCCTGAGCTTGTCGAAGGACGGATTGGTAAGGGTGAAAGGGTGGGGTAAGAGCCCACCGCGGGGCTGGCAACAGTCCTGGCATGGTAAACCCCGCCTGGAGCAAGACCGAATAGGGGGTGCGCATGGGCCGTTTCCAGCCCGCGCCCCGGGTGTGTCGCGTGAGGGTCCTGGCGACAGGGCTCCCAGAGGAATGGCTGCACAGGCGCTTTATGCGCTGGACAGAACCCGGCTTACAGGCCGTCTGGTCAGACTTACTTTTTCCAGAAGCGTCGTTTCTTTTCCCGCTTCAGTCGCACCTTTTCCAGAAGATCCGTTCGCACGCGGAGCATGGCGGCGGCGACGTGAATCTCCCAGAGAAAACTGCCGGTGGCGGCAATGAGCGCAGCCATGGCCAGGATGAACAGGACCGCGACGATGCCGGACACGTCAGCAGCAAAAAGCTGTCCTGTGAACAGGGTCATGATGACGAGACAGACCAGCAACAGTGCCGCGGTCGAAAGCACGATCGCCCGGTTAATCCAGGAGATGCGCCGGTCGAGCAGCCAGAGCTCCGACCGCCAGCGCGGGTGCGCTTCCATCGCGCCTTCTTCGGATAGTTCGATTTCAAGCGCGCGGGAACGGTCCACAACGCGGCCAAGGCGATTGGTCAGGACGGTCAGCAGCGCGCCAATACCGGCAATGAGAAACACCGGCGCTACGGCCAGCTCGATGCTGTGGGCGATATCTGCGGGCAATCCTTCCATATCCGCTGCCTTCACTTTCGCAAACGTCTGTGTCAAGCGCCTTCGAGGATCACACGTGCATCCTCTCTGCAAAGTAATAAGGTTTGACTCTGCCTGTATGAAAGCGCATGCTATGCACACCTTCAGGGTAGTCTGACCCTGGTGCCCGTGTCGGCCCTTCTTTCAAAAGCGGACTCGTCCTCAGGCAGCTTCGCCTTGGAAAGGCTGCGGTTCATAATGTTTATCACATTGCAATACGCTCTGCTTGGTGCAGGGATGATGTCGCTGTCGGCTATGTTCGGCGCAGGTCATGCTCTTGCTCAACCATCTGATAATGTCTTCGAGATGCCTGCCAATGCGCAGCCGCAGCCTTATGGTAAAAAGTGGCGCTGCAAGCCCGGCTTCAAGGAAGACGGCGACAATTGCGGCAAAATTATTCTTCCAGCCAATGCCTATCTTGACGGGCGCAGTTTTGGCAAAGGCTGGATGTGCGCCCGCGGATACACCGAAAGGGGAGATGCTTGCATCGAAATCCCTGTGCCTGATAACGGCTTTCTCAACTCGTCGGGTCGTGGCTGGGAATGCGAGCGGGGCTATCGCCTGGAACTTAATGAGTGTCTGAAAATCGAGGTTCCAGAGAACGGGTTTCTGACCAATGTCCAATATGGGCATGGCTGGCAGTGCGAGCGCGGATACGAAGCAATCAACAATACCTGCCGCATGGTCCAGGTGCCGGAGAACGGCTACCTGGCGGAGTCCGTCTATGGTCAAGCCTGGACGTGCGAGCGGGGCTTTACTGCGGTGGGGGATGCATGCGTGAAGGTCGAGGTGCCGCAAAACGCGCACCTCGACTTTGGCGGCGATCGCTGGGCTTGCGACCGGCCTTACCAGATGATCGGCAACAAATGTGAGTTTCCAGAGGATTTGCACACCGAGTAAGGGGCCGAGAACGCTGATTTACTCCGGTTCGGCAAAGCCCCATCCGTCCGGCTTGTAGCCGCGGGCCAGCGCCATCTTGGTCGTGCGTTCCTCGTGGAGCCAGATGTCCTGCGGCGTGAAGGGGATCGGGCCGATCACGCAGGCAACCGTGTCACCCTCGCTCTCCACATCGACGTCATAGCCAAACGCGCCGAGCGCTTTCTCGAAGGCCTCCTTGCGGGCGTCTTCGCCTTCAATGGGCAGAAAGAAGAGATCGAGCATGATCTCGCTATGCGGCTTTATGTTCTGCTTGTCGCGCAGCTGCTCGCACGTCCAGACCGTTTCGGCCTGCTGCTCGGTGAAATTCCAGTCGGCTTCGTCCATGAAGGCAGGCTTTAGACACAGAAACTCAACCTGTCGATCAGCCCAGCGCTCTGCCCTGTCAAAAACTTGCAGCGATCGTGTGGGCCTGCATTGACGCGCAGGCAATCCAGGGCGCTAATGCTGTTGCGATGAACCGCTGGATGGTCCTTACAGTTTTGGTGGTGCTGTTCGGGATCTGGGTTGGGGTGCCCCAGCTCGGCCTCTTGCCCGATACCGGCTCCGTACACCTGTTTTCCGGCCTGGCGCTCGGCGCATTTGCTTTCGGTTACATTCCTGAATCCGACACGATCGAAACCACAGAACCCGTGCTCCTCTGGCGCCGGTTTGCGGCATTCCTGATTGATCTCATCGCGCTCTTCATGGTGCTGCATCCGCTCATGTCGATGCTGGTGCCCGTAGCGGCCGTGATCGTGGGTGTCGCGCTGGTGTTCAGCTATTTCTGGCTGCATGGCGTGTTCGGGCGCGCGACGCTCGGCCAGTATGTGATGGGCTATACCATCCTGCCGGCCGACGGCGCAAACAGTGAGCCGGAATTTGCCCACCGCACAATTTCAAGCTTTGTTGCGACCTGCCTCTGGCCGGTCACCTTCATCGCCGCCTCGCAGGAAGACGCCACCCCCGGCACTTATCACTGGGACCGGGAGTCCGGCACGCAGGCCGTGCGTCTGATGTCGCTCAAGCGCTAGTTTCCGCCCTCGACCAGCCGTCTTGCGATGACCATGGCCTGGATTTCTCCGGCACCTTCGAAGATGTTCATGATGCGGGCATCGGCGAGAACGCGGGAAATCGGGTATTCCATCGCAAAGCCATTGCCGCCATGGATCTGCAGGGCGTTGTCGGCGGCCGCCCATGAGACGCGGGCGGCGAGCAGCTTTGCCATGCCGGCCTCGAGGTCGCACCGCTTGCCCGCATCTTTCTGACGCGCCGAGAAATAGGTGAGCTGACGCAGGCCAACGAGTTCGGCGGCCATCATCACAAGCTTGTTCGAGACACGCGGGAAGGAATAGAGAGGCTTGCCGAACTGCGTGCGGTCCAGCGCATAGCGAAGGCCGAGTTCGAAGGCGCACTGGCCAACACCGATGGCACGGGCAGCTGTCTGGATGCGGGCGCCTTCAAAGGTCGCCATCAGGTGGCGAAAGCCCATGCCTTCGGTTTCGCCGAGCAGGTTTGCAGCAGGAACCTCGAACTCATCAAAGCCGATCTCGTATTCCTTCATGCCACGATAGCCGATCACCTCGATCTCGCCGCCCGTCATGCCTTTTGCCGGGAACGGATTGTCATCGTCGCCGCGTGGCTTTTCCGCGAGAAACATGGAGAGGCCGGAGAAATTGTTCGTGGCCGGGTCCGTGCGTGCGAGCACCGTCATCAGGTCCGCACGGACGGGGTGGGTGATCCAGGTCTTGTTACCGGTGATCTTGTAGGTGTCGCCATCCTTGACCGCGCGGGTCTTCAGGCTGCCGAGGTCAGAGCCGGTATTCGGCTCTGTGAAGACGGCTGTCGGCAGGATTTCGCCGGATGAGATTGCGGGAAGGTATTTTTCCTTCTGCGCTTCGGTGCCGCCATTCAGCAGCAGTTCCGCAGCGATTTCGGAGCGCGTGCCGAGCGAGCCAACGCCGATATAGCCGCGCGAAAGCTCTTCGGAGACTACGCACATCGACGTCTTGCCGAGGCCAAGGCCACCATACTCTTCCGGAATGGTGAGGCCGAACACGCCAAGCTCAGCCATCTCTTCGACGACGGGCATGGGGATATAGTCATTCTTCAGGTGCCACTCATGGGCATGGGGCACGATGCGGTCGTCCGAGAAGCGGCGGAACTGGTCGCGGATCATGGTCAGCGTCTCGTCGAGGCCGGTCTCCTCCACCGTGGCGCGCCCGAGCGCGTCCGGCAGGTGTTTCGCGGCAGCAGCGAGCGCATCGGACGTCTTGCCCTCTGTCATGAAGCGCTGGACGGCAGGGTCGAAAAGACGCTGCATCCCGGCTTTGGTGACGCCAAGGTCGGCCGGACGGATGATCTCGCCCTGGTTCATCGGGATGCCGCCGATCAGTTGCGCGCAGTATTCTGCAAACAGGATCTGCGAGAGAAGCTGCTCGATTTCACCAAACTTGCCTTCGCCCTGAATCCGCTCTGCCCAGTGGGCGGTTTCGCGTAGCGTTTCGATATAGGTGATGACCCAGGACAGGCCGTGTGCGGCATGCTGATGAACTTCCAGCAGCTTGCGATCGGGCTTGCCGCCAGGCGCGAGCCTGGCCTTCATCGAGGCTTTGGCGTCTTCGCCATAGGCTTCAAGGCTGACAACGGCCTCGTTCATGGCTTCGATCAGTCCACCCATGATCGGCGATGTCTTGTCGGTGACGGCTGCATCCATTTCAAAAGTCCTCCGGGCCCGGTCTCGTGTATATTTTCAGGCGTTTCCCGGCTTGATGACACAAATTTTGCTGCAGCGCAGCGATAAAATCTGTCGCAGGGGCAATCTATGCCTCTGACGGGGGCGTCTCAAACGGAATATCGAGGGCAAGCCTCGCTGCCTCGATGGCATCTAGAGCCCGCTCAAAGCCTGACCAGTCATCCTGTTCAGCGATTGGCTCCCACAGGGCTTCGACATCATCATAGAGCAGGGTGACCGGGGTTCGGCGCTGCCAGTAGTCATGGGAGAGGCGCTCGGTCCGGTGAGGTTCAAATGCGACGAGCTGGTCGAGGACAGGCGCAAAGGCCGGCGCGGAATAAAGATCGCCAATCGGGCTGGCCTTGGCGCGGCTTTCGCTTTCGCGGCCACAGAACCAGTCGAAGAAGACCTGCGCCCACGGTGCCTGCGTGTCCGACATCCAGTTATACAGCGTCTGCAGGAAAGTGAGGTCGGTCTTGAGATCGGCAGAGGATTCAAGGCCGAACAGCTTCAGATTATGCTTGGCAAGGGCGTGCTGATAAGCGCTCTCATAGGTCTGCAGCGCATCGCTTAACGGTTCCGCGTCGCAAACAAGCGTGAATGTCGAGGCAAGCTGTTGCAGTGCCCAGAGACCCTGCGTCGGTTGGCGCCCGAAGCGATAAAGGCCCTGCTGGTCGAAATAGGCTGCCGTGAAGTTCGGATCTGACCAGGGCAGGAAGCGCCATGGCCCGTAATCGAAGCTTTCGCCGGTAATGTTGAAATTGTCCGTATTCATTACGCCGTGCACAAAGCCGCAGGCCATCCACTGGGCCACCATGCGGGCAGTTTCGGCGGTGATGCGCTGTAGCAGGGCTGGCGCCATGACGCCGAGATCATCATCGACGGTGTCGGGATAGTAGACCTCAGCGCAGTGACGGATGAGCCGCGCCAGATTCTCGCGCTCGTTAAGGTACGCGACCCTCTGGAATGTGCCGAAGCGTATGTGGCTATGCGAGAGGCGCACAAGGACCGAAGAGCGCGCTGGCGACGGCTCGTCATTGCGGTATAGCTCGTCACCGGTCTCGATAAGACTGAAGGGTTTGGATGTCTTGACGCCATGCGCTTCCAGGTATTGCGCGGCGAGAACTTCGCGGACGCCGCCCTTCAGCGTCAGCCGCCCATCCCCTTGCCGGGACCAGCGCGTCTGTCCTGATCCCTTGGTTCCAAGGTCGAGAAGACGACCAGTTTCATCTCGCACCTGCGCAAAAAGGAAGCCGCGACCGTCGCCCAGTTCAGGATTGTAAACACCGAACTGGTGGCCGTGATATCGCAGGGCCAGCGGCTGTTGAAGATTGTCGTTCAGCGGAATGAATTCGGCGAAATGGCGGATCCAGTCATTTTCGTCCAGCTCCCCCAGTTTGACATTCTTGGCCCATCGAGTGTTGCGAAATCGCAACAGAGCCATGCCAAAATGCGCGGGCGATGCTGCGTCTGCGAACGCATCGGAAAGTTCGAGAATGGGAAGGTGGTTGGTCATCTATATTGGCCGAAATGGCAGTTTTGACCCGGTTTCTCAAGTAGAGCTGCATGATTCCGCTGCGTTACCGCAGCTGTGTCCCAGAAACATCCCTAGTTCATTGGAGATAGCAAAATACTGCGATGGTGCGCCGCCCACATGAAAATGAATGGTATTCGGCGGTGCAGCATAAAAACCTAATTGAAATCAGATCGATATCGGTCAGCATGAGGGGGAATCTGCTTTCAAAGGGCAGGTGAATAAAAAAAATAATAAGAAATATAAAGTATTTTAATTTTGGGAGGAATACTATGAAGCTTGGATCAAAGCTCGCCTTTGGGGCATCAATATTGGTGCTCGGTGCAGCAGGGACCGCTGCAGCTCAGGACGATGACACGCTGCGCCAGTCGACAGTTACTGTGACAGGTTCCGCCATTGCGGGTACGCCGGAAGACGCGGCGCTGCCTGTGGACGTCCTGACCGCGGGCGACCTGAAGATCGAAGGCTCGCCGAGCATTACGGAGCTTATTCGCAATCTCGGTGTCTCGTCCGGTGTGGACGGGCAGACCAACCAGTTCGCATCGAACGGCCTGGAAGGGACGTCGAACGTCAATCTGAGGGGCCTTGGCCCGGCCCGGACGCTTGTGCTGATCAATGGCCGGCGCCAGACCGTTCACCCCTATGCGATTGGCGAGCAGGCCCAGCTCTTCGTCGACACCAACATGATACCCTCCGCCGCGGTCGGCCGGATTGAAGTTCTGAAGGACGGCGCGGCTGCCATTTACGGGTCGGACGCAATTGCAGGTGTGGTCAACTTCATCACGCGCGATGACCTTAGCGGATTTGAGATTGGCGGAGACTATTCGACCTTTGATGGCACCGATGGCGACTACAACATCAACGCTGCCTATGGGCTTCAGGGGGACAATTGGAGCTGGGTCACCTCGGTCGGCTACAATTTTCGCAACGAGGTTCCGCTTCTGGAAAAGGACTGGGCAATTCTGCCTTATGAAGACAACCCGGTCGGCGGCTGGTCGTCGCTTTCCAATCCGGGCTATTACGTTCCGCTCGGTGTCGTAAACGGCGCAATTGGCGCAATTAGCGGACCGGTTCTGGACAGCGGCTGTACGGACGTTGGCGGCACAGTGGTCGGCACCTGCCGGTTCCAGTTCACGCAGTTCGACAATCTGGTCGAAGAAGAAGAGCGCTATCAGGTCTTCTCCGAATACAACCGGACCTTTGCAAATGGTGTCGATTTCCACCTTGAAGGCCTGTATGGCTTCAGCGACGTTCCATCCTGGAAGACCTCCCCTTCCTATCCGCCGCAGGTTCTCACAAACCAGGTTGTCCCAGGCTCACACCCGGGCTTGCAGCAATATATGGCTGATAATCCGGGTGCGTTCCCGGCGGGGACTTTGGCTGCTCTGTACATTGGTCGCTCGTTCGGCTGGGGCGGTTTCCCCGGTACCAATAACGGGCCTCAGGAAGGATTCCGGACCTATGAGTCCTATCGTCTCGCAGGCGATCTCACGGGGCAGTGGTCGAATGGGGTGACCTGGGACACGGCGCTTAGCTGGTCCACCACGGAAGGTGAGCGGATTACCAATGACACATACATCAATGGTCTGACCATTGCGCTGCAGGGCTTCGGTCTTTGCGGTGACGCGAATACTGGTGCTGTGCCGGCCGGTGCGGTCCCGGGTCAGGGCGGATGTGAATACTACAACCCGTTCTCCAATGCGATTCAGGCTGGTGCGATCAACGGCAATGCGAATCCCCAGTACAATCCGGCACTCGCCAATTCAGCGGCGCTGGCCGACTGGATGACAGATGGCGTCGGCACAGTCGTCACGACGGACCTTCTGGTCTGGGACGCGTCGGTATCTGGTATTTCCAATGTCCAGACGTCCGGCGGTTCAGTCGGTTGGGCTGCGGGCGTCCAGGTTCGCCGCGAAGGATATGAGGTCGATCCCAATGAGGTGACCGATCTCACTGTTAATCCGGGCCCAGGAGGTACAGGACCATTCTCCTTCCTCGCGGGCACGACCCCTGCCGACCGGGATCAGACGATCTACGCCGTATTCGGCGAGCTCCAGGTTCCGCTCTTCGAGGATGTCGATATGCAGTTCGCCGTCCGGTATGAGGACTATGGCGGTGAAGTCGGCTCGACCT
Organism: Henriciella pelagia; assembly: GCF_002088945.1. Lineage (GTDB taxonomy): Bacteria > Pseudomonadota > Alphaproteobacteria > Caulobacterales > Hyphomonadaceae > Henriciella > Henriciella pelagia. The sequence goes on along the minus strand of NZ_NCSU01000007.1, from coordinate 142,621 downwards.
TCGACCCGAAAGTGGCCGGTAAGTGGCAGGTCAACGATCAGCTCGCCCTGCGTGGTTCGGCCCAGACCTCTTTCCGGGGGCCAACGCTTAACCAGCTGGACGGTGTCGCAACGACTCTGCAATTCGTCAGCGCGGCTTCTGCATTCAAGGCGGTGGACCAGTTCGGCAATCCAGAGCTCAGCCCGGAAAGTGCTTTCAGCTTCAATATTGGTGGTCTCTACGACAACCTGAATGGTTTCACGGCGTCGATTGATTATTACAATTTCGACTTCTCTGATCCGATCATCGTTGAAGATCAGGCTGACATTGTGGGCGCTGCCGTGGCGGCCATTAACGCTGGAGATACTGAGAACCCGATTATTTCTCGCATCACATTTACGGACAATAATGATGACGGCATAAACCAGGCGAATGAAATCGCCCGGATCCGCACCAACATTGTGAACGGCCCGGACATCAAGACCTCTGGTATCGACCTTCGAGCCGAGCAGGTCTGGGATATGGGGGCTTCGGAGTTCTCCATTGGCGGTGAAGCGACATACATCATCGAATATGATGTCGACGACTTCGAAATCGAAGGCGTCCTGATTGCGGGTGGCGACCGTGTCGGCCAGTTCAACCGGTCGAACTTCTCGCGTTCCCTGCCGCAGTGGAAGGGCAACTTCTTCGCCAACTGGGCAATGGGTAACCACAATGTCCGTGGTGTCATGCGCCATGTCGATTCCTATGACGATGAGCGTGCAGCGGCAGCCCGAGGCGGCGTCGGTGCTGAAATCGACAGCCAGACCACGTTCGATGCGTTCTACACCTATCGTGCAGATGCGTTCGATCTCGGCCTGTCAGTGGTCAATATCACCGATGAAGACCCGCCATTCGCGGCCTTTGACCTGAACTACGATCCGTACACCCACAACCCGTTCGGACGGACGTTCAAGGTCAGCGTGACAACGCGCTTCGGCGGCTGATCCAGAAAAGTCCAATCTTTATGCGGGAGGGCGGCACATATGTGTCGCCCTTCTGTCTGTGATGCGCCCAGAAGTCGGGGGTTGCGTTCGCACTACAGTCCACTATTGGCAGGTCGGACAATCAAGGAAAGCTGGAGAGAACATTGACCAAGACGGTACTTGTCACAGGTGGTGCAGGCTATGTCGGGAGCCATTGCTGCAAGGCATTCTCCGAAGCTGGATGGAATGTCGTGGTATATGACAGCCTGGCTCGCGGCTGGCGTGAATTCGTCTGCTGGGGCGACCTGGTGGAAGGCGACCTGCTGGACAGCGACGCCCTCGACCGCGTTTTTGATCGCTACAAGCCGGATGCCGTCGCGCATTTTGCTGCGCTCGCCTATGTCGGCGAGTCTGTCGAAAAGCCCGGAATGTATTATGAGAACAATACGCTCGGCACAGTGCGCCTGCTCGACGCCATGGCCAAGGCCGGCTGCGGCAAGATCATCTTCTCCTCCACCTGCGCGACCTACGGGGTGCCGCAAAAGGTCCCGATGACAGAAGACCTGCCGCAGAATCCGATCAATCCCTATGGCATGTCGAAACTGTTCGTTGAGAAAGTGCTCGACGATTACGATGTCGCTCACGGCATCAAGTCCGTGAAGCTGCGCTATTTCAATGCCGCCGGCGCGGACCCGGATGGGCAGGTCGGCGAACGTCACGAGCCGGAAACCCACCTCATTCCGCTGTGCATAGAAGGGGTGTTGAACGACAGTTTCACACTGACGATCAATGGTACGGATTTCGACACGCGCGATGGAACCTGCGTGCGCGATTATATCCACGTCATGGACCTGGCTTCGGCCCATTTGAAGGCACTGGATTACCTCGATGCAGGCGGGGCATCTGATGCCTTCAACCTTGGCACGGGCACAGGAACCACGGTGCTGGAGATCGTCGAGGCCGTGGAGCGCGTCTCCGGCAAGGCGGTTCCACGCCAGGACGGTCCGCGCCGCCCAGGCGATCCGCCGGCCCTCGTGGCATCAGCCGAAAAGGCCGAGCGGATTCTCGGCTGGAAACCCGTCCAGTCGGATGTGGACAGTGTCATTCGCAGCGCCTGGAACTGGCACCTCAAGGAAGTTGAGCGCAAAAAGGCCTAGCCAGCGAGGTCTTTCAGCTGCTCGACAAGATCGAGACGCTCCCATGAGAAGCCGCCCTCATTGTCCGGAGACCGGCCAAAGTGTCCGTAAGCGGCGGTTCGTGCATAGATCGGGCGATTGAGGCCGAGCGCGGTGCGGATCCCCCGCGGGCTGAGGTCCATGATTTCCATCAGGCGGGCTTCGAGCTTGCGCTCATCCGTATTTGCCGTGTCGTGCAGGTTCACATTGATTGACAGCGGCTTTGCGACGCCGATGGCGTAGGAGAGCTGCAGTGTGCAGCGCTTGGCCAGGCCGGCTGCCACGACATTCTTGGCGAGATAGCGCGAGGCATACGCCGCCGACCGGTCAACCTTGGTCGGGTCCTTGCCTGAAAACGCGCCGCCGCCATGCGGGGCCGCGCCGCCATAGGTGTCGACAATGATCTTGCGGCCGGTGAGCCCGGCATCGCCGTCCGGCCCGCCGATCACGAACTTGCCTGTTGGATTGACGTAGAAATTCTCTTCCGGCGGAAACCAGCCTTCCGGCAGCACTTCCGTCACAACCGGGCGAACCAGCTCCCGGATTTCTTCGGTAGAATAGCCGGCGCCGTGCTGCGTGGACACAACCACGGCGTCGACACCGACGGGTACACCATTGCGATAACGCATCGTGACCTGGCTTTTCGCGTCGGGCTGAAATTCCGGACGTTCACCGGAGTGACGCAATTCGGCCAGCCGCTTCAGGATCCGGTGGGAGTAGGAAATCGGCGCCGGCATGTATTCGTCGGTTTCGTCGCTGGCATGGCCGAACATGATGCCCTGGTCGCCAGCCCCTTCATCCGTGAATGTACCCGTACCCTCATCGACACCCGCCGCAATGTCCGCTGACTGGGCGTGCAGGTAATTGTTCAGCTCCAGCGTTTCCCAATGGAAGCCGTCCTGCTCATAGCCAATGTCACGGACGGCTGCGCGAACGACCTCCTCGACCATGTCGGGCGTGATCGTATCGGGTCCGCGCATTTCGCCGAGCAGGACAACGCGATTGGTGGTTGCAGCCGTTTCACAGGCTGCGCGAACGCGGGGCGTTTCGTATCCAGCTTCGATCGCCTTGCGGAAATACAGGTCGACGACCTCGTCAGAGATCCGGTCACAAACCTTGTCGGGATGGCCTTCGGAAACGCTTTCGCTGGTGAACAGGAACTCTGCGGCGCTCAAGCTTGCGACTTTCCGCAATATGGGTCGTGAGCATTACACTCGATAGTCATATCACACCTTTTGAAGTCAACGTTAGAAAGTCACATCTACATCAGTACATGGCATTGATCCATACGGATCATGGAACGGTTACATCTCCATACACAATGAAATTCGGATTATCGTAGCCGCGCTCTTTCTTCCCGTAGCGGAGCGGAACTCCATCGGCTGTCATCACTCGCGCGCCGGCAGCTTCAGCCACGGCCTGACCTGCAGCTGTGTCCCATTCCATCGTGCGGCCCATTCGCGGATAGATGTCTGCCTCGCCAGCTCCGACAAGGCAGAATTTGAGGGACGAGCCTGCAGAAATGATCTCGTTGACATCAAACCTGGCGAGAAATTCGTCTGTTTCGACCGAGCGGTGGGACTTTGACGCAATGGCCGTCAGACCGTCCTCGGGCGCCTTGCGAATGTGAAGCGGGAGGCGCGCATCGCTGCCGGGAACAGCTTCGCCCGGCCTGGCCTCGGCCTGCCATGCCCTGTCCGGGCTTTCGGCAAGGAAAAGCCGGTTGAGTGCTGGAGCGTACACCACGCCCATGACTGGCTTGCCGTGTTCGATGATCGCGATGTTGACGGTGAACTGTCCGTTCTTGTTGATGAACTCCTTGGTGCCGTCGAGCGGGTCGACCAGCGCGAAGCGGACATCGTGATCCGGGATCCTGCCGGCTGCGACTGATTCTTCGGCGATGACGTCAAGGTCAGGGTCGGCCTCTGCAAGTGCCGCCAGGATCAGGTCTTCGGCCTTCTGGTCGGCTTCGGTGACAGGCGAGGCGTCATCCTTCCGGTCGACATCGAAATCAGTCGAATAGATTTCCATGATCAGCGCGCCAGCGTCGAGGGCGATGCGGGCGAGTTGGTCGGGGGTAAGGCTCATATGAGGGGTCCTGGGCAGGCGAAAAGGCAGATGTTCAGGCGGCGTTATGCCCATGTTTCACAGGCCGCGCAAATACGCTCGGCGATATTGATCGCGTCGAAGGCCTGGTGGCTGTTTCCGCGGCGAAGCGGCGCGCGCCCGGCAATCGCGTCCAGGAACTCGGCGAGTTCCTCCTCTGCCGAGGAATGCGAGTCGAACTCTGTGACTGTCTCGTCGGGATTTGGATCGGGCTCACCGCGATTATTGTGCGAAAGCCGCGCGTGGATCAGCATTTCAGGGCCATACCCCTCAAGGCCGGGCAAGTGTCCGTCCAGCCAGACATAGCCGCGCTCAAAGCCAAGCTCGAGGCGGAAGGTCTGGCGCCAAGACGTCGATGACGAGTGCAGTTCAGCAATGGCGCCATCGGCAGTACGAAGCAGGGCGAACACATTTTCGTCGCCGCCTGCCATGCCTGAAGACAAGGCCTTTACTGTCTCGAACGGGCCGCAGAAAAGGTGAAGAAGGTCCAGCATGTGTATGCCGTGCCCCTTCAGGATGGACGTGTTGGCGAACTGTCCGTTCGGCGGGCCGGCATGCCCGTAGACGGCGCGTGCCGTGAGCAGGCGTCCGTAATTGTTCTCTTCAATCACTGTCTGCGCCGCACGCACATTTCCATGATGACGCAGGCCGCACCCAAACTTCAGGATTGCACCGGAATCGCGCTCGGCCTCGCGCAGGTTCACAATATCCTCCACGGTTTCACCGCCCGGCAATTCGCTCAGCACATGAATGCCCCGCTGTAGCGCACGTCGCGTAGCGCCGGTTGCGATGGCCGGCTGGAGCGCGAACACCACCGCATCGAGTTCGGCAGGGTCGAGCAGGGTCTGCCAGTCATCATCGGACAGGCCGGAAACATCCTCGTGAGACACGGTCCGGACGATCCTGGTTTCGCGGCACGCTGCCAGCGCGTGACACCGTGATGCGGCCAGATCGTTTTTCCCGAAAACAGCAAAGCGGAGAGGTGTCATTACGCGACCGGACTTTCGTGCAGATCCAGCCCATCGGACTATCTATTCAGTCCCCTCACGGCAACCATGCAGTTGTGAGCGACTGCAAAATCGGTCCGGCCTCAGGGCCGGATGTTCCAGCGATGCAAAATCAGACCGCCATCATCAGTGATGTGGAAGATGCCATAGGCTCCCGTCTTCAGCTTCAGATCGTCAGCGACGCCCTCCTTTGTGTCAGATGTCTCTCTTGCGGCAAGGAGCGCGAACCGGGCAACTCCGTTGCTCGTCACGACCAGGGCAGGGCCAGCCGTATCGGAGCCCGCCAGGTGCTGAACATAGCTGAGCCAGTCTCGCTTGAGCTGTTCGGGGTCTACGATCCATCCTGGCGGTGCCACGGCATGCTCTTCCCAGGCGTCGAGTGCGGCCTGCCCGATCCTGTCGACGACTTCAGGCTCAGGCCTGTTCTCGTCCGGCCCGTAATCAATCTCGCGCAGGAACTCGGCGACGTCGAGGCTGGGGGCAGCGGATTGCGCTGCAAGGATGGTCCTTGCGGTTTCCAGTGTCCGCTTCAGGGGGCCGGCAGCGGCCGAAGCAAACCGGATGTCCGTGTCTGCAAAATGCTTGGCCAGCGCTTCGGCCTGGAGTCGGCCTGACATCGAAAGCGGCAGATCTGTGCGCGCCCCGACCCGTGTGACGGTGTCACCCTTGTCGAATGTGTTGCCGTGACGGACGATGTAGACATCGCGTGCCATCAGGCGTCGGCATCCATGGGGTCGCCATGCTCAGCGATGAGCCTTTCAGCAAACGCCGCATCCTCCGGCGTGTCGATCCCCCACATCGCGGTTGCGCCGGGGTCCACAGCGACGCTCATGATGCTCATGCCGTTCTCAAGGAAGCGCAGCTGCTCCAGCCCTTCCAGCGCCTCATACTCGCCAACGGGAAGGCTGGCGAACTGCTCAAGGGCCTGCATGCGATAGCCATACAATCCGATATGCCGCCAGACGGGAGACAGGCCGGATGCCTCGCGCAGCGCTGCTTCTTTCCGGATGGAAGGGATGATCGTCTTGGAGAACCAGAGTGCCATGCCATCGGCGCGGCGAATGCAGCACGTGCCGCTGAACGGCTCGCGTGTCTTCTGGTCACGCATGATGTCCAGCGTTTCCCAGTCGAGCTGGACCACAGGGGTCACGACATCGGCTGTGCTCGTTGCGGCAGTCTTGATCAGGGCATGAAGGTGGGCCGGCGGCGTGAACGGCGCATCGCCCTGTAAATTGAGCACGAAATCCGGCCTGGTGTCAGCCATCTTTGCCGCCGCCAGCGCCCGGTCCGTTCCAGATGGAAGGTCCGGGTTGGTCATGACAACGGGTGCCCCGATCGAGCGGGCATGCTGGACGATTGCCTCGTCATCCGTCGCAATCACATAGTCCACATTCCGATCGGCGGCCGCTACTCTTTGGGCGATCGCAGCCACCCGTGACACCATGGAATGCCCCGCAATCTTGTGAAGCGGCTTGGCCGGGAACCGGGTCGAACCAATCCTGGCAGGAATGACGATCAATGTCCGCATGGAGTATGGTCTTCGAAGTTGAGCGGAGGGTTTGCTCGCCTGTGCCGTATGTGTCAAGGCGGCCTTCGGGACCGTTCCGTATCATGGCCGCTGCAGCGACATATGATGAAATCGCGGGCGTTGGCTGAGCCGGGTCATAGGTTAGAAAAACGCGGTGTGTCGGTTGACCGCTACTACATTGTTCGCTCTTTCCGCCATTGTTACCTAACTGCGCATAACAAGTCTCTGGAACGCATAATGACCAAACTCACCCATCTCGACCGGCTGGAGGCCGAGAGCATCCATATTTTGCGCGAAGTGGCAGCATCGGCGCAAAACCCGGTCATGATGTATTCGATAGGCAAGGACAGCTCGGTCATGCTGCACCTTGCCCGCAAGGCGTTCTATCCCGGGCCGTTGCCATTTCCGCTTCTGCACGTCGATACGACATGGAAGTTCCGTGAGATGATTGCCTTCCGTGACAAGCTCAAGGACGATCCGGCGATCGACCTCCTGGTGCATATAAACCAGGAAGGCGTCGAACAGGGGATCGGCCCGTTCACGCACGGCTCTGCCCTGCACACCGATGTCATGAAGACCCAGGCACTGAAGCAGGCGCTCGACAAGTACAAGTTCGACGCGGCCATTGGCGGGGCGCGCCGCGATGAAGAAAAGTCACGCGCCAAGGAGCGCATCTTCTCATTCCGTTCCGCGCAGCACCGCTGGGATCCGAAGAACCAGCGGCCAGAACTCTGGTCGCTCTACAATACGCGCATCAAGTCGGGTGAGAGCGTGCGTGTCTTCCCGCTGTCAAACTGGACCGAACTCGATATCTGGCAGTACATCTATCAGGAAAATATCGACATCGTGCCGCTGTATTTTGCTGAGGAACGTCCAGTCGTCACGCGCGACGGGATCATGGTCATGGTCGATGATGACCGGCTGCCACTCGAGCCTGGCGAGACGCCAGAGATGAAACGGGTCCGCTTCCGGACGCTTGGTTGCTATCCGCTGACAGGCGCTGTGGAGTCCAGCGCTTCGACCATCACGGAGATTATCGAGGAGATGCTGCGCACAACCACGTCCGAACGCGAAGGCCGCGCTATCGACAAGGATGCGCCTGCCTCAATGGAAATGAAGAAGCAGGAGGGCTATTTCTGATGAACGCCTATGCAGCCCCCCAGTTCTCGAACATCGAATCCTATCTCGACAGCCAGTTGAGAAAGTCGCTCCTGCGTTTCATCACCTGCGGTTCGGTGGATGACGGCAAGTCAACCATGATCGGACGGCTGCTTTACGAGTCTAAGATGATCTTTGACGATCAGCTGGCCTCGCTGAAGAATGAGTCGAAGAAGTTCGGCACGCAGGGCGAGGAAATCGACTTCGCCCTGCTGGTCGACGGTCTCGCCGCCGAGCGCGAGCAGGGCATCACCATTGATGTCGCTTACCGCTTCTTCTCGACTGATGCGCGCAAGTTCATCGTCGCCGATACGCCGGGGCATGAGCAGTATACCCGCAACATGGCGACCGGCGCATCGACGGCAGACCTTGCCATCGTGATGATCGATGCCCGCAAGGGCGTGCTGACCCAGACCCGGCGTCACAGCTTCATCGTGTCACTTGTTGGCATCAAGCATGTGGTCCTTTGCATCAACAAGATGGACCTCGTCGGCTATAGTCAGGAAACCTTTGATGCGATCCGGGCTGATTATCAGGAGTTCGCGAAGGATCTCGGTTTTGAGTCCATCCAGGCCATTCCGGTATCAGCCCTGAAGGGCGACAATATTGTCGAGCGCAGCGAGAATACGCCCTGGTATGACGGCCCGCCGATCATGACCTATCTTGATACGGTTGAGATCCGGTCAGACGCCAAGGAAAAGGCCTTCCGCATGCCGGTGCAGTGGGTCAACCGGCCGAACCTCGATTTCCGCGGATTTGCCGGCCAGATCCTGTCGGGGGCCGTAAAGCCTGGCGACAAGGTGCGGGCGCTTCCGTCGGGCAAGTCCAGCAGGGTCGAGCGCGTCGTCGCCATGGGCGGCGATCTGGACGAGGCGGTCGAAGGACATTCCGTCACGCTTACCCTCGAAGACGAGATCGACATTTCGCGAGGCGACGTGCTGTGTGCAGACAATGAACCGGCCGAAGTGTCCGACCAGTTTCAGGCAACCATCCTGTGGATGTCGGATGGCGAGATGTTTCCGGGGCGCTCCTACGTCATGAAGATCGGAGCCCGCGAGTGCCAGGTCCAGATCACCGAGCAGAAGTACAAGATCGACGTGAACACCCGCGCCCATGAGGCGGCAAAGACGCTGCACCTCAACGAGATCGGCGTGTGCAATATCGCGCTGGACCGCGAGATTGCGTTCGACGCCTACAAGGACAATCGCCGCATGGGCGGTTTCATCATCATCGACCGGATGACCAATGAAACTGTCGGCATGGGCCTCATAAATTTTGCGCTTCGCCGCGCCTCCAATATCCATAAGCAGACCCTGGACGTCTCAAAGGATGTCCGCGCGTCCATGAAGGGCCAGAAGCCGGTCATTCTCTGGTTCACAGGGCTTTCAGGTGCCGGCAAGTCAACGGTCGCCAACATCGTCGAGAAACGCCTCACGCATATGGGCAAGCACACCTACACGCTCGACGGCGACAATGTCCGGCACGGCCTCAATCACGATCTGGGCTTTACCGATGCTGACCGGGTCGAGAATATTCGGCGCGTTGGCGAAGTCTCCAAGCTGATGATTGATGCTGGCCTGATCGTCCTTGTGTCCTTCATTTCGCCGTTCCGCGCAGAACGCCGCATCGTTCGCCAGATGGTCGAAGACGGCGAATTCTGGGAAGTCTTTGTGGACGCGCCACTGGAAGTCGCCGAACGGCGCGACGTCAAAGGGTTGTACAAGAAGGCACGCGCCGGCGAGATCAAGAATTTCACCGGCATCGATAGTCCGTATGAGCCACCGGAAGACCCGGAGCTTCACATCGAGACGCACAAATTGTCACCAGACGAGGCTGCTGATCTCGTCCTCAAGCGTCTGGAGGCCGCCGGTTTTCTGGTTCAGCCTGACTGAACCGGAAACGGGGACCTGTATTCAGAGCTGATGCTTGTCGCTGACAATTGTCCCGCTGGCCCAGACGTGCGGCTGGCGTCGGTGCAGGGCGATCGGATTCCAGTTCATTGCCCTGGCGATATCGAGGCTGGACAGCTTTCTTGACTTCTGCACGGCACGCCTGGCTTTCATGGTTTGCGGCAGGCGGGCGAGCGCCTCGCCCAGGCCCCTTCGAATGGACGCGGCCCGTGGCTTTCCCAGCGCACTCAGATAGAGATACAGGGTCAGCAGGATGTGGCCCGGAAGCGTCGCAATCAGGGCAATGAGCGGCGTGTTCTTGAGATAGGTCGTCAGTCGGTTTCGCGTCCCCAGCCGGACCGTAAAATCGCTCCTGCGGCCGGATATGGCGCTGCCATGGTGAAGAATGATGGCGGATGGAATGAAGATGCAATGCTCGCCCTGCAGGCGCAGCCGGTAGCCAAGGTCCACATCCTCACAATAACAGAAATAGGTTTCGTCGAAGCCGCCTGCAGACAGGAAAGTGTCCCGATCAATCATTGCGCTGGCACCGCAAGGAGAAAAACATTCGCCTTCACCGGGCATGGCGCTCCTCGGATATTCGAACCCCCCGCGCCACGGAAATCCAAACGCCGAATAGCAGTCTCCGGTGCCATCGAGAATGCTGTGATCTTCGGCGCTGATCTGCGCACTGGCGAACAGCTTTGCCTCGGGATGGCGGTCGGCTGCCGCTGAAAGCTGGCTGAGCCAGTCCGGGTGCGGTTCCGTATCCGGATTGAGCAGAATGAGCCATTTGCCGGTGGCCTGTCTTGCGGCGACATTGTTGCCAGCAGCAAAGCCGAGATTCTCGCTCATGCGAAGCAGCTTTGCGTTCGGCAGGTGCCCAAGGTCCAGGCGATCTGCAGACCCATCGGTGGACGCGTTATCGACGATGATAACTTCTTTTGGCGCGCAGGTCTGGGCTTGCAGATGGTCGATGGCGGCCTGGATCAGATCGCCCCCGTTGTAATTCACAATGATAATGCTGGCGTCCAGTGTGTGGGGCAATGTTCGCTCCGGGAGTCATCAGCGTGTCCAATGAGCCAGACTGCGGGTTGCGTCAAACATGAAAGTGACGCGTGCTGAGTTGATCGCTGGGAAGCGGGGCCGCGGGAGCAGCCCCGGTCATGCGCTGAGGACGAGACAGGATGACTTCGCTGTCATATTCAGCGCGAGCTGTTGAATCGGCTGATCCGAGTCTTCATACTCCGAGCTTCGCAACCGATAAATTTTGCTCATGTCCTCGCTCTCGAAAGTCAAAGATGAAGCGCTTGCTCTGCCATGGATTGAGCAGGACCATCTGATGAGAGCCTTGCGCAGCAAACTGGAAGACGACCGTCAGTGGCGTCTTGGCGGCGTCAGAATTCGCGAAACCTACCAGAAATGGTCGCACCTCGCGCTGGAGCATCTCGGACGCTCTCCGTCGAAGGTGATGGATTTTGGTGCCGGCATCTACCATCCGCTCGCAAACGTCGCCCAGTTCAATGTGCTGCATGGATCGGAAGGGGTGGGCGTTGAGCTTGATCCGCGCTTCCTGCCAGATCGCGCGGCCAAGTGTCTAGCGGACACCATTTTCGATGCCTGGTTACACGCTGACCCGGAAGCGCGCCTTCGCGCCCGGGATTACCCGCTCGACAGCCTTCGCCAGGGGGAATGGACTGATCGCGTCACGCCGAAGGTGTCTCGTTTTGTCGGGGATGTGCGTCAGCTGGACGATAGCGGTTTTGATTTCGTCTTCTCGCAAAGCGTCCTGGAGCATGTCGACGAGTTCGATGATGTGCTGAAGGCCCTTACGGAACGCACGCAGCCAGGCGGGGTGCACGCGCATGTCATCGATATGCGCGATCATCGTTCCTACTATCGCAGTGACAAGCATCAGTGGTCATTTCTGTGCGAGGAGGAGCCCGATGGACCCTTCTGCAATCGTTTGCGGTCGTCACAGATCATCGACGCTTACAAGCGTCATGGCTTCGAAATTATTGTTGCCAGGCCACAGAGAGAAAAGCCGCCAAAGCACATCCGGAGGGAGCTCATTGAAGCGTTTTCCGACCTGTCCTACCGGGACCTTGAACGCACTGGTTTGCGCCTTGTCGCCCGGAGGAGGTGATTTCAGAGGCTCGATGGTCGCTGCGCCTCAGTGACAGCTTCGTATTGCCTCGTGCATGCCGAAAAGATATTTCGTTAATCCTACATGGTTAGCTAACGCGTAAGAGACCGTCTCGAACAGGAACTGGCAATTGCGGCCCGCCTTCGCCAGAAACGCAGAATTTCAGTCCGGAGCACATACCCCTGTCGAGCTGTCTATAAGTAACCGGTGATGCACAATGTCAGTACAGTACAAATGCTATCTATGCGGCAATGATAGCTCCGTTATCCAGGACAGCGTAGAATTCGGTGTTCCTGTCCACCGCTGCGATTCCTGCAGCCTCATCCAGACCCAGAGTCTTCCAGAAGCCTTCCTTGAGGGAACATACCTCGAGGCCTATTCGGCCCAGCGCAAGACGCACGTATCGGATGAATACCTGGAATTTGCAAAGCAGCGCGGCGTCGATCAGCGCGCATTCATCGAACGCGAGACCGGGGTAAAGCAGTTTTCGAAGGTTCTGGATTTCGGCGGTGGGTTCGGCGGTGCGCTCGCTGCCTTTCCAGAGTGTGAAAGGCACATTTTTGAACTCGATGTGGCCGCTCGCGAATATCTCGAAACCCTTGAGAATGTGCACATTCACGGCAAGGAACTGTTCGACGACAATTCGCATGCAGGTCAATTTGACCTCATTATTCTCTCGCATGTGCTGGAACACATGAGAGATCCGCTATTCGAGCTTGAGCGCCTGCAAAACCTGCTCAAGCCCGAAGGCATTCTTTTCATTGAAGTGCCCACGGAAGATGAGACTGTCCTGCGTCTTCAGTTGCAGCAGATGAAGCCTGGTCTTGGTCATGTCTTTCATTTCGAGAAAAAGACGCTTCGCCAGATGATGCAGAAGGCGCGCGGCTTTGAGCTTGCCGGACTGGAGCAGTGCGGAATCTCGAAAGTGCCCTTTTATGAGGGGCGGAAGAAAATGGCATTTGGCGTCGAGAATAGCACCGACGGCATCTGGCTTCGCGCCGTGATGAAGCGCCGCGTCCGTCCTGTCATTCCCAAGCCGAAAGCTCGCGAATCCGCGCTGTCACCTGAGGTTGCACAATTGTTGTTCAGTTCCAGGCGCAGGGAGCTCGCCATGCTCTCAGCGATGCAAAAATCCTATAAGGAACTCGCGGGCGTTGTTCAGGAAAATGTGCCAGCGGCTGAAAGTGTCATCGGACTTGAACGAGAAGAGTTTAACAAGCTCTTCTTTATGAGCGAGAAGGCGAGACGAGCTTTAGAGGGGCAGCAAAAGCTGGTTGGTGAAACATTGGGGGAGTCCAGGGCATTGGAGAAAGCTGTAGACGGCGAGCGACAGGCGCTGAAAGAAGCGATCACGAGTAACAAGGCCTGGGCTGAAGCACAGCTTGCAGAGTCAAAGGCGCTAATGGATGCGCGCCTTGCGCAAGAACACGACCGCGCCACCCGGCTGGAGGCGCAGATTGCTTCGCTGGTGCAGGAAAGCACTGACATCCGGCGCCTCAACACCGAACTCATCGAAAAGGCGGCAGCCGCCAGTCACCAGAGCTCTGAGTTGGCGGCGGAAAAGAGCAAGGCTGAGAGTGTTGCTGCAGACCTGAAGCGTCAGAATGAAGAACTGGCAAAGAAGCTGTCCTTGCTTGAGGAAGACCAATCCGCGCTCGCGACAGAACGAAATGACCTGAAGGCGGGCCTGGCATCGGCTGATGAGAAAGCTGCAAAGCTTGAAGCAGAACGAGATGCCCTGAAGGAAGGACTCGCGTCCGCCGAGGAAAGCGCCGCCACGCTTGAGACCGAACGAGATGCCCTCAAGGAGGATCTGGCTTCCGCCGAAATGAAGGTTGCGACGCTTGAGCCTGAAATCGCGGCGCTAGAGAAGCAGGTTGAACGACTGGAAGAGGCAAACCGCGACGCTCGCTCCAATGTGGCGAAGCTGCAAATCAAAGTCCGAAATCAGGTTAAAATCCTCAGGGCTGAGCTTGAGCGGGAACGCAGCAAGAGCCGGTCTCTGATGGACGAAGTTGATGTCAGGACTTCGGTCTATGAGCAGAAGATCGATGCGCATTATGCCGAGAATTACGAGAAGCTTGAGCGTACCTACGCCAGGAAACTCGAGGACGTGGCAGCCGATTATGAAAACAGGCTGAAGCGGCTGGCGGACGAATACAATGCTCAGGCGAAATCGACAGCTTCAGCATTCAATCAGGCCATGTCTGAGGCAAATGCGAAGATTCGTCGTCTCGCAAACGAGCAGCGCGCCCTGTTCAACGTGATCGGAATGATCGAAGCATCCTCCACTTATCGGGTTGGTTCCGCGCTTACATTTCCGGTTCGCAAGCTGAAAAACGCGAGCGCGGCATTCGTCCAGCCGCTGGTCGACTTGCCGACAGAGAATGATTTCGACCGTCGGTCGGCCCCGGTTGCGCTTCCAGCCGAAGTCGTGACTGTCGATGCGAAGATCGATTCGCAGCCGATCAAGCCGGAAAGTGCGTCGACCAACGCTCCGCAAAACGCTTTGGCAAAGCCCTCTATCGTGCGAAACAAGGCTCAATTGGCGGAGGCCGAAAAGCAAGAGCATGCAAGACGCCTGGAATCACAGACCCGCGGTCTTGGTTCGTTCTATGAAGAGAATGGGTTTGCGATCGTTAGAAACCTGCTGACGGAGCAGGAAGCGCGCGCAAAGGCGACCCAGTTCAAATCCGATCTCATTCGAGGCCCCATTTCCAAGAATGGTCATACGACATTCGATGTCGCTTCCGTCTATCCGCCGGCCCAGGATATGGTGTTCGATCCCCGGATCCTGTCCGTTATGCGAACTTGCCTCGGTGATGATATCCGGTTCCTGCAATGGGCGACCTACCAGGCCAACCACATGTCATTCCCGTGGCATCGGGACGGCGCCTACCGGTTGTTCAATGTGGGCCATGACTGGGATGAAGAAGATCATGCCTATCGCGTCGCAAAGATAATTATCTATCTGGAGTGCGATGACTTCTCCATGGGTATCTATCCGCGCTCCCATCGCGAGGATATTGACCGCACCAAGATCACAAAGAGCATCGAGGGCTTTGATTTCGTCGACACCGAAAGGCAAAGACCCGGCATCCGCTTGCCCAACAAGCCTCACCTGGCTGGCGTAAAGCCCGGAGACGCTTTGATCTTTGATCAGCGACTGTTTCATTGCGGCCGCCTGACCAATTCAACTGCAGGCGATTTCACCAAGGAGATGAAGTCCGACAAGTGTTTCCTGTCCCTGCTGTACGGTGCGGACAATCCGCATTCCTACAGGTTCTATTCATACTTCAATCATGAGCGACAATTCGGCATCCGGCCGATGCAGAAGCGTTTCGTTAATCGATTGAAAGATGCAGGGCTGTTTCTTTCGATCGGGCAGGCAAATTACTTTGACTTGCATCCTGAACAGAGAGAAGGCCTGTGGCTGCCTGAAGACAAGCGCGCACACGTCGACGCTGAGGGGAAATAAGTGAGTATGGAAATGAATTGGAAAGGGCTGCCAGAAGAGGTCCTTTCAGGTGCCTTGTCGTATCTCTCGGAACGCACGCATCTGCCGCTTGCGATTATTGGCCCCGGGCCGACGATCAATGACATCGATCCCAAGAATATTCCGGATGAAGTTATTCGCTTCCGGATGAACATGTTCTTTGCAGAGCCGACACCCCGTTTCGGGCGGAGGGTCGACGGCTACTTCTGGGCGAATGATCTCGACGTCATGTACGAATTGATGAAGTCGACGTTCGAAGAGAAGATATACGATTACAAACTGTTCTTCACGCCAAACGAGATCAAGCCTGAGCGACCCACAGGCAAGGCAGTCGCCGACAAATGCCGTGCCATTCTCAAGCCGAGATATGATCATTGGTGGCTTATCGGGCATCATGCCGACGTCGTACGCAACATGCTGTTGCGCCCACTGCCCACGCAAACCTTCCAGGCCCTGGCAACGGCGCTGATTCTCGGGTTTCGCGATATCCACCTTGTTGGGATCGACATGTATCGCAATAAGGGGACGCGATACGCGCACGACTATTCAGATGACATCAAGGCCCGTCTTGCTGAAAAGCATCGCAAGCCTGGATATGAGGAAAATGCCCATTCGGAGCGCCGGGACATCGCGTTTCTTCAGCACCTGCAGAAATGTTTTCCGGACGCCAACATAACGAATGCCTCTTCGGTGTCGCCGCTGCGGGACGTCCTGCCGGACTCTCCGCTGATGCATGGCAAGCCGATCAATGTGACGCCTCGGCCGATCGTTCCGAAACCGGTCCCTCTGAAGGATCCAAAGACCGAGATCGAGCGCCTCGATGCCGAAGTCCGGGCGCTGAGGTCGAGTAGATCCTTCAAGTTTGGTCAAGCCATATTCAAGCCTGCCGCACGCGTAAAAGCTGGCCTGAAGGGCATCAAGTTGATCGCCAACGGAAACGGCTCGGCGAGTGCCAGTTCCAAGGCAGAGGAAACTCAGCCGCGCCCGAAAGTCCCGTCAGGACCAAAGACGGTGGCGAAGACCAGCAAGCCGGCAGCAGCTGCCGCACCAGCGGTCGCGAGCCGTCCTGCCAAGCGCGGTGAAACTCAGCAACCGGCGCCCATTGCTGCACCGAAGAAAGGTGCCGTCGATCTTCTGGCAATCTGTCATGAAACAACGTCAAAGACGGGCGGCTACCGACCCATCAAGAATTATGTCGAGGAAACCTCGTCGCAGGGCAGGGAAACCGCATTAATCGACCTGCGAAAGCTTGATCGCACAAAAAAAGGCAAGATCGTCTTTCCTAAGGCAAAGCGCACCATTGTTAATTCGATTGCTGCTTTTGAGTGGAAAGCCGTCAACGATTTCCTCGCGTCTCGAAATGAGGGGGTTTACCTCTACCTTCATGAGATGGACTGGATCTTCAACCGGATCAAACGGGAACAACCCGACCTGTTCGATGCCATCGCCGAAGGGATGAGGCGGCACCCGGTCCTGTGCGTGTCCCAATTGCAGAAAGATTATATCGACCGGACGTTCTCAACGCCCTTCACCAAGCTGATCTACAATGTTGCGCGTGATGGCAACCTGGATCCGGCAATGGTGAAGATGGAGCCAGAGGTGGCGAACGCCGAAAAGCTGGTTCTCATGGTCGGCACGATCCAGAACCGCAAAGGCCCGCAATTGTACGGGCAAGTCGCTGATCTGGCGAAGGCCAGAGGCCTGCCCTATCGCTTCTTGTGGGCCGGGCACCAGACCGAAGATGTCGGGGAGTTGTCCGAAAATGTTGAGTGGCTGGGCCATCAACCGACGGACGAACTGCAGAAACTTCTCAGGCAGGTCGATCGCTTTATGCTGACCTCGCACGACGATCCCTTTCCGCTTTCCTGTCTTGAGGCGCTGAGCTGGGGCGTGCCAATCGTGAGCTATCACTACAGCGGCATCTGCGAGATCATCGACGGCATGCCAGGGTGCGGTGTCTTTTACACACGGGATGCAGACGACGCGCTCAATGAGCTGGAGCGCGCAATGAATGACCGGCCGGACCCAATGCGGCTCTTTTTTCATGCGCGGCCTTTTATCGACTGCAATCACTTTATAAGACTGCTCGACGAAGCAACATCAAACGAACACTTGGCCCTCGTAGGCACCTGATCCGGGCCAAACGGGCCGAGTTGTGCTGTCGTGCTGTCTACGGCGTCAAAGGAGAACATCGAATGGCGAAGATACTCTTTATCAACCCCAATAAGTGGGGGAGAGGCATCACGGCAATCTGGATTCCAGCGCATGCCGGCCTCCTGCGCGAAAAGGGCCATGAGGTGGAGCTGTTCGATGCGACCTTCTACACCGAATGGACGGTCGATGAGATCGGCTACAACACGCAGAACGGTCAGTACAAGCCAACTGACTACAAGAGCCACATTACCTACAATCACGGGTCTGTGGTCGAGGATCTCAAGCGCAAGGTCGCCGAGTATCAGCCTGATATCATCTTCTGGTCTGCGATCTCTTCGCATATTCATGGTGAAGGCGAGTATGTGAATATCCAGTACGGATATGAGCTGGCTGAACTGTTCAAGGACCAGGCGCTCCTGGTGACGGCTGGCCTGCAGGCGACGGCATCGCCAAAGGATGTTCTGGCTGGCCTGCCGGGGATTGATATCCTCGTGCGCGGCGAATCGGAAAAGGCACTCGCCGAGATTGCTGACGCTGTCGATGCCAAGAAGAATTCCTTCCAGCACATCAATGGCCTGGCCATCAATGGCAGCGAGGGCGTGAAAACAACACCGCCTCAACCCATTCTTCGTGATCTGGACGAACTACCAGCTTATGATTACTCGCTTTTTGAGCCGCAGACTTTCTGGCGGGCCTATAATGGCGAGGTCGTAAAGGCCGTCGATTACGAAATGTCCCGCGGCTGCATCTACGCCTGCGAATATTGCGTGGAAACCGTCATCCAGAGCTATTACGGCTTTGAAAAGACAACGAGGTCGGGCGCGATCCAGCGAGCCCCGGAATACCTCCGCAGCAAGTCTCCGCAACGCATCATGGAAGAAATGACGCGCCTGCACAAAGAGCATGGCGTCACGCTTTTCAGGTGCCAGGACACCAACTTCCTGACCATTACGCGCACGACGCTGACCGAACTTGCCGACCTGATGGATGCGAGTGATCTCGATATCAAGCTCTATATCGAGACCCGTCCAGAGGGCATCAATGAGAAGACCATCGACATGCTGAAGAAGCTGAAGGTCGACGGGATCGGCATGGGCGTTGAGCTGTCGACGCAGGACTTCCGTGAGGACAAGCTGCGCCGCTTCGCGTCTCAGGACCGCATCATCAAGGCGTTCAAGGTGCTCAAGGAAGCCGGCATCAAGCGGACCTCCTACAATATCATTGGCCTGCCGGATGCAGACGAAGAGTCCATCAAGGGCACGATTGAGTTCAACAGGCTCATCGAGCCGGACAATGTCACCGTTGCTTTCTACTCCCCGTATCAGGGGACGGCCCAGCAGAAGAAGGGCAATGAGCTCGGTTACTTCGACGAGTATGAGTTTCATGTCGATGGCCAGCTGCGGACGATGAGTAGCGACACGCTCGTCGATCCGGACACGCTTTGCTTCTACAAGGCGAAGTTCAAGGAACTGGTCGAAAATGGTATGGACGATCTGGAGGCGATGAAAGCCGAGTACTTCCGCGAACACGTCGCTCAGGAAGCGGGCGTTGGCGCCTCCACACCCAAACGGGTCAGCGCATAGAGGTCTATCGAATGTCGCTTGCAGACAAGATTGTGATCGGCACCTGGCCGCTGAGCGGTGACTTCGGTGCTCGATCCCTCTCTGAAATTGAGAAAAGCCTTGCCAAGGCGTTCGATGCTGGAATCAGGACTTTCGACACGGCGCCGAACTATGGTCTTGGCTTCGCCGAAAGTGCGCTCGGCATGGTGTTCGCCGGTGAGAGTGATGTGCGCATTTTTACAAAGTGCGGCAACGTCCCTTTCGTCGGAAAGGATTTCTCGCCGGACGCCATCGAAGCGTCGATCGGTCAGTCGCTGAAGCGACTGAAACGAGACTCCATTGAGGGCGTTTTCCTCCACAATCCGCGCGATGAAGTTCCTGACTTTGAGCCTGCCATTGAGCGCCTCGAGGCAATCAAGGCCGACGGCACCGTTCGCATGATCGGGCTGAGCGGAGCAAAGGGCTACGATTATTCGCGGGTGCCGGATGGCCGACTGGACATGTTCCAGCAGGATGCGAACCTTTTGTACCTGAAGGAAGCAAACGGCGCTCGTCCAAAGTTCAAGACGTTCTTTGCGCGCTCGCCACTGGCAACTGGAATGCTGTCCGGCCGCCTGTCTGAATCGTCTGTCTTCCCGCCCGATGACCACCGGTCAGGATGGCTGAAGGGCGAACGACTGGCCTCCCTTGTGGCGCGTGTCGAGGCGATCAAGTCTGTCCTGCCGGCGGGCGTGAGTGTCCCTTCGGCGGCAAGACGTCTGCTCTTGCACCATCCTGCCATTGATTACGTGATCTGCGGTGTCGGCCGCCCTGACCATCTCGACGGCCTTATCGAAGATCTGTCATCAGGCCCGTTGCCTGAGAGTGTTGTCGAGGCTCTGGTTTCGCTGCACGACCGAGACTTCGACCGGCCGGAAGAGGAATCGGGACTTGGCTACTGACGTCGCCCAGGAAGTGCCTCGCAAAGGCGAAGGCAAGGCCGCGAAGCGGAGGCAGAACAAGGTGCAGCGGGTCGTCTACAGCCCCGCCTATCGCGCCAAGGGCGGGCTGTTTCAGGCGCTGCGCACCTATAGTGCCGAAATCTGGCGGGATCGCTGGCAGATCTGGATGAACTTTCTGAGGAAGTTCAAATCCTCCTACAGCACCACCTTCTTCGGCATGTTCTGGGCGTTTGCGCTGCCGCTCGTGCCAATCGGTGCCTATACCTTGCTGGCGACGATGCGTGTCGTGTCGACCACTGACGACATGTCCCACCTCGTCTACATCGCTCTGGGCGTCACCCTTTACGCTTACATCACGGCGCCAATCGAGCAGACCATGGCGGCCCTCAAAAGTGACATGGCTCTGCTATCAAAGACGCATATCGGTGTCTTCTCGGTCATTCTCGGACGGTTCGGAAACATCGCTTTTGAGACGCTCGTGCGGCTCGGTCTTATCGGTGTCCTGATGGCTTTCTTCGGGAGCTATCCGACGCACTGGCAGTCACTCTATTTCATCCCATTGCTAGCGGTCGCCTTCATGGCTTCGCTGGGCGTCGGGCTGATACTGGCGATCTTCAATGCTGTCGCCTCGGACGTGGAAAAAGTCGTCAGCGTCGTTATCCGGTTTGGCGTGTTCTTTTCGGCTGTGTTCTTCCCGATGCCACAGGACGGGCTTTCCGGGCAGCTGACCGACTTCAATCCGCTGCATACATTTGTGGACGGGTTGCGCCATTTGCTGGTCAAGGGATACTTGCCGGAATGGGAACTCATGGCCTGGACAGCGGGTGGCGGAATGGTGCTCTTCTTCATTGCCCTGTCGCTGTTCTACAGGGCTGAGCCGCACCTGCGCGCATCAGGATAGGGACGCAGATGGTAGAGTCAGCAAATGAGGTCGTTCTGAGGGCTTCTGGTGTTTTCAAGAAGTTCGGACGCAATCACCTGGTTGCCCGCCGCCAGCTGGCGGGTCGGCTCAGCGCTGTCCTGCGCGGGAAGTCGGCAGAGCACAAGCAGATCAAGAGCGGCGACTTCTGGTCGCTTCAGGACATAAACCTCGAAGTCTGCCGCGGCGAAGTGCTTGGCGTGATCGGCCTTAACGGGGCGGGCAAAAGTACGCTGCTGCGCGTGCTCCACGGCCTGCTCCCGCCTGACCTTGGTGAGATTGAGGTAAATGGCGAAACGGGCGCGCTTATCGAGCTTGGCGCCGGCTTTGAGGCGAGCCTTTCGGGCCGCGAGAATGTCTTCATCAAGGGCGCTCTGATGGGACGTTCCCGGCGGGAAATGGAGGAGCTCTTCCCGTTAATCCACGAATTTTCGGAGATCGGTGATTTCATCAATTCTCCGATGTCGAGCTATTCCTCAGGCATGCGGCTCCGGCTTGCTTTCGCGATTGCCTCGACGATCAAGCCAGACCTGCTCCTGCTGGATGAGATCGTGTCTGTGGGTGATTTCACCTTCAAGCAAAAGTGCCGAAGCCGTCTCAACGAAATGTCGGAAAAGGCGGGTGTCGTCTTTGCGTCGCACTCGATGAGCGACATCCGCTCCATGTGCACCAAGGCCATCGTTCTCCAGAAAGGCAAGATCATGTTCCGCGGGGAGCCTGACCTTGCCATTGACTTCTATACCGACATGCAGGCGCAGATTGAATCAAAACGCGTCGCGCCTGCCGCGCAATCGGCCCCTGCTGACGAGCCTGCAAGCGAAACGTCTGCGGCCGCGGCCCCTAAGAAACCTGCGTATAATCCGGGCGACCATGTGGTGAAAGATACACGCTACGGCGTGATCGCCATCGACCGCACGAAAGTGCTGCGCGCCGACCACTACTGGAAGATGGATGGCAAGCCGGCCAATGTGCTCGATACCTGCAAGCCCGCATCCTTCCATTTCGAAGTCGAATGCCTGCAGACCATTGATGACCTGGAAATCGGCATCATGATCTGGGACGAGAAGGGCAACAAGATCGCTCCGATCACCACAGAGTTTGTTAAACCTGACCGGCTGCGCGAGACTTCCGGAAAGGTGAAGGGTGACGTCAACCTGCCTCAATTCTCGCTCGTGCCTGGCCGCTACATCACGACGATCGCAATTTCGGAAAAAGGCGTGCTGCTTTATCGCAATGTGCTTGAGGAGATCAGCGTCGTGTCGAGCGCGCGACCGATTGGCGTTGTTCGGCTGCCTGCGGAGTGGACATTCGAGGTCGATGCTGACCGGCCGTGAACGGGCACTGTTCGCGCGCCGCTAGCGTGCCTCATAGTCGAACCGCTGCAGAGCGTCGCTCTCAAGCGACTGCATCTTCTCGATCTGGGCAGACGACCAGTCGGTTGTCAGTGACTGAAGGGACTGGTTTTCATGTTTTGTGACCGTCGGAACTTTCCAGCCATAGCTGCGGCACAAGGCTGAAAACGAAGCGTGCAGATCTTCCATCTTGATGATGTGATCGACAGTGGATGTCGACTGATGCGAGCCGAGATATTCCTCGTACATGTTCGTGACAAAGCCGGGCTGGTCGCTGATCACATTGTCGATGAACGTGGAAAATGAACTGTCATGGCAGTGGGCGATGCGGCGCAGGGGGTGCCAGACGCCTTCACCGATCCAGGTGTCGAAATTTGGTCTGCCCTGCTCGTCCAGGGTTTCGGGCCTGTCCTTGACCTTCGGGCTTTGAACATAGCGCCACCAGGATTCGTACCAGGTGAGCGGGTGCCGCACGGTGGCAAAAGACACGTCATAAATGTCGCTCACTTCGTGCAGGCGACAATGCTTGATGTCTGACTTCGCATTCAGGCGTGTGGTTGCCACGCATCCTGGGTAGGAAGACCGCCACAGATGGGCTGCGCTGGTCCCTCCACATTTGGGGATGTGCAGGAAGTACAGGATGCTTGGCCGCCCGGCGTCTCGCCGGGCGCGAGCCGCCGCTTCCGCATCTTCTGTAGGCAAGGCTCTCGACGCTTTCAGCGTTTCTATGTCAGTCACGAATAGCGGCATGCGCCCAACACCAGATGAGCCAAAAAAGAAGACCGGCAGGCGCAGATCGCCTGCCGGTATTTTCTACGTTCCCAAAGACGCTCAGACGCTCTCGGTTGCCGTCCACTTGAGTTTGCGACGCGTTTCGATCTCGATCGGCAGCAACTCTTCGGACTTGTAGTTCAGCCCGTCTGCTACGACGTGCAGATCGCGGACCAGCTTGCGCAGACCATCGGGCTCCAGCGAAGCAGCATGGTCGGTGCCTTTCCAGGTGCGGTCCAGCGTGTAGTGGCGTTCGATCCATTCGGCGCCAAGTGTATAGGCCGCGATGTCGAGCGCGATGCCCAGATGGTGGCCCGAGAAACCAATGGCTTCGACGCGGTCGTCGAATTTCTGCTTCAGGCGGGTGATTTCGAGGAGCGCCGACTGCTCGGCCGGAACCGGATAGCCGGATGTGCATGCATACAGCAGCAGGTCCTTGTTGCGGCCCTTCTTCTCGAAGAACTGGACGATTTCCTCTTCTTCCTTCTGCGTGGTCATGCCGAGGGAAAGTTGAATCTTGCCTTCGAACTCGTCGCAGAGCACGCCAAGCATTTCGAAGTGCAGGTTGGATGCTGACGGAACTTTCAGGAATTCAGGCTGCAGCGAGGCCATCTCGCGCGCCGATGTGACGTCCCAGACGGATGTCGAATATCCGATACCGGTCTCGTCGCAATACTCCATCAGCTCCTTGTGCTGGTCGACGGAGAATTCGAGATATTCGCGGTGAGCACCATAGGTGTCACCATAGGAATTGGATGGAACCGGGTGAGGTGCATTATACTGGTCCGCAGGCAGCAATTCCTTGTTGTTGCGCTTCTGAAACTTCACGAAGTCAGCCTGGCAGAAGGCCTTCGCAATGGAGATCATTTCCTTGGCGATTTTCATGTCGCCTTTGTGGTTGCAGCCGATCTCGGCAATGACTTTTGGCGGTTTCATACTGCACTCCGTTGGGTAATGTGAACCAGACGTCGTTAGCCAATTCGCCTAATGGGTGCAACCTTACAGTGCCGTCATTCAGACTTTCTTGAGCACTGTGGACGGCGTGCAATCAGCGGCGAGGGCGATATGAGCTTCTAAAGGGTCTCCTCCCGCGTTTGGCTGGAAAGTTCGCGTTCGGGCCATGGCTTCCAGAAGGTGTGAGACCTCGCCAGGCGATGCGCAGTTCCGGATGGAGGGGTGGGCGATGTCAGGCATGACATCCAATGCCCCGCAGTCGCAGAATATGACGGGTATGCCGGCGGCGATACAGGACAGAAAGCTCGTGGATGAGACCGTTACCGCAACATCAAAATCCTGGCCGGACAGATCGGACAGAAGCTCTCGGCCCATGATATGTGCCGTTGGACCGGCCGCCTCGATGACATCATCCGCCAGGTCCCGGGGCTGTGCAGGGTGCAATTTGACAGTCAGGTCATGAGGCCGGAGCGATTGTATCAGAGGCAGGTATTTCATTCCCCAGTTCGTCGGGCTCATCCGGCCGTAGCGCAAAAAGCACTGGTCGAGAAACAGCACTCTGAGCGCCGTGTTCGCCTGTGGCGTGTTGGGGCGTTCGGGGACGCGTTTCGGGCGAAGCAGGGGCCCCGTCACATGGATACGGCCTGCGTCGATCCGCCATTGCCTAATCATCCGCGTTTTCATGGCGGCTCCAAAGACAAGCATCGTGTCTGGACGGGTGATGCCAAAATGGTGATTGCGGTAGAGAAGCCTGTTCAGACGCGAGCGCAAGCGAGGGCGAGGCGTCGCCGGGTCAATCCTGTCCATGCGCGATGATATCGGCCAGGTATGGCGCCGAGCACCCACCGACCGTGCGATGTCAAAGCTCAGATAGCCATCCTGCAGAATTGTCCGGTGTGTACCGGCCGACTGCGCGGCCATGCTGACAGCCTGCGCCAGCCACCCCTGATCCTGGAATTGCAACAGGCGATGAGAAGACAGAAGAGACCGGGTCGTTTCCTGTGCCAGGGCCCAGGCCTTCTCCGGCGTATTGGCCTCCATCGATGGCAAGGCTGTCACCGGCACATTCACCGCCCCGAGTTGTTCGAAGGTTCCGGTGGTCAGAATGTGTTCGATCGCAATGCCGTCCCGGTTGACGAGCACGTCGAGCATTGCCGCATGGGTCTTCGACTCGCACATGGCGATGTAGGTCGGGTGCATATCTTCGGCTGGCATAAGCGCGCGACGTTACCTGTCGCATTGAGGTCAGGCCAGCTGCAAAGTGAATAATGTTCGCCACGTTTGACAATCCAGCCGGGGTTTGCGCATTGCTTTCAGCCTTGTCGCTTTCACGGGGCTGGACTTCATGGCTTCAAAACAAACAGTGGTGGTCACGCGGACGCGAAACCGGCCGCAATTTCTGAAACGGGCTGCCGAAAGCGTCATGAGCCAGCAGTATCAGGACCTGTCATGGGTCGTGGTCAATGATGGCGGTGAGCGTGACCCGGTGGATGCCATCGTCGGAGCAATCTCTTCCGAATGCTCTTGTGAAGTCATTCACCTTGAGTCGAATGTTGGCATGGAGGCCGCTGGCAATATCGGGATGAACTCCGCCGCAGGCAGGGCCGCTGAGTACGCCGCGATCCATGATGACGATGATACCTGGTCAACCGATTTTCTCGCCGTGATGACGCAGGCGCTGGCATCGGATGAAACGCTTGCAGGGGCTGTCTGTCGCTGGAGTGAGATAGAAGAAGAAGTCTCGGATGGAGCGATCACCCCAAAGGGGAGTTCGAAGACAAATGAAGCGGGTCCGTTGACGCTTCCGCGCCTGGCTGTGCGCAACCGGTTTCCCCCTATCGCACTGCTGTTCAGGGTTTCGGCCTGGAAAGCCGCCGGTGGGTTCGCGGAACACCTGCCAGTCCTGGGCGACTGGGATTTTAATCTTCGCCTGATGATGCAGGGTGACCTGGCACAGGTGGCTGACACGCTCGCATTCCAGCATGTGAGGCCTGAAAGCGCTGGCGAGGAAGCCAACACGATTACCGCGAAGCGAGATCTGCACCAGGCCATGCGGACCCGTTTGATCAACGAATATGTCCGGCAGGACGTGCGCAGCGGCAAGCCGGGACTGGGAACGCTACTGGCGCAGGCCGACATGTTCGAAGACGGCCTCGAGAAGATCTCGCTCAGGGCGCAGCTTCGCCGGGTGCTCGGTTTGAAGGACCGGGCCGGAGTCTAGCAGAAGAAGAAATAGCGAAAGCTCTGAGAAGAGCCAAACCTGTTCTCAATCCATATCCCCCCGCTCACCGTGCCGATATTGAGCTGCGTATCTGCGCCAGTTGTGCCGCTCAGGGCCTGGTTGGGATAGCCGCCCAGCTTGCCGCCATTTGCAAGGATTGCGATGGATGGCGTGGTGCCGGCATCGAAACAGACAATCCCGGACACCGGCACCTGGGGGAAAGTTTCAGAATAGAGCGTGATGGCCATCATGCCGCTCGCTGAAGGCGGGGTGACCAGCACGGCGGTATCATCGTCGAGTAAAATTTCCGCTGACTGGATGCCGGTTACCCGCGTTTCGCCAGTCGACGGTGTGATCGCCAGTGCCTGACGCCACGACGTGCCATCCTGGCTGACCTTCACGCCAAGAACATCGTCGCCCAAAAGGCCGATTTCAGCACGCGCACTGAAATTTTCCTGAAAGACAAGACTGGCGGAATCGAGGGGCGCAGCCTTGTTGACCATGACGCGGTGATCGCTGCCTTCATGGCTGAAAAGCGTTGCCGCAGATGACACGGCCAGCCTGTTGGTAGCATCTGCCGAAGTGTTTACACCAATCTGGTCAACCTGCCCGTCAGCTGACACCAGCGTGTCCCAACTCGTCCCCGACCAGTACCGGACACGACTGTCGCTGCGAACGAATGTCCGCCAGCCTGGTTGCGGGGCAGCAAATTGCCATGCCCCATCATACCATCCCGCGATCGCATTCTCATGGCCTGCCCATTCATCCGTTGCAGGGCTGAGAACAATGAAGCAGTTGCCATTGACCGGACTGGCTGGCGGGGCGGTCAGCATGGCTTCGCAGCTCGACTGGACGAGCTGGTCGAGGAATCTGAGACTTTCGTTCAGCGTAACGTGTTTCTGGGCCTGGTTCTGCAGGAGGTAGGGAAGGTTGAGGTTTGGTGTCATGGACAATCGACCTGTCGTTGCTTGGAGGGCCCACTCAGTATAGTGGACGCCGGATACGGTCGGTTATTCGCCGATTGACAGGATCAGCGAAGCTCCTGCCCGGACCCGTTGTGGCCGGGTGATATTGGAGATGAGCGCGAACAGAAAACGGGACGAACACAGTGGAAACAGTCGCAATTATCCCGGCCAGGGGGGGATCAAAGGGTATTCCCGGAAAGAACCTCAAACAGATCAATGGCCGGTCATTGCTTCAAAGGGCTGTGGAGGCGGCCAGAGGATCTGAGCTTATCACGCAGGTTTATGTGACGTCCGATGATGAGGCGATACTTGCCGAAGCCGAGCGCTGCGGCGCCCGGACGATCAGACGGCCGGCTGAACTGGCAAATGATACGGCAAGTTCGGAATCGGCGCTCCTGCACGCCATCGACGAAATCGAAGCAGGCGGCGTGACGCTGGACCGCGTCGTCTTCATTCAATGCACCTCGCCCTTCCTGCGCACCGCGGACCTTGACGGTCTGTTGAGCGCCATGACGGATGAAGGCGCAGACTGCGGCCTGACAGTCACATCCTTCCATGGCTTTCTCTGGTCGCCATCAGATGACGGCGTCCAGCCCGTCGGGCACAGGAAAGACCACAGGCCCCGACGCCAGGACCGCGACCCTGTCTTTCTGGAGACCGGTGGTGCGTATGTCATGAAAGCGGAGGGATTCAAGGCGGCCCGGCACCGCTTCTTCGGAAAGGTTGCCCACTATGTGGTCGACAATGCCAGCGCGATGGAAATCGACGAACCGCTCGACCTGCAGATTGCGCATGAGATTGCCGACAGCCTGGAAACCCGACAGGGGATCGATGTCCTGCCGGACAAGGTTTCAGCCCTGCTTCTCGATTTCGATGGTGTGCTGACCGACGATCTGGCGATCGTCGACCAGAATGGAAAGGAAGCGGTGTCCGTGAGCCGGTCTGACGGCATGGGGATCGAGCGCCTGAAAAAGCTGACGGACATCCATGTCTCGGTCGTTTCGAAGGAAACAAATCCGGTCGTTGCGGCGCGTTGCAAAAAACTCAAAGTAAGGTGTGTTCAGGGGCTGGAAGACAAGGTCGCGAATGTCACCGCATGGTCGAAAGAAGCTGGCATCCCGATGTCGGAAATTGTGTTCATCGGAAACGATCTGAACGACCTGCCACTCTTCCCGCTGGTCGGCCTTGCTGTGGCGCCATCAGATGCGTTTCAGCCGGTTCTGAAATCGGCGGGCTACATCCTCAGCAAGCCGGGTGGCCGCGGCGCGGTTCGCGAAATGTGTGAGCTTCTGATCGAAAAATTCGGGTCTGACATAGACTGATTTTGTGCGGTGCCGCCACAGGCAGATCGCGGCGAGGTCGCTGTCGCGCTATGGATTAACCGCAATCAGATTGACCAGGTAGATGAGGTCGGCGTCTGGCGGAATGACATCGCCGAGACCTTCTTTGCCATAGCCAATCCTGGCCGGCACCCTGCCGATCCAGACGGCGCCGGGTTTCATCAGGCTGATCATCTGCGCAAAGCCCGGAATCATGTCGCCAGCCTGCACAATAAGGGGCGTCTCCTGCGACCAGGTCGAGCCGATGACGGTGCCGGTCTCTTCCAGGCGCGCCTCATAATCAATCGCAACCGTGTCCTTGGCGTAGATCTTCCCGGCAGAGGCATCGCCCGGCTCGATCTCGAAATAGGAAAGTCCGGATTTGAGTTTCACAACCCCGTCGCGTGAGGCATCCCAGGGCAGGAATTCGTCCCATAGGGCCTCCGATGCACCTGCAGATGCAGGCTGTTGCTGAGCCTCTTCCATCTCATCTGGATTGAGAAAGCCGTCCAGACGGATCTTGAAGACAAGATCGCTACGCGGCGGAATGGTGTCACCGCGGCCTTCGGCGCCATAGGCGAGCTGATACGGGATGAGCACGATCCACTCATCACCGGGGGTCATGCGCTTCAGCGTTTCGGTCCAGCCCTCGATGACTTCCTCGACATTGAAAACCGCGGGCTCCCCGCGCGCATAGGAGCTGTCGATCCGCGTGCCATCGCTCGCAAGATAGCCTTCATACGCTACGATCACGGTGGCGTTGGCCTCTGGCGAGCCCTTGCCATCCGGGCCTTCGGTCAGCTCAATCCACTGGATGCCACTCTCGCTTGTGCGGACATCGGCGCAGCTGGATGGAAAGGGCGGGAGGAAGGGGCCTGAGCCGGGCCTGATGTCAGGGCAGGCATTCGAAGACCCGCCAGACCCAGGCGTTGGGACTTGCGGCAAGGTCTCGCAGCCAGCCAGCAGGCCCATCGCCAGTCCCGCGACCCATAGTCCCGAAGAACGGATTCCACCCATCATGCCGAGCCCCTCACTCCACCATCAGTCCTCTTTCAGATGACCTTATTCCGTGGTGAGCACATCAATCAACTCAACTTCGAAATTGAGATCGGTGTTGGGCGCGATGCCTGCCGGGTGTCCGCGCGCTCCATAGGCGAGGTCGGACGGGATGTGGACCAGCCAGCGGTCGCCCGGACGCATCATGGACAGCGCTTCCTGCCAGCCCGGAATAACGCCATTGGCCTGGAACTGTGCCGGAGCGCCACGCTGATAGGCACTGTCGAAGACTTCTCCCGTCTCGGCAAATCGGCCCTCATATAGGACCACGACCGTGTCTGAAGGCTGGGGCGTTTTCCCATCAGCGCTTCCGGACTCCAGAACGACATATTCGAGGCCGGAATCGGTAGACTGTACACCTTCGCGAGAGGAGACCCACGGGGTGTACTCATTCCATGCTGCCTCATCTGCGGGCTTGGGCTGGAAGACTTTCATCAGCTCGACGCGGAAAACCAGATCATCGCCCGGTTTGATGACGCTGCCCGGCCGCGGGGTCTGACCGTAGCCAAGCTCGCTCGGAATGAAGAAGATATACTCATCGCCTTCCGACATGAGCTGCAGGCCCTGCGTCCAGCCGGGAATGACCTGCGTCACGCCGAACATGGCGGGGCGGCCTGTTCCGAAATTGCCGTCAAATGGCGTGCCGTCGGTCAGGCGGCCGTCATAGAAGACCTGCACCGTGTTCTCGAGTGTTGGCGACGCACCATCCTCCGGCCCTTCCTTGACGACGTAGTACTGGATGCCGGACTCGGTCGTCTCCAGGCCTTCCATGTCAGGGTTCCACGGGAAGAATGCGTCAAAGTCCGTCGATGAGGACGGGCCCCCGCAGCTGGAAAGCCCAAGCGCAAGAAGTGGGGCGACGAGATATTTCAGCATGGCTGTTCTGGCTCCTGTTGGGGATATCAGGGTTCAGCCAGCAAACTAGGCGCAGTGAGGTTTCAAGTCACCGGGTCATTGCAGGCTAGTTCTGCCGCGGCGGATAGCCTGCCTGTGCCAGCGCATCGATGATTTCCTGCGTGTGCTGGGCATCGCGCGTTTCCATGAGAATGTCGAACTCTGCGCCTTTTGCCGGCACGTCGAGCGCAATCCTGTTGTGCGCGACTTCCATGATATTGGCGCCATTATCGCCGATGATCTTGGAGACGAGCGCCAGAAGGCCCGGCCGGTCGTCGCCAATGATACGGATATTGGCGAGGCGTTTCTCACGCACCAGCGCGCGCGTCAGGACGGAGGCCAGCAGGCGAGTATCGATATTTCCGCCGCACAGGATGAGGCCGATCTTCTTGCCGGCAAATTTCGAGGGGTGCGCAAGCAGGGCGGCAAGGCCGGCTGCCCCGGCTCCTTCTGCGACCGTCTTCTCGACGTCCACAAAAAGCGTGATAGCCCGCTCGATATGCTCTTCCTCGACGAGCACAATATCATCGACCAGCGCCTGCACGACCTCTTTGGTCAGGTGCCCCGGCTGTTTGACGGAGATACCTTCGGCAATCGATGCGCCGCCTTTTGCCGGCTGACCGCCCTTGATCGCCGAATGCATGCTCGGATACATCGCGGCCTGCACGCCGATGACCTTGATGGCTGGATTGTGCGCCTTGGCAACGGTTGCCATGCCCGAGATCAGGCCGCCGCCGCCAATAGGCACAACCAGCATGTCGAGATCAGGCACATCTTCGAACATTTCCAGTGCCGCTGTCCCCTGGCCGGCCATGATCAGCGGGTCGTCGAAAGGGTGAATCCAGGTCAGGCCCTCGCGCTGGCGGACGAGTTCAGCATGCTCCTTGGCCTCGTCGAACGTTGTGCCTTCAAGCAGGACGCGGGCTCCGAAGGCGCGCGTATGCTCGACCTTGTTGAACGGGGTCGTGACGGGCATGGCAATGGTCACCGGAATCCCGAGTCGGCGGCCATGAAAGGCCACGCCCTGCGCATGATTGCCGGCCGAGGCGGCGATCACGCCGACTTTTTTCTCGTCCTCAGTCAGCCGGGCCAGCTTGTTCAGAGCGCCGCGCTCCTTGAAGGCGGCGGTGAACTGGAGGTTCTCAAACTTCACCCAGACTTCAGCGCCGGTGATCGCCGAGAGTGTGCGCGAGCGGCGCATGGGCGTGCGCTCAATCTGCCCTTCAAGAATCCGGGCAGCATCCTTCACATCCTCAAGGCTTATCGGCAGCTTTTCACTCATTGTCTGGCCATCCTGTCAAATCGCGCTCGCCCCTCCTATTCAGCCCTGAATGAGAGGGCAAGCGGCGAGACGCTATTTCAGCCATGCACTCAAGCGGGCTTGCTCTGCGCGGGCGGGTTGTCTATCCGGCATGCGACGCAATGACAGGACCCGCACCATGACCCGCCTCAGCCTTGCTGCCCATGATCTTCATATCGGAACGGGCGAGAAGCTGGTCGTCATGGCGGGGATGAATGTGCTGGAGAGCCGTGACCTCGCAATGCGGATATGCGAGCAGCTGAAAGCGGTCTGTGAGCGCCTCGACTTGCCCTACATATTCAAGGCAAGTTTCGACAAGGCGAACCGTTCGTCCATCACGTCCTATCGCGGGCCTGGCCTCGATGAGGGCCTCAGAATCCTGGCCGACGTGAAGGCTGAGCTCGGCGTGCCGGTCATCACCGACTACCACACTGCCGAACAGGCGCAGCTGGTCGCTGATGTTGCAGAGATCATCCAGGTCCCGGCCTTCCTCGTGCGCCAGACGGATCTTGTGGTCGCGGGCGCCGAAGCGGTGATGAAAACGGGCGGCTGGCTGCATGTGAAAAAGGCTCAATTCCTTGCGCCATGGGACTGCAAGAATATCGTCAGCAAGATTGGCGAAGTGACGGGCCCGGACAATCCGACCATCCTGTGCGAACGCGGCGCAAGCTTCGGCTACAATAACCTTGTCGTCGACATGCTGAGTATCCCGGCCATGAAAGCGCTTGGTGTGCCGGTTACGATTGACGCGACCCACGCCGTGCAACTGCCGGGCGCAGACCCGCGCACAGCCGGCGGTTCAACAGGTGGCCGCCGTGAAGGCGTACCGATTATTGCCAAGTCAGCGGTTGCTGCTGGCGCAGACGGCGTCTTCCTCGAATTCCACCCGGACCCTGACAAGGCCCTTTGCGACGGCCCAAGTTGCCTGCCGCTTGATGGGGCAGAGGCATTGCTCGCAGACCTCAAGGCCATCCACAGTATCGTGAACGCTTAAGACTTCACCTTGGGCCCTCCCCAGAGGGGAGGGGGAAGCGTTGTGCCAGGATGCTGACAGTATGCCAGCGGCCTCCTGGTTCGACTTCGCTCACCATGTCGGCCTTATGCGATGTCAGAAATAGCCCGACATGGTGAGCGAAGTCGAACCACTGGCGGGCGATCAAGCAATACAGTTGCAGTTGTTGTCCCCTCCCCCTCATCCTGAATTTGTCGAAGGATGGGGAGGGTCGGGGTGGGGTGCTAGGCGTCCACAGCCTCTTTCGCTTTCAGTGCCGGAACATCCGCATAAGCGTCGTGCTCGGCCACAAGATGGCCGGGAGCGACTTCGATGAGCTTCGGATTGTACTGCTCGGCATCGGGATCATCCACGATCACGGATTTCATGAAACGCAGCGGCGCGCGGCTGTCGAGCGGGGAGGGCAGGTCGCCCTTCAGTTTTACGCGCTCGCGTTCGCGTTCCAGTCTGGGGTCGGGCGTCGGCACAGCGGAGATGAGCGCCTTGGTGTAGGGATGGCGCGCATCCTCATAAATTGCCGTCCGGTCAGCAATTTCGACGACCTTGCCGAGATAGAGCACCATCACCCGGTGGCTCACTTCGCGCACAACGGAAAGGTCGTGGCTGATGAAGATCATGGCGAGGCCGAACTCTTTCTGCAGGTCGATGAGCAGGTCCACGACCTGTGCCTGAACGGACACATCAAGCGCGGACACCGCCTCGTCACAGATCAGCAGCTTGGGTCGCAGGATCATGGCACGGGCAATGCCGACCCGCTGGTTCTGGCCGCCGGACAGTTCGTGCGGATAGCGGTTGATTAGCGCCGGGTCGAGCCCGACGCGCGGCAGGAAGTCCCGCACCATTTTCTCGCGCGCCGCCTTGTCGAGTTCAGGCTTGTGGACCGTCAGCGGCTCGGCGATGGACTGGCCGATCGTCATGCGCGGGTCGAGCGAGGCGAGGGGGTCCTGGAAGACGATCTGTAGGTCGTCGCGCATGCCGTTCATCGTCTTGCGATCAGCCTGCGTGATGTCGCGGCCCATAAAGGCAACGGTGCCCGCTGTAGATGGTACGAGCTTCAGCACGGCGCGCGCCAGCGTGGACTTGCCGCAACCGGATTCGCCAACAACGCCTAGCGTCTCGCCGGGGCGCAGGTCGAAAGACACGCCATCGACGGCCTTCAGCATCTTCGTCTTGCCGAAAAGCCCACCGCCGACATTGATCGGGAATTGCACTTTCACGTCGCGGGCCTCGACCAGCGGCTCAACGCTTGCGGCAGGCTCAGGCCCAAGCTTCGGGCGGCCTTCGCGGTTCGGCTGGTCGATGCGTGGAACCGCGTTCAGCAGCATCTTCGTGTATTCGTGTTGCGGATTGTAGAAGATCTCGTCATTCGTTCCGGTCTCGACAATCTCGCCATGCTTCATGACGACGACGCGGTCACACATGCGGGCGACGACACCCATATCATGGGTGATCAGCACGATGCCGGTGCCGGTGTCGCGCTTGAGGTCGTCCATCAGGTCGAGAACCTGGGCCTGCACGGTCACATCGAGCGCCGTGGTGGGCTCGTCCGCGAGCAGCAGTTTCGGCCCGCACAGCATGGCAATCGCAACCATCACCCGCTGGCGCATGCCGCCAGAAAGCTCATGCGGGAACTGGTCGAGGCGACGGCGCGCTTCCGGAATGCGCACCTGCTCCAGCCAGTCGACGCAGCGCTTGGTCGCTTCCTCGCCTTTCATGTCCTTGTGCAGGGCCAGCACTTCGCGCATCTGCGCACCAACAGTGAGATGAGGCGTCAGCGATGTCAGCGGATCCTGGAAGATCATCGACATTTCGGCGCCGCGGATCTTGCGCAGTGTGCTCGCCTTCGCGCCGACCATCTCGGTGCCGTTAAACCTGATGGAGCCTGTCACCGTTCCGTTGTCGGCGATCAGGCCCATGGCGGCGAGGGCCGACTGGCTCTTGCCCGATCCGGACTCGCCGACAATACCAAGACATTCGCCAGGCGCCACGTCGAAGGTGGTGCCTTTCACCGCGTGAACCGTGCCGTCCGGCGTATCGAAATCGATCTTCAGGTCTCGGACAGACAGGATGGGTTGGGTCACGGAGGGTGGCCTCGCATTCTTTGAAATCTCAACTGCAGGACTATCGGCCCAAACATGGCCGCACTGTCAACAAGCAGCGCCAGCTAGCGGTAACGAAGGTGACGCAGGCCCGCTGCCTCATAGATCGTGTCGAGACGCTCCTGCTGGTCGAGAATGACCTGTCCTTCGGTCGGTAGCGGCTGGCCGGCGTTTAGCGCATCGACGATTGCAGCAAGCTGCCAGGTATAGGTTGAGATCCCGCTCACGGGTCGGAACTGGTCCACTTCGCTGCCATCGGCACGCCGCAGGCTGACGCTTCCGCCATTGTGGGGGGCGAGCGGGTTCCTGAAATGGATGAGGCCGTCCGTCCCGGCGATGGTCATCTCGGCATTGAAAGCCGTGTCCTTGGCCATGTTTGTGGTGAGGTGCACCCACGCATTACCATACTGCAGACGCGCTTCTAATGTCTCATCAACGCCGCGCTTTGTTGTCTGGGCTTTTGCATCGACAACTTTGAGGTCTGGTCCAAGCAGGTTCAGCGCCCAGCTCAGGGGATAGCAGCCAAGGTCCATCATTGCGCCGCCGCCTGTTTCAGGCAGCTGGCGAATTTCATCATCGCTGTCGCGGATCTCGACGCTGAAGTCTGCATCGATGCGCGTGACCTCGCCGATCCTGCCGTCCTGCAGCCAGTCCATGCAGGTCGCGAAAGCAGGGTGGTAGCGATAGTGGAAGGCCTCGATCAGCCGCTTGCCGCTCCTGTCGGCAGCGGCCTGCATGGCCTTGGCCTCATCCAGATTCATCGCAAATGGCTTCTCGCACAACACATGCTTGCCGGCCTCAAGCGCGCGAATACTCCATTCAGCATGCAAATTGATCGGCAGAGGATTGTAAACGAGATCGATCTCCGGGCTGGTGATCAGTGCCTCATAGGACGGGTAGACTGTCTCCACGCCATGTTTCGCGGCAAAGGCCTGCGCCCGGTCCTTGTTGCGAGCGGCAAGGCCGGCAACCGTGACGCCGGAGACGACGCGTGCCGGGTCGCAGACAGCCTTTGGTGCAATGCGGGCCGCGCCCAGGATTCCGATCTTTAGAAGTGAGGACATGGGGGCTCCATTCTGGCGTGTCGGGCACACAGAAACGGATTGGCGCGGTGATCACAAGGCCAGAATGACGCGGCGTCTGCGCTTGCAAACTGCCTGCTGCTCAGTCTAGTTGGCGATAGCCGATTAACCTGACCCAATAGCGAGACCGCGATGCCCGTACTGACTTTCATGAACACCTGCTTCTTCGACAATGGCGCGCTGAAGCGGCTGCCGAAAGCGCTGGGCGGGCAGGGCGCGTCGAAGCCTTTCGTGATCACGGATCCGGGCATCAAGGCTGTGGGCATTCTCGACAAGGTCCTCGAAGCGCTTGGCGGAGAGCCGGCGGGCGTGTTCTCGGACACGGTTGCAAACCCGACCGAGAACCAGGTCATCGAGGTCGCGGACCTCTACAAGCAGTCCGGTGCCGACAGCGTTATCGCGCTTGGCGGTGGCTCGAGCATGGACCTTTCAAAGGCTGTTGCGCTGCTGGCCTCGCATGGCGGAACGCTGGAAAAATACGCCGCCATGTCCGGCGGGTCGAAATTTATCGGCAAGCTGCCACCCGTCATCGCAATCCCGACCACCGCGGGTACGGGCTCGGAAGTCTCGGTTGGCATGATTGTCACCATGAACAATGGTCGCAAGGAAACCTTCGCTGCGCCAAACCTCATTCCGCCCGTGGCTATCTGCGACCCGGAACTGACGCTCGGCCTGCCGAAGATGATGACGGCAGCAACCGGCATGGACGCTGTCACCCATTGTATCGAGGCGGTGCTGGTTCCTTCCTCCAACCCGCCAGCCGAGGGGATCGGCTATGACGGCCTGACCCGTGCCGTCGGCGATGGCTGGCTCCGCCGCGCCGTGGCCGATGGCTCCGACCTTGAAGCGCGCTGGCACATGATGATGGCCTCCTATGAAGGTGCGCTTGCCTTCGTGAAAGGGCTTGGTTCGGTCCATGCATTGTCTCACGCCGCAGGGCGCCTGCACGAGAAGAAGCTCCATCACGGTACGCTCAATGCGATCTTCCTGCCGCACCTGCTGCGTTTCAATGAAGGCGCTGCCGACAAGAAGTATGAACGGCTGCGTTTTGCCATGGGGCTTGGAGAAGGCGCAGACCTCGCCGAAGCCATCGAGACGCTCAATCAGGATCTCGGCATACCGAGCACTCTCAAGGAAATCGGCCTCGACGCTTCAGACGGACCGGGCGTCGTCGAATACGCGCTGGCGGACCTTGCCCATATGGGCAACGCAAAGCCGGCCACGCAGGCCGACTACGAGAAAATCTACGAAGCCGCCCTCGGCTAGGTCTTCAGCAAGGATTTGACGGCTCGTACATTGGCGGGCCGCCAGTCCGGCATCGGCCCGAGCAGGACGTCAGCGCGGCTTGTATCCAGCACAACGCCTCTCGGACGTTTGGCGGGATAGGCGAAATCCGTAGCCTTTGCCTCTTTTAGCTCTGGGGTTGGCCCGCCGGCTTCAGCAGACGCCTTGAAGATTTCCTCGGCCCATCCGAACCGGCTCACCACCGGCCCCGGTCCAAGGTGCAGCAGCGAAGGGGTTTCTTTCCCGGCTGCCATCAGCTCAGTCAGCTTGACAAGGTGGGCAGCAAGATCATCAATCGGCGTCGGGCGACCGATTTCATCGGTGACGATCCTGAGCGTGTCCCGTTTTGCGGCAAGTTCCAGCATCTTGCTCGCAAAGCTCACGCAATCATCGCCGAATAGCCAGCTCACCCGGCAGACGGTGTGCCGCCCACCGGCGGAGCGGACCATTGTCTCTCCTTCGAGTTTGGTTGCGCCATAGACTGATTCAGGCGCCGCCCAGCTGCCTTCGTCGAGCGGCTTTTCCGGATCGCCGTCGCCGAACACCATGTCTGTCGAGATGTGGATCAGAGGAATGTCCGAACTGGCGCACAGGGTCGCAAGATTGGCCGCGCCGGCAGCATTGATTGCGCGTGCGTCATCCTCATGGCTCTCGGCGGCATCTACCGCTGTGTACGACGCTGTGTTGATGACCACGTCCGGTCGGCGCTCATTCAGGACAGCGGCGATCTGGGCCGGCTGGGTAATGTCCAGACGGGTTCGCGGCAGCGCGTCGCAACCGAGCCGCG
Organism: Henriciella pelagia; assembly: GCF_002088945.1. Classification (GTDB taxonomy): domain Bacteria; phylum Pseudomonadota; class Alphaproteobacteria; order Caulobacterales; family Hyphomonadaceae; genus Henriciella; species Henriciella pelagia. Next base: position 104,500 of record NZ_NCSU01000007.1, on the reverse strand, counting down.
CCAGCGCTCCGCCAAGCTTGCCCTGGCCGCCTGTCACAAGAATGCGGGGCGCGTTCATGTGTCGCCATACCGGAAAGGTGACTGGAGATCGCCGAGCGTGGGCCAGGTGAAGTCGCGGCCAGACATCACCACGCCTTCAGGCATGGGCCAGGGGATATTCGGTCCGATCCCGGACCATAGAAGGCCACCTTCGCTGGCGGGCGCATAATGGGCCGATACCTTGTAGGTGACCATCGTATCGGTCGCCAGGGTCTGGTAGCCATGAGCGAAGCCGACAGGGACAAAGAAGGCGGCCGGAGACTTGCCCGAAAGCTCCACATGCATGGCCTTGCCATAGGTTGGCGAGCCGACGCGCAGATCCACGATCGCATCGAAAATCCTGCCGCGCAGAACGCGGATCAGCTTGGCTTGTGCATGCGGCGGTGCCTGGAAATGCAGGCCGCGCGTGGTTGCGGGCGCAGCAGAAAAGGCCTGATTGTCCTGGACCCAGTCCACGTCAGGCAAGCCGGCATCCAGCCAGTCGGCCCTGTTCCATGTTTCGCAGAACCAGCCGCGCTCGTCGCCGTGCACGGGAGGTTCCACCAGGGCAGGGCCTTCAATCTGAAAACGGGTGACGTTCAATTTTGGCATGGGGCCTGCTTGGCTGTCGCTTGGTGGAGCGTCAACACTAAATTCACGGCGCTTGAGGGGGCTTTGAGGGTTGACCTTGGTTGGCGGCTCGCGCCAATGACCGGCGGTCCCCGGCAATCGAACGGACCGGAAGCCTGTCGACGTTTCGGCGAAGACATGTGATGGATGAGTGGAAGGGGACTGAACTTGCCTGACAGGATTGTGCGGCCAGTCATACTTTGTGGCGGTGGAGGGACCCGTTTGTGGCCCTTGTCCAACAAGGACACACCGAAACAATTCCTGACCCTGCATGGCGAAACCTCTATGCTCACCCAGACGGCAGAACGCGTTGGGGCGTCGTCGGTGCGCGGTGTTTCATTCGGACCTCTGCTTGCCATCGGGGCAGAACGCCACGAAGGGATGCTTCGCGAACACCTGCCTGAAGCGCGTCTCCTGCTGGAGCCTTTCGGGCGCAATTCCGCCGCCGCCGTGATCGCCGCCGCGCTCGTGCACCGGCCGGACGACTATCTCCTGATCCTTCCGGCCGACCACCATATCGCCTATCCCGACCGGCTCCACGACGCTGTTGCTGCCGGCCTCGACCGTGCCGAAGAAGGCCATCTGGTCACATTCGGTATCGAGCCCAGCTTTCCAGCCACCGGCTATGGCTATATCGAACTGGAGGACGGCACCGGGCGGACGCGAAAGGCCCGCCGCTTTGTTGAAAAGCCTGATGAAGCGACAGCCGCCGCCTATCTCGAAACTGGCCGCTATGTCTGGAACGCCGGAATTTTCCTGTTCCGTGCAGACGCAATGATTCAGGCGTTCAAGGCTCATGCGCCGGAAATATTCGCCGCAGTGACGTCCGCCTTGCCGAAGGATCCAGTGAAAAGTATCGCAGAGCGGACCGTGACGCTGAACCCCAGCGCGTTCGCTGGCTGTCCGAGTATCTCCGTCGACTATGCCATCATGGAGAAGGTGAGCCCCATTTTCGCCGTGCCGGTCGATATGGGCTGGTCTGATGTCGGCGATTACAAGGCGCTCTGGGAACTTTCACCGCGTGACAATGATGGCAATGCCACAGCAGGTGCCGCCCATCTCGTCGATACCCGGGACTCCTATGTCCGCTCTGAAGGTCTCCCAATCTTTACCGCCGGCCTGAGCAATATGATCGTCGTCGCGAATGACAGGCACATCATGGTCTGCCCGATGGACAAGGCGCAGGACGTCAAGACCCTGGCCGACCGTGCAAGCGCCCCATCTGCCCCCCTGAAACACGTCCGGGAGCAGGCAAGGTCGATCCTGTACGAACAGTTCGATTTCTGGAGCAGGGCGGGCTGGGATGATCAGCATGGCGGCTTTTTCGAAAGTGTGGATGCCACCGGCCGCCCGCTTGAGGGCGCTGTGCGTCGCACACGTGTCGCGGCCCGGCAGGTGTTCAGCTTTGCCAGTGCGGTCGAGCTTGGTTGGGACAGGACGCAGGTCGCCGCCGACATTGTTTCCAAAGGCCTTGATCATCTGCTCGATGCCGCCCGGAACCCGTCTGGGGGATGGGCGCATCTCATCGGCCCCGACGGCAGGATCGCAGACCATTCGGAAGACCTGTACGACCACGCATTCATCATTCTGGCGGGCGCGACAGCCTACCGGATTCTGGGCGATTCACGCGGACTGGACATGGCGCTTGCTGCGCTTTCTCACATCGAAGCAAATTGGACAGACCCCGACGTCGGCGGCTATTTGGAAGGTTCTGCGCATACCTCTGAACGCCGCGCCAATCCGCATATGCACATGCTCGAAGCGCTGCTGGCGCTTCACGCTGGCACCGGCGACGAAGCGCATTTGACCCGCGCGCGGGATATTATTGTCCTGTTCGAAAGCACATTCTTCGAGCCACGCTATGACATCCTGCGTGAGTTCTTCCTGTCCGACTGGAAACCGGCAGCGGGCGAACGGGGCCTGCTCTTCGAGCCCGGCCACCACTATGAATGGGCGAGCCTTCTTTCCCAGTTCCAGGCCGTGACAGGACGCGATCTCTCCAGCTGGCGCCATCGCCTGATCGCCAAGGCTGATCGGGACGGTCGGTCGGAAGACAGCTTGTTCTGCCACAATGCAGTGCTGGCGACAGGCGCAGTTGCCGACGCCAACAAGCGGCTTTGGGTGCAGCTGGAAAAGCTGCGTGCACTCAGGCTTCATCCTCAGGTGACGACAGATGAGGACGTTGCTCTGCTGTTTGATGGCATCAGGAAAGCTTATATTGATCCGGCAGGGCAGGGGCTGCTCATTGACGAACTGGACCAGGACGGCAATCCGCTCGACAAACCCGTTCCGGCCAGCATGCTCTACCATCTGGTGACGGCATTCGCACCCTTCCTGTAGCGGTCTGGTTCGTGACCTGATATTGCAGCACCAGCCTGACCGGCATAGAGGACTTGTGATGAGATTGTTGATTACCGGAGGGGCTGGTTTCATCGGCTCAGCCTTGGTGCGTCGCGCGGTCAGGGATGGGCACCACGTGCTCAATGTCGACAAGCTGACCTACGCTGCCAATCTCGCTTCTGTTTCAGAGGTCGCTGATCAACCGAATTACAGGTTTGTAGAGGCCGATATCTGTGATGCGGCGAGCGTAAAAGCTGCGCTCGACAGCTTTGCGCCTGACGTGGTCTTCAACCTTGCAGCCGAAACGCATGTCGACCGTTCAATCGACGGCTCTGACGACTTCATCCGCACCAATGTCAACGGTGTTCATACCTTGCTGGAAGCGTGTCGCGCCTGGCAGGCCAAACCTGAAGGGTTCAGGTTCATCCAGGTGTCAACGGATGAAGTATTCGGATCAATCGACAAAGGCGGCTTCACCGAAACCTCGCGCTACAAGCCCAGTTCCCCCTATTCGGCATCGAAAGCGGCAGCCGATCATCTCGTTCGCGCCTGGCATTCGACCTACGATTTCCCGTCCATCATCACCAATTGCTCGAACAATTACGGACCGCACCAGTTTCCGGAGAAATTCATCCCGACGGTGATCCTGAAAGCGCTGCGCGGGGAAACCATCCCGCTCTATGGCGACGGACAGCAGGTGCGTGACTGGCTTTACGTGGACGACCATGCCGATGCGCTTCTCACCGTCGCGCAGAAAGGCGTGCTTGGCGAAACCTATTGCATTGGGGGCGGGCATACGCCGACCAATCTCGACCTCGCCAGAACGGTCTGCGCCCTCGTTGATGAGCGCCTTCCGGAGACGCGCGGATCGACCAGCGCCGACCTGATCAAACGTGTCGCAGACCGACCGGGACACGATCGGCGCTATGCAATCGACTTTTCCAGGATCAAACGCGAACTCGGCTGGTCGCCCCGTATGACGCTGGAGCAGGGCCTTGCGCAGACGGTCGACTGGTACATGAACAATGAAGACTGGTTGCACGCGCTGGTCGATCAGGGCAAGGCGGGCCAGCGGCTGGGGACAGCAAAGACGGCGGAGGCCTCATCTTGAAAGGTATCGTCCTGGCTGGCGGAAATGGCACGCGGCTCTATCCACTGACCCGAAGCATCTCGAAACAGCTGATGCCGGTCTATGACAAGCCGATGATCTATTATCCGATCAGCGTTCTCATGCTGGCCGGGGTCACCGAAATCCTTGTGATCACAAAGCCCGAAGACCGCGCGGCCTTTGAAAAACTGCTGGGCGACGGATCTGACTTCGGCGTCACTTTTTCCTTCGCGGAACAGGAGCATCCGCGCGGCCTTGCTGATGCGCTGATCGTCGGCGAAAGCTTCCTCGACGGCGACAAGTGCGCGCTCGTCCTTGGTGACAATATCTTCTACGGCCACGGCCTGCCGGAAATGCTGGCGCGAGCCACACTGCTGGAAAGCGGCGCAGAGATCTTCGCCTATCAGGTTGCCGACCCTACAGCCTATGGCGTGGTTGAGTTCACACCTGACGGACAGGTTTTCAGCATTGAGGAAAAGCCGAAGAAGCCGAAGTCCAGCTATGCCGTGACCGGACTCTACTTTTACGATGAAACGGCACCGGCCAAGGCAAAGACGCTGAAGCCATCCAGGCGGGGCGAACTGGAAATCACAGCGCTGAACAACCTCTATCTGGAGGAAGGCTCGCTTCGCGCCAATCTGATGGGACGAGGCTATGCCTGGCTTGATGCGGGAACACACGATTCCCTTCTGGAGGCGGCCCAGTTCATCGCATCAATCGAAGAGCGCCAGGGCATGAAGATCGCCTGCCTTGAAGAGATTGGCTATCGACTCGGGCTGATCGGGCAGGAACAGCTTCTGGATCAGGCGAAGCGGCTGAGAAATTCCCCTTATGGGGCCTATCTGGCAAAGATCGCCAGGTCACCCGGCTGAAACTACGTCTTTGTCGCGCTCGGGCGAGAACAGTGTGCCCCTGATTTCCCGAAATCCATTTTCGCGCCGCATTTTGCCCGCTTTTCATGTATTGTCTGTCATGTATGGACGTGAGGGACGCTCCCAGCCAGATTTTTGGCGCTGTCAATCGTGATGCGCGCCACTGGCAGATTCTGGCGCTCTCTGGCCTGTTCCTTATCTCGATCCTGACGACCGATTATGGCGCCAGGCCGATGCATCTCGTGTCCGCCCTTGCTGGCACCATGACGGCGCAGATCATCGGCACGGCTATTGTCGGCGGCAAGTTCGAATGGAAGTCGGCGGCTATTACATCGCTGTCGCTGACCATATTGATGCGTGCCGTTGCGCCGTGGATGTGGTTCGTGGCGGGCCTTATCGGCATCGGCCTGAAATTCGCCGTTCGTTATAATGGCAAGCACATCTTCAACCCGGCCTGCATCGCTATTGTTGCGATGTGTCTCCTCTTTGACCGCGATGTCTGGGTGAGCCCCGGCCAGTGGGGACAGGCTCCTCTTCTGTTGGGCTGGGCGGCTGCTGCGGCAGCACTCGTCCTCTCCAGTGCGAAACGGCTCGATATCGCACTCGCTTTCTTCGGCACCTTCGCAGCGATCCTTATTGGCCGGGCGCTCTGGCTGGGCGACCCGATGTCGATCCCGATGCACCAGCTATCGACTGGCACGCTGCTCGTCTTCACCTTCTTCATGATCACCGATCCGCGCTCAACGCCGGATTCGCGCATTGGCCGCATTCTCTTCGCGGCGCTCGTCGCGATCCTGTCGGCCTGGTTCATCATCGTGCCGAACGTGCTCGCCGCGCCGATCATGGCGCTGGCGGCTCTTTCATTCCTGACACCGATTCTTGACCGGCTGTTGCCCGCAGACCGGTTCCAGTGGGGCAAACCATCAAAGTCCAAGGAGGGACGCATCCATGAAACTCAGACACCTGGCCGGAGCGGCGATGCTCGGCCTCAGCTCGCTCGCCTTTAGCGCGCCGGCGTCCGCCTTTTGCGGCTTCTTTGTCGCCAAGGCCGATACCGACCTGTTCAACGATGCGTCCAAGGTGGCGCTCGTGCGCGACGGGGACCGGACGGTCATCACCATGGCGTCGAATTTTCGCGGCGATGTCGAGGAATTCGCGATGGTCATTCCAGTAGTGGACGTGCCCGAAGAAGAGCAGATCAACGTCGCCAATCCCGGCCTGATCGACCATCTCGACCAGTACACCGCGCCTCGTCTTGTCGAATATCATGACGAGAACCCGTGCGATCTGCGCCGGTATCGCGAAACGATGGCGATGTCTGCGGGCCCTGTACCTGAGCCAGCGCCTGTCGCGATGGAAGATGCCGAGGATCTCGGTGTCACTATCGAAGCCGAGTATGAAGTCGGCGAGTACGATATCCTCATCCTTTCGGCTGAGGAATCTGATGGTCTTATCACCTGGCTCAATTCCAACGGCTACAAGATCCCGGACGGCGCCGAGGAAGTCGTCGGCTCCTACCTCAAGCAGGACATGAAGTTCTTCGTGGCCAAGGTGAACCTTGAGCGCCATGACGGCTCGGCGTTCCTGCGGCCCATCCAGGTCGCCTATGAGCATGAGGATTTCATGCTCCCGATCCGCCTCGGCACAGTGAACGCCGACGGCAAGCAGGAACTCTTTGTCTTCGCGATGACCCGCAAGGGCCGGGTCGAGACGCTGAACTACAAGACGGTGAAACTCCCCTCCGATATGGATGTACCGATCTTCGTGAAGGATGAGTTCGGCGACTTCTATAAGGACATGTTCGCCCACCAGGTCGACAAGCATGACGGCAAGGCGGTCTTCACCGAATATGCCTGGGATATGAGCTGGTGCGACCCATGCGCCGCTGAACCGCTTTCGCGGTCGCAGCTTCGCGAGCTTGGCGTGATGTGGCTCGATGAAGCTGGCAATGAGCCGCAGACGCGGCCAGGCTGGGGTGGGCCTGAACCTGTCGACGTCTTCGTGACGCGTCTGCATGTGCGCTATGATGGCGAGACTTTCCCGGAAGACCTGACCTTCCAGGTCACTGGAGATCGCCAGAACTATCAGGGTCGCTATGTCCTGCGCCATCCATGGCGCGGCGATTTCGACCAGTGCGAGGAAGCCCGCGACTATGCCGACACGCTCGTCGACCGCTGGGATCGGGAGGCCGAAAACCTCGTCAAGCTGACTGGCTGGGACGAGGACGAAATCAAGCAGAAAATGGCTGACGGCGGCTACTCAGCCTCCGCTATCGATGTTGAGCCGAAGCCGAAGAAGCCCTGGTGGCAAAAGCTCTGGGGGAATGGCTAATACTTTACACGGGAAATTCAGCTATATAGCCTTGAAGGAATATTCCTTTGGGGTTATATATGGCTGAGAATGATTGGACTGTAGAGTTTCACGATGAGTTCGATAAAGAGTTCAATCAGTTGGCCGAGGTTGTTCAGAACGAGATTCTGACATTAGCGCTTTTGGTTAAAAGAGAAGGACCTCAACTGGGGCGTCCTCACGCTGATACACTCAATGCGTCGAAGTATAGCAATATGAAGGAATTGCGAACGAAAGTTAATAACGGAGTTTGGCGTATTGCTTTTGCGTTTGACCCTAATCGTAGGGCTGTGATGCTAATTGCAGCAGATAAAGCCGGTAAATCTGAAAAGCGATTCTATAAGCAGTTAATTGCAACAGCGGACGCGCGTTTCGCTCAATGGCTTAAGGAGATTGAGAAAAATGGTAGTCACACTTGAAGATAAATTGAAAGCTTTGGCTCCTGAACGTCGGGAGCGTATTGAGCGAGCGGCCGAGCAGCTTCACGAAGAGTACTGTACACTTCGAAATCTCCGGATGGCAAAAAAGCAAACTCAAGGCGAAATAGCTAAGAAGTTGGGTGTGCGCCAAGCTAGCATTGCTAAGCTTGAAAAGCGCAGCGATGTTATGTTGTCTACGTTACGTAATTATATCGAAGCGATGGGGGGCAAGCTCGAATTGCTTGTTGAATTTCCAGATTCAAAACCAATCACGATCACGAAGCTTGGTGATACTGAAGAGTTGTCGAGGCAAAAGGGTGAGGCAGCGTAGCTTGCCGACGTAGTTAACGTTGACAACTCCCACAATAAAAACTTGAGCGCCCCGACTGGACGATGCGTCTGATCGGGGCGCCGCAGGTTTTGCAGGGCTGGTTTTCACGGTCATAGACCGAGAAACTGTGCTGGAAATAGCCAAGTTCGCCGGTCGCCGCCTTGAAGTCGCTGATGGATGAGCCGCCCGCTTCGATGGCTTCAGCAATCACTTGGTTGATCGCCTGCGTCAGCCGCGCGGCCCGCGCGCCCGGCACCGTATTGGCCCGCCGCTTCGGGCTGATGCCTGCGCGGTAAAGCGCTTCGCAGACATAGATGTTTCCAAGCCCTGCAATCGTGCGCTGATCGAGCAGAACCGACTTGATTGGCCCAGTCTTGCCGGCCAGCGCTTCATTCAGCCAGGCGTGCGAGAAGCCATTCGACAGCGGCTCCGGTCCAAACCCCGCAAGCCGCGGATAAGCTTCCATGTCCGCCAGTGGCCACAGCTCCATGAAACCGAAACGGCGCGGGTCGTTATAGGTAACCGTCTGCTCGCCCTCCATGCGGAAGATGACATGGTCATGTTTTGGGTCCGACGCGACCTCATGATGGAACTCGCCGAGCCTTGTTCCGTCCGTAATCGTGAACCGGCCCGACATGCCGAGATGCATGATCAGCGCCTCGCCGGAGGACAGCTCCGCCACAAGGAATTTCGCCCGCCGCCCCAGCCGCTCGATCCGCACGCCGGACAGGCGCTCTGCAAAGCCGGAAGGCATCGGAAAACGCAGATCCGGCCGGTTGAGCTGGACCCACTCAATGGTCTTTCCGTCCATGACAGGGGAAAGGCCGCGGCGAACTGTCTCGACTTCGGGTAATTCAGGCATGGTAACCGCATATAGTGTTTAGATTTTCATGCCACTATGGTTGGCGCGCATGACAGACCAGACAGAAAAAGAAAAGACCGTCAGCTTCGGCTTTGAAGAGGTGACACCGGACGAGAAGGTGGCGCGCGTAAAGGGCGTGTTCCGCTCGGTCGCGAGCCGCTATGACGTGATGAATGATCTCATGTCTGCGGGCGTTCACCGCCTGTGGAAGCATGACACGATCGCCAAGCTGAATCCGCAACCTGGCGAAAAGCTCCTCGATGTGGCTGGCGGGACAGGTGACCTCGCAAAGGCCTTTATCGACCGCGCAGACAGGGCCGGGCGCAGACGCCGGCGTGATGCGCTTGCAAGCGCCGTTGTCTGTGACATCAATGATGCGATGCTGGATGCTGGCCGCGCCCGCCCGGACATGGCGGCTTATGAGGGGCGCATCAACTGGGTCTGCGGCGACGCCCAGGCCTTGCCATTCGAGGACAGGTCCGTCGACGCCGTGACAATCGCATTCGGCATACGCAACGTTGCTGACAGGTCTGCGGCCTTGTCAGAGTTCCGCCGCGTCCTGAAGACGGGTGGCCGGCTGGCCGTCCTTGAGTTCAGCCACATGACCGTGCCGATGCTGCAGCGCATGTACGACACATACAGCTTCAACGTCATCCCGAAGCTCGGCGAACTCGTCGCCTCGGATCGGGAGAGCTATCAATATCTCGTCGAATCCATAAGAAAATTCCCGAAACAGCAAGTGTTTCGGGAAGAAGTGGAAGCCGCTGGATTCTCCAGCGTGTCTGTCACCAGTTTCTCTGGCGGAATTGCTGCGCTCCATTTTGGATGGGCGGTATGAACCGATTATTCGTCCGGCGTATCCATCGACATTCCGTCTTCACTCACCGAGACGGACAGGTCGGCTTCGCCGCCGCCATTCGCAGCGGGCTGGCCGGTAAAGTACCAGATGCCAAAACCGATGACGGCAACCACAAGGGCCCCAACGATGAAATAGAGCGCGCCATTGCTGGACTGTGCGTTCTCAGACATATCAACTCTCCTTATTGTGGAATTGAAAACGTCTTTGGCGACATCGGGTTCCACCGGTCGGGCGGTGCGGTGTGCTGAAGGCCCTTTCCGATTATGGCCGGCTGATGAGGGCTGGTACGGCGCTTGTTCGCCACGATGTCATCCTTCCGGGTGAGTATCATGGGCGGATGCCTTTCCCGGCGCGGTTTGCCGGACGCACCATGCGTTTCTTCGGCGGGCGCGCCAGAGGCCGCGAGGGCGAACGCCTCGCGCGTGCCCTGGAAAAGCTCGGTCCCGCCTATATCAAGCTTGGCCAGTTTCTAGCGACCCGGCCAGATGTGTTCGGCGCAGAGGTCGCCACCGATCTCTCCCGCCTGAAGGACAAACTACCGGCCTTTTCCCTGGAGGAGGCACGCAAGGCGCTTGCAATTGAGTTCGGCGCGCAGGAAGCCGAAAGCCTGTTCGCGGGGCTTGGCGAACCTGTGGCGGCCGCCTCGCTTGCGCAGGTTCACAAGCTGCAGACGTCGAATGGCATGAAAGCCGTCAAGATCCTGCGTCCGGGCGTGGAAAAGCTCATTGCCCGCGAGCTGCGCGCCATGAAACGCGCGGCCCGCACAGTCGAGCGGGTGTCGATCGAGAGTCGCAGGCTGGAACCAGTGGCCTTCACAGAGACGGTGGCGACGGCGATGGAAAAAGAGCTCGACCTTCGCCTCGAAGCAGGTGGGGCTGACCAGATGCGCGCGATCAGCGAGCAGGACGACTGGTTCACCATTCCTGCAGTGGACTGGGACCGAACCGGGCAGCGCGTCCTCACGACGGACTGGGTCGACGGCATTCCGCTAACGGACCCGAAAGCCCTCGAACAGCCCGGTCTCAATCGGCCGGACCTCGCCAATGCCATTACGCGCGGCTTTCTCTCGCACGCGATCGGGCACGGCGTCTTCCACGCGGACATGCATGAGGGCAACATTCTCATCACGCCGCAGAACAAGGTCGCGCTGGTCGATTTCGGCCTGATTGGACGCATCGGCCTGAATGAGCGCCGGTTCCTCGCTGAAATTCTCTGGGGTTTTATCCGCCGCGATTATCAGCGTGTGGCGGAAGTTCACTTTGAAGCGGGCTACGTCCCGGCGAACCAGTCAGTGGGTGAATTTTCCCAGGCCCTGCGTTCAATTGGCGAACCCATACACGGAAAGCCGGCGGAGGAGGTCTCAATGGGCCGCATTCTCCTGCAGCTCATGGACTATACCCGCACATTCGGCATGCGCCTGCGTCCGGAACTCGTACTTTTGCAGAAGACGATGGTGCAGGTGGAGGGGGTCGCCCGTGCCATCGATCCGGCTCACGATATCTGGAAGGCTGCGGACCCTGTGGTCAGCAGCTGGATCACGGAGAATTTCGGCCCTGTTGGCGCGGCCAAGCTGGCTGCCAGGAGCGTGCGCGACATTGCCGACCGCCTGAAACGCCTGCCGGACGTCATGGACCGGTTCGAGCATTTTCTCGAAACCAGCAATGACGCAGGCAGCGTCCAGGCAAAGCCGTCCGGGCCGCCATGGTGGGGCTGGTTCGGCCTCACAATTGCCATTGCAGCCATTGCGGGACTGACTATCAGCCAGTTCGCGTAGCAAGAGAAGCGACTCCACCGATCAGATGGGCGTGTTAGGGTTTCTGTAACCAACCCGTCCTGATCTCGCGGAGTCCGGAATGAATGCCCAGCTCGGTTTCGTCGCAGCCCTCGCAGCAATGCTGTTTGCTTCAACGGCGAGCGCCGATCCGCGCGGCTGTTTCAGCGACAGTCTGGCTGGCGGACCTGCCGCTTCAAGCTGCCAGGTTTCAACCGACACCCATGCCGGTCGCTATACGCAGCGCCAGATTGCGTCGGCCTTGAAGACCTCAACGCTCATCCGCCGTGTCGGCGAAGCCGCGGCGGACGGCACGCGCATCATCCGCGCTCCGGCCATGGACCGGCCATCCATTTCCTTCGGTGACGTCGCCGACGAAGTGTCTGGCGTGCGCGTCTTTCGCGGCGGTGTGGAGGGCGCAACCCGTCCCTGTTCCTTCGTCTCGGCGGACACAGGTGTCACGACGCACAGGGCCTGCGCCACGCGCCGGCCGGAGTCGGTCATCTCGATGAATAGGAGCGTATCTGAGCTTGCTGGCGGTCCCAGCCGGGCAGCGGCAGGGCCAGCCTTCTACAGCACCTCGCATCAACCTTCTGTGAACTTTCGTCCATATAGTATGGGCCTCAGACCAAAGGTCATTACAGGACCGCTGCGCCGATACTAGGCGCTGCCGGGGCTAACGGGGACCGGGCGTGCCAGGGCGAAAACCCGCACGCCCGGTTAATTTTTTTCAGCAGCTCCCCATGGTGTGTCTTCGATTTCTCAATACTTTATGTGTAAGAGGGATGCTGAAATGACGGATTTGTTCGCATGAGCAACAAAAGCATTCTTCTCATCATTGGCGGCGGCATTGCGGCCTACAAGTCGCTGGAGCTCATCCGTGAGCTTGCTCGACGTGATGTGAAGGCCCGCTGCATCCTGACCAAGGCTGGCGCGGAATTCGTGACGCCGCTCTCAGTGTCGGCCCTGTCCGGCGAGAAATGCTACACCGACCTCTTCAGTCTCGATGACGAAGCCGAGATGGGCCACATCCAGCTGTCGCGCTCTGCTGATCTTGTCGTTGTCTGCCCAGCAACAGCGGACCTGCTCGCCAAGGCTGCGAATGGCCACGCCAATGATCTGGCCTCGACGACCCTGATGGCCACGGACAAGCCGGTTCTCATGGTGCCGGCGATGAATGTGCGCATGTGGGAACATGCGGCCACAAGGCGCAATGTCGAAACCCTCCGCCGCGACGGCGTCGCCGTCATGGAGCCTGATGAAGGTGCCATGGCCTGCGGCGAGTTCGGGCCCGGCCGCCTGCCGGAAGTGCTCGCCATCGCAGACGAGGTCGAGGAGCAGCTGGCCGCGCAGAATGGCGCGAAGCCACTAGAAGGTCAGCATATTCTGATCACTGCTGGCCCGACCCGCGAGCCGCTCGATCCGGTGCGTTACCTCTCCAACCATTCCTCCGGCAAGCAGGGCTATGCCATCGCGGCCGCTGTTGCCCGTCTAGGCGCAAGGGTCACCCTCGTCTCCGGACCGGTCGCGCTTGCGCCGCCGAAGGGCGTCGACATGGTGAATGTCGAAACTGCCCGCGACATGCTGAAGGCCTGCGAGACCGCCCTTCCAGCCGACGTCTTCATTTCCGTGGCCGCGGTCGCTGACTGGCGCCCGTCCATTTCGGCGAACAAGAAGCTGAAGCTGAAAGATGAGGGCAAGACGCTCCCGGCGCTCTCCCTCGCCGAAAACCCGGACATCCTCGCGACCATCTCGAAGAAGCGCAAAAACCGCCCCGGCCTGGTCATCGGCTTTGCCGCCGAAACCCATGACGTCGAAGCGCTCGCCCAGGCCAAGATGAAGCGCAAGGGCTGCGACTGGATCGTGGCCAATGATGTGTCTGGCGATGTGATGGGCGGCGCCGAGAACGAGGTCTCTCTCGTCACACGCGACAATGTCGAACACTGGCCTCGAATGGACAAGACGACTGTCGCCCGCAACCTTGCCAACCGGATCGCGGTCGCGCTCGGCAACCCGGATGGGCAACAGCTGGCGGCGGAATAAACGCATTATCGCGCCCTTGCCTTCGGGCTTTCATTAAACTGGTGTAGTTTCTCCCGCATCTAAACGCATGCGAGGGGATGAACGCATGGCAAAGGCGATACCGACCGATGAGCGGCTGCTGCGGGAAATTTACAGGCGCTATCTCGGCGCGTTTTCGGACTTTTCCGATGAGAACAAGACGCGGAATGCCAAAATCTGGGTGCCGATCGATATCATGGCGCTGTCGAGGAAATTTCGCTGTGACGAGGATCTGATCTTCGGGCGGCTCTATTACCACTTCAATTCCAAATTCGGCTCGCATACCGGAGAAGGCGACAAGGTCAACTTCTTCAACATCCGTCTCGGTCAGGACAGGCACTGCGTGAACTTCCCGCTCCTCGCATCCGTCCTCTCAGACCTGCAGGACGAACGCCGAAGGTTTCTCGTCTCCACACGCCTTGCTGCGCTGTCACTGATTGTGTCCAGTGTCTCCATATTTCTGGCCATTTATCTCTGAAGACTGATGCCTCGGAACCGGTCCCACCTGTCTTCGTTGTAACCGGGACCGTAACACTTTGTTTGCTGCCCCAAGCGAGAATGGAGACTTGGGGACCGAATGGAAGAAACCATGAGACTGATTGTTGGATACTTTGCATTCATAGCGCTGGCGATGGCCGGCCTCTATTCGTTTGCAGATGCCCTTGCAGAAGCCGAACAGCCGGCCGACGCTCAGATTGACGCTGCATCCGGCGATTTCCAGCCCGAACAGGTCATCGACCGTCAGTTCCCTCAAGCCGCGCCTGACTTTTTCGTCGTCTGATCATTTTCTTCCCGCAGATGCGAGTTGACTCCGCATCGCGACTCCCGCGCATTAGCGCGCATGACCGATATCACCGTTGCCGTTAAGGCTCTTCCTCACTTCGCCGGCCTGCCGCTGCCTGCTTATGAAACAGACGGCGCTGCCGGTATGGATGTCCGCGCCGCCTATCCCGAAGACGAACCGTTCGAACTGAAGCCCGGAGAGCGGACCATGGTGCCCACCGGCCTGTCAGTCGCGATCCCGCAGGGCTTTGAAATCCAGATACGTCCACGCTCGGGGCTCGCGGCAAAGCACGGGCTGACCTGTCTCAACAGTCCGGGCACGATCGACAGCGACTATCGCGGTGAGCTGAAGGTCATCCTGATCAATCATGGCAGCGAGACCTTCACCATTTCGCGCGGGGAACGCATTGGACAGATGGTGCTCGCGCCGGTCACACGGATTGTCTGGCAGGAAGTCGACAACCTTGACGAGACCGCACGCGGAGAGGGCGGTTTCGGATCCACGGGCCGATAAACCCGATTCTCCTTGAATCCGGACCGCAATGACCCTATTATCGAATTACGATAATAAAAGAGGGTCCAATGTTCGAGATCGATAGTCCGTTCACCATGGTTGTTCTCATTGTGCTGATTGCCGTCGGCGCAGGCGTGATCAAGAACTGGATCAAGACCAGGGGTGATCGCGAGGCGGACGAAGAGACCCAGGCCGAGATTTTTCGCCTCCGCAAGGACGTCGAACGCCTCACCGAGCGCGTACGGGTCCTCGAAACCATCGCCACCGACAAGGATGAGCGCCTGCGCGAGGAAATCCGCCGGCTCGCCTAAAGCAGCCGCGTGTCATCCTTCGCAAATCTTGCAAGCAGGTAAGCGTCCGTCTCTTCGATTGGCTCCAGCTTGCCAAAGGCAAACGCATTGCGGTCCATGACAAGGTCGCGCGGCCTGAGTGCCCTTGAAATTTCCAGGCCCTCCAGGTTCCGTGCCCGCGAGAACGCCACATAAGCCTGCCCGTGCGCGAACATGCCCCGGTCGAAATCGATGAACACCTTGTCGAGCGTCAGCCCCTGTGCCTTGTGGATTGTCACGGCGTAGGCAAGGCGAAGCGGCACCTGTTTGAACGTGCCGACAACCTCGCGTGAGACCTTCTTCGTTTCCGGGTCCAGTTCGTATTTGTACTTTTCCCAGGCCGCCGGCTCGATTTCGTAGATATGGCCGTCCAGCTCAACGCGGACATTGTCTCCCTTGAAGCTGTCCACGGTTGCAAGCGAACCGTTCACCCAGCGTCCTTCCGGATCATTCTTGATCAGCATCACCCGCGCGCCTTCCTTCAGCTCAAGGTCGGCTTCTGTCGGATAGGATTTCTCGTCGAATGTTCCCTGGATCTTCGCCGCTAGAGAATGGGACTTGCCGGGCAGGTCCTCGAGGCGTGCCTGGTTGATGCGAAACGCATTCGCATTGTTCGGTGTCAGGACGACATGGGTTTCGCTCGCCTCTACGGCCGTTCGTTCGGAGACGACCGACTGCAGCAGCTTCTCGTCAGTGGGCAGGAGTCGTCCCTGCCGCATCGCGCCGAGCAGGGCAAGGAAGCGCGGGTCTTCCTGGCGGAAGACGTGCTTCAGAGCGAGCAGGGCAAATTCGGCATCCTTGAATCCGGGCGCATTGAAAAAATAGTGCCCTCCATAGCGCTCATTCAGGATTTCAGCTTCAGGTCCACGCGCGACAGGCGGCAGCTGGTGCAGGTCACCGGACAGGATCATGCGCACACCGCCAAAAGGACGCTTCGAGCCGCGATTGAGCTGCAGGCTCTTGTCGATGGCGTCCAGCATGTCGGACCGCACCATCGAAATTTCATCGATGATCATCGTCTCGACCGCCTTGATGAGGCGTACGCCGCGCAGGCGTTTGACGTCGCTCGGCTCAATCAGGCGAGGCGGGAACTTGAAAAAGGAGTGAATGGTCTGCCCGCCCGCATTCATCGCGGCGACGCCCGTCGGGGCGAGGACGACGGTATTCTCTCCGGCTTCTGCGAGGAAGCGGCGCAGCATGGTCGTCTTGCCCGTGCCGGCGCGGCCGGTGAGGAAGAGATTGCCCTGTGCACCCGCACCCTTCGCGACCCAGTTTGCGGGCGCGGCATAGACGGTATCGGGCACGTTGGCGGCAGGCGAGTCACTCATTGCCTGTAGCCTTAGCGGCATCCGCCCTGCTAAGCGAGACCATGGCTTTGACCCCGCAGCAGCTCGAGCGCCACAAGCGTCACATTCTCCTCAAGGAGATTGGCGGCCCGGGCGTGCAGAAACTGCTCGATGCGCGCGTATCGATCATTGGCGCAGGCGCGCTTGGCGGGCCGTGTGCAATGTACCTGGCAGCCGCAGGGGTGGGCGAGATCGAGCTCTGGGATAGCGACATTGTCGACCGCTCCAACCTTCAGCGACAGGTCCAGTTCACCGAGCAGGATGTCGGCCAATCGAAAACGGCCCGTCTCGCAAGCCGGCTGAAGGCCGCGGCGCCGGACTGCCGGGTGATTGAGCGGAACAGGCGATGGAATGAGGCCTGCAAGCTCTCTGGTTCGATCCTGATCGACGCAACCGACAACTTCGAAACCCGGTTTGCCCTGAACCAGGCCGCGCATGCGCTTGGCCGGTATCTCGTCTCAGGCGCTGCCACTCGCTGGTCCGGGCAGGTGTCGGTGTTTGCGTCGGGCGTGCGGAAAGGCGCGCCATGCTATCAGTGCTTCGTTCCCGGCATGCCTCCGGAGGCCGAAGCGTGCGAGGATGTCGGCGTCGTTGGGCCGGTCACCGGCATCGTTGCCTCACACATGGCGCTGGAAACCTTGAAGCTCATCACCGGGGCAGGACGGCCGCTCATCGGCCAGATCGGAATAGTGGACGGCCTTACAGGAATTACGCGCACCGTGAAACTTAATCAGGACACGGATTGCCCGGTCTGCTCAGCCTGAAACTTTCCTTTGACACGTCCGGCGATTGACGGTTTTACGACACGGGGTGGGCGTTCGAGGTGAGAACTTATGTTGCGAAAGCTGGCCGCTATTCTGCTTTCGGTTGTGGCGATCCTTGCTGCCGGATGGCTCGCTCTCAGGCGCCCTGACATACCCTATGACACGCTCGAGACAGCCTACTCGCTGCCAACGTCGAACTTCCAGACGATTGACGGTGTAAAGATCCACTTTACCGATGCCGGACCGCGCGATGCGCCGGTCATCGTCCTGCTTCACGGCTTTGCCGCATCGGTTCACACCTGGTCGCAATGGCAGTCGAGGCTCGACGATACCTACCGCGTCATCGCTATCGATCTGCCGGGTCACGGTCTCTCTCGTGTGCCGGATGACGAGCCAGTCAGCCGCGACTATTATGTCCGGACGGTGGGCGCGATTGCCGACCAACTTCAGCTTGACAGTTTTGCCCTTGCAGGTTCGTCCATGGGCGGAGGAATAGCCTGGAAGTATGCAGCGGAAAATCCGACGCGCCTCGACGCGCTTGTCCTCGTGGACGCGGCCGGCTGGCCGATGTCGAGCGAAGACCGGGAGACCAGCCCGCTTGTCTTCAAATTGATACGCATCCCCTTCGTTCGCACGCTGATGAAGGATCTCGACCTTTCCAGCCTGATCGAGGATGGGCTTTCCGACAGCTTCACCGACCAGACCTTCGTGACGCCCGAAATGGTGGATCGCTACAGCTCGCTGTCACGCGCGCCCGGCCACCGCGGCGCACTGCTGGAATTGTCCGCACAGGGACCGGATAGTCCGGCGAGCGTAAGAGACCGCCTTGCCGGGATCGATCTTCCGACGCTCATCCTCTGGGGCGAAGACGACAAGCTTATTCCTGTCTCGCACGCCCGCCAGTTCGACGAGGCAATCGCGAAGTCGGTCCTGATTGTCTATGAGGGCACCGGCCACCTTCCGCAGGAGGAGCGGGCGAAGGAGAGCGCGAGCGATGTCATCGCTTTCCTCGACCAGCATGTATCGGCCCTGTCGCCGCCCTTCATCGAGGAGGATGCGGACGAGGTGGACAGTGCCGCCAATGGGGCAACGCCCCAGACCGCGACGGGCGGCGGAGCGCGTCCCCGCTAGGCGCAGCTCAGGACTGGAGACCACCAAACGCATTTTCGGCGCCGCTCAGATGACGAACGGCCCGTCGCCTTCAGATGCAATCGGAATTTTCTCTGGAGCCACATGCTCCGGATCGAGGCGGGGCGATCAGTTTCAGCTGCGCAGGGCCTCCACCGACGCGGTCAGGTCCGCTGATATCAGGCTACTGACGCGTTTGCCGCTTCCGGGCAGAGGATGGTGCGCATCTGGGCCGCGGTGTCGGCCTTGCGGAGCGCGTCGCGCAGGTCTGGCTGGCGCAGTGTGCGGCTCACCTGAGCCAGGGCTCGCAGATGGTCCGCGCCTGAACCGACCGGCGCGATCAGCATGAAGATAAGGTCGCAGGGGCGATCATCGACAGCGTCGAAATCGACACCCTTTTGCAGGCGCACAAACCCGCCAATCGGTTGCGGAAGTTTCTCAATCCTGGCATGTGGAATGGCGACACCTTCGCCGACGCCCGTCGAGCCGAGGCGCTCTCTCTCCATCACGGCGTCGAAAATGTCTCGCGCATCGAGGCCCGTGCGCTCTGCCAGTGCTGCTGCGAGTGTTGTCATCGCCTGTTTGCGTGTGTCTGCGGATACAGGATCGAGGATTACGCCTTCTCCGAGAAGGCTGGTCAGATCAGTTGCCATGGCTCGCCAGGTTTCTTCAGGAGGTTTTGCTATCAATTGCCGGGTCGACCCAGCCTATGTTTCCGTCTGGCCGTCGATAGACCATGTTCAGCCCCGCATGTTTGGCATTACGAAACATAAGAGCAGGTGAATCGGCAAGCTCAAGCTGGAGAACCGCCTCGGAGACTGTCATTGTGCGAATTTGTGAAGCAGATTCTGCCACGATTACGGGCGCTTCGCCCAGTTCGCCTGTATCTTCACCGGCATCGTCCTCGCCAGCACCCTTGAGCACAAAGGCAGCTGCTGGCTCGCTCGGAAACGGGTCGCGCCCATTCTTGTGGTGATCCTTCAGGCGGCGCTTGTAGCGGCGAACGCGTTTCTCGATCTTGTCGAGCGCTTCTTCCAGCGCGACGTAGGGGTCGCTCGCTCTGCCACTGGACTGAAGGATAATGCCAGACGGCAGGTGGATGTTGCAGTCAATCTCGGTTTCGTGGCCGTTCGGACTGACCGTCACATGGCCGTCGAACTCGCGGTCGAAATATTTGGTTACTGCGGCTTCAAGACCTGTCTCGATGCGGCTGCGAAGCGCATCGCCCAGATCCATTTTACGTCCTGCGATTTGTATTTGCACGGAACTCTCCGTTTACGAGAAGCTACTATAACGCCCCGATTTCGGAAAGCGAGACCGCGGCGTCCTAAAAATCACAGCTGGGGGAGTCAATGTCCCGTCAGCAGGGGCTCATGCACTGGCTTTGAGTTTCCGCCGGCGTTGCACGCTGGACGGAATGCCAAGGCTTTCACGATATTTCGCCACGGTCCGTCGTGCAATCTCGATACCGAATTCCGTGAGGATTTCGACGATCTGGTCATCCGACAGGACCTGCTCGCCCTCATCATCGACCAGCTGTTTGATGCGATAGCGCACCGCTTCAGCCGAGTGTGCCTCACCGCCACCCGTCCCTGGAATGGAGGCAGAGAAGAAATATTTCAGTTCGAACAGGCCGCGTGGGGTGCCCATATATTTATTGGACGTCACGCGGCTGACGGTCGATTCGTGCATCTCGATGGCGTCGGCGACCTGTTTGAGATTGAGCGGGCGAAGATGCGCCACGCCATGCGCGAAGAAGGCGTCCTGCTGGCGCACAATCTCGCTCGCGACTTTCAGGATGGTGCGGGCCCGCTGGTCGAGAGACTTGATCAGCCAGGAGGCGTTCTGGGCGCACTCGGTGATGAATTCCTTTTCCTTCTCGCGCATCGGAAGCGTCGAGACTTCGGCATAATAGGCCTTGTCCATCAGCACCTTCGGCAGCGTGTCGGAATTCAGTTCGACCGCGAACATTCCGTTCGGCATTTCGCGTACAAAGACATCCGGGGCGACCGCGATGGATGGGCCGCTCGAAAAGGCCGCGCCGGGGCGCGGTGTCAGCGTGCGGAGCTCCGACATCATGTCGGTAACGTCTTCCTTGTCGACGCCGCAGACGTCGCACAGGGCCTTGATGTCGACCTTGGCGACAAGATCGAGATTCTCCAGCAAGGCCTGCATGGCCGGGTCGAAACGGTCACGTTCCTTCAGCTGCAGGGCCAGGCATTCCTCAATCGTGCGCGCCATGACGCCGGTCGGCTCGAAGCCCTGGCAGACCTCCAGCACAGCTTCCACATTGGCCGGATCTGCGCCGAGAGCAGTGGCGACTTCGTCGATATCGACCTTGCAATACCCAGCATCGTCCGTCTCATCGACGAGGCGGGAACCGATAAGCTGGTCAGCCTGGGACAGGCCAGACATTTTCAGCTGATCATGAAGGTGTTCGTGCAGGGATTTTTCAGAGCTGAGCGAGCCTTCGAAATCGAAATCGTCGCTGGAAAAACTGCCACCACTGCCGGCTTGCGACCAGTCGGTCTTGGCGGATGGACCGGACATCTCATTGGCCGTCTGGCCACTGTCGGAATTTGTGCCGCTCTCATAGAGGTCGTCTTTCGAAGCATCCATCGCCTCGCGCGCCTCATTCAGCGCAGACGAGTCGTCCAGGGTCAGCTCCTCGCGTTTCGAGGTCGGCTGGATCTCTTCGGCGGAATAGTCTTCGCGGTCGCCAGCTTCGCCGCGCTCAAGCAGCGGGTTGCGCTCGATCTCGGCTTCGACGAACTCTGCGAGTTCGATATTGGACAGTTGCAGGAGCTTGATCGCCTGCTGCAATTGCGGGGTCATCACCAGGGACTGGCCCTGGCGCATGTCGAGGCGTTGTGAAATGGCCATAGTCGTTACGCAGCGAACCGTTCGCCCAGATAGACCCGACGCACATCCTCGTTGGTGAGCACTTCCTCAGGCGCGCCTTCGAACAGCGTGCCGCCATCATAGATGATGGATGCCCTATCAACGATCTGGAGCGTCTCGCGCACCTGGTGGTCCGTAATCAGCACGCCAAGGCCGCGCTGCTTCAGGTAACCGACCAGATCGGAAATATCCGAAACGGCGAGGGGGTCGATACCGGTAAACGGTTCGTCCAGAAGCATGAAACTCGGTCTGGAGGCGAGGGCACGGGCAATCTCGACGCGGCGGCGTTCACCACCCGATAGAGACGTCGCAGACTGCTTGCGCAGGTGCGTGATGTGCAACTCATCCAGAAGGGCGTCGACTTCCGCCATCTGCGCCGCCTTGTCCTTTTCGACAAGTTCGACGACCGACAGGATGTTCTCTTCCACGCTCATGCCCCGAAAGATCGAGGCCTCCTGCGGAAGATAGCCGACACCCAGGCGGGCACGCTGGTACATGGGAAGATGCGTGACATCAGCGCCGTCGATCGAAATCGAACCGGCATCAGCCCCGATCAGCCCCATGATCATGTAGAAGCAGGTTGTCTTGCCGGCCCCATTGGGACCAAGCAGACCAACAACTTCGCCGCGCTGGAGAGACAGGGAGACGTCTTTCACGACCTGGCGCTTGCCAAAAGACTTGGCAAGTCCGGTCACAATAAGGCCGCTGGCCGTATCCGTCATCCTGTGGTCCTCCCATTAGCGCAATGTGCGCCGCCCGCCATGAGAGCTAGGGCAATAGACTTAATATCCGTTTAGACCGGCCTGATTAATTTGATCCGTTTCCAGACTGGTTCGGATTAATATTCATCTGGACCTGACCTGAGCCGCCATCAAGTACCGTGCGGCCTTCTTCAAGGTTCATCACAAGATTCTGGCCTGTGGCGACGTCTTCCCCTCGGATGAGGACGACATTTCCTGAAAGCGTGATCGTATCGGTGGCGGCAAGGTAAACGCCCTTGTCGCCGGTCGCCTTGAGTTCCGGCGTCACATAAAAGACCTCGCCAACCGCTTCCATGGATTCGATATCCCCAAAGCCGGTGAGGCCGTTCGTCTGGGTTTCGCCGGACCCGGCATAGTTAATGGTGACGCGATTGGCGCGCAGCCGCGCCGTGCCCTGCATGATGTCGACATTGTCGATGAGCACGACTTTGCGCTGGCGCTCCAGCACCTCGCTCTTGTCTGCATTGACCTTGATCGGGCCACCGTCTCCGGAAACCTGGGCGATTGCGGCAGGCGTTGCGACGGCTGCCAATGCGGCCATCGCCGCAATTACTCTATTCTTCACCACCACGCTCCTCATCACTGGCATCGCTGCCGGGACTGGTTTCTGTCGTTTCGTCCGTCGTTTCACGACCACCCGGGAAGATGGTCATCTGGACGCGCCCGCTCAGCAGGACTCTGTCCCCCTCATCGACGATCTCATAAGAGTCAGATCGCACATCGCCAAGAGGCCCTGTTCCGTTCAACGGGTCAATGCCTTCGACCCGGCCTTCCTCCACAAACATTCTCGCCGAGGTCGAGGCGAACTCATACCCTTTGGCATTTACCAGGCGCACATCTTCATAGAGGGCGAGGGTCTGGTCGTCCTGGTTGTAGAGGCCGGCCGGGGCCGTCACGACCGTTCCATCTTCGCTGACCATCTTGGGATTGGACAGGTCGATCTGCTCTCCGCCGCCGCGCCGTCTCTGCGCGGTGCTGGCCGTAATCACGAACGACCGGCCGGCAATGTCGCGGCCCGTGAAACGCGGATTGACCATGGTAACGACTTCGTCGCCCGACAGCTTCTCGATCGAGCCGGGAGACCGTGTGACCGCATTCGCGGCAAGGTGGCCCACCATGATGCCTGCAGCGATCGCCGCGCACGCGGTGAACACCAGCCGCATCAGCGCCACCATCGACGAACGCCGACGCGCCTGCTCAAGCGTCATCTGGCGTTTCGGCTCCCACAGGCTCAGGGCCTTTTCGGTTTCGGCGGTCACATCCATGCTTTTGAATTTATAGACAGATTGCGGCTATTTGATAGCGCCCACTGCATGACTTTGACGTGAGCTGGCTGGGCTGTTTGCAAGCTGCTCTAGCTGTGCGCAAAGATGTCGGTTTCCGGCCAGCCTTGCAGGTCGAGCTCGGCCCGTACCGGCAGGAAATCGAAACAGGCCTGTGCCAGTTCCATGCGGCCTTCGCGCTTCAGCATGGCTTCAAGACCCGCCTTGATCTCGTGCAGGTGCAGGACGTCATTGGCGCAGTATTGCAGCTGGGCGTCCGTCAGCTCGGCGGCGCCCCAGTCCGTCGATTGCTGCGCCTTGGACATGTCCACGCCGGCAATCTCCCGCGATACATCCTTGAGCCCATGCCGGTCAGTGTAGGTGCGGCACAGCTTGGAGGCGATCTTGGTGCACCAGATCGGCGCGCAATCGATGCCCAGCCAGTGTTTCATCATCGCCACGTCGAAGCGGGCGAAATGAAAGATTTTCAGCTTCGACGTGTCTGCCATCAGGGCCTTGAGGTTCGGGCAGTTGAAGCTGCGATCCAGCTGGATGACATGCGCCGTCCCGTCGCCTGCAGACAGCTGCACCACGCACAAGGCATCGCGCTGAAGGTTGAGCCCCATGGCTTCAGTGTCGACGGCAATCTCCTTGCCGAAGCGGACACTGGCGGGCAGGTCGCCCCTATGCAGAGTGATATTGTTCATGCCATCGGGCATACTGCCTTGGCGTTAATACGCAATTGTCAGCGTGCAACAGTTTCGCCGCTTCGTATGCGCCGCCCGCTTATTGCGGTGTCGAGGCAGAGCGTATGTCGCCGTTCTTGCTGGCGAGCTTCACGCTGACAATATAGGCCTTGTCGGCCTGCATGCCGGCAAGGATGAGACCCGCCTGATCAGACGGCATCAGGCGCAGGAACCCTGCTGCAAAGCCGGGGTCCATCTGGTTGAAGATGCCGGCGGCCTGATCCGGTTTCATCGCGGAATACATCTGAGCGAGATGCTGGATGTCATTGTCGGCGCTCGTCGCCATCGACTTCCAGCGGTCATCAATTGTCGTCTTCAGCGCCGCAAGCTCTGCGGCCTGGCGGTCAAGTTCCTGCGAGCGACTGCGAAGGGCCAGTTCCTGCTCGCGCAGCGCATCTGCCCGCGCCGCCAGCGCTTCCTGGTCGCTGGCAAGAGCTTCCGCCGCGGCGCCAGTCAGGCAGATCTGCTCTTCGGCAGGCGTGCTGTCATCCGGCATGGAATAGGAGGCCGGCACAATCTCGCCGTGAGGCTCAGCGTCCGAGGCGTGCTCGTCTGCCGCTGTCTCTTCGGCAGCCGCGAGTGTGCTTGGCAGCACGCGCGTCAGGCCGCCAATGGTAAACAGGACGCCGAGCGTGATCAGGACATGCGTTCGGGTTCCAGCGCCAGCCATGTCTACCTCCTGCCGCCTGCTGCGGGCATAATGTCATCTTCGAACAGGAAGTCCGCATCGCGGTCGGCCGCCGACAGCCGGCTCTTCTGTGCCTTCAGCTCCTGCAGCAACTGCTTCATCTCGCGCATTTCCTCGCGGGACCGCTGCAGGATCAGTTTCATTTCCGAAGTGACCTCGGACTTCACAGCGTCGGCCTTGCGACCAAGATTGCCCTCGGACGCTTCGACCGAAGCCTGGAGCGCGCTGAGGCGCTGGCAGGACTTGTCCGCTTCCCTCATCATCTGGGCGAGCCTGTCGGTGAGTTCGCCAGCCTGCACGCGGGTTTCGCGTGTGGCCGAAGAGACTGCCGCGACCGACTTGTTCATGGCCATGATTGTTGCGCCGAGTCCGTCGCGTGTATCCTGCAATGTCTTCAGTCGGCGGCTGAGAATGATGCAGTAGACGCAGGCCGCAAACGAGACCAGGAAGAGTGCGATATCGGTCGGCTGTATGGCGAGCTGTTCAATCATCTCAACAGAAACTCCGTAATCAGGACGCCCCGCGAGACGTCATCACCGAGAACGAGTTCTGCGCGCTGCGCGAGCTGTTCGCGCATGCGAGGGTAGAAGCTGGTCGTTTCGAAATCGCTGAGCTCAACTGACCGCAAATAGGTGATGAAGGCGTCTGCGAGCATGGGTTCGGCCTTCTTGATCGCCTCGCCATTGCCTTTCTTGGTAACAATGGAGGTGTGGATTTTCACAAAGCGGGTCGCTGGCTCATTGCCAATGGTTACCAGCAGTTCTTCAAGCTCGACATATTCCTGATCGGGAGCGGCAAGCGGCGTGCCCTTGGGCGGGCTGCTCGTCGCCACCGTGCACACCGGTGATTCGGCCGTCACGGGCGGCGACATGAAGAAAACAACAGCGAATGAGCAGGCAGCGGAAACCACTGCCAGAATGGCCCAATTTACGATGTTTCCGCCAGATTTTTCCGCGGGCGCTGTGTCAGTGATTGCGGTTTCTTCCGGCATGTGCCGCTCGTCTCTATAATCAATCTATGCGTCTGCTTTTGTAACTTCTCAGTAAAGGAAGCGTTAACGATTTCGGCCGAGATATTAATCATTCCGGATTTGGGACAAGATGATGGGGGGCGGAATAAACCATGAAGTTTCTGGATACAATAAAGTCACTGTCTTTGGGACGGCAGGTGGCTCTCGGTGTTGCTGTTCTCGCGGTTGTGTTCACGATGAATTTTCTCATTCGCGGCGCTGTCACTGAGCCGAAAGCACTTCTCTATTCCGGGCTGCAGGCGAGCTATGCCGGCGAAATTATCGACGAGCTGGAGCAGCGCGGTATCGACTATGAAATCCGCGGCGAGGCGATTTTCATCCCGCAAAGCAAGCGCGATGAAGTCCGCTTTGATCTCGCCCGCCAGGGCCTGCCGAAACAGTCCGTCCAGGGTTATGAACTGCTGGACGATGTGAACGGCTTCTCGGTGACGTCGGAGATGTACAATGCTGCATACTGGCGCGCCAAGGAAGGGGAACTGACGCGGACCATTCTCGCCGTCCCCGGTGTGTCCTCGGCCCGTGTCCATATCGGCGCAAGCCTTCGCTCAGGCTTCTCGCGCTCGGCCCCGGCCCAGACAGCATCCGTCACCCTGACTACCTCCCACCATCTCACCGCTGACCAGGCTGAGGCGATCCAGTACATGGTCGCGCTCGCCATTTCCGGGCTGAAGCCTGAGGATGTCGCGGTCATCGATCCTGAAAAGGGCCTTCTTGCCGGACCGAATGTCGACAAGATGGAAATGCCGTCTGTCGTGGCGAATTCGGAATCCATGGCGCTTGAGCAGAAGATCATGCGTCTCCTCGAGGCGCGTGTCGGTCCGGGCAATGCCCGCGTGTCCGTCAGCGTTGACGTGAACCGTCAGCGTCAGGTCATCTCGGAAAAGACCATCGATCCGCAGTCCCGCGTTATCCGCAGCCGCACCAGCAATGATGTGAGTGAGACCAGCTCTGCCGCGAATGGTGGCGCGATCAGCGCGTCCAGCAATCTGCCGCAGGCGGCTGGAGAAGGGGCCGGCAATTCCAGCACGCTGAAGAATTCGACCGAAAGCGTCGCCTATGAGTTCAACGAAAAGCGCACCGAAGTCGAAATGCTGCCGGGGGACATCCAGCGTATCTCGGTGGCTGTCCTGCTAAACCGGGACGCGCTTGGCATCACGGACGGAACAGGCGATATTGAAGCGGCCTCGCGGCAGGTCATCTCGAATTTTGAAAATCTCATCCTGACGGGCGCTGGACTGGACCAGACCCGCGGCGACTCGCTGACGGTCGAACTCATGCCGTTCCAGGCACCACCCGTGCAGGAGTTGATCACCGCGCCGAGCATGGTTGAGACGCTGATCTCCAATTATTTCTGGTCCGGACTGCAGGCCATCCTGCTCGGCATTGTCGTGATTGTACTGGCCCTCGGCGTGGTGCGCCCATTGCTGAGCCCGAAGCCAGCCCAGCCTGCGGCCATGCAGGCGCCCGGTAACGACACGCTGGCCATTGGCGGCCCAGCGCAGCCAGACCCGTTCCATTATCTCTCCGATTACACCAAGGAGCGTCAGGACGACACGGCGGCGCTTCTCCAGTCATGGCTCGAAGAGGACATGAAGGGGGCGGTAAATGAGTGACACCATCTTCGCCAATTTGCCCAGTTTTGACGCGCTGGCAGAAGGCCGGCAAGCGGGCCGCCTGATGACCCGGAAGGCCCGGGAAGCCGAAAGCCTTGCTCAGGAATCTGAGGCCAAGGAAGCCAGCTTCAAACGCCAGATGACAGCCGTTGAAGCAACGCTCAATTCGCTCGCCGACAAGATTACCGCCGTTGAAGCCGATGCGCGCCGGCAGACCAGCGAAACCATCATTGCCATGGCATCGCGGTTGTTTCCGGAGCTCTCGAAGCGCTTCCTCGCCGACGAGATCGTCCTTCACCTCCAGAAGCTCATCCCGCCGAGCGCGGTCGAAGTCGTCATCACGGCAGAGCCTGAGCTTGCAGAGCGGCTTCAGGCCGTGATCCAGAAGTCCGAGCGCCTCGCCGGCGTCTGCTCTCTGAATCCGGCCCCGTCGCCAAAAGGCGATAGAGTAGACGTGTCATGGAAATCCGGCGGCCTCACCTTCGATTTCGAAGGTCTGCTTGAATCCTGCCTCAAACACATCGACACAACGCACGAAGCAATGGGAGCTCCATCCTGATGGCCAATCCGGAACCTGCACAAGCCAGTCCTGACGCGATCGAACGCCGTGACCCGTCTGCCGAGAACCAGTTCCGCCGCGCGATTTACGGCGTGCCGGTTACGCTGACCGTGTCGATTGGCCAGCGCCGCATGAGTGTTACGGAAGTGCTGCAACTTGCGCCGGAATCCATCGTCGCGCTGAACACCAAGATTGAAGACCCCGTCAGTCTCATGGTCGACGACAAGCTCATCGCAAAGGGTGAGCTGATCGAGACCGAAGAGGGCGGCATTGGCGTGAAGATCACCGAAATCGCGGAAGATGCCGATGACGCGACTGGCTCCTAGCCACGCGACCTGTCTGCGCTGGGCCTGCCTGCTTGTCCTTGCCCTGGCACTCGGGATGATAGCGAGCGCGCAGGAAGCCCCGGCAGATGCTGCCGGAAATGCCCTGAACGGACTGCTTGGTCAGCCGGGCGAAGGCGGCGGCCTCAGCGGTTCTGTCATCATCCTGTTCCTGACGGTGACAGTGCTGAGCCTCGTGCCCGGTCTCGCCATGATGGTTACCTGCCTGCCCTTCATGGTCATTGTGTTCTCGTTCGTGCGTCAGGCGCTCGGCGTGCAGCAGGCCCCGCCAAACATGATGATCATGGCGCTCGCCATGTTCCTGACCTTCTTCATCATGGAGCCGACCTTCTCCGAGGCCTGGGCCAATGGCCTCGGTCCCTACACGCAGGGCACAATTGACGAGCAGGCGGCCTGGACCGGCACAACCGCGCCCTTCCGGGAGTTCATGAGCCTTCGGGTCGACCCTGAAACCGTTCCTGTGCTCGGCGATGCCCTCAACCGCCCTGTCGCTGCAGGCGAGGAGCCGTCCTTCTCCCTGCTTTCGACGGCGTTCATGCTGTCGGAAATCAAGCAGGCCTTCCAGATCGGCTTCGTCATCTTCCTGCCCTTTCTCGTGATCGACCTCGTCGTTGCCTCCGTCCTGATGGCGGTTGGCATGATGATGGTGCCGCCCACGGTCGTCTCTCTCCCATTCAAGGTTGGCTTCTTCGTGCTGGCCGATGGATGGCTGAAAATCACTGAAGCCCTCATCAGAGGATATGCCGGATGAGCAGTAGCGTTCCCAAACAGCCCGCTTCCAATGTCACGCGCCTGAAGCCGCGGGCGCAGAGCAATTCTCCTGTCGTGAACTCGATCACGCCTTCCCAGCGCGCTGCGGTGATCATTGCAGTTCTTGGCGAAGCAGCGGCACGGCCGATCGTGGAAAAGCTCGATGATGCTGCCATGACGCGCATCGCAGCCGGCCTCGAAACTGTCCAGTATCTGGAACGCGATGAACTTGCCGAGATTGTCATGGACTTCCTGCAGCACCTTCGCCAGTCCAGTGGTGCTTTCCGGGGTGGCAAGGCCCGCGCCCGCGAAATCGTCTCGACTTTGCTGGATGAAAACCGTCTCGACCAGGTGTTTGGCGGCGGCAAGGCAATCACCCATGAGGAAAAGCCGGTCATTGATGACAGCGATATCTGGGGCAGGCTGGAACAGAAGGATCCGTCTGCGATCGCTGATTATCTCGATGGCCTCACACCAAACATTGCTGCGCTGATCCTGCACAAGCTTGACGTGTCTGTCGCCTCCGAAGTCGTCAGCAACCTGTCTGAAGAGACGCTCGATCCCACCATCGGATTTCTTGTCGAGATCGAGCGGCCCGACCCGGAGATCGACGCCGCGATCGCCCGAATGGTCGAACTTGAATTCCTGAATGTCAGTGATGGCGAGGATGAGGATGCTGGCGGCGGGAACCTTGAGGCTGTTGGCGAAATCCTGAGCCTTATCCCTGGTGCCAAACGCGACCGCCTCCTGGCTTTCCTCAAGACCCAGCATGAGGGTAAGCTGGAGAGCATTGAGAAGGTCCTCTTCACGATTGACGGCCTGCCGGACATGCTGCCGCGCAATTCGGTCCCGGTCGTCTTCCGGGAGCTTGGGGAAGAGGGGGTGGTACCCGTTCTTTCAACTCTTACTGGGCCGCTACAGCCTGTCGCGGACTATCTGCTCAGCAATATTTCCTCGCGCCTTGCTGACCAGTTCCGCGAAGCTGTGGCTGATCCCAATCGCAAGCCGGTCGCCGATGTAGAGACCTGTCAGCGCGAATTCCTGACCGCTCTCATGTCCTTGAAGCGCCGCGGTGCCATTACGATGGAAAAATCAGTGGCCGAGGGCTGATGAGGAAACGGCGAGGACTCTCCTCGCCTTGCCTTTTTCTCCGCAACTGAACTGCTGAGCGTCAGCGCACGATCAGGTCCGCATGGATCGCGCCTGCCGTCTTCATGGTGCGAATGATATCGGCCATTTCCTGTGGGCTCACGCCCAGCGCATTCAGGCCGGCAATGAGCTGCGACAGGGTCACATTCGGATTCAGGGTCGCGATTCTGTTGCTGCCGGTCTGGCCAATCGAGATCTGCGAGCGTGGCAGGACAATCGACTCGCCATCGGAGAACGGATTCGGCTGTGACACCACCGGCGTTTCGACAACCTTGATCGAGATATTGCCTTGCGCAATCGCGACCTTCGAGATGGTAACATCTTCGCCGAGCACGATGGTGCCGGACTGCTCATCGATCACGATACGCGCCGGAACGGCGACCTGGATCGGCAGGTTCTCGATATTGGCGAGCACGCGCGCCGGAGAGCTGTCAAAGACGCGCAGGTCAAGATCCACTGTGCCCGGGTCGCGCATGAAGGCGACGGGGGCACCGAACGCATCATTGATCGTGTCTTCAATCCGTGCCGCGGTCGTGAAGTCGGGGTCCCTCAGGGCGAGCGTCAGCGACTGGCGCTGGTTGAAATCATAGCCGATCTCGCGCTCGACCCGCGCGCCGTTTGGAATGGCACCGGTGGTCGGCGTTCCGCGGCGCTCACGTGCGCCCTGGGCCTGCACGTCAATGCCAGAGACGACGATGCTGCCTTGTGCGACCGCGTAGACCTCGTTGTCAGCGCCTTTCAGTGGCGTCAGGATCAGCGTTCCGCCCTCCAGGCTTTCCGCATCGCCAATGGAGGCAACCGAGACATCCAGCGAAGAGCCATTGCGTGCAAAAGCGGGCAGGGTGGCGGTGACCAGGACAGCCGCGACATTGTCCGGCTTGATGTCTTCACCCTGTACGTTCACGCCGAGGCGTTCCAGCATGTAAGTGAGCGAATCTTCGGTGAAGGGCGAGTTGCGGACTGTGTCGCCCGTACCATTGAGGCCCACCACGATACCATAGCCGATAAGATCGTTCTGCCGCACGCCCTCCACATCGACAATGTCGCGAATTCGCGTCTGGGCGTCGGCCACAGGAGCCGGAAGCGTCGTGACGGCGAGACTGGCGAGTGCAATCAGCCATGCGAAAAGTTTCATCGGGCTACCTCAGGAAATTCAGGAGCGAGAGATTGGAAAGCCGCGCGGTCAGCGCGTAGGAGGTCTCAAGATTGGCCTCAAGGACCTTGAGTTCGGCCGCCGCGTCATACTGGTCGCGCGCCGTCATCTGATTGAAAGTTTCCGTGAGAATTGTGTTCTCCCGGCCAAGATCGGTCAGCCGGTCGGCGAGGCGTTTCTGGTCAAGGCCGATCTCAGACCGCATATTTGTAAGGGCTGTCTGACCAGCGGCCACTGTCCGGGCGGCTGACAGGCGCGCTTCGTTGGCGTCCGGCAGGGCCTCGATTGCTCCGCCCGGAGCGCTGATCACCATGACCGCCAGCCCGCGTACAAGTTCGGTCAGGGCCGGGTCCACGGCCGTTCTTGCCTCCCTGTCGGACGCAGTTGCGGTGCCCCGGAAGATGGTCTGCTGCCAGCCACCGGCCGGGTCAGTGAAATAGGCGTCGAGCTGGGCTTCAAAGTCTGCTGCATCAGTCGCACCGGCGGCGAGCGCCTCGATATCGGCAATGAGCTGGCTCGTCCCGCTGAAAGGCGGAGTGGATGTCGCATCGCCTGCAAACAGGTAGCGCTCGCCATGACGGGCATTCAGGCGCGTGAGCATGTTGCCGAGCTCGATTTCGGCGTCGCGCGCAATATTGGCAAGGTCGACATCGCTCGAAAAGCCGACCGCGTCCAGCATTCTCGTCGACAGGCCATCCGCGCCGGATTGTATGCTGCCGAGGCTGTTCTGCATGACGTCGAGCCGGCTCTGACGCAACTGGATCTGGCTCTTTTCGGCCTGCAGGTCATCAAGCGCCTTCTGGCTGAGCATGGCCTGCCCAATACGCCCGTTCAGGTGCTTGGTCACGTCAGCCACGCGGCCGGTCACCGCTTCTGTCGAAGTTGTCTGCATCTGCGCCTTCAGGTCGGTGACGTTCTGCTGGAGTTTGCCGATCATCAGGCTCATGGGAAGGGTGTTACGGATCATGTCAGATCTCCATCAGCCGCTGCAGCATCAGGTTGGCGACCTCGATCACCCTTGCATTCGCGGAATAGGCCTGTTCGATGAGCAGCAGCTGCTGCATCTGCTCGTCAATATCCACGCCTGTCTTCGACAGTTCAGCGTCGAGCATGATGGAATGCTGCGCGGATGTGGAGGTGAGGATCGTCTCCTTGCTGACCCGCATCTGGCCGGTCTGGGATGAAAGGTTGGCGGCAAGATCGGCGACCGAAAACATGCCCTGAAGCCCGTTCGAGTTGATCGCATTGGTCGCCGTCACAGCGTCATAGAGCGCTGACAGAATGGCATTGTTTCCAGTTGGTCCGGGCGTTGCCGCTTCCAGCCCGTCACGAAGCCGTGACAGCTCCCCACCCTGCGTGGGATCGACCAGCGCATTGACCCGGATCCGTCCGGCGATACCGGCCCCGGCCGCCGGATTGGGATCGACGAAGAGGCCAAATTCACCGGGCGTCTTGGTCGGGTCGATCGAATCGTCAGAGAGGCGCGTGACAAGATCGTTCGCGACCGTGTCGAGCTGGTTGGAAACCTTGGGAAGATCGGTGTCGCGCAGCGTGAACAGAGCACTGAGCAGGCCGCTGGAGACGGCTGAATAAGTCGCGCTGCCAGGGGTCAGGTCAACGCCATCCACGCTGATGCCGGATAGGTGTCCGCCTGCGAGCGTCTGGTTCGGCCCGAACGCATTGGACGGCGTGAATTCGATCTGCCGCGGTGTCCCGACAATCAGGTACACGCCTTCGCGCGTGACGAGGTCGACTGCACCATTCGGACGGTCGACGGCCTCGACAGGCAGGTATTCGGCGATGGAATCTATGGCGCGCTGGCGTTCATCCATCAGCGCAGCCGCTTCGCTGGATGTGCGGTCGACCGAGCCGAGCTTCACATTGAGCGCATGAACCTTGTTGATGGCGTCATTCACCGTCTGAACGCCATTGGCGATTTCGAGGTCGGCTTCGGCTCGCTGGTTCTGGACATAGCGCGAGAGATCGTTGAATTCGCGGGCAATTGCCTTGGCAGCGTCAATGACGGCGGAGGCATTTGCCGGGGACTCCGGAGTCGTGGCGGCTGTCGAAAGCGCCGACTCAAAGTCCGAGAGGAGGCTGAAAAGCCCGACACCGTCAGTGGAATCGCCAAGACGGGAAGAGAGCGCCTGCCAGGTCGAGGACATGACGCTGGCCTGTGCCAGGTCGCTGGACAGCGACATGCGCTGATTGGTCAGCGCGGAATCTGCGGAGCGGGTAATCCCGCCGATATGCGAGCCGGCGGTGGTGCCGCCGACCAGGGTTTCGGCCATAACAACAGAACGCCGGACATAGCCCGGCGTGGATGCGTTGGCGACATTCATGGCCGTGATATCGGCCCTCAGACTTGTGGTCTGAAGGCCGGATCGGGCTGCGTTTATGGCGTGAGTGAGGCTCAAGGAAGTGAGGCCCTTTCAACTGGCCGCTTCTTACCGTTTGAGGTTGGTGGTTTCCTGAAGCATCTCGTCCACAGTCTGGACAATCTTCGCGTTCGAGGAATATGCGCGCTGGGTCTCGATGAGATCCGTCAGCTCCGATGCGATATCCGTTGTGGATTCCATCAGCGAGTAGCCGGATACCGTTCCGACCGGGCCGGTCCCGGCATCCCAGAAATACAGGTTGCCGCTTTCGGCGGAGACCGCATAGGCTTGCGCGTCGAGTGCCTTCAGCCCGTTCGCGTTTGGCACGTCTCCGACCGGGATCTGGTACAGGGTCCGGCGGAAGCCGGTATTATAGATGGCCTGCAGGAAGCCTGACTCGTCGATTTCAACAGACTGGAGGTCGCCAATCGGGGCGCCGTCCTTGGCCACGGCCGTTGGCGAGAAAGGTGCCGAAAGCTGCGTGATGCCGGCGCTGTCGCCCGGGCGGCCAATGAAGAGATCGACATTGCCGTGCGGCAGGTTCAGCGTGACCTGGCCGGTAGCGGCATTGTAGGTCGCGCCGTTCGTGGCGGTCACGCTGGCAATCCGGCCACCATTCGCGGTAGTGTCGTCAAACGTGATGTCGAGATCGCCGATCGATGCCGCAGGGTTTCCGGCGCTGTCGAAGATTTCAACAGTCCAGTTATTCGAATAGCCGGAACCTGGGATCACCGGAGAGAATTCGAGCGTCAGCGTGTGGGCGCGGCCAAGATTGTCGAAATATTCAATCGGCAGCGGATAGATATCGCCCGTGCCATCGGACTCGGTTGCGTCGACTGGCAGGTTGATGCCGAGTTCAATCTGCTCCGTCGGGGAGGCTGTATATTGTGACGCAGAGATGTTCACTGGTTCGAGGCTGATGCCGCTATTGCGGCTGACATTTCCAACATTGCCGTCACCGTCGGCTGGGAAGCCCAGGAGATAGAGGCCGCTCTGCGTGCGCAGGTTGCCATTGGAGTCGGCGTAGAAGGACCCGGTGGGTGTCAGCATCAATTCGCGCTCGGAGGCGAGTGCACCAATGCCGGAGCCGTCGGTGACAGGGAGCAGACCGCGGCCTGCAACAGCCATGTCCGTGGCGTTGCCCGTGGAGATCAACGATCCCGTTGCCGCAATATCCTTGAATGTGCTGACGCGAACACCGCCGGCGGAGTAGGCCGATGACTTCTGCTCAAGCACCATGCTGGCGAATTCCACCTGGCTACGCTTGTAACCATATGTCGATGAATTCGCGATATTGTCGGAAATGGTAGACAGGCGGGTGGCGTTGGAATTCAACCCCATCACACCTGCATTCAGGGATGATGATATAGTCACTGGACAACTCCTTTGTCAGATTTCTCTGAAAGTGGAGTCGATTCCTTAATAAGCGGATAACCCTTAAGTGGCTGGGGAATCCGCGTTCGTGACGATGGTGATTGAGATCCGGCGGTTCTGGGCCGCGCCCGGATTCTCCTTGACCAGTGGATCGGTGTCGGCGCGGCCGGACACTTCGCGCAGGCGGCCCGTGACCAGGCCGTCGCCAACCAGGAGCTGGCGGGCCGTATTGGCGCGGTCAGCCGACAGGTTCCAGTTATCATACGACCCATTGCCGCGATACGGACGGTTGTCTGTATGTCCGACAATTTTCAGGTCGTTGTCGAACGTGTTCAGCGACCCGGAAATTCGATCAAGCAGATTGATGAGCAGTGGCGTCGGCTCACTCTGGCCAAGTTCAAAGAGCGGGCGGCTTTCGGAATCGATGATTTCCAGCACGATGCCTTCCGACGTCATCTTCACCATCAGGTGCTCGGACAGCTGCATCGGCTCCTGGCTGAGCTCCTCACGCAAATTCTTCAGATCAGACGCGATCTGTTCGTCATCCATCTTTTTCTTCTTGGGGTTTGCGTCGACAGATTTCTCGCGCGTCGCGCCGGTGCCCATCTGAGCGTAGGTTTCCTCGGTGAAGATCGAGCTGCCATTCAGTCCATCAGACCCGCCGCCGGAGATACGGCTGACCGGAATGGTCGGGTTGAAATAGTCGGCAATACCTTTGCGCTGTTCTTCCGTGGTGGCATTGAGCAGCCACATGAGGAGGAAGAATGCCATCATGGCTGTCACGAAGTCCGCATAAGCGACTTTCCAGGCACCGCCATGGTGTCCGTCAGCCTTCACGACCTTCTTTCGCTTGATAATGGTGACGTGAGTCACCCCTGCTGGCTTTTCTGCCATGACCTGCTCGCAATTCGATTTCAGCGGTCGGTATAGCAGAAGCTTCCCAAGCAAGACTGTAGATGGGCCGCGTAATTCCAGCGGTTCCAATAACGCTTCGTTTACCAAATCTATCCAGAAGTTAACCGGAGAATTGGTTAATGTATCTGCAGGTTTCGTTTGTCTTCTGTCCTCCTCCAGAAAATCCGTTCGGCCGGTGGGATTTCCCCGGTGCTGCAGCAGTGCGAGCCGCTCTGGGCATCGCTGGAAGCGGTCGGGGAAAAGTGGGCGAAGGTAATCTTTGAACACGACCTGGCAGCGCAGGTTATCCAGAAGACGCCGCTCAACGGAAAGGAAGCCGAAGAGCAGATGTCTGAACGTTTCGGCTATATCTGTTTACCATACTCGACCACTGGCCTGCGTGCCGTCGCGCTCGACAGTTCGACAGCCAGACGGTACGCCGCCATCAAGCTGAAGCAGGCCAGCGACACACTCTCGCAGTCGCCTCGCCTCTTCCTGCGCCTGATGTGTGATCATCCCGCGCGCACGCTCTGGAAGGAACTTGCCAAGGCGATTCCGGTCGGTCCGGACTTGCCTGCAGATTTTTCCGTGGTCGATCCGGCAAGCCTTCCTGACAGTTTCGACCCCCAGGAAAAGCTGATCAAGGTCGTCCTCGCCTTCGCCGAGGAGGGCGAAGAGGATGGCTGGCTGCTCGAAGGCGGAGAAGAATTCCCGGAACTTCACCTGTTCTACGAGGCCGCCTCTCTGACGCGCCATGCCGGTCTGATGCATGAAAAAGCCTCGACGGGAAAGGCGGCCGCCGACCCGGCAGGGCAGGCAAATCTGCGCAAGCAGATGCGCACGTCGACCATCAAGCTGGATGCCGTGCTGGAGCGCCTGTCGCTCAGCCTGGCCGACTGCTCCCGTTTCGAGGTTGGACAGGTGATCCCGCTTCCCGATGTGGAGCCGGGCATTCTCTCGCTTTGTGCAGAGACCATGCATGGAAGCGTCGCGATCAGCCAGGCTGAGTTAGGCACTTGGAAAGGCAAGCGTGCTCTAAAGCTGACCTCACCAGTTCTGGAAAGTTTTGCCCAGGAGATTGCCGAGATTTGATCTGGCTTGACGGGGTCTGCGCTGAGGGGCGCGAAGGAGGAAATAAGTGAATGCAATTCTTGGTCTGATCGTCACTGTTGCCATGGTGTTTGGCGGCTACCTGCTGGCCGGCGGTCACATGGAAATCATCATGCACGCCCTGCCTTTCGAGGGCATGATGATTGGTGGTGCGGCCATCGGCGCGCTGCTCGCCGCCAACGATTTCAACACGGTCAAGCATACGATGGGCGATGTCGTCGCCGCGTTCACCGGCGCGAAGTGGAAGAAATCCGACTATCAGGACCTTCTTTGCCTGATGTCCGAACTGCTCAACGTGCTGCGCCAGAACCCGGTCGACATCGAGGTCCATATTGAAGACCCGCAGCAGTCAGCGATCTTCCAACGCTATCCGAAAATCCTCAAGGATCACGACGCGGTTGAGATGATCTGCGACACGATCCGTTCGATGCTTATGAACTTCGACAATGTTCACCAGGTCGAAGAACTGCTCGAAAAGCACCTTGAAAGTCTGCAGGAAGAGAAATTGCACGGTTCGCACGCCCTGCAGAACATGGCCGACGCACTTCCGGCGCTTGGCATCGTCGCGGCTGTGCTCGGCGTGATCAAGACCATGGCGTCGATCGACAAGCCACCTGAAATCCTTGGTGGCATGATTGGCGGCGCGCTCGTCGGAACCTTCCTCGGCGTGTTCCTTGCCTATGGCGTCGTTGGCCCCTTCGCCGCCCGCGTCAAGGCGATCCGCATGGAAGAGCATTTCTTTTACTCGATGATCGGCGAAGTGCTGGTGTCGAACCTTCACAAGAACCCGGTCAACATCTGCGTAGAGGTGGCCCGCCGCCACGCTCCCGCGCGGGTGCGTCCATCCTTCAACGAAATCGAGCAGGCGCTGAAAGGGCTGAAACAGGCCGCGTGACACACAGACTGCCCATATGTCTCTTCGCGCTTGCAATTCCGCTGGCGCAGACGGCTGCTGCAGAGCAGCCGTCTCAAGGCGTTCAGGGGGTAGTGAACGACGAGATGGACCGGCTGCCGGCGCAGCTTGACAGTTTCGTGCAGGAAGCGATTGACCAAGGGCTCCTGAAACGCTCTTCGCCTGTCGGCACGGGCCCGGCCATGCCATCCACACCGCAGGCCGCACCGCCATCCACACCGCAGGCCGCACCGCCATCTGCGCAGCTGGCCGCGCCTGAAGAAGCGTCTGTACCGCAACAGGTTTCGCTACGGCCGCGCCAGGGTGCAGAGGTGCAGACCGGTTGCGCGGTCACCTCTGCCTACGATTTCTCCGACTTCAGGGAGCTCAGCACCTATTCCGACCTGATGAGCTGGCGAGGTGTGCTCGGAGCGGAAGACACAGACACTTCGAGAACGCTGCTCGCCAAGGCCTACCTCGTTCTCGGCATGAATGAGGAAGCGCGCATGCAGCTGGTTGGCAAGGCCGACCGGACGTCGACGGCGCTGCGCGAATTCGCCTGGCTGATGGAAGCGCGGTCATTCCCGAACATATCCTATTTTTCCGATCTCGCCGACTGCGATGAGGAGGCCCGCATCTGGCTCGCCCTTGCCCGGCTTCGCGCCGGCGACCCTTCCGGGGCGCAGATCCTGTCGACGCAGCTCAGTTCATTCCGCCACATGCCGCTTCGCCTGCGCGTGAACTATGCCGGGCTCGCCATACCGGCCCTTGTTCGCATGAAGGAAGCAACGCTCATCGAGAAGCTGCTGGCCACCTTCAGCAAGGATGAGATCGAGTATTACTCACGGCTCAAATTCGTGAAGGCGCTGTACGATTTCTCGCGTGCGACCCCCGGATCGGAGCAGGTCATGCGCGACTATTTCAATAGGCTCTCCTATCGCGACGAAGCCGGCGCGGCGCTGCGACGCGCAGGGCTGGATATCGATGCCGAATACGAAACCGAACTGGTGACGCGCCTCGTCGACGATTATGGCCAGCTGCCAGAAGACATTCCGGTCGAAGCCAGCCTGGATGTGCTTCTGCGCGATCTCAATCGCGCTGCTGATTACGGGATGACGCTACAGCTGGCATCGGTTCCGGCAGCACAGTCGCCTGAGGCGCAGGCTCGCCTCGCAGACCACTATGCCAACCTTGTCGCAGCTGATCTCGCCAGCACGAAGAAGCTCTGGAACATCCGCGGCATGGACGCGCTGCTGAACGGCGAAGACTTGCTTGATGGCCACGAAGATCTCGAGGCCAGACTGGGCGAGGCCGCTGCCCTTGCTGCCCATCTTGGCCTGAAATCCATGTCCGCAAAGCTCTCGGCCAAGCTGGACTCCGACGACCAACTCGCCATCGCACAGGCTGAGCTTGCCTACCGGCTCGCTGACGGCAAACAGCTCGAAGCTCTCGCCCTTCAGAATACGGGCATTGAACAGATCACTCGCCTCGCCGCGCTCGACGCTGTCCGCAGCGGCGATGCAGCGCGGTTCGCGGCGCTGTCGGACCGTCTGCCGGCGGATCCGGATTTCGCCCTCCTGCTCGTCGAAACCGATGCCGCAAGCGGTCACCACATCGTACCCGACATCTTCTACCAGCGCGCCCGCGATGCCGGGGGAGAAGGTGGGGAGACAACCCTCAACCAGATCATGACCGCCCGCAAGGCGCTCGCCAGCGCCAGCGAACAGCCGCCCCGCGTGGCGCTTGCTGATGTTCCGGGCAGCCTCACACGCGTCGGAGCTTCGCTTCAGGCCAGTTCAATGGAGATGCGCTGATGTCCAATGCCATTTACGCCGCCCTCGCAAGACAGACCGGCCTCATGAACGAGATGCAGGTCGTCGCGAACAATCTCGCAAACTCCAGCACGACCGGATACAAGTCCGACCGCGCCATTTTTGCCGAGTTCGTGGCCCAGGCCGGCCAGAACATGCCGGAACTGTCCATGGGCGGGCTCGCCGGACACGCCTTTGACCTGGAGCAGGGCGGCCTGCGGTTCACGGGCGGCAAGTTCGACCTCGCTATCCAGGGCGAGGGCTATTTCCTCGTCGAGACACCGCAGGGCCAGATGCTGAGCCGCGCCGGTCATTTCCAGCTCAACGAGCAGAGTGAACTGATCGACAGCGCGGGCAACAAGGTCCTCAATGCGGGCGGCGGCGGGATCACCATTCCCGAAGACGCACGCATCGTCTCGATCGCAGGTGATGGCACAATCTCCGCCGACGGCCTGATTGTCGATCAGGTCGGCGTGGTCGTTCCGAACGGGCAGCTGATGCGCGAGAGCAATACCATGTTCAGCACCAGGGATGGCTTCGCCCAGGCCGAAGAGCCACGCGTCGTTCAGGGCGCGCTCGAACAGTCCAATGTCGAGCCGGTGCTTGAGGTTGCGCGCATGATCGAAGTGCAGCGTGCCTATGAGGCTGGCCAGGCCCTCATCGAACGCGAAGACGAAAGAATAGAGAAATTTATCAGTACCTTGCGCCAACTCTAACACTGGATGTGATTAAAGGGAGGACCCTATGAAGTCACTGCAGATTGCAGCCACCGGCATGGCCGCGCAACAATTGCGCGTCGATGTCATCTCGAACAACATTGCCAATATGAGCACCAATGCTTACCGGCCCCGCACGGCCGAGTTCGCAGACCTCATGTACCAGCAATACATGACGCCCGGCACAATCACATCGCAGACGGGGACGATCGTTCCAGCCGGTGTCCAGATGGGCACGGGTGTAAAGCCTGCCTCGGTCTCCATGGAGATCACGCAGGGTGCGCTGCGCCAGACGGGCGCAGAGCTCGACCTGGCCATTGACGGCGCCGGCTTCCTGGAAATCACGCTTCCTTCCGGTGAGTCCGCCTACACCCGGGACGGCAACCTCAACCGCAGCGCCGACGGCCAGCTTGTGACCAAGGATGGCTATGAGCTTACCGACGGCATTGTCATCCCGGAGGATGCCCGCCGCGTCTCGATCAGCCCGGATGGCGAAGTCGTCGCCTATTTCGACAACGAAGCCGCCGGCCAGCCCATCGGTAACATCTCTCTCGTCCGCTTCGTCAATGAGAAGGGCCTTGAGGCGATGGGGGACAACCTCTTCCGCGAGACCGAAGCCTCCGGCGCGCCAAACCGGCTCGTTCCGGCCACCGAAGGCGTTGGCCAGATCCGTCAGGGCTATCTTGAGGAGTCCGGCGTCGATGTGGTGCAGGAAATTTCCGAACTCATCGAGGCCCAGCGCGGCTATGAGCTGAACTCCAAGGTCATCACGGCAGCTGACGAAATGCTCGCCGCGACGACGAGGCTGCGCTGATCATGGCTCTCCTTGCTTCACTTGTTTCCGGCGCTGTCGTGGCCATGGCGGGCGCACAGGGCGTCGTTGCAACCGACGTTATCCGTGCGGGCGATATTGTCCTGCCGGAAATGGTATCGACCGAGGATGGCGGCTCTGTCGCCGACAGCCCGGTGATTGGCCGAGAAGTTCGCCGCACGGTCTATGCCGGACAGGAAGTTCGCCTCGACAACACGCAGGCCCCTCGCCTCGTGACCCGCAACCAGCTCGTCACCGTCAAGTATATCAGCGGCGGTCTCGAAATCACGACGACAGGCCGTGCCATGGGCGAGGGTGCCCAGAATGACACGGTCAGTGTTCTCAACCTGCAATCACGCAAAATGGTCAATGGCATCGTCCAGGCCGAAGGATGGGTGCTCGCACAATGAAACCCTTGATCCCGACATCCATCGCCGCACTCGGTCTTGCCGCCTGCGCTTCGAATGCCGCCCAGCAGCAGGCTGCGCAGATGCCGCCGCCACCGCAGCTCGTCTCGGTCGCCAGCGAAGTGCGCACGACGGCCCCTGCGTCTCAAACCAATTCGCTGTGGACAACCAATTCAGACTCGCTGCTCAGCATGCGCCGCGCCAAGGCGGTCGGTGACCTGCTGACCGTGATCGTCGAGATGGACGACCGCGCCAGCATGCAGAATTCGCTGTCGCGCAATCGCGGCACGAATGCGGACTTCAACCTCGACGCGCTCTTTGGTCTGCCCGATCTTGCGGGCAATTTCCTGCCAAACGGGGCGAGCCTCTCACCCGGCATCGATTACAGCCGCAATCAGGCACTGACTGGTAATGGCGCGATCAACCGTGCGGAAAAGGTGACCTTCACGCTTGCTGCCCGCGTCATCGGGCTTGAGCCGAACGGCAACCTGATCATTCAGGGCTATCAGCAGACCCGCGTCAGCAATGAAGTCCGCGTGCTGACCGTGCAGGGCGTTATCCGCTCGCAGGACATCACACGCACAAATACCGTCACCTACGACAAGATCGCCGACGCCCAGCTCGCCTATGTCAGCTCCGGTGAGGCGACGGCCGCAATCCAGAGCGGCGCTGTGCCCAAGCTGCTTGATAAAGTCGTGCCATTCTAGGGAAACACCATGAACAAGATCATCCCGGCGATTATTGCTGGTCTCTTCATTCTTATTGGCGGTGCCGGCGGATTCTACCTGAAGAATTCGGGGTCGGCCAATGCCTCGACCGCGGAGCCTGGCGGGCATGGCAAGACTTCGTCAGGCCATGGTGAAGAGAAAAAGGGTGACGGCCACGGCGACAAGAAATCCAAGGGCGGGCATGGCGGGGAGGCGAAATCGGGCTCCGGCGAAGTGAGCTATTACCGGTTCACCCGCGAATTCGTGGTCCCCATCATCTCCAATGAGCGCGTCGACAGCCTCGTGATCCTCAACCTCAATCTCGAAGTCGACAATTCAGTATCGGACAAGCTGTTCTCAATGGAGCCCAAGATCCGGGACAATATCATGACGACGCTGATCAAGCTGTCGAATGATGGCGATACGCTGCACTCGCTGACCGATGTGGAGAATTACGAAATGATCCGCGCGTTGATCCTTGCAAACCTGCAGGATGTCATCTCCGACGGGATCAGGAATGTGCTGATCCTGGATATGGCCAAGCAGGACCTTTAGTCGGGCAGTCCGAAACCGGGTCTATTCGTCGTCGATCTTGCTCACCTTGTCGACGCTGGCAGAGAGATTGGACGATGTGCCGACGCGCATTGTGCCATTTTCATTGGCGACATTCGTCACCGTGGTTTTCACCTGGGGCGCTGCAGTGCCAAGGAAGTTCGTTCCCGAATAAAGGTCGATCCCGAACTCGAAAATCTGGTCGGTCTGGGCTTCGACGCCGCTGAGGGTCTGTCCATTCCAGCTATGGGTCTCGTCGGAAAGGTCGAGTGCCTTGGTCCAGATGGTTTCGCCGGCCGAGTCCTTGATGTTCAGGATGGCCTTGTCGGCGGCGTCTGGCGCATTGACCATGAAGTCCACCGACTGCCCGGAATAGGGCACCCAGGACGATTCAACCGTCACGGACTTGCCGATCCACTCACTTGCAAACATGGCATGAATATCGCCAATCATGCTCGCCATGCTTTCGAGGCTCGCATTGCCGCGCACCTGCTGCTCAAGCGAGGAGAAGGTCGCAAGCTGCTCGACGAACTGGGTCGAATCGAGCGGAGAGAGCGGATCCTGGTTGCGCAGCTGGGCGGTCAGGAGCTTCAGGAAGTTGTCGAATTCCTCGCCCATCTGTGGCTGCGACAATTGCGCGGTCTGTTGCTGGGCCGTGGTATTCGTCTGCGTATTCGTTGCTGAAGTGACAGTGCTCATGGGTGAGCCTCTCAGAGTTTGAGGTTGATGCCGGATGTGGCAATCATGTTCGTGCGTCCGCGATAGTTGACGATGTGCTGAACGTCCGTCTGGTTCTCGCGCTCGATCGCGCCGGTGAAGCCGTTCCCCACCCGATCCTGCCATTGCGCATGGCGCTGCGGTGTGTCCTGGCTGAACGACATGTTGCTGGCTGACAGGCCGTTCTGTTCAAGCGACTGGACGAGCTGTGCGTGCATCTGGCGAAGCTTGGTCATGGCTTCTGGCGTTTCGCCGGTCACCACAACATGCTGCAGGCCCTGACCGTCGAATTTGAATTCTATGGAGACGCGGCCCAGCTCGGGTGGGTCGAGCTGGATAGCGATCTTCTCTGGTCTATCGCCTGCGCCAAGGCGCGTGGTAACAATGTCGGTAATCTCTTCCGGCGCGGCAACGAGGGTTGCGGACATCGCAGCCTGAGCCGGACTGGCCAGCGCCCCGGCCGCCAGGTTCACGGAAGGCGCGGAGGGTGCCGCAGCTGTCTGGATCAGGCTCTGGAACGGAGCCGGTGCAGCCTGGCTCGAGCTGGATGAGCCTGTCATTGCCGTGTCGATGGCTGCTTCGGCAAATGACGGGACAGACCTCTCGGAACGGATCGGCGCAGCAAGCTTGCTGA
This sequence comes from Henriciella pelagia, assembly GCF_002088945.1. Lineage (GTDB taxonomy): Bacteria > Pseudomonadota > Alphaproteobacteria > Caulobacterales > Hyphomonadaceae > Henriciella > Henriciella pelagia. Next base: position 60,057 of record NZ_NCSU01000007.1, on the reverse strand, counting down.
TACGTTCACGCTGGGCGGTATCTGCCGTCCCGATTTGTGGGGTTTTCGCCATGTCGGTGACGCCCGCCGCTCTGGCGTTCACACCTGCCGGCGGCTCGGCCCTGGTCTTTCCATTCGCCTTTTCCGGCCTTGCTGGCATGACGCTGGCCATTGCGGCAGGCGTCATCTCAGCCTTCGGCTTGGCGGCACCTTCGTCCTCGTCGGTCCGTGCGGTCATGATATCCGGCGCCGTCCCATCCGATTGGGTTTCGACAGGCTGCCCCGCCGCCTCTTTCGAAGCCTGCGCAAGGTCTGCGGCCGTTTCAGCCGCTCTGGTCAAGGCGTCTGGCGCGGTCCCCGGTACAAGATCGATCTCCGAGGGAGGGGCATCCGCCTGTGAAGTGAGCGGCGCCATCGGCTCTGCGTCTGCGGTTGCCTGTGTGAGTTCAGGCGAAGACATAGCGATTTCCCGCATGGAGTCGGGAGTTGTGGAAGGCCATTCGCCAGGTGCCTTGTCGGAAACCAGGGGCAGAGTGAGCCGGGTGGAGGTCGCCATTGGTGAGGCGTTTGCAACCAGGTTGTCTTCAGTCGACTGTCTGTCTGTTGGAAGAGCCTTCGCGCCATTCAGCGCTGAAGCGAAGCCACGGCCATTCTCCGTGCTGATTGCCTGTGCGCGCCCGCGAGATGTGGAGCGTCCGGCGTCTGCAAGGTTCAGCAAATCGCTGGGAAATGGGGCGGGCATCCTGCCTCCCTATTAGTGGTCTCTTAACCAAACCTGCACCAACACTGGTAAAATATGATTTAACGGCCACCCGGAAATTCGCGGTGGCGAGAAAACTCGGATGGGAAGTGCGTCGCCATGGGCCCTGTTGATTTTCCAGTCCAGAATTTCGCTGCGAAGACGCCCGAAAAGGCGCCCGCAATGCCCGCGCCTGAAGATGCCCGCTCTGACATTGCCAAACGCTTCGAGCAGATGCTCTGGGCAGAGATGTTGCGGCATACGGGACTTGAAGATGCGCTGACGCGTTCGGGCGGGCAGGGAACGGAAGCCTTTACCCAGTTCGTCATCGAGGCGATCGCCGAGGACATTGCCGAACAACACCCGCTCGGCCTCGATCCGATCCCCGTTGCTGCCGAGGCCTATGCCCGGCTGGACAAGGAAGGAAAAGCAGAATGAGCACGCCTGAAGCTGCAGGAAACATTCTTGATCACCTCCAGTCCGTCCTGGAAGCTGAACACCAGGCCCTGCTCGCCGGACAGGCGGGCACCGCTGCCAGTCTGCTTGAGCAGAAGATGAAGGCGATGAGCGCGTTCGACACGCTGCTCCAGCAACCTGAACTGATCCGCGCGTTGCCCGATTATAGCGCCCGCATGGAGCGCATTATTTCTCTCGCCAGCGAGAATGCCGGACACTTCAATGCCGTGCGCAATGGCGTGAACAGCGCGATCTCCCGGCTCGGCTCTTCGGCCGGAAATTCATACGTCGGTGCCTACCAGGCAAATGGCGCTCAAACCGCCTTTACCAAAGCGGTCGGGGGCTACGAGAAAAAAGCCTGACACGGTTAACGGATTATCCATCTGTGTCATTTACCTCTCAACCTCAAGACCAAGATTGGTTCGGGGTTTTCCCGCTGTCAGGACGACAAAAAAATTTTGGAAACAAAGGGTCGCCGCGAGGCGATAACCTGACATCAGAGGGGCTGACACATGTCTAGCATTCTTACCAATACCAGTTCGATGGTTGCGCTCGAAACGCTGCGCAACATCAACCGTAGCCTTGAAACCGTCCAATCGGAAATCTCGACCGGCAAGAAGGTTTCTTCTGCCAAGGACAACGCTGCCATCTGGGCAATCTCGACGGTCATGTCGACGGACGTGGAAAGCTTCAAGCAGATCACCGACACGCTGAATAAAGGCTCGTCGGTTGTGGGCGTTGCTCGCGCTGCTTCCGAGCAGATCACCAGCCTGCTTCAGGACATGAAAGAGCTGATCGTGTCGGCTCAGGAAGACCTGAACGCTGATGACCGCGCCAAGATCCAGACCGACATTGACGCGCTGAGCACGTCGATCAGCAATATCGTCAACGCCGCTCAGTTCAACGGCCAGAACCTGCTGAAGGGCACGGCGAGCATCAGCGTGCTTGCATCGCTCGACCGCGCCGCTGACGGTACGGTTTCGGCAACAAACATCACGGTGTCCCGCAACGACCTGCAGACGAATGCTGCCACAGCTGCAGCCGACAAGGCAAATACCGACGCGGGCTACGTTTCGACGGCTGACTCGATCACTCCGAGCGATGTTGCCAAGGGTGCCTCTGAAGGCGGCTACATGTCGACGGCCCAGACCGGTCAGATCACTGACGGCAACACTGCAACCATCACGCTCAAGGGCGGTGCAATCTCTGCGGGTGATGTGTTTACGATCAACGTTGGCGGTGCCGACTACTCCGTCACCGCGACGGCTGGTCAGACCATCAACGACATCGCTGCGGCTCTCCGCACGGCGATCGATGCAGGCTCGATCAGCAATCTCGACCCAGCTGGCGGCGCAAATGCTGCTGACCCACTTGTCAATGACGCGACCATCACGCTGACGGCGAACGGCGCTGCCGTTGCATTCGATGAGTCCGGCCTGGCTTCGACCAAGTCTGTTTCACAGCTTGCTGACACTGAAACCGCTGATGTCTCGATCGCTGGTGGCACGATCACCGCAGGTGACACGTTCACCGTCAGTGCCGGCGGAAGTGACTACACCTACACCGCTGTCGACGGTGACACGAACAACGACGTTGCTGCAGGCCTCAAGGCCCTTCTCGACGCCGCCAGCATCACCAACCTCACGGTTACTGTGACCGATGCGGACGATCCAACTTCTGACGCAGCCACACTGACGCTTGAAGCCGATGGCGGTGCTGTTGAAGTCAACCTCAGCGGTCTCGCCTCGCAGAACGCTGCAGTTGCAGCCGGCGGCCTCGGCTCCCTGGCGACGCTCAGCGTTTCGACATCGTCCGATGCCTCCACGGCTCTGACCACGATCGAATCCCTGCTGTCCACAGCGATCAACGCTGCGACTTCTTTCGGTTCGGCTCAGAAGCAGATCGAAGGCCAGTCCGAATTCGTCCAGTCGCTCATCGATTCGATGACGGCCGGTATCGGCAGCATGGTTGACGCAGACATTGAGGCGGCTTCTGCAAAACTGCAGGCGCTGCAGGTTCAGCAACAGCTCGGCATCCAGGCGCTTGCAATCGCCAATGGTCAGCCGCAGACACTTCTGGCGCTGTTCCAGTAAGAATGACACTAACCGGACCGGGCGCTTCGCGCGCCCGGTTCACCTGATAACACTATGTGAGGGTCCATGCACAATCTGGCGCGCAAGGCGTATAGCGACGTCACAAGCCGTACGGCGACTGACAAACAGATCGAATATGCCCTGTTTAGTGATATCACGAATGCTCTTAAGGACGTGGCGGCACAGGACATGCCGCCTCCTGCCGTTTGGGCTGAAGCGATTGATCGCAATCTCCAGCTTTGGCTTGCCCTGTCCGTTGATCTTCTCAATCCGGATAACCGGCTTGACCCGCAACTGCGCCGCGGACTGCTCAACCTTGGCGAAATGGTTCGCCGCATCAGTCACCGCGTGCTTTCGGGTGAGACCGACCTCACCGAAATTATCGAAATCAACGAAGCCATCATGGCGGGCCTGTCCGGCGACCCGGGTTCTGGCCTCGCGGGAGTTGCTGCCTGATGTCTGGACTGATCCTGAAACTCGCTGCCGGCGAGCGCGTCGTCGTGAACGGAGCCGTGCTCGAGAATGGCGACAAGCCCGCCAGCCTTCGCGTGGCCGATGCTGATGCGCGCGTCCTTCGCTGCCGCGACGCGCTGCGCCCGGAAGACGTCGATACACCGGTCAAGCAGGTCTACTACGCCATCCAGCTTCTGATCACTGGCGACCTCAAGGCCGATAATGTCCTGCCCGCCATATTCAAGGAAATCGACCGCTTGGAAGACGCCTTTTCCAGCATCGACACGACCCTGATGGGCCAGCTGCGTGAGATGATGCGCCGCGGCAACCATTATTCGGCGCTCTGCCATCTCAAGCACATTCTCGAACTTGAGAAAGAGCTGCTGAACCACGCCGCCCTGCGTCAGCGCATGCCAGAGCAGGCAAAGGTGGCCTGAACCGATGTTCCAGCCGGCCATACCCTTGTCCGGTTATGGGGGGTGGAAGCTCCTCCAGTCGACCTATTCGCGCCAGCTGGAAGGCTTTGCCGATTCCGCCAGCGTAAAGAACGACCGCAACTATCTCACAGAAAAACTGTCCTCGCCGATCAGCCTGGATGACTTCATGTCTGATCGCCGCCTCCTGCGCGTCTCGATGACGGCATTCGACCTTGGCGGCGAGGAATGGAAAGGCGGCTTCATCCGCAAGGTACTGGAAGAAGCGGTGACCCCCGACAGTACCTTCCTCCAGCGCCTCAACAATGCCGACTACACGCGCTTTTCCGAGACCTTCAAATTCGAGGACGGCACGCTCAGCCTCTCGGCAGACCAGATCGAGTCGATCGGCGACAATTACGAAACGGCTGCGTTCCGCGCTGCTGTCGGAGACGTCGACGACAATATGCGCCTCAGCCTGAACTATCAGTCCAAGATCGTCGATATTGCAGGCTCCGGGGCGAGCGAGACCACGATCCTCTATCGCCTGCTTGGCAATCCGCCGGTGCGGCAGGTCATCGAGACGGCGCTCAACCTGCCAGCCGAGATGAGCAAACTCGACATCGACAGGCAGGCCGCGATCCTGATGGACAAGTTCCAGAGCGTTCTCGGCATCTCGAAGGCTTCAGACCTCGTGAATATCGACAATGTCGACAAGGTGCTGCAGCGGTTTCACATCATGAACACCGTCAATAGCGGTCCATCGACGACCACGCCTGGCTATGCGGCGCTGACCCTGCTTGGTGGCGGTTCGGGTCTTGGCGCCATCGGTAGCCAGAACCTCTTCCTCAGCCTGCTTTAGGAGGGGTCAGCCTACCGGATTGTCGCTTCCAGTCTTCAACAGGCTGGACAGGTGCGCGAAAGCGTCCTTGATATCGCCAGCATTCGTCTCTGATACGAACCGGTCGAGACGCGGGTAAAGCTCGATCGCGCGGTCGCCTTCTGCATCATGGCCCTTTTCATAGAGGTTCGCCCGGATCATCGGCGCAACTTCCTCATACAGTGCGACATTGCGCCGGTACTGCGAAAGCAACCGGTTCTCGTCGTCGCTGGCGGCCCGTGGCAGGGCGCGCGAAACACTCTTCAGCACGTCGATGGCGGGATAGCGGTAGCGCTCGGCAATATCCCGCGACAGGACGATGTGGCCATCCAGAATGCCGCGGATCATGTCCGCGACCGGCTCTTCCATGTCGGAGCCTGCGACAAGGACCGAGAAGATCGCCGTTATGTCGCCCTGGCTTGTTGCGCCGGGGCCAGAGCGTTCGGCGAGTTCGGCAATGGTGCGCACGGTCGATGGCGGAAAGGCGTGCAGGGCAGGGGTCTCCCCACCGATCAGCGCCACTTCGCGGTGGGCTTCGGCAAAGCGTGTGATCGAATCGAACAGCAGCAGCACATGATGGCCCTGATCGCGAAAATGTTCGGCAGCCGCCATGGCGCAATAGGCGGCACGCTTCTTTGCGCCGGGCGGCTCGCTTGCCGTAGCCGTCACGATGACGGACTTCTTGCGCGCGCTTTCCGGCAAGGTGTGGGTCGCAAACTCATTCAGCTCGCGTGAGCGTTCACCGATCAGCGCGATGACGATCCGGTCGGCTTCAACGCCATTGGCGAGCGCGCCAAGCAGCGTGGACTTGCCGACGCCGGACCCGGCAAACAGGCCGAGGCGCTGGCCATGACAGATCGGGATCAGCGTGTCGGTCACCATCAGCCCGGTCTTCAGGCGCGGGCCAAGGCCGTTGCGCAGATGGCTTGGCGGGGCCTTGGCGAGCAGCTTGCGGGGTTTCGCGCCGCGCGGCGCTGGCGGCTTGTCCGCGCCGACAATCTCACCGCGATAATTGATGATCTGCCCAATCCAGTGATCGCCGGGCGTAACTGTCGCTTCCTGGTCGATATAGGCGCGGTCGCCAATGCGGATCGGGTCTGAATTGCCAAACAGGAAGGCTGTTACCCGGTCTCCCGAGATGGTGAGGATCTCGCCGCGTACACCACCTTCGGCCGTGTCGACCAGGACTTCATTGCCCACGCCCGCATGCGAGCTGACCCCCGCAATTGAGACGACGCCCGGACTGACATCCGTCACGGTGCCCCAGAGGTGGCACAACCGGTCCGGCAGGGATTTAGCCAACTGCAACATGTAAACAGAACCCGCGAATCCATTAACCTTTTATTCAACGTACAGGTCCAGTTTTGCCAAAGAGTTAACCAAGGCGGACGCGTCATGTTCTCGAATCTGGATGTCTTCAAAATCTACAGCGCAATGGCTCGCCATGCTGCGGACAATCAGAGCGTGGCGGCCAGGAACCTCGCCCATTCCGATGATCCAGGGTTCAAGGCGAGCGAGCTTGAATCCTTCCAGGATTACATGGCGCGGATGGCCGCAAATCCTGCAGGCAGTGAGGAATTCAAGATCCGCCGCGCCGATACGCCGGCCTCTCCGAATGGCAACACGGTCAGCATCGAGCAGGAGCTTTACCGCTCTGCCGAAGCGATGAGCCAGCATGAGATGGCACTCACGGTCTACACCAAGTCTCTCGATCTGCTGCGCACGGCGATCGGGAAGAAATAGAAAGGGTGAAGCTCAATGAATTCGATTAAGGATACGATGGCGCAGGCGATGCAGGGCATGCGCGTCCAGTCGGAACGCATCGACATCACCTCGCAGAACATCTCAAACGTCGACACACCCGGCTACCGCCGCAAGATGCTTGTCGTGGATGGTAATGCCGAAGCCTTCAAGGCCATGCGCATCCAGATCGACCAGACCGAAGGCCAGCGCGAATTCAACCCGTCGCACCCAATGGCCGACGGCGAAGGCTATGTGACGATGTCCAATGTCTCGCTCGTCACCGAGATGGCTGACATGCGCGAAGCCAACCGCACCTATGAGGCAAACCTCAACTCATTCCAGCAGGCACGTACCATGTACAAATCCCTGCTCGACATTCTTCGGCGATAGGGGGTCTGAATGACCAATGTGAATTTCGCGGCCTATTCGGCCCTTAACACCGTCAAGCCGGCCGATCAGGCCAAGCCCGCCGCCAAGCCAGAAGAGACCGGCGGTGCCGTCTCCGAAGGCTTCTCGGCGTTCAAGCAGACGCTGCAGCAAGCCGAACAGACCGCCATCCAGACCGCCGTCAGCGGCGCGGACCCGCACGCCATGGTGCAGGCGCTCGCCAATGCAGAGCTTGCCCTCGATGCAGCCGTCACGATCCGCGACAAGGTGGTCGAGGCCTATCAGGAACTCCTGCGGATGCCTGTCTAGGGCTTTCGCGAGATGACCGAGCTTGCGATCTTCGAAATCCTGCGAGGGGCCTTCTGGACAGCCGTCCTGATGAGCCTGCCGATCCTCGGCGTCACGCTGGTCATCGGTTTTGTCATCGGCCTCCTGCAGGCCCTGACCTCGATCCAGGAACTGACTCTGACCTTCGTTCCGAAGATCATGGCGGTCGTCATCGTCTTCTTCCTGACGCTCGGCTACATGACCAATGTCGCGCTCAACTTCTTCAACAATTCAGTGATCCCGCTGATTTCCGGATAGACGCAGAATGCCGACTTCCAGCCTCCTGAACCTTGCCAAGCCGACAACGCTGCTCGCGATCGGTCTGATGCTGGTCATCCTGGTCATGGTCCTGCCGGTTCCGGCCTGGGTGATGGATATCGGCCTGACGCTCAGCTTCGCTTTCGCGATCCTGATTTTCACGACGTCGATCTTCATCGAGAAGCCGCTCGATTTCTCGTCCTTTCCCAGCGTGCTGCTCGCTTCGCTGATCCTGCGGCTCGCGCTCAACGTCTCCTCGACCAAGCTGATCATTTCCGAAGGCCATACAGGCACGGATGCCGCCGGAGGGGTGATTGAAGGCTTCGCCATGTTCATCATGGGCGGCAACCTGTTTGTTGGCCTCGTCGTCTTCGCGGTCCTTGTGATCGTGAACTTCATGGTCATTACCAAGGGGGCGGGTCGCATGGCGGAAGTCGGCGCACGCTTCGCCCTCGACGCCATGCCCGGCAAGCAGCTCGCCATCGATAGCGATCTCGCGGTCGGCGCAATCAGCCATGAAGAAGCCAAGAAACGCCGCCAGCAGGAACAGGAAGAAGCCTCCTTTCTCGGCTCCCTCGATGGTGCGTCCAAATTCGTGAAGGGCGACGCCATTGCCGGCCTTCTCATCACGGCCCTGAACCTGATTGCCGGTATCGGTTTCGGCATCGCCGTGCACGGTCTCAGTATTACCGATGCGCTCGCCAACTATTCCATCCTGACGGTCGGCGACGGCCTTGTCTCGCAGATCCCGGCTGTCATTGTTTCGGTGTCTGCCGCGCTCCTCCTCGCCAAGGGCAAGGAAGATGGCGCCATCGACGTCACCCTGCTGAAGCAGCTTGGTGCCAACCCGTCCGCCCTTGCCATTGTTGCCGGTATCCTCGCCACTTTCGCGCTTTTCCCGGGCCTGCCCTTCATACCGTTCATGATGGGCGCAGCCGGCTTCGGCGCTGCCGCCTATTTCATCCGCCAGGCAGAGAAGGAAAAGGAGGCCGCAGAAGCCGAAGCCAATGCCTTCGAGGCTCCCGAGCCTGCCGTTATCGGCGATTCCATCCATTCCGACGAAATCCACCTCGAAGTCTCGCCAGATCTCGTCGCCCTCGTCCTTCAGGGCTCGGACGGGTTTGAGAGCCGCATCGACAAGATCCGACGTTACATCGCCGAGGAATATGGCTTCGTCCTGCCGTCGATCCGCATGACGGACAATCCGACGCTGGCCAGGAACGCCTATCGCATCCGCATCCAGGGCGTGAAAGTGGATGGCGGAACGCTCCGTCCGGGCTCGGTCCTCGCGCTGATGGAAGACAAGCAGCTGCCGCACCTCAATGGTGAGCGCGTGAAAGAGCCGGTCTACAAGGCATCGGCTCGCTGGCTGCCCACCACGAACAAGCAGGAACTTGCCGCAGCCGGTGTTCCAGCAATCGAGGCCACCGAAGTGCTTGCGACGCACATGCTGGAAGTCATCCAGTCTAACTTCTCGCTCGTCTTCACCCGCCTTGTCATGATGGACACGCTGGACGCTCTCACCCGCATCAGCGACGGCGAACGCGCTGCCGCCAACAAGCGCTTCCTGGACGAATACATTCCCGGCAAGGTCACGCCGGAACAGCTTCTCGCCGTCCTTCGCCTGCTGCTGGAAGAGCGGGTCTCTATCCGCAACCTCTTCCTCATCATCGAGACGATTGGAGAAGCAAAGGCCCAGTCCTCGAATCCGTCGCGAATTGTCGAACTGGTGCGCCAGCGGCTCGGCTTCCAGATCGTCGACAGGCTTCAGGATCATGAGGGGCGTCTGCCGCTCCTGCAGATTTCACCCGGCTGGGAAGAGAAATTCAGCGCGCATGAAATCAACCGCGAAGATGGCGGGTCCGATGTCGCCCTGCCACCGGAGCTTTTCGGAGATCTCACAAACTCCGTCCAGGCCAAGCTCAACGAGTTCGCCCAGAAGGGCGTGACCGCCGCCATCGCCACATCGTCGCGCCGGCGCCGCTTTCTGCAGACCGTTCTCTCCAGCAAGGGCATCCGCAACTCCGTCCTCGCCTATGAGGAAATCGGCTCCCGAAGCAAGCCGTACATCGTCGGCGTCGTCTGATGACCCAGTCCATGCTCCTGACTGCGGAGCTGTCAGGCTGGATCGCGCTCATCATGATCATCATGGCGCGGCTGTCCTTTGTCGTGTTCCTGATGCCGGGCATTGGCGAACAGACCGTACCGGTTCGCGCGCGGATCGGCCTTCTCATCGCTTTCGCCACGGCGCTGGCAGCGGCCAATGTCATCACGCCGCCTGTCATGGACAGCCTGCCGGGCTTCTTCCTAATTCTTGGGGTGGAAGCGACGGTCGGCCTCTTTCTTGGCGTGCTTCTGCGCCTGTCGATCTGGATCCTGTCCATTACCGGCACTCTGATCGCGCAGGTCGTCGGCTTCTCGCAGATGCTGGGGATCGCACTCGAAACCGAGGCCCAGGCGATCACGGCGAACATCATGGCGATGGCCGGTGCCGCGCTGCTTCTCACCATGGACTACCATGTCAGCGTCTTTGTGCGCTTCACCCAGCTCTACAGCGAGATACCAGTCGGCATGATTTCGGGCATCGACCCGATGTTCCTCGCCCGCAGTGCTTTTGGCGGTTTTGCCTTTGGTGTGCTTCTTGCCTGGCCCTTCGTGGCAGTGAACCTTCTCTACAATATCTGCCTCGGCTTCATTAACCGCGCGCTGCCATCCCTGATGGTGGCTTTTGTTGGCGCGCCTTTCATTGTCGGCGCGGGCATGTTGCTTCTTGCCGTCTCTGTCTCCACAATCCTCATGGTCTGGATGGACCGGATCCCATCCCTGATCGGCTGGCTCTAGCGGGAAGGACGGGACGGCGTGGCTGAAGACCAGAATGGTGGCGGTGAAAAGGAATTCGAGGCCACCGAGCAGCGAAAGCGAGAGGCGCGCCGCGAAGGCAATGTCGCCCAGTCAAAGGAGGCCAACTCCTTCGCCCTGATGGCGGGCATGGTGATTTCGGCCGGCCTGTTCGGGATGATTCTTGGCGGTGGTATCTTCAACGAGTTCCAGGCCCTGTTCTACCACGCCGACAGCTACGCCAACGACATTTTTGAAGGCGGCGGCAGCGCATCCTGGGGCTGGCTCGCCAATGTCCTCGTCTGGACGCTGCCCATCTTCCTTGTCCTCTTTGTCATCGTGATCGGTGCGCTGATCCTGCAGGGTTCGATTGCCTTCTCCACCAAGAAGATCAAGCCGGACGTGAAGAAGCTGAACCCGGCTGAAAACCTGAAAAAGAAATACGGTCCCAAAGGGCTTCTCGACTTTGCCAAGGATACAGCGAAGATGATGTTTGTCGGCTTCCTCGCCGCTGTCTTCCTGTTCTTCTTTGTTGAGCACTATTACGCCAGCAGCGCGGTCCAGCTGTCGCAATTCTTCCAGTATACCTTCTCCCAGGTCATGCTGCTCATCCTGATCGTAAGCGCCTTCCAGTTCGTGCTGGCGGCCATCGACCTTCCCATCCAGCGTCAGATGCACGCCAACCAGCTGAAAATGACGCGGGAAGAGGTGAAGAAGGAGATGAAACAGTCCGAAGGCGACCCGCACATGAAGCAGTCGCGCCGCGAAAAGGCCTCCAAGATCACCAAGGGCCAGATGATGCAGAACGTGAAGGAAGCGACGGTTATCATGGTCAACCCCGAACACTATGCCGTGGCGCTCAAATGGGACCCTGACTCCAGCAAGGCCCCCGTCTGTGTTGCGAAAGGCGTCGACCATCTCGCGGCCCGCATCCGCGAAGTCGCCATGGCGAATGATGTGCCGATCTACCGCGACCCACCTTCGGCGCGCTCCATCTACCGTCTGGTCGACATTGATGAAGAGATCCACCCCGAACACTTCGCCGCTGTCGCTGCGGCCATCAGCTTCGTCGACCGGCTGAAGGATCACATGTGATGGCAGCCATGAAGCCGAGGACCGCCCATACCCTGACGCGGCTTGTTGCCCTGCGGCGTCAGAATGCCGAGCAGGCCCTGGGGCAGGCAAGGATCAGCCTGGATGAGGAAAAGGCGAAGCTCGCGGCGCTGCAAGCAGAATTGCGCTCGGCTGCACCCGACTGCGAGCAGGACTATGCCGCGCTCAGCCTGTCAGACCGGTTTGGGAACTCGACCCGTCTGCTCGGCCAGATCGAGGCGCAGAAATCCGTCGTGGCGCTATGCGAGGAAACGCTTGCAATCCGCAGGAAACACCTCAAGCGCGCTTTCGGATCAGAGCAGAGCCTGAAAGACATTGTGTCTAGCCGGAAATAGTCTCGCAGGAGCGCTCCGACAGGCACACCTTGTTCCGGCCCGTGCGCTTGGCCCGATAAAGCTGGACGTCGGCCTTCTCGATGAACTCGGCAGAGCTGATGCCATTCTCATAGGCGGCGACACCGAAGGATGCAGTGATCTGTCCCAGTTTCTCACGGGACTGCCGCAGCAGAAGGCGCTTCTGGCTGATCTGTTCACGAATGCTGTCGATAAGCTTTACGGCGGAGTGAGCCTCGGTCTTTGGCAGGATGATCGCAAATTCCTCTCCGCCATATCGGGCCACCAGGTCGCGGCCTTTGACGTTCTTGCGGATCAGGTGCGCGAAGACTTTCAGGACATCATCGCCGACCTGATGGCCGAAATTATCGTTGATGTTCTTGAAATGGTCGATATCCGCCATGACCAGACAGAGGCTCTCGCCCGTCTTCAGGGCCGCTGCGATGGATTGCTCAAGATGAGCGTCAAAGGAGCGGCGATTGGCAACGCCGGTGAGCGGGTCACGCGTGCTCTGCTTGCGCACATCATCAAGTTCGATGCTTAGCTGTGCGATCTGCTCCTGGGATTTTTCCAGTCCGGCATGCAGTGCGCGGCTACGTTCCACCATGTGCTGGTTTTCCTCGATCAGTCGCGCGAGGACCTTTTTGAGGCCCTCCTGTGTGATCTGGTCCGGAAGGTCGGCGCCGATGCTGTCCAGGGCTTTCTGGAATTCATTGCTGTCGCTCGCGCCGCTGCGCACAAGGTCCACCACGTCAGATATGCGCGCGCTGAATTCCTTGCCGATCCGCTCATTGGTGCGTGTCAGCTCATCTTCCTTCGGCAGGTGAGCCTTGGCGATCTCGCCCATTTCATAGCGGCTGATTTCTGAGCGCCCCTCGATCATCCTGTCGACCGCGCTGACCAGGCTATCGCTGGTGCGGGAGGCATAGGAATACCAGAAAGCATAGGTTTCCGGGAAGGGCGGGGTATTGTGCTCTTCGATGAGGGCGAGGGCCATTTCGGAGAATCGGTAGGATTCCTCGACCTCTTCGGGACCTCTGCCGGGAATGCCGAGTGGGATCGGTTGTTTCGCCGCTGCTGCTGTCATCACTGCCAGACCTTTAGAGATTAGTGAAGTATAACTTGCCGCATGAAGCTGGCTATTTGGTTAAAACTGCGAAGAATTCGCGATTCAAAGCGAATTTATTTGGGGCACGCCCACCAATTTGTGGGTGAACTGGCTTGAGCAGGGGGCCGGGGTGCGGTTCACGCCATTCGCCGCATGGACAATTGGCTGCAAGCGTGATGAAACCCGCAACCAGAATCAGTGACCTGCAATATGAGGGATCACCAAGCGCATGGCCAAAGGTCTCGTAACTCTTTTCGGCGGTTCCGGCTTCATCGGTCGCTACGCCGCCCGCACGCTCGTTGAGGCTGGATGGCGCGTCCGCGTCGCGGTTCGCCGTCCGCACCTCGCTGGAGATGTCAGGCTTGCCGGACCGCCCGGATGGGTCGATCTGGTCCAGGCCAATATCCGTAACCGTGCTTCGGTCGAGCGGGCCGTCGAAGGCGCCGACGCGGTCGTGAACCTTGTCGGCATCCTTTATGAAAAGGGCCAGCAGAACTTTGAGGCCGCCCAGCGCGACGGCGCCATCAATGTTGCAGAGGCCGCCACCAATGCCGGCGTGAGACGTCTTGTCCAGATTTCCGCGATCGGTGCCGATGTCGATTCGCCGTCCGACTATGCCCGCACCAAGGCCGAAGCCGAACTCGGGGTTCGCAAGGCGTTTCCGGGTGCCGTCGTGCTTCGCCCATCCATTGTGTTCGGTCCCGAAGATGACTTCTTCAACCGCTTTGCCGGCATGGCGTCGCATCCGGTCTCGACAGTTGCGCCCTTCCTGCCTGCCATTGGCGGCGGCAAGACAAAGCTGCAGCCGGTCTATGCCGGCGACGTGGCAGATGCCATCGCCGCTGCCGTCTCCCGAGACGATGTCGAGGGCAAGACCTTTGAGCTTGGCGGCCCGCGCGTCTACACCATCAACGAGATTTACAGCCTCATCGGCGAGATCACGGACCGCAAGCGCTACGCCCTGCCGCTGCCCTTCTTCCTCGCCAAGCCGATGGGGCTCGCCTTTGGTGCAATCTGGCGCATCCCGTTCCTGCCCCTGCACACAGTCTTCGGCCCGCCGCCAATCACGGGTGATCAGGTCGATATGCTCAAGAGCGACAATGTCGTGGCTGATGACGCTCTCACCCTCAGAAATCTCGGCGTCACAGACATTGAAAGCGTGGAAGCAATCACCCCGACCTATCTCTGGCGTTACCGCCCCTATGGCGAGTTCCACCAGAAGGGCGAAGCCTGAGCGGTCTATCTGTCAGGGCCGAAAATATCTTCGGTGATGGCAGCGTTGCTCTCGCCCTCGAGACGGATTTCATACCAGAGTGTATAGGTCGCGCTCGGAACGCGGACCGCAACGCCGTTTTCTTTTTGTGGCTCGAAACGCAGGGTCCGGATGGCATCCCGGGTACTGTCTTCAAAGCCTGGCTCGGTGCAGACAACCTTGATGCCGGGCTCAACTGTTCCCTTCGCTGAAATGGCAAACGTGGAGTCGCATCTTGAGCTGATGCGTTTTTCGGCCATCAGTCTTGGGTAGACGGGCTTGGGCAATTCAATCGGGTCCACGTAAACCGGCTCAGCCGTACTCGGCAGCGCGAAGATGGCGAAAGCGGCGGCGATGGCAGATGCACCAGCGGCAAGGCCTCCAGTCGTCTTCAGAGGGTTCTTGATGAGGGTTATGACGAGCTCCTGGGTGATGGTCTTGAGTTTCACCCGCCGCGAGCGTCTGATGTAGGCATCGACAAATGTCCGCACGGCGTGGCTGGCGGTTACGCCTTGTTCCTCGCATGCGGTCTTGAACGCTTCCTTCCTGGAATGCGGAAGACGCACTTCGAGCGTGTCGGATTTCTTTTCACGCTTCTTGTAGCTCATGCCGGTGTCACCTCCGCTTCGGGCAGATGATGGTCAGTGTGTGGAGCCCACCCAGAATTGAAACCGAAACCTCGCCCCGACACCAGACATTTCCTGTCCGGACACGCCGTCCTGTTGCCGCCATTGGGCCTCGCTTGCCCGCAAATCATCACATTCTGATCAGCTTCCCGCTGGAATCTCTGTCTTTAAGTTCATGAAACAGGACTTTCCGCAGGCGAAGGGACGCATATAGCGGAAGGAGCGGCGTGCGGAGGAGGCCTTGCCAACTGCGCGCGTCGTCTTGAGCGCAATAAAAAAGCCCGCCGGGTGAAGGCGGGCTTTATCATCAGATGTGGCAGGGGTCAGACCGCCTGATCGATCTGCTCAAGACGCGAAATTTCCCTTTCAGTGTCTGTGCGCAGATTGGCGAGCAGCTGCTTGGTTTCCGGCGTGACCGTGTTCGGCATGGCCTTGTTCAGCTCTTCAAGGATGTAACGCTCGCCGCGAAGCACCTCCTCAACCGCGACTTCCGTATCATTGTCGACGATGGTGCGCAGGCTGGTAAAGCCGCGATGGGCGGTGCCGAGCGCTTCGCCATGTTCTGCAGGCTTGCCGCCGATCTCAAGCACGCGGTCCTGGAGCAGGTCGCGCTGCATGTTCTTTTCCTTGGCAAGCTCAAGCAGGGCCGGCTTCAGTGATTTGGTATCGTCGGGGATATCGGCGGCCTGCTTATAGAGGGCTGCAGCATCGATATAGATGCGGGTCAGCTTGTTGAGCTCGGCCACTTCCTTCTGCATGGTTTCCGACATCGGGGCCGGGGTCTCGGCAACAGCCGTTTCAGATGGCGTGAGACCTGCTGAAGAGCAGGCGGCAAAGCTCAGCGGGAGTGCAAGCGCAACGCCTGCGAGGAGTGATTTCTTCATCATGTATTCCTTCCATTCTGGAGTGAGTGCAGAACGAAAAGATCGCCGCGCTTGTTCCGGGCGGCAGATTAACTTGTGGCCATATAGGGCATCATGGCGAACAGCAGCACCCCCAGCAGGACCCGGTAGATCACGAAAGGCAGGAAGCTCATCCGCTTCAGCAGCGCCATCAGCCCCCAGATCGAGGCCAGCCCCGTAATGAAAGCCACTGCCGCCACGATCATGCCGTCTTCAAAGGTAAGCATCGCCCCAGCTTCCGGGTCTGCGGTGAAGAGGCCATACGCCCCATAAAGCCCGGCTGCTGCCAGGATCGGCGCGCCGATCAGCATCGAGAAACGCGCCGCTTCCGTGCGGTCATAACCCAGCGCCCTCGCTGCCGTCATCGTGATACCGGATCGGCTCGTGCCCGGAATGATCGCTGCCACGGCCTGCGTTGCCCCGATTATCAGCGCATGCAGGAAGGTCATGTCCTCTTCCTTGCGGTTGTGCGCGCCTCTTGCGTCCGCCCACCACAGCAGCAGGCCGAACACGATGGTCGCACCGGCGACAGTTGGCACACTGCGCAGGGCATTCTGAGCGTCTTCGGGCAGGAAGCCTTCATAGAGAAGCGCCGCCACGAGCGCGACCGGCGTCGCGATCAGCACGCAGGCGGCGAGGCGCGCGCCGGGGGAAAGGGCGCGCTTTGTGACCGGCGCTGCGGCAAGTTCGAAACCGCCGACAACTGCGCTTGCCACATCCTTCCGGAAATAGACCAGCATCGCCGCAAGCGTGCCGAGATTGGAGACGGCATTCAGCAAAAGCTCGTCGCGCCCGTCTGCGCCGAACGTGTCAGACAGGAGCAGGACATGCGCCGAGGAAGAGATCGGCAGCCATTCGGTAATGCCCTGGATAGCGGCGATGATCAGGAGCTGGAACAGGGACATGGGGCCGGACTCCGCCTTTGCCGGGATTGCTTTAGTCTGTTTGGCATGGATTCTTTAACAATACATCCCAGTGCTATATATATATCAAACTGATATATGATGATCTTGATTTCGGTGGCGGGCTGCGGTATAAGGCAAATATTCGCAGAAATTAAATATCAATATGATATCTATGGGTGCAATTTTGCTTGCGCCGAGATGTTCCGCGGATAATAAGACACAAAATTGCTCCCCGAGGACCCCCTATGGCCAGTCGCATGTTGAAGTTCACCGAGCTTGACCGCTCCATGCCCGAGAAGCGGGATGCAAAGAAGCGCGCCAGGGATTTTGGCGAGATCTATGCCGATTATGCCACCGAGGCGGCCGAAGCGCAGGCTTCGCGCTGTTCGCAATGCGGCGTTCCATTCTGCCAGCAGGGCTGCCCGCTGACCAACAATATTCCCGACTGGCTGAAACTCGTGTCCGAGAACCGTCTGGAAGAGGCCTATCAGGTCAGCTCTGCGACCAATAACATGCCGGAGATCTGCGGCCGGATCTGCCCGCAAGACCGTCTCTGCGAAGGCATCTGCACGATTGAACAGTCCGGCCATGGCACGGTGACGATCGGTTCCATCGAGCGGTTCATCACCGATAATGCCTGGGAAGAAGGCTGGGTCACGCCCATCAAGCCGCCGCGCGAGCGCAAGGAATCTGCCGGCATCATCGGTGCGGGCCCCGGCGGGCTCGCTGCAGCTGAACAGCTTCGCCGCAAGGGCTACAAGGTCACCGTATATGACCGCTATGATCGCGGCGGCGGCCTCCTGATCTACGGCATTCCGGGGTTCAAGCTTGAGAAACACATTGTCGAGCGCCGCATCAAGCGTCTCGAGGATAGCGGAGTGAAATTCAAGTTCAACACCTCGATCGGCGGCAAGCTGAAACTGTCGGACCTGCGCGACAAGCACGATACCATCCTGATCGCGACCGGCGTCTACAAGGCGCGCGACCTGATGGTGCCGGGCTCCGGCCATGAAAGCGTTCATGCCGCCCTCGACTATCTGACAACATCCAATCGCAAGGGCCTTGGCGATGAAGTGCCGAGGTTCGATGACGGCACGCATGACGCCAGGGACAAGAACGTTGTCGTGATCGGCGGCGGCGATACGGCCATGGACTGCGTGCGCACCGCTGTGCGCCAGGGCGCGAAATCCGTGACCTGCCTCTATCGCCGCGACCGCGCAAATATGCCAGGCTCGCAGCGCGAAGTGGCCAATGCCGAGGAAGAAGGCGTCGTCTTCGAATGGCTCGCCGCACCCGAAGCCATCCTCGACACAAAGGCCGGCAAGCTGAAAGCCGTCCGCGCTGCCCGCATGAAACTCGGTGCCCCGGACCCGTCCGGCCGCCAGTCACCCGAAAAGACCGGCGAGACCTTCGATGTGAAGGCAGACATGGTCATCAAGGCGCTTGGCTTCGACCCGGAAGAGCTGCCGGAGCTGTTCGGTGAGCCCGCTCTCACCGTGAACCGCTGGGGCGCCATCAAGGTCGACTTTGCGACGCTCGAGACGAGCATTCCGAATGTCTTCGCCGCCGGCGATATCGTCCGTGGGGCCTCGCTCGTCGTGTGGGCCATCAAGGATGGCCGGGACGCTGCCGAAGAGATGCACAAGCGTATGAAGCAGATGAGCCGCGCAGACGCCGCCACTGCCCCAGTTGCGGCTGAATAAGCCGTTTCGATAAAATCTTTCCCTGAAGGGATACCGTCATGACCGACACAATCGACAAATACCTCACCGAGCGCCAGAAGCTCATCGAAGCGCACGCTTATGATCCTGAACATGAGAAGGACGCCTGCGGCGTTGGTCTCGTGGCTGCGCTGGATGGCAAGCCGCGCCGTGAAATCGTCGAGATGGGCATCAAGGCGCTCAAGAATGTCTGGCACCGCGGCGCTGTCGATGCTGACGGCAAGACGGGTGATGGCGCGGGTATCCGCATCGAGGTCCCGCAGGACTTTTTCCGCGAGCAGGCCCAGCGCACAGGCCACAACCCGACTGATGATCCGATCTGCGTCGGCCAGATCTTCCTGCCGCGCACGGACCTCGGCGCACAGGAAGCCGCCCGCGCGATCGTGGAAACCGAAATCCTTCACTTCGGTTTCTACATCTATGGCTGGCGCCAGCCGCCGGTCGACATTTCCGTGATCGGCCAGAAAGCTGCTGACACGCGCCCCGAAATCGAACAGGTCATGTTTCGCGATAGCCGGGAGCGCTCGCCAGACGAGTTGGAGCGCGCGCTCTACCTCTGTCGCCGCCGCATCGAGCGCAAGGCCCGCGAGGCCGGAATCCCGAGCTTCTATATCTGCTCGCTCAGCCACAAGTCGCTGATCTACAAGGGCATGTTCCTCGCCCAGGACATCGACAATTTCTATCTCGACCTCAAGGATGAGCGCTTCGTCTCTCCAATCGCGATCTATCACCAGCGCTATTCGACCAATACTTTCCCGCGCTGGGAGCTGGCACAGCCCTTCCGCATGCTTGCCCATAATGGCGAGATCAACACGCTGCGTGGCAACCTCAACTGGATGAAGAGCCATGAGATCAAGATGGTCTCGGGCGCCTTCGGTGACGATGTCGAGGACGTAAAACCGGTCGTGCCGAAAGGCCTGTCGGATTCCGGCGCGCTCGACGCGGTATTCGAAATCCTCTGCAAGGCCGGTCGCACCGCGCCGATGACCAAGGCGCTTCTCATTCCGGAAGCCTGGTCGAAGCGCGCTTCCATCATCCCGGATGAGCACGCCGCGCTCTACGCCTATTGCAACTCCGTGATGGAACCGTGGGACGGTCCGGCCGCAATCTGCGCCTATGATGGCCGCTGGGCGGTTGCCGGCCTTGACCGCAATGGCCTGCGTCCGCTCCGCTATGCGCTGACCAGTGACGGTGTTCTTGCTGTTGGCTCGGAAACCGGCATGTGCCCGCTCTCGGGACATGACGTTGTGCGCCGTGGCCATGTGCGTGCTGGCGGCATGATCGCCGCCAATCTCGAAGAGGGCCGTTTCTACGAGCACGATGCCATCATCGATGAGCTTGCGAGCGAGCACCCCTATGACAAGTGGCTGAAGAACGTCAAAGAGCTCGAAAGCGACATCATCAAGGGTGATGAGCCGCGCCTCTTCGACAAGGAAAAGCTGCTGCGCCGCCAGACGGTTGCCGGCTTCACGCTGGAAACGACCGAGCTGATCCTCGCGCCCATGGCTGAGGACGGCAAGGAAGCGATCGGCTCCATGGGAGACGACACACCTGTCGCTGTCCTCTCGCGCGAATGCCGCCCGCTCTCACACTTCTTCCGTCAGAATTTCAGCCAGGTGACCAACCCGCCGGTTGATCCGCTCCGCGAAGACCGTGTGATGTCGCTGAAAACGCGCTTCAAGAATCTCGGCAACATCCTGACGACGGACGAGACCCAGCAGAACGTCTTCGTGCTGGAGAGCCCGTTCCTGTCGACTGGCATGTATCAGCGTCTGATGAAAACGCTGGGTGACGGCGTCGAGCATATCGACTGTACCTTCAAGCTGGCAGCCGTTGAGCGCGATGGCTCAGCCCTCAGGGATGCGCTGGCCCGTATCCAGTCCGAAGCCGAGGAAGCCGTGCGCGCCGGCCGTGAACACATTGTCCTGACCGACGAGAACCAGGACCCGGAAACGGTCGCAATCCCGATGATTCTCGCCACCGGCGCGGTTCATTCGCATCTGGTCGCGCAGGGGCTTCGCACCTTCTGCTCGCTCACGGTTCGTTCCGCTGAGTGCCTCGACACGCATTATTTTGCGGTGCTGGTCGGCGTCGGCGCGACCTGCGTCAACGCCTATCTCGCTCAGGAGGCCATCGCAGACCGCCATGATCGCGGCCTGCTCGGTGACCAGCCGCTCAGCCACTATGTCCAGAACTACAAGAAGGCGATCGAGGCGGGTCTCCTGAAGATCATGTCCAAGATGGGCATCTCGGTGATTTCGTCTTATCGTGGCGGCTATAATTTCGAGGCGCTTGGCCTCTCCCGCGCACTTGTGGCCGACTATTTCCCCGGCATGACAAGTCGCATTTCAGGCATCGGCCTTGCCGGCCTTGAGGACAATGCTGTCGAGCGCCATGAAGCGGCCTTCGACGAGGATGTCATCTCGCTGCCGGTCGGCGGGTTCTATCGCCTGCGCGCATCGGGTGAGCCGCACGCCCTTGATGGCAATCTCATCCACATGCTGCAGTCGGCCTGCGATCGCGGCGACTATTCGCTCTATGCCAAATATGTCGAGGCCGTGAATTCGCGCCCGCCCATCCAGCTGCGTGACCTCATCGACTTCAAGAGCCAGAAACTGCCGACCATCCCGCTGGAGCAGGTCCAGTCGGTCAACGAGATACGCAAGCGTTTCGTGACGCCCGGAATGTCGCTCGGTGCACTCAGCCCCGAAGCGCATGGCACGCTGAACGTCGCCATGAACCGGATCGGCGCGAAGTCGGTCTCCGGTGAGGGCGGCGAGATCCGTGAGCGCTATCGCCCGCTGCCAAATGGCGACAATATGAACTCTGCGGTCAAGCAGGTCGCCTCCGGCCGCTTTGGCGTGACGGCGGAATACCTCAATGAGTGCCGTGAAATCGAGATCAAGATCGCGCAGGGCGCAAAGCCCGGCGAGGGTGGCCAGCTGCCAGGCTTCAAGGTGACAGAGCTCATCGCCAAGAACCGTCATGCCACGCCCGGCGTGACGCTGATCTCACCGCCGCCGCATCATGACATCTATTCCATCGAAGACCTCGCCCAGCTCATCTACGACCTGAAGCAGATCAACCCGGACTGCCGCGTCTGCGTGAAGCTCGTCGCCCAGTCCGGCGTCGGCACGGTGGCGGCCGGCGTCGCCAAGGCGAAGGCGGACGTGATCCTGATCGCCGGAGGCGTCGGCGGCACGGGTGCCAGCCCGCAGACCTCGATCAAATATGCCGGCCTGCCTTGGGAAATGGGCCTGGCTGAAGCCCATCAGGTCCTGTCGCTGAACAATCTCCGCGACAAGGTCACCCTCCGCACGGATGGCGGGCTGCGCACCGGCCGCGACATCGTGATCGCAGCCATGCTGGGGGCGGAAGAATACGGCATCGGCACAGCCTCGCTCGTGGCCATCGGCTGTATCATGGTACGCCAGTGCCACTCCAATACCTGCCCGGTCGGTGTGTGCGTGCAGGACGAGGCGCTTCGCAAGAAGTTCACCGGTTCGCCGGACAAGGTCGTGAACCTCATGTCCTTCCTGGCCGAAGATGTTCGCCGCATCCTTGCCAATCTCGGCCTGTCCTCGCTCGATGAAGCGATCGGCCGCACGGATCTGCTGAGCCAGGTCAGCCGCGGTGCCTCGCACCTCGATGACCTTGATCTCAACCCGCTGCTTGTTCGCGTCGAGACCACCAAGCCGGTCGTCTACCGTCCGAACCATCGCACCGAAGTGCCGGACACGCTCGACGCGCAGATCCTGCGCGACGGCGAGCCCTTCTTTACCCGCGGCGAGAAGATGCAGCTGGAATATGACGTCCAGAACGTGCAGCGCAGCATTGGCGCGCGCTGTTCGTCCGCAATTGTTCGCAAGTTCGGCGAAAAGGCGCTGCCAGAAGGCCGGCTGAATATCCGCCTCACCGGCAGTGCGGGCCAGTCCCTCGGCGCTTTCTCCGTCCAGGGGCTGCTGCTCGACGTGCATGGCGATGCCAATGACTATGTCGGCAAGGGCCTGTCCGGTGCGACGATCCAGCTGCGTCCGAAACGCAATGCACAGCTCGAAGCCTCCGAGAACACCATTATCGGCAATACCTGTCTTTATGGTGCAACCAGTGGCCGCCTCTACGCGGCCGGTCAGGCCGGTGTACGCTTCGCCGTCCGGAATTCCGGCGCGGAAGCCGTTGTCGAAGGGTGCGGCGCGAATGGCTGTGAGTATATGACGGGTGGCCGCGTCGCCATTCTCGGCGCTGTCGGCGACAATTTCGGCGCTGGCATGACGGGCGGCATTGCCTGGATCTGGGATCCGGACAAGCGTTTCGACCGCGTCGCCAACCCCGACTCTATCGATTGGTATCCGCTCGCTGACATGCCCGACGAACATGTCGACTCCTACCGCGTCATCCTCGAAATGCATGCCGAGCGTACCGGTTCGAAACGAGCCCGCAAATTGCTCGACAATTGGGAGCAGACCCTGTCTGAAACCCTGTTCATCGTGCCCAAGGAAGTGGCAGGCCGGATTCTCGGCAAGGCACCCGTCGCAAAGGCAGGATAATCCGCAGCCGGATGTAGCCCCGCTCTTGCATACAAGGATGGGGCCCCCCAATTTCACGGCTCACTGCCAAACAGCGGAAATTTCAGACCACTGCCATGAGCAAACCGGATTATTACGAACTACTGGGCGTCGCGAAGGATGCCGACGCCAAGACGCTGAAAAGCGCGTACCGTAAACTCGCCCTCAAATATCACCCCGACCAGAACCCCGGCGATGAAGCTGCGGAAGCCAGGTTCAAGGAAGTTGGCGAAGCTTACGCCATCCTGTCAGATCCGGAAAAGCGTGCGGCCTATGACCGTTTCGGCCATGCCGCCTTTGAAGGCGGGGCAGGCGGCCCAGGCGGTGGCAATCCGTTTGGCAACATGGATCCGGGCGACATTTTCGACAATATCTTCAGCCAGGTCTTCGGCGCAGGCGGTGGATTTGGCGGCGGTCGCCGCCGCAACGGACCGGCCCGCGGCAATGACCTTCGCTATGATCTCGAGATCACGCTCGAAGAGGCCTATTCCGGCAAGGACACGACGATCAGCCTGCCGGCCGCTGTAGAGTGCGGCGTCTGCGACGGCTCTGGCGCAGAGCCGGGCACAAGCCCAGAAACCTGCCCGACCTGTTCCGGCTCCGGCCGTGTGCGCGCCACGCAGGGCTTCTTCACGATGGAGCGCACCTGCGCGCGCTGTTCGGGCCGCGGCAAGGTCATCTCCAAGCCGTGCAGGACTTGCCATGGCGCAGGCCAGGTCCGCGAGGACCGCAGGCTCCAGGTGAAAATCCCCGCAGGCGTCGAGAGCGGCATGCGTATTCGGCTTTCTGGCGAAGGCGAACCCGGCCTGCATGGCGGGCCCAAGGGCGACCTCTACATATTCGTCGACGTGGCCGAGCATGACATTTTCGAGCGCGACGGACCCAACCTTTACTGCCCTGCGCCTGTCCCAATGGTGACAGCAGCACTTGGCGGCGAGATCGAAATCCCGACGATTGATGGCGGGCGCGCCCGTGTCACCGTGCCAGAAGGTGCTCAGACAGGTCGCAAGCTGCGTCTTCGCGGCAAGGGCATGCCAAGCCTTCGCGGCTCAGGCCAGGGTGGTGACCTTTTCGTCGAGATGATCGTCGAAACCCCTCGAAATCTCTCGGCCCGCCAGAAAGAGCTGCTTCAGGAATTCTGCGAGTTATCTTGCGCCGACTGCAATCCGGAAAGCGAAGGCTTTCTGGGCCGCGTGAAGAAATTCTGGGACGGCGTGACAGGCGAGGACCAGCATCGCCCGAATTAGGCGATTGCGACCGCAATCTCAGCGCACGTCACCTTTAGCCGTTCAATGTCCTGCGGCCGTGACAGCCTGTGATCACCATCCTTGATCAGCGTGAACACCAGGTCTTTCGTGGTCATCGTGCCGACCAGCCTTTCGGCGTGCTGCCACGGCACGTCCGGGTCTTCCATGCCCTGCAGGATGCGCACAGGACCTTCAAAGGCGATAGGGCCATCAAGCAGGGACCATTGCTTGCCATCCTCGATCAAGGCCTTCGTGATCGGATAGGGCTCACCATAGTCCGATGGCCTGAGATGCAGGCCCTTCTCCATGATTTCCGCCTGCGTCTCAGGCGAAAACTCCGGCCACATCAGCTTCTCGGTAAAATCCGGCGCCGGCGCGATCAGGACCAGCCCCTTTACCCGCTCCGGCATGGCCAGCGCCGAGAGCAGCGCCATCCAGCCGCCCATGCTGGACCCGACCAGGACAAGGTCCCCGCTCGAATGTTCCGATATCGCCGCCAGCGCATCCTCGCGCCAGGAACTGATCGTGCCGTCCTCGAACGCGCCGCCTGACTCGCCGTGCCCGGAATAGTCAAAGGCGAGGAATCCGTGGCCGGCCGCCTTGGCCCAGCTTTCAAGCTCGATAACTTTTGTGCCCTGCATGTCGGACTTGAAGCCCGACAGCCAGACAAAGGTCAGCCCGGATCTGCCGTCAGCCTTGCGATATGCGAGGCGTCTGCCCTCCGGGCCGGTAAAATGGAGTGTGCTCATGATGCAATGGCCTCCAACGCTCTGCAGGCGAAGTCAAGCAGCAGGCTTTGCCTTTGCCGCAGATAGGACTACAGCCAGAACAGCGGCGGGGAGGCCGAATAAGCTGGGAGTCAACCAGTGGCTGTTGCGTTGAAGTATAAAGAGATAGCGCGCATGAGTGCGATCAAGCTGCCCGATCTGAGCGGCAAAACCATCCTCCAGGTCATTCCAGACCTTCAAGCCGGCGGTGCCGAACGCACCACGCTGGAAGTCGCAGAAGCGATCATTGAGGCGGGCGGCCGCGCCCTGGTCGTCAGTGAAGGTGGACGCCTCGTTCCCGCGCTGGAGCGTATGGGCGGGCTGAACATCGAACTCAAGGTGCGCTCCAAGAACCCCGTTACGATGAAGCTGAATGGCGGCAAGCTTGCGCGCCTCATCTCGGCCCAGTCCGTCGATCTCATCCATGCCCGCTCGCGTGCACCGGCCTGGAGCGCCTATTGGGCCGCCCAGCAGGCAGGCATTCCCTTCGTGACCACCTATCACGGTGCCTATTCGGGCGTCTCCGGCATGAAGCGGAAATACAATTCCATCATGGCGCGCGGCGATGTCGTGATTGCCAATTCCGAATGGACGGCCGCCCATGTCCGCAGCGTGCACGACACGCCGCGTGAGAAAATGGTGACGATCCCGCGCGGTGTTGATTTCGATGAGTTTGACGCCTCTGTCGTCAGCGAAGAACGCAAGCAGGCCATCCGCACAGCATGGGAAATCAGCCCGAATGAGAAGCGGCTTGTCCTCCTCTTGCCGGGGCGGCTCACCGAATGGAAGGGCCAGAAGATCGCGATCGACGCGATGGCCAGCCTGTCCGGGGCGGAGCGCGTGAAGCTGCTTCTCGTGCTGGCGGGTGATGCGCAGGGGCGCTCTGCCTATGTCGCGGCGCTCGAGGATCGCATCATTGAGGCAGAGCTCGGCGGATCGGTGAGGATTGTCGGTCACTGCGAGGACATGCCGGCCGCCTATGCGGTCAGTGACATCGTGCTCGCCCCCTCGACCCGGCCGGAAGCGTTCGGGCGAGTCGCAGCGGAGGCCTCGGCCATGGGCAAGCCCGTCATTGTTGCCGATCATGGCGGCCAGAAGGAAATCGTGGTTGAGGGAACGACCGGTTCACGGGCGGAACCCGGAAATGCCGCCGATCTTGCCGCCTCGATCCGGGCCATCCTGCAGCTTGGCGAACAGGGACGCGCAGGCATGGGCGAGGCCGGCCGCCAGCACGTCCGCGAGCGCTTTTCCAAACGAGGGCTTCAAGCTGCCACACTTGAGGTCTATAAGCGCCTGTTGGAGACGCATGAGGTCAAATAGGTTTGGGTGGAACCAATAATCCCGGCGCAGGCGCAAAGCGCGTCCTCGTCATCAAGCTGAGCGCGCTGGGCGATTTCGTCCTGGCACTCGGTGCCATGCGCGCTATACGCGGGCATCACCCCAAGGCGATCCTCACCCTCCTGACAACACCGCCCTATGAAGAGCTTGCCAGGGCGACCGGCTTCTTCCAGCATATCGAGACCGATGGCCGCCCCAAGGGCGTCAAGGCGACAAGAGAATTGCTGAAGCGCCTCAAGAGCGCCAAGTATGATATCGTCTACGATCTCCAGACATCAGGCCGCACCGGGAATTATTTCAAGGCGCTGAACCTGCCATTCTCCAGCCCGCCACTCTGGTCGGGCAATGTCGAAGGCGCCGCCTTTTACCACAACACGCCGCATCGCGGAGACCTGCACTCCATCGACCGTCTCGGTGAACAGCTTGAAATCGCAGGGCTTGGTGAGTCTGACACCAAGGACACCTGGCCGCCCATGCCGGACATGTCCTTTGTCCGCCGGTCGCAGGGCAACAAGCCGTCGCTGACGCCGCAATATTTCGGGATCAGCGGCCCCTTCGCGCTGCTCATTCCCGGCGCCTCGGCGCATCGTTCGGCCAAGCGCTGGCCGGTCGAGAATTATGGCGGCCTCGCCCGCCACATAGCGGATGCAGGTGTCACGCCGGTTATCATCGGGGGCAAATCGGAGTCCGAACTTGCCGTCGAGATCAACAGGATTGAGCCGCGTTGCCGTAATATCGTGACCCGAACAAACCTCTTTCAGATCGTCGCACTGGCAGAAAATGCACAATTCGCGGTTGGCAATGACACCGGCCCAATGCATATGGCGGCACTTTCAGGGTGTCCGGGCGTTGCTCTCTTTGCCACAAGCGAGAGCGATCCGGCCAAGGCCTCGCCTCGCGGCAGTCAGATCATCATCTGCGAAGCTGATACGCTTGATCAGCTGAGCGTTCGGGATGTCTGGCAGGCTGTCCGGATGCTGGACCGTATCCCGGCATCGGCTGCAGGCGGCCAATCTTGAAAATCGTGCCGAAAATCGGCATATAGAAGCGTTATTTAGGCTATTAAAGGAGAAGAGCCATAGCACGTAGACCTCATGCGGCCCCGCCGTCCAAAAGAGACACAGGACCGCGCGTTAACAGGGATATCCGGGCAGACAAGGTGCTGCTCATTGACGAACATGGTGAAAAACAGGGCGTGATGCCGCTGACGGCCGCGCTTGATGCTGCCCAGGAGGCAGGACTCGACCTCGTCGAAGTTTCTCCGAACCAGGACACCCCGGTCTGCAAGATCGTCGACTATGGCAAGCTTCGCTACGAAGAGCAGAAGAAGAAGAACGCCGCCAAGAAGAAGCAGAAGTCTGCTGAACTCAAGGAAATCAAGATGCGTCCGAACATCGACACCCATGATTATGAGGTGAAGACCCGTTCGATGACCCGCTTCTTCGAAGACGGCGACAAGGTGAAAGTCACGCTCCGCTTCCGCGGCCGCGAAATGGCGCACCAGCATCTCGGCATGGAGCTTCTCCAGAAGGTGAAAGCCGAGTTTGAGGAAGTCGCCAAGGTCGAACTCGAGCCCAAGCTCGAAGGCCGCCAGATGACCATGGTGATGGCACCTCGCTAGGCTGCCGGCAGCCACTGAAATATCCAGCATGAATCGGCAGGGCGCGCCTTGATTCTGGCGCGCCTTTCCGTCATAAGCGCGATCTTTCGAGCATTGCGGGCCGAAAACGGCATGCCTGCAGGCTCATGAACGACTAGACAGCGGGTCCTTCGAGGCCCCTACAGGAGATCGAAATGCCGAAGATGAAGACCAAGAAGGCCGCTGCGAAGCGGTTCAAGTTCACGGCTACTGGCAAGGTCAAGCACGGCGTCGCCGGCAAGCGCCACCGCCTCATCAGCCACAATGCGAAATACATCCGCCAGAACCGCGGCACGACTGATGTCGCCAAGGCTGATGTTGCCCGCGTCAAGAAATACCTGCCCTACGGGCTGTAAGCGAACTCGAACCGAACAAGACTTAGCAGGAGGCCCAGATGCCCCGTTCACGCAATAAAGTGCCGGCACACGCCCGCCACAAGAAGATCATCAAGGCAGCCAAAGGCTATTATGGCCGCCGCAAGAACACCTTCCGCACAGCCAATGCCGCTGTCTGGAAAGCCGGCCAGTACGCCTATATCGGCCGCAAGCAGAAGAAGCGCACTTTCCGTTCGCTCTGGATCCAGCGCATCAACGCCGCTGTCCGCGAGATCGACGAGAGCCTGACTTATTCGCGCTTCATCGACGGCCTCAACAAGGCCGGCATCGAGGTAGACCGCAAGGTCATGGCCGACCTCGCCGTCAACGAACCAGCCGCTTTTGGCAGCCTGGTGGAGAAGGCCAAAGGCGCGCTGGCGTAAGCCGGCAAGTTTCGCTTTTAGCATTTCTCCGCTAATTCCGACCGCAATGCGGGGCGGAAGAGCCCCGTATGGATTAAACCAACGGGGCTTTTTCATATGTCCGAGCTAGACACCATCGAGAAAGAGGCGCTTGGCGCTGTCGCGGCAGCGGCAGATCTCGCTTCGCTGGACGCCGTGCGCGTTGCAGAACTCGGCAAGAAGGGCCGCATCTCCGGCCTGATGAAGACCCTCGGCGGGATGAGCCCCGAAGAGCGCCAGACCATGGGCCCGGCGCTCAACGGCCTGCGCAACCGGGTGCAGGACGCCGTCGAAGCCCGCAAGGCCGCGCTTGAAGAAGCCGAGCTGGAGAAGAAACTCCAGACCGAGCGCATCGACATGACGCTGCCGCCGCGTGTGACGCCATCGGGCCGTCTCCACCCGGTCATGCAGGTCTTCGAAGAAGTCGCCTCCATCTTCGGCGATATGGGCTTCACCGTCGCTGAAGGCCCTGACATTGAGGATGACTGGCATAATTTCACCGCGCTGAACTTCCCGGAAGGCCACCCGGCGCGCGAAACCCACGATACCTTCTTCTTCAACCCGCAGCAGGGCGCGGCACCGAAAGTGCTGCGTACCCATACCAGCCCCGTGCAGGTGCGCGTCATGGAGAGCACCAAGCCGCCGATCCGTATCCTCGTGCCGGGCCGCGTCTACCGCAATGACTGGGACGCGACCCACACGCCGATGTTCCATCAGGTCGAAGGCCTCGTCATCGAGAAGAACATCCATATGGGTCACCTCAAGGGCTGCCTGATCGACTTCGTGAAGGAGTTCTTCGAGGTCGCAGACGTCGAGGCGCGCTTTCGTCCGCACTTCTTCCCCTTTACCGAGCCTTCGGCAGAGATGGATGTGAAGTACCGCAAGGTCGGCGATGCCATCGAGATCGGCGAGGGTGATAGCTGGATGGAAATCCTCGGCTCCGGCATGGTTCACCCGAACGTGCTCGCCAATTGCGGCATCGACCCGACCGAGTATCAGGGGTTCGCCTTCGGCATGGGTATCGACCGTCTCGCCATGCTGAAATACGGCATGCCGGACCTTCGCCCCTATTTCGAGGCCGATGCCGGCTGGACGCGCCATTACGGCTTCCGACCCTGGCTGTCGCCCAGTGTCTCCGGCGGCCTGAGCTAGGGACGCTGGCAGATGGGAAGCGGCAACAAGGCAGAGATGTTGATTGCGGTCTGCGCGGTGATCACCAGCGCAATTGCGGTCTTTATTGCGTGGGACCAGGGCCGCGTGATGCGCGCCCAGCAGCATGGTGCCGTCTATCCTGTCGTTCAGGTCGAAGGCTTTGTGTCGAGCGATCAGGACTTTGCTTCCATGGGCATCCGGCTCTCCAATAGCGGCGTTGGACCCGCATTGATCGAGCGTGTGAGCGTCCTGAAGGGCGGTGAGCCCCTCGACAGCCTCGATGCCTATGTCGACATGTTCCCGCCAGGCTATGTGCATTCCTGGTCAAGCCTGATTGGCCGCGCGGTTGCGCCCGGAGATGAAGTACAGCCGCTTCGGGCCGACTGGCCTCGCGGTGCGGTGTCGAACGACCAGCTCAATGCGGCCGCCGCTGCATGGAGCGAACTGGACATTGAGATCTGTTATTGCTCCGTCTTCGAGCGCTGCTGGACAACGCGGAGCCTCGGCATGGGGAGCGGCATGACCCGCGCCGAGCGCGTGAAGCGCTGCGAACGCAGTGAAACCGATATTTTTGAAGCGGTCGCAGAGCAGGCCCGCGCGCCCGCTAATGAAACCGATACGACCGCAGAAGTGGAATAGACGATGAAATTCACTCTCTCATGGCTGCAGGATTACCTCGCCACCAAGGCCCCACTAGAGGACATCCTCGCCGTGATGCTGAAGGCCGGCCTTGAGGTGGAGCATGTCGAGGACCCGGCAGAAAAGCTGGCGGCGTTCACCATCGCCAAGGTGAAGAAAGCCGAACCTCATCCCGATGCTGATCGGCTGCGCGTCTGCACGGTGGACACCAGGGATGGCGAGAAGCAGATTGTCTGCGGCGCGCCGAATGCGCGCGCCGGCATGACGGCAATCTATGCGCCGCTCGGCACCTGGATTCCCGGTCTCGCCTTCGCGCTCGACAAGAAACCCCGCAAGATCCGCGGTATTGAAAGCCACGGCATGCTATGCTCGACCAAGGAGCTTGAAGCCGGCGAGGACCATGATGGGATCGCGGACCTTGATGGCGACTGGAAAGTCGGCACACCGGCCGCAGAAGCGCTCGGCCTGACAGACCCGATCATCGACTTCGAAGTCACGCCGAACCGTCCGGACTGGCTCGGTGTGCAGGGCATTGCCCGCGACCTCGCCGCTGCAGGGGCAGGGCGCTTCCTCGAAAACCCGATCAAGAAGGTGGAGGGGGCTTATCCATGCCCCGTCGATATCCGGCTTGAAGCGCCGGAAGCCTGCCCGGTCTTTGCCGGGGCGCTCGTGCGCGGTGTGAAGAATGGTCCTTCGCCAGAATGGCTGCAGCAGCGCCTGAAAGCGGTCGGCATCACGCCGAAATCGCTGCTCGTCGACATTACGAATTACATCTCCTATGACCGCGCGCGCCCGCTTCATGTCTATGATGCGAAGAAGCTTCAGGGCGCCGTCGTTGCACGTCTCGGCCGGGCAGGTGAAAAGCTCGAAGCCCTCGACGGCAAGACCTATGACCTCACCGAGGATATGTGCGTCATCGCTGATGATAGTGGCGCGATAGGCCTCGGCGGCGTGATGGGCGGGGAGTCTACAGCCGTCTCTGCCGGCACCACGGACGTCTTCATCGAAAGCGCCTGGTTTGATCCGCTGCGCACGGCACGCACAGGCCGCACGACCGGCATCATCTCGGACGCCCGCTACCGTTTCGAGCGCGGCGTGGACCCGGCCAGCTGCGTTGACGGGCTGAACTTCGCGCTCGCGCTTATTCGCGAATATGGCGGCGGCGAAATCTCGTCCGCCACCATTGCGGGCACGGCTCCAGCCGACAATAAGCGCGTCTCCTTCGACCGCCGCGACGTCGCTCGCCTGACAGGCCTCGACGTCAAGCCGGCAGAGCTGAAGCGCATGATCAAGGAGCTTGGCTTCACCCTCGAGGATGCGGGCGAGGCCTGGTATCTCAACGTTCCGAGCTGGCGTTTCGACATTGAGCAGTCCGCTGATATCGTCGAAGAAGTCGCCCGCCTCGTCGGCTATGATGCCTTGCCGACCACCTCGCTTCCAGCCCCCATTGGTGGTCGCAAGGTCGTCGTCACCCCTTCGCAGGCCCGCCTGCGCACAGCTCGCCGTGTCATGGCGTCCCGCGGCTTCCTCGAGGCTGTGACCTGGTCCTTCATGCTGAAGGAGCATGCAGCGCTCTTCGGTGGCGGCAGCGATGCGCTGACCATTTCCAATCCGGTCGCCAGCGAACTCAACCAGATGCGGCCAAGCATCCTGGCAAACCTTGCGGTCGCAGCCCAGAAGGGCTTTGACCGCGGCGAGCGAGAAATGCGCCTGTTCGAGGCCGGACCGGTCTATCCAGGCGACGGCCCGAAAGACCAGCGCAATGTCGTGGCGGCCGTCGTGCGACCGGTCGCAGAGCGCCACTGGAGCGGGGCGATTGCGCCTTATGATGCCATTGCCGCCAAGGCTGACCTCTTCGCCCTGCTGGCTGAACTCGACCAGCCACCAGAGCGTTTCCAGGTCGACGCCCCGCGCCAGAGCCACTGGCACCCCGGTCAGGCCGCCTGCCTGAAGCTCGGCCCGAAAGTCACCGTCGCACATTTCGGCGCGCTGCATCCGCGCGTGCTGAAAGCGCTCGACGTGGACGGGCCGGTCTATGGCTTCGAAGTCAATCTCAACGCCCTGCCGCTGATGAAGGCGCGCGCCACCAAGACCAAATCGGTCCTCGAACGCTCGGACCTCACCCCTATTCGCCGCGACTTTGCCTTTGTGGTGGATGAAGGTGTTCCGGCAGGTGACATCGTCCGCCATGCGGGCTCGGCCGACAAGAAGCTCATCTCCGGCGTCAGCGTCTTCGACGTCTATCAGGGCACAGGCATTGAGCCAGGCAAAAAATCCGTCGCCATCGAGGTGACGATCCAGCCTGCGGGCGAAACGCTCACCGACAAGGATATCGAGGCAATTGCCGACAGGATTGTCGCGTCGGTCTCCAAAGGCACGGGCGGCGTGTTGCGGGGCTAGTGTCTGCGCGATAAGGCTGTTTGCGTCACAGGAGGAGGGGCGCGATGGTCGTACAGCAGGTCATGACGCAGATGGGGCTACGCCATAAGCTTTATCTGCAGATGGAGCCGAATGCGCGAGAGAAGACGGGCCTCTCGCCGTTCAACACCTTCATCGTCGTGCTGGTCCTGCTGAGTTTCCTCGCCCTCGCGCTGGAGACGGAGTCGACCATGAGCGACGGCTGGATGCAGGCCATCGCCATTTTCAATGTCGTGATCATTGTTGTCTTCGCGATTGAATATCTGATGCGCCTCTGGGCGGCCGGCGAAGGTCCGGAATATCGCGGCATTGGCGGCCGCATACGCTACATTTTCACGCCCTATGCCATCGCCGACCTCGTCGCCTTCCTGCCAGAACTCCTCTGGATTCTGATGGCGCCCGACGATTCCAGTCAGCAGATCGTCATGGCGCTGCGCGTCCTGCGTCTCGCTCGCCTTGTGAAGATTGCCCGTTTCATTCCGGCCTTTGACGTGCTCGGAGCCACGGTTCGCCGCTCCGGGACACAACTCCTGACAACCCTCGCCATGGCCCTTGCGCTTGTCTACGTCTCCGCTGTCGCGCTCTACTTCATCGAAGGCGTGGGCGGTGAGCAACAGGAGAGTTTCGCCTCCATTCCGCGCGCCGTCTGGTGGGCCATCGCGACGCTGACCACGGTGGGGTATGGCGATGTCTATCCGGTCACGCCGCTCGGTCGCGTTTTCGCATCTGTCATTGCCATTGCCGGTATCGGTGTCGTTGCCTTGCCAGCGGGTGTGTTTGCAAGCGCCTTTTCCGATGAGTTGCGCGAGCGCGAGAATGCCAAGCTCAAACGCCGTTCCGAAGAGCTGGAAGAGGAAGTCAGGGAGTATGAGGCTCGCGAGAAAGCCGCGCCCGAAAGCCAGGCCTGATGCGATGTCAGAAATAGCCCGACATGGTGAGCGAAGTCGAACCATAGCGGGCGAAAGGCGAAACGTTTGCGATCATCGCCCCCTCCCCCGCTCGAGGGGGGCGGGCTCGGGTTCCAGACGCTTATTCCGGCGCGTCCATCGCCATGATGATCTGCGCATAGCTACGCGCCAGCCGCCCCATATTCTCGACGCTGAGCCGTTCATTCGTGCCATGGAAACCGGCAAGATCTGCTGGGCCCACGACCGACGGCGCGAAGCGGTAGACATCTTTCGTAATCGCGCTCGCATAGCGCGCATCGGTTGCACCAATGACCAGCGCCGGCGTTGAGGGTGCTCCGCCACTGATCTCGGCAGCCACGGCCGCCAGCACGCCATAGGCGCGGTTCTGCGTCGAGCTGACGGGCGACGGCTCGCTCGCAATGCCGTCACCGCCAAGTTCGATTTCGATGCCTTCAATGTCGGCCGTCACATCCCGCACATGCTGAAGCACCTCCTCGACCGTATTGTTCGGGTGGACCCGGAAATTGACCATTGCCGTGGCACGCTGGGCGAGGACATTCTCCTTGGCGGACCCGACAAGCATGGTCGGCGCCGTCGTCGTGCGGATCATCGCATTGCCCTGCGGGCTGGCGGCGAGCCCGCTCTCGACAAGACCGCCAAGCAGCCACTGGTTTGCAATCGCCATGCGGTTCACAAAGCCCATCTCCTGCGAGACGACCCGGATCATGTCCGACGTTGGCGCTTTCGACAGATCAGCCGCCATCTGGTTCTCGTCGAGCGCGACCAGCGCCCGCGACAGGCGCACGGTCGCACTGTCCCGGGGCGGCGCAGACGAATGCCCGCCTTCGGCCAGGGCTGTCAGCCGGATGGTGAGATAGCCCTTCTCGGCCACACCGATGAGCCCAAGCGTGCCACCAGTCACCGGATTGTCCTCGACCACCATGAAGCCTTCATCGAGCGCCATGACGGGGCTGATGCGCCGCGATTTCAGCAGCGCGATCCCGGCCTCTGCGCCAGAGCCTGACACTTCCTCATCATGACCGAGCTGCAGCAGGATTGTCCTGCGCGGCGCAAACCCATCGCGGGCCAGAGCGTCCAGTGCCTCCATCAGTCCGACGAGGGAGCCCTTGTCGTCCATCGCGCCGCGGCCATAGACATAGCCATCAATGATCTCGCCCGCGAAAGGCGCCCCCGTCCAGTCGCCCTCGGTCCCGATATTGACCGGCACCACATCCTGGTGCGCCATCAGCAGGATCGGGTCGAGCGACGCGTCAGAGCCCTCCCAGGTGTAGAGCACCGTATAGCCGCCCGGTACTGTCTCCTTGTCTGCGGCCGCATGGAAGGCCGGATAGGTTTCCTCCAGCCAGGCCTGCAGCTCCAGCCACGGGCCTTCCTGGCCGGGGCGGGGATCGCCGCTGCTGAGCGTGATCGTGCGGAACTGGATGGCGCGGGAGAGGTTTTGGGCCGCCGCCTCGGCGGATATTGCAGGCGGTTCAGGCAGCTCGACCTGCTGCACATTGGCGGGTGCGCCCCCGAACGTGAATGTGCGCACCAGCAACACAGCGACAAGAATGAGGAACAGGGCACCAAGCCCCATCAATAGCTGTTTCAAACCGGCCCTCCCGAAACAGTTCAGGCGGCCACATTGGGCCGCCTGACAGAAGAGGGCAAGTCATAGTTGACGTGGGAGTCATTCTTGCGCGCAATGACTCCATCCCGGCCGTCCCCGTTCGCGGGGAGGGGCGGGCGGCAAGAACCCTAGGCCTGTCCGGATACCGCCAGCACATCCTCAACCGTGCGCAGACCCGGCTTCGGAGAGGTGACGAGCACAGCCATATTGCCCGGAAGGTGCTTGTTATCGAGCATCTTCTCATGCGCGGCCGGAATCTCGG
The DNA here is from genome assembly GCF_002088945.1 of Henriciella pelagia. Lineage (GTDB taxonomy): Bacteria > Pseudomonadota > Alphaproteobacteria > Caulobacterales > Hyphomonadaceae > Henriciella > Henriciella pelagia. Next base: position 24,192 of record NZ_NCSU01000007.1, on the reverse strand, counting down.
CCCAGGGGAAGACTTCCGACATGCACGGGTCGATCCGGCGGTCGATGACGAGCTGGTTGGCTGCCGAGGCCTGGGCAAGGTTCGCAAAGTGTGAACCCTGTACCCGCTTCTGGCGCATCCACAGGAAGCGCGCATCCATGGTCAGGTTGAAGCCGGTCGTGCCGGCGCAGATCACCACCATGCCGCCGCGCTTTACCACGAAGACGGAGACCGGGAAGGTGCTTTCGCCCGGATGTTCGAACACGATGTCGACATCCTGCTTGCCGGTGATCTCCCAGATCGCCTTACCGAACTTGCGGCTCTCGCGCATATAGTTCGAGAAGTCCGGACCGTTCACGGTCGGCAACTGTCCCCAGCAGTCGAAATCCTTGCGGTTCAGCACGCCCTTGGCGCCCATCGAATAAACGAAGTCGAACTTGTCATTGTCCGATACGACGCCGATCGCATGCGCACCGGTCACGGCGCAAAGCTGCACCCCGAACGAGCCAAGCCCGCCCGAAGCGCCCCAGACGAGCACGTTCTGACCCGGCTTCACAATGTGCGGGCGATGGCCGAACAGCATCCGGTATGCGGTCGCGAGCGTCAGCGTGTAGCAGGCGCTTTCTTCCCAGGTCAGATGCTTCGGACGCGGCATGCACTGGCGGGCCTGCACCCGGCAGAATTGCGCGAAGGAGCCGTCCGGCGTCTCATAGCCCCAGATACGCTGGGATGGGGAGAACATCGGGTCGCCGCCATTGCACTCCTCATCGTCACCATCATCCTGGTTACAGTGGATGACGACTTCGTCTCCCGGCTTCACACGGGTTACCTTGCGCCCCACAGCCCAGACGATGCCTGACGCGTCAGACCCGGCAATGTGGTATTCGGCCTTGTGGACGTCGAAGGGAGAGATCGGCTCGCCAAGTCCGGCCCAGATGCCATTATAGTTGACACCAGCGGCCATCACGAGAACCAGAACCTCATCGGAATCGATTTCCGGGACAGGCACCTGTTCGATCTGCATTGCCGTGGATGGGCGTCCGTGACGTTCGCGCCGGATCGCCCAGGCGTACATCAGTTTCGGGACGTGAAATTCCGGTGGAATCTCACCAAGCTCGTAAATATCTTTCTTCTCACGCGAGATTGTCGCGGTAGTCATGCTTTCGGGCCTCCGATTTTACTATCTGTGAGCAAGATTATTCCTCCTGCTTCACATTCCTCCTGAATGGCTAGACACTGATCAAATCCTTGCCGCAAAGGCAAGTCAAAATTGTGCGCCGCAACATAAATGAAGAGGGATATCGACATGGGGCCGGCCGAATGGGTCTATCTGAATGGGACGGTCTGCCGGGCGTCCGAGGCAATGGTTTCGCCCTTTGACAGGGGATTCCTGTTTGCGCATGCGGCGTATGAAGTGACGGCGGTCTTTGATGGAAAACTCATCGATTTTTCCGGTCATGTGGCACGCTTGCAACGAACCCTTGATGGGATTGACGTCCCGAATGCGTGGTCGGCGAGCGAATTGGAGGCCATCCACCAGGCCCTGATCGAGAAGAACCGGCTGGAGGAAGGCTTCGTCTACCTGCAGGTCACAGCGGGTGACTATGGCTCGCGCGACTTTGCCGGTCCGGACATGCTCCAGCCCTCTCTTTTCCTCTTCTGCGAACATCGCCAGCTTATTGGCGAGAAGGCCCGCGACGGGGTTCGTTCCACACTGGTCGAGGATCAGCGCTGGAAGCGGCGCGACTACAAGACCACCCAGCTTCTTTCGCAGGCGCTTGCCTATCGGCAGGCGGCCAGGCTCGACCGCTTCTCCGCCATATTGCACGAGGATGGCCATGTCACAGAGGCCGCCTCGGCCAACCTCTGGGTTGTGCTTCCCGGTGAGCGCCTCGTGACGCGCAATCTCGGCCACCAGATTCTGCCGGGCATTACCCGCCAGGCGGTGCTGGATCAGCTTCGGGTGGATGGCCTGTCGGTTGAACAGCGCGCAGTAACCGTTGCAGAGCTCTCCAGCGCGGCGGAAATCTTCACGACCTCTGCTACAGGCCTTGTCCTTCCCATCATCGACATTGACGGTTCCCCTGTCGGGAGTGGCAGGCCGGGGCCGGTCACTCGCCGGGTCCAGTCGCTTTATTACAAAGCCATTGGCGCCGACCTCGCCGCTCGTGCGCCCTGGCTCAGATCAGAGGTTCGCGCTGACCGCGCCTGACAGCGACCGTGTTGCGGATCTTGATGGTGAGAATGATCGAGGCGAGGACGATTGTTATCGCATTGGCAATGGTGATCGGCAGGCTTCCAATCATCAGGCCATAGGCCAGCCAGCATGTGATTCCGGCGGTGAACATGGCGTACATGATCAGCGACAGGCCTTCGGTGTTGCGCGTGCGTAACACAAGGATGGCCTGTGGCAGGAAGGAGGCTGTGGTCAGGAAGGCGGCAAGGCCGCCGATGAAGTCTGCCATGATGATCACTTTCAATCGCCGCCGCTTTTAGGTCAGGTGGAACAGGTCGTCATCCGGCAATTTGCGCAAGCATCTTCCAAATTCACTGCGTCAGGGCGCGTCAGCCGGTTAATCTTGCCCTGCGGTCAAGTTCGGTCCATGTTGCGGTGCAATATCGGAGGAAATAATGAAAAACAAAGCGTTTCAGCATGATCGCGACCGACCGTGGATATTTCGGACCTATGCGGGACATTCCACGGCTGAAAAATCAAACGCGCTCTATCGCTCCAACCTCGCGCGCGGACAGACCGGCCTCTCCATCGCATTTGACCTGCCGACTCAGACGGCCTTTGACAGCGACCACATTCTCTCGAAAGGCGAAGTTGGCAAGGTCGGCGTGCCGGTCAGCCATCTCGGCGACATGCGCAAGCTCTTCGACGGGTTGCCGCTGGAAGAAATGAACACCTCGATGACGATCAATGCGCCGGCGGCCTGGCTGCTCGCGCTGTACGTTGCCCTCGCCGATGAGCGCGGCGATGACCGGGCCAAGCTGCGCGGCACGACGCAGAACGACATCATCAAGGAATATCTCTCGCGCGGCACCTATGTCTTCCCACCGGAGCCGTCGATGCGTCTGATCGCCGACATGGTGAGTTGGTGCTATACTGAAGTACCAAAATGGAACCCGCTAAACGTCTGTTCATACCATCTGCAGGAAGCCGGCGCTACGCCTGAGCAGGAGCTTGCCTACGCACTCGCGACCGCCTGCGCCGTCCTCGACGCTGTGAAAGCCGGCGGTCAAGTTCCGGAAAAGGACTTTGAGATCGTGTTCGGGCGCATTTCCTTCTTCGTGAATGCGGGCGTCCGTTTCGTAACGGAACTTTGCAAGATGCGCGCCTTTGTCGACCTCTGGGAAGAGATCGGCCGCGACCGTTATGGCGTCACCGACGAAAAGGCGCTGCGCTTCCGATACGGCGTGCAGGTCAACTCGCTTGGCCTGACCGAACCGCAGCCGGAAAACAATGTCTACCGCATCCTGATCGAGGCGCTTGCCGTCACCCTGTCAAAGCGTGCCCGCTGCCGCGCCCTGCAGCTTCCAGCCTGGAATGAGGCGCTCGGCCTGCCACGGCCCTGGGACCAGCAATGGTCGCTGCGCCTGCAGCAGATTCTCGCCTTTGAAACTGATCTGCTCGAATTCGAGGACCTGTTTGACGGCTCCCACGTTGTCGATGGCAAGACCGAAGAGCTGAAAGCCGGTGCCCGCGCCGAACTCGCCAGGATTGACGAGATGGGCGGTGCCGTCGATTCAGTTGCCTATATGAAGGAAAGCCTCGTCGGGGCTCATGTCGACCGGATCCGCGCCATTGAAAGCGGAGACCTCACCGTGGTGGGCGTCAACAAGTATACCGAATCTGCCGACAGCCCGCTCAGCGCGGGCGAGAAGACCATTGAGACCGTCGACCCCATGGTCGAGGCCGAACAGGTCCGCAACCTCAATGAGTGGCGCAAGTCTCGCGACAATGCCGCTGCGGACGCAGCCCTGGCTGCCCTCAAGGCGGCGGCCCAGTCCGGCGAGAACATCATGGAGCCATCCATCGCCGCCGCCAAGGCGGGCGTCACCACAGGCGAATGGGGCGGGGCGCTCCGCGAGGTGTTCGGCGAATATCGCGGCCCGACCGGCGTCGCCGTGGTTGTCGAAACCGGCGGCGATGAGGACATCGAAGCCACCCGCAGGCGCGTCGACAAGGTCTCCGAAGACCTCGGTCGCCGCCTGACCTATGTCCTCGGCAAGCCGGGGCTCGATGGACATTCCAACGGCGCCGAGCAGATTGCGAGCCGCGCCCGCGCCTGCGGCATGGACGTGATCTATGAAGGCATTCGTTTCACGCCATCAGAAATCGTCGCCCAGGCAAAGGAAGCCGACGCGCATGTCATCGGCCTCTCCATCCTGTCGGGCAGCCACCTCGACCTTGTCCGCGACACGATCGCCGAAATGCGCAAGACAGGCCTTGAAAACACCCCGCTCGTCGTCGGAGGTATCATTCCGCCAGAAGATGAGCGCGCGCTGAAGCAGATGGGCATCCGCCGCGTCTACACGCCGAAGGACTTCAAGATCACCGACATCATGAGCGATGTCGTCGACGTGGTCGAAGAAGCCTGGCTGGAGAAGGTCTAGGCTGCGGTTGCGCGTGGGGCATCATCCTTCGACAGGCTCAGGATGAGGTCCCATTTTGGTGCGATAACAGAAAGCCCTCATGGTGAGCGAAACCGAACCACGGAGCCGGGTGCAGCGCGATACGGCTCCGTGGTTCGACTTTGCTCACTATGGAGATACACCTGACCAGACAGACCGGACCTCATCCTGAGCCTGTCGAAGGATGAAAGCCAAATGCGCTCACCCCTCCCCCAAAAAGTCCTTCAGTCGCCCGATGGCCTCGTCCCAGTGGCGTGAGACGCGGTCGAGATAGTCGCGCGCCGCGTCGATGGCGCCGGTCTCGAGCCTGAACTGCGTTTCCCGGCCGACCCTGTCATTCGCGACCAGCCCGGCCGCCTCCAGCACTTTCAGGTGTTTGGTGATGGCCTGCCGGCTCATCCCGAAGCCTGATGCCAGGTCCGAGATCGAACGGCTTTCCCCGTCGCTCATCGTGTCGACCAGCTTCAGCCGCGTGGCATCGCCAAGCGCGCCGAAAATGCTGACCGGATCAATTGCCCGCTCCGCATTAACCATCAACATAGGCCTCGATATTGCGGATCTGCTCGGCCCAGCCGCCATCATTGCGCGTGCGGATCGTCTCGCTTTCAGGCTGGGGAACAGCGTCGAAGCCGGACTCGATAATGGTGAGATGCGTTCCGCCATTCATCGGCTTCAGAATGAACTCGACCAGCATCTCGCATCGCTTCGGGGCGGCTCCGGCCTGGGTGGCGTCATGATACCAGACAAATGAGAAATAGGTTTTCGGTCGGATGTCACGGGTTACGCTTTCCCACACCATGCCTTCGGCTTCAGGATGGGTTATGTGTCCCCGGGTCATCTCGCCTTCGACGAAAGGATTGTAGAGTTTCACCTTGAACCACTCACCGAACTTTTCATGGTCGGTGATCGCGTCCCACACCTTGTCGATGGATGATTTCAGCGTGGTGGTCTTCTCGATACGGTCTGTCATGCGCAACTCCCTGGTTGCGCTTTGCTTAGATCACGGCGATGATAAACGCAACCGATAAGTTGCGCGAATGCCTCAGACCGGCTCGTTCGAGCGCAGCATCCTGTAATAGTCGCGGATCTTTCGGACATATCGCACCGGCTCATGGCCGCGTGCATAGCCATGCTTCACCGTGGAATAATATTCCGGCCGGCTGAGCAGGGGCAGCACAGTGCGAAGATCGTCCCAGCGATTCTTGTCGAGGCCTTTGCGTTCGGCGATGCGGCGCGCATCATAGATGTGCCCCATGCCAACATTATAGGCCGCCAGGGCAAACCAGAGCCGGTCCTCGCCCTGCACGCCGTCCGGAATGCGATCATAGAGCCGGCGAAGATATTTCGCCCCGCCTTCGACGCTCTGCGCCGGATCGGTCCGATCCTCCACACCGAGTTCCTCGGCGGTCGGCAGGGTCAGCATCATCAGGCCGCGAACACCAGTGCCACTCACGGCATCCGGGTCCCAATGGCTTTCCTGATAGGCCTGAGCGGCGAGAAGGTGCCATTCGAATTCCGTGTCGGCGGCTGCTGCCTGGAAATAGGTCTTGAACTCCGGCAGGCGGTCTTCGACGCGTTCGACAAAGCGCAGAACCTCGACATAGTCGAACTCATCGAGATAGCCGAACCAGTGCTCGTCCAGTTCTTCGAGATAGCCATTATTGTGCTGCTCGGCGAACCAGTCCTCAAGCGCGGTATCCATGCCGCCAATCTTGCCATTATAAATCCAGCCGAGTGGGCGGTCCTCACTGACCGTCATCGGGGTGATGAGGTCCGGATAGAGCCGGCGGGCATATTCGGCGAGGTGCGAGTCCGAAATCGTGCACTCGACGCGCCGCATCGCCACCGCGCCCAGCATGGGCATGGCAGACCCGGCGCGACGGGTCGACCAGTTGAGGCCGGCATGATCAGCCTTCAGCCGCTGCAGGGTCTCGACATAGGAAGACCCGGCAAGCACGGTCAGCTTCACGTCCGCCAGCTCATCAAGGTCTGTCGGGGCAGGGCCCTTCTGATGGCAGACGACGGCTTCCTCGACATTCTTGTAGGCCGGCCCGAACTTCACACGCGCTGACCGGGCCTCGGTCATTGTCAGGCCCGCCGCGCCGATATGGCCCCGACCGTTCTCGATGCCCTTGATCAACGCCTCGACATTATCCATCACGACATAGCGGGGTTTTACACCAAGACTGTCTGCAAATTCCTCGACAATGTCGATTTCGTAGCCTTCTTCAGTCTCTGCGAACTTTCGGTAGGTGGTCGGGCTTTCAAGTGTCAGCACGACAAGTTCCCCACCCTCGCGGATGGAGTCTATCGTCGTTGAATCTGTAACGATCGCTGCATCTTCGGCGGACTGACATCGGGTCAGCACCAGCCCCGAAAGGATGGCCGCGCCGGCTAAAAGGCCAATGCGAGCTTGGTTTTTCATACCCGAACAATGGGTAGCAATGGCAAATGTTCAATTAACACCAGCAGTCGGGCCGGTCGCTGAAATATCACTTGAAACCTGGCCGCCACTCTTCGAAGACACCCGCAGACGGCATCGGAGACGAAGCATGAGTGACGCACTCGAACTTGGCTGGGAAGAGTGGCTGGCACTGCCTGCGCTTGGCCTGCCCGCGATCAAGGCGAAAGTTGACACCGGCGCCAAGACTTCTGCGCTTCATGCCGAGGTTATCGAAAGCTTTGGAGATACAGGCTCTCCAAAGGTGCGTTTCCTCATCCGGCCTGACCCCGACCATCCGAAGCTCGAACTTGTGTGCACGGCACCGGTCGTCGACCGGCGCGATGTGACCAGTTCTAATGGCCAGACAGAGCTTCGCTATGTCATCGCGACCGAGATGCAGATCGGCACCGTGCGCCGGACAATCGAGATCACGCTCACCAATCGCGAGACCATGTCCTACAGGATGCTGCTCGGCCGGTCCGCATTTGGGGACCATACAACGGTTATTCCCGACCGGTCCTTCATACAGCCCAAACTCAGCTTCGATCTCTATCAGAGCATCAAGCCACTGAAGCCAAAGACGCGGCCCCTTCGCATGGCGCTTTTGACGCGGGAGCCAGACAATTACTCTTCCATGCGCCTCGCCGAGACCGGGCGGGAGCGGGGCCATATCGTCGACGTCATCAACACGTCGCGCTGCTATATGAAGATCGAGGCCCGCGCGCCGGAAATTCACTATGATGGCAAGACGCTGCCCTTCTATGATGCCGTCATCCCGCGCATTGGGGCTTCCATGACGAATTACGGCATGGCCGTGCTGCGCCAGTTCGAGGCGATGGGGGCCTGGTGCCTCAATCCACCCTCCTCCATCGGGGCGTCGCGCGACAAGCTGCTCGCCCATCAGCTGCTCTCGCAGGCCGGTATCGCCATGCCGGTCACGGCCTTCGCGCATTCGCCGAAGGACACGAAAGACCTTGTCGGCCTTGCCGGGACCGGACCCGTCGTCCTGAAGCTGCTGGAATCGACGCAGGGCCGCGGCGTTGTTCTCGCTGAATCGAAGAAGGCAGCCGAGAGCCTGGTTGATGCGTTTCGCGGCCTTGATGCCAATTTCCTCGTCCAGGAATTTGTCAAGGAAGCCGCAGGCGCCGATGTGCGCTGTCTTGTCATAGGTGGGCGGGTGGTCGCCGCCATGAAACGTCAGGCGCAGGAGGGCGAGTTCCGCTCGAACCTGCACCGCGGCGGCGAAGCCATGGCCATCTCCCTGACCCCGGACGAGCGCAAGATCGCGGTCGCAGCCGCCAAACGCCTCGGCCTGAATTTCGCAGGCGTCGACATCCTCCAGTCGAAGAACGGCCCGGTCGTGCTCGAAGTGAACTCCTCGCCCGGCCTTGAAGGCATCGAGAAGGCGACCGGCAAGAATGTCACCGGCAAGGTGATCCGCTTCATCGAGCAGAAGGTCCGCACGCTCGGCAAGCGCCGGGAAATCAACGCCTAGGGGTCGTCGCGAGAGCCGAACAGCCTGCCGCGCTCGGTGAAGAACACGATGATGAGGCAGGCGAGGCCGAGGCCGATATAGCCTTCCAGGATCGGAACGATGCTGCCATTGAACCGGCTGGCAACCATCCAGCCGAAAAAGCTCGCCACTGTTGTCGTCATGAAGCCATAGGCGGCGCTGCCTGTGCCCGCAATCTTGCCGAGCGGCTCCATCGCGAGCGCCGAGAAGTTCGCGCCGATCAGGCCGAAACAGGCGAAAGTCAGGGCGAAGAGCGGATAGAAGATGATCAGCTTTTCGCCCATTGTCGCCATCAGGAGCGTATTGACCGAGGCCAGGACGAGGAAGCCGAGCAGCACCGAATGGCTGACCCGGCGCATGCCCAGCCGCTCGACCACCCGCGAATTCATGAAGTTGCCAATCGACAGTGCGCCCGCGATCCCCGCAAACCACCAGACGAAGGTATCTTCCTTGTCGAAAACGTCTCGGAACACCTGTTCGGACGAGGCAACATAGGAGAACAGGGCGCCGAAGATGACGCCGCTCGCGCACATATAGCCAAAAGTCACGCGCGTCGTGACAACCTGCCAGTAGGCGCGGAAGGAGCTCCTGAAATTGAGCGCAGGCCGGTCGTCCGTCGCCAGTGTTTCCGGCAGTCGCACCAGAACCCAGAAAAACATCAGGATCCCGGCCACGCCAAGGACGCCAAACGTCCACGGCCAGGGCGCGAACACCATCACGCCTTCTCCAAGGGCCGGCGCCAGGATCGGCACCACCATGAACACGGTCATGACAAGCGACATGATGCGCGCCATGGCCCGCCCGCCCATCAGGTCGCGGACGACCGAGACAGCAATCACCCGGATACCGGATGCGGCAATGCCCTGCAGGAAGCGCAAGGCAAGCAACATTGAGAAGCTTGTTGCCGCCATGCAGGCGAATCCTGCCAGGGTGTAAGCAACGATACAGCCCAGAACGACTTTCTTGCGGCCATAGCTGTCGGAGACCGGTCCGAAGACAAGCTGCGGAGCGCCAAATCCGGCCACATAGGCAAAGATGACGAGCTGCTGGTCATTCTCGCTCTGCAGGGAATAGGATGTCGCGATATCATGGAGGGCCGGCAGCATCGTATCGATGGCGAGCGCGTTGAGCGCCATCATCGCCGCCATCATGGCAACGAATTCCCACTGCGGTAAAGGCAGGGTAGGGCGGGCAAGGCCTGCCGCCTCAAGCGTTTCGGTCGTCGTTGCCATGAAAGTCAGTCTTCCAGATCAGGACCGCCTATCTGGAGGCTCCCCGTCAAAACGGCAACAGGCGAAGCCGGAAAATAACCAGCTTCGCCTGTCTATGCGTGCGTCCCCACACCGCTGCAATTTCGAGAACCGGTCATTGCCGAATAGACAGAATTCGCGCATCATCAATTTTGATGAATGAGCGGAATTTTTTTGGTTATCTCATATTTTTTTGCAGAACCGTGCCCGTTCTTTGAATGTGAGGGGGCAAAATTTGACCACTAATGCGTTCGCGTCCACCGGGACGAGCGAGAACCGTCTCGTCGAGGAGGCCTATGCCACCACGCTTGAACCGGAGCGCTACCAGGAGCTGCTCGACGCCTGGTCGCGTTATATCGACGAGCTGCCATCTGACGGCGAAAGCGAGTTTTCCGAGAACGTGAATGCGCACTTCCAGCGCGCGCTCGCCATCCTTGACCGAATGGGCCGTCTTCGCGCCCATGCCGAGTCTGCCCGCCTCCTCGCAGACCAGATGCCGGGGCCTGCCGCCATTTTCAAGCCGGATGGCGAGATCCTTGGCGCGAATGCAGCCTGTCTCAACCTGCTGGGCGGCCAGGCGCCAGCCTGCCTTCACGACCTGCAGCTCGATACCGCGGCCCTCTCATCGGTCCGCTCATGGGTCAGGCGCAATTCGTTGGCGGACATGACCGAAGATTTCCTGTTCATCGCAAGCCGTCTCGGCAAGGAAGGAGCTGAGTCGCGCCTGCTGCTGACGCGGGTTTCCCTGCAGGATGGCGAGACGGCCTCGGAGGACGCGCTGCTCCTCGCCGCGGTCGAGATCCATCTCGACCGGTCCATGGGTGACCGCCTCAGCGAAGTCTATGGCCTGTCTGACGCTGAGGTTGATGTGTCCCTGCGCCTGTCGCGCGGGGATGCACCGGAAAGGATTGCAAGGGACCGTGTCGCAAAACTCGCCACCGTGCGTACCCAGATCCGCGCTATCCTCAACAAGCTCGGCGTCTCCAGCGTGACAGAAGCGGTGCGCCTGCTTACCAGCTTTGGCGCAACGATAAATACAGCGCGCGCCATCTCCCGCCAGGCACCCGCCATGCGCGAGATCGACCGCTGGCGCCAGCAGAAGGTGATGACCCTGTCGGATGGCCGCACGCTCAGCTGGATGGAGCAGGGCGACCCTCTCGGTCGGCCCGTCCTGTTCTTCCATCATCTCTATCTCGGCCCACTCTGGACCGAACCGGCGGTCGAAGCCCTTGCCCGCCAGGGCTGGCGCGTCATCGCCCCCTCCCGCCCTGGTTTTGGGGCGTCGGACGGCATAAGCGCCGATTCCCTTGATGACCGCATCCAGGCCGGTGTGCGCACCATGGCCGAACTCATTCAGCGACTGGAAATCGGCCCCGTCCTCGTTGTCGGTCACGCCAATGGTCTCATCCATGCACAGGCCTTTGCCGCCGCCCGGCCGGATATCACCCGCGGTCTCCTGTCGGTCAGCGGTGAGACGAGCTGGGAAGAGGGCATGGAAGACGAGCTTCCATGGCACCACAGGATCGTGGCCACGACGCTGCTCAGGGCGCCATCCGCCATTGGCTTCATCGCGCGCGCGGCTGTTGGCCTGATCGATAGCGGGCGTGACGAATTCATGCTGAACACGCTGCACCGCGATTCCCCCATAGAAAAGCGCGCCATGCGCCGCCCCGAAGTGCGCGCCGTTGTGATTGACGGGCTGCGCCATGCCGTCAAGCAGGGGGCTCACGCCCTGGTCTCTGAAGTCCGTATGGCCCTGACGGACCGGCGCGACGTCGCCCGCAATGTGATGGCGCCCTTCCACATCATCCACGGCATGCAGGACAATGTCTTCCGGCCTTCAATGGTGGAGCTCTTCGCCAGCACTGTGCCGAGCGTGACACAGGTGATCGCGATCGAGGATGCCGGCCAATACCTGCTCTATACGCACTGGCCACAGGTCATTCTCGCCATGGAAGGCCTCTGGAAGGAGACGCTTCGCGGACGCAACTGATCAGAAGCCTGCGCCCGGCTGACTGAGATAGGCCCGTTCTTCCGGTGTCGAGGTACGCCGCATCACCCGGTTTCGATGCGGAAAGCGGCCATACTCCTCGATCACGTCGAGGTGGGCCTTGGCATAGTCCAGGGTCGAGACGCAGAATTCCTTGAATTCGGGCCGTGCGTCGGCAACCAGCTGCTTGAACAGGCGAACCGACAGTTTCTGGTCCAGAATGTCCTCGGAATGCTCAGCCGGAAGGTAGAAGAACACCCGCTCGGTCTCGCTGAGCTGCTTGTCCTCGCCAAGCGCAAGTCCCGTCTTCATCAGGTTCCGCGCAATGGGGTCATGCGCAAATGAAAGCTTGTGGCCGCGAAAAAGATTGCGGCTGAACTGATCGAGAACGATGATCGCTGCCAGCCTCGGCCGGGCCCCCTGCCTTGCCCAGTCATTGGCCATGCCGCTGGCAAGGTCTGCCAGCACGTCGATAAAGTGATCGGCGATCTGCTTGTCGGTTTCGAAGCTCTTCTTGAACCAGCGCGGCTGCATGTCCTCCAGGGCACTCGCCGAATTGGCGGTTCCCCCGATCCAGTAATCCAGAACATTTTCAGGTGTGACGGGGCTGGTCATGAAACTCTATTCCGGTCGACGCGCGACGATCATGTAGTTGACCTTTGTGTCGGAAGAAAGTTTCCATTGATCCGACAATGGATTGAAGGAAACCCCCTGTGGCGCATCCGCCACAAGCCCGGCCGCTTCCAGTGGTCCGGAAACTTCTTCGGGGCGCAGGAATTTGGCGAATTCATGCGTGCCGGGCGGCAGCCAGCGCATCACATATTCAGCTCCGACAATGGCAAGTGCGAAGGCCTTGGGCGTCCGGTTCAGTGTCGCCGTGATGGTCATCCCGCCAGGGCGAACCAGTGAGGCGGTGTCGCGCAGGAACTGGCCGGGGTCGGCAACATGTTCGACCACTTCAAGGTTGAGCACCGCATCGAACGGCTCTTCGCCGCCCTCAATCAGGCCTTCCGCCGTGCCGCACCTGTAGTCGATGTCGAGACCAGCCTCGCGCGCATGGGTCAGAGCCGTCTTGATATTGGCTTCGCTCGCATCGACGCCTGTCACGCTTGCGCCAAGACGTGCCATGGGCTCGCTGACCAGGCCACCGCCGCAACCAATGTCCAGGATGCGCAGCCCCTTCAGCGGCTTGCGCTGCGTCCCGTCCAGTCCGAAATGCTCCACCAGCGTGTCACGAATAAAGCCAAGGCGTACCGGGTTGAACTTGTGCAGCGGCCTGAATTTTCCCTTCGGATCCCACCATTCGGCAGCCATGGCCGAAAATTTTGCCACCTCATCCGGGTCTATACTGGGGGTTTGAGGCATTTCTTGCCGGTTTTCTGCTATTTTTTCCATATCTTTAGCAAACCTGTTTGCGCTTCGGCGGCGACGCGCTTAAAGACACGCGCGGAATCTATGAACCATTAAATGGGAAAGCTCGGCAGCAAGGCAATGCGGCGCACAGTCCTCAAATTCGGCGGAACTTCGGTAGCAGACCTCGAGCGTATCGCGCATGTCGCCGATATTGTCGCCTGGCGCGCCGAACGCGGCGAAAACCTCGCCGTCATCGTTTCCGCCATGGCGGGTGAGACCAACAAGCTTGTCGGCTATGCGCGCGGCGCTGCCGGGGATGCGGTCACCGGTTCGAATTTCGACGATGAATATGACGTGGTCGTTTCGTCCGGGGAACAGGTGACCAGCGGCCTGCTCGCCCTCGCCCTGCGCAAGCGTGGCCTGAAAGCGCGCAGCTGGCTCGGCTGGCAGCTCGCCATGAAGACCAGCTCGGCCCACGGGTCTGCCCGCATTATGGGGTTTGAGGATTCCGGCCTGCAGGATTCGGTCGATAGCGGTGAGATTGCCGTCATTGCCGGTTTTCAGGGCGTCACCGACGAGGGCCGCGTATCGACGCTTGGCCGCGGCGGGTCTGACACCAGCGCCGTTGCTGTCGCCGCTGCGCTGGAAGCCGACTCCTGCGACATCTACACGGATGTGGACGGCGTCTACACGACAGACCCGCGCATCGTTCCGCAGGCCCGTCGGCTCGACAAGATCTCCTATGAGGAAATGCTCGAAATGGCATCGCTCGGCGCCAAGGTGCTGCAGACGCGATCCGTCGAGCTTGCGATGAACCACCAGGTCAGGGTTCGCGTACTCTCCAGCTTTGCCGAGCCCGGCGAGACCAATCAGGGCACCTATGTCTGTAGTGAGGATGAAATCGTGGAAAAGCAGGTCGTCAACGGAGTTACCTATTCGCGCGACGAAGCCAAGGTCACGCTCTACGGTGTCGAGGACAAGCCTGGCGTGTCGGCCCGCATCTTCTCCATGCTGGCGGAGGCCGGTGTCAACGTCGACATGATCGTCCAGGCCAATGCCCGTGGACCCGAGCGGGCCAACATGGTTTTCACCTGTACCAGCGCCGACAGCACAAAGGCTGAGCAGCTCCTGCTCAACCACAAGGCGGATATCGGCTTCGAGAATCTCTCTGTTTCGCGCGATGTCGCTAAAGTTTCTGTCATCGGCGTCGGCATGAAAAGCCATACAGGCGTCGCAGGCACAATGTTCAATGCGCTTTACAAGAAAGGCATCAATATCGACGTGATTTCGACCTCCGAAATCAAGATTTCAGTCCTTATCGATGCCGCCTATACCGAACTTGCCGTCCGTGCCCTGCACACGGCATTCGGGCTTGACGATGGCTGATACAACCGTCCACTAACGGGCACGCCATGCCCCAGAGCTTCTCCGTCCCGAGGCTCCTGATCAACCGCCTTCGCAATGTGATGGCGGGAGACATGGAAGCCGATACCCGCCTGCAGAAGGTGGTGACCCTCATTGCAGGGACGATGGTGGCTGACGTCTGCTCCATTTACCGGCGCACCGATGATGACGAGCTTGAGCTTGTCGCCACCGAAGGCCTCAGCCGCGAAGCCGTGCACCAGACCAAGCTCGCCCTCGATGAAGGGCTGGTCGGACAGATTGCGCTGTCGGGCGAGCCGCTTTCCATTCAGGACGCCCCGCGCCATCCGGCCTTCTCCTATCGCCCGGAGACCGGCGAGGACCCGTATCACGCCTTTCTCGGCGTGCCGATCCTGCGCGGCGGGCGCGTGATCGGTGTCCTGACCGTGCAGAACCGCACAGAGCGGCTCTATGAGGATGATGAGGTCGACAGCCTGCAGACCATCGCAATGGTTCTGGCTGAAGTCGTGGCCGCCGAGGCGACAACGTCCGGCGGGTCCTCGCCCGTGCGCGAAGCACGGTCCATCACGCTCAGCGGACGCACGCTCTGCGATGGCCTCGGGCTTGGCGAAGCGCGCCTGCACGATGTCGTCGTCTCTCCGGCGCGATATTTCACTGAAGACCCTGACGCGGAAGCAGCCCGCCTGCGCCGCGCCCTGAAAGAGCTCAACGCACAGCTTGATCGCATGCTGGCCTCCGATGTCGGCGCTATCTTCGGCGAACCACGCGAAGTGCTCGAAGCCTTCAAGATGCTGGCAAGTGACCCTGTCTGGCCGATCCGGCTGGAAGAGGCTGTCCGGTCGGGCCTGTCTGCCGAAGCGGCCGTCGACCGCTCGCGCCGCGAACACCGTACCAAGCTTGAGAATGCGCACGACCCGTACCTGCGCGAACGCCTGCATGACCTGGAAGATCTCGACAATCGTCTTTTGCGCGTCCTGTCGGGCAGCATGAAGTCGCACGCCAATGGCCGCGACAGGAGCGAAGAGGTCCGCGAAGTCCTGATTGCGCGCCGTCTCGGGCCTGCCGAGCTGCTGGAGTATCGCGACTCCGGGCTTGCCGCCATCATCCTCGAAGAGGTCGCCCCGTCCAGCCACACAGCCATTGTCGCGCGGGCCATGGGCATCCCGACGATTGGCGGGGTAGGCGGGCTGTCCGCCCTTGTCGCGCCGGGTGACCAGGTGATCGTCGATGCCGAGCAGGGCACGCTCCACATCCGGCCGGACCAGAGCCTGCTCGACGCCTATCAGACCCGCAGCGTGCTTCGCACCGAGCGCCAGGCCGCCTTCCAGGCGTTGCGCGACCAGCCATCGCGCACCCGCGACGGCGTCGATATCAAATTGATGCTGAATGCCGGCCTCGCCATCGACCTTGAGTCCATGGATGCAACCGGGGCGGACGGGATCGGCCTGTTCCGCACCGAATTCCAGTTCCTCGTCTCCGACACGCTGCCCAAGATGGAAGCGCAGATCGACCTCTATCGCGAAGTGCTGGACCACGCCGGCAGCCGACCGGTGCATTTCCGGACGCTCGACCTTGGCGGCGACAAGCTGTTGCCGAATGCGACGGACCAGTTTGAGGAAAACCCGGCGCTTGGCTGGCGCTCGATCCGGTTCGCCCTGGACCGCCCCGGCCTTTTCCGCCGCCAGCTGCGCGCCCTTGTTCGTGCCGCCGATGGCGGGCCGCTCTCGGTGATGTTCCCGATGGTGACCATCGCCGAAGAATTCTTCGAGGCCAAAGCCCTGCTGCTGGACGAGATCGAGTGGAGCAAGCAGCGCGGATTCGCCGAACCGATCGAGCTTCGCGTCGGCGCCATGCTGGAAGCGCCCGCTTTCGCCTATGGCCTTGAGGATGTCGCCGGGGAAGTGGATTTCATCTCGGTCGGCACAAATGACCTGTTGCAATTTTTCCACGCTGCGGACCGAATGGTACCGCGCGTCTCAGAGCGATATGACCTCGTCAGCCGCCCGGTCATGCGTTTTCTCGAGTTCACGCTTAATGAATGCAACCGGCTCGGTATCCCTGTCTCTGTCTGCGGCGAGGTCGCTTCGCGGCCCGTCGAGGCACTTTGCCTTTTAGGCTTGGGATTCAGGACCTTATCCATGCCGGCGGCAGGCATTGGGCCGGTCAAGCGCATGCTGCGTTCGCTCGATCTCGGCGCTTTCTCCGAAGCCCTGAAAACAGCGGTTCATACATCGAACGGAGAGTTCCGTAACGAAGTATTAGCCATCGCTGAATTACAGAAAATTGTTTTGACTGATAGCTGAAGATGGGCCTGTAGGCTTATCCCGTGTATGGTATAAGACCTGCATTGAGGGACATAGCATCAGCCGGGAATGAACGGACGGTACGTCATGATACATGACGACGAACACTCAAGCGCAAACGCACCGGAAGAATCCGGTCACGACGAGACTGAAACCTCGCCGCAGCCCCCTCTTGCGTCCGAACAGCAGGCAGAGAGCGATGAACAGCGTGAAGGCACGCTGATCGAGGCGTTCACCGCCGGTGGCCGCCTGCGCGCAGCCCGTGAGGCACGCGGCAAGTCTCTCGATGACATGGCGAAGGAGCTGCTGATCAACCGCCGCGTGCTGGAATCGCTTGAGCAGACCATCCAGCCGCCAGATTATGACATGCGCCGCACGCGCATTGTGGCCCGTTCCTATGCCAATGTGCTCGGCATCCCTGCAGACACCATCCTTGCAGACTTTCCGATGGAAGAAGAACAGGACCTTGCCACTGCGATCCCGAAATCATCGGTGACCGTCAGCGAACGGAGCCGTCGCCGCTTCCTGATCCCGGCTCTCGGTGCCAGTGCGCTGGTCGTTGCAATCAGTGCATCGGCGGTCCTGCTGACCCCGAAGAAGGTCTTCGAGCGGCGCACGGCCCCATCCGTGGCCGAACGCGTCGTTGCGGTGAACACCGCCCAGGAAAGCCTGTTCTCGCGTGAGCCTGTCGCCACCACGGTCAATGAAGAGCGGGAGCTTTCAATCGTGGCGCTGAAAAACGCATGGATCGAAGTGCGCGGCGCGGATGGCACCATTTTCCGCAGTCGCACCATGGGGCGCGGTGAAATCTACTATCCGCGGGTTGGCGCAGACTGGACGGTCACCGTGCAGGACGGCTCGGCCTTTGAGTGGCGTCTCGACGACATCCCGGTCGGCCGCCTGTCGGAAACAGCCGAACCGATCTATTCGGCCAGCATCGACGAGGCCGCCACATTCGCGCGCGAGCAGGCCGGGGCGGAGCTGGCAGCGACCACGAACGCCCAGCCAAGCCGCTAGGCCACCCTCCACTTGCAACGGGCCTTGCTTCCGTCATCACCCTGCACAATGGAAAAAACCAGCCGCGGCGAACCGGGCTGGTTTTCGAGACGTATCGTTCCGGCAGGCAGGACGTGCCTAGCGGCCACCCTCATTTGTGCGCTGTGCATCACGAGCCTGGCTGAGCGCGCGCTGGAAGTGGGTCTGGTCATCGCCGATCATCGGCGCATCGCGGCAGTCCGAAGCGCAATCATAGGTGAAGGAACTGCCACCACGGTTAATCGTCACCAGGCTGGCAGAGTTGGTCGTGACCACAATATCGGCCGAGTAGATGATGTTGTTTGCATCATCGAGGATGAGCAGATTGGTCGTTCCGAATGACTTTCCGGTGAGGAAAACCAGATTCGGATCGGCGACGGCGACATCGGCAATATTCTGGTTGCCGATCACGACACTGGATGCCGGCTTGGCCAGGCGAAGCGGCTTGGTGGTGCCGGTTTCGACCGTGAATTGCTGGGCAGCGGCAACGCCGCAGAACAGGGCGGCACCCATAGTGGCCGCGAGGAATTTCGCTGGAAACTTCATGTACCGCTCCTTGTGCTGATCGGTTATTCGGTCCGAATCTCGTGCAAGAAGGTTTCACGAACCCTAACGCTTCCGAAATGCACGCGGGTGGCACACTTTCATTCTATATAGCGAGTACAATAGGAAACCCCCGGAAGGGCAGGCGATACAGGCCTTCTGAGGGGGTTAACAAATCGTCGGCAGGCATTCAGGAATTTTCTGCTTCAGTTTACTCGATATTCAACCACGTCCTGTAAAACCGCACCTGTTCCGGCACATAAATGACACGGGACGAAACAACTGCATGATGATGGAGTCTCCAATGCAAAAGCTTATGAAACTGTTCAAGAACGAGTCCGGTGCAACCGCTATCGAATACGGCCTGATCGCTGCCCTGATCGCTGTCGCGATCATCAGCGCTGTCACCACGCTCGGTACGAACACCGCTTCTACGTTCAACGAAGTCGCTAACGCTCTCTAAGTTGGCACTTTGTTAGTCGCCACGGCGACGAACGAAATCGAAGCCGTCGGGTCCGCCCGGCGGCTTCTTTCATGTCTGCACCCCTCATCGGTGCGGAAATCAAGTCTTCAGACTTTCCGCCTAGGGTTTGCGAAACGGGTAGAGAGGACAGGTCATGGTTGCGGTCGTATTCACATTTGTATTCCTCAGCCTCTGCATTTATGCGGCCCTGCGTGATGTCGAGACATTGACCATTACCAATGGGCTCAACCTTGCCATCGCCTTCCTGTTCTTTCCGGCTATCATCATAGCGGCGCCGGGATGGGATGTCTTCGGGGCCCACATGATGGCGGGCGCGATCGCCTTCCTGGTTTCCATCTTCCTCTTTGCCTTTGGAGTCTTTGGTGGGGGCGACGCCAAGATGATCCCCGGCGTGATGCTGTGGCTTGGTCCGGCTGCCACAATGCCCTTCCTTATGGCGATGGCTGTCATCGGCGGTGGGCTTGCCGTCTGTGTGATCCTTGCGCGCAAGCTTGTGCCGGCGCATGCAGTGCCTGGCTTTGCAGCGGAAACCCTCCAGGCGGGCAATGGCGTCCCATACGGAGTCGCGATTGCTGGCGGTGCAATTTACGCCGCGCCCCTCTCGCCCTTGCTCTCATCCATAAATGTGACAGCCGTTCTCGGAAGTTAACTATGCTTTAGCGTGTCGGTGCAAAAGTCACCCTGTTGATTCCCTTTTTGTTGAGGGGTTGAGTTCAGAGGGGCGGACATATGTCACCGATGCGTTTGATTATTCTCCTTGTTGCGGCAGGCGCCGCAATCGGAGCGGCACTTCTCGTCAGAGGCATGTCCGGCCCGTCCTCTCCTGTCGCTGCCCCCGGAGAACCGGTCGTTATCGAGAAGGAAGTCGAGGTGTCCTCGACCCAGGTGCTCGTCGCCCGGATGGATATGCGCGTCGGCAGCCTTCTGACCCCGGATGATTTTGAATGGTCCGACTGGCCGGAAAAGGCTGTGAACGCTGGATATTTCACGCAGGAACGCAATCCTGACGCGATTGAAGAACTGTCGGGCAGCGTTGTGAAGGTGGCGCTTATCCAGGGTGAACCGATCATCGGCAGCAAGATCGTCAAGAAGGGCGAGACCGGTTTCATGGCGGCCCTGCTTGAGCCGGGCCTGCGCGCCATCTCCGTGGAAATCTCCCCAGAAACCGCCTCGGCAGGCTTCATCCTGCCGGACGACAAGGTCGACGTGATCCTCACTTACGACGTTGAAGTGGTCACAGAGCGCGGTGTGCGCGACACGACGGTGACGCGCACCGTCATTGAGAATGCCCGCGTCCTGGCCATCGACCAGCTGTTCGGCGAGGTCGATGGCTCGCCAACGCTGACGGGTTCAACCGCGACGCTGGAGCTTGCGCCAAAGCAGGCCGAAGTCCTGGCGCATTCCTCGCGCCTCGGCTCGATCTCGCTGGCGCTGCGCAGCGTGGCTGACTCAGACGAAAATGATGGGGTCGCAACGGCCAATACCCAATTGCTGAACGGCGGCGACGAGGGCGGCGGCGTGAAGGTCTTCAAGAACGGTTCGATAAGCGGGAGAAGCTGATGACAAGCATCAGTCGCATGCAAAAAGCTCTGGCAGCTGTCTGCCTGTTCGCGGCGCCCCTGGCGGCGCACGCGCAGAATCTGATGGGTGTGTCGGTGATGGAGCCTGGTGACACGAATGTGTCCCGGACCATCAAGCTTGGCCTCAACAAGTCGACCGTGATCGAACTGGAGCGCCCGGTTGCCGATGTTGTCATCACCAATCCGGAAATTGCCGATGCAGTGGTCCAGACGGCCCAGCGCCTGATTTTCCGCGGGATCGAGGTCGGCGAAACCAACGCCTTCCTGTTTGATCGCAATGGCGCGCCGCTCCTGAACCTTGAAATTATCGTCGATGCCGACATGGCGTCGCTCAGCAAGCTGATCTCCCGCTACGTTCCCGATGCCCGCGTTCAGGCCGAAAGCGTCGGCGGCAACATTATCCTGACAGGGGAAGTCGACAGCCTGTCGCAATCCGACCAGGTCATCCGTCTGGTCAAGGCCTATTCGGGCCGGGACGACTTTGAGCCGGTGAACATGATGTCCATCGCGGCCAAGGATCAGGTCATGCTGGAAGTTCGCATCGTCGAAATGCAGCGCAACGTGGTCAAGCAGCTCGGCATCAACCTGTCGGGCACCACCAATTTCGGCGACCTCGCTAACCTTGTCGAGAAACAGCTGTTTACCGATGACGGCTCGGGCAATCTGGTCGACGCAGAGACGACAACTCTCGCGCCGGGCCTGCCCTTCAGCAACAATGGCAGCTTCTCCAGCGCCAATGGCTACAATGTGGCCGGCAGCTCGCTTGGCGGCTTCTCCGGTGGCGTTGGCTACACCAACTATGTCGGCAGCGACTTCCAGTCATCCGCAGGCGCTGCAATCGATGCGCTCGAACGTGTCGGTATCGTCCGTACACTGGCAGAGCCGAACATCTCGGCGATTTCCGGCGAGTCCGCGAAATTCCTGGCGGGCGGTGAGTTTCCGGTTCCGGTCGGCCAGGACAATAATGGCCGTATCACCATCGAATTCAAACCATACGGTGTCGGCCTGGGCTTTACGCCGGTCGTGCTGTCCGAAGGACGGATATCGCTCAAGGTTTCAACCGAAGTCTCCGAGCTCACCAATCAGGGTGCCTTCCAGGGCCAGTCTGTTGCCGGTGTTGACGATCAGGGCAATGTCATCACGGCCCAGACGCTGACCATTCCAGCCCTCAGCGTGCGCCGCGCCGAAAGCACGGTTGAGCTGCCAAGCGGTGGCTCGATGATGCTGGCAGGCCTCATCCAGAGCCGGTCGCGTCAGACCATCGACCAGCTTCCAGGCCTCAAGAAGCTGCCCATCCTGGGTGCGCTCTTCCAGTCGCGTGACTTCCTCAATGAGGAGACGGAACTCGTCGTCATCATCACGCCATACCTCGTCGATCCGACGGCCAAGAAGAACCTGCGTACCCCGGCCGACGGCTTTGCGAATGCTTCAGACCTCCAGACCATCTTCTTTGGCAAGCTGAACGCTGTGTACGGAAAGAATGGCAAGGGTCTCAGCCAGGACAATTACAACGCCCCTGTCGGGTTCATTGAGGAATAGGAGCTACCCCATGCGTTCAGTGAAAGGTATCGTTGCTTCTGTGGGGCTGGTTTCGGTCGCGGCGCTTGCGGGCTGCCAGTCCGCGGGCAAGCATGGCCCCGTGCCGGCGGAGTATCTGACCGGCACCTCGCTCGACCGCAATGCCATTCAGCTCGCTGAGACCACCGAATATCTCGAAGTCCATATGAACCCGGACGAGTCGCAGCTGCGCCTGTCCGAGCGCGAGCGCATCCGCGCCTTTGTCGCCGACTACAAGAAGCGCGGCGTTGGCCCGCTAGTGATGTCGCTGCCGAAAAATCACCAGAATGAAGAGCTCGCGGTGAAAGCCGTGGCCGAAGCGCGTGAAATCGCCTGGTCTTCGGGCGTGCAATATGAAGAGATTTCGGGCAGCGCGTTCGAGGCGAACGGCCGTAACGCGCCGATGGTGCTCGGCTTCCGCGCCTACAAGGCCATCGCTCCGGACTGCCCGCAAAAGGCAGCATTCAATTTCGCAGATGCCAGCAGCAATAATGACATGCCTTCGCTTGGCTGCTCGGTGCGCACGAATATGGCGGCGATGATTTCCAATCCGGCAGACCTGCTGGGTGAACGCGAGATCGAACCGGGCGATGCCGCCCGCCGCCAGATTCAGCTGCAACTTTACCGCGAGGGCCAGCCAACCGGTGCCGAGCGCAGCGATGCGGAAACAGGGTCGGTCTCTACGGCTGTAAACTGAGTTTAGTGAGGATTTGAGGGTAGGGCCATGAGCAACGAAAACGCACTCTTCGAAGACGAGTTCGATCTCGAATTCGACGATTCGCCAGCGGCTGATACGTCTGCAGACAGCCTGGTCGACCAGTTGACCGGCCCCGTCGACGCGCCCTTCAAGGAAGTCGAACAGGGTGTCGAGCTTCCCCCCATGACAATGAGCCATGGCGGCGACCGGGCCATTCCGGCCATCGCGATTCTGGCCTTCTACGAGACCGAGAAGAGCCGCGACATGATCGAGAAGGTCGCCGGCGACCGTCGAATGTTAAATTCGTCAGTGGACGCCTTTTCGGGCGGTATTCCGGCTGCCATCGCGCACCTGTCCGAAAACCCGACCCCCAACCTGCTGATTGTTGAATCGTCTGCTTCTGCCTCGGTCATGATGCAGCAGATTGACGAGCTTGCCAGCCATTGTGACGAGGGCGTGCAGGTCATGGTGATCGGCGCCACCAATGATATCGCCCTTTACCGCCAGCTGGTGTCCCGCGGCGTCAGCGAATACCTCGTGCCGCCAATCGAGCCGGTCCAGATGGTGCGCGCCATTGGGACGATGTTCACCGATCCGGACGCACCTTTCGTCGGCAAGTCAATTTCGGTAATCGGTGCCAAGGGCGGCGTCGGTTCTTCTACCATCGCCCACAATCTTGCCTGGTCGCTGGCCGAGAATGCGCGAGTCAACACTTCGCTGGTCGATCTCGACCTCTCTTTCGGGACGACCTCGCTCGACTTCAACCATGAGACCCAGCAGACCATTGCTGATGCACTCCTGGCCCCGGAGCGCGCCGATGATGCGGTGATCTCGCGCCTGCTCGCCAAGGCGACCGACCGGCTCTCGCTCTTCACTGCGCCGGCCAGCGTCAACCAGCTCATGGATGTTGATGCGGATGCCTATTCGACGGTCATCGAAGGCGTGCGTCGCCTGATGCCCTATGTGGTGCTCGACCTGCCGCATGGCTGGTCGCAGTGGATCTACAATACGCTCGTCAGCTCCGATGAGGTGATCCTCGTCTGCCAGCCTGACCTGGCCTCCCTGCGCAACGGCAAGAACATGCTTGACCAGTTGAAGGCGCAGCGGCCGAACGACAACCCGCCGCGCCTGATCATCAACATGGCGGGTGTGCCCAAACGCCCGGAAATCCCGGTCAAGGATTTTGCTTCGGCCATGGGGGCCGAGCCTGAAATCATCCTGCCATTCGATCCGCAGCTCTTTGGAACCGCGTCGAACAAGGGGCAGATGATCTCCGAGGCCGACCCGCAGGCGAAACCATCGCTCGCAATTGATCATCTCGCCTCGAGCCTGTCGGGCCGTGAGACCGCGCAGCCGCAGAAATCCCTGCTGAAGAAGCTGCTCGGCAAATAAGGACCAATAGGGAACAGTTATGGCATTCGGCAAACGTTCAGCAAATGCACCA
>NZ_NCSU01000006.1 GCF_002088945.1 Henriciella pelagia | reverse complement strand
GTCTTACTTCGTCACGCTGGAGACGACGCCTGCACCGACGGTGCGGCCGCCTTCGCGGATGGCGAAGCGCAGGCCCTGGTCCATGGCAATCGGCGCGATGAGCTCGACTTCCATTTTGACGTTGTCGCCTGGCAGAACCATTTCCTTGTCCGCTGGAAGCTTCACAACACCCGTCACGTCCGTCGTACGGAAGTAGAATTGTGGACGGTAGTTGGTGAAGAATGGCGTGTGACGGCCACCCTCTTCCTTGGTCAGGATGTAGGCTTCTGCCTCGAACGTCGTGTGCGGCGTGATTGAACCTGGCTTACACAGCACCTGGCCACGCTCGACGCCTTCACGGTCGATACCGCGGATCAGCGCGCCGATATTGTCGCCGGCCTGGCCCTGGTCGAGCAGCTTGCGGAACATCTCGACGCCGGTAACCGTCGTCTTCTGCGTGTCGCGGATGCCGACAATCTCGACTTCCTCGCCAACCTTGATGATGCCCTGCTCCACACGGCCGGTCACAACCGTACCGCGGCCGGAGATCGAGAACACGTCCTCGACCGGCATCAGGAACGGCTTGTCCAGCGGACGCTCTGGCGTCGGGATGTACTCGTCGACAGCGGCCATCAGCTCGATGATCTTGTCCTTGCCGATGTTCGCGTCGCGGCCTTCAACAGCGGCCAGCGCAGAACCGGCAACGATCGGAATGTCGTCGCCCGGGAAGTCGTAGGAGGACAGAAGCTCACGAACTTCCATCTCGACGAGCTCGAGAAGCTCTTCATCATCGACCTGGTCGACCTTGTTCAGGAACACAACAAGCGCAGGAACGCCAACCTGGCGGGCCAGCAGGATGTGCTCGCGCGTCTGCGGCATCGGGCCGTCAGCAGCGTTCACAACCAGGATCGCGCCGTCCATCTGCGCCGCACCCGTGATCATGTTCTTCACATAGTCAGCGTGACCCGGGCAGTCGACGTGCGCATAGTGACGGTTCTCAGTCTCATACTCGACGTGCGCGGTGTTGATGGTGATGCCGCGGGCCTTCTCTTCTGGCGCATTGTCGATGTCCGCATAGGACTTCGCCGCACCGCCATAGGTCTCCGCCATCGTCATCGTGATCGCTGCCGTCAACGTCGTCTTGCCGTGGTCAACGTGGCCGATCGTGCCAATGTTCACGTGCGGCTTGTTCCGCTCAAACTTCTCCTTGGCCATGGGGCCTCTCCTTCACTTCAAACTCAAACTTCAGTTCTCGCCCGACGTTGATAGCCCGTCAGGCGTTCAGTGCGGCACTTAGCCTGCCAGGTCCTGGACGATCTTCTGCGCTTCTGCCTTCGGCACTTCAGCATAATGATCGAACTGCATGGTGAACTGGGCACGGCCCTGAGACATGCCGCGCAGGTTGGACACGTAACCGAACATGTTCACCAGCGGCACGAAGGCTCCAATCGCGACGGCATTGCCGCGAGGGCTCGAGCCCTGGATTTGGCCGCGACGGGAGTTCAGGTCGCCAATCACATCGCCCATATATTCTTCAGGCGTGATGACTTCGACCTTCATTACAGGCTCCATCAGCTTCGGATCGCCCGGGCCTTTCAGCTCGCGGAAGGCTGCGCGGGCAGCAATTTCGAAGGCGAGGACAGAGGAGTCAACGTCGTGGAACTTGCCGTCGACGAGAACCGCCTTGAAGTCAGTCACAGGATAGCCAGCCAGAAGACCGTTTTCCTTGGCCTGCTCGAGACCTTTCTGGACGCCCGGAATGTATTCCTTCGGCACCGAACCACCAACGATGGCGCTCTCGAACACGAAACCGGAACCGGCTTCGAGCGGCTCGAACTGGATCTTGACCTCAGCGAACTGACCAGAACCACCCGACTGCTTCTTGTGGGTGTAGTTGATCTCTGCTGCGCGGCCGAGGGCTTCGCGATAGGCAACCTGCGGCTGACCGATATTCGCTTCGACCTTGAATTCGCGCTTCAGGCGGTCAACGAGAATGTCGAGGTGAAGCTCGCCCATGCCCTTCATGATGGTCTGACCGGACTCGATGTCGGTCTCGACGCGGAAGGATGGGTCTTCGGCAGCAAGACGCTGCAGGCCGATGGACATCTTTTCCTGGTCAGCCTTCGACTTCGGCTCGACGGCAATCTCGATAACCGGATCCGGGAAGGTCATGGTTTCGAGAACGACAGGGCTCGACTTGTCGCAAAGCGTGTCGCCCGTCGTGGTTTCCTTGAGACCGGCAAGCGCGATGATGTCGCCGGCAAACGCTTCCTCGATTTCCTCGCGGTTGTTCGAGTGCATCATCATCATCCGACCGATGCGCTCCTGCTTCCCCTTGGTTGAGTTCAGCATCGAGCCACCCTTGTTGATCGTACCGGAATAGATACGAACAAAGGTGAGCGAGCCGACGAACGGATCGTTCATGATCTTGAAGGCGAGGCCGGAGAACGGCTCGGCATCGTCGGCGTGACGCGCAATGTTGCGAACTTCGTCCTCGTCGCCCGGCTTGAAGCCCATATAGGCAGGCACGTCGAGCGGGCCCGGAAGATAGTCGACCACAGCGTTCAGCATCGGCTGGACGCCCTTGTTCTTGAACGCAGAACCAGCGAGCACCGGCACGAATGACATGGAGAGCGTACCCTTGCGGATAAGCTTGCGCAGCGTATCGACATCAGGCTCATTGCCTTCCAGATACGCTTCCATGGCTTCCTCATCCTGCTCGACAGCAATCTCGACGAGCTCGGCACGCATTTCTTCAGCCTTGGCCTTGAGGCTGTCGCGGACGTCCTTGAGAACCCAGCTCGCGCCGAGGTCAGAACCTTCCCACACCCATTCCTTCATGGTGAGCAGGTCGACATGGCCTTCAAGTTCGTTCTCAGCACCGATTGGCAGCTGGATTGGAGCAGGCTGGGCGCCCGTGCGCTCCTTGATCATCTTCACGCAATTGAAGAAGTCCGCGCCGGTCTTGTCCATCTTGTTGACGAACACGATACGCGGGACCTTGTAGCGGTCAGCCTGACGCCAGACAGTCTCGGTCTGAGGCTCAACACCTGCGTTAGCGTCAAGCACACAGACAGCGCCGTCGAGAACAGCCAGCGAACGCTCGACCTCAATGGTGAAGTCAACGTGCCCTGGCGTGTCAATGATGTTGAAGCGGAATTTCGGCGAAAGCGCCGTCTTGCCGTCCTCAGTGCGCTCCCAGAACGTGGTCGTCGCAGCGGAGGTAATCGTGATTCCGCGCTCCTGCTCCTGCTCCATCCAGTCCATGGTTGCAGCGCCGTCATGGACTTCGCCGATCTTGTGGGACTTGCCGGTATAGAACAGGATGCGCTCGGTCGTCGTCGTCTTGCCGGCATCGATGTGCGCCATGATGCCAAAGTTACGATAACGCTCCAGCGGATATTCGCGGGCCATGGGATTACCTTTATTGTCTGGTTCCGGGAGGAACGATGAAAGTGGGATTACCAGCGGTAGTGGGAGAAGGCGCGGTTGGCTTCCGCCATGCGGTGCGTGTCTTCACGCTTCTTCACAGCAGTACCACGGCCTTGCGACGCATCCAGCAGCTCACCAGCGAGACGCTCACGCATCGTGTTTTCATTGCGCGAGCTTGCTGCAGAAGCGAGCCAGCGGATAGCAAGAGCCTGGCGGCGCTCTGGGCGCACCTCGACAGGAACCTGATAGGTCGCACCACCAACGCGGCGCGAGCGCACTTCAACGGAAGGCGAAATGGCTTCAAGGGCCGAGTGGAACACTTCCACAGGGTCTTTCTTGGCCTTTTCCTCGACCAGGTCGAATGCACCATAAACGATACGCTCGGCGGTCGACTTCTTACCGTCCTGCATGATCTGGTTCATGAACTTGGTGATGATGATGTCTTTGAACTTCGGATCCGGAAGGACCTGGCGTTTCTCAGCGCGGTGACGACGTGACATGACTGGCAGCCCTTATTTCGGTTTCTTCACGCCGTAATGCGAACGGCGTTGCTTACGGTTCTTGACGCCCTGGGTATCGAGGACACCACGCAGGATGTGATAGCGCACACCCGGAAGGTCCTTCACACGACCGCCGCGAATGAGCACGACGGAGTGCTCCTGCAGGTTATGGCCTTCGCCCGGAATATAGCACAGCGATTCAAACCCGGTGGTCAGGCGGACCTTGGCCACTTTACGAAGGGCCGAGTTCGGCTTCTTCGGCGTCGTTGTATAGACGCGCGTGCAGACGCCACGGCGTTGCGGATTGCCTTTGAGGGCGGGGGTCTTGGACCGCGCGGGCTTTGGCTTGCGCGGGTTGCGGATCAGCTGTTGAATCGTGGGCATGAGGGCCTTTTGACTTCTTTCTCTCGTGGCCCCATCGGACCAGTTCAAACCAAGATAGCCCGGTTGGGCCACGAATTGACCCACCGGACCATCAATTCCGTACTATGCCAGCCTTGCGGCACCCAATTCCGGGCCGCGGGAACCGACCGCGAAGATCGGCTCAGCCAGCGTTCGGCGCGTGTTAAGACCCTGCGACCTTCACGTCAAGTGTCCTCGACGGTGACGGCTGCGATCAAGGCCTCTCCAGCTGCAACTACTCTGCTGCGTCAGGCGCTGGCAGAGCGGCTGCGGCCTCCTCGGCGGCCTGACGACGCTTCGCACGGAGCTTGGCGTCGCGCTGACCGGCGATGCGGCGGAAGTTCCGCATGCCACCGCCCGTACCAGCCGGAATGAGCCGGCCGACGATGACGTTCTCCTTGAGGCCTTCCAGCGTGTCCATCTTGCCCTGCAGGGCGGCTTCGGTGAGCACGCGGGTCGTTTCCTGGAAGGAAGCTGCCGAAATGAAGCTGCGGGTCTGCAGCGATGCCTTGGTGATACCAAGCAGCACCGGAACGCCCGTTGCCTCGCGCTGATCCTGCTTGCGGGACCGGCGAACGGCCGCATTGGCCTCTTCCAGTTCCAGCAGGTCGACATGTTCGCCCTTGAGGAGGGTCGTCGTGCCAGGATCGGTGATCTCGATCTTCTGCAGCATCTGGCGAACGATCACCTCGATGTGCTTGTCGTTGATCGGCACGCCTTGCAGGCGGTACACTTTCTGGACTTCATCGACGAGGTAATCAGCCAGCGCTTCGATACCGAGCGAGCTCAGAATGTCCTGAGGCGCCGGGTTACCGTCCACGAGGTATTCACCGCGGCGGATGAAGTCACCATCCTGGAACGAAATGCGCTTGTTTTTCGGAACGAGGTAATCGACCGCTTCGGCACCCTCTTCTTCCGGAATGATCGCGATCTTCCGCTTGTTCTTGTAGTCGCGCAGATAGGACACGCGGCCATCAATATCAGCGATGACAGCATTGTCCTTCGGACGACGCGCTTCGAAGAGTTCGGCCACGCGTGGCAGACCACCCGTAATGTCCTTGGTCTTCGCACCGCCGGTTGCGGTCCGCGCAAGGCTGTCACCCGCCCCGATTTCGTCGCCGTCATTGACAGAGAGAATGGCACCTGGCGAAAGCAGGTAGCGGGCCTCTGTACCATTCGGCAGGGTCTTGGCTTCGCCCTTCTCATCAACGATGAGAACGGATGGGCGCAAATCATTACCCTTGCTGCCGCGATAATCGACGATCACGCGGGATGAGATGCCCGTTGCTTCGTCGGTCTCGTCGCGAGCCGTCATGCCATCGACCACGTCGATAAGCTTGGCGACACCCGGAATTTCCGAGACGAGCGGCTGCGCGAACGGATCCCAGTCAGCAAGCTTGTCGCCCGGCTTGACCTTGGCACCGTCCTTGACGTGCAGGCGCGTACCGTAACCAGGCTTGAAGGTCTGGCGGGTGCGGCCGTCAGCATCGACCACCGAGACTGCCATCTGGCGACCGACGACCACCAGGGTCTTGTCCGTCTTGGTGACCGTTTCGCCATTGTCGAACTTGATCTTGCCTTCGAACGCCGCCTCGACGGAGCTTTCTTCAGCAACCGTTGCAGCACCACCGATGTGGAAGGTCCGCATGGTCAGCTGCGTGCCCGGCTCACCGATCGACTGAGCCGCGATGACGCCGATCGCTTCGCCGCGATTGACGATCGTACCGCGAGCCAGGTCACGGCCGTAACATGCGACACAGACACCGATCTTGGTTTCACAGGTCAGCGGCGAGCGAACCTTGACCTCATCTACGCCAGCTTCCTCAATGGCGAGCGCAAGCGCTTCGTCAACATAGGTATTGGCCGGGCAGATAAGTTCTTCCGTTTTCGGGTTCTTGACGTCTTCGCCAACGGTCCGGCCAAGGATACGCTCAGACAGCGGCACGACCACGTCTGCACCTTCCATGACCGCTCCGATCTGGATGCCCTTGTCGGTTCCGCAATCGTCTTCGTTGACGATACAATCCTGGGCAACATCAACGAGGCGGCGGGTCAGGTAACCGGAGTTCGCCGTCTTCAGAGCCGTATCGGCAAGACCCTTACGAGCGCCGTGGGTCGAGTTAAAGTACTCAAGGACGGTCAGGCCTTCCTTGAAGTTCGACACGATCGGCGTCTCGATGATCTCGCCCGATGGCTTGGCCATCAGGCCGCGCATGCCAGCAAGCTGCTTCATCTGGTTCTTCGAACCACGTGCACCGGAGTGGGCCATCATGAAGACGGAATTCGTCTCTTCCATGCGGCCGGTCTTCTTGTCGATGGCAGCTTCACCGGCTGCATCCATCATCGCATCGGCAACTTTGTCAGTACAGGTCGACCAGGCGTCGACCACCTTGTTGTACTTCTCACCGCGAGTGATGAGACCTTCCGCATACTGACGCTCATATTCGGACACCTGCTCGCGGGTCTCTTCAACCAGCTTGGCTTTCGCCGCAGGGATCTTCATGTCGTCCTTGCCGAAGGAAATGCCGGCCTTGCACGCTTCGCGGAAACCGAGACCCATCAGTTGGTCACAGAAGATGACCGTCGCCTTCTGGCCGCAGTTCCGGTAGACCTCGTCGATCAGTTTCGAGATGGCCTTCTTGGTCATCAGGTCGTTGACGACTTCAGGTCGCATGCCCTTCATCTTTGGCAGGAGCGAAGCGATCATGTAGCGGCCCGGCGTCGTATCGATGACGCGAACCTCTTCATTGCCTTCTTCGTCGACGCCTTCGAAGCGCGCCTTTATCTTGGCGTGTAGCGAGAGTTTGCCGCTGTTGAGGGCGTGCTCAAGCTCGGCAACGTCGGAAATCGCCATGCCTTCGCCTGGCTCATTGTCCTTGTCGAGCGACAGGTAATAGAGGCCGAGAATGATGTCCTGCGATGGAACGATGATCGGCTTGCCATTGGCCGGCGAGAGGATGTTATTCGTCGACATCATCAGTACGCGCGCTTCCAGCTGGGCTTCCAGTGAAAGCGGGACGTGAACGGCCATCTGGTCACCGTCGAAGTCAGCGTTGAACGCTGCACAGACGAGCGGGTGAAGCTGGATCGCCTTGCCTTCGATGAGTTTCGGCTCGAACGCCTGGATACCAAGGCGGTGAAGCGTTGGCGCGCGGTTCAGGAGAACCGGGTGCTCGCGAATGACTTCTTCGAGGATATCCCAGACTTCGGGCTTTTCTTTCTCGACGAGCTTCTTCGCAGCCTTCACCGTGCCGGCGAGACCTTTTGCATCGAGGCGCGCATAGATGAACGGCTTGAACAGCTCGAGCGCCATCTTCTTCGGAAGGCCGCACTCATGCAGCTTCATGTTTGGGCCAACGACGATGACCGAACGGCCCGAATAGTCGACGCGCTTGCCGAGCAAGTTCTGGCGGAAGCGGCCATGCTTACCCTTCAGCATGTCAGAGAGCGACTTCAGCGGACGCTTGTTGGTGCCGGTGATCGTGCGGCCACGGCGGCCATTGTCGAACAGGGCATCAACCGACTCTTGAAGCATGCGCTTCTCGTT
The DNA here is from genome assembly GCF_002088945.1 of Henriciella pelagia. GTDB lineage: Bacteria > Pseudomonadota > Alphaproteobacteria > Caulobacterales > Hyphomonadaceae > Henriciella > Henriciella pelagia. The sequence continues at coordinate 292,230 of NZ_NCSU01000006.1, read as the reverse complement.
CCGGATGATGATGTCCGGCGCGCGAAGTTCCATAAGGCGCTTCAGGCGGTTGTTCCGGTTGATCACACGGCGATAGAGGTCGTTAAGGTCAGAGGTCGCAAAGCGACCACCATCCAGCGGGACAAGCGGACGAAGATCCGGCGGGATGACCGGAACAATCGTCATGATCATCCATTCTGGCTTGGCGCCGGATGCGAGGAAGGCCTCAACGACTTTCAGACGCTTGGAGTACTTCTTGGTTTTCAGCTCGGAGGTGGACTCGGCCAGATCGTCGCGTAGCTGGTCAGCCAGCGTTTCCAGGTCGAGGGCACGAAGCAGTTCGCGGATGGCCTCAGCACCGATCATGGCGGTGAAAGCATCTTCGCCGTGCTCGTCCTGAGCTTCCATATACTCCTCTTCAGTGAGGAGCTGGTTCGGCTCGAGCGGCGTCAGGCCTGGCTCGATGACGACATAGCTTTCGAAGTAGAGCACGCGCTCGACTTCCTTAAGCGCCATGTCGAGAAGGGTCGAAATCCGGGACGGAAGCGATTTCAGGAACCAGATATGCGCAACAGGCGCAGCAAGGTCGATGTGCCCCATGCGCTCGCGGCGAACCTTTGCGAGGGTGACTTCAACGCCGCACTTCTCACAGACAATGCCGCGATATTTGATGCGCTTATATTTACCGCACAGACACTCATAGTCCTTGATCGGGCCAAAGATGCGGGCACAGAACAGGCCTTCACGCTCTGGCTTGAAGGTCCGGTAATTGATGGTTTCCGGCTTCTTGATTTCGCCGGACGACCAGGACCGGATCTTGTCCGGGCTGGCAATGGAAATCTTGATCGCCTCAAAGCTTGGGGCTGGGGCGTTATTGTTGAAGATGCTGGCGACGTCTTGGCGCATATTTTCCGCTCCTCGGGAGGGGTGCGACCGGGCCAGGCCCGGTCTGGATAAAAATCAGTTCAACTCGACTTGGTTCACCTGCGGCGGCCTATTCGGCCGCCACTGGCGCATCATCGTCATCCTCATTGGCTTCGATCAGCTCGACGTTGAGGCCGAGTGAGCGCATTTCCTTGATCAGGACGTTGAAGCTTTCCGGAATACCGGCCTCGAAGGTGTCATCACCGCGTACGATTGCTTCATAGACTTTCGCACGACCAGCAGTGTCATCCGACTTGACGGTCAGCATTTCCTGCAGCGTGTAGGCAGCGCCATACGCTTCCAGGGCCCAGACTTCCATTTCGCCGAAGCGCTGGCCACCAAACTGGGCCTTGCCGCCCAGCGGTTGCTGCGTAACGAGCGAGTATGGACCGGTCGAACGGGCGTGGATCTTCTCGTCCACCAGGTGGTGGAGCTTGAGCAGATACTTGTAGCCCACAGTGACCGGACGCTTGAAGGCTTCACCGGTACGGCCATCATACAACGTCACCTGACCGGAAGAGTGCAACCCTGCCCGCTCCAGCATTTCGACGATGTCGCTTTCACGCGCACCATCGAAAACCGGCGTCGCAATCGGAACACCATTGCCGAGGTTGGACGCCAGTTCCACGATCTCGTCGTCGGTTTCCGGAATCTCTTCTTCCTGGCCGTAGACCATCTGAACAGTCTCGCGCAGCGCCTTGGTGTCATGGTTCTCGTGCCACTCATCCAGAGCGTTCTGGACGATGCGACCAAGACCGTTGGAGGCCCAGCCCATATGGGTTTCGAGAATCTGGCCAACGTTCATCCGTGACGGCACGCCGAGCGGATTGAGCACGATGTCGACAGGCGTGCCATCTTCCAGGAATGGCATGTCTTCAGCCGGGTTGATCTTGGAAATCACACCCTTGTTGCCGTGTCGGCCAGCCATCTTGTCGCCCGGCTGAAGCTTGCGCTTCACGGCCAGGAAGACCTTGACAACCTTCATCACGCCCGGCGGCAGGTCGTCGCCGCGCTGGACCTTGTCGACCTTGTCATTGAAACGAGCTTCGAGCTCACGCAGCGACTCTTCGAAACGGCTCTGAAGCTGGTCGAGCTCGCCTTGGGCTTTCTCGGACTTCAGGGCGATGTCCCACCAGAGAGACTCGCGGATTTCCTCCAGCGACGCTTCGGTGATCTTGCCGGTCTTGAAGCCTTTCGGGCCAGCCGCAGCTTCCTTGCCGACGAGCAGTTCCTTCAGACGCGCAAACGTGTTGCGCTCAAGGATATTCTGTTCGTCTTCCTTATCTTCCTGAAGCTGCTCAATCTGCTCACGCTCGATCTGGAGCGCGCGCTGGTCCTTGTCGATGCCGTGACGGTTGAAGACGCGGACTTCGACGACCGTGCCAGCGCCGCCCGGAGGAACACGCAGGGAGGTGTCACGAACGTCAGACGCCTTTTCACCGAAGATGGCGCGGAGGAGCTTCTCTTCCGGCGTCATCGGGCTCTCACCTTTCGGCGTGACCTTGCCGACGAGAATGTCACCAGCCTTCACTTCGGCACCAACAGCCACAATACCGGCTTCGTCGAGGTTACGAAGGGCTTCCTCGCCGACGTTCGGAATGTCGCGGGTGATCTCTTCCGGGCCGAGCTTGGTATCGCGAGCCGCAATCTCGTACTCTTCGAGGTGGATTGACGTGAAGACGTCGTCTTTCACAATGCGCTCGGAGATCAGGATAGAGTCTTCGAAGTTGTAGCCGTTCCACGGCATGAATGCGACGAGCACGTTGCGACCAAGCGCCAGCTCACCAAGATCGGTGGACGGGCCGTCCGCAATGATGTCATTCGCTTTCACTTCATCGCCCACGCGCACGATGGGGCGCTGATTGATGCACGAATTCTGGTTCGAACGACGGAACTTGGACAGGCGATAGATATCGACGCCTGACTTGGCCGAGTCGATGTCTTCGGTTGCCCGAACCACGATACGGGTCGCGTCGACCTGTTCAACCACGCCGGAACGGCGAGCCACGACAGCCGCGCGGCTGTCGCGCGCCACAACAGCTTCCATGCCGGTACCGACAAATGGCGCTTCGGAGCGAACGAGCGGCACTGCCTGGCGCTGCATGTTCGACCCCATCAGGGCGCGGTTGGCGTCGTCGTTTTCAAGGAACGGAATGAGAGCTGCAGCCACCGAAACAACCTGCTTCGGCGACACATCCATATATTCCACCTCTTCGCGCGGAACGAGCGTCGCTTCGCCGTTGACGCGGGCGTTGACGAACTCGTTCTCAAGCTCGCCATTGTCGTTGACCGTGGCATTGGCCTGAGCGATCGCATAGCGGTGCTCTTCCATCGCCGACAGGTAGACCACCTCAGTCGTCAGCTTACCCTTTTCCACCTTGCGGTATGGACTTTCAATGAAACCATACTTGTTCACACGTGCATGGGTTGCGAGCGAGTTGATCAGCCCGATGTTCGGGCCTTCCGGCGTCTCAATCGGGCAGATCCGGCCATAATGGGTCGGGTGAACGTCGCGCACTTCGAAGCCTGCGCGCTCACGGGTGAGACCGCCCGGGCCAAGTGCCGAAAGGCGACGCTTGTGCGTGATTTCCGAAAGCGGGTTCGTCTGGTCCATGAACTGAGACAGCTGAGAGGAACCGAAGAATTCGCGGACGGATGCCACAACCGGTTTCGCATTGATCAGGTCATGCGGCATGACCGTGTCGATATCGACAGACGACATACGCTCCTTGATCGCGCGCTCCATGCGCACGAGACCAATGCGGTAATTGTTCTCCATCAGCTCGCCGACCGAGCGGACCCGGCGGTTACCGAGATTGTCGATATCATCGACCTCGCCCTTGCCATCCTTCAGGTCGAGAATAACCTTCATGACGCCGACAATGTCATCCTTGCGCAGGATGCGCACATCGTCCGCAGCGGGCTCATAGCCGTCCAGCGCCATGTTGAGGCGCATGTTCATCTTCACGCGGCCGACCGCGGAAAGATCGTAGCGCTCGCTATCGAAGAAGAGCTGACCAAACAGCGCTTCTGCAGCTTCCTGGGTGGGTGGCTCACCAGGACGCATGACGCGATAGATGTCAGACAGCGCCTCGAAGCGCGTCTCGTTCTTGTCAGCTTTCAGCGTGTTGCGCAGCCATGGACCACGATCGCCGCCGTCAATGTTGAGAACTTCAATTGACTTCTGGCCCTGCTCGCGCAGCTCGGCAACGAGCTCCTCTTCAAGCAGGTCACCGGCTTCGCCGTAAATCTCACCCGTCTCGCGGTTGACGATATCACGGCCAAGGAACTTGCCCTCGAGAGCGGTCGAAGGAACGAGAAGCTCGTCCGTACCGCCCTCAGCAATGCGCTTGGCAGCGAGCGCTGTAATCTTGCGGCCTGCCGGCGCCACGACCTTGCCAGTTTTCGCGTCAACAAGATCGAAGTCCGGCTTCTGGCCCTTCCAGGACTCAGCGCGGTACCCGATGATCCAGCCCTTCTTGTCAAGTCGGTAAACCGAACGAGTATAGAAGAGATCGATAATCTCGTCGGTGTCATAGCCAAGCGCATAGAGCATCGTCGTCGCCGGCAGCTTGCGCTTGCGGTCGACACGGATGTTCAGGATGTCCTTTGCGTCGAACTCGAAGTCGAGCCAGGAGCCACGGTAAGGGATGATCCGGGCCGCGAAGAGCAGCTTGCCGGATGAGTGGGTCTTGCCACGGTCGTGGTCGAAGAAGACACCCGGTGAACGGTGCATCTGGGAAACGATGACGCGCTCGGTGCCGTTCACGATGAACGTACCCTTGTCGGTCATCAGCGGGATGTCACCGAGATAGACTTCCTGTTCCTTGACTTCCTTGATGGATTTGGCGCCCGTGTCTTCATCGATATCAAAGACGACCAGCTGCAGCCGCACTTTCAGCGGCGCTGCGTAGGTCAGGTCACGCTGCATGCACTCCTGAACATCAAATTTGGGGGGTTCGAATTCGTAAGAGACATATTCGAGAGTTGCGCGTTCGTTGAAGTCAACGATTGGGAAGACGCTTTTAAAGACACCGCCGAGGCCATCATCCGTCCGCTCCGCGAGCGGCGTGTTCATTTGCAGGAATTGCTCGTAGGAGGAGCGCTGCACTTCGATGAGGTTTGGCATGTCGATGGCTTCGGGAATACGACCGAAGGATTTGCGGATACGTTTTTTTTCCGTGAAAGAAAGAGCCATCTTTAGTTCCGTTTCTTGCTGCTGGACCTCTTGTTCAACAGAGGCCTCAGGCAGCTTGCCACCTGAAACGCGAGCACGCGGCAGGACCAGAAAGGTCCCGCCGCGCATTTAATCTACTGAAATCGCGCCTCGCGCAGACACGATTTCGTGAAAGCAAGCCAGACGGCTTACTTGATTTCGACCTTGGCGCCGGCTTCTTCGAACTTCTTCTTGAGCTCTTCAGCCTCGTCCTTGGACACGCCTTCCTTGATCGGCTTCGGAGCACTCTCGACGAGGTCCTTGGCTTCTTTCAGGCCAAGACCGGACACGACTTCGCGCACGACCTTGATGACGTTGATTTTCTTGTCGCCGCCATCCACGAGGACAACGTCGAATTCGTCTTTCTCTTCAGCTGCCGCGCCGGCGTCGCCGCCGCCTGCAGGACCAGCAACAGCAACAGCTGCAGCGGCTTTGATGCCACGCTCTTCGAGGTAATCATTGAGCTCTTTGGCTTCGAGAATGGTGAGACCGAGAAGTTCGTCACCGAGTTTTGCAATATCTGCCATTTGTCTGTTCGACTTTCTTTAGAGGTTCTGAGGTGTTCTGGTTTTGCGTTCAGTGTCTGACCTAGGCTGCTGCCTGTTCGCCAATGACGTTGATCGCACCCGCAAGCTGAGAACCAGGCGCTGTAACGCGCTGGGCAATCTGGCTTGCCTGACCCGTGAGGCGGGCCACAACAGTTGCAATCAGCTCTTCGCGCGATGGCAGCTTCGAGAGTGCTTCCACACCCGATGCGTCCATTGCCTCATCGCCCATGATGGCACCGATGAGTTTGAGCTTGTCATTGTCTTTGGCAAATTCGGTGGTCGCTTTTGCAGGGACCGTTGGGTCTTCTGCGTAGGCGATGGCCACCTGGCCTTTGAAAAGGTCCGCCGCCGCATCGCCGCCCTTGCCACCGAGGGCAATCTTGGCAATCCGGTTCTTGACCACTTTGAGCTTCCCGCCATGCTCACCGAGCTTGGCACGAAGCCCCGTCATCTCCGCAACGCTCAAACCGGTATAATGCGTGACGATCACTGCACCGGAGGTCTCGAAAACACCTTCGAGTTCCGCGAGCGCCGCCTGCTTTCCAGCTTTATCCATTACGGTACTCCAGTAAAAGGCGTCCGGCCCATCCGGGCGCCCGGGAAATCGCCTTCAACGACCGACGGCCGCCTCCAGCGCCTGCCCAGGGCCTGACGAAGTCGAACAACCAGAACATGATCTGGTCACCTCGATAGTCGCCTACCCCGTCTATCATGGGATTTCTGCACCTTGCGGCACCACCCATGGTCTTGGACAGGAAAACGGGAGTTCCCCGAAACCAATTCGGCGACCTCCCGTCGAGCCGAGCCTGTTAACGCGGAAATTAACGAGCCGCAACCCCTCGACGGCAGAAAATGTCATCGCCGCTAGGCTTGGTTGCCTGCTTTGTGACGAAGATAGTTCGGAGTCTTCAAAAAAGCAATCGCCCGGGCCTTTGGGGCCCGGGCAACCACAGTGTTTCAGTCTTGGAAGGCCTAGTCGGCGGCAATCGCCTCGGCGGTGTCAACCTGGACACCCGGGCCCATTGTGGACGACACTGCGACCTTCTTCACATAGGTACCCTTGGCGCCGGACGGACGCGCCTTGACCAGCGCCGCGATGAAGGCCTTCAAGTTCTTTTCCAGCGCATCTTCGGTGAAGCTCGCCTTGCCGATACCGGCATGGACGATGCCCATCTTCTCGACGCGGAATTCGACGGAACCACCCTTGGCATCCTTGACGGCCTGGCCGACATTCGGTGTGACCGTTCCAACTTTCGGGTTCGGCATCAGGCCGCGCGGGCCGAGAACCTTACCGAGACGGCCAACGATGGCCATCATGTCAGGGGTCGCAATGACGCGGTCGAAGTCCATCTTGCCATTCTGGATCTCTTCCATGAGATCTTCAGCGCCGACGAAATCTGCGCCAGCCTTCTTGGCTTCTTCGGCTTTCGCGTCGCGGGCGAACACAGCAACGCGGACATCCTTGCCAGTGCCCGATGGCAGCGAGACCATGCCGCGAACCATCTGGTCAGCATATTTCGGATCAACGCCGAGATTGACGGCAATTTCGATGGTTTCATCGAATTTGGACGTCGCATTGGACTTTACCAGCTTGATCGCCTCGGACACGCCATAGGCCTTTTCGGCTTCGACGGTTTCAGCGGCTGAACGATATCTTTTTCCGTGTGCCATCTGTCTTAACCCACCACATCGAGACCCATGGAGCGCGCGGAGCCTTTGATGATCTCCGTGGCTGCATCGAGGTCGTTAGCATTCAGGTCCGGCATCTTGATCTCAGCAATCTCACGGCACTGTTTTTCGGTGACCTTGCCGGCCACATCCTTGCCAGGATGCTTTGCGCCGGAATTCGGCTTGCCGATCTTGAGGCCAGCGGCCTTCTTCAGAAGCACGCTAGCAGGCGGCGTCTTGGTGACAAAGGTAAAGGACTTGTCCTGATAGTAGTCGATCACAACCGGGATCGGCAGGCCCTTCTCCATCTTCTCGGTCTTCGCGTTGAAGGCCTTACAGAATTCCATGATGTTGATGCCGCGCTGACCGAGCGCCGGACCAACAGGAGGAGACGGGTTGGCCGCACCGGCCGGAATCTGGAGCTTGAGTTGCCCCAGGAGTTTCTTCGCCATGATGTCCTCTCTGGCTTATCTCGGGCCGGTGGTCTTTCGATCCGGCCGCCGTTCAATTGAGGTCCCGTGGTACAGCCCGGCAATGGTCTTGCTTCACCGGCACTTCCCACAGGAAGTCCGCCCCATAAGGAGCGAAGCGCGGCATACACACGAAAAGACCCGGCAGGTCAAGCCCACCGGGTCAGTTCGAACTGATTGCAGTCCGCAGGATCAATAGCCCTTTTGCTGGATGTACTGGCGAATCTGTTCGCGCCGGTATTGCGGGTTCGGGTGGGTCGACAGGAAGTCCGCTGTCCGCTGCCCGCCTGCCGCTTCCATCACTTCCCAGAGACGGACCGCCGCATCGGCGTCATAACCAGCACCGTGCATGTAATCCACACCGCGCAGGTCGGCCTCTAGCTCTGCATTGCGGCTGTATGGCAGGACCACGCCCAGGTTGGCTGCGACACTGCCGAGCGCGCTGACCTGATCGGCGCTAACGGCACCATTCGAACCGCCGGCCAATACGCTGCCGCCGATCTGCACCGCTGCTGATGCTGCAGCGGCCCGCGTCGCGCGCTGATTGGCATGGCGGTAAATGGCGTGCGCAACTTCGTGACCGAGTACAGCGGCGAGTTGGTCATCATTCTCGACGATGTTGAGCAAACCCGTGTAAACGCCGACCCGGTTTCCCGGCATCACGAAAGCGTTCACCTGATCTGAATCAAACACCTGGACGTCCCAGGCTTCGCCTGCCTTTGGCGTTGCCGCCGCGACACGCTTCCAGACCCGCTGGACACGCTGATACTGCGCGCCAGAGCTGAGTGTCGGGGTTTCGGTTTTCAACTCCTGCCAGGCCTGCGCAGACAGTTGCGAAAGCTGATCATCGCTATAGGCCGCAAATTGCGTTTCGCCGGTATACGGGTTGGTCGTACAGCTCGCACCGGCCAGCAGGACACCGCCAATCGCAGCCGCTGCAATTATCGCTTTAGCCACACCACTCCTGGGGCCGGACAGGCTCACCTTCGTCGATGATTGCACCGTATCGTCTGCTATTCTGGTGAATTTTGGCATCTGCCGCCTCCGCTTGGAAAAGTGTTCGTCTGCCAGCATTAACCACCTAACCGGCATCTCGTTCAATCGAAATTCGATTTTCTTCGAGGTCACCTGAACGCAAGCTGAAACGCCCGATGTCGCCTGTCTAGGAGTCGCTATTGACGCTTGTCAGTTCCCGCGCCTGATTGATCCAGCCTTCGCGGCTGACCCGTCCTGCAAAGTTCAGCTGGCGGTCGATCCAGATTTCATTGTCGTCGGTCCACTCCGCTATCTGGGAGAAATGCCAGATGCCATAATCATTGAGGATGGTCTGAATGCGCGGGCCGATCCCGGTGATGAGCGTGAGGTCATCCGGCTCACCATTCGGCTTGTCCAGCGCGGCAGGTTGCACACCTTCCACCCCCTCAGAAGCCTCAGCCTCCTCGTCCGAAGCCTGCTCCAGTTCAGCGGCCTCGTCGGCATCGCCTTCAACAACCTCGTTGACGGTCTCTCTCTCTGTTTCGGCAGCGTCCTTTGCATCGAGCGCTTCAAGCATCTTGTCTGCCGGATGCACGCCGTCATCTTCCTGAACGTCCGCCTCGGCTTCATCGCTGTCTTCGGCTTGAGTTTCGATTGACGACACGTCTGCGTCTGGCACATCATCCGACGCCTCATCACCAGAGATGTCGTCTGCAATCTTCTCTTCCGTCTGCGTAGCTGGCGACGCCTGAGCGACTTCAAGCGGCTCAGACGCCGTCTCAATGGCCTCATCTTCTGCGCTGTCTGGCCTTTCTTCAAAGTAGGCAAGGCGGCCTTCGAGATAGCGGTTCCGCCAGCGAAGGCGAGCCAGCTCTTCGTCGGTGGCGCTGGTATCTGCCTGGGCCGGAGGCGGTGCCGCTTGAGGTGCGGGCGCTGCCTCAACGACCTGTTCTTCAAGAGCAGCCACGCGCGATTTCAGATAATTGACCTGCCAGACAAGCTTGTCCCGGTCGGACTCCCCCCCGGTCTCGGTCGCCGTTGTGGGCGTTTCTGCTGCTACCTGACCCAGCTCATGGACTTTCGCTTCGAGCTCGCCAACGCGTTCCTCGAGATATGCATTGCGGGACTGCAGGTTCTGCAGCTCTTCCATGTCGACCGAAGGCGCCGCCTCGACCGATTGTGCCGGCGAGCCTTGCCTGAGCGACGCCAGGGATGCCTTGGCTGCACTCAGTTCCGACGCCATCCGCTGGATCTGTTCGTCTCGCTCTCGAATCTCGACGGCAAACTCGGAAGACCCTGCCGCGCTCTCCCTCTGCTTGCGCTGGGCCGCATAGAGCGAGTCCAGCTCGCCGCGCACCTGTTCCAGCTCGGTGATGGCAATGTCGCGCTCCACGGAAGCACGCCGTTTGCTGCTCGCGCCCATGGCTCCACGAATGATCCATGCCAGCAGGAACGCAAGGACAGCAGCGCCGCCCATCACGAACCAGATATATTCCATTACGAATTCCATATTGAAAACGGCTCCTTGATCGAGACGCCTAAGAAACAGATGAGTCGTGTTCTGAAAAAGGCGAAGATGAGACACTGTCCCCTGTAAATGCGGCTCTTTCCTTCGAATTGGACCGGTTAACGCAACATGATGCATGCCGCATCAATTGTTTTCAGGCAAGTCTGTGCTAAACGCCGCGCATGTCGAGCGACCCGGAAATCATCTCCAGTTCTTCCAACCCGCTGATCAAGACCCTGCGCGGCCTTGAGCGCAAGAAGGTACGTTCAGAAACCGGTCTCTTCCTTGCAGAGGGGGCACGCCTTGTCGAGCAGGGCCTTGATGCCGGCTGGGCGCTCGATAGCCTGGTTGTGTCCATGTCGGGTGCTGAGCGAGGCTTCATGCCCGCCCTGATTTCAAAGGCAAAATCGGCGGGTGCGAGGGTCGTCCAGGTGCCGGACAGGCTCGCCGGACAGATCGCCCGCAAGGATAATCCGCAAGCCGTGATCGGGGCTTTCAGGCAACGCCATCAGACGCCAGCAGACCTTCGGGCGGCACCGCTGGACTTATGGGTTGGGCTCTATGAAGTTCGTGACCCTGGCAATCTCGGGACAATTCTGCGCACTGCTGATTGCGCAGGCATTTCTGGCGTGATCCTGATCAACCAGTGCTGCGATCCGTTCAGTGTCGAGGCCGTCCGCGCGTCGATGGGCTCAATTTTTGACGTGCAATTCGCGCACAGCTCGATTGACGAGTTCACTCAGTGGACCAGCAAATCAGGGCTCGCCACCGTCGCGGCCAGCGTGAACGGGACCCACCGGCACACTGAGATCGACATGAAACGCGGGACCGTGATCCTGATGGGCAATGAACAGGCGGGTATCCCGCCGGCGGTCGAAGCCCGCTGCGACACACTCTGTCTTATCCCCATGCGCGGCGGTGCCGACAGCCTCAACCTCGCCCAAGCTACTGCCATCATGACCTATGAAGCGTGGCGCCAGAGAGATTTCGCATGAAGTACGAGCAGACGCTTTTCCTCGCCGACAACTGGACCGATTACGCCCTGCTCGACAGTGGCGACGGCTTCAAGCTCGAACGGTTCGGCAACCAGCGCATCATTCGCCCCGACCCTCAGGCCTTCTGGAGGCCTCACAAGCCGGTCTCTGACTGGAAGGCCGACGCACATTTCGATGCCAAGGCGGGCGATGACGAACGCGGCCAGTGGCGCAAGCTCAACCCGAAAGCGCCAGACACTTGGCCGATGGAATGGAACGGCCTGAAGTTCAATGCGCGCAGAACGCCATTTCGTCACCTAGGCCTGTTCCAGGAGCACTCGGTCCACTGGGCCTTTGCTGTAGACCAGATAAGAAAGGCACCCTACTCGACCAAAGTGCTGAACCTGTTCGGCTACACGGGCATGATGTCGCTTGCATGCGCGCAGGCCGGGGCTGAAGTCGTTCATCTCGACGCCAGTCCCAAATCGAACGGTTTCGGCAAGGAGCATCAGGAGATGTCCGGCCTGCAGGACCGGACGATCCGCTGGATCGCGGACGACGCCATGAAGTTCGTGTCGCGTGAGAACCGACGTGGGAACAAGTACGACGCGATCGTGCTGGACCCGCCGAAGTTCGGTCGTGGCACCAAGAACGAGACGTGGCGCTTCGAGGAAGACCTGCCCGGCCTGCTCGACGAAGTCGCCAATCTTCTGGTCGATAAGCCGCTCTTCGTCATCCTGACCGCCTATGCCGTGAGGTTGTCGCACATTGCCCTGGCGCAAGCGCTCGGCGATCGCCTTGAGCCTTTCGGCGGTCGAATCGAGATGGGCGAGATGGCTATCCCGGAACAGAAAAGCGGCCGGATGCTTCCGACCGCTATCTGTGCGCGCTGGCGCGCCAACTGATCTCTGAAGCCTAAGCGGCTTCGCGCTCCTTGCGCACGCCCAGCTGCTGCTTCACGCGCTCGGCGAGCTGGCGGACGCTGAACGGCTTTGGCAGGAATGAGACTTCTCGGTCATCGTCGAGCTTTTTCGCAAGGTCACGCTCGGCGTAGCCGGAGATGAAGATCACACGCGCCTCACCAAGATAGTCCTTCGCTTCGCGAATGAGTGTCGGACCATCCATGCCCGGCATGACCACGTCGGAAATGACAAGATCGAAGGAGCCGGACTCTTCTTCAAGAATTTCGAGAGCCTCTTCGCCATCCTGTGCTGAGAGGACCTCATAGCCACGCGAGATAAGGTGCATAACGGCAATATCGCGCACGCCCTTCTCATCCTCGACCAGCAGGATGCGACCACGGCCCGAGATATCGACCGGGCGGTGATCGACAGCCTCCTCTTCCGGCCCGACAATTTCCGGGACCGGGATTTCGTCAGCCTTGAGTGCCGGCAGGTAAATCTGGAAGGTCGTGCCTTTGCCAACCTTGGAGATCGGACAAACATAGCCTTCGGACTGTTTGATGATGCCGTAGACCGTCGCGAGACCAAGGCCCGTGCCGACGCCGACATCCTTCGTCGTGAAAAAGGGCTGGAAGATCTTGTCGAGGATATTGGCAGGAATGCCATGTCCGGTATCTGCCACTTCCACAAGGAGGTATTCGCCCTCTTCGACATAGTTGAAGCCGTGCCTGTGCGCATCTTCGGCCGTTGCGCGCGAGGTGCGAATGGTCAGTTTGCCACCTGACTGGCCAGACAGGAGCATCGCATCGCGAGCGTTGGTGACGAGGTTGATAATGGCGGTCTCAAGCTGGTTCTTGTCAGCCTTGATGTAAGGCAAGTTGCGCCCGTGCAGCGTCTCGAACTCGATGCGCTCGTCCAGGATCTGACGAAGAAGGATGCCGAACTCCGACAGGAAGTCTGTGACGTTGAACACTTCGCGCTTGAAGGTCTGCTGGCGCGCATAGGCGAGCAGCATGTGGACGAGGTCCTTGGCGCGGACCGAGAACTCATGAATGCTTTTCAGGTTCTCATAGGATGGATCACCCACCGGATGCCGCGTCATCAGGTCATCATTGTTCAGCATGATGCCAGTGAGAACATTGTTGAAGTCGTGCGCAACACCGCCGGCGAGCTGACCAATCGCCTGCATCTTCTCACCCTGGGCGAGACGCAGCTCGAGCTCCTTCTGCTCGGTCATGTCGATAATGTAGGCAACTGAAGGCTGGCCCACATTGTCGAGCGTGACGAACACATTGACCGACTTTGGTTCGTCTCCGGCGAGTTTCAGACCGACAGGCTTATCGATGGCATCGACAAGTTTCGCGGCGAGGCTGTCAGCCCCTGTTCCCTCATCGAGGAAGAGCTCTGAAAACTTGGTGCCAGGTGCAGAGCGCCCTTCAGCCATTTCGAGCAGGGCCTTGTTCGCATCAAGGATGATCGCCGCCTCAACCGAATTGCCTTCGAGGCGGACAGCGCCAAACGGCGCATCGTCAAACATCGGGTCGCCATCGGGGCGCGCGGGGCGGCTGGCAGACGCCGCTAGAAAGCGCCCTTCGCCGGCAAGCTGGGACTGGCTGTTGGCGACAACGACGGTACGGCCCTGAGCTTCTGCCCCCTTGCCGGACCAGGTCGTCATCGTCTGGACCGGCATTTCGACACCGTCGCGGGTGCGAAGCATGATATTGGCCCGGCCCGGCGCGCCTGACTTCTTGTCGCGCGCCAGCATCTTCACGAATTCCGGGCGCATGATGTCGTCGAGGCGAACATTCTTGGCTGTCTCCGGAAGACCGATCAGCTCACGGAGCCAGCCATTGGCATAGGTGATCGTGCCGTCCGGCTTGGCGGCAAAGAAACCGAGCGGGGCATCTTCGACATAGAGGGCCTTCATATCGGCTGCGCCTGTCGCTGCTTCAGCACCGTTAATGCGGCGCAGGCGCCAGAGCACACGGTTGCGCGGCAACGGTGCAACGGACACTTCGTACTGCACCGGCAGCGAATCTGCACCGATTGTCATCGCAGGAAGGACTTCACGATGCGTCTGTCCAGCCTTGGCGGCCTTGGAAAGCCGGAACACTGGCGCGGCAAGCCCCGGGCTCGCGCTGAAAATGCGGTCGACCGTCACCGGACCCGCCGAATCCTGCTGGCCTGTCAGCGCGATCCGCGTGAGTTCGCGATATGGCTCGTTGGCCGCAATGGGGGCACCGCCATGATCGGCCACGAGCACGGCCTCATCAAGCGATTCGATCCAGCCGAAACGCGGCGTGGCGGCATTGATGGCTTCCGAAGCGGCCCCCTTGTTCGGGAATAGCCCAAGCCTGCGGCCCGCGCCTTTCAGGACCCAGAGCAGGAAAACCATTCCGCCCGCAGCCATCGAAATGAGCAGGACCGGGCCTGTTCCGCCGACAGCATCTGGCCAGGCAATCGCAACAGATGCAGCAGCAACAGCGATCAGAAGACAGCCCCAGAATGCGAGCTGCAAAAGATCAAGCCGGCTCATTGGCTGCTCCGACAGAATTGTCTCGTCAGCGGCAATGTCCAGATCGTCCTGTCTGCTGCCTGATGCCGTCATGAAGCCTACTCCTACCGCCGCGTTCAAGCGTTCTGCCTTTGCGTCGATTCGCTTACTCTATACCACTCCGGAGGTACGCGCACGTCCGGCGCTCAATCCCTGATCGTTGGACGCATTTGTCGGCCGGAAAGGTTAATCAATCCAAAAGCAGCGTTAATCGAATCTGAAAAATTGCACCTAATGCCCGTCATGCTCCGTTGCAGGCATGAATACAGGCTCGGGGGCAATAGCAGATCGCCAATCTGAGCCGCGTCTGCGTCACGACGCTCCTCGCGCCTTGCCACCGCAATTGCATCTGTCGTGAAGCCTCCCCCGGAACCTCTACCGTGCGCTCGCCGTTGCAATGACAACACAAAATCGTTTGAGGACACCATGAAACCGTTCCTGCTTACCGCACTCATCGCGACAGCGTCACCGGTCGCATTGGCCCAGCAGGGCCTCGGCGACCCGACTGTGCCGACCACATCGGAAGCCGAACAGGCCAAAATGGCAGGAGCTTCCGCAAAGGCCCCCATTCCCCGCGCCATCGAGGCAGCCGTCATGGACGACTGGATGGAATCGAAGCTGGCCGGCGATGTGCACCCCAGCGTAATTGAAGGCGCACGCCGTGCCTACGCCCAGACACTCTTCAAGCCTGTCTGGACCGAGCGAGGCGCCAAGGCGCTCAAGGCCTTCTCGCGGGACCTGTTTGAATATGGACTGACGCCGAATGACGTGCTGGACGCCAATCTGCAAACCCTCATCTCCCAGCGCTTCGAAGCGCGCGACGACGCCGAGCGGGCTGAGGCAGACCTCGCCCTCTCCGCAGCATGGCTTCGCATGGCTGCCGCCATCAGCGGTGGAATGAGGGATGAAGGCGAAGCAGAATCATCGGAAATCGACGCGGCGACCTATTCGGCGCTACCTGAAAACCTGATCGCCGCTGGCAATGGAAAGGTTAAATCCGCACTCGAAGCCTACGAACCGGACTTTCCGCAATATGACAGGCTGAAAGATGCGCTCGCGACCTACAGGGAGATTCGCGCGGAGGGCGGCTGGCTCGCCATTCCCGATGGGGAAGTGATTGAAGCTGGCAACACAGACCCACGCATTCCCGCCATCCGGGAACGCCTTGAAACTGAGGGCTATGACGCAAACCGCTCTCTTATCGCACTGGTCGCGTCGGCCATTGAAGCCGGCTCTGCACCCGAGACGACAGAAGATTCGGTGAGGGCCAACGCCGACATAGACGTGCTGGACGCTGAAAGCGTCGAACGGGAGGTCAATCCCGAAGTGTATGACGAGAAACTGGTCGAGGCCGTCAAGACCTTCCAGTCGCGGCACGGCATTGAGCCTGACGGCGTGATTGGGCCCGCCACGCTGGAGGCCATGAACGAAAGCATTGATTCGAAGATCGCCCGGATCGCCGATTCCATGGATCGCTGGCGTCATCAGGGCAAGGCCGACCGAAAATACGTCTGGACAAATATTCCGTCCTATACCGCTGAGGGGTGGAAGAATGGCCGTCGTGAAATCTCAATGAAGACGATCGTCGGTATGGAGAGCCGGGAGACGCCCATCTTCAGCGATGAAATCGAATATGTCGTTGCCAATCCCAACTGGTATGCCCCCGTAAGCATCGTGAAGCGAGACAAGCTTCCAAAGCTTGAGCAGGACCCCGGCTACGCACGGCGCGGCAATTACAAGATCTATGATCGCAGCACAGGCGCTGAAGTCAGCGCCTACTCGGTAAACTGGAACGATCCGTCTTCAGCCGAGAAGTACCGCCTCGTGCAGCAGTCAGGATCAGGAAACGCGCTTGGCGAACTGAAGATCATGTTCCCAAACCAGTATTCGGTCTACCTGCATGGCACGCCGGATGACAGCCTGTTCGACCGAGCGGAACGCGCCTTCAGCTCAGGCTGCGTGCGGCTGGAACGACCGACGGAAATGGCCCAATGGCTAGCCGAAGGCGATGGTGAAGCCGATCCGGACACGCTCGAAGAAGCGGTGGAGGCAAAAGCTCATGAACGGTTTGAGTTTGCCTCACGTGTGCCCGTTCACATCACCTATATGACGGTCACGGTGAATGACGATGGTACAGTGAACTTCTGGCGAGACATCTATGACCGCACTGAAGGCATCCGTCAGGTCGAGAAGTTCGCTCCGCTCTACCAGCCTGAAGATCCAATCACGACAGCACAGATGAAACAGGGATAGGTGATGCTGAAACTGATCGTCCTTGCCGCTGTGTGGAAGCTCACAGCGGCAATTGGCAGCGCGTCTGACACGCCTCTCCAGATCAATGGCGAAGTACTGCCTTATGATGTCTGGCATGTGATGGTTATGCCCGGCGAAACCATCAACTATGACGGTCCGAACCTGCTGGCACCGTTTCTGGACGATGTCGAGATCCAGAGCCGTAATGCTTTCACGGCACCGGAAAAGCCCGGTATCTATGACCTTGAATTCAGGACACGCTCCGGCGACGTCGCCAGCGACATTGCCCTGTTTGTGCTGGAGCCGTCTTCACGCATTGATGCGAGTGGCCGGCTCAACGGATACCGCATTGGTCAGTACCCTCAGGACGAACCGGTCGGTTTCATTCGCCTGGATGAAGGGAATGGCGACGTCCAGGTGTCTCCGAATTTCCGGATCGGGCAGTTCCTCTGCAAGCAGCAACCTGACCACTGGCCGAAATACCTTCTCATTTCCAGCGCAAATCTCGGCCGGCTCGAACACTTGCTGGCGGCGATCCGCAGCGATGGCATCACCGACGCCGAGACATTCTTCGTGATGAGCGGGTACCGAACGCCGTTCTACAACACAGCAATCGGATCGGCGAAACTGTCTCGCCACATGTATGGCGATGCGACGGATATCTACATCGACGTATCGCCGCGCGACGGCGTTATGGATGACATCAACCGGGATGGTGCGCTCGACAAGGAAGACGCCAATTTCTTCTACGACTATGCCGAACAGCTGTTTGCCCGGTCCGATGTGTCCGCAGGCGGCCTTGGCAGCTACGGCTCCAACGCGGTCCATGGACCGTTCGTACATGTCGATGGACGCGGCCGCAGAGCGCGTTGGGGACGGTGAATCGGCTCTCCGCTTGCAACAGCTGGCAAGTCCCGTCAGTAAGAGCCCCGTCCGACGACAACAATTCAGGGGGCAGACATGCCGGAAATTTTTGGTGATCTCTTTACGCTGAGCGGCTTCTTCACCTTTCTCATGCTGCTGCTGCTCCAGGCGGTCCTGGGCTTTGACAACCTTCTTTACATCACGATTGAATCGAAACGGGTGGGCGATAAAGCGCCCATGGTCCGGCGGTGGGGCATCGGTCTTGCCATGCTGTTCAGGGTCGTTCTGCTGGTCATTATCGTGAGCCTGTTTGGCGTGCTCGCTGAACCCCTTTTCTCCGTGGAGATACCACGCGTACTGGACGGTGAATTCACACTGCAATCGCTGGTCACTCTGATCGGTGGCGGTTTCATCATCTACACGGCAATCAAGGAGATCACCCACTTGCTGACAGTGGATGATCTCGGACATTCGAAGGACGGCAAGAAGAAATCAGTCACGCAGGCAATCATGCTCATCGTGGCGATGAACCTGGTCTTCTCATTCGACTCCATCCTCTCGGCGATGGCGATTGCGAACGTCAAGGAGACTGTGGATGGTGTCGTCGAGACGCGTTACCAGGTCACAATCATGGCCGTCGCCATCATCGCGTCCGGCATCGCCATGATCCTGATGGCCGATTATGTGGCGGACTTCCTGCACAAGAACCGGATGTACGAGGTGCTCGGACTGTTCATCCTGTTCCTTGTCGGCGTGTTGCTGGTTACCGAAGGTGCGCACCTCGCTCACATGCACATCTTTACTTTCCCGATCGACGCCATGTCGAAATCAAGTTTCTATTTGGTCGTGGGTGTGCTTGTGATCACGGATATCATCTCGACCAGTTTCCAGAAGCGCCTGTGGGCGCAGCGGGAAGCGGAGCTGAAGATCATCCGCGCGGCAGACGTGAAGGTCGAGGAGCGTGGCAGCTAGGACTGCCTGCTATCGCAACAGGCTAGTTGCGCGCGCGGCGGATGCGGATGGCCATCCTGTCACCCTTGCGACCAATCTCGCCTTCGAAGGCAGGGACACCGTCGCGGCCGCCAGACAGCAATTCGACCGGCTGGTCTGCCGGAAGCCCAAGCAATAGCGTATCGCCGGGCTTCATCTGCGACAGGCGGCTCACCGGCACGCTGAGCGTTGCGATCCGGGCCGTCAGCAAGGCTGTCATCGGCGTCTTCTGTCTGTCGCCTGAACTAGCAAGGCGGGGACCAGCGAGCGAGAACAGGTCGAGACTCGTGGAACCATTATCCGATTGCACCGAAAAGGCCCGGTGCTGGCCGTGGTCGCGCGCCAGGATGGAGGCGGTGTATGACGCATCCGTTTCGATGCATGTCAGGCGACAGTCCGGCGCGAACGCCTTGCTCAACGGCGCGATCAATTGCTCCAGAAGCGCGCAATCGATAGCGCTCAAGGCGCGGTTGGTGACCTGTGCCCCCGACCGTCCTCCACAGGCAAAGGAGATCAGCCGTTCGGCAAGTGCGGCCGGGATGACCATGACGTGCGCGATATCGCCCTCGTCCGGTGCGAAGCAGGCATAGGCCGAGGACGGGCCACCAATCGTGCCCAGACTGGCTTCGATCGAGTCGCATGCGGCCGATGACTGTGCACGGATGACAGTCTTCAGTCCGGCCACGTGCCCAAAAAGAAGCGAGAGGCGAGCGGCGATACGTTTGGTATCTTCGTCGGGTTCGGCAACCGGAGACTGGAAGTCGTTGCCGAACTCGACCGGCGCAACCTGTTCCGGGGCCGATTCGGCCTCATTTATTTTTGGCAGGTTCGGGCGCAGCAGGGCCTCGATCTCTGCTTTCGACAGAATACCGCGCGTGGTGGGCACCTTGAAAGCCACGTCGTCGATCCGTCGCGGCTTGCCATAAACGTCTGGAAGTTCGCGCATGACAGCGCGCTCACGTCTTTCGGACATGGCCCAGTCACCGGATGTGTCTTTCACCGCGTTCTGCATGTCTGCCCTGTCAGCCTTGTCCGTCATTGTGGTGCCGCGCTGGTTAATGAGACGTTAGTATTTAGGAGTCCGTTGCACAGGGAATCGCATTTCCAGCATTAAATTTGCGGCTGGAGCTTAATCAAGCCGAGCAATGTGTTAACCAAGCCACACCGAATTTAATCTGTCAGCAACGAAGTGATAAGGATTGATTCGGATTCCCGTGTCACATTCAGCCTTAACGGACCGGCCAGAACATAACCCGCCGGGCGTTGGGTGATAAAAAACGGCAGAGGTCTTCGCGACCCCTGCCGTTTTCAGTTTCTGGAACTGGAAACCCTAGTCGTCGCGAACCGTTCGTTCCTTGCGTTCGTGACGTTCCTGCGCTTCGAGGCTCAGCGTCGCCGTCGGGCGGGCCTCAAGCCGGCGCAGATTGATCGGTTCGCCGGTCTCGTCGCAATAGCCATACGTGCCTTCATCAATACGGCGAAGAGCGGCATCAATCTTAGCGATGAGCTTGCGTTGACGGTCACGGGTGCGAAGCTCAAGGGCCTTGTCGCTTTCTGAAGATGCGCGATCGACCAGATCGGGAAGGTTGCTCGATTCTTCCTGAAGGTTGTTGATGGTCGACTTGGTCCCGTTGAGAATATCGGTCTTCCACTGCTCTAGGCGAGCCCGGAAATACGCCTGCTGACGAGGGTTCATGAACTCCTCATCTTCGCTGGGGACGTAGTTGTCGATCGTGGAATCTGACATGGCCTGTACTCCCTCTGACACGGCGGGCCTATACTGCGTGTCGCCGTCTTGCGCAATTGCGGAATGCATTTTGCGTGCCCGTTCCCTTGTCACAGGAATAAGGCGTGAATCGGCCAACAAACCGACACTTTCATCATATTGATGGCGCAGGAATGTATCGCGGGCTTGCTATCCACCGGTCCGCCGTGGCGTATAACTCTCGCCGCGTTGGTGAGCGCATAGTGTAGCTTCAGAACCAGGTTCCGTATGGCCCGAATAAAGAAACGCAGGGAAAAGGACAGGAATGGCACGTGGCGCCAAGCCTTGCTGTTCAACAGCCTGCTTCTGCTCATCGTGGTCCTGGGCACGCGCGTGCTGACCAATGCCTACACCGCCGAAAGTGTCGGCGACGTACCCGATATTCAGGCCCGAAACGAAACTCGCAAGGAAATTGACACGGCATTCCAGACCATCGTGCCAAAAGGAAATGTGGCGCGCGCCTTCTGGGCTGACCAGATCGCCAGGGAACTGGAATCACGCGATTTTTCTGCCGCGCGGGGCTATCTCCTGGCAGCGCCAGTGATGCTGGAACGTGACGACTCGCGGGCCATTCTCGCCGCCGCCGATGCAGAAGAATCAGGATCTCAGGACCAACGCCTGACTAAAGCTGCGCTACTCTTCCTGCCAAATGAAGTCCGCGCCAGCTATCAACGCGCCATTGAGCCGCCGCGTATTGATGTCTCGCCTCAGCTTGGGGAGGAACAGGTTGTCGGTGAGCGGCAGGGCGACACCAACGCGCAGCCCGAGGCGTCCGCTGGCGAAACTGGCACGGACGGCGCGACAGAAGCACCGGCGAGGACGGCTGAAGAGTCCGTGCCCGAATTCGTTGAAGCGCCGCGAAGCTCGACCTTTTCGATGGTCGGCGATCGAACCGATCTGGTACGCCGGTCCCAACGATGGGTGAACAATGAACCGGTCGACACGCTTCTCCTGCGCCTTAGCGCCATCAGTCTGGTGATGGTCGACAATGATGAAGATGCAGAGGCGTACGCTGTTGCGACGTCCGTCTTGCGTGCTGCGAGCCGTGCCAACCGTCTTACCCAGGACTATTCGAGCTATCTGGAAGGCCGTGTCGAACGCGCCATGCCGGCAGATGCCACGCTCGTCAGGGTGAGGAACGCATTGGCAGCTGTCGCCCCCATGTCCCAGCTTGAAGAGCAGGTTCTGCAAGCCTATCAATCCTCCATCGACCCTGATGGTCTCATCCGGTTGCAACGCGACCTCAAGGCGATTGCTCGCATATCTGAGCTGACCAGCCCTACCGGCGCGGTCACACTCCTGGAGACAGCGGATTCGCCAGAAGATGTCCGCAAGCTCCAGCTCATCGCGGAAGCCGGCGGTGACAGGGCTGTAGCCTTGACTAAGCAGATCGGCCCACGCGTTATCAGCCTCGCGCAGATCGGCATCAAATGGTCATTGGAGCTGACGCTTCAGCTGATGGTCATTGCAGGGCTTGGCCTTGCGTTGGGCTGGACAGCTCTTTCAGCGGTCAGCAATGCGCGGCCGGTACGCCATTACCGGCGCTAGTGTCCCGGAACAACAATGCCGAAGGCACCAATGATCCCGTCAATCATAAGCTGGGTCGACAAGGCAGCCAGGATAACACCAAAAATTCTTGTAATGGCGCCAGCGACGCTTTCCCCCATGGCCTTCACAATCGGTCCTGCCATCAGGAAGACCACCAGGCACAGCACCATGTTGAGAGCGATCGCCGAAAGTACAACGGCTTTCTGACTCCACACCACCGCTTCGCTCATGAACAGCATGGCTGTCGCAATCGAGCCGGGCCCGGCCAGCATCGGGATGCCGATCGGGAACACCGAAATGTCTTCCAGCTGCTCATGCTCTTCCAGATATTCATCGGCCCTGTTCTCACGTCGCTCGGTGCGTTTCTCGAACACCATGTCGAGAGCAATCAGGAAGAGCAGCACGCCCCCGGCAGCCCGGAAGGCATCAATTGTGATGTGTAGTTTTTCAAGCAACCAGGCGCCAAAGAAGGCGAAGCCGAAGATGATGATCGTTGCAACGAAAATGGACCGCACCGCCATGCGGCGGCGGTAGGCAGCATCGCCTCGCGCCGTGAGGGACGCAAAGATCGGGGCAACGCCCGGTGCATCGATCAGCACGAAGAAAGTGACAAAGGATGCTGTAAAGATAGAGAACAGGTCGCCGGTCATGGCCCGCGCCTTAGTCGGGCTGCCTGAGCGCGTCCAGTATCTCTTTCACCAGAGGATGCACGACCGGCTTGCTCGAACGCAGATGAGCAGCGCTCTCAATGTCTTCACCTCGCGCGATCATCTGTATAAGCCGGACACCGCGGGCCCTCTGCAAAAGACCATCAAGGCCGCTATCATCCGTCACTTCACCCACAATGCCGGCACCAAAATCAATCCGGATCGAAGCGTCGGCCTTGCCACTTTCGAGGCGGGCAATTCCCTCATCCAGCGGGACAGGGTCGGTTGCAGACAGGACCGGTGGGCGGGGCATGGCGCTATTCATCACGCAAATCCGGTGTCGGCAGTTCACGTTCAAGCTTACGGCAGGCGCCTATAGCCCGGTAGAGCTGGCCTGACGCAACGAAACGGCTGATCATCATGATCTCGTCGCAAAGCTCATCCGAGGGAGCGTCGCGAACAATATTTGCGAGGGCGACGATGCAGGCATCATAGAGCGGACCATCAGTCTCACCCGTAAGGTACATCTGCATCACCGCAAAATACGCAGCTTCGAAATTTGTATTTACCTCTTCTGGAAACATGACATCCCGCTCTCGCAAAATCCGCGCCTTCGTTTCAAGCAACAGTGTGCTGCGACGCTCGCCATTACGAATGACAGCACCATTCACGACCACCGCTTCGGTCGGCTTGAGTGACAGCTTGAGAGGCATTTTGCCCTCCCCCCGGAGATATTTCCTAGCGAATCAGCCTGTTAAGTAAACATCTCATTGGTTAATACGAGCTTGCAGCTGAATTCTATACAAATTGACGCAGTGTCATAGTCAGCCGAAGGTTGCCCTGCCCCACGCCATGCTTATCATCAATGCTGATAAATGTATTGGAGACGAGAATGCGCTTTGAAGGCACCCAGGATTACGTTGCAACCGAAGATCTGAGAGTGGCCGTCAACGCCGCCATTGCCCTGGAGCGACCGCTTCTGGTCAAGGGTGAACCCGGCACCGGCAAGACAGTGCTGGCGATCGAGGTCGCGAAAGCTCTCGGCGTTCCGCTGATCGAGTGGCACATCAAGTCGACCACGAAGGCGCAGCAAGGTCTCTATGAATATGACGCTGTCAGCCGCCTGCGCGATGGCCAGATGGGCGACGAGCGCGCCAAGGATGTCGCCAACTACATCAAGAAGGGCAAGCTGTGGGAGGCGTTTACCTCTGAAGAGCGCCCAATCCTGCTGATCGACGAGATCGACAAGGCCGACATCGAATTCCCGAATGACCTCCTGCAGGAGCTCGACCGGATGGAATTCTATGTCTACGAGACCGACCAGACGGTGAAGGCGGTTCAGCGCCCGATCGTGATCATCACGTCCAATAACGAAAAGGAGCTGCCGGACGCTTTCCTGCGCCGCTGCTTCTTCCACTTCATCAAGTTCCCGGACGAGCAGACAATGCAGGAGATCATTGAAGTCCACTATCCGGGCATCAAGCAGAAGCTCGTGAAGGAAGCGCTGACGACCTTCTACTCCATGCGCGAAGTGCCGGGCATGAAAAAGAAGCCGTCGACCTCCGAACTGCTCGACTGGCTGAAGCTCCTCATGAATGAGGATGTCGACCTTGAAACGATGCGCGAGAACGACCCGGAAAAGCTCACACCGCCGCTTCATGGCGCGCTTCTCAAGAATGAGCAGGATGTCGCCCTCTTCGAGCGCCTCGCCTTCCTGAACCGGCGCGAGAATTCGCCGCGCCGGGGGCCGGCCGGATGACAGGCTTCGCTGGGGGCGCTGAAGGCGCGCTATTGCGAATCGACGGCTGATCGCGCGTCAAACGCGACGTCCCCAGACTGGATCACCATGACAGTATTGCGCAACGCAGCGGCATCCTCCAGCGGATCGCCGCTGACGACCAGCAAGTCCGCGCGTTTGCCAGCTTCGATCGATCCATAATCGCCTTCGATTCCCATCACGCGCGCATTGTTCAACGTTGCCGCCTCAATCACCTCCATCGGCGATAGCCCGCAGGCCTGTAACCGTTCGAGTTCATCAAATAGCAGCCCAGGCTGGCCGAAAAAGTCTGTACCGGCCGTGATAGTGACGCCCGCCCGTGAGGCTTCGCCAGTAATGGCGCAGGCCCAGTCGCGCTGTGCCGTCTGCCACGGTGCCAGTGGCCGCAAGCGCATCT
This sequence comes from Henriciella pelagia, assembly GCF_002088945.1. Classification (GTDB taxonomy): domain Bacteria; phylum Pseudomonadota; class Alphaproteobacteria; order Caulobacterales; family Hyphomonadaceae; genus Henriciella; species Henriciella pelagia. Next base: position 267,272 of record NZ_NCSU01000006.1, on the reverse strand, counting down.
GCACGTCGCCATCCGCGATCAGGGCCGGCTCCAGCGCGATCCCCTTGCTTCGCATCTGGGCGAACAATTGTACGAATTTCTCTGAGCCCGGATCGATGGTCTCGAATTCAAGCTGTGGTGTCCAGGTCCCGGTTCCCTCTGCAAACGTATCCGGAATATCGCTTGCACCAACGGAAACGAGCCCCTTGGCGTGGATGAGCTGGTCTGCACCGGCCGAGACCGCATCTGCGGCAGAGGCAGGAAAGATGACGGAATGCACCCAGACCTTGAGGCCGCCCTCTTGGGCTGCGGCCGTGACACGGGCCATCTCCGCTGCGTCCAGCGAGGCATAAATCTTTATCCCCTTTGCTCCGGCGTCCTCCACCTCCTTCATGGCGGCGGCAAGATCAGTCCCAGGCGTGACGAGCTTCATCCATGGCGCCTCACCGGGTGGAAATGGCCTGGATGCCCTCTCTACTCGAGCGTCGATGAGAAAGCCCTCGCCGAACATGTTCGCGGAAAAGACGATCTCAGGGAGAGGCCCCTTTGCCGAATTAAGCGCTGAAAGCATGCCAACATTGCCTCCGAGATCCCGAACGACCACCACACCGTTTTTCAGCATGGCGGCAAGCGCCTTCTCCCGGTCAGGATTGGGCGTCAGATGTACATGGCCATTGATTAGCCCGGGCAGGACTGTCTGGCCTTCCAGATCGATCCGCTTGGCCCCTCGAGGTACGGGCGCGGAGCCGGTCGCGAAGATCGCAGCAATCCTGTCATCAGCAAGAAGCACCGTCTGGCTGGACTGAGGGGGGCCGCCAAGGCCATCGACGAGCCGAACATTCTCCAGTGCCGTAAAATTGGCAGCAGCGGCATCAGAGAATGGCGGTGCCTCCACCGGGGCCGGCCTGGAGGCGCAGCCTGCCAGGACAAGGATCAGCATGAGACAGGAAAAAGCTCTCATGACTACGACCTTAGCCTCCGCGTGCCACTACTCCAGCCTTTTTTGTCAAGTCGACGCGGCGGAGCTCGCTCACATGCTCATCGCGAAGCTCACCTTCAACGACACTCGTGCCTGACAGGGCAAAGATCCGACCGAGCGTGAAGATCGGGCGCGAATTGCCATACCAATCGATGCATGACACTTCACATTCATAGGACGGATCCGGCTCGCCATCGGCCCCCTTCAGCGTTCCGGCTGAGCGGAGCGATGCATCCTTGGCGACATGGACGTAGCTGAGGTCCGAACTGTCCGACCGCCAGACCAAGCGACCGGCCTCCCATTGCTGGAGCACGGTTGGCAAGCCGATCATGCCGTCTCCTTCGGCACCGATAGTACTGTTGAAGGCGTGGCTGCGGTTCTCGGACTCATACCGGGACACCAGCGTCAGCTGGCCTGCCAGGCGCGGCATGTCTCCACGAAGGTCCAGGCTGGTCAGGCTGAGACCGCGCCGGTCCATGTAACCTGTGGCGATTAAATGGTCGCGTGCGCGCTCCAGACGGATGACGGACTGGTTGAGTTCAACCATGACCGGGGCTTGCGGCTCATCCAGCGGGACGACGGTCAGCTGGGCACCTATCTGTTCCTGGTCGTCATCGCCGTAGAAATAGACGTGCGAGTTCTTTGATGTGTAGGCAAAATGCGTGTCCGTAAATCGGTTCTCGATCGGGCCATCTTCGACATCTGGAAGCTCGACATAGTGACGATTGTCGACAGGTTTGGGAGCGTCAGAGATCAGGTTTCGGGGCAATTGCACCAGGCGATATGGCGAGGAGTCTTCACTGTCCTGGTTTTCGGCGGTTTCATCATCTGCATCTGGCAAATCGACCCTGACGAAGGCGCGGAACAGGTCTGCGCCCGCGGCGAGTGAAAACTGGTTTACCGGTTCGCCTTGCACCTTCGCGACTCCCGGCGGAGCATCGCCATAAGGAATACTGTAGAGGAAAGCCGATCTGTCGCCGTCATGTTCAGCGTTCGATCGCTGCCACCATGTGTGCTCGACCTTGTTCACCCAGAGCCACACCGCATCCTGCGAGGCGTAATATTCATAACTGTCGCCAGCGATGAAAGCGGTCGTACGGCACGCGGGAAGCACCGCATCAGACACCTCAAGGTCTGCAAGAGGACAGAGCGTAATCGTGTGCAGGAGCGGATCATTCGTGTCCTGCACAGGGCGGTAGACCTTGGTCGCATTCAGCCGCTGTGTATCCGCGGGTGCCATTGTCCGGGACAGCGTTGGCGCGTTCAGTTTCTCAAATTCCGCCACGTCTGTGAGATAGAAGGATGTATGCATGGCCAGCTGGCCGTTAACGAGGCGCGTCGTGTAATTGTCCCCGTCATAATAGTCCCGCGCGGGCAGGAAGAAGCGGTCGCGGAACGTGATCGAGCCATCTTCCTCAAGGTCCAGGACCGCGAACACGCTGGCGCTTGCATCATAGGAATAGCCGATCACGATCATCTGCCGGCCGAAAACCAGCATCTCATCGTACCAGGTGTCCTCTTCCTCGGTCGTGTAGACATTCTGTCGGTCGACGAACCGCAATCCGGGCTGTCCATCTGGCAATAGGTCCACCGAGAATAACCGACCATCCTGCATGACAATCAGATACTGGCCGATCTGTTTGACGATGTCGCCTTCATCGACACCGGCTTCCTGCGTGTTCGTGATTGAAGGATTTGTATCAGCAACTTTGCTGCCGGTTACAGAAACCTCCTGTGCGGGAGCGGCCATAACTGGCGGTGGCGCTGACATTCCAGGCGGGGGTGGAGGTGGAGGTGGCGGAGGTGGTGCGGGCGGTGGGGGCGGCGGAGCGCCATCGGCACCGGCTTCGGCCTCGAACCATTCATCCTCTTCAGACGAATCGAGTTGCCCTTTCAAAGTCCTGTAATAGTGCTCGAATTCGGCTTCGGTCGCGAATGTGGAAAGGCGCGGCCAGACCGTTTGAGACGGCACGCTGAAATCCGGCGAAGGAGTTTCAGGCGCGATCGCTTTCTGCTCCATAGTTGCGCAGCTTGCCAGGAACCACGCACCCGATACCATCCACAATGCCCGAAATGTCATCACTGTCCTCCCACCTGGAGCCAGCAACTCTCTGCAATAAAGTTGGCACAATCAAGATGCTGGAATGATGGATCATCGCCGCTTGCGCGCATGGACAAGATATTCGGCATTGCCATCGCCGCCGAGGATAGGGCTGTCAAGGCGGGCGCAGACCTGCCACCCCTGTTCGCCCAGCCAGTCAACGAAGGCCAACTCGGCAAGTTCAGCCGCCCCCCGGTCGCTGACAATGCCGCGTTTACCGACATGGCCCGGCCCAACCTGAAACTGCGGTTTGAAGAGGGTGACGAGATCAGCCTCAATTGCAGCGAGTGAAAGCGGAACCTCAAGCAATTTTTCGAGGGAAATGAAACTTGCATCGCACACCACGAGCGATGGCGGTGCAGGCAGCATGGCACGCGCGAGGCTTCGCGCATCGGTCCCCTCCAAAGACACCACCCGCGCATCTTCCCGTAGCCGGGCGTGCAGCTGGCCGCGGCCTACATCGACCGCAACCACTATACGCGCACCGCGCGCCAGCAGAACATCCGTGAACCCGCCCGTCGAGGCCCCGACATCGAGGCAGTCTCGCCCCGTCGGATTAACGTCAAATGCCTCCAGCGCGTGGGCAAGCTTTATTCCACCGCGTGACACCCATGGATGCGGCGCGCTCGCGACAATCCTGTCAGCGGCTGAAATTTTCTGCGACGGCTTGTCGACCGGCTGCCCATTTACTTCCACGCAACCGGCTACGATGGCCGCTTGGGCGGCAGCCCTGCTTTCGTAATGGCCGAGACCGACCAGTATCTTGTCCGCCCTGTCCTTTCCGGCCACTATTTTGTCCTCACTGGAACGCGCAATACGAAACACGCGTTCGATACGAAACTGATCAATCCTGTTCCGCGGAAAGATATCGAAGGAGTCTCCCATGTCACGTGCGTTTACCCTGGCCTCAACAGTTGCCGCGTTTTCCATCCTGTTCGCCTGCTCCCAGCAAGCCTCGACGGCACAGGAGGATGAGGTGCAGCCAACGGAACCTGCTGTCGAAGACGCCGAAATTGCGCCTGACGCGAATGGCATGGAATCGCTACCATCGATGATGCGGGCGACGGGTGACCTTCTCGGCGCTGATGGCTCAAGCATCGGTTCGGTCAATCTCATCGAAGGTCCGAACGGCATCCTCATGGAGGTTGCCGTAGACGCTGGCGGACTTGAGCCCGGCTGGCACGCCGTCCACATCCATCAGACTGGCGACTGCTCTGACACCGGCGAGTACACCGCCTCCGGCGGTCATGTCGGCAAGGTTGAAGGCGGACATGGCCTGCTCAATCCGGCCGGACCTGAGCCCGGCGACCTCCCGAACCTCTTTGCCTTCGACGATGGCTCGGTGCGCTATGAGACGTTCACCGATCTGGTCAGCCTGTCCGATGTTCTCGATGACGATGGCGGCGCCATCATCATTCATGAGGGCCGCGACGATCATCTCAGCCAGCCCATTGGCGGCGCGGGCGGCCGTGTGGCGTGCTCAGTGGTGCAATAGTTACTGTAGAGACAGGCCGCCATCAGCAATGATGGTCTGGCCTGTCACATAGCTCGCTAGCGGCGAAGCAAGGAACATGGCCACCCCTGCCATATCGTCGGGGGTGCCCATACGCCCCTGAGGGATACTGCGCAAAGCGCCGGCGAGGCGCTTCTCGTTCCTTGTTGTGACATGCGTCAGCTTCGTCTCGACAAGGCCCGGCGCAAGCCCGTTTACGCGAATTCCATCTCGTGCCCAGGCGGCGCCGAGAGTCTTGGTCAGGCCAACAGCTGCGTGTTTGGAAGCCGCATAGGCCGGCGTCCCGATCGTAGCGCCAAACCCGGCCACTGAACTCACAATGATCATGCTGCCGCCGCCGTCCGCCGCAAGGGTGGCCTTAAGACCTCGTGCGACGTCCATCACACTGGTGATGTTGACCTCCATGACTGCGTCCCAGCCCGGCCGTTCGAATTCCTCCCGATTGTAGCGGACCGTTCCCTGGCAGAGGACGAGTACATCGAGCGAGGAAATCAGCGCTGTTTCGCGGTCAACGTCATCCCGGTTGGAGGCATCGACCCTTGCGTAAGTCAGGCCGGAAAGGTCTGAACCTTCGCCGCCATCATAGTCTGCAGCCGAGGCGCGGGTGCCCCAGACCGTTACCGCTGCACCGCGGGCGCGAAAAGCCTGCGCAATGCCATTTCCAATTCCACTGGATCCGCCAACGACCAGAGCTTTCTTACCGCTAAAATCGAGCACTCAGCTCCTCCCTAAATATCGCTTCGCTTGATCTTCTCACGCAGCGCTTTCTTTTCCCCGACTTCCTTCTTGGCCTTGATCCGCCGTTCAATGGCACCTCGTCCCGGCCGGGTCGGAATTCGTCGCTTCCGATTCTGTGTCGCCTTGCGGATCATCAGCGTCAAACGTTCCCTCGCGGCATCTCGATTGCGTGCCTGGGAGCGGTGTTCGCTGGCATCGACGATCACATCTCCTTCCTTGGTGATGCGATTGGCCCAGAGACGGCGAAAGCGCTCCTTGACCGGTGCGGGGATGGAGGACGCGTCGACATTCCATCGCAACTGCACAGCAGAGGACACCTTGTTCACATTCTGCCCGCCGGGCCCCGACGACCTTGTGAAGGTTTCGACAAGTTCCCAGTATGGCACTGAAATATCGTCATTAATCTTTAAGTCTTGCGAGGCTGTCATGATGAAGGGTCTGTTCAGCTAGGGTTCAAGCTTGCAACCATATTCTTGAAGCAAGGTTTCGCGTCAGGAACCAGAACCCTGCCGGGAATCCGGTAAATTCGTATTGGAGGCTTGAATGGCTCTCTTGTCTATTCTTTCGCGCCTGGGCGCAGCAGGTGCTCTTGCGGTTGCAACACTCGCCCCCCTGGCGGCCGCCGATGATCGCGGTCGTGGCGACCGGGGTGGCTATCATGATCGCGGTGATCGCGGCCACCGTGGTGACCGTGGACGGCGCGGAGACTGGGATCGCGGCCGCCGTCACGACCATAATCGTGACTGGCACAGAGGGCGCCATCACAGCAACCGTGACTGGGACCGGGGACGTCATCACAAACATCATGACTGGAACCGTGGCCGCAAACATCACGGCCACTGGCATCGTGGTCGCGACTATCGGCGGGTGAACAATTACCACTACCGCGCGCCGCGCGTTATAAACCGATACTATTACAGCACGCCGAGCTATTACCGCCCGCGTCCCGGCATCTCCTTCCATTATAATTCGGGCTATTACCACCCTCACTATAGGATCGGCGGCTACTACACCTACGGCCCGCGCACGATCGTCATCCACGACTATGACCGTTATGGCCTCTACCGTCCGCCGCACGGACACCACTGGGTCCGCGACGGCTATAATGGAGACGCCGTTCTCGCATCGGTCGCTACCGGTGCCATTATTGGCCTCGCAGTTGGTATCCTGGCGCAATAGGTGATCGGCTCGCCACCACCTGGACTGCATCGGCCCGGCGACATTTGTCGCCGGGCTTTTTCATTGTTCATCTTCCATTAGGCACGAGTCGTGCTTTAATTGACCTGCACGCGAGCGCTTGTCGGTCGGTGCTTTGTTTTCAACAGCTGAAAGGAGGTGATCCAATGTCTAGTGAGAAACCAGGAACGGGAATTGGATCCGTTCGTGCTGGTGGCCTTGGAGAGCAACCTCTCTCTGTGCGCTAGCACTGACTTTAGGTCAGGTCTGACCTGACCAGGATTCAGAGCCCATCCGGCTCACGGAGGCCACCCTTATCGGGTGGCCTTTTCGTTTTCGGGTATAGCAGGCCCATCGGCTAGTTTGCGGAGGGAAGCGTGTTCCACATCCGCCCGCGATGCAGGTCAGAGGTCAGCTGGATGTCCACGCGTTCCTGCGAAAGGCGCTGGCGATAGACCTGCGTATTCTCCAGCACGCGCTGGACGTAATTGCGAGTCTCGGAGAATGGAATGAATTCCACCCAGTCAATCGGATCGACTTCACCTGCACGTGGGTCGCCATATTCCTGGATCCAGCGGCGCGGACGAGATGCCCCGGCATTATAGGCGGCGGCCGTCATGATATAGCTACCATTGAACTGGTTCAGCAGCGTGTCGAGGTGCGCCCCGCCAAGTGTCATATTGTAGCCTGGGTCGTCGGTCAGCCAGGAGGTCTTGAAGGGCAAGCCGATATTGCGAGCTTCAGCCTGCGCCGTGCGAGGCACGAACTGCATAAGACCGCGCGCATTGGCGTGCGACACCGCAGACGGGTTCATTTCGCTTTCCTGACGCGACAACGCGTACATCATGGCGCGCTCGACGCGCGGCTCGCGCAATAGCGGGTAATCCGGAACAGGAAAGGCTGCCTCGGTCGCGACAATGCCCTTGGCGAGGCCAGCTTTCGCGCCGCGAACGCCAATATCTGCGTAGAGATAATCTGAAGCAAGCTGCGAGAGGAGCAGGTAATCTGCTTCGCTGTCGAGCAAGTCGTCGAGATGGTAAGCGAACTGACGAAATTCGCCAGACTCGCCATTCTCAGCGAGCAGCTTTAACGCCCGCACAAGCGGACGCCGGTTGAAGGCGTCGCGCTCAGTTTCGGTAATCTCGGATTGCGCCTGAAGATAGAGCTGAGCCTTGCCGACCTTTTCAGCCGCGAGCTGCCCGTAATAGACGAAAGGATATTTTGCAGCTTCCTCATAGGCTGCTTTGGCCGCTTCATCGTCATCCAGCGCTTCGCTCGCCCTGCCCTGCCAGTAATAGGCTCGGGCGAGGCTGATCGGTGTGGAGACGTTTTCAGCAAGGGTCTGGAAATGCGCCAGAGCGCGGTCGGCCTGATTGAGATGGCGCAGCGCAATCCAGCCCGCAATCCACTCTGCCTCAGCAAAGTCAGTCCCGTCGCTCATGCCGTGCGGTGCCGCAAGCGCATAGGCCGTCTGGAACTGGCGTTCTTTCAACGCATCGCGGATGGCGAGATTGCGCTCGCCCCAGAGATTGTCGCGGCCGGCAGGTGGCACATCAGCGCCGTTAATCTGCGTGAGGAGCGGAACATACGCGCTTTCAGCCTGTCGCGCGCGTCGGCGCCACTTGGCGCGGTCATATAGCAACCCTGGATGATCCTGAAGGCCCGCAGGAACTGCATCGACGGCGGCATCGACACCGCTCGCGCGGGCTTGCAGGCGAATGCGGGCCTCCGTCAGCTTCGTCCAGTCTGAGTTCAGGTATGGCATCAGGCGGCGGGCGGCAGTGTGCTGCGCCGTCCACATCAGGAAGTCTGCACGCTTCTGATGGTCGTCCTGGGTCAGGCTGCTGCCATAGGTCGACAGGACGTCTGAAGTCTCATCAGCGCTCAGCGTATTTCCATGCCAGGCATCGCGAATGATTTGCGTCGCCTTGTCCATCTGGCCGGTCCTTCGATAAGCCTCGGCAAGGGCAAGTCTGCCAGAACCGGATATCGGACCACCGGCTTTCTCGAACCATGCAATTCGCTGCTCATTGTTCAGGGCAGACAGGCTGATCGCCTCTTCGGCACGCACCTGAACGCTACGCATCTGCGGCCAGTCGCCCTGCGTGCTCAATAGTCCGTTCAGCTCATCGAATGACATCTGGACGTCTCCGCGACCACGGTACCAGAGGATGAGCTGGCGAACGGTTTCATCGCGGGCCTGTGCTTCCAGCGAGCGGACAGTCGACCAGTTATTGCTTTCGACAGCATCGATGGCGCGCCGCAATATGCCAGCATCGGTCGTCGACACGACGTTGGATGCAGCAGCCAGATCCGGTTTCAGACTCGGCGCCGTCGGTATGGCAGCCGCGCTACCCGCTGTCATTGTTGCGAGTATTGCTGCTGCAAGAGTTGCCCTTGATGTGCTAACGCGCATAAAGCCCTGCCTGTTTCCTTATAGGTGTCGCCGTGCCAAACACGACGTCACCGATTCCAACACAAGTGTTCAACATATAAATCGCGGCAATATTACGATGTTCCATGGTTCCATTCCTGCTCTCGTCACGCCATTCAAGAACGGGGCCGTAGATCGCAAGGCATTCGCTGATCTGGTCGAACGCCAGATCGAAGCTGGCGCCGGTGCTCTGGTTCCCTGTGGCACCACCGGCGAATCGGCAACGCTGAGCCATGAAGAGCACCGCGAAGTCGTCACACTCTGCATTGAGGTCACCGCTGGCCGGATCCCTGTCATTGCCGGCGCTGGCTCCAATTCGACGCGCGAAGCCATCGGCCTCGTCGAGCACGCCAAGGAAGCGGGCGCGGACGCGGTCCTATGTGTCTGCCCCTATTACAACAGGCCTGATCAGGCCGGTCTTGAAGCCCATTTCCGGACAATTGCCGAAACTGTCGCGATGCCGATCATCCTTTACAATGTACCAGGGCGCACGGTCTCCGACCTGCTGCCAGACACTGTCATCCGGCTCGGCAAGCATCCGAATATTGTCGGAATCAAGGATGCTGCGGGCGACCTTGCCCGGGTCAGCCTGCATGCAGCCGGCCTCGAAGGGGAACAATTTGTCCAGATTTGTGGCGACGATCCCCTGACACTCGGACACCGCGCCATGGGCGGAACGGGCTGTATTTCCGTGACGGCCAATGTTGCGCCAGCGGACATGGCGGCGCTGCACACAGCCGTCGACAAAGGCGACATCGCCGTCGCGCAGGCAATCGAGAAGAAATTCATCGCGCTTCACAAGGCGCTGTTCCTGTCGCCGTCTCCGGGACCTGCGAAATATGCGCTATCCAGGCTTGGACTGTGCGAGGCGTCGACCCGGCTGCCAATCGTCGGACCGGACGAAGCAGCGCGCGCGAAGATTGACGCTGCAATGGAAATTGCAGGCCTTATATAGTCAGGCATGTCCAAGAAGAACCAGATCAAGGGCCGCAGCGACGGCCTGGTGGCAGAGAACCGCCGTTCCCGCTTCGATTACCATGTCGAAGACACGCTGGAGGCTGGCCTTGTCCTCTCAGGCAGCGAGGTGAAATCGCTGCGCAATGGCCGCGCGAACATCGCCGAATCCTACGCCGCCGTCGAGGAAGGCGAACTTTGGCTCGTTAACTCTGACTTTCCGCCCTATGAAGGCGCGAACCAGTTCAATCATGAGCCCAAGCGCCGGCGCAAACTGCTCGTGTCGAAACGGGAAGTGGCAAGACTGGCGCAGGCCGTCGAACGGGCCGGCCGCACGATCGTGCCGCTCAAGCTCTATTTCAACGAGCGCGGCATTGCGAAACTTCTGATCGGCGTGGCGACCGGCAAACGTGCCCCTGACAAGCGCGAGACCCAGAAAAAGCGCGACTGGCAGCGCGACAAGGCCCGGATCCTCAAGGAAAACTAGCCGGTCAGGATTGCCGCAAACTGTTTCGGATCAACGTTGCCACCTGATATAATGATGCCGACGTTCCCGCCTTTCGCCTGTGCAGGCAGATCGTGAAGGGCGCAGGCGAGCGCAGCGGCGCCGCCCGGCTCCACGACCAATTTCAGATGGCGGAACGCCAGACGCATCGCATCGCGAATCTGGTCGTCGGAGGCCGCCCGTCCGCCGGCCAGCAGCTGTTTGCCAAGCTCCCAGGTCAGTTCTCCAGGCGATGGCGTCAGGATAGCATCGCATATCGACCGGGTACCCGGTTCGTTCACCTGGATATCGCCGCTATCGAGTGACCGGCGCCAGTCATCATGGTCCGCCGGCTCGGCAGTCCAGACCCTTGTTGAAGGGCTTGAAGCCGTGAAACCAAGTGACAGTCCAGTGATCAGCCCGCCCCCACCCGCGCAGCAGATGATGTGGTCCAGTTCCACGCCAAGCTCTTGCGTCTGACGGGCAAATTCAACCCCGCAACTGCCCTGCCCTTCGACAATGAACGGGTCATCGAAGCTCGGCACCAGCACCGCGCCCCTTTCATGCGCAATGCGTTCAGCAATAGCTTCGCGGCTTTCGGTATTGCGGTCGTAGAGATGAATATCCGCGGCGTCAGCCCGGACGCCTGCGATTTTCACACCTGGTGCGTCGGACGGCATGACGATCAGGGCGGGCATGCCGAGCAGTCTTGCCGCCCGGGCCACACCTTGCGCATGGTTTCCGGACGAAAAGGCAACCACACCTGCCGCTTTCCTTTCAGGCGGAATCTGCAGGAGGCGGTTCATCGCCCCACGAATCTTGAAACTGCCGGTCAGCTGGAGGTTCTCGCATTTTATGAAGAGACGCGCGCCTGCCAATTCGTCCAGGACATCATTGCGAAGGACAGGGGTCGTGAGCACGCAGCCTTGCAAGCGCGTATGAGCCTCAAGAACCGTTTCAGCCGTTGGCATCCGCATGAGTCTTGTCCGTGTTGTTAAAACCGTCGCAAGGCTGGCCCGGCGGCAACACGCTGGGTCCGGAACCAGTGAACAAACTGGCCAATGCCGTCGCTAAGGCTCACCTTTGGTTTGTAGCCGTAATCGGCCTGCATGCGCGAAATGTCGGCGCAGGTTTCGGTCACATCGCCGGGCTGCATCGGCTCAAGCGCCATGCGCGCCTTCTGGCCCGTCGCCGCCTCGATCGTGGCAATGAAGTCCATCAACGAGACCGGCTGGTTGTGACCAATATTGTAGAGTTTATGGGCAAGTTCGCCTTCCACAAAGATCGCGCGACGCGTCGCGATGGCCATCAATCCCGCGATGGCATCCTCGATGAAGGTGAAATCGCGCTTCATCTTTCCGCCATTGAAAACGCGGATTGTTTCGCCCCTGAGAATGCGGTCGGTGAACGACCAATAGGCCATGTCCGGGCGCCCCCAAGGACCATACACCGTAAAGAATCGAACACCGATCTGGCGGATATCGTAGAGCTTGGCATAGGCTTGGCTCATCAATTCATCCGCGCGCTTTGTGGCTGCATAGAGGGAAACTGGCCGGTCGACATTGGCATCTTCGCTGAACGGCGCGACAGCGTCATCACCATAGACCGAGCTTGAAGACGCATAGATCAGGAGGGGGGCCTTTGCCGCCCGGCGGCAGAATTCCAGCACGGCGAGATGACCTGTCATATTGGACTCGGCATAGGCGAACGGGTTCTCGAGCGAATAGCGAACACCAGCCTGCGCGGCGAGATGAAGCACCCGGTCAATCGAATCGCGTTCGGGCAGAGCCAGCAGCGCTTCATGGTCTGCAACATTCATCTTGTGGAACTGGAAAGCCTTGCTTGCTTGCAAGCGATGCAGGCGCTCCTGTTTCAACGCAACATCGTAATAGGCATTGAGATTATCGATGCCTATGACGTCGTGGCCGGCGTCAAGCAGGGCCTTGGAAATACTCGAGCCGATAAAGCCGGCGACCCCGGTCACAAGAAATTTCATGCGTGCTCCTCGCAACGGAGCCTATAGCCTCGCCCGCGTGAAAGCGACAGCAAATGACCGTGATCGTCAGCTAGCATCGCTGTATTTTGCGAGGATGCGGCGCGCGTCCTCGGCGGTCTCGGGGTGCTGGAGCGCATGCGCAACGACGGCTTCGAAGTATCCCGACTTTGACCCGCAATCGAACTCCTCGCCGTCGAACTCATAGGCGAAGAAGGCCTGGGATTCCATCAGGCGGACCATAGCGTCGGTCAACTGGATCTCCCCGCCTGCACCCTTCCCCTGATCTTCAAGAAGTCCAAAGATTTCAGGGCGCAATATGTAGCGGCCGGTAATCTTGAGGTTTGACGGCGCTTCCTCGCGAGGCGGCTTCTCGACCATGCCGCTCATTTCAATCAAACGGCCATCACGCTTCTTTGGCGCAATGACGCCGTAGGAAGAAACGAGTTCTTCCGGCACCGGGTCCACAGCGACTATATTGCCTCCAGTCTTGTCAAACGCTTCGACCATCTGGGCGAGGCAGGAGGGCCTGGCGCGAACAATAACGTCCGGCAGCAAAACGGCGAAAGGTTCATTGCCAATAATGTCCCTGGCACACCAGACAGCATGCCCCAGCCCGAGCGGGGCCTGCTGGCGCGTGAAACTGGCCGCGCCGGCAGGCAGTTTGGTCCGTTGCACGTCCTTCAGGATGTCCGCCTTCGACGCTTTGGCGGCGAGGGAATCCTCAAGCTCATAAGCATGGTCGAAATAGTCCTCGATGGCCTGCTTGCCCCGCCCGGTGACAAATACAAGATGCTCGATACCGGCTTCCAGCGCTTCGTCGACGACGTATTGGAGAGCCGGCCGGTCGACGACGGGGAGGAGTTCCTTCGGAATCGATTTTGTTGCGGGAAGCACACGTGTCCCGTGTCCTGCAACTGGCAAGACGGCCTTGCGAATGCCCATTCTGATTTCCCCCTGAACTGTCTGGATGGTGGCGAACCATAGCGATTTGCGGCGGCATGGCCAGCCGGGGTTTCACCACATTGCGGAGAAGATGAAGACGCCCATGATGGCTGTGATGCCCGATGACACTGCCAGGACGCGGCCCGTGTCCATCACAGAGCGACGCGGCTCTTCCCGGACGACCGCTTCCTGCAGCTGTTCCTGCAGGACGCGAGCCGGAGACGGGGTTGGCTCTGCGTCCATATCGGCAAGCGCTTCGGTGACGCGGGTTGGCGGGCTCAGCTGTGTTGCCTGCGATTCCTGCACCGCTTCCGGTGTCATCTCCACGTCAGGATTTTCATGTTTGCGCTTGGCGGACATGGCGGGCCTTTCTTGCTGTCACCCTTGTGGCATACCATCCCTAATGAAGCGCTAAGCCGTGGGATGAAATTTATCAAAACCCCTGACTTTTCTGGCGACTAAACTGGCGGAAACTCCCTGCGCGATCCCGCGATTCCAACCGTCCAGAAACCGTCCAAATACCGTCCAGAACCCGTACAAATTTGAGCGAAGGTATCTCAGCGCGTCTGAACCGGCCCAGTACTGCCCAGGCGTTGTGCAGACCTCCATTCAATCTCACATCGGCTGTCGCCATGCCAGAACTCTCATGGGGTCTCGTGCATTCTTCCTGCAACAAAACTCAAAGGACGCCATCATGACGACCAGGACACCGGGCAGGTTCGCCTGGATTGCGAGACTACGGATACCGCTGCTGATTCTGCTGGCTGCCGCGAGCCTGTGGGCGGGGGCGACCCATGTCTGGGCCGGGCATGGGCTGGCCGATGACACGCTGGTCCTCGTGCGTTTCCTGGTGATCGGTGCGATTGGCTGGGCGATCACGGCGTTTGTCGATCTCTCGATCAAGCGGCGCATGGACAAGCTGGTCATCGACACTGACGACAATTTCGAAGCACGAAAATCGGCAACGCGGCTCGACGTGATGCGCCGCGTGATTGTGGTGATTGGTGCAATAGCCACGCTGGCTTCGGCGCTGGTGGTGGTGCCCTGGGCGAGGCAGCTTGGCGTGTCCCTGCTCGCTTCAGCAGGCATTGTGGGTATCGCCGTCGGCCTTGCCGCCCGGCCAGTTCTCTCCAATCTCATTGCAGGCATCCAGATCGCTTTCACCCAGCCCATCCGGATCGAGGATGCGGTCGTGCTCGAGAATGAGTGGGGCTGGATCGAGGAGATCGATCTTTTCTATGTCGTCGTCCGCCTCTGGGACCGGCGGCGTCTCATCGTGCCGCTCACCTATTTCATCGAGAAGCCTTTCCAGAACTGGACCCGAAAGACGGGCACGATCATCGGCTCGGTCTACTGGTGGCTCGATTATCGTGCACCGGTCGCGAAGATGCGCGAGAAGCTGGAGGAGATCGTCCGGACAACAGACCTCTGGGACGGGGATGTCGTGAACCTTCAGGTCTCCGAGACGGACAAGACGTCCATCCAGGTTCGCGCGCTCGCTTCGGCCCGCACGAGCCCTCGCGCCTGGGATTTGCGCTGTTATATCCGCGAGCAGATGATCAACTGGCTACAGGCTGAACACCCCGAAGCCTTCCCGCGCTTTCGCGCGACAACGGAAGTGGAGGAAAAACCGGCACCTTTCGAAATGCCCGCCCCTTCGCAGGATATTGCGCTCGGGGATCAGTCTCTGGAGGGGAGCGAGGCAGTGGATGGGGATAGCACTCGCTAGCGTCGGTCAGATAATCATCGTCATCCCGGAATTTGCACCAGCAAATATCCGGGGCCCAGTCGCTAAACTCAGCCTGGGTCCCGGATAGCCGCTTTGCGTCTTCCGGGATGACGGCTCTGGGGAGGTGGTCTTCGAAATCAGGCGTCCCTATCGATGCGCGTCAGCTCATCTGAGAGCCCATCTCCCGCCATGACCAAACAGGCGAACCGAACCATTGGGAGGTAGGCCCTCAGACCGCTGCGCTGTCGATGGATGCAGAGACCGAGAACTAACCCTAGAGCGTGCTGACCAGATGCCCGCCGTCGACGACGATGGTGGTGCCGGTCATGTAGCTGCCGGCGTCTGAGGCCAGCAGCAGCAGCGCACCGGCGAGTTCCCTGTATTCGCCGAAGCGGCGCATCGGGACGCGTTTGCGCATCTTCTCGCCCTGTTCGCTCTCAAGGAACTCGTCATTGATGTCGGTTGAGAAATAACCGGGCGCGATCGCGTTGGAGCGGATGCCGTAACGCGCAAGTTCGAGCGCCATGACGTGGGTGAAATGTTCGACCGCCGCTTTCGAGGCGGCATAGGCCGCGATCGTATGCTGCGGGCGGCGCGCCGTAATCGAGGCGATATTGATGATAGACCCCGGCTTGCCGGCGTCGATCAGGGCATTGGCGCCTGCCTTCGCGACGCGCCAGACCCCATCGAGATTGGTATTCATCACGGCGCGCCAGTCTTCCTCCGTCATCCGGGTAAACCAGTCGTCGCGGGAAATGCCGGAATTGTTGATGATGATGTCGCAGGGCCTTCCGAGCGTTTCCTGAACGGTTGCGAATGCCGCGGTCACGCTGTCAGGGTCCGTCACATCCATTGCAACGGCGAGGGCCTTTCCGCCGGACGCCTCAATCGCATTCGCCAATGATTCCAGCTTCTCCAGACGCCGCGCGGCGAGCACGACATGTGCCCCGGCAGCGGCCAGCTCCCTTGCGAAGCTTGCGCCCAGGCCACCTGATGCCCCTGTTATGAGCGCTGTCTTTCCCGAAAGATCAAACAATTCCATGCCTCAAATCCTGATTTACTATTGCTTTCACGCAAGATTTTTCCGATCACTCGCCCCATGAAGCTGACAATTCTGAAAGAAACAAGTCCGGGAGAGACGCGCGTCGCGGCAACCCCGGAGTCGGTGAAGAAGCTTGTCGGGCTCGGACATACCGTCACCATTGAGTCTGGTGCCGGTACCGTTGCGGGTTTTCCCGACAAGGCTTTTTCAGATGAAGGAGCAACCATCGCCAAGACGGCGGCGACAGCGCTGAAAGGGGCTGACGTCCTGCTCAAGGTGCGCGGACCAAGCGCGGCCGAGGCAGCCAAGTATCCGGAAGGCCTGACGGTCATCGCCCTGATGAACCCGTTTGCCATGGGCGACGTGACCGATGCGCTGAATGCGAAGAAACTGAACGCGCTCGCCATGGAGTTCACGCCGCGGATCACGCGGGCGCAGTCCATGGACGCGCTCTCATCGCAGTCCAACCTTGCTGGCTACCGCGCCATGATCGAAGGCGCGCAGATCTATGGCCGCGCCATGCCGATGATGATGACCGCTGCGGGCACGGTTGCCCCGGCCAAGGTCTTCGTCATGGGCGCGGGCGTTGCCGGCCTGCAGGCCATCGCAACCGCCCGCCGCCTTGGCGGTGTTGTGACAGCGACAGATGTGCGCCCGGCCGCCAAGGAACAGGTTGCCTCGCTCGGTGCGAAATTCATCGCGGTCGAGAATGATGAGTTCAAGGAAGCCGAGACTGCTGGCGGCTACGCCAAGGAGATGTCTGACGATTACAAGAAACAGCAGGCTGAACTGACGGCGGCCCACATCGCCAAGCAGGATATCGTCATCACGACGGCGCTGATTCCGGGCCGCCCTGCCCCGGTCCTGGTCAATGAGGACATGGTCAAATCCATGCGCCCCGGCTCTGTCATTGTCGACATGGCCGTCGCTGCGGGTGGCAATTGCCCGCTGTCAAAGCCGGATGAGGTTGTGGATGTGAACGGCGTGAAGATTGCCGGCTTCTCCAACCTGCCCGCGCGCCTGCCCGCAGACTCGTCTTCCCTCTATGCGAAGAACCTGCTGGCCTTCCTGCCGCTCATCACGGCGGAGGACGGCGCGCTCAATCTCGACACGGACGATGAGATCGTCACCGCCATGCTGCTGACGCGCGGCGGAGAAACCGTCAATGAAAGGCTGAAATCATGAAAGCCATCCCTGTAATTGCATCCGCAATTGCGCTGGCGCTGCCAGCCCATGCGGCTGAGATATCCAACTTCAATCCGACTGTGTTTCTGGCCGCGATCTTCGCGCTCGCCTGTTTCGTCGGATATTATGTCGTCTGGTCGGTGACCCCGGCCCTGCACACGCCCCTGATGGCTGTTACCAATGCCATTTCGTCGGTGATCATCGTTGGCGCAATCGTTGCGGCAGCGTCCCTGACCAACATCAATGGTGGCTGGATCGCCAAAGGACTCGGCGGCCTCGCCGTGATGCTCGCCAGCGTCAACATCTTTGGCGGCTTCCTCGTCACCCAGCGCATGCTGGCCATGTACAAGAAGAAGGGGGAGTAGGCCGTGGAACAGTTCACAAACACCTGGGCCCCGCTGCTCTATCTCGTTGCGGGCATCCTCTTCATTCTTGCCCTGCGCGGGCTATCCAGCCCGGCGACCAGCCGGAAAGGCAACCGCAACGGCATGATCGGCATGACCATCGCCGTGGGCACGACACTCGTCCTGCTGTGGCCGCTGCTGGACGCCGTTACCTGGGGAATCCTGATCGGCGCAGCGGCAATTGGTGGCACCATCGGTGCGATCATTGCCCGGCGCATTGCCATGACGGCCATGCCACAGCTGGTCGCGGCCTTCCACTCTCTGGTCGGCCTGGCAGCCGTACTGGTGGCAGCTGCGGCGCTCTATGCACCAGCCGGATTTGGCATTGGTGCGGTTGGCGCGATCAACACGGTCTCACTCATCGAACTGTCGCTCGGTTCGGCGATTGGTGCGCTGACCTTTACCGGCTCGGTGATCGCGTTCGCCAAACTCAATGGCAATATGTCCGGCGCGCCGATCATCCTGCCGGCACGCCACCTGCTGAACATTGCGCTAGGCGCTGGCATCGTTGCGCTGATCGTTATCCTGATCATGTCGAATGGGGCGGCGACCTGGGCGTTCTGGGGCCTCACAGCCCTCGCCTTCATCCTTGGTGTCACGCTGATCATCCCGATTGGCGGGGCGGACATGCCGGTCGTCGTGTCGATGCTCAACTCCTATTCGGGGTGGGCAGCAGCGGCGCTCGGCTTCACGCTCGGCAATTTCGCGCTGATCATTACCGGCGCGCTGGTTGGCTCTTCGGGTGCGATCCTGTCCTACATCATGTGCAAGGGCATGAACCGCAGCTTCATCTCGGTCATCCTGGGTGGCTTCGGCGCTGAAGATGGCGGCGGCGCATCTGCTGGTGCGCAGGTCGACCGACCGTTCAAGCAGGGCTCTGCCGAGGATGCGGCCTTTATCATGAAGAACGCCTCCAAGGTCATCATCGTGCCGGGATACGGCATGGCAGTGGCGCAGGCTCAGCACGCGCTGAAAGAGATGGCCGAAGCGCTGAAGGAAGAAGGCGTCGAAGTGAAGTACGCCATCCACCCTGTCGCGGGCCGGATGCCGGGGCATATGAACGTGCTGCTTGCCGAGGCGCAGGTGCCGTATGACGAGGTGTTCGAACTGGAGGACATCAACTCCGACTTCCGCAATTCCGAAGTCGCCTTCGTTATCGGCGCAAATGACGTGACCAATCCGGCCGCCAAGACCGATACCAGCTCGCCGATCTATGGCATGCCGGTGCTCGACGTGGAGAATGCCGGAACGGTGCTCTTCATCAAGCGGTCCATGGGCTCCGGTTATGCCGGCATCGAGAATGAGCTCTTCTTTCGGGACAATACGATGATGTTGCTGTCCGATGCGAAGAAGATGGTCGAGGAGATTGTGAAGAACCTCTAGGTCCTTCCAGTTCCGTCCAAAATCAGAAAGCCCGGCTGCGATGGCCGGGCTTTTTTGTTTATCTCAATGCTGCGTCTCTCCGCGGCCCTCATCCTGAGTTCGTTGAAGGACACCATAGTGCCCCTCTCCAGCCTCCTCGGGAATCGCAGGGTCGAAGATGGCCCCGTGGTCAAGCCACAGGGAATCACCAAGTGGCTTAAAGATCGGCGTCAATAGCCGTCATCCCGGATTGCGCCGCGGCGCAATTCCGGGACCCAGAACAGCATTCGGCTCCAGCCGCGGCTGGGTCCCGGTCTTTCGCTTCGCGAAAACCGGGATGACGGCCAACCAATAGCCTATTCGTCAAACACGGCTCGTGCTTCGTCTTCGCCCATCATGGCCTGGCGGACCTGCGGGATGTTCGGGCCGCCATAGGAGAGGAATTCGTCGTGGAATTGCTTCCAGCCTTCGGTGCCTGTCGCATCCGGATAGTTCGCAGCGACCCAGTCATCACGCAGCTTGCGGATCATCAGCTTGCCCATGGTGTAGTTTAGATAGGCCGGGTCGTAAGTGCCGCGCGCGGCCTGCTGCATGGATGTGCCCGCATCCTGGTAGCACTCCTTGCGGAACAGCTCATAGCTGTCATCCACGCTCCAGCCCTGCGCGTGCAGGCCGATCGCTGAAAGGTAGCGGCAATTGCGCAGCAGGGCTTTTGAGAGCTGGCCGACCCTGGTTTCGAGGTCGCCATCATTGAGCCCGGCATCAATCATCATTTCCTCGGCATAGTGCGCCCAGCCTTCTGCAAAGGCGTAGCCGACGAACATCTGTCCGAAGACGGAGTCGGACCGGTTGGCGTGCAGGAAGTTCAGGAAGTGTCCGGGCCAGACTTCGTGCACGGACGTGCCAAGCAGCGCCATGCGGCCTGGAATGTAGGCGGCGCGGGTCGCCTCATCCCATTCCGGGTCGGGCGGCGAGATGTAATAGACCGAGGGCATGCCGGTCTCATACGGCCCGGGAATGGAGATATAGGCGGAGTTCTGCCGGTTATAGGGCGGCGACTCCTCGACCAGCGCTTCTTCCGTGCCGGGGATGGAAACGAGGTCCTTGTCGATGATGAACTGCTTCAGGGCCGGCAGCGAAGCGCGAGCCGCTTCGACCGGGCCGGGGACCGGCTTGTTGGCGGCCATCTTCTTCATGCAGTCGGCGACGCTCTGTCCGGGCGCATAATCGGTGCAGGCGTCGGCGAGTGCCCCCTGATTGGCCTTCAGGTCGGCCCGGCCGATGGCTTCCAGTTCCTCCAGCGAGACATCGACGCCTTCGGTGAGGCGGACCATGTCCGCGAACTTCGTGGCGCCAAGCGCATAACCATCCGGCGTGCCCGGCTGTGACTCGATATAGGCTGCGACCGAACGCATCGCGGCTGCCGCCACCTCGACCACCGCATCATATTCGGCCTGCAGCGCCTCGTCTTCGACTTCAGCAAAGGCCTGCTTCGCGCCATTTTCATAGTGATCGGCAAGCCCATTGAAGCCCGCCGTGCCGAGCTTCACGTAGGTTTCGGGCATGGGCAGCCTGAGATTGGCCTTGGCCTGTTCTGCCGCTTGCGGGACGTTCCTGGCATATTCGATGAACGCCTTCATCCGCGTCTCGGCATCGGCGTAAGGCCGCGCGACATAGACGCTTGGGCCAAGCGGTCCGAGATAGAAGGACGGATTGAGGTACGGCTCATCAGCATCAGACAGCCAGAACAGCTCACCCTGCATCGTATTGATGAAATACTGGCGCTCAAAGGCGTCGGCAGCGCTGAGCGTTGCCGGATCGATGGCCTTGGCGGCGGTGATCATGCTCCTGCGATAGTCGATCTGCGCCTGCAGGCCTGCCTCGCTGAAATCTGGTAGCTGCCCGTCGAATTCGTGCTTGCCTTGCGAGATGGCGAATGTCGGGTTCAGTTCGAAATACCCGGCCAGAAAGTCCGCCATGAAGGCGTCCCAGCTCACTGTCTCGGCTGCGGTTTCAGCGGACGGCGCAGACACGGAAGCGGTGTTTGGCGCGGTTGTTGTTTCGCTCGTCGTGCAGCCTGCAAGCATGAGCGTTCCGGCCGAAACGGCCGCCATCAGGGTCGGGAATTTCATGGGTTGCCTCCAACAGCTAGATGCGATGGGCGTGACAAGATCACGATCAGGGGTGTGGCACAAACGTGAAAAGGCCCGGCGGTTTGCCGGGCCCTTCTGTCTATTGTTTCGGTTCGACGCCAGGATCCGGTACCGAATAGGCGTCCTCAAGAATGTGCCCGTCGGGCTTTTTCTTCAGCGCGGCGCGGGCTTCGATCTCTGCGCTGGAATCGTCGTCCGTGCCATCATTGGGGGCATTCGGAACGCGCTCGTCCTGCATGTTGGTGACAAGGTCCGAATCAGCGCCTGCCTGTGCGGCGACGGGTGCGCCGTCCTTGTAGCCTGCTGTGGACGTGGACTGGTTTTCCAGTTCCTTGCCCTTGCGAAACTCTTCGCCATAGCCGCGCTGACGGCTGACTTCTTCTTCTCGTTCGATGTCGCGTTCTGCCATCTGGGCCTCCTTGGAACTTGCTTCACAAAGGAAACGGGCAGGACGGCGGCGAGGTTCCGAACGGACTACCGCGTATGGCTCGGCCCGAAGAGGATCGCATTGGCGAGCAGGAGGTCGAGACCATTGAGATAGGCGCGCGTCACCGGGCTTTGCGTGAACCCGATCACCATGCCGGCGCCCTCTGGCTGGACCATCACAAAGGGCTTGTAGGCAAGCTGCGCGCGGTTCTCCTCCCAGAGATAACCGCTGGCAACGAGGTCATCAGCGCCCGCGAAGCGGAACACATTGGTGCCGTCTGCAGCGTTGAGCGGCTGGTAGATGCCGGACCCGGTGTAGAGGGCGACAGCCGCATCATAGCCTGAAGACAGCCAGTGATCAGTGTCTGCAACGACATTGGCGAGCACACCCGGCACGTCTTCAGGCGAAGCGTGCGAGTGGGCGACAATGGCTTCATAGGCTTCATCATCCTCAATCAGAGTTCCCTTTGCCGGGCCCTCCTCGTCTTCCTTGCCGTTGGCTTCAGCATCTGAATAGGCAAGCTCCTGCCGCGTCGAAAGGAGGCCGGCATCTTCGTCGGCGAGGTAAGACACGGCAGACCCGAACCCGACCAGGACGCCGCCGCGCTGGACATAGGATTTCAGGGCGGCTGTCCCGCCGCCGCCAAGCCGTCCCTCGAAGCCGTAGCTGGTGGATGGCAGGATGATGACGTCATAACGGTCAAGATCAGCGCGGGCGAGCGAACGGACACGGATTGGCGTCACGGGCAGTCCGAGCTGGCGCTCGATGACATAGCGGGCCGCGCCGGCATCTGTCGCGCTGGTGCCTTCGCCCCAGGCCATTGCGACCTTCGGGACGGAAACTGGCGTGAACTTGTCGCTGCCATAATTCGGGCCGTCCTCGACCCAGCTGGAACGGAGCGACACGACTTCGGCGCCGATCTCGGTCGCGATCGCATTCAGCCGGGCACCGAGATCCACCTCATTGGCAGCGGCCGGGAAGACGATCGTGCCACGCGGGAATGACCGCCCTTCAGCAATGAAGGCTTCGGAGGTGACGCGGCCGAACGCACCGTCCTGCAGCGCCGCAAAAGCAAGTTTCGCCTGCCCCGTATCTGTCCATGGAATGGCATAGCCATAGGCGCTCGTAGAGGCCGTGATTGCGCGAATGGCATCATCCGGGGCGATACGGGTGGCATTTGACAAATTGGCGCGGGCACAGGTGCGGCTGGTGACACCATCCATCAGGGGAAGCGACCAGGCGGTCACATCGTAGAGCTCATGATTGAGGCCGCGATCCCGGCGCGATTCCTGCTCATCGACAAAGTCTTCCGGCAGGTTCGTTTCCTTCTGCAGAAGCGTAGCAATACGCTTGCCGCTTGGCTGTGCCCGGTCAACGACGATAGCCCCGTCTGGATACCGCGTGCCGCACGCTTCGAAACCGGGCCCGACGCGCTGAACGATGATGTCCTGAGCGGCAAGGCGGCGGGCGAGTTGCTCGGCCTGCCAGCGCCGGTCAGCAAGATCAAAGATGAAATACCGGTCGCTCGCGCCGCGTGCGTCAGCGATGGCCTGCTGACGATAGGTTGCGAAGTCACCGAGGAAGAGATCGTGATTATTGGCGACGACTTCGGCGGTCGAAAGCGTTGCGATGAAGTGGTGTTCGACACCGTCCTTGTAGGTGAGGACCCTGCCATCGCTGCGTTCGAACTTGAGTCCGCGCGCCGAACCCTGCTCATAAGTCATCGCGATGGCCCCGCCGAGGGTTGGCCACATGTCGCCATAGCCCGGATAGAAGGCATCGTAGACTTCGCGGGTGAAATAGTCATAGCCGCGCTGGTCGAACCAGCGGGCATGATTGCGCCCGATCAAGGCCTGCTTCGCCTTCTGCGCATCGGTGATGTTCGGATTGAACGGGTCAGCCGCCGGCGCAAAGAAGTAGGAGCTGTCACCGCTCATCTCGTGGGCGTCGACAACGACGACCGGGTTCCATTCAAGGATGCCGGCGACACGGCCGCGCGTTTCGGGCTGAGTCAGAGCGAACCAGTCGCGGTTCATGTCAAACAGGTAGTGGTTGAAGCGGCCGGCGGGCCAGGGTTCGTCATGCTCGGCGCTGGCACGGTCGGCGAAGGATTCGAGGCCGCGCGCCGCTTCAAACGAATGAACGAAGCGGGCGCGCCCATCCGGGTTCTGCATCGGGTCAATGATGATGATGGTTTCGCGGAGGATCTGGTCCACAATGGCATCGCCGCGGGCAGCGAGCAGGTGATAGGCGAGCGCGAGACCGGCATCGGTGCCGGAAATCTCATTGCCGTGGACGCTATAGGAGAGCCAGACGACTGCCGGCGTGCTCGTCAGAATGTCGGCGCGGTCCTGAGCGGAGAGTTGAGCACCTGAGGCTAGACGGCTGAGATTGGCCTTGGTCTGCTCGAGCCGCGTCATGTTCTCGGGCGAAGAAATGACAGCGTAGATCAGTGGGCGACCTTCCCAGGATTCGGCATACTCAGTGATCTGCATCCGGTCCGGCGCGGCTTCGGCGAGGGCTTCCATGTAAGCAATCGCGTCTTCGGGACGCGTAATCTCATCGCCCGGCGCGTGCCCGATCTCCTGCTCCAGCGTCGGGATCGCCGGGTCGGCATTGATATCCAGGAAGGACTGGGCATGGGCCAGTCCGCACAAGCTCAGGGCCGCCATTAGGCTCGCGATCAGTTTCATTCATACCCTCCCCGGCACCCGCCGGTCTGTTCACCCACTCCTGCTAAAGAACAAGGCGGACATCAGCTCAAGCAATTCTGCGTGAAATTGCTGGCCAGTGACTGCAATTGCTTCAAATTTCGGCGACAGCAACGCTGAGCCTGTATTTGAAGTGACTCGGCCCCCCAATCACGACAAGCTGCACCTATGAACCGGAAGCTCGATATTGCGGTGTGTGGGGCGGGGATTGGCGGACTGGCCGTGGCCACCCTGCTGTCGCGGCAGGGCCATCGCGTGACGCTTTTTGATCAGTATGACGAACCCCGACCGGTCGGATCCGGCCTGATGCTGCAATCGACAGGGCTTGCGGTGCTGGGCGCGATGGGATTGTCCGGGCGGGTCTTGCAGCTTGGCAGCCGTCTGGAGCGGCTCTGGGGCCGGTCGGAGCCGTCTCGGCGCACCGTGCTCGATGTTCGGTTTGAGACGCTCCGGCCGGGTCATTTCGGTCTCGGCGTGCAGCGCCAGATGCTGTTCGACACGCTCTATCAGTCAGCGCTGGCGGAGGGCCTGTCGCTACAGACATCCCGGCGCGTCGAGACAGTCGACCGGCACACCGGCCAGACCGGGTTCGAGACGGGCCAATTCGTCGATGGCTTCAACCTGGTGATCGATGCGCTCGGCGTGCGCTCACCGCTGACACGCGCGCCGAAACGCGAACTGGCCTATGGCGCGCTGTGGACCACCCTGCCCTGGCCTGCTGATGGCCCATTTGAGAAAGCTGCACTGGAACAACGCTACCGCGCCGCGCGGCAGATGGCAGGTGTGATGGCATCGGGAAAGACGAGTGACGGCGCACCCGAAAGCCTCACCTATTTCTGGTCGATCCGCGCTGACCGGTTCGACGCTTGGCGCAGCGCGTCGCTGGACAGCTGGAAAAGCGAGGCCAAAGCGCTCTGGCCGCAGACAGATGCCTTGCTCAATCAGATCAACAGTCATGACCAGATGGTCTTCGCCCGATACAGGCATCGCACGCACCGCGATCCGGTGAGCGGGCCGAGACTGGTGCATATTGGCGATGCCTGGCACGCAGCCTCGCCCCAGCTTGGCCAGGGCGCGAACATGGCGCTGCTCGACGCCTATGCGCTCAGCCTCGCACTGGACGCGACCAATGATGTCAGCCTTGCCCTGGCGCGGTACCGGTCCTTGCGCCAATCCCATGTCGGCCTGTACCAGTTGATGAGCTGGCTGTTTACGCCCGTCTATCAGGGCGATGGCCGGTTCACGCCGTGGCTGCGCGACTATCTTGCTGCGCCGCTGTCACGCATTCCGCCAGCGCCGAAACTGCTCGCGGGCATGGTGACGGGCGCATTCGGTTCGCCGCTCGGCAGGCTTGGATTGCGGGACTGATCTGGACGGGGCGACTGCCCCCGTGCGAAGAAGGGCATCAAGATAGTTGCAATCGCAAAGAGTTTCTCATGACGGCCAATCTCGACGCGCTGAAGACCATCGAGCAACGCCTGCTCTGGCTCTCGGCCTGGACGATCCACAACGCCAACAATATCCGCCCCAAGGAAGACGGTGCGATCAAGGTTGGCGGGCACCAGGCCTCCTGCGCCTCCATGGTGCCGATCATGACGGCGCTCTACTTTCACACGCTGCGCCCCGAAGACCGGGTCGCCGTGAAGCCGCATGCCTCGCCTGTCTTCCACGCCATGCAGTACCTGATGGGAAACCAGACGCGCGAGAAGCTGGAGAATTTCCGCGGCTGGGGCGGCGCGCAATCCTATCCGAGCCGGACCAAGGATGTGGACGATGTCGACTTCTCGACGGGATCTGTCGGCCTCGGCGTGGCGGCGACAGCGTTCAACTCGCTGGTGCAGGATTATATCCACGCGAAGGAATGGTCGAAAGACATGAAGCTCGGCCGGCAGGTCGCGCTGGTCGGTGATGCCGAGCTCGACGAGGGCAATGTCTATGAATGCCTTCAGGAAGGCTGGAAACATGACCTTCGCAACACTTGGTGGGTGATCGATTATAACCGCCAGAGCCTCGACGGCGTCGTGCATGAAGGCCTCTGGGAAAAGATCGATGCGATCTTCAAGGCGTTTGGCTGGCGCACCGTCGTGCTGCGCCACGGCGTCCTGCAGCGCGAGGCGTTCAGGGAGCCGGGCGGCGAAGCGCTGAAAGCGTGGATCCAGTCCTGCCCGAATTCCGACTATTCCGCCCTCACCTATCAGGGTGGCAAGGCGTGGCGCAAACGCCTGATGGACGATATTGGCGACCAGGGCGACGTTACCAAGCTGCTCGACAAGCGTTCCGATGAAGAGCTTGACGCGCTGATGAACAATCTTGGCGGCCAGTGCCTCGCGACGCTGACCGAGGCCTTCGATGCCATTGACGACGACAAGCCGACCGTCTTCCTCGCCTATACGATCAAGGGCTGGGGCACGCCGCTCGCCGGCCACAAGGACAATCATGGTGGCATCATGAACAATCCGCAGATGGCGGACTTCCAGAAGAAGATGGGCGTGCCGGAAGGCGAAGAATGGGAAAAATTCGCAACGGTCGATGACCCGGACGCACTGCAGGCCTTTCTCGATGAAGCCGCCTTCTTCAAGGACGGCATGCGCCGTTACACTGCGCCGGAGGTGAAAAGCCCCGGCCCTGTCTGGCTGGATGACCGCGAACTCGCAACGCAGGCCGGTTTCGGCAAGATTCTCGACGGCCTCGCCAAATCCAGGTCCGAGCTCGCTGACCGGATTGTGACCATGTCGCCGGATGTGACCTCATCAACTAACCTTACCGGCTGGGTCAACCGGCGCTCGCTCTTTGCCCGCCGCGAGGTCTCCGACACCTTCAAAGAGAACTCGATCCCGTCCGCGCAGAAGTGGGAATTCTCGCCAGAAGGCCAGCATTTCGAGCTTGGCATCGCGGAAATGAACCTCATGCTGCTGCTCGGTCAGGCCGGGCTCGCGCATTCGCACTTTGGCGAACGGCTGCTGCCCATCGGCACTGTGTACGACCCGTTCATCGCGCGTGGTCTCGATGCGCTCAACTATGCCTGCTACCAGGATGCTCGGTTTATCATTGTCGGCACGCCATCCGGCATTACACTCGCCCCGGAAGGCGGCGCGCACCAGTCGGTTGGGACGCAGCTGATCGGGATGAGCCAGGACGGTCTTGTGAGCTTCGAGCCGGCTTTCCTCGACGAACTTTCAATCATCATGGACTGGAGCTTCGACTATCTCCAGCGCTCCGGCGAGAACGATCCCGACGAGCGCACATGGCTGCGCGACGAGACCGGCGGCTCGGTCTATCTGCGCCTCTCGACCCGCCCCATCGAACAGCTCGGCCCCCGCAACCGCGATGATGAAGAATTCCGCCGCGGCGTCGTCGACGGCGCCTACTGGCTGCGCAAGCCGGGGCCGAATTGCGAAGTCGTGATCGCCTATCAGGGCGTCATCGCGCCGGAAGCCATCGAGGCCGCCGGGCGCATTGGAAATGACCGCCGCGACATTGGCGTCCTCGCCGTGACCTCCGCCGACAGGCTCAATTCAGGCTGGACGGCCGCCCGCCGCGCCCGCGCGCGCGGCCATACAACTGCCGTTAGCCAGATCGAGCGTCTGATGGCGGGCGTGCCGCGCGACGCGACCCTCATCACCGTCACTGATGGCCACCCGGCCACGCTCGCCTGGATCGGCTCTGTCGCCGGCCACATGACCGCGCCCCTCGGCGTCGAGCATTTCGGCCAGACCGGCACCATCCCCGACCTCCACCGCCACTTCCAGATTGACAGCGACGCCATCGTCGCGGCAGCGCAGCATCTGAGTGCCGGACGCCGGATCAGGCTGGCGGGGAGTTAGCCACTACCCCGCGGCCAGCGCCTGACACACATGCGCGTCTGGTTCTTCGGCGCAGAAGTCGGGGGGGCCGGCGTCGATCCAGTATTCATAGAGGCCGAGCTCTTTTGTGATCTCTGTGAAGCGCGGGCCGGACCGGACGCTGCGGTGGCGCGGATCATACATGACAACGGCTGTCACGAACCGCCCTTTCCGGCTTTCCTGCTCTGCAATGCTGAGAAGGGTATCGTCCGCATCGCCCTGGACGAGCAGCATGAAGGCAAGGAAAGCGGGCATGCCGGCTGCATACTGGTCGGCGATATAGGTCTTGAAGGCGTCATAGCGATCCGGGTCGCCACTTTCATAGACGTCGGTCGCCTCAACATAATGGCGACATCCCTCTCCGAGCGGGCATTCGGCCAGCCAGGCGCGCATCGCCGCGAAATCTTCCTCCCAGAGGAAGGTTGTCCAGCGCGCGAACCAGAGATTTGGATAGTGCAGGCCGAGCTCATGCCAGAGATAATCGAGCTGGCGCACGCCCTCTTCGCGGTCGCCATAAAAGGTCGTGGTCATGGCGATTTCGTTGAGAGCAGGAGGTGAGTTCGACTCAAGCTCCAGCGTCGCTTCGGCAAGGCGCAGCGACTCGCTGAGATAGCCCGCCTCGCGGAAATGGCCGGCCGCCCAGATCAGGATGGTCGGATTGTCCGGTTCGGCCTGCATTGCAGCTTCGTAGATCTGCCGGGCCCGGCGCCAGTCACCCCGGCGCTCTGCGATCTCCCCCATCAAGGTACGCGGCTCGGCCAGTTCCGGGTTAAGGCGGAGGGCGCGGTCCGCCGCCAACAGGGCCTTGTCGAGCGAGGCTTCGAGGTCGAGCGTTTCGTCATAGGTCGGATAGGTGGCCCAGGCCGAAGCGAGAGCGGCCCAGGCTTCGGCGAAATCCTCATCCTGCTCGACAGCCTGTGTCAGCAGCAGAACAGCGCGCCTGTTCTGGTCCTTGCCCCGCTGCTTCCAGAGTGCGAGGCCGCGCTCATAGAGGTCGAGCGCATTGGCATTGTCGCTCAGCGGCGCGGCTCCGGGCGCGGCAGGGCCGGCTGTGTCGCGGCGAAGATCGAGATAGCCGCCAATATTAAGCGCCAGGAGGATGACAATCACGACCCCCGCCACCCATGGCCAGACGGTCGGTGCGATCCGTCCAGGGCTTCTCTTTGGCCCGGTGCGCTCAGCGTCCGGATCAGCCTCCGGCGCGCGTGAGCGGATCCACGCATCCAGCTCTGCCGGAAGGGCATAGACGGTGCTGCGCGCCTCATGGATCTGGCGATGAACCGGCAGGCCTTCCTCGGCCTCCCAGCGCCGGGCGGTGCGTTCGCTGCAGCCGACATGGCGCGCAATACGCTTCCAGCCAATCAGGCGCTCGCCGTCCGGAACCGAGCTGTCAGTTGCCATACCTGCCCTGCCTTACGTCCTTCCTTCTTCCGATGCCTACCGCAGCAAAGATGAACGGACAATTGCGGTCATGGCGGCGGCCAGGAGCGGTCACGGCCGCGCCGCCTGTAGAAATCGCTGCAGGACCGGGTTCAGCTGTCGGTCATCCAATGCGGGAGATGAGCATGCTACCTTTTCCACGAGCCCACTATTATGTCGGCGCCTTCCTGATCGCGACCTTTGCAGCCTTCTGGCCCTCCTATTTCGCAGTCCTGAAGGAATCCTCCTTTGCCAATCACCTGCACGGCATCACGGCAACGCTCTGGATCGTGCTCATCATGGCGCAGAACTGGACGATCCATAATCGCAAGCGAAGCGCGCACAAGTGGCTTGGCCTGTCGAGCCTCGCGCTCATCCCCTTCTTCACGGTAGGCGGCCTGCTGACGACACAGAACATGGTCACGGGCGACGGGATCTTCACGCAGATGTTCGGAATCCGGCTGTCACCGGCCGACCTCGTCGCCACTTTCCTCGTCTGCCTGTTCTTCGCGCTGGCGCTCCGCAACCGGCGGAATGTCCACCGCCATTCACGCTACATGTTGGCAACGATCACCCTGCTGATCGGGCCGGTCGTCGGGCGCATCGTCAATAATTACGTGCCGGGCTTTGTCATCATGGGGCCGCAGGACCTGCCGAAATTCGCCGAGGGCGTGACGATCGCTGTCGGCTTCGCTGTCATCCTGCTCGCCATCATGGTCTGGCGGGACTATCGCAATGGGCGGCCAACCCTGCCCTTTACGCTCGCCCTGATCGGAACGCTGGTCATGTATAGCGGCTTCTTCGTCTGGGGAGACAGCGACGCCTGGCGCGCCGTGACGCAAGCCTATGCAGCGGTTCCAGCCTCGGTGCTGTGGCTCGTCGGCATGGCCATGGGCATTGTCGCCGGCGCATGGGGCTGGCAGGCCGGCAAGCGGCCGAAGAAGCGGGCGGCACCCGCTGCAACCATCCCGCTAGGTAATCCAACAGCCTAGCGGACAGTCTGCGGGCGAGTGGGGACGCAACGCAGCCGGAACGGGCGAAGTCGAAAGGCTTCGTCCGTTCTCATGCCATCAACGACCCGCCCAATTGCTAGCGCGATGAACCGAGAAAGAACGCGGCACAAGGCGCTGAGGGAAGCGCGGGTGTAGCGATTGATCCGAGTCGAGGCGTTAGAGGGTAAGCCCCCCTCCCCCGCCTGCGGGGGAGGTGCCCCAAGGGCGGAGGGGGAAGCAGTGCATTTTGTAGCTCCCTCCTCAGAGCAGCTACGCCGCCCACCTCCCCCGTGCACGGGAGAGGAGAAGCAAACCTTATTGCATTGGGAAATGCCTAGTTTACCTCGAAGACTTCATCCCTGTGATATGCAAGATACTCCGGCAGCGGTCGAAATTTTGCGGGTTTCAAACGGATATCTTCGTTGAACAGTGATCGGACATGATCCGGGACAATGATCTTCGAGGACACCAGCATGCTCAGATCGTCGCGAAACGAAATCATTCCGCGGTCGAATGCGCGGTCATGCAACGGGTTGAGGCTAATGCCGTTTCGGGGATCGAGGCGCGTATCTTCCCGCGCCCTCCATGGAACGATATGGCTTGCAGTCAGCAATTCTGGCGAGACTTTACCGATTACAGCGCATTGATTGTCGTAAGACGGGAGGACGATCTCCCGAAAGACCCGTTGGTTCTGGCGCACTTTCACCGTGCGCTCGACTTCCTTGCCTTCGGCGACTTCGAGCACAACTGATTGCTCCGCTTCATTGTAGAAGATTTCGCTGACGATCCGCCTAGCGCGCTCAATAAATTGCGTCGGATGCGCGGTGAAGTCCGCCCATACCTCTCTGTCCAGCGAGGATGCGTTTCCAAGACCCCTCCGGTCTAAATCCTCATCCAGCGACGCAAGATTCACGAGTTTCATGGCCAGCGCACTCGGCGTGCGCCCGATCTGTCCGGCGAGTGCGATAATCTCTGGATTGCCGCTATGCAGCCGCCCGAATGGCAGCCGCGTGTAAAGCTCAATCGCGAGCGTGACTTCTCTGCGATCCCAGTTCTGACGTGCCATCCAGCTCCCGGCTGCTTTCCCCTCTAACAGCCGAGACTATCGCATGCGCTCGATTACGAAAGTCTTGCGGCAGATCGCCGGAGGCTACGGCTTCCAGGAGTGCCAGCATTTCAGGTGCCGCGATCAAAAGGTGGAGGATGCGGTCTGTCTCAGGCCCCAAGCACGGACTAATAGCCGCGACCAGATAGTCGTCCGCGAGTTCGATGGCCCGGCAGGTCTCGCCAGCCGCTTCTTCGAGAAGCTCGATCACTTCATCGGTGTCCCGAACACTATCGCGAAACTCGAACATGATCGCTCCATTGGCCACTATTGCAATCTAAAGATGTTTTTCCGATAAATACAATCGGCACCACTCCTGACACACCCCTGTCAGCAGCTCCCCCTTTACCTTCCTGCCCGTCCGCACCATCTTCGCGTTCATGGCTCGTTCCCCTTCTTCCGGCGTCGCTGATGCAGGCGCGACATTCAACTGGTCTGGCGCGGCGCGCGATGCGGCGGGCGGGCTGCCGTCCGACAACTGGACGCCGCACAGGCCGGACCGGCAGTGGGAGAAGATCGAGGGCGGCAAGCGCTTCAAGGTCGCGTCCGACTATGAGCCGGCCGGCGACCAGCGCACCGCCATCCCCGAACTCGTGGAGGGCATCCAGCAGGGCGAGCGCGACCAGGTCCTCCTCGGCGCGACCGGCACCGGCAAGACCTTCACCATGGCCAAGGTCATTGAGGCGGTGCAGCGCCCGGCCCTGATCCTCGCGCCGAACAAGACACTCGCCGCGCAGCTCTATGGCGAGATGAAATCCTTCTTCCCGGACAATGCGGTGGAGTATTTCGTCTCCTATTACGACTATTACCAGCCGGAAGCCTATGTGCCGCGCTCGGACCTCTATATCGAGAAGGAATCCTCCATCAATGAGGCGATCGACCGGATGCGCCATTCGGCGACGCGGGCGATCCTGGAGCGCGATGATGTGATCATCGTGGCGTCGGTCTCGTGCATTTACGGTATCGGTTCGGTCGAGACCTACACATCGATGACGTTCAAGCTGGAGGAAGGCCAGCGCATCGATCCGCGCGAAGTGGCGCAGAAGCTGGTCGGCCTGCACTATACGCGCAACGACGCCGCCTTCCAGCGCGGCAGCTTCCGCCTCAAGGGCGACGTGCTCGACATCTTCCCGGCGCACTATGATGACTGCGCCTGGAAGCTCTCCTTCTTCGGCGACGAACTGGAGAGCATTGTCGAATTTGACCCGCTGACCGGCAAGAAGATCCAGGAGCTGCCGGCGATCAAGCTTTACGCGAACAGCCACTATGTGACGCCGCGTCCGACGCTCAACAATGCCATCGGCGCCATCAAGCAGGAGCTGAAGGAAACGCTCGCCCATTTCGAGAAGCATGGCAAACTGCTCGAGGCGCAGCGCATCGAACAGCGCACCACTTATGACCTCGAAATGATGGCCGCGACGGGCAGCTGTAACGGCATCGAGAACTATTCGCGCTATCTCACCGGTCGCAAGCCCGGCGAGCCGCCGCCGACCATGTTCGAATACCTGCCGGAGAACGCCCTCGTCTTCGTCGATGAGAGCCACCAGACCGTGCCGCAGATCGGCGCCATGTTCAAAGGCGACTTCAACCGCAAATCGACGCTGGCCGAATATGGCTTCCGCCTGCCTTCATGTATCGACAACCGGCCGCTGAAATTCCCCGAATGGGAGGCGATGCGGCCGCAGACCGTGCACGTCTCGGCGACGCCGGGGCCGTGGGAGCTGGAACAGACGGGCGGGGTCTTCACCGAGCAGGTGATCCGTCCAACGGGACTTGTCGATCCGCCAGTGGAGGTGCGCCCGGTCACCGGCACCAAGGAAAACGGCAACATCAACCAGGTCGATGACCTGATGGCCGAGGTGAAGGCGGTCGCGGCCAAGGGCATGCGCTCGCTCGTCACCACTCTGACCAAGAAGATGGCCGAGGACCTCACCGAATATCTCCATGAGAATGGGGTCAAAGTGCGCTACATGCACTCCGACATCGACACGGTGGAGCGGATCGAGATCATCCGCGACCTGCGCCTTGGCGAGTTCGATGTGCTGGTCGGCATCAACCTCTTGCGCGAGGGGCTCGATATTCCCGAATGCGGCTTTGTCGGCATTCTCGATGCGGACAAGGAAGGCTTCCTGCGCTCCGAGACCTCTCTGGTCCAGACGATTGGCCGGGCCGCGCGGAACGCGGAAGCTCGGGTCGTGCTCTATGCGGACAAGATCACCGGCTCGATGCAGCGCGCCATGGACGAGACCGAACGGCGCCGCGAGAAGCAGATCGCGCACAATGAGGAACACGGCATCACGCCGACCACGATCAAGCGCGCCGTCGCGGACATCCTCAAGGATCTCGGCGAGAGCCGCGGCAAGTCCCAGCAACTCAAGGGCGGCAAATCCCGCCGCCTCCCGCGCGGGGTCTCGGAAGACAAGGCTCCGGCGCTGGAGCCCGGCTCAGGCCACAACCTCAAAGCCGTCATCGCCGACCTGGAAAAACAGATGCGCGAAGCGGCCGCGAATTTGGAATTTGAGGAAGCGGCGAGACTGCGGGACGAGGTGAAGAAGCTGCGGGAGGAGGAGCTGGGGCTTTAGGGCTCATTGCACAACTATGCTGGCTCGCAGGCAACTTTCAACTCAGAGTGCAATTTCGACAAATGTTCTATCGACATGTCTAAGAGCGGTTCGTACATGAACGAGTTCAAATGAATGTTTTCCGGAGTCATCAAGTTTACTCTGTCCATTAAAGCCGTGAGCGGCTGGAACGATGCATCGTGTCCGATTTTTTCTTTGAACCTTTTGAGTAACTTGGCCGTCTGGTTGCTGCTGAGGCCGGCAACGTAATCAGCGTCATTGATTAGCTCTATCATTTTCTTTTCGGCTATCAGTCTAATAGCTATAGAAAGCACTACTTTTTTCTCGAGATCTAAAGCCGTTTCAGGAGCTCCGGCTACTTCGTTGGCGGTTTTCAATATGAGAGGGACAACCAAAGAATCTGACGGAAGTTCGGTTTCAAATTCTTTTCCATTTAAAACCTTAGAATAGATCGCCAACAGCTCAGATATCTTGATGGTGTCGCTGTCACTTTTTCTGTGCAGCAGACTTGTGAGCTTTTTGTATTCCTCTTCGAAGCCGCAATACTCGGCCAAGTTCCGAACAAAGGGAACCATAGCGAGTAGAGCATCCTGCTTGGCCGAATTGTTTGCCGCTTTTTTCCATTTTTCAAATGGATCACTGTACATGGTCTCTTTCGACAACTCGATTTTCTCTGCGGTTTTGGAGATGTGGAAATTTGCGCCACTTAAGTCTAAGCGCTTCCAAACCGTTCGATAAAAATCGTAATTGTGCGTCAGGATGATCTGGCGAAAATGTGGCTCGGCGAGAATATCGCAAAGGTATTCAACAATCGCGTACTTATTCTTGTAGTCGAATGAGTCAGCAATATCATCAATTATGAATAGAGTTTCGACGCTGTCGCTCTTGCGCGCCTCAACTTCAAATATAATATTGAGGATATAGAGAGCTCGTCGTTCGCCATTGCTCAGTACATCAACAAGCTTCGAACGGTCCACGACTACAGTCTCGTGGGAACCATCCTCAAAAGTGAATCCGATGTTCGGAGTAGCGCGCTTTAGAATTACATCCTGCTTGTTTTCGATGCTAACCTTGAAAGGGACAGAGAAACGGCGATTGAAGATGTTGATCACTTCTTGCCACTGTGTGGCTTGGTCAGACGCTTCCTTTGTAATTTCATCGAGACGTTTCTTGCCGACTGCGAACTCTTCCATCAGTTCATTAAACTCGTCCTTGTGCAGCATTAAGTATGACTTCAACAAATCTTCTTTGAACACTTCCACGTTTTTAAAGCGCGGAATAAGCATCTGATTTTGTAGCAGAAACTCTCTGAACTCTCGTAGTTCTCTATTGGAGAGTTTTTTGTCGATCTTTTCGAATTGAGACTTCAAGGCGTTGCTCGAAAGAATGGTCTCCAGCTCTTGGGAGATCAGTTCCTCAAGTTCCTTCTCGGTCTCAACCTTAGTTTCCTCGCCGTTGGAGTTGAGATACACCTTGTGATCAGCTTGGAAAAATCCATGGTTCTTCAGCTGCTTAGCGATCTCTCCGGCTTGATAGTGGTTAAACACTCCTTTGCGAAAAAATCGGGACTTCTCGAGCAGGGAGTCATATGTCGCCGTGTAATCTTCCAGTGCGGCCTTAATGTCGGGATCGGCTAGAAAGCTTTCTACTTTGTCGTTAAAAAGTGAGCCAAGCTTGATGCCGTCTAGCGAGCTATCAAATTCCTCTTCGTTGACTTCGGCTCGTACGCGCTCTAGCGACCGCAACAGATTGTCGGGCTTCTTCGAAATCACTGTTGAAATGATCTCTTCGATGCCTGA
Source organism: Henriciella pelagia (assembly GCF_002088945.1). Classification (GTDB taxonomy): domain Bacteria; phylum Pseudomonadota; class Alphaproteobacteria; order Caulobacterales; family Hyphomonadaceae; genus Henriciella; species Henriciella pelagia. Next base: position 231,224 of record NZ_NCSU01000006.1, on the reverse strand, counting down.
CCGAACGCCCGCATCCTTTTTGACTTTTGAAATTAGGGCTTCTTCTTTTTCTCGAATGTTCTTGAGAATGGCGTCATACTCCTCCTTCAGCTCCTTATTCACTAGAAGAGTTGAAACACGGCCAGATTGGTATTCAGCATTGTAAGGCTGGACAACAAAGATGCTGTCCGCCGACAACTCATTGCCCTCATGATCGAAGATGGCACGTTTCGTTGGGCGATCTGGGTAAATTCGGTCTCGTGAATCCGACGAAGAACTATGATCCAAGAATGTCGTCGCGAACGACGATTTCATGGCACCGTTTGGAGCATAGATTAGCTGCGCGGCTTTCTTCGAAAAATCGAATTCGGCATCCATCTTCTTGATACCGTAACAATGTTCGAAGCTAACTGTGACGCGTTCCATATTTGTATTCCTCAAACCGCAGGACTGTTTGCTACACACTTTACGGACAACGAGTGCCCCCGAGGATGAATTTTCGACCGCACGAAGAATCTGGCCTCCTTGGAACCTGCCGGGAGTCCGATGAAGGGACAAGCGGACCGAGGCAAATCTGGTCAAGCACCTAGCTTCGCATCCTCATTGAGGGGACCGCCCTACCCACACCAATCCACCTGCCTGCCCTCTTCCAGCGGCTGGGCCAGCCCGTCCTTTGAGAGGAGCCAGCCGATATGCACCCCGTCGAGGTAGACGTGGGCGCGGGTGCGGCCGTATTGGTCGGTGCCTTCCGGCAGGAAGGTGACCTTGCTGCCCTCGGCGAACATCTCGCGGGCGCGAGCTTCGGTCTTCTGGCCGAGTGCGTTTTCTTCCGGGCACTGGGCGGCGTCGCCTGTCTCGGGGCTGTCCCATCCGATGAGGCGCAGCCGCACCCGCTGCTCGCCGCCGCTCGCGCTGAGGCGTCTGAGCTCAAACGTGTCGCCATCGACGGCCAGGAGGTCACGCACCGGCACGCTGACACAGCGCGTGCCCGCCGCCTCGCAGAGATTGGGCGGCTGTTCATACCCGCCGCTATTGCAGGCAGCGAGGCCGATGAGCGCGGCCGAGTACGCAACCGGCCAGCGCCTATCCATGCTGCATGCTTCTGTTCACCGGCTTCGGGCGCTTCCTCGGTTTTGGCCGGGGCGGCGTATTGTGGAAGATACAGGACACCGCAACCACGATGGCGGTGATTGCGAAGAAGCCGGAGACGAAGAAGCAGAACATTGCCACTGTCGGTGACAGGCCCTGGAAGGCCCCCTCGCCGGTGAGCATTGTGATGAAGTCGATAAAGTCCCGCGTCATCGTGACGGAGCCGACCGCTACTTGTTCCAGCCCCTCTTTCCAGACCGCATATGTCTCAGCCAGCGGAAGGTCGAAGAAGATCGCGGTAAAGGCATAACAGGGCAGGAGCAGCCAGTAGCCGAGATTAATGGTGATGATGGAGAAGGCGAAGGTCAGGGGCAGGAGCGTGAAAAGAAAGCCGATCCCGCCAATGACCTGTCGGCCGAACCGGAAGATCAGCGCCAGGCCGACAATCAGGCCGGGCAGCACCCAGACGGCGAGCGGTGTTGCATTGTCCGCAGAGGCGAACTGGAAGGAAAAGGCCAGATAGAGGCCGATCACGCTGCCGAGATATTTGACGATCATGCCGAGTACGAAAAGCAGCCAGACCACGGCGCGCCAGGCGGTCATGACGGGGTTGACCGACACCACATTGAAGGCCGCGCGCAGCGTCTGCTCGACGCCCTGGCGCACGCTGGCCAGTCCGCTCACCATGCCCGCGCCGGAGCTTCTGACACTCCTGAAGGCCTGCAGCGCAATATAGGTCAGGAGCGCCGTGGCGCCGTTGACCAGTATGCCCAGAATGATCTGCGATGGCAGATCGTCGAGAAATGAACCAAAGTCTGGCACGCCCCCTCCCCTTCGTCCTATTTTGCCTGTCTGAATGTTTCCGAGCGGCGCGTTTTAATCAAGCGTCAAACCTCTCGGGTGGGGTTTTCCACAGACATCACGTTGGTCGTGCTGATCGCCGGACGGCCTGTGGGGTGCGGCGCAATCTGGAACAGCAATTACAGGGTGTGCGCCGGACTCGCCTGAGACGCGAACTGGCTTGTCCACAGGCTTGTCTTAAATCTGTGAAATTTTGCTTGAAACGGCTCGACTCACCCCGGGTTTTAAGACATCGTTAATGAACGCCAACGCAAGCCGGGCGGGGAGCAGACCCCGCAAGATGGCACGCTGGCGAGACCATCGCCCCCGATGTGTCGATCAGGTCAGGAGCAAAGCGGCGAGAGCTGCAGCGTAAAGGGCCGGATGCAGGCAGGCGGGACAAAGCAGGTGATGGCCGCAGGCGGGTTTTCGAAGCCCAGAACTGCGGGGCCGTAAGTCGCGACCGGGGCACGATCCGAAGCGCGATGCCAAAGGCGGAACGAGCTTTCTTTAGAGAGCTTTGCCGGCGGCGGCCAAAGGACGTCGTTTCTCGCGAGACGGGAATCGGGCGCCGGAGGCGGACAGACGCAGCGCATCCAGTGCACAATGGGATACGAGGCGGATGAACGTCGAAGGTGGTCGACCCTGATCACAGAAGTTGATCGGCCCGCGGCACAGGCTAGCAGGGTGATGGCTCTGGAAAGCCGGACTGGATGCCAGGTCTTTGGACCGGCGGACGGAAAAGCGGACCAGAGGTGACCCAAAGGCCTGGAACGATCGGCATGCCGGCCCGGTGGGCCCAATTCCGGACCGGCCTGTCAGATCAAAAATGGGTAGCTGGATCTCGACCAGGCAGTCAGGCGTCAAAGCCTCAATGACTGGAAAAGGAAAAGGCGCCCAAGGTGCTCGGACCCGGGACGCCTCATATCGCTGTCACAGGCTGTGTGGTTAAACGATTCGAAGCACAATGGAAAGACGCGGAGTCCCGTCAAACGGACGACGCGTCTTTCTTCTTTTGGGGCAACCAGCCGGTTGCCGCGCGCCGGCCACCCGAAAATCCGCCTGCTGCGCGCAACCCGTTCCCGCATGGCGCGTTATTCGCTCATCTCAAACCCATGTGAAAAAGGATGAGCCACATGAAGATGACGAAAAGCCTTCTGCTGGCGGGCATTCTGGGAAGCAGTTTCCTCATGTCCGGTTGCGTCGCAGCCGCCCTCGGCGCCGCCTATGTGGTTGGCGAGGAAGTCAATGAGAATGATGGCGATTTCGACCCGCTTGACGAGATTGTCGACGGCTAGGACACCCCGCATCTCAGGCGCAAGGTGCGCCGAGACGATTGAACGGCCCGGACCCAGATCCCGGGCCGTTTCGCATTTCATGGACCTCTTTTAATCGAACAGAGCCGCGTCTTCCGCGTTGCATCTGTCAGGCTGACACAGACAGGAAAGGACGCCCCATGAAGATCGACCTGCAGACACTCGACCCGAAACCGCTGATCCTCGCCGGCATTCTCGGCGCCAGCGTCTCCCTCACCGGCTGCCTCGCGGCAGCGGCAGGCGCAGGCTATGTCGCCGGCGAAGAAATCTCTGAAGACGATGGCGATTTCGACCCGCTCGATGAAGTGGATGAGTAGGAAAGCACTCGCCAGACCTGAATGACCGAAAGGGCCCGGACATCCGGGCCCTTTGCATTAAAATCCCCCCATCTTGGTGGCTTCCTGCCCTTACAGCTATTCCATCTTGCGGAATCCGCGCTACAAAACCGCCCCGTCCTTTCCGTCCAACCAGAATGGTGGCTGCTGGTAGATGTTTGAACTTGTCGCGTTGCACGAGACCGATCCGAAACGGGTCGCGCATTTCCTTGAGATCAATCGCGAGCGGTTCCAGCCCTTCGCCCCGACGCGCACCGACCACTATTTCACCGACCGGCACTGGCGCGAGGCCTGCAAGCTCGCCAAGAGCGAGTGGAAGGAAGACCGGGCTTACCGCTTCTGCATCATTCACAAGGGCGAGGAAGTAATCGGCAAGGTCGATCTCGACCAGATCATCCGCGGCCCGTTCCAGTCGGCTGTGCTCGGCTACATGCTGGACCGGCGCCATGAGGGCCAGTCAGTCATGCGCCGCGCCCTCGACGATGTGCTGGACCTTGCCTTTGGCGAATTCGAGCTGCACCGCGTCCAGGCCGCGATCATGCCGCACAATGAGCGCTCGCGAACGCTGATCAAGCGGCTGGGTTTCCGTGAAATCGGTCTCGCCGAGCGCCACCTGCTGCTCGACGGCGAATGGAAAGATCACATACTTTACGAGAAAATCGCGCGCTAGATTCCCGTTTTGGGAGTAAAAAGCCCGAAATCACCCCGTTCAGCCCCCATTAAAGCGGCATAATGTATGCATGCATGGGTTGACCGCTCCGACCGTGACTGTCCAAATGGCAATTGAGGGACTGGGGCCATTGCCTGTGACTTTTTGGTCGCAGGTTTGTCGAGTATCGAGTAGATTGGCCGCCATGGATGACACCCGCCCCCCCCGCCCAGAGTCGCTCCCGACCGTGACGCCGATCCAGTCGGCGCCCGCCCCATCGCGCCATCTGGCCGCTCTGGAGGAGGCCCGCGACAGGGGCCGCGCCTTTGGCTGGCTTGGCCTGGGCCTTGCCCTGGCATGGTGGATCGCCGCCTTTGGTGGCGTCGTCGCGCTGGTCGGGCTCGACCAATTGTCGGAATATTCCGCTGCCGTTGTGGCCGCTGGCGCAGTTGCGCTCGCCATTCCGGGTTTCATGATCCTGCTGGCCGGCATGCTCGCGCGTGAGAATGCCCGCGCCGCTTCAACCAATGCCGTCGTGCTGGAAGCGGCTGCCCGCCTGCTGACACCGATGGAGAAAGCCGGGTCTGATGCGACGGTGTTTGCCGATCACATGAAGAAATCGGCCGCCGAAGTTGACCGGTCCATGGCGCACGCGCTCTCGGCCATGAAAGCGATGGCCGGCGAGATTTCCGATGAAAGACAACGCCTTGAGAGCGTTTCATACGTCACCGCGGATAATGCCAAGGATCTCTCCGGACGGCTTGGCGAAGAGCGCAAGGCGCTTGAAACGCTGGCGTCTGATATTCGCAAGCAGACCGAAATGATGGGCGAGGCGATCCCGCGCCAGGCCGCGCAGATGCGCGACTCGGCCCGTGCGGCAGCGTCCGATATCGCCCAGGCCGACCAGGCCCTCGAAATCCGTCTGGAAACCCTGAACTCGGCCAGCGCAAGCCTGACCGAGAAAGTCGCATCGCTCGACACAATGTCGGTCGAGGCCGCCAAGCGCAGCGAGGAGCTGATCTTCGCCGTGACGCGCATGGAAGAGAAGCTGGAACAGTCCCGCAAGATGGTCGAGCAGGCCCTTCGCGCCGGCGAAATGGTGGCCGCAAGTGCATCCACCACCGGTGACCGGCTGACCGATGCGGTCAATTCGGCCCTGGAACGCGCCCGCCTCGCATCCCGCGACATCCAGGCAGAGGCGCTGGAAGCGTCCGAAAAGGCTGCGAAGTCGCTTGCGGCGCTGAAGGCGGCAAGCCTGGATGCCACCGCCGCAGCGCGCCAGCTACAGGCTGAAGCGAGCCTGAACGACGCCCATGCCCACACATCTGTATCCCGTCTCGAAGTATCGCCAGACCCTTACCTGCACGAGGAGCGCGCAAGCCAGCCGGCACAGCCGACCGCTTCGCGCGGCCCATCGCAGCCAACGCTGGAGGAAGACGATGTCTTCGATCAGCCGACTGCGATGAGCACGCAACAGGATCGTGCACCGCAGCCTGTGAGCGATGATGGCGACCTTTTCGAAGCACCGGACAAGCCCCGTCAGGCCAGCCCTGCCGCGACGCCTGCTCCGCATGCCGTTGAAGCGGTGAATGAGAATGAAGCCGAGCGCGCTCCGTCTCCTAGCGAACCGGTCCAGTTCCGCCGCCGCGCGAGCGACCGCACGCCAAACTATCTGAAGCCGGTCGGCGGTCGTCAGGCGGCCAACCTCGCTGCTGCCGAAGACTATGCTGAAGACGAAGAGGCCGAGAACCTGACCGATGACATCGTCGAGGAACAGGTTGAGGAAGAGATTGATATCGAAACGGCAGTCGAACCGGCCCCGGACGCCCCTGCTGCGATGCAAGTTGCCGAACCGCGCGTCGACCGTCAGCAGTGGCGGGATATCATCGCGGACATGGAGCGCGACGAGCACGAGGCCCTGCCGCGCGAAGAGAATGCTGAAGAAATCATCCACCGGCTGATGGATTCCGGCATCCGTCTCGGCGAAATCTTCCGCCCCCGCGACAAGAAACGTATCGCCAACGCCGCAAGAAAGAGCGAAGGCTTGCGGCGCAAGGCCATTGTCGATGCTGCCTCCCGCCAGGTCCAGCGCGTACAGAAGCGCCTCGATGCCGATCGGGAGCTGATGTCCATGGCCCGCGAATTCCTCACCATGGAAGAGCCTGACGCCCTGATGGCACTCGACAAGACCTGCCACTCATCGAAATCGGCGAGCCCGCGACTGTCTGCCTTCTTGCTGATTGATGCTGCGCTTGGCTAGGTTTGTCCGGCCATCATTCTTGCCGGAGACAGACATGAAACGGTTATTCTCGCTCGCCCTTGTCGCGTTGATGACGCCAATGATGGCGCTCGCCCAGTCGGCAACCATGTACCGGACGCCCTATTGCGGCTGCTGCTTGGGCCATGCGGACTATCTGCGCAGCCTCGGATTTGAGGTCGACATTGTCGAGCTGCAGCCAGAAGCCCTCGCGGCAATGAAGGCCGGGCATGCCATCCCGGCAGCGCAGCAAGGCTGCCACACGCTGATGGTCGAGGGCTATGTCGTTGAAGGCCATGTGCCCGTAGAGGCGATCAACAAGCTGCTCGAAGAGCGTCCGGACATCGTCGGCATTAGCCTCCCAGGCATGCCCATGGGTTCGCCGGGCATGGGCGGACAGAAGGCGGAGCCATTCAAGGTGATGGTCATCGGCGAAGACGACGAAATTTTCGCGATCATCTAGGTTGGCATCATGGCCATCAAGGCACCGAACCTGACCTTCGATCGGATTCAGGCGGCGCGCGCCAGAAGTTCGCTGGAAGACGAGATTGCGCAGGAGCGGGCCGCTGCACTCGGACGCGCCGGACGGGCACTCGCCAGGGCCGTCGCAGCCCTTGACGACAGGACGCGGAACGAAGACCGCGAAACCCTGCTCCTCGACGCGGCCGAAAAGGCTCAGGGCTATTTCATCCAGCGCGAAATGCTGGGCATTCGTGACCACAGCGAAATCATTCGGGAATATGAGATCCCGAGCGCCGTTATCGGGCGCATCGGTATCATGCGCCGGGTACATTCACGCACCCACCACTAGCAGCGATCCCTATTTGCGGAAGAAGCGAGCCACGCCGAACAGGCCGGCAAGCAGCGAGCCGATCCCGCCCAGCACCATGAACAGCGGATCAAACTGGTCGGCGGCGGCAATCACCTGGCCGAGCCGCGAGACCTTCACCTCGACATTGTCAGAGAAGGTGCGGATGGGTAGCGCTTCATTGTTTTCCAGCGCGAAAAGTTCGATCCGCAGGGTCTGCATGCCGGTTTCGAGCGGCGTTACTTTCCAGCGCCAGACATTTTCCGTCACCGTCGACACGGTCTGGATGGATGGCGAAATCGGCTGAATGTCGAACGCCGGGCCGGACAGGATGGCCTGCGCCTTTTCCAGCACCTGAGCTTCTCCCTCGACAATATTGCCATCGCCGGGAAGCGCATCGGCTGCGGTCGTGTCGCCCGTTGCATCGAGGGCGACCGTAACCTCGAAGCTTCGATTGTAACGCGCCGAGGATGGGGTTTCGTGTGCGATGGGTACATTGCGCAGACGGCTCATCATGCTGCTGCGCGTGCTGGCTGTCGAGAAAGTGTCATCGTCGCTCGCGGCGCGGAAGGACTCAGCGGGCGCTGAATGCATCTCCACCGATTTCGGGGCGGACTCGTCTACCGCTTCGGACGGTTGCACCACGCCGACGTAACGCATGGCGCCCCATCCAACCAGGGCGAGGCCTGCGAGTACCAGAAGCAGGGAAATGAACCTGATCATGAGAGCGTCCCCTTCTTGCCTGTCCGGGAGGTGCGGACATCATGTTCACTCTATTGGGGAGCCTTGTCCAGCCAGCCTGAATCCCCGCTGAACGGCGGGTTGCCTAGACCATCCGCTCCTTGGTGGCGGTGAATTTGAGGTCGGGATTCTTTTCCTGCGCATAGCCGACATCCCAGGCATTCTTGGCGAGATAGACGGGCGCGCCATCGAGGTCGACGCCTGTGCTGCCGCGGTTCTTTTCAAGAAAGGCTTCGAGCTTGGCCGGGTCGTCAGACGCGATCCAGCGCGCGACATTGTAGGCGGCCTGTTCGAAGACGACTTCCAGATTGTATTCGGCAGCAACCCGCTCTGCCATCACGTCAATTTGCAGCGCGCCGACGGCGCCAACAATCATGTCCGAGCCAAGCGACGGGGTGAAAAGCTGGGTGACACCCTCTTCCGCGAGGCTTTCGAGCGCCTTGCGAAGGTGTTTCGACTTCATCGGGTCCTTCGGACGCGCGCGGCGCAGGATTTCCGGCGCGAAGTTCGGAATGCCCTGGAACTTGATGTCGCCATTCTCGCTCAAACTGTCGCCAACGCGCAGCTGGCCATGGTTCGGCACGCCGATCACATCGCCAGCATAGGCAGTCTCGGCGATCTCGCGGTCCTGGGCGAGAAACATGAGCGGATTGTGGATATTGATCTGCTTGTTCTCTGTCGTCTTGAGGCGCATGCCGCGCTTGAACTCGCCCGAGCACAGGCGAAGGAAGGCCACGCGGTCGCGGTGGTTCGGGTCCATATTCGCCTGGATCTTGAACACGAAGCCGGCAACAGGCTTGTCGGCGCGGTCGATGGTGATCTTCTGGCCGTTCTTTTCGGCCGTCTGCGGGCGCGGTGCTGGCGCGAATTCGGCGAGGGTGGAGAGCAGCTCGTTCACGCCGAAATGGCGCAGCGCCGAGCCGAACACGACAGGCGTCATGTGCCCTTCGCGAAAGGCCTGTTCATCAAAGTCCGGCAGGGCTTCAGAGGCGAGGTCTGCGCCCTCTTCCAGCTCGTCCATCACCATCGCATCAAGCGTGTCGCGCGCTTCCTGCATGCCAATGCGGTCGCTTGGGCCGGGCTGAACGCCCTCTTCGGCGGTTTTCTTGCGGAAGGAAACGAAGTCACCCTTGCGCAGATCCTTCATACCGGAAAAACGCTGGCCCGACGCAGCCGGCCAGTAAAGCGGCGAGGTGTCGAGCTGCAGCTTGTCCTGGATCTCGTCGAGAAGCTCCAGCGGGTCGAGCGCCTCTCGGTCCATCTTGTTGATGAAGGTGATGATTGGAATATCTCGCATGCGGCAGACTTCGAACAGTTTCAACGTCTGCGGCTCGATACCCTTCGCTGCGTCGAGCACCATGACGGCAGAATCCGCCGCCGTCAGCGTGCGGTAAGTGTCTTCGGAAAAGTCTTCGTGGCCCGGCGTGTCGAGCAGGTTGAACATTAGATCATCATGTTCGAACGTCATCACCGATGCGGAGACGGAGATGCCGCGGTCGCGTTCGATCTTCATCCAGTCCGAGCTGGTACGGCGGCGTTCACCGCGCGCGGCGACCTGGCCTGCAAGGCGGATCGCACCGCCGGCCAGAAGCAGGTTTTCGGTCAGCGTCGTCTTGCCGGCGTCCGGGTGCGAAATGATGGCGAATGTGCGCCTGCGGGCGGCTTCTTCTGCGGGGGTCGAACTCATGCGCGCCGATTAGAAGGGAACGCAAGGTTTGTCGAGGTGGCAGACGAAGTTGGCTCACCAGCGCTATTGCCTTCACAAGCGAGCTGCGACTAGTTTTGCCGGAAATTCAAAGGGAGTCGGGCATGTCAGATCAGAGCACTGCGAGCGTGCAGAAAGGTTTTCTCGGCTGGGTCGAGAAAACGGGCAACAAGTTGCCAGACCCGGTCTTCATCTTCTTCTACCTGATCATCGCGCTGATGATCATCTCGCAGATCTGCGCATGGCTTGACGTTTCCGCCTTCCATCCCAGCCTCAAGAATCCTGATGGCACGCCGCAGCTTGAAGAGGCTGTCAGCCTTTTCGCGCCGGAGAATATCCAGCGGCTCTGGGTCGAGATGCCGGCCACATTCACCCATTTCCACCCGCTCGGCTATGTGCTTGTCGTGATGCTGGGCGCGGGCGTGGCAGAGCGCTCCGGCCTGTTCGGCAGCGCCATTCGGGCCGCCGTGCGCGGTGCGCCGAAAGCCATGCTGACACCGCTCGTCGCGCTGATCGCGATGCTGTCCAATCATGCGGCCGATGCAGGCTATGTCGTCATGATCCCGCTCGCGGCCATCATCTTTGCATCTGCGGGACGTCATCCGCTCGCAGGGATCGCAGCCGCGTTCGCAGGCGTGTCCGGCGGTTTCTCGGCAAATATCACTCCGGGCCAGCTCGACGCGCTTCTGTTTGGCATCACCGAAAGCGCCTATGGCGCCAGCAACATCGACGCTGGCTGGGCGGTGAACTTTGCGGGCAACTGGTACTTCATTGGCGCCCTGCTCTTCATCTACCTGCCCGTCATCTGGTTTGTTACAGACAAGGTCATCGAGCCTCGCCTCGGCAAGTGGAAGCCGGATGCCGGCAGCGACATGCAGAATTATGGCGATGAGGACAAGCCGCTCACCGAGGGCGAGCGCAAGGGGCTTGGCCGCGCAGGCCTTGCAATTCTTGGCGTCGCCGCCCTCTGGGTGTTCATGACGGTCGGGCCGGGCACCCCGCTTCTGGCGGACGGCCCCGGCAATGAGGACGCCGCCTGGTATGTGCAGGCCGGACCGCTCTTCCGGTCTCTGGTCGCCGCCTTCCTGATTATTTTTCTGGCCGCCGGCTGGGCCTATGGCTCGGCCGCCGGGACGATCAAGAACCATCGCGACCTCGTCGAGATGATGGCGAGCGGCATGAAGGACATGGCCTACTACCTCGTCCTCGCCTTTGCCGCCGCGCACTTCGTGGCGATGTTCGGCTGGTCGAACCTCGGCCTGATCACCGCTGTGCACGGCGCCGACGCGATCCAGAATAGCGGCCTGCCGCTGCCGGTTGTGCTGGGGCTGATCGTGTTGTTCTCGGCGGCTCTGAACCTGTTTGTCGGCTCGGCGAGTGCGAAATGGGCGCTCCTCGCGCCGGTGCTTGTGCCAATGCTGATGCTGGTCGGGATCAGCCCGGATGGCGCAACAGCCGCCTATCGTGTGGGCGACGGCGCGACCAATATCATCACGCCGCTCATGGTCTATTTCCCGCTGATCCTGGTCTTTGCCCAGCGCTGGCAGAAGAATTTCGGCCTTGGCAGCCTGACGGCGATGATGATCCCTTATTCGGTCTGGATGCTGATCACTGGCGTCATCCTGATGATGGTCTGGCTGTTCCTCGGCATAGATCTTGGACCAGGCGCACCAGCGCACATGGAAATCCCGGGGTCGAATTAGGAATCAGCCTAGCTGAGCGCGCGGCGAGGCTCTGTCCCGATTTGCGGTGCGGAGCCTTCGTCATTCGCGGCACCCCGGGCATAGACCTCGAGAACCTGATGCGGAATGATCTTAAGCTGGGGCTCTGTTGAACCATCTTCAGCCTGGCGCAGGATCAGGCTGTTGGCCCCCGTCCGCGCGATAATCAGCGAGGCGAGGTCGCACGCTTCCTGATAGTCGACGCCGCGAACAAAAAAGCGCGCCTGTTCGAGACGCGCATGGACAAAATTGACAACATCTTTCGCACGAAAGGCATGCGGCTTCCCGCAGCCCATTCGACGCCATCGGCGTTCCAGACGCATCTCTGGAATGTCCACATCGACAATCTGATCGTTTAGCAGAAACAACATCTGCCCGGACCCCCGATAAGCCTTGAGACCATGTGTCAGCGATTTGGTCTTAACAGCCGGTTACCGGGGCATGCTGGCGCGAGACCGAGGGGTGGCCTAGACGCCGTGAATTTCGCCAGCGGCCGCTTCAGCCTTCACCCATTTTATGAAGGCGCGAACGTCTTCGGAAAGGTGGCGCCCCTTCGGCCAGACCAGCCAGTAGCCGAAGTCGATGCTGGTCGAACCATCGGCAAAGGGCGCGACCAAACGGCCTGCCGCCATGTCGGACGAAGCGATGGCGCGCTTGGCGAGAACAACGCCCCGCCCGGAGGCCGCCGCTTCAATCGCGAGCGATGACTGGTTGAACCGCGGCCCGCGTGTCGCGTCTATGCCGCTTGTCACACCGCGAGCCGCCAGCCAGCTTGTCCAGTCCGGACAGGACGGATCTTTCTCTGTGCTCTCATCATGGATCAGGGTGTGCCTGGCGAGGTCTTCCGGCTTGCGGATCGCGTCGGAGCCTTCGAGCAGGCGCGGCGAGCAAACCGGAAGTACGGTTTCATCCATCAGTTTTTCTGACTTTAGCCCCTCATAGTTGCCCCGCCCGTAACGGATAGCGAAGTCGGCATCGGCCGTGGTGAAATCTGTGATCGTCATGTCAGCCGACACCCAGGCTTCTATTCCCGGATTTGACAAGTGGAACCGGTCGAGCCGGGTCGCCAGCCATTTTGCGGCAAAGCTTGGCGCGCAGGACACCATCACCCTGCCCTTGCGTGCGGGCTGCTGCATGATGCGACCAGATTCAGCTATCTTCGCAAACGCTTCGCGTACAAGTGGCAGGCTCGCTTGCGCGGCATCGGTCAGCAGAACACTGCGCCCCGTGCGCTTGAACAGCGGCGTACCAGCATACTCTTCGAGTTGGCGGATGTGCTGCGAAATGGCGCCCGGTGTCACGTTGAGTTCGTCTGCAGCCTTGCTGAAAGAGAGCCGGCGGGCAGCAGCTTCGAAGGCGCGTAGCGCATTCAGAGGAGGAAGGCGGTCATTATTGTCGGCCATCTTGCGGGCCCTTCATAGTTTATCTAAACGATCGGATCAGGGGTCTACGCTTGCTGAGAGGGGCCCACAAGCCCCATTTTCCTAGCCTGAGAACGATACTGCGAGAAGCGACCCCTCCCATGCGCCAGTTTCCAGCCTTCTTCCTGATGGATGATGCCCATGTGGTCATCTTCGGCGATGGCATCAATGCTGAGCGCAAGGCGAGGCTTGTCGCCAAGACGAATGCCAGCATCCGTCTGATTACCGATACTGCTCCTGACTGGGCAGCGGAGTATCGCGACCGGCTGGAGATGTTCAGCAGTGACCAGGCGGAAAATGCCCTGTTCGGCGCGCGATTTGCCATTGTTGCACTCGACGGTGACGCAGAGGCCGAAGCAGCCGTAGCGCTGGCGCACGCGCAGGGTGTCCCGGTCAATGCGGTCGACCGCAAGCATCTCTGCGACTTTACGGTGCCGAGCATCCTTGATCGCGGCGACATTGTTGCAGCCGTCGCGACAGGCGGCGCCGCGCCGGTACTCGCAAAGGATATTCGCGCAAAGCTTGAGACGCTGTTGCCCGAACGGATCGGAGACCTCGCATCCCTCGCCCAGCGCTGGCGCCCCGCCGTCAAGGCGGCGATCGAAGATGAAACGCGCCGTCGCCATTTCTGGGAGAGCACCCTTCGCGGCGCTGTGGCCGAAGCCGTCCATGCTGGCGATGACGCACGCGCCGAAGCGCTGATGGCAGAAACGCTGGAGCAGTTCAGCCAGTCAGACCAGACCCCGGTCGGCGCTGTCCACATTGTGGGGGCCGGCCCTGGCGACCCGGAACTGCTGACGCTGAAGGCTTTCCGCCTTATCCAGCAGGCCGATATTGTATTCTACGACAAGCTTGTCTCGCCCGAAATCCTCGACATGGTGCGCCGCGACGCCGAGCGCGTGCCCGTCGGAAAATCCAAGGGCGAACACCTCGTGCCACAGGATGGTATTCACGAACTCTTGATCGCTGCAGCGCGCGAAGGAAAGCGCGTTGTCCGCCTGAAGGGCGGCGATCCGTTCATTTTCGGGCGCGGCGGAGAGGAAGTCGACGCGCTCCGCGAAGCTGGCATAGAGGCCGATGTCGTACCCGGCATCACGTCTGCGCTCGGTTGTGCCGCCTCGGCAAGGCTGCCCTTGACCCATCGCGACCACGCCCAGTCCGTCACCTTTGTGACCGGACACGCGCAAAAAGGCGGCGTGCCGGATCTCGACTGGCCCGCCCTCGCCAGGCCGCACCAGACCGTCGTCGTTTTCATGGGCGTCGGCACCGCAGGCATCATTTCGGAAAAGCTGCGCGAAGCCGGCCTTCCGGGCGATACGCCGGTCGCTGTCATCGAAAACGGAACTCGCGAGAACGAGAAACGCGCCTTCGGCCAGATCGCCGACCTCTCCAGCGTCATCGAAGCGCGCGGTATCAAGGGCCCGGCCCTGCTGATAATCGGCGCGGTCGCAAGCCTTCCGCGAGAAGCACAAACCCTCATCATTGAAAAGGCGCTGGCATGACGTCCGTCCGTCCAAAACTCAAACCGGAGCAACCCAAGACCGTCACCGCGTGGGAAACCGCGACGGGCCGCGTCGTCTGGATGAACCAGTCCGGCGAATGGACCAATGATCCATCGGACATCGGCGTGTTCACCGGCGAAGACGCTGAAGCGCGCCTCAAGCAGGCCGCAAGCGATGAAGGACGGGTGACCGATCCGTATTTCATGGAAGTTTCTGACAATGGCGATATAGCCGGACGCGAGACCCTGCGTGAGTCCATTCGCGCCAACGGTCCGACCGTTTAACTCGAGCCACAAAGAGCACCAGAATGATCCGCATTTACGGCGACAGCATTTCAGGCAACTGCCTGAAAGTGAAATGGGTCGCAGAACGCCTCGGCATTGAGCATGAGTGGGTCGAGATCGACATCATGAAGGGCGAGACGCGCACAGACGCGTTTCTTGCCATCAACCCGTTCGGGCAAGTCCCAGTTGTCGAATTCCCGAACGGGAAAACGCTTGCCCAGTCGAATGCCATCATCTCTTACCTGGCAGATGGCAGCGATCTTGTTCCGGAAGACAGCTTCGAACGCGCAAAGGTGCTGGAGTGGCAGTTCTGGGAGCAATACTCACACGAAACGGCCATCGCGGTTCGCCGTTTCCAGAAGCACTATGAAAAGAAATCCGACGAGGAAATCGATCCGCACCTGATGGGCAAGGGGCGCCGTGCGCTTGGCCGGATGGAGCTTGCCCTGCTCGGCAATGAGTGGATCGCAGGCGGCGAGGCAATGACGCTCGCCGATATTTCCCTTCTCGCTTATACCCGCCTCGCCCATGAAGGCGGGTTTGACGTGTCCGAGTTTCCGGCCGTCCAGGCCTGGATTGCGCGCTGCGAGCGCGAACTCGGCCTTCCCCATCTCCACGAGGTAACTGATGTATAGATATGATGAGTTTGACGCTCAGATCGTCCGCGATCGCGTTGAACAGTTCAGGGGCCAAGTGGCCCGCCGCCTGTCGGGCGAGCTGAAGGAAGACGAGTTCAAGCCACTGCGCCTGCAGAACGGCGTCTACCTGCAGCTGCATGCCTACATGCTGCGGATCGCGATTCCGTATGGCCAGCTGAACCCGACGCAGATGCGCAAGCTGGCGCGGATCGCCCGCGTATACGACCGCGGCTATGGCCACTTCACGACCCGCCAGAATGTGCAGTTCAACTGGGTCGCGCTGAAGGATATTCCCGACGTGCTGGCGGAACTGGCCGAAGTCGAGATGCACGCCATCCAGACCTCCGGCAACTGCATCCGCAACACGACGAGCGACCATTTTGCAGGGGCTGCCAAGGATGAGATCATGGATCCGCGTCCATGGTGCGAGATCATCCGCCAGTGGTCGACCTTCCACCCGGAATTCGCCTTCCTTCCTCGCAAGTTCAAGATTGCGGTGACGGCCGCCGAGCACGATCGCGCAGCGATCCGTGTCCACGATATCGGCCTGCACATGCGCGAGCGCGGCGGCGAGGTTGGCTTCGAAGTCCATGTCGGCGGCGGCCAGGGCCGCACGCCCCATGTCGCGGCGAAGATCGCGGATTTCGTGCCCGAAGCCCAGCTTCTCGATTATCTCGAGGCGATCATGCGGGTCTATAACCGCTTCGGCCGCCGCGACAACAAGTACAAGGCGCGGATCAAGATCCTTGTTTCCGAAACCGGCGAGGAAGAGTTTACCCGCCTTGTCGAGGCGGAGTTCGCAGCCCAGCGCGACGCCGAGAAGATTGCGCTGCCTCAGGCAGAAATCGACCGTATCCACGCCTATTTCGCGCCGCCAGAACTGCCGGAGCGCCCGGAAGCGGCGCAGAAGCTTCACGATGCAATGGCGCAGGACGATACCGGCCTTGCCCGCTGGGTGCGCGTCAATACGCATCCGCACAAGGTGAATGGCTACACGTCCATCACGATCAGCCTGAAGCCGAATGGCGTCGCCACGGGCGATGCGACGGACGCGCAGATGATGGTCGTCGCTCACCTTGCCGAGACCTACGGGCATGATGATGTACGCGTCACGCATACGCAGAATCTCATCCTGCCGCATGTTGCCCTCGATGACCTGCCTGCAATTTATGCCGAGCTGAAAGCTGCCGGGCTCGCAACGCCGAATGAAGGGCTGATCTCGGACATGATTGTCTGCCCGGGCCTCGACTATTGCAACCTCGCCAATGCTCGCTCCATTCCGGTGGGCATGGCCATTCAGGACGCCTTTACTGATCCGGACGACCAGGAAGATATTGGCAAGTTCCACATCAATATTTCCGGCTGCATCAATGCCTGCGGACACCACCATGTCGGCCATGTCGGCATTCTCGGCGTCGACCGGAAAGGTGAGGAATACTACCAGATCACGCTTGGTGGCCGCGCTGACGAGAAGGCCCGGATTGGAGACATTGCCGGCCCGGGACTGAAAGCCGACGAAGTGCCGGACGCGCTGAAGCGGATCGTCAATCGCTACCGCGAACTGCGTACCAGCAAGGATGAACCCTTCATCGAAACCTTCGAACGTGAAGGCATGGAACCATTCAAGGAGGCGATCTATGCCGCTCATTAAGGATGGCCGCGAAATCGACGATGTCTGGGCATTCCTGCCAGACGATGCGCCCCTGTCTCCTGGTGGTTGCATTACAGTGTCGCTGGGCCGCTTTCGCAGCGAAACCGAGCTCCTGCTCGCCCGCAATACAGACGTGGGCGTGCGCCTCGAGCCGGCCGATGACCCGCACGAACTGGAGGAGTTTCTCGACAGGCTCGCCCTGATCGAGGTGAGTTTCCCGAAATATACCGATGGTCGTGGCTACTCGCAGGCGCAGCTGCTTCGCCGCCGCCTGGGGTATCAGGGCGAGCTTCGCGCGGTGGGCCACGTGTTAAGAGATCAGATTCTCTATATGAACCGTTCAGGGTTCGATGCTTTCGAGACCGAGCGCGCTGACCTACCTAGTGTTGTAGAGGCGCTGAATGAATATTCCGCGTTCTATCAACCCGGCGCGGACGGCTCCGTTTCAGTGTTCGCCCGCCGCCACCAGAAGGATTAGAGGCGCTTTATGCCCTATGCGGACTACGAAACACGGGCGGCACAGCCTGTCGACGAGCGGCTTGCCCGTCTGAACGGCGAACTTCGCGACGCTTCCGCGACGACAATCCTGCGCGTGTCGTTCCTTCGCGAGTGGGAAAACAAGATCACCTATGTGTCGAGCTTTGGTGCCGAAAGCGCAGTCATGCTCGCGCTGATCGCGGACGTGGCACCTGACCTTCCGATCGTCTTCCTTGAAACCGGCATGCACTTCCCGCAGACGCTGGACTACAAGGAAGAACTGACCGAGCGGCTCGGCCTGACCAATGTGCGCGACATTCCGCCCAGCGAAACCGAGCGCAAGATTCTCGACCCGAAGAACACGCTCTGGAAATCCGATCCCGACGCCTGCTGCGCACTGCGCAAGGTGCGTCCGCTTGAGCCGGCACTCGAAGGGTTCGATGCCTGGATCACCGGTCGCAAGCGCTTCCATGGCGGTGCGCGCCTAAGCCTCCCCGTCTTTGAGTTTTCTCAGGGCCGGTTCAAGGTGAACCCGCTGGCAAGCTGGACCCAGGATGATGTGAACAGCTTCCTTGAGCGGCGCAATCTGCCCAAGCATCCGCTGGTCGCCCAGGGTTATCCCTCGATTGGCTGCTGGCCGTGCACCAAGCCGGCCGCAGATCCGGGCGACATCCGCTCGGGCCGCTGGGCTGGACAGGCGAAAACCGAGTGCGGCCTGCATGTCGACAAGACGGAACGCCCGCGCGTTTTCTGATCCAGAGGGACCAAACCCGCCCCGGAATTATTGAAAAACGATAACATTCCTCTTATCTTTATTCTTCGAGGAAGGATGAGATGAGAGGTTTTTTGTCGTGACGCTGACCATTCCCGAAGCGCTGATGCTGCTATCGCGCAAGAATGATACGGGCGAGAAGCAGGGCCAGTTTGTGGAGTATGCGCTGGCTGGGGGCGCGCTGGTCGAACTTGTATTGCGCAAGCGTCTGGTGCCGCAGGACGAGGCAGCGAAGAAGTTCAATCTCGTTGATACAAGCCCAACAGGCGACAGCTTTCTCGATGGCTGCCTGGCCGTTCTCGAATCCAGAGGGTCGGGGCGGACCGCAACGCGCTATGTGCAGTGTCTCGCCGGCAAGTCAAAGCTGATGCGCGAGCAGGCAAAATCCCTTGTGCGCAAGGGCGTCCTGGAAGAACGGGAAAAGTCTTTCCTCATATTTAACTGGACCAATTACCCGGAACGCGACAGCGCGCCCGAGGCGCTGATGGTGCAGCATCTTGAGAAGGCGATTGCTGGGGATATTGCTTTGTCCACACAGGATCGCGCCGCAATCGCGCTCGCCGACAAGACGGGCCTCTTGCGCAAGAATTTCGACAAGGCGCTCCTGTCTGCCAACAAGAAGCGCATCAAGTCGATTGCCAAAGGTGCGGAAGGCCCGACGAAAGCCGCGATGAACGCGATTGATGCCGTAATTGCGTCGATTGCGGCGTCGACAGCCGCCGTTGCTGCAGCGGGGGCATCCAGCGGCTGACAGCAATGCGGTAATTGCAGATTCTGATGGTGTTGTAATGGAACCCATCTTTTTCCTGCCAGATTTTTCTGCGATGTTGGAACCATGAAACAAATCGCACGTTGCTATCTGGTTTCCCTCCTCCTCGCCCTTCTCCCGGCCAGCTTCGCCTCCGCGAAATCGGCCGATGAAGCGATGGGCGCTGACCTCTGGGGTGAAGCACTCGCCGCGAAAGCCGCCCATCAGGAGCGGATCAAGAATGACGACATGATGATCGTCATCGATTATGGAAAGCATTCAGGCGAGCCGCGCTTCTTCCTGATCGACATGACAACCATGCAGGCAGAAGCCTTTCTGGTCTCGCATGGCCGCGGCTCTGACGCCGATCATGACGGGATCGCCGACACTTTTTCAAATGTCATGGGGTCGAAGATGACCTCGCTCGGCACCTATGTCACCGCTGAAACCTATTATGGAAAGCACGGCCTGTCGCTTCGACTCGACGGTCTCGACAAGGAAAATTCAAGGGCACGCGATCGTGCGATCGTCATCCACGGCGCAGATTATGTCACGCCAGACCGCACCAAGATGGGCCGCAGCTGGGGCTGCCCCGCGCTGGAGCGCAAGGTGGCCGAGCGTCTCATTCCGGCCATTGCCAATGGCGTTCTGATCTATATTCGCGGCGACGCACCAAACCAGCAATATGCAAGCGTCGGCAAGGCCAAGGGGTCGCGCTAACCTGCCTTCTCCTCGCGAATTCAGACGCCGAGATTGTCGATCAGACGCGTCGAGCCCATCCAGGCCGCCGCCAGCAACCTGCACCCCTGCCCTTCGGACAGCGGACCATCCGGCAAGTCCTGCAAGGTCGCAGGATCGACGGCGCTCACATAGTCCAGTTTTGAGAAACCTGCCGTAAGAATGGACGTCCTCGCTTCTCTGACCGCTGTCTCGACAGGTGCGCCGATCCGGATGCGTGCGGCGGCCCGGTGCAGGGCAGAATGGATCTCGCTGGCGCGTGTGCGCTCTTCCTCGCTCAGATAGGCATTTCGCGAGGACTGGGCGAGACCGTCCGCATCACGCCAGGTCCTGCCGCCGATGATCTCGATCCCGAAGCCGAGGTCGCGCACCATGCGTTTGATGATCTGCAGCTGCTGGTAATCCTTCTCTCCAAACACGGCGACGTCCGGCTGCACATGGATGAAGAGCCGCGCCACAACAGTCGCGACGCCATAGAAGAAGTGAGGCCGGTAGATGCCATCCAGCAGGTCGGACATCTGCTCAACGCGCACATTGGTGAGGGAGCCTTCCGGATACATCTCCTCGACACTCGGACAATAAACGAGATTGCAGCCCGCTGCGCTGAGGCGGGCGACGTCCCCTTCCTCGTCTCGCGGATAGCGGTCGAGGTCTTCGCCCGGCGCGAACTGGGTCGGATTCACGAAAATGCTCGCCACGACGCACTGACATTTATCCCCAGCTTTTTCGACGAGCGAAATGTGGCCGTCATGCAGTGCGCCCATCGTGGGTACGAACCCGATTTTCTTGCCTTTTTGCCGTTCTGCCGCCACCGCGTCGCGCAGCTCAGCACGCGTCCTGACGATCCTGGCCGTCTGATTGTTCACTTGGAGAAGCCTCCGAATTCTGATTTCGTAAACGACCTGTTAACCATTTCGCTTGATTTGTTCACTTATGAGAAAGCTCATCATGCCTCGACTGAAAGCCATGCTGGCGGTTGCCAGCCTCTCCTCTTTCACCCGCAAGGCTGCCAAGCCTCGCGCCGATTTCGCGCATGAGCCTATCCGGCGTCCGCTCGATGATTGCAAGGCCGATGTGCAAGATGACTGGCTGTTCGATGCTGACCATGAGCGCTCCGCACATAGCGACGCGCTGAATGCACTGAGCGCCTCTCTCGGGCGACTGCGTGAAGCGATTTCGCGAGTCTCGGTCGAATCGCCGATCGTGGTTGAAGCTGAGCCGGCCATGAGCCTTGGCCAGATGAGTTTCGACAGCGATCTCTTCGATGGCGAGCCGATGATGGTCCACGCCCATGAGGCAAGCCCTTTCGATACTCTTCTTTTCGACGAACAGGCGTCGACCGTTTCCTATGCAGGTAAAGCGGACACTCAGGGCCTGTTCCGTCAGGCAGCCTGATTTTGAACCGTATCCGTGACGCACGGCGAATGTGGAGTAACCCCGAATGCCAGCAGATGGATTCAGAACGGTGGATGCGCCGGATAGTCCGTTGACATTGCGGCAGTCGCCAGAGGGCGAGTGCCGCGTCATCGTTGTAGGCAATGAAAAAGGCGGCGCCGGCAAATCGACTGTGTCGATGCACCTGGCGGTCGCCCTGATGCGCATGGAGCAGCGGGTCGGCATTATCGACCTTGATGTACGCCAGCGCACCCTCACACGCTATCTCGAGAACCGCCTGCGCTGGATGCAGTCGACGGGCTCCAAGCTTCCAATGCCGGAAATCATCCGGGTGGACGCCAGCACCGAACGAGATCTCGATACGGCTGAGCGTGAGGAAACCGAACGCCTGATGGGCGCGATCGAGCGCCTGAAGCAGGTCAGCGACTTCATCATCATCGATGCGCCAGGCGGCGACACATTCCTGTCGCGCCTCGCTCATACGAGCGCGGACACGCTGATCACGCCGCTGAATGACAGCTTTGTGGACTTCGACCTGCTGGGCGATGTGAACCCCCAGACGCTGGAAGTGATCCGGCCGAGCTTCTATTCCGAAATGGTCTGGAACTGCCGCAAGAAAAAAGCACAGGCGTCGCGCAAGCCGATTGACTGGGTTGTCATGCGCAACCGCGTCTCACCGCTTGAGGCACGCAACAAGCAGAAAGTCGGCGAAGCGCTTAGCAATCTGTCCAAACGGATCGGGTTCCGTCTTGCGCCCGGCCTGTCGGAGCGCGTGATCTATCGTGAGCTCTTCCCGGCCGGACTGACGCTTCTGGATCTCACAGAACGCGGCTCCAATGTCGCTTTCACAATGAGCCATGTTGCAGCCCGTCAGGAGCTGCGGGACCTTCTCATCCTGCTCCAGCTACCCAGCCTGGCCGGCGCGGAGATTGCTTTCTAGGAATTGCTGAACTCGTCCTGTTTGGATGAGTCAAAAACGAAGGGCGCTCCTGTCTGGAGCGCCCTTCCTTGTACTTGCCAAAAGGTGTGGCCGACGGCCTGCGCCCTACTCCGTCAAAGCCGGAACCAGTTCCTCGAAGGTACCGCTCTCATCGCCTTCACCGCGCGGATTATTGGCGTTGAAAACCTGCCCGTTCAGCATCGGCAGGGCGGCACCGTCCGGGTCAATCGGTGACTGCAGTGCGCTGAAGGCATAGCTTGCTTTCAGTTCGTCCGGCTCATTGTTCTCATCGAAGCTTTTATAGGCCGCCTCGATCAGGTCAGTGACGTGCGCGTCGCGCGATTTGGCGGTCGACCCGCCGAACATCACGGCGATCACTCGGCGTCCGTCCCGTTTGGCCGACGACATCAGATTGAAGCCGGAGGCGCGCGTATAGCCGGTCTTGATGCCGTCCACGCCGGCAACGTTCTTCAGGAGGTTGTTGTGGTTCTTGTAGGACCGTCCGCCCCAGGAAAAGCTGGCGCGTGAGAAATAGTGGTAATAGTCGGCATGGTCCTCGAGCAGGCGTTCGGCCAGAATTGCCATGTCCCGCGCCGTCGAAAGCTGGCGCGTGTCGGGCAGCCCCGACGCATTGCGGAAGGTTGTATTGTTCATGCCGAGGGATTTCGCCTTGGCGGTCATCAGGGTCGCGAAACGTGATTCGCTGCCGCCGAGTCGTTCTCCGACTGCCGCAGCAACATCATTCGCAGACTTCGTGACCAGCGCATCAATGGCATCACGGACGCTGATGGTCGAACCGGCCTTCAGACGAAGCGCCGATGGTGGCTGACTTGCGGCATGGCTGGAAACATGGATGCGTTCGTTGAGCGTGACCTCGCCGGACTTCAGCGCGTCGAACAACATATAGAGGGTCATGGCCTTGGTCAGGGATGCCGGAAAGCGCGGTTCATCTGCATGACGCGCGTGCAGCACTTCATTCGTGTCAGCGTCCACGACGATGGATGCATACTTCTCTGCAATCGCCGCAGGAGCCAATGCTATGAGCATGACCGCCGCACCTAATGCTGCCCGGATATTCTTCCCGCCAGCGAAAATAGCCATGTACGTCCCTCCGTTATAAACGTTACGAACCCCGGCCCTCCAGGGACTGGAGCATAGAGTGGCCTATTTCTATTATCCACCCGTTAAGAACATTTCCATGCAGGAACCATTCCGCTGCCCAAAAGTTAATTTTGTGCACTGCACAATAATATGTTGCATCCGCGAAGAGAATGCGCTATATACTGGTCATCGAAGGAGTTCACCATGGCTAAAACCGAAACCAACATGTTTGGAGCTTTTGCTCCAGAAAACCTTGTCAAAGCTTTCCCATTTGCTTCGTCTTTCGGCGACATGGGCAAGGACGCGATGACTGCAAGCTCCGAGAGCGCGAAAGCCTCTGTGAAGAGCTTCCAGGATGCAAGCGCTGCCGTGATGCGTCAGGCTCAGGACCGCATGAGCATGACCGTTGAAACCGGCAAGACGCTGGCCGGCGCGAAGACCGTTGAAGAAGCAATGGAAATCCAGTCTGACTTCATGAAAACCGCTTTCAAGGCCCATATGGACGGCCTCAGCGAACTTGCTGGCATCTATTCCAGCGCCATGAAGGATTGCATGGAGCCATTCGCCGGCTACACGAAGGACATGATTGCAGAGACCAAGAAAGCCGCCACGAAAGCGAAAGCTTCCTAAGCGCTTCACCGATTCTGAACGGATCCCGAGGGGCCGGCTGTATCGACAGCCGGCCCCTTTTCGTTTCAGGCATTCATATCCTGCAGCAAGTCTGCAAAGATGAAGCTCCAGCCTTTTGCGAGCACACCATGGCAACCGACATCCGGACGATTGAACGCCCCTCATCGCCAAACACCTATCTGATGGCACCCCAAGGCTACTGCTCGACAGCACAGCCGGATGCCGACAGTCCGGTTTTCGATGCCAGCGCCGAAGTGCTGTTCGACGCCCTGCTCGGCTACATTGCAAACCAGTCGGGCTGGAAAATTACAGAGGCTGATCGCGCCCACTGCCATATCGACCTTGTCGCTGCCACGAAACTTCTCAAATTCAAGGATGATGTGACCATAGACACACTGATTGTGGAAAATATGCCGGGGAAATCCAGATTGGCCATCTATTCACGCTCGCGAGTCGGTTATCATGACTTTGGAGCGAACAGAAAACGTGTCAGCAAACTGGTGAAGGCAATTGAAGGCGAACTGGGAATTTCAGCTTGAACAGTAAGCGCCCTTCCGTCAGGCTTAAAATTGCCCCATCGCGACCATATCTTGGGACCATGACCGCTAGAAACTACAGACCGAGACTTTCCGATCCGGACGACCCGAAAGGGCCAGCCCGGACCGATGATGATAAAGGGACCGGTCTTGCGACGGAAACGCGGGTCAAGACGAAGAAACCGTCAATGTACCGCGTGCTGCTCCTGAATGACGACTACACGCCGATGGAATTTGTGGTCTTCATACTGGAACAGTTCTTCAACAAGAGCCGTGAGCAGGCGACACGCATCATGCTTCATGTGCACCAGAAAGGCGTCGGTGTCTGTGGAGTGTACACTTTCGAAGTCGCTGAGACGAAAGTGGCCCAGGTCATGGACCTGGCGCGACGTAACGAACATCCTCTGCAGTGCACGATGGAAAAGGAGGATTAGAACATATGCCTTCGCTGACCGATAGCCTAGAAAGCGCACTCGAAAAGGCTCTTAACCTGGCCGGCGAGCGCTCTCACGAGTACTCAACGCTTGAGCACTTGCTGCTCGCACTGACTGAAGACACGGACGCGGTCGAAGTGATGACCGCCTGCAAGGTCGACATCAAGCAGCTGCGCGAGGCGCTGACCCAGTATATCGATGAAGAGCTTTCCAGCCTGATCACCGAAAATCCGGGTGCCAGCGTGCAACCCACAGCGGCCTTCCAGCGCGTCGTGCAACGCGCGATCCTGCACGTCGAAAGTTCCGGCCGCGACGAAGTCTCAGGCGCGAATGTGCTCATCTCGATTTTCTCCGAGCGCGAAAGCCATGCCGCATACTTCCTGCAGGAGCAGGACATGACCCGCTATGACGCGGTGAACTTCGTTTCGCACGGGCTTGCAAAATCGCCCGGCATGTCACGCAGCTCCACCCCGCGCGGCGCTGAGGAAACCGAACAGCAGAGCAAGCCTGGCCCGGCCAAGGAGGCGCTCGAAGCCTATTGCGTGAACCTCAACGAGAAGGCCATGCAAGGCAAGATCGACCCTCTGATCGGCCGCAACTTCGAGATTGAGCGCTGCATCGAAGTGCTGTGCCGCCGCTCCAAGAACAATCCGATTCTGGTGGGTGATCCGGGCGTCGGGAAGACGGCCATTGCCGAAGGTCTCGCCAAGAAGATCGTAGATGGCGAAGTTCCGGAAATTCTGGAAGACGCCACGATCTGGGCGCTCGACATGGGCGCACTCCTGGCCGGCACCCGCTATCGCGGCGACTTTGAGGAGCGCCTCAAGGCCGTGATGAAAGAGATAGCAGAGCAGGAAAAAGGTATCCTGTTCATCGACGAAATTCACACGGTAATTGGTGCTGGTGCGACCTCTGGCGGCGCGATGGATGCGTCCAACCTGCTGAAGCCCGCCCTGCAGAGCGGCGAGGTTCGCTGCATGGGATCGACCACCTTCAAGGAGTACAAGCAGCACTTCGAGAAGGACCGGGCCCTTGCCCGCCGGTTCCGCAAGATCGATGTCGTTGAGCCGACCGTGCCGGACGCCGTCAAGATCCTCACCGGCCTCAAGCCGACCTTCGAGGAGTTCCACGGCCTTCGGTACACGAATGAAGCGATCAAGGCGGCTGTCGAACTGTCTGCCCGCTACATCACCGACCGCAAGCTGCCGGACAAAGCCATCGACGTGATCGACGAAGCGGGCGCGACGCAGTGGCTGGTCCCTGAAAGCCGCCGCCGCAAGCAGATTGGCGTGCGCGAGATCGAGGCGATCATCGCCAAGATCGCCCGCATCCCGCCGAAACAGGTCACCAAGGACGATGCAACCGCGCTAAAGAATCTTCAGCCGGACCTCAAGCGCGTTGTCTACGGCCAGGATGAAGCCATTGAGGCGCTTTCGTCTTCGATCAAGCTCGCCCGGGCTGGCCTGCGCGAACCGAACAAGCCAATCGGCTCTTACCTCTTCACCGGCCCGACCGGCGTCGGCAAGACCGAGGTGGCCCGCCAGCTCGCCTCCATCATGGGCGTCGAGTTGCTGCGCTTCGACATGTCGGAATATATGGAGCGGCATACCGTCTCCCGGCTGATCGGCGCGCCTCCGGGCTATGTCGGTTTTGACCAGGGCGGCCTGCTTACCGATGGCGTGATGCAGCATCCGCACTGCGTGCTCCTGCTCGATGAGATCGAGAAGGCGCATCAGGACCTGTTCAACATCCTGCTTCAGGTCATGGACAATGGTTCGCTGACGGATGCGAATGGCCGCAAGGTCGACTTCCGGAACGTGATCCTGATCATGACGACGAATGCCGGCGCAGCAGACGCAGCGAAGAACTCCATCGGCTTCGGCCGCGGCAAGAAGCAGGACGAGCAGGAAGACGCCCTGAAACGCCTGTTCACGCCGGAGTTCCGCAACCGTCTCGACGCGACCATCACCTTCGGTGGCCTCACGCCAGAGATCATCGAGCGCGTGGTCGAGAAGTTCGTGCTGCAGCTCGAAGTTCAGCTGGCTGACCGCAATGTCACGATCGAACTGTCTGACGATGCGCGCGACTGGCTCGCCAAGCGCGGCTTCGATGAGGAGTTTGGCGCACGGCCTCTGGCACGCACCATCCAGGAGCATGTGAAGAAGCCGATGGCCGAGGAACTCCTCTTCGGTAAGCTTGCCAAGGGCGGCGCGGTGAAGATCTCGGTCGACAAGAAAGACCCGGAAAAGCTCGCCTTCCAGTTCATCGAGGACAAAGGCAAGAAGCAGAAGCCGAAGAAGAAAAAGGATAATCCGGAACAGGTCGACTGATAGGCGTATACTTCACAGCCCTCATGGTGAGCGAAACCGAACCAAGAGGGCGAGCGGGAAATATCAAAACCCTCGTCCTTCGACTTCGCTCAGGATGAGGGTTTTTTATTGCGCGCTGATCACCAGACCATCGCGTCTTTCAGCTTGGCATGCAGGTCCGGCGGAATGCCCTCGCCTGCGCTGCCGGCCTTCAGGTCCGATGGGGCTTCGCTGGCTTTCAAATATCGCCAGCCCTGAAACGGACGTTTGGGCATGGGGTCGACGGGAACAATTTCTGGGTCGAGCACCAGTTCGCAAGCTCGCTTGCCGTGCCGGTCGTCGATGATGCGCATGTCGGTTAAAGACTGGCGGACCTGGATGACCCCCTTGATCACCCAGTAGATCGAGCCGCCATCGAGGAGTTCATCAATCCGCTTGGGCACCATGCGCGTATGATGAACGGGCGCGGGCAGCGTCTTCATCAGGCGCTTTTGCCAGTTGATCAGGTCGCTGACGTCTTCTGCGCCAACGCAAAGTTTCACCATGTTCAAGGCCACGAGGGAAAGTTTAGCGCTCTGCGAGCGTTCGGCCAGAGGCGCGTTGCTGCTGGGCTTCAAATTTTTCTTCGGCGTCGGGACTTGAGAAGAAAAACTCGATGGACGTCACCGTTGCCATGTAATCGCGGTTGATCGTCTGAAAGCCGCCCTTGCCTTCAAAGCCCATTGTATAGGCCACGATGTAGGACAGGCCCCATGTCGGGTCGCTCTCGAGGAAGTAGGACTGCTGAAACCGGGTGAGCCGTCCACCATCCGGGCCGCGAACCGAACGCGGCAGGCTGTAATCGAGGCGGAGGAACCGGCCGGACACCGGGTCCAGCCAGGCATCGGCATCGACGCGCTCTGCGATCCAGACGTCGAGTTCGCCATCATTCAGGGAAGGCTTGTGCTTGAAGCGGACGCGCCAGGCGGCTCCGAAGTCCTGCACATCGACCTGCTGGCCAACGCTCGGTCGCAGATCATCCGGAAAGAGGCGGCCATCGGGCGCCGGTTCGCTTGCCCAGGCAGCGACGGCTTCATCAAGATCGTCATCCTCGCCGCGCGCCTCGAGCAGCTCCCAGCGCTTTGCCCCCTGCTTGCGCGGATCAAAGCTGAACGTGCGGACCGCCTTCGGGCTCTTCAGGGTGACGGTGAAGGCGGCGCGGAACGTGTCCGGCGTTTCAGTGGCCTTCAGCGCGGCATCAACCGGCCCGCTTGATGCGGACAATTGATAGGCAAGCGAAACTATGAGTGCAGAGACCGGCAAACTACCCCTTCCAGCGCCATGTGTCGCGGCGCAATCCTCGGTGAATCAAAGACTATCAGCAGGCGCATTTACAGCGTCTGAATAAGGCTGAATTCAGGCATCTTCCAATTCGACGAGGACGACGCCCTCGCCGACCTGTTCACCCAGCTCGGCGCCGACGGTTTTAACCACGCCGTCACGCGGGGCTTTCAGGCTGTGCTCCATCTTCATGGCCTCCATGACGGCAACCGTCTGGTCCTTGGTGACGCTGTCGCCAGCCTTGACGCGAAGGTCGATCACCTTGCCGGGCATGGGCGCGGCGACGCGGTCGCCACCGGCGATGGCTTCGGCTTCGGCCTCGTAATCGGGGACTTCAACAAGCCAGGTTTCACCGTTGACACCAACCGCAAAGCGAGTCTCAGACAGGCCGATGGCCTGCCAGTCATCGGTCAGATGAACGTCACCGGGAGAGGCTTCCACAATATCTTCCCCGACCAGGAGACGGATTGATCGGCGCGGCACTGCATTCATCCTCCATCCGTCTTTTTCATCCCACGGGCCATCGTCATCCGGCGACAGAAGGATCCCCGCAACAAGCGATGCAGCCAGTCGCGCACCGCCTGTATCGGGCGAAGCCAGCGCGTCGATTTCTTCGGCGATCCAGTTCACATGATGGTCGCCCTGCCGGAAAACTTCATTGTCGAGGCATCGCTTGAGGAAGCCGATGTTCGATGGGATACCCGCAACGATCGACTGACCGAGCTGTTCGGACAATGCGCTGGTTGCGCTTCCACGGTCCCAACTCTTGATGATCATTTTGGCGATCATGGAATCGTAAGTGGCTGGCACCGTGCCGCCCGCTTCGAAGCCAGCATCAAGCCTATAGTGAAGCTCATCCGCATCGGGCGTCTCGCCAGCGAACAGGTCCGGTTCACCAAGATCAAATGCGGCCAGCCGCCCAGCGCCCGGACGGAAATCATTCGCCGGGTCTTCGGCGCATATCCGGGCCTCGATGGCGTGTCCGCTTAGCGGTATATCCTTCTGTTCCAGCGGCAGTTTTTCCCCGGACGCGACACGCAGCTGCCACTCGACAAGGTCTGTTCCGGTGATGAGTTCTGTGACTGGGTGCTCGACCTGCAGGCGCGTATTCATCTCGAGGAACCAGAACGTGTCCTTGGCCAGCGGGCGGGCGCCATCGACAATGAATTCTACCGTCCCTGCCCCTTCATAGCCAACCGCTTTGGCGAGCTTCACGGCCGCGCCGGTCATCGCCTCGCGCACGTCTTCCGGCATGCCGGGGGCGGGCGCTTCCTCGACCACTTTCTGGCGGCGGCGCTGCAGCGAGCAGTCGCGCTCATAGAGGTGGACCGCGCCGCCATGGCTGTCGCCGAAGACCTGCACCTCGATATGGCGGGGTTGCTCGACGAGCTTTTCCAGCATGACGCGGCCATCGCCAAAGGCGGACTTTGCCTCGCGCACGGCGCTTTCGAGCTCGCTGGAGAGATCCGACTTCCTGGAGACAAGTCGGATACCCCTGCCCCCGCCGCCCGCGACGGCCTTGATCAGGATCGGATAGCCAATCTTGTCGGCTTCCTCTTCGAGCGTCTTTGCGTCCTGCGCCTCGCCGCGATAGCCGGGCAGCACGGGGACGCCCGCCTCTTCTGCGATACGTTTGGCTTCGTCCTTGAGACCCATCTCGCGGATGGTCTCCGCTTTCGGGCCGACCCAGATCAGGCCAGCTTTTTCGACGGCGTCAGCAAAGTCTGCATTCTCCGAGAGGAAACCATAGCCAGGATGGATCGCCTCCGCGCCTGATGCCTTGGCCGCTTCGATGATGCGATCACCGTCGAGATAGCTCTCGGCTGCCGGGGCCGCGCCGATGTGGATGGCGTCGTCGGCTTCACGGACATGTTTGGCGTAGGTGTCTGCGTCGGAATAGACAGCGATCGTGCGAATACCGAGCCGGCGGCACGTCGCCATGATCCGGCAGGCGATCTCACCGCGATTGGCTATCAAGAGGCTCTTCAGCATGGCGTCCTTCCCGTGTGCGGTGGAGAAACGCCACCAGCACGAAACTTATTATCATGAGCAGGTACCAAGAACCGAATTTTGCCGGAGAAACAAGTTTCCACGCTGCTTCCTGCCCCGGATAGGTCCAGGCGCGGGCCAGCGTTCCAAGGTTTTCCGCAAACCAGATGAAGAGCGCTACAAGGCCGAAGCCCAGAAGAAGCGGCATCTTTCGGTCGGTCTCGTCAGGACGGAAGTTCACCCAGGTGCGCCAGTAGACCAGTGCACAGGCGGC
This sequence comes from Henriciella pelagia, assembly GCF_002088945.1. GTDB lineage: Bacteria > Pseudomonadota > Alphaproteobacteria > Caulobacterales > Hyphomonadaceae > Henriciella > Henriciella pelagia. The sequence goes on along the minus strand of NZ_NCSU01000006.1, from coordinate 200,625 downwards.
GAACAGGGTGTAGCGGATGTCGACCAGATAATGATGGGCAAAGAAGTTCACATAGATGGCGGCAGCGAGCAGGCCCTGCTGCCAGAGCGGCGGGAAATGATCAAAACGGAAATGGAAGATGCGCCAGACACGGGCGAGATAGCTGCCGACAGCCGCGTACATGAAGCCAGAGAAGAGCGGCACACCGCCAATGCGGAGCAGATTCTCTTCCGGATAGATCCAGCTGCCCGCGCTGGTCTTGAAGATTTCCATAACGGTGCCGACCACATGAAAGACGAAAATGATGCGCGCTTCTTCCAGCGACTCTAGCCCCGTCGCGAGCAGGACGAGCTGGATCACGACGGCCGCGATGACGAGAAAGTCGTAGCGGCTGACCGGGGCGTTCGATGGGTACCAGAGGTGGGTCGCCAGGATGAGGGCAAGCAGCAGGCCACCGAAAATACAGGCCCAGCCCTGCTTGATGCCAAAGCTGACAAATTCGAAGACCCCGCTGCTGACCGGTCCGGTCACGAAGCGGCCACGCAACGCTTCACGCTGCGAACTCAGCCAGTCGGAGATGGTCGAAAACTTCGGCATGTCTCCGCTATTTCCTCCCATCATGGCAGCAAGACGTCAGATTCTGCGCCATTTTCTGATGCCTAGGTTTTTGCGGAAAGCTGGTCTAGGTTCGTGGTTAATGCGTGAAGGGGATGTTTGATGGCGTATATGGACAACAAGAATATGAGCGTGCTGGCTGGTGTCGTCGCCGGCGGAATCGGTGCCTATCTCGGTTATGAGCAGGCTGGCGCGACCGGCGTCAATCCGTTTCTCGGTGCGGCGATCTATGGCGGTGCCGGCTTCGTGATCGGGGCGGCCGGTGCCTTCCTCCTGAAATCGCTGTCCCAGTTTCTCGTCTTCATCCTCCTGATTGCCGCCATTCTCTATGTTGCGCGTGACCCGATCGAGCAGATGACCGGCATGGACCCGGTCGACGCCGTCATCACGACCCTTCAGGGCTGGGGCATACCGGTGGGCGGCTTTGCCCCAGCCGGCGGCGACTGATCAGGACTGCGCCCAGGAGGGTTTGCGCTTTTCGAGGAAGGCGCTCAATCCTTCCCTGCCCTCCTCGCTGGCGCGTCTTGCGGCAATCCGCTTGGCTGTTTCGTGGCTGAGATCGCTATCGATCTCTGCGCCATAGAGATCGATCACGAGCCGCTTCGACGCCGTGATGGCGCCCGGCGCGGCCTGCATGGCGAGATCGGCGAGGTATTCCTCCATCTCCGTCAGGCCCGCCTGGTCTTCAACGACGTACTGCACCAGGCCAATCCGTTCGGCGAAGGCCGCGTCGAAGCTTTCGGCGGAGACGAAGAGCGCCTTTGCCCAGCGCGGGCCAATGGCATTGATGACGTGCGGGCTGATCGTGGCGGGGGTGAGGCCGAGGCGGACTTCGGAGAAGCGGAACCTGGTGTCCTTCAGTGCAACCGCGATATCGCACGCGGCCACCAGCCCAGCGCCGCCGCCCATGGCCGCACCCTGTACCAGCGCGACGGTCATCTGCGGCAGTTCGGCAAGCTTGCGGAGCATTTCGGCAAGCTTGTAGGCGTCTTCCTCATTCTCATGACGGGTATAATCGGCGGCGGCCTTCATCCATTCGAGGTCGGCGCCCGCAGAGAAACTTTTCCCATTACCACGCAGGATGACCATCCGGATGGTCGTCTGTTCCTCCAGTGTTTCGAGCGCATCGGTCAGTTCCTCGATCACCTGCGCGTTGAACGCATTGTGCTTGTCCGGGCGGTTCAGGGTGAGCACGGCAATGCCACCGGGCGTCGCGTCGAGCTGGATTGTTTCGTAAGCCATAAGGGTCTCCTGTTGCCACCAAGCCTACGCCTTTGATCGCACTTTGAAAATGTCGCTCAGGCGGCTTCGGAGACTTTGCGGTAGTGGCTGTCACGGCGTAGCGCCGGTTTCTCCACAAGATGCCAGAGAAGCAGGCTCGCAAGCAGCACAGTAAAGGTCGAAATGGCGATGGACAGAGCAAAGCCGAACGACGCAAACAGGCCGAGCATGATCATGCCCTGCAGGATGGGAAAGTGGGTGATGTAGAGACCATAGCTCACATCCCCAAACCGCGCGGCGTCGAGCCGGGGACCTGGCGCGAAGGCGGCACATGCGATGAGTCCGGCAAGCCCTGCTGCGCGAAGAAACTCCGCAAGGGGATGCGCAAAAGACAGGGCCAGCAGAAACGCACCGACGAGACCGAACATTCCGGGCTTCGCCTTGGCAGTATCCCACAGCTGCCAGAGCGCCATGCCGCTCGCGAAGAATGCCATCTGGCCCGGCAGCTGGCGTGCGATCTCCGGCGCCAGCTCATGATCCAGAAGCATGGGCATGCCCATGCTCCAGGCCACGCCGCCGCTATAGAGGAGAAGGAGCCCGACCCACCAGGCCTTGCCGAACAGTCGCAGAACCTGGGCGATCACAGGCAAGGCGATGTAGAACATGACCTCGATCTTGAGTGTCCAGAGCGCACCGTTCACTTCGGTGAAGCGCCGGCCTTCAAACAGGCCCGGCAGGTCTGGCGCAAGAAAGTTCAGAAAGACGAGATTGGCAGTGAGGTATTTCGCGACTGCTACGGGTGCGGCCCAGCCGGTGAGAAAGCCGCTTATCACCGCAGGTGTGATCACCACGACCGCATAGGCAGGGTACAACCGCCGCACGCGCTTTTCAGCATATTCCCCAAGCGATGCCGAACGGTCCAGCGAACCAAGAACCAGCGCGCCCGATACGATGAAAAATCCCTGGATGGAGATTTCGGCAAGCACGCCAAGCTGCGTTTCCAGGTCTCCGAACGGAGCTATGCCAGCGAGCGCCCAGGCGTGGAACACGAAGACGCAAAAGGCGAAGAGAAGCCGCAGGAAATCAAATCTGTTGGCTGTCAGCGCCCTGCTCCGCTTCGATCATTCATCCGATGGCGTTCGCACGAGTTCAACTCCGTGACAAGTAAAAGGGGCCTGCCGAAGCAGGCCCCTCAGGGTGGATGCAAGAGGGGTAGTCAGGGGGAGGGACTAGTAACCTGAGTCAGACTCGGTATCGATCTCGACATCCACTTCCGCATCGGCCTTCTCTGCTTTCCAGGCTTCCACGGCAGCCGTCAGTTCGGCTTCAGTGACGACGCCGTCATAATCGGCGTCAATTTTCGCGAACTTTTCGGCGGCTTCTGCCTCCGTCACTTCGCCATCTGCGGTCTTGTATGCGGTGAACTCTGCTTCGGTCACCTGACCATCGGCATCAGTGTCGATGTCGGCGAATGCCACCATCTCGCCAGCGGAAGCGGCAAAGGCACCCGTGGCAGCAGCGGCAGCAATAAATGCAAAGCGTTTCATGAGTTACTCCATGTGTTACGCGCCAATTTCTGAGGCGCACCCTATAGACGCACAGAATGACGCCGAGGGTGCATTACGCTTCGGTCAGGCGCGGAAACATGTGTCCGCGCCTCCATTTTTATCCTTAATTTTCAAAGCTTAATCGCGACATTAAGATTGCGTCAATCATGCCCTCTGGGCTCATTTGCTGGCTACGGGATGAAACGTGGCACAATCAGTCGAGCGACAGAAATCCCGTTTCAGCCATCCAGGCTGAGACCGGCTCTTCTTGAGTGCGCGGGGCTTTCGCCGCCTTGTCAGCGAGCGGCACGAAAGCCTCTGTACCTCTCAGCTCTCCCTCGGCTTCAAGGCCTGAAATGTCCGGGAAGATGCTCGAATGCGCCATCAGGGCGGTTGCAAAGGCAGCGGCAACAATAAAAGGGGTATGGGACATGGAATTCTCTCCTTTATGCTGAAATCCGCTCTTCCGGCGGATGGAGAGACAATAGTCCAGAGCTGTCGGGAGGTGGCGTGAATTCGAGTTCACGCAGGTCGAGAACCCTACATGCGAAAGACGCCGAAGCCGCGTTCGCCGAGCCGGGCGTTCAGGGTCGCTGACAGGGCAAGCCCCAGCACGCGTCGCGTATCGGCCGGGTCGATGATGCCATCATCCCAGAGACGCGCCGTGGAGAAATATGGGCTGCCCTCACGCTCATAAAGGTCGCGGATCGGTGCCTTGAAGGCTTCCTCTTCATTCGCGCTCCAGTCTTCTCCGCGGCGTTCCATGCCGTCGCGCTTGACGGTTGCGAGAACCGAGGCGGCCTGCTCGCCGCCCATGACAGAGATGCGCGCATTCGGCCACATGAAGAGGAAGCGCGGGGAATAGGCTCGCCCGCACATGCCGTAATTGCCAGCGCCGAAGCTGCCACCGGTCACTACGGTAAGCTTGGGAACGGACGCCGTCGCGACCGCGGTGACCATCTTGGCGCCATCCTTGGCGATGCCGCCCGCTTCGTATTTTGAGCCTACCATGAAGCCGGTAATGTTCTGCAGGAAGATGAGCGGCGTGCGGCGCTGGTCTGCCAACTCGATGAAGTGAGCGGCCTTCTGCGCGCTTTCGGAAAACAGAATGCCATTATTGGCGAGGATGGCGACGGGCATGCCATAAATACGGGCAAAGCCACAGACCAGCGTTTCACCGTAAAGGTGCTTGAACTCATGGAAGTCTGAGCCATCCACAGTGCGGGCGATGACTTCGCGTGCGTCATAGGGCTCGCGAACATCCTGCGGCACCAGACCGTGCAATTCCTGCGGGTTGTAGAGGGGCTCGGCAGGTGCTGTGAGTCCGACCGTGTCCGGCTTTGGCATGTGAAGCGTGCGAATGATCGATCGGACAATGGCGAGCGCGTGGTCGTCACTGGCAGCATAATGGTCTGCGACGCCCGATTTGCGCGCATGCACGTCGGCGCCGCCAAGGTCTTCGGCTGAGATCTCCTCGCCGGTCGCCGCCTTCACGAGCGGCGGGCCACCAAGGAAGATGGTGCCCTGTTTGCGGACGATGATCGTCTCATCCGACATGGCCGGCACGTAGGCGCCGCCCGCCGTACATGAGCCCATGACCGAAGCGATCTGGGGAATGCCCATCGCGCTCATCTGCGCCTGATTGTAGAAAATGCGGCCGAAATGCTCACGGTCAGGGAAGACTTCGGACTGATGCGGCAGGTTCGCGCCGCCACTGTCGACGAGGTAAATGCAAGGCAGATGATTCTGCATCGCGATTTCCTGCGCGCGCAAATGCTTCTTCACTGTGATCGGAAAATACGCCCCGCCCTTTACCGTCGCATCATTGCAGACGATCATGCATTCGCGGCCCTCGACCCGGCCGATACCTGTAATGATGCCTGCACCGGGCGCTTCATCATCATACATTCCGTTGGCGGCGAGGGCGCCGATTTCGAGAAATGGCGTTCCAGGGTCCAGCAGGCGCTCGACACGTTCGCGTGGCAACAGTTTGCCGCGTTCTGTGTGACGCTCCCGCGCACGATCCGATCCTCCCTTCGCCGCATTAGCAGTCTTTTCACGCAATTCGGCGACAAGTGATTCCATGGCCAGCCGATTGGAAGAAAATTTCGTGCTTGCAACGTCGAGCTTGGATTTCAGTACGGGCATATGCCCTCCCTTGGACTGTTTCTTGCACAATTATCGCCGCATTGAGGGAATGTCATCCTGAAGCATGAGCATGTTCAAACCGATTAAGCCACCCGGGCTCACAAAATCCAGCAAGGCCTTTTCAGATGGCTTCGGGATGAACACATTCAGAGACATGAGTCTCGACATTGCGCCAACGCTGAAATCCATTCCTTTCCTGGGTGACGTTCCCAAGCGAGCGCTGAAGGCGGCTGGGCGCGAGGCACGCTGGTTTTCTCTGCCGGCGGGGTGGGAGCTGTTCAAGACAGGGGACATTTCCAGCTCCATCTACTTCGTCCTGTCAGGGTCGCTTGGCGCGTTCAGCACAACGCCTGACGGCCGCAGCGAATTCATCGGCCACATCCGGGCCGGCGAGCCCGTCGGGGAAATGGCGCTGTTCGAAGGCGCGATCGATGAAGACGGCGATGGTATCGCAGACAATGCCCCCCATACGAGTTCGGTCTATGCCCTTCGCGACACGGAAATTCTCGAAATCTCCCGCGCTGGCTTCGACAGGATCGTCAAGGCTGAACCGGAAATCCTGAACTCGATGATCCGGCTGATGCTGACGCGGCTGCGCGAAGGGCGAAAACCCAACCGCCGCAATGCCCCGAAGGTCTTCGCGCTTGTCGCAACATCCCCAACCATCGATCTCAGCCTGCGGGCGCGGGCGCTCAAAGCGTCGCTAGACCGGCTGGGCTTGACGTCCCACATTGTCGGAGAAAGCGAAGGCGACGAGAAACCAGCCCGCTTTTTCGATGACCTCGAAGCCAATAATGATGTCGTCATACTCATCTCCTCGGTCGGCGCGTCCTCCTGGTATCGATTGTCCATCCGTCAGGCGGACCGTATCTGGGTGGTCGGCCGCGCCGATGCGCGCCCCTCCATTCCGCTCATGCCGCCGGACAATTCACCAGCGCGCTCGTTAAAGCTGATCGACGTTCTGCTCCTGCATCACGGCACTGAACGCGAAGTCTCCAGACCGGGCGAATGGCTCGATGCAGCAGGTGCCGCCCGTATTTTCCACTGGCGCGGCATGGATGATGCCGCATGCGACCGCCTGGCACGTGTGATGGCGGGCCGCTCTGTGGGGCTTGTCCTGTCCGGCGGCGGCGCGCGTGCTTACGCTCACATAGGCGTCGTCCGCGCTTTCCGCGAAGCCAATATTCCAATCGACTTTATTGGCGGGGCATCCATGGGGGCGGTCGTTGCCGGCTGTGTGGCCATGGGCTGGGATGACGAGGAGATCGACCAGCGCATCCGCAAGGCGTTTGTCGAGACCAATCCGCTCGGCGATTACAATCTTCCTGTTGTCGGCATGGTGCGCGGCAAGCGGGTGAACAATCGCCTGCATGAACATTTTGGCGATGCCGAGATCAGCGACCTGGAAGTGCCATTCTTTGCGGTGTCGACCAATCTTACGGACGGCACCTATCGCATTCACCGGCGCGGCCTGCTGCGCAAGGCCCTTCGTGCGACGATTTCCCTGCCCGGTATCCTGCCGCCGGTGGTGGATGACGGAGAGGTTCTGGTTGACGGTGCCGTACTCAACAATTTCCCCACCGATGTGATGCGGGAGCTGCACCGCGGCATTGTCGTCGGCTCAGATGTTGCGCGAGCCCCGGAGGGCCTGAAGGCGGATGACTTCGTCAATCCTCCCGGCTTTCTCAGCTGGGTTTGGCGCAATGGATTTTCCGCAGCGCCCCCGATTGCCGGACTGCTGATGCGATCCGCCACGATCAGCGTCAATCCGATTGCCGGACGCGAACTCGTTGACATGCTTGTCCTGCCGGAACTGCGCGATATCGAGCTTCGCGACTGGGAAGCCTATGACGAGGCCGTGGAGGCCGGATACAAAGCAGCCAGGGCGGCGATCCAGTCGGGAAAGCTGCATGATTTCTGCTACGGCCCTTCCAACAATATTCCCAGCGTCCAGATGGAACCAGTCTGACTCCAAGAACAGCTCAGGCCGCCCTGTCCCATTCGGGTGCCCAGCTCGGATTAATCAGTCTTTCATTGATGGCGTTCAGGGCCGTGATGCGACCCATTTCATCGGCCGTCAGTTCAAAGTCGAGCACATCATTGTTCGATGCAATATGGTCCGGCGACGACGAACGCGGAATAGTGATCACGCCCGGTTGCTGCGCACACCATCTGATAACGATCTGGGCTGGTGTCTTGCCATGCGCCTCGCCGATCTCGTTCAGCACGGGATCATCGAAGATCCTGCCCTGCGCCAACGGGGAGTAAGCCGTTACCGATGAGCCAAGGGCGTGCGCTGCTTCCAGGATGGGGGTCTGGTTGATGAAGGGGTGATACTCGACCTGGTTTGTCAGGATCGGTGCCCTGGAGAGTTTCACCGCCTGGCCGAGCTGCGCCGATGTGAAGTTGGACACACCGATATTCCGGGTCAGCCCCTTGTCATGCACATCATTCAGCGCGCCGAGCGTCTCCTCGAGCGGCACGTCCGGATTGGGCCAGTGCAACAGGATGAGATCGCAATAATCCGTACTCAGCCTTTCGACACTCCGGGCAACGGCATCCTGCAGGTCACCATCCTTGAACTCCGACATCCAGACCTTGGTCGTGACGAAAAGCTCCTCCCGTGGCAGCTGTGCATCTGCGATGCCCCGGCCCACATGCGTTTCGTTCTCATAGGCTTGTGCTGTATCGATCATGCGATAGCCCGCTTCGATGGCTTTCGATACTGCCATCTGGGCGGTCTCGTCCCTGAGTTTCCACGTGCCAAATCCGATTTTTGGAATATCCACGCCGAAATGCCTGGTCGTGAGGGTCATGCAGTCTCCTTGCCTGATCAGTCTAGTCTCCTGACGAAACGGGCACCTGATTTCGTGAGTTCCATCGGGCGCTGCACCTACTGGTTCAGCCCGAGCTCCTTCTGCAGCTTCCGAGTCAGACCGAGAGAAACGAGGCGGTAGCTCTCGGCGAGATAGTCCTTCAGGGCCGCATCATCCATGCTCTCGTCCGAATATCTCTGGATCCATTTCATTCCGCGCGAAGCAAGATGAGGTGCCCCTTTGCATCCTGGCTGTTCCCTGAGAATGTCGAAGGCCAGTTCCGAGACCTTGAAACTCGCCCTGAAGGTGCCCCCCTCCTCAGTGTCGTGAGCGATCGCGAAGACCTTCCCGCCAATCTTCCAGACATGGGCCCCGCCCCATTGCACGACATGTGTGGAATGCGTCAGGGACGCGCAGAATGCGTTGTATTCATCCAGGGTCATCTGTTTCAGTCCCTACAGTGGTGGCTGGGCTGCATCGGGTCGGTGTAGCTAACACCGTCTTAACACTATCAGGTCAGTTAATGAGCGTGGGTGCACCAGAAAGGCCAATGCCATGTACTCGGACCTGTTTGACAAGTTACCAATCGTCATCTGCGAAGTCGTGCCTATTCGCAATAAAGATGGCGAGATCATCGATTTCGAATGGAGTCAGGCCAACGCTCTGACAAACAGGTCGATTCTCCCCGATGGCGGAAGCGTGGTGGGTCGCCGGATCTTCGAATTCGATCCGAGTTACCGCGATTCAGAGATGGTTCGTTGTGTCAGGAAGGCGCTGGAGACCGGCGAAACGGTCACCATGATAACGCAGGAAGGCAGGGCCGCCTCTCACCTCAAGAAGGTGCTCAAGACGACGATCACGCCAACCGAGCGCGGCGTGCTGTGCTCCTCTCACGAGATTACTGACATCGCCCGCGAACGCGACGAAGCGATCGATACGGCCGGCCTCCTTCGCATGGCTTGCGACAACACTTCCTACGGCATCACCGTGGCCGATGCGAATGCCAGAATCCAGTATGTGAACGATGCCATGCTTGCGCTGACAGGCTATGCCCGCGAAGAGCTGATCGGCGAGAGCGCCTTCATATTCGATGGCCTTCGCAACAAGTCCACCGTTGCCGAAATCCAAGCGAAAATTGCTGAAGGTGGCACGTTCCACTATACGACCGACGATACTATCCTGGCCAAGGATGGCAGTGAGATCCATGTGGAGGTCGCGCTGGACAATGGTTTCTTGCCGGTCACGGGCGAACAGGTGTTCATCTCGCATTTCAGGGATATCCGCGAAGAACGCCGCAAGGCGCACGAACTGAAGACCGCGCTGAACGCTGCGGAGCAGGCGACGCGCCTGAAGTCGGAATTTCTCGCCAATATGAGCCACGAAATCCGGACGCCCCTCAACGGTGTGCTCGGTATGGCCCAGACGCTCTACAATGATGAGCTGTCACCTGCGCAGAAGGAACAGGTCGAAATTATCCTGGAGTCGGGCCAGACCTTGATGTCGCTCCTGAACGATATTCTCGATCTCTCCAAGATTGAGGCAGACAAGGTCGAAGTGTCGCCTGTCGCAACGGACCTGCGCCACAAGATGAGCAATATTGAGCGCCTTTACCAGCCAATGGCCGAAGAGAAGGGCCTGAAGCTCTCGGTCCATGTGTCGCCGGATGTTCCGTCTTCGCTGCAGCTGGATCCGGTACGGGTGCGCCAGTGCATCAGCAATCTTGTTTCCAATGCGATCAAGTTCACCGCAGAAGGCGAGATTCTGATCGTTGTAACAAGCGCCAGGAAAGATGATGGCCGACATGTAGTGACGGTCCATGTGCGCGACACAGGCTGTGGCATCTCCCCTCAGGCGCTTGAGCGCATCTTCGAGTCGTTCGAACAGGAAGACGGCTCGATCACCCGCAGGTTCGGCGGGACCGGTCTGGGCCTTGCCATCACACGCCGGCTTGCTCGCCTCATGGGCGGCGATCTCAGCGTGGTCAGCAAGCTGGGCGAAGGCTCGGTCTTCACGTTGAATGTAGAGTCCGCTGAAAATGCCTACACGCCCGTATCGCAGCTACCCAGTCGCAATCAGGCAGCGCGCACGCCTTCTCGTGTGGTCACAGCACGCACCGCGCTGGTCGTGGATGACAATCTCATCAATCGGCGCGTCGCCCGCTCCTTTCTGGAGCAGATGGGAATTGAAGTTGTCGAGGCGGTCGACGGTCAGGACGCCTTGAACACGCTCGCCCATACGCCTGTCGACATAGTCCTGATGGACATTCACATGCCGACGCTCGATGGTAGCCGCGCCTTCAGGATGCTGCGGGACTCGTCGGGACCGAACAAGGATGTTCCCGTCATCGCGCTCACCGCCGATGGGATGGCGGGTGACAAGCAGAAATACCTGGCGCAGGGCTTTGACGCCTATGTCAGCAAGCCTGTCGATGAGCGTGAGCTATCAACCATTATCGGACAGGTGCTGAACGAGGCCCGAGGTCGCCTTCAGTCCGTCGGTTAGGCCGTCTCGCCAAACAGCTCACGTCCAATCAGCCAGCGGCGGATCTCGCTCGTGCCTGCCCCAATCTCGTAGAGCTTCGCATCACGTAGCAGGCGGCCCGTCGGGTACTCGTTGATGTAGCCATTGCCGCCGAGGAGCTGGATCGCGTCGAGCGCGAGCTTCGTTGCTGTCTCAGCCGCATACAGGATCGCACCAGCGGCGTCCTTGCGGGCCGTCTCACCACGGTCACAGGCCTTGGCGACGGTGTAGACATAGGCCTTTGCGGCATTCATCTGGACATACATGTCGGCGATCTTGCCCTGGACGAGCTGGAACTCTCCGATCGACTGGCCGAACTGTTTGCGGTCGTGAATGTATGGGATCACGACATCCATACAGGCCTGCATGATGCCTGTGGGGCCGGCTGACAGCACGGCGCGCTCATAGTCGAGCCCGCTCATCAGCACTTCGACGCCGCCATTCAGCGGGCCCATGACGTTCTCCTCCGGGACTTCGCAATCCTCGAAGACAAGCTCGCCCGTCTCGGAGCCGCGCATGCCGAGCTTGTCGAGCTTCTGGGCGACTGAAAAGCCTTTCATGCCCCGCTCAATGATGAAGGCAGTGATGCCGCGGGATTTCTTCTCAGGCTCTGTCTTGGCGTAGACGATCAGCGTGTCGGCGTCCGGCGAATTGGTAATCCACATCTTCGAGCCGTTGAGAACGTATCGGTCGCCCTTTTTCTCTGCCTTCAGCTTCATGGAGACGACGTCAGAGCCGGCGCCGCTTTCCGACATGGCGAGCCCGCCCAGATGCTCGCCAGTGACGAGCTTCTCGAGATAGCGCTGCTTCTGGTCATCATTGCCCCAGCGGCGCAGCTGGTTCACGCAAAGATTCGAGTGCGCGCCATAGGACAGGCCGACTGAGGCGGACGCGCGGGAAATCTCTTCCATCGCGACGACGTGCTCAAGATAGCCGAGGCCGCTGCCGCCCCATTCTTCCTCGACTGTGATACCGAGCAGGCCCAGCTCGCCCATCTTCGGAAGGAGATGGCGCGGAAAGACATCCGTCCGGTCAATTTCTGCAGCGATTGGTGCGATGTGGTCGGAGGCAAAACTTTGCACCGTATCGCGGATCATGTCGGCTGTTTCGCCGAGATCGAAGTTCAATGTGGGATATGTGTTCGGGATCATTTGCCCGATTTAGCTGGACTTTGCGCACTTGCCAATGTGCAGAGCAGCATTCGCGAGCCCTAGTCGCGTGGCCCCATGAAGGCGCGGACCGCATAGTAGGCCATGATCACAAAGAGCAGGCCGCCCGCGAGCAGCAGGAAGGGCGGGAGGTAAGTCATCGCGCCTTCAAATTCTGCGGCTTCCAAGCCGAACCAGCCGAACCTGGCTGCGCCGCCATAGGCAAAAAGCCCCGTCCCCAGCAGCGCAACCAGGCCGAACAGGAAAATCTCGACCGGCCCCTCATTCCGGTCGGTTTCCCGTGTGGCTAGCTCAACGAGTTCCGGATCGACTTCAGCAGGTGTCACATCGTCGATCAAAATGCGTCCATTACGCTCGCTCGAAGGCGCATCCTCCAGGCCGAGACTTTCCGGGTGCAGCCCGTCATCGGCCGGGGCGCGCCGACGCGGCGTGTCCTCAAGCGTGATTTCTTCAAGGTCGATGTCGCCCGTCGCCGGCGACGCCGTTTCAGGCCTGTCGTCAAAATCGTCGACCAGCGCAGAAATCGCCGCGCGTATCTCTTCAACGCTGGCTTCCTCGGAAACTGGTCTGGACGGCCGGGCCGGTTGCTCTGTGTTCGTGACGCGGCTTTCTTCCTCGCCCAAAATGCGCGTCAAACGCTCACGCACCTTGCGGGCAGCCGCTTCCGGCGCCGTCTCTTCGTCGCGCGAATGATCAAATGCAGGGGTGGGCCTGGACCGTTCTGTTGCCGGATCACCAAACCGCCGGGCCGGCTGGACAGTTTCGTCGTCGATGAGCGGGCGGAACCGGCTGGACGACGCGAGCGGCACAGCGCCACTGGTCTTCAGGAAAAGCGCCTTCTCATCGGCGCGGCGGCGTACGAGCGGGTCTACAATCATGTCGCGCGTGCCGACGCGAGCCTTGCGCCAGCTCTCCATAGCGGCGGCGGCCTTCAGCTTGTCACCGGCATTGATGTGCGCGAGGACGTCGGAATTCTCGAACTGGTCGAGCCCGATATTGAAGGCGAAGGACACCAGCGCATCGAACTCGGTCTGGCTGACCGGGACGAGCAACAGGTCGTCGAGTGCTTTCTCGATGGGCGGGAGGTCATATTCGCGAAGGATCGCGGCGGCTTCCGGCTGGCTGACACGCAGGTTCGCTCTTGCCGCCCGGGTATGCCCATAGCCGATCACCCAGCCACCATCCGGCAGCTGCTTCGACACGGGCCGAAAGCCCTCATATGACATGATCAGCTTCAGTCCAGCCTCGGACGTACGAAGATCTGACCTCATTACATGCTCCAAAGCGGCACATCCCACTTGCTTCACGGCGAAGCGGTGCAAGCTGCACGCCGACTAATGCTCAGGCCTGCCATTACAGCAGGATGAGTGTGGCAAGACCGAGGAAACTGAAGAAGGCCATGACGTCGGTGAGTGTCAGCACGAATACCGAAGACGCGACCGCTGGGTCTGCCCCCATCCTGCGCAGGGCGAGCGGTACGATGACGCCCGAAAAGCCAGCCCAGACGAAAGTTGCGAACATTGCGATGCCGATGGTGAGGGCGAGACCAACGCTCTGGAACCAGAAGCCGGCGATGGCTGCCACACCGATTGCGAAAATGACGCCATTGGCAAGACCGGTCAGCGTTTCGCGCACGATCGCGCGGCGGCTCGCATCGCCGTCCATTTCGCGCTCTGCAATGGCCCGCACCGCAACCGCGAGCCCCTGACTGCCTGCATTGCCGCCAAGGGCCGCAACAACCGGCATCAGGATGGCCAGCTGCACGATCTGGTCGATCGTGCCCTCAAAGAGGGAAATGATCCCCGAAGCGATGAATGCCGTGACAAGGTTCACGGCCAGCCACGGCGCGCGCGCCTTTACCGAATCGAGCACCGTGTCAGACCCATCGGCCGAGTTCACGCCGGACAGCGCCAGGAGGTCTTCGGTATTCTCTTCCTGTATGACATCGACCACGTCATCAACTGTGAGCATGCCGAGCAGGCGGTCGGCATCGTCCGTGACAGGCGCGGACGCCAGTGAGTATTTCTGGAACTGGTAGGCCGCTTCTTCCTGGTCCATGTCGACGCTGATGTTCGACTGCACTTCTTCCATGATATCGGCGAGCTTCACATCGCGCGGCGTGCGCAGCAGCGTTGCCAGCGGCACCTGCCCTTTCAGCCGGTGTGTCGGATCAATCACGTAGACTTCGTAGAATTCATCGGGAAGGTCATCGGCATTTTCGCGCGCATGATCAATGGCATGCCCGACCGTCCAGAACTCAGGCGCAGCAAAGTATTCGCGCTGCATGAGGCGTCCGGCCGTGTCTTCCGCATAGGCAAAGCCCTGCTCCAGCGACGCCCGGTCTTCCGGCGCCAATTCATCCAGGATGCGTTCGCGCCGGTCATCCTCGAGGTCTTCGAGAATCGTCGTGACGTCATCGGAATCCAGCTCTTCCAGAACAGCGGCTACCGCCTCGTCCGGCAGCACATCAACCGCCTCCTCGCGATACTCATCACGAAGCTCGATGATGATATCGGTGGGCAGCTGACCATGCAGCAGCTTCACCGCTTCGGCAAAATCATCCGTCGAAAGCTGTTCAAGAAGGTCGGCAGCATCGGCCGGGTGCAGGCGAGTCAGCGTGCGGGAAAGCCAGCGCGTATCCTGTTCCCATACTGCTTCGCGCACATCCTGTTCAAGCGCCAGGTGAGCCTCGCGTTCGGGCTCGTCTACCTGTTCATCGGTCTGGAGGTCTGGCAGGTCGGACATAGGGTGAGATCTCCTCTTGTCCGGGCGCTTGCGCAACCCCCTGCCTGAAACTTCCCACGGGATGGTGCGGTCGAGAGGACTCGAACCTCCACGGATTGCTCCACAGCGACCTCAACGCTGCGCGTCTACCAGTTCCGCCACGACCGCACGTATCCCATGCGGGAAGTCCGCGCGGTATAAGTGCGCAAAGAAGCTTTGTGAAGCCCTTCCTGCACCTCTATATGCGGGAAATGACAGAAATTCCAAACGTCGAATGGGCTGTGAGCCGGGAGCTGGTTGATTATCAGGCTGCTGTGGCTTTCATGGAACGCAGGGTGCGCGAAATCCGCGAAGCGGGTGCGCCCGAGCTTGTCTGGCTGCTCGAGCACCCGCCGCTCTACACTGCGGGTACCAGCGCCAAGGCGGACGACCTCAAGGATGCGAGCCGTTTCCCGGTCTTCGAGACCAGCCGCGGCGGGCAATACACCTATCACGGCCCCGGCCAGCGCGTGGCCTATGTCATGCTGGATGTCGCCGCGAGAGGCCGCGATGTTCGCGACTTCGTGCGCAAGCTGGAAAGCTGGGTCATTACGGCGCTTGATTCGTTCAATGTGAAAGGCGAGGTCCGGTGCGGACGGGTTGGTGTCTGGGTCGACCGGACACAGCTTGGCGGACCGACCCGCGAGGACAAGATCGCTGCCATCGGCCTTCGTCTTAAGCGGTGGGTCAGCTTCCATGGCATCAGCCTGAATGTGGAGCCAGACCTCACACATTTCGGCGGCATCACACCCTGCGGCATCGCAGAAGACGGCCTTGGTGTGACCAGCCTGGTCGATCTTGGCCTGCCCGTAACGATGGACGATGCGGACGCGGCCCTGAAAAAGGCCTTTGAGGCCATCTTCGCTTCCGATCTGTCGGAAACCGAACCACCCTTGCTGAAAGCGGCGCCTTCGTCTGACTATGCGCGGTAGTCCGGATCGCCCGGATAAGTTCCGAAGAAAGGCACCCGCGCAACCCAGAGCAGGCTCCAGATCGCAATCAGGGCGCTCAGTGGAATCATGATCCGCTGAATGGTCGGCAGTGAAGCCTTGAGCACTGTTTCGGCCTTTGGTGGCAGCGGCTTGTCAACGCCGCCCCCCTGATCGGCCTGTCCCCGTCCCCCCGGAGGCGGTCCGCGGCGCTGCTGCGGTGCCGCTTCGCCATTGGCTTCAGCTTCGGCAGCCCTCTGGCGAGCGGCTGCCTGCGCCTCGCGGCTCTCCTGGAGCTGTCTCTCAAGATAGGCATCCGGATCTGCAAGGTATTGCTGGCGTTGTTCGAAACGCTGATCATATTTCTGAATTTCGCCCATCGCGGTCGCCATGAAGGCTGCGAGGGCAAGCAGCAGAGGCACCAGCGGAACCAGCGCGAGGATTGGCCACTTGCCGGCATCATTCAGCCTGCGCGAATGAATGATATAGGAGATCAGCGTCGTGATCACGAAGACGACAGGCGTGGCATACACACCGAATGTGCCAATCGGTGAACCGTCGCCGCCCGCAAAGTTGACGACCGTCGCGATGGCGAAAGGCACCAGGATCACAATCGTCTGAAGTGTGAACAGCAAGGTCCAGGCCCGCGTAAAGTGCAGGCGCGGCGATTCGCCGGTCGGGTCGAAGAGCGTGTGGAGCCAGTTCATGTGCCCCGGCAGCTCCCGCTCATCGGTGAGCCAGGGGCGTTTGGGGTCCAGCACTTGGCCGCTGCTTGTGTCTGACATAACCGGGAGGCCTTCTCGTTCTTATCGAAAAACGCTTATACGCGCTTTTTGGATTTTATCAATAAACGATAAGAAAAAAGGCGCAGGCCCTAGAAATCCTGCCATTCCTCACCCGGAACCGGGCCGTGCTTGTTCTGGCCGGGCTGGGTTTTCAGCGATCCGACGATGAAGCCCATGACAACGGCGCTGACCACAATCGTGATGAGCGTGAGCGGTAGAACCATTTCGGCGAGGGCGGTCGACGCCTCAATCGCAACCATGAATTCCCCCTGGGCGAGCCGCTCAGCGACTTCGGCTTCAATCGCCGCGCCGCGCTCACCAAGGAAGACTGAGCCGAACAGCTGGCTCATGATCATGCTGATGATGAAAGACCCGACCCAGACGGCGAGAATCCACCACGCTGTGGTGCCTGCATCATGGAAGCGCTTCGCGTAGACGCAGACTTCCGCATAAAGCAGCAACAGCCCGAGCAGGAAGAAAACGGTCATGCCGCCCACACCGAGCGCTGGGCCCAGCCTCACCTGAAAGGCCTGAAACAGCACGGACGCGACGGTGAGGATTACCAGCCCCTGCCAGAAACGGTGCTTCAGGATCCGGCCCTGGGGATTGAAAAGCAGATTGCCCATGATGGAGCCTCCTGAACTGAACGTTCAGTCTAGATGAGTTTCTCGATTCGGCGAAACAGCCTATTCGAACTCGACCATGATCTCGTCCGCGGCGACGCTGTCGCCCGCGCCGACATTGATCGCCTTCACGACGCCGGTCGCCTCCGCACGGATGATGTTCTGCATCTTCATCGCCTCGACGATGCAGACCGCCTCACCCTCTTCCACAGTCTGGCCTATTTCCACGTCAACCGAGACGACCAGTCCCGGCATTGGAGAAATGATCAGCTTGGACGTATCCGGCTTCGGCTTTTCAGGCAGGCGCGCATGCAGGCTGGCCGTCAGAGGCGTGCAGACCAGCGCCCGCACCGCAACGCCGCGATGGCGGAAGACATAGCCTTCAGTCCTGTCGGAGAATTTGACGGCAAATGGCTCGCCATCAAGGTGCCCTTCAAAGAGATGCGTGCCGGGCCACCAGTCGGTGACGAGCGTATGGTCGGTGCCATCAATCGTTATTGTCGCTTCGCCGTCGCCAAGCTCAAGCTCGACATCCTGATGCTTGTCGCCAAGAATAACGACCCAGTCGCGGCGTTGCTCGCCAGGCTCGGTCATGCGGCCGGAAATCTGCTCGGCGCGGCGGGCAAAAAGCCCGTGCACATAAGCGGCAGACGCCGTCAGGATCAGCGTCTGGTAATCCGTCGCCGGAACGCCTTCAAAGCCGTCCGGAAACTCGTCCTTGATATAGGCTGTCGTGATGTCTCCGGAGCGGAACCGGGCCTCATCCATGACCGCGGCCACGAACGGGATATTGTCCTGAATACCTTCGATGTGGAAGCGGTCGAGCGCTGCAGCCTGAACGTTGAGCGCCTGGTCGCGGTCCTTGCCGTGCGTGATCAGCTTGGCGATCATCGGGTCATAGAACATCGAGATCTCATCGCCTTCGCGCACACCAGAATCGAGGCGTACCGTGCCGCCATTCAGCGGTCCTTCCACAGGCGGATGGAAACGCTTCAGGCGTCCGATGGATGGCAAGAACTTGCGGTAAGGGTCTTCGGCGTATACGCGGCTTTCGACCGCCCAGCCGTTGATCTTCAGGTCACTCTGCTTGATGCTCAGCGTCTCACCATAAGCGACGCGAAGCATCTGCTCGACGAGGTCGACACCCGAGATCATTTCCGTGACCGGGTGCTCCACCTGCAGACGGGTGTTCATTTCAAGGAAATAGAAGCTCTTGTCGACGCCGGACGCGACAAACTCGACCGTGCCGGCACTGTCATAGTTCACAGCCTTGGCCAGTGCGACGGCCTGTTCACCCATCTTCTTGCGGGTTGCCTCATCGAGCAGAGGGCTCGGCGCTTCCTCGATGACTTTCTGGTTGCGGCGCTGGATCGAGCATTCGCGCTCGAACAGGTAGATGCAGTTGCCGTGCTTGTCGCCCAACACCTGGATTTCGATGTGGCGTGGGTCGAGGATGAACTTCTCGATGAAGACGCGGTCATCGCCGAAGGAAGACTTGGCTTCGGCCTTCACAGCCGGAAAACCCTCTTCGACTTCCTTGTCATTGGAGGCGACTCGTATACCCTTGCCGCCGCCGCCCGCAGACGCCTTGATCATCACCGGATAGCCGATGTCCTTCGAGATCTTCACCGCTTCCTTGGTGCTCTCGATGAGCCCCATATGACCAGGCACAGTGGACACGCCAGCTTCGGCGGCAAGCTTCTTGGAACTGATCTTGTCGCCCATCGCCTCAATGGCGTGCGCATTCGGGCCGATGAAGACGATATTCTCTTTCTTCAAGCGCTCTGCGAAGGCCGGGTTCTCGGAAAGAAAGCCGAAGCCGGGGTGAACCGCTTCGGCGCCGGTCTGCTTCACCGCATCGACGATCTTGTCCATGACAAGATAGGACTCTGAAGCTGCGGAAGGGCCGATATGGACGGCCTCATCGGCCATCTCGACAGCCATGGAATCCGCGTCGGCATCGGAATAGACGACGACAGTTTTCACCCCAAGACGTTTACACGTCTTGATGACCCGCACGGCGATCTCGCCACGATTGGCGATCAGGATCTTCTTGAACAAACCTGCCCCCTGAAACAGCAGTTACACATTGACTGCAGTGGCTTATCGCCCACGGAACGCAATGTCTATGAGGTGACGTAGGGAAAGCGCGACCAAATGCTCCGGCTTTTCCGGCAAACAGGCCCGGTATCGCAATCAGGCCGCTTCGATCGATTTCGTTGCTTCCTGCAGGCCCTGGGCAAATCCAGGGGCTTCGCTCTTCAAAAGGTCGACCAGGGCGCGTTCAGCCGGACTGACCGTCTTGTCCCATCCGAGACGGCGCAGGAACCAGTTCTGCTCGTCATCAGTGACGACGGCGCCTTTTTTGTGGGCCGACTCCTTCGCCTTGTAGCGGGCGCGGGCCGCGGCTTCTTCATTGTAGCTGATCTTGTCGAACCAGGTGCCGCTCGTGAAGGCATTGACCATCCGGCCGAAAAAGCCGCTGACGCTGGTATTGGTATCCTTGAGCCAGGCTTCGCGCCGCAGCGCCTCGGCTTCGCTGACAGGGTCGGGATGCGCCGCAGCGACAAGGTGGTTGAGCACCGCTTTTGCAAACATGGTGTTCCAAACCATGGCATTTGGGGCATTGGCGACAGCGTCATTGGTCTGGAACAGGATCGTGGCCTCGTGCCGACTGACGAACAGGCTGCTTTCACCTGCGGGCGCAAACAGGATGCGGCGCATGCGCTCGGTCATTGCCTCATCAGCCACGCCATTCTTTATGATCCGCCGCGATATCGCTTCGAGGCAATAGCGCGAGAGCGATTCGGGCGCGCCGTCTGCGTATCGAAGCAAGGTCAGCATCAGGTCGATTTCGCTGGCAGTCTCGATATGGCCGTCGGCGCTCATCTGTGCGATCAGCCAGTCAGCTTCATCATCGGTGATCCAGCCTTCCGGCGCTTCGCGCGTGAGCAGGAAATCCTTGATCGCCTC
Organism: Henriciella pelagia; assembly: GCF_002088945.1. GTDB lineage: Bacteria > Pseudomonadota > Alphaproteobacteria > Caulobacterales > Hyphomonadaceae > Henriciella > Henriciella pelagia. The sequence goes on along the minus strand of NZ_NCSU01000006.1, from coordinate 180,537 downwards.
AATGAAGCGTTCAACCCATACAGGATCGCGTTCGGCGAGCTGATTGTTCAGGCGAAACAGCGTCTCGGCTTCGTCTCGACTGACAATGCCATCCTTGTAAATCTCGTTAACGATGCGGCGAGCTTCGGCTTCGCTGATCTCGCCGATATGGGCGATGCGCGCCATCATCAGCTGCATCTCGTTTTCCATCGATTCCCCAAGAGCTGTATTCGTCATAATACGCGGTAGCCTTCCAGAAATCTGTTTCCAGAGCGTTAGCAGCGCAAAGTTAATGAAATCAGGCTGCCGGGCTCAGCGTATGCGGATGAATTTCGAGAACAGATACAAAAGGTCCCGCGGCATGTCGGCACTCAGCAAGGCATCAATGGAATCGTCATTGCGGATGACCATGGTCGAGGCACCGCCCTGATTGTCGACCCGATGATAGTTCATGCTCCACTCGGGAAAGGCCCGGCAGGACACAGGCTCACCGATAATCTGCGTTACACCGGTATGACGGTCGTCCTTTGTAATGCGGCGATAGATATCCTGCACCTCATCGCGAGCTCCCTCGAGCGCCTGCATGAAGGCCTTGCCATTATGCGCAAGGAAGCCGGTGATGTAGCGCTCGTCATTATTGCTCTGCGAGACGTTCAGAATGCTCTCAATATCTTGATCGGTGAGACTGTCGACAGCAGTGCTTACATAGACCAGACGGTACAACTCCTCCGGGTCTTCCTTCATCCTGCGGGTCATCCTGTTTCGCTCGTCCGATGCCCTGAATTTTCACAAATTTTCTCTTCTTTCAACATTGTACAAGTTTGGCGTGTGCAATCACCAGGATCATGCAATTAAGCGGCGCGAAGTCACAGCCTGCCGCCTGCTGCGAGGCACGCATTGGGTTGGTAAGGGACGGGTTTCCGCAAGGTTCGCCATTTCTCCCGGCGCGAGGATGTGTATGGTCGCAAAAAATCACCATACGGGGAGCAGGATGTACTACGCAGAACTGGCGAAAGCGCGAGACCAACTGACCGGACCTGGCGGCGACTTCGAAATTGTCGAGGCAAATGTGCTGGGAAACCGGATCCGGACATTCAAGAACGCACCGCCCAGTATTCGCGACGTCTGGCTCGCCACGCAGGAATTCTCGGACCGGGACTATCTCGTCTACGAAGATGAACGCCTCACCTATGGCGACGCGCATGCGCAGGTCGCAGCCATTGCGTCATGGCTGTTCGCGCAGGGCGTCCAGCCTGGCGACCGCGTCGCGATCTCGATGCGCAATTACCCGGAATGGATGCTGGTCTACTGGGCCTGTGTATCGGTGGGCATCACCGTAGTGGGCATGAATGCCTGGTGGACCGCCGAAGAGATGAGCTATGCGCTTGCCGATTCCGAGCCAAAGGTCTTCTTCCTCGACTCTGAACGCCTGGCCCGGGTTCGCGAAAAGCCTGCAATGGTCGACGGTGTCAAACTGGTCGGCGTCCGCCTCGACGAGACAACGGACAACATCACGCCCTGGTCTGACGTCATCGCCCATGGCGGCGCCCTGCCCGACGCAGAGGTCGATCCGGATTCGGACGCCTGCATCTTCTACACATCCGGCACGACCGGCTTTCCAAAGGGCGCGCAGCTCACCCATCGTGGCTGCATCGCGAATTTGATGAACTTGATGTATTCGCGCGTATCCTCGGCAGCGGCGGTCTTCATGGCCACCGGCGAAGCGCCTCCTGACCCGCCGCCCGTTCCGAATGGCCTGATCACGACCCCGCTCTTCCATGTGACCGCCAATAATTGCGGCGCCTATGCGGTCACGGCAGCAGGCGGCAAGATGGTCCTGATGTACCGCTGGGATGCCGGCGAAGCCCTGCGCATTATCGAGCGCGAAAAGATCACCTCGATGAGCGGCGTTCCGGTGATGGCCCGCGAAATCATCAACCATCCCGACTTCGACAAGACCGACACGTCCAGCCTGATGACGCTGGGCGGGGGCGGCGCGCAGGTCCCGCCAGACCTCGTACAGAAGATCGAGGACAAGGTCGCCACGGCTCGCCCGAATACCGGCTATGGCATGACAGAGACCTGCGGCATCATCACCTCGATCGCCGCAGACTTCTATGTCGACAAGCCTGACAGTGCCGGCCCCGCCATGCCGAATTTCGAGGTCAAGTGCGTCGACGACCTTGGCAATGAAGTGCCGCAGGGCGAGCTTGGCGAGCTCTGGGTCAAGGGCTCCTCCGTCATCAAGGGCTATCTCAACCGCCCCGACGCCACGGCCGAAGCCATCACCGATGGCTGGCTGCACACGGGCGACGTGGCCCGCATCGACGAGAACGGCTTCATCTATCTTGTCGACCGCAAGAAGGACATGGTCCTGCGCGGCGGGGAGAATGTGTACTGCGCCGAAGTCGAAGCCGGCATCTACCGGCATGATGCGGTGGCCGAGTGCTGCGTGTTTGGTGTGCCGGATGACCGGCTCGGCGAGGAAGTCGGCGTGGTCATCGTTCTGAAACCGGGCGAGACGCTGAGCGAGGCTGCCCTGCGCGAGCACTGCTCTGCCGTGATGGCCAAGCACAAGGTGCCGCGCTTCATCTGGTTCCAGGATGACCTCCTGCCCCGCAATGCAAGCGGCAAGTTCCTGAAGAAGGATCTGCGCCAGAAATTCGTTCCGGCCACCGCCTAGCCCGGCGGGCGTGACAGGGGCAGGCCTCTGGCCCTCGCGAAGGGGGCCCAGGCCTTGCCCGGCCCATGACAAATGCATCAGGGCAGTGGTTTCCCCTTGCACAAGTGCACGAAACCGTAGAGAGAAGCTGCTTCGACCCTTTCGCCGGACTATCAGGCCTTGTTTGCGGTTGCCCTGTGAAGGGGTCTGCTGCGCTCTCGACTTCGACCACTCCTAAAAAAGTTTCGACCCCCCTGCTCGCAATGTCGCGTGTGGGTAATGCTTATAGGAGTTCTTTCATGACCCCAGGCACCGTAAAATTCTTCAACGACCAAAAAGGTTTTGGTTTCATTCAGCCCGACCAGGGCGGCACTGACGTGTTCGTGCATGTGAGCGCGCTTGAGCGCTGCGGCATGCGTTCGCTCTCCGAAGGCCAGAAAGTGCAGTACAGCACGGCCATCGACCCGCGCAAAGGCAAGGAAGCCGTCGACCAGATCGAAGCGGCTTAAATCCAGCTTTAAAGGGCCGGGCTCGCTCGGCCCTTGCAGCATGAAGAACGCCAGTGGGTCTCCCGCTGGCGTTTTTTTTGTGCCCGCCCCTCGAAAAGACCTGAACGGGCGGCCGCAGAGTCGGGGGACTTGCGGCGTTCTCAGATTGGTTTCGAGAGGATGGGCGCGCTAGCCGGGGTCGAGCAGGAGCGGGCCGGTGGCAGGCCGATCATGGGCCGATACCAGGCCGATGTCTGGTTGATGGCAGGTCAGCGCCGGATGCGCCGTGCCCGAATTGTCTGAATGGGCCGAGGCGAGGCGTGTGAGATCGAGCCGGAGCCACGGCGCGCGCGGGGCATGCGCCGTCCAGTCGTTTTCTTGTGGCCGGTCGCCGGCGCTCTGCAGCCTGATGATGATGCGCCCGGTCTGCGTGACGCCAATGGCGAGAAGGCCGACCGGGTTCGCCGCCCGATAGGCGCGGCAATAGCGCTCGAACCACCAGACCTCCCAGAAGAAGACCGGCCAGTAGACAAGCGGCAGCTTGTCCAGAATGTCGAGAATCCAGGCGCGGGTCAGCATGGTGGGGAGTATGCGCCGGTCTGAAGGGGTGTGGGATGGATTCGATCTGTCAGGCGGTTCACCGTGGCCTGCCTGCCCCCGCGAAGGCTGGGGACCACAGTGTCCATCTCCCTCCGTATCAGCAAGGCGACAGGGCCGGAGATGGACCCTGGATCAGGTCCGGGGCGGCGCAGAATTGTTGGGTGTATGATTGCCGAAGATACCTGCGAAGGCAGGTATCCATGATCCGTTCTTTTGAAGGCAGCCCGTCGGCGAGATGGTTCGCCATGGACCCCTGCCTGCGCAGGGGTCTGCGGCAAACCTGACCGCCACTCTTTCCCGCGAAGGCCGGGATCTCGTGAGGAAAACGCTGCACTTAGATTGGCTGAGATCCCGGCCTTCGCCGGGATGAGCACATACTGAGAGGGCGCGTGTCCGATCTGGATTTGCCCGTCTTCGGAGCGCCCGAAAATCAGTCCAGTGGACTGATTTCAGCGCAGAAGGCCACGGCAGTGGCTCTGCGTGTCCGACCTGTTTCAGGCCCTCAAGGCCAGGCGGCCCTCATCCTGAGCTTGTCGAAGGACGCCGTGCCTGCGGCAGCCTTGACCGCCTGAACCAGATCGGAAGAGGCTTGCTATGGCCAAATGGCAGAATCTGCCATTTGGCGTGAGGGCAAACTAAATAGCGAGCCACAGCTGGTCCGGACTCCCCGGTCAGGCCGTAGGATGGAAGAGGTTATAAACGGGGCGCGAGAGACGGGGATGGAATTAGAGATTGTCAACACAGTCGAATTATTTCTTCTACCAAAGAGAGATAATTAGGAAGAAAGCAGAATGATAGATTACGCTGGCGCTCGCTTTTTTAAGTGCGATCTTCAAATGCAAACTCCAGCCGATGCTAAGCATTGGATGGGTGAAAAATATGACATGTCCGTGGACGCTCCGAAAGCAGCTGCCGAATATATCAGCCGCTGCTTGGCAGAGTCTTTGGAAGTTATTGCAATCACTGATCACAACTTTGCTTCAAAAGACTTCATTCCATTGCTCCGGAGGGAAGCATCATCTCAGGCGAAGGGCGCGCCTATAACAATATTTCCGGGATTTGAATTTACGGCGAATGTAGGTAAAGGAGTGCATGTTTTAGCGCTGTTCGATCCGGACAAAGATTTGAACGAGATCGATCACATTCTGACAGAGTGCGGCGTACCTAATCCGAGACAGTCGTCGTCTGGCGACCATCTGCCGTCGTCGAAACCACTCTCCGAAATATTGGACATCGTTCAAGGCAAGCACAAGGGGATTGTCATCCTACCCCATGTACAAAGCAACGATGGCATATTCGACAACAACAAGATCGCTGAATGGCTTCAAGCAGATGAGTTCAGGCGTGAGCAACTGTTGGCGGTCGAAATTCCAAAATCGGTTTCGAAGATGAGTCAAGGGTTTCAAAATTTGCTGAGTAATGGCCCTCTTTGCGATCCAGCTTGGAAGAGAGTTCGCCCTATAGCCAAGCTTATGTCTTCGGACTGCAAATCGATAAATCCGTCCGACAAAACTCCAAATCACATCGGTCACAGATTTTCTTGGATTAGGATGTCGAAGCCGTCGATTGAATCTCTGCGACAAGCATTTTTGGACGAGTCTTCTCGAATAAGAATTTCAGACGATCATGATAGCTGCCCTGATAAGTCGATTGGGCATCCGCACATAAGCAGCATTTCAGTAAAGGGCGCACAGTTTCTCTCTGATACGGCTATAAAGTTCTCTCCGCACCTAAATGCATTCATCGGCGGCAGAGGAACAGGAAAGTCAACTCTACTCGAATATCTACGTATTGCGCTTGGACGAACCTCTGAAGTCCCCGAAGCTCTCCGAGCCGATTTCGAGTCTCTGCAATCCACGCTACAAAATGGTGGCTCAGTATCAATAACTTACTGGACCGGCTCCGATTACGAACAAGACGAGTGGCAACTGGACTGCTTCAATGGAAGAGAGCCAACAGTAAATGGTGACGCCGAAGTCGGAAGATTGGACAGCTTCTTTCCCGCAAGAGTGTATAGCAGAAGCCAAATCGAAGAGATAGCTAACGATCCAAAACGCCAACGTGATATCCTCGACGACCTCAATGGCGCGGAACTGCAGAAATTGGAAGGTATAGAAAGGGAATTGGTATCCACGCTGCAGTCAAAGAATTCAGCGCTAAGTCAATACTCTGATCTTCAAAGAGAGCAAGCTGAGTTGCGCTCTCAAATTTTGACGCTGCAGGCAAGAATAAAAAAAGTCCAAGATAAGTCCGCAGCACTTGATGGTTGGCAGAATTGGGAACGAGAAAAGCGGCTGATCAGCCGATTTGAAGCACTTTTGGAAGAGCGCCTGGCGCAACTTTCCAGTGTTGCGGCGCAGCTACCACTTCAACTTCTAATAACTGACCTAGAGAGTCCTCAGAAGGACATAGTAGCCCGCGTGCAGGCTCAAATCCAAAAGATATCGGCAGAACTTAAGATCAATGTTGCCCAAGCAATTGACTCGGCGCGCACAAAGGCTGCGGCAGCGAAAGACGACACCGAACGGCAAAAATGGGAGGACGGACTCAAAAAGGCTGAAGAGCAGTACGAAACGGCTCTGGCAAGTTTGGAAGCAGATGGAGTGGATCCAAATGATCACAAACGGAATGTAGAACTGCTTGACAGCTTGCAGCAACGCCTAGCTGCCGTGTCCAAAAAACTAGAAGGAATCGACAAGCTTCGCACGGAAATCCGCGAATTGGTCACGAGCGAACTGGCCCAAGTATGGCGTGCTCAGTTCGAAGTTCGGGTTTCAGCCGCAAAGCAATTGAATGAAGCGGTACCACGAACCAATAGCGGCGCTCCAACCGTCAAATGCGAGGTCTTGAAGCATGGAGACCTAGGTTCGTTCCTGAATCAAATGAAGCACATCCCACAAGACAATAGAAGAGTCAGCAAAGAAGACTGGCGACTAGTATTGGAGGCGGCTTTTTCCAAAGGGCTCACCGACGACTTGCCGCCTGTGCTAATTTTGGAAGAGTGGATCAACCAATATTCTAAGGGCCAATCTAACATTCCCGGTTTCCCCAGTGACGTGTCCAGAAAGAAACTAGAAACTATCGCCGATTGGATGCCAGAAGAAGTGATCAACACGTGCCTATTCACGCGAATTCCCGACGCAGTCACAGTGGCACTTCATCGAAGAGAAGATGGGAAAAAGGTAGGAGAGCTACGCGGTCGTAACCTATCAGCAGGGCAGAAATCGACGACTGTGTTGTCAATGATACTCGCCGCGGGGTCTGAGCCGGTGTTAATCGATCAACCCGAAGACGACTTGGACAATGAATTTGTTTACGAACAACTCGTGCCTCTGCTCAGAGAGCGAAAAGAAGAACGGCAAATCATAGTTGTGTCACACAACGCCAACATCCCAGTTAATGGAGATGCCGAGCTAATTATTCCTCTCGAAGTCGCCAATAGTCGAGGCGCGATTAAGACGCTCAAAGGCATCCCTTGCATCGGCGCATTGGACAGGTCGGAAACGCGAGATTCCGTTGAACTCATACTCGAAGGTAGTGCTGACGCATTTAGAAGGAGAAGAGAGAAATACGGCTTCTGATTAAAGCGGAATATTATCGTGCTTTTTCCAGGGGTTTTCGAGTTCCTTGGTGCGGAGGGTTCTGAGCGCCTTGATGACGCGCTTGCGGGTTGAGTGCGGCATGATGATGTCGTCGATATAGCCCTTTTTCGCGGCCACATAGGGGTTCGCGAAATTGTCCTCATACATCTTGGTGTGCTCGGCGATCTTCTTCTCGTCGCCAATATCCTTGCGGAAGATGATCTCGACCGCGCCCTTGGCGCCCATCACGGCGATCTCTGCCGTCGGCCAGGCATAGTTCACATCGCCGCGCAGGTGCTTGGAGCTCATCACGTCATAAGCGCCGCCATAGGCCTTGCGCGTGATGACGGTGACCTTCGGCACGGTCGCTTCGGCATAGGCAAAGAGAAGCTTGGCGCCATGCTTGATGAGGCCGCCATATTCCTGCTTGGTGCCCGGCATGAAGCCCGGCACGTCCACGAAGGTGACGATCGGGATGTTGAAACAGTCGCAGAAGCGGACAAAGCGGGCCGCCTTGCGGGAGCTGTCAATGTCGAGCACGCCGGCGAGCGTCATTGGCTGGTTGGCGACCACACCAACGGTCGAGCCTTCCATACGGCCAAAGCCGCAGATGATGTTCGCGCCGAAATCCGGGCTGATCTCGAAGAAGTCGCCCTCGTCCACCGTCTTCTCGATCAGCTCCTTCATATCGTAAGGCGTGTTCGGATTGGCGGGGATGAGCGAGTCGAGGCTTGGCTCGATCCGCTCCGGGTCATCAAAGCTTGGGCGCACCGGCGCGGCATCGCGGTTGGAGAGCGGCAGGAAGTCGATCAGCCGGCGCATCTGGATAAGCGTCTCGATATCATTCTCGAAGGCGCCATCGACCACGCCGGACTTCTTGGCGTGCACGGACGCGCCGCCAAGGGTCTCGTGGGTAACTTCCTCATTGGTAACGGTCTTCACGACATCCGGGCCGGTCACATACATGTAGGAGGTGTCCTTCACCATGAAGATGAAGTCTGTCATGGCCGGGGAGTAGACGTCACCGCCGGCGCACGGGCCCATGATCACGGAGATCTGCGGAATGACGCCGGAGGAGAGGACATTCTCCATGAAGATGTCGGCATAGCCGGCGAGCGAATCGACGCCCTCCTGGATGCGTGCGCCGCCTGCGTCAAAGATGCCGATGACCGGTGCACCATTCTTTGCGGCCATCTTCTGGATCTTCACGATCTTTTCCGACTGTGCCTTGGACAGCGAGCCGCCGAAGACGGTGAAATCCTTGGAGAAGACATAGACGAGGCGGCCATTGACCGTGCCCCAACCCGTCACCACGCCGTCGCCCGGGATACGCTGTTCTTCCATGCCGAAATCATTGGAGCGGTGCTCCACGAACATGTCGGTTTCCTCGAAACTGCCTTCATCGAGCAGCATGGTGACGCGTTCGCGCGCCGTCAGCTTGCCCTTTTCATGCTGGCGCTCGATCCGCTTCTTGCCGCCGCCAAGGCGAGCCTCTTCACGCTTTGCCTCAAGGGCTTCGATGACGTCCTTCATGCCGCTCTACTCCATCAGTCCGTGTACCGTCGCATGTGTTACGCATGGCGGGCGCTCTAGGCAAGCAGAAGGGCAGGCTTCCCTTAGGAAACCTGCCCTCTGGCGTGTTCCGGCCTGCTTTTTTGTCAGGTGATCGGCCCTGAAGGCGCGGCTAGCTTCCGGGGCGACCGCCGCGAAGGCCACGGTCATAGCGATGATGCCAGTCATCGTAGCGATAGTCGTCATGGCCGCGGTGGTAGCCGTGACCACGGCCCGGCTGCGGAATGCCGGAGATGGACTCGATCCGGCCACGGCGGACAATGCAGGTCACATCGCGCTCAAACTCGCGCCGACGGCCTTCGAACTCGACATCGTCCAGCCGCACCTGGAAGGCATAGCGGCCAATCTGGCGGGTGCGGATATCATCGTCGACATCGACATCGCGGAAGCCGGCGCGATAACCGGCACGGTTGACGGCGCGCACGCACATCTGGCGGGCTTCCCGGCGCATCTGGCGGACTTCCCACGGGGCCTGTCCGTAGCGCGAGCGATTATGATAGCGCCCATCGCGGTCACGCCAGCGATCATGCCCCACCGAAACGTAGAGCGATGCATCGCCAAGATTCACCGAAACGGCCGGGCTGGCCGCAGCGTGTCTGCCCGGTGCGTCCGCGAGCGCCGGGGCCGCGAAGAGTGGAGTTGCCGCCAAAGCCAGCGCCGCCACTCGGGGGGTCATGATGCGTTTCATCATGGCTGCAGGAAAACACAGGCCGCCTCAACCCGGCCTGACCGGCCCATTCGGGTTCGGTTCAGGAAGGTGTCGCTGGTTTGTCAGGGCCCTGGAGGCCGCGCAGGAGGGGGACGTCACCGCCCTGCACGGCCCGGTTTTCAGGCGCAGCCTTCAACATAGCTGACGGCCGGTTCGACGCCGTAGCGCCAGGCGCGGACAGTGCCATCCTCGCCTTCTTCGAAGATGCCGAACACGCCATCGCCCAGTTCGACTTTCAGGACTTCGATGTCGGCATTGTACTTGTTGGGGGTACGGCTGGTGGTGTCATAAAGCGCCTCGACCTCATCCAGCGGCATGCCGACAGCCGCGCCAGCATTGCTGGACACGCTCGCGTCACGGATATCAATGCGCTGCATGGTGCCTTCGGCGATCATGAAGAGGACATTGTAATTGTCCTCGCCGGTGCGCAGGTAATAGCAGGACGTGTTCTCCGTCATGTCGCCGATGAGCTCTCCCTCATAGGCGTCGCGGACTTCAGTCTCTGTCATGCCGAAAGTGACATTGCAGAAGCCGTCGGCGGACATGACCGTGCAGTCAGCGTTGGACGGTGTTGCACTTGTCTCGGCCGGCTCCTCGGGCAGGACCGGGGCTGCGCCATCGGCCGGCACGCGAGGTGCAGACTCTTCGATGGTCGGCGGTGGAACCTCTGCTGCGCGCTCATCAGTGTCGGGGCCGCCGCAGGCGCTGAGCGCGATAAGAGCAGCGGGAATGCAGGTCAGAACTCGGTTTTTCATGAGGATACCTCCTGTCGCTAAACGCTGATCGCGCAAAGCGGTTCATCGGTATCGCAAATTAAATTGGCGCTGGCGTGTCAGCGAAGGGACCGGAAGAAGGCGCCGAGCGCTTCGGCGTCGCGGCGGCGGGCCCTGGCCGCCTCGGCGGCTTCTTCATCCTCGCCCCATTGTTCGATCTGCCAGTCTTCATCGATGCGCGAGAGGTCAAAGGCGGTGCCAGCATCGACCTCACCTTCCAGGACCGCATAGGCCAGGACGCACGAGCCGTAGAGCCCGCAGGCCCAGGCAAGCCCGGTCAGCGTCAGGTCATCGCGCGACAGGGCATGGTCATGCGCCGCCTGCAGCGATGCTTGCGGCTGCGGCGATGCGATGATGCCTTCGACCGGCACCAGCACGATATCGAGCTTTTTTCCGGCCCATTCGCGCAGCGGCCGCCAGCCAGCTTCCTGACGCTCGCGCAAGCCTGCGGGGCTGTCGGCGAGATGGCAAACCAGATCGGTCTCGGCATATTTCGCGACTTCGGCGGCGAGCTCTTCGCGTGCAGCGGGCGTGCGGTCCAGCGCGACGTTGACCAGCCGGGTAAGAGGCATGGTGGCGGGGTCGATATGGTCGCCCTGCCCGGCCCATTCCTTCGCGACCAGGCCGGCCAGCGCGTCGTTCGGCAGGACGAGATCCTGCTTGGCCGGCGTTTTCAGCGGTCGCCCGTCCAGTTCGACGCGCCAGCCGCCTTCGACAGCGGCTGCGCCCGCGGACTTGTAGAATTTCTTTGGAAGGCCGGCGGCCCGGTCAGGTGCAGGTGTCATGGCCTGCTTCCTGACACGGGCCGGACGGAAATGAAACGGGACTTGTCAGAATTCAGCCGGATGTTGCCTGCGTGGCCTCTGCAAAACTCGTCCGGTCGAGGCGCATCGTATCGATAACGGTGCGGCTTTCGCGGTCCATCAATGCGATGGTCCGGCCGATCCTCACGGTCTTGAGGGCGTCGGGCTTGCGCGGCATGTTGAGCGAAGCGCGCCATTCGAGAGCCAGCGGATACATGGTGTCGGGAAAGCGTTCGCCCTTCACAATATTGTTCTCGAGGCTGGACGATGAAAAGCACAGGCCGTGATCGGCAAAGCCGACCTCGCAGGTCTGGTCCCCATAAGTGAAATTGCGATCAAAAGCGGCATAGTCAGCTTCGGTGAACCGCGTTTCCATCGGATTGGTGTTCGGGCTGGACCAGGCTGAAAGTGACAGGACCCCTCCGCCGGCTGCAGCGATTGCCATGCCCGCCAGTAGATGATCAATGCCGAATTTCATGTGAGTGCCCTTGCTGTCAATGAATGTTGCCCAAGCAACGCAGCCGGGATGAAAGCGATCCATGGAAACTGCATTTAACATCATGAAAACAGCACATTGGACCAGAATCGCGAAGGGCCGCCCCTATCCGGGACGGCCCTTCTGAAACTTCTGTCGGGCGGCTATCTAGTCGACCGAATCTTCGACATCATCTGCCGCTTCATCCATTTCTTCACCGGCTTCTTCCAGTGGACCATCATTGCTGTCACAGGCGGCGAGTGCGGACGTGCCAACAGCACCCATTGCGAACAGCAGTGCGAGAAGTGGTTTTTTCATTGAGGTTCCCCTTGTTTGCCTTGGTAACCGCGTGACTAACGCTGCACCTGCGAAGGGGTTCCCTATTTTTCTGAACTGGCGAAGGCGAACTGATCCAGGCCAGCATTCAGGCTGGCAAAATCATGGTGGATTTCATGCGCGCCGACGGCTTCCAGTTCGCTCGCCTCGCCAAATCCCCAACTGACACCGATTGTGTGAATGCCGGCATTGCGCCCCATTGCAATGTCGTGGATCGCATCGCCGATAATCAGAGACTGGTGGGCGTCCGCGCCCAGGGCATTCATGGCCTGCTCGACCATGAAAGGGTGTGGTTTGCCCGGGCCGTCATCGGCGCACCAGATCGTATCGAAATACTGTTCCAGCGGATGCATCTCGAAGATCGCGCGGATACCGCGATGGGACTTGCCCGTCGCCATGGCGATCAGCCAGTTGTCATTTGCGAGACGCTCCAGCGTTTCCATCGCGCCGTCATAGAGCGGCTCCTTGAAGTCCTCCTCCTGGCGGCGGAGGACGAATGCTTCCTTGTAGGCAAGCGAGAGGCCCGGAATGTCGTGATAATCCGGCGCAAGCGTCTGGCAGACTTCTTCAAGGCCAAGTCCGATGGTCTTGCGGAGGTCGTCATAGTGCGGCTCTGGCAGGCCGCACGCCTCGAAGGCGCGGCACATGGCCGTACGGATGACATCCCGGCTGTCGACTATGGTACCGTCCATGTCCCAGATGGCGAGCTTGAAGGTCATGCGGGGGTCTTCCAATGATTCTCTCGAGCGAGCCTAATTATCAAAGTTTCGAGACTGCTCAAAAATACTTTAAGTACAGAATGATAGAGTGCCCCCTTCGACCGCTTCGCGGCCACTTCCCCCGCAGGCGGGGGAAGACGGCGACTGTCATCTGCGTCTTGATATCCTCCCCCGTTGACGGGGGAGGTGCCGGCAGGCGGAGGGGGACGCCGGGTGGTGCTCACTCTCAGAGAAACAACTCAAACGGGTCGTTTCCGGCTTCTTCCTCAAGGAAGCCGAGCGTCTTGAACGTCTCTTTCATATGACCTGACAAAGGCGCCTTCAGGAGCAGCGGCTTCTTGTTCGGGCGCGGGATGAGGAGGGCACGGGCATGCAGGTGCAGGCCGGAGGCGACGCCCTGCGGAATCTCGCGCCGGGTCACGTATTTGTCGTCGCCGAGAATGGACGTGCCGATTTCGTGCATGTGAAAGCGCAGCTGGTGCATGCGGCCCGTCTGCGGGCGCAGCGCGACCCATGCAGCCTTCTGGGCAGCCTGTGAAACAGTGACGTAATCGGTGACGGCGTGGCGGGCACCTTCGTCATTTTGCGCGCACTGGACCATGCGTTCGCGGCCTTCCGGTCCCTGCCCCTTGGTCATCCAGCAGCGGACCTGACCGGCTGGCGGCTTCGGCGCACCGACGGTGACGGCCCAGTAGGCCTTCTCCATGTCGCGCGAGCGGAAGAGTTCGCCGAGACGCGCAGCCGATGCCGGGTGACGGGCGATGAGAAGCAGGCCCGATGTTTCCTTGTCGAGCCGGTGGACCAGTTTCGGGCGATATTCGCCGTCCGAGAGAATGTCCAGCATGCCGTCGATATGGCGCCCGCCCTGCTTGGTGCCGCCCTGGACGGCGATGCCTGCAGGCTTGTTCAGCGCGAACATGTCATCATCCTCATAGATGACCATTTCCCGCATGAACTGCTCATCGCGCGAGGACGCCTTGCCGGGCTTGTAGGCTTTCTTTTCTTCCGCGGTGGGCTGGTGGACAGGTGGCAGGCGCACAACCATACCGGCCTCAAGGCGCGTATTGGCCTTGGCGCGGCTGCCATCGACACGGATCTGGCCGGAGCGAAGCAGCTTTTCGAGCTGGCCCTGCGTGACCTGAAGACGGCGCTTCACCCAGCGGTCGAGGCGAACGCCTTCTTCCTTCGGGCTGACGGTTTCGTTGATGACTTGCTGGTTCATGCGAGGACTTTCCGCATGATCAACATGCCGGTGAGAACGAGAGCGAGACCAAGGATGACCGAGAGGCCCGCATAGGCAATCGCCCGGGTCCAGTCATCCTTCTGGACATATTCGGCAATCTCCAGGGAGAAGGCCGAGAAAGTGGTGAAGCCGCCGAGCAGGCCGGTGGCCAGGAAAAGACGCGTGCCTTGCCCGCCGCCGAGCCCCTCGCCCTTGAAGGCAAGGAAGCCGATCAGCAGGCCCATAAGGAGACTGCCCAGCAGGTTTACAAAGAAGGTGGCCCAGGGCCAGCCGCCAAGACCGAAGCGCACAGCTGCGAGCCCCGCGCCATGACGCAGGCTTGCGCCGAGCGCGCCACCGAGAGCCACATAGACAAATCCGTTCATGGGCGGGCTTTTACGTCGATTGCGGGCGAAACGATAGTCCACACACTCAGGGAAGCTGACGCGGCGTCGTGGCTTGCCAGCCTCGTCGCTGCCGGTACGCTCCCTTTCACATCATGCCCGCCAAGAGGCGTGAGGGAGGAAAAATTGAGCTACGACCTGATCATCATCGGAGGTGGGATTGGCGGCTCTGCCCTGGCGGCGACCATGGCGAAGGCCGGACACTCCGTGCTGCTGCTCGAAAAGTCCGAAACCTATGAAGACCGTGTGCGCGGGGAATGGATTGCGCCTTGGGGTGTTGTCGAGACAAAGACGCTCGGCCTGTATGACCTGCTCTGCCAGGCGGGCGGCCATCACATTCGTCAGCACGTTACATATGATGAAAGCTATGACCCGGCGACCGCCGAGGCGACGGCCCTGCCTCTGGAAATCTTCGCTGAAGGCGTGCCAGGCCCGCTCGCCATCGGACATCCGCATCACTGTCAGACGCTGTTTGACGAAGCTGTCCGCAATGGCGCGGAGGCCCTGCGCGGCGTCAATGTCACCGACATAAAGCTGGGGCGTGCACCCGCTGTCACCTATGAAGTGGGCGGTGAAACCTACACGGCCCGCGCGCCGCTCATCGTCGGCGCGGAAGGCCGCCAGTCGCCGGTTCGCAAGGCAGCCGACATCAAGCTGCATCAGGACAAGCCGCATCACTGGTTCGCCGGGCTTCTCGTTGAAGGGGTCAGAGGCTGGATCGACACGAAACAGGCCATCGGCACGGAAGGCAATTTCGGCTTTCTCGCCTTCCCTCAGGGCGGTGACCGCGTCCGCGTCTATGGTGGTTATGCGCTGGAAGAAAAAGGCCGGTTTGCCGGCGAGGACGGCGCACTGAAGTTCCTGGAAGCGTTCCGCATGAATTGCGCCCCCGGCAATGAGGCGATTGCGGAGGGAACGCCGGCCGGGCCGCTGTTTTCCTATTTCAACAATGACAGCTGGACCGATGAACCGTTTGCGGAAGGTTGCGTGCTGATCGGCGATGCGGCTGGCTGGAATGATCCGATCAATGGGCTCGGCCTTTCAATCACCTATCGCGATGTGCGCATGGTGTCGGATATCCTGAAGGCGACGCCAAAGAGCCGACGGCCTGACTTCACCGCCTATGCCGAAGAACGCGCCGAACGCATGCGCCGTCTTCGCTTTGCCGGCCAGCTGCAGGCGGCCCTCGATATGGAGTTTGACGAGACGGCCCGCGCCCGCCGCAAGCGATACCATGAGCGCAAGGCGCTGGACCCGACGCTCGGTATTCATGGCGCGGCGATCATGGGCGGGCCGGAAACGGTTCCCGCCGACATGTTTACCGAAGAACACAGGCAAAAGGTGTTGAACGGATGAGCCCGATGGATTGCGAACGCTTCAATGCAGACTGGCTGAAAGCCTGGAGCGACAAGGATGTCGAACGGCTTGTCGGCTTCTATGCCCCGGACTGCGTCTATAAGGACCCGCAGACGACCGAAGGCCTGAATGGCCGGGACGCTCTGCGCACCTATCTTGAAGGCCTGTTCGGCTCGACGCCGCCGATGACCTACACACCGGAGACAGTCTGGGCGATCAATGGCGGGTTCTGCGGCCGCTGGTATTGCGACATTGGCGAGAATGGCGAAGGCGGCCGGATGCGCGGCTTTGATCTCGTCATCCTGAAAGACGGCCTGATCGCGCACAATGAAGTCTATGTTCATCCCCTCGGAGAGCTCGCCAATGCCTGACATTCGAGAATGGAGAGACATTGATGCGGACTGGCTGACCGCTGCCCTGCAGAGCGGGGGCGTTGAGGCCAGGGTCCGCGCCTTCGAGGCCGGCCAGGTCGGCACCGGCCAGATTGGCGACTGCGTGCGCTTCAAGCTGGACTATGAACGCGCCGGGCCCGATGCGCCAAAGACGCTTGTCGGAAAGTTCCCGTCCGACGGCGCGGAGAGCCGCGCGACCGGCATCCAGCTGATGAACTATTATCGGGAAGTGAAGTTCTACCAGCTGCTCCAGCCGCAGGCCCGCATCTCGACGCCGCGCTGCTATTTCACCGACCTTGATGAAGAGACGCACGATTTTGTGCTGATCATGGGCGATCTTGCGCCGGCCGAACAGGGCGACCAGCTTGCCGGGACAAGCCTCGAAGCAACTCGCCTCGTCCTGAAGGAAGCGGCCAAGCTGCATTCGGCTTTCTGGGAGGATGAGACACTGGACCGGTATCATTGGGTATCGGGCACGACGAATGCGCCCAACCCGATTTCACCGGAGCTGGTCGCCGGTCTCTGGGATGGATTCAAGGCCCGCTATGGCGCACGCGTAGCGGGCCAGGCAAGGCAGATCGGCGATGCGATGAGCCGCAATCTCGAAGCCAATGAAACGATCCGGACCGGCCAGCGCTGCCTCATCCATTCCGACTTCCGGCCGGACAACATGCTGTTCGACCTGTCGAACACTGAAAAGCCTGTGACCGTCGTCGACTGGCAGAGTTTCGGCTACGGGCCGGGCGGCGCCGATGTCGGCTATTTCATTGCCGGTGCGATTGACCCGGCAACGCGAAGAGAGCACGAATCTGCCCTGCTCGACCTTTACCTTGAAAATCTCGATGCGCTTGGAGTCAGCACTTATTCGCGGGGTGACTTCACCCGTCACTATGTTTCTGGCGCCTACCAGCATTTCCTGACCGCCTTTTTCGCCGCCATGGTCGTCACCCAGACAGAACGCGGCGACAACATGTTCTTCCGTATGCTGAACGGTGCCGTCGATCTCATTGCCGATCATGATGCCGTCGACTGGTTCGCAGCGGCCTGATGTTTGTGACCCCGGCAGCCGATCGCTAGGTTCGGAGGCCAAGCCCGCTGGCCTTTGCCAGAAAATCATCCGAAAGCGGCGCTTCAAGGCTGAGGCGGCTGCCATTGGGGTGCTCGATGTCGAGCCTGGCGGCGTGCAGCATCAACCGGTCGGCGGAAAGCTTGCCAGTGCCATAGATCCGGTCGCCCAGAATAGGACAGCCGAGAATGGCCATGTGCGCCCTGATCTGATGCATGCGGCCCGTCTCCGGTCTTGCCTCGATGAGGGCGTAATTACCGGACCTTGAAAGAATGCTCCAGGCGGTTGTCGCCGACTGGGCTCCTGCTTCACCCGCCCTCGCCGCGATCATTTTTTCGCGCCCGCCCCTGTCTGAGGGAACTTTTTTCAGTGGCGTCGAGAGGACCCCGGCGTTGTCGGCGGGAACGTCGCCGGACACGATGGCGAGATAGGTCTTTTCGGTCGTACGGCTGGCGAACTGTTCGGAGAGGTGCGCGGCGGCAGGCTTGGTCCGTGCGACCACGAGAACACCGGAGGTGCCGGAATCGATCCGGTGGACGAGTTTCGGGCGCTTGCCATTGGATTTAGCAAACGCCCAGAGCAGGAAATCAAGCGACTGGCCGCGCCCGCCCGCTGTCTGGACCGGCAGGCCAGACGGCTTGTTGAAGGCCAGCACCTGGTCATCTTCGTGAATGAGCAGCGAGCGGATGAAAGCCGCATCATCAGGTTTGATAGTCGGAATGGGTCGATTGCGCGTCACGCCTGCCACCTACCTGCTCTCTACCCGTCACGCAAAAGAAAAGGGCGGCCCAAGGACCGCCCTTCCCGATTTCAGTTTCGATAACCGACCTAGAAGTCGATCGTCGCACCCATGAAGATGTAGCGACCCATTGCGTCGTACACTTGTGGGTAGGTGTTACCGTTACCTGGTGCCGTACCAACCACGGAGGACAGTGGCGGATCTTCGTCGGTGATGTTGTTCACACCGAAGCGGACCGTCGTGTTGTCCAGCAGGTTGTAGCGAGCCGACAGGTCCAGATAGTTCTGGGAGTCGAGCGTCGCGTTGATTGGATCAGGTGCGGCGTTTTCCTGAGCGACTTCGTCGTAGTAACGCCACGTACCGGTCAGGAAGAGTTTCCCACCAACTGGCGACCAGGTCACGCTTGCCTTGTGGCGATACTCTGGGTTTGCACCCGTACCGAAGTTCGTCTGACAACGACCGGCATAGAGGCCGGCACAGTCGACGACTGGCGTAACGCTAGCATCTGGCAGCGACTGGAACTCGAGGCTTTCGAGGATCGTGCCGACATAGTCGAAGTTGAACGAGCCGTAAGCACCGCTGTCATACAGGTAGTTGGCCTGGATGTCGTAGCCGCTGGTTGCGAGGCTACCGGTGTTTAGGTTCGTTGCGGTGATGAAGCCGGTTTGACCAGCCCACAGCGTGCCGCCAGTACCACGGTTGACGAGCGAACAGAAGAACGGATCGCCTGTCAGACCACACTGGGTCAGGGAGGTCTCTTCTGGCACCGTGTTGATGTAACCTTCCACTTCGATGTCGAAGTAGTCGACCGACACCGTCAGGCCGTCAACGAAGCTTGGCGTCGCAACGAAGCCAAACGTGATCGTGTCGGACTCTTCCGGCTCAAGATCCGGGTTACCCCCGCCGAAGGTGTTGTACTGACCGGCTGGGTTGATCAGGCCGGCAGAACCGTAGTTCGCTGGATCAAGACCGGTGTTCACACACTGAGCTTCCGTGAAGATCGGCGTTTCGCCTGGAAGCGCACCACATGGATCACCATCGTCGAGGTCGAACAGACCGATCGACTGTGCTGTGAACAGTTCGAAGATGTTCGCTGCACGGACCGCACGCTGGTACGAAGCGCGGAAGCGGACGTCAGCGGTTGGTGCGTAGTCAAGACCGAACTTGTACGCGTCGGAGTCTACGTTGTCATAGAACGACTTACGATAGGCCGTGTCGAAACCGAGGGTGTAGATACCCGGACGGTCCTGGATCAGCGGAACGTTAAGTTCGGCAAACACGTCGATCACGTTCTGAGCGCCGGAAATGGCAGTCGTTGGACCACCCTGACCTGCACCATCACCGGACTGGTAGTTGGCATCCGGATTGGAATCGAGCGTGTCGCGGCGATACTCGGCACCGAAGGCCCAGCCTGGTGCATCTGCAGCCATAGGCGAAACGATACCCCAGTCAGCCATGGAGCCGAACAGTTTGCCG
Organism: Henriciella pelagia; assembly: GCF_002088945.1. Classification (GTDB taxonomy): domain Bacteria; phylum Pseudomonadota; class Alphaproteobacteria; order Caulobacterales; family Hyphomonadaceae; genus Henriciella; species Henriciella pelagia. Next base: position 161,185 of record NZ_NCSU01000006.1, on the reverse strand, counting down.
GAGATCACAGTCTGCGTGGTGTCGCCGCTGCGGTTCAGCGGAGAAACGATGTAAGCGATCGCCGCAGGATCAGGCGCGTTGCCCGACCAGATGTCGTACGGTACGCAGTTTGGATCATCGTTGAGCGGGTCTGCGTCAACGTTGACGTTACAGACAACGTTGCCGCTGCCATCGTCAACCGCATAAAGCGCGTTGGACATCTTCCGGATTGACAGGTCGTTGTTGTAGACTTCGTCACGAACCACTTTGGAGAACGACGCGTAGACATCGTAGCCAACTGAGGTACCTTCGAGGTCACCGCGGATACCGATCACATTCCGGAATGTCGTGTGACGGATGTCCTGGTTACGAGGACCACCCTCTACGTTACGACGAAGCGCAAGCAGGGAGCCGTCGGCACCAACAACTGCGTCAGGGGCAAGACCGGTACAACCGATGAAGTCGCGCTGTTGAGCGGACAGGTATGGGTTGTCACAGTTCAGGCCACCATTTGCACCGGCAACACCGTAACCGAACACACCAGAAGGTGCGATCTGGGAGTTCGTTTCGTTCTGAACGAACATGAACTCGCCATAGGCTTCGATATTCTCGGTAATATCGTAGTTGATGAACGTACCGAAGTTGTACTTCTCGTTCGGACGCTGGAAGTGGTTGTACGGATTGAAGTTGAACGTGTCGGACACGAAGTCGCGTGCCGCAAAAGTACCATTGGTCGGGTCAACGCGTGCCCAGACGCCCGTCGGCAGAGAGCCGGACAGGTCAAGCAGGTTCGTGAACTGGTTCGTGGACGAACCTGAGCAGGTGAACTCGGTGCCGCTATTGCGGGTACCAAGAGCACACTGGGAGTAGTCACGGTTGCCCTGCAGGACTTCGTTGACGTTCTGGTAGCCAGCATAAGCCATTGCGTGGCCCTTGCCGTTGTCGAAGTAGCCGCCAGCCATCAATGTGATGTCTACCGCTTCGCCATCAACGGTGCTGCCCGAAGGCACATCATACTGGCTTGGGTTTGCAGCAGAGAACTCTTCCAGGAGGCCCTGAAGCTCACCATCATTGTTGTGCTGGAAGAAGCTGTAATTGCCGTCGATGCGGAAGCCTTCAAAATCGTCATTCATGACGAAGTTGACAACACCGGACACAGCGTCGGAACCGTAAGTCGCCGAAGCACCACCGGTCAGCACGTCAACGCGCTCGACCAGCTGGGTCGGGATCGAGTTGATGTCCGGAGCGGCGATATTGAGCGAGCCGTAAGGCAGGCGGCGACCGTTCATCAGGACCAGCGTACGGGACGAACCCAGACCACGCAGGTTGATGGAAGCAGTACCAGTACCACCGTTCGCAAGGTTGGAGCCCTGTGCTCCAAATGCCTGTGGCAGAGTGTTAATGAGATCTTCGGCTTTCAGCGTACCGCGGATTGCGAACTGCTCGGCACCGATCTCGGTGACCGGGCTGGTCGCAACCAGGTTGCCTGACGACGGAATGAGAGAGCCGGTTACGACAACCGTTTCCTGCCGCGCTACTTCGTCTTCATCAATTGCTGAAACGGCTGGCACCGTCTCTACGTCATCCTGCGCAAACGACGGTGCTGCGACAAGCGTCATCGACGCTCCAGCAAACACTGCCGAAGAGAGCAGGTGCTTCTTGAGTATATTCCCGTTCACTATGGAACCTCCAACATTAACTCGTTTAGCCTGAATGGCAGCCGCATTCCCCTGAAAGAGCACGGCTTAGCTTTAACGGTTATGGAGGGGCCTGACAGGGGTCAACGAAAAGTGACAAAACCAAGACAAGATGGTGGAAACGTGTTGCAAAACTGTTTCAGTTGAGACCATCCTTGCCGTGATCGCGGGAAACTAGAGCAAATCCCACCCGTTATTTCGGCCCCTCTAACTTAGAGTAATTTCTACTCAACTTCGCGGAACAAGTATAGAATTGTAGACCGCGCCTATTCGCAATTAACAGGAAACTATACCGAAAATACACTTGCGATGAAGGTGAAGGCGGTGAGCAGGGTGAGCCCCACCGACCAGACCGTAAACAGCAGGCACATTCTCAGGAAGCCCATAATGAAGCCGGTGCCGTAGGCTCCGCGCAGGCTCAGTATGACGTAAATCGGCATGATGATGACAAACACGGCCCACACGCCCGGACCTGTCACCTGCGAGACAAGGACGGTGAGAGCGCCGGCAAGATACATCCATGTATGCAGATGGAAGGCATGTATGGCGTGATTATAGGTGTAGAGCCTGCGCTTCCAGAAATACATCAGGGCAAGCGTGAGCATGGTCAGTGGAACCAGCAGCAGGCTGAGACGCGGCGCCCAGTCCTGGATCGCCATGAAGAGAAGCTTCGGATTGTCCGCGATGCGCCTCAGCCGCTCCTCAATCTCGCTTGTCTCTTCTTCGCTATCGGCATCTGTCGGCGAACCCTCTGGGGCCGAAGCGGCTTCAGGAGACTCGAGGCCGGCGCTGGCGTTCTCTTCTCCTGAGTCGAGCTTGAAGAAGGACCCGCTGGTCCCAATGCCCGCTTCGTTCAGCTGCTTCTCAAGTTCCGCCATTTCTTCGTCGGTGAGTTCACGCTGCGCGTCGCCATTGATGTTGATCGGATCACTCGTCCAGGACTGGCCGTCGAGCAGCGCGAACACGATGAAATAGAAGATCAGGCTGGAGAGCAGAAAGAGCCGGAATGGCGGAACATAGCGCGCGCGCTTGCCCTCATTATAGCGCCGGGTCAGCACACCCGGGCGGAACAGCAGAAGCGGCAGCGTCCTCGATATGCGGCCATCGAGCGCCATGGCATCATTGATGCTTTCGAAGATCAACGAGATGAAGGGCCGGTGAAAGCTTGCCGCAAGCTGGCCGCAGCGCGGACAGTGGCGCTGCTCGACCATCTCCCCGCAATTGCGGCACGGCTGACCGGACAGGTCAGCCGTGCGCGTGGTGGACAGGGAGCCGACAGATGCGGCTCCCAGGGTTTCCAGCTCAGAACTCATTCCCCCCTCCCAGCAACAGTCAGACTATTCGTCTGACGGTGCCTCGCTTTCGGCGCTGACTGTTGCCGCGTCCGCCCGGCACATCCACCGGGACAGGTGATCGTCCTGGGCGTTCTCGCCCCATCCGGTAATGTCAGGGTCGACGAGATTCTTGGTGACCTGGACCCACATTGGCGTGATCGGATAATCCTCCAGCATCAGGGCTTCGGCCTCTGCGAAGATCGCGGCGCGCGCGTCAAGGTCCCGCTCCTGGCTCGCCCGTGCAAGCAGATTGTCATATTCCGGGTTGCTGTAACGGCCATAGTTCTGCTGACCCGTCGTGGAATCGAGCAGGTAGAGGAAGTTGATCGGGTCGTCGAAATCGGCGACCCAGGCACCGTCAGCCGCCTCGAAATCGCTCTGGCGAAGACGCGCATAGAGCACTTTGGTGTCCTGCTTCAGAATGTCCGCCCGCACCCAGGGAGCGATTTCCTGCCAGTTCGCCTGCGCCACCGGCGCAACTTTCGGATTGTCGTCCGTCGAGCGATAGATGAACTCGAAATTCAATGGATTGCCCGGCCCGTATCCGGCCTCTTCCAGAAGCGATCTCGCTTGGGCGAGGCGCTCTTCACGGCTGAGGTCGACGAAGCTCACTTCAGGCCGGTCAACCTCGTAATTGCTCATCGTTGGCGGCACGAAGGAGTAGGCTGGAATATAGCCCGGCGTCAGGACTTTCTCGACGATAAATTCGCGGTCGAGCGCCATGGCGAGCGCCTTGCGCACACGCACATCGGTGAACGGCTCCTGGCTTGTGTTCAGCGTCCAGTAGGTGGTGATCAGGCTCGGCGCGGTGCGTACCCAGCCCGGGAATTTCTTTTCCAGCTCGACAGTGCGTCCGCCATCGAACCCGTTATTGATATCCAGTTCACCGGATTCGATGCGGCGCTCGACCGCCGAGGCATCCTCGATCTCGAAATAGGCGACGCGGTCAAAGCAGACATCGTCGGCCTCATAGAAGAGTGGGTTCTTTTCCGAGACCAGCTGGTCACCTGTGCGCCAGTAGGCCAGTTTGTAGGGCCCGTTGACCTCGATATTCTCCGGCTGGATCCACGCTTCGCCATACTGCTCGACGATGTGCTTCGGCACCGGATAGGTGGTGTAGTGGGTCAGGAGGCCAAGCAGGTAAGGGGCCGGCTCTTCCAGCGTGATCTCGAAGGTATAATCGTCGACCGCGCGCACACCGAGCTCTTCCGGTGGAAGTTCGCCCGCGTTCACCTGCGCCGCATTCTTCACGATGTAGAGAAGCGAGGAATACTGGGACGCGATGGCCGGGTCCTGGATGCGGCGGAAGGCATAGACGAAATCCTCTGCGGTGACAGGTTCGCCATCAGACCACACCGTCTCCTTCAGCTTGAATGTCCAGGTCAGGCCGTCTTCACTCGTCTCCCAGCTTTCTGCGACGCCTGGAATCACGTCCCGTTCGGGCGTGATCGTCATCAGGCCGACAATCATGTCGGAGATCACGATGTTCTCCCATTTCGCCGAAGACCGATGCGGGTCGAGCGTGTCGACCTTGGCCGAGATGCCCCGGCGCAGCACTTTCGCGCCATCATCGGAGGATGAGCCGCCGCCACAGGCAGCAAGTGTCATGACAAGCCCGGCAGCAGATGCTGCCAGAAGCGACGTCTTCAGTGATCTGATCATGTGTTTGCGTGACTTTCCCTATTTAACCATCTCGTCATAGTGTCTCAGACGAGCGCGCTCTTGGAAAGAGAGCGCGGCAGAGCTGAGCAGGAGATGAACGATAATGAAGTATATTTTGCTCGCAGCAGGGGCAGCAATGGGAATATCCATGCCGTCCAGTGCCGACGAATCGACCGGTAACGCGTCCACAGCCAGCGTTTATGCCTGCTCCAATATTGCAGGCGATAGCGAACGCCTCACCTGTTACGATGCGGCCGTCGGACGGCTGAAAGCGGCCGAAGATGCCGGAGACGTCGTCACCGTGACACGCGAACAGGTTGAAGAGGTGAAGCGCGACTCCTTCGGCTTCTCGCTCCCCAGCCTGCCGAAGCTTGTCATGCCCGCTCTTGGGGGAGACGACAAAGACAATGAGCTCACGGAAATTACCTCACCGGTCGCCCGGGTCTCCTCGACGTCCGACGGAAAGTTCGTCATCTATCTGGAGAACGGACAGGTCTGGCAACAGACCGACAATAAGCGGGTCTACTATTCGCGCAAAGTCGGCGTCGACAATGCAACGGTCAGGTCCGCCGCCCTCGGCAGCTTCATGATGAAGCTCGATGACGGCGTCCTCTTCCGGGTACGCCGCATCGAGTGATTTGTGCGGACCGGTTGACCCGGACTAGTATTTGACGGAGCAGCCATAAGGCTTGGAGGATGCGACCTGAACCGGCTCGCCGGCCTCAACCGCACCCAGCGCTGCACGGACATAATTGTCTGCAGTCTCGATATCCTCGACCCGTGCCGAGCGGATCGAATCGATGGCGCCGGCATAGGCGATCTCGCTGTCGCCCTTGATCACGAACATGTGCGGCGTGGTCTTGGCATCATACAGACGGCCAATATCGCCTGACGGGTCGAGAATGACATGGTCTGGCGTTGCGCCGCGGCCTTCATTGATCGCGTTGGCTTCGGCGCCCGAGACATAGCCCTGCGAGCCGGGCTTGGACGAAATGATCTGGAGCCAGACCACATCGTCACCCGCCGCGTCTTCACTTTGCAGGGTCTGCATGTTCTTCGGCGGCTCAGCATAGTGCTTCTTCACAAAAGGGCAGCCATCATTTGTCCATTCGAGAACGACGGTCTTGCCGGCAAAATCCGAAAGCGACACTTCCTCGCCCGTGCTGGTCGTGCCCGTGAAGGCTGGCGCGACATTGCCCGGCTCTGCTGCCGGTGACGCATCGGCAGAAAATGCGATCAGGGCACCGGCGCTGAGCGCGACGGCGGCGGCCATGCCGGAGGCGAGGCTGATTTCGCGGCGGGTAATCTTTGACATGAGCGAACTCCCTAGTTGTCTTCCAGTCCGGCGGTTTCGAAGGCGCCGAGTTTCCGTTTCATCATGCCCGGATTGAGCAAAGTTGGCAAAATTTCTGGCTCACTCTCGCCGGGCGCATAGAGAAGGTATAGCGGAATGCCGGGGCTTCCGCGCTTCTTGAGTTCTGCCGCAATCTCTTCATTCGGCCTAGTGAAATCGGCGACAAGGAAGTTCACATTCGCTTGAGCCATCGCATCGAGCACATCTGGCTTGGTAAGTGTCGTGCGCTTGTTCACCTGGCAGGTCGCGCACCAGGTCGCGGTGAAGTCGACGAATACCCCCTCGCCCGCCGCAATGAGCTCTGCGACGCGCTCATTCGACCATGGCTCAGGTGTTACTGACGCGTAGGATTTCACACTGGTATCGGCCGGGGCATCCCTGAAGCCTGCCATGACCGGCCAGCCAATCGCGAACACACTGAGCGCCGCGCCTGCGGCAAGCACCGGCACTTTCAGCTTGCCACCGGAAACGCTCATCAGCCAAACGCCGAAAGCGAGGATGACGGCACCGAAAGCAGTCGCTCCGGCGGCGGGATGATTGCCGAGCACAGTGATGAGCCAGGCCGCCGTCAGGAACATCGGGAAGGCGAATGCCTGCTTCAGACGCTCCATCCACGCGCCGGGCTTCGGCAGTGCCTTGTGAAGACCCGGCACGAAACTGAGCACGAGGAAAGGCAGGGCGAGACCAAGTCCAAGCGCGAGGAAGACCGCCATGACGATGGGCCATGGCTTGTCGAGCACAGCACCAAGAGCCACGCCAACGAAGGGGCCAACGCAAGGCGCCCCAACGACTGCTGCGAGAACACCGGTGAAGAATGCGCCGGAATTGCCACGCTTGCTGGCAAGCCCCGACCCGACATTCTGGACAGATGTGCCGAGATGAAAGACGCCGAGCAGCCACAGGCCGATCAGGACCATGACCAGGGCCAGCGCCGCCACGACCGCCGGATACTGGAGCTGGAAGCCAAGACTGACGAACTGGCCTGCTGCACGTAGCGTGAGGAATGCAGCGGCCGTCGCGGCAAAGGACAGGAGGACACCCACCGTGTACCAGATGCCATGTTCGCGAAGATGCGATTTCTCCCCCTGGGCTGCCGCCTGGACCATGCCGATTGCCTTGATTGACAGGACTGGCAGTACGCACGGCATGAGGTTGAGGACCAGCCCGCCCAGCAGCGCCAGCGATAGCATGACGACAAGATTGATCCCGCCACTCGCGCCAGAACTTTCCGTCCGGCCGGAGCCGCTGGCACCAGCAATGCCTGTCGTGCCTTCCAGCGCGTCGCCCGGTACAGCGTCGATGTTCACGGCTATCGGATCGCCGCCCCCTGCCGGGTGGATTGCAAGTATACCGGCCAGCGTTTCGGGAAGTTCGTCGCTATCGGGCGTCAGGGTGAGGCGAACACCCGCCTCGCCAAACTCATGCGGCTGGTCAGCCGAGTGCACGATGTCGTGGGTTTCAGGAAAGAAGCGGGCGTCCCCGGTGATGCCTGCAATCTGGTCGCCGGTGACAGAGAGGACCCAGGTATCACCATCCTGGGTAAGACGCGCCTCACCATCGAGTTCGGGCGGCACTTGTGCCAGCGCATCCGCAATGCGTTCTGCGCCGTCCATGTCGGGGACCTGCGTGTCGCCGACTTCTAGATAAAGCGTGAGCTCCACCCGTTCGGGAATGCAGATGTCCTCGCAGATAAGATAGTCCAGCGTGCCATCGAAGCGGATCGTGTCGTCAGCGTCGTCTGGGATGGTCACCGGAAATGGCAGGACCACGCGGTCGCTATAGCCATAATCCATGATCTCGCCTTCAACGACGGGGATGAGTTCGGGTCGCGGCCAGCTGATCTCGCCAATGGCCGCCTCGTCGATGGTGGTCTCGTCGGACCAGAACATTTCTGGCGGAATCCCCGCATCCCCCGCATTCAGCCAGTAAATGTGCCATTTGGGGTCCATCTCGAAATCAAAGCCGAGCCAGACGGTTTCACCGGGAATGGCGACTTCCCGTTCGCTGATGAAGTCGACACGGGCGTGCCCTCCATCAACCGGTTCGGCGACGCCCGGCACCGCAGCGCTCAATGTGGCAAGACACAGTGCGAAGAGCTGGATCAGTTTTTTCATCATGCGAATTGAATAGTCACTCAGAGTTATCGTTCTGCGAAGCCATATGCTGCAATTGGCATCGAATGAAACCACCTCTCTAAAACGTGAGGACCTTGTTTGAACAAAAAAGCGGCCCGGCAATTTGCCGAGCCGCCTTGTTGTGTCCTGCATCAGAATGACGCCGGAAACCGACTAGATCTGGAAGCTCGGGCCTTCTGATCCGCCTTGCGGCTGCGGCTGCTGGTTGGCGGAATCGATTTCCGACGACTGGGTCTTGATGGCGCGGTTGATCACGCGGGACCAGTTCAGCAGGGAAATCGAGCAGGCCGCGCAGGCTGCGATGATGCCATTGCGGTTCAGCTCTTCCACCTTGTCGGCAGGAAGTGCCTGAAGCTTGGCATCGTCGATGGCCCAGTATTCGGCGAGCGTCTGTTGCGGGCCGGACTCATTGCCCTGCGCATCACGCGGCTGGAACGCGGCCGTCTTCTTGGTGAAGAGGTCAAGGTCGCGCAGCGTGCGAACGAAGGCTTCGGTGTTCTGGCGCTGACGTTCGAACTCCTGGCAGAATTCCATGGCGTTGTTGGTGAACTGGCTCGGCTGTCCGTTCTCGAAGAAGGGAACTTCAGGCTGGTTGGTCACCATTGGCGCATCCCGGTCGACGCAGAGCAGCAGGCGCTGGCCTTGCTGGTCATTGGCGAAAACGAAGGGATAACGACGCGCAAAGGCAGGCACATAGAAATCCGGGTCAACCGTGCCGTCCTTGGACACGAACAGGTTCTCGTTCTGGCGGATGCCCATCGCGCCGATTGGCGTGCGATCCTCGCCGACGAAGAGGATCGGATAGGAGGTCGCCGCGAGGCCAAACTCATTCACGGTCAGCGGCACAGCATGCGCCTTGCCAAGAAACGCGAATGGCTTTTCCACTTGCTTGATACCAAGACCACCGTGCTTCTCCGAGGAAAGCGGCTGGGGATTGGAATAGAAGAGAACTTGCCCGCTGAGCGGCGCAGTCTGTGCTGGCTGAGTATTTTCCACGGGAAACTCCTGTTAATTAGACCGGCGGGGTTTATCGAATATGATTACCACTCACAACCGCCGAACAGCGATTATGCTGAGAGTTTAATCATACTGTCATGTTGCGAAGACCGAACCGGAACAGCTTTTTGATGCGCTTTTTCACCTCGAACCACGTTGGCCTTGTCACCCTGGCTGTATGCGCTGCTACAGCCTGTTCAGCACCGGTGAATGAAGACGGGATCGCCCGGCGCACGGTGCAGGAGATCGACCAGACCTTTCGTGACACCGCCTTTGCCGAACTCGCCCTGTCTCCGGAAACCGCGAGCCGGCTCGGCCTTGAAGAGACGCGGATCGGCCAGCCCTTCCAGAGCACGCTCGACGACCGCTCGCAGGCGCGCTTTGAAAGAAAGCGGCTGCTGCGGCTGGAATTACTGGAGCGTCTCAACGCGGCCCCCGCCCTGCCGGATGACAGCCGGCTGGCGCGCCATCTCGACATCATCCGCGATCAGTATGAAGCGCTGACGCGGCTCGAATCCTATGGATTTGGCCGATATGAGCCGGGTCTGGCCCGGCCGTATGCGGTTGACCAGCTGAGCGGTGCCTGGGTCGATGTGCCGGACCTTCTGATTTCGAGCCAGCCACTCAGTTCGTACAGGGAGGCTGACAATTTCCTCGCGAGGCTCTCGGCCCTGCCTGGCGCTGTCGAGGACGAGAGAAGACGCCTCGTTTCAGACGCCGCGAACGGAATCCTTCCGCCACGCATCGTCCTCGATAAACTTGAGCAGCGCCTGCGCCAGTTCGCCGGGCAGGCCGTTGACGAGCACCCGTTGATCGTTCGCTTCGACGCAGTGATTGGCGGCCTCGATGAGGGCGAGGAATATTCCGCTGAGGACTATCGGGCCACTGTCCGGCGCCTGATGACAGACAGGGTCTTTCCAGCCTATCTCGACTTTGCAGACACAGTGAAGCGACTGGCCCTCGATGCCTCCACCGCACCCGGAATCGAGCTGTCCGACAATAGCGCCCCGATGGCCGGAAACGGCGTGGCCGCAGCCAATGCCTATTACCGCGACATTCTCGGTTTCTATACTGAAGCGGGCATTGATCCCGACTTCCTGCACCAGGAAGGCCTCAGGGCGATGACCGACATACAGTCGGAAATTGATGACGCGTTTGCGATGATTGGACTGACAGATGGGAGCGTCGCTGAGCGGCTGCGACTGCTTTCAGCGTCGCCAGGGCAAATCCTTGCAGATGATGATGAAGGTACGGCGCGAGAACAGGTGCTCGCCCGGCTACGCCAGCACTTGCGCGCGGCGGCCGAGATCATGCCCCGCCTCCTGGAATCGCCGCCGCAGGCCAGCCTCGTGATCACCCGCATGCCGGCCTATAAGGAAGATGCGTTTGCCGGCGCATCCTACGTCCCGGCGGCGGCCAATGGGTCCAACCCTGCCCTCTTCCAGATCAATCTTTCCGACCTCAGCCAGTGGCCGGACTTCACCCTGGCGACCCTGCTGCATCATGAGGGCATTCCCGGCCATCACATCGAAAGCGCCAGCGTGGCCCAGTCGAGCCGCATGCCGCTGCTGCGCCAGATGATCTGGAATACAGCCTATGGTGAAGGCTGGGCGGTGTATGCCGAGGATCTTGCCGATGGCATAGGCCTCTATACCGGCGACCCGTATGGCCGGATCGGCTATCTTCAGTCCATCCTGCTGCGGGCTGCGCGGCTCGTGGTCGATACCGGCATTCACTCGCAAGGCTGGAGTTTTGATGAGGCGGTGACCTATCTCACCGAAACGACCGGATTTCCACGTGAGGCGATGGAAGAGGAAGTGGCGCGCTATGCCGTCTGGCCGGGACAGGCATCGGCCTATTTCTATGGGCGCAACCGTATCCTGGACATGCGCAGCCGCGCCGAAGCCGTGCTGACCGGCCGGTTCTCCGAGCAGGGCTTCAACACGGCCGTGCTGAGGGGTGGACCACGCCCACTCTCAATGGTCGAACAGGATATCGAGGCCTGGTATGGCGAGCGGCTCGAACAATAAAACGGGGTGCCGGCACCGACTGGTGAAAAGTGCCAGCACCCCCTCCTCTACGCCGCGAGGCGCAAGCTTTCGGGCTGAGCACCGGTAAAAGCCGGGAAGACCGGGCTCAGCCCTGCTTCGAGGTCACTCATCAGGGCGCGACGGACCTCGAAATCGGTTTCATCATGGACGAAGATGGCAGAGGCACCGTAGCGCTTGGCGTCAAGCTCTGCCCAGAACGGTTGGACGTCATGCATGCGGCCGGTCATTTCGACCATGCGGACAATGCGCCAGCCATAGGTGTCACGGGACGCAAAGAGCGCCACACCAGCATGTCTCGCCCATGCGCTGTCGGATGCCATTCTGGTGAAAGCAACGAGGCGACCAGAGCGTCCGCGAAAATTGACACATTCCATGTTGTTCTCCTTCCGTTCCGATCCCTATATTCTCTTTTTGTTCCGCTGCGCAATCGTTTTTTGGTAAACAGAATCTTAATTTTGAAACAAGGCTCTGACTCTTCAGGGATTCTTTTTTGCGCCGTCGGAACAGATCAGGGCGGACGCTTTGTCACAAAATCGACATTGCCCTTGCCAATCGGAAATTTGACGATTACACCGCCTTTTGCTCACCCCGCCTATAAGGGGTGGCGAGGGTCAGGTTTCTTTCGTTCCATGGTGGAAGGTCTTGAAATCGGGCAGTTGCATACCCAACTAATGCTCAGATTGAGCAAAAGCGTGGAGGACTACACCATGGCCAGACTTATTGACTCCGGACCAAGCTGTCCGACCCCGACGCCGCTTCGCGCTGCCAATGCCGCTGAAGCCCGCGGCCTGAAATATGATGATGCCGTCAAGGCCGAAACCGACGCGCTTTACCCGCTCGTATCGGACTTCATCACTCCCATGGAATGGCCCGCCGTTGCGCCGCTCGTGGCCGAGATCAACCGCCTCAAGAAAGAGAAGAATGCGGTTATCCTGGCGCACAATTACATGACGCCGGATATCTTCCGTCTCGTCGGCGACTTCCGCGGTGACAGCCTTCAACTTGCCCGTGAAGCTTCGCAGGTCGAGCAGGACGTGATCGTCCAGGCCGGCGTCCATTTCATGGCGGAAACATCGAAGATCCTGGCGCCCGAGAAGACGGTGCTGATCCCGAGCCTCGAAGCGGGCTGTTCGCTCGCCGCTTCGATCACCGGCGCCGATGTTCGCCTTATCAAGGAAAAGTATCCCGACTATCCGGTCGTCACCTATGTGAACACAACCGCGGACGTGAAGGCCGAGTGCCACATCACCTGCACCAGTTCGAATGCCGCGCAGGTGGTTGAGGCAGTCGCGAAGGAATGGAAGACCGACACGGTCATTCTCGTGCCGGACCAGTATCTCGCCAAGAATGTCGCCGCCCAGACCGATATCCGCATCATCACCTGGCCGGGCGCATGCGAAGTGCATGAACTGTTCAGCGCTGACGATGTAAACCAGCTGCGTGAAGCGCATCCGGGCGTTGTCATCCTGGCTCACCCGGAATGCCCGCCGGATGTTCTCGAGGCGGCAGACTTTGCCGGCTCGACCTCGGCGCTCGCCAACTATGTGAAAGATGAGAGCCCGAACAAGGTCGTGCTGCTGACCGAATGCTCGATGAGCGACAATGTCGCCGCTGAAAATCCCGGCGTGAACTTCATCCGCCCATGTAATCTCTGTCCGCACATGAAGCGCATCACGCTCGAGAACATCCTCGATTGCCTGATCGACATGGAGCATGAGGTGAAAATCGAGGAATCGGTGCGGGTGAAGGCCAAGCAAGCCATCGATGCGATGCTGGCCCTGCCCAAGACGGAAAAGCCGCTCGCCTTCGAAACCGGCCTCAAGCCGCTGGAGATCGAGGTCATTTCGGCCGCCTGATGCCTTGAAGTCGCCGCTTTGGCGGGGTTTGCTCGACCACAGCAACCCCGCTTCAGCTCTTTCCCCCCGGAGACCTGCCCCATGCGACCTGTCCTGATGGCTTGCCTTGCAGCACTTCTGATGGTTGCCACGCCGACCGCCGGAGCCACGGAAAATCGCGACCCAAGCGACATTCTCGGAAACTGGACCTTCCAGACCAAACCCTATCGCGAAGGCCAGTGCCTGATGAGCGGTACAGCGCGCCTGACCCCCAATCCGGAAGAAGGCGTCTATGACTGCGAACTCACCGCGGTGGAAGTCTGCTCCCTCTGGGGCCGGTCAGTTGTCCTGCAGACATGCACGGCCCGGCGGTTCGGCAACCAGGTGTCCATCCGCTCGGTGATCGACCAGTTCCTTGAGTCGAAGATCGAAGGCCTGACCTATGTGCCGGACAATTTCGCCCTGACGATACAGAGCTCGCAGCGCATGTACGGTTCGCTCGTGTCTGCCGCAACAGCGCCAGTGGTGTTCATCCGGTCCGAAGAGGGCATTTCGTGATCCGCACCGCTGCCCTCCTGTCTCTCGCCTGTCTGACTGGGCAGGTCGCCTTCAGCCAGACGACCGAGCCAGCACCCAATATTGCCGGCATCTGGATGTTTGAAGCCGAGGTTCATCCGGTCTGCAGCTTCAGCGGGCAGGCCCGCCTGATGCCGGGCGATGACCCCGACAGATATGACTGCGAACTGACAGCACGCCAGGATTGCCCGTCTGCCGATGTCCTCTACACGGTCGAGCAAAGCTGTTCGGCATCGGTCGATGGTGACCAGCTCACCGTGTTTTCGACGATCGTCAATTTTCTCGAAGGCGAGCCAACCGACAGCTATCTGCCCGACCACTTCCAGCTCGTCATCAAGGACGCCTCATCCATGGATGGCGTGCTGCTGGGGAGCGGGGCCTACCCCGCCATATGGCGGCGGGCGGAAGGCGCCATATCCTGATGAAGGGCGGGGGCTGACATGAACCACTCGACGCGCATCAAGGCGGGTGAACCTGGCCCGGGCGACGATATCCTCATCGTCGGCGCGGGCCTTGCTGGCCTGTTCCTCGCACTGCGGCTCGCCCCGCGCAAATGCACCGTTATCGCCCCTGCCCCACTCGGTGAAGCGGCCTCCTCTGCCTGGGCGCAGGGCGGACTCGCGGCCGCCCTTGACCCGCTCGACACGGCAGAGTCGCATGCTGCCGATACGGTTGCGGCGGGCGCCGGTCTCGTTGACCCGATCATCGCCCGCCTCATCGCCGAAGAAGGCCCAGCCCGGGTGCTGGACCTCATCGAAATGGGCGTGCCCTTTGACCGGACCGATGAAGGCGCGCTCGCCCTGTCGCTGGAGGCCGCTCATTCGGTTCCGCGCGTGGCGCGGGTTGCCGGAGACCTCGCGGGCAAGGCCATTATGGGTGCGTTGACCGCTGCTGTTCAGGCCGCTGGCAATATCACGCTGAAATGGCCGTTCCGCGCCGTTGGCCTTCTGCAGGATGAGAATGGCCAGATTGCCGGGGCGGTGGTGCGCGACCGAAAGGGAAACCTGTCGCCGCTAACCGCGCGCGAAACGATTTTCTGTACAGGCGGGTCCGGCGGTCTGTTTCGGGTAACGACCAACCCGCCGCAGTCACGCGGCGACGCTCTCGCCATGGCCTGGTCAGCTGGTGCGCTGATTGCCGATCCTGAATTTGTCCAGTTCCACCCGACCGCCATGGATGTGGGCCTCGACCCCGCGCCGCTCGCAACCGAAGCCCTGCGCGGCGAAGGGGCTGTCCTGCTCGATCGCAAGGGGCAGCCTTTCATGCATCGCTATCATGAGGACGCTGAACTGGCCCCGCGCGATGAAGTTGCGCGTGCGATCCATTCCGAACGCATGGCTGGGCGCGGCGCGTTCCTCGATGCGCGCGAGGCCGTCGGCAATGAATTTCCGGCGCACTTTCCCACGGTATTCGCGGCCTGCATGGCGGCCGGCATAGACCCGCGGGTCAAACCCATCCCTGTCGCACCCGCCGCGCACTATCACATGGGTGGTGTCGTGGCAGACATGTGGGGGCGGTCCACGCTGGACGGGTTGTCTGTGTGCGGCGAATGCGCCTCGACCGGTGCGCACGGCGCGAACCGGCTCGCGTCCAATTCCCTGCTTGAGGCGGTGGTTTTCGCCTCACGCATTGCAGACAGGCTGCGCGAAGCCGACCTTAACCAGCCGTCGCACTCTTCCGGTGACGTACCAGACGAACTGCCCCCTGACGCCCTGCAGGCCCTTCGCCTTGGCATGGCCGAGAAATGCGGCGTGGTGCGTGACGCGGACGGCCTTGCCAGCCTGCTGGAAGACATCGACATAATGAGCGTACAGCACGGCGATGCCCGCGCGCTTACAGCATCGCGTCTGATCGCTGCGGCGGCCCTCAGCCGCGAAGAAAGCCGCGGTGGACATTACCGCTCCGACTTTACTGAAACGATGGACGAAGCGCGGCGCAGCTTTGTACGCCTGCCGTCCGAGCCCGCCAAGGAAGAAGCCACCCTATGATTGCACCCCCACCGTTGCCTGATCTGGTCCTGGACCCGATCGTCCGTCTTGCGCTGTCGGAAGACCTTGGCCGAGCCGGCGACCTGACCACGGATGCAACGATCAAGCCGGGCACGATGATCGAGGCGAAGATTGCCGCGCGCAAGCCGGGGCGCCTGGCCGGCATGGATGCTGCCGCATACGCGCTGAAGCTCGTCGACCCCGCTGTGACACTCGACCAGAGCAAGCAGGATGGCGATGCGCTTTCGCCCGGCGATATGATTGCAACCCTGTCTGGCGAGGCACGCTCCATCCTGATTGCCGAGCGGACCATGCTGAATTTTCTGGGCCGCCTGTCCGGCATTGCGACCCTG
The DNA here is from genome assembly GCF_002088945.1 of Henriciella pelagia. Lineage (GTDB taxonomy): Bacteria > Pseudomonadota > Alphaproteobacteria > Caulobacterales > Hyphomonadaceae > Henriciella > Henriciella pelagia. The sequence goes on along the minus strand of NZ_NCSU01000006.1, from coordinate 145,225 downwards.
ACGGCGACCTTCGTGGACAAAGTCTCGCACACGGATGCAACCATCGTCTGCACGCGCAAGACGACGCCGGGCCACCGCGCCGTCGAGAAGCGGGCCGTGCGCTGCGGCGGCGGCACATCCCATCGCTACGGCCTCGATGACGCGATCCTGATCAAGGACAACCATATCGCGGCCTGTGGGTCGATCACCGAAGCGCTGAAGCGGGCGCACGACTATGCCGGGCACCTTCGCATGATCGAGATTGAGGTCGACAATCTGCAGCAGCTCGAAGAAGCGCTGCCGCTGAAGCCGCATGCTGTGCTCCTGGACAATATGGACAATGACACGCTGCGCCGCGCCGTGGAGATGATCGATGGGGCGTGCAAGGCCGAAGCGTCGGGCGGCGTCAATCTCGATACGGTCGCCGGAATCGCCGAAACTGGCGTCGATTATATTTCCGTCGGTGCGCTAACTCACTCTGCGTCAAATCTTGACGTCGGCCTCGACCTGCCGTGAACCTGTTTCCTGACTGACCGCCTCAAACGAAACGGCGGCAAATGGGAGGACTGGACATGGGCGAGTGTATCGGCCGCAAGAGCATCTTCATCACCGGAGCCGCATCCGGCATCGGCGCAGCAACGGCAAAACTGTTTGCTGACCGCAGCTGGTTTGTCGGCCTCTACGACATCAATGAAGCCGGCCTGAAGAAAGTGGCGGCCGAGATCGGCGAAGAGAACTGCATTTCGGGCAAGCTCGATGTACGCAGCCGCGATGACTGGAAGCGCTGCATGGATGATTTCGCCAAGGCAACCGATGGCAGGCTGAACGTTCTTTTCAACAATGCCGGGATTGGCCGACATGGCTGGTTCGAAGACATTTCCGGCGAGGACAATGACGCCATTGTCGACATCAATGTGAAGGGTGTCATCAATGGCGTGCAGGCGGCGCTTCCCCTGCTGCGTCAGACCAAAGGGTCGCGCATCGTCAATACCGCCTCGACCGCTGGCGTGTTCGGTGCACCGAAGCTGGCGGTCTATGTTGCAACCAAGTTCGCCGTGCGCGGCCTCACAGAAGCGCTCGATATCGAGTTTTCGAATATCGGGATCCGGGTCACCTCCCTCATGCCCTGGTTCATCGATACGCCGATCCTCGATATGGGCGCCAAGGACGGCGCAAATGTGAAAATGAGCGACATGATCCGGGAGTCAGGCTCCGAAGTCTATCCGGTCGAACTGGCGGCTGAACGCGCCTGGGACGCTGCGCATGGCAAGGAAGTTCACTATATGGCCGGCAAGATGGCTGAACGCACCCGCTTTGCGGCGCGGTTCATGCCGAAGCGGCTGAAGAAGCAGCTTGAGAAGACTCTCGGCCCTCGCACCTAGGACGCTTTCAACTGGTCGAGCGAGTTCGAAAGTCTTTCGCGTCCCATCCTATACATGATATCTTTTCCCCGTTGCACTGTGGGAAGGAGGGACGCCATGGAACTGCCTCAGAAGGTAGCAGCCTCACTTGTGATGATGGTCGCGGGGCTTGCCCCTGCCGCCATAGCCGAGCCGCCCGAAAAATCTGGCGGCAAGGCGGTTTTGACCAAGCCGACAATCAGGCCGGGGACGCTAAAGATAGACCCATCCATTGCCATACCTCTGACCACCGCCCGAATGACAGACTTCGACCCGGTGGCGGACGGCTTCAGATTCATAAATACCTTCAAGACGGTAACCGGTGTGTTCGACGTCACCACCAGCGGGCTGTGCGGCGGCATGGTGTATGCCGCGCTTGATTACTGGCGTGCCGGGAAGCCGATCCCGCGGCAGGACTATACACCCGTCAACGGTACGACCCTGCAAAGCTATCTCTACGCCCGCAACATGACAGCGCTAGAAGCGCACATGGATAAGTGGGTCGAACTTCACATGAACCCGCTCGGCATTCGCGATGACGAGTTCTTCCGCTGGGGGCTCCAGGGCACCAATGGGGGCCGCCTTGAGGAACTGCGCGAGAAGATAGACGCCGGCCGGCCAGTGCCGCTCGGCCTGAAATCCCTGTCGGGTGATCCTGGGGCAGACCATGTCGTCCTCGCCTATGGCTATGACATGGGCCGCTACAAGGGTGATCTTGGCGAGCACAAGGAAGACCTGAAGATCTTCATCTACGAACCAAATTACGGGGCACGAAAGGTGACCATGGTTCCGAAACCGGAACGCAATGCCTGGTGCAACCTTGAGCGCAACCGTGTCGGCGATGAAGTCTGTTGGCGAACCTGGTTTGTTCAACAGAACTACACCCCCCGCAACGCGCCATCAGTGCCGGACTCACCGCGTGAAATCATTCTCGACATCAAGACAGGTGGAGACGACTTGCGCGGGGGGAATGACAATGTCCACGCCACCGTGCGCCTGCGCGGCGGCGGCGTTGTCGCGGCGAACAATCTTAACCAGGGGCAACGCTGGATCGACCACACCTGGCAAACTGTCGGTATTTCACTGCCCGAGGGGACGTCTGCAGCCGATGTGGAATCCATCAGCCTGCGCACCACTTTCAGCGGCGGATGGAATGGCGACAATTGGAACGTCGACGTATTCACTGCAAACTTCAGTGAGAATGGACGCCAGACTGCCCGCTGCCACAAGACTGGTGAACCGCTGAAACGCTTCACGGGCGATGATCAGCGCTGGACAACCCGCTTTCCCTGCTGAGTGAGCCTGCGGCCGACGCAGGACTCCGTACCGTCAGTCCTTCACCCGGGCCACAGCGAGGCCGTCATGGCCCTTTATGCCGACCTGCTGGAGCACGATGGCCTCAAGCTGCGGATGGCTGGCAAGCGCCTGGTTGAAGGCGGCCGCGCCAATGGCATTCGCGTCGACGGATGATGGCTTCAGCACCGCCCCTTCCCGCACGACATTGTCGGCCACGATCAGTCCGCCCGGACGGGTCAGCCTGACCGCCTGCTTCAGATAGGCAGGATAGCCATCCTTGTTGGCATCGAGAAAAACCATGTCGAAGGCCGGCTGGAGACCGCTGAGCACGTCGAGCGCCTTGCCTTCGATCACCTCACAGTGATCGGCAAGACCGGCATCCTGCAGCGTTTCGCGAGCAACTTTGACATGCGCCGGTTCGAGTTCCACCGTTATCAGCTTGCCGTCCTTGGGAAGCGCACGGCCGAGCCAGACCGTCGAATAGCCGCCGAGCGTGCCGACTTCGAGGACCCGCCTGGCGCCGATCATCTTTGCGAGGAGGTAGATCAGCTTGCCCTGTCCGGGCGACACCTGGATTTCCGGCAGTCCGGCAGCGGTCGCGCGCGTGATGGCGCGTTCCAGCACAGGATCATCTTCGACGAACAGGCTGTTTATATAAGTGTCGACTGCCTCAAACAGACTATCTTCACTCATACAAATCGATCCTTATGGCGCGGGGCTGAGGACGCTCAATGACTTGGCGTTGAGATCTTCAGTGCTCGATTCGCCCGTGATTGTCATGATGGACGAGTCGCCCCCCTCAATGCCGCTTGCTTCACGGTCGAAGCGGGCCTGCTGGGCAGCTCGGGCACTTGCCCACTCTGCTCCCCGCGGGAAGCGGTAAAAGATGTGCGTGCCGATCTTCGAGGTCTTGATCAGGCCGGAATTCCAGACCGGATTGACGTAGGTCGCGTGATAGTGCGTTGCGCCAGCCGTGCGCTTTTCATCCAGGTTGAGATAGATGTGGGCCGCAATGGCCTTGGCAGCTTCCCATTTCGATCCGCGCGGCTTGCGCTCCAGCGCACCGTCACAGGTGAAAGTGAACTGACAGCCCGTCGTGCGCGTGGCGCCCTGATAGACCACATCGCACGCCGTGTTCGGATAGCGGTGATCCTTGACGCGGTTCATGATGACTTCAGCGACAGCAAGCTGGCCGGCGGTCGATTCGCTGCGGGCCTCATAATAGACGGCTTCGGCGAGACACTTCATCTGGCGGCTCATATCCTCGGCCTTGTCGAGGTGAACCGGGTCGAAGCTCTTCATGCCGGCGAGAACGGCGGAGTCACGCTCCAGCCCGCCATAACGGCTGAGCGCCTGTTCAGGATTACGCTCCAGCGAGAATTCGACATTGCGCAGCCATTCATGGCGCATCAGTTCTGGAGCCTTCGGATCTGCGCGGACCGCTTCGCCGGCATCCTGCACGGCTGCAAAGCGTTCTGTCTGGGCGCGATACTCGGCCTCGGCCTGCTTCTGCACATTGATCGAGGAAATCATCGGCAGGGCGACAACCAGGCCAGCCGCAAAGGTTGAGACGAGCGCTGAGCGCGTCACGAAGGTCCGCTGCTCGGCATCGCTCTTGGCCAGCCACCAGCGGCCAATTTTGCCGCGGAGGGAGGTATCCGCGAAAATTCGCGGGCTCTGTTTTGCCGTTCTGAGTGACATCACCTGTCCCCTCTGATTGCCGGTTTAAGCCATCCAAGCAGTAATCAGGCCAAACCGGCCCTGCTGCCCATTCCCTGATGTTTCCGGCTTTTCGTTTGGACTAAATATTGAACTCGAGCGGCACATAGCAATCAAATCGCTGCTTCGCTGACTTACATTTCTGTGAGCCTCGGAACCCATGCGCACCGGCCTGCGTTTTACCGCTCAGGACTGAGGGCAAAAAGTCCTGCCATTTCAACACCTCACGGGGCATAGTTAACACCCACCTCGTTTCGGCATCGAAACGCAGTGTTGCTGAAATACAACGGTTCCATCGGTCAGGAAGCCGGGTCTGAGGTGCCCAATCGGGCAGAATCTGACCCGTTTCAGGCCTCGTTTTGCTGCAACGCAGCATGTGCCGCTGCGAGTCTGGCGATGGGCACCCGGTAAGGCGAGCAGGACACATAATCCAGTCCCAGATGGTGACAGAAGATCACCGATGCCGGGTCACCGCCATGTTCGCCGCAAATGCCGAGCTTGATCTCGGGCCGGGTCTTGCGACCACGCTCCGCTGCGATCTTCACCAGCTCGCCGACGCCATCCTGGTCCAGTGTCACGAACGGGTCCTTCTCATAGATGCCCTGCTCCTCATAGGATTTGAGGAAGCGGGCCGCGTCATCGCGCGAAATGCCGAGCGTTGTCTGCGTGAGGTCGTTCGTACCGAATGAGAAGAAGGCTGCCGATTCTGCAATCTGGCCAGCCTGCAGGGCTGCGCGCGGCAGCTCGATCATGGTGCCGACGAGGTATTCCAGCGTCGTGCCGGTCTCCTCAAAGACTGCCTTGGCCGTCGCGTCGATCCGCTCCTTCAGGATATCGATCTCCTTGCGGGTTGCCGCGAGCGGGATCATCACTTCAGGGACGGGGCTATATCCGGTTTCCCTGGCAATCTGCACCGCCGCCTCAAAGATGGCGCGGGCCTGCATCTCGTAGATTTCCGGATAGGTGATCCCGAGGCGGCAGCCACGATGGCCGAGCATCGGATTGCTCTCGTGCAGATCGTCGGCCTGACGCTTCAGGACGGCAACATCGACACCGGCAGACGCGGCGACTTCCGCCATTTCAGCTTCTGAATGCGGCAGGAATTCGTGCAGCGGCGGGTCAAGCAGGCGGATGGTGCAGGGGCGGTCTTCCATGATGCGGAAGATTTCCGCGAAGTCTGCACGCTGCATCGGTAGCAGTTTCGAAAGCGCCGCCTCACGGCCCTTCTTGTCGCCGGCGAGGATCATCGAACGCACGACCGGGATGCGGTCAGCGTCAAAGAACATATGTTCGGTACGGCAGAGGCCGATGCCTTCCGCGCCGAACTGCTTGGCAGTTTCGACATCATGCGGGGTCTCGGCATTGGTGCGCACTTTCAGTTTGCGGGCGCGGTCTGCCCACTCCATCAGCTTGCCGAAATCACCCGAAAGGTCCGGCTTCACCATATCGATCGCGCCGAGAAGGACTTCGCCTTCCGCGCCATCAATGGTGACGAGATCGCCCTTCTTGAACTCACGGCCGCCGGAGCGGAAAATGCCGTTTGCCGGATCGATCTGCAGGCCGCCGGCACCGCAGACGCAAGGCCGGCCCATGCCGCGAGCGACCACAGCCGCATGCGAGGTCATGCCGCCGCGCGAGGTGACGATGGCGCGGGCTGCATGCATGCCGTGAATGTCTTCCGGGCTGGTTTCGACGCGCATCAGGATGACGTCTTCACCCTTTTCTGCGAGCGCCGCTGCTTCATCGGAATCAAAGACGACCTTGCCGACAGCCGCGCCAGGGCTGGCCGGCAGGCCTTTCACGATCACGTCGCGTTTCGCATCTGGGGCAATGGTCGGGTGCAGCAGCTGGTCGAGCTGGTTTGGCATCAGGCGAAGCACGGCCTCTTCCTCACTGATCAGGCCTTCCTGTGCCATGTCGACAGCGATCTTGAGGGCGGCGGCAGCGGTGCGTTTGCCGCTGCGCGTCTGCAGCATGTAGAGCTTGTTGTCCTCGACCGTAAACTCGATGTCCTGCATGTCGCGATAGTGGCTTTCGAGCTTGTTCGCGACAGCGACCAGTTCCTCATAGACGGCCGGCATGGCCTCTTCGAGCGGGGCTTCGTCGGATGACAGCGCATCGGCGCGTGAGCGTGAGATCGGCGCTGGCGTGCGGATGCCGGCCACAACGTCCTCGCCCTGCGCATTGATCAGAAACTCGCCATAGAAGGTCTTCTCGCCAGTCGACGGGTCACGCGTGAAGGCAACACCGGTTGCCGAGGTGTCGCCCATATTGCCGAACACCATGGACTGGACGTTGACCGCCGTGCCCCAGGCGGCCGGGATGTCGTTGAGCTTGCGATAGAGGATCGCGCGGTCATTCATCCAGGAGCCGAACACGGCGCCGATCGCGCCCCAGAGCTGTTCCTTCGGATCGTCCGGGAATGGCTTGCCGAGCTGTTTCTCGACGGCCGCCTTGTACTGGGAGATGATCTCTTTCCAGTCATCGGCCGTCATTTCGGTGTCGAGGCTGTAATCCTGGCGCTCTTTATAGTCGTCGAGGATGTGTTCGAACGTGTCGTGCTTCAGGCCGAGGACGACATTGCAGTACATCTGGATGAAGCGGCGATACGAATCATAGGCGAACCGCTCGCCAGCCTTCTGGGCGAGGCCCTTCACCGTCACTTCGGAGAGGCCAAGATTGAGAACCGTGTCCATCATGCCCGGCATGGAGGCGCGGGCCCCTGACCGCACGGAGACGAGCAGCGGGTTTTCCGGATCACCGAACACCTTGCCGGTTTCGGCTTCGACGGCCTTCAGCGCGGCATCGACCTGCGCTTCCAGACCGGCCGGGTATTTTTCGCCAAGATCGTAATAGGCGGTACAGACAGCTGTTGTGAGTGTGAAGCCCGGAGGGACCGGAAGACCGAGGCGCGCCATTTCGGCGAGGTTGGCGCCCTTGCCGCCGAGGAGATTCTTCATCGTGGTGTCGCCATCGGCCGTGCCACCACCGAAGGAATAGACCCATTGATCCCTGGTCATCGTTTCAGCACTGTCAGCCATGATTTGTATTCTCCAGACTCAATTTCTCTTGGGCGAGGCTTTCGGCCAGTCGCGCAGCGTCGTTTGTTAGGCGATAGCGCCCGGGTTCGAAAGACACCAGAAGTTTCAGTTGCGGCAAACGGACCCCCAGCTCTGTCCGGTCGTCCAGGCATGCAGGTTTCAAGCCAAATTCTTCCGTGATTTCCGGGTCCAGCGGGCGATTCTGAATAGCCTTCAGCATGAAATCATTCGTTCCGAAACGCCGATGCAAGGCAAGCACGAAGGCGCGGTCACGATCAGACACTTCCGAAGGTGCCGGTCCGTGCGCGTCAAATATGTCCCGTGCCTGCTTCGAAGGCATCTTGGCTAGGCTCCACATCCACAAGGCCAGAAGGCCGAACAGGAGCGGGATGATCAGCATGTGTCCCCTCCCGCAATATTATGCCGCCAGTTTGGAAAAATCCGCGACGCGTTGCAAAGCGTCACGAATGGAATTCAGAATCAATAGGCGGTTTTGCCTCAGTTCTGGTTTCTCGGCATTCACCTGAATATGTTCGAAGAAGGCATCGACGGGCGCACGCAGGGCCGCGAGCGCCGCCATGGCCCTCTCAAAGTCCTCGGCCTTCAGGGCCGCATCGGCCTCTGCCGAAGATGCTTCGATGGCAGCGTACAGGGCCTTCTCCTCGTCCTGTTCGAACAGTGATGTGTCGGGCGTGCCTGCAAATTCTGCGCCGTCTTTTTTCTCTTCCGCCCTGAGAATGTTGACCGCGCGTTTGTAGCCCGCCTGAAGGTTTGCGCCGTCTTCGGTCTCAAGGAACGCGCCGAGCGCCTCGACCCGCTTTACGATGAGGACGAGATCATCCTCGCCAAGCGCAAAGACCGCATCAATAAGGTCATAACGCGCGCCGGCGTCGCGGAGGTATTGTTTGAGGCGGTCAGCGAAGAAGGCGAGGAGGTCAGTTCTTTGAACCTCTGTTCTCCCTGCCAAATTTAATTGGGCTCCCTCATTATCCTCAAGAAAGTACTTCTTAGGTTCACCTGGGTGATTTCGGTGTATAAAAGCCCATGCTTCATCTGGGTGATTTGCAGCAGATATATCTATCGGCAACTGACGGACGTAATCATAGTTTTGAGGGACGTCAGAAAGATGCACTGCTTTAGCAAGTTCCATTACGTCAAACTGACCGTTCTCATTCGACAAGAAATCATGGACAAGTTTGAACTTAAACTCGTGTCTTCTGATGAGGTGCTCGACATCAGAAAGCGCCGTTTCGGACGACCTCGATGAAATATAGTCAGCAAAAGGAATCGATATCAGGATGTTGAATGTCTTCAAGATATCATCCTGAAGATTCAGCCGAACCTCATTCTCCAGAATGATCCGCACGACGCCCAGTGCCGCGCGGCGCAGCGCGAACGGGTCTTTCGATCCGGTGGGTTTTTCGTCGATGGCCCAGAAGCCGACCAGTGTGTCGAGCTTGTCGGCGAGGGCGACGGCGATGCTGACAGGCTCTGTCGGCACCTCGTCTGACGGGCCTTGCGGCTTGTAGTGCATCGCGATGGCGTCGGCGATGGCGCGCACGCTGGCTTCATCAAGCCTGTCCACAAATCCCGTCATCCCGGAAAGCTCGTCAGAGCTTGTCCGGGCCCCAGACTCTTCTGCTGCTGACTGGGTCCCGGATCGCTTTGCGTCCGGTATGACGCCGGCGCGTTTACCGGCTTCCAGCGCATAATACCGGCCCATCACGCCCTGAAGTTCAGGGAATTCGAACACCATTTCGGAGACGAGGTCCGCCTTGGCCAGCCTGGCGGCTTTTTCCGCAAGGTCCGGATCCGCGCCGACTTTCGGGGCGAGTTCGCGCGCGAGGGCTGCGACGCGCTCCACCTTGTCGGCAATGGTGCCCAGCTCTTTCTTGAAGTCGATCGTCGAGAGTTTCCCGGCCATCTTTTCGAGCGGCGTATTGCGGTCATTGTCCCAGAAGAAGCGCGCATCATCGAGACGCGCCGACAGCACCTTGCGATTGCCCGCCGCGATGGCCTTGCCGCCATCCTTTGCTTCGATATTGGCCACCACAACGAAATGAGGCGCGAGATTTCCGGTTTTCGGGTCGCGCACGGCGAAATATTTCTGGTGCGTGCGCATGGAGAGCTGGATGACCTCGCCCGGCAGGTCGAGGAAAGCAGGGTCCATGTCGCCAAGGATGACCACCGGCCATTCAGCAAGACCGGTCACTTCTTCGAGCAGGCCCTTGTCTTCGACCAGTTCCAGGCCAGCCTCGGCGCAGACCTTGTGGGCCTGTTCCTCAATCAGCAGGCGGCGGTCTTCGCGCGACAGCACGACAGAGCCTTCCTGCTGCAGCTTTGTGCGGTACTCGTCCAGGGACGAGACAGTGAACGGACCGCGCCCCTGGACGCGGTGGCCTTCGGTTTCATTGCCGGATTTGAGGCCATCAATCTCGAACTCGACGGTCTTGCCGTTGAAAACGCAGACAATTCTCTGGAGCGGGCGCACCCAGCGCAGCTCTCCGCGTCCCCAGCGCATGGATTTCGGCCAGTGGAATCCGCGCACGATCTGCGGCACGAGTTCTGCAATGATGTCTTCCAGCGGACGACCCGGAATTTCGCGCACGGCGACGTAGAAGTCGCCCTTTTTCGGGTCGCTCCGCACTTCGGCCTGATCGATCGAGGTAAGGCCTGCCCCGCGCAGGAAGCCCTGCACTGCCTGTTCCGGCGCGCCGACCTTTGGGCCTTTTTTCTCTTCGCTGACATCAGCCGATTTCTCTGGCAGACCGTCAATTGCAATGGCGAGGCGGCGCGGGCCGGACAGGGCCGTCACTTCACCGAACTCAACGCCGGCTTCGGTCAGGCCCCTGGTCAGCGCGTCGCGCAGATCGCTTTCGGCCTTTGCCTGCATGCGTGCCGGAATCTCTTCCGAAAAGAGTTCGAGGAGAAGTTCAGCCATGACGTGGAAATCGTCCTGTGTTTCGTGTCCGCGTGATGCCGCAGGCGGTCAGACGCCGCAACTGCCTTTTACGCCCATTTTCTCAGTTTCGACCGGTTCGATGATGGCCATCGTGCCTTCATAGTCGGTATGTTCGACACCGCCATCGACCGGTTTCAGTTGCAGTTCGACCAGAATGCCGCGGTCCTCGGACCGGTATCGCCAGGTCTCGACCCCTTCGGCGTCCTCGGTCTTTCTCTCTTCACTGAAGGCCAGCACCTCGTCATTGATCCTGATTCGCGCCGGCGGGGCCTCGCCTTCGGCTTCGCTCAGGAAGACGAAGCGCCAGGTGTCCGGGTCGTCATAGACGAACTCATGGGCAGCCTGCATCAGCGTGCAATAGGCGGCTGTGTCCGGCTCATGCATCATGCCGATGGCGAGCGCCTGCGGGTCTGTCTCTGCGACATCCTCAGCCGGCGGGGCCGGATCGTCGATGCTGGTATTGTATTGCGGCGCCCCGGCAGGTTCGCTCGCCCGCTCGGCGCAGGCGGAGACCATGACCCCGGCCAGCAATGCGAAGATATATCTATTCATGGGCGTCTCCGGCATAGGCACAGCGGCCTTCAAATTTCACCGCATCCCCCTCGACCGGGAAGATTGAGCGCACGGATCCGGTATAGGAGACAGCCTCTTCGGACTCGCCCGCCTCCAGCAGGATCACTTCCAGCTCGACGCTCTCATCATCCGTCACATAGCGGCGCGTTTCGATGCCCGCGCCAAAGCCGGCCTCCACTTCGGTGAGCCGGGTGGTCTCGCCATCGAGCCTGGCATAGCCGTGATAGACGCTCTCGCCCATGCTGGTGACGAAGACATAGCCGCCTTCGGGTGCGCCGCCTTCTGCCGTGAAGGTGCAGAATGGGTCTTCGACGGGCAGTTCCATGTCCGCGCCGATGACCGGGGCCGGAACGGTCGTCGATGGCGCGGTCTCGCCGTCCGAAGCGGGGTCGCCGCCACAGGCGGTGAGCGCCAGCAGAACCACAAACGGGAACGCGCGAAGCATCAGGCCGCCCGCTCCTCTTCCTGCTTGGCCCAGAGCTCTGCGGCGCCGCGGGCAAGATCGCGGACGCGGGCGATGAAGGCCTGGCGCTCTGTCGGCGAAATCGCGCCGCGCGCATCGATCAGATTGAAGACGTGGGAGGCTTTCAGCGCATAGTCATAGGCTGGCAGCGGCTTTCCGGCTTCGCGCAGGGCCTTTGATTGGCTCTCGCAACCGGTGAACCAGGTCTGCAGCATCTCAACATCGGCGAGTTCGAAGTTGAAGGCCGATTGTTCGCGCTCATTCTGCAGGAAGACGTCGCCATAGGAGAGCGGCACGGCAGAGGCCGGGTCGTTGAACGGCAGATCGTAGACATTGTCGACGCCGAACACATACATGGCGAGGCGTTCGAGGCCGTAGGTCAGCTCGCCCGAGACCGGGAACACGTCGAGGCCGCCGACCTGCTGGAAATAAGTGTACTGGCTGACTTCCATCCCGTCGCACCAGACTTCCCAGCCGAGGCCCCAGGCGCCGACGGTCGGGTTCTCCCAGTCATCTTCGACGAAGCGGATATCGTGCACCATCGGGTCGATACCGATCTCGTAAAGCGAGTTGAGATAAAGGTCCTGTAGGTTTGCCGGGTTCGGCTTCAGGATGACTTGATACTGGTAGTAATGGCCGAGCCGGTTCGGATTCTCGCCATAGCGGCCATCGGCCGGGCGGCGGGACGGCTGCACATAGGCGGCGCGCCAGTCCTTGGGCCCGAGGGCGCGGAGGACCGTCGCCGGATGCAACGTGCCGGCGCCCACTTCCATGTCATAAGGCTGCAGGATCGCGCAGCCCTGCGCGGCCCAATAGGCCTGCAGGCGCAGGATCAGGTCCTGAAAGGAAGCGGGTTTTTCACGGGCGGTCGGGGCTGACATGGCAGGCCTTGAATCGAGAGCTGAAGTTCAGCGCAACCGCCTACCGCCAGACGGGCGATTTCGCAACTGCGGGGGTGTCACGCCCTAATCGATCGAATGCTCATGGTCGGCGCTGTCTGCGCGTTTCTTGCGGAAGACGGCGGCGTAGAATTTCGGGTGGGCGAGCGCACCCATGGCGAGGCCGGCGAGGCTGCCGACAATCATCAGCATGGTGAACAGGTTCTGCATGGCTCCCTCTCCTCTGTTGCCATCCTACGCCTCATCCCGAGCAAAGTCGAAGGATGAGTGGATTCTGGAGCCTTGCAGATTGATCCGACGACGCCTGCGAAGGCAGGCGTCCATGGAGAAACGTTCAGGCGTCAACACTCGTTGAAAGTACACATTATGGATACCTGCCTTCGCAGGTATCGGCGGATGTATTCAGCCCCAGTCCAGACCCGCGTCGGATCGCGCGATGCGCTCGAGCAGCTCGGTACGGTCCCCGCCTTTCGATTTGTAGATGTCGATGCCGGAGAGGAGCCGCATCTCACCGGAGCGGAGCCCCTTGCGCGCACGCACGATGACACGCTTGGCGTCTGCGCCGGGGTGCGAGCGCACGGGCATCACCTCGATCTGGCCGGTGCGCCGCTCGATCAAGGCGAGGATGCGCGCAAGCTCGCAGGCGCGGTGAATCATCACGAACCGCCCGCGCGGCTTGAGGCTGTGCAGCATGCCCCAGATCCAGTCTTTCAGGGGGACGCTTTCCAGATAGGCCTCATGCTTGCGTTCGCCGGGCTGGGTGATCGAGCCGGTGCGGAAATAGGGTGGATTGGAAAAGACGAGATCGAAGCGGTTTTCCCAGTCATGCGGGATGTTGCCGACATTCTGCTCCTGCACCTGAACGCGCCCTGCAAGGTCATTTTCCGCGATCCCCTGACGGGCAAGATCGAGCATGAGAGGGTCAAGCTCCAGTCCGGTAAAGCTTACATCCTTCAGTCGCCACGCCGCCGGAAAGAGCGCGCCCCCTGCCCCGCAGCCGAACTCGGCCGCCGTGCCCGTCATGGACGGGTCGAGCGCCGCGGCGAGCAGCACGCTGTCCGTGCCGGCCCGAAACCCCTTCTTCGGCTGCAGGACGGTGACGAGCCCGCCGAGAAAGGCATCGCGTGTGAACGCCGTCTCAGCCATCCTGGTCGAGATCTTTCAGTTCGAGCCGGGCGCGATCGGCATCATCTTCGTGGACGACGACACGGATGGGGACCATCGGCCCGCGACCGTCAATATAAGCGGTATGCTCATCAAGGATGTAGACCTCGATCCCTGCCTCGGCCATGAGATGACGAATATAGCTCAGCTTGACGGGGTCATTGGTGCGGAACACTTCTTCCATAGACATCCTTATCCTATATGCGGCCCTGTACCGCAGAGGTGGACCTGAGCCCGCCTGTTATCCATATGGGAATGTCTGAGCGACCGGAATAGGAAATCCCTCGTGAGCATATCGGCTACAGCACGTGACATCGCAAAGAACGCCACAGTCGTGGACCAGCTCCAGTCGCTGCTGGAATCGGACCTCACGGCGGTGGAGACCCTGCTGAAAGCCCGCGCGGCAAGCCCGGTCGACATTATTCCCGACCTCTCCCAGTACATCGTTACGGCCGGCGGAAAGCGCCTGCGCCCGATCATTACGCTCGCGGCTGCACATGCCGTCGGCAAGGCGAAGAGCTCCACCCATGCGCTGGCGGCGGCGGTCGAGTTCATTCACACCGCGACGCTGCTGCATGATGATGTGGTCGATGAGAGCGACCTTCGCCGCGGCAAGCCTGCGGCAAAATCGGTATGGGGCAATTCCGCCTCCATCCTGGTCGGCGATTTTCTTTTCGCGCGCGCCTTCACGCTGATGGTCGACACCGGATCGCTGGAGATTCTCGGCATCCTGTCCAATGCCTCATCCGTGATTGCAGAGGGCGAAGTTCGCCAGCTCGCGGCGCAGGGCAAGCTCGACCTGCCGACAGAAGACTATCTCGCCATCATCGAAGCCAAGACGGCAGCGCTGTTCGAGGCGGCCAGCCGCGCTGGCGCACTCTCGGGGGGCAGCAGCGAGCACGCTGACGCGCTGGCGAGCTATGGCAAGAATCTCGGCCTCGCCTTCCAGATTGTCGACGATGTCCTCGATTATGGCGGTACGACCTCGGTGATCGGCAAAGTGGTCGGCGACGATTTCCGGGAAGGCAAGGTCACTCTCCCTGTGATCATTGCGCGTCGCCGTGGCAAGACAGAAGATCACGCCTTCTGGGCGCGCGCGCTGAATGTCGAAACGCAGGAAGAAAGCGACCTTGCCCGCGCCATCCATCTCATCCGGACAACCGGTGCCGCCGAAGCGACCATTGCCGAAGCCGAAGCCTATGCGGGCCTCGCCAAGTCTGCGCTTGCGGACCTTCCGGATACGCAGTGGAAGTCACTTCTCGGTCAACTCGCCGATTTCTGCGTCAAGCGCGCACATTAATTGACGGCGAAATGCCCCGTTCTGGCAGATTTCATGTCAGACTGACGCCACACTTGTCGCGTCTTATCTTGCAGGCTGGACAGGGGCCCGCCGCGCCTGCACACTCTGAGGTGACATAGAAGGGCATTTCATGACGTCCAAAGCTTCTCTCGCTATCCTTGCTGCAGCGCTGTTCGTGTCCGGGTGTGCCAGCCAGTCGGCACCGTCGAATTTTACTGACGCCGAACGGGCCGAATTCGATGCCCGCAAGCAGGAAGTGCTCGGTGCGCTGTCTGCCTATAGCGGCGATTACGAAGTGTCGGATGCGGCAATGAAGACAGCCGTTCGCGGCGAAGATGGGCGCCCGGTGGGCCTGCTGGCCTATGAGTCGCCGGTCGACGCCGTGAAGGCTGGTGACATCGCCGCCTTTATCGCCTCCATGCAGACCAATTCGGTCCGCGACGGTACGCCGAGCCCGTTCGCAGCAGTGGTGCTGTCCATCGATGCCGCAGCGGCCGGTGACTATGATCGTGCGCTTGCGACCGTCAAGACGGCCGTGGAAAGCGATGACATGACGATCATGGGCGGCTTTCTGGAGGCCTGGTATCTTGCGCTGAATGGCCAAAGCGACGCCGCTGTCGATGCGCATCGAGCCGTGGGCGCAGCCCTGCCGGGCCTGACTGGCGACCTGTCCCTTGCCGCCATGCTGGAAGTTGTCGGGCGCGAACAGGAAGCCCTCGCAGTCTATTCCTCGATCACGCCGACAAAGATCACGGCCCCGGAGCATGAGTTTGATCCGCAGAACCTGCTCTATGGACATGTGAAGCTGGTGGTCGCGCGCCAGGCGATCCTGCTGCGCAAGCTCGGACGAATCGAAGAGGCAAAGGATCTCTACACCCGCCTCGCTGCGGCCGAACCTGAAGAGGCGGTATCCTATCAGGCTGCGCTCGAACAGCTGGAAACCGGGCGCGGTATCGACGACGAGACGATGACGGCCAGCGCCGCCTTTGCGCGGTCGCTGAGCGATTACTCGCTGGCGCTTTCCTATCAGCGGCTGATCCGCTCAGCCTTTGTCGGCGAGCGTGTGCGCGGGTTTGATGACACCAAATCGGTGTTTGACCAGCTCGCTCTCATCAATGATCCGGGCAATGAAGATCTGCGCCTCGCCATTGTCGGCGACCTCTATGACGAAACCTATTTCGACGCCGCCATCCATGTCGCAACGGCTGCGCCAGAACCAACAGCTGGCCTGAAGCTCGCCGAAGCGCAGGCCTGTCTACGTCTGGAACAGCCAGAAAAATCACATGCCGCCCTCGATGAAGCGATCAGGCTGGCCGAGGAAGATGAAGAGCTTGGCACCTATTCGAGCGCCATGCTGATCTATGCCCTGCTCGACGACAAGAAGAAGGCGACCGATCTTGCCGAGAAAACGCCCGAGCTGGCCCTGACAGATGCCGAACGCGCGAGTGCGCACGGCACAAGCTCTGCCATCTATGCCCAGTTCGGCGAGTTTGAGCAGGCCCTCGTCCACGCCAAGGCGGCGCGCAATCTCGATGATACGCATGACCGGCGCATGGCGCTCGCCAATGCGCTGGCCGAAGCCGATGAGATCGATGAGGCGCTGCGCCTGATCCGTACCGAGTCCCTGGCACGCCCGAATGATCCCTACATGCTGAATACGCTCGGCTACTTTCTCGTCGAACATACTGACAGGTATGCCGAAGCTTATCGTGTCCTCGCCCGCGCAAATGCCCTGGCACCTGCCGACCCCTATATCAGCGACAGTTTCGGATGGGCCCGCTACAAGCTGGGCGACCTCGAAGGGGCGCGGCGCTACATCGAGCAGAGCCGTAATGAGATCGCCCCCAATGTCCATTGGGAGATCGAGGATCATCTCGGCGACATCTACTGGCATCTCGGTGACAAGGACGCTGCCCGTGCCGCCTGGCGCACAGCGCTGAATGACTATCCGTCAGAGACCAAACGCGCCGAAATACAGGAAAAGCTCGACAATGGCCTGGCCGGTCCGCCACCTGAAAAACAGCCCCTGCCCAAGGTTTCACTTGGCGATGAAGGCGAAATCGGGCGTCAGGACATCTGATAGCGGTCAATGCTGATCGAAACTCAAGAAATGTGAGCGAAGAAATTGCGTTCTTCTCCGGTTTCGACCATCAACAAAACTGATATGCTCAGGGTCAGTCTCTCAGTTCTCGCGCTTGCCGGCCTGGCGGCTTGCTCCAGCGTGGACACGTCTAACGCTTCGCTAAACCAGCGACTCGCCATTGCGCGCGCGGATGCGGAAACCAATGCAATCGCAGAAGACTACAGCCAGTTTCTCGTCGCGCGGTACGCATCGCTGATCAATGACCCCGGACAGGCGGCGAGAAAATATGCGCTGGTCGCGCGGTCGAGCCCGCATGACCAGTCGATCATGGAGCGTGCTGTCTTCTCGGCGCTTCTTGCCAATAATTTTCCGCTCGCGCTTTCAATCTCGAACAAGGCGAGCGCTGAAACGCTGCAAGAAACCAGCCTGCCGCGACTGACCCTGGCGGCGCAGGCGCTGATCAGCGGACATGGCGACCGGCTCTCTAGAATTCTGGAGGGCAGTGATCCAGGCCTGTTCAACAGCCTGATCATGACCTCGCTCGAGGCCTGGGCCCTGCTCGACCAGGGCAAGCCCGGTGATGCGCAGCTGAAACTGCTCTCGGCGTCCCAGGGCGATCCCTATCTGGACACGATCGTGATGAACCTGCTCGGCCTTATGGAAACGGCGATGGGCGATGACGAAGCCGCGCTCAAAACCTTCAGCCGGATTGACAAGAATGGCGCGCTCACAGCGACGGCCGCTGACACATATGCGCGGCAGCTCGCCAGCCAGGGCGATGTGGAGAAAGCCATTGATGTGCTGGACCGGTTCAGGAGTAGCGCGGGCCATAACCCCGTCATCACACAACTGATCGAAGACCTGCAGGCCGGCGCTGTGCCCGCAGTGCACCGTCTCAGCGTGCGTGAGGGTGCCGCCCTTTCGGTCTACGTGCCCGCAGCCGCGCTCGGCGCTCAGTCGCAGAATGATCTTCCGGGCGTCTATTATTCGATTGCCCTGCGCCTTGATCCTGACCTTGACGCGGCCAAGGCCCTCTGGGCCGACGCGCTCGACCAGGCCGGTCGCAGCGAAGAGTCGATCAACATGCTGCAGACGATTCCTGTGAGCTCACCCTATTACTCCACGGCGCGGGGACAGCTGGCCTGGGCGCTGCGCCGTGACCAGCAGAATGCGAAGGCCTATGAACTGGTCCGGACGACGCTCGGTGGCGACCCCGGCCGCGACCTCAAGATACAGATGGCGGATCTCCTGCGTGCGCTTGACCGCAACGGAGAAGCGCTGACGGTCTTCGACGAGCTGATCGAAGACGACAAGGCAAGAAAATCGCCGGACTGGCGTCTCTATTTTGCGCGCGGTGCCATCCACGAAGAGATGGGGTCCTGGCCCCTGGCCGAGGCGGACCTCAAGACGGCCAAGGGGCTCAACGCAACCTCGCCGGACGTGCTGAATTATCTCGGCTATAGCTGGGTCGATCGGGGCATCAACCTCGAAGAAGGACTTGAGCTCATCCGCATGGCGCTTTCCCTGCGGCCGGGCAGCGGGGCGATCACCGACAGTCTCGGCTGGGCCTATTACAAGATTGGCCGCTATGAGGAGGCCATCTCCTATCTCGAACGCGCGGTCGAACTGGAACCAGGCCTGGCTGAGATCAATGAACATCTTGGCGATGCCTACTGGATGGCAGGCCGCAAGCTGGAAGCGCGCTATCAATGGCAGCGGACAATTTCCCTGCTGGAGGACAAGCGCGAAATCGACGTCGTGCAGCGCAAGATCCTGACAGGCCCACCCCTTGTCGGCGCGCAGGCGCACCTTCCCTGATGCTGGCCCCCGCGAAGGTCAATCTGTTCCTGCACGTTGACCGGGTGAAGCCAAACGGTCGGCACGATCTCGATTCCCTTGTCGTCTTTGCAGGCGCCGAAGCCGCAGACAGGCTGGAAGCACGCCGTGCGAGCGAATTGTCGCTGAGCCTGAAGGGCCCGTTTGCGAGTCTCGAATTGTCGTCCCCTGAAAACCTCGTCCTTCGCGCCATCTCGGCCTGCGAAGCAAAGGGCCTCACCATTCCGCCCCTTTCCTTAACCCTGCACAAATCCATTCCGGTTGCGGCCGGCCTGGGTGGCGGATCGGCAGATGCCGGCGCAATGCTTCGCACGCTCATCCAGATGGGAACGCTCACCGCTCCAGTGGCGCTAACCATTGCGCGGGGGCTTGGCGGCGATGTACCGGTCAGCCTTCGTTCGGCCACCAGCTATATGCGCGGTGAAGGCGAGCGGCTTGAACCGGCAAATGCCCTGCCTGCCCTGCCTGCCATTCTGGTCAATCCCGGCGTGCCCTGCCCGACCGGCGCTGTCTTCAACGCCTATGACAAGGCCGGCGGCGGAGACGGCTTCAGGCTGACGGACATGCCGGATTTCGATACTGTCGAAAGCATCTCGGCATTTCTCTCCGGTGAAACCCGCAATGACCTTGAAGCGGCTGCGATCAATCTCGTCCCGACCATTGGCGCGGTCCTTGAGCGGCTGCGCGCCCTTCCCGGCAACCGGCTTGCGCGCATGTCCGGTTCAGGCGCGTCATGCTTTGCGCTTTTCTCAAGCCTGCGCGAGGCAAAGGCGGCAGAAAAAGCCCTGCAGGCCAGCCAGCCGCACTGGTGGGTGAAGGCGACTCTGCTCAATGGCCATGCGCAGACATGACCATTCTCGTTTCCATCGCACTCGTCGGGCTCAGCTTCTTCGCCTCCTATATCCTCTGCGAGGCCACAAAGCGGACAGGCGTCGTCGATGCGCCGGATGGCCAGCGTAAACTCCAGGATCGGCCCATACCCAGGCTGGGCGGTGTTGGCATCCTGGCAGCGGTGGCACTGGTGATGCTGGTCGCGGGGGCGGTCCACACCCTGTCACCACTCTGGCTGGGGGGGGACTGGCTGCCGGGCCGCGTTCCTGACGTCTGGTTCGCGCTCGGCCTTACCTTCCTGTTCGGCGCTGTCGGCGCGGCGGACGATGTTTTCGACCTTAATCCGGTTGTGAAGCTCGCCCTCCTCCTTGCGCTTTGTGTTGCTGCCCCACTCCTCGGCATAGCTGCGACGGAGCTTGCCTCGCCATTTGGAACAGTGACGCTGCCAGCCATCCTGATTGCCGGATCGGCCACCTGGCTTCTCGTTTTCATCAACGCTTCGAACTTCATGGATGGCAGCAATGGGCTGTCACTTGGATCGCTCGCCTTCATGCTGGCGGGCCTCGGCCTCAGCCTGATGCTGTCCGGGCGGGGCGGGTTTCCGATGGGCCTCGCCTGTATCATTGCAACTATTGGCGGTTTCCTGATCCACAATCTGCGCGGTGAGCTCTATGCCGGCGACGCAGGCGCTTTCGGGGTTGGAGCGATCTTCGCCACATTCGGTCTTATCTCGGGCCTGCCGGTTTGGACCATTGCAACACTCGCCCTGCCCTTACTGATCGACGTGCTGCTGACGCTTGTGTCCCGCACCCACAGGGGCCAGCCCCTCTTCACGGCGCACCGCGATCATGCCTACCAGTCGCTGATCAAGGCGGGCTGGAGCCATATCGAAGTGGCGATGGTGTGGTGGGGCCTGAGCGCCGCATGCGGGATCGCCGCAGCCGTCGGCGCGGTTGGCGGCGGCGCGCTACCCTTTATCCTGTTCTGGGTTTTTGCCGCCCTCTTCACCAGTGGCTGGCTGTTCATTCACCGACAGGCGGGACAAGAGGTCCCTGGCCAGGCTGACCGGTAGGAGGAGCGGCGGCGCCCACGGCCTGTAGGACCAGGCGAGCCAGGCGCCAAAGGCGACAAAGCCGAGACTGAAGAGAAGCGCGAAGCCGACTTTCGCGTCGCGGACTGCGTCGAAAGCAATACTGGCCAGCACGATCAGGCCAAACACAGCCGCGACCGCGCCTATGATGAACATGGCCCAGCGAATGGCACCGCCGGCACCAATCGTTACCTGCAGGCCTGGCTTGCGCTCGGCGAGATCCGTCAGCACCGCGGCGCAAAGGGCGCGAAACTGCCGGTTGCTGTCATCGCCCGCCGGCATGTTGCAGGAGACGCGGTGCACCCGCCCGGGCACGGTGAGCTCGAACCACTCCGAATGGGTGTGCTTCACGCTCATCTCGGCATAGCGCAGCGCGGTGACGCGCTCCAGGGAACAGAACGGTTCGCCATTGTGCGTCACCAGACCACTGTCCAGAGTCCAGTTATCACGTCCCCGCATCAGGGCCGGCTTGAATTCAAAGGTCTGCATTGCCTCTCCCCGCCAGCGGGCGAAGCGGCCTGCCTACATGTTCGGATAGGCCGGACCGCCGCCACCTTCCGGCGTGACCCAGTTGATGTTCTGGTTCGGATCCTTGATGTCGCACGTCTTGCAGTGAATGCAGTTCTGCGAGTTGATCTGGAAGCGGGGCTCCTTGCCGTCTTCCTCGACCCACTCATAGACACCGGCCGGGCAATAGCGCTCGGACGGGCCCGCGAACACGTCATGTTCGGACTTCAGCTGCAGCTCCGTATCCTTCACGATCAGGTGGACCGGCTGGTCCTCTGCATGGTTGGTGTTGGTGAAGGAGACATTGGTCAGCTTGTCGAAGCTGAGCTTGCCGTCGGGTTTCGGATACTCGATCTTCGCGCAATCCTTGGCCGGTTTCAGATAGGCATAGTCCGGCTTCTTGTGCTTCAGCGTCGGCAGGTAGCCGAAACCGAAGAGATAGCGCAGCC
This sequence comes from Henriciella pelagia, assembly GCF_002088945.1. GTDB lineage: Bacteria > Pseudomonadota > Alphaproteobacteria > Caulobacterales > Hyphomonadaceae > Henriciella > Henriciella pelagia. Next base: position 123,633 of record NZ_NCSU01000006.1, on the reverse strand, counting down.
ACATGTCCGGCATGCCGAGCACGGCACCGACCATGGTTCCGAAGCGGCTCATCAGAGGCTTCACGTTGCGCACACGGCCAAGGTCGGTTTTGACCCAGCTGTTTTCATAGGCCTCTTCATAGGCACCCAGCGTATCGCTCTGGCGGCCATCCTTGATTGCGGCCACCGCAGCCTCGGCGGCGAGCATGCCGGTCTTCATGGCATTGTGCGTGCCCTTGATGCGCGGCAGGTTCACGAAACCGGCCGAGCAGCCAATGAGAGCGCCGCCCGGGAAGGCAAGTTTCGGCACGGACTGAACACCACCCGAAGTGATCGCCCGGGCTCCATAGGCGACGCGCTTGCCGCCCTCGAGAAATTTCCTGATCTCGTCATGGTGCTTGTAGCGCTGGAACTCCTGGTACGGAGACAGCCACGGGTTCTTGTAGTTCAGGTGAACCACATAGCCGACGGAGACGTAATTCTCGCCGCCTTCGGAGAAGTGGTAGAGAAAGCCGCCGCCATTGCCGTCCTTGTCCTTCACCGGCCAGCCGAATGTGTGCTGGACATAGCCCGCCTCGAAATTCGGGTGATCGGCAGGAACGGACCAGACTTCCTTCAGGCCGATGCCGTATTTCTGCGGGTCGCTATCGGCTTCCAGGTCATACTTGACCTTGAGCTGCTTGGTCAGCGAGCCGCGCGCACCTTCTGCGAAGAGGACGTATTTGCCGAGAAGCTCCATGCCTGGCTCGAATTCGGACTTTTTCGATCCGTCAGCCGCAAGGCCCATCACGCCAGCGATCACGCCTTTGACTTCACCGCCGTCGCCATAGACGATCTCAGAGGCGGCAAAGCCGGGAAACACGTTGATGCCGAGATTTTCGGCTTCTTCGCCCAGCCAGCGGCAGACATTTGCAAGCGAGCCGATGAAGCAGCCGTGATTGTGCATGAAGGGTGGGAAGCCAAAGGTTGGCATGCCCATCGAACCGTTCGGACCAAGAAGCTTGTACTTGTCCTTGGTGACTTCTGTGTAGATCGGCTTGTTGTCACGTGTGCGCCAGTCGGGAATGAGCTCGTCGAGCGCCTTCGGGTCGAGCACCAGGCCGGAGAGAATATGAGCGCCGATTTCGCCGCCCTTTTCCAGCACGACGACTTCCAGTTCGTCACCGGCTTCATTGGCCAGTTGCTTGGCGCGAATGGCAGCGGCAAGACCGGCAGGGCCTCCGCCGACGATCACCAGATCGAACTCCATTGATTCGCGTTCTACGGCTTCACTCATCTAAAAACTCCCAGCTGTGGCGGCGCGTGACAGCCTGCCCTATACATGTTCCGCACCCGGTCTACATTCGATTTAACTGAATTCCAAAGGGTCTCAATGTCCCAGCCTGCATCTTCCCTTGCGTTAAAAGCCCTCCAGGAGTGGTGGGGCGATATGGGCGTGGAGGTGGACGAGGTCGAAATGCGGGCGCTGAAGAAGGCAGCCGAATCGCGCACGGTGGCTGCTCCTGCGGATGATGAAGCGCCGAAACCGCGACGGCTGAAGCGCGCCAAGACACATGAAGACTGGGTCAATGATGCGAGACAACTGGCCAGAAAGGCCGACAGCCTCGACGCGCTGAAAGCGGCCATAGAGGGCTTTGACGGCTGCATCCTGAAAGAGGCGGCGCGCAATACGGTCTGCTTTGACGGTGTTCAGGGCGCGCCCGTCATGGTGATCGGTGAGGGCCCGGGTGCAGAAGAGGATGTGAAAGGCCTGCCATTCGTGGGCCGCGCCGGACAATTGCTCGACAAGATGCTGGCGGCGATCAACCTGTCGCGGACCGAGAACACCTTCATCACCAATGTGAATTACTGGCGGCCTCCTGGGAACAGGAACCCGTCTGATGAAGAGCTGGAGCTGTGCCGGCCCTTTGTGGACCGGATGGTGGAGCTTGGCGCACCGAAGCTGGTCATCGTTGCCGGCGGCGTGGCCGCAAAATCACTGCTCCAGACGCGCGACGGCATCATGAAGCTACGCGGCACCGAACAGGTGCTGAAAACGCCAAGCGGTTTTGAAGCGCCGATGTTCCCGATGTTCCACCCGGCCTTCCTGCTGCGCCGCCCGGAGGAAAAGAGCCGGGCCTGGCGGGACCTGTTGCAGATTCAGGCCAAGCTCGAATCACTTGCCTGATCCTTATGCCGTCGCCTTCGCAGAAATAGTCACGCTTCTATATCCCTTTTCACGAAGGTGACTAAGAAATGTCCGGAGATCATCCGCTGTCACACCTGGTAATCCTGAACCAGCTCGAACTGCGAGGCGCTTCGCTCATTCCCCCGATTCAGAAGTAGGGGGTATGAACTTGCGCAGGATTTGGAGTCCTCAGGTCGTCGAGCGGCTGCTCGCTCAGCAAACTGGTCCGCGGACTGTGGGGTAATCGGCACAAACACTTCAACGTCGCCGGCAGATGATTTAAAGGTTACTGGCCCGCCAACCGTGAACTCAGTGAAGTCGCTGGCGGTCCCACGATATGGCCTTCCATTGATCAGCGGGAGCCTTGGGCTGCTGGGCGTCCTCCACAAAGCGCTGGAGGGCCGAGAAGAAGACGGGCTGGGACTGATCTAGTCGTCCATTCTGTCCAGTATCTCCTGCGCCATCTCTTCGGTCAGGCCGGGTAAGTGGTTCACGGGACCGGATGCGCGCGATGAAGGCGTCTGTGTCTGGCGTTCCAGCGTCGCTCCCTCCCGGAGCGTCTGGGGCCGTGCCTGACGGGATGACGCCTCTTGACCTGTGGATGGTTGCCCCGTCTCGGAGGATATAGAACTGACCTTCATCCGTTTCATGATACTCGTATCCTTCGGCTGCGGCACGCGACAGCATTCCGCGATAAAGGTGGAGGTGGCCAAGCCTCTCGGCCTCTCGTAAATCTTCATCAGTGTAGGGCGGGCCGGAATATAAGAATGGGCAGGCCGCGACATGTTTTCAATGTCATGCTCAAGGGTCGCGGCCAGAAGGACGGGTAGCCGCTGGGCATCCTCAACGCTGAGCTGGCCAGTACCCGGAGCGTAAATATCCCCGCCCCGATCTCGATCCCTGAGACGTCTGAGCGGCGTCCATTCGACTTCCGGCATCCCCAGTTCATTCGGAACAATCGAAACCACGACCGCAAAATCTTCTGTAAGCCGGAACCCGTATTGGCGAGAGGAGGCGGGCTCGCCGGGCACGGTGTCGGTTTCGACATGACGGTCAAACCACTCCCGGCGATGCGTAGCTCATTCCTCCGATTCAGAAGAAGGGGGTATGAACTTGCGCAGGGTTTGGAGTCCTCAGGTCGTCGAGCGGCTGCTCGCTCAGCAAACTGGTCCGCGGCCTGTGGGGTATTCGTCACAAGGTTACTGGCCCGCCAACCGTGAACTCAGTGAAGTCACTATTTTCCACACTTCAGGCTTGAAGCGCTAGCTCCGCCGCAAAAATCCACAAAAAAGCCCGGTGCGCTGAGGAGGGGGAGGTAACGCACCGGGCTTCTGATGGGGGCGGCAAAGGAGGGGGAACTTTGCTCGCCCTGGACTTAAGACGGTCTGGCGGATGTGCAGTCCGGCTCCACGTCCTAACTCAATCTACTCTTCAAGCTTTTCCTCGGCTTTTTCTTCAACAAGCTCGAGTTCAGCTTCCTTACGTTTCTCAAACGCCGAACCGATCTTTCCGGTTCCATCCTTGCCGATATTTTCTTGGGCGACGGGGAAGATGTCTTCTTCTTCCTCGTCAATATGGTGCTCGTAGCGGTCACGCATTTCCTTGAACTTGGCGAGCCAGGCGGGGCTGGAAAACTCGATTTCGTTCAATTCCTCGATCATGTCGTCAATCTCCTTGTGCTCGGCAACGGAGTGACGACCTTCAGGCTGTCCGTCTTCAGTCGAGATCAGTTTCGAATAGAAGGTCTCCTCCTCGGCAGCGGCATGGGCGCTGACATCGTGGAAGAACTTGTCCCACAGCTCGCGGCGCTCTTCTGAATCGCCGCTCGTGTCCGCAATCGACGCCAGGAGCTGGCGGTGGCGGTCGTGATCCTGCTTGAGGGTTTCGTAGATAGTGGACATGTTCGGCGTACTCCTGAAAAGTTGTTACGCTTCCAGAACGCCGAGATGGCGAGCGCGTTCCCGACAGTTTCGCGCACCTCGACGCCCGCTACATTTGCTTTATGAGCGATCCAATGCCTGCCCCGGTCTCAATCATAATTCCGACCCTGAATGCCGCCTCGGACCTGCCGCTTTGTCTTGATGCGCTGATGCCTGGCCTTGAGGCCGGCCTGATCCGCGAGCTCATCGTATCGGATGGCGGCTCTGAAGATGCGACGCCCGCGATCGCCGAGGGCAGCGGCGCGGCGTTCATCAGGGGCGAAAAAGGTCGCGCAAAACAGCTTATCGCGGGCGCTGAAATAGCGCGCGGCGACTGGCTGTTCTTCCTGCACGCAGACACCGCACTCTCTCGAGATTGGCCCGAGCGCGTCCTGGATCATCTGTCGGAGCGACCAGACAAGGCAGCTGTCCTTACCCTGGCCTACCGGTCAGACCATCCGATGGCGAAGCGCATCGCTGCGAGAGCCAACCGCCGGGCCAGATGGCTCGGCCTGCCCTATGGCGACCAGGGCCTGCTCCTGCCACGGGCACTCTATGATGAAGTCGGCGGCTATGAAGACCTGCCACTGATGGAGGATGTGCGCATCGTCCAGAAAATCGGCAAGTCGCGGATATCGATCCTGTCGGCGGAAGCGAGAACGTCGGCCGCCAAATATGAGCGCGACGGCTGGCGCAAGCGCAGCTGGCACAATGCAATGCTGATTTCTCGCTACCTGCTCGGTGCGAGCCCGCAGAAGCTGGCAGCAAAATATCGCTAGGACGCAGTTGCGGGATTTCCTTTGTCAGTGTTTTCGTCACGTCATGAAATAGTGCTAGTCTGTTTCAACCTGCCGCTGCGAAGGATGACGAGGACAAAGCTTGAAGACAATCGCGACAATCCTTGCAGTGTGCGGCGTGTCCGTGTGTCTGTCGACTGGCCTTGCATTCACGTCGCTCGCGGACTCGCCCCGGCAAGACCCATCGACATCTGACAAGATGCCCGAAGCGGTGGTGACCCCACGAGATGATGGAGGCATTATTGCAGATGTCTCACCTGAGGCTGCTGCAGAATTGAAAGCCGCACTGCGAAAGCCGAAGGAAACAGCTTCGCCTGGGCGTCAAAACGGCCTGCCCGCGACCGAACCTGAAGTGTTCGATTATAATAGGGAAATTGACCGAGCGAAGCAGAACGGCACTCCCCAGGATGTCCGCATTCTCACCCTCTGCCGCGACACGCCAACGGGCGGCAAGATCCTCACGCCTGAATACCTGGAGGACAGGATATTGTCGCTCTGCAAGGTCCGAGACTTTGACGTGGAAAGCACGGATACGCTCTGGCGGCCTGAAATTTCGCGCTCTACACCTCCGCCCGGTGCAGGATCGCATGGGGTTTCTGCCAAGGTGGCGGCCTGTCGTGCAGAAACCCGAAAGCACGTCATCACCTGCGCCAAGGTTACCGACTATCAGAATTGCGAACCCTGGGGATGCCCCGAAATTGTCGAATGCGATAAACGGCTGACCAGATGCGACGATCACGGTGCGCCTTATGATCGCTCCGGAACCTTCTATTGCGACACCCGAAACTGGCGTACGCGCGATTTCGATCTTAACGCCCTGCTCGAACGGACCTGTCCGTCAGATTGAAACTTGCGAGATTGGCCCGCTCCTTCCGAGTGGCAGCACGTGTGTGTGTGACGCCGGGGCAGATATCCCTAGAACTCGTTTGCCCGCTCAACCCACCATGCATCCTTCGCGATATCTTTGCCGTGCATGGTGAGGACGAGGCCCTTCATCTGCGTCAGGGAAACAGGCGCGCAGGACGTGATCTTGCCGACTTCGACAGTCCCGCCCTCTGCTTCAAACTGGCTGAGCATGTCTTCATCAGCGTCTTCGCAGTCGAGTGGGGCAATCTCCAGCGTCGCGCCCCGGTCATTTGGCGTGCTGAAGCGCCGGGCCAGACCGTAGGTAAAGCCGGTCTCTTCGTCTTCGGTCAGTTCTGCTTCGGCAAGGAAAACCTGCTTGCCGGCCGACTGCGTCAGGGGTGTGAACCGCAATGTGATTGTGTCGGCGGGGTCGTCAGGCGACTGAGCGAAATAGCCATCCGCCTGGCGCTTGAGGTCAAGACACGGATCCTCGTCCCGCAGGCAGACCACCATGTCGCCATCCATAGGAAGCACCGCCTGGCCCGCATCAATGAGCGACGTCTCCGTCAGGAAACAGGCCGACACAGAAACCAGTGCAAGCGGCAGAATGCAGAATTGCCTGATTTTTTTCATGATCTAAATCCCACCTCGATTGTTGATCCCTTGTAACATTCAGCGTGTTTCTTGTCCTGATTATGACCAGACCGACCCTTATCATATTTGCCAAACCGCCTCGTATCGGCCTTTCAAAGACGCGATTGGCGGACGGGCTGGGCCGATCCGAAGCGAGACGGATTGCACGCTTCACACTGGCGCGAACCATGCGGGCGGCGCGCGACACGGCCTGGGATACGCGGCTCTATGTCGAACCGGCCCTTGCTGTCGGGGACACGCTTGGCGGGCTATGGCCACCGAACATCGCGAAGTATCCGCAGGGCCATGGCCATCTCGGCGACAGGCTGACTCGCGCCATGCTTGAGGCCCCGGTCGGACCGGTCATCTTTGTCGGGGCGGATGCACCGGACATGTCGCATCTGCATCTTCGCCGGGCGGCCACTTCGCTGCGACGGAATGGGCTTGTCTTCGGCCCGGCAGACGATGGCGGCTTCTGGCTGCTGGGGCTCAGCCAGCGTCTGAAATCCCCTGAAGTGTTCAAGGGGGTCCGCTGGTCCACTCCGCACGCCATGGAAGATGTCTGGTCCAACCTTCCTGAACACGCCCGTGTGACTTTGCTGCCGCAACTCATCGACATTGACATCGCCGAGGACTGGAAAAGATATAAAAAACAGCGACGGGGCTTCCGCTGATCAGACATGTTGATCTAAGTTATCGACGCCAAAATCGAGATGCCGCCAAGTCGGCTGAAATCTTTAAGGATGATAATGTACCGACTTGCCTATGTCAGCACAGCGCACAGTGCTGTCTCCTCCCCAGACCTGCAGGATATCCTCGAATCCGCCATCCGGAACAATGGCGAATCGGATGTGACGGGGACGTTGCTGTTCAATGGACCGAATTTTCTTCAGATTCTGGAAGGCCCCGAGGCTGCCGTGTCCGAGGTCTATGACCGGATCTGCGTTGACGCGCGCCACAGTCATGTCGTGACCATCCTTCGGGAAAAGTCCACGCGCCGGATTTTTGAGAATACACCCATGTCGCTGCTGGCCCTGGAATCCGAGGCCGGGACGTTGCCAAACGGGCTGACGGCATCTGAAGAACTCGATCTCTACCTGCCCAGCAGCCTGCCCGCGCATCTGCGGCAGATGCTGAAATCCTTCAACACCCGCAAAATCTGAGACCCACCTGGCCTGGTTGGGCGAACGCAGAAATCCACAGATTTGGCATAATTGTTCTTGTTTTGTTCTGGCTCTCGTGATTTGCTCCTTTCATGCGGCAGACACAAAAACTTTCGAAGAAAGGCCGCGTGACCCTGATTGATGTCGCCGCCGCTGGCGAGCGGTTCGAGCAAAGGGGGCGCGGCGCCATTTCAAACCAGGCGGGCCGTTTCGAGCACGAGACCCATGCGGCCTTCGATGATGGCTGGGGAACGATCGATGATGAGGCGGCACGGCTCAAGACGACCCTCACCCGGGAAGTCGCGAAGACCATCATTACCTATAACCGCTCGCCTGACATTTCATTCGACCGGACGATCAACCCCTATCGCGGCTGCGAGCATGGCTGCGTGTACTGTTTCGCCAGGCCGACGCATGCGTTTCACGGCCTGTCTGCGGGCCTCGATTTCGAAAGCAGGATCTTCTTCAAGCCTGGCGGGCCGGACCTGTTGCGCCGGGAGCTCTCACGGCCATCCTATGTGCCCAAACCGATCGCGCTGGGCATGAATACTGATGCCTACCAGCCCGTCGAACGACAGTTGAAACTGACGCGGACATTTCTGGAAATCCTGTCAGCGCACAATCACCCGGTCACCCTGCTTACCAAGTCTGCACTCATCCAGCGCGATATCGACATCATTGCGCCCATGGCCGCCAAGGGCATTGCGCGGGTCGGCGTATCAATCACGACGCTTGATCCGCGTCTGTCGCGCCGGATGGAGCCGAGAGCGGCCGCGCCGTACAAGCGGCTGCAGACGGTCCGGGCGCTGGCGGATGCGGGCATTGAAGTGATCGTCATGACCGCTCCGATCATTCCTGCTCTGAATGAGCACGAGATCGAACCGCTGCTGGAGGCCGCCGCCGACAATGGTGCGAGGAGCGCCGGATATGTACTGCTCCGCCTGCCCTTCGAACTGAAGGACATTTTCCATGAATGGCTGGCCGAGCATTATCCGGACCGGGCGGCGCGCATCATCAACCTCCTGCGGGCCATGCGCGGCGGCCAGGATTATGATTCGAACTGGTTCGAACGCGGCCGCGGCCAGGGGCCTCATGCCCGCCTCATTGCACAGCGCTTCCAGAAGGCGGCGCGCCGGCTTCGCCTGGACACGCCGCGGTCACGTCTTCGCACAGACCTGTTCTGTCCGCCGGAAGGCCCGAATGGACAGTTGAAGCTCGACGTCTAGAGCCTGTTTTCACAGGTCATCCAGAGAATTTCCACTGCTCTCCCACAAATCTGTCCACAAGCACACGAAAAACTTGTTACGACGTCGAAACGAAGATTTTTCCGCGCAATCTGCAGACGAAGCTGCAGAGCGTAACGAAGCAGAAACCAAATCGCGGCGGAGTGGGCGTTCAAGTTGATTTGAGTTGAGGGGCTGTAGAGTCATGGATCTGATCCGCAATACGATCATTGAAGGCGAATGCGTGGATGTGCTGTCACGTCTGCCGGACAAATCTGTCGACCTGGTCTTTGCCGATCCGCCCTATAACTTGCAGCTTGGTGGCGGGCTGACCCGTCCGGACCAGTCGCATGTCGACGGTGTCGATGACGCCTGGGACCAGTTCGACAGCTTCGACGCCTATGACCTGTTCACCCATCAGTGGCTGACCGAATGCCGCCGCGTCCTGAAGGATGATGGCGCGATCTGGGTGATCGGCTCGTATCACAATATCTTCCGCGTCGGTGCGATCCTGCAGGATAGCGGCTTCTGGATCCAGAATGACGTGATCTGGCTGAAATCGAACCCGATGCCGAATTTCAAGGGCACCCGTTTCCAGAATGCGCACGAGACGCTGATCTGGGCCGGCAAGACTGAAAAGTCGCGCGTCACTTTCAATTACGACGCCCTCAAGGCCTTCAATGAAGACAAGCAGATGCGGTCTGACTGGACGATCCCGCTCTGCACCGGTTCTGAGCGCCTCAAGGACACTGTCACCGGCAAGAAGGCGCATCCGACACAGAAACCGGAAGCGCTGCTGAAACGCGTCCTGCTGGCCACGACCAATCCCGGCGATGTCGTGCTCGACCCGTTTTCCGGTACCGGTACCACGGCTGCTGCTGCCAAGATGCTCGGCCGCGACTATGTCGGCATTGAGCAGGATCCGGCCTATATCCGCCTGTCACGGGCACGTCTTAAAGCGATCACGCCGCTCAACGGCGAAGCGCTCGAAACACAGAAGGGTGCTCGCGCCCTGCCCCGCGTTCCGTTTGGCGCGCTTGTCGAGAATGGCTGGCTGAAACCCGGCGACCGGCTCTGGTCTCCGAAGAAGCGCCACCATGCGCGCATCCGCGTCGATGGCAGCCTGTCCACTGGCGACGCATCGGGTTCGATCCACCGGCTCGGCGCGCATGTGATGAAGGCGCCAGCCTGTAATGGCTGGACATTCTGGCATTATGAATCGCCAAAGGGCGATCTTGCCCCGATCGACCTTCTCCGCCGTAGATACCGCCAGGAAAACGGCCTCAACTGACCGCTGAGCGGGCAGCACCGAAAATTCGCTCAAGACGCGAAAGAGGCAGCTGACGGCTGCGTCCATCCTGCCTATGCTGCCCTCATGGATAGCGGCCCACGACCGGGCTGCGCATGGGGGACGATCAGCTTATGGGTCATGAGGGCAGCGAAACGCAGGCGATCTTCCTGAAGGACATGCTCGTCTTCCTGTTTGCCGCAGGGGTCATCGTTCCGGCGTTTCGTGCCCTGAAGCTGCCCGTGGTGGCAGGGTTTCTGATTGCCGGCATCGTGCTCGGGCCCCATGGCCTTGGCACATTCGAACATCTCTGGGGCCCGCTGCAGTTCATTACGGTGTCAGAGCCGGAAGCCGCCGCGCCGTTTGCAGAACTCGGCGTTCTGTTCCTGCTCTTCCTGCTCGGCCTTGAACTGTCCTTCCGCAACCTCTGGCAAATGAAACGCGTGGTCTTCGGGGCCGGGGCCATGCAAGCCATGCTGAGCGCGGTGCTCATCGGCGTGGCGCTCTGGAGCCTCGGCGTTCCGGCGCAGGCCGCTGCCGTTATCGGTCTTGCCCTTGCTCTTTCCTCCACCGCCATCGTCATGCAGGTGCTGACAAGTGAACACCGCGCCGCAGGTCCCGCCGGCAGGACCGCACTCGGAGTCCTCCTGTTTCAGGATATCCTTGTTGCGCCGATCCTCATCTTTGTCAGCTTCCTGTCGCCGGAAAACGATGTCGACATTGCCAGCAGCGTGCTGCGCGCACTTGTTGAAGGCGTGATTGCTGTGGTGCTTATCGTCGGACTGGGCCGGTTCGTCCTTCAATACGTGTTCCGGCTCGCTGCGCGCACGGGCGGACGCGATTTTCTCATGGCACTGACGCTGTTTGTCGTGATCGGCGCAGCGGTCATGACGTCAGTGGCGGGCCTGTCAGTAGCGCTCGGCGCCTTTCTTGCCGGACTTGTCCTCGGAGAGACCGAATTCAGGCATCAGGCGGAGGTCGATCTCGACCCGTTCAAGGGCCTGCTTCTCGGCATCTTCTTCATGACGGTCGGCATGAGCGTCGACCTCATCAAAGTCGTCGAGCTTGCTCCTGTCGTCTTTGGCGGCCTTGCCGGTCTGCTCATCCTGAAAGTCATCGTGTCGTGGCTCGCCTGCCGCATCTTCGCGGGCCCGGCCGCGCTCGCAACGGAAGCGTCTTTCCTGCTCGCGCCGGCCGGGGAATTTGCGTTCGTCGTGATGGCGGCCGCCATGACGGCAGGCGTCATCGGCTCCGATATCGCAACCCCGGTCACAGCGATTGCAGGCCTCTCCATGTTCCTTATCCCGCTGACATCGCGGCTCGGCCTCGCCTTGTCGAAAAAGCTGAAGCAGCCGGAAGCCGAGGCCCTGCCCGTCGCCGATTATACCGATCGCGAGGGCCATGTGATCATCGCCGGCTTCGGCCGCGTCGGGCACACGATTGCCCGCATCCTGGACGAGGAACGCGCCGACATTGTCATCCTCGAGCGAAGCTTCCATTCGGTCCAGAAAGGCCGCAAGGAAGGCTGGCAGGTCTCCCTCGGTGATGCCGCGCGCAAGGAAATCCTCGACGCAGCAGGCGCAGCCACGGCGTCACTTTTCATCGTCACTGTCGATGATCCTGTCAGCGCCGAACTTATGGTGCGAGCCATTCGCGCCATTCGCCCGAATGTCCCGATCTTTGCGCGGGCCCGCGATGTCGAACATGGCCGCACATTACGGCAGGCCGGAGCGACCTTTGTGATCCCGGACGCCATCGAGGCCGGACTGCAGATTGCGGGACGTGCGCTCGAGCAGTTTGGCTATCCGGTCGATACTGTGCGCGACAAGATCGGGGCCGAACGCGATGAGGAGTATCGCAAGGCGTCAGAGGCCTAGAACGCGAGCTTCAGCGCCTTTCGGAAAACGCTCGGCAGGGCCTTTTCGGCATCATCGACCGGTGTCCAGCCGGGATTGCCGGGCACGGTGCCACTGGTCAGCCTGAACACCGAAAGCTGCAATTCAAAGTGCGTAAAGACGTGGCGAACCTCACCGATGGGTCTAGCCGAATCCGGCAGCCAGTCGGGCTTCTCCGGCGTTCCATCTTCCAGCCAGTCACTCGTCGGCAGACCGAGCATCCCGCCAAGCAGCCCATTTTGCGGCCGCGTCTGCGTCATCACATCACCCGACCGAAGCACGACATAGACGTCTCCCCGCCGCAGCGGTTTGGCTTTCCTTGCGGGCTTTATGGGATAGCGCTCGGGCTCACCCTCGGCCTGTGCGGCGCACCAGGACCGGACCGGACAGATCAGGCAATTGGGCCGTTTCGGCGTGCAGATGGTGGCTCCGAGATCCATCAGCGCTTCGGCGAACTCAGCCGGGCGGTCCGCGGGGACAAGATCGCGAACAAGCGATGCGATCACAGCCTTCTCGGCTTTCCATTCGCCTTTCGCCGCCAGCAGTCGCGCGAAGACGCGATCGACATTCCCGTCCACAGCGGGCGCGCGCTGATTGAAGGCAAGCGCCGCAACAGCACCCGCCGTATACGCTCCGATCCCGGGAAGCTCACGAAGTCCGGTTTCTGTCCTTGGCCAGTCGCCCCGCTCGACCACTTCGCGGGCGCACTTCAGAAGGTTGCGGGCTCGCGCATAATAGCCAAGCCCTGCCCAGGCGGCCATCACATCGGCGTCTGCCGCATCCGCAAGATCGACGACCGTCGGCCAGCGACGTGTGAAGGCCTCGAAATAGCGCGCCGCGTGTGGAACGGTCGTCTGCTGCAGCATGATCTCGGCAAGCCAGACACGATAAGGGTCAGCCGGAATGCCTTTTGCGCGCTGGGCCGGGCCTATACGCCAGGGCAAATCGCGGGCATGGGCTGAATACCAGTCCAGCAAGGCATCGCTCAGTCCATCAAATCTTGTTGATTCCGCACTGGCGGCCTTTTCTCTTGTCGGCATGGCGTGCACAATCGCGAGCATGGTCAACAGGTCAAGCCTCGATCCCATCGAAGAAGCGCGCGCACGCATTCGCCTGCGTTACCAGCGCGCGCGCCCGCTTGCGGCGCCGCCAAAGTCGGTGGGCGCAGAGATCATGAAGCTGGCCCGCAAGAAGCTTCCCGAAAAAGGCCCGGCCATCGGGCGGCTGAAATTGCAATGGGCCGACATTGTCGGCCCTTCCCTCGCGAAGGTGTGCGAGCCGGACAAGATCGGGGCCAGCCCGAAGGGCAAGGGCCGCGTGCTCACGTTGCGCTGCATTCCGGCGGCGTCCACCATGGTTCAGCATCAGAGCGAGCTTATTCGCCAGCGCGTTTCGGTTTCACTCGGCGGCGATGTGCGCGACATCCGCATCGTGCAGGGCCCGCTGAAACAGTCGCCGCCTGCCGCGCCCGCCAAAAAGCGCCGAACACTCACTCCGTCTGAGCGCGAAAGCCTCCTCTCCTCTGTCCAGACGATCGAGGACACAGACCTGCGAAAGGCGGTTCTGGCCCTCGGCGAAGCTGTGCTAACCACCGATGAATCCTAGGCGTCAGCGGCGTCGTTAACTTCTTGGAAACCACTCCGACTCAATTCTTAAGCAAAGGTTATGAACATGACAGCCATCACCAGCCGCGCATCCCTGTTCGCCGCATCCGTGCTGGCACTCGCCGCCTGTGGCGGCGCGGACAGCTCAGAAGGCAACCAGACTTCCGGCACCACGGAGCCGGCCGCCGTCACCGAGATGACGCTTGGATCTGATGATGCACCTGTCACGGTCACCGAATACGCGTCCTGGACCTGCCCGGCCTGCCTTCAGTTCCAGAACGATGTGGTCGACCAGATGAAGGAAGAATACGTTTCGACCGGCAAGGTGAAATTCGTCTTCCGGGAGTTCCCGACACCGCCGCAGGAAATCTCCGTCGCCGGTTTCGCGATTGCGCGCTGCGCCGGCGAGGACAAATATTTTGACGTGCTTGAAGAACTGTTCTCGCGCCAGACCGCCATCCTGAGCCTTGCCCGTCAGGGCGGACAGGTCAAACAGGCGCTCCAGCAGGTCGCGGCCAATCACGGCATTACCGACCCGGCAGAGTTCGATGCCTGCCTGCAGAACTCTGACCTTCGCCGGGCCATCGCCGCATCTGTCGATGCTGGTATCGAGGATGGTGTCGAAGCCACGCCGACCGTTCTTCTGAACGGCGAAACGCTGCCTGGCTATGACTGGCGGCGCTGGGACGGCATGAAGGCTGTTCTGGACGAAGCACTGGGCGAAGACGCCCCGGCCGCGCCGGAGCCAGTCGTCGAACAGACTCCCACAGAGGACTCCGAAGGCGAATCTGACAATACTGATCCGATTGAAGCTGAGTCCGGCGAGCCTGCGCCGGAGTAATCATTTGAGACTGGGGAGCCTGCCTTGCATCTGACAGAACTGCGCATCGCAGGCTTCAAATCCTTCGTCGATCCACAGGAAGTACCGATCCTTCCCGGCCTGACAGGCATTGTCGGGCCGAATGGCTGTGGCAAGTCGAACCTGCTCGAAGCGCTCCGCTGGGCGATGGGCGCAAGCTCCGCCAAGGCGATGCGCGGCGGGGAGATGGACGACCTGATCTTCTCCGGCTCGCAGGCGCGCCCTGCCCGCGAACTCGCGGAAGTGACCCTCGTCCTCGACAATTCGGCGCGCACCGCCCCGCCAGAGTTCAACGCGTCTGACACGCTGGAAATCATGCGCCGCCTGAAGCGCGGCGCCGGCTCGACCTACAAGCTGAATGGCCGCACCGTTCGCGGCAAGGACATCCAGCTCATCTTCGCGGATGCCTCGACTGGTGCGAACTCGCCATCTCTCGTGCGGCAGGGCCAGATTTCCGAGCTGATCGGCTCCAAACCGCAAAACCGTCGCCGGATCCTTGAAGAAGCCGCCGGTATTTCCGGTCTCAACACGCGCCGGCATGAAGCCGAACTGAAACTGCGTGCCGCCGAGACAAATCTCGAGCGCCTGTCTGAAGTGTCCGCAGAGGTGGAGCGCCAGCTTGAGAGCTTGAAGCGTCAGGCCCGCAAGGCGCGCAAGTATAAAGAGCTGTCGGAGAAGATCTCCGCACTCGACGCCTTCCTCGCGCATCTGAAATGGCAGGCCGCCAAGCAGGCCAAGGCTGAGGCTGATGCCGAGCTCATCCGCTGCCGCGATGCCGTCGAACAGCACACGCGTGAAGCTGCCATCGCAGAGACCAGGCGTCTTGAGGCGTCAGAGGGCCTTCAGCCGCTCAAGGAGGCCGAAGCCATCGCGTCCGGCAAGCTCGGCCAGGCACGGATTGAGTTGGCTCGGCTCGAGACAGAGCGCAAGAACGCCGCCGATCTGCTTGCCCGTCATGAAGGCGAAGCCCGCCGCCTGATGGAAGACATTGAGCGCGAACAGTCGCAGAAGGAAGAGGCCGAGCACGCGCTCGCCGAAGCCAGGGACAATCTCGCCGCGCTTCCGACCGAAGATCCCAAAGCCAATGAAGCCCTTGAAGCGAAAGCCAAAGCCGATCTCGAAGAGGCGCGCGAGCGGCTGAACGATGCGCAGGCCGCAGCCGATGATGTCGCAGCCAAGCTCGCCTCGATGCGAGCAGAGCGCCAGGCCGCCGAAGCGAGCGCTGAAGCACAGCGCCGCCGCAAGGCCAGCCTTGAAGCGGACGCAGCGCGGCTGAAGGCGCAGCTGGCCGACATGCCGGACACGTCTGCCCTGCAGGCCCGCCTTTCGGCAGCCGAGAAAGCAGAAGAAGCCGCAGAACTCGCCCTTCACGACGCCGAGCGCGCCGTTGACGCAGCCGAACAGGTTCTCAACGAAACCCGCGAAGCAGAAGCTGCCGCACAGGGCCCCAAGGATGCAGCCGATCAGACGGTTCGCACGCTCGAGTCCGAGATTGCCGGCCTCCAGAGGCTGCTGAAGCAGGCGACTGGCCCGAAGGCACCGCCCGTGATTGACCGGGTCCGCACGAAGGACGGCTATGAAAAGGCCGTGGCGGCTGCGCTTGGAGATGACCTGCAGGCCTCCACCGAGAAGACATCATCCCTGTTCTGGGGCGGCCGCGACATCAAGACAGATGCGCTGCCCGCAGGTGCCGATCCGCTCTCGAACTTCGTCGACGCTCCCGGCGAGCTTGCAGCGCGCCTATCGCAATGCGGTGTGGTTGCGCCAGATCAGGGCGCAGCCCTGGCAGCAAGCCTCCGTCCCGGCCAGCGACTGGTTTCAAAAGAGGGCCACCTCTGGCGCTGGGACGGGTTTACCCGCACACCGGATGCGCCTGTGTCTGCGGCCGAACGCCTGGCACAACAGGCGCGGCTGGAAGCGGCCCAGTCAGAGATCGGCCCGGCGCGTGAAGCCCTGTCGGATGCAGCTGCGACGCTTTCCAGCGCCAAGGCCGAGCGTATCAATGCCGAAGACGAACTGAAGGAAGCCCGCCGCGCAGTGTCTCCGAAGGCCGGTGAGCTCAATCGCGCCCGCGCGGCCACCGCCGAAGCAAAACAGGCTTTCGAGCGCGCTGATGTCAAACGCGAATCGGCCAGTGAAGCGCTAGCCCGCGTCGAATCAGACCTGCGCGGCGTTGAAGAGGCCCTGTCGCTCGTCTCGATCGGCGGCGACGAGAATGAGGTTGAGCGGCTCGAGACAATCGCACAGGGCGCACGCGAACAGCTGACCGCCGCGCGAGAACACGAAACCGAATGCCGCGGCCGCCTGACCGACATTACCCGCAACCGCGAGCAGGCCATTGCGCGGCGCGAGGGTTTCCAGAAGGATGTGGAACGCTGGACCGGCCGTCTCGCAAACAGTGAGAGCCGCCTCGAAGGCCTGCTTGCACGGCGCCGCGAAGCCGCATCCGAAGCCGAAAGCGCCCGCGTCAAGCCTGAAGAGCTGCAGGACCAGCTTGATGCGCTCGCCCAACGTGTCGCCACGCTCGAAGCCGAGCGCCAGCGCACTGCGGACCAACTGGCCGAAAAGGAAACGTCGATCCGCGAGATCGAACAGCTCGCCCGCGAAACATCCGCCGCTGCGATGGAAGCGCGCGAATCGCTGGCCGGCGCGAAGGTGCGCATCGAGAATGCCGAGATGCGGCTTACCGAAACCATCGAGCATGCACGCGCCCAGTTCCAGCGCCTGCCCGAAGGCCTGATGATGCTGGCCCAGGCAGGGCTAGACGAAGAAGAGCTGGAACAGCTTGAGCCGAATGAGGCCGAACGCCAGCTCGATTTCCTGCGCCGGGACCGCGACCAGCTCGGCGGCGTCAACATGGAAGCCGAGCAGGAAGCCGAAGAACTGGCCGAGCGACTCGGGTCCCAGGCGACCGAGAAAGACGACCTCATCAAGGCCATTGCCCGCCTTCGCGAGGGCGTAACGGCGCTCAATGATGAAGGCCGTGCCCGGCTGCTCGAAGCCTTCGAGCGGGTGAATGAGCACTTCAAGGCCCTGTTCACCACGCTCTTCCGCGGCGGTGAAGCAGAGCTGCGGCTCGTGGACAGTGACGATCCGCTCGATTCCGGTCTCGAAATCATGGCGCAGCCGCCCGGCAAGCGCCTCGGCACGCTATCGCTCATGTCCGGTGGTGAGCAGGCGCTGACGGCGACGGCACTGATCTTCGCCGTTTTCCTGTCGCGTCCGTCGCCGATCTGTGTGCTGGATGAGGTGGACGCTCCACTCGATGACGCAAATGTCGACCGGTATTGCCGCCTGCTTGATGAAATGCGCCGCCGCACGAATACCCGCTTTATCGTGATCACGCACAATCCGGTGACGATGAGCCGGATGGACCGCCTTTTCGGCGTCACCATGCGGGAAAAGGGCGTTTCGAAACTCGTTTCGGTCGACCTCGATGCTGCCGAAGAGCTCGTTGCCGCGGAGTAAGCGCCTGCGTCAAAAGCGCTTATGGAATATTTTCCATTGTTTTCAAAGTGATACACGAAATTTCGTCGGCTTGACTTGCAGACACCCCTCAAATAGCTTCCGGCGCAAATGGCAGGGGTTTCCCCTTGTCTGTCTATAGCGGTCCAGAGGCTCTTCGATGACCGATCCGGAACACGACAATCTGAGTGAACGGATCGCGAAGGCGCAGGCGGATCGCGCTGCACGTGAAGCCAAAAAGGCCGCACGTGAAGACAAGACGGACGGGTCTATCACGGCTGGCGCGATGGCGCTTCGCTATGGGGCCGAAATGGCGGGATGTATCGTGATCGGACTTTTGTTCGGTTATCTGATCGACCGCTTCTTCGGAACCAAGCCCTGGGGACTGCTGATCATGCTGGGATTCGGTATTGCAGCCGGGGTCCTGAGTGTTATACGCGCGTATCGCCAGCTCACGGCGGATGCGAATCTACAGGGAACGGACCAGATTGACGGTCCGGAAGACGGGAAAAAGGGCTGATGAACCTCTCCTTCCACCAAATGGCTGACCCGATTCACCAGTTTCAGGTCCAGAAGCTTTTCGAACTGAATATTGGCGGGCTCGACCTGTCCTTCACCAACGCCTCCTTCTATATGCTGCTGGGCGTTGCGCTGATCATCATCTTCTTCGGCCTCGCCGCCAGCCGCGGCAAGCTCGTGCCATCGCGCAGCCAGTCGATTGCTGAAGTCGGCTATGGTTTTGTCGCGGATATGGTGCGCGGCGCAGCCGGCGAGGAAGGCCTCAAATTCTTCCCGTTCGTGTTCACGCTGTTCTTCTTCGTGTTCTTCGCGAACATGATCGGCATGGTGCCTTACGCCTTCACCACGACGAGCCATCTGATCGTGACGGCCGCCCTGGCCCTGCTCGTGATCTCCATCGTGATCGTCTATGGCTTCTACAAGAACGGCCTGAAGTTCCTGAAGCTCTTCGCGCCATCGGGCGCACCATGGCCGATCTACTTCCTGCTGGTCCCGATCGAGATCATCTCCTTCTTCGCACGTCCTGTAACGCTGGCGCTGCGCCTGTTTGCAAACATGCTCGCCGGCCACATCATGCTGAAGCTTTTCGCAGGCTTTGCTGCACAGCTCTTCGGTGCTGCTTTCGCCGGCGCAATCGCGCTCAGCGCCGTCGGACTTCTCGCTTTCGCAATGGGTGTTGCGCTCAACGCACTGGAATTGCTGGTCGCAGGCCTCCAGGCCTACGTCTTCGCCATCCTGACCTGCGTTTACCTCAACGACGCGCTTCACCCGTCCCACTAGTTCCGCCGGTGCGGCGTTACAACGCCGTGCCTCAACACTTGACGCGCCCGCACGAACAGGCTTCACGGGCACAAAATTAAAAACGGCTTTTCCAAAGGAGATCTGAAATGGAAGGCGATATCACCCTCGGCCTCAAATATGTTGGCGCAGGCCTCGCAACCCTCGGCATGATCGGTGCCGCTATCGGTGTGGGTAACATCTTCGGCTCGTTCCTCGACGCTGCCATGCGCAACCCATCGGCTGCTCCCCAGCAGACCGGTAACCTCTTCATCGGCATGGCCCTTTCCGAGGCACTCGGCATCCTGTCGTTCCTCGTCGCCATCCTGATCCTTTTCGTCGTCTAAGCGACGCCCCTGAACTGCCGGCTGGCCCGCACATTGCCGGGCCAGCCCGTTCTTCTCTGATCCTGCCCATCAAGGTTCCGGCTCATGATGTTTATGACAGTCGCTGCTGAAGCAGCCGGTGGAAGCGCTGCTTTCCCGCCCTTCGAGACCTGGCACTTTCCGTCCCAGCTGTTCTGGCTGACGCTGCTATTCGGCGTGCTCTACATCGCACTTTCGCGTTTCATCCTGCCAAAGCTTGGCGGTGTGATCGAGAAGCGTGGTGACACGATTGCCGATGCGCTGGACGAGGCTGCCCGTCTCAACGAGGAAGCCAAGGAAGCCAAGAAGGCACAGGAACTTCACCTTGCCGAGGCCCGCGCCAAAGCGCGCGAGACCTCTGACAAGGCCCGCGCAAAGGTCGACGCCGAGATTGCGGCCGACACCCAGAAGGTGGACGCAGATCTTGCCGAACGCCTCGCCGATGCCGAGCAACGCATCCAGAAGGTTCGTAGCGACGCGCTCGCAAACGTCGAGACGATTGCCGCGGACACGACGCAGGCCATTCTGAGCCGTTTCGGTGTCAGCGTGAGCGAAGCCGATGCAAAGGCCGCCGTGGCCCGCGCAACAAAGAACTGATGGGACACACGACCATGATGAAACCTGTCATCACTTCCACCCTGCTGACGCTGAGCGCCCCGCTGGCCTTCGCCGCCGAGGCCGCAGATGCAGGCCATGGCGAGTCGTCTGCAAGCTTCCTGCACCTGATCGAGCCTTTCACGGACCCGGTCACGCACGTCGCCTTTGCGGCCTTTGCGCTGTTCCTGATCATTGCGGCCTCCATGGGCGCCTTCAAGGCCGTCGCCAAGGCTCTCGATAGCCGCGCGGAAGACATCCAGAAGCAGCTCGACGAGTCCCGCACGCTTCGCGAAGAAGCCGCGGCCATGCTCGCCGATGCCGAAAAGAAGCGCGCTGAGGCCGATGCGACTGCAGACGCCATGATCAAGCAGGCCAAGGCCGATGCGAAGCTGATGGTTGAGCAGGCCCGCAAGGACCTCGCTGACAAGGTTGCGCGCCGCGAAGCCCAGGCCGAAGCCCGCATCGCCCGTGCAGAGTCCGAAGCGGCTGAAGATGTTCGCCGGGTCGCGGCCAATGCGGCCACGCAGGCCGCCCGGGACATCCTCGCTGGCTCCCCGAAGCGCGGTGACCTGTTCGACGAAGCCCTGGGCGAGATCGACAAGGCGCTGAACTAAGCGCGCTCCAGATTTAACAGACACATTCAAAAAGGCCCCGCTTTATCGGCGGGGCTTTTTTTTGCGGGACTGTGTAATCAGCGAGGGCGCTTTTCGCGGCCAAAGACCGCGCGCATCAGCCAGTTGGGAGCGAAGCGTTCGACGCGCGGATTGCGCTCCAGCACGCCCTCCATCCAGCGCCGGCCCCAGATTGCATTGCGGCCCAGAAGCACGACACCGACAATCGCGATTGGAAGACCGATCGGCAGGAAGGGCGTCACGAAAGCGATTGGAATCGCGATAACGATGAGCACGAGTCCGAGCACCGCCAGAAACTGGCGGACCAGCGTTCGAAATCCGGTTCTTACGGTGTCTAGCGGCACGCGCCGACTCTCCCCTGTGTCGTTCTGTTCGGTGTCCCGATCCGGCTCAGCGTTCTGCATTCCGGCCTATATGGGTATTTTCAACGGCCTGCCTAGATAAGTTTGCAATTATGCTGAAAATCGGGCTCACGCGAACGGTTTTCCATGTCTTTTCAGGCATTCCGACGCATGCCAAGACACCTGATCGGATTTTTTATAACCGGCAGGCTTTAAAAAAAGCTGAGCTGGCAATCCTGTCACAATAGCCGGTGCGGATTTGATTGTAGGGACCTCTTTGATTTGAAGCTCAATTCGATCCAGGCTCTGCGCGCGGTCGCTGCGATGCTCGTCATGATCTATCATGTGCGCGCCATCGAGATGGATGCTTTCCTTCGCAATGGGCTGGATGACCAGCCGCTGGTCTCGCTGCTCATTGAGAATGGATTTGCAGGCGTCGACCTGTTCTTCGTGATCTCTGGCTTCATCATGGTCTATGTCACCGGCGAGGTACGCGCATCACTCGCGACATCGGGGGCCTTCCTGTTTGCCCGCGCCGCCAGGATCTACCCCGTCTGGTGGCTCTTCGCGCTGATCATGACGGGCTATTTCTTTGTCGCTTACGGTGTGCCCTATGACGTGGAGCGCACGGTGGGGGGCAGCGAGCTGATGGCAGAGCAGCCCTGGCTGCACCTGGTCTATTCCTATCTGCTGCTGCCCCAGCACTCGGTCCCGGTCTTCGGGCTCGGATGGACCCTGGTGCATGAGATGCACTTCTATCTCGTCTTTGCCGTCCTGATGCTGATGCCGAGGCGTTTCCTGCCATGGTTGCTCGGCATATGGGCCGCAATGGTGACAGGCGGCTCGCTCGCCGGCCTTTCCGGTGCCTATGCCGCCGACTATCTCAAGCTCTTCTTTCATCCATTGTCGATGGAATTCATTGCAGGCGCCTTTGCCGCCATGCTGGTCACAAGCGGTCGGCGTTTCAGGCCCGGCACGGTGCTCGCGCTCGGCCTTGCGGCGATGTTTGCCAGCCTGCTGCTGCAAGGTGATGAAACCGCCTTCACCCTTGGCTGGGGCCGCGTCCTCTGGTTCGGCATTCCGTGCCTTCTGATCGTTTATGGCTATAGCGCGCTTGAGGTGGAGGGACGCGCCGGCGCGCCGAAATGGCTGGTGACCGTCGGTGACTGGTCATATGCGCTCTATCTCAGCCACACCTTCGTGTTGAGCGCGCTGCGGCGTATCTTCAACGCGCTCTGCGCCCGGCTTGAAGGGACACAATATGCAGACTGGTTCACGCTTGGCGCACCGGGCCTGATGGACAATGTATTGTTCTACCTGCTTGGCATCAGCCTCAGCATGATCGCCGCCTGGCTGACCTTCCGCTTCTTCGAGCGTCCGGCCATGCGTCTTGCTGGCAAGATGAGGCGGGCCCTGTTCGCTGACACGAATGCACAGCTCCGTCCCGGCCCTATCCGCACAGCCGTCTGGTAGCTATTCGGCGGCGATCTGCTCTGGCGATGGCGGCGTCCAGCGAAGGACCGGCTTGCGGGCAGCCTGCGTCTCATCAAGACGGCGCATCGGGGCGAGATAAGGCGCGCCCTTCATGCTCTCATCGCCCTGCGCCGCGCGGCGGGCAACCGACTCCAGCGCATCGCAGAAGCGGTCAAGCTCGGCCTTGCTTTCGGTCTCGGTCGGCTCGATCAGCATTGCGCCGTGCACCACTAGCGGGAAATACATGGTCATCGGGTGGTAGCCTTCGTCGATCAGCGCCTTGGCGATGTCGAGCGTTTCGATACCCTCGGCCGTGAACGCATCCGAGAACAGCGCTTCGTGCATGCAATGGCCCTCGAAGGCCGGCGTCATCACGGATTTCAGGCGGGCCTGGATGTAATTGGCGTTGAGGACTGCGTCTTCGGCGGCCTGTTTGAGGCCGTCGGCGCCATGGCTCAGCATATAGGTCAGCGCACGCACGAACATGCCCATCTGGCCATGGAAGGCAGCGAGGCGGCCAAAGGCGTCCTCGCCCTTGCCATCCACTTCCTCAATGAGGCGGAAGCCATCCTCATCCTTCACGACGAAGGGTACGGGCGCATAGTCTGCCAGCGCCTCCGACAGCACGGTCGGGCCGGAGCCAGGACCGCCGCCGCCATGCGGGGTCGAGAAGGTCTTGTGCAGGTTGATGTGCATGGCATCGACACCGAGGTCTCCGGGGCGAACGCGGCCAACAATGGCGTTGAAATTCGCGCCGTCGCAATAGAAATAGCCGCCCGCATCGTGAATCAGGTCTGCGATCTCGCGGATATCCGTTTCGAACAGGCCGCACGTGTTTGGATTGGTCAGCATGATGCCGGCAATGTCGGAGCTGTCTTCAAGCTTGGCGCGGAAATCCTCCATGTCGACGCGGCCGCGCTTGTTGGCCTTGATCTCATCAACCTTGAAGCCGCACTGGACGGCTGTCGCCGGGTTTGTGCCATGCGCCGAGGCCGGGACGAGAACTCGGGTACGGGTCTCGATCTCACCACGCGCCATCAGCGCCCGCCGGATCGCCATCATGCCGCAAAACTCGCCATGCGCACCAGCCTTGGGGCTCATCGCGACGGCGGGCATGCCGGTCAGCGTCTTCAGCCAGGTGGCGAGCTGGTCGATCATTTCGAGCGCGCCCTGAACGGTGGCTTGGGGTTGGAGCGGGTGAATGTCGGAGAAGCCCGGCATGCGCGCGACTTTCTCATTCAGCCGCGGATTGTGTTTCATCGTGCATGAGCCGAGCGGGAAAAGGCCAAGATCAATGGCGTAATTCTTCTGGCTGAGGCGCACATAATGGCGCACGGCTTCCGGTTCGGTCAGGCCCGGAAGGTCAGTTGAGCGTTTGCGCGTCACACCGCCAAGGCGGGATTTGGTGCCTTTTGGCTTTGGCAGGTCGACGCCGGTCTTGTTGGGACAGCCGGTCTCGAAAATGAGGTCTTCGCGCTGCTGCAATCCGCGAGAGCCGGAAACGGTGGTGATGTCAGACATGGCATGTGCCTCTGCTGGAGTGGTCGGGCGGCCTTGGGTGTTCATGGTCATGGCGGAGTTCCAATGGAGCTGGTCTTTCCTCCCCCGTTTACGGGGGAGGTGGGCTGCGAAGCAGCTCGGAGGGGGCGGTTCTCAAAGGCGGCAACCGGGGTTTGCCCCCTCCGCCCTTCGGGCACCTCCCCCGCGGGCGGGGGAGGGAAAAGTCCAGTGACACTCATAGTCTGGGCTCCACGATGTGCGGCGAATTGGGACCGAAAGTTTCACGGATGTGCTTGTTCATCGCCGCCATGTGGATCTGTCCAAGGGCGATGATTTCCTTGCGCAGGTCCTCATAGAGTTTCTTGAAGGAGTCCGGGTCGCGCCAGAGCTCCGGGTCCTCATAGATCTCGCGAAACTGGTCCTTGCGACGCTTGGTGCGCGACGGGTTTCCACCGATCCGGTCGAAGACGGCTTCCAGGTACTGCTCATATTCCCAGATCGCGCGCTTGTGGTCCCATGCTTCCTGATGCTCGGGGGTCGAACTCATCAGAGCACCTCCGTCAGCGCTTCGGCATAAGCGGCGATGTCTTCTGGCGTCGTGCATTCGGTCGCGGCGCAGATGATGACATCGTCCATCTTCTTGCCGGGGAGGAGGCGCGAGGCGCGGACGCCGCCAATAACGCCGAGTTCGTCAAGCTGGGCGAGGACGGCTTCGGCATCCATGGGCGTGCGGAAGGCGAACTCGTTGAAGAAGCGCGGGGTCAGGATTTCGACGCCGTCGATTTCGGCAAGCGCGTCTGCAAGATCGCAGGCCGCCTCATGGTTCAGCGTGGCAAGCTGGGCGAGCCCCTTGTCGCCGAGCAGCGTCATGTGGGCCGTGAAGGCGAGCGTGCAGAGGCCGGCATTGGTACAGATGTTGGAGGTCGCCTTGTCACGGCGGATGTGTTGTTCGCGGGTCGAGAGCGTCAGAACGAAGCCGCGGTTTCCTTCGGCATCCACCGTCTCGCCGCAGAGCCGGCCCGGCATCTGGCGCATCAGCTTCTGCGTACAGGCGAAGAGGCCGACATAAGGCCCGCCAAAATTCAGCGCATTGCCGATGGACTGGCCTTCGCCGACGGCAATGTCCGCGCCCATTTCACCCGGAGGCGTCACGAGGCCGAGCGAGATCGCTTCGGTAAAGACCGACACCAGCAGAGCGCCCTCTGCATGCGCCGCTTCGGAAACGGGCGAGAGGTCCGTCACTGTGCCGAAGACATTCGGGCTCTGGCCGATGACGCAGGCGGTGTCGCCCGTGACCGCATCCTTAAGCGCCAGTTCGTCATCGACGGCAGGCGGAAGCTGGATGACCTTGATGCCTTGCGCTTCGCATACGGTGCGGGTGGCGGCGGCGTAATGCGGGTGCAAGCCGCCTGACAGGACAACCTGTTTGCGGCGCGTCGCACGGCAGGCCATCAGGGCGGCCTCGGCGCAGGCAGTCGAGCCGTCATACATGGAGGCGTTGGCGACTTCCATCGCCGTAAGCGCGGCCACCTGGCTCTGGAACTCGAACAGGGTCTGAAGCGTGCCCTGCGCGATCTCCGGCTGGTACGGCGTGTAGGTCGTCAGAAATTCGGAGCGCTGGATGATATGATCCACGCTGGCCGGGACATGGTGCTTGTAGGCACCACAGCCGACGAAGAACCGGCCTTCGGAAGCCGTGCGGTTCTTGCCGGCGAGCGCGGCCATATGGCGCTCGACTGCCAGCTCCCCCTGATGATCCGGCAAGCCCTCGATCTTGCCGCCGAGGCGGGCAGCTTCTGGCACATCGGAATAGAAATCATCGACCGATTTTGCCCCGATCGTCTGGAGCATGGATTTGCGGTCTTCAGGGGTGAGCGGCAGGTATCTCATTGTGTCAGATCCATATCTCGGTGGTGTTTCCTCCCCCGCGCGCGGGGGAGGTGCCCGAAGGGCGGAGGGGGGAAGCAATGAAGTGCGGCATTTGCCCCCTCCGAGCTGCTTTGCAGCCCACCTCCCCCGCGGGCGGGGGAGGAAAAGGAGAGAGACCGCCCTGCACTACTGCCCCTTGCAGAATTCGTAATAGGCGTCCTTGTCCATCAGGCCTTCGGTTTCGGCACCATCGGAGAATTTGATGACGCAGAACCAGCCTTCGGACTCGGCATGTTCGTTTACGGTTTCGGGGGCATCGGCGAGCTTCTCATTCGCCTCGACCACTTCACCGGACAGGGGCGCGTAGACGTCAGAGGCGGCTTTCACGCTCTCCACAACGGCCAACTCATCGCCCTTCTTGACGGTCTTTCCGACGTCCGGGGTCTCCACGAAAACCACGTCGCCGAGCTGTTCGGCGGCGTATTGGGTAATGCCGACCGTGGCCAGTTCGCCGTGCACCGTCACCCATTCATGGTCTTCGGTGTAGAAGGTGATCTGCTGGGTAAAGCTCTGCGTCATGACGGTATCCTCAACGTTTGTAATTTGGTTCGACGAAGGGGAGCGCGGCAACCTCGCCTGCCCTCTCCTTGCCTCTGACTAACAACTGGACGGGGGTGCCCGGTTCCGTGAGATCGGCGCGGATGTAGCCCATCGCGACCGGCCCTTCGACCGACGGGCCGAAGCCGCCGGAGGTGATCACGCCGACTTTCTCGCCGTTCACATGGATTTCAGTGCCTTCGCGGGCCGGGGCGCGCTCAAGCGGGCGAATGCCGACGCGTTTTTCCGCCGGGCCATTGGCAAGCTGGTCCAGAATCCTTGCTGCCCCCGGAAAGTCTGCCCTTTCACGGCGCGACTTCTGCATCACCCATTGAAGGTCCGCCTCAACGGGTGTGCGGGCCGCATCCATGTCATGCCCGTAAAGGCAGAGACCGGCTTCGAGGCGCAGGCTGTCGCGCGCGCCAAGGCCGATGGGTTTGACGCGCGGGTCATCGAGGAGCGTCACGGCGAGGCTGTGGCCCTCATCGGGAAACATGAGGATCTCGAAGCCATCCTCGCCCGTATAGCCACAGCGCGACACGAGGCAGCGCGAGCCTTCATACTCCATACGGGCGAAATGCATGAATTTGAGGTCTGCGCAGCCCGGGAAATATTCGTTCAGCACGTCCACGGCTTCAGGCCCCTGCAGCGCCATCAGAACGCGATCATCGGCGCGTTTCAGCTCGGCACGGCCTTCGAATTGCTTTTCGAACAGGGCCCAGTCCTGATGTTTCACCGCGCCATTGACCACGATGTAGAGCATGCCCTGACGGTCCGGTTCCGCCGGGCGGGAAATGATGAGGTCGTCGAGAATACCGCCATGTTCATTCAGCAGCACCGTCAGGCGCGCCTGGCCCGGCTTCAGGGTCGCAATGCTGCTTGGCACCACTTCCTCGACCAGGGCAGCGATTTCGGCATGGGCGTCGTCCCCTTCGCGGGGCCCACCGGGCAGCATCAGGAAGCATGGCCCCATATGGGAAACGTCGAACAGGCCGGCATGCTGGCGCGTCCAGAGATGTTCCGGCATAACGCCTTCGAACTGGACGGGCATCTCATAGCCCGCGAACGGCACCATCTTTCCGCCAAGCGAAACGTGCAGCCCATGAAGCGGGGTTGTCCTGAGGTCGTCTGAAATCTGTTCTGCCATGGCGCCCTTTGCAGTCGAACAGCCATTCGTCCTCGTCATTCGAGGAAGATGGCCGCCCCCGCTGTCTCGGCGCCTGAGAGATTCCGCCTTCTTCGACTTCGCTCAGGATGAGGCGGTCGAAGCGGCTTGCTCCTTCGGCGAGGCCGTCGGCGCATTGGTCTGCGCCCGCCTCTTTCCAGCGTGTGGTCTCCCCCCGGTCCTTTTGCCTGAGCGTTTCCGGGGCGGTTGCGCCTTCGGCGGCGGGCGAGGCCCGCTCTCTCCCGGGGAGGAGTGCTACTGCGCCCTACCTATTTCGGATTCTGGGGCCCGGCAAGCCGGAGTCTTGCGGATTGCTGCGAAGAGACGGGCCTTGCCTGCGATTTAGTCAACGAGTGCGAGATTGGAGAGCTGGCTGGCAATCGCTGCGTAAGCCGCCTTCAGCTCTTCGCCGTCGCCTGCATCAAAGAAGCGGGTCGCATCGCCGGCGCAGTCCTCAAGCGTCTTCTTCGCGGAGAAGGGAGCCTCAAAGGCGACCGCATAGACAAGGATGCCTTCCTCGCGCATGCGCTTGCAGAGTTTGCGGGCCTGCTGAGCACTATTGCCCAGGCTTTTCTCGTATTCGGTGTTGAATTCACCATCGGTCATCAGGATGACCGCTTTCTTGGTGTTTGGCGCGTCATAGGCGTGCGGCTCTGATTTTGCCGGCCAGACATCCTTCCATTCCGGCGAGATGAGATACCAGGCCCAGGCGACGCCAAGGTGGCCGGCCGTGTATCCGTTCGCGGTCAGCTTGCCGATTTCGGATTTCAGCTTCTTCGCGTCAGACGAGAGCGGCTCGACCGACGATTTCGGACAGCTGGTGGCGCCAAGACCGAGCCATTTCTTCAGGCCCGGCGCGTCATCCTTCCAGGCCCAGGCACCCGGGCGTTCCGACACGCAGGTCTGCTTCTTTCCGCCCAGAAGGGACAGGTCCAGCACCTTATCGGCGTAGATTCCCGCATTCACCGATGTCGAATAGGAATTGAACGCCACGCGGACACGGTCACCACTCGACGGGGTGATCAGCGTGTCGATAGCATTGCTGGTGGCGGTCTTGAGGTCTGCGAGCTTCGAGCCCTTCATGGAACCCGAAACGTCGAGCATGAAGGCGACATCGAGCTTGGTGATGGAGGCGCGAGCCGTGGCCGTCTCGACCAGACTCATCTGGTTGACCTTGACGAGATTGGCCATGGTTGTCGGGACCTGACAGTCGGAATCAACCGAAACCCTTCCCGTCTCGCGATCAATGGTCACGTCAGCCTGCGAGCAGGTCACATCAGAGTGGCCGGTCGCAAGATTGGCCGCAAAGGCCGCGCGGGCGATAGTGGCGACTTCGTCATCCGTGGTCGCGGAGTTCTCGAGCGCCTTGGCACCAGCCAGAGCCGCCGCATCGAGTGAGGCCTGAAGCCTTGTATCGGCAGTAACGCCCCGCTCGAGGTCGATGGCAACACCCACAATCACCAGCACGACGACAGCCATGATGGCAAAGAGCATGGCGGCAACGCCGTTCTCGTCCGATCTGAAACCTGAAAGCCTGTTCAACATGACACCCACCCGTTTCGACACCAGCCAACCCCAGGCCGGTTTCGCGAAAGGAGTGCAATCAGTGTGCCAGTTTCGCTTAACCGGCGAGTAACCACGCGAAAGGCTAGGCCTACCTCACCGCAAAATCGAAAGGTTCATTGCGGTTCTTGCCTTTGTTTGGGCCCATGAAGCCGAACAGGTGGCCGGCGACCTTGCGCATCTGGATCTCCTCCGATCCCTCTGTGATACGATAGCGGCGGTGGTGGCGGTAAATGTGCTCGAATGGCTTGTGACGAGAATAACCCATACCGCCATGCACCTGCATTGCCCGATCCGCCGCGTCGCAGCAGAGGCGGTTTGCATAATAGTTACACATCGACACCTTGTCGGAGAGCTGGATCGCGACGTCCGGCTTGGACATGTGGTCCATTTCCCAGGCCGTCTTGAAGATCAGCAGGCGTAGCATCTCTGCCTGCGTCGCGAGTTCCACCAGCGGGAACTGTATCGCCTGATTATGAGACAGGGCCTTACCGAACGGCTTTCGCTCATTGGCATAGTTGATCGCTTCGGTGATGCAGTACATCGCCGCGCCAACAGAACTTGCAGCCTGACGGATACGGTTCTCGTGGACAAAGTGTTGCGCCAGCGCGAGGCCGCCTTCAGGCGGGCCGAACACCGCATCCTCAGGCACCCAAAGGTCCCTGATGTAGAAGCGGGCGTGGTCCGTCGGCATATTGAACGTCCACATGAACTCGTCGATCTCGATGGCCGGATCCTGAGCAGGCGTGATGAGACACGTAATTCCCTTGGCGTCGCCATCATTTCCCGAGGTCCGGCAGAACATCATGATGTGGGACGCGGCATGCATGCCAGTGATCCACATCTTCGAGCCATTGATCAGCCAGCCATCCTTGCCGTCTTTCTTGTGGCGCACCGCGCGGGTTTCCATGTGCGTCGCATCGGAGCCATGGTCAGGCTCGGTGAGGCCGAAGCAGGCGCGGAATTCGCCCTTCAGCGCAGCTTCAGCGAGGTGTTTCTGATCGGGCCGTGCAAAATCCCGCAGCATCAGGATCTGCGGGAAGTTGCCGACGATAGAGTGCTCATTCTGGAGGTCATTGTGGAGGCCAAGTCCCTTGCGGGCAAAATGCTCCCGGATGATAGCCATGCCGAGATTGGTGCCGTCCTGCCCGCCAAATTCCTTGGGCAACGCGTAGCGCAGATGACCCGCCTCATCAGCGAGCTTCTTGGCTTGGCGCAGGAGGTCTTCCCATTCAGGACGGGGCAGTCCGTCATTGTCGAAATCAGTGCGAGCCCATTCACGCCTGTGATCGAAGAAGCGGATATTGTCGTCCTTCTGCTCCAGCGGCTTGATCTTCTCCTCGATGAAATCGTCGAGCACCACGAGATAATCGGCAATGTCCTGCGGAATATTGAAATCCATTATGGGCCTCCCTGTCCGGCTTATTTTCTTGTTTCTGGGTTCAAGGATAACGGCCATGAACACCGCTTCAATCTGCGCCGTCGCGTCAATCTTCGAATTAAAGAGAAGCGGCTTTGTGCGGCAAACACTTCGATTGGCAGCTCTCCTGCAAAATTCTTACTTCTGAACGATTGACAAATTATTCAGCGCTCATATTGTTCACTTGAGGCGCAAAACAAAACCAGCCAGACAGAAAGTTTCTTCCCATGATCCGCACAGCTTCAATTGCTGCAGCCGCCGCTGCATTCGCCCTTCCTGCGCTCGCAGGGACCAGCTTCACGGCGGTCCTGACCAAGCCGGTCGAAAAATCTGACAGCATCGTCGCCGCAAAGGCGCTATGGGACTGCGATGGCGACAAGTGTGTTGCCGAACTCAATCGCCGCACGGTTACGGTGCGGACCTGCAAGAAGGTCGCCTCGGAAGTTGGCGAGCTTGCTGCTTTCAGCAATGAGAAGGAAAGCCTCTCTGAGGCCGACCTCGCAAAATGCAACGAAGCGGCGAAACGATAAGTTAGCTTTCATCTCACTCTCTGAATACTTTAGCCGTCCTTCAGCCGAAGGGCGGCTGTTTTCCTGGTATCGTAGACCAGCGGCGTCTTTCTCAGGCCCGCCTGCCAGGTAGCCAGCGCGCAGCAGGCCCCCTCCCCTCGCGAATTCCCGTGTCGATTTCGCCTGTTTCGGGAACCGACAGGAGCACCGATAGAAGTCCGAAGATAGTGGACTATCGTGACAAGCGCCGAAACATTGAATTTCGGCCGGGAGGTCTCCATGAAGTTCACAACGTTATTCTGAAGCGGCGGACCTCACGGGTCGCCGTTTTCTATGGCTTCGGCTCGATGGGCTGCCATAGCTCGACCTTACGGCCATCCGGATCCATCACCCAGGCGAACTTGCCATAATCATAGTCTTCCGGTGGCTGGGTCATCTCGACACCCGCCGCTTCAATCCGTGCGATGACAGCGTCGAGATCGTCAACCATCAGATTGAACATCATGGACTGGTCTGACGGCTTGAAATAGTCGCTGTCTGCCTTGAACGGCGCGAAAATCGTCATGGCACCTTTCGGAAAACTCTTCGCGGACGCGCCATGCGAAAAGGCGAAACCGCCATATTCGCTCTCTTCCACGCCCAGCACATCCTTGTACCAGGCCTTCGTGGCATCCGGATCCTCGCAGAGGAAGAACACGCCTCCTACACCTATAATATTCGACATCTGCATTCCCCCTTCTGCCTGGCTGGTCTAGTCGCCGGAAACCAGGTTCGCCGAATAGGCAACGCCCGCGGCTCCGGTGGTGCGCCTACGCAAATTTTCGCTGATCGCGATACAATCGTCCGAGAGCGCTGCCTGCGTGCGAAACCGCTCATACTGGATCGCAAGCCCCATTCCAGCGAGGCTGTCGAAAGGAAGGCTGCCGCGCTGACGCGCCCTTTCGCCTTCAAACAGGTCAAAGTCATGACGATCGCTGGTCAGATCTTCATAAGTGTCGCCAAACCGCGCATTCATCAGCTGAAGCCCGCTGCGGCGTATCTTTTCGATCTGCTCAGGGTCCGGCGCGAGGGGCCGGATTCTCTGCAGCAGCTCCAAAGATCCAGCCATGTGACCATAGCAGGTCATGAAGTGCTCGAATTCGTCCTGGCTGATCGCGCCTGCGACAGACGGTGGACTGCCAGGCCCCGCCGCTGCCTGTCCGCTCATGCCTGTCGCCATGGCGACTGAGGCCAGAAAAGCTGGAAGCACAGGCAAGGCTCGCATGGTCGTGATCCGGTTGACCGATGGTGTGTACCGAAATTAACCATCCTTTGATCTATTCATAAAGGGGCAATGCCCGACAATAATGTTCCGCCCTCTGACGCCGGGCCGAATTGATCCAGGGTCTTTGTCCCGGCAGGGTCGAGCCCCTTCATCAGCGCGATTCGTCCTGGACTGGCTTCTGACGATCAAGATGGCGCTGCAACAGCTTTGCGTTCTTCATGTTGGAGCGAAATGCAAAGTCGAAAACGTCCCCCACCAGAGGGATCGAGCCGAGCACCATGTCGAGAAGAAGGTTCCAGATCATCCGGAACATCACGAATGGTGATACGCCTTCCTGCCTTGCCCGGTATATGATCCAGGCTCCCATACTGCCGGTGATCGCATCGCCAATGCCGGGGATGAGGCCGATGACCGAATCCAGCCCGTACCGGATATTTGTGCCCGGTATGGTGAACCGGGCGTCGAGCAACCGGGCCATGCGGTCAATGTCGTCTCGTTTGCCTGTCGTCATTATCCGCCTTCCATCGCTGCCGGACCAACGAGAACCGGGCCTGCCGGTTCCAGCTGCATTGTCCGCACAAAACGCCGCAACAATGGGGCTGGTGTATTGAACTCTCGCCAGCTAGGTTGCGCTGCAACAAGACGACAAACACTCGGAGGAGAAGAAAATGAGAGAAGCCGTCATCGTATCAACCGCCCGGACTGCCCTGACCAAGGCTGGTCGTGGCGCCCTCAACGACACCCATGGCATCACCATGGCTGGTCACGCCATCAAGGGTGCCATCGAACGCGCGGGTATTGAAGCCGCCGAAGTCGAGGATGTTTTCCTTGGCGCTGCTCAGCCGGAAGGGGCCACCGGTCACAACGTCGCGCGCAATGCTGCCCTCTGGGCAGGCTGTCCTTCCACGACGTCGGGCGCCACCATCAACCGCTTCTGCTCCTCGGGCCTTCAGGCGATTGCCAATGCTGCTCACACCGTTGTCAGTGAAGGTGCGCCAGTCGCAATCGGCGGCGGCGTGGAGTCTCTCTCGCTGGTCTCGCGTTCGGGGCACATGAACACCCACCGCTACACCGAAGAAAAGCTGATGAAGGAATGGCCGGCGATCTGGATGACCATGATCGAAACGGCTGAAATCGTCGCTGACCGTTACAACGTCTCCCGTGAGTCCCAGGACATGTATTCGGCAGAGAGCCAGCGCCGCACCGCTGAATTCCAGAAAAGCGGCAAGATGGCGGAAGAGATCGTGCCGCTGAAGACACGCATGAAGCTGGTCAACAAGGAAACAGGCGAAGAGACCTATCAGGATGTGGTCGCAGACCGCGATGACTGTAACCGTCCAGGCACGACCTATGAATCCCTTGCCGGCCTGAAGCCGGTTTTCTCCGGCGGCATGGTCGTCAAGGAAGGCAAGTACGTCACAGCCGGTAACGCTTCGCAGCTTTCCGATGGCGCAGCCGCAGTCGTCGTGATGGAAGCCGCAGAAGCCAAGAAGCGCAACATTGAGCCGCTTGGCCGCTTTGTCGGCTTCAATGTCGCCGGTTGCGACCCGGACGAGATGGGCATCGGCCCGGTCTTCGCCGTTCCTCGCCTGCTTGAGCGCCATGGCCTCAAGGTCGACGATATCGACCTTTGGGAGCTCAACGAGGCCTTCGCCTCGCAGTGTCTCTATTCGCGTGACCGTCTCGGCATCGATCCGGAGAAGTACAACGTCAATGGTGGCTCTATCTCCATCGGCCACCCCTTCGGCATGACCGGCGCACGCTGCACCGGCTCCATCCTGCTGGAAGGCAAGCGCCGCGGCGCGAAGTGGGGCGTTGTGACGATGTGTGTCGGCGGCGGCATGGGCGCTGCTGGCCTGTTCGAGATCTACAGCTAGTCTCAAGGCAGAACAGTCCGACCCAATAGAAATGCGGTGCCTGAGGAACAGGCACCGCATTTTTTTACCTGGTTGGGTTTACAATCAATCGGTAGCCATATGCGATCTGCCGCATTAGCCTGCAGCGGATTAAAGAGGAGATGTTGATGAAACTGAATTTAATGATGGCAGGAATTGCCGCCGGGTTGTTGGCAACTGCTTGCACATCTGGAGCGACCACTCAGACTGCGGCACGTGCACCAGCGGGCACTGTCGTTGCGATCACTCCTGAAGTTCGCGCCGAAATCATCCGCCAGGGCCACGACCCGGATGAAGAAATCTGCAAGCGCGAAGAACAGATGGGTTCCACCATACCAAAACGTGTCTGCGCGACACGCGCTGCCTGGGCTGCAAAGACGCAAGCGAGCCAGGAAGGAACCGCGGAAATTCAACGCAACGCGCTTCGCACGCGCGCACCTGGCGCTGGCGGCGACTGACCCGCTGACCTGATTCATGCACATAGCCCCGGCTCTCTTGCCGGGGCTTTTCATTTTCAGCGCCCGCCCTACCTCCGAACCATACAATTGATGAAAGTTACTCCATGCTCCGCACCCTGTTCGCCGCTTCCGCTCTCGCCCTCCTCGTCGGCTGTGGTGGCGCACCTGGCGGGCAGCCTGACGCGACGGGCTTCATCTTGCCCGGCACGAGCGTTCCGGCATCGGCGGAGCAGAAGGCTGGCGACGTGCCGCGCGACGATTATGGACGCCCCTTTACCTATACCTATCTCGGTAAAGCCCTCCCCGCCTTCTCCGGCACCATGGTCTCGGGAGAAGCGTTCGACTCTGCACAGCTGGAAGGCCGCTGGACGGTTATCGACGTGTGGGGCCTGTGGTGCGGCGACTGTATGGCCGATGCGCCCTATGTGGCGGCCCTCGCCAGCGCGATCGCGCAGGACCCGGACCTTGCCTTCATGTCCATCCATACGCCGCCAAACGCCAACCGCATCGACGACGCCTACGGCAAGTATGACAGCGTGCAGGACTATTTTGATGACAAGGGATATTCCTATCCCACCCTGCTCGACGCCGATGCGTCCATTCGTGAGCAGCTCGACATCGCCTGGACACCGAGCTACCTGCTCATCGCCCCTGACGGCACCGTGCAGGGGTTTCGCTCTGAACTGTCAGCTGCCGATGGCGAGCCCGTGAAGGACTTCCTGCGTGACATCGCCGAAGTGAAGCAGAGCTATTTCGCGGACTGAATCGGGTTTTGAAGCGGCTGGCGCAGCAATGCGACGGGTGACTGGTCCGCCGCGTTTCGCCAGCTGTCCTGCCCGATCACCATGTCGTCATGCCCCGCTTCGGGCTGCGCCTTGTAGACCCGGAACAGGCGATCCCAGAGGGACAGGCAGAAGCCGAAATTCATATTGGCTTCAGCGCGATCCACCGAATGATGGACGCGGTGCATGTCCGGCGTCACGACCAGCAGGCGCACCAGGGCATCCACTCTGGCTGGCAGCCTCCAGTTTGCGTGATTGAACTGCGCGAACGCATTCAGAATGACTTCGAACGTGAAGGCGGCCCAGGCCGGTATCCCGAACACCACGACAATCGCAGCTTTCCAGGCGAGGGACACCAGGATCTCCGCCGGGTGAAACCGCAGGGCCGTCACGACGTCGATATGCGGGTCTGCATGATGCACCCGGTGCATGCGCCAGAGGATTGGGACTCGGTGCATCAGTACGTGCTGCACCCACATTGCCAGATCGAGCAGCAGGAAGGACGCGATAGCGACCACCCAAGCGGGCATTTCAAGGACACTGAACACCCCGATGCCGCGCGCTGACGACCAGATCGCCACGCCCGCAAGACCGGCCGGTACAATCAGCCTCGCGAGCACGGCTCCGGTCACGAACAGGCTGAACGCCCCCGGCCAGCGCTCGCTTCGGCGCAAGGTCGAACGACGTCGCGGATATCTCGCCTCCAGCAGCACGAGTGTCACGAAGACGACAAGAAACACGCCTATTCGGACGCCGAGTTCACTGGACATGCGCGCCTCCTGCGGGTCTGTCGTCACTCAACTGGTGTCGATATGACCGGATTGGAACCAAACTGCGTATGCATCGTCTTCTGGACACAATTTCACCTTACGCACCGCACCCATACCTTTGAACAAACCGGCGCGGATGTTTAAGTGGAGTATCACGATCCAACTTCAAATCGAGCGGACCTCCCCATGCTGCATGCTTCGACCCAGAAACTGATTGACCGACTGGCCGCCATGACGGCGCAAAAGAAGATTGACTGGATTGAGAAGGACAGTGGTGAAGTTCTGTATGCCACCGAGGGCTATGTGGTCCGACTGACCGCGGAGCCACCGCGCGTCCTGCTGACGACCGAAAGCGGCAAGTCCCTGGAAGACGCGACATCCACGCT
Organism: Henriciella pelagia; assembly: GCF_002088945.1. Taxonomy (GTDB): domain Bacteria; phylum Pseudomonadota; class Alphaproteobacteria; order Caulobacterales; family Hyphomonadaceae; genus Henriciella; species Henriciella pelagia. Next base: position 86,913 of record NZ_NCSU01000006.1, on the reverse strand, counting down.
GCTCAATAGCGCGCCGCATGCCGACGGCGGCACCTATGGCGACCTCGTCGCATCCATTGCGCGCGATGCCTGCCGCGAGGCGCGCGGCACCGAAGAGGCGATCAACACACTACTGGCCGGGCTTTCGGACGAGAGCGACACTGAAATCACTGCCGGCGAAGACGGCACTGCAGAAGACACGCCGGCTGAAGAGGCTGATCCCGTCACGGCCGCCGAAGACCTGCCGGGCAGTCTTGAGGACAGCGGCGACGACACGGAACTGCTCTCGGGCGACGGTTTTGGCGAGTCCCAGCACACAGCGGACGCACCGGAAGCGCCGACCCCGAGTCAAGAGCTGACCGATGAGAGCGTACCGGAAGCGGCGGTGTTTTCCGAAGCTGACGATACAGATGCAGCCGAGACCATCGAAGCCTCAGACGCCGTCGAAACCGAGCCGGAAGACGATGTCGAAGGCGCCGTCGCGCGTTTGGCGGACGAAGTGAACAACGCATCCGAGGCGGCCATGGAAACCGTCGCCGAAGAGGCTGAAACCGTAGAAGGCGAAACAGAGAGTCCGCAATTCACCGTACCGGCATTCTCGGTCATGCCGGATAGTGGCGAAACCTTTGCGGTCGATGATGACGCGTCTGACGAGACCGTCGATACACTCGCCCAGTCTGACCTGCCAGCGACGGAAGACGCTGAAGAAGAACTGATGGGGGATTTGGCAGACGCCCCAGCCGAGGCCGAGGCTGAGCCTGCCGAAACCGAAGAGCCGGCCGCACCGGCGATCGCAGCTGTCGAGGACGCAGCCGACGAGGTTTCGTCAGAACCGGCAGAACCAGCCCCAGCCGAAACCAATGTCCGCTACGTGCCATTTGGCGCTGGCGTCACGCAAGCTGTCGGCGCAGATATTTCGGAGGAACAGGCCCCTATAGAAGAGAGCGTGTCGTCCGAGCTCGGCGCCGCAGCCTCGGATATGAGCATGCCCGTGGAGGCGCAGGCCGATGCGCTCGCTGACACTGATCTTGGCGAGACGGGCGTAACCGGCACCGATGTTGAGGTTCCGGGCCAGCCTTCAGAGCCGGTCGCTGCACCTGAGACGCCTGTCTCAATCGCTGCCTCCGATATCGAACCGACGCCCGAAGACGAAACACCCTCCTCGCAGCCGACGGGCGTGATGTCGATCAGCGGGTTCAGCGCAGGGCTTGGCTTCGGAGCCAAGGCAACCGGCTTCACCCCGCAGCCTCCGCGTCCGGCAGAGCCGTCGCAGCCCGCCGAGACGGTCACCCGCGCGCCTGTGGTGATCGATGCGACTGACGACTATCCCGAGCACATCAGCGATACCGCAAGCGAAATCCAGCCGGAAGTGTCTCCGCTGGAATTTGCGGCAACGGACGAGGATGATGAGACCCTGGTCGATGCGGCGGCGTCGGCTGAAGACGTGGATGCGGTTGCGCCTCGCGAAGCAGCCGATGAGCAGGTTCAGGCCCAGGACCCGACCAGCGGATCGCCCGAGCCAGATTCCGGTGACGATTCCCCAACGATCGTGCGCCCGAAAACCCGCTTCAATCCCTGGACCTGATTGTGAGGTTAATTTTGTTGCAGGATCGCAACAAAATTAACCGCTCCGCGCTCGCATGCAGTGGGCGGGCATGGAATTGCTTGCACCTGCGAGCCGCCTGAGACTTGAAGGGTCTGGAACGCTTTTCCGGAGAGCGGGAAGCGAATGAACCGATCCTTCGAAAGTCCTGGTCCAGATGACATTCAAATCCCTTCTCGCCGCGAGCACTGCCGTGAGCGCCGCCACACTTTTTCTGACGCTTCCCGCGCAAGCCCAGGCAACCAGTGAGAGCGAAGCACGTCTCGCGCCAGTGACGGTAACAGCCCAGCGCGTCGAGGAAGACCTGCAGGATGTTCCGGTGTCGATCACGGTTGTCGACGGCGCGAAACTCAACAACCTCAAGGCTGGCGGCGCGGATGTCCGTTTTCTGTCAGCTCGGGTGCCAAGTGTTGTCGCCGAGAGCTCCTTTGGCCGCGCCTTTCCGCGTTTCTATATTCGCGGCATCGGCAATACAGACTTTGACCTCAATGCGTCCCAGCCGGTCAGCCTGGTCTATGATGGCGTGCCGTATGAGAGCCCGATCCTGAAGGGGTTCCCGGTCTTCGACCTTGAGAACATTGAAGTCCTGCGCGGCCCACAGGGAACGCTATTTGGTCGCAACACGCCCGGCGGCATCATCAAGTTCGACAGCGCAAAACCTGTCCATGAATTCGATGCCTATGCCCGCGCCGCCTATGGCAATTACAACACGGTCACTGCAGATGGTGCCGTGAACCTGCCAATCTTCGAGGATCAGCTCGCGCTTCGCGTGTCCGGCCTTTACCAGGACCGCGAACCCTATGTCGACAATGGGTTCACCGGTCAGAAGGACCGCTATGAAGGGTTTGAAGAAGTCGCCGGACGCGCGCAGCTTCTGTTCACGCCGCTCAACACCGATTTCGAAGCGCTGCTCAATGTTCACGCTCGCACGAATGATGGCGATGCACGCCTCTTCCGCGCCAATATCATCCAGCAGGGCAATAAAGGTCTCGGACCAAATTTCGATCGCGACACGGTGTTTTACGACGGGCAGAACTTCCTCTCCCAGGACACGCATGGCGTCACGTTGACCCTATCCAAGGGCCTCACGGACTCGATCGAAGCGGTTTACGTGTTCGGAAATGAGCATGCGACCATTGCCAGCCGCGGCGATATCGATGGTGGATATGGCGCGGTATTCCTTGGCGCAGGCAATTTCGGGCCGGGCAACATCCCCTTCCCGGTCGAGACGTCCGGTGCTGTCGATGCCCTTCACCAGACGACCCACGAGCTCCGGTTTGCCTTCGATGATGGCGGCCCGCTGCGAGCCCAGACCGGCGTCTTCTTCTTTGACGAACAGGTCTCGATCACTTCGAAGAATTTCGACTCCTTCACACCCGGCAATCCGGAAACGAGCCGCGCCTCACGCGCGCTCGACACAGAAAGCGTCGGCATCTTCGCCTCGCTCAGCTATGACCTGACCGATACGGTCACGGTTTCAGGTGGCGCGCGCTGGACAGATGACGAGAAGGAATTCCGGGCGACCGGCGACAATCGCAGCCTCGGCGATGAGCAGGTCAGCTGGGACGCCTCCATCTCCTGGCAGGCGACAGAAAACGTCAACACCTATGCAAAGGTCGCGAAAGGCTTTCGCGGGCCGACCATCCAGCAACGCTTCGGCGCGCCGTCACAGGCCGACAGCGAAACGCTCATCTCATACGAAGCCGGCGTGAAGACCGAGCTGATGGAGGACCGCGTCCGCCTCAATACGGCTGTCTACTTCCTCGAATTCGAAGGCCAGCAGCTCACCATTGTCGGCGGCCTCGACAATTCGGTATCGCTGTTCAATGCCGACAAGAGCGAAGGCTATGGCTTTGAAGTCGACCTCGAAGCCGCACCGGTCGAAAACCTGCTCGTCACGGGCGGGCTGTCCTACAACAAGACCGAATTCAAGGATGACCTCATCATTGCGCCGGGCTGCGGCGCGCCCTGCACCATTCTCGATCCGGCAGTGTACGACGACATGAACAATCTGCTCGGCTACAACATTTCCGGAAACAGCTTCCCGAATGCGCCGGAATGGATTGCCAATGTCACGGCCCGCTATGCCATTCCGTTCGGCGATGGCGAATTCTACGGATTTACCGACTGGGCCTATAAGAGCGAGGTCAATTTCTTCCTCTATGACAGCGTCGAGTTTGGCCAGGAAGGCTATTGGGAAGGCGGCCTGCGCCTTGGATATGAAGCGGCGTCCGGCTGGGGCGTGTCAGTCTTCGCCCGCAACATCCTCGATGAGGAAGCGTTGGAAGGCGCCATCGACTTCAACAACCTCACCGGCTTCGTGAACGAACCGCGCACATATGGCATTGAGGTAAACTGGCAGTACTAGCCTGTTGGTGCACCAATGACGCGAACCCGGACGGAGGATTCCCGTCCGGTCGCGTCTACCGCGCTGACCCGGTAGAAGCCCGAGCGCTTCGGCGTCCAGACCGGCAGGCCGGCGTCATCGATCGGGCAAGGCTCGCCATCAATAAACCAGCTGAGCGCGCCATTCCCGCGTCCGGCCAGCACGAAGGGTCGGGATGCCGCTCCATTGACCTCGCCGGACCAGAGTTCGGCATCCTTGGGCGGGAAGAGGATCTGTGGCGCTTCACTTCCGCGTTCAAACCGCTGAAGTGCGCCCTTGGCCTCGGCGGTGCGCTTTGTCATCAGCCGGGCGCCCGCAGCGCCGTCACCGCCCAGATGATAGATCGCGCGATCTGCCACTTCGAACAGGATGGGCAGCGCCGTGTCCCGCCCCGTCGCGCCGGGTCGCGGTGCGCCATCGGCCCGGCCCACCCAGACGACAATCGCATGATCGCCCGAGACGCCAGCTGCCCACGCATCACGGAAACCGTAAGAGGTGCCGGTCTTGAAGGCGATCTGCGGCGCATTGGCGGTCAGCCGGCCCGGCATCCGGCCGGGGGGCGTCGGCGCTTCCTTCAGGATGCGCTGGACTTTCTCTGCGCTCTCGGCGCTCATGAGGCGGAAGCCGCGCGCCGCCTGCATGCGCTGCTCGTCTTCGATTGTCCAGGCGAGCGGCTTGGCGCGTCCGCCGTCGCCAAGCGCCGCATAGATGACAGCCAGCTCGCGCGCGGTCATCCCGGCACCGCCAAGTGCCAGGGCGAGCCCGGCCTGATTGTCGGCGCCTCCATGAATGCGCGGCGGAGCGCCTGCTAGCGCCAGCGTCGCTGCAAATCGCTCCGGACCAATCCGGTCCAGCGCAAGCACAGCCGGCACGTTCAGCGAGTGCTGGAGCGCGTCCGAAATCCGGACATCGCCGCGAAACATGCGGTCGAAATTGTCCGGCTGGTATGATGCGAAACGCTTCGGCAGGTCCGCGATCCGCGTGTCAGGTGCCGCTGTCCCATCATCAAACGCCATCGCATAGATAAAGGGTTTCAGCGTCGATCCCGGCGAGCGCGCCTGCGCCGTGAGGTCGAGCCAGCCGCCAGGCAGGTCACGCGACGCCGACCCGACAGCGGCGCGCACGCCCCGTGTCGGAATATTCACCACGAGGATTGCAACCTGCGTGTCTTTCCCAAACTCCTTCGCGTGCTCGAGCGCGAGCGCTTCCATCTCCTTCTGGAGCTGCGCATCTATCGTCGAGGTCACGTCTGCTGTTGCGTTCCTGGCGGCGCGGTCCGTGGCATGCCAGGCCCGCGCCGGAAAGGCATAGGCCCCCGTCGGCATGGAGGACGTTCGCGCCTCCTCGGCCCGCGCGGCATCAAGATAGCCGAGGCGCTCTAGCTTTGAGACAATTGTCTTGCGACCCGCATCGGCACCTTTGGGACGGAGATCCGGCCGGCGTACTTCGGGGCTTTGCGGCAGGGCAATCAGAAGCGCGATCTGGTCATCTGACAACCGGTCCGGCTCACGCCCGAAATAGCGCCAGCTTGCCGCGCGTATCCCCTCGATATTGCCGCCATAGGGCGCAAGCGTGAGATAGAGTTCCAGGATTTCCCGCTTCGACAGTCGGGCCTCGATCTGGTGGGCGCGGAACATCTCGATGAGTTTCGAGCCGACATTCCGCGGACGCGGCTCCAGCAGTCTCGCCGTCTGCATGGTGATTGTGGATCCGCCGGAGACCACCCGGCCGGCCTGCAGGGAACTTGTCACCGCGCGGACCATACCGACCCAGTCCACCCCGCCATGCGACCAGAAGCGCTGATCCTCAACTTCCAGCAGCGCTTCGATGAAGACCGGGTCGATCTCATCGAGATTTGCGTGGAACCGCCAGTAGCTGTCCGGTGTCGGGATAGCGCGCAGCGGCCGTCCATCGCGGTCGGTCACCATGATGGAGACCGTCTCTCCCCGCTCCAGCGGCGGCGGGAAGATCCGGTCGAGCGCAAAGGCTGCGACCAGCAATGCCGCAAAGGCAATCGCCAGTCGCTTCAGCCAGATCATCTCTGACCGCCCGTCGCAGCACTCGGCGTCTCGATGGTGATGCGGCCCGGTGCCGAGCGCGCAAACACGTCCGGCCGGTACATGTCCTCGACATTAACGCCGGGGATCGCAAAGCTGCCCGGCGTGACAGCGCGCACGACATAGGCGAGACGCACAGGCCTGTCTCGGACATCAATGGCCGCAACGAAGCGGTCATCGCGGGCTTCTGCCGTGTCCGGCTGGTCAATCGTGCCAAGCCAGGCGAATGCGCCATCGGTGCCGCCATCCCTGTCGCCATCGGCCGGTTTCAGGACCGTCTCGATCTCGAAGCCTGCTGGCAGGAGGTCGGCCAGGATCATCGGATTGGTGCGGTTCTGTTCCGGCGTGATCACGACCGATACGACGAGCTGGTCGCCCTGGCGGATATCGGCGAGATCCACGACCTTGCCCGTGAGGCTACGGATGGCTTTCTGCACCTTCACCTTCGAGGACACTGCAGGCGGTGCGGACGCCGGCGCGCCACGCACCATAACGGTCCGGAACATCGGCGCCGAATTGCCAGCCAGCGTGAAGGTCACATCGCCCTGTGCCTGGTCCTCGGTGAGGATGTAGCGGCGGTCATTATTGTTGCCGCGTCCAAGTCCTTCAACCTGGATGCGGATATCCTCGCCCTCACCGGTGAGGGCGTTCACCGCCAGGAGCGCGAATGCCTTTTCCTGGGTGGTCAGCTCGGACGGGTCTGGCGCATCATTGCCAAGCCGCTCGGTGAGGCGCGTGACATGCTCCGTGAAACCGGTTTCGGCAGCCAGGGCCAGCGCACCTGTCAGGTCGCGAAGCGGCGTCTGGTAATAGTCGCCATCATTCTCGTAGCCGAGCGCTTCCTCAGCCTTCGTGAAGGCGCTATAGGCCCGCGACCGGTCACCCATATAGGACAGGGCTGCAGCCAGCTGCGCACGCGCCAGAGGGCTCTCCATCTTGTCTATCTCACGGTCGTGCAGATAGCGAAGACGGCTCACATCGGCCTTGCCGGCCTTGGCGAGAACATAGAGTGCATAAGGCGCAGACCGGCGCATCAGCTTGGCTTCGGTGTCATCGTGCCAACGGCTTTCCCAGACATCCGTGTCATAGCCATAGACGCGCCAGGCATCGCCCTGCGCAATAGAGCGCAGAGACGTGTAGGCCCGGTCGAGTGAGGCTTGCGGCACTTCGTAGCCCGCTTCGCTCGCGCGGTAGAGGAAATCCGCCGTATAGGCACCAAGCCATGGCGATGCATGACCATCCCCTTCGCTCCAGAGGCCGAATGAGCCGTCGCTGGATTGCCGGTTAAGCACGCGGGAGACCGCCTCCTGCACCTGCGCACGGGCGGGCTCGCGCGAGCCTTCATCAGCCCCGAGCGCCACCAGCTGTTCGGAGTAGAGCAGCGGCATGGCGCGGCTCACCGTCTGCTCGGTACACCCATAAGGATAGCGCGCCAGCGACGCATACAGCGCATTCGCATCGAGCGGCAGCGACGCGAACGTCACAGTGACTTCAGCCGTTCCTGGCACATAGTCGACAAGGATGTCGTCCGGAATGGACCAGGCATCACCCGGCTCCATCAGCGCAGTCGATATCTCCGTTGCCGGCAGATAGGGTGAGCGCGCCTGGATCATGTAATTGCGCGATACCGAATAGTTTGCCGGTCCGCCGACATTGAGGCGGAGGCGCGCAATGCCGGGAGCGTCGGCCGTCAGCTTCAGGCCTTCATCGATCCTCTGGCCTTTCGGAATGGTCCGCGATACCTGGCTTGCCGGCACGCTGACCGGATTGCTCGCGTCGAGCGAAGCGGTGAACGTACCGCTCTCCAGCTCGATATTGTCGATACTGACCGTCGCAAGCGCTTCATCGCCGGGGGCAAGAAAGCGCGGCAGGATCAGGTCTGCCGGGGCCGGGTCGCGCACGGTCATTGGCTGGCTTGCCGCACCAAGACCGGTCTCTGACCAGGCCACTGCCATCAGGCGGAGTTCACCATTGAATTCCGGCACATCAAAGGTGACGCGCGCCTTGCCATTGCGGCCCACATCCACAAGGCCGGAGAACAGGGCAACGGTCTTGGTCGGCACGACTGTCAGGCCTTCACCGCCGAGCTGGTCACCGCCGGTGCGGACTTCCGCCGGAAGACCCATGTTCGGATCAAGCAGGCGCCCATAATCATCATAGATTTCAACGCCGAGTGACTTCTTCCCAAAGTAATAGGCGACAGGGTCCGGGTCCTTGAACTTGGTCAGGCGCAGGATGCCCTCATCGACAGCGGCAAGCGTCAGATACACATGCTCGCGCGGTCCACCCGTGACGTTGACGTCAATCGTCTGTTCGCGGCGCGGGCGCACGAGGTCCGGCGCATCAATCTCAACCTCGAAGGTTCGGCTGTCCATGTCGAGCGGGACATAGCCAACGCCGACGGCGCGGCGCGGCTTTGACTGCACGACCGGATCGCGCGGCGTGTAGACATTGACGAGGACATAGGCCCCCTCACCCCACGCTTCGGTCACCGGTAGCGTGAACTGTGTGCCGCCTGGCGATACGTCACGCGTCTCCACATGAATGATTTCGTCCGTGGCGACGACGATCTGGGCTTCGCCGGCATAAGGCGGGACAACCGTGATTGCAGCCGGACGGCCAGCAACCACTTTCTGGTCTTCCACGATCACCTGCACGCGGTCCGGTGCCTCGACGCCATCGTCAGAGACATAGCCGCCCCAGCCGACATAGAAGCTGGTGCTGGTCTCAGCCTCGCTGCCATCGGCCGTCACGATCAGTTCATGCTGTCCCCAATCGAGACCGTTCACGGCGATGGCCTGTGTCGTGCCGCCTGTATCGACCACACCTTCATTGACCGTGCGAACCGTGCGCGAGCGGCGCCAGCGCCAGCGGCCATCTTCGCGATACCAGTCATAATGGTAGTCGATTTCGATGACCTTCCAGTTCAGGCGCGTATCCACCGCTTCGCCGTCCGCATTGATCGCGGCCAGCTCGAACCGGTTCTCTTCGCCCTGCTTCGCACGGCCGTCGAAATCAGATTTCACCCCCACATAGAGCGCGTTCGGCCGGTATGGCAGGCGCACGCTTTCGGTAACGGCGCGACCGCCCGGTTCGAGAACCGAGACGGTTGTGTTGAGGCGGAGAGGACGATCAGCGTCTGCGCCGCGCTGGCCGGGCGACAGGCGCACCACGGCCTTGCCGGCGCCATCAGTCGTCTGGTCATCAAGCTCGATGATCTCTTCGCGGAAATAAGCGTCATGGCGTCCGAAGCTGAAATCCTTGAAGGCAGCGAACGGTGCTGGGTCAGGTTCGATCCGGGCCTGCGCCTGAACCGTAAGGCCAGCGCCCGGCGCGCCATAGAGAAAGCGGCTGTCGACCAGGATTTCCTTGGTCTCACCGGATTTCAGGACGGTGCCATCATCTGTTTCAAGCTCGACGGCGATCCGCTGCGGTACAAAGTCCTCGACAGCGAACCGGTAGGAGCCGGCTTCACCTGCCCCATCGACCTCAAGCACGACCCGCCACATGCCGCGCGAGGCGCTTCCGGCAAGATCGAAGTCCCACTGGATGGCACCCGCATCACCCCCGGCGAAGCGGTAGCGGTCAGCCTCAAGGCCGTTCGGACGGTAGACGATCAGATTGCCCGAGCGGTCCGAAATGGCGTCGGCTGCGCGGTCACGCATCATGGCTGTGAGGTGCACGGTCTCGCCGGGGCGATAGATGCCGCGCTCGGAATAGATATAGCCGTCCACCGGACCGGGCGTCTGGCGCCCGCCCGTATTCTGTTCTGACAGGTCGATGGGCGCGCGGGTCAGGTCGAGGACGGCAAGGTCACCCTTTGCCCCGAACGCCATGACCATGCGCGGCGCCGAATTGCCGACACCGGCCAACAGCGGTGCACCGAACCGGACGCGGCCGTCTTCGCCGGTCTGTGTTTCGCCAAGCACCTCATTGTTATAGGCAATCAGCTGGACGCGCGTATTCGGCAGCACTTCGCCGTCCTGCAGAGACCGCAGCGTGACATCGAGACCGTTCTCGCCCTGATAGGCGGTGAGCGCCAGATTGGTCAGCATGATCCAGCGGCGCGCAGATGCCGGCGGGCCATCATTGCTGTTGAGCTCCCTGGCGTCGTTCAGCTCGACGAAATAGGAACCCGGCTGCAGCGTTCCGATGACATCCGGGAGCGGGAAGACCGTCGTCACCGGAGCGTTGGTGACATTGTCGATCTCCATCGAGCCGGTCCAGACTTCCGACGACACGTCGCGCGGGTCTTCCTCACCATAGAGATAGGAATAGCGCCCCTGCGGCGCCTCTTCGCCCTGACCGATGCGTTTGAAGGCCAGCGCACGGTCATTGACGCGGTAGACGGTGACATCGACCTTGTCGACATTCACCGTCTCGATGGCGAGGCCGTCTGCATTGTCGCGCGGAAGAATGACGCCAGACCCCTTGAAACCGACATAGGGCGGGCGGTCCTCAAAGCTGATCGTGACCTCTTCCTCGCGGGCAATGGCCCGGCCATCATCGGATGGCAGGCCTTCAAGGATGGTCGCGGTGTAGCTCCGGGCGAAGTCGAGCCCCTCGAGGCAAAGCTCCCGGCCTTCAATATTGTAGGCCGGTCGAACGCCGGGTCGCATGGTGATGAAGGTCGAATAGTCGACATCGGGATCAAGCGGTGCGGAAAAAACGAGACAGGCGCGCGGCGTGTTGCCACTCGTATCGGGCGCATACCGGAAATAGGTAAACTTGTTTTCTTCTGCGGCAGCGAGACGCTGGCGTTCTCGCTCGCGCCGCTCCGCAGCAACCTGAGCAGCACGCGAGCGCTCAACCACTTGCCCGCCTGTTTCTTCCGGGACCGTCTGGGGTGGCTTGTCACCGCCTCCGCACGCCGTCAGAGCACTCATCAGTCCTGCGAGTATTATGCCCCGAGCCTTGAATGTGCGGCCGATCATGTCCGTTCTCCCTCTGATGTGACTCACACCTTTACAGTAAGTTCGTATGCCGCCAACAGGGCGCGATTAAGACTTTTTCAGGATTTGCCTTCTGCAACAGCGGTTTCACACTCTCGTCCTTGGTGCCGGCGCGGCGGGCCTGTTCTGCGGCGCGCGGGCGGCCGCCCGTGGGTTGACCGTGTGCGTCATCGACCACAGCGCGAAACCGGCGGAGAAAGTGCGCATTTCAGGTGGCGGCCGGTGCAACTTTACCAATATCGAAACAAAGGCGGCCAACTTTCATTCCGAGAATCCGCATTTCGCCAAGTCGGCGCTCGCCCGCTACACGCCCTGGGATTTCTGCGACCTCATGGCGAAGCATGGTCTCACCTGGCATGAAAAGACGCTGGGACAGCTGTTCTGTGACCAGCGCAGCACGGCGGTCATCCAGCTCCTGCTGGACGAACTGGAAAGCGCAGGCGGGCAATTGCGCCTCTCAACCAGTATCGAGGCGGTGCACCATCGAGATGGCCGGTTCGTTGTCGATACGAGTGCGGGCCAGGTTGAGGCTGACAATCTGGTCGTCGCGACGGGCGGGCTTTCCATTCCGAAGATCGGCGCGAGCAGCTTCGCTTATGAACTGGCGCGCCAGTTCGGCCATGAGATCATCGCCCCTCGCCCAGCCCTTGTCCCTCTGACCTTTACTGGCAGCGCGCAGGAAAGCTTCGCCAGCCTGTCCGGGGTCGCCTGCCCAGTCGATGCGAAAGCCGGCCGCGGGCCGGACTTTCACGAGGCCATGCTCTTTACCCATCGTGGACTGTCGGGCCCCGCCATTCTCCAAGTCTCGTCATACTGGCGAGAGACCGAAACAGTCGACGTAGACCTTGCTCCCGGCTGGTCTGTCCGCGATGCCCTGAAGACCGCAAAGGCGGACAGCCCGAAAATCTCGCTCTCGACCTGGCTGGGCCGCCAGTATGCCTCGCGACTGGCAGATTTCATGCTGACATGGCCCGGCATGCCGCCCGACAAGCAGCTCGCAAACCTCTCCAGCGCTGAGATCGAAGCCATCGATTTTGCTCTGAAGCACTGGTCCATCAAGCCGGCAGGCACTGAGGGCTGGCGTACGGCGGAAGTTACAGCTGGCGGCGTCGATACGGCTGGCCTCTCATCGCAGACGATGGAAAGCCAGCGGGTAGAGGGCCTCTACTTCATCGGCGAATGCGTTGACGTGACCGGCTGGCTCGGCGGCTACAATTTCCAATGGGCGTGGGCGAGCGCAGCCGCTGCCGCCAGCGCCCTTCGATCAACTGATGACGGTTGACTGGCCCTTTAAAAGCAATTGTGCGAGAACCATTCTCAACTGATTGTGGAGAAGGCGCGGGCATGATGATCGCGAGACTGCTCGGCTTCCTGTTCCTGGCCCTTGGCGCGATTGGAATTTTCCTGCCCGTCTGGCCGACCACAATTTTCTGGATCGTTGCCGCCCTCTGTTTCGCCCGCTCCAGCCCAGCCATGCGCGACTGGATCTACGCCCGCCCCAGATTTGGACCGCCGATTCAGCAATTCATCGAAAGAGGGACACTCTCGAACGCATCCAAAGGTGGTGCCCTGTTCGGGATGACGCTGGCAGGCGCAATAAGCACATTCATTCTCTGGGGACACTGGAGCTGGATGGCGCTTGCCATTGGCCTGCTGATTTGCGGCGCTGCCTATGTCCTTTCGCGGCCGACCGACCCAGCCTGAGACTTTCCCTTGATCTTGTTGCACCGCGCATGGGCAAGCTGAAAGTTTTCCGGCCTGTCCGGTCCGCCCGCCGCGCGTGGAATGATGTGGTCGAAGGTAGGGCGCTCTTTCTTCCAGATCGTGGCGTGAGCAACATCGAAACGGCTGGAAGGCATCGGCTTTCCGCAAAGCGCGCAGAGGCCTGACTGTTTGCTCCACAACGAAGCGAAAAGGTCACCAGGCGGTGGACTCACGGGCTGGTTCACAGCCCTTGCGGCAAATCCCAGCCGCGCCGGTAGCACGCCGCGATCACGGTATTGCGCAGAAGACAGGCGATTGTCATCGGCCCGACGCCGCCTGGTACGGGCGTGATGTGCCCGGCGACCGGCTCGCATTCGGTGAAATCGGCATCGCCGACAAGCCGCGTCTTGCCTTCGCCGCGCTCGGGCGCGTCGATCCGGTTGATGCCGACATCGATGACCACCGCGCCGGGTTTCACCCAGTCGCCCTTGACCATCTGAGGCCGTCCGACTGCCGGGACGAGAATGTCCGCCGTCCGGCATAGCGCTTCGAGGTCCCTGGTGCGCGAATGCGCAATCGTCACGGTGCAGTTCTCGGCCAGGAACAGAAGCGCCGCCGGCTTGCCCACGAGGATGGAACGGCCGATCACGACGACATTCCTGCCCGAGAGATCATCGCCGAGCGCACTCTTGGCGAGAATGACACAGCCTGTCGGCGTGCAAGGACGAAGGCCGGGCTTGCCTAGAACGAGCCGACCGGCGCTGGCCTCTGTCAGGCCGTCGACATCCTTGGCGGGGGCGATGCATTCAATGGCGCGTTGCTCATCAAGGCCCTTGGGCAATGGTAGCTGCAGCAGGATGCCATCAACCTCGGCATCATCGTTGAGGCTCGAAATCAGGGCTTCGACCTCATCCTGCGATGCGTCTGCCGGCAGGTGATGGTGCAGCGAGCGCATGCCGGTCTCTTCGGTCTGCTTGACCTTGTTGCGAACATAGACCTGGCTTGCCGGGTCTTCGCCAACGAGGACAACGGCGAGCGTGGGCTGCCCCGGAAGGCTCGAAACGGCCTTTGCGACCTTTGCGCGGACGTCTGCCGCGACCTGCTTGCCGTCAATCCGTTCAGCCATGCCCCATCCACTCCTCGATCTGGCGCGCCGCAGCGCTGCCGGGTTCAGTGTCGATGTCGACGCCCTTAATGCGGCTCGTCTCGCCCGTCACCACCCGGATTTCAGATTTTGCCAGTCCGAGGGCCTTGGCGAGGAGCTTTTCCACAGCGCGATTGGCCTTGCCTCGCTCGGGCACGGCTCGCACTTTCACTTTCAGGAAGCCCCGTCCGGCATCATCCACCCCGCAGCCCTCGACCGTGTCGGCCGATGCATTCGGGGTAACGCGGACCGTCAGCCGCATGCCTAAGGCACGTTCGGGATCAGGTAGAGATGGTTCACATATCTCAGGAAGATGATGAGAAGGATCAGCACGAGCGGCGCAAGGTCAATACCGCTGGTGCGCGGCAGGAACCCACGTATGGGGCGCAGGAGTGGTTCGGTCACCTGGTGAAGGGCCTGCCAGATCGACATCACGAACCCGTTTCGCGTGTTCACGACATTGAACGCGATAAGCCAGGACAGCACCGCCTGGATGATCAGCACCCAGATGGCCAGCTGCAGAACCAGGTCGAGAACTAACAGAATGGCTTTCACCAGTACCTCCAATTGTTTCAGCCCCGACTAAGCCGGTTTGCTGATGGACTGCAATAGATGGGCGTGTTTTGCCACAGTCCAAGTCCCGGCGCACTTGCGGCCGCCGGCTGCCCCAGCGTCGCGCTTGCCGCCTGCCGCGAAGATCGACAAGAAGGATGGTCAAGAAAGCGGGTCGATGAGCGAAGCAACAGAATTTGAACAGCCACCGCGCCCGTTGAGCGCCTTCCAGAAAGCTGCGATTGCCTTCGGCAGCGTGGCCATGGGCGCAGGCATGACGATCAATTTCGTGGTCGTGTCCCCACTCGCGCGACAAGCGGGGCTGACAGAGATACAGGTTGCCGGAATTCTCGTCCTGTCGGCCATCATCTATGCACTTATGATTCCTCAATGGGGTCGCTGGGCGGATCGCTTCGGTCGCAAACGGATCATGGTATTCTCCCTCTTCGCGATGGCCGGCACAAACATGATTTTCCTGTTTGCGCTCGAAGCGGCGCTGGCGGGGATTGTGACGGGCATGGCAGCCTTTTTCCTGCTCGTCTTCGTGCGCATCTTCTTCGGGTTGCTCTCGCCGGGCCTGCAGCCTGCCTCCATGGCGGCGATGACGGATGCGACGACTGCGCTTACCCGGGCGGGTGGGCTTGGCATGCTTGGCGCAGCCATGGGTCTTGGCTCCATTCTCGGTCCGGCTGGTGCCAGCGTGCTTGCCGAATTTGGAGAACTGGTTCCCCTCTGGGGCTCCATCGCCTTCTGTGCCTTTGCAGGCCTGGTGATCGGGTTTTCACTGCCGAAATCGAAAGGCAATCGCCACTCGAACCGCGCGACGCCGCTTCGCGTGCGTGACCCGCGTGTCTTGCCGCACCTGACATTTCTGTTCGCCTATTTCGTCGCGGTCGGCGCGATCCAGCAGACGCTCGCCTTCCTGGTGGTGGACCGCTACAACCTCGCGGACGAAGACGCAGTGCAGTCAACCGGCATTGCCTTCGCCTGCATGTCCGTTTCACTGATCATCGTCCAATTCGGGTACGTCCAGCCGCAGAGGCCGGATCCGGCCCGCATCCTGCCCATCGGGCTCATCCTGATTGTGGCTGGCTATATCGCCGCTGCCCAGCTCCAGGATTTCATCGCCTTCTGTACCGCTTTCGGCGTCGTGGGGATTGGGTCGGCGCTCTCTGTTCCTGCCGCCAATGCCCTCGGCAGCCTTTCAGTGGAACGTCATGAACAGGCGGCAGCTGCCGCGCTGCTCGCCGCAGCGCCGCCGACCGGCTTCATCTTCGGGCCCCTGCTTGGGGCGGTGCTCTATTCCATCGAGCACCGCATGCCACTCTTTGTCAGTGCGGCTATGATGGCTGCCCTGCTGGTCTACCGACTACTGGGGTTCCGCCAGCACAACGCCTAGCCAGTCATCACGAAGGCATTCAGCTTGTTCCCGTCCGGATCGCGGAAATAGGCCGCGTAAAAGCCGTCTTCGCCGCGCGGACCAGGCGCGCCCTCATCAGTCCCACCATTGGCAAGCGCGATCTCGTAAAGCTTGTGCACCTGATCCTGGTCCCTGGCCTGCAGCGCCACCATTGTGCCATTGCCGACCGTCGCTGTATTGCCATCAAACGGCTTCGTCGCGGCGATGCCAGCCGGACCATCCGGCGTGCCCCAAGCAATGAATGTTTCAAAATCCATCATGCGGCTGACGCCCATCTCCGACGCTATCGCGTCGTAGAACTTCGCAGCCCGCTGCAGATCATTTGTGCCGACCGTCACATATCCAATCATGTCCCACCCTCCTTTGGCAGAACCAGAACATACCATGAACATTCTGCGCCAGGCAAGACGAATTATAGCTCAGCCCGCTAATTCACGAAGTTTGCCGTGCAGGGCGCGTCAGCGCCTTCCGGAGTGCCGAAGACGACCCCACCGAAATCGAGTTCACCATCCTCAATGACAACCGAGCCCTGTTCGTGAATGTCGTCGGGGATCTGGTTGCCGCCCTCGACAGCAAATCGGAACGCATTTGATGCAGCGTCGTATTCGTAGACGCCCCAATAGTCCTTGTAGACCTCGAACGGCGTCCAGGTTACGGAAAATTCACCGCCGCCGGCGAAAACGAGCTCCCGGATGGGGCTGCCGTTCGGGCAGTCTTCCTCACGTTGGCGCCATGTGCCAACGAGCGGGTTTGCGTCCGCGGAGAACACGTCGACCCGGCCAATGAGACGATGCTCGCGATAGGACCCTTCGAGCAGTACCATCGTGCCCGGCGAAATTTCCGGACTGATCGTCGCGACCGCGCGGCCGTCTTCGAGGCGTTCGAAGGTTGCCGCGCCCTCAGGGGTGACGCCCAGGTCATCCAGACAGGCGGGAGGCAAGTGATTATAGCCGCCCGGCATGTCCGTCCAGTAAGGGGTGAGCGAGATCTTTTCGCCCGGCTCTGCCGAACGCGTCTCCATCCAGAAGAAGAAGGCCTTGTCACCGACATCGGGGCACGCTTCGCCGGACAATGGCGCCTTGCGCGGATCTAAACCTGTCCCGGCCAGTTCAGTTTCGCTATCAGAGCTCTGGCACCCGGCAAGCGCCAGACATAGCGAAGCAATTGCGGTTTGGATCTTCATCCCGGCCCCCTCTTCAATCAGATTGCTGCCAGCAGGCTACATCGCCGAAATGCCGCCATCCACCTTGAGCTCAATCCCGGTGACCAGCTTGCTCTCATCGGAGGCGAGATAGAGCACGGCATAGGCGATATCATCAGGCTCACCGACCTTGCCGAGCGGAATCTGGCGACCGAGCTTTGCGAGCGCTTCTTCCTCGCCGAACATCTCCTTGGTGCGGTCGAGGATCGGTGTGTTGATGAAGACCGGGTGCACCGAATTGCAGCGGATCTTGCCGCCGGTCTTTGCGCAATGCAGCGCAATCGACTTTGACATATGCCGCACGGCCGCTTTCGCCGTGTTGTAAGCGATGTAATTTCCGCTCGCGACAATGCCGGCAATCGACGAAATGTTGATGATCGAGCCAAGCCCATGGTCCCGCATGAGAGGGATCGCGTATTTGCAGCCATGGAAGATCGAGTCGACATCAACATCCTGCACCTTGCGGAACGTCTCGTAAGTCTCGTCCTCGACGGAGCCGAGAGAGCCGATGCCGGCATTGTTGACCAGAATGTTGAGCCCACCCATCGCGTCGTGGGCCTCCTTCAGCACGGTCTGCCACCGTTCGGCATCGGTCACATCATGCTGCCAGGCAAACGCAGTACCAGCGCCAAGCTCGGCATTGATAGCGCCAGCGACCTTCTCTGCACCTTCGCCGTTGATGTCCGTCACCGTGACCTTGGCGCCCTCGCGCGCAAGCATCCAGGCTGTCGCTTCGCCAAGGCCCTGCGCCCCGCCGGTCACAAACGCCATTTTTCCTGATACCCGTCCCATCGCTCTACTCCCTTGAATGTGTGTCCTTGTTCGCTCGCTTGAGTTCCAGCTTCAAGTACCTGCGTCAAGCGTAACCATTACGGCTTTGCGACCTCACGTTGTGAAGGATTCCTCAATGATTTCAGTCTAGTTGAAGGAAAAAACAGATTTGGGGGAAAACTCGTGTCGCAAAAAAATAAGCTGAACCTCAGTCTTGAGCAGCTACTGGAGGCCCTGTCGCATGTCGATAACGGCCTTGCGCTTCACGCTTCCGACTTCAGCCTTCTATATGTCAACAGCACTGCGCGCACGCACTTTCCGGAGTTCTACCGCCTGCTGGAGGCCGGTCAGTCGCTTGAAGACGCCATGTGTAACAGCGCCCGGTCAATTCTGGAAAATTCACCTGGTTTTGACACGGATAAGTTTGATGTCAGAGCTTACTCGCAAAACCTGGTCGACCAGGTACGCAGTTTCAGCACGGTCGATGTCGACACGATCGATGGAAAATCGATCAAGGCAACATTCTCGCAATTGCCGGACGGTACGGTCCTCTGCATCAGCTCGGACATCAGCGATGTTCGTAAGCAAGAGCGTAAACTGCGGCATGCCAAGCGCGAAGCTCAAGCCGCTAGCCAAGCGAAGTCCGAATTCCTCGCCTCCATGAGCCATGAGATCCGTACGCCGCTCAATGGCATCCTCGGCATGGCACAGGCGCTCGGTCATCGTCCTCTGCAGGCAGAAGAGCGCGAGATGGTCGATGCCATCCTCGACTGCTCCAAATCCCTTATGACCCTTCTCAATGACATTCTGGATCTTTCCAAGATCGAGGCAGGCAAGCTCGAAATCGCGCCGATCACCGACGACTTCCGTCACAAGATGAAGCGCACCGAGCGCTTCTATCGTCCGCGGGCAGACGAGAAGGGCCTCTTCCTGCGCGTCATTGTGGACAAGAATATCCCTTCCCTCATGGAGTTCGATCCGGTCCGCTTTCGCCAGTGCGTCGACAATCTCGTCTCCAATGCACTGAAATTCACCGCGACAGGCGGTGTGATCGTTGCGGCAACCTGTGAAGACTGCAGCGATCCCGAGCGGGTGCGCCTCAAGATTCACGTCTCCGACACCGGAATCGGGATGACGGAAGCGCAGATCGCCAACCTTTTCCAGAATTTCCAGCAGGCCGATGCTTCGACGACGCGCACCTTCGGTGGCACAGGCCTTGGTCTCTCCATTGCCCGCAAGCTCGCCCGCCTCATGGGCGGCGACATCACCGTGGTGTCGAAACCGGACAAGGGCTCCATCTTCACCTTCACCATGGAAGCGGGGAGGATTGCGCAACCCGAACTGCCGGTGGAGGAGCCAAAACCAACCATGTTTACGCCGCATCTGGTTGTGCCAGCCAAGGACGAGCACGTCGTGGACCTTCGCGGAAAGACAGCGCTGGTGGTTGACGACAATCGCATCAATCGGCGGGTCGCGCGCCTCTTCGTCGAACCGATGGGCCTCAATGTGGTCGAGGCAGGAAGTGGCCATGAGGCGCTGGAGGTTCTCGGCAAGATGGCCGTCGACATCGTCCTTCTGGATATCCACATGCCCGAAATGGACGGACCTGCAACGCTGGCCCGCATCCGGGCGAGCGGAGAAAGCTGGGCAAATGTTCCGACAATAGCGCTCACCGCCGACGCCATGGCCGGCGACCGTGAACGCTATATCCAGATGGGAATGTCGGACTATGTTTCAAAGCCGATCGATGAGCGCCAGCTGATGACAGTTCTGACGCGCTGCCTGTCGGCTGTCGCTCCTGAAGTGGCCCTGCGGCGTAACCGGGAAGACGACGACATGATGAGGGAGATCGACTCCCTCATCAAGAAGATGAGCGCCTAGACCAGCTCGCTAGCCGAGCTTGGCTGACAGCGCATCCATCTTCTGCGCGAGACTGATGTCCTTTTCAGTCACACCGCCCGCATCATGCGTGGTCAGTGTCACCTCAACCTTGTTGTAGACATTGAACCATTCGGGATGGTGATCGGCCTTCTCGGCCTGCGTCGCGATCGCGCTCATGAAACCGAATGCGGTGGCGAAATCTTCGAACTTGTAGGTCTTGCAGATGGCATGTTTGCCATCTTCGGCGGCGGTCCAGCCGGACAGCTGGCCAAGCGCGGTGTCGAGTTCCAACTTCGTGGTCATATGCCTATTCCTCGCCTTCTGTTTCATGCACGAAATAGAGCCAGCGGCCATCTTCGGCGATGGCGGTTCGAACGCCAGGATAGCCCTCGCCGTTCCGTATCTGAGCAATTCCCGTATCGCCCACAAGTTCCTCAAGGCGCGCCCGCTGGCTGAAGTTCAGCCGCTGGGGCTGAAGCTCCGCCGGATCAAGAGCAGCGAGCTCAGGCCAGATATACCAGGTCTCGCCGGACACCATCTTTGCGCCATACGGTCCGTCCAGAAGCTTTTCCAGCGTCAGGATCGGGTCAAAGCCTGTCCGCCGCAGCAGGTCCCAGTGTTCCCGATGCGAAGCCCCGGCAAAGTTGGACAGGAAGGTGGGCTCGGCCTCGGCAAATCTTGCGAGCTGGTAGAGCGAGTTGGTCTCAATGATCCGCTGAAGCTCGTCGATTGTGGCCTGCGCTTCTGCAGATATTTCACGGGTCGCCTGCTCGGGTCCGTCGCCGGGGCGCATATAATCCGGTGCCGCTTCGACTTTCAGGCGAACTGTTTCGGACCGGTCTTCGCCGCCGCAGGCTGCGAGGCCGGCTGGCAACGCCATCAGAAGAATGGCGAGCCCCTGTTTCACTGGGCGACCTGGGCGACCTGCCAGCCGGTCGCCTTGGTGAGGTCGGCCAGGAGCTGGTCTTCATTCAGCACCTTGATGGTCGTCATCCCCATGGCACGCGCAGGTTTGAGGTTGATCCCGAGATCATCAAGATAGACGCAATGCTTCGGATCGACATCAAGCGCTTCACACATGAGGGCATAGATACGCGGGTCAGGTTTACGAATTCCGAGTTTGGAACTTTCAATTACATGGTCGAACAGGTCAAAGATCTTCTCGATCTCGGCGGCGCGCTCATCGCTGTCGGTCATCGAAGCGCCCTTGCCGATGGGGGCATTATTGGTGATGCAGCCAACCTTCACCTTCGACTTGCAGTGTCTCAGCGCCTCAACCACGCGCGGACGGACATTGCCCGACAGCAGGCCGAGAACGTGCTTGCCAGGTACGGCGTGTCCGAGCGCCTTTGCTTCTTCCAGGAAGAGCGTGTCGAACTCCTCGGCATTGACCTGCGACTGCTCGAGCTTCGCCCAGGCATTCGTGTCGCCATTGCGCGCATTCACGCTGCGGATGAAGTCTGTGGGCAGGCCATTTTCGGCCTCATAGCGGTTGAACGCTTCGAAGGGAGACGAGGTAATCACCCCGCCAAAGTCCCAGATTACGGCATCAATGGTATTACTCATCAATATTCTCTAGCGGCTCCCATGTGCAGTGTCGTCATCTATTACCACCCGCAAGCGATGACAGCTTGCTCGTCGCAAGCTGCTGAAACTTGATATAGAGACACCCGCATGGAATCGAAACGTCTTGAAATTTCCGGGTACGCAGTTGTGGGAGACGACGACCGAATTGCCGATGCATCTGGAATGATGCCCGATAGTCTGCAGAATGATGCAGAATGGGAGTTCTTCCAAGCGGCGCTTGATGAAGCCGAAATTACCATAATTGGACGCAGAAGCCATGACGCGGTGCCCAATCACAAAAACAGACGGCGCCTGGTGTTGACGACAAAAATCCGATCACCTGAAACCCATGGGAATGTCGTTTACTGGAATCCGAACGAAGCGCCGCTCACCTCGGTGTTGTCGAGCTTCTCTACTAACGCACGCAAACTCGCTGTTGTTGGCGGGCAACAAGTATTCGACCACTTTCTAACTGGTCCAACGCGATTCGATCACTTCTACCTTAGTCGTATTGAGGGCGTCACACTGCCCGGTGGGAGGGGTGTATTCGGTGCCGTAACGCAAAATGGCCTGACGGCGGAAGAAGTTCTTGTCCGGGCCAACTACTTAAAGAAATCACATCAGGTGCTCGCGACGAAAGTCACAGTCGCAAATTGGGAACCGCTTTCGTGATCAGGTCGCAGCCGGATCGATCACCCCAATTTTCTCCCTCCGCCTGACCGCATCGGAAACAATCAATGCGCCAACCATTTTACCGGCGATAAAGACAACCAGGTTCGCCCAGTGAAATAGTGTTCCGGGGGGAGAGCCCAGTTCCATCTGTACTGCTAGATCAGCGCCATAAAGAAAGATTGTCGTATCAATCGGCGCTGCAACGGCGGAAGAAAGTAGAATGCGAGTCGACAGTCGATAGCGAGAAAAAGTGTAAAGCGCCCAGTCGGCTAGCTCAGAAATAGCAAAAGCGAGTCCTGAGGCTAACGCTATCACAGGCCAAGCATAGTAAAATGCCCACGCAATGCCCAACGCCATGACGATCAATACTTTCTGACCGATGCGTCGTTGAACAAAGTCACGAAGAACAAATACAAGTCCCGTGACCAGAACCAAGGGATGAATTGTAAGGCCGCGTGGGAAATAGTTCGATGACGAGTACAAACAGGCATCAAACATTACCCGACCGGGATCTCCGCTTGAAGGCGTGACGAGACAAAGCGACTCTATTACGCCGAACGACCAGTTCAGAAACGGTATGCACGCGAAGTAAATTAGAGCTACGACGCCTCCGCCAGCTCTCCGGATGATTAGAAATGTGCAAGTGAGTCCAAAAAGCACGAAGGGCAGCTGACTGGACCGCCCGCCCGTTAAGCCATCCACAAGCTGACCGAAGATCAGTGTCGCAATATCCTCGACTATTGCCAAATTCTGCTCCGTCAGTCTTTTGTTGCGACCTACGTGAATTCGTTACTCACTGCTCGAGCAGGACGTATTTTTTTGCGGGCGTCGCCGTTTCTTCCCTGCTCGCATGTTCGAAACCCATCGCCTTCAGCAGGGCCTCATCGCGCGTTTCGCCCGGATTGTTGGTGGTCAGGAGACGGTCGCCCACAAAGATGGAGTTCGCCCCCGCCAGCATGCATAGCGCCTGGCCTTCCTCGCTCATCGCCTCGCGGCCCGCTGACAGGCGTACCCAGCTTTTTGGAAACACGATCCGGCAGACGGCAATGGCGCGCGCCATCTCGACCACGCTGATCGGGGCTGACTTGCCAAGCGGCGTGCCTTCAATCGGCACCAGCATGTTGATCGGAACGCTTTCCGGGTGCGGATTTAGTTTCGACAGTTCATGAATGAGGCCAATCCGGTCGGTCCGGCTCTCTCCCATGCCGAGAATGCCGCCCACGCACAGATTGATACCAGCCTCCCGGCAATGCGCGATGGTTTCGAGGCGGTCTTCATAGGTCCGCGTGGACACGACGCTCGTGTAGTATTCTCGCGAGGTGTCGAGGTTGTGATTGTAATAGTCGAGACCGGCCTCTTTCAGAGCATGCGCCTGATGCGGCTCGAGCATGCCTGCGGTGACACATGTCTCCAGGCCTTCGGCCTTCACCGCTTCGACCATGGCCTTGATCTTCGGCAGGTCGCGATCCTTCAGGTTACGCCAGGCGGCGCCCATGCAGAACCGGTCCGCGCCGCTTTCCTTGGCCTGGCGTGCGGCTGAAACAACCTCATCAAGCGCCATCAGCTTTTCGGCCTTCAGGCCCGTGTCAAAGTGGGCCGACTGGCTGCAATAACCGCAATCCTCGGCGCAGCCGCCCGTCTTGATCGAAAGGAGCTGGCTCTTCTGGACCTTGCCATCCGCCCAGTTCGCGGACTTCACGGCCAGCGACTGGCTCATCAGCACGTCCAGCGGCGCTTCATAGAGCGCAGTGATCTCGTCGCGGGTCCAGTCGTGGCGTGGGGACAGCTCGGGCATGGGTCAGCCTCTCTCTTGTTCATTCACTCGAGGCGCTGTCTTCAAGCGAAAGGCCGGAGCTTTCAAGCCCCGGCCTCTCAGTTTTTACTGTTGTGACCACGACAGCACAGGCGGATTCAGGCGGATGCCTCCAGCGGCGCGTTTTCAAGCGGCGTGCGCTTCGTCGTGACGGCCTTCACCGGCAGCCAGCACACAACTTCAGTGCCGCCCCCCGGAACCGACTTGATGCCGACATTGCCGCCATGAAGATCCACGAAATTCTTGACAAGGGCGAGCCCGAGCCCGGCCCCCTGCTGGTCGGTCGAGGTGAAGCTGTCAAAGCTGGAAGCCTGACGGTCTGCCTCGATCCCCTTGCCATTATCCTTGACCGAGAGGATCGCCATATTCTCGATCTGCTTGGCAGAAACCGTGATTTCGCCGCCCGGTTCGGTAAAGCGCATCGAATTGGAGAGAAGGTTGAACAGCACCTGACGGATGCGGCGCTTGTCTGCATTGATGGTCCCGACCGATTTGTCGATGTCGGCATGAACGCTGATTTCGGTATCGGCAGCCTTGCCCACCATCAGGTCAATGCCCTCCTGTACGACATCGCCAAGCTTGAAGTCCTCAAGATCAAGGTCCATCCGCCCCGCCTCGATGAGGGCGAGATCAAGTATGTTATCGATCAGTTTTCCAAGGTGATCGGATGCAGAGAGGATTGCGTTGATCTGGCCCAGCTGACGTTCATTGAGCTCACCAAACTTCTGCGACTGCAGGAATTCGGCATAGCCGAGGATCGTCGTCAGCGGCGAACGCAGCTGGTAGCTGACATTGCGCACGAATTCAGTCTTCAGCTTGTCTGCCGCCTCAAAGGCTTCGGCGCGGCCACGAAGCGCGCCTTCCACGGCGCGCTGGGCGGTCACATCGGCAAAGGCGATCAGCGTATTTCCGTCCGGCAGCGGCTGGGTGACATAGGTCAGCGTTGAACCATCCGAGCGCTTCATTTCACCAGTGGTCATCTGGCGTGCCGTCGCTGACGGGTCGGTGATGTGTCCCTTGATCTGGCTCCACGTCTCGCGATCATGGAACAGCGGAATGCACGCCTCGATGATGACGTCATAGTCTGGCGTGTCCTTCACTGTCTGCTCATCAAGGTCCCAGAGCGTGGTGAAAGCCTTGTTGGACAGTTTCAGCCGTCCGTCGCTGCCAAACACCACAACAGCTTCATGCAGGCTGTCGAGCGTCGAGCTTTGCGTCTTGGTCAGGGCCTTGAAGCGGGTCTGCAGGTCGAGCTCACTCGTAATGTCCTTGAACAGGAGCAGCAGCCCGCCCATCGGGTGGCGCTGGCGCGTCACCTGAAGCGTGCGATTGTCCGGCAGGGACCATTTGTCTTCCTCGATCCCGCTAATATCGAGATAATAGGAGAGTTCATCGGCGCGCCACGCCGCATAATCGGCCCTTGCCGGCAGGCGGCGGCCTTCGCGCAGGCGGTCCAAAAGCTCACCATGCGACGGGCTTTCCAGAAGGAAGCCTTCATCAAGCTGCCACATCGCGGCAAAAGCCCGGTTGTAGAAATTGAGGCGGCGGTCGGGTCCGAAGATCGCCACACCATCGGCGACATGGTTCAGCGTCTCATCATGCGCCTTCACATGGCGGTTGAGGTCCTCGCGGGCGGCTTCCTGCTCGGTTACGTCGAACGCCATCGCACCCGCACCGCCCGACAGCGGGAAGGTCAGGATACGCATTGCGCGGCGCTCTTCACCAATGACGACATGGCGCGTCGCATCAATGTCCCGGCCTTCTGATATCGTCTTGCGCATCTGGTCGACAGCTGCGTTGTCGAGCATGATCTGACGGTCAAGCGTGCGGTCGAGAGAGCCACCTTCCACCGCCTCGATATAGGCCGGGTTTGCCCATTGCAGCCGTCCGACTCCGGACACGCGCCAGGCCGGGAAGGGCGACTTGCCGAGCATGTCGAGAAAGGCGGTCGGGTCACGCGCTATGACCTGACGAGCCTCTTCGAGCTTGCCGCGTGCCGAGCTCTCCTCAAGACCCTTGATCGTGGAGTCCGTGATCCAGACAACCGCACGCGCCCCGGCCGTGCGGCCATCGGCTTCAAGGAAGCGTCCGGACGGGCCGATCAGCGTCAGCGAGAAAGGCTGGCCGTTCTCGCGCAGCTCACGCAGGCGGATGCGCAGCGTCGTGTCCTGCCCGGCCCCGTCGCGGGCTTCGAGGTCTGCCAGGCCTTCAATGATCCGGATAGCTGGGTCGATGGAAACGGCATCGTCTGTAAAGCGCAGCAGGCTGGCAAGCGCCACGGGCGAGCCGTGGATCTCCGGCGCAGCGATGTCATCATCCTCGTCTTCCAGCGTATCGCCCTGCCAGACAAGGATCACACCAGGGTGGGCCCCGAGCACGGATTTCAGTTCTGCAAGACCGGTCTCGGACTCTGAAGCGCGTTCGCGGTACTTCTTCGCCGCGCCGCGGGCGCCCTCGGACGTTCGCAATGCCCAGAGAATGAAAGCGAGGCCGAGCGCGAGCGCGCCGGCCGCAATGAGAAGCGGGACCTGTTCAGCCGTCATGTCTTCCTCCGGCGCGAATCACTGGCGCGCGGGCCAATCTACTAGTTAACGCAATGGGCTGTTCGCGTTAAGTCCGGGTTAATGGCGTGGTAACCATCAGGGGATTGTGGTGAGCAGGTGAAGCGCCCCCGGCCGCAGTTTCTTGAGGTTTTCGTCGTCGCTTTCCGTCGCCGAGACGAGCACCACATAGGCAAAGGCCCGAAGATTATGCCGGCGGGCAAGCGCCTCCTCCGACGAAAAGGCGTCATCCCATGAGGCGAGCGGCGCAGGATCGCCCATCGCCTCAAACCAGGCTGTGAGCTCGTCTTCACCCAATAGTCCGCGTTGCGTCAGGAACAGCAATGGCCGCGACAGACGGCGCGGCTCGTCGAAAACATAGGCTGGCCCGTCGCGCGGCGCGACCTGGGTGCCGATTGCCGCAAGCATGCGCGCTGCATCCGCCTCATCGACTGCCTCATTCAGGCTGAGTTGCATCAACAGGTCTGCGCCATGCGCCACGCCATGCCGCCAGCCTTCGCCATCGATAAAGCCGCGATAATCTGTAATGTCTTCCAGATAGGCCGCGCCGGTTTCGACCAGCGCCTTGCGCTCAGCTGCCATCATCCACGGCGCGACGCGATCGGTTCGCGCGACCTCGGACAGGACCAGGGCGGCGAAAGGCTTGCCGAAGCCGTGCATGTCCAGCGCGTCCGGTGAAAGATCCGCCAACAGCTCCCTGAGCAAGAGGCGGCGTTCTTCCATCGACACGGCTCCGCCTCGCAACAATCGGGCAAGGGACGTGTAGGCAAAACCATCGCGGACAGCCGGGTCCGACACTCTCAAACAGGGCACAATCTGCCGGACGAGACGATCACCGCCCGCTTCTGCCTCAATCGCCGCGTCGATCTGGGCAGGCAGCGCCTCCGCACGCCGCGCACATTCCGGCCCTAGCGGCATGACGGAGACAACCTCGGCCGATGCCTGCAGCGTGTGACCGACCCCATGTGACACGGCGAGCACCAGGCTCGCGCAGCCGATCAACGCAGCAAATTTCGCCATCACAGTTCCCATCCCGAATTTCATTTGCCGTTCATTCTTGAGGCGACATTCTGCAAATGTAAACGAAATCACCCGCCGGGTTTGGGCGTCGGGGCCAATCGGCCTACCATTCTTCATTGCAGATGGAACTGCTGCATCAGGGAAAGCACTCGCATCATGTCTCACCGCCCCTCCTCACTCCGGGTCCGCAAACTCTTCATGACGGCCAGCCTTGCGGTGCCGCTGCTCATGGGCGCGGCGGCATGCGGCGGTGGTGGTGCCAGCGGCGGCGGTGGCGGCGGAACGGTGCTGCCGCCCCCACCACCGCCACCACCTCCCCCTCCTCCTCCGCCACCACCACCGCCGCCCCCTCCGGCGAGCAGTTTCGAGACGCAGGAGTACATTCGAACAGGCGGCCTGCCGGTGATCAGCGCTTCATCGGCCTATGCTGCAGGCGCGACCGGCAATGGCATCCTCATCGCCGTCATCGACACCAATACCGACCCCGACCATCCGGATCTCACGGGCCGCATTGTCAGCGCGTCCTTCGATGTGAATGCCGCGACCCGTGGTGCAGACGATGTAGACAGCGAAGGTCATGGCACGCTGGTGACGGGCGTCATCGCGGCCAACAAGAATGATATCGCAGGCCACGGCATCTCGTTCGAGGCGGACATTCTTGCCATTCGCGCAGACCGGCCGGGCAGCTGCCAGGAAACCGGTGATGATGGCGGATGCAAGTTTCGCGACGCCGATCTCGCCCGCGCCATCGACGCCGCCATCTCGAATGGCGCGCGGATCATCAACCTTTCCCTCGGCGGTGAGCCGGATACTGACCCGTCGCTCGAAAATGCGATCCGCCGGGCGACCGCTGCCGGTGTTCTCGTTGTGGTGTCCGCAGGCAATGAAGCGGCCCCTGCCGCACCCAATGAGGACGATCCATCTATTACTGATCCCGCCACCGGCATCTCCCCGACCGAGCCCGCAAATATCGCAGGAGCCGCCGGAACGCTGGGCCGTGTCGTGGCCGTCGGTTCAATCGACCTCAATGGCGTGATCTCCGATTTCTCCAACCGCGCCGGCAATGGCGAAGGGCTCAACGGATCGGCGAACACCAAGAATTATTACATCCTCGCGCCCGGCGAGGGCGTGCTGACGACCGGCCCGGACGATGATGTCATCTTTCCCGACCAGCCAACCTGTTCACCCGGTCAGAGCAGTAACTGCAATGATGACGACGACATTGGCGACTACTACCGCGTGAACGGAACAAGCTTTGCCGCGCCCTATGTCTCCGGCGCGCTGGCCCTGATGCTCGATGTCTTCCCCAATTTGGCCCCCGAAGACGCCCTTGCCGCCCTGCTCGACAGCGCGCAGGACTATGTCGACAACAATCCGGACCTGATCCGCGGGGAAGCGGCCGGTGTCGGCGTCGATGCAGTCTCTGGCGTCGGTATTCTCGATCTCGCTGCGGCCTTTGCCCCACAGGGCGCAACCAGCTTCACGATTGATGGGAAAGTCCAGTCCACCGCCCTCGCCATTGCCCCCGCCGAAGGTGCATTTGGCGATTGGGCAAGCCAGCCCGGCGCCCTGGGCGAGCTTGTGTTCACGGACAAGTTCAATCGCGCCTATCGCTTCGATGCCGCAGCCATCCTGCCAAAAGGCGAAGCGCGCATTGCCGACTTCGACCAGCGCGCTGACTCGATGGCCGGGCAGGCGCACGCCTTCAGGCAAGGCCCAGTGACCTTCTCCTGGCACCAGGCTGCCTTCCGCGACAATCCGGCCATCCCCTATGACGAAGCGCCGCCGGCCCAGTTCACAGCGCAATATCTCTTTGCGGGCGGCGGCGTTGAGTTCGGCCGCGGCTTTGGCGCAAAATCGCTCGCGCCAGAGACCAGCCTGATCAATGAAGCCGGGGCACGCACGGGCTTCTCCGACGGCGGATGGGCGCGCTACAGCCACGATGTGGGCAACATGTCGTTCGAGATCTTTTCATCGGATGATGAAGACCTCGCCGTGTCCGGCATCGGGCTCTCAAGGATACAGCGCGACTGGGGATGGCGGGCACAGCTCAGCAATATCCAGGACGACCGCACAGCCCTCGGGGGCTATGTCCAGAGCCGGTTTGGCGGCGAGGACCGCTCAAAGCTTTCGGCCTACGCACTCGAAGGCGCCTGGCGGCCGCTGAACAAGTTGCGCCTGTCAGCCGGCATGGAAGCCGCTTCGGTCGACCTGCCGGGCGTGGACACGAGCAATGTCTGGACAAGCCGCTGGTCGATCGGCGCAGACACGATCACCGCCATCGGCAGCCTTGGCCTCGTCATCGCGCAGCCCCGCCGCGCCGAGACAGGCACATTGAACTTCGAAGGCGTGACCGGCCTTGATGAGACCTTCAACTTCATCACGCGGACGATCAATGCCCCGCTCACGCCAAGTGGCCGGGAGATCAATTACGAGGCCCGCTGGGGTTTCCGCCTGCCGGGTCATATCAATGCCGGCTTCACCGCCGCCCTCTCGACCCAGCCAAACCATGTTGAAGACGCCGATGCCGCGTCTGTCTACTGGTTCAGCCTGTCGAAGAACTGGTAGGAGATATCATGAAACGCGCGTTTCCCCTGCTGCCACTCGCCCTGACTGGAGCCTGCCTGATGCCCGGAAAAGCCACGCCCTCGCCGCTCTGCAATTTCTCGATCACGGATACCAGCGCATGGGTCAACATGATGCCCGGACCGGGCGGCCCGCCGCGCAACCTGACCGTAGTCGTCGAGATCGAGGATGACGGCCTGTCCCGCCGCTTCGAGCCGCAAGGCGTCGACGAGAACGGCACGCTGAAGCTTGATGTCGTCGAGTGGGGACCGAAGGAAGGTCTCGGCAAGATCGTCTATAGAACCAGAGGACATCAACCGGAGCGTGTCGAAATATTCTGCGATGGCGACCTCATCACTTCGACTGATGTGACAACCGCTCAGTAGGCTTCTATCCCGGATATCCAGTCCCGCACCAGCTCCAGCCCATCTTCGTCAATGAGCGCGCGGCCAAGCTCCGGCATGGCTATGCCAGCTTCCGTGGACGCCATGCGATAGGTCAGGATGGAATTGTCCGCCTCGCCCGGCGCGACGACGAACACTGCATCGCCTGAGCCGCGACCAGCTGCGGTCGGGTGCTTGCCGATGCCAAGCTTTGTCGGTTCAGCCTCGTCATAACCCAGCCACAGGCCCGAATTCGAGGCGGACCCTTCCGCCCGGTGGCAATGTGCACAATTAATATCGAGATAGGCCCGCGCCCGCCCCTCCACACTTGCGTTCATGCCGGCCACGCTCGGCACCGCAGGCGGCGCATCCGGCAGGCCGCTCAGAATGCCCCGCGCCGACCAGTCGGCGAGCTGCATCTTCCCGTATGGCCCCTCGTGATTGAGATTGCGGGCCTTCGGACCGATCGGCGCGATATCATCGCCCATCTGGTGACAGGTCTTGCACTGGTTCTGGTTGGGCACGCGGTATTCGATGGAGACTGGCTCGCCCGCCGGGTCCACGAAAGCCACGTCCAGCCAGTCTCCGGCAGGCGCATAGGTCGCCTCGGTCTCGTCCTCGTTCCAGACATAGGGATAGGCCGCCCAGCCATCGGCCTTGCGAATGAGCAGGCGCGTCTCGCGATAGCGCTCCCCCTCCTCCGGCTGGCGCATGTCCGGCGCGAAGGCGAATGTCTTGATCAAAACACTGCCGACCGGAAAGTCGAACACGTCGTCGCCATTATAGGTCGCCGCTTCGCCAACCGGCACAAAGACCAGCCGGTGCTTGCTCGCATGGTCAGAGAAGAGCGGATTGATCAGGTCATAGGCCACGACGCCGCGCGCAGGCTCCCGCGCCGACACATCCTGAAAGAAACCATACTCTGCCAGCGTCCGGGCCGGTTTGTCGGCCAGGATTACATCCATGTCCGGACCGGCGACCGGCTTGCCGCAAGCCACCAGCAGCCCTGTCAGGGCAGCGAGAAGCGCCCGTCTCATTCGCTATGCGACAGGGTCACCGGTTCAAGCTCGCCAAACGCCTCGCCGCCGGGACGTTCCATGCTCGGCGAAACATTGGCAAGGTCCATCGGATAGGTGCCGAAACCGATATTGATAAAGCCGACACCCTCACCCTCGTCGATGACGATATTGTTGTCGATATCCTCATTCTCGCCCCAGCGCGTCACGCCGTCCCACACGATAGGCGGCAGGCTACCACCCAGCAGCGGCGCGATCTCGGCAAGGCGTCCATCCGGATTGTTTCCGCCCGTGCCGTAAGTGTTTCCCTTCACCACGACATTGCGCGGCAGCGGATTGTAATCCTCATCGGTGAACGGCTCGGTATAGGCCGTGATCAGGACCTGGACGGTCTGATTGTCCTCGAAACGGTTATTCTCGACCACGACCTTGTCATTCGCCATGATGATCACGCCGGTGCCAGCAGGCACGCCTGCAACGATATTGCCCGGCGGGGCGAAGTTTGGCGTGTTGTTCGAGTAGATGTCGTTATTGTAGATACGGGTGGAGTTGCCGCCCATCACTGGCAGGTCCGGCAGGTCGAACACCAGAACACCGCCTGTATTCTGCGTGACGACGTTCCCGTACACTTCGGCATGCGTCGAGTTTTCAATCTCGATGCCGGCGACATTCTTCTCGGCAACCGAGTCGCGGACGATGATATTGTTCGACTGGCCCACATAGATACCGGCATCCGACGCCCCGCGCACCGTGACCCGTTCGACGAGAACATCCGTGCTCTCGACCGGATAGACACCATATGCGCCGTTTTCAGGATCGGGGTCGCCGAGCCACTCCACCGTGAGATCGCGGTAGATGATGCGGTCTGCCCCCTTGGACTTTATGCCATCTCCCTTGGTTTCCTGAATGGAGAAGTTTTCGAGGGTGACATCGTCTGATGTGATGAGGAGGCCTTCACCCGATCCGCGCTGTCCGGAAAAATCGAGAATGGTTGCACCCTGGCCTGCGCCGGTGATCGTGACACCATCGACATCAAGCGAAAGCCCGTCTGTCATCATGAAAGTGCCTTCCGGCAAGGTGATGGTGCTGCCTTCTTCGGCTTCGATCAGCATGGTCTGCAGCCGGGCCTGGAAGTCATCGCCCGGCTCAAGAACGGCCGCGCCATCAGCAGCCGGCTGCTCCGCGACAGTGCCGGTGTCCGCGTCCGCATCGCTCGGCTCGTCTCCACCACCACACGCCGCAAGAACGGCCACAGCCGCCCCCATCATCAAGATACGCATTTGAATGACCTCCCAATCGATTGTTGACGGGACTGTCATTCTTTTTCAGCACTTCGGCAAGCCTAGCCTTTCAAGCCGAAATATTTGAAGGCGTCGTCGCGTGAGCCCCAATAGGGCCAAACATAGGATGGCAGCTGGATCGTCGAGATCGGCTGCTGCTGGAAAGGCTGGTCTGGCACATCACCAACCAGAACAGCCTTGACGCCCGTTCCAGGGGGCTCAGTCAGGAGCCAGCTTGCCTTGCGGCCAAAGCGCTTGTGCATACTCTGCTGGAATGCGGGGGTGAGGGATTGATAGGCCACGCCCTTCAGATAGCATTTGCCGCCTGGCGCGCCGCGAAAGCCCATGAAACCTGTGCGGCGGGCATCCACGCCATTGGCGATAGCGCCGCCCTCATAGGCACTGACCACAATACCATCGATTTCGACACCGGGGGCCGTCTGAATGTTCCACAGCACCGCATCATAGGATGTGAGCACGAGGAAGACAGGCGCTTCCGTTTCGGTCACAAGAACATCAATCCGCGACAGCCACTCCACTGCATTGCCCCGTGCGAATGCAGCGGCTTCACTGGCGAGCGCTGAGCTTTCGGGATTTTCGCCGGCAAACGTGCCCGCAATCGTGCGGCTCCGTTTGATATCGGCCTGAAGCGAGGCCGCATTGCTCGTACCGGGGACATATTGCAGGGGTGTCTTCTCGCCGCCGCCATAGGTATAGACGTAGGCCAGCTTTGCGCCCTGCGCAGGCCGCGGCATCCGGCAATTCGGATCGGCCCGGACCATCTCGAACTCTGCCGGCAATTCGGAGTTGACCAGTTTTGGCTGACCGGTTGCGACATCGCCAAGCACTGCAGGGTTCGCGTCGCGCGTTACCATGAGGGGGTAGCTGGCCGGAATTTGCCGCCCATTGCTTTCGGAATTCAGCATCGCCTCGGAACAGGACGATAGCGCGACGGTCAGTGCAACCAGCACGAGCCGGGTCAGAATAGTCATGTGGAAAAACCCTCCGCAATTCAGCCAGGAGCTAAATCACGAAGGGTTTGAAATCAGGCAAAACCAACCGGTGAAATTTCACCTATGGTGTGTGCTAGTAGCGGTAATGCTCCGGCTTGTACGGGCCTTCCGGCGTCACACCAATATAGTCGGCCTGCTCCTCGGAAAGCTCCGTCAGGCCCACGCCGAGCTTGGCGAGGTGAAGGCGCGCAACCTTCTCATCGAGGTGCTTGGGCAGCGTGTAGACCGAGTTCTTGTACTCGCCATCATTCTTGTGAAGCGCTATCTGAGCAAGTGTCTGGTTGGTGAAGCTGGCCGACATCACGAAGCTTGGGTGGCCCGTCGCATTGCCAAGGTTCACAAGGCGCCCTTCAGACAGGAGGATGATCCGCTTGCCATCTGGAAATTCGATCATGTCGACTTGCGGCTTGATATTGGTCCACTTGAAATTGCGCAGGCCTTCGACCTGAATTTCATTGTCGAAATGGCCGATATTGCAGACGATCGCCATATCCTTCATCGCGCGCATATGGTCGACAGTCAGGATGTCCTTGTTGCCGGTTGCGGTGACAAAGATGTCGGCTTTCGGCGCCATCGTCTCAATGGTCTGGACGTCATAACCGTCCATCGCGGCCTGCAGGGCGCAAATCGGGTCGACTTCGGACACCGTCACGCGGGCACCGGCGCCTGACAGTGAGGCCGCCGAGCCCTTGCCGACATCGCCGTAACCGGCGACAAACGCCGTCTTGCCAGCCATCATCACATCCGTGCCGCGTCGGATCGCGTCGACCAGCGATTCCTTGCAGCCATACTTGTTGTCGAATTTCGACTTGGTGACGGAATCGTTGACGTTGATTGCCGGGAAGGGCAGCTCGCCGCGCTTCTCCAGCTGGTACAGGCGATTGACGCCGGTTGTCGTCTCTTCGGAGACGCCGCGGATGCCGGCCTTGATACGGGCGAACCAGCCGGGTGACTGCGCGATCCGTTTCCTGATCTGCTTGAACAGGGCGACCTCTTCATCCGATTTCGGCTTGTCGAGAACGGACGGGTCCTTCTCCGCCTTCTCGCCGAGGATCAGGTACATGGTGGCATCGCCGCCATCGTCGAGGATCAGATTGACCGTCCTGCCATCCGGCCACTCATAGATCTTGTCGCAAAAGTCCCAATATTCCTCGAGCGTCTCGCCCTTGTGAGCGAAGACCGGGGTGCCATTGTCCGCGATGGCGGCAGCGGCGTGGTCCTGCGTCGAATAGATGTTGCAGCTGGCCCAGCGCACCTCAGCGCCAAGCGCTTCCAGCGTCTGGATCAGGACCGCCGTCTGGATCGTCATATGAAGCGAGCCGGCAATGCGCGCACCCTTGAGCGGCTGTTCGGCGCCATACTCCTCGCGCGCCGCCATCAGACCCGGCATTTCCGTCTCGGCAATCGCGATTTCCTTGCGGCCGAAATCGGCCAGGGAGATATCGGCCACAGCGTAGTCTTTGGACATATCAATGATCCTTTATATGTTTATATGGCCGTCTAGCGAAGCCTCGATGAGAAGGCAAGTTTCACTCGCAACTTTATCAGCGCCGCAGCCGAATTCGTGTCTCCGCGCCATTCCGGACGCAATTTCGCCCAAGGATACTGATTGGTCATGTGGCATTCACGTCACACGTGATTATATCTATTCTGCCGGTCCTGCCCTGGAGGTTACATGATCCGTTCACTTGCAGCCTTGGTCATCCTCGCCGCACCGATGTCGGCGCTGCAGGGTAATGCGCAGGCCGAGGACGACTCCGTCGTTCGCCTGCCCGGCTCCGGCGAGGTGAAAGACGAGGCCCGCTCCAAGCTGAAAGCCGACAGGCTGAAGCCCGGCGGCGGCCTGCTCGCCTCCTTCGATTTCGACGAGAATGGCCGGATTTCGTCGGCTGAACTCGAAGCCGGTATCAAGCTCGCCTTCGAAGCCTCCGATGCCAATGGAGACGGTGAACTCACGGCACTCGAACAGCAGGACTGGGCCGCAAGCCTGCCGACAAGAGACGATTCCCTTGCCAACCCCGTTCGCTTCGACCCCAATCTGGACCGTCGCGTGAGCTTTGCCGAGTTTCGCAATGTGATCCTCGACCTCGCCAGTGACTATCGCGAGAATGACAGCGAGCTGAAACTCGCCTCACTCAAGGCACCCAGGGCCGAACGAAATCGTGAGCGCGAACGCATTGACGAGATGATCAAGCAGACCAGCGTCCCACCGCAGGCCCGCTCCCGCGCGAGCGATTTCTAGGACATATTTCTACTCAGTCTTCAGTCGGCCAGCTGTCGAGCGACCGATTTCGTGTCGTCCAGCTCTGTCGGAACGGTCAGCTGCAGCTTGTAGCCATTCTCGTCTGATGAGCGCTTCAAAGTTGCACCGATCTGGGAGGCCGCCGAAGCAACGAGCCTGGTGCCGAGGCCTGATCCGCGTGAGGGTCGCTCGCATTCTGCCGCCGGGCCGGGTTCACCACTCTTCGCGCCGATACCATTGTCCCTGCAGTGAATATGGACGCCGTCTGCATCTGTCGTCACTGAGACTTCGACCAGCCCCTTCCGGCCATCCGGAAAACCGTGCTTTACCGAATTGGCTACAAATT
This sequence comes from Henriciella pelagia, assembly GCF_002088945.1. Lineage (GTDB taxonomy): Bacteria > Pseudomonadota > Alphaproteobacteria > Caulobacterales > Hyphomonadaceae > Henriciella > Henriciella pelagia. The sequence goes on along the minus strand of NZ_NCSU01000006.1, from coordinate 50,786 downwards.
CGCTGATGATCATTCCGATTGAACCTGCAGTGCTGGACAGGATGGAAACCGGCACGATCTCGACATCAATGGTCACCCTTTCAGGCACGCTGTCCCTCAGATAATCCACAAGCTCTTCAATATAACCGCCCAGTTCGACCTGTCGGCCATCACTGGATCGGTGTAGCGCCGCGTGCAGAGCGGACATGGCCTCAATTCGGCGCGCAACGGCATCAAGCACAGTCGACGCTTCCATCTCGCCTTTTTTCAGTTGGCCATGATAGACGCGCACAAAGGAAGCGACCGTCTGAAGTGAGTTTTTCACCCGGTGGTCCATCTCATTGCGCAGGACAGCCTGATCCCTGAGCGCACGCCTCAGGTCCAGCTCCCGCATCACACGCCGCGCGAGGACGGCCAGTGAGCGCTTCTGGAAATCGGTTAGCTGCCGCGGCTTCGTATCGAGGACGCACAATGTCCCGAGCGGCAGCCCATTTTCCGGCTTGAGCAGGTACCCCGCATAAAATCTCAAACCGTCCTGCGCCTGGCATAGCTCATTATCCGCTGTGCGCGGATCACTTAGCGTGTCGGGAATTTCGACATAGTCGGATTCAAGGATGACGTGAGAACAGATGGAAGTCGCCAGCGGTGTCTCACGCGTGCCAAGGCCAGTTTCAGCCTTGAACCATTGACGGTGTTCGTCGATCAGGTTGATCACCGAAATCGGTGTTTCGCAAATCTCCGACGCCAGCTGGACGATCTCGTCAAAGTCTTTTTCGCGAGGCGTATCGAGAATTTCGTACTGCCTCAGCGTTGCCAGTCTTAGCTTCTGGGATGGATGTGGTTGGGCTTTCATTCGTACAATCGCGTCCTTTTACCGAGTGTGCGACGCGTCTTTGCCCGCAATCTTAGGTGTAGTGTGTGAGGCTATTAACACGCGGATGGCGTGACATGATACAAAAACTGCACCTCACCGACTGCATGTCGAGTCTGAATTGCCACTACCCCTGCACCTTTTGGGCCGTTAAACCAACCACCTGCAGGAAGGAATCGCAAATGCCGTCAGCGCCCATCAATGAAGACAGCCATCTCTACCTGATCGATGCGAGCGCCTATATCTTCCGCGCCTTTCACGCCCTGCCGCCGCTCAGCCGGGCGTCTGACGGCCTGCCTGTCGGCGCGGTGGCTGGCTTCTGCAACATGCTCTGGAAGCTGCTCGAAGAGCTGAAAGGTGACGAGCGCCCGACCCACTTCGCCTGCGTCTTCGACAAGGGCAGCTACACCTTCCGCAACGACCTCTACCCCGACTACAAGGCCAATCGCGACGAGCCGCCGGAAGACCTTCGGCCTCAATTCCCGCTGGTGCGCGAAGCTTCCATCGCCTTTGCCTGCCATGCCCTCGAAATGGAAGGCTTCGAGGCCGATGATCTGATCGCGACCTATGCCCGCCAGGCCGAAGCCAAGGGCGCGCGCGTCACCATTGTCTCCTCCGACAAGGATCTGATGCAGCTTGTCACCGACAAGATCACCATGCTCGACACGATGAAGAGCAAGCATCTCGGCATCGAGGCGGTCTATGAGAAGTTTGGCGTCGGGCCTGAAAAGGTTGTCGATGTGCAGGCCCTCGCCGGCGACAGCACCGATAACGTCCCCGGGGCCCCCGGCATTGGCGTGAAGACCGCCGCTACACTGCTTGGAGAGTACGGCACGGTCGAGGAACTGCTCGCGCACGCCGAAGAGATCAAACAGCCCAAGCGCCGCCAGACCCTGATCGATTTTGCCGATCAGGTCCGCATCTCGAAACAGCTGGTCAAGCTTGATGACAACGTGCCCGTCGAAACCCCGCTCGAAGACCTCGCTGTCTGCGACCCGGACCCGGTGACGCTGATCGAATTCCTCGAGAAGATGGAGTTTCGCACGATCACGCGCCGCGTCCGCGAGACGTTCGAGGCCGAAGGCGTCCTTGAGGAGCCGACCCAGGGCGAGGTTGGCTTCGACAAGGAAAACTATGTTTGCGTGCGCGATTTCAAGACGCTGGAAGACTGGATCGCCCGCGCCTATGATGCCGGTGTCATCGCTGTCGATACCGAGACAGACAGCCTCGACTGCCAGCTTTGCAATCTCGTCGGAATCTCCATCGCCGTCGCACCGAATGAAGCCTGCTACATCCCGCTCGGCCACATCGATCCGGACCATACAGGCGGCGGCGACATGTTCGATGCCGACCCGCCGCGCCAGATCAACAAGGCCGAAGCCCTGAAGGCGCTGAAACCCCTTCTGGAAGACAAGGCCATCCTCAAGGTCGGCCAGAACATCAAGTACGACTATACGGTCTTCGCCCGCAACGGCATCACGCTTGCCCCCATTGACGATACGATGCTGCTCTCCTTCGCCCTCCACGCCGGCATGCATGGGCACGGCATGGATGAGCTGTCCGAGCGCTATTTCCACCACACGCCGATCCCTTTCAAGGAGGTCGCCGGCACCGGCCAGAAGCAGATCACCTTCGATCGCGTTCCGCTCGACAAGGCGACCGAATATGCCGCCGAGGACGCCGATGTGACGCTCCGCCTGTGGCAGATGTTCAAGCCGCGCCTTCACAAGGAGCGCGTCACCACCGTCTATGAGACGCTGGACCGCCCGCTGATCCCTGTCCTCGCCGACATGGAGCGCCACGGTATCAAGGTCGACCGCGATTTCCTCTCGCGCCTCTCATCTGATTTCCAGCAGCGCATGGCGGGGCTCGAAGACGCGGCCTACAAGGCGGCCGGTCAGGAATTCAATATGGGCAGCCCGAAGCAGCTCGGCGAAATCCTGTTCGGCGAGATGGATCTGCCCGGCGGCAAGAAGACCAAGTCCGGCCAGTGGTCGACCGATGCGAGCCAGCTCGAATACCTCGCCGCGCAGGGCCATGAACTGCCGCAGATCATCCTCGACTGGCGCACGCTCTCAAAGCTGCGCTCGACCTATACCGAAGCATTGCAGGACGCGATCAACCCGGAGACGAAGCGGGTCCACACGTCCTACTCCATGGCGGGCGCGCAGACGGGCCGGCTCTCCTCGACCGACCCGAACTTGCAGAATATCCCGATCCGCACCGAGGAAGGCCGCAAGATCCGCGAAGCCTTCATCGCTGAAGAAGGCAATGTCCTGATCAGCGCGGACTATAGCCAGATTGAGCTTCGCCTCCTCGCCCATATCGCCGACATCGACGCGCTGAAGAACGCCTTCAAGGACGGGCTCGACATCCACGCCATGACCGCGTCGGAAATGTTTGACACGCCGATCGAGGGCATGGACCCGATGGTCCGGCGCAAGGCGAAGGCGATCAATTTCGGCATCATCTATGGCATCTCCGCCTTCGGCCTTGCTAACCAGCTCGGCATCGAGCGCGGCGAGGCGTCAGACTATATCAAGGCCTATTTCGAGAAATTCCCCGGCATCCGGAAATATATGGACGAGACCAAGGCCTTCGCGAAGGAGAACCTCTTCGTAAAGACCGCCTTCGGGCGCAAGCTGCACCTCAAGGAAATGGGCTCAAAGAACGGTGCCCAGCGCGCCTTCGCCGAACGCCAGGCCATCAACGCCCCGATCCAGGGCTCCGCCGCCGACATCATCAAACGCGCCATGATCGCCATGCCGGAGGCTTTGGCGAAGAAGAAACTCGACGCGAAGATGCTCCTCCAGGTGCATGACGAACTGATCTTCGAAGTGCCGGAATCCCAGGCCGAAGACACGATCAAACTGGTCCAGAGCGTCATGCAGAAAGCGCCGCTACCCGCGCTACAGCTCAGCGTCCCGCTGGATGTTGAAGCGAAGGCCGCGAAGACGTGGGCGGAGGCGCACTAGCGAGGTTATAAATGGCCTTAGAAGATCGACCATCGCTAGCGCTGCAACTGGTCTCTGAAGGCCATGAGCGAGACGCGGCATTGCTTCGAAATTTTGCGTTTCTGGGTGCTGGGGTGTCAGCAGTTGTCGTAAACATTGCACTTTCAGTAGATCTCGACATCGACGGATTCGTTGCTGAAATAGCCGGATGGGCAGTTATAGTTGCTGCATTGTTGATGTTTGTAACTTCGTACTTTCAAGCCATGTGGGCCACCTACGAAGCGGGCATTATTCACGATGAGAGAATAAAATATGTGCTCGGCACCAGCGAGTTGGTTAGCAACATAGAGACTGCAAATACGTACTTGGGACAAAGGGAAAAACGCCGTCAATCGAGCCTCTGGCTAAAGTGGACCGCGAGAATACTTGTATTGTCGGTCCTTATCCTCGTTGTTGCCATTGTTGCCTTCCTGATCAGCCTACCGCTGGGCTTCTAGCGCATTAATCCCATTGCATTCCCCCTCGCCGCGCACGATATCTCACCCACGCCTTTTGCGGCTCACGTCACACTAAAATCCGCAAAGCCATTCCGGCGCTGTCCCTGCCTGAGCGCGCATGCCGCGCGCCGGCCTACAGGGGCAATCCGCATCGCTGGCTGCGATGCAAGAGAAGTGACCGAGACCCCATGCCGAAACAACAGAAATCGAACCGCGAAATCCGCAAACCGAAAAAAGAAAAGCCGAAGACGAACGCCTCGAACCCGTCTCTCAAGACAGGCGTTCACAACGTCTTCGACCAGCGCAAGAAATAGGCCCTTCGCCGCGCCCTCCCCTGTATATCAGGGGAGGCGACGCAGCCCGCCTCACGTCTCCTGCGGTTCCTGAATGCTCTCAATGTAAGCCAGCAGCGCATCTGTATCCTTCGGCTCGAACTGCCATTCCGGCATGTCGGGATGGCCGACCATGATGCCTTCGGACAGCGGCTCAGCCAGCGCCTCGACAGGATACTTCCAGGAAAGCTGCCGGAACGGGATCGCCTCTCTGTGCGGACTGTCGCCTTCGGTGCCGACCGCGTGGCAGCCTGAGCAAAGATTTCGGGCAATCGTCTCCCCCTGCCCGATGAGTTCCGCCCGCGGCGAAGGGTTCGACGCGTCCGTCCCTTCACTGCCCGACGGGCCGCTACAGGCCGTGACCACTATGGCCGTAGCCGCCAGAAATGGGCGCATCCAGACCGTATTCATCTGCTCTCTCCTCCCTCCAATTGCCCGCAAATTATAACAGACCCGGCCAAAACCGGGAATGTCACCTGAACCATGATTGCCCAGCGGAGGGTTTTTCGTGCTAGACCCTGCCACATGACAAAACTCCGCCTTCGCCAACTCGTTATTGCCGCGCCCGGACCGGAGGTTGCCGAAGACCTCCAGAAGGTCTTTGAGCTGGGCACGCCATACCATGACAAGGGCGTCGCCGAATTCGGGCTTGAAAACTCTGTCTTCTCCATTGGTGACCAGTTCATCGAAGTCATCTGGCCTGTAACCGACCACGCACCTGTCCAGCGCTTCCTGAAGAAAAATGGTGGCGCGGGCGGCTATATGGCGATCTTCGAAACCGACGATATCGACGCGGCCCGCAAGCGCCTGGACGGTGCCGGTATTCGCCGCGTCTGGAATATCGACCTCGACGATATCTCCGCCAGCCATATTCACCCGGCCGATGTCGGTGCCGCGATCGTCTCTATTGACGAAACGCGCCCCTGGGGCAGCTGGCGCTGGGGCGGACCCGACTGGAAAGATGAAGGGATCAAAGGCGACATCTCTGGTGCCATCCTCGAAGCGCCGGACCCGAACAAGCTCGCTTCGCGCTGGGCCGCTGCGCTCGGCATCCCGGCAACCAGACATCCGGACGTGACCCGCATCACCGTCAATGATCAGCAGACACTTGTCTTCCAGGAAGGCGAGCGGACGCTGCTTGAGGGGTTCTGCATGACGCTGCACAATGCAATCAAGGCGCTTGAACGCGCCGACAGGATGGGCCTCCGTAGCTTTGGCGACACTGTCAGCATCGGCGGTGTGCGCTTCATCATCAATAATGACTAGCCACGAATCCGGCTGGCCTCGCAGCCCTTAACCATCCTATAGTTTCGCCCTCAGACAACCGAACGCCGGACAGGCAAAGGAGTGCGTGATGGACTGGTTCAACGAAGTTTTCGATCTTGCAGCGGTCGCCTCTGGCGCGGGCCTCGCAGGGGGCGGCGGCGCGGCCATGCTGGCCTGGACGATCAAGGGCGCCATTATGCGCTTCATCATTCGCACGCTGATCACGGCCGTACTGACGGGCGTCGGTTTTTACTTCCTTCTCGGTTTCCTCGGCTTCCAGATCGTGCCGTCCGACGAGGTCGCCTCTACACGCCCGGGCACCAGCATGGCGCTCGACGATGACGACACCTTTCGCCCGCAGGGCACCCGCCCCGAGCTCGCTGGCGAGCCCGCCCAAGAAGGCGAAAAACGGATTGTCGTTAGTTCGCCTTTCAGGCGGGGCGGCTGAGCGCCCAGTTTAGCGCGTCTTCCAGCCGGTCATCGCCCCAGAACAGTTCGGGTCCGATCGTGAAGCTCGGCGCGCCGAACACGCCGGTCGCAATTGCAGCATCGGTATTCTCACGCAGCACTTGCTTGTGCGTGTTCGAGTGCCCCAGGTGCAGAAACATCTGTTCGTTGCCGCCAGCTGCCTTGATACAGTCGCCGATCACCTTCGGATTGGAGATATCGAGCCCGTTTGCGAATTGTGCGCTGTAGACCCGGCGCACAAATTCCTTGCCCCACCGCTCGCGCAAGGCTGCCGTCGCGGTGCGTGCTGCCAGCAATCCGTTCTGCGGGAATTTCCGGCCGTCCTTGCCGCTCCATGGCCTGAACGGGATGCCGTAGCCCGCCGCCCGCCGTTCAATATCGCGCCACATATACGCGCCCTTGGCCGGATAGAGATTAAAAGGTGACGTTGTCCAGCCCTGCGCGGCAAAGATCGGGCCCAGCAGGAAGGGTTTCCATTCGACCTCGACGCATCGTTCACGGGCAAGCGCCTCAATCCGCATGACCGTGAGGTAAGAATATGTGGAAGCGAACTCGAACCAGAACGTCATGCGGGCACTCATGACCCAGAAATAGTGCATGACAGGCTTGGTGTCAGCTAACGGAAATCGCGATAGGCGCGGCGTTAATATGCTTGTCAGCCTAGCGTTATGTTGGCACCGCTCTCACTGTTCTGGCGGCTCAATATCGATGGTACCTTCCGGATCGACATCGATCTTGTAGATATCCAGAGCCACTTCCAGCGTCAGAAAGCCATACACCGCCCACACAGCCAGCGTGAACAGGAAAACCAGGACAAACGCCCGGCGCAAGGAAAGATCACCAGCTTGCCGCGCCAAGCTCGAGTGCACCACGCAAAGCATGATGGTGGCGAGCAGCATGGCGGCAATCACATCACTCGGCCAGTGTGCGCCCAGATAGACGCGTGACGCTCCGATGGAGACGATGAGAGTGACGAAACCAGCAAGCGCAGCCCGCCGCCACCAGCCCTCAAGGGCATAGGCCGCCAGCATGGCCAGCGTGCCGTAGATCACCATCGAATTGGTCATGTGACCGGACGGAAAGCTGAAGCTCTCCACCCCGCTGTAAAGGTCGGCATTTGGGCGCTCGCGACCGACCAGAAGCTTGATGGCTTTCACGACGAATGGAGTGGTGATGAAGACGAGCCCCGTCGTCACCGCCGGCCACCAGGCTGACCGGAAGGCGAGCGCAACCGTGACCGCTGCCCCGATAAGCGTCAAGGCGATCCCGTCGCCAAGCAGGGTGACGAGCACGACGACCCAGTCATCGGCCGGGTGACGCGTCGCGAGCACCAGTTCGCTGAGCTCGCCGTCAATTGCGGCCGGGATAAGCTGCACCTGCACTGCATAGGTCAACGCCGCCAGCAGGACGACGAGTACCGACAAGCTCAGAATGTATCTGCTTTTCATGGGCATGGATGGGTTTGCGTCCTTACTGTCGCGAACGCTTCAGGCAGCGCACATAGAAGCAGCTCGCCAGCATCGCTGTGGTCTGTCCTTAACAATCAGCAATCCACGAACGGAATTTCTGTTCCCCCGCGTTTCACTCTCATCATCAGAACGGCAGCAAAGGAGACCCGAAAATGATGTCCAGAAGAATGAGAACCCGAAACGCACTTTTTGTCGGTCTGGCCGGGCTGGTGATGTCCAGCACCGCGACCTATGCCATCGCGCAGAGCCATGCACCTTCACCGAAGCCGGTGATCGCCGGCGCCAACCTCACCTATTATGTCAGTCCCGCAACACTGAACGTGCGAACCGGCCCCGGTGAAGCGCACAAGATCGCATCCACCTTCCGGCGCGGCGACGTCGTTCACATCTATGAGCAGAAAGGCGACTGGGCGCGCGTGTCACGCCAGGGCGAGGCAACGCGATGGGTCTACCTGCCACTGCTGACAAGGGACAAACCCGCGCCGGACATGCAGCGAACCGCCGCCAGACCGCCCGAGGCTCCGAAACCCGCCGATCATGGCCGGCCCTGAACGCAGCCGACCGGGACAAGCGTTCGCCCGCCCTAGCTGCGTGCAAACTTCTTGAACTTCAGCTTCTTCGGCTCGACGGCATCCGGGCCGAGGCGGCGCTTCTTGTCTTCAAGGTAAGACGAGAAATCCCCCTCGAACCACTCGACGTGGCTGTCACCCTCAAAGGCGAGGATGTGCGTCGCCATCCGGTCGAGGAACCAGCGATCGTGCGAGATGACCACGGCGCAGCCCGGGAAACCGTCGAGGCCTTCTTCGAGGGCCTGCAGGGTTTCCACGTCCAGATCGTTGGTCGGTTCGTCGAGGAGAAGGCAGTTCGCACCCTGGCGCAACATCTTGGCGAGGTGGACACGGTTGCGCTCACCACCCGACAGCAGTCCGACCTTCTTCTGCTGGTCCGAGCCCTTGAAATTGAAGGCGCCGGTATAGGCCCGGGAGCTGACTTCCACACCGCCAAGGTCGATGACATCGAGGCCATCTGAAATCTCTTCCCAGACATTCTTCTTGTCGTCGAGCTTGTCGCGGCTCTGGTCGACATAGCCGAGCTTCACCGTATCGCCGACGCGGATCGAGCCTGCGTCCGGCTCTTCCAGGTCGAGGATCATCTTGAACAGGGTCGACTTACCCGCACCGTTCGGACCGATGACGCCAACAATGCCGCCCGGCGGCAATTTGAAGGTAAGGTCCTCGATGAGCAGATTGTTGCCGAACGCCTTGCGCAGATTCTCCGCCTCAATGACGACGTTGCCCAGACGCGGGCCCGGCGGGATGCGGATCTGCGCCGTTGAGACCTTCTCGCGTTCAGCCTCTGCCGCGCGCTGCTCATAAGCCTGGATACGCGCCTTGGACTTGGACTGGCGCGCCTTGGCGCCAGCGCGAACCCATTCGAGTTCCTTGGCCAGCGTGCGCTTCTTGCCGGCATCCTCGCGAGCTTCCTGCTCCATCCGCTTGGCCTTCTGCTCGACCCAGTCGGAATAATTGCCCTTGTAAGGGATGCCCCGGCCACGATCGAGCTCGAGGATCCAGTCGGTGATCTCGTCGAGGAAGTAACGGTCGTGGGTCACGAGGATGACGCAGCCCGGAAAGTTGATCAGGTAGTTCTGAAGCCAGGCGACCGTCTCGGCGTCGAGGTGGTTGGTCGGTTCGTCCATCAGGATCATGTCAGGCTTGGACAGCAGCAGCTGGCAGATCGCGACGCGGCGGATCTCACCGCCCGAGAGGTTCTCCACGCTCGCATCGCCTTCAGGACAGCCAAGCGCGATCATTGCCATCTCGATCTTGGAGTCGATGTCCCACGCATCCGCGCTGTCGACCTGCTCCTGCAGCGCCGTCATCTCTTCCATCAGCTCGTCAGTGTATTCCTCGCCGAGCTTCATCGAAATCTCGTTGAACTTGTCGACCAGCTGCTTTTCCGGGCACTGGCTGGCAATATTCTCGAACACGGTCATGGACGGGTCGAGCTTCGGTTCCTGCGGCAGGTAGCCGACCTTCACGCCGGGCGCGGCATTCGCCTCACCGTTAAATTCCTTGTCCTGACCGGCCATGATGCGCAGCAGGGTCGATTTACCCGCGCCATTGACGCCGACCACACCGATCTTGGCATCCGGCAGGAAGGACAGGTGGATGTTCTCGAACACCTTTTTCCCACCCGGATACGTCTTGGTGAGACCCTGCATGTTGAAGACGTATTGTTGACCGGCCATGGGCTGATTGCTCGCTGATGTCTGGGAGATTATCGGAATGGGTGCGATGTAGGCGAGCCGACCCCATAAGATCAAGGTGAGTGATGCGGCATTGTCAGATATTCGTTCACTGTAACGGCGAGCAAGCTACCTCACATCAACTTGACCTCGTTATTTTGCACAACTATTGGATGAAAAAATAATCGAATCCGGAAGAAAAAATGAGACTGTGGTTGATATACCCAATATCAGTAGGCCTCATGGCATTCAACGCTAATTCACAGGCTGGAAGCTGTTGGGATGTAGGTTGCTCGCCCGATAAGACCTTCGACATACAGGATGCGCAAGACGCGCTGGACCTTGGCATTCAGCAGTATGAATTCTCGATGGATGCTTATGGTATTTATGAGTTCGATCCGATACGAGATTGTTTCCAAACCTGTCAGACCAATTACGAAAACACGGTGACGGCTTGTCACAATGAGTTTGCGTTAAGCGGCGTTCAGCCTTGGGTGCCTCAACCTTCTCCTACGACGCAGGATCCGAACCCTGCACCGATTACAGCTTATCAGTGGTGCATTGATCAGGCGGCCGACAAACAGCGGACCTGCCTTGGCCCATTTGGCACAACTTACAAAGCCTGCATGCCATAGGCCTCACTGTGCCGGTTCTACCAGAGGGCAGCTTGCGGCAGCTTGGCAACCTTCATTCACGTTCGCCTTGTGAAAGCATGTCTGGCCGATGTCCCTGGCGGTTTCCACGCGCAAAGCTCCAGGGCACGCGCCGGCTGGTTCCAACGATGCATCGGCCATATTTGCAGGCTGACATCGCTTCTGGACGCGCTAGGTTTGCGGCATGCGAATGCTGACCACCCTCCTCCTGATGCATGGCATGGCTGACGACAACGTCCCCTTCGGCCATACGACCCGCCTTATGGCGGCGATGCAGGAAGCCGGGCAGATGTTTGACCTCATGACCTATCCTGGCCAGCGCCATGGCATACGCGGAGCGGCCCTGCAGACCCATCTGATGAAGACGCGCATGTCATTTCTGGACCGCCATCTGAAACCTTCTGGCGATTGAGCACTTTTAGACCAGCGGGCTGAATTGCCGCGCTAATTTGGCCGCTGGGGTTGCGAGCAGGCAGGCACGCGGCACATAGAGACAGTCGAAGGTGAAAAGGAGCCTGCATGGGCAGACTCATTGCGATCTCGAACCGGACCGCAGCTGATGCGAGCGCGCGCGCAGGCGGCCTTGCCGTTGCTGTCTGGGAATCGCTTAAATCCACCGGCGGGATGTGGGTCGGCTGGTCAGGTAATATTTCCGACGAAGTCCCCGCAGAGCCGGAAGTGTTCACTGATGAAGGCGTCGAATTTGTCGTCACCGACCTCACCGAGCAGGAACATGACGGCTATTACCTGCAGTATGCAAACCGCGTCATCTGGCCGATCTTCCACTACCGGGTAGACCTCGCACATTTCGCCAATCCGGACTTCTCGGCCTATGCCGCCGTCAATGCCCGGATTTCAAGCCTCGTCGCCCCGCGCCTCAAGGACGGCGACAGCGTCTGGGTTCACGATTATCACTTCCTGCTTATGGGCGACTATCTGCGCCAGAGCGGCTGGAAAGGCCCGATCGGCTTTTTTCTGCACATTCCGTTTCCATCGCCGGAAGTCTTCCGCACACTGCCGGAACACGACACGATTGCCCGCGCCATGAGCCAGTTCAGCGTGCTCGGCTTCCAGTCGAAGACCGACCGCAGCAATTTCGTGCGCTACCTTGTCGAGAATTGCGACGCGACGGACGAAGGCGATGGCTGGATCAGCGTGTTTGGCCGGCGCATCCGCGCGAACGCCTATCCCATTGGCATTGAAGCCGACTCCTTCGCAAAGGCGGCGATGAGCGAAGTCGCCAATACGGCGGCCTCCCGGATCGGCAGATTCCTCGGCGGGCGGAATCTCGTCCTCGGCGTCGACCGAATGGACTATTCCAAGGGCCTGCCACAACGCTTCGAAGCCGTCGGCAAGCTGTTCGACCACTTCCCGCAGACACGCGGCAAGGTGTCGTTCACCCAGATTGCCCCGCCTTCGCGATCAAAGGTCGAGGAGTATCGCGACCTCAGAACACAGCTTGACGGTCTCGCAGGCCGCATCAATGGTGATTATGGCGACCTTGACTGGATTCCGATCCGTTATCTTGCCCGCTCCTATGACCGGCGCGAGCTCGCTGGCCTCTACCGCATCGCCCGCGCCTGCCTGGTCACGCCGCTCCGCGACGGCATGAACCTCGTTGCCAAGGAATTTGTGATGGCGCAGGACCCTGACGATCCCGGCGTCCTTATACTGTCGGAATTTGCCGGTGCCGCCGAACAGCTGTCCGACACGCTCATCGTCAATCCGCACGATACCTATCGCGTCGCCGAAGTGCTCTACAAGGCGCTGACCATGCCGCTCGAAGAACGCCAGGAACGCTGGGAAAAGCTTCGCCAGACCGTTGTCGATCAGGATATTTCCTGGTGGCGGGAGAAATTCCTTCGCGATCTGGGCGTGGAGGCTGGATGAGCAACCTCATGGCTGATCTGCCGCGCCTGACGAAACGCTCGGCGCTTTTCCTCGATTTTGATGGAACGCTGGCACCGATCCAGGACGATCCCGATACCGTCGCAATGCCGGGCGAGACCCTTGCTGCCATCAACCGGCTGCAGCTATTTGTTGCGGAAGCGATCTGCATCATCAGTGGACGCGATATTCGCGATCTGTCGTCCCGCGTGCCCCTCTCACACTGGCGCGCTGGTGGTCATGGCCTGGAGATCTGCAAACCCGGCGAGGCCCCGGCAACGGTCGCAGCCTCCCCGCCCCGCTCGCTCAGTAATGCTGTCGAGATGAGTGTGCGCGGTCTTGAAGGCGTGCGGATCGAGCACAAGGGCCCGGTCTTTGCGGTTCACTTTCGCAGGGCGCCGGAGCTCGGCGACACCTTGCTCGCGCGCCTGTCGGACACGGTCGCTGACCAGCCGGACTACAAGGTTCAAGCTGGCAAGATGGTGATCGAAGTCAAACCCGTCTCCGCAAACAAGGGGCGTGCGCTCGAAAGCCTGATGGGCCAGCCGCCCTTTGCAGGGCGCAGCCCGATCATGATCGGCGACGACACCACTGATGAAGACGCCTTTGTCGTGGCCAACCGGCTCGGCGGGACTTCAATCAAGGTCGGCGAAGGTCCGACCGAGGCACACCACCGGCTGGAAACGCCCGACAGCGTGACCAGCTGGCTCAGCGAACAGGGGCAGGGATGAGCAATCTTGAACTTGGCATCATTGGCAATGGCACAGTCGCCGGCCTGATTGACGAGAATGGCATCTGTACCTGGCTCTGCCTGCCGCGTTTTGATGGCGAGCCGGTCTTCAACAAATTGCTGGGCGGGCGGGGCCAGTTTGCAGTCAGCCTGCAGGGCCACGTCAAAAGCACCCAGACGTATCAACGCAATACAGCGATCATTGAAACCGTGCTCGAGGCTGAAGACGGGTCTGCCATCCGCATTACCGACTTCTGCCCCCGATTCATGGACAAGGGCCGGATGTTCAGGCCCTCCTCCATGGTCCGCCGGATCACACCGCTCAAGGGCATGCCGAAAATACGGGTCGAACTGTTCGCGCAGAGCCAGCGCGGCGAGTACAATATGGTGACCCGCCGGGGTGTCAGCCATATAAGCTTCCTCGACGAACATGCCGGTTTCCGCGTCACAACTGACGCGCCGGTTTCCTATGTCATGGATGGCCGCGACTTCGTCCTCGACCGGGAGCTGAGCTTCCTGCTGGGGCCTGACGAAAGCCTGTCGGACCGGGTCGGCGTCATCGCACTGGAATGGCTGGAGCGCACCGCCGACCACTGGATGTCCTGGACCCGCCGTCTCGATACCCCGCCGGACTGGCAGGACGCCGTTATCCGCGCCGCCATCACACTGAAACTATGCGTCTATGAAGAAACCGGCGGTATTGTCGCCGCGCTCACCACCAGCATTCCCGAGCATGAAGGCTCAGAGCGCAACTGGGACTATCGCTTCTGCTGGCTGCGCGATGCCTATTTCACCGTCACCGCGTTGAATCGCCTGTCAGCGGTCGGCACGCTGGAACACTATCTCGCCTATCTCAGGAATACTGTCGCGCATACGAATGGCGGGCATATCCAGCCCGTCTATGGCATTTCCCTCGAACATGACCTGACCGAAGAAATCGCGCATGCCCTTCCCGGTTATCGCGATCACGGCCCTGTCCGCTTCGGCAATCAGGCCGCCGAACACATCCAGCATGATGTGTATGGCCACGTGATCCTTGGGGCGAGCCAGGCCTTCTTTGACGATCGGCTCTACGCCAAGGCCGGCCCGCTTGAATTTGCCCACTTCGAAGGCGTGGGCGAACGCGCCTATGCTGTCTGGAATACGCCCGATGCCGGCATCTGGGAGTTTCGCGGCAAGGCGCACGTTCATACATCGTCGGCGATCATGTGCTGGGCTGCCTGCGACCGTCTCGCCCGCATCGCCACCTTCCTCGATATGAATGACCGCGCCGACTACTGGAACGGCAAGGCCGATGCCATCCGCGAGGGGGTGCTGGAAAAGGCGTGGAATGAGAAACGCCAGGCCTTCACGGGTGCCTTCGGCGAAGACGCGCTCGATGCGTCCGTTCTGCTCATGGCCGAAATCGGGTTTATCGACGCGGGCGATGAGCGCTTCGTCAAGACTGTCGAACGCATCGATGAGGAACTGCGAGACGGCTATCATGTCTTCCGCTACAGGGTGGAAGACGATTTCGGCCTGCCCAAGACAGCCTTCACCGCCTGCACCTTCTGGCATATCGATGCGCTGGCCCGGATCGGGCGGGTCGACGAGGCGCGCGCCATGTTCGAGGACGTGCTGGCGCACAGGACGCGGCTCGGCCTGCTGTCTGAAGACATCGACACATCAAATGGAGAACTGTGGGGCAACTTCCCGCAGACCTATTCCATGGTCGGCATCATCAATGCTGCCAACCGGCTAAGCCGAAAATGGGATGAGGTTGTCTAGACAGTAGTGTCCGGCGAAGATGAAGCAAACCACAAGGAGCCTTCATGCCTGCCCTGCAACCCACCACCGACCAGATGCGCAGCTTTGCCAAGGACACCCATGACGGCCCGATCGTCATGGTGAACCTGCTCAAATTCCACGAGCGCGCTCAATACAAGGCCGACGATCCGGAACGACACGACGGCATTTCGGGCGAAGCCGCCTATGATCGCTACTGCGCCGGCCTCGAAACCCTGTCCTCCGATCCGGATATCGGCCTGAAGATCCTCTATACGGGCAATGTTCACAGCTTTCTGATCGGTGGCGACGAGGACTGGGACCGCGTTCTCGTCGTTCGCTATCCGTCACGCCAGCACATGCTTCGCATGATGCGCGATGAGCGCTATCGCGACTATCACCGCCACCGCGAAGCCGGCCTCAAGCATCAGGACCTGATCGAAACCCGTCCTGATAGCTGAGCAGTTTGTAATTTGCGGGTATTGAAACGCTTTGCCAGCATTCCTTGTCGGCCACCGGGGACACGCGTAGATGACACTCAATCGACTGCTGGCCAGCGCAATCCTCGCAGCATTCCTGCCGGCAGCCTGTGTCGCGATTGCCGACGATTCAGCAGACCTCGCACCGGCACCTGTGGAGGTCGAAGACGCCTCCCTCATCGACGCATCCGACCCGATGGTGGTCGCGTCCCTCCTCGCCGAAGAAGGCTATGAGGTCATCCTGTCAAAGCAGGAATCAGGCGCCGTGCAGATCAAGTCGTCGGTCGGCGCGGTCAATTTCTGGCTTTACTTCCAGGCATGCGCCCCCGACTTCACCGCCTGCGAAGTCATTACGCTCGCCTCGGGCTTTGATTTCGATACGGCACAGCCGCCCGCCATCTATGGCGACTGGAATCGCGACAAGCTCTCCAAGGCCTATCTCGACGAGGATGGCGACCCCTTCGTCGAGTTCTCGGTGAACCTCGTTCACGGCGTCACCCGCGACAATTTCCTCGACACGGTTCACTGGTTCACTCTGGAAGTCATGAGCTTCATGGAGCAGATTGGCTGGAACAAGGAGGCACCTGACGCCGCCAAGCCGATCTGAGAGGGACCTGATTCCATGAAACGCTTTACCCGGGCTGTCGCAGGCCTGTTCACCGCCGTCGCCCTGGCTGCCTGCCAGACCGCCCCCGCGACCGGCACCACCACCGATCTCAGCCCGGCTGTCGACTGGGTCGCCAACAGCCCGGAATGGGCCGCTGAAGCCGAAGCGATGTATGCACTCGCTGGCGACTATATCGAAACCATTTCTGCCTCCCGCGCTGAACACAGCTGGGCGGTCATCCTTGATGTCGACGAGACCGTGCTGAACAACGTCCAGTATCAGATCCAGCGCGAAGCGATTGGCGAGACCTATTCGTCCGAGAGCTGGCACGCCTGGACGGCTGAAAAATCCGCCCCGCTCGTTCCCGGCGCAAAGGCCTTCATTGAAAAGGTCAACGCGCTTGGCGGCCATGTTGCCCTCGTCACCAACCGTCTCGACACTGAGCAGCTCTGGACAGAAGAGAACCTTGCAGATGTCGGCCTCGAACGCAGCGAGGATTTTCGTGTCCTGCTGACGCGTGCCAGCCCGGTAAAGGAGTCCGACAAGTCCGCCCGGTTCGCGCTCGTGCCGGCGATGCTTGCCGTGCAGGGCTATCCCGACGTCGAGGTCGTGGCCTATGTCGGCGACAACAGGCACGACCAGCCAAGCCCCATCGGCAGCGCGAAATTCTTCTGCATCAACCAGGGCGGCATGTATGGAACGCCGTGTGCGACCAAGCCTCAGCCGGTGTCGAACTGATGACGGGGCACAAGATGAAAGACGTATTCAAAGTTCACGGGTCACTCGGCTCGCCCTATTCCATGAAGGTCCGAGCAGCCATGCGCGCCAAGCGCCTGCCCCATGTCTGGGTCCCCATGACTGCGGACATCCGGGAGGATATCCTTTCAAACGTGAAAGCGCCCGTCATTCCGGTCATTCGAACACCGGAGGGTGACTGGGTGAATGATTCGACGCCCTTTCTTCTCGGCCTTGAAGATAAAGGCCGGTCACTTCTGCCGGAAGGCGCTGTCCAGCGCTTTGCCTGTCTCCTGCTGGAAGACATGGCCGATGAGTGGACAATGAAGGCGATGTTCCATTATCGCTGGGCCTATGCCGAGGACGCGGAATGGTGCGCCAACTGGCTGATGTATGACAGCCTGCCCAAGGCCGGGCGCGAAACCGTCGAGAAAGCGGCCGCAACCATTCGGGAGCGCCAGATTTCCCGCATGGCACTGGTGGGCTGCACGCCCCAGACCGCTCCGATCATTGAAGCATCCTTCGCCCGCGTCACCGGTCATCTGGAGGCCATGGCACTCGGCCCGACAAACTTCCTGTTCGGCGATCGGCCATCGCTCGCCGACCTCGCCTTTTACGGCCAGGCCAAGGTGATGAGCTACGACCCGACTCCAATGGCGCAGATGCGGCGCGATACGCCCTATTTCTATCGCTGGCTGGACCTTGCCGATGATGCCTCAGGCGTCGAGGGCGACTGGACGGACGGGCTCTCCCATCCGGTCAAAAGCCTGCTCGCCATTGCAGGCGAGACCTATCTGCCTTTCCTGAAAGCCAATGCCGATGCGCTTGCAGCCGGCGCAGAGACTTTCACGGTAACGCTGGAAGGCCAGCCCTATTCGCAAGGCGTCTTCAAATACCAGCTTCGCTGCCTGAACGCGCTGAAAGCAACATGGGCGGAGCTCGACGCAAAGGATCAGGGTACTCTTTCGGACCTGATCGGTCCGAATGCCGATATTCTGAACTAGCAGACCCCGTCATCCCGGAATTTGCGTCAGCAAATATCCGGGACCCAGGGGCCTCAAGCGTTGCGCCCGCTGCACTGGGTCCCGGATGACGCATGCGACGTTTCCGGGATGACGATGAAAATGCGTTGCCTGCTAGGCTGTCAGCAGGACTTTGCAGATCGCTTCCAGGCCGTCCCGGTCCACCTCGTCGAAAGCGTCGAACTCGGTCGAGTCGACATCGAGAACGGCGGCGAGTGTCCCGTCCGTATCAAACACCGGAACGACAATCTCCGAATTTGAGCGGCTGTCACAGGCGATATGGCCTGGAAACGAATGCACGTCCGGAACGATGATCGTCTTGCCTTGCGCCGCGCAGGCACCGCACACGCCTTTGCCAAACGGAATACGCAGGCAGCCAAGCGTTCCCTGATAGGGCCCAACCACCAGTTCATCGGCTTTCCGGGGGTCGACCACATAAAAGCCCGTCCAGAAGAAACGCGGGCGGAAAGCTTCGGCCAGCAGGCAGGCAGCAGACGCATAGCGTGCCGGCGCATAGGTCTCGGCTGCCACAACGCTTTCAATCTCTGCTTTCAGCTCGCGATATTGCTCAGCCCGTGTCATCCGTATCCTCGTCTGCGGCGAGCGGCTCATATGCCGACGCCATCAAGTCTTCGCAAGAGCCTTATGGACGCCGCGTTGCTGCTCTGAAATAGTCATGATCAGAGGCTTGGGTGGCCAGCGTGCCATTCAGGAAGAGGAGGTTGCTGCGTGACGATTGCTGTCCGGACGATACTGATCGCCTGGCTTCTCGCGTTTGCTGCCTTGGCGTCTCCACCTGCGCACTCCCAGTCTGAGAATGACCAACAGACAATAGACCGATCGCGCATCGAACAGCTGGTCGAGGCGCACACCGCCAATGACCGCCTGCAGACAGAGCGCCCTGAATGGGAACCGGAAATCGAGACTTTCGAACCGCGCGAGCGCAACGCGTTTCTGGACGCAATTTCCGACTTTTTCGGCTGGCTGTTCCGCACTGTCGGGCCGCTCCTCAAATACCTGATGATCGCTGTGATTGCTGGTGCCGTGCTCTATGCCCTGTGGTACATGTTCGGCGATGTAGTCGGGCTTCGCTGGACCCGCAGGAAGACGGCGAGCGGGCCGGACATTTCAGAGATCGCAGACCAGCGCCCTTCGCAGACGCAGGCCGTGGCCCTCCTCGATGAAGCCGACGCACTGGCCCGCCAGGGACGGTTTGCCGAGGCCGTCCATCTCCTCCTCTTCCGCTCGATCGACGACCTGCAGAAGAAACGATCCGGCGGGGTTCCAGCATCCTTGACCGCCCGGGAAATCCAGTCCCTGTCAGACCTCTCGCAGGCCGCCCGACGCGCCCTCGCGCCTATCATTCGCATCGTTGAAACCAGCTTTTTCGGCGGTCGGCCGGTTGACGAGTCGGGCTGGAAACAGGCCCGCCAGTCCTATGAAGACTTCGCATTCGGCGAGGTCACGGCATGAGCGAGCGCCTGCCCCAGACCGCCAACCCGTTTACCGGCCGCGTCGTTTTCATCCTGCTGGCGATCGGGCTCGTCTCCTTCGCGGCGGTCCTCGCTCTCATGGCCTGGTCACCCGAACTCGCCAGCCGCGACCGGCCCGGCGCAACGCCCTATTCGCGCTCTGCCAGTGGCTATGCTGGCCTGATCGATATGCTGGAGGCGGATGGCCGCGCCGTCAGCGTGTCGCGGCTGCGTGAGAATATGGAGCGCAGCAATGGCCGCCTCCTGATCATCACCATGCCGCTCTACGGCCGCGAATTTGACGTGGCCGACATCGCCCCGCCGGCGCTGATCGTGCTCCCGAAGTGGCGCTACCTGGTCAACCCGGCCCGGCAAGCTTTCGAACTCGACACGCGGCTGGCCAACAAGGACACGGTCGACGGAATGCTCGGCCTTGTCGAAGAGGATGCAAGGCTGGTGCGTCTCAGGAACCCTGGCAAGCTCACGACTCCTTTCGGCAAGGTGGCCCCGAATTTTGACCACGAGATGCAGGTCGTGAAATCCGACCAGCTTGAGGAAATCATCGGCATTCCGGGCGGACAGCTCCTTTCGCAGCTGCCGGGTGAGGACATCTATCTTCTCTCGGACCCGGACCTGCTCAACAATTTCGGTCTCGCCCGCATTGAGAATGCCGCGACCGGCCTGGCCATCATCGACCATATCGGCCGCGGACGGGGCCAGCCCATCGTCTTTGACGCGACCATGCACGGCTTCGAACGCTCGCGCAGCCTGCTGAAGACGCTGCTCGACATTCCTTTCCTTGGCGCCACGCTGATCGCGCTTGCCACTATGGGCCTGATCGGCTGGGCCGCCTCCATCCGCTTCGGCGCGCCCGAACGAGAAGCCCCCGCCTTTGCCCCCGGCAAGCAGGCCCTCGCCGACAATTCCGCTGGCCTTATCACCATGGCGCGCCGAGAGCCGCGCATGGCCCCCGGCTACCTCTCGCTGACCCGCCGCGCCCTGATCCGGGAACTCGGCCTGCCAAAGACGCTGAGCGAAGAAGACGTTTCGAACCTGCTCGACCGCATGGCGCAGCAGCAGGACATGGAAGACAGCTGGAGCAGGACCGGTGGTGCACTGTCGACGCCGGCTGCCTCCCGCGAAGACCTGAGACACAAGGCCCGCGCGCTCTGGCGCTGGCGAAAGGAGATGACCCATGGCAATGACTGACATTCAGGCTCTGGCCGACAGGATCAGGAGCGAGGTCTCAAAAGCCGTGATCGGCCAGGCCGAAACCGTGGACCTGATGCTGACCGCGCTCTTCTCCTCCGGCCACATCCTGCTCGAAGGCCCGCCTGGCACCGCAAAAACCCTTCTGACACAATGCTTTGCAGCTGCAATTGATCTTGATTTCGGACGCATCCAGTTCACGCCGGACCTGATGCCCGGCGACGTGATCGGCACGAACCTCTTCAACTTCCAGACCAATGAGTTCTCGCTCACCAAAGGGCCGATCTTCACTGACATCCTGCTCGCCGACGAGATCAACCGCACACCGCCGAAGACGCAGGCCGCCCTGCTCGAAGCCATGCAGGAGCGCAAGGTCACCATCGACGGCACGCCGCACCGGCTGAATGATCATTTCATGGTCATTGCGACGCAGAACCCGATCGAGCAGCAGGGCACCTATCCCCTGCCTGAAGCCCAACTCGACCGCTTCCTGTTCAAGCATGTGCTCGACTATCCCGGCCGCGACGAGGAACTCGCCATCGTGGCGGGTCATGGCAGCCGCACCGGCATGAAGACACCCGCCGCCTTTGGCGTGCAATCGGCCGTCACCGCTGATGCGCTGGCCGACGCGAATGCGATGGTCTCACAGGTCAAGCTGCAGGACGATATTGTCGCCTACATCGTCGACATCGTTCGCGGCACGCGCGAAACCCCCGCCCTGGAAACCGGCGCCAGCCCTCGCGCTGCTGCCGCCATCGCTGCCGCAGCGCGTGCCCGCGCCGCACTTGATGGCCGTGATTTCGTCATCCCGGACGATGTGAAACTCCTCGCGCCGCCCACATTGCGCCACCGCGTCATCCTCTCGCCCGCTGCCGAGATCGAAGGCCGCACCACCGACGAAACCCTCGCCGCACTCATCGAAAGAACCGCCGCCCCGCGATGATTTTTCTGGTTGCCCCCTTCGGCCGCTTCGCGGCAACTTCCCCCGCTCGCAGGGGAAAAAAAAGCCAGCAACGCTGCGCCCTCCTCCCCCGCTTGCGGGGGAGGTGCCCGGAGGGCGGAGGGGGGAAACTTTCGATTTCAGAAAATGGAAAAAACCAATTCGCAAGGACGCCAAGACCAGACAAGCCCGTCATCTGCGCAAAAACCTCACCTCTGCGGAGCATAAACTCTGGGCACCTATCCGACGGCGCCAGATTGGAGGCTTCAGATTTCGCCGCCAGCACCCAATTGGCCCATTCATCGTCGACTTCGCCTGTATTGAAGCAAAGCTTGTCGTCGAAGTTGATGGGGCAACCCACAGCACTAAAGCGGAACGCACAAGCGACAAGCAGAGGAGTGTCTGGCTGTACGAACACGGCTGGCTCGTTCTTCGTGCCTGGAACACCGAGGTCTACGACAATATTGAAGGCGTACTCGAAGCCATTCGGCTTGCCCTGGAAGAATCTCGAACCTGAAGCCCCCTCCGCCCTTCGGGCACCTCCCCCGCGCGCGGGGGGGGAAAGCGGATCGCAAGACCGCGTCTGGACGTTCTCCCCCGTTCACGGGGGAAGTGCCCTGCAGGGCGGAGGGGGGACACCGGCATGATCTCCCCAACCCTGCGATCCATCTGGCTGATGCTGGTGGGGGTTCCGCTCCTGCTCGTGATCGCTGTGGCAGCGCCAGCCTGGTGGACCTTGTCGGCTGGCTGGATTGCCGCCGTGGCGGCGCTGATGTTCGCAGACCTCGTCATGGCCGCGCGCGCCTACCAACTCGACATCGATATCGAGGCGCCGGCCCTGCTCTACATGTCAGGCGAAGACCCGGTGCCGGTCACCTTCACCTTTCCCGCAGGCCCGCTGCCGCCGCGGATGGAGGTCCAGCTGGAAACCAACGCGCTTATCGCTTCACCCCGGCGCAAAATTATCAAGGGCTGGCAGGACCGGGCGCACACGGCCGACTTCATCCTGAAGCCGATCCGGCGTGGCACCGGGCGGCTGGAGCGTATCTGGACGCGCTGGTCAGGCCCTCTTGGGCTGGTTTCCATCCGCAAGGTCAGACCACTCGACCAGGAGATCGCCATCACGCCGAATACGCGCTGGGTGAAGGAAGAGGCGGTTCGCATCTATCAGCGCGACGCCGATTTCGGCATCAAGGTCCAGATGGACCGGGGCGACGGCTCAGAATTCGATGCCCTTCGCGAATTTGTCGCCGGCATGGACCGGCGCGCCATCGACTGGAAGCATTCGGCGCGCCACCGCATGCTGCTGGCCAAGGAATACCGCACCGAGCGCAATCACAACATCGTCTTCGCCTTCGACACCGGACGCCTGATGAGTGAGCCGCTGGGCGGCGTGCCAAAGCTCGACCGGGCGATCAATTCTGCGCTCCTGCTGGCTTATGTCTCCCTGCGTTCTGGCGACCGCACCGCGATATTCGGCTTTGATGCACGCCCCAGCGTGCAAAGCTCTGTCCTCACCGGCACCGGCGCTTTCCCGCACGTCCAGCGTCTCGCCTCGCAGCTCGACTATTCCGCCGAAGACGCGAACTACACACTCGCACTGACCTCCCTCGCCAGCCGCCTTGAGCGTCGCTCGCTGATCATCCTCTTCACCGATTTCGTCGACACGATCTCTGCCGAACTCATGCTGGAAAACGTCTCCCGCCTGCTCGACAAGCACCTCGTTGTGTTCGCGACTTTCGAAGACGAGGCGCTCAGCCAGATGATCAATGCCGCGCCCGATGCTGCCGAGGACGTCAGCCGCGCGGTCATTGCCGACACGCTGCTTCAGGAACGCGAAATCGTCTTCCGCCGCCTCCAGCGCATGGGCGCACAGGTCATTGAGACCACACCGGACCGGTTCGGCAGCGAGCTTGTCTCCCGCTATCTCGACATCAAGCGGAGGGAGCTGTTGTGAACGACCGCGTAATGAAATCCTACCGCTTCCGCGAAGAACGCCAGGATGACTGGACGAGGCTCGACCAGATCGTCACCCGCGCCGAGAAGCGCGGTGTGCGAGCACTCTCCGACGAGGAGATGACGGCCCTTCCCGCGCTCTACCGCCAGGCGGTGTCTTCGCTCTCCATGGCTCGTTCCATCTCGCTCGACCAGAACGTCCTCGCCTATCTCGAGACGCTGTGTGCGCGGGCCTATTTCTTTGTCTATGGCACACGGGTCAGCATCGGCCGTCGCATCGCGCAATATTTCCGCCGCGACTGGCCCGCTTCGGTGTCTGCTGCACTCTGGCCAACCGTTCTCGCAGCGCTCTGTCTCTTCGGCGGCGCAGCCCTCGCCTTCTTCCTCTGCATGCAGGACATGGAGTGGTACTGGACCTTCCATCAGGGCTGGGACAGCCGCAATCCGGACGCCAGCGTCGAGCACCTGCGCGAGACGCTCTATACCGAAGACACCGATATTGCAGACATGCTCGCCGCCTTTGCCGCGCAGCTCTTCTCGCACAATAGCGGCATTGCCATCTTCGCTTTCGCGCTGGGTTTCTGTTTCGGCATGCCGACAGCCATCCTGCTCATCTATAATGGCGTCTATCTCGGCAGCTTCTACGCCGTCTTCTGGGACAAGGGGCTCGGTTTTGAACTGACTGGCTGGCTGCTCATACACGGCGTCACCGAGCTTTTCGCCATCGTGCTGGCAGGGGCAGCCGGCTTCATGATTGGCGGAGCGGTCGCGTTCCCCGGCACAAAATCGCGCATGCAGTCGATGCGCGACGCCGGTAATGAGGCGGCGCTCGTCATTATTGGCGCGGTGCTGATGCTGTTCATCGCCGCCCTGCTGGAAGGGTTCGGGAGGCAGCTGATCAATTCAGATGTCACCCGCTACGTGATTGCGGTCTCCACCCTCGCCTTCTGGCTCGCCTATTTCTACTGGCCGCGCCAACGCCCTGAGGAAACACGCTGATGGCCCGCCCCTCTATCACGAAGAAAGGCGGGCCCGACGCCGCCAGCGGGGATGCACGGCGCGAAGCGATCCGCCGCCGCGAACTGCGGCTCAAGGAACAGGCTCGCCAGGCCAGGCGCGTGCGCTCGCTCATTACTCCGGAAGGCGCGGCGCTAAACCTGAAGATTGCCACAGCTTCGGAGCGCGCCGGAGCCTTCCTTCTCGATTTTGCCCTGCAGATCATGGCGATCATCGCGTCAGTCTGGATCATCGCGCTCGCCTTTTCCTCCATGGGTTTCGAAGGCTGGGTGATTGCCGGCTCCGTCAGCGCGGTTGTCGTCTTCCTGCTGCGCAATTTCTACTTCATCTTCTTCGAGATCGGCCGGAAGGCGGCGACCCCGGGCAAACGCGCCCTCGGCCTGCGTGTCGCCGCCCGCAATGGCGGACGGCTCACCGCAAACGCCGTGCTCGCACGCAATTTCATGCGGGAACTGGAAGTTTTCCTGCCGCTCAGCCTGCTCCTGATGACGGCAGAGGACGAAGTCAGCGGCTGGATCCGCCTGCTGGGCATCGCCTGGACCGGCGTCTTTGTCCTCTTTCCGCTGTTCAACCGTGACAAGCTTCGCGTGGGGGACCTCATCGCCGGCACGATCGTCATTCATGCCCCGCGCACCAAGCTGAAGCAGGACATAACCTCACCGACGCCGTTCTCCCGCGGCTCGACCTATCAGTTCACCGAAGCTGAACTGGACACTTATGGCATTCACGAACTCCACGTCCTGGAAGACGTGCTTCGCCAGTCAACGAAAGAGATCAAGGCCCGCGTCGCCGAGCGCATTCGCGGCAAGATCGGTCGGGAAAAGGGCGAGGGCGAAGATGATGTCGCCTTCCTGGAAGCCTATTACGCCGCCCTGCGGGCACGCCTCGAACAGAAGATGCTGTTCGGCGAGCGCAAGGTAGACAAGTTTGATACTGGAAACTGATGCGGCAGGCCCTCAGCCGGTAAATACCCTCAGTACGATCCGAGCAATGATGTCGCCGCCGGTCCGGAACGTGCGAGTGTCAGAAGCCATACTCGAATGCGACCCAAACCCTGTCCCGGTCGTCAAACTGTCCGTAGAAGGCGTTGCGGTCTCCGTGGAAAATGTCGGCACCGAGCTGCAGGGTCACGGCGTCGGTGAGGTTGCGCTGCACCGACACCTGCAATAGCCCATCGCCGTCATTGATATTCTGGAGCAGCAGGAACTGGAGCTTCAGCTGGTCATTGTAGAATTCGCGCGAACCGAGCAGGCTGATCGTCGAGGTTGTCCGGTCAGTGGCCAATTTGGGGCCATGGCGCGTGCGATGACTGGCGAAGACCTGGGTGCTGAGCAGCGTGTCGGCATCGAGCTGGTAGTCGAGGCCAACCACGCCGCTCACTTCCGGAGAGATGACGACGCCGTCCGCATCGCTCGCGTCACGCGTCAGAACAGCGCTTCGGCTCTGATACCCGATTTCCGTGCGAAGCGTGAGCTTGCCAAATGCATTGGACGCAGATCCCCCCAGAAGCGTTGAGCGATAATAGGTCGGCGTGATGCCCACATGACCCGGCGCGATGGTCTGTCGTTTCGCGACCGGCGTGTCGTGAAAGGCGTAGAGCGCATTGACCGACCAGTCCCAGCCACCTGAAAATCCGCTGAGGCGTAGGCCGATATCACTGTCGGCCAGCATCCGTTCTGGCCGCCTTGCGGGGTTCAAGGTCACAGTTTGCGCCGTTGCGGGTATCCCTGGCTGGCTCCACGTCGACGTGAAGGCGAACGCGCCCTGCCGGGGAAACTCATTATACGTGGTGTCGGGAATCCACAGGAACTGCGCCGTTACTGACCCGATTGGCCGCTCAATGTTCAGCATCCACAATGGAATGCGGCGATCTTCGAAGTCGCCCAGGATGAATTCGCGAAAACTCAGCGGATTGACCTGGTCCAGCACGCGCAGGCCGTCCGCCTGCCCCCAGACCACCTGCTGTTTCCCGGCGCGGACGAACCAGTCGCCGGCGTAAATGTCCGCATAGGCTTCGCGCAGCTCGAAGTCTGCGTCATCGCCCTCGAAGACGCGGCGGTTCCAGGCCGAGCGCGCACCAGCCTGCGCGCCGGGCTTGCCCGGCTCCAGCTCATCAACGGCATCAAACCGCGCGCGGCCGATCAGCGTATAGCTGACATTGGCTCCCCATGAACCTGACAGCTCCGGTTCGAACAGGATTTCCGCAAGCTGCGCATCTCCGCCGTTCAGCTCTCCCGCAAATCGACTGGTGAGGCTTCCGCGCAGCTCTGGCACCTGCGCAAACGCGGCAGGCTGTGCCAGCACAGCATATGACAGCCAAATCAGGCCGCATCCGATCAGCGCGCGAAGCGCCATCACAGCCCCCTGCGCAGCCTGGACTGCGTGAACAGGTTTTCCGGCACATCGGCCTTATAGTCGGTGTCGTGGAAGCTGATCCGTGTGCTGTGGCCGGTCTTGTGATTCACAACAGACATCTGCGTTGCCGTCAGGAAGCCATCTATGGTCTCGACAGCTTCAAGCTCGATGGTGCGCGCATGGTTGCCATTCTGGTCGTAATAGTCGGTCACGCGGCTCATCCAGATCTGCGGATCGATCCGCCAGACCACCCTGGAAATGCCGAGTTCCCGGCCAACCGCCTCGCTTGAAGGGCGGCCTTCGACGATAAGGAGCTCGCGCCCATCGACCGTTTCAGAGCCTTGCGCCGAGAACACATAGTCCTCGGTTTCGATCTTCTGCTCCTTCTTGATCTCTTCATAGGTGAAATCAGTTCCGAGGAAGTAGTCCCCGCGATCGGAAGCCGATATCCGGCGCACCTTGCGGAGGGCTGGCAGGTACAGCCACTGGTCGTCATCCGCTTCGGGTTCGGCATAGTCAAACGTCAGGAAGCCGGTCCCGCGCACGCTGTTCGGCTCGGTGTAGAAAATGATCGTGCGCTTTTCGTCATCGAAGTAGCGACGCTGCGCGATTGTCTCTTCCGTCCGTATACGCCCATTGCGATCAGTGAGCTCGACGACGAAACGTCGCGTGACGTGCTCTCCATCTTCTCGTGCGTTCACATTGGCGACGATCTCGTCACCTGTGAGCGCCCCCTGCGCAACGGCGGCGGGCGATCCAAGCAGGACGAGGCTAAGTGGTAGGAGCAAGTTTCGCATGGGAGGGTTCCTCTCTGTATCTGGAAGTCATGGCGCTCGGCTTGAGCAGGAGAACGAGTGCCGGCAAGAGTGTGACGGAGGCCAGGAATGCCGTGGTCACTGCGACGGCCACGAGTGAGCCAAACTTGACGAGCGGCGGCACGTCCGACGTGGTGAGCACGCCGAAGCCGCCGGCAACAGCGATGAAATTGAAGAACAGCGCGCGGCCCGTCTCCGGGTAAAGATCCTTGAGCGTATCGACGGATATGCCCCGCTCGCGGGCAAGTTCGCGAATACGCTCGAGCGCGTGAATCGCAAAGTCGATCGACAGGCCGATGGCGATGGCCGCGAACATGGACGTGCCCATGCCGAGCGCAACGCCGCTCCACCCCATGACCGAATAGACCAGCAGAATGGCAAGGCCGACCGGCAATGCCGCAAGAAGCCCAAGCACTGGAGACCTGAACAGCAATATTGCAGCCAGCGTCACCGCTCCGAATGAAAGCAGGACAGACAGGATGGTCGAGCGGTCAATGCCGTGAAACCAGTAATACGATACGGTGACGCGGCCCGTGACCGTTGCCGTCGCCAGTTCGTCGTTGAAGTGCTCCTCGACATACCGCTCCAGCACGGGGACGATGTCCCGATTTGTCGTGTACCGACCGTCGGAGACCTGCGCGCGGACCAGCGTTCTCTGGAAGTCATAATCAACCTCCTCTTCGAAATCCGCCGGATCTGCGCTGGCCGCATACAGGAAGAAGAGCTGCGCGATGAGGTCCGGATCGTCCGGTATGGTGTACGCGGCCGGGTCGCCCTCCTGCACCGAGCGGTGAAGCTGTTTGACGTAATCAACGATTGACGTGGTGCCGCCCACCGCGGGCAGCGTTTCCATATAGGCCTGCAGGTCCTCGATCCGCCGCAGCAGCTCGGGATCGTAAAGCCCTTCCGGCGCCGGCGTTTCGATGAGTACATCGAGGCTGTAGATGCCGTCTGTCGTGGCGTTGATCACCTTGTCGGCCTGATAGACGGGCTCGCTGGGCTTGAAGTTGGCGATCCGCTCTTCCTCCACCTGCAGCTGCAGGGCGCCGGCAACACCGAAGACGAAGAGCGCGACACCGACGGTGACAACAGTTTTCGGGGCCGCCAGCACGCGCGCGCCCAGCGCGGACATTGCGCGCTCTGCCAGGCTGACGCGCGCGGCGCCATTTCTGCGCCGGGCAAATGGCGCAGGGATCCGGCGCGTCGGCCACAGGCTCAGCAGCACCGGAAGCAAGGTCATGGAATAGACCCAGGCCAGAAAGACGCCGATGGCACCGAACAGGCCGAACGCCTGGATGGGCGGCATCGCCGAACTGATCGACAGGGCCAGAAAGCCGGCAATCGTCGTGATCGAGGTCAGGGTCACGGGACGCCACATCTGCGCCATGGCCCGCACGACAGCATCCCTCTTGTTCAGTGCTGGCTCATCGCGCAGCACGCTGTAATAGGACGAGAGGATGTGGATGGAGTCGGCGACTGCGATGCCGATCAGGTTCACTACAAGTCCGTTCGTGATCACAAAGAATGACGTGCCAGACGCGGCCATCAGGCCGAACGATCCGAGCACCGTGCCCGCGACTATAAGGTTCGGCAGGATCGCAGCCCGCAGCGACATGAAGGCCACGAGCAGAACGAGCGTGATGATCAGGCCCGCCATCGGATTGAGGCGGCTCGCATCATTGTCGATATAGGTCGACAGATATCCCATCACGGCGCCTTCCCCCGCGACGTGGATTTTCGTTCCGTCCGCCACCGTTTCCGAGCGGACAATGTCGAGCACGCCATTGTAGGCTTCGGTGGCGAGGTCGTCATCGATCAGCTCGGCAACGATCAGTGTGGCTGTGCCTTCGCGGCCGACGAGCAGGCCCTGGTACAAGGGAAAATCGTCAATCGCAGCGCGCACTTCGCCTGCCCGCTCGAGCGTACCGGGCGGCGCCTGAAAGTATGCGGTGTCCGGATCGAGAAAGCCTTCCACGACGATGCCTTCGGCGTTTCCGGCAATGTAGTTTTCGGTCGCAAGGCTGGTGACACGCTCAGGATCAATTTGCGGCAGGCTTTCAATGGACCGCGTCAGTCGCTCCACGAGGGCGAGGTTCTCCGCATCAAAGATCCCGTCATCATCCTCGTCGATGACGGCGACCACGATGGGGTCCGTCAGCCCGAAAACGTCTTCAATATGGTTCTTGTAGACGAGCGCAGGCTGGTCCTCGCCAATGAAGGCATCGGCGGACGTGTCCTTCTGAAGCTTCGGCAGCGACATCGCCGTTGCGGCGATCATGCCCAGCAGCACGGGCAGAGCCACCCACCGCCATTTTAACAGGCCTCGAAAAACTCCCTCACCGGTAACGCTCATTCCGCCGCCCTTCCTCACTCAGCCAGAAACGAATAATAGTGTATATGCACTTTACTACCTGAAAGGTCAATGTTTCATATACACTATAATTTGCATGACCAGCCCCGCGCGCCTGCCTCAGGCCTTGCGCCCCAACCAGGAAACCACACCGTGACACCGAAACAGACCCAACAGGACTCCGCCTTCGAACCCGTCGGTTTTCTCGATATTCCTTTCGGCCTTGCCGCGCCTGACGACATCGCCCACAAGACGGGGCTTGAACAGCTTCAGGCCCTGCTCGCCGGCCAGCTGCCAGCCCCTACAATGGCCAGAACAATGCGCAGCTGGATCCATGCGGCCAACTACGGCCATTGCGAATTTCGGGGGGAACCGGGCGAGGACTATCTCAACCCGATGGGACTTGTGCACGGCGGTTGGGTTATGGCCCTGCTCGATTCCGCGCTGGGCTGTGCCGTGCAATCCACCCTGGCGGCCGCTGAAACTTTTGTCTCTGTCGGCACGGAAGTGAAGTTCATTCGGCCGATCCTGCCATCGACCGGCCAGGTGCGTGCGCTAGCAGATGTCGACAGCAGAGGTTCACAAATCGCGACGGCCACGGCTCAGGTGACGGACCAGAAAGGCCGACTGATGGCAACGGGCACGACGACCTGCTTTATCCGCCCCATGACAGCCCGCTAGACGTTCTTCACCCGGCGAAGCAGATCGCCCAGCTCAAGAAATTCGCGCTCATCAAAGAGCGCTTCCACCCGCGTCTGGACGCTGTCCCAGAGCGGGTATGCCTCTTCCAGCTTTTTCACGCCGCGCGTCGTCAGAAGGAGCTCACGCTTGCGATCACTCCCCTGCTCTCCAAGATGCACCAGCCCTGCCTTCTCCAGCAGCGCCAGGTTGCGGGACAATGTGGTCCGCTCGATGTCGAGAAGCTGCCCGAGCGTGACAATGGAGTCAGGCTCATAATGCCCGATCGCATTGAGCAGTGTATACTGGGTTATCGTCAGTCCGGTCGGGCGTAGCGCTTCGTCATAAGCGCGCGTGAGCACACGGCCCGCGCGCAACACTTTGAGGGCCGCACACCGCACCCCGACGCTTTTCAGATCTTGCATGGCAACACTTTCGTGTATCTACATTACGTGTAGAGAATAACTAATATCAAAGCCAAAAAATTACAAGATTCGAAGTTTTTTATTGCGCATGCACATGTTGGTGCATATACACGCTTTGTAGATCGGATCGGTCACCTTGTCCGTTTTTGTTCGCTCTCAGGCATTCGGAAATCATATCATGTATATACAATAACGAACGGCGCGACAGGCACCGTCTCACTTCGTGATCAGCCCGCAATAGTCCCGGCATTCGGCCGGCAACCGACTTTCAAAAAAATCCAGGAGGGAGAAAACCATGAAACACATATTTATGGCTGCGGGGTCCGCCGCAGCCCTGAGCGCGACATGCCTGTCAGCCACGGCTCAGGACACAGACAGGGAAGCGCGCACCATCGACCGCGTGCTCGATGTCGTGACGGTGTCTGCAACCAAGAAGAAGGACCCGGAAAACGTCCAGAACGTGCCTGTCGCAGTCACGGCCTTCAGCGCCGACACGCTTGAGGCCCTGCAGGTCAGGGACATTGAAAGTCTCAGCTATTCCTCCCCCAACGTCTCGCTCGACGACGTCGGCACATCGAAAGGCGTCGCCAATTTCTCGATCCGCGGGCTCGGCGTCAATTCGTCCATCCCCTCGATCGACCCGACCGTCGGCGTGTTTGTCGATGGCGTGTATATTGGCGTCAATAACGGCCTCATCCAGGACACGTTCGACATCTCATCCATCGAAGTGGTCCGTGGCCCGCAAGGGATCCTGTTCGGGCGGAACACCACGGGCGGCGCCGTCCTGATCAATACCGGCAATCCGGCATCCAATTTCGAGGCCAAGACGCGGCTTGCCTATGAAACCCCGATTGACGGCGATCGCGGCGGTGCCAGCACCTATGTGCAGGCCTATGTTTCCGGCCCGCTCATCGCTGACCGTCTGAACGGACGGGTATCAGGATACTTCAATGACGACGAAGGCTACTTCAAGGACCTGATCTTCAATGAAAACCGCGGCGGCGGCGACACTTTCGTGATCCGCGGCTCGCTCGAATGGCTGGCCAGCCGCGATGTTTCGGTGCTCGCCAAGCTGGAGCATACAGAGGTGGAAGCCGATGGCCCCGTCGGGCAGAATCGCGGCATCTACCGGCGCGGCACTTTCGATTTTTCGAACGATTATCGCGGCCTCTACGAGAACGAAACGACGCTCGCCTCCCTGCGGACAGACTGGGACGTAGCTTTCGGCAATGGCACGATCACCAATATTCTCGGCTACCGGAATTTCCATCAGGATACGGGCGGCGACATCGACGCGACGCCGCAATTCCTGTTCCACTCAGCCAGCGATCTCGAGCAGGAGCAAATTTCAAATGAGCTGAGATATGCCGGAACGTTCGGCGCGCTCGAACTGACAACCGGCCTGTTCTATTTCGATCAGGAAATTGCCTATACCGAACATCGCTTCCTGCCGCCCATCACCCCCGTCACCTTCTCTGGCGGAGGCCGACAGGACCATCTGGTCTGGGGCGCATTCGCGCAAGGCGATTACAGCCTGACCGACGCGCTCACCGTCATTCTCGGCCTGCGTTACTCCTATGAGGAAAAGGACGCCGACATTGCCTACACCATACCACGGGCCGGCCAGTGCTCCGTCACCGACGCGACCTGCCCGGACGATGTTTCCGACAAGAATGACTGGTCGAATGTGACGCCGAAAATCGGGCTTCAGTACACATTCAGCGACGCCATGCAGGCCTACGGCTCCTACACCAGGGGCTTCCGGTCGGGTGGGTACAATTTCCGCATCACCAATCCGGCCGTCTTCCAGCAACAGGTTGCGCAGACAGGCTCCGCCTCCTTCGACGAGGAGAGCGTCGATGCCTACGAAGTCGGACTGAAATACCGCGATCCGAACGGTCGCGGCAGCCTCAACCTCGCCGCCTTCCTGAACCAGGTCAAAGACATGCAGCGCGAGGTGAATATCTCGTCGCCGACGTCTGGCGTCTCCCAGTTCATCCTGAACACTGCCGATGCCGACATTTCCGGCATTGAAGCCGAAGCGACCTTCAGGCTTCTCGACAATGTCCTGCTGCTTGCAAACATTGGACTGATCGACGCCTCCTATGAAGAGGTACGCGCCGACATTTCGGGCGACGGCGTCACCGATGCCAATGACGCTAACCTCGAAATCCCGCGTGTCCCGGAAACCACCTACGGCTTCGGCTTCATCTGGGATATCGATCTCGCCTCGTCGGGCTATCTGACCGTCCGCTCCAGCTTCCAGCACAAGGATGCGTTTGCTTACAGCGACAATAATCTTGGCTGGGTGAGCGAAGCCGACATGCTTGATGCCAGCCTCGCCTGGGTAACACCGGTCGAGGGCCTGACCGTCTCGCTCTATGGCAAGAACCTTCTCGATGAAGCGATTGTCGGTAATGACACGCAACTGCCCTTTGGCGGCCCGCTGTCGACCGGAACGGCAGAGCCATTTGCCGAACGACCTCAGGCCGGAACATTTTCCACGCTTAAACGCGGCCGCATCGTGGGAATGGAATTGCTGAAAGAGTTCTAGGCACGACCGCGGCAACGCCGCCGTTTCCCAGCATTGATGCACATACACGTTAAGCCGCGTTGCTCCCGACGAGGCCACTTCGCTGACCACCCCATTGCGGGTCGGTCAGCGTTCTTTTCCATTTCAATGACAGGAACTGACGCCAAACCGCCATGAAACATCGGCGTTCAATACATTGTTTTTATAAAATTTAACTGCTTTTCTGTTTTAATTGACAGGTATTGTGTGCCATTCAGATGTTCTCCAGCACACCCTTTTCAGGAAGCTCCAAAGTGACAGCGATTTTACGCCCGGATCATTTCACGATTGTGACCGACGATCTTCACAAGACCGAAGAGTTCTACACCGAGATGCTTGGACTGTCTCGCGGTCCCAGACCCGACTTCAAGTTTCCGGGGCTCTGGCTGTATGCGAATGAAGCGGCTGTGTTGCACGTGGTACAGGTTCAGGAAATGCCTGATCCGCGCAAGGGTGTCCTTGACCATATGGCGTTTCGCGGTGAAGGCATTAATGCGCTGCTAGACAAGCTCAAGTCTGCCGGCCTGCAGTATCGCATTGTTCGCACGCCCGAGCCCTGGATTCAGTGGCAAGTCTTTTTCAAAGATCCCAACGGAGCAGACGTTGAAGTGGACTTTGACGGGCATGAACCACTGAGCGCCGAGCACCACCAGAACTGACTTGATGGGCCCCGGAAATTGGAAGCCTGGGTCAGCTGGCTCCTCTTGCAACCAGGCAATCAGAACCGGAATGACAATCCCTCAACGTCATTCGATTATGAGCTCAAGACAACCAGACACCCATCAGGCACCGATGGCAGATTTCAGGAAGCGCTCGCGGTTTTCACTGGAGCGACGCCTCGCATCTTCGATGGCCTGGCGTTCGGAGGCGTCAAGCAGGGCTTCCAGAAGCCTGGAGAAGTGCCCGCGCATTGCGTTTCGAGCAGCACCAGGGTCACGTGCGCGAAGCGCCTCGAGAATCTCGGAATGCTCGTTGACACGGTGGGAGGTATCGGCGTGACACACCGCCGAATAGACCCGCTTGACCGGTTCTATCTCGGTCCGCATGCGCCAGAGCGTCTTGAGAAAAAAGACATTCGCTTCATTCCCGGAGGCCTTGGCGATCTGGAGGTGGAATTCGCGGTCTGCGTCTTCGCCATCTTCAGTATCGTGCGGCGCTTCCGCCATCTTCTCAATCGTCGCCTCAAGTCCGGCAATCTGCTCATCCGTGATCATTGTTGCAGCGAGGGCCGCACACTCTGATTCAAACAGGAGGCGTGTCTGAGTGAGTTCGAACGGTGTCACTTTTGGAAGGGCGAGACCGGTGGCTGTAGCCGGATCACAGACGTAGACGCCTGAACCCACCTTGATTTCGACACGCCCCAGCGCTTCGAGCGAAATTTCTGCCTCGCGGACCACGACACGGCTGACATTGAAGCGTTCAGCCAGCTCGCGCTCCCCAGGAAGGCGTGTGCCTGGCGGATACGACCCGGACTCGATCATGTCGAGAATGGATCGAGCGACAGTCTGGTAGAGGCGCTTATCACTCATATTTGCCGAAACTCCTTCTGGGCTATCTGCTCATTCGATTGTGTGCGCGTTAGATATATTATACTCCATAACAGAGGTTTACCAATTTGTCTGGCCAATATTGAGGCAGCCGGACCACACTGTGGTCCGGCTGCCCTGCCAACTCAGAATTTTGCACGAACACCGAAGAAGATACGTGGCCCGTAATAGTTGGCCTCTCCAAGATTATCGGTCGTGAAGAAGTATTGCTCCTTGGGTGCATCGAAGAGATTGATGGCCTCCATGGACAGGCGGACATTGTCCGTCAGCCTGTACGAAGCACGCGCTTCCCAGACCCCGACATCACCGACATAACGCAGACGCGTGCCGTTTGAGGTGTAGGGCTGAAAGTACTCGCTCCGGTACTTGTAGATGATCGATCCGTCGAACGGCCCTTTCTCGTAGTAGACTTGGCCGGAGAAGGTCTGTTCGGAGAAGCCCGGTATGTTACCCGGCGCGACGATGCCGACATTGGTCTGGACGAATTGACCATTGCTGTCGCGGAAGCCCTGATCGCCATAGAGGCTGTCTTCAAACTCGAAATCCGAGTCCGCCAGA
This sequence comes from Henriciella pelagia, assembly GCF_002088945.1. GTDB lineage: Bacteria > Pseudomonadota > Alphaproteobacteria > Caulobacterales > Hyphomonadaceae > Henriciella > Henriciella pelagia. The sequence continues at coordinate 14,931 of NZ_NCSU01000006.1, read as the reverse complement.
TTGTAGCTGATCTTGAAGCCAAGCCCGTCCAGGACCTCAGGAAGGTTCTGGAAACGGTGCGCCGCTGTCAGCTCAAGACCATACAGGGAGCTCGTATCCTCATTGGTGGACAGGAGCGTAACCGGCACCGTGACCTGCTGGCCATCGATCGTGAAGGTTTCTTGCGTGACCGCATTCTCGAAACCGCCCGTGAAGTCCTTCGCGTACAGGGTCACTGCCAGAATGGTGTCGTCGTTCGGATACCATTCAGCAGCGACGTCGTAATTCCAGGACGTCAGCGGCTCAAAGTTCGGATTGCCGGACGCGTTTACGCCGGTGATCAGCTCTTCGAGCGTGGTCGGGCCGTCATCAGTATCTGTGCTGAACGAGCGCGAGAAGTTCATGTCAGCAGGGTCCGCCCGCGACAGGCCGCGATAAATCGCACCGCGCAGCAGCACATCATCGCGCAGGTCCATGATCACATTCAGGCTCGGCAGGACTTCAGTATAGTCGCCACCGCCGACGATACGCTCAACGGTCGACGAGTCCTCAACCAGATCAATTGTGCCGTCAACATTGGTAATGATCGACAGTGCGTTGCGGAATCCGAGGGACTCGACATCGGTATTCACAACGCGGACACCGAAGTTCCCGCGCAAAGGCTTGCTGGCAAACATGGTGTCGAAATTGGCCATTGCATAAAACGCAGTGGTCGTTTCAGTGACGTCAGTTGTGCCGTTATTACCATACTCCTGATCCGGATAGGAAAAGGACTCCCCTTCTGCGTCGAGGATGTAATTCAGCAAGCACCTGTTATCGAATGTCGCCCAGCTGCTTGTCTGGTTCACGATATTTCCAGAGCTGTCGAACTGCGTGACCAGAGCATCGGCGGCACTGCTCAGGAAATCGCTCTCTGCGAAATTGGTGGCGCATGGAATGTTGTTGGGATCGAGGTCATCTGTGGTGACTGTTGTACGTGTCCCGGCGAGGTTCACATATTCGAGCTCCGAAAGGCGTACACCAAACTCCAGGCTGTCGATCATCCCCCAATCGGCATCATATTCGGCATCGAAGCGGATTGCTTCAACAGTATTCCGGCGATCGACATCGCTGTCGATCCGTGCACGGACGCCATCAGTGAAATTGGAGATGTCGTTGACGTCGAAGTCGACCACGCCAAATGTTACGAAGCCATCGCCATCGCGCATCCAATTGACATTTTCGCGTCCTCCCGAGCCCGGACCACCCTGGCTGGATACCCTCAGCGACACCTGATCTTCGTCACGCGTTGTTTCTGAGAACGAGTAGTCTCCTGATACGACCAGCCGGTCTGTCGCCCGGAAGGCACCGCTCAACCCGTAACCGAAATACTCTTCGGTGCGGGCAAAGATCTCGCCGTTCGATTCGATGTCGGACTGCGTTTCGATGAATTGCACCACGCCATTGTCCTGAAACTGGAGCGATTCCAGCGTCACGCCCTCGGTGCTCCGCTTCATGTTGGAAAAATTCAGATCGTGTCTGTCTTCAGACTGGACCCGTTCGGACCACTGAGCATCGAAATTGAAATCCATTCGCTCATTCGGCTGCCATTGCAGGGCGATGAAGGCCGAGTCGCGCTCATCGCGCGTGTCGTTCTGACGGAATCCGCGGGAGCTGCTTGCCCAGGCATAGGCCAGTCCGTCATCGACAGCGAGGCCGGTCGCCGGATCAATCGACGTATTGTAACCATCATTGTTGCTCGAATTGGGACCAAGGTCCTCGCAGTCGCCATTGCTGCCATTCGCGTAGCCACGCAGGTCAGGATCGCTGGGATCAGCGATACAGGCGAAGAGCGACGTGCCGCTGGGGCTTGAAGACCTCATCTCCTGCTCCGGCTGCGAAATGTCGCTGCGCTGCAAACCGACCGACACGCCGAAATCACCCATTCCATCGACCTCGAACTGATCGACATAGCTGAGTGTACCGCGGAAACCGAGGTCCCCGGCCATGGAGTCGGATATGTTCTGCTGGTCAGGATTGTAATTGCCCTTCAGGTCCAGCTGCACGCGGCGCTTGCCGTACTCAAGCGGCTTGACGGTCTCCAATGCGATGAGGCCTGCCACGCCGCCTTCAATCAGGCTGGCGTCCTGGGTCTTGTAGATTGCGAGCTTGTTCATGAGCTCGGACGGAAACTGGGAAAAGTTCACAGACCGGTCACCAGACCCGTTCGTCGCTTCGCGCCCATTGAAGGTGGTGGCACTCAAGAACGGCCCCAGACCGCGGATGGAAATCTCGGTCGCGCCACCATTTTCACGGTGAGACGCAGCGCCAGTGATGGATTCAAGCGCTTCACCGATCGAAAGCGCCGGCAGATCACCGATATCTGTCGCCGAAAGTCCGTCTACGATTGTGGTGGACTGGCGCTTGATGTCGATCGTGTTCTGAATGATGCTGCGAGCGCCGGTCACGACGATGGTTTCCTGGCGCGCTTCACCATCTTCTACCGCTTGCGGAATTGTTTCTGGCTCTTCCTGCGCGACAGCCAGACCCGCCATGGGCAGCACGGCCGTGCAAAGGAGGCCTGCCCTGAACGCTGTACGTGAAAATGAATAGGTTTTCGCTTTGTTTTTAAGTGCCATTGTTCTCCCTTAATGGCCGGCGAAAGATCGACAGTCTGATAACCCGCCGCCGGCCGTCTTCTTTGGTGTCACCCCTCACCACATGAGCAAGTTTGGCGACTGGTTGGATTGGGGGCCTGTCTCCTGATTTTGGCCCGGCTGGTTTAGAAGTTGTAAGTTGCGCCGAACGTGATCCTGCGATCTGTCAGCCCTTCGAAGCAGAGCAAGGCGCCGTCATTGACGCAGTATTGCTTCACCTCGGACTCGGTGAGATTCACACCCTCAACCCCAAGGGTCAGACGGTCGTTGACGTCGTAGCTCACGCTTGCATTCAGCTGACCACGAGCGGCCTGCACGACAGGGAAGCCCCAGGGAAAGCTGGATGTGCTGCCGAAATCCGTCGAGCGATACGCGTCGCGCCACGTGTATCTGGCACGAGCCGACAGGCCGAACTTTTCGTAGTAGAGCGTCGCATTGTAGGCGTTTTCAGACAGGTCGATCTCGGTGACCCGCAACTGGACGTCCGACGCACCGAGCGAGTCAAAAACCGCTTCTGCGCGCGATGTCGGTGTCCAGAATTCCTGACCCCCTTCAAATTCCTGATGCGTGAAGTTGGCCAGGAAGCCGAACCCCGAAGCCCAGCCGATCTGGTCTTCGAAATCAGACAGATCGTACTGGAACGCCAGTTCGTACCCTTTCTGGATATTCTCGCCAGCTCCATTGATGATCTGTGAAGATGGAACACAGATGCCGACGCCCTGCTGGCGCGTCCCGTCCGGGTTGAGCGGCGCGAATACGTTCCAGTCTGCGATCGGGTTGAAGACGCCGCCACCTTCGCAAGGAGCAGTCACGTCCCTGACCAGCGTCGGGCTACCGTCAGAAAGTGTGGCGGGCGTCTCTACAGGGTTTTCCTGCTGCCCCACGAACAGTCCTGTCCGGGTCTTGTGAAAATAGCCTGCGCTGACCACGGCAGACGGCGCAAAATACCACTCAGCGGAGATGTCGAAGGATTCCACCTCTTGCGGCTTCAGCCCAGGATTTCCAACGCTGACAGGCGGGTTCGGGCTAGTGCTGAAAGTCACCGAAGTTGAAAGGTCGTTGAAGTCCGGCCGACGGATGTCCTTGGAATAGCCGAAACGAAGGAGCAGGTCGTCTGTCACGCTGGCGACGATGTTGAACCTCGGCAGAATGAAGTCATAGCTGCCCGTTGTCGAAGTTGGTGTCGCCACGCCATTGGTGATGGTGTTGCCTGTCGATGTGACTTCGGTTTCGAGATAGCGCACACCGGCATTCCCACGGAAGATTCCATATTCGAAATTGGCTTGGGCGTAGAGCGCATTTGTTTCTTCCTCGATGTCGAAGAATGCCGCTTGGCTCGAGGTCGGAGAATCGATCGACTGCGTTCCGCCATGCGCCGCAATTGCCGCGTTCAGTGCTGCGAGCACCCGGTCAGGGCTTGAATTGGCAAGCTCGGGATTGATCAGGAGGAAATCACGAACAAACAGTCGGCGGTCATCTGCTGCATTGAAGTTCTTTGGTCCCGCAACGAGCAGGTCCGCAAAAAGGTCGCCGGTCGGGCTGTCCGCAAGCGTTCTGAGACCAAGGTTGGAGGTGACATCGTCGTTCAGGCTCTTCGACTTGTTGTAGCGATACCCCGCGTCCACCGAAGTGAGAAAGTCGCCGATAGCGCCTATGCCTGTAAGGTCGTAGTTGAAGTCAGCCCGGAACGCGTCCTCGCTGTTTTCAGTGATGCTGCGGCTGATGTTTACATCACGCAGTACGACATTGGCGGGATCCAGCAGCTGCGCCGTTGTCGGGCCGCCAAGCGCCGGGTCCTGAGAAACACCCCATGTCAGGCCATCGCGAAGGTCATACTCGAACGGCGTACCATTTTCGTTGGATGAGTTCGTTGCGGCATTCGGATTGATGAAATTCAGCGTTGTATTGAAGCTCGGCGTGGTCGTATCGGAGGATGACGTCGAAATTTCGAACGTGCTGGAAAGCCGATCTGTAATGTCCCAATCCGTCCCAAGTCTGAAGATCCTGCTTTCAGTCAGCCTTGAATTCGTATCCCCCGAGAAGCGCAGGTTTCCATCGCTTCCGTCAGCCTGAATAGGCACCACGCCCGTAAGTGCTGCCCGAATGCTGCCAATTCTCTGACCATCGAGAGCGCCGAAATTGACGGTTTCGAACGTATCCGGTGACGCTGTTCCGATGAGATCTGAGACACCGGACGCCTGGACGCGCGAACTTTCCTGGAGGCGCTCCTGATCGTTGACCACAGCATCGAAGAAGAACTTCAGATTGCTGTTCGGCGCCCATTCAAGCGTGCCCGCGAAGTTGGTCGTCTCATACTCGAAGTTGTCATAATCCTGAATGAAGAACTGGATCGGCAGATAGTCGAAGCTCTGCGCGCTTGGCAGCCCGCTATCAGCGGCGACGAGATTGTCACGATCAACGCGCGGGCGGAATGCAGACACATCCTGCTCGGCGTAACTCAGACTGGCGACCACCCCGAATTCGCCCATGGATGTCGACCAATTGTCGCCATAGGTGCCCGAAAGACGCGGCGTGATGCCGTCCGTGGTCAAGCTGCTGTCCTCACCCTGCACGCGCACACTGAGCAGTCGCTCGTTCAAGGCAAGAGGACGGATCGTGCGAAGATTGATCGTACCACCGACTGATCCCTCAATTGTCTTTGCCTCAGGAGCTTTTGTCACTTCGACGGCAGCGATCATGGAGGCCGAAACGTCTTCGAAGCTGATCCCGCCGCGGCCAGCCCCAGACCCGACAGTCGAAACGCCGTTAATCTCGGTTCGGTTGGCGTTGGTACCGCGGATTTGCACGCCGGTCCCCACGCCGGCTTCGCGCGTGATCTGAACACCGGTTACGTTTTCCAGAACTTCTGCCAGGTTTTGGTCGGGCAGCTTGCCAATGTCTTCTGCCTGAATGACCTCAACAAGATTGTCGGCGGCCCGCTTCTCCTCGAGGGCATTGGCAAGCGAGGAACGGATACCTTTCACGACAACGACGGATTGGCGGGCTTCATCGCTTTCAGTTACTGCGGCGACAGGCTCTTCATCGTCCTGGGCAAGCGCCCCCGCCGAGAAAGGAAGCACGGCCGTGCAAAGCAGGCTTGCACGGAATGCAGCGCCAGCAAACGAAGTCGCAGTTCTACTGTAGTTACGCATTGTATGTCCTCCCTCGGATCAAAATGAGCCCATTTGCAGGCTTCAATTGACGGAACGACTATGCCGACCGATCATTTAAGTCAACCACTTTGGCTGCCCATTTTAATTAAATTGGTAGGACCTTTAATGCTTGGAGACTGTATTTCCCTTTATCTATTGTGAATTACATTATTTGGCGCACATGAAATTTTCACCCCATCACCCATATTGTACAAATTGGTCTGCATAATTGGTTGACATTCTGATCAAGCCGGATAGCGTGCCCCCCAACGCCGCGACTGAACGGCGAAAAGGGAGACGTCAGGATGGGCATGTACGCCTTAGCCACTTCAGCACTCGCGCTCGCCATGGCCGGATGTGCACAGCCAATTTCCGGTGCAGACACTGGCGCGCCGGCTGATATTGTTGAGCAGAGCCAGGCCATCATGGTCAGCTCCCCAAAGGCATTCAGCGAGGCCTTAAAGGCTGCCGCCCCTGGCACGGACATCGTGCTCGCGGATGGCGTCTGGCTCGACTTCGATGCGGTCGTGGATGCCGAAGGCACGGCGGAGAAACCGATAACCGTTCGGGCGCAGACGCCCGGCAAGGTCGTGCTTTCAGGTCAGTCCAGCCTGAGACTGGCCGGTAGCCACATCATCGTTTCGGGACTGGTTTTCCGGGACGGCTACACGCCGCGCGCCGAAGTCATCAGTTTTCGGCGGGACAGCGACAACCTCGCCTTCAATTCCCGGGTCACCAACACCGTCATCGAGAACTACTCCAATCCGGACCGTGCCCAGCGCGACATCTGGGTCGTGATGTATGGCAAGAACAATGTCTTCGACCACAACCACCTCTCCGGCAAACTCAATTCCGGCCCAACCATGGCAGTTCGGCTGAACACAGAGGAGAGCCAGGAAAACGATCATGTGATCCGGAATAATTACTTCGGACCACGCCCAGTCTTCGGTTCCAATGGCGGGGAGACCCTTCGAATCGGTACGAGTCATTACTCCCTGAGCCGGTCCGGTACGCTTGTCGAAAACAACTATTTTGATCGCTGCAGCGGCGAGGTGGAAATCATTTCCAACAAGTCAGGCGGCAACACGTTTCGCGGCAACACATTCTTCCAGTCCAGAGGCACGCTTACGCTGCGCCACGGCAACGACACGCTGGTCGAGAATAACCTGTTTGACGGCGACGGCGCGCCTTACACGGGCGGCGTTCGCGTAATCAATGCCCGGCAGACCATTCGCAACAATTACTTCAAGAACCTGACGGGCGAGCGATTTTCAGGTGCGCTCGTTGTCATGAATGGTGTGCCGGACTCGCCCATCAATCGGTATCATCAGGTTGATGGTGCGCTCATCGAAGGCAACAGTTTTGAAGCTGTACGGCGCATCGAGCTGGCCGAAGGATCTGACGCCGAGCGTACCGCCGTGCCGGTCAACTCGATCTTTCGCGACAACATAGTCGTCGGAGAGGCGGACGCATCTCCGTTCAGGATTCAGGACGATCTGAGCGGCCTCGTCTTTGAGGGCAACGTCGCAACAGCGCAACCTCCCGGCCCAATCGCATATGGGTTCCAAGTCGTCCCCTCCTCCGTCGCAACTGACATGCTCCGGGAAACACCCGACGTCGGTATCTCGCGCGACGAAACAGGCGTAAGCTGGTATCCAAAGGCACCTGTCACATCACCGTTCGACGGCGGCGCGCGCATTGAAGTCGCTGCCGGACCGGATGCGTTATCTTCCGCTCTTGCCAACGCATCCGCTGGGGACACACTCGTGCTTGCCCCCGGCGATTATGAAGAATCACGGCTCGTCAATCTGCGCGTGCCGGTCACGATTGAAGCAGCGGACCCAAGCAATCCGCCTGTCCTCACTTTTGAGCGTCCGAACTTCATCCTCCTATCGGCCAATGGGAGCCTCAGACTGAAGGGACTGGAAGTGTCCGGAGTCAATTCTCCCGATAGCAGCGGCAACAGCTTCATCTCGACAACATCCATGGGCGGAGCCGGAAACCACACTGTCGAACTGCACGACATGACGTTCTCCCAGTTTGACGTAAACAAGGGATTCTCGGTGATATCGGCGGCCAAGGGCACATTCTACGACCGGATTGAGATTACCGCCTCTACCTTCAGCGACATCTCCGGCACGGTCATAAAGCTCGATACCGAAACCGATGATTACGGTATCTACAACGCCGAATATGTCGTGATTGAAGACAGCACATTTGACCGCGTCGGCGGATCAGTGGCCGCTGTCTATCGCGGCGGTCGCGATGAGAGCACGTTCGGCCCTCATCTCTGGGTACGAGACTCCAGATTTACCGATATTGGGCAAAACAGTGCACCGCTGTTCCTGGCGCACGGCGTTCAGAACCTCGAGCTGACTGGCAACCAGATTTCTGATGCCAGGCCGGCAAAGCTGATCATCACGACCGGTAATCCAGTTGTCGATGTATCGGGGAACTCGATCGCTGGCCCCGAGGGCGGGTCCGTGCTGAACACCGTGGACATGAGGTAGGACAATGAATTCGACTTCATTCCTTCGCACTACGGTCGCCAGCATCGCTCTCTGCGCGCTTGCCCCTGCCGTCTCCAGTTGCACGTCTTCAGCCGCTCCGGCGTCCGAGGCGAATTCCAGCGAGAGCATCGCACCGCTGTTCGATCGCACGATCTCGGCGGTCAAAGACAATCTCCACAAGCGAATGGAAGTTGGTGTGCCTGTCCCACAGCCCGTGGATGCCGGCGGAGGTTACACTCACGAGCAGCACAAGCAGAACGCAAAGACCATCTATGAAGCAGGCATGCTGTTCGAACTGACGGGAGATGAGCGGTACCGCGATTTTGCGGCTTCTGTGTTGCTCGATTACGCCGCGATGTATCCGGCTCTCGGACTGCACCCGCAGCAAAAGGAGCAAACGCCCGGCCGGTTATTCTGGCAGAGCCTGAATGAAGCAATGTGGCTGGTCTACGCCGTCCAGGGCTACGATGCGATCAGGGCAGATCTTGATCCGGATACCGGGTCCAGGATTGAAACCGGTGTGCTGCGGCCGATGGCAAAGTTCCTCTCGGAAGGGCAGCCGGCAACATTCAACAAGATCCACAATCACGGAACCTGGGCCGTCGCTGCCGTAGGATTGACAGGATACGCGCTCGATGAGGACGCCTGGGTGAAGCAGGCCCTGCTCGGCCTCGACGAATCCGGGGATGCAGGTTTCCTGCGTCAGCTGGATGAATTGTTCTCACCCGACGGCTACTATGCCGAAGGCCCATATTACCAGCGCTTCGCGCTCATGCCTTTCATACTCTTTGCTCAGGCGGTGGAAGAGAATGAGCCAGAGCGCCAAATTTTCGATTATCGCGACGGCATACTCCAGAAGGCTGTCTACGCTACCATCCAGCAGAGCTATGCTGGCCGCTTTTTTCCGATCAATGACGCCATTCGCGAGAAAGGTCTGAACACAGCGGAGCTCAGATACGCTCTGGCCATTCTCTACGACCTGAATGGCGATCCGACCCTGCTCGACGTCGTAAAGCTACAGGGCAATGTCGTGCCGACCCCGGAAGGCAGGAAACTGGCGCGTGATCTCGCCGCCGGAATGGCCGCCCCTTTTGAATTTGAATCCCTCCTCCTGCGCGACGGTCCGGCGGGCGATCAGGGCGCACTTGCTGTTCTTCGCTCCAGCAGCGCGAAGGACGCGGCGGCCGTGGTCTTCAAACCAACCTCCCAAGGTTTGGGCCACGGTCACTTCGACCGGCTCGGCATACTTTACTACGACAACGGGCATGAAGTCGTCGCCGATTATGGTGCCGCGCGCTTTCTCAATGTTGAGCCCAAGAATGGCGGGCATTACCTGCCGGAAAACACTAGCTGGGCCAAACAGTCCATCGCCCACAATGTCCTGGTCGTGGATCAGCAGAGCCAGTTTGGCGCCGACTGGAAAGTCGCCCAGGAATTTGCGCCGCAGGTTCTGGCCTTCCAGTCTGATGGCGAGATCCAGCTTACGGCTGCAACGCTCGACACGGCCTATGATGGGGTCTCGCTGCAGCGCCTGGTCGCAATGGTTCCTCGCCCTTCAGGCGGCGAATACGTGATCGACGTCATGCGAGCCCGCAGCGATGAAGCGCACAGCTATGATCTGCCTGTTCACTTCAAGGGCCAACTGATCGAAACCGGCTTTGAGCTCGATCACGCGACGACGCAGCTTACACCATTCGGCACTGACAACGGGTACCAACATCTATGGCAACGCGCGACGTCTCAGCCATTGGAGACAGTGTCCAACCTGTCATGGCTGATCGACGACAAGTTCTACACTCTGACGTTTTTTGCCAACGCGCCGGTAACCGCTTACCTCACGCAACTCGGCGCCAACGATCCGAACGACAATCTGCGACGTGAGCAGGCGCTGGTCTTGCGTCTGGAAAACGAAAATGCCGATTTCGTCTCCGTCTACGAACGCCACGGACGGTATGACAATGACGAGGAAGTAACCGTCTTTTCCGGCAGTTCTGTCGCGAGCATCAGCCAGACAGCTGCGGGAGACGTTGCCGTCTACACGATCATCGCCGAGACCGGCGAACGAACACAGGTGCTCTGGGCGGATAATCCGGCTCCTGACGCCAGTCACTCAATCACGCTCGACGGCCAGCCGATAAGCTGGACGGGGCCTGTCACCGTTATTCAGCAAGACAACTGAGCCCGCAGGGCCAAGGGGAGATTACTCGATGTCCAAAACACTCGCGCAGTCGGAACTGTTCATGCACAGCCCACGTGAGGGCGCAGAGGATCTTGGCAATGGCATGCATCGAAAATTGCTCGGCTACGACGCGGACCTGATGCTTGTAAAGGTCTGGTTCGACAAAGGCGCGGTCGGCGAGGTCCATTCTCATCCCCACACGCAGACCGCTTATGTCCTGAAAGGCAAATTTGAGGTCTTCGTCGATGGAAAGACCGAAGTGCTGGAAGAAGGTGGCTGCTTCTTTGTCCCATCTGGCGCTGATCATGGCGCGGTCTGCCTCGAAGAGGGCATCCTGCTCGATATTTTCAGCCCTGCCCGCGAGGACTTCCTGACTGGCGGGGGATACTGATCATGACTATCAAGGGTCTACGATGGTGGGTAGTCAGCCTTGTCGCACTTGCGACGGTCATCAACTATATCGACCGGCAGACGCTGAGCGTACTGTGGCCGGACATTTCAGCCGAACTCTACCCGGATAAATCGGCTGCTCAGGTCGACCAGATCTACGGTTTCATTTCCGTCGTCTTCATCTTCTCCTACGCTTTCGGCCAGGCCATCTTCGGCAAGATATTCGACTGGATCGGCACACGGCTCGGCTTCGCGCTTTCAATTGGCGTCTGGTCGATCGCCACCATCCTGCACGCCTTTGCGCGTGGCGTCGCGTCATTCAGCCTGTTTCGGTCTATTCTCGGTATCGCCGAGGCCGGCAACTGGCCCGGCGCAGCCAAGGCGAATGCGGAATGGTTTCCGACCAAGGAGCGCGCATTCGCTCAGGGAATTTTCAATTCCGGGGCCGCCATTGGCGGACTGATCTCCATCCCGATCATCGGCTTTCTGTCCATCCATTTCAGCTGGCACATGATCTTCATTCTCGTCGGCCTCCTTGGCTTCCTCTGGCTGGTGCCGTGGTGGGTGCTGGTAAAGTCGCCGCCAAAATCCCATCAGTGGCTCAGTGAGAGCGAACGCACATATATCCTCTCCGGTCAGCTCAATCAGGATATCGACCAGGACGGCGAGCCCGATGACGGATATGCGCCGGGAACGACAGAAATCCTCAGCCGCAAGCAGAGCTGGGGGGTTATCATTGCCTCAGCGGCGATCGACCCGATCTGGTGGCTCTTCATTGTCTGGATTCCGCTCTACCTGAACCGGGTCTACGACATGGAAGTCAAGGAACTCGCGCTCTACGCATGGGTCCCGTATTTCGGGGCCATGCTGGGTGCCTGGTTTGGGGGGCTGCTTGCCCAGAACCGGATCAAGGCGGGCTGGTCGGTCGATGCCACGCGCAAGATGGTGATCTCGCTCGGCTGCCTCATCATGCTGCCAGCGCTCCTTTTGCTGGCGGACCCAACCCTGGTGTCATCGGTGCTTGGCATGGCCACCCCGGCCACAACGACCCTCGCCACGATCGCAGTCATCATCATGGCGGTTATCCTGTTCGGCTTCCAGACAGCCATCGGCAACGTGCAGACCCTGCCAAGCGACTTCTACAGCGGCAAGTCTGTCGGAACGCTCTCGGGCTTTGCCGGCATGGCCGCCAAGCTCGGAGCGGCCGGCCTCACCTTTCTCGTGCCAGTGATCACCCAGGGCGACAATTATGCGCCCGTATTCATCATAGGCGCTGGGCTCGCTCTTCTCGCCCTGTTCGCGGTCTGGGTCCTTTGCGGCCGGATTGAACCGCTGAAACCGCGCAATGCGCCTGCGCTCTAGCAAACATTCGAAATACGGAACGGAGATATCAATATGTCGAAACCAGTGATTGGTTTTATCGGTCTCGGACTAATGGGCGGGAATATGGTCGAGAACCTGCAAAAGCGGGGATTCGAGGTCATCGTCATGGACCTCAACAAGGATGCAGTTCAGGCCGTGCTCGACCGGGGAAATGCGACCGAAGCCAAGACACCAAAGGAACTCGCCTCCAAGAGCGACATCATCGAATTGTGCGTGACCACATCGGAAGTGGTCGAGAAACTCGTCTATGGCGAGGACGGGATCCTCGAAGGCATCAAGGAAGGCTCCGTCCTGATCGACTTCGGAACATCCATCCCGGCCTCAACCCAGAAAATCGGCGCTGATCTCGCAAAGAAAGGGGCCGGAATGATCGACGCCCCACTTGGTCGCACGCCTGCCCATGCCAAGGATGGCCTGCTCAACATCATGGCCGGAGGCGCCAAGGTCACATTCGACAAATATGAGCCCATCCTCAAGGAACAGGGCGAAAACGTCTTCTATCTCGGCCCGTTGGGATCAGGGCATGTGACGAAACTGATCAACAATTTCATGGGAATGACGACGGTCTGCGCGATGTCGCAGGCTTTCGCCGCGGCTGAACTCGCGGGCGTCGATCGCGGACAGCTCTACGATATCATGTCGGCAGGTCCATCCAATTCGCCGTTCATGAAATTCTGTAAGAATTACGCGGTGGATGGCGTCAGCGACCTCGGCTTTTCCATCAACAATGCGAACAAGGACCTCAGATATTTCAACCAGATGATCTCCGATCTGGGTTCGCGATCCCTCATCGCAGAAGGCACGTCGACAAACCTCCAGGCTGCCGTCGAAGCGGGAATGGGCCCCGGCAATGTGCCCGAAATCTTCGACTACTTCGTCGAACTGAAGAAGTAAGCGATAAATCCTGCTGCTTCGGAAAGGCGTTCCCATGACAAAGACCATTGTGACGTTGGGCGAGCTGATGATGCGCCTGAAGCCTCCTGGCAAGCTGCGGCTGCGGCAAGCCAATTCATTTGAGGTCTGTCATGGCGGCGCTGAAGCAAATGTCGCCGTCTCGCTCGCTGAATTTGGTGTCCATTCCCGGTTTGTGACGGCATTACCGCGCGGCGAACTCGGGGCTCAGGCCCTTCGCTTTCTGAGGGCCCATGGTATCGATACGACGAGCATCCTATTGCACCCCGGACGCCTCGGCCTCTACTTCATGGAGGAAGGCGCTGACTTTCGCTCAGGCTGCGTCGTCTACGACCGGGCTGACAGCGTATTCGCACACATGTCTCCGGATGAGATCGATTGGGATGCAGCCTTCAGGGGCGCTGACTGGTTTCACATAAGTGGCATCACGCCAGCACTGTCGGAGGCGTCGCGCCAGCTTGCGGCCATCAGCATGCAGGAAGCCCGTCGGCGGAACGTTCATGTCTCCCTCGATCTCAATTACCGCGAGCGGCTGTGGCAATACGGCAGGAAGGCCAGCGACGTGATGCCGAGCCTGGCCGCACTGGCAGATACTCTCATCGCGGGTCGTGGTGACTGCGCGCATTGTCTTGGTATCGATGGCGATGGCGAGAACGGAAGTACCGAATGGGCTGAATCGCTCACCGAAAAGCTGTTTGCGCATTTTCCCGATTTTTCAAATGTTGCGGTCACGCTTCGCGACTCCCAATCGGCAGAGCGACACAGCTGGAGTGCTCACCTGCGAACACGTGACGGCTGCTATGTCTCGCGCAGCTATGAAATGACATCCATCGTGGATCGCGTTGGAACGGGCGATGCGTTCTGCGCCGGACTGATATTTGGGCTGGCTCAGGGGCGCGGCCCAGCTGCCGCACTGGAATTTGGTGCGGCCGCCAACTGTCTGAAACACTCCATCCACGGCGACAGCAACGCTGTCTCCGTCGAAGAAGTCGACGCGATCGTCGCTGCCGACCGTTTCGGGCAACTCCGCCGCTAATCTTGAGCGATAAGCCGCGTCCCATAATTGGTGGGCATCGAAAGGGGCGTTCCGAACTGGTCGTCGTCCGGCGCGACGAATGGTGGGCCCGGAGGGAATTAGACAGAAGTACCAAGCGCTGTTCGACGCCATAAAAAACCATGGTTTTAAAGCGTTAATAGCTCACGCGGGTAATATCACTGGCGCCGTTTGAAAGGCTTTTATAGGCCTCAATTACAGGTAGATGCTGAAGCGTTATACCCACCTCAACGCAGACTTGATCGTCGCCTTGTCGGCAGGGAAAACCGGCTGAAATCTGCACTGCCCCACTGAGGTGGTCCACCAGTAATGTTAGTCCGGCGGTTTCCACGTAGCGGCGTTCATGCCGCCACATCCTCACAGTAAGGCAGTATGAACGCCGCGGGCAAGATGGTTTGTGGGGCGGGCGGTAGCCCAGAGAAGAGTGTGGGCGCGCGGTGTTGTAGTGCCGCCGCCAGGTCTCGATCAGGACTTTCGCCTCGCGCAAATCAAAGAAGATTTCCCTCGCCAACAACTCGTCGCGAAGCTTGGAGTTGAAGCTCTCGCAGTATCCGTTTTCCCATGGTGAACCCGGTTCGATATAGAGCGTCTTCACGCCGATCCGGCCAAGCCATTCGCGCAGGGCGGTGGCGATGAACTCCGGTCCATTATCGGAGCGGATATGCTCCGGCGGACCATGATGCACGAACAGTTCGCCCAGCGTGTCGAGCACATCACGGGAATTGAGCTTGCGTTC
>NZ_NCSU01000005.1 GCF_002088945.1 Henriciella pelagia | reverse complement strand
TGTCCGTCGTCAGGTATTTGAGACTTCAGGCTGCCTGACTTAAGGAGGGTCTGGCGCATCTGGGTTGAGTTAAGCAGCGGATTGGGCGTGCTGCAAGCGCCGTAGTTTCATGGTCCTCCTTTTGATTTTCTCACGTTCCAGCAGAATGGTCTGGCCGCGGCCCGTATAGACATCTGCCGGAGTGAGATTGTTCAGGCTCTCGTGATAGCGCTGGTGGTTGTAGTAGCCAACGAACGCGTCGATCTGCGCTTCGAGGTCTCCCGGCAGGAAGTAGTTTTCCAGCAGGATGCGGTTTTTCAGGGTCTGATGCCAGCGCTCGATCTTGCCCTGGGTCTGGGGATGATACGGCGCGCCGCGCGTATGCTTCATTCCCTTGTCGGCAAGATACTCAGCCAGATCGCCAGAGATGTAGGAAGGTCCGTTGTCTGAGAGTAGTCTTGGGCGATGGATCACGTTTACTTCATCGAGTCCGGAAGCCTCAAGCGCCAGGTTCAGCGTATCCTGCACATCGCTCGTCGCCATGCCGGTACAGAGCTTCCAGGCAATGATGTAGCGGGAGAAGTCGTCAAGCACGGTGGAGAGATAGAACCATCCCCAGCCGATCACTTTCAGATAGGTGAAGTCGGTCTGCCAGAGCTGGTTCGGCCCGGTGGTCTTCTCCCTGAACTCATCAGCCGCTTTCATCACGATGAAAGCCGGGCTCGTGATCAGGTTGTGCGCCCTCAAAAGCCTGTAAACACTGGCCTCGGAGACGAAGTAGTGCTTCTCATCGGTGAACGTCACCGCCAATTCCCGGGGAGATAGTTCCGGTTGATCCAGGGCCATTTCCAGTACCTGCTGACGCACCTCGTTCGGGATGCGGTTCCAGACCCGGCCGGAGCCGCTGCGCCGATCCTCAAGCCCGGCTTCACCGAACCGCCGGTAAAGGTCATACCAGCGATAGAAGGTCGGACGTGACACGCCGATCTGTTCCAGTGTCTTCTTCACCGGCTGGTGTGATTGTTCGACCAGCCGGATGATCTCCAGCTTCTCAGAGGCAGGGTATCTCATTCGGTATCCTCCCCATCCCCGATCACGCTTTTTTTCAGAATGCGGTTTTCCAGCGTCAGGTCGGCCACGACTTCCTTCAGATCCCGCATCTCGCGCTTCAAGCCGCTCACCTCACCGGACGTCGCCTGGCGCTCGGTATCGCCGGAGAGCCGCCTCTTTCCCGCTTCGAGGAATTCCTTCGACCAGGTGTAATAAAGGCCCTGGGCGATCCCCTCACGCCGACACAGTTCGGCAATCGAATATTCTCCGCGCAGGCCTTCCAGAACAATGCGGATCTTCTCTTCGGCAGAGAATTTGCGCCGGGTCTTACGGCGTATCTCTTTCACATGTTTTTCGGCCGATCCTTCCGGCCCGGATTTCTGTCTCATCTTCGCTCCCTTGGCGGGCTACGATGTGCCAGAAATCCTCCTTAAGCAATTTGGCCGATCTGTCTCATGGTCGCTGACGGGGAACACTTTCTTGATTTAAACCCCTATGGGGTATAAGTGGTAGTCATGAACTTTGTTGTCGCAACTCTCGTGACGGTATTTTTCAGCCTGTCGCAGGTGCTCTGCGCGTGTCCCGTCGATATGTCGGCGACGAATAGCATGGCAACCGAGTTCACCGCTCATTCTCACCAGGCGCCCGCCGATGGGCCTGAGGCGCCCTGCGATGATGAGACTGATCACTGCAAGCTTCAGACAGCAACGGTCGCCCAAGCCGACAAGACGGCGAACCCGGTCCAGCACGTATTAGGCGATACGACGCCCATCGGGCTTGCTACACCCTCATGGCAACACGCATGGAAGCGCGTCGTCAATGTCCGCACGCCCTGGCCTGAGGTCCGAAGTTACCTGCTGCAACAAACGCCAGTCACATTGAAGGTGCGTTCCCTGAGCTGATTTCGTGCGTCGCTGCATTAGCAGCCCGATTGCATAAATTCACCTCATGGAGACGATTATGTTGAACAGACGACGTATGTTGCAGACGGTGCTCGGCACCGGCGCAACCTTGGGGGCAAGCAGCCTCCTGCCCGCTTGGGCAAAATCTTCCAGCAACGGAAACCTTGGTGTGCCCTCACTTTCGGGCACGCGCTTCGACCTCGAAATCGGGCAGTTCCCGGTCAGGCTCAACGGCAAAGTCGGTATGGCAACCGGAATCAATGGCACACTTCCCGGTCCGCTCTTGCGGTTGCGCGAGGGCGATGACGTTACAATGAACGTCACCAACCGGCTTGCCGAAGACACTTCGATCCATTGGCACGGACTGCTTGTCCCCTTCCATATGGACGGCGTGCCGGGCGTCAGCTTCCCGGGCATCAAACCGGGCGAAACGTTCAACTATCAATTCAAGGTGCCGCAAAATGGCACTTACTGGTATCATTCCCATTCTGGTCTGCAGGAACAACTCGGCCATTACGGTCCGATCGTCATAGATCCGGCAGGTACAGACCCAGTGGCTTATGACCGGGAATATGTGCTCGTCCTCAGCGACTGGAGTTTCACGCATCCGCACCGGATCTTCGACAAGCTCAAGAAGAATGCCGAGAGCCTGAATTTCAACCGCCCGACCCTGTCGAACCCAACCGGACTTGGCGGCATGTGGGGGCAGATGCGAATGAGCCCGCGCGATCTCGCAGACGTGACCGGCGAAACCTACACCTACCTGATCAATGGCCATTCGACGGCCGATAATTTCAATATGGTTTTCCAGCCGGGCGAGCGGGTTCGCCTGCGCATTATCAACGCCTCCGCCATGACCCTCTTCAATGTCCGCCTCCCGGGCTTGCCGATGACGGTGGTCCAGGCCGACGGTCTGAATGTCCAGCCGGTTGAGACCGACGAGTTCCAGATGGGCGTGGCCGAGACGTATGATGTCATCATCGCGCCGACCGAAGCGCGCGCCTACGCCTTTGTTGCCGAATCGATCGACCGCTCCGGCCAGGCCGTCGCCACGCTCGGCCCGCGTGCCGGTATGCGGGTCGATGCGCCTGCGCTTCGAGCTGTGCCGATGCTGACCATGCGGGACATGGGAATGGCCCATGGAGACATGGCGGGCATGTCAGGCATGGGGAGAATGGATCATGGTCCGGACACCGCGACGGCCGGGGACGACATGAAAGGCCACGACATGGGTGCCATGTCGATGATGCCCGATCCTCATGGTCCGGCGGTCCAGCCCGTCAAGATTGAAGCAGATATAGAGCGCGGCCCCGGTGTCGCAAAAGTATCAGGCATGACGATGAGCCGCTTGGGCGAACCCGGTCTCGGGCTTGATGATGTCCCCCACCGCACGCTCACCTACAACCAGCTTCGCGCGCTCGACATGAATGAGGACCATCGCCCGCCTGGCCGCGAAATTGTCATTCATCTGACGTCGAACATGGAACGCTACATGTGGTCGTTTGACGGTGTAAAATTCTCCGAGGTAACCGAGTCAATCAAGTTCTACGAGGGTGAACGTGTTCGCCTGACGCTCGTAAACGATACAATGATGCCACACCCGATCCATTTGCACGGCATGTTTTTCGATCTCGTGAATGGCGGTGGTCATCACATGCCGCGCAAGCACACAGTAACGGTCAAGCCTGCAGACAGGGTCAGCGTCGACATCACCGCAGAACATGTCGGTGACTGGGCGTTCCACTGCCATCTGCTTTACCACATGCACGCTGGCATGATGCAGGTCGTCAGCGTCATTCCGCCAGCAGACGATACGACACCAGCTGAAAAAATGCCGGCAGGTCAGATGAATATGCCCATGGACCATCACGGCATGAACCATGGGGAGGGAAAATCATGATGAAACCGAATTTGGCAGCCCCTCTCCTCCTCGGCTTCGCGCTCTACGCGACCGGCAGCGCGTTCGCGGAAGACACAAATCAAACCCCGCCCTGGGATCAGGCCGACGCCATCTACGGCGAGGATGCAATGGCGGACGCTCGCCGGGACGTTCTTGCGGAAGGCGGAGACCAGAAGAGCTTCTACATCCTCTTCAACCAGCTCGAGGCTCAGATGTCTGACGAGGGCGACAGTTTGTACTGGAACGGACAGGCTTGGTATGGGGGCGATATCAACAAGCTCTGGTTCAAGAGCGAGGGCCGCGCCTCTCTGAATGGAGAGGGCGTGGATGATGCCGAGATCCAGGCGCTCTATTCCCGCGCGGTTGCGCCTTTCTGGAATGTTCAGGCGGGCGTTCGCTACGACATCGAACCGGATAGTCTCGCGCATGGGGTCGTCGCACTGAATGGTCTGGCGCCCTACTGGTTCGAAGTCGACGCTTCCGCCTTTCTCAGTGAAAAAGGCGATGTAACGGCCCGCATCGAGGCTGAATATGAGTTGCTCCTGACCCAGCGGTTGATCTTGCAGCCTCGGATCGAAGCAAATCTTTCCGCGCAGGACATACCGGAAAGGGAAACGGGCGCGGGACTTAGCACACTCGATGCCGGCTTGCGGCTTCGTTATGAAATCAGGAGGGAGTTTGCGCCTTATGTCGGCGTCGAATGGCAAAGCGCCTTCGGTGAGACACGCGACATGATCAAAGCCGCAGGCGGTGAAGGCGACGATATCGTCTTTCTCGTGGGCCTGCGGACCTGGTATTAGGAGAACAAAATGGGCGGTTTCATAGAACCCAATATTCACCCCGTGCTGGTGCATTTTACCTATGCCCTCGGCACATCTGCAGCCTTGGCATATGTGGCTGGCCTCCTCGTACCTGCAGGCCGCTGGCGCGACAGCCTTCGACCGGCCGCCGACTGGATGCTGGCATTGGCTGCCTTGGCGGTTCTGGCCACCATCGCGGCCGGGTTTCAGGCCTATTACAGCGTTGCTCACGATGCGCCGTCCCATGAAGCGATGACAACCCATCGCAACTGGGCTGTTCCCACGGGCCTCGCATTACTGGCCCTCGCCGGTTGGCGCTGGCTGAGAAGGGCCTCGTCGCCCGGCCCGGTATTTGCGATCAGTGCCCTGGCGGTGGCAGGTCTTTTGACGGTTACAGCGTGGTGGGGAGGCACAATTGTCTACAAGTACGGACTTGGCGTGCAGACCCTTCCTGAAGCCAGCGGGCCAGGCCACGATCATGATCATGGCGGCGGAGCCGGTCATGGCGACCAAGGCACCGTAAATTCAACAGACGATCATCAAGACGCTCACGGAGCGCCTCCATCCGACACGATGGATGGATCATCGGCGAGCGGCGATGGACATGATCACGACCATACCGACGGTGCAGCTGATCGAGAAATGTCAGGCACGGTCCCCGCCGGACACGACAACTCCGACGGCCATCACGACACCAAACCGGTCTCGACTGATGAACAGGCGATCCTGGATATCATGGCCGCGATCGAAACCGGTTGGGAGACCGGCGATGGCGAACTGTTCCGACAGAACTTTCTCGACTGGTCAGGCGCCCGGTACTTTGAGTCAGGCGGCGAGAATACTGGCCTGCTCGACCTTGTCGAAAATCATGTCGAGCCCGAAAAAGATACCATTCCGGATCTCGAACTCGACTTCTCGAATATAGACGTGCAATTCGAGGGAAGTGACTTTGCATGGGCTGTCGCGGACACAGCGATCAGTGGAACGTTCAGCTCCGATGGCGAACGCCTGGAGCGTATCGGGAAACAAACGGTGCTGTTCCGCAAGGTCGCCGGCACCTGGCAGGTCATTCACACGCACTCGTCCTCCCGTGCGCCGCGATAAGGAGGAAATCCAAACTGCCGCTTGCCGGCCAAGTTGAAAAGCAACCGGCAAGCGGCGATGATATTGAATATACCCCCTAGGGGTATTATACTACGACTGTCCTACTTGCTCTTGCCTGGACCGCTGGAGGTCAGAATGAAAATTATCCCCGTCGGACACTCGCTGTCTCTGTTCCTGCTCGTCAGTTATTTGCTGTGCGTCGGCTGGGGGAGTGTGACGCCGTCCAGCCTTCACATGCATCCAGCATGGCAGGATCTACTGCCCGGATTTGAGTTTGGAACGCTGACTGGTTTCCTGATCGGCCTTGTCGAGAGCTATCTCTATGGCTGGTACATCGCCCTTCTGTTCGTTCCCTTGTTCAACTTCTTCAACCGAAACAGCAGCGCATAAAAGTGATGCATACCCTCATCCTGTGAAGCACTCCTGCTGAAAGAGTCAGAGCCATGACCAACGACACTTCTCACGCCCATTCCGGACATGCGTGCCATCACAACGATCAGGCCGCTCCAGAGAAGCCCGATGATGCCTATGACAAGGTTCCGATCGGCTATGCCGGCACCGTCTGGACCTGTCCCATGCATCCGCAGGTACGCGAAACTGCCAATACAGGCTGCCCGATCTGCGGCATGGCGCTCGAACCGGAAACGGTGACGGCCGAGCAGGATACCAGCGAACTGGATGACATGACGCGGCGCTTCTGGGTCGCCCTTGTCTTCTCGGCGCCACTGCTCGCCTTTGTCATGGGCGAAATGATTCCCGGCAGCCCGCTCAGGCACTGGATTGATCCGACATGGAGTGTCTGGCTTCAGGCCCTGATCGCGACTCCCGTTGTCGTTTGGGCCGGCTGGCCTTTCTTCGTGCGCGGCTGGCAATCCGTGAAGCGACGCAACCTCAACATGTTCACCCTGATCGCGATGGGCGTCGGCGTGGCCTATATTTATTCCCTGGTCGCAACATTCGCGCCCGGCATATTTCCCGATTCATTCCGTGGGCATGGCGGCGCGGTAGCAGTCTACTACGAGGCGGCCGCCGTCATCGTTACGCTGGTTTTACTTGGCCAGGTGCTCGAACTGCGCGCGCGCAACGCCACCTCAGGAGCCATTCGTGCACTGCTGGAGCTTGCCCCTGCTACTGCGCGCAGGATTGCTGACGATGGCAGCGAACAGGATGTCGATCTCGCGGATGTAAAGTCTGGCGACAAGCTGCGGGTCCGGCCAGGTGAGAAGATCCCGGTCGATGGCGAGGTCGTCGACGGCCATGGGTCGGTTGACGAGTCCATGGTCACCGGCGAACCCCTGCCCGTCGAAAAAGCCGCTGGCGCCCGTGTGACCGGCGGCACGGTCAACGGAACCGGGTCGCTCGTTATGAAGGCGACACATGTGGGCGAAGACACGCTCTTGTCCCAGATTGTCCGAATGGTTGCCGCCGCTCAGCGGTCCCGAGCTCCAATCCAGCGGCTCGCTGATCTCGTCGCTGCCTGGTTCGTTCCGGCTGTTATTGGAATTGCAATCCTGACCTTTGTCGTGTGGGCCGTGTTCGGACCCGACCCGGCGATGGCTTTTGCGATCGTGAATGCCGTTGCCGTCCTGATCATCGCATGTCCCTGTGCGCTAGGTCTGGCAACCCCGATGTCGATCATGGTCGGCACGGGCAAGGGCGCGTCCAACGGCATCCTGATCAAGAATGCTGAATCGTTGGAGACGCTTGAGAAGGTCGATACGATCGTGGTCGACAAGACCGGGACGTTGACGCTCGGACGCCCCGAACTGGTACGCGTCCAGCCAGGCGAAGGCTTCGACGAAGCCTCGTTGCTTAGTCTCGTAGCCGCGGTGGAACGTTTGAGCGAGCACCCACTTGCCGACGCGATCGTGCGTGGCGCAAAAGGCAAGGGCGCGCCTCACAAGGATGCGCACGGATTTGAATCCGTCACTGGCGAAGGTGCGCAGGCAAGCGTCGACGGCCAAACCGTCGCCATCGGCAACAGAAAGATGATGCAGCGGATCGGGGGCTGGTCTGACGACCTCGGGACACGCGCTGACCAGTACCGCACCGAAGGCCAGACGGTTATGTTCGCCGCCGTCGACGGAAAACCGGCAGGCCTTGTCTCTGTGGCGGACCCGATCAAGGAGACGACACCGGAAGCCATCAGACGTCTTCATGCCGAAGGGTTGAAGATTGTGATGTTGACAGGTGACAATGAGACGACAGCACGCGCGGTCGCCGACAAGGTCGGCATCGATGAGGTTCACGCCGACGTCTCGCCTGAAGACAAGCATCGGATCGTGTCCGAACTCCAGAAGAACGGTGCCCGCGTGGCCATGTGCGGTGACGGCATAAATGATGCGCCCGCGCTCGCTCAGGCGGATGTCGGAATCGCCATGGGAACCGGAACCGATGTGGCCATGGAGAGTGCCGGTGTAACGCTTGTGAAAGGCGATCTGATCGGGGTCGCAAAGGCCCGGGAGCTCAGCCACGCCACGATGCGCAACATCCGCCAGAACCTGTTCTTCGCGTTCTTCTACAATACGCTTGGCGTGCCGGTTGCCGCTGGCATTCTGTATCCCTTCTTCGGCTTGTTACTGAGCCCGATGATCGCGGCGGCCGCCATGAGTTTCAGCTCCGTATCTGTTATCGGCAACGCCTTGCGGCTGAGAACCCTTAAACTCTAATTTTCCGGAGCACAGACATGTCCAGACCACTTGCTATGAGCGCGCTCGGTGCGCTGATGATTGCAGCCCTGATAGCGGGCGTGATGCTCTTCTCCGCGTCACCCGCAGCCAACGCGCAAACAGTCACTGTACACAAGACGCCATGGTGCGGTTGCTGCGCCGCCTGGGTGGACCACCTGCATGACGAGGGTTTCTACGTCATCGTGAAAGAGGAAGGGGACCTGACACCCATTCGGTCACGGCTTGGTGTTCGGGATGAACTGATGAGTTGCCATACCGCAGAAGTCGACGGATATGTCGTTGAAGGTCACGTTCCCGCTCGGGAAATACGACGCTTGCTCGAAGAAAAGCCTGACGTCAACGGCGTCTCGGTGCCCGGCATGCCGCAAGGCTCTCCCGGCATGGAAACACCGAACGCGCCAGATCGGTATGATGTCATCATCTTCTCTGGAGAGGATGCCAGGACATATGCCTCCTATCGGGGAACGCAATTGGTCTCCGAACAGGCAAGACCATGAGTGAGGATGACTACAAGCAAGGGTCACTGACGCTGGCGGGCACCGTCGCCATGGGGACGGGCGTGATGATCGGTGCCGGCATCTTTGCCCTGACCGGTCAGGTCGCTGAATTTGCAGGCGACCTGTTTCCGCTCGCCTTCCTCACGGCAGCCATCATCAGCGGCTTCAGCGCCTATTCCTATATCAAGGTCTCCAACAAGTATCCTAGCGCCGGCGGCATCGCGATGATACTCCAACGCACTTACGGCCCGTCTACCGTGACCGGAAGCGCCGCCCTGCTGATGGCGTTCTCGATGATCATCAATGAAAGCCTGGTCGCCCGCACGTTCGGTACGTACACGCTGCAGCTGTTTGGCGTCGAGGGCGGCATATTCGTCCCCTTGCTGGCAATCGGACTGATTATCCTGGCTTTCGTGATAAATATTGCCGGTAATCAGGTGATCGGCGGCGTATCGAAGGTCACGGCTATTCTCAAGATTGGTGGCATACTGATTTTCGCGCTTATTGCGATCTGGGCTGCCGGATTCAGCTTCCAGCCAGCAGCAGACGGTTTCGCTGACAGCACATCTGCCGGTGGGTTCCTGGCCGGCGTCGCGCTCGCCATCCTGGCCTATAAGGGATTCACCACCATCACGAACAGTGGCGACGAGGTGAAGCAACCGACCCGCAATGTCGGGCGGGCCATCATGATCTCGCTTGCGATCTGCACTTTCATCTATCTCCTTGTCTGTTTCGCTGTCGGATCAACCCTCACTGTCTCGGAGATTGTTGCGGCGAAGGACTATGCTCTCGCCGAAGCGGCCCGGCCAGCACTTGGAAACTATGGATTGTGGTTCACAGTAACGATTGCGATCATCGCGACAGCTTCAGGCCTGCTTGCCAGCTTGTTTGCCGTCTCCCGCATGCTCGCCATGCTGACCGACATGAACCTGATTCCGCATAGACATTTCGGCATGCCCGGAACGGTACAGCGTCATACGCTCGTCTATACGGTTGTGGCTGCCGGATTGCTCGCGGCTTTCTTCGATCTCAGTCGCATCGCTTCGCTTGGCGCAATCTTCTATCTGGTCATGGATATCATCATCCATTGGGGCGTCTTCCGGCATTTGAGAAAGGATGTCGGCGCCGCACCTGCAATCCTTATCTGTGCGATAGCGCTCGATGCCGTCGTCCTGATCGCCTTCCTCCTCCTGAAGTGGCAAGCCGATCCAGTCATCATCCTGATCGCGGCTTTCGGCATGGTTGTAGTCTTTTCATTCGAGCATTTCTTTCTGAAACGTCTCCGCGACAATCCTCCCGGAGAGGAGTCCGGAAACAACCAGCACAAAGCCCATTCATGATCATTGCAACCTTGATCGGACTGCTCACTTTTGTGCTGGCAAGCACGGTGCATTATCTCGCACTGGCGCATCTGCACCGACGCCTGAACCATGAAGCGCGTTCAGGTCTCCCGATCGTTGTTTCGGGTATCGTAGGTGCAGGCCTGGCGCACCTCGCTGAGGCAGCGCTCTATGCAACCAGCTTTACGCTACTGGATGCCTTTGACTTGGGTGGTTTCAAGGGCGGCGAAGCGGACGGGTTCATGGACATATTCTATTTCTCCCTCGTCAACTACACATCGCTTGGGCTGGGCGATATCTATCCAACCGGACATTCGCGGTTCCTGGCGGGACTGGAATCACTCAATGGTTTCCTGCTGATTTCGTGCTCGGCATCCTTCATTTTCCTCCTGATGCGAAACCAAATGGATGGTCCAACTTCAGGCGGAATTCAAGCATCGGATTAACTCGGAACCTGTTCACACACTTCTCCGTTAGTCGTGGAAATACCCCACCACTGTATAAGGAGGATGTTGAAAGTGGATATGAAGAACAGTTATTGGCGGTTTGGCGCAATGATCATCACATCGATGATCGTGATGTTTGGGCTGATGTACCTCAACACCTATGCGTGGGAGCATGTTCGCTGGAGCGAAACGCGCTTCTACATGGCCTTCATCATGGGCGCCGCGATGGCCGTCGTGATGCTGAGCTTCATGCTCAACATGTACAAGGACAGCCGGATCAATTTCGGCATTTTCATTGGCGCTGCGGTCGTGTTCGTCCTGGCCCTCTGGCTGGTGCGCAGCCAGAGCACTGTCGACGACCGGTCCTACATGAAAGCGATGATCCCCCACCACTCCATTGCCATCATGACAAGTGAACGCGCCGGCATCGAGGATGTCCGTGTGCGCGAGCTTGCCGACGAGATCATCACGGCGCAGCGCCGCGAGATCAAGGAAATGGAATGGCTGATTTCCGACATCGCGGAGAATGGCCCGGCATCGACGGAAAGGGAGGCGGCGAGCCGCCCCGTTCCCCCCTTTGAAGGCACGCTCAATCCAGACGACGCTGCCGGGGCAGCCATCGCGGAGGACTAACGCGCCTTCCACGTCCAGTCAGACCCATTCGATCCCGAAAAGGAGCGAAACAGAATGAGACTTGAAAAGATCAAGACACAGGGCCTTGCCCACCTTTCCTACTTCCTGAGCGCCGATGGCGAAGCTGCGGTCATCGATCCGCGGCGTGACATCGACATCTATCTGGACCTCGCCCGTGAGGAAGGCTCTGTCATCAAGCACGTCTTCGAAACCCACCGGAACGAGGACCTGCTCTCAGGCGCCCCTGTCCTGAAGGAAGAGACTGGCGCAAAGGTCTGGCACGGGCCGAACCCTGAAAAGCCGATCCAGTATGCAGCCGAGACGCGGGAAGGCGACACGTTCGAGATTGGCGGCGCGCTCCTGAAGGTGCTTGAAACGCCCGGGCACACCGACGACAGCCTGTCCTACGTGCTTTATGACAAGAGCTTTGAGGAAGGCCCGGTTGGCGTGTTCACGGGCGATGCCCTGTTCATTGGCGATGTCGGGCGCACGGACTTCTATCCCGACCGCAAACGCGAAGTCGCCGGCCTGCTCTATGACAGCCTGGAGAAACTGATGAGGCTCGGCGACCAGTGCCTCGTCTATCCCGCGCATGGCGCCGGTTCGGTTTGTGGCTCGGGCATGGCCGACCGGGAGTTTTCCTCCATCGGCCATGAAAAGCTCAACAATCCGAGCCTGCAGATCGATGACCGGGAGGCTTTCATCGACGCCAAGGTAGCCGAGAACCACTACATCCCGCCATACTTCCGGCGCATGGAAGAGGGCAATATGGAAGGCACCGAAGCTGCGCCGCCGGCGCCCCTGCCCGCTTCCCCGGCCAGGTTGCTCGATCCGGGCGATGCGGTCTGCCTCGATGTCCGTGGCATATTCGACTTTGCCGGCGGACACCGCACGGGCTCGCTCTGCATCCCGGATGACATGCTTGCCGCCTTCGCGGGCTGGTTGCTGCCAGGCGACAAACCGGTGCTGCTGGTAGCGCGCGATGACGACCAGGCGGTCGATGCGGCCACCACGCTTCAGCGGATCGGCTTCGACAATGTGAGCGGATTTGTCAGCGGCGCCATGCCCGTGGCGGTCCAGAACGGCCCGCTCGACACACTCGACTTCGTCGATACCGAAACCGTCGCCGCGCGCGTAGACAACCCGCCGGCTGGCTGGACCCTGCTCGATGTCCGGGCCATCGACGAATATGAGAGCGGCCATATCAAGGACAGCAAGCACGCTTATGTCGGCAAGCTGCCTGATGCGGCCAGTGACCTCGACCCGGACAAGCCCGTCACCGTCATGTGCGGAAGCGGCGCCCGGGCCACCATTGCCGCCTCGCAGCTCATGCGGAAGGGGTTCTCCGAGGTCGATGTCTATATCGGCTCGATGAAGGCGTGGACCGCAGCTGGAAATGCCATTGAGTGATGACTGTCAGTCCATCTTGGGCTGAACCTTTCGTTTCTGACGCATGAAGAGACTGGAAATTGCTTCACGAGGTCCCCATATGGATACCCTGTATGGGGTATTTGCCATGAAGACTGAAACCAAAGAGGCCGCGACCCGAAGGCTTGCCCGCATCGAGGGACAAGTGCGCGGCATCACGAAGATGGTGTCCGACGATCGGTATTGTATTGATGTCATTCGTCAGGTGCAGGCTGTGAAGGCCGCGCTTGTCGGCCTCGAGGCCGTTATCCTGGATGACCATATCGCAACGTGTGTGGATCATGCCCTGACCGGAAGCAATGTCGATGACCGGCGTGAAAAGGTCGAGGAACTTGTTGCTGTGCTTGGTGGCCGCAAGAAGTAGCGGCCTCACAGTTTGTTGAAATGAAAGTTTTAATCTTTTCACGTATTTGAACAATGATGCAGTTTGTGACCCGCCTCCTGACACTGTTTGCCGCTGCCTTCATGGCGGCTCATCCGGTCATGGCGTGTCCATTGATGGTCGGGACCTCCGAAACCGCGCCGACTGAAATGAGCAGCAATCACCCCTGTAATGACATGGCGATGGAAGCCATGGCCGACACCGGGCATACAGATCAGGCATCATCGTCTGATTGCCCCGCGGGATACGACTGTGCACCCATGCTTATCCAGGCGCACAGTGACGCCAATCCAGTTGCACCTGTTGCGAATGTAGACGCAGAATTTGCTGCGGTTCTCGCTAACCCACCAAAGGCATTCCTGCCAGAGCGCGAAACGCTAAAGACCGGGCCTCCACCTCGGCTGGATATCGTCCAGCACACGCCAATATCGCTAAAGCAGCGCTTCCTGAATTGAGAGCGATGACCTGCGGCCGCCACAGCAGCCCGTCGTCATCGCTTCTCACAATTCAGAAGAGCCCGTTTTATCATGCCCCACATTTCAAGAATGCTGCTGGTCGCAGCGTTTGCCGCTGTGCCCCTGGCGGCGGTTGCCAACGCTCAGAGCTTTGCCGAGCTTGAAGCCCGTCTCGAGGCCCATCCAAGCCTCTCCGCTCTCGGTTACGATGCCGAGGCCGACCGGGAGCGTGCTGTCGCCTCAACCGCACTCCCCGACCCCGTCGTATCCCTCGGGATCAACAACTTTCCGATTTTCGATCCCTCATTCGACAGTTACTTGCCGACCAATAAAGCCGTTGGTATCCGGCAACAATTTCCGAGCTTCGCGGGCCGTGAAGCCCGCGCCGGTGAAGCCCGGGCGATGTCAGCACAGACCGAGGCGGTTCGCGATGCCCGTTATGCGGCCTTGCGCGCCGAACTCATCGCTCTTCTCGCTGACAAGACTAGACTGACCAGGCAGAGATCCCTCGCCGAAGCGCGAAACGCCAAATACGACGAGCTTGTCGACATTGTCGAGGCCGAGATCGATGCGGGCCGCCCGGCCGTCTATCGCCTTGCCGAAATTGAAAGCGAACGGGCAGAAGTTTCCCGGACGCTTGTTGATCTTGACCGGCAGGAAGCCGAGACCGATGCGCGCCTGATCGAACTCGTCGGACTGGTCCCTTCGACCGGCCTCCCTCCCCTGACTGAAAGAGACTGGTCCGGCGCAGCGCTTGAGTTCCACACCGTACGCATTGCCGACGCGGCCGTCCGCGTTACCGATTACGGTATCGACGAGGCCCGCGCGGCCTGGAAGCCAGAATGGGGGGCCCAGCTCACCTATCAACAGCGCGATGAAGGCGCGATGTTCGCGGGGGATGACTGGGTCTCCGGTATGGTGACTTTTACGGTTCCGCTCTGGGCCGAAAGGAAGCAGGCACCGAACTTGCGCGCCGCAAAGGCTGAGCGGGCCGGCGCCGAGCAACGCTACCAGGCTGCCGCGCGGAATGCGGCGGCCCAGTATGCGTCCCGGGACGCCATTATACGCGCGGCCGATGCCAGTATCGACGTGCTGCAGGTCAAGATTGCTGCCGTCGAAGACGAAGTCGAGGCCCAGCTGATTGCTTATGAATCCGGTGTTGGCGGTTATGCGCCGATCATCGACGGCGAGATCGCCATTCTCAAACTCCGGGCGGAAATCGAAGCTGAAACGGCCCGCAAGGCCGCTGCGATCGCACGCCTGAATGCCCTCCTGGTGACACAATGAAAAAGACATTCCTGATAATGGGCACCGCATCTGCCGCCCTCTTGCTCGCCGCATGCGGCGCACCGGGCGGATCACCGGGCGGCCAGGGTGAAAAACCGAACGCCTCGAGCGAGACGCAACGATACACCTGCCCCATGCACCCGCACTATATTTCGACCGATCCGGACGGCACCTGCCCGATCTGTGGCATGGACCTGGTGCCTGCCGACAAGACCCAGGAACCGACGAGCTCAACAGGGGAAATCCTGTACTACAAGCATCCCATGGGTAAGCCGGACACCTCGCCTGTTCCGAAAAAGGATTCCATGGGCATGGATTACATCCCGGTTTATGCCGATGACACCGGATCGGGCGTGGCCGTCTCGCCGGAAATGATCCAGACCATGGGGATCCGGACATCACCTGCCGAGACCAGGGATTTCAGCCGTGTACTGAGAGCCTTCGGCACGGTCGAGACCAATGAACGGCTCGAAAATGTTACCGTCTCGCGGCTAGAAGGCTGGATTGAGAATCTGGCGGTCAATGCCGAGGGCGACACCGTCCGCCCCGGCAGTCTCCTCTACCGGATCTACAGTCCGGACCTGATCGCCGCGCAGAAAGATTATCTGAACTCGTTCAGGATCGGTAACGAAGCGCGCATCGCGTCGGTTCGCCAGCGCCTGCGCTCCCTTGGCATGCAGAATGCGGCCATCGACCGGCTGACCGAAACCCGCCAGGTCATTGAACGTGTTCCGGTTTACGCAGAAGCCGGCGGCACGGTTGCCGAGCTCCAGGTCCGCAATGGCGACTATGTCAAACCCGGCACGCCTATATTACGCCTGCAATCCTATGCCGATGTCTGGGTCATTGCCTCGGTGCCGGAGAGCGATTTGCCTCTGGTGGAAACAGGCATGCAGGCCGAACTCGATTTTCCGAGCGCGCCCGATGCCCCCGGTAAAGGCCAGGTCGACTATATCTATCCGACAATCGACCCGAAAACCCGTACAGCCGACGTCCGGATCGAAGTGGACAATGTGTCGGGCTATCTTCGCCCGGGCGCCTATGCGGACATAAGGCTGAATATCGGCGGCCGACCGCGTCTTTCGGTTCCAAGTGAAGCCATTCTGCTTGGTAGCGAGGGCGCCCGTGTCGTCATCGCCGAAGGCAATGGCCGCTTCTCCGGACGCGCCGTGCAAACCGGGATTTCGGCCAATGGCCGGACCGAAATCCTGTCGGGTCTGGAAAGTGGCGACATGGTCGTCGCCAGCGGGCAGTTCCTGCTCGATAGCGAAGCCAACCTGAAAGAAGGTCTTGCCAAGCTGGAAGCTCCGGATGCGAGCGCGGCCAGTCCGGAAACACCGCTCTCCGATATTCCGGTGGACAGTAAAGCCCTCGCCGAAATCGATCACTTCACTGACATGGCGCTCTACTTCCACGAGGCCCTGAGAGACGGGTATGACATCGATCCGCTATTCGTGGACCCGGCGCTCGCCCTGGTGCCAGTGCTGCGGGACCGTTACGCGAACACGAAACTGGCACCGGTCATGGATGCTACGCAAACCGCTCTCGCCGCCGCGCAGGACGCCACGGACCGCGAAGACCTTGCCACACAACTCTCAGACCTGGTCGAGGCCTTGAAACCCTGGCTGCTGGAAGGCGCACCTCAGCATTACAGCGAGGCTGGTCTGGTGCTCTACCGGGACACCGCAACGGGCCGGTACTGGCTGCAGGAAGAAGCGAAACCAGCCAATCCGTACAGCGCAGATGGAGCCGAACGGATTGACTGGCCCAACCCGATGGCCGGCATGTCGATGACGACCAATGACGGCGAGACTGGCGCTGACCAGGCCCCTGGGCATTCGGGGGACAGTCATGACTGAACGAAACGACAGAAACCTCGCGGGGCAAGACCCCTCCAAATCATGGGTGGCAAAGCTGATCTCCTGGTCGGTTTCCAACCAGCTCATCGTCCTCATGCTCGCCGCTGCACTGGCTGTGACCGGGTGGATGGCGATCCAGCGCACGCCGCTCGATGCAGTGCCGGACCTGACAGATACCCAGGTCATCATTCGCACCGATTTTCCGGGCCAGAGCCCGCAGATTGTCGAGGACCTCGTCACCTATCCACTATCGACGAACCTTCTCGGTCTGCCGAAGACCAAGGACGTGCGCGGCTCCTCAATGTTCGGCACCAGTTTTGTGTATGTCATATTTGACGATGATGTTGACCTCTACTGGGCCCGCTCGCGCGTTCTCGAAGCCTTGTCCCGGCTGGGATCCGAACTCCCGGAAGGCGCCGTACCCCAGATCGGACCGGATGCAACCGGCGTTGGCTGGGTCTATCAGTATGCCTTGGTCGACAAGACCGGCAAGACCGATCTCGCCGAGCTGCGTTCACTGCAGGACTGGTTCCTGAAACTTGAACTCGCCGGAGTGGAAGGGGTCTCTGAAGTCGCTTCGGTCGGCGGTTTTGTCCGGGAATACCAGGTGCTACTCGATCCCAATCGCCTGAGAAGTTACGACCTGTCGATCACCCGTATCCGTGACGCGGTCCGCGCCGCCTCGAGCGAGGTCGGTGGCCGCGTGCTCGAACAGGGCGAAACGGAATATGTCATCCGCTCATCAGGCTATGTCGATGAGAAACTTGATCTCGAACAGGTCGTGGTCAAGGCAGAGGATGGCACCCCCGTCCAGCTGAGCCATGTCGCCCGGATTGTCGAAGGCCCGGCCCTCCGGCGCGGCATTGTCGAACTCAATGGCGAAGGCGAAACTGTGTCCGGCATCGTGGTGATGCGCGATGGCGAGAATGCGCTGTCGGTGATCGAACGTGTGAAGGAGAAACTTCATAGTCTCCAGCGCGGGCTGCCAGAAGGCGTCGAGATTGTCACTGTGTATGACCGCGCGCCTCTCATCGAGGGTTCGGTCGATTATCTGAAAGACAAGCTGATCGAGGAAGGCTTCGCGGTTGCTCTCGTCATTCTGATCTTCCTCCTCCATGTACGGTCGTCTCTGGTTGCCATCATCACCTTGCCGCTCGGAGTGCTCGGCGCGTTCCTGATCATGTCCTGGCAAGGTGTCACAGCGAACATCATGTCACTTGGCGGGATCGCCATCGCGATCGGCGCCATGGTCGACGCCTCGATTGTGCTTGTCGAGAATGCCAGCCGGAAACTGGCGGATCTGGGACCGAAACCCGATCCGAGCGTGCGCCGCCAAGCGCTGGTCGAGTCGGCTCAGGAAGTCGGCCCCGGCATATTCTTTTCACTCCTCATCATCACGGTCTCCTTCCTGCCGGTCTTTGCCCTGACCGGTCAGAGCTTCAGGCTCTTCAGTCCTCTCGCCTATACCAAGACCTATGCGATGGCCTTCGCGGCCATTCTGTCGGTGACACTTGTCCCGGTTCTGATGCTGTACCTGATGCGGGGTCGGTTCCGGCGCGAGGAAGCCAATCCCCTGAACGCCTTCTTCGTCTGGGCCTACAAACCGCTGCTCCATCTAGCCCTGAGGTTCAAATGGATCACGGTCGCCCTTGCGCTCGCGCTGACGGCCACCGTCATCGTGCCGGTCCAGAGGATCGGCTCGGAATTCATGCCGGCCCTTTATGAAGGCGAGCTCCTCTACATGCCGACCACCCTGCCCGGCGTGTCATCCACCAAGATGCGGGAGATTCTTGGCCAGACAAACCGCGTCATCAAGACCGTGCCAGAAGTCGATCGTGTCTTCGGCAAGGCCGGGCGCGCCGATACCGCAACCGATCCAGCGCCACTCACCATGATCGAGACCTGGATCAAGCTGAAACCGAAGGAGGATTGGCGGCCAGGTGTGACGGTCGAGGACATCACCGATGAGCTCGATGCCAAGCTGCAAATGCCCGGCCTCGTGAATTCATGGGGCTATCCGATCAAGATTCGCATGGACATGGTTTCAACAGGTGTGCGCACGCCCATTGGCATCAAGGTTACGGGCGATGATCTGACAGAGATTGAGACCATTGCCCGGGACATAGAAGCGGCCATTTCGGACGTACCCGGAACGCGCTCGGCCTTCGCCGACAGGGTCATGGGCGGAAAATATCTCGAGATCACGCCGGATAGGGGCGAACTCGCCCGGCGGAATATCGACATGGCAGCCTTCCAGTCCGTGATCCAAACCGCCCTGGGCGGCATGACACTCTCCCAGTCTGTCGAGGGCCGGGAACGCTATGACATCATCCTGCGCTATGATCGGCCATTTCGTGAGAGTGCCACAGACCTGGAAGAGATACTCGTGCCCGCCCCGTCCGGCGCCCATATCCCTCTCAGCGAACTGGCGGACATTTCCTATGCGGAAGGCCCGCCAATGATCCGATCGGAAAATGCCAGGCTGACTGGCTGGGTTTTCGTCGATATCGCGGACCGGGACATGGGCAGCTATGTTGCAGACGCCGGACAGGTGATTGCCAACGCCGTCGACCTGCCTGCGGGATATGCGGTGGAGTTCTCCGGACAGTATGAACAGATGCAGGAAGCGAATGCGCGGCTGAAGATCGCCATTCCAGCTGCGATTGCACTGATCCTCCTGCTGCTGATGCTACATTTCGGTCGGCTCGACCGGACCCTGATCATCATGGCCAGCCTGCCATTCGGCCTGGTCGGCGGAATGTGGGCCGTCTGGTTGGCAGGCTACAATCTGTCAGTAGCCGTCGCGGTCGGTTTCATCGCCCTGGGCGGCATCGCGGTCGAGACAGCCGTCGTGATGCTGCTCTATATCGACGCGGAAGTCCGCAAGGCGAACCCGTCTGACAGGAGCCAGCTTTTCGCAGCTGTCAGCAAGGGCGCGGCCATGCGCGTCAGGCCGAAGTTGATGACGGTCACGACCATTTTTGCAGGTCTTGCCCCGATCTTCCTGACCGACGGCCTCGGATCGGACGTCATGCGCCGGATTGCCCTGCCCATGCTTGGCGGCATGGCCTCAACCCTCATCCTCTCCCTGATCGTGATCCCGGCCATCTACTACATCCGGGTCGGGCTGCAGATTCCATCAGATTTACCCCGGGCCGAACCGGATAACCGGGCCGGCTCATTCACCCCCGAAAGAGAAAAACCATGACGAGACACCTGTTGAAAATTCCGCTTTTGTTTCCACTGCTTCTGAGTAGCGCCATGCTGCCGGCGGCCGCGCAGGATCGCTCATCAGGCAGAATGATGATCGACGGCGGCATGATGGGTGGCGGC
Organism: Henriciella pelagia; assembly: GCF_002088945.1. Classification (GTDB taxonomy): domain Bacteria; phylum Pseudomonadota; class Alphaproteobacteria; order Caulobacterales; family Hyphomonadaceae; genus Henriciella; species Henriciella pelagia. The sequence continues at coordinate 25,246 of NZ_NCSU01000005.1, read as the reverse complement.
CTGTTCGGCACGGTGTTCGTGCTGCTTGCTGTGCTCCTCCTCCTGCTCGGGATCGCTGCCCTCATCAAATATCTGAGGTCGAAATAATAGTCCCGTGTCCATCCACCCTATTCCCCCGTCCCGGCGCGCATCGGGGGCCTCTGTTGAAAGCCGCGCCTGACAATCAAAAAGGAAGAAAACGATGAAAACCCTCGTCAGAAAGACAGCAGTCACAGGCGCAATCCTCGGACTGGCCCTGATTGGTCCGGCGCTCGCCCAGGAGGCCGGCATGAAAATGGACAGCATGAAAGACATGGACATGTCCGGCATGAGCTGCTGCGGCGACATGGCGCCCGGCTTTGGCGTCATTAACGGCGTCGATCTGGATGCCCGAACCGTCAATATTTCACACGATCCGATCAAGAAGATCGGCTGGGGTGAAATGACAATGGACTTCGAGGTCGGCGGAATGGTTGCGCTCGACAAATTCGAGAATGGCGACAACGTCCATTTCATGCTCAAGCAGGACGACAGCGACAATTATGATATCGCCATGATGATGCCGATCGGCGGCGATCCGGATGCTTTCAAGCAATCCATGATGTCGATGATGAAAGGCAAAGGCATGATGGACTGCAACATGGGCGGACACGGATCCATGTCCGGCATGTCAGGCAAGGATCATGACGACACCGATCACTAGCCGGTCCTCTGTTTCAAGCAAAAAATTCGTAAATCAGGTTCCGGCCGCGTTCCGCGGCCGGAATGCCTGCGTCTCCCGATTAGTTCACCAGGAAATCCCAATGACTCAAAGAATTCTGATTACCGCCTTCCTGTTAGGTTCCGCTTCCCTGACAGCCTGCAGTGACCCCGAAAGCCGAACGCCGCCAGCATCCGGCCCTGCAGACCAGACCAGGCCTGAACCGTTCGAACAGGCAGATGAAGCTATGCCCGGCGATACTGGACGGGCCACGGGCAGGATCACATCCCTTGATCGCGACGACGGCCGGGTCACCATCGACCATGGCCCCTTCGAAGGCATCGCCATGGGCGCGATGACCATGAGTTTCGCTTTAATGGGCGATCTTGAGCTGACTGACCTCTCTGAAGGCGATGACGTGATCTTCCAGGTCAAACGGGGCCGGGACGGTTCTCATCGCATCATGGAAATTTGCAGCATTCCCGCGAATGGCCGCGACTGCCCGGACCAAGAAACAGTCTATCCGCACAACCCTCCAGATCAGTAAGGCGGCATACTCCGGCACTGTCCCCGATCGAGCTAAAGGGAAGACGATAAAGACCCGTTTCGCCATAGTGTCAAACTGGCATGCGCGGACCAAAAAGAATAACCGCAGCCCCGATCAGACAGGTTACAACCCCTATCAGATCCCAGCGGTCGGGACGAATCCCCTCAATGGTCCATAGCCAGATGAGCGAGGAAGTTATGTAAACCCCACCATAGGCGGCATAGGCGCGCCCGGCTGCAGACGCTTCCACCAGTGTCAGCAGCCAAGCGAATACAACAAGGGATATCATCCCCGGAACCAGCCAGAAAGCGGACTTTCCAAGCCGCAGCCAGGCCCAGAATGCAAAACAACCGGCAATTTCGGCGGTTTCCGCGCCAGCATAGATCAACAACGTCGCGCGAATATCCATGGCTGGGACGTTTCCTGATCTGGCTGGACTGGCGAGGCCCCGTTGCGGTTAAAATTGGTTTCAGCCTGCGCAGCATGAAAGCTTCGCCACGTCCTTGTCGAACGTCTGTGCCGCCAATTTTAACCCTTCAACAGTTGTCAGGTATGGAAAAATTGTCTCGCCAAGCGCCTTGCTCGTCATGCCGAACTTCAACGCCATAGCCAGCGTCTGAATCGCATCAGACCCTTCGGGCGCCGCGATCTGTCCGCCCAGGAGGCGGTCGGTCTTCGCATCCGCGACCAGCTTGATGACGCCGCGGGTATCGCGGGCGGCGGCGGCGCGTGCCACGTGGTCCAGCGTCAGCACGCTGGCCTTGACGTCATGACCGGCTGCCTTCGCCTGCACCTCGGAAAGGCCGACGCCGGCGACCTGCGGATCGGTGAACACGACCCAGGGCATGGCCCCATTGTCATAGCGCAAATCCTGAAGCCCGAGCGCATTGTTGGCCGCCACCTTGGCCCCATAAGCGGCCATGTAGACGAACTGGTCGCGATCGGTGACATCACCCGCTGCCCAGACGCCAGGCCGCGTTGTGGCCATGTCGGCTCCGACCTTGATCGATCCACGCGCATCGGTCTCGATGCCGAACTCGCGCAAGCCGAGGTCTTCGGAATTGGCCACCCGGCCTGTGGTGGCCACAAGCCGCTGAGCGGAGAGGGTCACAGGCTTTCCACCCCGTTCGATTGTCAGCGTGACGCCGCCGTCACTCCGTCTCACCGATCGGTAGGACAGGCCGGTCTCGACCGCGACCCCCTCAGCCTTCAACGCGTCGGTCAACGCCTTGGCCACTTCCGGTTCCACGCCGGGCAGAAGGCGCGAACGCGTGACCAGTGTAACCTTGACGCCCAGCCGCGACGCCATCTGCGCCAGTTCACAGCCAATATAGCCGCCGCCCAGTACCAGGATGCTTTCGGGCTGATCGGGCAGGCTGAGAAGGTCCCAGGAATCCAGCGCCTCCACGGTCTCGATCCCGTCAATTTCCGGCAAGAAAGGGCGCGAGCCGGTGGCGATCAGAACCTTCGGTGCAGCGATGATCCGCCCGCCGACCTCAATCCCACCTTCGATCAGGCGTGCGGCACCTTCCTCGATATAGGTGACATTCTCATAGGAAGGCAGCAGGTCGATGTATTTTTTCTGGCGCATCTCGTCGACCAGATCGGCCGTGCCCTTGACGACCGCCGACCAGTCCACGCTCTGCGCACAGGGCTCAATGCCCGGAAACCGTGCCGCCGCTGTACCAGCATGCACCGCTTCACCGGCCCGTATCATCGCCTTGGACGGCACGCAGCCGACATTGACGCAGGTGCCGCCGATGGTGCCATGCCCAACCATGGCCACGCGCCTGCCGGCCTCGGCCGCGCTAATCGAAGCCGAAAACCCGGCCGAGCCAGCACCTATGACGATGAGGTCATAGCTGTCGTCGCCGTTTTTATTGACGGAGCAGCAATCGCCTGTCTTTACGGTTTGATTCATTATTTCTTCCTTGGCTTGTGACCAGGCATGGCGACGCGGCCTCGATCAAGTATTCAAAATCACACCATCGACCCGATGTCGGAGGCGTGGCCGGGATCAGGTTGAGGCCGCTGTCGCCGCATTCGCCTGCGGCGAAGACCGCGGGATCGCTCGTACGCATCGATGTGTTCACCTGGATGCCCCGCCGAGTGCACTCGGCGCAGGCAGCTTCAAGGTTCAGCCTGTCCATTTTTGGTACCCGGCCGGGGCTGAGGCACATGCTCATTGATGCAAAACAAGAAGGTGTCGCAATGACGGTACCGGCCAGACCCGTTATCAGCAGTTTTCGGTCAGTCCATTTTGACATCAAAGTGAAAGCCTTGTGTAAAAATCTGACGATGTATGCGAACATCGACTGGCAGGTGCCTCATCAGGATATTCCAGATGCTGCGTGTTCAACCGTCCGTAACGCTTGCCGGGTATCCTACATCGGTTGAAGCCGCAGCGATCAGCTCAGGCGTTGTCGCCGCCGTATCGTAAACCACTTCTGCGGTCCTGGCCGCATAATCGATATCGACAGATTTAACGCCCTCGACACGCATCATCGCTTTCCTGACAGCAATCGGACATGTCGCGCAGGTCATGTTTCCGATCGTAAAACGGGCTGTCGCCTGTTCGACCTCCACCGAGGCATCCGGAGCATTCTGCGCGCCGGCGACTGCGAGCCCCCCCGCGAGTGCCAGACCTGCCAGTCCGGCGATCATCCATGTGCGTTTCATACTTGTCTCCCTGGCTAGTAAAATAACGGTGCCCATACATCGATGGTCAAGGCCGCCAGCACGACAAGCGCGCCGCTCCACAGGGCGACCTGCTTGACGACTGACGACTGCAAACGGGCGCAATAGCTACCATCCTCGCAGACACTGGTTTTTCGAAAATAGACATCCCAGAACCCAGCCGCGAGAAATCCGATCGCGACCAGAAGAAAAAGGGGCTTGTAGGGTTCCAGCGCCGTCAACTGGCCAATCCACGCTCCGGAAACACCGAGACTGATCAGCACAAGCGGCACGATGCAGCAGGATGATGCAAGGAATGCCCCCAGCATGCCACCGGCAACAAGCCACCTTGAGCGACGCTCATTTGCTGGGCTGTTTTCCGTACCTGCCATGACCAGCTGTTCCCATTGCTTTATTGATCATGATCACGTTACGCTCTGTAGTTGGTACAGACACAAGTGGGTATTTCATCATGGCCATCACATCGCCGCGAGCAGCACTCAAACGGGCTGAACTGGCCGGGCGGCTCGGCTGCAATCTTGAAACGATCCGCTATTATGAAAAGATCGAATTGCTGCCCGAACCAGCCCGCACGGCAAGTGGCCACCGGCTGTATTCGAATGAAGATCAGGTACGACTGCGTTTCATATTGCGAGCCCGCAGCCTCGGCTTCTCCGTGGAAGATGTACGCTCGCTACTTGGCATCAATGATGGCAGGCCGAGCTGCGCGGAGGTCAGGGCGCTGGCAGAAGCACATCGGGGCGATATCCGTAAACGCATCGCCGATCTGAAGCAGATGGATCGACGGCTCGGCGAGATCATGGCTGGTTGCACCGGCGCTGAAACACCCGATTGCGCACTCACCGACAAACTGTTCGAAGATAGCTGACAAAAGGGGCTCCTGCATCTGCCGGAGATGCAAATGATGGACATCCACGACACCATCACCGCTCCGCATCGCCTCAATGACGGTACCGATGTCAATGTCCGGCGGACTGCCTAGCCACAACATGTGGATCGGCCCGCCGATTTCGCGGAACGACAGGCAGAGAATGTTACCGCGATACCGATCGTCACGAACGGATCGAACAGTATTCAGTCATAGATGAGGATGAGCGCGTCGCCCGCAACCACGGCTACAGATGCGAGTGCGTCGGACAGATTGTGAAGGAGGAGCGCCCGGATATTCACGCTCCCATTCTGCACCGAATAGATCAGGAGGGCTGTAAGCTCTGCAATGACCAGCGCAACACCGCCAAGAATAACGATCGTCCAGCCACCAACGGCGGGCGGATCAGTGATCCGTATGACAGTCTTATTGACCAGATGGCAATGGAGACCCGACGATCATCGCTCGCGGGATCAAGATCGTCATGATCATGTGCGTGGCTCAGGATCGGCCTCCTCTTCCAGCACCTTGCGCTTGCACTCGAGATACGCGCGTCGCCGCGCGTGTACCGCGTTTTTTACGCGGCTCTTTGGTGGTATCAGGCCGCATTCCTCCTGCACCTTGGCCGACTGCTCACTTGAAAGGGCCCCCATCACGTTGTCGAGACTCTCGCAGCCGGCCAGGGCTGCGAGAGAAACGGACATGACCGCGAAGCGAAGTTCACGATGGATGAACATGCTCGGCCTCCAACAAGGAATGGTGCGCGTCGGGCTTTGGTGCGAACCAGCGGTGAAGGGCGGGTAGCACCAGCAAAGTTAGCACGGTCGAGGAGACCAGCCCGCCCATGACCACCGTGGCCAGTGGCCGCTGCACTTCAGCACCGACACCACTTGCGAAGAGCAGCGGCGCAAGGCCGAGCGCCGTCGTAAGGGCGGTCATCAGCACAGGACGTGCCCGCAAGCCTGCCGCCTCGACGGCAAGTTCATCGCGACCACGGCCCTCCCTGGCAAAATCATCCATGAAACTGACCAGCACCATGCCATTGCCGAGCGCGATACCGAACAGGGCAATAAAGCCGACCGTCGCAGGCACCGAGATCGGCAGGCCTGCAATCCAGAGCGCCATCGCCCCGCCGGTCAGCGCCAGCGGAATGTTGAGCAGGATCAGGATGGCCGATTTCATGCGCCCGAACGTCAATAGCAGGATCAGGAATACGATACCGAGCGTGATCGGGATCACGACCGCGAACCGCGCATTCGCTTCCTGCTGGAGTTCGAACTGTCCGCCCCATTCGACGCGATAACCAGCCGGCAGGTCGAGCTGGCTGGCGACCGATTGCTGCGCATCAGCGACATAGCTGCCAATATCGCGTCCTCTCACATTGAGCTGAACGGTGATGAATCGCTCACCATTCTCGCGCGTGATCTGACGTGGACCGACAATCTCCCTGATGTTTGCCACGCTTTCGAGTGGAACCCGTGCGCCGCTGGACGATTCCAGAATAATCCGTCCGATGGCCGCGGGCGTGTTGCGGTCCTCTTCGGCATAGCGCACGATGACGGGAAACTGGCGCACTCCCTCAAAAACGGCACCAGCCTCTGCCCCGCCGACGCCGGAACGCAAGGCATCGAGCGCCTCCTCCACGCTCAGTCCATACCGGCCGAGCGCAGGACGGTTGAGCGAGACCACAAGCTGCGGCGCGCCGGTGATCTGATCGGCCTGGACGTCGGTCGCCCCAGGAATTTCCTGAAGAATGGACTGCAAGTCCTGCGAGCCTTCGAGCAGGACCTCCGTATCCGGACCGAAGATCTTGACCGCCAGCTGCGCCTTTGTGCCGGTCAGGAGCTCATCAACCGACATGGCGATTGGCTGGCCGACATTAACCCTGACGCCTGGAAAGCCGCCGAGATTCTCGGAGATCGACGCCCGGAGTTCATCCGGGCTGATGCCATTGCGCCATTCGCTTCGGGGTTTGAGCGCCACGAAGGCCTCGATACTGTTCACCGGGTCGGCATGCGCGCCGACTTCCCCACGGCCGATCCGGCTGACAATGGAACTGATCTCGGGGAAGGCTTCAAGCAGTCTTGTCTCGATGCGGGTCGACGTTTCCTTTGCTTCGGTTAGCGAGATGGACGGCGCCATCGTCACACGCAACAGGACATCGCCTTCCTCCAGCGCAGGCGTGAACTCCGAGCCAAGGCGTGTCGCTGAGAGGCCCCCAACCAGAAGCAGGACGCCTGCTAGCCCGACCGCCGCGAGACGTCGCCGGACGAAGAAGGCCGCAAGCGGCTTGATCAGCGAAACAAGCCGGCTGTCGCTCTCCTGGCTATTGCTCTTGGGCGGACGCATGAGGCCGAGCGCCATCGCCGGAGCGATGAGCGCGGCATAGATCAGCGACCCTGTCATGGCGAGCGCGGCAGAAGCGGCGAGCGGCCGAAACGTCTTGCCTTCAGTGCCCTGTAGCGAAAAGAGCGGCAGGAAGACGATGATCACCACGGCGACGGCAGCAATTAGCGGCGCGATCACTTCGGCGCTCGCTCGCGCGACCGTCGTGCGGCTATCTTCACCCTCGCGTCGTTCGCGCAAGCCGCGATCCACGTTCTCGGCGATGACGATGGCGCCGTCGACCATCATCCCGATGGCGATCGCTACCCCGCCCAGCGTCATCAGATTGGCCCCGATGCCGAGGGCCTTCATCGCGATGAAGGCAAAGCCGACCGAGAAGGGAATAGCCATGACGACAACAAGACTTGGCCGCCAGCCGCCGAGGAACAGGAAGACGATGACGGCGACCAGGAGCGCGCCCTGCCAGAGCGCGGTCGTCACGGTCGCAGCCGCCTTTTTCACCAGCGTGCCCTGATCATAATACGGAACGGCTTTGACGCCATCCGGAAGCGACTGGTTGATCTCGTCGAAGCGCGCCTGAGCGTTCTCGATCACCTCAGACGTGTTTGTGCCATAAAGTTTCAGGACGAGACCGGCGACGGTCTCCCCTTCGCCATTGGCAGTTGCGAGCCCCTGCCGGACGCCGCCGCCGATGGCGACTTCACCGAGGTCGTTGACGCGGACGGTTCGTCCATCCACGGTCTTGACCGGCGTTTCACGCAGATCATCGAGGGAGCGAGCGAGCCCGACCCCGCGCACCGTGTACTGTTCGGCGCCAATTTCGATGAATTGCGCGCCGGCCGTCCGATTGGCGCTCTCCAGGGCGGCAATCACCTCGCCGACGCTGAGGTCATAGGATGTCAGCTGATCGGGATCGAGGCGGACCTGGTACTGCTTCTCGAAACCCCCTAGTGACAGAACCTCCGTCACCCCTTCAACCGACTGGAGCGGATACTTGATCATCCAGTCGGCAATCTCGCGCAGCTCAACCAGCGACCGCTCGCCGGTCTCATCGACGAGCCGATAGTACATGATGATACCAAGGCCGGTCGAAATCGGCCCCATCTTGGGTGTGCCGAAACCGTCGGGAATGGCGTCGGCGGCCTCGCCGAGGCGCTCACCGACGACCTGGCGGGCAAAATAGACGTCCGTGCCGTCCTCGAAATAGATATTGATGACAGACAGGCCAAAATTGGATGTCGAGCGGATCTCGTCGACCTTGGGGAGGCCGGACATGGCCGTCTCGATCGGATAGGTGACATAGCGTTCGACCTCTTCGGGCGACAGGCCTTCAGTTTCGGTGAAGACTTGGACCAGAGAAGGTGAGGGATCGGGAAAAGCGTCGACAGGCAGGCTGCGAAAGGCAAACAGCCCCCCGATCGACAGGGCGAGTGCGGCAATGGCGGCAAGCAGCCGGCCACCCGCAAGGCGGTGCATCAAATTGATCATTTTGCGGGTCTCCTAGTGTGCGTGGCCGTCGCCGAAAGCGTCTTTTTCAAGCTGCGCTTTCAGGGTGAAGGCGCCCTCGGCAACGAATGCTTCGTCGGCCTCGAGCCCGGAAATGATCTCGGTATAGCTGCCTGCACTCTCTCCTGTCCGGACCTCGCGCGGTTCGAACCCGTCATCCGTCGGGACGAAGACCGACATCCTGTCTTCAACACTGACAATCGCATCGGAGGGAACGCGCACGACGGGGCGCCCCTCTCCCGTGTCGATCCGCGCCGTTACGAACTGACCGGGCTTCAGCCTGTGTTCGGCATTGTCGACAATGACCCGCGCGGTCGCGGTGCGGGATGCCTCATTGATGACAGGCAGGACATTTGAAATTGTCCCTTCGGCCAGGACGCGGCCATCTTCCTGCTGGAAGGTCACGGTCTGGCCTTCGCTGACCTTGCCGAGATCTTCCTTGTAGACGGCGATGTCGGCCCAGACGACGCTATCATCGATGATGACAAAGATGGGCGCGCCGCCAGCCGATACGGTTTCTCCAAGAGAAACGCTCCGCTGAATCACCTCTCCGGCAAGGGGAGCCGTCACATAGGCTTGTGCAAGCGACCCATCCGCAGCCTCATTAAGCTTGTCCAGTGTGCCATGACCAATGCCGATCGCATGAAGCCTGTTTTCAGCAGCTTCCCGGCCGGCATTGGCTGCGGCGAATGCCGCACGCGCCGACTGCAGATCGGCCTCGGCGGTGATTTTCTGCTCCCAGAGGTTTTCCTCACGCTCAAGCTCGGCTTGCGCGAGGCGCTCGGCGCTCAGGGCATTCAGATAATCGGCCTTTAGGCCGGCGAGTTCACGACTGGTCAGCCGGGCAAGCGTGGCGCCGGCTTTCACGATATCGCCTTCGCCTGCATAAAGTTGGGCAACGGTGCCCTCGACCTGTGGCGAGACCCTTGCGACACGGTCCGCATCGAAACGGATCTCGGCCGGCAGTTCCAGCTGGCCCGAAACCGCTCCGGTCTGGGCTCGCCCGGTCCGGATACCGGCAGCTTCCGCCTCCTCGGCGGTCAGCTCGACATGATCGCCGCCTTCACCTTCGTGTTCGGTATGACCGCCTCCTTCTTCATGTCCCTCATGATCGTCGCCATCGGCCTCATCATGGCTTTCATGCTCCTCATCACTACCGTCTTCGTGGTCGTCATGGCCATCTTCGGCTTGTGGGGGCGTCCGGTTTGCACCAGACGAATCGGAGGCGTCATTGCCGCAAGCACTAAGATACAAAAGCGCTGGCGAAAGCAGCGCCGCATAGAATAAATTCAGTTTCATTGGATCTCTCCTTCGAACGGCGCGGCGCCAATCAGCGCACGCAACCGCAGCGTGTATGTCTGGAGCGCCAGCCGGGCATCGATAACGGCGGCGCGGGTTTCAATCAGACTGCGCCGCGCATCGAGCGTGGCGGTCAGGTCGAACTTGCCAACCCGGTAGCCCTCTGCCGCAGCTGTATAGGCTTCTTCTGCGAGCGGCAGCGCTTCGCCCTCGAGACGCTGCAAGCGGGATTTTGCGGCCCGGACCTGCGCGGCAAGACTCGCTTGCTCGGCCCGCAACCTTGCCTCAACAGTCTGTGCTGATAGCTCGGCACTCTGGGTACGTAATCCCGCCGCCCGCGTTGCGTCCTGATTGCGGTCAAAGACCGGCAAAGGAACACTGACACCCGCCAGAAACGCGCTATCGCCCGTGTCCTCAAATCTTCGGACACCAGCCGATACGGTTATATCAGGCCATGCGCCGGCGCGGGCCCGGTCCGTCGCCGCGCTACGAGCCGTCGCTCCGGCCTTAGCCGCCGCAAGTGACGGATGAACGCCAGAATCTGGTTGAGCCGACCCACCCGCCGGATCTGTTACGATTTCCGCAGTGCCAGACAAGACAAAGTCGATCTCTGGACTACCCCAAACGGACGCAAGCGCTAGCCCTTTGGCTTCGACCTGGCCCCGCGCACCATCCGCAACCGCCTGAAGCGCTGCTGCTTCAGCCCGCGCGCGCAGCAACTCAGGCGGAGCCGACGCTCCAGCGTCCACGCGGCGCTGGACGACGCCGGAGAACTCGGATGCGAGATCGGCTGAGGCCTGAGCGACCTCGGCCATGTCGTAAGCGGCACGAAGTTCCAGATAGAGTTCCCCTGCGAGTTTCTGAGCTTCCAGGCTTCGTACAGAACATTCGGCACTCGCCAATGCGGCTTCAGCTCTGGCGGCCCGCTCGGAAAGTCTTCGTTTATCGCCAAGCTGTAAGGTCTGCGCCACTACCAGGGTCGTCTCGTAGGCATTGAAGCCTTCAAGCGATCCGCTGCCGGCAAAGTTCTCGGTTTCGACAGACAGAGATGGATTAAGCCAACGGCTCGCCTGATCGGCGTCGGCCGATGAAGCTTTCGCCTCGAGAGCCGCCGTCAGAACTTCAGGCGAAGCATTGGCGGCGCGAGCAATAGCCGCGTCGAGCGTCAGTGGTCGGGATTGATCATAGTCAGTCGCGCTGACATAGACAGAACTACACCCTTGCGCATAGGCCGTACCGGCCATGACCGGCAGGGCGAGCGCGGTGATCGCGCTGCATATAAGAATTTTCATTTTTGCTGGTTTCCTCGTCCAGATTCAACGACAGCGAGGCCGTAGCCACGCAAAATAATCCTGTGTCGTTGGTCTAGGCACGAGGAGGACGGTAAAGACCGTCTGGGCGGAGGTTCTCGAGAAAAGAACCGCCAGGCAACAAATGTCTGGTCTGTACGGCAGACTTCGGAGCGCCGCTTAGATCGCCGCCGCCTATCAGATGGAAATGACAGCTTCCGCACTGATGCGCGGTATGGTCATGACCTTCATGCGATGGCTCCTTATCAGAGACATCTTGGGCTAGCTCACTCGCAGAACATTCCTCTGCGGCCTGATCGCCCGGATGCATGATATCCGCCGCAGCCGTCATCGGCGCAATAACAAAAGCTATCGCCATCACCATGACGAGCAACCTTCGTAAACACGTTATGACTTGGAACGGAAACATGATTGCTGGGCTAGCTACTTTCTATTGCGATCGGGTAAACAGGCTCACTCTCTTTTTAACACCTCCAGTCAATGGAGGGTCAAGCGCCTTTTGACGGAAGCCCTGCAAGCACCTCGGCGCCATCATGCTGTTCGTGCAAGCAATTCTCGTGCTGGCCAAGGGCAGCGAGCACAGAGCAGGATCCGATCTTGCCGCCTTCGCAAGCGCGGATCATGCGTTTGAGCTCGGCCTCGAGCGCCTCCAATTGGGTCAGCCTGCGGCGAACCTCGTCAAGCTGGCGACGTGCAATCTGGTCAACCAGGACGCACTCCCTGCCTGGCTCTACCTGCAGCGAAATCAGTTCCCTTACCGCTGAGACGGGAAACCCCAGATCCCTTGCATGACGAATAAAACGGAGACGCTCTACAGAGTCCCCTGCGTACAACCGCTGTCCGCTTGCGCTGCGTTGCGGCTCGTCGAGCAGGCCAATGGATTCATAATAGCGGATTGTCGTGACTTTTACGGCCGTCGCCCCTGACAGTTTTCCGATCGTCATCAAGGCCATGATAGCGCCCCTTGCCCCTCTAGTTACTGTAGACTGCAGGAAATAACCCTGACGGCTGAAAACACAAGCGCAGGAGGCAACATGAGTGGTGATACGACAATCCAGATACTCGGCATTGCCACAGGTGGCGCAGTTGCTGTGATTCCTATTTGGTCTGCAGCGTTCCCCGCGCAGAGAATTTGGCTCCCGCAGCGTTATTCGCGTTTCGTGGCACCAATCATCTGGAAGGGTACGATCACGAATTTCGGAGCGGCGCTGTCGATTGGGGCTTCAGGTAGGGCAACCGCTCCCGTACCCTGCTGGGCGATATTCGGCCTCGGGTTTGCCCCTCTCATCATCGCGAATATGGTGGTTTGGCGCGCAGATTTCCGGTTCGGTTTCGACAAGACACCAGGAGCCAAGGGCACACTTGCCACCACAGGGCCCTACCGCTACTCCAGCTATCCTCAATACGCTTGCAATACCAAGCTTTCTAACGGAGACGCTTCGATAAAATTCTTACGGTGCATCTCCCCTCACAGACAACGGTTGGTAAAATCATAGGATGGGTAGCGAAGACTTGAAAATCGAGACGTCAGACGAGCGCCGAACTCTTCAAATCGTACTATGGCTAAACATACTCATAGCCATTGGCTTTTTTGTCACAGGCTGGTTCGGCGACTCCAATGCCCTCCTGGCGAACGGGCTGGATAATTCCTCGGACGCGATTGTGTATGGCTTGAGCCTGCTTGCACTTACACGTTCGCAGATCTGGAAACGCAACGCCGCTCGACTGTCAGGTGGAATGCTTCTTGTATTTGCCGTCGGCGTCGCCGGCGACGCAATCCGTCGATACTTTGAAGGATCTGAACCCCTCGGTCTCATCATGCTGGCAATGGCCGCGATTGCAGGTGTTGTAAATCTGATCTGTCTCTGGCTTTTGAAAAAAATAGAAAAGAAGGATGTAAACCTGCGAGCCGCTACAACATTTAGTTTCAATGACTTCATCTCGAATGGGGGGATCATTCTCGCGGGCGTAATCGTACTGTGGACTGGGTCCAACTGGCCAGATCTGCTTGTCGGATTGGGAGTCGCGGCGATTGCGGTATATGGTGGAATCGATATTCTGCGCGATGCGCATGCTGATAAGCATCAGTCAGGATGATGCCCCAAACCCGGAATGAAACAAGTGCGTAAAACTCTCAAAATGGTCCGCGCGCAGCGTCATTGGGCCTCGCATGATGGGTTCCCAAACGTTACCGTAACAAATACCTACTCGATCAACTTTCTATTCCGGCATTGAATTTGCTTTCCCTGTTGAGTTGAATCTCTCTTGGGGAACGAGGACAAATGTCCCGGCTGGCAGATCATATAAGTGCTTATGACTACACATGGTTGTTGTCAGACAGCAGATGGGCCTGGGAGTTCCTGCGCCGAAACCGACGATTTCTTGAGGACTCGTCGCTTCCTTCTGCCAGTGAGCTTAGTTTCGCTCCCGCCTGCCATCAGATCACCCTCGTGCGCCCTAGAGCCTCTCAGGCGCTTGCTGAGCGATGGGGGCTCGCCTTCTTCCCGGATCCAGAGGATAGCGGCCTTGAAGCCGACGCCTTCTGGTCGGGAGGTCTCTATCCGAGGCGGGTTCACATGCAAGTTTCTCCGAGTGGTCCTAATGAATCCTGTGAATTCTATGATCGCACTGTTGGCATCTGCAGGATCACGCACTTCACCGACCTCGCCGGCCGCGAACAATTTCTTCTCAAGGGAAATGGCTGCGTCATTCAGGTGTTCTGCACGGGCATGTCACTTCTCGCCCGCGAACCTGTCAAGCTTAGCTTCATCATCGACAGTCTCGACGAATTCCAGGCCAAGCTGAAAACGCTCCAGCGCGCCCAGCGTGTCTATGACCCGCAAGCAGAGGCGGATATCCCGGAATGGACTCGCCATTCCTTGGCCCTTCGCAATGCACTGGTCGCACTCGATTGTCATGATGCCCAACTCTCATATTTTGAGACGGCGCGGTTTATATATGGCGAAGAACGGGCCCGCGAAGCTTGGCACAGCCCAAGCCGAGCGATGAAAGACGAGATGAGACGTGCCCTTGCCCGCGGCCGTGACCTGCGGGACGGCGGTTATGCAACGCTTCTCGGACCCGTCGAAAACGCGCTTCTTTTAGCCTGAAGTAGAATTTTGGCACCTCTTTTGCAGCACCCGCTTGTGAAGGAGGCACCTGATGAGTCCCGCCGACACACCCTCGGTCCGTATTGATCTGGATGACTACGCCTATACTTGCCGACTCTCCAGAAGTCGCTGGGCTTGGGAATTTCTTCGGCGAAATAGCGAATTCAGGCAAGCCGCCCTGCGGGCTGGCGACTCACAGATATCTGAAAAGCCAGCCTGTCACGGCATCCGGCTGCTCCGGCCGCTATGCGACCAGATCGACGCTGAGAAATTCGGCTTGGTTTTTTTTCCCGACATAGACGCGAATGGCTACGAGGCCGACGTCTTCTGGATCCCTGCCCTCTATGCTCGCGCCCTGACCATGCAGGTCGTACCGCGTCATCCGAGCGAGCGCGACGATATTTTCGATCAGACGATCAATGTGTGTGAAGTCACCCACCTCACAGATCGCGTCGGCCGGGAATACCTGATGATCCGTGGGCACGGCCACAGCATCCAAGTCGCTTGTTCTGGTCTGTCACTACTCAGCGTCGAACCCGTCCGCATGAAACTGATCATCGATAATGTGTCGAGCATGGACGAAACACTTAAAGTCATCGGCAAGGCTCAGCGTATTCTTGGCAAGGACGATCCGAGTTTCAACGACACCTGGACACGCTCATCGCTTGCGTTTCGCAATGCGCTCATTGCGCTCGATGCGCATGAGACCGGTCTAACTTATTTTGAAACCGCTGCCATCATCTATGGCGAGGATCGCGCCACCGAAGCCTGGCAGAGCCCCAGCCGGGCCATGAAAGACGAAATGCGCCGCGCCCTCGTGCGAGGACGTGAACTCCGGGATGGCGGATACAGGGACCTCCTGACTGCACAGACCTGAGCAGATCCAATTTGGCATCAGACCTTGATCCGGCGATCACCCCTCGCTGACGCGAGGGGGCTGTTTCGCGGGCGGCACGCCGCCAGCGGCCCGGCTCGTCTCCGGACCTCTGGTCTGCCCTTCCGGGCAGCCCAGCGGCATGCGGGTGTCTCGCCGGTGATCGCGCCAGCCTGCGCTTCCCACTGACAAGCAGAGGGGTCGGAGGCTGCTCGGCCTGCATGAGCATTATGAGGCCGCTGGCTCAGGGGGCGTTCGGGTCGTTCAGCCATTTCCCGAATACGGTCACATCCTGGGCTTCATAACCGAGCGCCCCGTAGAAGGCTTCGGCATCGGCATTGCCGATGCGGACCATCAACTGGACTTTTCCGACATTCCGGCTTGCGAGCCACAGCTCGGCTTCGGCCATCATTTCGCGGCCATGACCATGACCCTGTCGCTCCGGTTCGACGGCGAGATAGTAGATCCATCCCCGGTGCCCGTCATGCCCGACCATAACTGACGCGATCAGATCATCCTCCCTGTAACCCACCATCAGCGTCGCTTCGCGGCTACGCACACACAGATCGATATCGGCCGACGGATCGTTCCACGGCCGCGTCAGGGCGCAGCGTTCCCATAGCGCAATCACAGCGTCGCGGTCCTGCTCGCGATAGGTGCGGATGTGTAGGCTCATATAGTCTGTCTTGCGGGATTCGGCTCGGTTGGCGCGTCCCGCGGCCTGCAACCGTCCGCCCGGCGTCCAGGACAATCTCCCTCTCAGACGGAGGTGGGCGGACGACCGGTCTGCCCGGACCCGCCGCTTGCGCAAGGCGACGGGACTGAAGGCGTCTTGAAGCGGTCTCAGCGTCCTACCTTTCCGCCTTGCCCAACCGGCTAACAGGTCCGGCCTGCCGGCCTTCTCGCCGCCCACCCCCGCCTGATGCGGGAGGGACATTTGGGCGGGGAGACGAGACTGACGCCATGACCACACCGCAACCTTCAGCCCCCCTTGCGGCAGACGCTGCACCCACATCTCCAGACCGGCCCCGTATCTATGTGGCCTGCCTTGCCGCCTACAATAATGGCTGCCTGCACGGGCGCTGGATCGACGCGACGACACCTGATGAGGTGATGGCCGAGGTTCGCGCCATGTTGGTGACGTCGCCGCTGCCGGACGCCGAAGAGTGGGCGATCCATGACTATGAAGGCTTCGAAGGCGCGCAGCTTTCCGAATATGCGAGCTTCGGGACAGTCTGTAATCTGGCCGATTTTATTGCCGAACATGGCAGGCTCGGCGCGCTGGTCCATCGCCATTTTGGCGACGACCTTGAGCAGGCCGTGGCGGCTTTCGACGATTACGCAGGCTGCTTTTCGAGCCGGGCAGACTTCGCCGAAGAACTCCACCGCGACACCGGGACGGAAATCCCCGCAGCCCTCGAATACTATATCGACTGGTCAGCGCTCGCCCGCGACATGGAGCTGAATGGCGACATCATGGTGTTCGAGACAGGGTTCGAAGACGTTCACGTTTTCTGGACGCGTTGAACGCCATGACCTTCACCCAGCACTTCAACACCTACGCCTGCGAAGGCGATACGATCAGCTGCGAAGCCGAGGGCTTCACGGTCACGGCCCGGATTGTTGCCGACGATTGCCCCGACGCGCCGGACCAGCGGCAGGACGGATTCTGGCCCTCGCTCTACAAGGACGCGCCCGGTTTTATTGGGCCGGGAAACGGATTCCGCCAGCGCTTCGCCGAGGCGCAGGCCAAGGCCGAAGCCGTGATGGAAGCATGGCGCAAGGGCGAGTGGTTCTATTGCGGGATCGTGCTTTCGGTCGAGCGCGACGGAATCGAACTGGATCACCACGCCGCCAGCCTCTGGGGCGTCGAGTGTAATTATCCCGGCACGGACAATTGCTACCTCACCACTGTTGCGAACGAGCTGTTATCCGAGGCGCTGGACGCAGGCCGCGCCGCTGCGGCCCGGCTTGCTGCGACCGTGACGGGCTGGGCTTCGACATGAGCGTTGCCCGCACCGTCACTGAATTGCTTGGCCCAAGGCCGCGCATGACGCTCGTCATTGCCGAGGCCCAGGTCGCCGAAATCTGGGTCGAGGGCCGCGCGCCCCTGATCACGATCCGCGACTATGACTGGGGCGAGACCGACCCAGAAGCCTGCCGCGACAGCGAGGGCTTTCCCTTCACCAAGATCAACTGGAGAGGCCCTGCATGGGCGCTGGGTCTCTCGCTTCACCCGCCAGAAAAGGAGACCCCCATGGCACAGCCCGACCTTAGACACATCCCGCTCGACGAGCTTCGGATTTCAAAACTCAATATGCGTCATGGACGAAAGAAACCGGACGTGTCCGACATCCTGCCATCAATCCGCGAGAGCGGTTTGCGGCAGACTTTGCTGGTCCGCCGCGAGGGCAAGTATTATGGCGTCATCGCCGGACGCCGCCGCTTCTTCGCGTTGAAAGAAATCGCCAAGGAGACAGGCGAGACGCCGCTGGTCCCCTGCGCGATCATGACCGAGAAGGATGCGGCGTCCGCGATTGCCGCCTCCGTCATCGAGAATGTCGGACGCCTGCCAGCGACAGAAATGGAGCAATATGAAGCGTTCAAACGGCTGCATGAGGAAGGCAAGGCAGTGGAGGATATCGCCGCCTTCTTCGGCGTGACCGAGCTTATGGTGCGGCGTGTGCTCGCGCTTGCTTCGCTCGCCGAGCCGATCCGCAAGCTCTACGCCGAGGACGAGCTGGACCGTGAAACGATCCGCGCGCTGACGCTCGCCACGCCCGACCAGCAGGCCGAATGGCTTCGCCTCTTCGAGAGCGAAACCGAACGCGCCCCGATGGGCCGGTCGTGCAAGGCATGGATAACGGGCGGGACCACGATCACCACCGACAAGGCCTTGTTCGATCTTGATGCCTATGAAGGACAGGTCACTGCCGACCTCTTTGGCGAGCATGGCGTCTTTGCGGATGCGGATCAGTTCTGGCAGGCACAATCCGCCACGATTGCCGAGCGGGTCGAGGCCTACAAGGAAGACGGCTGGAGCGATGTCATCTGCCTTGAGCGCGGGGCGTATTTCCACCGCTGGGAATATGTCCAGTGCGCCAAGGAAGATGGCGGGAAGGTCTTCATCGAAATCCGCCATGACGGGACGGTCCAGCTCCACGAGGGACAGCTGACCTCCGCCGAGGCCCGTAAGCGGCAACAGGGTTCGAAAGGTGACAGCGACGCCGTTCCGGCAGCCGTTCGGCCAGAAATGTCCGGCCCGCTTGCGGAATACATCCTGCTTCATCGCCACGCTGCTGCTCAGGCGAGTTTGGCCACATCACCCGCGATTGCTCTCCGCTTGATGGTCGCGCATGCGATGGCGGGGAGCGCGCTCTGGGACGTGCGTCCTCACGAGCTTCGCGTCCGGAAAGATGAGACGCAAGCGAGCGTCGAAGGCTCGGCATCTGTGGCTGCACTCGCCGAAAAGAAGGTTCAGACTGACGCCCTGTTCAAGGCGCTGAACGTCAATCCGGCCCTTCGCCGGAACGGCGACGACTACCGCGTGTGCGAGCTTTTCACTGCGCTGCTCGCCATGTCGGATGAAGAAGTCCTGACGGTTCTGGCAAGTGTCATGGCCCGGGCGCTCGAGGCCGGGAATGGCATTGTCGAAGCCGTCCTGCATGTCTGCGGCACCGACCTTTCGGCGGCGTGGAAGCCCGACGATGTGTTCTTCGATCTCACGAAGGACAAGCGCGCCATCAATGCGATGATCGGAGATATTGCGACCCTGTCGCTCGCGGAATCGTGCCGCGCCGAGACGGGCAAGGCGCAGAAACAGGAGCTTGCGAACCGGATCAGCGGGGAGGGTTGCGAGGCCAATCCTGACTGGCGACCGGGCTGGATGCAGGTGCCACCGACCCGCCTTGTCGACGGGGCCGGATCACCGCCCGCCGATGCGTGGACACGGATTGCGAGCCTGTTCGAAGCGGGGGCGGAAAACGCGTCCGATGAGACGCCTGAGCATCAGGACGCTGCCTGAATAATCGTCTCCTGTTCAGCCAGCTTGAGGAGCCGCCCGGTGCCTGTCACCGGGCGGCTTTCCGCTTTCTGAGGCTGGGGATTGTGGCTCCGATACCTGGGCGACCCATGAAAATGCCTTCAAAAAAAATCGCGCGTCTTGAGGTCTCGATGGACAATCGAGACGCGTGTGATGAGGGGTCTGATTTCTTCCCGAAAAGCGTGTCACTGACCCCTTGTTTCCGTCTTTGCCTTGAAGACCTGGACGCGGACTGAGCGGCCATGAAACCGCCTGCGGCGAAGAAATTTCCCCGCCGCTTTGCGGCTCCTCGCGCAGCAAATTTCATCGCCCCAGGCGGTGCTCCGCATGCGCTTCGCCCCTATCGGGTTCTAGCCGCTCAGCCCCCGTCCGGGCGGTCCGGCGTCGACGGGGACAAGGGGTCCCCGGGAGACACGCCAAGGAAAGAAAAGGAGACCCCTATGGCAAACGCACTCGGATATGTCAGCGAGACCAAGTCCGGCTTTGAAGGCACCCTCGCAATGATGAACCTCTCTGCCGCAATCCGCATCGAGAAGAATGCAGAAAAGACCGAAGAAGGACATCCGGACTACCGCATCTATGCCGGTGAAACCTCGACCGAAATCGGCGGCGGCTGGATGCGCAAGTCGAAGGCATCGGGACGCGACTATGTCTCGCTGACGCTGGCAGACCCGCAGATCGGACCGCGCCGGATTTTCGCAAACCTCGCCCCGGTCAAGGGCAAGAAAGGCCGGCACGTCATTCTCTGGAACGCGCGCGACTAGGGTAGATCACAGCCTTGCCAAGCCGCTCCGGAGACACCTCCGGAGCGGTCTTCTTTCATACCGAAAGGGTCTGCAACGAAGGTGCTGATACGCCTATCAGCGCTGCATTCTAACGTGAGGGTTCTTTGGGGATTCAAGGGTGTCGCGAGCGTGTGGTGCAAGTTAGACACTCTTAATCTGAGGATGAGTTGGCAGTCTGTCAGGGCTTCGAGTTGCGTAGAGGAAAGGAGAAGCAACGCTATGACAGAGACAAATAGAAGTGGAGAGGAGCTTCGACCCAAATCAAACCTCCCAACCCCGACCGAATGGATGAACACGGATGAAACCGCTGACCATCTCGGCCTCAAACCGAAGACCCTGGTCAATATGCGTTCGCTGGGAACAGGCCCGGTTTATCACAAGATCGGCGCCAAGGTCTGGTATCGCGGCAAGGACATCATCGCTTACACCAATGGACGTAGGTTCATGGGGACAGGCCTTCGCGATGAGTCGTAGAATCGCGTTGTTAGGCATGGGATGCGGGCTAGGCCTCATGGTCTCCGCCAGCATTATCAACCGGTCCGACTTCATCTGGAACCGGACGGAAAGCATGCCCAAGGGCCTTTACTTTGTTGACCGGTCGGCGCGAATTTCGACAGGCGATCTGGTAGCGTTTGCGCCCTCGGATGAGGTTCGACATTGGCTGAACGATGAGGGAATTGTTGGCGCCGACTGGCCCTTGTTGAAGCATGTTGCGGGCCTGTCCGGTGACGAGATTTGCAGATGCGATACGCAGGTCTCCATCAACGGGATCACATCTGTTGATGCGCTCAAAGTAACCGAGTCCGGCAGCGCCCTTCCCGCCTGGCAGGGCTGTCAGACCCTCAAAGCCGGCGAAGTTTTCCTGCTCAACTCTCATCCCCTGTCAGTCGATGGACGATACTTCGGCGTTCAGGACGGCGCGCGCATCATTGGCGTCGCCAGGTCCGTATGGACTTATGGCGACCGGTCGGCTGAGGTTCAGGCGACCGTCAAAGCGATAGATAGCGGGACGGGAATGGATTCTGTGTCCCGGAGGGCAAGATTAAGGGAGTGTCACCCGGCGACACTTAACCCATTGTCTGCACATCCTTTTTTGTGTGACCCGGCGCCGGAAGACGGGTGCACGGATTTGCAATCCGCTGCGCGCTAGGAGCCATGAGCGACGATTTCGACTTCGTTCCTCGACTCGGGAAGATCAGGTCGCAGGGCAAGGTAAAGACCCAGCTGAAGCGGCTGAAACGTGTCGTCGCGAAGGGGCGGCTTGGCAGCCGTGGCCGCAAATCCCTGGCACCGGGCGCTGTGCGTCATGCAGGGCGTGGAAAAGTACAGGCCGCCCTTGCTGGCCATTGGTCAAACCAGCGGGCCCGGCGCGTAATTGTGAAAGTCCATATTGCGCGGGCAGGCCCGACCGGCGCGGCGAGTTTTACAAAGCACGTCGCCTACATCCGCCGCGAAGGTGCCGGGCGCGAGGGCGAGCGCGGAAAGCTCTATGACCGGAGCGTCGATGAGGCCGATGCTAAATCGTTTAACGAACGCGCTTCTGAAGACAGGCGGCAGTTCAGGCTGATCGTCTCTCCGGAGGATGCCGAGCGGATGAAGGATCTGACGCGGTTCACGCGGGAGTTCATGAGCCAGGTCGAGAAGGATCTCGGCCGCCGGCTCGACTGGGTGGCTGCCAACCATCACGACACAGCGCAGCCGCATGTTCATATCGTGATCCGCGGCGGCAATGCGCGAAATGGAGAGCTGCTGATGGACCGCAAGTACATCACGCACGGATTTCGGGCGCGGGCGCAGGAGCTCGTAACGCTCGAGCTTGGCCAGCGGCGGCTGCGGGAAATGGCTGCGGCGAGGTCGAACGATGCCGAACGTGAGGCGCTTACGGCGATCGATCATGACATTGCGCGGTCGCTGACCGATGGTCGTTACACACCAGAGAGTGAACGCGGCGGATTATCGAGGTTCGATGGTGCGGTCGTTAAGCGGCGTCTGCGGTTTCTGAAAACGCTCGACCTTGCGGCACGACACGAGAATGGCAGCTGGGCTATGCAAGACGGTTGGCAGGATACGCTGCGGGCCCTCGGCAGGCGCGGAGACATGGTTCGGTCGCTTGCCAATCTTGAGGGCCGGAAAATCGATGCGTCGCGTCTCCATGCCCTGTCCCGTGATCTGGATGCCGCTGGCGAAATCCTGGGAAGACTTGCGACCACTTTGCCGGGTGATGAATTGCGGAACGGCACGACGGCGCTGATCGAAGGGCTCGACGGGCGGGTCTGGTCAATCGAGATGACAGAACAGGAAGCGGTTCAATTGCCGAAGGCAGGCGGGATTGTTTCAGTCGGACGGAAGACGATCGAACCAAAGCCTGCAGATCGCACAATTGCGGCAATCGCAAAGCAGAATGGTGGGGAGTATTCTGAGGAACTGCACCAGGCCGCAGACCCGACGAGTTCGTCGGCGTTTCGGCTTGCTCACAAGCGTCGGCTGGAGGCGTTGCGGCGCCTCAGTATTGTTGAGCGAAGGAGTGATGGCAGCTGGAGCATTCCGGCGGACTTAAGGAAGCGCGCGCTGGATGCTGATGCGAGACAGCGGAGCTTTTCCATCAACGTCCGGTCGTGGTTGCAGGTCGAAGCCCTGGTTGAACGCGAAGCCGAGACCTGGTTGGACGGGATCGACAGTCAGGATATCGAAGCGTGGCGCGGGGATTTTGCACGGGAGGTGAGGTCTGCTGTTCAGGCACGATCTGCCTGGCTAGGCCGGGAAGGCCATGAATTTGGACCCGATGGGCGGCTTTCGGGTGACGCTATCGTTCGACTTCGCAGAGTGGAAATGGAGAAGATGATCGCGGCTGAGGAAACGCGTCAGGGTAAGGCATTTGTGCCGCTCGGTTCTCAGCGAGGCTTTCAGGGGGTCTACACTCGGAATGTCGACTTGGCTCAGGGACGATTTGCGGTCGTTGAAGGCACTGATGGATTTGCGCTAGCGGCATGGTCTAAGCGAAATGCGTTGTGGCGTGGCAAGGAATTGGTTTTGGAGCGGTCTGGAAGCTCGGTTCAGTGGCGGCTGGCGAAAGGACGTACAATCATTCGCTGAGTTTCTTCGTGCACAACATTTTGAGCCTGACCGAACCGGAGATGGGTACAAAGAAACAAGCTCCAGCAATTCGCGAACAACAAACCTCACGAACCAACCAATTAAGTGCATTGACGCCTGATCCGTTGGATTATCGAAGGTGATTGCAATAGTCGAGACGGACAACTATCAGCACGACTGAGAGGAGTTGCCACGGACGATTAGCATAGAAGGCAGCTAATTGAAAAAGCTATCCATCACCTCGAGCACAAACCGTGATAGCACGGTCAGAGAAACGTTGAACTCTCAGTAAAAGATCCGACGATAGCAAATGCGCTTCATTGCCGATGGACCAGACATACCCGATGATCTGCTTTGGGCGCAGGACGAAGGCCGAGTTGTTTTCTTCTGTGGAGCGGGAGTGTCCAGAGCACGCGCAGACCTGCCCGACTTCAAACGCCTTACAACCGACGTTCTGCACAGGTTGGGGGCAAAGCATGACAGTCCAGCTAGACGCCTATACGAGGTCGGTCAGTCCGTCGAAGATCAGCATAAACTATCTGGTGTCGTTACATCAGATAGGGTTTTTGGCCTGCTGGAGCGAGAGTGTCCGTCGTCAGGTATTTGAGACTTCAGGCTGCCTGACTTAAGGAGGGTCTGGCGCATCTGGGTTGAGTTAAGCAGCGGATTGGGCGTGCTGCAAGCGCCGTAGTTTCATGGTCCTCCTTTTGATTTTCTCACGTTCCAGCAGAATGGTCTGGCCGCGGCCCGTATAGACATCTGCCGGAGTGAGATTGTTCAGGCTCTCGTGATAGCGCTGGTGGTTGTAGTAGCCAACGAACGCGTCGATCTGCGCTTCGAGGTCTCCCGGCAGGAAGTAGTTTTCCAGCAGGATGCGGTTTTTCAGGGTCTGATGCCAGCGCTCGATCTTGCCCTGGGTCTGGGGATGATACGGCGCGCCGCGCGTATGCTTCATTCCCTTGTCGGCAAGATACTCAGCCAGATCGCCAGAGATGTAGGAAGGTCCGTTGTCTGAGAGTAGTCTTGGGCGATGGATCACGTTTACTTCATCGAGTCCGGAAGCCTCAAGCGCCAGGTTCAGCGTATCCTGCACATCGCTCGTCGCCATGCCGGTACAGAGCTTCCAGGCAATGATGTAGCGGGAGAAGTCGTCAAGCACGGTGGAGAGATAGAACCATCCCCAGCCGATCACTTTCAGATAGGTGAAGTCGGTCTGCCAGAGCTGGTTCGGCCCGGTGGTCTTCTCCCTGAACTCATCAGCCGCTTTCATCACGATGAAAGCCGGGCTCGTGATCAGGTTGTGCGCCCTCAAAAGCCTGTAAACACTGGCCTCGGAGACGAAGTAGTGCTTCTCATCGGTGAACGTCACCGCCAATTCCCGGGGAGATAGTTCCGGTTGATCCAGGGCCATTTCCAGTACCTGCTGACGCACCTCGTTCGGGATGCGGTTCCAGACCCGGCCGGAGCCGCTGCGCCGATCCTCAAGCCCGGCTTCACCGAACCGCCGGTAAAGGTCATACCAGCGATAGAAGGTCGGACGTGACACGCCGATCTGTTCCAGTGTCTTCTTCACCGGCTGGTGTGATTGTTCGACCAGCCGGATGATCTCCAGCTTCTCAGAGGCAGGGTATCTCATTCGGTATCCTCCCCATCCCCGATCACGCTTTTTTTCAGAATGCGGTTTTCCAGCGTCAGGTCGGCCACGACTTCCTTCAGATCCCGCATCTCGCGCTTCAAGCCGCTCACCTCACCGGACGTCGCCTGGCGCTCGGTATCGCCGGAGAGCCGCCTCTTTCCCGCTTCGAGGAATTCCTTCGACCAGGTGTAATAAAGGCCCTGGGCGATCCCCTCACGCCGACACAGTTCGGCAATCGAATATTCTCCGCGCAGGCCTTCCAGAACAATGCGGATCTTCTCTTCGGCAGAGAATTTGCGCCGGGTCTTACGGCGTATCTCTTTCACATGTTTTTCGGCCGATCCTTCCGGCCCGGATTTCTGTCTCATCTTCGCTCCCTTGGCGGGCTACGATGTGCCAGAAATCCTCCTTAAGCAATTTGGCCGATCTGTCTCATGGTCGCTGACGGGGAACA
>NZ_NCSU01000004.1 GCF_002088945.1 Henriciella pelagia | reverse complement strand
TGTTCCCCGTCAGCGACCATGAGACAGATCGGCCAAATTGCTTAAGGAGGATTTCTGGCACATCGTAGCCCGCCAAGGGAGCGAAGATGAGACAGAAATCCGGGCCGGAAGGATCGGCCGAAAAACATGTGAAAGAGATACGCCGTAAGACCCGGCGCAAATTCTCTGCCGAAGAGAAGATCCGCATTGTTCTGGAAGGCCTGCGCGGAGAATATTCGATTGCCGAACTGTGTCGGCGTGAGGGGATCGCCCAGGGCCTTTATTACACCTGGTCGAAGGAATTCCTCGAAGCGGGAAAGAGGCGGCTCTCCGGCGATACCGAGCGCCAGGCGACGTCCGGTGAGGTGAGCGGCTTGAAGCGCGAGATGCGGGATCTGAAGGAAGTCGTGGCCGACCTGACGCTGGAAAACCGCATTCTGAAAAAAAGCGTGATCGGGGATGGGGAGGATACCGAATGAGATACCCTGCCTCTGAGAAGCTGGAGATCATCCGGCTGGTCGAACAATCACACCAGCCGGTGAAGAAGACACTGGAACAGATCGGCGTGTCACGTCCGACCTTCTATCGCTGGTATGACCTTTACCGGCGGTTCGGTGAAGCCGGGCTTGAGGATCGGCGCAGCGGCTCCGGCCGGGTCTGGAACCGCATCCCGAACGAGGTGCGTCAGCAGGTACTGGAAATGGCCCTGGATCAACCGGAACTATCTCCCCGGGAATTGGCGGTGACGTTCACCGATGAGAAGCACTACTTCGTCTCCGAGGCCAGTGTTTACAGGCTTTTGAGGGCGCACAACCTGATCACGAGCCCGGCTTTCATCGTGATGAAAGCGGCTGATGAGTTCAGGGAGAAGACCACCGGGCCGAACCAGCTCTGGCAGACCGACTTCACCTATCTGAAAGTGATCGGCTGGGGATGGTTCTATCTCTCCACCGTGCTTGACGACTTCTCCCGCTACATCATTGCCTGGAAGCTCTGTACCGGCATGGCGACGAGCGATGTGCAGGATACGCTGAACCTGGCGCTTGAGGCTTCCGGACTCGATGAAGTAAACGTGATCCATCGCCCAAGACTACTCTCAGACAACGGACCTTCCTACATCTCTGGCGATCTGGCTGAGTATCTTGCCGACAAGGGAATGAAGCATACGCGCGGCGCGCCGTATCATCCCCAGACCCAGGGCAAGATCGAGCGCTGGCATCAGACCCTGAAAAACCGCATCCTGCTGGAAAACTACTTCCTGCCGGGAGACCTCGAAGCGCAGATCGACGCGTTCGTTGGCTACTACAACCACCAGCGCTATCACGAGAGCCTGAACAATCTCACTCCGGCAGATGTCTATACGGGCCGCGGCCAGACCATTCTGCTGGAACGTGAGAAAATCAAAAGGAGGACCATGAAACTACGGCGCTTGCAGCACGCCCAATCCGCTGCTTAACTCAACCCAGATGCGCCAGACCCTCCTTAAGTCAGGCAGCCTGAAGTCTCAAATACCTGACGACGGACAGTCCATCAAAAAGGACTAAATTGTGCTGACTCGAAGAGACACGTTATGGGGTATGGGCGGGCTCTCATTGTCCTTAGCAGCGTGTGGGCAAGCAGGCTATCCCCAAAGTCCGCATAACTCTGATAGGAACCTTCTCAAAATACCTCAGTTGCTTTCCGGAACAAAGAATGGCGCTTACACAGAATATAATCTGAAAATCCAAAATGGAACTTCAACATTTTTTGAAGGCCGTTCGACGTCCACTATCGGCGTAAATCAGGCCTATCTCGGTCCAACGCTTCAAATGGATGTCGGATCTATTGTAAAAATCAATGTCAACAACACGCTGCAAGAAGATACTACACTTCACTGGCATGGTTTCCACGTGCCGGCCAAATATGATGGCACACCACACCAGACGATAACACCGGGTGAGACCTGGACCGCGCAGTTTGAAGTACGCCAAAAGCCCGCCCTTTTCTGGTACCACTCTCACGCCCACAAACAAGCCGGTCCGCAAGTGTATCGCGGCCTTGCGGGTCCCATTATCGTAAAAGATCCCAATCGACTTGAACCTGACTTACCTAATACCTACGGCGTCGATGACGTGCCGTTGATCGTTCAGGACAGACTGTTCGGGAATAATGGCGAGCTAGTGTATTTAAGATCTATGCATGACATCATGATGGGAATGCAGGGCGACACCTTGCTCGTCAATGGTGTGGTTGACCCTGTTTTTGAGAGCAAGACTGAGCTTTTGCGCCTACGATTGCTTAACGGCTCGAATGCTCGCATTTATGACTTTAAGTTCGCGGACCGACAAACCTTTTTGATGATTGGATCCGACGGGGGGCATTTAGAGACCGCTTTAGAAATGTCGCAGTTAAGGCTTTCGCCGGGAGAGCGTGCAGAGATCCTCGTTGATATGCGCTATGGTCAGCCACGGCAGTTGATAGCTGCATCCACAACGAATGGAATGGGTATGATGGATGGCGCTATGATGGGCGACCGATGGTGGCGTGGTAATAATCGCAGGGATACAGACACATCAGCTTTCAACGTCTTACTTATCGTCCCCAACGCAAACCTAGACTCCTCTCCGCCAGTACCCACAACCTTCAAGAAACACGCCGCTATCGATCCAGGAAGTGCCGTAAAAATGCGTCAATTTGTGCTCCGAATGGGGATGGGTATGCGGGCAGAAAATGGGTTTACGATAAATGGCCGTTCTATGGATATGGGCCGTATTGACGAGCGCGTGAAGTTGAATACGACGGAAATTTGGGAAGTCCAAAACGCTTCTTGGATGCCTCATCCGTTTCACGTACATGATGTCCAATTCAGAATTTTGGACCGCAATGGTAGGCCCCCTGCTCAGCACGAAACCGGCTTAAAGGATACTGTACTGCTAGCGCCGCGCGAGCGCGTGCGGTTGCTGTTGTCATTTAAAGATTATGCAGACCCGGATACACCTTACATGTACCATTGTCATATACTCGAACATGAAGATGCCGGGATGATGGGGCAGTTCGTCGTCGAAACATAATCCATACAATACCTAACAGACCGAGTGGTTATCCCGATCTCCTATCCTGTTTGATTGGAAGCTTCATATGAGCGCTCACCCAACCTATTCAACCGATAGTATCTTGATTTGCAACTATCTGTTTCTCTGAAGGTCTCATACCTTTCAACATCACTATTGCTAAACCAAGAACAATGGCGATGTCAGCGAGATTGAAGGTTGGCCAGTGAAATCCTAAAACATGAATATCAATGAAATCTGTAACAACGCCGTCAATCAGACGGTCAATGGCGTTGCCCAGAGCGCCGCCGATGATCAATCCGGCCCAGATTGCATCATGCTTATACGTGGCGCGCCACAACCGCATCGCCAAATAAGCAGACACGATGAACGCGATGAAAGCCAGTGCCCATGGCGCCCACTCGCTGTTTGAACTTAGCAGACCGAAGCTGACGCCGCGATTATACCCCAGTCTCAAATCTACAAACGGGAGCAGCTCAACCAAGCCGCCGGACTCGGTCAAATAGGGTATCATAGTGGCTTTTGTGGATAGGTCGGCGATCAGGATCACTACCGCGATAGAGGTTCCCAGCCAACGAACGTGCTGCGTCATTCTGGGTTTGCCTCACTCGCCAACGGGTCTGTCTTGCGGGACGTGACGACACTTAGATCGCGACGCGCATCGCGCAAAATGTTCCACGCCGAATGAAGAAACAAAGCCGCAATCAGGAAGGCCACGATGAGGTCGGGCCAGCGAGTAGACGTCAAGGCAACCAGACCTGCGGCGATGATAACAGCCACATTGCCGATCGCATCATTGCGTGAAAAAAGCCACACAGCGCGCATATTGGCGTCACCGTCGCGATAAGGCAGCAAAGGCAGGACAGCGATGAGATTCACGATCAAGGCAACTAACGCGAAAAGTCCCATTAAGCCGGCTTCAACAGGTGTGTCCGTGAGGGTCTTGAGAACGGTAGAGGCGAGCACCCAAAGCCCGAGCAGGCCGAGAAAGATGCCTTGAATGAATGCAGACCGCGCCCGCCAGGCCAGCGACCAACCGATCGCAAGTAGCCCGAGAAATGTGATCGACCCGTCGCCTAAAAAATCGAGGGCATCTGCTTTCAGCGCCTGAGAATTGGCCATGAAGCCCCCGAAAAGCTCTATGACGCCGTAGCCCACATTCAAGGCAACAACGATCCATAGGGCTCGGCGATAACCGGGTGAACGGATCTGTTCTTCATCAACTCCGCAGCAATCATCATCCGCCATAGCCTATCCTCTCCTCCTAACATTTGAGCGAAAACAGCTTCATGGAACGGCGTTACGACCGTCAAACTTGTCTGTTTCATTCATTGATTTAGTTCGTTGCACCCTATAGCTGCTATAGGTTCAAGGGGAAAAATGAAATGCCAGACCAAAACCGTTCAATTGGGCAGTTATCAAAACTCTCCGGGGTAAAAATCACGACAATACGGTATTATGAGTCTATCGGACTGCTCCCTGAACCGGGACGCACATCAGGTGGACAGCGAGTTTATGACGAAGCGTCGTCCAATAGGCTGCTCTTTATTCGGCAATGCCGTGATCTCGGCTTTCCAATCGAAGCCATTAGGGAACTCATTGACCTTCAATTGACTCCTAATGCAGATTGCCTGGAAGTAGACCGAGTTGCCCGTCACCATCTTGGAGAAGTGGACAAGCGTCTGAAGCAATTGCGCGCCCTTAAAAAGGAATTGAAAGATATGATTGTGTCCTGTGCCGGAGGCGAAGTAGCGACGTGCACGATAATGGAGAGCATCACCAAAGCAACACGTTGATCGCTCAATGGGTTAAAGTAGGAATTCACCTCTTGACTCTCTAGCAGCTGTAGGGATTAGACAATCTACCAAACAGGCCGATTGGGCTCGTTCAATATCGCCGCGGATGATCACTTTTCTAGCGGAATGGCTGTCCGTCGTCAGGTATTTGAGACTTCAGGCTGCCTGACTTAAGGAGGGTCTGGCGCATCTGGGTTGAGTTAAGCAGCGGATTGGGCGTGCTGCAAGCGCCGTAGTTTCATGGTCCTCCTTTTGATTTTCTCACGTTCCAGCAGAATGGTCTGGCCGCGGCCCGTATAGACATCTGCCGGAGTGAGATTGTTCAGGCTCTCGTGATAGCGCTGGTGGTTGTAGTAGCCAACGAACGCGTCGATCTGCGCTTCGAGGTCTCCCGGCAGGAAGTAGTTTTCCAGCAGGATGCGGTTTTTCAGGGTCTGATGCCAGCGCTCGATCTTGCCCTGGGTCTGGGGATGATACGGCGCGCCGCGCGTATGCTTCATTCCCTTGTCGGCAAGATACTCAGCCAGATCGCCAGAGATGTAGGAAGGTCCGTTGTCTGAGAGTAGTCTTGGGCGATGGATCACGTTTACTTCATCGAGTCCGGAAGCCTCAAGCGCCAGGTTCAGCGTATCCTGCACATCGCTCGTCGCCATGCCGGTACAGAGCTTCCAGGCAATGATGTAGCGGGAGAAGTCGTCAAGCACGGTGGAGAGATAGAACCATCCCCAGCCGATCACTTTCAGATAGGTGAAGTCGGTCTGCCAGAGCTGGTTCGGCCCGGTGGTCTTCTCCCTGAACTCATCAGCCGCTTTCATCACGATGAAAGCCGGGCTCGTGATCAGGTTGTGCGCCCTCAAAAGCCTGTAAACACTGGCCTCGGAGACGAAGTAGTGCTTCTCATCGGTGAACGTCACCGCCAATTCCCGGGGAGATAGTTCCGGTTGATCCAGGGCCATTTCCAGTACCTGCTGACGCACCTCGTTCGGGATGCGGTTCCAGACCCGGCCGGAGCCGCTGCGCCGATCCTCAAGCCCGGCTTCACCGAACCGCCGGTAAAGGTCATACCAGCGATAGAAGGTCGGACGTGACACGCCGATCTGTTCCAGTGTCTTCTTCACCGGCTGGTGTGATTGTTCGACCAGCCGGATGATCTCCAGCTTCTCAGAGGCAGGGTATCTCATTCGGTATCCTCCCCATCCCCGATCACGCTTTTTTTCAGAATGCGGTTTTCCAGCGTCAGGTCGGCCACGACTTCCTTCAGATCCCGCATCTCGCGCTTCAAGCCGCTCACCTCACCGGACGTCGCCTGGCGCTCGGTATCGCCGGAGAGCCGCCTCTTTCCCGCTTCGAGGAATTCCTTCGACCAGGTGTAATAAAGGCCCTGGGCGATCCCCTCACGCCGACACAGTTCGGCAATCGAATATTCTCCGCGCAGGCCTTCCAGAACAATGCGGATCTTCTCTTCGGCAGAGAATTTGCGCCGGGTCTTACGGCGTATCTCTTTCACATGTTTTTCGGCCGATCCTTCCGGCCCGGATTTCTGTCTCATCTTCGCTCCCTTGGCGGGCTACGATGTGCCAGAAATCCTCCTTAAGCAATTTGGCCGATCTGTCTCATGGTCGCTGACGGGGAACA
>NZ_NCSU01000003.1 GCF_002088945.1 Henriciella pelagia | reverse complement strand
GCGGCAACCGTGACGGACGCGACTACGCCAACAGCAACCGAGGCGGCGATCAGGGGCGCAATCGCGGCAATCGCGGCGGCGATGAAGGCCGCAACAGAGGCAACCGCGGCGGCGGCGATCAGGGCCGTCCGCGTGGCAACCGCGGCGGTGGAGATCAGGGTCGCAACCGGGGCAATCGCGGCGGTGAAAATGGCCAGAGAGGCAATCGCGGCAATCGCGATCAGATCAACCGTGCACGCAAGGAGCTTCGCGGCGGACCGAAGGGGTCTGAAGGCGGACGCGTTCACAAGAATTAGCGTCGAACGCCGGAGGGCCGCCCCGATCCCTTCTTGATGTTTGTGACAATCCGTTCATCCTGCGGTCAGGCGGGATCAGCTAAAGCCTTGACGACACGCCGCAAGCTGGATGGGGGGACCACCATGAAAACGCACTGGGCACGCGCACGTCGCAGCACATCAGCCGCAGGTCTGGCGGGCTTCATCGGCCTGTCTCTGGCCGGCTGCACAACCGCTGAGCTGGAAGCCATATCCGCCGGTCTCAGCCAGGGTCTCGCCGAAGCGTCCTACAGCCAGCCTTACGCCTCCTCGTATTACGGCAATGGTTACGCAGCCTCGCCATACACCGTCGCCAATGACCAGTGGGTCGGCTACAATGACTGCGCCCATATCGGCAGCTTCTACAAGTGTGACACCAATGGCGACGGCTATGCCGACATGTTCGGCGACACTGAGGATGGCTCCTACACCTCCTCATCCCTGAAAGTGAATGGTCGCGGCGAAGCCTATACCTGGGGCGAGAATGGCTGGGAACGCAACCGCGCCTATGATGGCCCGCGCCAGCCTGATGAAGTGATTATAACCCACCGCAACGATGACTGAGCGATAATGCTCTCATGAACCAGTGGGTCGTCTTCCTGCGCGGCGTGAATGTCGGCGGCAATAACAAGCTTCCCATGAAGCCGCTGCGCGATGCAATGGAGGCGGCCGGCTTCGAAGACGTGCAGACCTATATCCAGAGCGGCAACATCGTCTTCCGCTCGTCGCACGCATCTGCAGATGCCGTCGGCAAGGCCGTGACGAAGCTGATCGAAGGCGCGTTCGGTTTTGCCCCGCGCAGCCATGTCCGCTCCGCAGACCAGCTGAGCCGAGCCATCGCCGACAATCCGTTCGCGACGAAAGCCCAGAACGATCCGAAAACCGTGCACGTCTTCTTTCTCGCCGAAGCACCCGGCCACAAGGCCGATCTCGATGCGATCTACGACCTGAGAGCAAAGTCCGAGCGCACTGAGCTGATCGACGACGTGTTTTACCTCTACGCGCCGGACGGCATTGGCAGGTCAAAACTGGTTGCCCAGATCGAAAAATGGATTCCTGTCCCGATGACAGAACGAAATTTGCGCACGGTACTGGCGGTTCACGCAATGGCTGCTACAGAAGGCAGCTGACTCGGCACAACCGGATGGGGGCATTCATGTTGAAAACACTTCTCGCTGCGGCCATCGCCATGATCAGCATGCCGCTCGCAGCAGCCCAATCAGTTGCCCCGACAGGTCTCGATCCCGTGATGACCCAGAAAGCTTATGATGATGTGATGTGGTGCATTGGCCGATGGGAAGGCGCCCTTGACGGCTATATCGCGATCCGCCCCCTCGTCAGGGACCCCACAATCGTCGACAAGCAGATCGCCGCAGGGGCCTCGCTCGAGGGTACGATTGCCCAGATCAAGTCGATTGCGGAGGATCCATCCCAGCAGCTCGACCGCGCCTCCGCCTCAGCGGCGCACAAATCCGGTCGCCAGCTCTTCGATGACGTCATCCCCGGCGACCCGACCATCCTGTTCAATGCGCTGGCCGAGTACGGCAAGTTTTCCGAAGGCTGCAGGGACAAGCTCGTGACCGCATCCACCATTGCCTCTCTGTACAGCCAGGCGCGCACGGCAATCGAAGCAGAAATGGCGGGCGACTAGAGCGTCAGCTGCAGGATTTCGGCGCGCAGCTCCGGCAGGCCCCAGCCTTTTTCCGATGAGGTGACGCGGATGACGGGGTGGGCTGCCGGATGCTTCTTCAGCGCCGCCTCGACCTTGGCGCGGGTCTTCTCGGCCTCGGTCTTCTTCACCTTGTCGGCCTTGGTCATCACGATCTGATAGGTCACCGCAGCGGTGTTCAGCATGTTCATGACGTCGAGGTCGGTATCCATCAGCCCGCGGCGACTATCGACCAGCAGGAAGACACGGCGAAGGTTTACCCGCCCCTGCAGGTAGCGAAGCGTCAGGCGCTGCCACTCCTGCGCTTGCGTGCGCGACACCTTCGCATAGCCAAAGCCCGGCAGGTCCACGAGCCACATCTTGCCCTCGCCGAGATCGAAATAGTTGAGCTCCCGCGTCCGGCCCGGCTCCGACGAGGCGCGGGCGAGGTTCTTGCGGTTGAGCAGCGCATTGATCAGCGAGGACTTGCCGACATTGGACCGCCCGGCAAAGGCGATCTCCGGCCTGTCAGCCTCTGGCAGCTGCGTCAGCGAGGCAGCGCCCAGCACAAAATCGCAAGGGCCCGCGCACAGGACGCGGGCCGCTTCAATCATGTCCTCGGAGAATTCAGGCGTCTCGCTCAAGCGTCTTCCTTCTTGCGGCCGAGGAGGCTGCCAACCAGCTTGTCCAGCTCCGTCTCCACCCCATTGCGGCGCATGATGAAGTATTGCTGGATCAGCGACAGCGTGTTCGACCACACCCAGTAGAGGACGAGGCCGGCGGCAAACCCGCCGAAGACGAACATGAAGATGAGCGGCAGGAAGCGCATGATCATCTTTTGCGTCGGATCGGTCGGCGGCGGTGACAGCGCCTGGATGGCGGCCATCGTCACACCATACAGGATCGGCAGGATGCCGATACCGATGATCAGGCCGATGATCGGAATGGCCTTCACGTCAGCCGCGGCCCAGGGCAGCAGGCCGAACAGGTTGCCGATCGCCGTCGGGTCTGGCGCAGACAGGTCATCAATGAACCAGAAGGAGGCGTGGCGCATTTCGATGGTCACGAACAGCACCTTGTAGAGTGCGAAGAACACCGGGATGGTCAGTAGGATCGGGATACAGCCGGCAATCGGATTGGCCTTTTCCCGCTGGTAGAGCTTCATGATCTCCTGCTGGCGGCGCTGAGGGTCCGCAGCAAACCGCTCCTGGATCTCCTTCATCGGCTCGGTGAGCTTCTTCATCTTCGCCATGGATTTGTAGGACTGATTGTACAGCGGCACGAGCGGGATACGCACGATCACGGTCAGCGCGAGAATGGCCCAGCCAAACGTGCCGACCTTGCCTTCCAGCCAGGAGAGCAGCGCAAAGAGCGGCTTGGTGACATAGTAGAGAATGTTGCCCCAGTCGATCGCATCATCAAAGCGCGGCACGTCGGCCTGCTCATAGACGTCGAGGACGGCCTTCTCCTTGGCACCGGAGAAAATGCGGTTGGAGACGGTGATGGTCTCACCCGGCTGCAGTGTGCGCCCGGCACCTGCCGCCGTCAGCTGCAGCACAGGTCCGGTCTCGCGCGACAGGCGCAGGAAGCGGCCGGCGAATTCATAGCGCTGCTCCGGGATAAGCGTCGTCATCCAGTACTTGTCAGTAAAGCCGATCCAGCCACCGTCACTGGCGCGGCGCGTGCCCTGGTCGTCGGCATCCTTGATGCCCTTGTTCTTGTCGAGGTTCTTGTAGTTGCGCCAGGTCAGCTTGCCATCGAACACGCCGATAAAGCCCTGATGGGCCATGCCGCCGGTGCGCGAGCTGCCGGGGTCGGTTGCCTCAAGGAAATCCTTCCACGCGCCATGCCGCCGGATCGAGCCGAGCGGTGACAGCGTGCGGACTTCCGAACCTGTATTGGTGACACGGTCCGAATAGGTGAACATGTAATTCTCATCGACGCTGATGGTCCGCTCGATCGAGATGCCGTCGCCCTCAAAGGTCAGCGTGATCGGAGAGTCGGTCGACAGCGTGCCATTGCCCTGCTGCTGCCAGCGCGAGGTTGGCCCGGCCACGGGCGTATTGCCATCGAACCAGTACCAGCTTGCATAGTATCCGTACTCGGCATTGGTCGGCCGCAAAAGGCGAAGCTCGTTGACGCGTTCGACCGTGGTGTAATGGTCCTTCAGCTGCAGGTCATCGAGGATCGCACCGGTCAGGCGGATGGAGCCATCAACGCGATCTGCATCAAAGTTCACGCGCTGATTGGCAGACAGGGCCTCCTCGACCGTGGCGGCGATGGCCGGCGGCGCTTCGATGGCTTCGCTGGTTTCCGGCGTCGACAGTTCCTGCTGCGCTTCGGCGGCTTCCTGCGCGGCGCGGCGCTGTTCCTGCTGCGGATTGATGACCAGTGCCTGATAGCCAAATACGAAAGCGATCATCAGCACCATGGCGATGATGAAATTGCGCTGGTCCTGAGGGTCCATCCCCTGATTCATGTCGGCGGTCCGTGATCTTCAGATAAAGGAATGGGGCCCGGCCCCTCGCCAGACCCCCTCTTCAAGGTTGCGGCGAGGCTTATCAGCGCGCTTTCCATATCGTCAAGCAAACGCTGCCAGCCAATGTCAGCGGTGTCCATGCGGGCAATGAAGACATAATCGGCACCGGCGACCCCGTGCTGCGGCAGCAATTGCCGCGAGGCTTCTCTCAGGCGACGCTTGGAACGATTGCGAATGACGGCATTGCCGATCTTTTTTGTCGCAGTGAAACCAGCGCCAATCGTGGCCGGGGTGGCATCAGCTCCGCGTCGCTGACGCGCCTGCACGACGAGGCTCTTGCGACGCTCGGCCGCTCCACCGCGCACAAAAAGAAACTGAGGCCGCACGGTGAGCCGTACGACCTCAGCTGTCTTGTTCAATGTCTCAGCCATGGGGAAACCCCACTGGAGCCCGCGTGCCTCTTAGGCAGACAGGACCTTGCGGCCCTTGGCGCGGCGGCGTGCGAGCACCTTGCGGCCATTCTTGGTGGCCATGCGCGAACGGAAGCCGTGGCGGCGGGCGCGCTTGAGACGCGAAGGCTGGAATGTACGTTTCATGGGCTTACGCCTTAAGCAATTGTGTTGACCGAATTCGGAAACCGCGGCTGATACAGGCTGAGGCGGCAAGGGTCAAGGGAGGGATGCCAGTCTCGCACCGATCACAGTGGTTTGATCGCTGCACCCTGCCTCGTGAGCTGTCAGCAGCATGATAGCCGCCTATATAACAACGAACGAAGCGAGACCGGAAGACCCGGTACATCCTGCAAGGAAGGGACCGGACCCGATGTCCGAGACTGACACCGACACACTCCCAAAGGCGAGCCCATCGATCTGGCTCCGCCTCTGGCCGCTCTACCTGATCGTGGCAGGCATCGCCGCTGCATGGGCATTCGGCCTGTTCGACTATCTCTCCATTGATACGCTGCGCGAACAGAACGCCACCCTGCAGGCCTTCGTCGCCGAAAACCTGGTTCTCGCCTTCGCGATCTACATTGCGATCTATGCGCTCGCGACCCTGTTCATGCTGCCCGGCGCGCTCTGGATCACGATTGCGGGCGGGCTCCTCTTCGGCCTGGTCGGCGGGTCCATCGCCACAGTCATCGGCGCAACGCTAGGGGCCAGCATGCTGTTTTTCGCCGCGAAGACCTCGCTCGGAAAAGTGCTGCGCGACAAGGCCGGCGGGTTCGTAAAGAAGATGGAGGCCGGTTTCCGGGAAAACGCCCTCTCCTACATGTTCGCCCTGCGCCTCCTGCCCATCGTACCCTTCCCGGTCGCCAACATCGCGCCAGCGCTTCTCGGCGCGAAATACAGGGACTTTGCCTTGACCACGGCACTCGGCATCATTCCGGGCGTTGTCGCCTATACATGGATTGGAGCGAGCCTCGGGGTGACCTTCGATGCAGGCGAAACGCAGTCCCTGTTCGATGTCATCGGGAATTTCTTCCCGGCTTTCCTCGCGCTCGGCGCCGTCGCGCTGCTACCGGTCCTGTACAAGAAGATCGCCGGCCGCAGGGCCGCCCAACTGGAGAAAGCCGCGCAGTGAAAACCGATGCGCCCACACAGATGAAGGTTGACCTGGTCGTCATTGGCGCAGGCTCTGCCGGCCTGTCCGCAGCGGCCGGCGCGGCCATGCTCGGTCTGGACGTCGTCCTGTTCGAGAAAGGCGAGATGGGCGGAGACTGTCTGAATTCCGGCTGCGTGCCATCCAAGGCGCTCCTGTCGGCTGCAAAGTACGCCGCCGCCGCCCGCGAGAGCAGCACCTATGGCATTACCACAGTAGAGCCGGTCACCCACTGGCCGAGCGTCCAGCAACACATCCGCAAGGCCATCGACACCATCGCCCCGGTCGACAGCCAGGAAAGGTTTGAAGGCCTCGGCGTCACCGTCATTCGCGAGCACGCTCACTTCACGAACCCCAACACCGTTGCCTCGAAGAGCGTGGTCGTGCAGGCGCGCCGGATCATCATCGCGACCGGCTCTGTCCCTGCCATACCACCCATTCCCGGCCTCGACACCGTCGACTACCTCACCAATGAGACCGTGTTCTGGACGAAATCGCTGCCCGAACACCTGCTCATCCTTGGCGCTGGGCCCATCGGCATGGAGATGGCGCAGGCCTTCGCACGCCTCGGCTCGGCCGTCACCGTGATCGAGATGGACAAGGCCCTCGCCCGGTCCGACAGGGATCATGCCGAGATTGCCGTTGCCGCCCTGCGCAAGGAAGGCGTGACCATCCTGGAAAAGCACAAGGCCGTCTCCGTCTCGCAGGCCGATGGCGTCTTCTCGCTCGAGGTCGAGGATGAGAGCGCCCGCAAGACGCTGACCGGCTCCCACCTCCTCGTTGCGACAGGCCGCAAGCCCGTCACTGATGGCCTCGCCCTGCAGGCTGGCAATGTCGAGACAGACCGGCAGGGCATCCTCGTGACGGACAAGCTTCGCTCTGTCTCCAACAAGCGCGTCTGGGTGCTCGGAGACGTTGCCGGCAAGGGGCAGTTCACGCATCTCGCCGGCTGGCACGCTTCAGTCTTTGTGCGCCGCGCCCTGTTCAAGCAGGGCAGCAAATCCTCATCACTCCCCCTGCCGGCGGTCACCTACACCTCCCCCGAGGTCGCGCAGCTCGCCCTGACGGAGGCGGAAGCGCGCGCCGAATATGGTGACAGCATCGAAGTGTCCCGCTTCTCCTTCCACGAAAATGACCGCGCTATCGCCGAGGGCAAGACCGAAGGCGAGTGCAAGCTCATTATCCGCAAGGGCAAGCTTGTCGGCGCGTCGATTGTCGGCGAGGGCGCGGGCGATATCATCCAGCTGGTGACCTATGCCATGTCGAACGGCATGAAGGTCCAGTCACTGACCAATTTCATTTCCCCTTATCCGACGCGGACCGAAGTGGTGAAACGCGCCGCCAGCGCGCACTTCACGGACACAGTCTTCGGCAAGCCCGCGCGGACGCTTGTCAGCTTGCTTCAGCGCATCCCCTAGCCTATCTCCCTGCGCGTGGCTGACGCAGCGACACCTTCTTCCGGCAGGAGCCGGTCCGGCCTGTTCGACAGCCTGTCGGTCAGGCTTTTTCTCGTCACAATCTTCGTGATCCTGCTGGTTGAATTCCTGGTCTTCCTGCCGAGCGCCGCGAATTACCGCGCCAACTGGCTCGACCAGCGGGTGCAGGCCGCGCGCATTGCCGCCCTGTCGCTCGAGGCCGCGCCAAGCCGTATGGTGTCGGATGAGCTTTCCAACGACCTGCTCAAACGCGCCGAAGTGCTGGCCGTTGCCGAACTCAGCGAAGACATGCGCGAACAACTGCTTCCCCCGGCCATGCCGTTGGCCGGCACGATGAAGATGGTCGATCTCATGGACGAAGGCATGATGGGCTCGATCATGCAGACCATCGACACCTGGCACGCCGAAGACGGCCGCCTCCTCATCGTGCGCGCCATGGGCTCTGCGCCTGGTCGCACGCTGGAGATCATCCTGCCCGAAGCCCCACTCAAGGAAGGCCTCGCCGCCTTCGGCTGGCGCGTCTTCTGGCTGTCGCTGCTGATTTCTCTGACCGCAGGGGCGCTGATCTACCTTCTTCTCTTCCTGCTCGTCGTGCGCCCCATGAAGCGCGTCACCGAATCCGTCATCCGCTTCCGCGAAGACCCGGGCAGCTGGACCAAGCGCCTCTCGCCGACCTCGCGGAAGGATGAGATCGGCCGCGCCCAGAACGCGCTGGCCGACATGGAAAGCGCCGTCTCCGATACATTCCGCCAGCGAGAGCGACTTGCCCAGCTCGGCGAGGCCGTCGCCAAGATCAATCATGATTTGCGCAATTCGCTCGCCACCGCTCAGCTTGCGTCCGACGCGCTCTCGACATCTGATGACCCTCGCGTGCAGCGCGCCGCGCCGCGCCTGGAGCGGGCCCTCGAACGCGCCATCAAGCTCGCCAGCGACACACTGAAATATGGCCGATCGACCATGCCGGGCGCGGAGATCCAGCCCGTCCGGCTGCATCAGGCCATCGAGGAAGCCGCCCTCGAGGCCCTCGCAGAGGCCCGTGAAATATCCTTCAGGAATGAGACCGACCCGGCCGCCAGCATCGAGGTCGATCCCGACCACCTGCATCGCATCTCCGCCAACCTCATCCGCAATGCTGCCGAAGCGATGGGCGATGGCGGGACAATCACGGTCAGCGCCAGCAATGGCCATATCGACTTCGCCGACACGGGCCCCGGCCTTTCTGAAAAGGCGGCGTCAAACCTGTTCAAGCCCTTTGCCAGCACCACCCGCAAGGATGGCTCAGGTCTCGGCCTCGCCCTCTCGCGAGACCTTGCCCGCTCCATGGGGGGCGATTTGCTGCTGGTCAGAACCGGGCCGCAAGGAACCCTCTTCCGCCTCACCCTGCTTGAGCGCTGAGACTACTCCGCGAGCGCCTTCGCAACGCCTTCGCGGCGCGGATCGGCCCCACCTTCGAGATA
Organism: Henriciella pelagia; assembly: GCF_002088945.1. Lineage (GTDB taxonomy): Bacteria > Pseudomonadota > Alphaproteobacteria > Caulobacterales > Hyphomonadaceae > Henriciella > Henriciella pelagia. Next base: position 158,929 of record NZ_NCSU01000003.1, on the reverse strand, counting down.
GCTACCGCGCACCACAATCGTGTGCAGGCCGGAATTCTCGCCCGTGCGCTCTTCCACGACATAGCCCATGGCTGACAGCGTATCGGCCCATTGCTGGCCTTTTGGCACGTCGATCTCGACGCCAACCGTCCTGCCGCGTGCGATGACGTTCGGCAGGTTGATCGCCTCCTGTGCAGTCAGGCCCCATTCGAGCACGCCGAGCAGCGTCTTGGAGACATAGGCGACAATCGAATTTCCACCCGGAGAGCCGGTCACCATCAGCAGGTCGCCATTCTCGTCAAACACCATGGTTGGCGACATGGATGAGCGCGGGCGTTTCCCCCCTGCCGGCGCATTCGCGACGATCTGGTTGTTGACCCGCGGTTCGCGCGAAAAGTCGGTCAGCTCATTGTTCAGAAGATAGCCGTTCACCATGCGCGAATTGCCGAAGGCGGATTCGACCGTCGCCGTCATCGAGACGGCATTGCCATACTGGTCGATGATGGAGAGGTGCGTCGTGCCCGGCGTCTCATCCGTCATGTCGCGGCCCCACATGCCGATCATCGGGCCACGTCCGAGCACTTCGCCCGGATCGCCCGGCTGCGGCGTCCCGTCGAGCAGGCCGCCCTGCGCCGCGCGCGCATCGAGATAGGCCGGATCGATCAAATCCTCGGTCGGCACCTTCACATAGTCCGCATCGCCGACATAATGGTCGCGGTCGGCATAGGCGAGACGCTGGGCTTCCACCCAGGCCATCAGCACGTCTTCCTCGGCGAGGTCTCCATCCGATGGCAACGAGCGATTATACAGCCCAAAGATCATGTTCTGCGTGATCGCGCCGGAACTTGGCGGCGGCGCCGAACAGATACGGATCTCATCATGCTGTCCGCAGACGGCGGGACGCAGTTTCACCCTGTAATCAGCAAGATCCTGCACCGTCATGGCGCCGGGCAGAGGCTCTGCCGTCACGGCCGCAATGATCGCCTCGGCATTCGCGCCCGTATAGAAGCTGTCCGGGCCATCCTTGGCGAGCGCCGTGAGCGTCGCGGCGTATTCAGGATTGTCGCGGACGGTACCGACTGCGAGGGGCTTTCCATCCGGATAGAAATAGGCAGCGCTCACCGGATCATCATCAAGACGCATCGCCGCGCGCAGCCGCTCATTGGAAAGCAGCCCGCCAAGACGCGGCGTCACCTCGAAGCCATCCGTCGCAAGCTCGATCGCCGGCTGGAAAACACTTGCCCATTCGGCCTTGCCGAACATCTCATGCGCGGTCGCATAGAGGCGCGGCATCGCCGGAACACCGACAGAGCGGCCCGACTGCCAGGCGGCGACATAGGGCAGGACTTCGCCATCCTGCAGGAAGAGGTTTTCATCCGCTGCTGCCGGCGCCGTCTCGCGCCCGTCAAGGACGGTCAGCTCATCAGCCTCATAGTCGTAATAGACCATGAACGCACCGCCGCCGATGCCGGAGCTCTGGGGCTCGACCAGACCCAGCACAGCATGGACAGCGATTGCCGCATCCACCGCGTTTCCACCCTCGCCCAGTATCTTCAGTCCAGCTTCCACCGCGCGCGGGTCTGCCGCGGCCACCATCGCGCCCTTTGTCCAGGCGGGGCGCCCTGCCGATTCCGCAGGCTCGACCGTTTCGGTTTCAGGCGTCTCCGGGTCAGCCGATTGATTGGTCTCGTTTACTGTGGGCGCGCACGCTGCCAGGAGGAGCGGCGCTGCGCAAAGCGCAATATGGGTCAGTTTCATTCGGCTTTGTCCGCTTCGTCTTCGTCTTGAGTGTCTGTGTCGATCGCCGTCTTCGGGTTAGCCGCGATAAAGGCTTCGATCTCATCCAGGTTCGCGCTGACGCATTTGTCGATGGCGGCGGTGTCACCTTTGTCTGCATTGGCGAGACATGCCTTGAGATCGGGCATCTCGGTGCCATCGCCGGTCACGGTAATTTGCGCAAAAGCTGAAGAGGCGGCTGCGGCAACAAGTGCGAGCGCTGCAGCCTGGCGAATATTCAGTTTCATGACATCTGCATCCCTGATGACCTTGGCGGACGGTTTGCTTCACCCTACAAGCGGCTGCAACAAATAAAAGGATAGATGTATGTCACGACCCGGACCGCGAAATCTGATCACAGATGTGGACGGCATACAGGTCGGCAATGCCGAGGACTTCGAGGCGCTGACCGGGACGACCGTCATCCTTGCCGACGAACCGGTCACGGCGGCCTGCGCTGTAGCTGGCGGCGGACCGGGCACCCGTGAGACAGACCTGCTGCGCGCCGACACTATGGTCGAACAGGTTGACGCCGTGGTTCTCTCCGGCGGCAGCGCCTACGGCCTTGCCGCCGCAGACGGGGTCTGTGCCCGGCTCGGCGCCATGGGCCGCGGCTATGGTCTGAAGGACCTGCCGGGCGTACCGAAGACGCCAATCGTGCCTTCAGCCATCCTCTATGACCTCGCCAATGGCGGGAAGAAGGACTGGGGCCAGAACCCGCCCTATCGCCAGCTCGGAGAGGAAGCCTTCGAGAATCACAACAAGCATTTCGGGCTCGGCAATGTGGGTTGCGGCATCGGTGCGAATGCCGGCGCGCATGCTGGCGGGCTCGGCTCGGCTTCGTTGATCACGAATGACGGCATCACCATTGGCGCAGTGGCCGGCGTCAACTGCTTCGGTTCCGTCTTCATGCCGAACACGACATGTTTCTGGGCCTGGCCCTTCGAGATTGGCGGCGAATTTGGCGGCCACCGCCCGCCCGAAGACTATGAATGCGACCCCGAGGAATGGGGCGACGCCAAGATGAACCCGCAACCCGGCCAGAACACGACGATTGCCTGCATCGCCACGGATGTTGACCTCAATCCGGCCCAGGCGCACCGCGTCGCGCAGATGGCGCTGTCAGGCTTTTCCCGCGCCATCCGCCCGGTCTTCGCCCCGTTTGACGGCGACGCCCTCTTCGTGATTTCCACCGGCAAGGTGAAGCTGGAAGAGCCAACACCGATTGCCCTGACCCGCATCGGTGAATTGGCAGCATCGACCCTTGCTCGCGCCATCGCTCGCGGGGTATATGAAGCAGATCAGAAGGTTACAGCATAAGCGCTTGCATCCCATCCGATGCGCCGCTATGTGTCCGCCCTCGCAACGGCTTGCACCCGTAGCTCAGCTGGATAGAGCACCAGACTACGAATCTGGGGGTCAGAGGTTCGAATCCTCTCGGGTGTGCCATTTCTCACAGACAATCGGGATCAGCGGCGAAGACGCGCCCGCTTTTTCTGGGCCTGTTCTTTCAGCCCCTCCAGATGGCTCATCGTATTGTAATACAGCTCGCTGTCATCATGCGTGGCGACAGAGCGCGCGCAATAGTCATTCCATTGCCGGGTCAAATGGGCAATTTCGGCCGTCACATCCTCGATATAGTCCCGAAGACTGTCTTCATCATCCAGCCCTGACGCCAATCCGAAATGATTGACGAACACGCTTCGTACAGTGAACGCCACTCGACTCCACCCTTTGTAACAAGTTCAGCTATCAGTCTTTCTGACGTGTGGCGACACGATTTATTCCCGACAATCTGAGGCGGGCGGGTGGCAGCACCGCCGGTCAGATGTCGTCGCCTGGCGTGACGCGGGAAATGACGTGGCGGATGGCGAGGAACAATCGCACCACGGTCGCGACGAGCAAGGCGCACACGATCACCGTCTGCGCGAAGATCACCTCATACATAATGCGGTACCAGCCCTCCGGCATCTTCTCGAACTCGCCGACTGGCAGGACGAGCATCAGGAGCAGGATCACCGCCCCGACAAGGCTCACCGTGGACAACCAGGCAACTTGCGAGATGCTCCTGAAGACATCATGGTCGAAATCGGCATCGGACTGCCGCGTCAGGCCGAGAAGCGTCAGCATGAGCGCCAGCGTCGTGGCCGATGCGCCGGCGATGGCCGAGCCGAGATAGAGCCCGGTGCCGGTCAGCGCCTCGATCAGGTTGGTGGCTTCGGCTTCGCTGTAGATGTTCCCGATGGCGAAACGCGCTGCAGCCCCGATCAGGATGATCAGGCCGGATACGATATAGACTGAAATATTCTTCAACGTTTCCTCTGGCTGTCATCCCGCTTCTGGAATGCGCGAAGCAGGGATGGGGTTCCTCATCGGCGCGCCAACCACCCCGGCCTGACAAGTGACACGTTACCCCAGATCCGGAACGCCGGTGCGGTTTCACCGTTGGTTCTGCAACACCAGAAACCTGAAGGAGACGATCATGGCCGAACAGGCATCCCTCGAAACATTCAGACAGGCCTTCGCCGATTTCTCGCAGGACACGATGAGCGTCTACGTCCCGCGTCCATCCGTCGAAACAGGCGGCGAGAAATGGCGTATCCTGCGAAAGAATGTGATCGATACGGTGAAGGATCACGGCCCGAAATCGGACTTCATCACCAATCGGCTCGAACACTTCGATCTGCCCGACTTTCGCGGCAATGGCATCGCGCTGTTCGATGATGGCAAGCAGCAGCGCATGGCCCATCTTAACGCCCGCCCCGTCGCCTGCATCACGACCGGCGAACCACCCTTCATCCTGCCGCTGCTCGCAGACTTCCAGAGCCGCGAAACGCGCTGGGTCCTGCACGTGACGAAGGATGAGCCAAAGCTCTACCTCTATTCCGGCGGATACGTCTCGGACATGAGCGACCGTCTCGACGCGCCGAAATACCGCTCTGTCGAAGCGCGCCGTCATGTCCAGGACGACGTGTTCTTCCACTCCGGCTCGCGCGGCTCTGTCAGGGACAGTGACAGCAAGTCCGTCCACCATGCGCTTGGATCGGACCAGAGCCGGGAGCGCGAGAAAACCGACGACGCGTTCTATCACGACACATTCAATGCCGTTACCGAAGCGCTCCCGCCACAGACCAGCTCCCTCCACATTATCGGAGAGGAAGGCACGGTCGGCCGCTTCGCGCAGGTCGCCTCGCATGGCCGGTTCGAAATCACCCAGCATCATTGCGGCGGCACCGACAATGTCGAGGACAAGATCATCGCCGTCTTCCAGGGCGAAACAGCAATGGACGAGCAGTTGCCCGAAGGCCGCAATCTGCCGGACCTTCAGTCCGCAGCCGCCTCAGGCCAGCTCGGCACGCTCTATGTCCCGATAGAACACGCCCAGCTTGAGGAGATGCACGAGCAGGCCGATGAGCATCTGAAACTTCGCACCTATGACGAGGCGGATGTCGAAACGGAGGAAAACCGCACAGCCGTGCTCGCCCTTGCCAATGGCGCGGACATTCACTGGTACGCGGCATCAGACAATGACGCCGTCGCAGAACTGCGCGCCGACATGCGCTGGTAGCCGAGACTAGTCCTTGCTGGCCCCGGCCGACAGGCCGAGGCTGGCAAGAACATCCTCGGTCTGCTCGCCAAGGCGCGGTGCAGGGGTGATCTCCCGCTCGGGCAGGCCGACAAAGCGCACCGGCGGCTGGACCTCCCAATACCCGCCCTCGCTTGGATGGTCGCGGCGCTGAAAGAAATTCACCGCCTTCATGTGCGGATCGTCCTGCACTTCGGAAATATCGTTCGCGCGGGCAGCCGGAATGTCCGCCTCGCCGAGCATGTCGAGCAGCTGCGCGGTCGTGTAGTTGACGAAATAGGCCTGCACCCGCGACATCATATAGTCCTGATTGAAATAGCGGCCGCGATAGTCGTTGATGCGCTCATCTTCCAGTTCCTGCGGCGCACCGAGCACCTCGAACAGCTTTACCCAGCGCGCATCGACATAAGGCGCAATCGTGATCCAGCCATCCTGTGTGCGCACCGGCTGGCGCGATGGATCAACCTGGCGCTGATAGCAGTACGGGCCGACAGGCGGGTCGAATGCTGCCTCATAGAAGTGTTCTTCGAACAGGAAGCTTGTAATACATTCGAACATCGGCACTTCGACATGTACCGCTTCGCCCGTGCGGTCGCGGTGGCGCAAGGCTGCCAGCGTCGCATACATGGCGTGCAGGCCCGACACCTTGTCCGCAAAGGCGGTCGGGATGAAGCGCGGGCGCTCATTGCCATCGACGCGTGGCAGGAGGCTGGTCGCCCCGGACAGGGACTGGATCAGGTCATCATAGGCCGGCTTGCCCGCATAGGGGCCTTCGGTCCCGAAACCGAGGCAGTGAACATAGACCACATCCGGCTTGATCGCCTTCACCTCTTCGAAAGTCAGGCCGAGCCGCGCAACAGCGTCAGGCCGGATATTGTGGATGAAGACGTCGCTCGTCTCGATCAGCTTGCGGATCGCCGCCCGGCCGTCTTCCGATTTCATGTCCCAGACGACGGACTTCTTCCCGCGATTGATCGTCAGGTGGCAGGGCCCCATCCCCCGGTTCTTCGCATATTTGCCGACATTGCGAAAATCATCGCCTTTCGGCGGCTCGAGCTTGATCACGTCCGCGCCGAGGTCGGCGAGGGTCTGCGTGCAGTACGGGCCAAAGATGACAGTGGTCATGTCGGCGATACGGATGTCGGCAAGAAGTGAAGTGCCTGGCATAGATCGGTCTGCTCCCTGACGCGGTGCCTGACCCCTGCCCGGGGCCCACACCTCTTATTGCTGAAAGCCGAGTTTCTAGGACAAGGCGCTCGTCTGACAAGCCTGACGAAGGGGCAGGCCGGACCCCGCCAGCCGGCAGGACACCTCCCGCTGCCGCGTATTTACGGAAACGCAGTGACGATTAATTTTTGTATCTGGCAACCTGCAACAAGTATTACAGAAATGCCCATTCGCGAATACGCGTATTTATTACACCTGATTCAATCATCAAACGAATTCATCGACGCGATATCTTTACGGGAGTGAAATTAAGCCTTTAAAAGGAAACATGGTTAACAGCCATGACGGTGGGGATAAAATGGTACGCAATTGGCCTCTCAGGGCACATATCGGCGGTCTCGCTTCAGCATTCGTTGCCTTCACTGTCATCGCCGCATGCGCAGGCAGCACGTCCGGTACAGCGTCGGCTCAGAACGGCGGCAATGAGCCATGTACGACGCCGGGCACGCCCGCAGGGACGAACGCGGCAGTGGCACAGACCTGCAACTATGCGGGCATGAACCCAACGCTCGCACCAGAGCTGAAGGCCATCGCCTTCTACCACGCAGCCAAGGCCCTCCTCGCTGACGGCAATGCTGTGGAGGCCGCAAAATCCATCGACCAGTCCTATGCCCAGATCTCGGATGAAGGTCTGGTCGCGCGCACGCCGGAAGGCGAGGGGCGCAGCCGCAGGAAGCGCGCCGAAGACTACACGAAGAAGAAGAAGCAATACATCGCGCTCGCCGTGGACAGGACGCTGGTGTCCGAGAGCGCGCTCAGCACCATTGCAGGTCAGTATGCCGCGAACGGTTTCGGACCGGCAGGCGCGCCCTGCGCCAGCGCCGATGACTGCCTGTCGAAAGCGCTCGACCGCCGCCGCAAGCTGAGCCCGGTCATTACCACGAATGCGAACCTGCTGGCCCAGGGCCAGTACCAGTCCTATTTCAACGGCCTCGCCCAGCGATATGCGGCGCGGTATGAGCAGACCAATATTCCAACAGACGCCATCGAGGCCCTCAACGCCTACAAGGCGCTCGCGGCCGTCGACCCGCAGGCCAAATCGACCCTTTACGCCTATGCCCTGAAGGTCGCGAATGATGCTGCTGCCAAGGCCAGGGATGAGCCGGAAAACGCGTCGCGCGCCATTCGCTACTATTCTGAGGCCCGTGATGCGTTTCCGACGGCGGCGGCTCCCAACATCGGCATCGGCGCGATGAACAATCTGCTCGCAAGCGTCGCGCAGTCTTCAGGCTCCGCCGCCAGCTCGCCATACTATCGCGAAGCCATCCTGTCCTTTGACAAGGTGCTGGATGATCCGGCAGCCCGCCAGCGCGCCAGCGACCTCGAAAAGGCCGAAGCCTGGGTCGGCCGCGGCACGGCGAAATTTGCACTCGGTGATCAGGATGGCGGCACGGCCGACTATCGTCAGGCATCCGCCCTGCCCGCTTCCTTCAAGGTCTATTCCACGCTTGGCGAAGTGTTCTGGTCCAATGCGACCAAGAGCGGCAGCGTCAGGCGCGGCGACGAAGACCGTCAGGCCCTGCAGCTCCTGCAGCAGGCGCACGAGAATTACCAGAAGGCGCACGGCCTCGCCCAGACCGCTGACCTTTCTGCTGCCGCCCTGTCGCAGATGTATTATCACTTCGCCGATACGCGCATCCGTCTCGGCAGCTATTCACCCGATCAGATTGTCGAACTCCTCAATATCGCCATCGCCAGGGATCCGGCCTCCGCTGACGCGCTGATCGACCGCGCCACCTACGGCATGAAGACCGCCAATCCGGACGTGACGCGCGTTCGAGCAGACCTGCTCGCCATTGCCGGACGCGACACCAATTCGTCTGAACTCCTCGGCCGGGCCAATGCCGCCCTTGCGACCACCTATGTCACCAGCGGCACCCCAGACTGGAAGAAGGCGCTGGAATACTCGCAGGCCGCCATTGCCAAGGATGGCAGCAGCTTCCAGAACCGCATGCAGGCTTGCGTGTCGCGCCTGATGGCCGGTGACAAGGTCCACCGCGGCTATGTCTATGGCTACCGCGTCGTCGACGGCAATCGCCGTGAATACGCGCCCGACACCTGCACCAATGGCAACACGGCGAAAGACCTCATGCTGCAGGGCATGTACGTCATGGCGAAGACTGGCGGCACGGACAGTCGCTCCGAATCCGACCAGATCCGCGCCGGGCAGACCAATCTGATGAACCAGGCCCTGGCGAGACCGGAAGTCACCGCTGACGACAGGGCAAACTTTGGCTGGCCGCCCTTCGCCGACGGCCCGCCCGCCAAGACGAAAGCCGTGCTCGTCCTGATCCGGGAAGCATCGCTTGCCTGCACGACGAGAGGCCCGATCAGCAAGCCGACAGGGCTGGGCCTGACACCGCAGGACTATGTGGATGCCGAGAATTTCCTGAAATTCTATGGGGCATTCAAATGCTGAAGGAACGGATCGCGCAGCCGATGCGGGCCAATTGTACACGTCATGAGGAGAGGACGACATGACTAATCCACCCGGAGGGACACCGGTAATCTATGAGGATCGCACCCTCTTCCCGACGCCGATTGCGCAGCCGCAATCCGATTCCGTGCCGCCCAGGACCGGCCTGTCCGCAGGCGGCGTGATGCTAGTTGCCGTCTTCGCGGCGGCGATTGCCGCTGCCGTGGTCTATTTCCTCATGCCCATTATCAACGCCGGAGACGAGAGGCCCGCTCCGGTCCAGCCAGTCGCGCAGCAGCCGTGCGTTCCGCTCAACACGATCTCTGTAAACTCTGACACTTCGCAATTCTGCACCCTGGCCGAATGGGCGAAGTACAAGGAACGCAGCGATGCGCAGATCCGGCAGCGCGAGGAAGAAGCCCTGGCAACGCTGAGGCAATATCAGACCCTGTCCGACGCCGAGCTTGAGCGCGACACCCAGCTTGCCAGCGTCAAGGCGGCGATTGAGGAGGCCAAGGCCGCGAATATTGGCGGCCGCACGCTCGAGATCTTCGAGACCATGCCGGAAGGGCCGGACCCGGACTGGAAGCTGAAAACTGAAAACGAGATCCGCCAGTATGCCAAGACACTGGAGAACAAGGCCAAGGCGATCCGGAACGATATCGAGAAAATCAAGCTGGCCAGGGCCCGCAATGAGGGAATCGCTTCGGTTGATCTGGAAACGTGCGACACGCCTGGCGGTTGCTAGGCGTCGAACCACCAACATCCCGGTCGACGAGCATCAGGCGGGACAGAAGGATGAGGACAATTCAGGACGGGTTAGCGGGATCTGCGATCAACCGACCACACCATGTCCGTTTTCTTAGGGACCAAACATATGACCGACGTAAAAATCCTATTCGGAGACGAGCCGGAACCGGAAAAGAAGGCGGAATCCTTCCCTGACCTTTCGAGGCTAGAACAGGAATTCAACGAGAACAGCGAGTCCGACTGGACCATTCCGGAAGCCTTTCTCTGCCTCCTGCTGGAAGCGGCGTTTGCCGATGGCAGCCTCGCCCCGGAAGAGCGCGACGAGATCGCAGCGCTGGTCAAGCGGTCGCGCACCATGAAACGCCTCAGCCCGCAGCAGATGGCCGCCGTCAACCAGACGGTGAATGAGCGCATGCGCGAGCGCAAGGAGGGCCTGCGCGAAGCCTGCCTTGCCCTGCCCCATGACATGCGCCTGTCCGTGTTCGCCCACTGCGTCGACATTGTGCTCGCCGATCGCCAGCTGCGCGAAACCGAGGAAGACTTCCTCAACCGCATCAGCGATATCATGCAGCTCGACCCCAATATGACGACCGCCATCAAGCGCGTCATGCTGATCAAGAACCGCTACTAGGTCGCTCAATCCGCCAGAAATGACCGCTCGCGCCGCGTCAGCCCTTGGAGTCGGCTGGCGTGCGCGCTACGTTTAGCCGGTAGATAGCGGAGACGCCCCTCATGTTCCTGAATTTCTTCAATGAATTGCGCGACGCAAAGGTCCCGGTCACGCTGAAGGAATACCTGTCCCTCCTCGAAGCGATGGACAAGGGCGTGATCGACATGGATGTCGAGGATTTTTACTATCTTTCGCGCACGGCGCTGGTGAAGGATGAGCGAAATCTCGACAAGTTCGACAAGGTGTTCGGTCATGTCTTCAAGGGCCTCGACAGCATGCAGGACGCCGTCGACGTGCAGGACCTGCCGGAAGAGTGGCTGCGCAAGATGTCCGAGAAATTTCTGACCAAGGAAGAGATGGACGAGATCGAGGCGCTGGGCGGCTTTGAAAAACTCATGGAAACGCTGAAACAGCGGCTCGAAGAGCAGAAGAAGCGCCATGAAGGCGGCAATAAATGGATCGGCACCGGTGGCACATCGCCTTTCGGCGCGAATGGCTACAACCCGGAAGGCGTGCGAATCGGCCAGGAAAAGTCCCGACACCGCCGCGCGGTCAAGGTCTGGGACAAGCGTGAATTCAAGAATCTCGATGACAGCGTCGAGCTTGGCACGCGCAATATCAAGGTCGCACTCAAACGCCTGCGCAAATGGGCCCGCGAGGGCGCGCAGGATGAGCTTGACCTCGACCAGACCATCAAGAACACCGCCCGCCAGGGTTATCTCGACCTCGAAATGCGCGCCGAGAGGCGAAACACGGTCTCGGTCCTGCTGCTGCTCGATGTCGGCGGCTCGATGGACCCGCATGTAAAAGTCTGCGAGGAGCTGTTCTCGGCCGCCCGGTCCGAGATCAAGAACCTCGAATACTTCTACTTCCACAACTGCCCCTATGAGGGCCTGTGGAAGGACAATCGCCGCCGCCATAATGAGCGCATCCCGACCTGGGACGTCCTCCACAAATATCCGTCCGACTACAAGGTCATCATTGTCGGCGACGCCACGATGAGCCCATATGAGATCACCTATGCCGGCGGCTCGGTCGAGCACTGGAACGAGGAAGCCGGCGGCATCTGGCTGCAGCGCTTCGTCAAGCAGTTCCCGGATCTGGTCTGGCTCAACCCGGTCAAGTCCGGCGCGTGGGAATATACCGGCTCCATCAAGCTCATCAACGAACTCATCGGCCCCGGCCGCATGTTCGAGATGACCCTGCAGGGCCTCGAAGACGCAATGAAGGAACTGGGGCGCTAGGCGCGTTCGTTGCAGTTTCTGGAATTAGTCGCAAATCATGTTAGGACGTTCTCCAAATAATACAGGGGAGGACAGACAATGATCCGCTATTTCAAGATTGTACTGGTCGTATTGGTCGGGCTGCAGGGCCTGTTCTATTTCGTATCCAACGCCGTGAATTTCGAATATGCGCAAGGCGCCGTCGGCGCTGTTTTGAGCCAGGCTGACAGCCCGGTCTACCAGAACCTTGTCATTCCGGGGATTACCGCGCCTGCCATCATCATGCTGGCGCTGATCGTGATCATGACCGGCGAACTTCTTGTCGGCCTAGTCTGCTTCAAGGGAGCCTGGGACATGTTCAAAACGGTAAAAGCCCCGACTGCGGACTTCAACGCGTCGAAAAAATGGGCACTCGCCGGTTGCTGCATCGCCCTGATCGTCTGGTTCGGCTTCTTCCAGGTGTTTGGCGCAGCGCTGTTGCAGATGTGGCAGAGCGCCGTCGGGGTTGGCTCATTCGAAGGTGCCTTCATGTATCACGCCGCAAGCGCCCTCATCCTGATATTCCTCAACCAGAAGGACGACTGACGCCTGACCGCATTTTCACGCGCCATCGCTTGAGCTTTGACGGCAAGGCCATAGTGTCTCCTCAAAATAGTATGAGGGAGACACATATGCCGCGCATTGCCGCCAACGGGATCGAGATCGAATACGAGGAATACGGCAACCCGGCTGATCCGATGATGCTCGTCGTGTCCGGCTTTTCCGGGCAGATGATCACCTGGCCGGAGAGCTTCAAGCAGGGCCTTGCCGACGCCGGCCGCCGCGTCGTCATCTTCGACAATCGCGACATTGGCCTCACCACGGAGTTCACCAATGCGGTCCCCCCTGCCCCACGCGACATCGTCAAGGGGATCGCGGCCGGTGAGCCCATGCACGAGAAAGTGCCCTACCTTCTCGACGACATGGCCGCCGATGCCGCTGCACTGGTCACCGCCCTCGGCGCGGAAAAAGCCGATGTGATGGGCTTCTCGATGGGCGGCATGATCGTCCAGCTGCTCGCCCTCAATCACCCTGAGCGCGTTCGTACCCTGATCCCTGTCATGACGACATCGGGTGATCCGACCCTGCCGCCTGCGAGCGAGGAGGCCCAGAAGGCGCTCACCGCCGTCCCCGAAATGCGCACGGCAGACGCCATAGGCAACCTCGCCGCCCAGTCACGCCGCGTCATCGGCTCTCATGAAAGTGTCCGCAATCCGGACGCCGATGTGAAGGCAATGGCGGTCCGCGCGTTTGAGCGGTCAGACCGGCCAATGGGGGTCGCCCGCCAATATGCCGCCATTCTGGCCCAGCCGCGCTGGCATCACCGTCTGCCGGGCCTGAGGGTGCCGACGCTCGTCCTGCACGGCGCACAGGACCCGCTGATCCGCCCTGCCGCCGGCCAGGATATCGCTGACCGCATACCGGGCGCAGAGATCGAGATCATCGAGAAATGGGGCCATGACATGCCTGAGAAGATGGTGCCCGTCCTGCTCAACAGGATTGTCCCTTTCCTCGGCCGGCACGTTCCCCAGGAGGCCCGCGCCGATTTGAACTGACCCAACCCCGGCCCTCATCCTGAGCGTGTCGAAGGACGCTCCATTGGGCCGGCTATTTCCGACGTCTCAAAGGCCGACATGGTGAGCGAAGTCGAACCACGAGGCCGTCACGCCGCACGCTAGCAAGCCGTCTTCCTCTTCCCCTTTAAGGGGAGAGCAGGGATGAGGGCAGCCTCCTGCCGGCTACCAGCCGCCACCGCCACCGCCGCCGCCGCCACCACCGGAAAAGCCGCCACCGCCCGAGCCTGAGGAGCCTGAGCTTCTCGGCATGGAACTGGACACTGCCGAGCTGATATTGCTCGTTATCGCGCGGTTCACATCGCCCCAGCCACCTGAGCGGTGCGCCATATGGGCCCAGCCTGGATTATAGGCGGCTGCTTCCTTGGGCAGCATCGTCTCGAAATGCTCGGTCCACGGCTCTTCCACGCCGAGCGCAATCGCGTAGGGCAGGAAGTTCTCGTAGCGCTCCTTCGTCATTGGCGGCGGGCGGTCGGTGCCGACCTCGGCCGCATTGAGCTGCAGTTTCTCAGCCTTTTCCAGGTACAGCTTGAAGCCTTCGATCTCGGTCCGCACAGCCTGCCCCTTCGGTGTCGGAGACGGCATCAGATACATGAAGAGCCCGTTCAAAAGGGCGAGCGCGACAATCAGCGCGGTCAGCCAGACCGACCAGTTCGCAGCATGGTTGATGGCAAAGATGATAGCTATCGCAGACAGAATAATCGCGACCATCGTATAGCCGATATTCCACTTGAAATAATCGCTGCCGAACCTGGCCGACAGCTTCTTGCGAAACGTCATATAGGCGCTGGTGAAGGACGCATTGTACTTGTCGCCCAGCTTCAGCGTGCCGGACGAGAACAACCTGTTTTCCAGCACCTGTTCCTCCGGTGGCAGCTTGGCAGTGCGCAAGCCCGCCGGCGTCAGGAGAGTATTCTTCTTGTCCTGGGCATTGATCTCGATGAGGCCCTTGACCCCCAGATTGACCAGCGTCGCAATCAGCGCGTCATGCCCGTTGAAACCGCGATGATAGATGTGGTGCACGGCCGCTGGCGAATAGCCCTTCGGGGCTTCATAGCGGGGAAAGACTGGCCCCTTGGGCGGGTCGCGGCCCACCCGGTCCCAGGAGCGATAGAGAAAGGTGAAGACACCGACGAGGGAGACCAGCAGCACGGCTAGCGACCCATAGAGCTGCCACCAGATCGCGGTCTTGTCGCCCGCCGAAGGCGGATCGATGAGCCCCTTCTCAATCGCGATAGCGATGGTCAGCCCTTCATTCCGCGCGAGCGGCTCTGTTGTTTCGAACACAAATTTCGCGCCTTCGCGCCGGAAGGCATAGGCCTTTCCTTGCGCGCCAAACCCGCCTGTGTAGCCCTCCTGCTGGACCAGCTGGACGCCCTCAGGAAAGCTGACTTCCGCTGTCGCCGTCAGGATCGGGAAGGACCAGTAACTGCCGGTCACATTCCAGTACAGCTCATCATACGTCTCAAGATAGGTGATCTGGTTCTTCACCCGGTAGCGGATCACATAGACATGTTCGCCGCGCGCGATGATGACATCCGGATCGCCGATCCGGATGCGCCAGGCATTGCCGTCGGTGGTCGTTTCATAGGGTTCGCGGCGTCCATCGCGGCGCACCGAAAGCACGTCATACTCATAGCGCAGGCGATCACCGCCCTCTGTCTGCGTGTAGTAGCGAGGCAGGTCGCGAAAGATACCGCGATTGATCCGGAAATTCTCCGCCGTGAGATTGATCGTCTCCGTCACCACAATATCGCCGTCACGTTCGACCTCAATCGCAACATCGAAGCGGTTGATGACCTCTTCACCGAAGGCCGTCAGGGCGCACCAGAGCGCGGCGAAGACAAGGACCGTCAGCCGCCACATCAGCTGGCCGCTCCGAAATCGACGTCCGGTACAGCCCGTTCCGCCGTGACGATCTCGAAATAGGCCGCCTGGCTGAACCCGAACGGGCCTGCAACAAGCTGCGCGGGAAAGCTCTCGACCAGCGTGTTCAGCTCCCGCACAGCGCCATTATAAAAGCGGCGCGCCATCTCGATCTTGTTTTCCGTATCGGACAGCTCGTCCTGCAAGTCCTTGTAATTGGCGCTCGCCTTGAGGTCTGGATAATCCTCCGCCACAGCCATCAGGCGGCCGATAGGTCGCGAGAGTTCCGACTCGGCGGCGCCGCGTGCGGCGGCGTCATCACCGGCGCTGGCGGCGAGATTGCGCTTTTCGACGACCTCCTCAAAGAGCTGGCGCTCATGGGCGGCATAGCCTTTGACGGTCGCCACAAGTTGCGGGATGAGATTGGCCCGCCGCTTCAACTGCACATCGATGTCGGCCCAGCCATTGCTCACCATCTGGCGTTTGCCGACGAGCTGATTGTAAATCACGATAACAACGAGCAGCAGGACGACCACGATCGCCCCCACGATCATCAAAGCTGTCATCGTATTTTTCCCTCGCAGTGTGCCTGTTGGTAAAAACTATCACCCATGACGCCCTGTCTGTTAAGGGCTTAATCCCGATTGCCCCGGTTCGGGCATTTTCGTCCACAATCCTCAGGTGCCGGGGCAGCCTGTTTGACAGCGCCACACGTTCGGCTCACCAAGAAGCGTTCAAGGCTTCAGGAGATCCGTCATGTTCAGAACCATGCTCGCCGTTTCGGCCCTTGCGATGGCCCATTCCATGGCGGCTGCCGCCCAGCAGGGCGAAACCGGTCCGGACATGTCGCTCGAGGCGATTTCGCCCGAAAGCGAAGCGGTGAATGTCGGCCTTGCCGGACAGGACCCGTCGAATATCGCCCGCTACCTCCTGGCGAGCGGCGCAGGTGCCACCGGCATTTCACCGGACGGCGAAACACTGGCCTTTTTCTGGGACGTGACCGGCGAACCGCAGCTCTGGACGCTGCCCAGCACAGGCGGACAGGCAAAACAGCTGACCTTCGGCAATGGCGTCACCTTTTTCCGCTGGGCCCCCGACAGCCAGTCGCTCATCTACGGCACGGACAATGATGGCAATGAGCAGGAGAGCTATTACCGCATCGCAGCCGACGGCTCCTCCGAAACGCTCGTCCTGCCCGCCGTCGAGGGCGGCTTCCGCGCTTTTGGCGATATCAGCAATGACGGCAACACCATCGCCTTCTCTTCGACCGAGCGAAATGGCGAAGACTTCGACATCTACACTGCCGACCTCCGCACCGGGGAAACCAGACGCATCTACGAAGGCGAGTTCGGCTTCTTCGCGCATGACATTTCACCGGACGGCACGAAGCTCATCGTCACCGAAACGGTCGGCGAGGATTCCGACAATCTCTACCTGCTCGACCTCGCATCCGGCGACATGACGCAGATCGCAAAGCCCGACCCGCGCGCCAATCATGGCGATGGCGGCTTTGCCTGGCTGCCGGACAGTTCGGGCTTCTATTTCGCCTCCAATGAGCGCGGCGAATGGAAGGCCCTCACCGGCTACAATGTCGCGAGCGGCGAGACCGACGTCCTTGAGCACACGGCCCACGACGTCGAGAGCGTCAATCTCTGCGGCACGAAGAGCCAGTATCTCGTCTGGACCGAGAATGAAGACGGCTTCTACTCCCTGCACATCGACGAAAACGGCATTCCGCTTGAGATCGACACCTCGATCCTGCCCGAAGGGACGTATCAGGTCTCCTGTTCCGGCGCGTCGGACAAGATATCGGTCCGCGTCAATGGCTGGCGCACGCCGGGCGACGTGTTCGTCATCGACCTCGGAACGGCCAAGATCGACCAGGTCTTCGCCTCCAATTATGCCGGCCTCGACCCGGCCCGCCTCATCCGCCCCGAAAGCATCCGCATGACCGCCCGCGACGGCGTAGAACTGCAGGGCCTTCTCTACGTGCCGGACGACAGCTCGCGGACCGAGGACGGCCCGCCGCCAGTTATCTTCCTCGTGCATGGCGGGCCGACCGGCCAGTCTGTCGCGAGCTTCAACGCCGTCGTCCAGTATCATCTCGATCGCGGCCTTGCCGTCTTCCAGCCAAATGTCCGCGGCTCGACTGGCTTCGGCCGCACCTATGTCACCCTCGATGACCAGAAGAAACGCCGCGACAGCGTGCGCGACCTGATCGACATGCTGGGCGCCCTCGAAGAGGATGGCCGCGTCGATACCAGCTGCGCTGCGGTCGTGGGCGGTTCCTATGGCGGCTATATGGTGAATGCCGTGCTCGCGCTCTATCCGGACGCCTTCGACGCAGGCGCATCCCTTTACGGTGTCGGCAACTGGGTCACCGCCCTGCAGGTCGCGTCTCCCGCCCTCAAGGCGTCAGACCGCATCGAATATGGCGACATCCGCGAGCAGGAATGGATTGACTATTATACCGAGAATTCGCCCATCACCCTTGCCGACAATATCAAGGTGCCGGTCCTCTATTCGCACGGCGTGATGGACCCGCGCATCGACGTCTATGAGACCGAGATCATGGTAAAGACGCTCCGAGCCAATGGTATCGACGCGCCCTATATCCGCATCCCGGATGAAGGCCATGGCTGGCGCAAACTGTCCAACCAGCTCTTCTACTATCGGCGTCAGGCCGAGTTCCTCGAAAAGCAGCTTGGCGCGGCGGACTAGGGCCCTGCCGACAATTTGATTGGAAGTGTGGCGCGGTTTGCGGCACGCGGGGCAGCCATGTCATTCACTTTCCGCCTCTTCCTGATCACGGCCCTCGCCATGATCGCCTTCGCGGCGAACTCCGTGTTCGCCCGCCTCGCCATGGCGACCGGTGAAGCCGGCCCGTGGGCCTTTACCACTGTCCGCATCGTCTCCGGCGCGCTGGTGCTCGGCCTCATCGCCTCCCCCTTGGCCGCACTCCGGTCCGGCAGCTGGATTTCGGCGAGTGCACTGCTTGTCTATGCCGCCGCTTTCTCGCTCGCCTATCTCAGCCTCACCACCGGCACTGGCGCGCTCCTGCTGTTCGCCATGGTACAGATCACCATGATCGGCGCCGCACTGTATGGCGGAGAGCGGCTGCGCCCCGCACGCTGGGCGGGTCTCCTGCTCGCGATTGCAGGCCTCGTCTGGCTGCTGCTGCCGGGCCTTTCGGCCCCGCCGCTGAAAGGCGCCCTCTTCATGGCGGCGTCCGGCGTCGCCTGGGGCGTCTATTCCCTCCGCGGCCGGGGAGCCACCTCGCCCACAGCCCTGACAGCCGGCAATTTCCTCCGCGCTGCCCTGATCATGGTGCCGGTCGGCCTTGCTGGCGTGCTCATTGAGGGTGAAGCCCTGCCCAGCGGCACCGGGCTTGCCTATGCGCTCCTCTCCGGCGCGGTCACGTCCGGGCTTGGCTATGCAATCTGGTACGCCGCCCTGCGCGATCTCACGTCCAGCCTCGCCGCCATTGCTCAGCTCACCGTTCCGGCCATCGCTGCCGCCGGTGGGATGGTCTTCCTGTCGGAACCGCTGACCACCCGCTTTCTCATCGCGACCGCGCTCATCCTGACCGGCGTGGCGCTCTCCTCGCTCACCCGGATGCCCGCGCAGAACTGATTGATTGACGAACGCACCATTCCCCGCCATTGCCGTGCCGCATGACTGAGGCACCTGCCATCCGCAAGCACGGCAAGAATGCCTTCCTGTTTGTCACCGTCAGCGTGGCGATTGACATGATCAGCTTCGGCATCATCATCCCGGTCATGCCCTTCCTGCTGGAAGAGCTGACGGGCAAGCCACCTGAGGACACGGTCGCGATTGGCGGCTTCCTGATGGCGCTGTTCGGTGTCCTCAACTTCCTCGCCATGCCGACCATTGGCGGCCTGTCCGACCGGTTTGGACGCCGGCCCGTCCTGCTCGCCTCCATCGCAACGCTTGGCATCGACTTCCTGATCATGGGCTTTGCCCATTCGCTCTGGCTGCTCTTCATCGGGCGCGCCCTGACAGGCATTTCCTCGGCGACCTTCTCCACCGCCAATGCCTATATCGCGGACGTGACTGAGCCGGATGAGCGCGGCAAGGCGTTTGGCATGATGGGCGCAGCTTTCGGCATCGGCTTCATCATCGGCCCATCGCTCGGCGGATGGCTCGGCGCCATCGACACGCGCCTGCCTTTCTTCGGCGCAGCGGCGCTCTCCTTCCTCAACTTCCTCTACGGCTATTTCGTCCTGCCGGAATCGCTCGCCAGGGAGGACCGGCGCCCCTTTGACCCGCAGCGCGCCAATCCGTTCGGCGCCCTGAAGCATTTCTCGAAACTGCCCAAGGTCGCCTGGTTCATCGCCGCCTATGGCCTGTTCATGTTCGCGCACAATGTCTTCCCGGCAACGTGGAACTATTATTCAGAAATCCGCTATGACTGGGGCAAAGCAGAGATCGGCTTCTCGCTCACCCTGGTCGGCATCGGATCGGCGATCACGCAAGCGGTGCTGATCGGCCCGGCCCTGAAACGCTATGGCCCCTTGCGCACCGCCGTTGGCGGGCTCGCCATCACAGCCATTGCCTGCAGCCTCTATGCGATGGCCTTCAGGGACTGGATGGTCTACGCGATCATCCCGTTTGGCGCACTCGGCGGCGTCTTCGGGCCCGCCATGAACCAGATCATGTCCGGCCTCACACCGAAGAATGCGCAGGGCGAGCTGCAGGGCGCGACAGCCAGCCTCAATGCCTTCTCGATGATCTTTGCCCCGCTCCTGATGACGCAGACGCTGCACGTCTTCGCCACAGATGATGCGCCCGTCTACTTCCCCGGCGCGGCCTTCCTGCTGGCATCCATCCTGACCGCGCTCGCCATCATCCCCTTCATGGCAGGTGTGCGCGCCAATCGCCGTGAAGTTGCCGACCTCACCGCCGCTGAATAGCGCATACGAAAAAGGCGGCCCCGACCATTCATGGGACCGCCTTCTTCGATTGGAAGCTCCAGCCTGATCAGGCCTTCGACTTCATCACCATGCCGGCAATGACGCCGAGGATGCCCCCTCCGACGCCGCCTTCCAGAAGGTTCTGGACGTGCACCATGGCACCGCCGCCGAGCAGGTTTCCAACCCCGGCTGCGTCAGCACCGAAATGGGCGCCTATGCCACCGATCACGCCGCCCAGCAGGCCGCCGGTTCCGCTGCCACCAAGAACCTTGGCGACAATCGGACCGAGCACACCGCCACCGATGGCACTCAGAATAAGTGGAAGATATTGTTCCATTGTAGTCCTCCCTCAGAGGAGACATCTCGTTTGTTTTGCGTCTCCTGCCGTAAAGCAAAGTCCAAATCGGCGGATTTTTCCAGCAAAACTTGATTACTGGCCCCCGGCACCAGCCTCGTCTATGAGGGATTTTATGAGCCCCAAGCGCCCTGCCCTGTTTCTTGACCGCGATGGCGTCCTCAACGTCGACCGGGGCTATGTGAGCAGGATTGACGCGTTCGAATGGATCGACGGCGCGATCGAATGCGTTGCGAATTTCAAGCGCCGCGGCTGGTATGTCTTCGTGGTGACGAACCAGTCGGGCATTGCACGCGGCTACTATACCGAAGCCGACATGCAGGCGCTGCATGAGCACATGGCCAGAGAACTTGCCGAAGCCGGCACGGCAATCGACCGCTTCTACCATGCCCCATGGCATGAAGAGGGGGAGGTCAGCCGCTATCGCAAGAAAAGCATCGACCGCAAGCCGGGTCCGGGCATGCTGCTCCAGGCCATGGCCGACTTTCCAGTCAATCGCGAGCAGAGCTTTCTTATCGGCGACAAGCAAACCGATATCGAAGCCGGACGCGCGGCGGGCGTCGGCGCCTTCCTGTTCAGGGGCGGAAACCTCGCCAATTTCGCCGAATGGGCGCTCGCCAGCTTTGAGGATGGCGTGCGATGAAGCTTGATATCCGACCGCTGAGAGACAATGACCGCGCCGAGTGGACGCGGCTCTGGACAGGTTATCTGGAGTTTTACGAGAGCACGCTGCCAGACGAGGTGTATGAGGCGACCTTCACCCGCCTGCTCGACCCGGCGATGACTGACATGCATGGGCTGATCGCCGAGCAGGACGGCAAGCCCTGCGGCCTCGTCCATTACCTCTTCCACCGCCATTGCTGGCGAACAGAAGACGTCTGCTACCTTCAGGACCTGTATGTCGATCCGCAGACGCGCGGCGGCGGCGTGGGCCGCGCGCTGATTGAGGCTGTCTATGCCGCAGCCGACAGGAATGGCACGCCGTCTGTCTACTGGATGACGCAGGAATTCAATTATCGCGGCCGCATGCTCTACGATCAGGTCGCGGCGCGCACGCCCTTCATCAAATACCAGCGCTAAGCCGCAGTCCCTGATCGGCAGGCTCCGATGGGCGGGCCTTGCCCCGCCCCGCCCTTCTCCAACCCGCCACAAAATTCACCCGCCTCCTCTAGCAGATTTTATATTACGAGTTATATAACATGTGAAACCGGAGGGGATCATGACCGACATACTCTCACAGACTGGCTATCTCGCCCTCGGCAGCAGGCTGAAGCGCCTCGCCGAACGCATGCAGGCGGATGCGGCGCGCGCGCATCTCGACATGGGCTATCCCATGCAACCCGGCCATTTCCCGCTCTTCGCGGCGCTGCACCGCCACGGCCCGCTCACCGTTGGTGAGGCGGTCGACATTATCGGCATGAGCCAGCCCGGCATCACCCGCATCCACAACAGCCTCGCCAGGCTCGGCCTGACCCGAACCGACACATCGAAGGAAGATCGCCGCACGCGCACCATCAGCCTCACCGATGAAGGCAAGGCGCTGATAGAGCGTATGGAACGCGATCTCTGGCCCCACATTGCGCGAGGCGCCGAAGAAGCCTGCGATGGCGTTGATGCGCTCGCCATGCTCAGCCGTATCGAGGCCGCCCTCGACGAGAAATCCCTGCTCGACCGGATCACCGCCTCCCGGCAGGCCGCGCTGTTCAAGGATCTCTCCATTGTCGAATATGACAGCTCGCTCGCCAGCACCTTCGCCGAAATCTCCCGCGAATGGGTCGAGGAGATGTTCAAGCTCGAGCCGCATGATATCGAGGTGCTCGAAAACCCCGAACAGCACATCATCCAGCCGGGCGGCACTATCCTCTTCGTCCAAGCGCCGGACCTCGGCATCGTCGGCTGCGGCGCGCTGATGCCGGTCGAAGGCGCAAGCTATGAGCTGACCAAGATGGGCGTTCGCAAGTCAGCGCGCGGGCGCAAGGCGGGCGAGTTCCTGCTCGACCACCTCCTGCAGCGCGCCGGTAGCCTGCCCATTGAAGAACTGTTCCTGCTCACCAACAGCAAGTGTCAGGCAGCGATCCACCTCTATGAGAAGGCTGGCTTCATCCACGACGCCGACATCCTCGGTCGCTTCGGGCCGATGTATGCCCGCGCAGACGTCGCCATGTCGTTTGATCTTGAGGCGGCCTAGAGCGGCTTCAGCGTCTTCCCGTTCAGCCCGCCCATCCGGCAGACTTCCATCCACTCATCTTCCGTCACAGGTTGCACAGACAGGCGGAAGCTCGTGACCAGCGACATGTCGGCCAGTTTCTCATTGGCCTTGATGTCGACCAGCGTGACCGGCTTCGGCATGTCGCAGACGGCGCGGATATCGACGCAATCCCAGCGTTCGTCATCAGTGGTCGAATCCGAATGGCTTTCCGCGCAAATTTCCGCGATGCCAACGACTTCCAGCCCCTTGTTTGAATGATAGAAGAAGGCCTTGTCGCCGATTTTCATGTCCCGCATGAAATTGCGCGCCTGATAATTGCGCACGCCATCCCATTCTGTACCCTTCTTGCCGGCCTTTTTCTGCTGGTCCCAGCCCCATTTGAAAGGTTCGGATTTGAAGAGCCAGTAGGCCATGCGCGTCTCCCGGAAAATCGTGTGTGAATCAGCAATCGCCTCTCACATAACGCAGTTTGCGGAGATTTCGACCGTCAGCGCCTATCCGGCCGCAGCCGATTGCCGGCAGGCCTGGCCGACCAGGTCCTCAAGATCGTCCCAGCCCTTATAGGCACGGATCTCGCGGTCCGCGCCAATCCAGGAATCCTCGAAGGTCTCGCGCACATCCGGGTCGGCGAGCAGATGCATGAGCGGGTCCACACAGACGCGAATGGTGAAACAGATCGCACCGGTTTCCGGCAGCTTGCGGATCGTCTGGCGTTCGACCCGAAGGTGCAGGTCTTCCGGCTGGGCGCCGTCAGCGCTGGGCCGGCGCATGGTGAAGAGTTCGCCCGACACCTGTACCGTCCAGTTGAACCGTTCCAGCACACGTGCCGGCTGCAGGCCATCGAAAATGCGGTTGATGCGCGAGGCCAGCTCCGGGTCGCCGCCCGGCACCGGCGAATGCAGCCCGCCCAGCGAGCGGCCGATCTGGTCTTCCAGTCGCCAGAAAGTCGGCGCGGCCACAACGCCCGCCATCAGTGTCCAGCCATCGCCCATGTCTTCCAGCACGCACAGATCGTCCGAAACCAGCGCCCCGGCCGTGGCCAGCGCATTCGGCCAGGTCTCGCTGCTGCGCGCGCCTGTCGCTTCGCCCACCATGGACAAAAGCTCGCGGCAGGCAGCGCTGTCCACATCGCCAAGCACCGTATCATACGCCCGCTCCGCCATCAGCGTGCGCTTGTCGAGCAGCCAGGCATCAGCCTCGGTGTCCGGCATCAGCCAATGCTCCAGGGAAAGCGGCTTCAGCGCGGGCGCGATGACAGGAGGCCCTTCGAGAAAGGGCAGATATGGCGGGGTCCTACGCGGCACGCGCACTCCCCCAGCTGCAGAAACCGGCAATCTTCGGCGTGTTCGGCAGGTACATCGTGTCCATCTCGTCCACGGCAAAACCCGCTGCCTTCAGCATCTCGCCCGTGTCTCGCGTCAGATGACAGCCCCCGGCAAGCGGCTTCCAGACCGGCTCGATCCGGCGCTGCCATTTGGCAACGCCCTCGTCGGGCGCAAGGCCGTGTTCCGAAAAGAGGACCTGCCCATCCGGCTTCAGCACACGTCGCGCCTCCTTCAGGGCGCCCTCCCAGTCAGGAATGGTGCACAGCACGAAGGTAATGACGACAGTGTCGACCGATGCATCATCAAGCGGAACAGCCTCTGCGCCCGCCTCGATGAAGTCGATCCTGTTGCCCCAGCCAAGCTCGGCGGCAGCCTTGCGCGCCCGCTTGATCATCCCGCCGGATGGTTCGAGCGCATAGAGCGTCTCAATGTCATTGTGCGCGTAATAGTCGAAATTGGTGCCGGACCCGCACCCGATCTCCAACACCCTGCCGCGCGCCTTCGGCACGATCTTGGCGCGCTGTTTCATGATCGGCTTGGTCGAGCAGGCGCAGGAAATGAGCGGCGGAACAACATATTTCTCCCACAGCCCCATGGCGCTCAGTCCCTAAGGCTCATCGCCTGGCGCGCCGCCGCATTGCCGGGCTCCAGCTTCAGGGCATCCTGCGTCATCACCACATCATAGGACAGGCCATCACCCATGGGCGCGTAGACGGCAGATCCGAACTGCGTCTCCATGCCCATCTTGTTGCCCTGCTGCTTGGCCAGCGTATAGACATCGAGGCCCGGATTCTTCGACAGGGCGAGCCCGTTCGAGGTGGCTTCTGTCACCGTCGCCGTATTATAGCGGCGCGACATGCGGCCTTCGACATATTCCAGCCGGTAGACACTGTCATATCCGACAATCGTGGCCATTGGCTTATAGGTAATGACCTGCGCGCCCATTGAGAACTCGTCACCCGTCAGCACACAGTCTTCCTCCGTGCCGCCATCGACGAAACAGGTCACCTGGTCGCCCTCGGCAAGCTGGATATTGGCGCGGAACGCATCCGCCGTACCGCCCGCGCTGGAAAAGGTGATCTTGGCGACGGGGCGTTCATAGGTCAGGCGCTGATAGGTCTGCAGGTTGAGACCGGCAAATGTGCCAACCCCCGCAAGCCCGAGAAAGCCGATACCAAACAGGAAGCGCAATCCGCCAGCCGCCATGCGCAGCTTCATCAGGCGGCCAAGCCCTGCAAAGGTCAGCATCAGTCCGATAACACCGGTCAGTGCCGGTACAATCCACCAGATCAGTCCCATTCCGTACCCTTGTCCTGCCGCCCTCCGGGCTGGCTTATGATGTGTTGTAACGCAGACATCCGATTTACCAAACCTGTCTTTGCGGCAGCTCATGCCTAAGGGTGAATCGCGCAAAAAGTTGGGCAGCGCTGCATTGAGAGGGCTGCGCCTATTGCTAAGCGAAAGGCCTATGCTAGCGTTTCAGCCTATGGGTCGCCGGGAGGGCATCATGACATTCACCAGAACAATCCTGGCCGCATCGGCCCTGCTTCTGTCGGGCACGGCAGTGGCGCAGGACACAGATACATCCAGCCGCTTTACCGCCGAGCGCGTCTTCGACATCGAATATGCGACATCGCCGCAGATTTCGCCCGATGGCTCAAAGATCGTCTATGTCCGCCACTCCATGGACCGACTGAAAGACCAGGATCGCGGCGATCTCTGGATCATCGACGTCAAATCCGGCGAACAGCGCCCGCTCGTGACTGGCGGCGCCTCGGCCAGCAGCCCGGTCTGGTCGCCGGACGGCACCAGACTGCTCTACTCGACCTCAAACAATGGCAAGCCGGAATTGCGCCTGCTCTATATCGATAGCGGCGACAGCTTCTCGCTTGCCCAGCTCGAACAGGGACCATCCGGCGCGCAATGGTCGCCCGATGGCAAGCTTATCGCCTTCTCCATGTTCGTCGCCGATGAGAAGCCGAGCTTCGCCAAACCCATCGAACAGCCCGAAGGCGCCGAATGGAATGCGCCGGTCAAGGTCTTCGACGACCTTACCTACCGCTTTGATGGCGCAGGCTATCTTGAGGACGGCTACAGCCAGATCTTCGTCCTGTCGGCCGATGGCGGCACCCCGCGCCAGATCACTGATGCCGATGGCGGCCTCTCCGGTGTGGCCTGGCTCGACAATGATACGCTGCTTGCCTCCGGCAATCTCAATGATGAGCGCGACATGCAGCCCGTCGAAAGCGAAATCTACGCAATCCAGCTCTCTGACAAATCCGTCCGCCCACTGACGAGCCGCAACGGCCCTGACTTTGCGCCGGTCGTCTCTCCGGACGGCAAGACGATTGCGTTCAGAGGCTATGACGATCAACTAAAGGCGTATCAGCAGAACAATCTCTACCTGATGAACGCTGACGGTTCGAATGTCCGCGAACTCGCCGCCGGCTTCGACCGCGCATTCGGACAGACCGTCTGGGCCCCGAATGGCCGCAGCCTTTACTCGCTCATCGAGAATGCCGGCAATATTGACCTGTTCGAGATCGGGCTGAATGGCGACACCAGCATCGCCCTGTCCGGCCTTGGCGGCACATCGATCGGCCGGCCCTATGGCGGTGCGGACTTCTCCATCTCCGCCACCAGCCGCCCGGTCTTTGCCTATACGGCCGGAACGGCCGACACGCCTGCCGATGTCGCAGTCGCCGGGCGCAATGTGACGGACCGCGTCCTGACCGCGCTCAATGCGGACATCCTGCCCTATCTCGACATGGCCCGCGTGGAAGAATTCAAGGTCTCCTCCAGCGCCGATGGCCGCGAGGTCGAGGCCTGGGTCGCCCTGCCGCCAGACTTCGTGGCGGATGGAAGCTTCCCGATGATCCTCGAAATCCATGGCGGCCCGTTCTCGATGTACGGCCCCTTCTTTTCGAGCGAGATCCAGCGTTATGCCGCCGAGGGCTATGTCACCGTCTGGTCCAACCCGCGCGGCTCCACCTCCTATGGCGAGGAATTCGCCCAGCTGATCGACAAGAAATATCCGGGTAATGACTATGATGACCTGATGAGCGTCGTCGATGAGATGGTCGCCCGAAATTATGTTGACTCGGACCGCCTCTTCATCACGGGCGGCTCGGGCGGCGGCATCCTCACCGCCTGGACGATCACGAAGACCGACCGCTTCGCCGCGGCTGCCTCCATCAAGCCGGTGATCAACTGGATGACGATGGGCCTTGCGAGCGACATCGGCGTCTTCGTGAACAAGCACTGGATCGGTGCCAATCCGTGGGATGAGCCTGAGAAATTCCTCGCCCTCTCGCCGATCCGCTACGTAAGCAACGTCAAGACCCCGACCATGATGATGGTGGGCGAAGAGGATTACCGCACGCCAGCCTGGGAGGCTGAACAGTTCTATTCCGCGCTGAAGCAGAACGGCGTCGACACAGTGCTGGTGCGCGTGCCGGGCTCCCCGCACTATATCGCCAGCCGCCCCAGCCGCCTCATCGCCAAGACAGACAACATCATGGGCTGGTTCGCGAAATATGACCCGGCCAGACAGGATGAAGACGAAAGCGAGGAGTAAGTCTTAAGTGTCAGACCTGAACGCCCTGATCGACGCCCTGCCCAAGGCTGAGCTTCACCTTCACCTGGAAGGCAGCCTTGAGCCGGAACAGCTCATGGAGTTCGCCGCCCGTAACAAGGTCGACATCCCCTTCAAGACGCTGGAGGAAGTCCGCGCCGCCTATGAGTTCTCCAACCTGCAGGACTTTCTCGACATCTACTATCAGGGCATGTCCGTCCTTCAGACCGAGGCGGACTTCCACGATCTGACGGACGCTTATCTCAAGCGTGTCGCCGCCGACAATGTCCGCCATGTCGAGGTTTTCTTCGACCCGCAGGGCCATACAGAGCGCGGCATTCCCTTCGAGGTCCCGATCAAGGGCATCCTGAAAGCCCTTGATGCGGCAGAAGATAAATATGGCATCACCTATCGCCTCATCATGTGCTTCCTGCGTCACCTGTCTGAAGAGGACGCCTTCGAAACCCTGAAGCAGGCTGAGCCCTGGCTCTCCCGCATCCACGGTGTCGGCCTCGACAGTTCGGAAATGGGCCACCCGCCTTCCAAGTTCGCAAAAGTCTTCGAAGCCTGCCGCGCCAGGGGCCTGAAACTTGTCGCCCATGCCGGCGAGGAAGGCCCACCTTCATACGTCTACGAAGCAATTGACGAGCTGAAGATCGACCGCATCGACCATGGCAACCGCTCCCTGGAAGACGACGCGCTCGTCGCCCGCATCCGCGATGCCGGCCTGACCCTCACGGTCTGCCCGCTCTCGAACCTGTCGCTCTGCGTTGTCGATGACCTGAAAGACCATCCGATGAAGAAGATGCTGGCGCTCGGCCTGAAGGCCACCATCAATTCCGACGATCCGGCCTATTTCGGTGGTTATTTGAACCAGAACTTCCGCGAGACCGCCGCTGCAGTCGGCCTGACCCGCGAGGAGATCATCCAGCTCGCCAAAAACAGTTTCACAGGCTCATTCCTGCCCAAAGCCGAACAGGCAAAACACCTCGCAGACATCGATGAAGTTGCCGCCCGCTACGGGGTCTAGCGTCCAAGACTTCAGCCCATCGGGTCCGCCTCCCCACAATTTATCCGTGGGGTCCATCTTCAATGACCGAAACAGGTCCAGCCGGCAGGAGATGGGCACCACGGACAAGCCGTCGTGAACACGTCAGATCAAATTGCTTGAGGACGATCTAAGGCCCGCTGAGCCGTCTCTGGCCTTCGCGTGGTGGCACCTGGCCGACCTTCTCATACCAGCCCATCGCCTTGTAGGCGGCCAGCGCGGCGCCATTCTGGGCGTCGACATCTAGGGATAGCGGCGAACGCGCCATGTCGCGGGCCACCTGCAACAGGCCAGCGCCTACGCCGCAGAACCGCCAGTCGCGATGCACGAAAAGATGCGGCACATAGGCCTTGCGCCGCTCAAGCGTCAGGAAGCCAACAATGCCGGCATGGTCTTCATGCGCGACGAGGCAGTGATTGGAGGCCAGCAGACCGTGCAGCCGGACAAGCTCCACATCATGCGCGCGGCGCCACGGAAAATCTGTCAGGCAATCGCGGAAGACGGCTTCGATCTGGGCATCATCTGAGGCTTTCCGTAATCGGATTTTCCAGCCTGCGGCACGATGCGTCATCAGCTCCATAGGTGCGACATTATGACGGAAAAATGGCATCGTGAAGCCAGTTTGTGCGTTTCAACTGCAACTCGTCCGCGTACGCACCGGCTTGCCATGCCTTGCTCACCGGGAAATACTTGCCCGCGGTGGAGGAGAAGACATTCCATGAAATACGCTATCATAGCTGTCACTATGGGCGCTGCGTTGCCTGCATCGGCGGAAATCGTCGCTGCGACGCCCGACCATTACACCCTGCGCCACGAAGCGGTCTCCACCCTCTCACCAGAGGATATGTGGGAGCGCCTCATCGAGCCGGACACCTGGTGGCACCCTGACCACACCTATTCCGGCAGCGCTGAAAACCTCTGGCTCAATCCGAATGCTGGGGGTCCGTGGATGGAATCATGGGACGGCAATGTCGTCGAGCACGGCCGCGTGCTCAGCCTCATCGAAGGCGAAATGCTCCGCCTCGACGCGCCCTTCGGCCCGCTTCAGGGCATGGCCGTGAATGTCGTCTGGACCATCACGATTGAGCCGGATGGCGACGGCACCCGCATCACTTTCGACGAGATCGCCAACGGCTCATCCGCCAGCGGCCTCGACAAGATCGCCCCCGCTGTCGACGGCGTGAAGCAGCAGGCCATGGCCCGCCTCGTCGATCCGGGCACCACGAACTAGGCGCAGGCCCTAGACGCCAGCCGCCTCCAGCTCCTCAATCGCCGCGTCCAGATAGGGCAGCGGATCGACCAGCACATAGCCCGGCGTCTTCTCCATCAGCTCCTCCATCCTCGTCATTGGCAGGATGGACGCTAACCGGCAGCGAGCGCCGCGCCTAGGGCCTGAGCGTTATGCGTTTGCGGCCTGCGCGGCCTTTGCCGCCTTCTTGCGCTCATGCGGGTCGAGATGGATCTTGCGCAGGCGGATATTCTCCGGCGTCACTTCGACCAGCTCATCATCGGCGATATAGGCCAGCGACCGCTCAAGCGTCATCTGCAGCGGCGGGGTGAGGCGCACAGCCTCATCGGTGCCGGAGGCGCGGACATTGGTCAGCTTCTTGCCCTTGAGCACGTTCACCTCAAGGTCATTGTCACGATTATGCTCGCCGATGATCATGCCCTGATAGACCTTGTCGCCAGGGTGGATCATCATCGGGCCGCGATCTTCGAGGTTCCACAGCGCGAAGGCCACAGCCTCGCCCTGCTCCATCGAGACCAG
This sequence comes from Henriciella pelagia, assembly GCF_002088945.1. Taxonomy (GTDB): domain Bacteria; phylum Pseudomonadota; class Alphaproteobacteria; order Caulobacterales; family Hyphomonadaceae; genus Henriciella; species Henriciella pelagia. The sequence continues at coordinate 128,610 of NZ_NCSU01000003.1, read as the reverse complement.
AACGCCGGTATGGCGCCCTTTGATCGGTCCCTTATACGGCGCATATTCAAGGAAGACGCGGTTCATGATCGCCGTGCCGCGCGTGTCCGAGAGGAGCTCGCCCTGATAGCCGATCAGGCCGCGCGTCGGCGCGTGGAAGACCAGCCTTGTGCGGCCCGCGCCGGATGGCTTCATTTCCATCATGTCGGCTTTGCGCTCATTCAGCTTCTGAACGATGATGCCAGTGTGCTCGTCATCGACGTCGATGACGACTTCCTCGATGGGCTCCAGCTTCTCGCCCGTCGCCTCATCGGTCTTCATCACGACCTGCGGACGCATCACGCCAAGTTCAAAGCCTTCCCGGCGCATCGTCTCGATCAGGACTGCCAGCTGGAGTTCGCCCCGGCCCGACACGGTGAACGCCTCGGCCTCGGTCGAGCGCTCGACCTTGAGAGCAACATTGCCCTCAGCCTCTTTCACAAGCCGGTCCCAGATCAACCGCGAGGTGACTTTCTTGCCCTCGGTTCCCGCGAGAGGGGAATCATTCACCCGGAAGGTCATGGAGAGGGTCGGCGGGTCGATCGGCTGCGCTTCGATCGGCTCGGACACGGATGGGTCGACAAAAGTATCGGCAACGTTCGCCTTGGTAAGGCCGGCGAGCGAGACAATGTCGCCCGCAACGCCAACATCAATCGGCTCGCGCTGGAGGCCGCGGAAAGCCAGCACTTTCGACACCCTGCCCTGCTCGACCAGCTCGCCATCGCGCGACAGCACCTTCACCGTCTGGTTCGGCTTCACTGTGCCGGAGGTGATACGACCGGTCAGGATGCGGCCGAGGAAGTTGTCGGAAGAGATCGTCGTCGCCAGCATGCGGAACGGGCCCTCTTCGACGGCAGGTTCCGGCACATGCTTCACCACCATGTCGAACAGCGAATCCATGCTGTCAGTCGGCTTGTCGGCATCCGTCGACATCCAGCCATTCTTTGCCGAGCCGTAAAGGATCGGGAAGTCGAGCTGGTCATCGTCTGCGCCAAGGTCTGCGAAGAGGTCGAACACTTCGTTGATGACATAGTCCGGACGGCTGTCCGACTTGTCGATCTTGTTGACCGCCACGATGGGACGCAGGCCGACCTTCAGCGCCTTCGACACAACGAACTTGGTCTGCGGCATCGGGCCTTCAGCCGCGTCCACCAGAACGATCGCGCCGTCCACCATGTGAAGGATACGTTCCACCTCGCCGCCAAAGTCGGCGTGTCCGGGCGTGTCGACGATGTTGATCCGCGTATCGCCCCAGACGACCGAGGTCGTCTTGGCAAGGATGGTGATGCCGCGTTCCCGCTCCAGATCATTGGAGTCCATCATCCGCTCTTCAGTCTGTTCGTTCTCGCGGAAGGTGCCGGACTGTTTCAGCAGGCAGTCGACCAGCGTGGTCTTGCCGTGGTCAACGTGGGCGATGATCGCGATATTGCGAAGGGATTTCGGCTCGGACATGGGAGGGTAGGCTTTCAAGGCTTGTTTGGCGCGCGTGTACACGGCATCGCGCCGAAAAGCGAGGGCTCATCCTCACCACAGCGGGAACACGCCGGCCCCACATATCGTTAATTTGGCAGGACACCCCGAAAGAGGCACCGGCCGGATGAGCTATATCAACACGCACCTGCATGAAGGCGAACACGTCATCTATCGCGGCCGGTTCCACTGGCTGTGGCATGCGCGCGCCTGGGCAGCCCTGCTCATCTTTGGCTGGCTGATCATCGGCATCATCTACTGGATCTACGAAATGATCCGCCTCAACACCACCGAGTTTGCCATCACCAACCGGTCCATCCTTCTCAAAAAGGGCTTCATCTCCGCGCACGTCACACAGCTTTCCCTCGAAGCCGTCGAAGGCGCGAAGCTCGACCAGGGCATCCTTGGCCGCATCTTCGGCTTTGGCGGCCTCGACATTGAAGGGCGCGGCGCTGGCGAGATCGACTTTCCGACCATGGCCCGCCCGGCAAAATTCCTGAGTGCTCTCAACCATGCCCAGATGAAGGCCGAAAACGCCCCAATGGAGCGCCTCGCAGAGGAAATTGACCACCATGACAATGCAGCCTGAAACCGCAACAGTTAAAACGTCTTCACGCCGGAACGCAAAGCCGCCGCACCCGTTGTTGAAACAGGTGGCGCGCACGGTTGCCGCGGCCATGATCCGAAAGAAATTCAGGAGATTCAGATGACAAAGAGAGCAGAAGGAAAAACCCTCGCAATCCTCGCCGCCGACGGCTTTGAGGAGGTCGAGCTCACCTCACCGAAAGAGGCCATCGAAAATGCTGGCGGCAAGACCGTTATCGTCTCGCTCGAGCATGGCGAGATCGAAGCCAACCAGCACCGCAAGCACGGCATGAAGATCGCCGTCGACAAGACGCTGGACGAGGTGAAGGCCGACGATTTCGACGCCATCCTTATTCCGGGCGGCCTGTTCAGCCCCGATACGCTCCGCACCAACCAGAAGGCGCTCGACTTCGTGTCCGCCTTCTTCGAGCAGAAGAAGCCGGTCTTCTCGATCTGCCACGGCCCACAGGTGCTAATTTCGGCCAATCTGGTGAATGGCCGGAAGGTTACGGGTTTCAAGGCTATCCAGCAGGATCTGAAAAATGCCGGCGGCATCGTTTCCGATGAGCCGGTGGTTGTCGATGAAGGTCTCGTGACATCACGCAACCCGGACGACCTTGGTGCGTTCAATGACAAGATCGTCGAGGAAATTTGCGAGGGCAAACATGACGGTCAACGAGAATCGGTCGCCGCGTAGTCTCATCCCCTTCGCCAAGCGATCCGACCGAAGCGTCCCTCCCTGTGAGGGGCGCTTCTTTTTTGGGCGTCAGTCTGGCTGGTGGCGTTTCACGGAGTCCTGCCACACCGAATAGATGAACGTTGCTGACCAGGTCAGGATCATGAATCCGCCCAGCGATTGCATCATGGCGACCAGGCGTATCGAGCCGCTGGTCTCCATCTGGGTGAAGCCCAGCGTGACAAAAGTCATTCCGGAAAAGTAGATCAGGTCCGCCACCGAACCGGTATAGGCACCCGAAAAGGTCCCGAACCAGCAGGCCAAGAAACGCGGTCAGAACGGCCCTGTGGTCTGTGCCTTCACACGCGGCATACAACGCAGCACGCTCGTCTTCGCCTTCGTCGCGTGCATCATGTCAGTCACCCTGTTTGGCGTGGCCTATTCCTGGTGGATCTGGCGCAAGGCATCGGACCGCAATGAAGGCGCAGATTACGTGGTGTAATCAGAGCAATGGCGCTACAAGGTCTTTCGCCTCCCATGAAAGACCCTGCCCTATGCGCCTTGCCCTTCCTGCCGCTACCGCCCTGCTTCTCGCATCGTGCGGCGGCGCCTCCACCGATGACATTCACCCGCAGACGGTCCGCGCGGCCATGACCGACCTGATCGAGCCAGCCTCAGACCAGATACAGACCATCGCTTTCGAGCTCTACAATGAGGAGGGCGACCTCGACCCGTCCCTGCTCAACGCATCTCAATGGGACGCGCTGGACGAGGCGGCCCGCACCATCGAACAGGCGGCGCTCGCCCTTGAAGCTGCGCCGGACATGCCAGTCGCCACAGAAGGCGAAACCCTCTGGAACGAGGACAGCGAAGGCGCCTCCACCGCAGCTGATGTCGCCGCCTATATTGCAGCCGATCCGGCCGGTTATGCCTCCGAGGCGCGCAAGCTTGCCGGCATTGGCCAAGGGATTTCCCTCGCCGCAGAAATGCGCGACCCGATCGCGCTCGACGAGGCCGCCCTCGCCCTCACCGACAGCTGCACCAGCTGCCACAACCAGTTCTGGTACAAGCAGGAAGACTAGAGCCCGCGCAGCAGGTCGGGCAGTGCGTCCAGCGTCTCGATCTGCCGGAACCGTTCTGCGCCCTCCGGCGGATCGGCATGTTCCAGCGCCCAGGTCAGGCTGTGCGGCACGTGCACGCCCCAGCTGCCTGCCTCAATGGCCGGAATGACGTCAGATTTCAGCGAATTGCCGACCATCATCGCCGCCTCCGGCCCGCCTTCGCTCGCCCCGAAGATCCGCTCATAGACGGCGGGCTTCTTGTCGGAGACGATCTCCACCCCGTCGAAATAATCGCCAAGGCCGGACTGGGCGAGCTTGCGCTCCTGGTCGAACAGGTCGCCCTTGGTGATCAGGATCAGCGAATAATCCGGCGCGACGGCCTCCAGCGTGTCATGCACGCCGGGCAGTGTCTCAACCGGATGGGTCAGCATCGCCCGTCCAGCCTCGAGGATTTCCTTGATCGTCGCAGCCGGCACCTTGCCGCTCGTCACCTCAATCGCCGTCTCGATCATCGACAGCGTGAAGCCCTTCACGCCGAAGCCATAAAGCCCGAGATTGCGCCGTTCGGCTGCCAGCAGCTTCTCCCCGATCGTATCAGGGTCGGCATGATCGGCCAGCATGTCGAAGATCTGCTCCTGCGTCAGCCGGAACACGCTCTCATTGTGCCAGAGCGTATCGTCCGCATCGAAGCCGATTGTCCGGATGGGCTGGGTCATAGTCCTGCGCTCCTACGCCGGGCCACGCTTTTGGGCAACGCCTTGCTGATTGCAGCAATTCGATCAATAGTCGCCCACCACATGGTCGCTACATCAACGTAAACGTCGGTCAGAGCAAGATACGTCAGATTCGCGAAATGCTGGACAATGCGGAAGAGGCCGCGCCATGATCCTCCGGCGCCGCGCTGCGCCCCTCAATTTGAACGTTGGCGCTGAACAGGGTAAACTCTCCGCAACGCTCATACCCGCATCACATCAGGGGGAGGCAGTATGGCGATCCGCATTCTCGCCCTTGCATGCGCCGTCCTGGCCATCGCCGGGTTTCGGCCACCTGCCATTGCACAAGGTGTTCAGTGGGAGCAGCTCGACCGGCTCTATTCCAGCTTGCCTCCCGGCCGTGACGACCCCGCCTGGCGCATCGACAATCTGACCTGCCTTGGCGAGCATGTTTGCGCCCTTGGCGGCAAGGCGGGGGAACGCTGGAATTGCGACAGCCGGGTCAAGGTGTGCGTCGGCCAGTGGCGGGATGGGCGTGCGGGCAAGTCTGAGCTCTGGGACCTGTTTGACTGTTCGACCTTCTTGTCAGACCTCAACGCCAGACAGGCCGACCTGCTTCGCAATCCGCGGTTCTGTGAAGCCCCGCCACCCGCCAAGGCCCTGATGTCGACCTATGACGATGACGATATCCGCTGTCTCAGTGACACATGGTGCCGCGACCATACCAAGCTGACCCAACAGCAATGTACCGCGCGGATCGAAAAGTGCAGCGGCCCCCTCACAAGGCTGACCGTCTCCGAACGCAATAGCTGCCGTGCCTCACGCCGGATCAATACTCAGGCCGGCCGCTGCGGGTTGAAATACAAGCGCCCCGTCTGGCTCGACGAATCCGAGTGGACGCCGCCGCCCCGCCCGTCCCCGCCACCCTCAAAGCAGACGCCGGCCCCGGTTTCTCCGTCCACACCGCCCTCCGCCGCAGCCCCACCACGTACCTGGCAGGAGCAGGCCGACCGCGCCACAGCCCGCGCCGATGCCGAAGCCGAAGACGAGTTCAGCCTCGGTGATCTCGATTTCTGACGAAAGGACATGCCCATGATCCGTTTCATACTCGCCGCCGCCTGCCTTGCGCTTGCGCAGACAAGCCTGTCGGCACAGACACCGCCAACCGAAATCTCAAGCACCCAGTACACCTTCAGCAGCGACGACGTTTACAATGTCCTGACGCCCGGACAGCAGCGCAAATTCGACGAATACCAGGCGGATCTGCGCGAACTTCAGACCACCGGCCGCGCGCTGCCCGACGGGCCCAGCCGCGAAGCCGTACTGGCCGCCTTCGAGACAAAGAAGGCCGAACGCGATGCCGAGTTCGACTTCCTGCGGGGCATTAACGGCCAGACGGTCACGCTCTGGGGCACGCCACCTCCCGACCCGAGCGCCATCACCGCTCTCCTCGTGATGGAGCGACGCACCGGAATTGGCGGCATGCTGCATCCCCACTGGTACAAGGACCGGGAAGGCGCCCTGATTGGCAGCGCATCCCCGCCTGCCGTGAACGGCGACCTTGATACAATTCCAGCCGGGCCGACAGTGGATCTGGGTACATGGAGCCCCGGCGGGGCATCTATGCCGCCAGCGCCGCCGCCAGTCAGCTGCGACGAAACCCCACCCTCACATATCAGCAATCCAACCTGCCACTGCTACGAGACAACAGTCATGTACGGCCTGCAAACGGTTGAGCAATGTGTCTGGATATCGGGAGGGTAGCTTGGCTGGACCATGTGGTCACCAACAGCAAAACCCCCGCTCGTTGAGGTCAAGCGGGGCCGTTGGCGCAAAGGCTTCTGAAGAGGAGCCGTACCGGATGCAGGGCTTTGCGAAGTCCCGCGGCATCGGCTCGGCACACGGCGATTGGGGGAAAGCCCCCATGCCCCTGCAACCGCTCATCGCCTAGCTTTCCCTCAGGCAGCCAGCTCATGGCTGCTGCAACGAGCGAAAGGAACAGGCCATGTATGGCAAGACACTCATTCTCACCGCCGCCCTGTTCGCATCGGGCTGTGCGACGGGCTACCAGGTGGATGGCTTTACCGGCGGACAGGAACCGACCTGGCGCGGCACTGACATTCTCTCGGTGTCATCGTCCGGGAACGCCTATACCTCCTCGAAAAAGCTCAAGCGCATGACGCTGTTGCGGGCCGCGGAGTCTGCCATCGAGGCAAACTATCGCTACTTCATCGAGATCGATTCCGCGAACACAGGCAGCACGTCCACCCAATACCTGCCGACAACGACCAACACGACCTACACCGTCTCCAGCCCCACGCCCTATTCAACCAGCCTGTCATCGACGAGTTACACATCCGGCGGGCCAACGACGGTCTACAAGCCGGGTGTCGACAAGGTTTACCGCATGTTCGAGACGCTGCCTGAAGATGCACGCCCCGGCCAGTTCTACGATGCCTATGAAATTTACAACGAGTACGGCCGCAAATGGGTGAAGAACTTCACGCCGAAGACCCCGCCAGCCGGGTCCTGATCAGGTCTGGTTGAGATGGTCGAGCAGGCCGGTCCGGAACGCCGCTGTCAGAAGGCCGGCCACGGAAGGGGCGCCGAATTTTTCAAACAGGGTGGCGCGATGCTTCTCGACCGTCTTGGGGCTGATGGCGAGTTTGTCGCCGATCTGGGTCGAGGTGAGGCCCTCCGCAATGAGGCTGAGCACCTCGCGCTCGCGAAGGGTAAGATCTGGCGGCGGCGGGCTGTCTTCAAGCCGCCGCACAATATCGCCAGCGACATATTTCTGGCCCGACAGGACCAGTTCGAGTCCGGCACGAAGTTCTTCTTCACCGCACGTCTTGAGGAACAGCCCATCGACGCCGGAAGCAACCCAGTCGGCCAGCATCGAGACGGATGTAAAGCCCGTGAACACGGCGACTTTCGTCTCCGGGCTCCACCTGCGGCATTCGGCGAACACTTCCGCCCCATTTGCCAGGGGCATGCCGACATCGAGCGTCATCAGGCCAGGCCGGAGCTTGCGGCAGAGCGCAATGGCCTCAAGGCCATCGGCCGCCATGCCAATCACGTGCGCCCGGTGGATCGTCCCGAAAAGTCGTTCGAGACCGCTCCTCACCATTTCGTGGTCATCGGCAATGACGACGCCTATAGTTCCGCTCAGATCTGCCACGCGCCCCCCACAGGGTCTCAACTGGAGCCGCCATGGCCCTCTCAGGCTTCATAACAAGACTCCTGGGGCTGGTCTGCCTTTTATTGGCGACCGTGGCACCGCCCGATGCGGGTGCGCAGGACATTGTCCTTGATCAGCCAAAAGTCGATTTTGTGCTCGCTTACGGCACGATCGTCGAAATCCCCGACGCACGGGAGCGTCTGTCATTGGCAGAAGCCCGCGCTCGCCTGGACACCACCGGCCGGCCAGCACCGGGCCCTGCGGCTGGTGCCGTGCCGGTGCCTGGTCCGGTCTGGCTGCAGCTGACCCTCGCAAACCCATCAGACACCACAACGCTCCGCCGGTTCGTTCCAAACGGATACATCGCGCCCTATGACATGGAAGCCTGGCGCGTCGACGAGGCCACCGGGCCTCGGCTCATCCTGCGGCAGGTCAGTTATGATGGTTCGTTTGCGGACCGGTTTCCACAGAATCGCAACTTCATGAGCGAGGCATTTGCCGTTCCCCCGCGCGGGACCGCGGAAATCTGGTTTCGCCTGCCTTATGGCTATTACACCAACGCGCCTTTCTTCCTGATGGAGGAACAGGCCTTCATAGATGCGCATGAGGCGCGGGAATCCTTTCACTCATTTCTGTTCGGCATGCGGGCCGCGCTGCTGATCGCCATCTTTGCGTTTGCGGCCATCCTGCGCCAGCGAACCGCCTTCTATTACGGTCTCTTTGCACTGCTTATCTATGGCTACTTCCTGGCGAATTATGGCTACCTCTACGCTTTCTTCGTGAAGCACGCCCCGGCAGCCTATGTCGTCGAAGTCCTGCTGGGCGGACTGGCGATGACGGCCTTCACCTTCATGACGCGGACATTCCTCAATGCGCGCTCCGTCTACCCCCGCTTCAACCGGATTCTCATGTCGGCCCTCGGCGTGAGCTGGATACTCGGTCTCCTCGCGGCTTTCATCCTCAACTCCGCAATGGCGAATATCGTACTGCTCGCAGCGATCATCCTCATCGCTGCGGTCAATCTCACAGGGGCTGTCCTTGCTGTCGTGAACCGGCACCGCGGCGCGGGACTGTTCTTCACGGCCGCGGCGTTCATGTTTGGCCTGAGCGGTTTCGGTGCCGTGGCCCGTCACACGAATGCGCTGCCTTTCGACCTGTGGACCAAGACCGTGCACATCGGCTTTACCATCGACACCATCCTCTTCGCAGCAGCGCTTGTCGTGCAGACACTGGGGCTTCGCCAGGAACGCGACGATGCCGCTCAGGCAGAACTTTCGGCGCTGCGCGAAAAGGCCCATCTCTCCGACCAGCTGACCAGCGTGACCGCCGCGCATGACCGGGCCCTCCGGCTTGCCGAAGCACAGAGGCGGCGCGCCGCCTCCACGGCGCACGACCTCAAACAGCCGCTCCTGTCGCTGCGCATGGCCCTCGCCAGGGGCGAGCAGGACGAGACAGTCGGTGAGGGGCTGTCCTATCTGGAAAGCGTGATCGAGCGCGACTTGAATGATGCGCGCCCGCCCTCACCCGCGACGCCAGACCCCGGTGCCCCAGGCACCATCCCGGCCGCCAAGCTTATCGACAGCGTCACCATGATGTTCGGCGATGAGGCCGCATCAAGATCGATAACACTGGCTGGCGCGCCGACGGACCTGCAGCTCAGGGGCGACCCGGTCATCCTGATGCGCCTCCTCACCAATCTCGTCGCCAATGCCGTCAAGCATACGAACGCTGGCCGCATCACGGTCAGCGCGGCCGAAACAGACGGCACGGCGAGGCTCGACGTCTCCGATACCGGCACCGGCATCCCGGAAGACGCGCTCGCCAGCCTGTTCGACCCTTATGTCAAATCCGAAAGGTCCGCCGGTGAAGGGCTTGGCCTCTTCGTGGTCAGGTCGCTCGCCGAGGACCATGGCTGGTCGATCGAGGTCCAGTCTGCCGAAGGCGAAGGCTCGACCTTCTCGATCACCGGCATCGCCCTCGCCGGGGCCACCGCCTAGGCACCCGATTGGGGGAATTCCCCCATCCCGGGCGTCCCGGCCCCGCAATAGCGTCCCTTCATGGTCAGCAAACGATCTTGAAAGGACCGGACCCCATGACAAAGCGCATCGCCACATTCGCCGCCGCCCTCGCAGGCGGAACCCTGATGACAGCCTGCTCCACCCTCGGCCTCGGCTGCGACAACTATCTCAACTATGGTGAGATCATGGACACCTGGATCGGCGCGGACCTGATGGACTATGAGCGCCGGCAGAACACAAGGCCGATATCGACGCTGAAACGCCCGCAGAACCGCACCGAATACACTTACCGCGTCAAGGATGAGTGGATCGGCAACCAGCGCTATGAATGCATCACCCGCATGACCGCCGACGACAAGACCGGCAGGATCACAAACTGGTCCTATGAAGGCAATTCCTGCTACGGCTACTGCGACGACTGAGGCCTGAAACGCAAAACCCCCGCTCGTTCAGGGCGAGCGGGGGCCGTTGGCACAAGGGCGTCCTGAAGAGGAGCCGTCTCAGTTGCCCTTGCGTTCGATGACAGCGTCTTCCTTGGCGATGGCGCGGTCTTCAGCGTCGAACTCGATCTCCGCTTCTTCGCCCTTGCCATAGGAACGTGATTTCTTGGCAAGCCGGGACATCGATTCCTGCATCGTGCCCTGGCCGATCGCCATGGTCTTGCTGGCCGAGACACCGACCGCGTCGGCATCGTCGAACTTCGCGAACTCTGCGCCAAGGAACACCACTTCCCAGCCCTTTGCCTCGACCCGGTCGAGCGCGGCGCGGGCGCCATCCTTGGTGATCTCGCGGGACGAGTTTTCCATCCCGTCCGTCATGATGACGATGACGGCCTTTTCCGGATTGTCGGCTTCAGCGGTCGCGACGATGCGGCCGATGGCATCAAACAGCGGCGTCATCCCGCGGGGGCTGACCTCGTCGCTCGTCACCTTGGTCCATGCGGATGGCTCAACATCCTTGCGAAGCACATCATATTGCAGCCCGTCCTGGGCATCGAAGACGGCAAGCGTTACGGAGGTTTCAAGATCGTCGGTCTCGCCTTCCTCGGCCTCGCCAACGGCGGCGGCATAGGCGTTCACGGAGGTCAGCGCCTCGTCCCAGATCGAGGACATGGAGCCTGTACGGTCAAGCAGGATGTAGGAATGCACTTCATTGCCCCCGGTCAGTGTGGCTGGCTGTGTCTGGTCTGGCGCTGGCGCCGGATTGGCCGCGCACGCGCCGAAAGTGGCGGCGGCAGCGGCGATGGATAGAATAGCGGTCTTGCGGATCATGTCTGGTCTCCTCGTCTCCCTCAGAGCCCCACCCTTTCGGAGCCCGGATGTGAGAGAGGCTGCGCCCCGAATGAGGCGACGAGGGGGCAGATTTCAGGTAACAGGGAGGTAATCTTTGGGCGCACGATGATGACGCGCCCTTTCCCGCTTGCCCCGCCCCGCGCAATGAATATGGTGCGCGCCAACTGATACCCGCCCTCTGATGGAGCCCGCAATTCCTATGGCCACGCCCACCACACCGCCGAAGAAAGTCGTCCTTGCCTATTCCGGGGGGCTCGACACATCGATCATCCTGAAATGGCTGCAGACCGAGTTCGGCTGTGAGGTCGTGACCTTCACCGCAGACCTTGGCCAGGGCGAGGAGCTTGAGCCGGCGCGCGCAAAGGCCCTCAAGATGGGCATCAAGCCGGAGAACATCTTCATCGAGGATCTGCGCGAGGATTTCGTGCGCGACTATGTCTTCCCGATGTTCCGCGCCAATGCCGTCTATGAAGGCGTCTACCTGCTCGGCACGTCCATCGCCCGCCCGCTCATCGCGAAGCGCCAGATCGAGATTGCTCAGGCCGTCGGCGCCGATGCCGTCTGTCATGGCGCGACCGGCAAGGGCAATGACCAGGTCCGCTTCGAGCTTGGCTATTACGCGCTCCAGCCTGACATTCGCGTCATTGCCCCGTGGCGCGACTGGAACTTCAAGGGCCGCGCAGACCTCATCGCCTTCGCCGAGGAGCACGGCATCCCCGTCGCCCCCGACAAGCGCGGCGAAGCGCCCTTCTCGGTCGACGCGAACCTCCTGCACACAAGCTCAGAGGGCAAGGCGCTGGAAGACCCGGCCGTCGAGACGCCGGACTTTGTCTATCAGCGTACCGTCTCGCCGGAAGAGGCACCCGACACGCCGGAATACATCACCATCCAGTTCGAGAAGGGGGATCCGGTCGCCATCAATAATGAAGCGATGAGCCCCGCTACCCTGCTCACAAAACTCAACGAGCTTGGCGGCAAGCATGGCATTGGCCGGCTCGACCTGCTGGAAAACCGCTTTGTCGGCATGAAGTCGCGCGGCATGTATGAGACGCCCGGCGGCACCATCCTGCTCGCCGCCCATCGCGGCATCGAACAGGCCGCCCTCGACAAGGGCGCAGCTCACCTGAAAGACGAGCTGATGCCGAAATATGCCGAGCTCATCTATAATGGCTTCTGGTGGAGCCCGGAGCGCGAAATGCTGCAGGCCGCCATCGATGCCAGCCAGCGCTATGTCACCGGCGAGGTTCGCCTCAAGCTCTACAAGGGCAACACCATCCTCGTCGGCCGCTCATCGCCCTACTCGCTCTACAGCGAAAAGATCGTGACGTTCGAGGATGACCGCGGCGCCTATGACCAGAAAGACGCCGAAGGCTTCATCAAGCTCAACGCACTGAGATTGAGGCTGCTGGCCGGGCGGGACAAGGAAGCAGGGCGGAATTAGGAAATGCGCTGGTTCGAGCAATTTCTGTCAGAAGACGAAATTGTCGTTCGCGATAAGTTCAATCGACGACGCTTAATTTCTCAAAGAAAGTGGGTGGTCTCGTTTTGCGCTATCGCTCTTTTGTTCAAAGCAGATCAAGTTAGTCTTTTGGATACTTTTGGCCCGCTGGATCTATCTCTACTAACCGACGATCACGTATCAATCACGATGTTTGCTGCTACGTCGTTTGTTTTCTTCTACTGCTTGCTTCAGGTTCCCGCCTTTGTTTCGAACTATGACGAATACATCAGAGAGACCTTTTCTCGACTGAGAGTCGCGGACTTAAGAGACGAAGCCGACACCATCTCAAATCTCGGTCGGGAGCGCCAACAGATCGACGCTGACATGTTGCTGGCTGAGGAGCGCGACAATGAACTTCAAAAACTACGGCACGAATATTTTGAACTATCGGCTGGTTCGAAGGCTGCTATAGAGCAGATCGCCGGTCGCGAGCGTTTGGCGACGAAATTGGGCATAGACGCTTCAGATGATTTGAACTCTGCCCTCAAAAAAGCAGAGCTAGAACTGCGGGCTCGAAAAGAGTCCCTCTACAACAGCAAGCTCAGCGCTGAATCTCAGCTAAATGAGGCTATCGCCAAGCTACAAGAGACAACGTCATCAAGAGAGCAAAAGCTGAGCCTTTTCTGGAAGACGGAACTACTAACTGATCTCACTAGAATTATTCCGACTGCCATTTTTGGGCTGATAGCTGTTTATTGTTCTGCACGGGCAGCAGTGGGCTGGGTACTGTCAGTTATCAATTAACCCTATGAAACGTCGCGAGTGGTGTAGATTTCAGGCCGAATGGCAGACCCTGCCATTCGGCCATAGCCAGCCTGTTTCGATCTTCTTTTTCCAGTCAAGGGTGTAATCCTTCGGACGCGAAGCGCCCTTGACTGGAAAAAGCGGATCGGACACCGCACCAGCCGCGCCATTCTCGCGCCTCCCCGTGGCTTGACCACGGGGTCCATCTCCTGCGCTTGAAGCAGACTCCGGGGCGATGAGACAGGCGAGCCTCACCGCCAAGGCGCGCCAATCCAGAACCGCCGCGCTTGCCGAACCCCCTGATGATGGCCCCCGCGATCCCCGGCCTTCGCCGGGGCAGGCAAGTCGCGGGGAGGCGCAAACCGGAATTGTCCAATCTCTGCAGCCTCAGGAGATGGGCACCGCGGTCAAGCCGCGGTGAGGCGCCCTCATCAGCATGGAAGGGCAAACGGCAACCGCGCCTCAATACGGCGTCAGCGACATCGTCAGGTCATCCCAGTCCGGATTGCCCTTCTCGATCAGATCGATCTTCCACTGGCGCTTCCATTCCTTCATCCGGCGCTCGGCTCTCAGAGCCGGTTCCATCTCCGGAAAACGCTCAAACCAGACGAGCCGGGCGACACCATACTTGCCGGTAAAGTGTGAGCCCGCGCCGCTCCTGTGCTGGCCCATGCGCGTGATGAGATCGGACGTCGAGCCAACATAGAGCGTACCGTTCTTCCGGTTGGCCAGAAGGTACGTCGCAATGAAATCGTATTGCGCCAACTGCCCCTCCCCCCTGACAAGCCTCTCTGTTCTAGGCCACCTTGAGGTTGAAGACCAGCTTGTCGTAAACCATCTCCCCGCCCCCTGATCGATAGGACGCTCTGTGGTTTCGCCGAGCCCCCTGACGCGCTGGCCGTCCGCCCGCGCGCCGAGCCATATTGTCTTCAACCCTTACAAACTGATCGCTAGCATTGGCTTGCACGGCCGCATGGTTCGACTTCGCTCACCATGAAGCCTGTTGAGACGTTTCGAAGCCTTCATGGTGAGCGAAGTCGAACCACGAAGGCGCTGGCACCTTGCGCGATCACAAAACCATAACGGCCGCCGCCTCCATGCCGCGCTGCAAACGCGGTCCCTTTCCAAGGTGGAGTGGCAGGGCAATGGGGTTCGATTCCCCGGCGGCCGTCCAGTTTGCCGGGACAAAGAGCCACTACCGTGGCCTTCTACCCCTTCAATCGCCCCACTGGATCGATTGATTTGCTGACGCAAACCGGCTGCGAAGTACGCAATCTCCCTGATTCCCCTCGCCCGCCCAAAGGCGCAGTCTTCCCGGAAAGACAGACGACAAGGGAGATGCACATGGATATCGCCAAGCTGACAGTTGACGCGCTGGCTGTACTGGCCCTGATCGGGTTCACAGTGCTGGTCGGGCTCACAATGGGCCTGTTCTTCTGGCTCTGGCACAAGGCCGGCAAGGAACCGGGCGAGCTTTAGGGGCCTCGCCCCTGATCCGGGTTCTGCACGGGATCTGGACGGTTTCTGGACGGTCCATAGACGCCGCTCACACCAAAAATATCCGCCCCCCTTCGCCACCGGCTATAAGTCTCGCCATGCTCACCCGCGCCTGGATCCTGGACATACTGACCCGGCTGCCGCTCTGGTACTGGCCGATCTTCTTCTGGGAGGTTGCCGCCTTTGAGCGCTATTACCGCGCCTATCGCGCCGCGAACCCTGTCGGCGTGCTTGGCGTCGGCGTGACGCCGCAGGGCCGCATCGTGATCCGGCTGCAGGAAGCTGGCGACGCACCGGCCCCGGCAGACTGGACCGATCTTGCCCCGCGCGCACCATGGACGAGGCTCGCGCCCGACGAAGGCATGGCAGGCCTCGCGCCCGTCTGCGCCGACCTATTTGCCGGCCTCACCCTCACCCCGCGTCCTGAAGCGCCGGCTTCAGCTCCAGCTTTGCTCGAGCCCGGCTAGCGCCGCCTCACCTCCCCGAAATCAGCTTTTGCCGCCGCATGTCCCTGACACTGCGGGCGCACGTGCTGGGGATCGTCCCACCCCGACTCTCCTGCCATCGACAAGCTCAGGATTAACCGGGAAAGAGATGAGGGTGTGCAAACGGCCTCATGGTTCGATCCTCATCCTGAGCCTGTCAAAGGACACTCACCATGTCGGCCTGATGCAAAGGCAGAAAAAGCCCGACATGGTGAGCGAAGTCGAACCACTGACGGGCGGATGAGGATGATGTCTGCGGCCATCGTCCCCTCCGGGCCCGCGGTGAGGCCGCCCGGAGAAGAGATACCGCATTGACGCCCGGGCGCTTTGCCGCCACCTCACCGTCCATGCCCATCCGCGCCTACACACCCGCAGACCTTCCTGCCCTCTTCGCCATCAATGCCGAGAGCGTGCCCAATGTCAGCGCCGAGAGCGAAACGAGCCTCGACCGGCTGATTGCCCTGGGCACCTGTCTCGTCGCGGCCGACAGCACGGACAAGCCGCTCGGCTTTATCAACCTCATCGAGCCTGGCGAGATGGCCTATCCGAGCGACAATCTGCGCTGGCTGGAGAGCTGGATGGAAGAGAGCGGGACGCCGGACATGATCTATGTCGACCGGATCGCGATTGGCGAGGCTGCGCGCGGCCAGGGGCTCGGCGTGCAGCTCTATTCAGCCGTCTTCGAGCGGTTCGCGGACCGCAATGTCGTAAGCTGCGAGATCAATGACGACCCGCCCAATCCGGGCTCGCGTCGTTTTCATGAGCGGCTCGGCTTCTGGCCGGTCGGTGGCCAGCGCTACAGGCCGGGCTATGCGGTGCAGTTCTTCGTGCGCCGGCTCTAGGCGGCGGCCGCCTGCACCGCGCCGGAATGGATAGCCGGCATGATCGACTGCAGGGCCGCGTCCTGCGCGCGGTCTCCGAAGAGGCCAAGCACCTCGTCAAGCCCGATCCGGTACTGGATGACACCCGATTGCGAACCGAGCGAACGCGCGCCCAGCGCCGCCATCAGCGCACGGCCTTTCCGGTTTTCCCACAGGACATTCGCATTGAAGCCGGTCATGCCCTTGGACATCGCTTCGCTCGCCAGCAGTGCAATCAGCAGCCGCGCAATGCCCTTGCCCTGCCAGTTATCGATAAGACCGAGGGCAAACTCGCCGATCTCGTCTGTCGCCTCATCCCGCATCGCATGCACCGCACCGACAATGTCTCCGGTTTTTTCATCCACCGCCGCCCAGGCAAGGTGTAAGATACCATCGACTTCGGTGAGCCTGCGCATGACGGCCGGCGGCACACTCGGCGCACCATTGAAGAAGCGCAGATAGCGCGAGCGATTGGAAAAACTGTCAATCGCCTTCTGAAGCGCAGGCGCATCGGCATCGACAAGCGGACGCAGGACAATTGCGTCGCCATCGGCAGTATGGGTTCTGAGCTCGAATGTCATTTTGTGCTCCGCACAATTTTTGCTGCGCCTGCGAAATGGGACATGTCGCCCACCACTTCAACGCACGACTGCAGCGATCTCGCATGCAAATATGCATAAGCCGCCGAGGCAGGCGTGGATCGCAGTCGCCAGCTGCTGCCCGCTCTGCTAGTCAGGCCGCATGACACGCCAGACTTATCAGGGCGACGCACCTGTCCGCCTCAACAAATGGATGGCCCAGCTCGGCCTCTGCTCAAGGCGGGAGGCCGAAGCCCTGATTGCCGATGGCGCGGTGAAGGTCGATGGGGAGACGGTCAACGAGCCTGGTCACAAGATCGAGCCGGGCCAGACCTTTGAGCTTGCCGGACGGGCCGCGCAGAAGCTCGACGACCAGCTCACCGTCGTCCTGCACAAGCCAGTCGGCTTCGTCTCCGCCCAGCCAGAGCCGGAGCAGACACCGGCGATCCGCCTTGCGACCAGCGCCAACCTCATCGGCAAGAGCCCGAAAATCCCCGGCCGCAGCACCAATTTCGCCCCGCTAGGACGGCTCGACATGGACAGTCGCGGTCTGCTCCTTCTGTCGGAAGATGGCGTGCTCGCCAAGGCCATCATCGGCCCGGCCTCGGACCTTGAGAAGGAGTATCTCGTCACCGTCACCGGCCAGGTCACGCCGCAGGCGATTGGCAAGCTGCGCCACGGCCTCTCTCTCGACGGGCGCCGCCTGAAGGCCGCCAAGGTCGACCAGGTCAGCCCCGGCCGCCTGCGCTTTGTCCTGCGCGAAGGCCGCAACCGCCAGATCCGCCGCATGTGCGAGCTTGTCGGCCTCGTTGTCGTGGACCTTTACCGTACCCGTATCGGCACGCTGGAGATCGGCAGCCTGCCGGAAGGCAAGTGGCGCGCCCTCACCAGTGAAGAGCGCGCCAGCCTCATCAAGGCCTCTACGTCGCTTTCGACTCGTCAGCGGCCGTCGCCTTCTTCTTCCGGGTCCCGCGCATCCGGGGCCAGATCAGCTTCAGCCAGATCCAGAGGAAAACGCCCAAAAGCAGGAGCCAAGGCAGGCCGACCGCGAAAGCCGTGATCACTGCGCCAATCGCCGCCGAGAGGTTATAGAAGAAGTTGCCGAACGCCTCTCCAAGCGGATTGGAGCGGGAGCTGGAAAACGGCGGAATGATCGTCTCATAGGAGATGTCGAGGGACGACATCGACACCCGCAGGCGTAGCGCCTTCAGCTGCGCCTCGATCGACTCGATATCGCCGGTCACGCGCGCAAGTTCCCGCTCTATCTGCAACAGGTCGCCAAGCGTGCCATCGCGCCGCTCCAGCAGGCCTTCCAGGCGGGTCTGCAAGGTGCGCTGCGCATCAAGCCGCGAGTCTGTGTCGATGATCTGGCGGGTAAGGTCATCCGCGCGGGTCGAGCGGGAGGTGATCTCGCCGCCGGCCGCTTCGGTGGCAGCGTCCACCGCGCCGAGAAACTGCTCGATCCATTCCGGCTTTGCTCGCAGCGAGACATTGCCGTTCACCCGGTCCTCGTCATAGCTGTATGTGTTGGAGTTGATGACGATGCAGGTATTCGTGCCGGCAGACTTACAGGCCTCAATATGCGCTTGCATCATCGCGTCGACCCCGCCCTTGGGCAGCTTCATGCCGAGCGAATGACTGTAGGCGATGTATTGCTCGACGCCCGGTTCTGCGTCGGGTGTGTCGGGCTCGACCGGCCGGGACGGAGCTTCCGAATAGGCCTGTTTCGACATGCCGCCGACCACGCCGTCAGCCGCCATCTCCATGACAGGTGCCGGCGGCGGGGGGGATGGGGATGGGTCATATTCGACCGGCGACCCACCACCGGGCCCACCGCACGCCGCGGCTAGCATGATCGCGGCAAGGGCCGGTACAATCAGTTTCTTCATTTCGCGTCCTCCCACGGACATTACCAGTGCGATACTATTGGCGGGAGGTTCACGGCGAATCTTGGGCGAAGTCAGGGCCTTGGGCCGAAACTTGTCTTGCCGGGCTCCATCCGCCGACGGACGTGATGTACGAAATCGACCAGTAGCGGCCGCGTTTCGCGCGGGTCGATGATCTCTTCGGCGAAGAATGCTTCGGCGGTGCGGAACGGGTCCTCCATCGCCTCGAACTTCTTGTAGAGCGACTTCAGCAAGGTTTCCTTGTCATCGGTCTCCGCCAGCTCCTTGCGGAACGCCGCCTCGATGCCGCCCGCCATCGGCAGCGAGCCCCAGTTCCCTGACGGCCAGCAATAGCGCCACTTGGCCTTGGTCGGGTTCATCATCGCAGACCCCGCCAGACCGAATGCCTTGCGGATCACCACGGCGCACACCGGCACTGTCGCCTGATAGACCGCCGCCATGGCCCGCACGCCCTTGCGCGTCACCCCCGCCGTCTCATGCTTCACACCGACTGCAAACCCTGCGCAATCGACGAAGTGAACAACCGGCAGATGGAAGGTCGAGCAGAGGTCCATATGCCTCGTGACCTTGTCGCATACATCAGCGGTCCAAGCCCCATCAAGGAAGAACGGGTTGCCGGCCATGATGCCGACAGGATGACCATCGATGCGGGCGAGCCCGGTGACAATCCCCCTGCCCCACTGGCTGCCAATCTCGAAGAAGCTGCCCTTGTCGACCGTGCCCTCGATGATCTTCTGCGGCTTGTACGGCGTCTTGCCATCCTTCGGGACAAGCGAGATCAGGCTCTCTTCCTTGCGGTTCGGATCATCTGTCGGCGCCGTGACGGGTGGCAGCTCATGCACTGATGACGGCAGGTAGGAGAGGAAGCGCTTGGCCGCCCTGAAGGCATCGGCTTCGGTCTCGACAACGTCATCCACGGTGCCATTCTTCGCCTGGATCTCCCAGCCGCCCAGCTCCTCCTTGGAGACATCCTCCCCGATTGCAATCGCCACGGGAGGTCCGGCCACGAACACCTGGCTGAGCTCCTTGACCATCACCGAATAATGGCTCGCCCCGACGCGCCCCGCGCCAAGGCCGGCGCAGGGCCCGAGCGCCAGTGACACCATCGGGACCTCGCCCATGCCATCGACGATCAGCTCCCAGCTCGGTGTTTCAGGGATGTAGGTGCGCGGGTCCTTCAGGAACATCTTGATTGAGCCGCCGCCCCCCGTTCCATCAATCAGCTGGACCAGTGGCATGCGGTATTCCACCGCCTGTTTCAGCGCGATCACCGTCTTTCCGCGAATAGATGCATCCGCCGCGCCGCCGCGTACGGTAAAATCATCGCCAAGCACAACTGCCGGGCGGCCATCCAGCGTCGCGCGACCAACAACGGAATTGGACGCCATGAAGCTTTCCAGCTGTTCGTCATCGTCATATGTCGCAACGCCGGCGATCTTGCCGATCTCGTGGAAGCTGCCAGGGTCTACCAGGAAGGAGACCCGCTCGCGTACCGTCAGTTTTCCTCGCCCACGCTGGCGCGAGACCGGTTCCTCGCCGCCCATTTTCTCCGCCATGCGTTCCCGGCGACGTAGCTCATCAATCGATTTTTCCCAAGACATGGAATGATCAATCCAATCTTGATGACGGGTCCGTCAAGAACAATCGCCGTCCTCCAACCGCCTCTCGCCACGTCAATCACGCCTTCCAGAAACACGATTGACATAAATACCGACCAGTTGGTATGCTCTGTTCATGACGAACACCAAACGTGTCTCCGCCCGCACAAAACTTCTGGATGCCGCCCTCTCAATTGTGCGCCGGAAAGGCTTCGCCGCGACCAGCGTGGACGAGCTCTGCAAGGAGGCAGGCGTTACCAAGGGGGCTTTCTTCCACCACTTCGACAGCAAGGAAGCGCTTGGCGTGGCGGCTGCCGACCACTGGTCAGAAACGACCGGCGCGATGTTCGCCGCTGCTCCCTATCATCAGATAGCAGACCCGGTTGAGCGCGTGCTCGGCTACATCCAGCTACGCCGCGACCTGCTCGACGGTGAGGAAGCCGAATATACTTGCCTCGTCGGCACCATGGTGCAGGAAGCCTACACCTCCAACCCCGCCATCCGCGACGCCTGCAAGACCTCGATCTTCGGCCATGCCGAGACACTGGAAGACGACATCCAGGCGGCCATCGTTGCGCGCGGCCTGACACCGGACTGGACCGCAAAAAGCCTCGCCCTCCACACGCAGGCCGTCCTTCAGGGCGCCTTCATCCTTGCCAAGGCGAGCGGCGACCGCTCCGTCGCCGAAGGCATGGTCGATCACCTCGCCCGCTACATCCACTTGCTCTTTTCTCCCGCCAAGAAAGTCTGACCCATGCCCGGGACTGTCAAACTCCACCGCGTCTTCGCCACCACGCCTGACAAGATTTACCGCGCCTTCACAGAGCCCGGTGCCTACACACGTTGGCTCCCGCCAAACGGCTTCTATGCGACCCTCCATTCGATGGACGCCAAAGTCGGCGGCGGCTTCCGGATGGCCTTCGCCAATTTCACGACAGGCAACAGCCACAGTTTCGAAGGCACATTCATTGAGCTGACGCCCGGTGAGCGCATCATCTACACAACCCGCTTCGACGATCCGAACCTCACAGGCGAAATGCGCAACATGATCGAGATCAAGGCGGTCTCCGTCGGCACGGAGGTGTCCATCGTCCAGGACGGTATTCCGGACATGATCCCGACCGACGGCTGTTATCTCGGCTGGCAGGAGTCGCTTCTGAATCTTGCCCGCCTCGTCGAGCCGAACATTCCTGACGAATAGCCCCAGACACAACGCCCTCACAGGAGACCTGACTCATGGCGACCCCAATAGACGTCACACCCGCAAACGAGTTCGAACTGGTCATCGGTCGCATCATCGATGCCCCGCGCCACGCCGTGTGGCGCTGCTGGACAGAGGAAGACCTGCTCAAGCAATGGCATTGCCCGCGCCCTTGGAGCGTACCTGAAGCTGACTTCGACCTGCGCCCCGGAGGCCGGTTCAACACTGTGTTCGCTGGCCCCGATGGCGAGCGCATGGAGAATAAGGGGATGTGGCTGGAAATCGTGCCAGAGGAACGCCTTGTCTTCACTGACTTCTACACCGAAGGCTATGTCCCGCAGGGCGACGGCTTCATGACCGGCTTTGTCGAGCTCAGCGACACCGAAGATGGAAAGACCCGTTTCATCTGGGGCGCGCGCCACCGCAATGCCGAAACGATGAAACAGCATGTTGAAATGGGCTTTGAGCAAGGCTGGGGCGCTGCTGCGGACCAGCTTGAAGAGACAGCCCAGTCAGTTGGGGCACGTGTCTGATGATATCTGAAAGCATTTACGACTACTCGGCGCTGCATGCATCGTTCGCGAAACTGTCGAAACCGGCCAAGCGCGCTTTGCTCAGGAATGGCATCACAAAGCCGAAAGACCTGTCGGTCTGGTCTCGGCAAGCCCTCGCAGACCTGCATGGTATCGGCCCATCGGCAATGCCCATACTCGAATCCGCGCTGGAGAATAGTGGCTATGCCTTCGTTTCGTCGACTGAGGAGTCCCGGAAATGAATTATACTTCAAAGGTGAGAACCTGCCTCTGTTTCAACGGACAGGGCGAGGAAGCCGCAGAGTTTTACGTGTCGCTGTTGCCGGGCAGCCATATTGAAAGCCGCTCCTATCCGGAGCCCGGCAAACCGGCCCTCGTGGTGGAATTTACGCTCGCTGGCACGCCTTATATGACACTGAATGGAGGGCCAATGTATGAACTCACCCCGGCAGCCTCCATTTCAGTTCTGGCAGACGACCAGGCAGAGATCGACCGGTTGTGGTCCGCCTTGCTCGCCGGTGGCGGCAAGGAGCACATGTGCGGCTGGCTGGTCGATAAGTATGGCGTGTCCTGGCAAATTGTACCAGCCATCCTGCCGTCCATGATGGAAAGCGATGACAAGCAGGCTGCCGGTCGCGCGCGGAACGCGATGATGAAGATGGTCAAGTTTGATATCGCCGCACTGAAGGCCGCGTTCGACGGCACGTAGCGGATCTCCAACCAGACCGTAATTTTCGTGACATAGGCGTCATTTTCAGTCGTTTAGGCCTTGCCTAAACTACCCACGAACTGCTTTATCGCTGTGGTTCCAATACCAGGAGGCGTTCATGGATCTCGCAACTCTCACCCAGAAAGCCAATGAAGCAGTTTCGGCTGGCGGCGACTTCACCAAGAAAGTGAAATTCGACTTTGGCGATGTCGGCAAGCTTTTCATCGACGGAGCAGCCGGCAAGGCTGACAATTCCGACGCGGACGCCGACGCAACCGTCAAGGTCGACTGGGATGACTTCCAGAAGCTGGCCGCCGGCCAGATGGACCCAACCATGGCATTCATGCAGGGCAAGCTGAAAGTCCTCGGCGACATGTCGGTTGCCATGCAGCTGCAAGGACTTATGAAAAAGTTCTCGTAACGGGCAGGTTTCCAACCTTGCCAGACGACCGGAAGGCGCTGCGCAGCTTGACTGCCGGCGCCTTTCTTGTCTGCTAAAGAATAGTGATGAGCGACACAGACACCATCCGCCGGTCCGAATTCGTGAACGTCCCGGGAAATTCGCCTCCGGATGGCGCACGGCTGGTGTGGTTTGAAGGCATTGCGGGGCGCACGCTTCGCGCCTGCGCCGCACCCAGCCTCTCTGACACGCCACGCGGCACCGCTATCATATGTCCGGGCCGTACCGAGTTCATTGAGAAATATTTCGAGACAGCGCGAGACCTGCAGGCGCGTGGCTTTGCCATCGTAATCCTGGACTGGCCGGGCCAGGGCCTGTCCGACCGTCTCCTCGATGACCCCGCAAAAGGCCATATCGACCGGTTCGAGACTTTCATGGGCGCACTCCGGAACGGGCTCGACACGCTCGGCGCGGAACTGCCGCGCCCATACGTCTCGATCGCTCACTCGATGGGCGGGGCCATCGCCCTCGCAGCCATGGCGCAGAAACTGGTAAAGGTCGAAGCGGCCGCCTTCTCTGCACCGATGTGGGGCCTGCCTATCAATTTTGCAGCGCGTTATCTTATCTGGGCAATGCGCGCCATGGGCAAGTCCGGCGACTATGCGCGCCAGCCCGGCCCACCCGAATCCTTTGAAACCAATATTGTCACACATGATCGCGCCCGCTGGCAGCTCCAGCGCACCCTGATTGATGTCGCGCCGGAACTGGAGCTTGGTCCGGTTACCTGGGGCTGGCTCGGCGCCTCCCTCGACATCCTCGCCGCCACGACCAGGCCAGCCATGCTGCGCACCATCGACATCCCGGTCTATGTCGCGAGTGCAGGAGAGGAAAAGCTGGTCGACAACAAGGCGCACGCACGCGTAGCGAAATTCCTGCCGCATTGCACGCATACGACGATTGAAGGCGCACGCCACGAAATCCTCATGGAAACAGATGACAAGCGTGCACTCTTCTGGGACGGCTTTGACGCGCTTCTGGCCGATGCCAACATCTGATCCGCGCTTCCCGCAGCGTCACAGCTTTCTTTCCCGTTCGGGCCATCTAATTGCTCCATAAGGAGCCATGGAAAGCAGACCAGTATGATCAAGATCCACCACCTCGAAAACTCGCGCTCGCAGCGTATCCTGTGGCTACTGGAGGAATTGGAGCTCGATTACGAGATCGTCCATTACCAGCGCGACCCGGAAACCATGCTGGCGCCCGATTCGCTGCGCGCCATCCACCCGCTCGGCAAGTCTCCCGTGCTGGAAGATGACGGCATTATCGTCGCCGAGACAGGCGCCATCATAGAATACATCATTGATACGCATGGCGGCGGACGCCTACGCCCCGAGAAAGGCACGCCTGAGGGCCGCGCCTGGACTTACTGGATGCATTATGCCGAAGGCTCTGCCATGCCGCCCTTGCTGATGAAGCTCGTCTTCCAGCGTCTGCCGGAGAACGCAAATGCCTTCATGCGCCCGCTCGTCAGGGGCGTTTCGCGCCGCGCCGAAGCGGGTTTTGTCGATCCGCGCCTGAAAGAGCAGATCGAATACTGGGATGCTTCACTGGCCGAGACGGGCTGGTTCGCCGGCAAGGAGTTCAGCGCCGCCGACATCATCATGAGCTTCCCGCTGGAAGCCGCCGCTAGTCGGGCCGGTGCCGGCGAGTCCCCCAATGTGAAGGATTTCCTTGGGCGTATCCATGCGCGTCCCGCCTATCTGACAGCGCTGAGGAAAGGCGGGCCTTACGCCTATGCGTGAACGGCGATCAGCCTTCAGCGTGTGACCCGTTCGGCGCGGACTGAAGCTGCGTGTAGTTCTGGATGCCGATACGTTCAATCAGGTCGAACTGGGTTTCCAGATAATCGACATGCTCTTCCTCATTGTGGAGGATCTTACCGAAGAGGTCGCGGCTTCCATAGTCGCGGACGCTTTCTGCGTATTCCATGGCGTCACGCAGCTCCGGAATGGCATCCATTTCCAGTGCAAGATCGCATTTGAGGATTTCCTCGACGCTCTCGCCGATCCGCAGCTTTCCCAGGTCCTGCAGGTTTGGCAGTCCGCCGAGGAAGAGTATGCGCTCGATCAACCAGTCGGCATGCTCCATTTCCTCAATGGATTCCTTGTATTCATATTCACCGAGAATGGAGACACCCCAGTCATTCAGCATCCTCGAATGTAGGAAGTACTGGTTGATCGCCGTCAGCTCATTCTTGAGACAGGCATTGAGGAATTCGATAACTTTGGGATCGCCCTTCATGGCTTTCTCCTGAATTGATGATTCGGTGACTTTGACGTTGAATTATCACAACCGGCTCCAGATTCAAGGGAAAAAGATCAATAAAAACAGAGCTTTACGATAGTGAGAAGCAATTGCATTCGCATTCATTCATACCGCTGTCCTAGCGAACTGAATTGACTGGCTTTTCTGACTGGGAATGATGAGTAGAGGCCTGACATGCATGTAAGGCCGCTGACGCCGCAACGCTGTCATCGAGCAGCTGGCGCTTCGATCGTCGAAGGGACAATGCGGCTACACGCCCGTCAGGCTGAGCCAGACGGCAGCTTTCACGCCGATTTCGCTGTGTATTTTGCAAGATTCGCTTATTCGGCCGCGACCAGAAGCGGTTCCGATGGCAAAGTATCGACCGAGTCCGAGATGATCTCACCAATTGCCGAACGACACTTTCCGCAATTGAATTCACAGCCGTGATGGGCCTGCACAGCCTCAGGGCTGCGGGCACCCGCGTCCACGGCCGCCTTTACGCCAGCCTCATTGATACGTCTGCAAATGCAAATGATCATGGTTCTCAATTACGTTAATTGAGAATGAGTGTCAATCACCCACAGCACTAACGTCTTTTAGCGGAGCACCCACAAATTGCGTAAAATTTGACAAAAGTTTCACTGCGCCGTTTCGCCGGTTTTCCATCAGTTTCGCGTACCACCACCAAATGACGACGACTACGACCAGCAAACCCAAACATTTGCGCCTATCATATAAGAAAGCCGCGCTCGTCTCGGCAATCTCAATCGCTGCCAGTTGGCTGCTAACAGGGTTGACCATTCTGATACTGGACACCCCGCCTGATATTCTGCGGGAAATTCTGCCGTCGACGATGGCCCTTTGTACCTTCGTGCCGCTGCTCGTGTCCGTCCCCGTCACTATCGTTTTCCAACGAGAGCGCGTGCGGTCAGAGGTCGCGCTTGCCAATCTCGAACTTGCGCATGCCGAACTCGCCCTGTTTGCCCGCACCGACACCCTCACCGGGCTCACAAACCGGGACGCCTTCCTCAAGGAGCTGACCTCGCTGAACTCCCAGCGCGTCTCTGGCTCAATGCTGATGATCGATGTCGATCATTTCAAGTCGATCAACGACTCGTATGGCCATCATGCCGGCGACGAGGCGCTTCGACTTATCGCAGATGCCATCCGCAGGTCGGTGCGCGACAATGATCTGGTCGGCCGCCTGGGCGGTGAGGAGTTCGGGGTCTTCGTGGCTGATGAGAGCCCCGCGCTTGGACTTGCCGTTGCGGAACGTATTCGTGACAATATCAGCCGCATCGACTTTGCTCCGGCTCAAGGGCGCCCCCGGAAACTCACGGCCAGTGTCGGCATGGCCTTCGCTTGCCATACAATGGATGTGAGCGCGATGCTCAAGCAGGCGGACCGCAGCATGTATGAGGCCAAGCATTCAGGTCGTAACCGCGTCATTGTGCACGAAGCAGCCTGATCTGCAGCCTGCACCGGCCACTCAGCTTGACCGCATCTCCCCTGCCCTCTACCTCCGGCACGATCATCTGACCGACGGAGACGACATGACCGCGCTATCCACGCTTGCCGAGAGTGCAAAGGCCTGGCCCTTTGAACAGGCTCGCGCCCTGCTGAAACGGCTGGAGAATATGGAGCGTGCGGGCAAACCCAAACAGGGACCGGTGGTTTTCGAGACGGGTTACGGCCCGTCCGGCCTGCCGCATATCGGCACCTTCGGCGAGGTTGTCCGCACAACAATGGTCCGCACAGCCTTTGAGACCCTGACCGATGGCAAATACGAAACGAAGCTGATCTGCGTTTCCGACGATATGGACGGCATGCGGAAAGTCCCGCCGACTGTGCCAAACCCAGCCGACCTCGAGCCTTACATGCAGATGCCGCTGACCGCTGTGCCCGACCCGTTCGGCACGCATGAAAGCTATGGCGCGCATATGGGCGCCCGCCTCTGCGCCTTCCTCGACAGCTTCGGTTTTGACTATGAGTTCAAGTCCGCCACGCAGCTCTACAAGTCCGGCGCCTTTGACGAAGCGCTGCTGCGGGCGCTCGAAAAGTTCGATGAGATCATGGCGGTCATGCTGCCAACGCTCGGTGCGGAGCGGCAGGCGACCTATTCGCCCTTCCTGCCGATCTCGCCATCGACCGGCCGCGTGCTCTATGTGCCGATGAAAGCCACCGACGCAAAAGCCGGCACGATCACTTTCGAGGATGAGGACGGCACCGACGTCACGATTCCTGTCACAGGCGGCAACACCAAGCTGCAATGGAAGCCCGATTTCGGCATGCGCTGGGCAGCGCTTGGCGTCGACTTCGAGATGTTCGGCAAGGACCACCAGGACAATGCGCCGATCTATTCGAAAATCTGCAAGATCCTCGGCAGCCAGCCGCCGCAGCAATATGTCTACGAGCTGTTCCTCGACGAAAAAGGCGAGAAGATCTCCAAGACCAAGGGCAACGGCATCTCAGTCGAAGACTGGCTCGCCTACGCGCCGCAGGAAAGCCTGTCGCTGTTCCAGTTCCAGAAGCCGCGCGTTGCCAAGAAGCTCTATTTCGACGTCATCCCGAAGGCGGTGGACGAATACCTCACCTTCCTGTCGAAATATCCCGACGAGGAACCGAACCGGCAGATCGAGAACCCTGTCTGGCACATCCATTCCGGCAAGGTCCCGACTGGCAATCCGCCGGTCTCCTTCGCCCTTCTTCTTAATCTTGTAAGCGCGGCGAATACCGAGACCAAGGACCAGCTCTGGGACTTTATCACGCGCTATGCGCCTGACGCCAATCCGCACACGAACCCGCTTCTCGACACGCTCGCTGGCTATGCCATCCGCTATTATGAGGACTTCGTGAAGCCGACCAAGGTCTACCGCGCCCCGGACGAGAAAGAGCGTGCCGCAATGGAAGATCTCGCTGAGCGGCTCAGCATGATTGAAGGCGACGCAGATGCAGAGACGCTGCAGAACCTCACTTTCGAGATCGGCAAGGCGCATGAGTTCGAGAACCTCCGCGACTGGTTCAAGGCGCTTTACGAAGTCCTCCTCGGCCAGAGCCAGGGCCCACGTTTCGGCGGCTTCGCGGCCCTCTACGGGGTGCATGAGACAGCGCGCCTGATCAAGAACGCGCTGGCGCGGTAAACCAAGAAAATCCCCTCATGGTGAGCGAAGTCGAACCATGAGGGGATTTTCGCGCCTGACGCCTCCTGATCTGACCTTCATGGTGAGCCTGTGGAATCACGCTCACCATGAGGCTGTCTTCTAATTGGTGCAGCTTTACTCAGCCGCCGCAATCAGCGTCTGCTTCTTCGCAGGCATGCCGCCCTGCGGCCAGTTCTTCAGCAGTTCCGCAAGATGGTCTTCAGCCGCCTCCACAGACGCTTCCTTCACATGACCATAGCCACGGATTTCGTCCGGAAGGGAGGCAATGGCGATGGCAAGCTCATGGTTTTTCTTCGTGAGCTGCCCCGACATTTCAACCACGCGCTCAAGATACTCATCGCGCAGGCGGCGTTCCATCTTTCGCTCAGCTGTCCAGCCAACCGGGTCCCAGCGCGTGCCGCGAAGGCCCTTGAAGCGCTTCAGGATCTTGAAGGCCGTCTTCATCCATGGACCGAAGGCCTTCTTCTTGAGGTGACCCTGGGCGTCCTTCTTGGAGAAGATCGGTGGCGCGAGATTGTACTCGATCTTGCCGCCCTTGAAGGTCTCGCGCAGTTTCTGGTCAAACGTGCCATCTGTGAATAGGCGCGCGACTTCATACTCGTCCTTGTACGCCATCAGCTTGTAGGCAAAGCGCGCAACGGCCGTCGTGAACGCTTCGCCGAGACCTGCCTTGTCTTCTGCCGCCCGCACCTTCGCGACAAGATTGCGGTATTGCAGCGCATAATCATCATTCTGATAGGCGGTGAGCCGTTTGGTGCGGTTTTCGATGATCTCGTCCAGCGTCATCGGCGGCACATCACCGCGCGGGTCCGACACACTTTCCAGGCGCTCTGGATCGGCCGCCGCGAGACGCCCGACATCGAAGGCCTTCATGTTCTCGGCGACCTTGGTGCCGTTCAGCTTGATGGCGCGGTAAAGGCCGCGCAGCGAGACCGGAATGTGGCCCTTCTGCCATGCGTATCCGACCATCACCATGTTGGTGTAGATGGCGTCGTTGAGATATCCGAGCGCGAGGGCTTCGGCGTCGATTGTACCGAACTCGCGCGCCTGGCGCTTCACCCGGGCGGCGAGCAGCTGGCCCTCAAACCTCTTGGATCGGTCACGGATAAACTCGCTGGTCGGCGTCACATCCGCATTGGCCGACACCATGGTCCGGCCGACATCCATGAGACCGATGGCATCACCGCCAGCCGCGACAACGAGGTCACAGGCAATGAGCGCATCGGCCGACGCCGGCGGCACGCGGCCCGTCGAGATCATTTCCGGCTCCTTGGCAAAGCGCAGGTGCGACAGCACCGGCCCGCCCTTCTGCGCGAGGCCGGTCATGTCGAGGCTTGAGGATGCATTTCCGTCAACGTGCGCGGCCATGGCCAGTACGGCTGCCACTGTCGTCACGCCCGTACCACCAACACCAGTGAACAGCAAGTTCCATGGCGTCGTCAGCGTAGGCAGATCGGGCAGCGGCAGCCCTGAAGCGTCAACCTCAAGCACGGGCTGGTCTTCGGCTGCCGACTCCGCATCCGTAATCGTCACGAAACTCGGGCAGAAGCCGCGCAGGCAGGACAAGTCCGTGTTACAGGTCGACTGGTTGATCCGGCGTTTGCGGCCAAGTTCGGTTTCCACCGGTTCGACGGACAGACAGTTCGACTTGACCGAACAGTCCCCGCAGCCCTCGCAAACTTCCTGATTGATCATGACGCGCGTGCGATCCGGCTTGCGCAGGCCGCGCTTGGAGCGGCGGCGTTTCTCGGTCGCGCAGATCTGGTCATAGATCATGACCGAAACGCCCTTGGTGTCGCGCAGCATCTTCTGCACTTCATCGAGATCTTCGCGATCATAGATACGGACCGAGCGTGGCAGGCCGACAGCATTGGCGTATCGGGTCGTGTCTTCAGTGACGATGACGATCTTGGTGACGCCTTCAGCCTCGACCTGCTGGGCAATATTGACCGGTGTCTGACCGGACTCCACGGTCTGTCCACCGGTCATCGCGACGGCGTCATTGTAGAGAATCTTGTAGGTCATGTTCGCGCCAGACGTGACCGCCGCGCGAATGGCGAGCGAGCCCGAATGCGAATAGGTGCCATCGCCAAGATTGACGAACATATGGTCTTCATCGGTCGCGAAATACTGGCCGATCCAGGCGACACCTTCACCGCCCATCTGGCTCGTCATGTCGGTTTTGCGATCCGGCATGAAGTTCGCCATATAGTGACAGCCAATGCCGGCGAGCGCGCGGGACCCTTCAGGAACAACCGTCGACGTATTGTGCGGACAGCCGGAGCAATAGTGCGGTGACCGTACCGTCGGCGATGCATTCGAGATCGCCGCCTGGCCAGCCGCGCCGACCCGTTTGAAATAGACTTCCGCTTCGCTCCTGTCCCAGCGGCCCGGAACGCGCGGCATGATGGCGTTGGCAATTTCAGGGACGGGGATGGAACCGGTCTGGCTCAACAGCTTGTTGCCGTCGCGGTCGCGCTTGCCCTCTATATAGGGGCGCTGATTGTCGGGCAGGCTGTAAAGGATTGCGCGCAGCTGGTCCTCAATGAGAGGGCGCTTGTGTTCGATGACAAGCACGCTCTCCAGTCCCTTGCAGAACTCACGGATTGCCGTTGGCTCAAGCGGCCATGGCATCGCGACCTTGAACACGCTGATGCCGAGACGGCCAGCCTGCTCCGGCGTGATACCAAGCGCGGCAAACGCTTCGAATATATCGCGCGCAGCCTGACCGGTGGTGATGATGCCAATGCGCGGCTTTGGCGAGGGCACAATGACATGGTCGAGGCTGTTCGCTTTCACCCAGGCCTGGGCAGCCGGAAGCTTGTACTCGCGCAGGCGCTTTTCCTTCTCCAGCGGATTGTCGCCGCGCCGCATATGCACGCCACCTTCCGGAAAGTCGAACTCAGGCGTGATGAAGTTGAACCGGTCCAGCGTCACATCAACAACCGCGCCGGAGTCCATCGTATCAGCAAGCGCGATCAGCGCCGACCAGGCACCGGAGAACCGGCTCATCGCCCAGCCATGGATGCCGTAATCAAGCACGTCCTGGATCGAGGCCGGGTTGAGCACCGGGATTTCGGCGTCCTGCATCGCAAATTCAGACTGCGACGGCAGCGTCGAGGACTTGCACATATGGTCGTCGCCGCAAATGGCCAGAACACCGCCAAGCCGGGAGGAGCCTGCGGCATTGGCGTGCTTGAAGGCATCGCCCGTGCGGTCCACACCCGGAGCCTTTCCGTACCATATGCCGAACAGGCCGTCGCGTTTGGCACCCGGGAAAAGTCCAAGCTGTTGCGACCCCCACACAGCCGTCGCTGCCAGGTCTTCGTTCAGCCCTTCCCAGAACTCGATCGTGTGCGCGTCCAGCCATTTCTGGGCGGCGCGCAGCTGTTGGTCATAGCCGCCAAGGGGCGACCCTCGATATCCGGAAATGAATCCGCCCGTATTGTGTCCAGCGGCAATATCAAGGCGCTTCTGGTCAAGAGGTAGGCGCACAAGCGCCTGAATGCCCGTCATGTAGGCTCGGCCCTCGACAAGATCATATTTATCGTTCAGCGTAACTTCACGGTGTTCCAAGGAACGACCTCCCTTTGGTCATACGACCATATTTTTTGCATTTTTTGTTGAAAAAGCTTGCCCATCTTGCGCAATATCGCGTAATAAAGGGCATAACGTTCCAATTTTAGCCATTGAGTGAGACAAGAATTGCCCCAAACACTCGACGCGATCGACGCCAAGATTCTCGACCTTATTCAAAAGGACGCCGCACTTTCTGTCGCAGAAATCGCAGACCGTGTGGGACTTTCTTCCTCGCCCTGCTGGCGCCGGATCAAGCGGATGGAGGAAGCCGGCATTATCCAGGGCCGCGTGACCCTGCTTGACCGCGACACGCTCGGTCTTGGCTTTGAAGTTGTAGCCAGCGTCAAGCTCGCCCTGCCCAGCAAGGAAAATCTCGACCGGTTCGAGCGTCTTGTCGGCAAATGGCCTGAAGTACTCGAATGCATGACGGTCACGGGCGCGGTCGACTATGTCATGCGTATCACGACAACAGACATGCATGCCTACGACTCCTTCCTCAGAGAACAACTCCTCGGATCGGGTCTGGTTTCGGATGTGCAGTCACGCATTGTCATCAATGTCGCCAAACGTACCACGGCCCTGCCCCTCGGCCTGATCAGCGACTACGTGCCGGCCGGCTAAGGACAACCGAAGCGCGCCTCACTACGGTCAGCATTTCCTAAAGAAAAACCGCCCCACTTTCGTGAGGCGGTCCATCTGTTCTGAATGTGCGGGCCGAGGCTTAAGCGCGCTCGACGCACATGGCGATGCCTTCGCCGCCGCCAATGCAGAGCGAAGCAACGCCCTTCTTCACATCGCGGTCTTCCATGGCTGCCAGCAGCGTCACGAGGATACGTGCACCGGACGCACCGATCGGGTGCCCCATGGCGCAGGCGCCGCCATGAACATTGACGATATCGTGAGAGATGCCGAGTTCCTTCATCGCAATCATCGGCACGACCGCGAAAGCTTCGTTGATCTCCCAGAGGTCGACATCATCCTTGCTCCAGCCGGCCTTTTCGAGCGCCTTCTTCATCGCCGGCACTGGGGCCGTGGTGAAGTATTGTGGTTCATGAGCGTGGCTTGATGAGGACACGATCTTCGCGATCGGTTTCAGGCCGCGCTTTTCCGCCTCAGACTGGGTCATCAGGACCAGCGCAGCAGCACCATCAGAGATCGCCGATGCGTTTGCTGCCGTGACCGTGCCGTCCTTGTTGAAGGCCGGGCGCAGCGTCGGAATCTTGTCCGGACGCGCTGTGCGCGGAAGCTCATCAGTGTCGACGGTGACGTCGCCCTTGCGGGTCTTCATCGTGACTGGCGTGATTTCACGCTTGAACTTGCCGCCTTCTGTTGCCTTCTGAGCGCGGGCCAGGGTTTCAAGGGCGTAAGCGTCCTGTTGCTCGCGCGTGAACTGGTATTCGCGGGCAATCATGTCGGCGAAATTACCCATCGGGCCGCCTTCATAGGCGTCCTCAAGGCCGTCAGTAGCCATATGGTCCTTCATGCCGGCCGCGCCGTATTTGTGGCCCTTGCGGAGATCTACGAGGTGCGGCGCATTGGTCATGGATTCCATGCCTCCGACGACGACCACACTCGCATTGCCCGCCGCAATCGCATTAGCGCCCATCACAGTTGCCTGCAGGCCAGAGCCGCACATCTTGTTGATTGTTGTCGCCTCGGTGCCCTTGTCGAGCCCCGCCTTGATCGCGGCCTGACGCGCCGGGGCCTGCCCCTGACCGGCGGGCAGGCAATTGCCCATGATGATCTCGTTGACTTCATTCGCGCCGAGCTTGGCTTCATCTGCAGCCGCCTTTACAGCGAGCGCGCCGAGCTCGTTGGCAGAGAGGCCCGAAAGGTCCCCCAGCAGCCCACCCATTGGGGTGCGTGACATGCCTACAATTACGATGGGGTCCTGAGCCATTTAATCCTCCAAGATGTCTCTTTAATGTTGCGTGTGCGAAGATGTGCGCCTCGAGGGTCGCAGCGTCAAGGGCTCTCGCCGTCTAAGTAGCGCCTGTTTAGCAAAACTCAGCTCAATGATGCCGCGCTTGTATTGCAGGGCGGGACCCGGCATCTTGCCGACCAACAGATCAAGACAAATCAGGAGGTTACCCATGGCAAACACAATTCCGGATAGCGCAATTCAGCTGCGCAGCGAGGTCAAGTCCTCAGGCGAACTGGAGCTTTCCCTCGTCGAAATGCCCGTCCCGACACCAGGCGAGAACGATATTCTAATCCGTGTTGAAGCCACACCCATCAACCCTTCCGATCTCGGCCTGCTGGTCGGCGCCGCTGATCTCTCCACGGCGGTGCAGTCGGGAACGGCTGACCGCCCGGTTATCACGGCAAAAGTCCCTGCACCTGCCATGCGGGCCATGAAAGCGCGGGTCGACCAGTCCTTGCCTGTTGGCAATGAAGGTGCGGGCACTGTCGTCGCAGCGGGCTCATCCGACGCCGCACAAGCCCTGATGGGCAAGCTCGTGACCGGCCTTGGCGGCGAGTTCTATGGTGAATACCGCATGCTCAACGTGGCGCAGGTAATGGAGCTGCCCGAAGGCGCGACTGCCCGGGACGGCGCGTCCTGCTTCGTCAATCCGCTGACCGCCCTCTCCTTCCCGGAAACGATGCGCATGGAAGGCCACAAGGGTCTCGTCCATACGGCAGCCGCATCGAATCTCGGCCAGATGCTAAACAAGATCTGTATCGCCGACGGCGTGCCGCTGGTGAACATCGTCCGCAAGCCGGAGCAGGAGCAGATCCTTCGCGATATCGGCGCGAAATACATCGTCAATTCGAGCAGCGACAGCTTCATGCAGGACCTGATTGCCGCGCTCGCCGAAACGAAGGCAACGCTCGGCTTCGACGCGATCGGCGGCGGACCGCTGACCGGACAGATTCTGACCGCAATGGAAGCGGCCGCGAATATGGGGGCCGAATACAGCCGCTACGGTTCGGCCCAGCACAAGCAGGTCTATGTCTATGGCCGCCTCGACATGAGCCCGACCATTATCCCACCTGGCGTCGGCATGGCCTGGGGCACAGGCGGATATCTCCTCACCTATTTCCTCCAGAAAATTGGTGCCGAAGGTCGGGCAAAGCTGCGTAAGCGCGTCATGGATGAGCTGAAGACGACATTCGCCAGCCACTACACCGATGAAATTTCCCTGAAAGAGGCGCTGAACCTGGACACGCTGAAGTCCTACAACGCCAAACGGACAGGCGAGAAATTCCTGATCAATCCGACGCTCTAGCCAGGAAAATGGGGGCCTCCTGACAGGAGCGCCCCCTTACCTCGCCTTCGCAGGCACGCGAAGACTATTCGTTGATCTTCACCTTTACAGCGCCAAGCGTCGGGCTCGTCACTTCGAATTCGTCGCCGGCGGACTTGCCTTCCGGATATTCGGTACAGGATTCGGCAGGCGACATGGATGAGGTGGTGCAAAGCGAGTTGCCCTCGATCCGCCAGGTGCCAGTGAAGCCGGTCCCCATGGCCACACCACTATAGGTGCCGTCCTCGTTGTAATCGATAGGGATTGCGAGGCCTTGCGTCGTGATCACAGCGTCTTTTGCAACAAGGGTCTTGAGGGTGTCATTACCTTCTGCAAGAGCAAACGGTGCCGTAAAGGCCAATGCGGTCGCGGCGACAAGAAACGGCTTTTTCATTGTGGATTCCTTCCTGAATTATGGGAGCTGAAATCTACACGAGACTGAAACGGCCCGAAAGATAAATGTAGTTAAGTATCGCTCTTTGAAGCTCGTTTGTGGAGCGCTCACCAAAGCTTCAGTTCGCGAGCGCCAGCTCAATGTCAGCGATCAGAGTCGGGTCGTCCGGTTTGACGGAGGATGGATAGGCCTTCAGCACGTCGCCATTCTTGCCGACAAGCACCTTGTGGAAGTTCCATTTCGGCTCGGCCGCTTCGCCCAGACCGGACTTTGCCACCTGCCAGAACGGGTGCTGCTCAGGTCCGATGGCGTGCACTTTCGATGTCAGCGGAAAGTCCACGCCGAAATTGATTTCGCAGAAGGTCCTGATCTCCTCCTCGGTGCCCGGCTCCTGCCCACCGAAATCGTTGGCCGGCGCTCCAAGCACGGTAAAGCCCTGCTGCCTGTAGGTCTCATGCAGCGCCTGCAAGCCTCCATATTGCGGCGTGTATCCACATTTCGATGCGGTATTCACCACCAGTACGACCTTGCCATCAAAACTCGACAGGGGCAGGTCGTCACCCGTGATCGACTTGAAGGAAACGTGCTGGACATTGGCGGTCATTTCGGGGGCCTCGCTGAATTCGGCTGTGGACGTGCCTTCTTCAGCGCCGGCGGGAGGCTGGGCCGTCCCCGAACAGGCTGCGAGGGCCAGAATTGCGATGAGTGGTGGTTTAAACAAGGCAGTCATTCCGTGTCAGTCCAGACTGAACATAGCCCGATCCCGCCATCGGCCAAGTGATCTAGCGGACGCGAACAGGATGTTCCTCGTCAAGCTGAACGGCGCGGTCAATAATGTCGAGAAGCTCGTCGTCGATCTCGTCGACTGACCGCACCTTAACATGACGCAGCATCTTGCCGCTGCCTTCAATGCGACCGACATAATGTTCGGCCAGCCGCGCACCTGACCACAACTGGAGATTGCAATGGCGAGAGTGCGCAATAATTGAAAAAATCCGCTCGCTCCCGAACCAGCACGGATAGTTCCAGGCCAGCGTGGCCTTGAGCCCCGGATGTTCTGCGCACACGGAATTAGCGAGATTGATTGCGACCGATTTCATCGGTCCTTCCAGTCCATCGAAGTAAGCCTGAACTGCATTCGGCATCGGCATAGGATCGCCCTCCCCGGAGCGTCAATCTCTGAATGAAAAAACAAAGAAACAGACTTGTGAAGACGGACAGTGCACTTTTTTTCGTCTGTCATCGGAGGAAAGATCGAAAAAGAGCCGGCTTGGCGCCGGCTCTTCTCTTGCGTTCTGCTGAAGGTGTTGCAGCTACCAGATGCGGATACGCTCCTCGGGCGGAAGGTAAAGCTCGTCATCCGGTGTAACACCAAAGGCTTCATACCACTCGTCAAGGTTGCGAACGACACCATTGACCCGGTAGACCGGCGGCGAATGCGGGTCCGTCAGTATACGCTGACGAAGCGCATCATCGCGATATTTCGTGCGCCAGACCTGCGCCCAGGACATGAAAAACCGCTGGTCGCCGGTCATCCCGCCGAGCACAGGAGCTTCCTCTTCCTCGCTGATGATGCCGTCGCCATTCTCGTCGAGACTCATCTTGTAGGCCTTGTAGGCCATCGACAGCCCGCCAAGGTCACCGATATTCTCGCCGAGCGTCAGGCGTCCATTGACGCAGGTCTCACCCTCATCGATCGGACAGTAAGCATTATACTGTCCAACCAGAGCGTCAGTCAGCGCCTTGAAAGCCGCTTCGTCTTCCGGTGTCCACCAGTTGCGCAGCACGCCGTCACCATCGGACTTGGCGCCCTGGTCATCAAAGCCGTGCCCCATTTCGTGACCGATCACACCGCCAATCGCACCGTAATTGATCGCTGGATCCGCCGAAATGTTAAAGAAAGGCGGCTGCAGAATCGCGGCGGGGAACACGATTTCGTTGCGGTTCGGCGAGTAGTAGGCGTTTACCGTCTGCGGCAGCATGAACCATTCG
The DNA here is from genome assembly GCF_002088945.1 of Henriciella pelagia. Lineage (GTDB taxonomy): Bacteria > Pseudomonadota > Alphaproteobacteria > Caulobacterales > Hyphomonadaceae > Henriciella > Henriciella pelagia. The sequence continues at coordinate 90,905 of NZ_NCSU01000003.1, read as the reverse complement.
GTCTTGTCGATCGGGCCCCCAAGGTTCGAGATCATGTCCTCGAACGCCCAGCGATTGGCCTCCATGTCATTTTCGAAGGCATCGGCGCTGACCGAAAAGTCGTCATAGGTTTCGAACTTTTCGGTATAGCCGATCTTCGGAGTGAACTTTTCAAGCTTGTCAAACGCCTCCGGCTTGGTGGCGTCGCTCATCCAGGTAATCTCGTGAAGATTGTCGGCCATCGCCTTGCGGAGGTTTTCAACAAGATCATCCATCGCCGCCTTGTTCTCTGGCGGGAAGTAGCGTGCCGCATAGACCTTGCCGACGCCTTCGCCGAGCGCGCCTTCAACAGACTGAACGCCGCGCTTCCAGCGTTCGCGCTGTTCTTCCTGCCCATTCAGCAGCTTGCCGTACAAGGCAAAGGTGGCCTCATCGATCTTCGCAGGCAGGACATCGGAGCGGTTCGACAGGAAATGCGCTGCCGAATAGGCCTTCCAGGTGTCGAGCGGCTCATTCGCCATGAGGTCTAGCAGGCCGACGATGCCGCCGCCTGAAATATCGGCAAGCTGCTCGCTCGTCAGGCCGTAATCGCTGATCTCCTGTGGGGTGGGGGCAAGCTGGCGAACGACGAAGGCGTCCTCTGCGTCGATCCCCAGCGTTTCGAGCACGGTCGCCATTGGAAAGTCCGGTTCGAGCGCGATCAGCTCGGCTTTGGAGAGCTTGTTATAGGTCAGGTTGCGGTTGCGGCTGACCGTCCGGTCCCAGTGGGCTTTCGCGATTTTTGTCTCAAGGGCATAGACTGCCTCGGCCCATTGCGCCGGCTCCGGATAGCCTGCTTCGTCAAGAAGCAGCGCGAGATAGGCCTTGTAGGCTTCGCGGTATTCGAGGTTCTTTTCGTTGTCCTCAAGATAGTGGTCACGATCCGGAAGGCCGAGACCGGCCTGGGTGATGTAGAAGATATAGCTGTCAGTATTCTTCGAATCGACATCGACAAAGCCAGATACTGGCGAGGTGAATCCCGGCGTTGCGAACAGTTTCGCAAGGTCTTCGCGCGTTTCAACACTGGCAATCCTGTCGAGATAAGGCTGCGCGGGTGCCAGGCCCTTCGCTTCGATCGCGTCGGTGTCGAGATAGGCATTATAGTAGGCCGCAATCTTGCCTTCGAGCGTCGTCGGATCCGGCTCGGCCGCGGCGAGATCGTCGATGATGAACCGCACGCGCTGCTCGGACTTTTCCCGAAGCAGGGTGAACGAGCTGTAGCTGGTACGGTCCGCAGGGATTTCGAACTCGTCATACCAGGCGCCATTGGCATACTGGAAGAAATCATCGCCCGGATCGACACCCGGCTTCATGGAGGCCAAGTCGAGGCCAAACTCGCCCCAGTCATCGCGCGAGACTGTAACCACTTCCCTTGTATCGGCTGGCGGCTCGACCACCGCAACTGTCTCTGTCTGGTCTGGTACTCCGGTTGTGGTGCACGCTGCCAGCACAGCCAAAGCTGAGCCGCTCAGGAAAAGTGATCGCATTCTTCGTCTCCTCGAAGCATTTATTTCAAGATGAAATCTTTTTAGGCAAGAACCGCCCACAATCCACCCTCAGCCTGCAACAAAATCATTCTGCGGGATGCGCGCGCCCGCCATGCGCCGAGCCAATGAGTTCTTCCTCATCGATATTGACCTCGCCTTCATAGCTTTCACCGATCTGGCGATAGGGCCGACCGCCCCAGGTCCAGCGGAAGATGCGCCCGACTTCGCAGCCGACGGCGTAGAGGGCCGGCACCATGAGAAGCGATACGAAGAGCGCGAACGCAACCGCCGAGCCAAGCGAAACCACCATCGGCTTCAGGAACTGCGCCTGCACCGATTTCTGGGTGATCATCGGCAGGATGCCGACAAAGGTCGTGACCGAGGTCAGAAGGACAGGCCGGAAACGCGAGACACCGGCATCGACGATGGCCTGAAGGGCCCCTGCCCCTTCGGCGCGTCGTCTGTTGATATAGTCCACCAGGACGAGGTTGTCGTTAATGACAACGCCCGCCGCAGCGCCGATTCCAAACAGTGAGAAGATCGCCATGGGGACGCCGAATGCGACGTGCCCGAAGGCGGCCCCCGCATATCCGAACGGGATGGCGACCATTAGCAGCAGGGGTTGTGAGTAGGACTGGAAGGCGATGGCCAGCAATATGTACATCGCGACAAAGGCAATGAGATAGAGCTGCACAATATCGCCGAAGAACTCCGCTTCGGACTGCGCTTCGCCCACCGCACCGCGCGTGATTTGCGGATACTTCTTGGCAAATTCCGGCCAGAAATTGGTTTCCATGTCCTGTGTGATCTGGGCGCGTGTGCCGTCACCGACGAGATCTGCGAACACGGTCACAGACCGCATGCGCTCACGCCGCTGGATGCGGTTGATGCCGGGCGCAAACTCGATCTCGGCGACCTGTTCGAGCGGGATTTCCCGGCCATCTGCCGTGCGGATACGCAGATCGCGCAGGCTGTCGAGCGAGCGGCGATCACTCTCAGGATAACGCACCATCACGCGAACATCCTCACCATCGCGCGGCAGGCGCTGGGCTTCGATGCCGTAATAGGCCGCGCGCACCTGGGATGTCACATCGCTCAGCGTGATACCGAGGGTCGTTGCGCCCGGCTTGAGGCCAAGACGGATCTCTTCTGCCGCCGATGACAGATTGTCACTGATGTCATAGGTCTCGGCATAGGTTGCGAGTTGCGCTTTCACCTCGTCTGCCGCCTCGCGCAAGAGGTCGAGATCGTCATGGTTGAGTGCAAACCGGATCGAGTTGCTGGAATTGTTCACTGTGAACTGGAAATTCACTTCCTCGGCATCAGGCACATCACCGAATTCCTCGCGAATTTCGTCGGAGATCATCTTGGTGGTCACGCCTGTCGGGCGAGCTTCGGCCGGTAGCAGACCGATCCACGACTGCACATTGCCCTCCTCGGCGACAATGGAAAGATTGGAGATCAAGGGCCGTTCAAGTTCAGGATATTGCGCCGAAAGGTTTTCGCGCGCCCGGTCTACACCCGCGCGCAGCTGGTCACGGATTTCCAGAGAGCGCGACTGCGGTGTGCCGTCCGGCAGATCAACACGTACCTGAACAAGATCATCTTCAATGTCCGGCATCACCCGAACGGGCAGGATTTGCATCGTCACGAGCATGACCGCCCAGACGAAGCTCGCCGTGAAGACGGCAATCGTCACATAGCGATACTTCACCGCCGCTTCGAGAAGAGGCTTGTAGATCTTGTTTGCAAAGGTCAGCAGGCTGTCGGCAATTGTCTGCTGGAAGCGCAGCAACTTGCCCATAGGCCCGCCAAATTTCTGCGGCTCCATGTGGGAAAGGTGCGATGGAAGAATCAGCAGGGACTCGATCAGTGAGAAGGTGAGTGCTGCGATGACGACATATGAGATCTGTGACGTGAACTGGCGCTCCGGCCCCGGCAGGAACATCCACGGGGCGAACATGATCATGGTTGTGATCACGCCGAACATGACCGGCTTCAGCACCAGCTGCGTGCCCACGGTCGCAGCGTCCAGCCCCTTACGGCGCCCGCTCTCAACTTCCTTGTGAATGTTCTCCCCCACAATGATCGCATCATCGACCACAACACCGATCACCAGCAGGACAGCAAACAGGGACAGGAAGTTCAGTGAGATGCCGAACAGGGGCAGGATCAGCATGCCGCCAGCAAAGGCGGTCGCGATACCGATCGTCACCCAGAAGGCCACGATCGGGCGCAGGAAGAGGATCAGGATTATGAGCACGAGGATCATGCCCTGCACGGCAGCAGAGGTGATCGTGTTCATGCGGCCTGTATAGACTTCCGACTGGTCAAACAGGAGATCAATCCTGATGCCAGCCGGCAGGGCGTCCTGACCCTTGCCGCTATTTGCGCGCTCCACATAGTCGAGGATGGCTTTCGAATAGGCTTCGATGTCCATCTTCTCGGGTGTCTGGACCATGACGAAAGCGGTCGGGTCGCCGTCAAAGGTCGCGTCCAGTTCGCCATCGACAAAACCATCAATGACGGTTGCGACGTCGCGGATACGGATCGTACCGCCGTCCAGGGTCTCGCGGACAATGATGTTCTCGAAATCGGCGCGGGTGTCGGCCAGCTTGCGGGCCTGGACGGCGACGGCACCCGTTTCCGTGCGGACTGTACCGCCGGACGAGTTGAGCGACGAGTTGCGCACAGCCTGGGCGACTTCAGCAAAGCTCAGATTGTATCGGCGCAAGGCCTCTTCAGAGACCTCGATCGAAACCTCCTCGCCAAGCGTCCCCCAGACCTGCGCAAGCTCGCCGCCATCCAGCAGCGCAATGGCGTCACGCACTTCCTCGGCATAATATTTCAGCGTCTTGCGGTCGACTTTACCGTGAACAGCGAGACCGATATACGCGTTGTCCTGTCGCCAGCGCTGGACCTGCGGCGGGAATGAGGATTGCGGCAGGTTCGAAATCGTGTCGACCCGGCGCTTCACCTCATCCACAAACTCATCAATATCGACATCGAGTTCGGATTCGAGATTTACATAGCCCACGCCTTCTCGGGCCACGCCTGTCAGGCGTTTGAGACCATCAATGTCGGCGACAACTTCCTCGAGCCGGACGACGATCTGGTCTTCAACGTCCTGCGGAGAGGCACCGGGCCATGCAATCGACACCGAAGCGCCGTTGAAGTCTGCCGCCGGGAACGCTTCCTTTTCCAGTCCGAGGAAGCCAAAGGTGCCGCCGATAAAGGCAACGACCATCAACAGGTTTGCTGCGATCGAGTTTCGTGCCCACCAGGCGACGAGACCGTTCATTGTTTTGCTCCGTCCATTTCACCTGAAGCCAGTGCTGCGGCATCATCGTTTGCATCACTCTTCTTGCGCGGCGTGCGGGGAATGAGTTCGCCATCGGGCATGCGCTCGACAACCTGGATGGTCATCCCATCAAAGGCAGCCTGGATCGGCGAGACAATCGCGAGTTCACCCGGCTCGACCCCTTCGGCGACATACGCACCCGTCTCATCACTGAAGATGACGTCGACGCGGCGGATCTCCAGCTTGCCTTCGGGGCCATTGCCGATGAACACTTCATCGACACCACGAAGGGCGGCGCGAGGCACGCGAACGAGGCCTTCGATGTAGCGACCCTCGATCTCCGCACTGACGAAAAGGCCGGGTGCCATGGGCACGCCATTATCCGACCCGGCACCATACGGATCTTCAAGCTCGGCAATGGCGGTGACCAGGCGGGTCTGCGGATTGATCGCGGCCGACGTCCGCACAACGCGGCCTTTCCACTGGCGCGGCTGACCGGCAACATTGGCGGTGAATGTCACCGCCGGGCCCTTTACCGACTGGCTCTCGGCGAATGCGAGCGGCAGGCCGACACGGCCAAGCTCTTCATCGGACAGTGGCAGCGACACTTCCACCACATCAGTGGCGAAGATCGTTCCAAGCGACTGGCCGGGAACGACATACTGGCCAAGGTCAGCGCTGCGCTCACGCACGCGGCCCGAGAATGGCGCGGTGACGGCCGTGCGGTTGAGGGCAAGCTGTGCGTCGGCAAGCTGTGCCTTTGCGGAATCGAGGGCGGCCCTCGCTTCGGCCAGCTGCGGTTCGCGGCGGGCGAGTGGGCTGGTTTCGGTAATGCCGAGGTCCTCAAGGTCCTGAAGGGCAAGCTCTGCTTCGGCCTCCTCACGCGCCAGGCGCTGTTCGGCCGAAGCGACGCCCGACTGGGCCCGCACGATGGCGAGCTGATAGTCTTCAGCTTCCAGTCGCACTAGCACCTGACCCTCGCGGATGAAACCGCCATCAATGAAGTCTGGAGAGACATAGGCGATCCGGCCGCTGATCTGCGGCGCCACAACGATCTGGCTCTTGGGTTTAACCTCACCCTGCGCGCTGACCGTGAGAGACAAGTCCCTCGTTTCCGCCGCTTCGGCGAAAACAGAGAGGCCGCGCAATTCTTCTTCAGCGCGCTCAGGCTGCGGCTTCAGGGCCTGCATGAGAACGAAGCCACCCGCGACCAGGCCGACCAGGACCAGGACGGGCATAAGGAGCAATAAGATACGTTTCATGGGAGGTCTCTGCGGTTTACGGCGTTATTGTATCAGAATTTTGAGATACCGGCTCGCCCGGAATCCCGCCTCCAAGTGCCAGGTGGAAGGCAATGCGGTTCGAAATGCGCGCCGAGCGCGCGGCGATAAGATTGCTTTCTGCATTCAGTCTACGGGTCTGGGCATCGATCAGATTGAATATCGTGATCAGGCCGCTCGTATACTGGCGGGTCGCGATTTCCTCCGCCTCGACAGCCTCCGAAAGTGCACGGGACTGGGCATCCACCTGCTGCGCGAGAAGCAGGTCTGCCGCCAGCGAATCTTCAACCTCGCGCCATGCGGTCAGGACGCTCGCCGCATAATTGGCGATAGCGACCTCGGCATTTGCGATGGCCGCATCGCGGTCTGCCCTGAGCGCGCCGCCATTGAAAACGGGCTGCGCGAGGCTGGCAATGGCATTGGCCGCGATGCGCGTGGGGTCGAATAGGTCCGAAAGGTCTGTTTCATTGGCGCTGACCGAGGCGGAAACGCTGAGGCTCGGCAGAAGGGCAAGGCGGGCCTGTTCGGCGCGCAGACCGGCTGCGACCACCCGTGCTTCGGATGCGGCAACGTCCGGGCGACGGGCAAGAAGCATGGCCGGCGTTCCACCGGAGCTGATCGGCGCGAGGTCCGGCAGGCTCGCCGGTGCATCGATTTCATTGGCCGGATAGCGCCCGAGCAGGATTTCCAGGCGCCGTACGGCATTTCCGCTCGCCAGGCGGCGGGCTGCGATGGCCGCCTCGGCGGTTGCCACGGCACTGCGGGCTGTGCGAACGTCGAGGGCATCAGTGAGTCCGCGGGCCACACGGCGTTCGGTGAGTTCAAGAATGCGCTGGCGCGCCTCATAGGTCTGGACGGCAACGCGCTCCTGCGCGAGCGCCTCATTGAGGTCGGTCCATGCAATGGCAGTCTGCGCTGCAAGTGACAGGCGGGCTGCGGCGAGGTCGGCTTCACTGGCGGCCAGCTGCGCCTCGGCTGCTTCGATCCCCGCGCCGATCCGGCCCCAGAGATCCGGCGTCCACGACGCATCGGCCCGCAAGCCGTAGGTCGGATCCGTGAACCGGTCATCGACGCTTGGCGCATAGGTCGACGTTACTCCCGCCGACCCACCAATTGAGGCATTTGGCAATGACCGGCCATAGGTCGCGCGTGCCTGGGCCCGCGTTGCCTCGACGACGAAGTATTGCGCGCGAAGGCTTGGATTTGCGCGCAGCGTCTCGGCGATAAGCTCTTCCATGACCGGGTCGTTGAACTGCTTGATCCAGTCGCCGCGCGGCAGATCACCAGACACGCCCGCCGCGCTCCAGGTCGCCGGAGCATCAGGCGCAACCGCAAAAAGCTCTACAGGGTCACCGGCAATGCCGCGCGCAGAAGCGCATCCAGACAGTACCAGAAGTCCCAGAATGGCGGCGTGCTTGTTCATTCGACCCTCATCTCTTCAGTTTGGTCACCTACGAGCGTACTACTCGACTGTCAACAAAAAATTATCGAAAATCAATATCCGATCAGTATAGCTGCAGTTGCAACACACGATGATTGAGAAACTGTAGATTTTGCAGCGCCCGCGAGAATTGTGCGGTATTGTGCGACTTGCAGAACACAGACAATCTTGGTTTTAAAACGAATGTCATCGACTGATCGCACACCTGAACCGGCCTCGCGGCGCCCTGAACGGGCGAGAGATTTCCTTGTTCTGACCTTTTCGGGATGCGCCCTGATTGCACTGCTGATCGCGTCGGGCGCGCTCGGCTGGATCGAAGGCCTCACCGCCTGCATGGTGCTGAGTGCCGGTGCCCTTGCCTATTTCGTTGGCTCGGTCCCGCCGGAGCGCATTCAGGATGATGCCGCTAATCCCGCCAGCACGGCTGCGTCTTCCGAAGGGTCGGTGCGCACCATGATCGAGTCGCTCCCCTTCCCCGCCTTTCACATCACACCGGATAATCGCATCGATGCCCTCAATGAGCCGGTGAGACCGCTGTTTCGCGTCTCTCAGGCGCGCGGCGCCCTGAAATCGGTTGCGATCCGCCAGCCAGACCTGCTCAGCGCGACAGACCGCGTCGCCCGGACCGGCGCGAGCGAACGGGTGGAGTTCATGGCCGGCGAAGGCGATGAGCTGTGGCTGGCCCACCTCACCGCCGGCGTGACCCCGCAGAGCGTGTTCGTCTTCCTCGAGGACCGTACCGCCGTGCACCGGGCCGAGCGTGCCCGGGCTGATTTCCTGGCCAATGCCAGTCACGAGCTGCGCACCCCGCTGACGGCACTTGCGGGTTTCATCGAAACCATGCGCGGCCCAGCCAAGAACGACCGCGATTCCTGGGACGGCTTCCTTGAGATCATGCACCAGCAGACCGACCGCATGCGCCACCTCGTCTCGGACCTGTTGTCCCTTTCGCGCATCGAGTTCAGCGAACACCGCCCGCCAGATTCGGTGATCGACCTGTCTGAAGTGCTGGGACAGACCATACTTGCACTTGAACCGATTGCTGCCGAACGCTCGATCACGCTGTCCCTCGACGGCGGCGATGCGCCTGTGAAGATCACCGCCAAGTGGGACGAGATCGCTCAGGTCGTGCAGAATCTCGTCGGCAACGCGCTGAAATATTCTCCATCAGGCGGCAGCGTCCGGGTGACGACAGGCGTCACGAAGACCATGCTGGATGCTGGCCGCAAGGCCATCAGCGCCAGCCCCGAAGCGGTCCGGGCCACCCTGTTGCAACCGCGCGCATCGGCCGAAGCCCCGGCAGCCTGGATCAGGGTCGAGGATGACGGACAGGGCATCGCCCGAAAACATCTAGGCCGGCTTGGCGAACGCTTCTACCGCGCCGACGAAAGCCGTGGCGGCTCGATCGAAGGCACCGGACTCGGTCTTGCCATCGTGAAACATATCATGGCCCGCCATCGCGGCGGACTGGGCGTTGCGAGCAAGGAAGGCGACGGAGCCGCTTTCGGCGTCTGGCTACCGATTGCGGAGTCTGCTGCGCACACCGCCCCTGAAGGCTGATGCGAAAGGTTGCGCCAGCCCCTGATTATGCCCCGGATCCCGACACACGCATCGAAATTGTCCATGAGGATGATGAGCTGATCGTTGCGGACAAGCCTGCCGGCCTCCTGTCCGTGCCGGGACGCGGCGAAAGCCGGCAGGTCAGCGTCGTTACACTCCTCCAGGCGTCGTACGGCCCCCTCCGGACGGTCCACCGGCTCGACATGGATACGTCCGGCCTCATGCTCTTCGCCCGCACCGCACAGGCGCAATCGGCACTGTCGACAGCGTTCTCGTCGGGCCTCGTTCGCAAGCGCTATACTGCCTGGGTGGAAGGCGAGCCGGACGGCGACAGGGGCGACATCCACCTTCCCATCGGGCGTGACTGGGAAGAGCGGCCGATGCGCAAGATCGACACGCAATCAGGCAAGCCCTCGACGACACGCTGGCGCAAGCTGAGCGTACGGTCTGGATACACGGAGCTGGATCTCGAACCCCTGACCGGACGCACCCATCAACTGCGTCTGCACTGCGCCGCCATGGGACATCCGATCCTGGGCGACCGGCTATATGGCAATCCGGCAACAGCTGCGCGACTTTGTCTGCATGCGTCCAAACTGGCCTTTACCCACCCAGTGACGGGCGAACCGTTGCAGTTGCGACGGCCAGCAATGTTCGGTGACGCCCAATAAATCACACAAGAAATGCATTTCGTCGCACTTCGTGTCACATATGTGTCAACCAGCCGCGTTAAGAGGCGCCAAGGTTCTGGATTCTTGGCGGCTGTATGCTGGAAACTTTTGGTCATCTTCCGGTCTCGTGGCTGTTGTTCGCCGTATTGGCGGCAGCAGGCTTCGTTGCGTTCTTCATTGGGCGCACCAGTGCCGTGGCGACAGCACAGGGCAGTACTGCCCGGCTGAATTCGCAGCCCAATTATCATGGCTACTTCCTCGCCATGGCCACGATTGCGCCGGCGGCAGTCATCCTCATTCTCTATTCCCTGTTCGGCGAGTCGATGGTCCGAAGCCAGCTCGCCAGCGAGCTGCCTCAGCGCATCCGTGATCTCGGCACGATGGAAATGGGCCAGTATATTGACCGCATTGCCGAGAATTCGCAGCGCGGTCCCGGCTCGACAACAGGCAATGCCCTGTTCGATGCGGCTACGGGCCGGTACACCAGCCTGCTCGGGCTCTCGCGCATCATCGCCATTGGCCTGGCACTCTTTGGTGCAGGCGTCGGCTTCTTCTTCGCCCGCCGCAGGCTGTCCGTGAATTTCCGGGCGCGGGCGCGTGTCGAGGATGGCATCAAGCTGATGCTTTTCCTCTGCGCCGCGATCGCCATCCTGACAACGCTTGGCATTGTCGCCAGCCTGTTTTTCGAGGCGCTGCGTTTCTTTGCGCGCGTGCCCGTCCTGAGCTTCATCTTCGGGACAGAATGGAACGCCCAGACCGGCGCGGATTTCGGTGCAATTCCGCTTTTCTTTGGCACATTCATGATTGCCTTCCTCGCCATGCTCGTTGCAGCGCCCATTGGCCTGCTCTCGGCGATCTACCTGTCCGAGTACGCTTCCCCGCGCTTTCGCAGCATCGTGAAGCCGATCCTGGAGCTGCTCGCCGGTATCCCGACTGTCGTCTATGGCTTCTTTGCCCTGCAATTTGTTGCCCCGCTGGTGCGCAGTTTTGCCGTATGGGTGAACAGTCTGCCCTTCACGCCGGACACGCTGCTCGCCGCCCAGCCGACAAGCGCCCTCGCGGCCGGCCTTGTGATGGGCATCATGATCATACCCTTTGTTTCATCCCTGTCGGATGATGTGATCAACGCCGTCCCGCAAACGCTTCGCGACGGGGCCTATGCAATGGGCGCGACGAAGTCGGAAACCGTGAAGCAGGTCGTGATGCCTGCGGCCCTGCCGGGTGTGATCGCCGCGCTGCTGCTTGCCGTGTCCCGTGCGATTGGCGAGACGATGATTGTCGTCATGGCCGCCGGCCAGCGCGCCCAGATCTCGCCTGACCCGACGTCGGACCTTACCACCATCACGGTGCAAATCGTCGCCCTGCTGACCGGTGACACAGAATTTGACAGCGCCAAGACGCTCTCGGCCTTCGCGCTCGGCTTCGTGCTGTTCATCGTGACCCTGCTCTTCAACCTGATCGCGCTTCGCGTGGTCCAGAAGTATCGGGAAAAATATGAATAGCCCGGCCCCCAATCCTGAAACCAAGGGCACCTTCGTGACGGACGCTGCCCTGAAGCGGCTGAAGAAGCGCCATGCTGCGGAAACCCGTTTCAAATTCTATGGCCAGTTCGCCATTGCGATCGCCGTGCTGGCGCTCATTGCGCTGCTGGTGTCGATCATCTCGCAGGCCTCCTCGGCCTTCCAGCGCAACATGCTCGTCTTCGACATCACGCTGAATGCCGAGGATGTCGCCCCGAACGGGACGGACGATCCTGACGCGATTGCCCGCAATGTCAGCGGCTTTAACCTGCTCCTGCAGGACAGTCTCAGGGACCAGTTCCTGCCCGAAGATGCCGATGCAAGTGAAACCCGCCAGCTCTTCGGCCTGTTCACGCGTCTTGCCGTCCTGCCGGTCGCGAAGAAAACAGCGGCCCATGTCGACATGGTCGGGACGCAGCAGACGGTCTCGGTCGCGCTCGCTGACGATATCGACCTCTATCTCAAGGGCGGCGTGACCGAGCGCAAATCCATCGACCTCGGACAGGTCGCCTCTGCCAGGGGAGCGATTGGTGACGGTATCTATGTCAGCCTTGCGCCCGGCACCGACACAAGCGCCCTCGCCGAGGCGATAGGTGGATTTCAGGAACAGTCGCTTGATGACAGCGCTCCGACCACGCTGATTGGTATCGGCAACACCTGGTACAGTGTGACAGGGTTCAGCAGCAATGAAATCGCCCTTGCCTATCTCGCCGGAGCGCGCGTGGCACCGGACCCGTCGCAGGGCATTCGCGCGCTCGTGCTTGCGCAGGCCGAAGCCAACCGCACGGTCAGCGACCGGCAGATCGCCTGGACCATGCTGCTGAAGGATGAAGGCCGCATCCGCAAGGCGTTCAATTCGACGCTCTTTACCAATGCAGACAGCACCTATCCTGAACTTGCTGGCACCGCCGCGGCGATTGTCGGCTCGCTCCTGACCATGCTGGTCACCGCCCTGCTCGCCATCCCGGTGGGCATCTTCGCGGCGGTCTACCTTGAAGAGTTCGCGCCGAAAAACCGGATGACTGACCTCATCGAGGTTAACATCAACAACCTCGCGGCCGTACCATCCATCGTGTTCGGCCTGCTGGGTGCTGCCGTGTTCATCAATTTCTTTGGCATGCCGCGCTCTGTGCCGCTCGTGGGCGGCCTGGTGCTCGGCCTGCTTGTCCTGCCGACCGTGATCATTGCATCCCGCGCGGCACTGAAATCCGTCCCGCCCTCGATCCGCACAGCGGCGCTCGGCGTCGGCGCCTCGAAGACGCAATCGGTCTTCCATCATGTCCTGCCGCTCGCAGCGCCGGGCATCCTGACGGGGTCGATCATCGGCATGGCGCGTGCCCTCGGTGAGACGGCCCCTCTCCTGCTCATCGGCATGGTGGCCTTTGTGGCCGAAGTGCCGGACGGACCGACAGATGAATCGACGGTACTGCCAGTCCTGATCTATAAGTGGTCGACAGGAGCGGAGCGCGCCTGGGAACCCCAGACAGCGGCCGCCATCATCGTCCTGCTCGTCTTCCTGGTTCTGATGAACCTGATCGCAATCATACTACGCCGCCGCTTTGAGAGGAGATGGTAGTCATGGACGGAAATGTCGAAGACTTCGTTGAAACCGCACGCAACAAACAGGCCCTGAATATGGCGGAAATGACCAAGGTGGACTGCCGGCACATCGATGTGTTCTACGATGAGAAGCAGGCGATCTACGATATCTCCATGGAGATCCAGGACCGCGCCGTGACGGCCTTCATCGGTCCATCCGGCTGCGGCAAGTCGACCTTCCTGCGATGCATCAACCGCATGAATGACACGATCGAGTCGGCCAGCGTGAAGGGCCAGATCATCATGGATGGCGCCGACATCAATGACCCGTCCATCGACCCGGTCCTGCTGCGCTCGCGCGTCGGCATGGTGTTCCAGAAGCCGAACCCCTTCCCGAAATCCATCTATGACAATATCGCCTATGGCCCTCGCATCCACGGCCTGGCCGCCGGCAAGAGCGAACTGGACGAGATCGTTGAATCCTCGCTGCGCAAGGCCGGGCTCTGGGAAGAAGTGAAAGACCGCCTCGCAGCGCCGGGCACCAGCCTTTCGGGCGGCCAGCAACAACGTCTCTGTATCGCTCGCGCCATTGCTGTCAGCCCTGAAGTCATCCTGATGGACGAACCCTGCTCGGCCCTCGACCCGATCGCAACGGCGCGCATTGAAGAGCTTATCGACGAGCTTCGCGAGCGCTACTGCATCGTCATCGTCACGCACTCGATGCAACAGGCTGCGCGGGTTTCGCAGCGCACAGCCTTCTTTCATCTCGGCAAACTGGTAGAATACGGCGATACAGAACGCATCTTTACCAATCCGGAAGACAGCCGCACCCAGGATTACATTACCGGCCGCTTCGGATAGAACTGAATCGAGCAAGACATGTCCGAACACATCGTAACGGCTTTTACCGACGAGCTTGAGCACCTTTCCGCCAATTTGCTGAGAATGGGCGGGCTCGCCGAATCCATGATCACGGACGCAAGCCGCGCCGTGACCACTTTCGACCTTGAACTCGCGCGCGAAGTCATCAAGCGCGACAAGGCCATCGACGAACTGGAGGCCGAGGCCGAACAGGCAATCATCCGCCTGATCGCCCTTCGCCACCCCATGGCGTCCGACCTTCGCGCGGTGCTTGGCGCCATGAAGCTCGCCGGCGATATCGAACGCATCGGCGACCTCTGCAAGAATATCGCGAAACGTTGCCTTGAGCTGACCGGCGACGAGAACCGTGCGGCAGTCAAAGGCATTGAGCGGATGGCAAAGGCCGTTTCGCACCAGCTGCAGATCGCCCTCGACTGCTATCTGCGCCAGGATGTCGACGCCGCCATCAACGTCCTCGATCTCGATGACGATATTGACGACCATTACATGTCGCTGTTCCGCGAAACGCTGACCTACATGATGGAAGACCCGCGCCAGATCGGCTCGAACACCCATCTCATCTTCATGGCGAAGAACCTTGAGCGTATTGGCGACCATGCGACCAATATTGCGAAAGCCGTTTATTACATGGTCACTGGCGAGGCAGCCACGGCCGAAAATATCCAGGCCCGTCAGGGGACCAGGGAGAGTTAGATTATGAAGCCTTATGTGATGATCGCCGAAGACGACAAGGCCGTCGCCGAACTCCTCCGCTACAATCTCGAACGCGAAGGGTATGATACCTCGGTCGCCCCGGATGGGGATGAAGCGATGATCCTCCTCGATGAACGTGCGCCTGACCTGGTCCTGCTGGACTGGATGCTGCCCAAGGTGCCCGGCATCGAAGTCTGCCGCCGCATTCGCTCCAAGCCTGACACGGCCAACCTCCCGGTCATCATGCTGACGGCGCGCTCTGAAGAAGCCGACCGTATCCGAGGGCTCGACACCGGCGCGGATGATTATGTCACCAAGCCCTTCTCGACGACGGAACTGATGGCGAGGGTTCGCGCCGTGCTGCGCCGCATCCGTCCGGCGCTCGTCGAAGACCAGGTGACGGTCGGTGACATCACGATTGACCGCACCACCCATACGGTCAGCCGCGACGGCAAGAACATCCATCTCGGGCCGACCGAGTACCGGCTTCTTGATTATTTCGTGCAGCATCCGGGCCGTGTCTTCTCGCGCGAGCAGCTGCTGGATGGCATCTGGGGCTCGGACGTCTATGTCGAGGCCCGCACTGTCGACGTGCATGTCGGCCGTTTGCGCAAGGCCCTGATGAGCCAGGGCGGCGATGACCCGATCCGCACGGTCCGATCGGCAGGTTATTCCCTGAAAGGCGGCTAATTGGGCACGTTTCGGCCAGAACCGCTTGCACAAGGGGTAGGAAACCTCTAGCTGCGCCTCATCAGGACAATGACTGTCTCAGCGGAGGATCGTATGCGCATTGGAGTCCCGACCGAAATCAAGAAGCAGGAATCGCGCGTCGGCCTGACGCCAGAAAGCGTTGGCGACCTCATCGATGCCGGACACGACGTCTTCGTGCAGAAGGGCGCCGGCACGGGTTCGGGCTTTGCCGACAGCGACTATACGAGTGTCGGTGCGTCGATTGTCCCGGACGCTGATGCGGTGTTCGAGGCAGCCGAACTCATTGTGAAAGTGAAGGAGCCGCAGCCGGAAGAGACTGCGCGCCTTACGCCGAACCATACTCTCTTCACCTACCTGCACCTGGCGCCCGATCCCGTACAGGCAAAGGGCCTGATCGCATCGGGCTGTACCGCCATCGCCTATGAAACCGTGACCGAGCCGGCCGGCGGGCTACCGCTGCTGCGCCCGATGAGCCAGGTGGCTGGCCGAATGTCGATGCAGGTTGCGGCCTGGGCGCTGATGCGGACACGGCGGGGCCGCGGCCTGCTGCTCGGCGGCGTGCCGGGCGTTCAGCCTGCCAAGGTTGTCATCATCGGCGGCGGCGTCTCCGGCACAAATGCCGCCGAGATCGCCGTCGGCATGCGCGCCGACGTCACCGTGTTCGATCGCAATAATAACCGCCTTGCAGAACTCGACGCCCAGTTCAACGGGCTGGTGAAGACCATGTATTCCACCAAGCATGCACTGGCGGCGGCTGTACAGGAGGCTGATCTTGTCATCGGCGCGGTGCTGATCCCGGGGGCGGCAGCGCCCAAGCTGATCAGCCGCGAGCAGCTGAAGACGATGAAGCCGGGCGCCGTGCTTGTGGACATTGCGATTGATCAGGGCGGCTGCTTCGAGACCTCGAAAGCGACCACCCACGAAGACCCGATCTACGAGGTCGACGGCATCCTTCACTATTGCGTTGCCAACATGCCGGGCGCTGTCCCGCGCACGTCTACCTATGCGCTGAACAATGCCACGCTGCCCTTCGTCCTGCAGATCGCGAACAAGGGCACGCGCGACGCGCTGAACACGAACCCGCACCTTGCCAACGGACTCACCGTTGCCGAAGGGCACATCACGCACGAGCAGGTCGCCAGGGACCTCGGCATGGGCTTCAGGCTGCCGGATTGGTTCCGGGCCCAGGCTTGAAAAAGAATCCGGATTGCCTGTGGACAAATTTGTGGATTAAAGGCTCTATCGATCCGTAAGGTTGAGCGAGCTGGGGGTTCGAATGGCATTCGACGGCACCTGCGTGTGCGCATACGCAGAGCGTGAAAAGGACGGTGGCTGCCCCGTCTGCAGCCCGGTACCTCCTGCCCCGGCATCGCACAATTCCGGTCGCCATCGCCTGTTCGAATTCTGGCGGGGCCTTGAGCTGGAGCATTCGCGAGTGTGCCGCACCTATCGCCAGAAACTCCTCGGTCCGATCCGCTTCAAGAAACAGATCATCGAGCATGTGCGCAAGGCCGACCAGGCAAACTATTACAAGCACCATTTCGATCCACGGTGAATTTGGCTGGGGTACCCCCCTGACCTTCCCCTGAAGGAGAGGGGAAGGCCTGGTGCAAAGATGCTGAAGGATCGACAGAGGCCTCATGGTTCGACTGCGCTCACCATGTCGGCCTTTGGGAAAGAAATAGCCCGCCATGGTGAGCGCAGTCGAACCATAGAGGGCGAATTGGCGACACGCTGCGACCATCGCCCCCTCCCCTCTCGGGAGGGTCGGGTGGGGAGCCTTCACATCCGCCGCAGGGCCGCGACCAGTGCATCCATATCCTGCGGCAGCGGCGCTTCGGCAAAGACATCTTCCCCGGTGAGAGGATGAACGAAGCCGAGACTGGCGGCGTGCAGCGCCTGCCGGTCGAACTTGCGCGCGAGTGTTGTCGCCTGGATGAAGGCGTCGCCTTCTCCATAAGCCTTGATACCGCGATGACGGGCATAGGTCGGGTCACCGATGAGCGGCGCGCCGATATGCGCCATGTGCACGCGGATCTGGTGGGTCCGTCCGGTCTCGAGCCTGCACTGCATCAGGGCCGCAGCCGGCAGGCCTGTATTCCTGTCGAGTTCTCCAAACGTCTCCAGGGCCTTGTAATGGGTGATGGCATGGCGGGCATCATCGCGCTCATCTTCATCCACGACTGCCATCTTCTTTCGGTCATGGGCGGAGCGGGCAATGGCCTCGTCGACCGTGCCGGTGAGTGGGCGCGGTGCACCGCGCGTGATGGCGAGATAGGTGCGGTCGATATCGTGTGCCTTGAACAGTTTCGAGAGGCCGGCATGGGCCGCCTCGGTCTTCGCGATGACGAGGACCCCGGTCGTGTTCTTGTCGATCCGGTGGACAATGCCGGGACGCTCGACCCCACCAATGCCGGGAAGCTCTCCCTTGCAGTGGTGCAGCAGCGCATTCACCAGCGTGCCCTGCCAGCTGCCTGGGGCGGGATGAACCGCCATGCCGGAAGGCTTGTTGACGAGAATGAGGTGTTCGTCCTCGAACAGGACATCAAGCGGTATATCTTCAGGCTCGGGCGTCGCAGGCACCGGCGCGGGCATGTCGAGATCGAACGTATCGCCGGGACGCACGGCGAGTTTCGGATCGGTGACCGTGCGCTCGCCAATCGAGACTGCGCCCTCCTTGATCAGGGCCTTCGCGCGTGATCGTGAAAGCGTCTCGACCTGTTCGGACAGGAAACGGTCCAGCCTCGTGCCATTGTCGGCGGGCTGCGCGGTTGAAGAAATCTTGCTCATCGTGGTGCGCTTATAGACGCAGTTTCGCGCATTCGTCATGATGCCGCGATAAGAGAACACATCTGTCGGGAGGAGATGAGCCATGAGCAGGGTTTCAAGACGCCGCTTTCTGGGCTTTGGCGCGGGCGCTGCCGGACTGGCCGCCTGTACCACGACCATCGATCCGCTGGCGGGCAATCGCCCACCCTATCCGGGCACAGTCTCCTTCCTTCATGGTGTCGCATCCGGTGACCCCTTGTCCGAGCGCGTCATTCTGTGGACGCGTGTCACGCCAGACACGGACGACTCCGCGTCCGCAATTCCGGTCAGTGTGCTTGTAGCACGGGACGCCGCCCTGTCGGATATTGTCTCGCAGGGAATGTCGACCGCAACGGCGGGCAGCGATTTCACGGTCAAGGTCGACATGGACGGCCTCGAACCGTCCACCGAGTATTTCTACCAGTTCACCGCGCAGACTAGCGCAGGCGATGTGACGTCTCCCGTCGGGAGGACGAAGACGCTCGCCGCCTCCGGCACCGCGCCCGTGAAATTCGCCATCGTGTCCTGCTCGAACTATCCGTTCGGCTATTTCAATGTCTATGAAGCGGTCGCCAGGCAGGACGATCTCGATGCGGTCATCCATCTCGGCGACTATATTTATGAGTATGGCGTCGATGGCTATGGCGGCTCGCAGGGACAGGCGCTCGGCCGCAACCACGAGCCGCCCCTGGAGATCGTGACGCTCGGCGATTACCGGATGCGCCATGCCCAGTACAAGCGCGACCCGAAGCTGCAGGCCGCACACGCTGCCGCACCCTGGCTGTGCACCTGGGATGATCATGAGAGTACGAACAATTCCTACCGGACCGGTGCCGAGAACCACCAGCCAGAAACCGAGGGCAACTGGACAGACCGCAAGCAGGCCGCCGTGCAGGCCTATCTGGAATGGATGCCGGTGCGGGACCCGGCCGCGAGCCGCGCGCTTGGCGGGATCTATCGCAAGTTCGACTTCGGCGATGTGGCGACGGTGTTCTGCCTGGAGTCTCGCCTGACAGGCCGCTCGGACGAGATCGCCTGGGGCGCAGAGCTGGCAGGCGTTGCCCCTGACGAAATTCCGGCCAGGGCAGCCGATGTGATGGAGCGCGTGAACGCGCCTGCCCGTACCATGCTGGGCCAGGTGCAGGAGCGGTGGCTGGACGATGGCCTGAAAGCGTCATCCCGTGCGGGCAAGACGTGGCAAGTGCTCGCCAATCAGGTGATCATGGCGACAGTGAAGCCGCCGAACATGATGCAGGCGCTGAGCGAAGAACAGCGCGCCGCACAGAGCGGCTATGTCGCGGGGATGATCCCGTTCAGCCAGTTGGGGCTTCCCTTCAATCTCGACGCCTGGGACGGCTTCCCGGCAGCGCGTGAGCGGCTCTACAAGTCGGCCGAGACAGCCGGCGCGCGGCTCGTCACCTTCACCGGCGACACGCATACGGCGTGGGCCAATACGCTGCATGATGCATCCGGCAATGTCCGCGGCGTCGAGCTTGGCTGCACTTCCGTTACCTCTCCTGGCATGGGCAAATACGTCAAGGACATTCCGAATCTTGGCGCGCTCTTTGCCGAAGCGAATGAGGATGTCGACTGGTATGACCCGAACGGCAATGGCTACACGCTGGTGACGCTGACGGCGGACCGGGTGGTGGGCGAATTCTACAAGGTCTCGACGATTGCAGAGACCGCCTATACGGCCGAGAAAGTGGCGAGTTTCGTCACACGCCGGGACGATGATGGGATGACCGCGTTGGCCAAGGGATAACTGGCCTCTCATTCGCGCGTCACTCCCGATGAGCCGCAGGTTCATCCGGGAGCCTATCTCCTGCCATATCCATTTTGCTTAGCGGCTCGGTCTGAAGCTGGACCCTCAGACCGCCTCTGGCGGTCGAGGGTGACGCGTAGAATTGAGAGGCGCGTTTATCCCCGGCCGCGATAGGACGCGACGCCTGTGTCGGGCACGTAGAGCCCGTCCGGGATCGCCCCTGTCTGCCAGAACACGTCGATCGGAATGCCGCCGCGCGGATACCAGTAGCCGGAAATGCGCAGCCATTTCGGATCGAGCAGGCCTGCCAGCCGCTTGCCGATCGCGACCGTGCAGTCTTCATGGAAAGCGCCGTGATTGCGGAAGGCGGTGAGGTAGAGCTTCAGGCTCTTGCTCTCTACCAGCCAGGGGCCGGGCGCATAGTCGATGACGAGATGGGCAAAATCCGGCTGGCCGGTCACCGGGCAAAGCGACGTGAATTCCGGCGCGGTGAAGCGGGCGAGGTAGAGCGTGTCGGCATGCGGGTTCTGGACGCGCTCAAGATTGGCCTCTTCGGGCGAAGCCGGAATGGCGTTCGAGCCGCCCAGCTGGTCGAGACCGGAATAGATGTCCTTGCTCATATCAGCCTCCGATACGTGGGATGAGATTGAAGCTGAGCGCCATGTAGAGCGCGTAGCCGGCGAGCAGCACCATGCCTTCCCAGCGGGCGATCTTCTTTCCCGTATAGGCAAAGAGGAAGAGGAAGAAGAGCGACAGGCCGAGCGCGCCGATGTCCTGCATGCTGACAAGGCTTTCGCCCGGCGCAAAGTCGCGGGCGCCAACTTCGAGTGGCTGGGATGGGTCTGCGCCATCCGCACTGATGATGCTGAACGGGTAAACGGCCGCCGAGACGCCCATGATGCCGAGAATGTTGAAGATGTTGGAGCCGATCACATTGCCGAGCGCGACGTCGGCCTTGCCTTTGACGGCCGAGACAATGGAGGTCACCAGTTCAGGCAGGCTGGTGCCGATAGCGACGATGGAGAGGCCGATAACGGTCTCGGAGATACCGACGGCCCGGGCGAGGTCCGAGCCGCCGGTGACCAGCAGCTTGGCCCCGAACACAACGCCGGCAATGCCGCCAATGGACAGGAGCAAGGAAAGCCAGAGCGGCTCATGCGTCTCGACGATCTCGGCTTCTCCAGTGTGCACTTCGGCCGCCTTCGATCCCTTGCGCCGGTCGAGGATGACCGAAGCGATGAGATAGATGACCAGCAGCAGGAAGAAGATGATACCGGTGATCCGGTTGAACCCATCAAACCAGAGGACAAGGGCGAACAGGATGGTTGCCGCAAGCATGACCAGGCCATCGCGTGCGAGTGCTCCGGGATGGGTGATAATCGGCGTAATCAGCGCGCCCGCCCCGATAACCAGCAGGATGTTCGCTGTATTGGACCCCATGACATTGCCGACCGAGATGCCGACAGAGCCGTCGGCCAGCGCCTGGAGGCTGGTCACCATTTCCGGCATGGACGTGCCGAAGCCGACCAGAGTCAGGCCGATCAGCAGCTCCGACATTCCAAGCCGGCGGGCAACGCCGACCGACCCGCGCACCAGCAACTCGCCACCTGCAAGCAGCAGGACAAGTCCACCGACGATCAAAGCGATCATGATCATAAGAAATCTGCCTCCCGGGCCTCAGTGTGACCTGTCTAGCGGGTCAGGCGGCAAACCCAAAGCCCGGTTTTCAATTGCGCTGCAAGCACTAGACTGCGCTGGCTGAAACGGAGAATATCAGGATGCGCCATCTGCTCACTGCGGCCCTTTTGTCGTCCAGTCTTGTCTTCACAGCATGCACGCATACTACACCGCCGCAGTCGCCTGTCGGATTTTCCAGCGCTGATGATGCGGCGATCCGCTCTCTGCTGGCGGCGCAGGATGCAGCCTGGAATGCGGGCGACATTGACGGCTTCATGCATGGCTACTGGGTCTCGCCGGAGCTGCGCTTTGCGTCGGGCGGCACGGTGACGCGCGGCTATCGGCAGACGCTGGACCGATACAAGGCGCGATACTCGGACCGCGATCTGATGGGCACGCTCAGCTTTGACGAGCTGGAAGTGGTGCCGCTCGCTTCGGATGCGGCCGTGGTGCATGGCCGCTGGTTGCTGACGCGCGAAAGTGATGCGCCATCGGGCCTGTTCACCCTCGTCCTGCGCAAGATTGAGGGCGAATGGAAGATAATCAGCGACACGACGACTTCAGCTGATTGATCCGCGCGCGGCTGCAGTTAAGAGACGGGGGTCAGGAGACCTGAGACGGGGACGGAGTGAGCCATGAAACGCGCAACGCTCGACGAGACGACCAGCAACTCACCGCTGGAAGCGGCCATTGAGGCGATCTGGTTCCGCAACTTCATCACCGGCCTGATCATCATCAATGCCGCCATTCTCGGTATTCTGACCTATTCGGACTCCCTCTCGCCGGGCACGGTGTCCGCGCTGGAGATGATGGACCGGGGGATCACATTCGCCTTTGCCTTCGAGATCGGGCTGAAGCTGATCGTCTATCGCCAGCAATTCTTCAAGCAGGGGTGGAACTGGTTCGACTTCATTGTCGTCGGCATCTCGCTGGTGCCCGGCGGAGAGAGCTTCTCGGTGCTGCGGGCGATGCGGGTCCTGCGCGTCCTGCGCCTGCTGCATGTCGTGCCGATGATGCGCCGGATCACCGAAGCGCTGTTCAAGGCCCTGCCGGGCATGGGGGCGATCGTCGCGGTGCTGGCGCTGCTGACCTATGTCTATGCGGTCATGGCGACCAATATGTATGGCGATACCGACAATCCGGAAGTCGCCCAGCTTTTCGGTGACCTGCCGAGCTCTGCCTTCGCGCTGTTCCAGGTGATGACCATGGATGGCTGGCGCTTCGAGGTGGTGCAGAAGGTGATTGATGACGGGCACCCCTATTCGCCCTTCTTCTTCCTGACCTTCATCTTCATTGCGAGCTTTGCCGTCCTCAACCTGTTCATCGCTCTCATCGTGGAGGCGCTGGCGGCCGAGCAGAAGGCGGCGACAGAGGAGCTGATCGACGAGATCGAGGAGGATGTGCAGCAGGCCGAGGAGGAGCGCGACGAGATGATGGAGCTCCTGAAATCCCTGCGCGAAGAGATTGCCGAGTTGAAAAATGCCGTCGCGGCAGGTAACAAGGCAGACCCCTGACATGCTGCACGCCGCTCACCGATTCGTGAGCGTAGCTGTCCAAACAGTTTATCGTTGCGGACTGATTTTGATCGCAAAGCCCTGTATAGTCTGACCATATGAGCCTCTGGCAGATGATGATCGAAGGCGGAAAGCGCCTCTTCGACAGTGACGGACCCGACGAGCCGGCACCGTGCGATGGCGGCTGCGAGCCGGACCCGAACGATGTCGGCTTCACCGCGGCGGTGATCGGCCTCTCGGCCAAGATGGCGGCGGCCGATGGCCGGGTGAGTGACAATGAAGTCATGATGTTCTCCCGCATCTTCCGCGCCGCACCGGAAGACGCGAACAATGTCCGCCGGGTCTTCTCCATCGCGCAGCAGACGGTGCGCGGCTATGAAGCCTATGCCCGCAAGATCGGCCGGCGCTACTCTGACCGGCCCTGCCTGCTCGAAGGCGTGCTGGACGGCCTGTTCATGATCGCCGGGGCGGACGGTGCCGTCACCCAGGACGAGATGGATTACCTCAGGACCGTCGCCAGCAATTTCGGTTTCGACGAAGCGACCTTCCGCCGGATCCGTGCCAGCCATCTCGGCCCGGACCGGGATGACCCGTACCACATCCTCGGCGTCTCTCATGACGCGGCCTTCGACGTGATCCGCCAGGCCTATCGCCGGCTGATGGCGGACAACCACCCCGACCGGGTCGTCGGCAATGGCGCCCCGCGCGAGTTCGAGATCGCCGCGCATGACAAGGCCGCCGCGATTACCGGCGCCTATGCCAGAATCCGGGCAGAACGCGGCCTGATTGCGACCAACTGAAGGTCTTTCTCCCAAAGCGATTGACGCAGCCCCCGCCTGCCCTCATCTTGAAGGTCTGGAGGCAAAGACATGACAGCAGCACGCACAGGCGTATCGTTTGAGGCCATACTGGCCCGCATCGGCAATGGATTGCGCGAGGCGGCCCGCTGGGGGCTTCGCGGTGTCATGGCGCTTGTCATCATCTTCATGGCGGGCGTGATTGCCGTCGTGACCGCCGCTGTCGGCCTTGTCATCGCGGCGATTGCCGTGCTCCTGCGCCTCACCGGCGCGCGCCCGAAGGCCGCAAGCCAGCCGGGCGAGACGCAGCAGGGCCCTGGCGATGGCATCACGCTGGACGCACACCGCACGGCCCGCGGCTGGACGGTCGAATAGGCCAGCGCCCCAAAGGCCCAGCACATGCGGCCCCGCTTTCGCGAGGCACTCCCTGAATTTTCATCGAAGTCCGCCCTAGCCGGGCGCAGGCGGGGCATGAAACCGCTCGACCGCCCAGCGCATCACGCACTGACCGAGCCAGCTGACAGGTTCGCGCTCCAGCGGGTCGGTCTGCCATGACAGGCCCGGCGCGCGGCCAAGCTTCAGATTGTGCAGCTTTCCGGCATGACGCCCGCGCCCCAGCTCTGCGATCAGCCGCTGCGCGGTCGCTTCGGGATGGGCGATGGCCTGCCTGAAGGCATCGAGGCGGGCCTTGAGACGGTGTGCGGGGACAAGCTCTGCCTCCGGCAGGCGCGGCGTTTCCTGGCGCGCGGCCCGCTCCGGCAGCGGCGCTGACCCCATAATGTCAGCCAGCGTGTAGACATGTTCGAAGAGGCGGAACGGGCGCGGCTTGGGGGCTCGGTGCGGCTCGGCATGAAGCGGTTTATTCTCCGGCCTCTCCCCCTCTTCGCCGACACCTGCGCAGGCAGGTGTCCAGGGACCCTCCAGTCCATTGATCGCACCATGGGGGCCTGCCTTTGCAGGCCCCTGCGGATCAGAGGCCCTCGCCCCCATATCGAGCGCCAGCGCAAGGATGAGCCGGCGGGCCAGGGATTCCGCGATGCGCAGCTTTGCCTGGATCGCGCGCTTCAGGCCGCGCGCGATGAGGTCGCCCCGCTCAAGGCGCGGCGCACGCTCGGCTGAGGACAGGGTGAACAGGGCGGCGAGGAAGCGCTCCATCGCCTCCCATCCCCGCCCGGCCGCCGCCAGCGCCCGCTCTTTCCAGACCTGTTCCATGACGAGGAGTATGCACCGGGGCGCGGGGGTGTGGGATGGATTGAGCTTTCAACATCGACAGCCCGCTTGGTTTCTAAACCTCTCCGTTCGCGAGTTTGAGTGAATTGAAGTAATAAACCCACTCAAAATAGATTCAGCATTTGGGGCGGGGCGGTACAACGATGACGATGGTCTGGAATTTTTTTGTAAACCTTGTGCGTGGATTCCTCGACTTCCCATTGTTGCTGCAAGCAATTTGGATCGTGGTATTACCCGGGCTTGCCATTGCGCTAGTTTGGACAATTCTTGAAACTCGGGTTCAGAATACGCCCGCCCTAACCCCACAAGAAAAGATATTGTCGGCAAATGAAGTTGAAGGTTTTCAAGAAGTCTTTCGCACTCGATCAATCTCGACGGAAGGTGAAGTCCACATAATCACTCAACTAAAGCGGAAGCCACAAAACGCCGATGGCTCAATTACTTTCGGAGTAGCGCGTGTCCACGAGACTTCCCAGACCCGGTTCGAATGGACGGTTTTTGTTCAAGACAAAACTTGGGCCGTGGGTTCCGATGCCAAATTCGATACGATCGTTGGTTCCGGCATTGGAATAGAAAAGGCGCTGGACCAAAAATATCTCAAGGCCAGTATCTCCAAAGCCCTGGATGTTTTGTGCGTTGGCTTAGCCTCCTCCGAGCAAAACCAGCTTCAATCAAATGAAACGCTTTCCCACAGTCGAGCAGTTCACCTGTGCAGGACTTTGATTAATCTCAACTTTATCGATGAAAAGCGACAAGGTTATCTGGCTATTTCGTATGGAGAAGCCGATGAACCAGAGGACGCGGAAATTGACGTTTCAAATCAAAGAACCGCTATCATCGTCGGTGTTATTCAGTACTCAGGTAACGACGATGAAGACACTGTTATGTCAACGATCACCCGACTGATGGCAAAAGAGACGCCAATTCCCGGAGTGCGCTTACAGAATTACTCCCTATATGGCGATCCACATAAAATGTGGGGCTTTGGAGGAGGCGAACTCGTTGGCTACGAGAATATTACGTGGAACTCCGATGATCAAAAGCGGCCCGTAGGCGCACAGTCGAAGTGAATTCGATCATTTCAACGTTTGATCTCGAACCGAGCCAACTCGTTGCACGCGGTGTCCGATCTGTTTCAGGCGGTCAAGGTAAGCCGCGGCTGCTGCCGCAGCCTTCTGCGACTTCATTCGATCCACCGGATCGAATGATCGCTGCGCGACCGTCTCCGAAGCCCTTGACCGCCTGAAACAGATCGAAAGAGGCTGGCTGTGGCCGAATGGCAGGGTCTGCCATTAGGCCCGAAAGTACTCTGCAAAACTTCAAAACGTGACCGCGTCGGCCTCGTGGTTCGATACCCGCCTTCGCGGGCACAGGCTTCGCTCACCATGAGGCCTTTTGAGAGGTCGCAGGAAACCGCTCATCCCGGCGAAGGCCGGGATCTCGGGCTGATGGGTATGAGGCCTGCCGCACGAGACCCCGGCCTTCGCCGGGGTGAGCGGGGATATTGGGGTCTCTCCAGTATGCCCACCGCGCCCCTACCCTTGCGCGCAGGTTCGCGATTTGTCCGGATGCATCGCCTTTGCTAGGGTCGATGCTGTGTGGACGCGGGGGATGTTGATGACAGGGTTCTTGGCAAGGGCGGCTCTGGCCGGCCTGGGTGTGGCGGCATTGTCGGCCTGCAGCGGCGATGTTGAGCCCGAAGCGAAAGGCGAGGTGCCGCAGGCCCGCGTGGCTGAGGACCAGCCGTCCGCAGGCGCGGACGAGGAGCTGGACGAATTTCTCGAGATGATGAATGCGCTTGAGGCAGAGAGGCGCGCAGAAGCCGTTCCAGAGGGACCGCCAACACCTGAAGGCGCCTCGCCGGAAAGCATTCCGGTCGACCTGTCCGGAGAGCTGCCACCGCCGCCTTCCGCGGCCGCTCCGGCATCGAGCCGGCAACCGGCCGCACCACCGGATGAGACGCCCGCGCCTCGCGTTGCGCTGTCACGCGACGTGCCGACCCGTTCCAGCCCGTCAAGGCAGCTGTGGGAGGCCTATTTCGCGGGCAATTCGGCCGTTGGCGCCAAGCTTATTACATATGCCGTCTCATCGCCCATCTTCGCATCGTGCGCGGGCCAACCCTATGAGTGCCACGTCAGCCGCTGCCGGCAGTATGCTGGTGATCTCGGCCGGCTGTCCGAGCGCTCGGGAATGGATGCGGTGATGGCCGAGGTGCGTGAAGCGCCCGCAGGCCCGAAACTCACCCTGTCCTGCGCCCTGGCCTTCACCACCAATGCGACGCGTGTTCCGGACGTGGTGGGACCGAAGCCGATCTGGCGGCGCAACGACAATTACGACAATGCCATGTTCATGTTCAGCATTGCGTCCGGCGTGCATCCGGACCGCGCCGAGGTGCTGAGATCGGCCTTCGAGTTTTCCGCTTTCACATCGACCGGCCTGGAGCAGATCAGGCAGGCCGAAGACTGGCTTGCCGCCTATGGGCAGGAGATTGGCCGCTCGTCACCGGACTTTGCGCGCGCAGAGCGGATGATGAAAACGGTGCGCGACTTCTGGGCGGTCTGGGATGTCACCGAACGGCTCGGCGTGAATATGGGCGACCCGGTCATCCTCAACCGCGACTTCCACCTGGAGAGGACCTTCAGGAGCGGCGGGCGGACCTTTACGGCGGACGACGTCGTCGACCGGTATTACGAGATGAACAATGCTGGCTGGCGCAATGGCAACTCCTATGCCGAAGCCTATTGGGGCAATGGGTTCTATGCCCAGGCCTACACCACGGACGGGCCGGAATTCGTGCTGATCCGCGTCGACCGGCGGACCTATGAAGTTACGGTCGACTTTGTGATGGAGAGCGAAATCGACTTCGGGAACGCGAATGTCAGGGCGATCCTCGACTATGGTCAGAACGGCAATGCGCATGGATATAACTGGGATGCAGAAGGCTTGCGCACCTTCCTGAAGACCCGGTCACGGCCTTTCCATGAATGGTATGACCTGACGATCCCCAGCGCGGAGTTTTACGCCAAGACCCAGCGCGAGCGGATCAATATCATGCGTGCCCGGCAAGGCATGGGGCCACTGCCGAAGAACTGGAGCGTGAAATAAGGCTTGCCGCACGAGACCCCGGCCTTCGCCGGGGTGAGCGGGGAGTGGATGCGGCCTGCCCTATTGCGGGCGTTGACGCATCAGCTTGCGCAGGTCTTCAAGACGCTGCTGGCGGAACTTTTTCAGGCCCGACCGCAGGAACAGGCCGAGCTTCGGGTCGTGCTTGGCCGTGCTGGCCTGCGCGCGGTGGATGCGTTCATCGGTCCGCGAGATTCGGTCTTCGAGCTTGTTGATCATCATGTGTCAGCCTCCATTTCTGTCTGAAGTCAGAGCAGCGCCAGCGTTGACCGGCCTGCGCCGGACAGCTGAAGCGCCCTCTCAGTATGCCATAACTCAACGGCACCGGCAAAAGTTGCAGGCGATTGCAGAGGGCGGATGAGGCGGGGCTGCGAGCGGGCTCGCCCCTCTGGCGTGCATGAAAAAGGCCGGCCCCCAAAGGGAGACCGGCCCATGTCCTGTCCTGCCCGCTGCGCCTAGTTGGCGGTCAGCGACAGGGTGATGATGTCGGAATAGTCGCCAGCGAACACGGTCGTGGTCGGCGCGCCCTGGAAGTCCGGGCCCTTGACGCCATCGACGACGATATAGGCACCGACTTCGCGGCCCTGGCGCAGTTCTGCAGAGCCGGCAATCGGATAGGTGCGGTCGCTGGTCAGCGATTCTGGCCGGGTGCCGAGGGCGTAGGAGAACTCATCATCGCCCTTGTCGAGGTCGAAGGAGTAAGGGATCTGGTTGCCCGGACCGGTTTCCGTGCCATTGCGCAGCAGGTAGCCATTATTGGCCGATGAGACGCCGACGGTCGCGCCGGCTGCCGCGTTGCAGACGAGGCCGAAGCTCACGCCGCCAGGCACAGTGCCCGTGGTGCCGGCAAGTTCGCCATAATCAAATTGCAGCGTCGTGCCCGACGCCGTGATGCCGCAGATCTCTTCCACCGTGCCGGTGATTTCGATCGTCAGCTCTGCCGTGCCGCCATCACTCGCATCGATGAAGTCTGCGGATGCGGTGCCAACCATGGCAAGCGCGGCCACCGATGCAAAAACCAGTCTTTTCATTCAAGTCACTCCACTGCGCCGGGGGAGTGCGACCGTCAGACATCGCGCTGCGACTGCTGCGCCGCACCGAGGCGGCGCCCCTCGGCCTGTCTGCTCAGGCAAGAGTGTGTAGCGACAATGACCGAAACCGGCTGCCAGTCCCCAGGAGCTTTTTTTGTCCCATTGCCCCTGAGTGCAAGTTCCAGCACTCGAAGGAGAGTTTTACGCGATCACCAACCTTTGCAAACCCCGGATTTTATTACAATTTTCTCCCTTTCTGGGGAATCCCGGCGCCTGGGAACGTGTCTGGTGAGAGTCTTTTCAGGAGGCTGGCGACGGCCCGCCGCGACGTGCCCGGCCTTTTTCTTGCTTGAATCAGCGCACTGGCATCGAGGGGCGGTCGCTATGACACTTTCTCGATCTCTCTGGGCGCTTCTGTCTTGCGGGTTTCGACGCGTTTCTTCGGTTTCGGCAGGAGGCGGAAACGCGACTGGCACCAGGCCCAGCCAACCCCGACATCGATGAGCGCGTCGGAACGCCCGCACGGGCACATATACTCAAAGACGTAATAGACGCGGTAAGTCTCGCCGCGCACCAGCGGGACGGGTTCGCCGGTCACATGGTTCGGGCCGTCATTGACGCAGAGCACCAGGTCTTCGCAGCTGACATCGTAAGACATGGGCGCATTTTAGCAGCTGTCGCGCTTGTCGCCCATAGCCAACCGGGCCCATGCTCTAACGGGTCAGATACGCCCTCATCCTTCGCTACCCGCCTTCGCGGGCACAGGCTTCACTCAGGATGAGGGCGCAAGCTGTCATGGAGCGGCCTTAGAACCGGCCGCGAACGGTGAGTTTTGCGTTGAGCGGTGCGCCGACGGTGACCTGGTGGTTGGAGTGGGCGTTCGGGAAGTAGAGCTCGTCAGCGAGATTCTCGACATTGAGCTGCACGCGCAGCGTGTCCGACACGTCATAGAAGGCTGCCGCATCGACGCGGGCATAGCTTGGCAGCACGGCGGTGTTGCCATTGTCGATGAAGCTGTCGTCCTGCCAGGTCACGCCGAGGCCGAGGCCGAAGCGGTCTGTGACTTTGTAGGTGTTCCACAGCGAGGCCATGTTTTCCGGCAGCTCGCGCGGGCGAAGGCCGGTCGGACCGGTGCGGCTGACCTGCTCGCCATCGAGGTAAGAATATCCCGCAGAGATGAACCAGTCCTCGGTGAGCTGGCCGCGCAGCTGGGCTTCGAAGCCGGTAATCTCGGAATCGATGACGTCCAGCGTGGACGGGTCATTGTCGGCAGGCTGCGGCGAGCTCTGCTCGATCTCGAAGACAGCGGCGGTGAGGCTGAGGCCGCGGACGAAATCCCATTTGAGGCCCGCCTCGAGATTGGTGAACGTGTCCGGATCGAGCGCATTGTTGGCGCCGTTGATATTGGCGAACTGCTCCCCGCTGCGCGGCAGGAAGGTCTCGCTATAGCTGGCATAGAGGGAGATGTTCTCCTGCGGCTTGTAGACAAGGCCAAGCCGGGGCGAGATTTCCTCATCCTTGCGCGAGCGGGTCTCATTGGCGACGACATTGTTGACCTCGATATCGAAGCTGTCGAAGCGCGCGCCGAGGATGACGTCGAGTTTTTCGGATATCTCGATCTCGTCCTGGATGTAGGCGGAGAAGACGTCGATGCCGACGCGGGTATCGTCGCTGATATCGACGGAAAAATCATTGATCGTGGCGAGCCCATCCGCATTCACGCCGATACCGCCGCGCAGATTGAGCGGGCGCATGATGGAGAAGGTCTCGGTGTCGTCGAGGCTGGTGCTCCAGAAGGAATTGTAGCGGTCCTGGTCGGAAGAGGTGTCGATATATTCGGCGCCGAAAATGACGGTGTGGCCAAACGCGCCGGTCGTAAACTCGCCGACAAGATTGCCCGACAGGATCAGGTTCTGGCGCTGGGTCGTATCGACATAGCCGTCCAGCGTGACCTCTGTCGGCGTGGCCACCGCGTCATAGGCCGAGGCGTAGAAATTCTGGTAGAGCTTGTCATAGTCGCCATAGAAGGCGCTGAAATTGCCCTTGAGGCTGTCGGAGAATTCATGCTGCAGCGAGGCGCGCAAGAGATGAGCCTCAAGCTCGGTCTTGTTGATGTCCGCGTCGCCGAAGACGATGTTCTCGAACGCTTCGACCGGGCGGCCATCGGCGCCGGTCGGGATACCGCGATCGATGAAGCGCTCATGGTCTGCATATTCGTAGGACAGGTTCAGGACGGTGCGCGGGCTGAGCTGGAATTTGGCGGTCGGGTTGAGGCCGATGCGCTCGCCATCGAAGAAGTCGCGGTGGTTTTCGAGGCTCTCATACATGGCGTTGAGGCGGAAGGCTGAGGTGTCGGAGGCGGAATAGTTGGCGTCAGCCTGCAGCGCGTAGCCGCCAAAGGTGTCGACGCTCGCCTGATAGCCGGCAAAGGTTTCGCCGAGCACGCCCTTCTTGGTGACGCGGTTGAGGATGCCGCCCGTGCCGCCGCGTCCGAACATCAGCGCGTTCGGGCCGCGCAGGATCTCGACCTGTTCGAGATTGTAGAGCGGGCGGTAATACTGGACGTCGTCGCGCATGCCATCGATGAAGAAGTCCGCCGTCGAGCGCACGCCGCGAAAGACGATGGAATCGCGGTGGCCCTCACCCTGCGAGGTGTTCACGCCGGGGGTGTAGTCGATGATGTCGCCGATGGAATCGAAGCCCTGCTCGGCGATCTGGTCGGCCGTGATGATGGAGAGGCTCTGCGGCACGTCGATGATCGGGGTGGGCGTGCGCAGCGCATTGACCTGGTCTGTGTAGAGATACTGGCCAGTGACGATGATAGTGTCCTGACGGGCATCAGGTTCAGGGTCTGCGAGAGCTGGCGAGGCAGCGATGAGAGCGATGGGTGCGGCGGCCAGATAGCGGAACATATACTAGACTTTCGTTCTGAGAATGACTTTCATTTGCCTCCCTATTGTGAATGAGAATGCTTTTCAAGTGCGACAATCGCACGCGATGTGGGAACGATAATTCAGTGACATTCGAGCCACGGTCAGGTCATGGCAGACGAATTCTCGGTCGCGAGCGACGTCGCATGCTGGCAGGCTTGTCCGCGCTCTGAACGTTCACTTCAGCGTCACGCTCACATGGCCTTCGGCGAGGAGCTTGCCGGCGGCATCGGTGACGCTGACGCGGGCGACATTGCTGCGACCGCCACCGCGCAGCAGTACAGCGGACGCCTCAAGACCGCACGAGATGGCCGGGGCGAGATAATTGACGCTCAGCTGGCTCGTTCCACCGGATTGCGGCATTGTGCGGGCGCCGGCGATGGCAACCGCCACGCCCGCAATGTCAATCAAGGTCGCGATGACACCTCCGTGCACGATACTGGCTTCGGTACAATTGGCCCCGTCGAATTTGAGGGCGATGCAGACCTCGTCGTTCGCGATGGCGAGGAATGAGAGGTCAAGCTTGCGGGCAGCAGGCGTCTGGATCGTGCGGCGAACGAGGCGTTCGTGCGCCGTGTCGAGGCGGGTCATCGGCGGGACTTCCTGATCGTGGTGGGCGGGCGTAGTTGACAGCCCGGTTTCGCGAGGGCGGCAGTCAGGCCGATTGCGTTCGCAAAGCTACGTGCTCAAGCCAGGCGAGCACGGCAACAGCGGCGGCCTGGACGAGAATGAAACTGATACCCAACGCTGTGACACTCGTGACGAGAGCGATTACGAGAAGGCTTGCCAGGACCCAGAGAACATTTCCGAGCGCCACCACCTGTGCTGCGGAGCGGTTTACCGGATCACCGAGCCCCGTAGCCGCCATGAACAGCGCAACAGGGAACAAGACGATGGCAGCCCAGAGTAGCAATGGTTCGGGCAAACCTGTCAGCCCGGCAATGGGGCTCCTGCCCAGCAGCAGGACACTCCCCATCACGGTGCAGGTCATGGCATCGAGGAGAAGAAGTGGGCGGATGGCTTTTGCGGCAATCATGACATTGTGTCCTTTTGGTTTGCGATGTGGTCTGATCACCAAGGATCAGACCAGCGGCGCGGCAAGTCGATTACGTGAGAGGTAGTTGGTGCCATGATGATCGGGGCGTATGGATGGTGAATGACGACCGCCAATGCCCGCCGTAATTTTGGGTCCCTCCTGCGAGACTGGCGCAATCGCCGCTCAATGAGCCAACTCGCACTGGCCGCAGAGGCAGAAATTTCCCAGCGCCATCTCAGTTTCATGGAGTCAGGCCGCAGTGCGCCCAGCCGGAACATGGTATTGCACATCGCTGAACAGCTCGGCGTGCCGCTGCGCGAACGCAACGCGATGCTGGCAGCGGCCGGATTCGCTCCGGTCTTTCCGGAGCGCAGGCTGGACGACCCGGAATTTGCAGCAGCCCGAACGGCCATTGAGGCTGTCCTGGCGCGCCACGAACCGTTTCCGGCGCTGGCGTTCGACAGGCACTGGAACCTGGTGCATGCAAACGCAGGTATCACGACAATGCTTGCCGGCGTCGGGCCTGACCTGCTGGCGCCGCCGACCAATGTGTTGCGGCTGACACTTCACCCGGACGGGCTCGCTAAGCGTATCGTCAATTATCGAGAATGGCGCGCGCATGTGCTGCACCGGCTAGGCGAGCAGGTGACGCAAACCGGCGATTCAGACCTGCTGGCGCTTCGCAACGAACTAAAAGCCTATCCCGTGCCGCCGGGGGCTGCCCCGTACCGTGCCGGTACGACGACCATGACCTCTGCTCTTGCCGTACCGTTCCGCCTCTTTACGCCGGATGGCGTGCTCTCTTTCATCAGCACAACGACCGTGTTCGGAACGGCGCTAGACGTTACCCTTTCGGAGATCGCTATCGAGGCGTTTTTCCCCGCGGATGATGAGACACGTGATCAACTGTTTGCGAGCAATAAGCAGCGCTAGACCATCTGCGCCTCGAAGGCTTCGCGTCTGACGCGGTTGCGGAGCGGGTTGCCGTTCGCGAAGTTTCCAAGGTTCTCGAGAAACAGCTCGTCGTTCCGCGCGCGGGATTCAGACGTCAGCGCCGAAGTGTGCGCTGTCAGCGTGACGTTGGGATGGGTCCAGATCGGGCTGTCGCTGGAGAGCGGCTCCTCGCGGGTGACATCCAGCGCGGCATGGGCCGGGCGGCCCCTGTCCAGCGCGGCAAGGAGCGCGCCTTCATCGACGAGCGCGCCGCGGCCGACATTCATGAACAGGCTGCCCTCCTTCATCGCTGCGAAGAAACCGGCGTCGGCCATGCTCTCGGTCTGCGGCGTATGGGGGGCGCAGAGCAGGACGGCGTCGGCAAGCGCGATATCGTCCGGGCTGACATGGTCGGGATGAAGCATGTGGTCGGCAAACGGTGAGACGTGGCCGGTTCGGCGCACACCAGTAACGTGCCCGCCAAGGCCCTTGATGCGGCGACCAACCGCTTCGCCGATATGGCCGAAACCGAAAATGAGCCAGCGCGTGGCAGAGATTTCGCGGAAATGGACCCGCTCCCACTCTTTCCTCGCCTGCGCGTCGCGGCGCTGGGCGCCATTGCCGAACCAGTCAAAGGCGGCCCAGAGCACCCATTCGGCGATGGCGTCCGACTGGACATGGCTGGACGTATAATGCTCTGCCTTCTCGCCGACCTTCTGCAGGAAAGGATTTTCGAGCCCCGCTGCGGAGGACTGGAACCAGACCAGTTTCGGTGCGGTATAGAGGGTCCTGGCGAAGGCGCGCGAGGCCGGGCTGAACCAGACATCGGCATTGCCATAGGCGATCAGGCCATCTGTAGCAGTCTCGCCCCAAGGCCGCCCGATTTGTTCACTATCGGTTATGGTCAGCGGTGAAATATGGTCAGCGAAAGGCTTGAGCTGCGCCTCAAGGCGGACGAAAGAATTGTGATGCATCAGACAGTCAAACATCTGCGGGCCCTCGCTGTACTATCTCTGGCCGTCTTCCTGCCAGTCAGCGCAGCGAATGGCCAGTACCAGCGCGACTTCCAGCCCGATTATGATGTCTCCGACACGCGCGACCAGACCTATATCCGAAATGTCGTCTCGCTATCCTCGACGCTCGGCTCCGCGCATGCGATCCGGCTGCTCTGCAATGGGCGGGACGATCAGTACTGGCGGGTCTACATGCAGGAGCTGCTGGGCGTCGAAGCGCCGTATCAGAGCCGCCTGAGGTCTTCCATGGTGTCGGCCTTCAACGAGGCCTATTCCGCCGAGAGCGCACGGCGCAGCGGCTGTGACCAGGCGGCGGTGTCTGCCGAGAAGGTCTATGCCACGACCGGCAAGCGGCTTGCCGATGAGCTGGCACAGGCGAACCTGCCCAGCCGGGCCTATTCCGGCCCCGCTGAGCAGTAGGAGGAAACGCCTGTGGCCGACTTATGCGGCCATCAGTTCGGGCCAGACGCCGTCTGCAAGATAGGATTCCCGCATCCGCTTCATATAGCGCACGAGATTGGCGTGCTGGGTTATGAGATCTGTGAGCGGCGTGTCGAAATAAGGCGTGGCCGACGAGATGAGCACCGCCGACACAGAGGCATCGGCAACCGTTGGCTCGTCTCCGAAGAGGAAGGTCTGCTCGCCCAGCTGGGCGGCGATGGCGGCAATGTCCCAGGCGGCGAGCTGCAGCTGTTCGGCGTGCGAGTGGCGGCCAATGCCTGAACCGTAGCGGGTCTCGCGGATATTGTCGCGTGTTTCCCTGATGATCTGCGAGCGCATCGGTTCGGGCGCGCCTGCGAAGAACATGGCGGGGCCCTTGGCGAAGTTCGCATCATTCATCCAGCGCTCACCGGCCATGACCGCAGCCAAGTGGCCCTCGGCCATGCGTTCAAACGCCCAGGACTGGGCCTGCTGCTGGCGCGTCAGCCCGTCCATGAGCGAGCGGCCGAGCTTCTTCTCGAAATGCGCGCGGATAAAATTGCTGTCCTCAATGATCTCGCCATCATCCTCGACATAGGGGGCCTTGTGCTTGGAGACGCTGTCGAGATCAGCGATGGCGCGGTCAAACTCGATGTCGAGCATCTGCAGCTGAATGTCGGTTTTCATCACATAGGGGCTGGGCGAGGGACAGTCGAACATTGGGCCCCATCCATAAAGCGTGGTCATCTCTTTATCCTTTCCTGCTCGAGATGCGGGCTTGATATCCGAGGCCTGCTGACAGCATTATGTCAGTAGAGTGTCAGGAGAACGAAAATAGAATGAGACGGACCGAACGCCTGTTCCAGATTATCCAGATCCTGCGCCGGGCCCGCGGCCCCGTGACCGGCCAGCACCTCTCAGAAGAACTGGAAGTGTCGCTGCGCACGCTCTATCGCGACATGGCCGAACTGATCGCGCAGCGCGTGCCGATCCGGGGCGAGGCCGGGACCGGCTATGTGCTCGATAGCGGCTATGACCTGCCACCGCTGATGCTGACAGCCGATGAGCTGGAAGCGGCCGTGCTTGGCGCAAAATGGGTGGCGGCGCGCGGCGATGATGCGCTCGCACGCGGGGCCGAGGACCTGATTGCCAAGCTGTCGAGCGTCGTGCCGGCAGAGCTGGAGCCGGTCATCGTCGATGCGGGTGTCTATCCGGTGACGCGGTTCGATAACCGGGTGAAGGACAGTTTCGACGTGTCGCTGGCGCGCGCCGCCATTCGCCATCAGCAGAAATTGCGCATCGAGTATGCCGATGAACATGGGCGGGTCTCATCGCGCACGATCTGGCCCTTCATCGTCGCCTACTGGGAAGATGTGCGGCTTGTCTGTGCCTGGTGTGAGCTGCGCCAGGATTTCCGGCATTTCCGCACGGACCGGGTGATCAGGGCGGACCTTCTGGAGGAGCGGTTTCGTGAGCGCGTGCCTGTCCTGCGGGCGCGGTGGAAAGCCGCGCGGGAAAGTGAACGCCAACGGTCCGGTGCGGGTTGTTAGTGCCCGCCTATCGGTGCCTGAGCCATGCCAGCACGCCCAATCCTGCGGCGCGGCCGGTCGCCATGCAGGCGGTGATGAGGTAGCCGCCAGTCGGTGCGTCCCAGGCGATCATTTCGCCGGCGCAGAAATGGCTGGGTCTGTGTTTCAGCATGAAGTGGTCGTCGAGCGCGTCCCAGGCGACGCCGCCCGCTGTAGAGATAGCTTCATCGAGCGGCGCTGTGCCGGTGAGTTTCAGAGGCAGCGCCTTGATCGCGGCGGCGGCGCTTGCAGGATCGTTCAGCGCCTCCCGGTCGGCGCATTCGAAGAGGAGCGCGGCCTTCACCCCGGTCAGTTTCAAGGCCTTGCGCAGGCGATTGGAGAGGGACTGTTTGGCCGGCGCGGCAGCGAGGCGACGGGCGATGTCGGCCGCTTCGAGGTCTGGCAGCAGGTCGAGCCAGAGCGTTGCGGAACCCTGCGTTTCGACCTCATCGCGCAGGGGCGCGGACAGGGTGTAGACGCCGCCGCTTTCGACGCCGCGCGCTGTGATGGTGAGTTCTTCGCGGGTCTCTTTGCCACCTGCCGATAGCTTCACGCTCTTTACGGCAGCGCCAGCGAACGCGTCCCGCATCCGGTCTGACCAGTCGGCGAGGAAGCCGCAATTGGAAGGCCGGAAGGGGGCGAGCGCGATGCCAGCCGTCTGGAAGGGCGCGGTCCATTCGCCGTCTGAGCCGAGCCGGCGCCAGCTGCCGCCACCGAGGGCGAAGATTGTCGCGGAGGGGCGAACCGTCACTTGCCCCTGTGGCGTATCGAAGACGAGTGCGCCGTCGCCATTCCAGCCCATCCAGCGATGCTTCAGGTGCAGCCGTGCGCCCCTGCCCTCAAGGCGGCGGAGCCAGGCGCGCAGCAGGGGTGAGGCTTTCATGGTTTCGGGAAAGATCCGCCCTGTGGGGCCGGTATGGGCCGGCATGCCGAGGCCGTCCATCCAGGCGATAATCTCGTCTGGCCCGAAGTGCTTCAGGCAGTCTCGCAGCCGGTCATCATGGTCGAGATAGTGTGCGGCGAATTCGGCCCTTGAGCCGGTGTGGGAAATGTTGAGGCCGCTCTTGCCGGCCATCAGGAATTTGCGGCCCGCGCTCGGCATGGCCTCATGGATGTCGACGCCGAGGCCCGCTTCGGACAGGGTTTCAGCCGCCATCAGCGCGGCCGGGCCGCTGCCAATGACGCTAACGCGCTCAGTCGTCACGGACGATGCGGGCCTTGCCGCGGCCAAGGGCGAGGGCCTTGATGGCACCCCGGAAGGTGCGCACTTCCTGTGTGGTCCACTGGCCGCGGATGAAGGCGTTGCGGAGGTTGCGGGTCATCAGTGGGGTCTTGTCCGGTGGGTAGAAATAGCCCGCGCGTTCCAGCTCGTATTCGAAATGTTCGAACATGCCGATCAGCTCTTCGCGCGAGGCCGGAACGTCAACGCCGGCATTCTTGCCTTCGAAGCGCCCTTCCCGGCCCTCGGCATCGCCCCAGGCGGCTGCAAAGACGATGACCGCCTGGGCGAGATTGAGCGAGGCAAAGGCAGGGTTCACCGGATAGGTCATGATCGCGTCGCAGAGGGCAATGTGATCGTTTGACAGGCCTTGCGCCTCGCTGCCGAAGAGGACGCCGGTGCGAACCGTCTGGGCCTTGAGGAGCTCGACCGCGTCGCCGGCATTGGTGACGGGCTTTTCCATCTCGCGCGGGCGAGCCGTGGCGGCAACGAGATAGCCAAGGTCGGCGACGGCGTCTTCCACACTGTCAAAGGCGGTGACGGTAACGCCAGCCTCGAACGCGCCCGCCGCGAGCGGTTCGGCGGCCGGATTGGGCCAGCCATCGCGCGGGGCTGCGATACGAAGCTCTGTCAGCCCGAAATTGAGGATGGCGCGCGCAGCCGAGCCAATGTTTTCGCCAAGCTGGGGTTCTGCGAGGATGATGATGGGCGGGTTTGCTTCATTCATTCCGCCGCATAGACCGGCCAGTTCATTTTGACCAGATTGCCCTTGCCGTCGAATTCAGGCTCAAGGCCTGCGCTTTCCAGCATGTCGGCGAGCGCCTCTGCCGGGTCATCCAGCTCTTCCTCGACTATGACGCGGATCTTGTTGCGGTTGGCGCGCGTCGCTCCGAAGAGCTGCATGGTCGTGAAGTAGAGCGATTCATTGACCTGCGGCTGGTCGAGCGAGACAGCGTTCTGCAAGAGCCGGTTCCAGAACTCATAGAGCGTCTTGCGCTTCAGGAAGCCATCCGTGGCCTGGGCGATGAGGTCTCCGCAGGAATAATTGGCAGAGAAGCTGTCACGCTTGGCGGCGTCCTTCAGAGGGCCGCCTTCGAGCGCGGCAGCGCACTCCTTGAAGGCGTTGGCGTAGACACCGGCCAGGAATTTCTCGCGGTCCTCACCCTCCAGTTGGGCGGCGACGAAGCTGTAGGCCATGGTGTTGGCCGCACCCTCATGGATCCAGGCGTCGCTATCGCCAGCAAATTCAGCGCCCCCAGTCGTCTGGAACAGGTGCACGGCCTCATGGGCGAAAAACCATTGCAGGTAGGAGAGCGCGTTGAAGTTGGCCTTGGAGAATTCCGAGCCGCCAACTTCCATCATCAGCAGATTGTCGAGCGCGCCGCCCGTGGCCGAGAAGCCCTGCCCGCCCGTGCCCTTATAGGCCAGCAGGATAGTCGCCTTGTCCTTCAGCTCGAATCCCCAAAGGCCTTCAAGCTGGTTGAAGATCGTCTCAAGGTCGCTGTCGAAGCGTGCCTGCAGCCAGTCCGGCAGGCCTTGGTCGAGCACGACGGCGAAGCTGTCAAAGGTCTGCGTTTCGCTGTCACCCATATAGATATAGGTGCCATCGCCCCTGATGCGGTGGGTCAGCGCGCCATCATGAACGTCGCCGTCGACAATGATCGGCTTGTCGGAGGTGAGCTTCACATCCATGGCGAGGGGACCGGTCTCGGCATTATCGAGATCCCCCTCCAGCGCCTCGATGGCATCAAGGTCTTCGAAGGGGATAAGGCTGAACTGGCCCTCATAGATGGCGAGGCCGCCATCGGAGAAGGTGACGAAGGGGGTGTAGTCTGCCTCGATCGCGCTGGTCAGCGGGATGATGCTGAAGTCCACCGCCTTGGCCGGTTCGTCGAAGATGATGACGTCGAAGTCGAAAGCGCGGCCAAAACGCGCCCCTTCGGTCTCCAGTGTCCAGGTGGCAGAGCGGTAGTCATTGCGCGAGCGGGCGAAGGCGAGCGCGCTCTGAGGCTCTGCGAATTCGTAGGACACCTTCCAGTCGCCGCTCTCCATCGGGCCGATCTCGACGACCGCATCAGCCTTGCCGCCCTGGGCCGTTGCCGACAGCATGAAACTGGTGCTGATCAAGCCGATAATGAGCAAAAGATAGGGTCTAGGCATGAAACCTCACTGCTTTCCAAGCCCCCGTGCCCGAAAGTCGCTTTTGACCATTCTACCCCTTCTGCTATAGCCGCCCACAAACCAGTGCAACTGAAAGGACTTTCACACGATGGCAAAGATCAAGGTCGAAAATCCCGTCGTCGAGCTCGATGGCGACGAGATGACCCGCATCATCTGGCAGATGATCAAGGACCGCCTCATCCACCCTTACCTCGATATCGATCTCAAATATTACGATCTCGGCATCGAGAGCCGCGATGCGACCGACGACCAGATCACCATCGATTCCGCAAACGCGATCAAGAAATACGGCGTCGGCGTCAAATGTGCGACCATCACGCCGGACGAAGCGCGCGTTGAGGAATTCGGCCTGAAGAAGATGTGGCGCAGCCCCAACGGCACGATCCGCAACATCCTTGGCGGCGTCGTCTTCCGTGAGCCGATCGTGATCTCCAACGTGCCGCGCCTCGTGCCAGGCTGGACCCAGCCAATCGTCATCGGCCGTCACGCCTTTGGCGACCAGTACCGCGCCACGGACTTCAAATTCCCGGGCAAGGGCAAGCTGACCATGAAGTTCGAAGGCGCCGACGGCACCGTGATCGAACATGATGTCTTCGAGGCACCATCCTCCGGCATCGCCATGGGCATGTACAACCTCGACGAGTCGATCCGCGATTTTGCCCGCGCTTCGTTCAATTTCGGCCTGACGCGCAAATGGCCGGTCTACCTGTCGACCAAGAACACGATCCTGAAAGCCTATGATGGCCGCTTCAAGGACCTGTTCCAGGAAGTCTTCGACAATGAGTTCAAGGAAGCCTTTGCCGAGTTCGGCGGCACCTATGAGCACCGCCTGATCGACGACATGGTCGCAGCCGCGATGAAATGGTCCGGCGGTTATGTCTGGGCGTGTAAGAACTATGATGGTGACGTGCAGTCCGACACGGTCGCGCAGGGCTTCGGCTCGCTCGGCCTGATGACCTCGGTCCTGATGTCGCCGGACGGCAAGACGGTTGAAGCCGAAGCCGCACACGGCACGGTGACCCGTCACTATCGCAACCACCAGAAGGGCGAAGCGACCTCGACCAACTCGATCGCGTCGATCTATGCCTGGACGCGCGGCCTCGCACACCGTGGCCGCCTCGACAACACGCCGGAAGTGACGAAGTTTGCTGAAGACCTCGAGCAGGTCGTCATCCAGACGGTCGAAAGCGGCCAGATGACGAAAGACCTCGCGCTTCTCATCGGCCCGGATCAGGACTGGCTGACGACGGAAGGCTTCCTCGAAGCTGTCGCCACCAACCTCGAGAAGAAGATGGGCTAAGGCTCAATCTGCCTTCAAAGACTTGCGAAGCCCCGGCCTTCTGGTCGGGGCTTTTCTTTTGGCCGGAAGCAAGCTTGATGAACGGATGAAAAAGCTGCTCGACCGATACCCCAAGCCGCTCGTCGTCGGCGTGCTGATGGTCGGTGGTACAGTTGTCTTGTTTTTCATTGTCCTCGCGCTTGGACTTCTGACCGACCCTGATGTTTCGCGCGATTCAGATGAATGCAGGGTCGGAATTCGAGGCGGGATCACGTGGGAGCAATGCGAGCGTGCGGCCCAGGCAGCGCGGGAACCTCGCGCGCCCGATACCGAGAACTAGGCCGCCCGATGCTTTCTGCTGTGCTTTCTGCAGAATGCTGATACGCAGTTGGCTGGGGAGGACGCGGCAATGAAGACGCTGTTGGGGAAGATACCAAACTGGCTGCGCGTGGTGCTGGTTGTGGTTCTGGTGACGGTGGGCGCGAATGTGCTGTCGCGTTTTACCAATCCGACGGCGCATGCGCATGCCAATGAATGCCTCGCCCGCGACGGCGACACCGGGCCTTATACCAATGTCTGCAAGACACCGATCAATGCGCGCTACTGTTTCCGCACGGCGGGGCTGGAGAAGACGTGCGGTGTCGTGGAGCTCGCGCCGGGCGAGACGATGAGTGATCTGCGCGATGAGGCGGATGCGGCGCGCGAAAACCATCCCGTCGTGCGCACGACGGTGCATGCCTGCAAGGCGCCGTTCGTGCCGGGCGATGTGACGAGCGTGCAGAATTCGGCGCGGATGGTGGATGGCTGCCGGAAGGCTGGGTCGGAGTAGCCCCACCCCGCGAGCGGGGAGGGGGCGATGGACCTCAACTGTTTGCGCTATTCGCCCGCCAGTGGTTCGACTTCGCTCACCATGTCGGGCTATTTCTGACGATTCGAAGGCCGACATGATGAGCGTCCTTCGACTGGCTCAGGATGAGGGTCGGACCATGAGGTTTTTGGCGACACGCTATCAATCTGGCGGAACGCCTCCCCTTCCCCCTCTGGGAAAGTTCGGGTGGGGCCTACTGGTCCCTGAAGATGATGCGTGGTTGCTCTGGTGCGGCGGGCCGCGCGGGCTTTGTCACGATCTCGATAGTGGGCGGGTCGGCGACCGGGGCGGTCGATGGGCCGTAACAGGCTTCGAGGAGGCGGCGGGTCTGGTAGAGCGAGCGCGGCGAGGTAAACCGGGCTTCCATGCCGTCGGCAACGAGGTCGCAATTGCAGTCGCGGCCTTCGGTCTCGACGCCATCGACCACGTGGAAGATGCGCTTGCAGCCATCAATGGCCTGTGTCGACATGCGTGTCTGAAGCGCCCGTCCGGCCTCTTCCCAGCTGGTGGAGACAGAACGGCAGATCTCATCGTCAGCCGCGAGGGCTGCGCCTGAAGCGAGCGCGAAAATGGCGCCGGTTGCGAGAAGTCGGATCATGGCGCTCCCCTAGCATTTTTCGGGCCAGACGGGCCGGATCAGCCGACAATCACATGTTCTTCATTGAACCAGAGCGGGGAGTTGGCGAGGTCGATGAACTTGCGTTCGTCTTCCAGAAGCGCCGCGCCGGCTTCGGCATTGCCGGGGTTTTCGCCTGCCTTGAACAGCGCCTCCCAGCTTTCGAACCAGAGCTCGGCAACGCCGTCATACATGTCCGGGGCCTCGCGGCTGCCCTGCATGACGGCGTTGAAATCATGGGTCAGGGCGTGGGTCTGAACATAGCGCACAATGCCGAGCGTTTCGGCGTGCTTGGCAACGAGCGGCGCATGGGTTTCGCGCCAGTAGGCCTGAAACTCTTCGCGCGAGAGATGCGGCAGGCGTTTCAGGCAGAATGTCAGTTTGATCATAATTTTCCTCCGGTGGTTTTTTGCCGGAGAGCTCATTTGCCGTCTCCCCGCGACTTGATCGCGGGGTCCATCTTCAACCCTCGCGCCTGTTTCCAACATCAGGAGATGGGCACCGCGGTCTCCTTCGACAAGCTCAGGATGAGGGCCGCAGTGAGGCGCAAGATAGGATCTGCAGGAAGTGAACCGCCCTACTCGACCAGTTCGTAGCGGTAGGATTCGATCACGGTGTTGGCGAGGAGCTTTTCGCACATTTCCTTGATGCGGGCCTCTTCCTGTCCGGCTTCGACGCCTTCCAGGTCGAGTTCGATCACCTTGCCGATGCGCGCGCCCTTGACCTCATCATAGCCCATCCGGCCGAGCGTATCGGCGACGGCCTTGCCTTGCGGATCAAGAACGCCTGGTTTCAGGCCGACATGGACGATGGCTTTCATGGCGAATCTCTCCGGATGCTGGTTCGGTGCCGTTTAACTCATTCGCGGTTCGATTGAAACGCGCCTATTTGCCGGAATTGTTGAAGTCCAGAATGTCGGCAACCTGGCCGCTTTCCTTGATGATGCCGAGACGGCGGGCAACTTCGGCATAGGCTTCGGTCACCCCGCCCATGTCACGCCGGAAGCGGTCCTTGTCCAGCTTCTCATTGGTCTCAAGATCCCAGAGGCGGCAGCTGTCCGGGCTGATCTCGTCAGCGAGGATGGTGCGCACCATCTCGCCCTCGAACAGGCGGCCGAACTCGATCTTGAAGTCGATGAGACGGATGCCTGCACCGGCGAACAGGCCGGACATGAAATCATTGATGCGGAGCGCATAGGAGATCATCTCGTCGAGCTCCTGCGGGCTCGCCCAGCCAAAGGCGGCGATGTGCTCCTCGGAGACCAGCGGATCGCCCAACTCATCCTTCTTGTAGCAGAATTCGACAATGGCACGTGGCAGGGCCTCGCCCTCGGTGATGCCGAGACGTTTCGACATGGTGCCGGCGGCGACATTGCGCACGATCACTTCCAGCGGGATGATCTCCACCTTCTTGATCAGCTGCTCGCGCATGTTCAGGCGCTTGATGAAATGGTTCGGGATACCGACCGCAGCAAGGCGCTGCATGATGAACTCGCTGATGCGGTTGTTCAGCACGCCCTTGCCATCGAGCACGGCCTTTTTCTCGGCATTGAACGCGGTCGCGTCATCCTTGAAAT
The DNA here is from genome assembly GCF_002088945.1 of Henriciella pelagia. Lineage (GTDB taxonomy): Bacteria > Pseudomonadota > Alphaproteobacteria > Caulobacterales > Hyphomonadaceae > Henriciella > Henriciella pelagia. The sequence continues at coordinate 46,218 of NZ_NCSU01000003.1, read as the reverse complement.
ACTGGATCAGGGTGCCGGGCTCCGGTCCTTCGTAAAGGATCTTGGCCTTGCCCTCGTAAATCATGCGCCTGCGCGACATCGCAGCCTCCCCTGGAAGTGGAGGTTTCGGAGCGCGCCAATGGGGCCGCCCCGTCCCTCCACGGTCAAATCGCAGTGTTACCCCTATCGAGAAGGCGAAACAAATGCTGATTCAGCACGATTCTCCAGCGCTATTGTGAGCCAGACGCCGCAGCGGTCTTGCGTGGGCGTGCTCGCGCGCCCTATATGCCGCTGAATATTACGAAAAGCCCGCAACACGAGGAAGGCTTGCAAATGAGCACATTCGACGATCGCGAACGCGCCGAAGAAGCAAAATACGCCCATGATTCAGCGCTGCAGTTCAAGGTCATGAACCGGCGCAACAAGCTGCTCGGCCAGTGGGCGGCTGACCTGCTCGGCCTGCAAGGCGCTGATGCCGAAGCCTATGCGAAGACTGTGGTCATGGCCGACCTTGAAGAGCCGGGTGATGAAGACGTGTTCCGCAAGGTACGCGCCGACTTTGACGCAAAGGGCGTGGACCGCTCCGATGCGCGCATCCGCGAGCACATGGCAGAGCTGATCGCGGTCGCTCGCGAGCAGATCATGAAGGAAAAGAAGGACTAGGCCTGCTCACAGGCTGACGGGTGGGGCTTGAAGCCAGCCGCCCGTCATTCCATCTTTCCCTCAGCTACAACACCACCGGAGACCGATATGAGCGACGACATCCAGGCCCGCATCGACCAGGCCGTCAAAGGCAATGACGTCCTGCTTTTCATGAAGGGCACGCCGACCTTCCCGCAATGCGGTTTCTCGTCGGTCGTCGTTCAGGTGCTTGATTATCTCGGCGTCGACTATGTCGCGACGAATGTCCTGGAAGACCAGGCCGTGCGCGAAGGCATCAAGGTCTATTCCGACTGGCCGACCATTCCGCAGCTCTATGTCAAAGGCGAGTTTGTCGGCGGCTGCGACATCATCAAGGAAATGTTCGAAAGCGGCGAGCTGAAAGAGCTCTTCGCCGAAAAGGGCATCGAGATGGAAGCGGCCTGAGGGTCGCGCTTCCGCTATGATCGACCAGACACTACTGCCCGCAAGCCTTTTTGGAAGCCCGCTCAGCGGCCCTTAGCCTGTTGCCATAGCTGTAGCCCGGCTCAAGCGCGATGTGTTTTGGCGTGAGGTCTTTGGCATAGCAGGCGCAATAGGCATCGCCTTCCGCCCTTGACGCCATTCGTTGATAGAGCAGCGAGTGCTTGCAATCGGACAGGTATCTCGCTTCGAGCTTTTCGGGCACCATGCAGTGCATTGACGAGTCGGCGGCCTTGACCACATTCTGCCTGTGATCGTCTGGCATCTTGAGCCTGTGATGGAGAAAATTCATCGCGCGACAGCCGCAATCAGCGGTTCCGAACTTCAGCTCGTTGAGCTTGCAGGCGGCATATTCATATTGCGTCTGATCCAGGAATTCTGCGTCGATCGTGGACGCGGCAGGAAGGTCAATCTTCCGCCCGTCGAAAATCTCGTAGGTGTCAATATCAAGCGGCGGCACGCCATATTTGTAGCGCTCATCGGGTTCCTGGGCGGAAGCTGGTCCGGCGACGGCCAGAAGGACGGCAAGGAGAAATGCTGTGAGGCGAATGCGCATGCGTGAAATCCTTCGCTGCGGCGCTGGAACCAGAACCTAATCTTTAGGTGGAATGTTCCGGAGCAGCAAGCCTCTACCCACCCGCATTGATGGTCAGGAGCGGCGAGGCGCCGTCGCTGGCGGCTGACTGCAGCACCAGCAGGAAAGTGACGAGGTTGAACGTGGTCTTGGAATCGAGATCGCGGTCATCGATCCAGTACCAGTGGTCGCGGTAGAAGATCTTTACCGCCGTGCCGGACGGCTCGCTTTCGCCAGACTGGACTGCGAAGACACCGCCAAGATAGGTCGGCCAGTCCGGTGTACGGCTTGAAGTGATGGCGCTTTGCGTTGTGAGGCCCGCCTGCAAGTGTTCCGGGGGGACCTGGACGGCGTGCGAGAGCGCGTAGAGTGCACCGAGCACGGTGCGGGTCTGGGCGTAATGCGGATCGGACTGGCGGCCGGAATCCTTGGCGACAAGGCGGAACTCCATGTCGCATTCGCTGGTGTTCAGCAGCTCCAGCAGCGCCGCGCAGGAATTGCCTTCATCGGAATCGATGACGAGATAGGTGCCGATGCCCTCATCGCCCTTCATCCGGTCGATCCAGACGCGCTCCTGCTGTTGCAGGCCGCGCAGCAGGCTCGCCAGCTGCCGGAACTCGTAATTGTCGGGAATGACGGCGGGGGTTGGCCCTGACACGCTCGCCGCATTGGAGAGCGGGCCGATCCGCTCAATGCAGCAGGAGATGAGACGTTCGACGCTCCAGCCGGAATTGGCGAGGAGGACGATGGTGTCCGGCGTGATCGGGGCAAGCAGGTCCTGTGCGAACTGGCTGCTGTCGAGCGGCTTGTAGACGGTTGTCGGGGTCTCGCTGACGCTCGCGCCGGGGATCAGCGTGGAGCCGCCCCGCGAGGCATTCTGGAAGGGCAGGAAATTCTCGGCCGACAGCGCGAAGACGTATTGGTGCTGCGTCGTGATGCCGTCGACATCCATGAAGACGATCGGGTCGCGGTACTTCAGGCGCACGAGATTGAGCAGGAGCTGTTCGCTCTTTGTGGTCGCGACAGCCTCATTATAGGCATAGCCCGACGGGCTGATATTGCCCGCGCCGCGATGGCTGGTGCAGGCGGCGAGCAGGCTCGCACATGTCAGGATTGCCGCCAGAAGGCGTGTGATCTGTCCCACGGTCAGGTGTCTCCCCAATGTCCCCAGGGCGAGTTTAGACATAGTCCGTGCAAGGTGCAAAATGCTTCCCGTGAAAGGGGTTTCATTGCGTTCGAAGCGCGACCGAGCGGCGAATATTGTTAAAGGCTGGTCTGCTGGCGCGATGAAGCTCGCGGCTTCCGTCAGCCCTCGCAATCCTGTAAAGGCGCGGGCCATGAGCATGATCACTGAAACGAAGCCCAAAACCCAGCCAAAAGTTGGCATTGTCTCACTTGGCTGTCCGAAGGCGCTGGTCGATAGCGAACGCATCATCACGCGGCTGCGCGCCGAGGGCTATGCCATTGCGCCGGACTATCAGGGCGCAGACCTGGTGCTCGTGAATACGTGCGGCTTCCTTGATAGCGCCCGCGATGAGAGCCTTGAGGCCATCGGTGAGGCGATTGAGGCGAATGGCAAGGTGATCGTGACCGGCTGTCTCGGGGCCGAACCGGACGTCATCCAGAAGGCGCATCCAAAGGTGCTCGCGGTGACCGGGCCGCATCAGTATGAGCAGGTGATGGACGCGGTGCACACGCATCTGACGCCGCCGCCAAACGCCTATACCGACCTTGTGCCGGAGACCGGCCTGCGCCTCACACCGCGCCACTACGCCTATCTGAAGATTTCCGAAGGCTGCAATAATCGCTGCAGCTTCTGTATCATTCCGAAGCTGCGGGGGGATCTGGTTTCCCGCCCGATCCATCATGTACTGACCGAGGCGGAGCGCCTCGTAAAAGCCGGGGTAAACGAGCTGCTGGTGATCAGCCAGGATACGTCGGCCTACGGCCTCGACGTGAAGTATCAGCCGCAGACCTGGCGCGGCGAGGAATATGAGACGCGCTTCCTCGACCTTGCGCACGGGCTTGGCGAACTCGGCGCCTGGGTGCGGATGCATTACGTCTATCCCTACCCGCATGTCGACAAGGTCATCCCGCTGATGGCGGAGGGGAAAATCCTCCCCTATCTCGACATTCCGTTCCAGCATGCCTCGGCCAATGTGCTGAAGCAGATGAAGCGCCCCGCCAAGCAGGACCGCGTGCTCGAACGCATCCAGCAATGGCGCCGCGACGTGCCGGGCATGACCATTCGCTCGACCTTCATTGTCGGCTTTCCGGGCGAGACCGAGGAGGATTTCGAGATCCTGCTCGACTTCATCCGCGAGGCCAAAATCGACCGCGCCGGCTGTTTCAAATACGAGAATGTCGAGCATGCCGAGAGCCGGCTGCTGGACGGGCACCTGCCGGAAGAGGTGAAGGAAGAACGCTGGCACCGCTTCATGGCGCTGCAGGCGGAGATTTCTGCGACACGCGCCGCTGCGCAGATCGGCACGGTGCAGGACGTCATCATTGACGGGCCGGGCGAAAGCCCAGGTGAAATGCTCGGTCGCTCAAAGGCCGATGCGCCGGAAATAGACGGTGTCGTTTACCTTGAGAATGCCGGTCATCTGAATGCAGGCGACATCATCAGCGCCCGCATCTCGGACGCCGATGAGTATGACCTGTACGGCGAGCCTGCCTGAGCGCAGCGAAACCCCACCCTGCCCCCCTGAGAGAGAGAGCGGGGTGATACGCCAGGTGATTTGCTGGTTCGCCCGCCAGCACCGGCGTCGCACAGTGATGCGCCCCGCCCCAACCTTTTGATCTGTATGCAGATTTTCTTACACGGAACCATCATAGAAGTTTTATATTAACTTCACTCGACCCCTCCGGGTTTTGGGATACACGCCTCCCCGAGCTCAAAATGGCTCACACAATCTGACTATTAGTAATGGCAACCTGCGGGAGAAGTCCCGCGGGATCAGGGGAATATTATCCATGCTCAAGACGTCCACATCCATCGTGGCGCTCGCGGCGCTGTTTGTCGCGCCCGCCTTCGCCCAGGACGACAATTCAGGCACAGACGAGGATTACAAGCTTGATGTCGTCACGGTGACTGGCTTCCAGTTGCAGAACCGCAACTCCATTGATGCCAAGGCAAACGAAGACCGTATCGCTGACTTTCTCAGCCAGGATGAACTCGGCCGCCAGCCCGATCTCAACGTTGCCGACAGCCTGCGCCGTCTTCCGGGCGTCGTGACGATTTTCGACGAAGATGAAGGGCGCTATGTCGGGCTTCGCGGCCTCGATCAGCGCTACACTTTCATTTCCATTGATGGCGGCCTGATCGCGTCCACTGACCGTTCGGACCGGGACATCAATATCGAGTCCATTCCTCCAACGGCAGTCAAGCGCCTGGAAGTGTTCAAGGCCATCACGCCTGATCTTGATGCTCAGAGCGTTGGCGGCGTCATCAACCTCGTTACCCGCTCGGCCTTCGATTCCGATGATACCTATCTCGTGATGAATGCCCAGCTTGGCTGGCATGAAAGCATCGGGGACCTGCCGCAGAGCAAGGACAATCCGTCATACCGCGTGGATGCAGCCTGGTCCGACCAGTTTGCCAACAACACAATCGGTGTCCTGGCCGCCGGTACGGTTTTCCAGAAGAAACGGGATCAGGGCCGGACGATTGTCGGTGTGACCAGCAATGACACTGGACTGATCGCAAACTCTGTCCAGCCCCTCGATTATGCCAACCAGATCGACCGCTGGAACGGGCTGGTCAAGCTTGAGTATCGTCCGAACACTGACTTTGAAGCGTCGATCACCGCGTCTCGCTTTGACTATCAGTATGACGAAGTTCGCTATCGCTTCGACATCACCGAGTCTGACCTGGTCAATCAGACGGCCGATAGCGGCACGTTCCAGTCAGGCTCCGGCCGGGCGCGGTTTGACCGCTTCCCGCTTGGCCAGACCATCGACAATGTCCAGGCCCTGATCGAATATCGCCCGACCGAGCGCAGCCTGCTCGAGGTCGGCGCCTATTATTCTCACGGCGTTCAGGGCCACCCCTACCCGAATGCAAGCTTCACCATCGCCGAGACGGACGCGCTTGGTTATTCGTATGATTTCAGCAACCAGGATTTGGATAGCGACAAACAGGCGACCATCACGCTCAATGACCCATCCATCCTCAGCGATCTCGATGCGTACCAGTTCACCAATTATTTCGACGGCTATTTCCGCAATGAGGAAGACGTCACGGAATTCAAGCTGGACTATAGCTGGAACACCGAAGGTGCTGATGCCGGGCTCGGTTTCAAGACCGGCCTGAAATACCGCAACCTGGAAAAGAACCGCTACGACTCCTCCACGAATTATGTGCTGAGCGACCCGAATGCGGTCCTGACGCTGACTGACTTCGTGAACCCGTCCATGGCTGGCTATACGTCCGGTCAGTTCAAGGGCTTTGCCTATCCGCTGATCGATGCCGATGCGTTTGATGCGTACTTCAACGCGAACCGGGACCAGTTTACCGGCACGGATGCGTCGGGCCTGACATCCTTCTACGACATCCAGGAAGACGTCACCGCGCTTTACGGCATGCTGACCTACAAGCAGAACCGTCATAGCTTCCTCGGCGGGTTTCGCTTCGAGCATACCGAAGTGGCCACTGTGGCTACGCTGAATTCCGGCCCGGAGCAAATCGCCCGCACGATTGATTATGACTATCTGCTGCCGTCTTTCGTCTACACCTATGACCTCAATGAGCGCATGAAGCTGCGGGCAGGCTATGCCCAGGCGATCGGCCGGCCAAACCATCCCGACCTTGCCGGCGCAGAGACGTTTGACGAGACGAACCGGACCATCCGCAGGGCGAACACAGGGCTGCGTCCCCGCGAATCGGAGAGCTTCGACATTGCCTTCGACTGGTACCTTGATGGCGGGCAATATTTCTCTGCCGCAGCCTTCTACAAGATCATCGACAACCAGATCTCGACGGTGACAAGCGAGGAGGACATTGACGGTGTGCTCTATACGGTGACCCAGCCGGTCAATCTTGATCAGGTGTCGGTCTCGGGACTGGAACTGTCCTATACAGATGACGCGTTCGAATTCCTGCCGGCGCCCTTCAACGGCCTCGGTGTGGCGGCAAACCTGACCCTGATGGACGGCAAGGATGGCCCGGCCCCCGGCGGCAGCCTCATCGCCCAGCCTGACTATCTCTACAATATTGCTGGTCTCTACAATTACGGGCCGTTCTCGGCGAAGCTGACCTATAATTATGTCGATGACCGTCCAACCAGCGCGACCCAGGCCGAGTATCAGTATGAGCAGCTCGACCTGCAGCTTCGCTATCAGCTGACCGAGCGGCTTCAGATGCAGGTTGAAGGCCGCAACATCCAGAACAATCCCCGCAAGAACATCTACACCGATAGCGGGGTGCTGCGCGAGATCAATGATTTCGGCAATTCCTGGTGGTTCGGCGTCTCCTATCGCTACTGACGGCATGTTTCGGGCCGGCCGGGCGCTCCGCCTCGCCGGCCCGGTTTCGTATGAGCCTCGCTCAATCCCCCTTCAAAAGGACCTGAAAAATGATCAAGCTTGTCAAACGCGGCGCTGTCTGCGCAGCCGCATGTCTCATCGCCCTTCCAGCCTCTTCCGAACAGCTCGTCCGCTTTGCGGTCTTCGCCGACCTGCAGGAAGAGACAGACGCCGGCCACCAGAAGGATCTCGCCCTCGTCGATGAGATCAACAAGGCTGCCCCCGAATTCACCGTCTTCGTCGGCGACCTGCAGGGCGGCGGCCCGTGCACCGACCAGCAGCGCGAGGAAGCCGTCGAACTCTTCGAACGGATGGAGGGCCCTGTGGTCTATGTCCCGGGCGACAATGAATGGGTCGATTGCAATCTTCCCGGCAAGGGAGACTGGGAGCCGCTGGAACGGCTGGAAAAAATCCGCCGCGACCTCGTGCCTGAAGGCATGAGCCTTGGCCAGACCCCGATGCCCATTACCCAGCAGGAGGGCGAATACCGCGAGAATTCACGCTGGTCGAAAGGCGGGGTGGTTTTCGTCACCCTGCACATGCCGGGCGGCAATAATGGCGTCTATCCGGATCGCTATGCCTATGACGAGTTCGAACGGCGCAACGCAGCGAATGTGGCGTGGCTGAAGGCGGCCTATGACGAGGTTGCCGAAACCGGTGCCAAGGGGCTTGTCGTCATGTTTCACGGCAATCCCGGCTGGGGCGATATCTACTGGAAGGCGACGGCCTATCGCGATGTGAAGGCCATGCTTGCCAATGAGGGCGCTGAGCTCGGCGTGCCGATCCTGGCGATCCATGGGGACACGCACACCTTCACCATCGACAAGCCGCTGAGCTTCAAGGACGGCCGCACACGCGCAGATCACCTGACGCGGCTTGAAGTGTTCGGCTCGCCTGAGCGGGGGTTCCATATCGTCACGGCGGACACGGACAATCCGGAGCTCTTCTCATTCACCTCGGTGGAAACAGAAGCGTATTCGCGCTGAAGCGCCCTTATGAACAGGCGGTCCGGCAAGGGCTGCCTGTTCACCTTCCGCTTCGTCCGGTCAGGCCGGTGGCGACGCTAGTTGCTGACCTTGTTGCGGATTTTCACTTCCGCGCCATCGGGAATGCCGAGTTCGGAGAAGGACCAGGTAAGCGCAACGCCTTCGGGAAGGTAAGCGCGGCAATAGTCTTCCTTCTCGCGGAAGAAGCCGACCGAGAAGCGGTCCTCGCCGGTCTTGCGGACATCGGTGCCGATGAAGTCCTTCGTGGTGCAGCCATTCGATGAGACCCGCGCCATGACCGTGTTTGCCGAGACGTCAGCCCCTTTCAGCGTGCCATAGGACCGGTCGAGGTCCCAGTCTGCGCGGACATGCTCATCAGCATCGACGATCACGCAGCCGCCCAGCATGGCAAGTGAGGCTACACCTGTAACAAACATTGGGAGGGTGAGTTTTCTGGTCATTTTTTATTCGAATCCTTATTGACTTACGATAAAGTCATGTATTGAATATCGATAAGGCCAAGTCAAGCCGAAAAAATTTGTCATGCACCAGCCCGCTGGAAGGATCGCTCCCATGTCCAAATATATTGCCCCACTCGCCATTGCCTCATCCCTTGCGCTCGCAGCGCCGGCCTTGGCCGACACCCAGTCCTACGACGTCCGCAATTTCGACGGCATCGATGTCTCATCCGGCATCCAGGTCAGCTTCGAGACCGGTGTCGCGCGCTCTGTGATTGTGGAGAACAAAGACGGCGATTTCAGCGATATCATTGTCGAGGTGGATGATGGCGACCTCATCCTTAAGCGCCCGCGCAAACTGGGCTGGAGCGGCAAGCGCACGCCCTACAAGGTGACGGTCGGGGTTAAAACCCTGTCCGATATCGAAGCCTCGTCCGGCGCCTATGTGACGGGCGGCGGCATGAGCGGCGATGTCGACATTGACGTCTCTTCCGGCGCGAAGGTCGTCGTGGCCGGCGTCAATGCGGGCGAAGTCGAGCTGGAATCCTCCAGCGGCTCGAATGTCGAGGTTTCCGGAAGCTGTACAGAAGTTGATGCCGACGCCTCGTCCGGCGCGAGCATTGATGCGAGCAACCTGCAAAGCACCGCGCTCATCGCCGATGTGTCCAGCGGCGCCTCCATCCGCGCCTATGCCACGGACCGTGTCGAGGCGGATGCGTCCTCGGGCGGCAGCGTGAATGTTGCTGGCGGCGCGACCAATGTCAGCATTGAAAAATCCAGCGGCGGATCGGTTTCGGTCAGCTAGCACAGGATATTGATGCGTGGGTCTCCTGACCCGGACCCAGTAATTCGACGCCCGAGCGCATCAATATGGCCCGCCAGCTCCAGGTTGACCCCACATCAGCCATGAGCCTGGCGGGCCGCTTTCTTTTGGCGTAGCCGCCTGCCCTAGCTGAAATCGAAGTCTTCGAGCTTGTAGCCAGGGTCGGGCCATTCGAGGCCGAGGCCTTCCAGTTCGCCGCGCAGGATGCGGGCAATGGCGGCGTTGCGGCGCGTGCGGCTGTCGGCGGGGATGACATACCACGGCGCCCACTCGGTCGAGCACCGCTCCACCATGTCTTCATAGGCTTTCATGAAGTCCGGCCACATCTTGCGGTCATCGAGATCGGCCGGGTTGAACTTCCAGCGCTTGTGCGGCTCGGTGATGCGCTCCTTGAGACGGATGCCCTGCTCTTCATAGCCAAGGTGCAGCATGAATTTGACGATCCTGACGCCATTTTCAGAGAGGTGCTTCTCGAACTGGTTGATCTGGTCATAGCGCTGCTCGACCGCTTCGGGCGGGGCAAAGCCGCGGACCTTTACCACCAGCACATCCTCATAGTGGGAGCGGTCGAAGATGCCGATGAAGCCTTTCTTGGGCACGGCATTGTGGACGCGCCAGAGATAATCATGGGCCAGTTCTTCCTTGGTCGGCGCCTTGAACGCCTTCACCGTCATGCCGAGCGGGGTCGTCTGCGCGAAGACATTGCGGATGGTGCCGCTCTTGCCCGCCGTGTCCATGCCCTGGATGACGACGAGGACGGCCTTCTTCTGCGTGGCGTAGAGAAGGTCCTGGTGCTCGTCGATCACGCCGGCGTCTTCCTGAAGGCATTTGCGGGCATGCTTCTTGTCAGGGAAGAGCTTGCGGTCACCGGAGTCGCGTGATGAGAGGTCGAACTTTTCACCGGGCGGGGCGATGAAGCGTTCGCGGACCTCTTTGATGGATGGTTTGCTCATATGTGCGCGCTCCTCATGCCCTTAAAACCAAAAGAAAAAGCCGCGCCCAATGGAGCGCGGCTTGATCTGTTTCGCAAGGGCGTGTGGCGTCTTACGAAGAATAGAATTCGACGACCTGGGCCGGTTCCATCTTGACCGGGTAAGGCACGTCATTGAGTTCCGGGACGCGGATAAAGGTCGCGGTCATCGCTTTCGGGTCGACCTCGATATATTCCGGCACATCGCGCTCTGGTGAGCCAAGGGCTTCCAGGACAAGTGCGAGGTTGCGGGACTTTTCGCGGATCTCGACAACGTCGCCGGGCTTCAGGCGGACAGAGCCGATATTGGTCTTCACGCCGTTCACTTTCACGTGGCCATGATTCACGAACTGGCGGGCTGCGAAGATCGTCGGAACAAATTTCGAGCGGTAGACAAAGGCGTCGAGACGGCTTTCGAGCAGGCCGATCAGATTCTCGGCCGTGTTGCCCTTCATCCGGTTGGCTTCATCGAAGGTCTTGCGGAACTGCTTTTCCGTGATGTCGCCATAATGGAATTTCAGCTTCTGCTTGGCCATCAGCTGCATACCATAGTCAGAGACTTTGGCGCGGCGACCCTGGCCGTGCTGGCCTGGCTTGGTTGGGCGCTTGTTGACCGGAGATTTGGGGCGACCCCAGATATTCTCACCGACCCGGCGGTCGATCTTGTACTTCGTCGAGTGACGACGTGACATAGTGTACTTCCTTTTACGACGCGGGCCGGTGGAACGCCTTCATGGGTCCCACGATTTCAACGGCGGCTCCGCACCACCCGTCCTGAAGCGGCGCTTTAAATGCCAAAAGCGCCAGATGGTCAAGTGGCGTGACTGTGCTGGACTGCCTTACCCTGGCCGCGATGGCCATTCGGCCGGCGGTTGCGATTGCCATTGCGGGGCTTGCGGCGGCGCTGGCCATCCTTGGACGGGTGGAAGCCGCTGGCTTCGCGCTCATTGATCGGTTCCTGATTGGCACCGGCTTCGTTACCGGGAAGGCGGTTGCCGATCAGCTTCTCGATATCGCGCAGGAGCTTGCGTTCCTCGCTGTCGCAAAGCGTGATGGCCGTGCCGCTTTCGCCGGCCCGCGCCGTGCGGCCGATACGGTGCACGTAGGACTCTGGGACGTTTGGCAGCTCATAGTTCACGACATGGCTGACCTGGTCGATATCGATGCCGCGGGCGGCGATATCGGTCGCCACGAGCACGGTGAGTTTCTTTGCCTTGAAGGCGTCAAGCGCCTTGGTGCGCTGGTTCTGGCTCTTGTTGCCGTGGATCGCTGCTGCGGCGAGGCCGGCCTGTTCGAGATGACGGCAGACACGGTCTGCACCGCGCTTGGTGCGGGTGAACACGATCGCACTATCGACTGTGGGACCGCGCAGGATTTTCGTCAGCACGTCGCGCTTCTGGGGATGCTGAACGAACTGGACAGACTGGTCGATGCGCTCAACCGGCCTGGAGACCTGAGCGACGGCCACATTGACAGGATTGTCGAGGAACTGTTCGGCCAGCTTGCGGATGTCTTTCGGCATCGTGGCAGACAGAAGCGCCGTCTGACGCTCTTTTGGAAGCTGCGTCAGCACTTTCCGGATCTGCGGCAGGAATCCCATATCCATCATGTGATCCGCTTCGTCGAGCACGACGGTGCGGATCTGGTCGAAACGGATGGCGTTCTGCGACTTGAGGTCGAGCAGGCGGCCGGGCGTTGCGACAACAATGTCGACGCCGCGCTCCATGGCGCGAACCTGCTTGCCGATCTTCAGGCCGCCAACGATCACGGTGACGGAGAATTTCGAGCCCCTGCCATAGGTGCGGACACTGTCGGCGATCTGGGCGGCCAGTTCACGGGTTGGTGCCATGATGAGCGCGCGGCAGGCTTTCGGCGCCGGGCGCTGATTGTCGAGGGTCAGGGCGTGCAGCAGTGGCAGCACGAAGGCGGCGGTCTTGCCGGTGCCTGTCTGCGCCGTGCCGAGCACGTCCTTGCCGGCCAGCATGGCCGGGATGACCTGCGACTGGATCGGGGTCGGGTCAGTATATCCTTCGGCGGTCAGGGCGCGCAGGATTGGCTCGGCGAGGCCGAGGTCGGTAAATTGAGTCAAAATCAGTCTTTCAAATATGCCTGAAGCACGAACGGAACTGTTCGCATCAAGCGCCAATAGACCATCCCGGCAGACCATTCTGCCGGCTGGGTGTTCGCGCGATTCAGGGCTTTTTCGAGAAGGCAACGATCGGGGAGGAAAGTCGCTCGATCCAGAGCATATCGTTCCGGATCACTTGATCGATGCCTGAGGCGTCTGAGGGGTCAGATAAGGTGTTCAGCGCCAAACGCAACCATCAAATGCGGCTGGACGCCATCGGCTCACTCAATCTTTTCGCCTTTCAGATAGTCGGACATGCGCGAGGTGTCCTTCTGCTTGACCCGATAGGTCCAGATCGTAACGCCGATAAAAGCAAACAGCAGCAATGTTCCAGCCACGATGACCAGTCCGCCGGGCAGCGGACCGATATGCGCCCTCTGGACCATCTGCTCTATGGTCACCGCCTCAATCGGGTGAATCCAGATCTTCGCAAAATAGGCGACATACTGGATCATGAAGATCCAGAGATAGTTCCGCCGCAGCCTGTGACCGATCGCCTGCAGGGCCGAGATGTGGAAGTCCGGCGTGACATAATCATCCGATAGCGCGGTGCCGCGATCCGTCATGATCTTGCCGCCTTCGCCCCGCAGGACCGGCACCATCAGCGCCAGCTCCAGCAGGCGGGCCCGGAACTTCCAGGTCATGAAATACCGGTAACGGCGCGCCTCAAGGAACAGGAACATGATGGTCAGCATGCCCACCAGCGGGATCGGGAGCGGCGACGCCGTCGCGCTCGCAAAGCTGACGGACAGCGCGATACCGGTCGACACAACCGCCCAGTTGGTCGTCATGTCGAGCCTCTGGCGCCAGATTGTGGAGCGGTACACTTCGGCGCGATAAAGGTGTGCCAGCGCGCCAATTTCCTTTGAACCGTCAATCGGTTCGATCAGTTCTGAATCAGTTTCGGTCATTCTGGACCTGTATACACCTTCGCAGGCCGGACGGCGATAAGCGACGGAAATTTTTATGTTTATGCGCTGAGATTGCCCTGTGGTCGCCGCGTCCTGACAGGGCGGGACCGCCCTGGCAGGAGCACGCGGGCGAACCAGACACCCCTGCCCCAAAAATTTCACAATTGATGTATTGACCACAATTGTAATCGGTCGTAACGACTACAAACGTAATCAACGGGACTCCAGGTTCAATGCAGATCACACACGCAGAACTCGAAATCATGAACGTGCTCTGGGACCAGCCGGGCATCGGCGCGAGTGAAATCGCCGAAGCCCTGAAGGACGACAAGTCCTGGAATATCCGCACGATCAAGACGCTTGTGGGACGCCTTGTCGAAAAAGGCGCACTTGCCACAGAACCGGATGGGCGACGCTATCTCTATCGCCCGCTGATCAAGCGCGGCGACTATCAGAAGAAGGCCGCGAAACAGTTTGTCGACCGCATGTTCGGTGGCCGGGCGGCCCCGCTTGTGGCGCACCTCGCCGATGCCAGAGGCCTCAGCGCGGATGACATTGCCGAACTCGAACAGCTTTTGGGGGAGCTGAAGAAATGAACCCGTTCGAAACCATGAACCCGCTTGTGGCCAACAGCCTTCAGACGAGCCTCGCCGTCGCGATTCTCTTTGCGCTGGTCCTCATCGTTCGCCGCCCCTTCGCACGCCAGTTCGGCGCGAAGGCGGCCTATGCCCTCTGGCTTGTGCCTCTGGCGCGGCTTGTCATGCCGCCGCTTCCGGCCAACTGGTCCCTGTTCGGTGCGCTCGCGCCCGCAGCGACCGTGCCAGCCCCTGCACCGGTGGAGGCCGCGCCGGCGGCACCGGGCTTCGCCATCTATCCGACCGAAGCAGGCGGTACGATGCGCGCCGAGGCCACCTTCGTGCCGGCGCCGGTCGAATTCGTGCCTGCACACGCGGCTGAACAGGCCGGGCCGGGCATGCTCGAACAGGTCGCCGGCCTGCTGCCGCACCTTGTCGTGCCGCTGTGGATTGCCGGTATCGCGCTGATGCTGGGCCTCGCCTGGCGTCGTCAGGCCGTCTTCCACCAGCTGATCCGCGACGACTCGTCAAAAGCGTCGGACAGGGTGAACGAAATGGCGCACGAGATTGCCGCGCAGCTGAAAGTGCGCCGTTCCTTCGAGGTGCGCACCAGCCTTCTTAATGGCAGCCCGCTGGTCACTGGTCTCAAGCGCCCTGTCATCCTGCTGCCGGAATGGTTCGAGGCTGACTATACCCCGCGCGAACAGCGCGACGCGCTGACCCACGAGCTGATGCACGTCAAACGCGGTGACCTCTTTGCCCTGCAGGCCGCACAGATCGTGCTCGCGCTGCAGTGGTTCAATCCTCTGGCTTACCTGTCGATCCGGGCCTTCCGCATCGACCAGGAAGCCGCATGTGACGCTGATGTGCTTCGGGCGGGAACATCATCTGCGTTTTCCTATGGCCGCACCCTGGTCAAGGCCGCACGCCTTGCCGGTCCGGCTGACTGCGCCTTCCGCGGCGCAAACCTCACCCTGGCGCATCCCATCAAAGAAAGACTGATCCTGATGCAGAATTCCGCCCCTACCCTTCGCAAGCGCCTGCTTGGCACGACGCTCGCCGTCACGCTCGGCTCGGCCGCTGTCTTCACGACGGCTTCATGCGCCGCCTCTGCCGCTCCGCGCGACCAGTCCTCAGCGGAACTTGCCGGCGGCGACGAGCACGAAACGGTCATCAAGAACGCCAAGGTAAAAGATCACCGCGTCTACCGGTTCAATTCGCACGGCGATGACGCGGACCGTCAGTTCGTGCTGCTGAGCGACCCATTCGAGGAGCTCCATCCGCGGCTTGCCAATCTCGACAGGCTGGATGTGTCCGACATTCAGGAAGAAATGCAGCGCCTGTCGATCGAGATCAGCAAGGTCGGCGAAATGAAGGCCCTCGAGGCGCTCGGCGAGCTGGATTTCTCTGATCTTGCGGACCTGAAAGAGCTGGAGGGCCTCGCCGTTCTGGGAGATATGGAATTTGACTTCGATCTCGAGCTGGAGGGGCTTGAGGAGTTCAATGTCGAGACGATCGAGACCGATAGCGGCGTCAAGATCATCATCCCGAACCATGAAATCTTCATCTCCAAGTTCGATGAAGGCAAATTCGAAATCCAGATGGAAAAGATTGCCGCCCTTGCCGAGGCACATGCCGACCGCGCTGAGGCGCTGGCGGAAGCCCATGAGCGCCGCATGGAGAAAATGGAACTTGTCATCGAACGCGAAGTCGAAGCCCGCGCCGAGCGTATGGAAGAGCTGGCCGAGCAGATGGAACTTCGCATTGAAGCGGCCTTCGAAGATGGACTGGAAGACGATCTCGAAGCGGCCGGAGAAGTTGTCGAAGACCTCGCCGAGCAGTGCGAGGACCGCGATGCTGACCTTAATGCGCCAGCCCTCGTCAGCGTGCGCGACAATGGCAAGACCTATCGCGCACTGTGTGTGAACGGTGAGCGTTCACGCCTCAAGGACAAGGATGTGAAGGAGTTCGTGATGAACCATCCCAGCCTGACTGACGCGGAGAAGGCCCGCTTCAGCAAGCACCGCTCCTTCACTTACGAATACTCCTTTTCCGAAGACTAGGGTCAGGACCTATCTGATTCTTCGAACCTGACTTTGGATATGGAACTGGAAGGCCTCTGCACAGACCCGGCAGAGGCCTTTTCTATTTCAGGAGCCGGCCCTTGCTGGCGCGCTGGATGAGCAGGGCAAAGCCGAACAGGACGCTGGTCAGTCCGAGAAAGGCGAAGACTTTCAGCCACCAGGAATCGAACCGGTCTTCGCCGGTGATATCCATGATGTGAAAGCGCCAGAGCACATCGAAGATGCGCCATTTGGTGGTACGCACGGCGGTGATTTTGGCCGCCTCAGCATCGACCCAGAAGACGGCGCTATCGAGACCTTCAAACTCGACCCGCCAGAGGGGTTTGCCAGTGAAGGCTTCGCGCGGAGGATGATCAATGCGCTCAACCGTGGTGGCGTAGCCTCGACCGGCCCAGGCCTCTTCGGCAATGCGGCGCACAGCCGTCTCTCCGAGCGGGGATAGCTGCTCGCCGGTCGACGCCTCATAGAGCGCAGTCCAGCCATCGCCGGAGACTTCCCAGACCGGGCGCCCCAGCACCTGTCGCAGCTGCACTGCCTTTGCATCGCCCGTGACCTGCGGCGGGGCGAGAGTTTCGAGCGAAGCGATGTCGACCATTGGCGCGGGCTTGCGCAGATGCTCGCCGCGGATCTGTTCGATCGGGAAGAGCGTGAAGAAGAGCCCGCTCACTGTCCAGAAAAGAAGCTGGAATCCGACAACCAGGCCGAGCAGCTTGTGGACGCGGGCAACGCGCCGGGCATTGATGGACATGTCACTTCCCTCATCTGACGCGCCTTCTTTGCCGGATGTTGGGACTGGGAGTCGAGCGGTTTCCCCGGATGGGGCTGAATAGGCCCCACGCCAACCTTCCCCGTTGGCGGAGAGGGGCATGGCGGCGTGCCAACAGCCGCATGCTTCGACTTCGCTCACCTTGTCGGCTTCCGGAAGGTCGGAAACAGTCCGACTGGGGTCAGCGCAGGAGCAGGTTTGCGATTTCTGCCGGTAGCTCTCCGCGACGGGCGCGTTCGAGGGCGGTGAAGACCATCAGGTGGGTGAAGCTGTCGGTGATCTCGCCTGACAGGCACCGCTCGATCAGGGTGCTCACGGGCACGCGCTCAAGAGCGAGGTCTTCAGACGGTTCGGGGGCCGCTTCACCTGCCGAAAGGCCCCATGCAAGATAGCCGAAGGCGCGTTCATCCGAGACAGAATTGGAAAGATCCCATTTGCCAAGCGCGAGCCAGTGGGCGGCGCGAAGACCGGCCTCCTCCTCCAGTTCACGCGCGGCAGAGACGAGTGGATCAACCCCTTTTGCCCCGCCGCCTTCCGGTAATTCCCAGCTATAGGCGTTAAAGGTGAAGCGGTGCTGGCCGACGAGCCAGGTATGCCCCTCATCATCAACCGGCAGGACGCCGGTCGCGTAATTGGCAAAGCGCACGACGCCATAAATGCCGGGCTCGCCGTTCGGATGTGTGACCTTGCTCGTTTCCACTCGGATCCACGGGTTTTCGTGGGAGACGTCCGTCGAGTGGACGCGCCACGGACCGTTGCGCTCAAAAGGCTCGGAATCATCTGCCATGAGCGAAGCTTAGCTACGCCCGCACGGCAGGCAAGCACCCCGCCTGTCACACCCGAGGAATCGAGGTATTGCCAACGTCATGCCCCTGATCAGCGCTCTCATCATTCTCATCGCGACCCTGGTCACGGCATTCATTTCCGGCATCTTCGGCATGGCGGGCGGCCTCATCCTGATGGGCGTGCTGACCGCGCTGCTGCCGGTTGCCACCGCTATGATCGTTCATGGGGCGATCCAGATGGTCTCGAATGGCTGGCGGGCCTGGCTGCTGCGCGGGCATATCGACTGGGCGATCTTCGCGCGATATGCGCTGGGGTCGGTCGCGGCGGTGGTGCTGCTTGTGCTGCTGGCCTGGCGGCCGGACAAGACCATGGTCTACCTGCTGCTGGGGCTGACCCCGCTCATGGTGTGGATCCCGAAATCCATCGTCGACCTCAACATCCAGAAGCGCGGGCAGGCGGAGATTGCGGGCTTTGTGGTGCAGGCGTTGAACACGCTGGCCGGTGTGGCTGGGCCGTTGCTCGATCTGTTTTTCGTGCGAACCGACATGACGCGGCAGGCCATTGTCGCAACCAAGTCGGCAACGCAGGTGATGGCGCATCTTGTGAAGATTGCCTTCTGGAGCGCGCCGGTTGTTGCAGCAGCGGGGCTCAGCGCCATGCCGCCGCTCTGGCTGTTCGCGCTTGCCATTCCGCTGTCGATGACGGGGACGTGGCTTGGCGGGCTCGTGCTGGAGCGTATGAATGATGTCGACTTCAAGCGCTGGATGCGCTGGCTGGTGACGGTGATTGGCGTGATCTATCTGGCGCGGGCGGCGAGATTACTCTAGTTAAACGTCAGTTTTCTTGGACGTGTGATCATGCGATCTCTTCTACTTATCGGGGTGCTAGGGCTCGCTTCTTGCGGCAATGCTGTCGAGTTGCCGGACATTTGCGCTGTCAGCGCGAAGGGCAACTTCTCGACCGCAAAATCGCTGAAGGTACGCCATGTTGAGGTTACCGAAGCAGAGCCTGAAATTGCTGACTTTTTTGAAAACCTGGCCGATCAGACTTTTCGAGAGGACAAGCGAAATGATGGCTTCGAGCCGAACAATGCGAAATTCAGGGATGTCTGGGACGAATATGCAGAAAAGCTGCTAGAAAGACCTGGCGACGTATATTTTGTACGTCTTCAAATTCAGCATTTCGACAAAACAACCTCGCATTACCGGTCCATGTGCTTCTCCGAGGATGACGGTTGCACCTGCCTTCATCTCGACCAATAAAAAAACGCCGGTGCCTCATCCAGCGGCACCGGCGTCTCTCTCACGCATTCTGCGTGGGTGGCTGACTAGAATTTGTAGCCAGCGCTGACCATCGCAGCGTGCGTGTCGGTATTGCCGAAGCCATACCAGGTGTAGTCGCCGCGAAGTTGCCAGTTCTCGGTCAGGTCATAGTTGAGACCGGCACCAAGAGCTGCACCATCTTCGGAGTCTTCGACGTTGATCGGGTTGCCACCCGGCGTCTCGATTTCAGCATCCAGGTCGACGAAGGCGTAACCGGCACGGCCGAAGATATCGAGCTTGTCCGTGACCGGCATGGATGCGCGGCCATAGACACCAACAAGATAGTTGAGACCAATGTCGCCCGAAGCGGCGATCAGGTCATTGAAATCACCATCATTATTGTCGTCGAGGTCAAACTCGTCCTCGTCGACATTATAGTCGAACTCACCATCGTCGATGCCGGAGGTCACATCAGCTTCGAGGCTGAAGAACTTATTGAAGTTATACCCGGCACGGGCGGTGATTGCATTGGTATCCACACCCGATTCAGCGCCATCGGGCTGAATGTCGAGATAGGAGTAGCCGCCTTGCAGATAGAAGCCTGTGTCTTCGTCTGCATAGCCCTGAGCCTGTGCGCTTGCACCGGCAACAGTAAGGGCACCGGCTGCTGCAGTACCAATGAGCAATTGTTTCAACATGGGAGGTTTCCTCATTCTGAGTTGTGTTTCTTTGCCCCGACCCGAAGCCGGAACTGGACACCAAACGAGGCAGGATAAAGGCACGTTCCGCTGCGCACTCATCGCGCGCCGAACCTGTGCCATTTCGGCATCACTTTCTGTAATTTAATTTAACAAATACAAACGGTTAATTCGCCGCTGTCCGCCAGAGACCGGACCGGAATTCAGGCTCTGCGGGCCCGAAAAAAATGCTTCAGCATCAAGGCTGAATCGGCCGCGAATTCGGAGCATGTGCGGACCTCCGGGCGCCAGTGGCAGGTCGGCTGGTCGAAGAATTTGGGGCCATGCAGTACCGCGCCGCCCTTTTCATCGGTGGCGGCAAAGACGAGGCGACGGATGCGGGCAAAGCTGATCGCACCTGCGCACATCGCACACGGTTCCAGCGTGACATAGAGGTCGAGCCCCGGCAGGCGGTAATTGCCGAGTTTTGCGGCGGCAGCGCGGATGGCGACGATCTCGGCATGCGCGGTCGGGTCATGCGCGCCGATTGGGCCATTGCGGCCTTCGCCGACAATCTCGCCAGTGGCGGGGTCCACAACCACCGCGCCGACAGGGACTTCGCCGGCATCTGCGGCGGCCTGGGCCAGCGTCATGGCGCGCTGCATGTATTGCTCATCGCTCATCGTGACAGCCCATACACGCTAACGAACTTTCCTGCACCACCCCGCAATGCTAAGGGCGCAGCCCATGCGTATCATTTCCGGAAAATTCAAAGGCCAGGCGATTGCCGCGCCCAAGGGGCGCAATACACGTCCGACATCTGACAGGGCGCGCGAGAGCCTGTTCAATGTGCTGGCGCATGCGAGCTGGGCGCCAGAGCTTGAAGGCGCGCGGGTGATCGATCTCTTCGCCGGATCGGGCGCCCTCGGCTTTGAGGCGATGTCTCGCGGCGCGGCCTTCTGCCTGTTCGTCGAGACAGAGAGCAGCGCGCGCGGGGCGATCCGTGACAATGTCGAAGCGCTGCAGCTTTTCGGGAATACCCGCACCCATCGGCGCAGCGCCGTCGATCTCGGCACCAAGCCGGCCGGGGTTGGAGACCGCTTTACAATTGCCTTCCTCGACCCTCCCTATCACCAGAACCTCGTCACGCCCTGCCTGAAGACGCTGATAGCGGGCGAGTGGATGGCGCAGGACGCCCTCGCCGTGGTCGAGACGGACAGCAGCGAGACCTTCGAGCATGAAGGCTGGGAGGTGGTCGACGAACGCGAAGCCGGCAAGGCGAAGCTGACCATGCTGAAGAGAATTTAGCTTTCAGAGCCGTCCAGGAAGGTGCCGTGAATGTCGACGCTGGATTGCTTGCCGACCTGGTCGAGGCAGGAGCCGATCCATTCCTCGGCATGCGCCCTGCCCTTGTCACGCAGATTGGTCAGGAAAGGCCAGCTCGTATCGTATTTGGTCTCCAGGCGCAGGCTGCGCAGGGCTTCTCCGCCGCGGATCGCATGGATATTGAGCTTCTTGTACTGGTTCTGCACGGCGCGGGTGAGAAGGTTCTTGCCGAGCAGTTTCTGCACAAAGGCGATGGCGCGCAGCTCTCCGAGCAGCGCCGCATTGAAGGTGATCTCATTGAGGCGGTCCTGGATCTCACCTGCCGTGCGCGGTGTGCCCTTGCGTTCGAGCGGATTGAGCGTGACGAGCAGGATGTCCTTCGGCGCATTGGTATAAAAGAGCGGGAAAAGCGAGGGATTGCCGAGATAGCCGCCATCCCAGTAGGGCGTGCCTTCGATTTCGACGGCACGGAACGTGTTGGGCAGGCAGGCCGAAGCGAGGATGGCGTCGGAGGTGATTTCCTCGCCCTTGAAGATCTTGACCTTGCCGGTCTCGACATTGGTGGCTGCGACGAAAAGCTGGATGTCCGAGGCGCGCACAGCTTCGAAATCGATCATTCCCGTCACCGCTTCGCGCAGCGGATTGAGATCGAAGGGATTGAGGTCATAGGGGCTGAGGAAGGACGTCATGGCCGTCGCGATGGAATGCGGCGAGAAGGCCGCGAACGGGTTCGAGCTCAGCATCTCGCCCGCGAGCGAATTAGGCTTCATGGCGTAAAGCGAGGCACCGCGGCGAGAGATGTCCTGCCAGAAATTGCTGAGGGACTGGCGCGCGCCCTCATTGCCGTCTTTCTGATAGCCAGAGATGAAGGCGGCAGCATTCATCGCCCCGGCCGATGTCGCGGTGATCGACCTGATCTCGATGTCTTCGCACTCGGTCAGCCGCTCAAGCACACCCCAGGTGAAAGCCCCATGCGCGCCGCCACCCTGAAGCGCGAGGCTGAGAGGTCTGGATTTCTTCCCGCGTCGAGCCATACACTCTCCTCTGTCCTGCCGACTATTGAGGCCGAGGCCCTAACACAATGCCAAACAGCCAAACTTCACTAAAACTTGCCGACGGCCTGCGACCGCAGGCGGCGGTTGGCGTGGTCTGCGTGAAGGATGGGCAGGTGCTGCTGATCCGCCGCGGGACACCGCCGATGACCGGGGAATGGTCGCTGCCGGGCGGCCGGGTCGAACCGGGTGAGCCGGTGAGGGTGGCGGCGTTGCGCGAACTCTTTGAGGAAACCGGCGTCACGGCGGAGCTTGCCGGTCTGATTGACGTGGTTGACGCGATTGTGAAGACCCGCGACGGCACGCTTGTGACGCGCCATTTCGTACTCAGCGACTTTGCGGCTGTGTGGACGGGCGGTGAGCCGGTCGCTGGCGACGATGCAGCGGATGCGCGGTTTTTCGAGGCTGATGCGCTGGACGATATCGACCTCTGGGACGAAACCCGGCGCGTGGTCCGGGAAGGCCTCGATCTGGTCGCGAAGCTTTCGAACGCACGCAATTAGTGTCATAATAAAGGGATATTGACGCGAACAAGTCGCGCACCTGGGAGGAAAGAGGTGAGAGTCGCCTCAAACATACTGGCGCTGGTCCTGCTGGCGCTATCGACTACGCCAATGGCGAGCGCAGTCGCGAAGCACACAATCCCGTTCGAGATCAGCGAAGCGGGTTTTCTTGTCGTGAAAATGGAGCTCAATGACGAGGTCGAAGTCGACGCGGTTCTCGATACTGGCGCGACCATTGCGTTGCTCGATCACACAGCGGCGAAAGCGGCCGGCATTGAAGAGCCGGACGGCGTCAGCGTGGTGGCCATAAACGGCCTCAGCGGTGTGCAGGAATTTCCCCTCGTCCATATCGACAAGCTCGATATTGGCGGAATCCAGAGCGAGACGGTCCGCGCGGCCTATAACAAGAAATTCCCGATGGACTATGTCAGCAATATCCTGCCGGCAAACAATCTGCCGCACCGCGTGCTCGACTTCGATTTCGAGGAGGGGCGGCTATCGGTGTATAACCGGCGCCCGCTGGCGGTGTGGCGTTCCAAGACGGTCCGCAAGCCGGTGGAGCGTATCCAGGGCCTGCCCTTCATCCGCATCGAACTCGACGGCATGGAAGCCCTTGCTCTGATTGATACCGGGGCAAGCCTTACGGTCGTCAATTCGGTACTGGCCGACAAGGTGACCGGACGGCGGGGCCGGATCGAGACACTGGAGCTGGTCGGTGCAACGGGGGCCGTCATGGACCTTCGGGTTCTGCACAGCCGAAACCTCGCAGTGGGCGAGTTCAAGACCGACAAGTTCAGGTCCATCATCGCCGATCCGGATGTGCTGGTTGCACTTGGCGTGAGCGAGGAGCCGGTCATCATTGTCGGGCTCGACTATCTCTCGCAATTCCGGCTGCAGATCGACCGCGAGGCGGAGATGATGCATTTCAGCATGGCCGCGCCGCGTCGCGAGGCGGGCATTACAATTATCGCACGCTGAGGCCTGCAGCCGGGGTGCCTTCCCTGTCGTCAGCATTGATCTTGGCGGCCTGCATGCCCTTTATGCAATCCAAACAGCATGGAGGATTTTCAGATGGCTTACGCACCTTTCGATCTCACGGGAAAAGTGGCGCTCGTCACGGGCGGCAACAAGGGTATCGGGCTTGGCATGGCAGAGGGCCTGGCCGCTGCCGGCGCGCATGTCGCGATCTGGGGGCGCAAGGAGGCCGACAACAAGGCGGCCGCGGAGAAGCTCTCCAGGATCGGCACGGGCGAAGCGAAGGCCTGGCAGGTCGATGTGGCCGATGAGCAAGCTGTTGTGGAGGCCACCGCCGAGACAGTGAAGGCATTCGGACGGCTCGACAGCTGTATCGCCAATGCCGGCGTCGGCTTTGGCGCGAAGTCCTTCCATGAAATGACGACGGAGATCTGGCGCAAGAACATGTCGGTCAATCTGGACGGCGCCTTCTGGACGCTGCGCGAGAGCGCCAAGCACATGGTCGAGCGCGCGAAGAATGGCGACATGGGCGGCACGCTGATGGGCACGGCGTCGCTCGGCGCGCTTCAGGGCGCGGCGCGCAATGAGGCCTATACCGCCACCAAGGGCGCACTGATCACGCTGATCAAGGGCCTGGCCGTGGAGTATGCCCGCTATGGCATCCGCGCGAACACGATCCTGCCGGGCTGGATCGCCACGGACATGACTTCCGGTGCGCAGGACAATCCGAAATTCGAGAACAATGTCATCTCCCGCGTGCCGATGCGCCGTTGGGGCGAGCCTGAGGATTTTGCCGGGGCAGCGATCTATCTTGTATCGGACGCTTCACGGTTCCATACGGGCGATACACTGCTGATCGATGGCGGCTACGCCATCTTCTGATCGTCTGGCGGTGCTCAGGCACCCATTGCGATTGCCGCGACAGCAAGAAAAAGAACGCGGATCGTCATGTTGACCTCCATCGGGATGGGGCTGCAGTGGATGCGGCCCCTTCTTCCTGTCAGGAACAAGGATTTACGCGCGGGAATGTTCCGGATTTTCGGCAGGGATGACCTCGGGTGACGGGTTGGCAGGCGCGTGCGGCGGCGCAAGGATCGCTGAAAATCACTGGAGGACACTGATGAGCATCCACACCCCGCTTTGCGACTTCCTGGGCGTCAAATACCCGATCATGCTGGCCGGAATGGGCGGCGTCTCCTATGCCGAACTGGCCGCCGCGATGAGCAATGCGGGTGGCTATGGCGTGCTTGGCATGGCGGGCACCACGCCGGACTTCATCGAAGGCCAGATGAAGAAGGTGCGCGAGCTCACCGACAAGCCGTTCGGTGTCGACCTTCTGGCCGCATCGCCTGAGAGCCTCGAAGAGTCGGTCGATGTCATCATCAATGGCGGCGCGGACAGCTTCGTGGCGGGCCTCGGCGTGCCGATGCCGATCATGGAGAAGCTGAAAAAGGCCGGCCTCAAGGTGATGGTTGTTGGCGGCGCCGTAAAGCATGCGATCAAGGCAGAGCAGGCCGGGTGCGACGCGGTGATCCTGCAGGGCGGCGAAGGCGGCGGGCATACGGGGCTGGTCGGCACGCTGCCGCTGGTCGCGCAGGCAGTTGAAGCGGTGGATATTCCGGTGATCGCGGCCGGTGGCATCTATGACGGGCGCGGGCTTGCCGCATCGCTGGCGCTCGGCGCAGTGGGCGTCTGGATGGGCACGCGCTTCATTGCGTCTGAAGAGGCCCATGCAGCCAATCTCTACAAGCAGACCGTGGTCGGCGCAGGCGATACCGATACGACGCGAACGCGCTGTTATTCCGGCAAGCCGATGCGCTGTCGCACGAATGACTATATCAATGACTGGGAGAGCCGCCCCGGCGACATCATGCCCTTCCCGCAGCAGGCCATCCACTCGCACCAGACCGGCGTGATCGGCGGCATTGGCGGCATCACGGATGAGGCGAAACTCAACCCGGACACGTCCTGTTTTGCCATGGGCCAGTCGGCGGGCGGTGTGAAGTCTGTCGAACCCGTTGCCGCGATTGTCGAGCGGATCATGAGCGAGGCCGAAGCGAGCATCAAGAAGAGCCAGGGATACCTATCGAAAGCGACAGCTTGAGGCAGGCCTGTGGCTCTGAGATAATGAGCCATGAAAAAGCTGAAATCCTATCTCGGCTGGAAGACGGACTTCACCGTTCCGGCAGGTGAGCGAGCCTATGCCGCGCCGGACTCGATCAGCTGGAAAGTCTTCAAGAATCCGATTGCGCTCGCTGTGGGCGGCGTGGCGGCTGTGCTGCTGGAATTTGCCGATGCCCGCATCCGCTCCGGCGTGTGGGACCATTCCGTCTTCAAGACTGACCCCATCGGCCGCTCGCAGCGCACGGGAATGGCGGCGATGGTTGGCGTTTACGGCCCGGCGAGCGCGGCCCGGCGGGTCATCCAGGGCGTCACCAATATGCATGCCAGGGTCGGCGGCAAGACGCCAAGCGGAGAAGATTACAAGGCGCTTGATGTCGAACTGCTCGACTGGGTGAGCGCGACGGCGGGCTATGGCTTCCTGACCGCCTATGACCGGTTCGTAAAGCCGGTCTCCTATGAGGACAGATGCCGCTTCTATGAGGAAGGCGTAGAAGTCGCGAAGCTCTATGGCGTCGAAAATCCATTGCGGAAGCCGGAAGACTTCGATGCGATGCTGGCACACCTCCTGCCGCGCTTCGAACCGCATCCGATCAACACCGAATTTCTCGACATCATCAAATCCGGGCAGGCGGCGCGCAACGTCCCGACCGCGCTGCACAGGGCGCTTGCGAACGCCTCTGTCAGCATCCTCCCGGCAGAGGTTCGTGAGCGCCTTGAGCTTGGGCCGGACTATGACCTGTCTTTCGCGGGGCGTCAGGCCGTGAAGCTCGCCGGGAAAGTGGCAGACCGCACGCCGATCAAGGGCAGCCCGCCAGCGGATGCGGCCATCCGGCTTGGCCTGCCCTGGTCCTTTGCCTGGAAAGGCGACGCCGCGAAACGGCGCATCCTGTCAGAGGCCGCGCATCGGGACGTTCAGGCGGCGGCGGAGTAGATTGGAGGCCGGTTCTTGTCATCCCGGACCTGATGCGGGGTCGAGAGCCTGATCGCCCAGAATGCGTATCACTGGGTCCCGGTCTTCCGCCTTCGCGGAAACCGGGATGACGGGATTGAGCATAGCGGCCGAATGAGTGCTGCTAAAGCCAGCGGAGTGGCGGCGCGTCGGCCCGCAGCGTTTCGATTGTAGTGCGGAGCTTGACCATGAAATCGGCTTTCCGGGGGGCAGCGATGCTTACCATCATGGCACCGCCACTCATCGCCTGCACCATATCCACGGCGATACTGATCGGGACGCACGCCATGGCCAGGACACCTGAGATCCTTGCCACGATAGCCGTTCCGGCCAGTGTCGCTCTCACTTATGCCATCATTTATTCCTACAGTCTCTGGCATCAGCGAAAGGCTGCAGGGGGAAAGGGTTTCGCATGAGCAATGACATTCTCGACATTCGCCGCCCAATCCGGTCACGCAATTCTGCGTGGGCGACGCAGGCCGCCAAACTGCTCGCCGCGCAGGGCGTGACGCCGAACCAGATTTCCATGGCCAGCATGGCATTCGCTGCCGTGGGGGCGCTGGCCTTCCTGCTTGTGCCGCATGTGGATGGCTTCCTGCGTGTCTTTGCACTCCTGGCTGCGATTGGCGGCATTCAGGGGCGGCTTCTCTGCAACCTGTTTGACGGGATGGTTGCCGTCGAACACGGCGCGGGCGGGCCGGAAGGGCCCTTCTGGAACGAGTTTCCCGACAGGGTGTCGGATTTCCTGTTGCTGGCCGCGGCCGGCATGGCCTGCGGCATGGGATGGCTTGGTCTCATCGCGGCCGCGCTCGCCATCTTCGTCGCCTATGTGCGCGAACTTGGCCGGGCGAACGCGCTGCCTGCCGACTTTGGCGGCCCGATGGCCAAGCAGCACCGCATGGGCATGCTGACATTTGCCGCAGCGGTGACCCTGTTCGAGCCGCTATGGGGCGCAAACACGTTCACGCTGAAAGGCGCGCTGATCATCATCGCACTTGGCTGCGTGGTGACAATCTACCTGCGATCAAAGCGCCTGGTTCAGGGCCTCAGGGCGCAATAAGGTCGCAACCTCACAGGCTTGCCAATCCAGCTGCGAGGGTGTTGGAAAACGCTCAACACATGAATGTAGCAAGCTAGGAGGAATACATGGGCGTTCTGGATGGAAAAGTCGTACTGGTCACCGGCGGCGGCAACGGGATCGGCAAGGAGTGCGCGCTGCTGGCAGCAAAGGCCGGCGCGAAGGTTGTGGTGAACGATCTCGGTGGCAGCCTGTCCGGCGCCGATGAGGGCGATGCAGGCCCGGCCGAAAAAGTGGCGCAGGAAATCCGCGCAGCAGGCGGCGAGGCGGTCTCGAACTCTGACAGCGTCACCGATTACAAGGCCGTCGAAGGCATGGTCGAACAGGCCAAGGACGAGTTTGGTGGCCTTCACGCCATCATGAACCCCGCTGGTATTCTGCGGGACGGCATGTTCCACAAGATGTCCGAAGACGACTGGAAGGCCGTCATCGACGTTCACCTGCATGGCACGTTCAATGTCACCCGCGCCTCGATCAACGAATTCCGTGACCAGAAAGACGGCTCTTACGTCCTCTTCACATCAACCACCGGCCTGATCGGCAATATCGGCCAGGCAAACTATGGCGCAGCGAAGCTCGGCATTGCGAGCCTTTCCCACATCATTGCCATGGAAGGCGAGCGCAAGAATGTCCGCTCCAACGTTATCGCGCCGTTTGCCTGGACCCGCATGATCGCATCCATCCCAGTGAAGGATGAGGCGGGGCGTGAGCGCGTCGAACGGATGAAGAATGGCATGCGTGCAGACCAGGTGGCCCAGTTCGCTGTTGCCCTCTGCGCAGATGGTGCCAAGAATGTGTCTGGACAGATTTTCTCGGTCCGCGGCAATGAGGTCATCCTGTTCAGCCAGCCCCGTCCTGTGAAGTCGGTCGCCCGCCTCGAAGGCTGGACGCCAGAGACGCTGATCGAGCAGGGCCTGCCAAGCATGCAGGGAAGCTTTACAGATCTCGGCCCGACGACGACAGTCTTCCCATACGAGCCGATCTAGGGACACCAGTACATGCAGGGTGAGACCGCCCCGGAAAGCGAAACCCCCATTCTGAAGGAGTGTATCCTTCGGGATGGCGAGGAATTTTGCCGGACGGTGTCACCCGATGGCATGGCCAGCGCCCCAGCTGAGGTCGCGGCCGATACCGACTATCTCGCCTGGGCGCGGCCTTTCCTGAATGATCCGGTCGGCTGGGCAAATGAGAACGTCCTCAACCTCGATATACTGGTACCGCTCAGCATCCAGGTCGGCTCTGTGCTCCTGGCGCTTGTTGTCGGCGTTCTGCTTGCGCCGCCAATCCGCAAGCAGGTCCTCGGCCTGCTGGAGCGGCTGCCGGAGAATATCGCGAAGAATGTGACCGAATCGGTGCCGGCGCTGGTCAGGCCGGCACTGTGGGCGCTGTTTGTCTATCTCGCCCTGACGATACTCAATACCATTGGGCAGGAGAGCGCGCTGGTGCGGATTGCGACGTCGCTGGCGCTTGCCTGGCTGCTGATCCGCGTGGTGACGACCTTCCTGCCCGAATTCGTCCGCAAGCCGCTGGAATGGACGATCTGGGTCTTTGCGGTGTTTTACGCGTTCGGCGTGCTGGATGAGGTGCTCGACTGGCTGTCCAATGTCGGTCCGCCCTATGCAGGCGGCCGGATCAGCCCGATCTTCATCGTGCAGGCCATCGCAACGGCGGCCTTCTTCCTGTTCATCGCCAACTGGATTGCGTCCCGCCTGAAGCGGCGCGTGCATGCCCTGCCCCGCGTTGAGCCATCGCTGCGCATCCTGATGTCGAATGCGATGCAGATCGGCCTGTTCTTCGGCGCTGCCCTGCTGACGCTCGCAGGTCTTGGCATTCCGCTGTCAGGCCTTGCGGTGCTTGGCGGTGCGATCGGTGTCGGCCTTGGCTTTGGCATGCAGCAGATCGTGGCCAACTTCATCTCCGGCGTGATCCTGCTGACCGACCGGTCCATCAAGCCGAATGATGTCATCGAGGTGGACGACACCTATGGCGTCGTGAAATCGCTGGGCCTTCGTTATGCGTCTGTGATTACGCGGGACGGCAAGGAACACCTCATCCCGAACGAGATGCTGATCACCGACAAGGTGGTCAACTGGTCCTATTCCAACAAGGAAGTGCGGGTGAAGAAGCGCCTGCGTGTCGAGTATGAGACCGATCTGCGCCAGGCTGTCGATCTCGTCGTGGAAGGCGCAAAGGACACACCGCGCGTGCTGCATTCGCCCGCGCCGGTCTGCCTCGTCATGGAGTTCGGGGACGAAGCCATCGAGCTTGAGGCGCGCTTCTGGATCAATGATCCTGAAAACGGTGTCGCCAACATTGCCTCGCAGGTATTGCTCAGCATCTGGGACCGGTTCCGCGAGGCGGGGATCGACATTCCGCTGCGCCATGAGGACATCCTGATCACGCCGGGATCGACGCTTCAGGTCGAGATGGTGCGGCCGAAGAAGCCATCATCAGATTGATGCATGCTGCGAATAAGTGATGTCCGGGCGAGGCTCTGGATGAATTCGCGGGGCACGCCATCTTGTGGCCAGACACAAACATGGAGGTCGCAATGATTGACATTCGCAGGTTCAAGGATCTCGGCACCTTCCAGAATGAATGGCTGGATGCCCACTACCACTTCTCCTTCTCGCACTATTACGACCCGACCCGCATGGGCCATGGCAAGCTGCGCGTCTGGAACGATGACAAGATCCGCGCCCAGACCGGCTTTCCCCCGCATGGCCACCGCGACATGGAGATCATTACCTATGTCCGCAAAGGGGCGATCACCCACCAGGACTCGATGGGAAACAAGGGCCGCACCGAGGCTGGCGATGTGCAGGTGATGAGCGCCGGGTCTGGCGTGCAGCATTCGGAATGGAACGCCGAGACCGACGAGACGACGCTGTTCCAGATCTGGATCGAACCGGCTGTGGCGGGCGGTGCTCCCGGCTGGGGTGCGCGCAAGTTCCCGAAAGGTGACCGGTCCGGTCAATGGGCCGTGCTGGCCAGCGGCGACGAGGCCGACAAGGCCCTGCCGATCCGCCAGAACGCAAAAGTGCTTGGTGCGACGCTGAAAGCCGGTGAGACGCTGGACTACACCGTCCCGGCGGGGCGCTATGGCTATTTCGTGCTGGCGGGCGGCTCTGTCGAGCTGAATGGCGAGACACTGAATGCGCGTGACGGTGCGGCTGTCACAGGTGCCGAGACGCTGACCTTCAAGGGCATCGCCGACGCCGAGATCGTTTTCGTCGATACGGTCTGATGTCTTCATCACCGGTTAAGACGGGTCATGCCAGTGTGCGCGCATGACCCGTCTTCTTGCTGTTTCGTTTCTTTTCTGCCTGTCCCTGCCGCTCGGCGGGTGCATTGTCGGCACGGCCGTCAGCGTGGCCGGTGATGTCGCTGAAGGTGCTGTAAACACGACAGGCGCTGTCGTTGGCGCCGTGATCCCGGACGGGGATGACGACAAGGACGACTAGGCAGCCCTTGCGCGTCTCCTGATAAATTCTCTGTAATCCGAAACGACTCCGCTTCACCAGGCGGGGCCGAATATTATATTATGTACAGACAGGAGGACTGCCATGAAGACTTTTCTGATTGCCATTGCCGCTGCTTCACTTGCCCCGCTTGCTTACGCAGCTGAGATCAATATCGGCTATTCGACGGACTTCGAGGAGAAGCTGGTCGACGATTACGGTACGCGTGAAGGCGAGAAGCTGATTGCCGATATCCGCAAGGATATCGAACACGCCTTCCAGAAGGCTGGTATCGACCCCGCCAAGGTGAGCGTCACGATTGTTGACGCAAAACCGAACCGGCCAACCATGCAGCAATTGTCCGATAATCCCGGTCTCGACGCCCTGCGCTCGAAATCGATTGGCGGCATGACGCTGAAGGGCACCGCTTATGACGCCTCTGGCACGGTCATCGGCGAGCTCGAATATGACTGGTATGAGCATGACATCCGCCAGGTGGTGGCGGCCGGCGTGTGGCACGATGCCAATCGCGCGTCTCGCAACTTCGCGAAACGCCTGGCCGAACAGCTGGCTGGCTAGCGGCTCAGCTCCAGCGTACAGACTTCATTGAGAGACGGCCTTGCCAGGCTCACTTTTGAGAGACCCGGCAGGGCCGTTTTCAATTCATTCGCAGCCCACAGGCAGACCCGCTCAAGCGTCGGGACAGACAGGCCTTCAATCTCGTTGAGGAGCTTGTGGTCAAGCAGGCCCGCGACGCGGTTCAGCTCTGCCGTCAGGTGGCCGAAATCCTCGACCCATTCCTCGCCCGGCTTCACTGTGCCGCGCACGGAGGCTTCCAGCCGGAAACTGTGGCCATGCAGATTGCGATAGGGATGGCCCTCAGGCTTTCCGCCCATGAAATGCGCCGCCTCGAAGGTCACCGCCTTCGAGATCTCGAACACTTCGCCTGACGGGCTCAGGGCAGCCCGATCAGTTTGTGGGTTTGTAAGCTCAGTCGCCATTTCGGATGCTTCATGCAATAGGCCGCTGCGGCCTGAATATTATCGGCCTGCCTGTTATCATCTTTAGGCTGTAGAAAGAAGTGCTCGAACTGCAGTGTTTCGAAGCACTCAGGCTGCGCTTCTGCTTCGCTCTGGGGGTAGACAAGCTTCAGCTCATTCCCACTGATCTGGACGATTTCGGCATTTGCCTTGGGCGAGACGCAGATCCAGTCCAGCGAGGCTGGCGCTTCGAGCGTGCCATTGGTCTCGACCCCGACCCTGAATCCGGCGGCATGAAACGCATCGATCAGCGGCTCATCAAGCTGCATCAGCGGCTCGCCGCCGGTGCAGACGATATAGGCTTCCTCGCCAGCCATGCGGCCTTCGGACTGCCAGAGACGCGAGACATGATCAACCAGCGCTTCGGGGCCGCGAAACTTGCCACCATTCACACCATTCGTGCCGACAAAATCGGTATCGCAGAACTTGCAGACGGCCGTGTCGCGGTCGCGCTCCAGCCCACTCCAGAGATTACAGCCGGCAAAGCGCAGGAACACGGCCGCCCGGCCTGTCTGCGCGCCTTCGCCCTGCAAGGTCACATAGGCTTCCTTGACCGAATAGGTCTTCACCGGAAGCGCTCCTGCCACTTCCTGTATCCGGACGCGCGAAGCTCACAGGCGGGACACTTGCCGCAGCCATAGCCCCAGTCATGCTTGCGGCCCCGTTCGCCAAGATAGCAGGTGTGACTGTCATTCACGATTATGTCGACGAGCGACTGTCCGCCAAGATCCATGGCCAGCTGCCAGGTCTCCGCCTTGTCGAGCCACATAAGCGGCGTCTCAATGGTGATCGCCTTGTCCATGCCGAGGCCAAGCGCCTTCTGCTGAGCATCGATCGTGTCACGCCGACAGTCGGGATAGCCGGAATAATCGGTCTCGCACATGCCTCCGATAAGGACGGAGATACCGCGCCGCCACCCGAGTGCTGCGGCCATGGTCAGGAAGATGAGGTTGCGGCCCGGCACGAAGGTGGACGGCAGTCCATTGTCATCGGTGGAGATCTCTTCCTCGCGGGTCATCGCGGTCTCGCTGATTTCACCCAGCGCAGTGAGGTCGATGAAATGGTCATCTCCCAGCCGGTCGCCCCATTGCGGGAACTGGCTGCGGATCGCGTTCAGGACATTCTGCCGCGCATCGAGTTCGACCTTGTGACGCTGGCCATAATCGAAGCCCACCGTCTCGACATGCCTGAAACGCTTGAGCGCCGATGCGAGACAGGTTGTCGAATCCTGTCCGCCGGAGAAAAGGACCAAGGCAGAGGTAGGCTTGTTCATAGGCGCGGCACTACCACTGCTACAGGATGCAACCAAGCGAAACCTTCCGTTACGGCAGTTATGCGTAACCTAAAAAGCACAAGAAAATTGCAACTCCAGATAAGCTCGCGAAGCCATTGACAAATTGTCGCGCCTGCCGCTGAGATGGCTTGTGAGGCATTCTCAGACAACATGGGAAGCCCGCGAGGAAACGCAAATAATCGAGCAAAAACAAGACACGCTCGGTTCGGGAGGAGATGAAATGATTCCAAGAACACACCAGAAATACGCCATGTTCGCAGGGGCCTCGGCCGTCGCCATGGCCTGGGCAACGCCGATGGCGTTCGCGCAGGAAGACGGCGAGGACGTACAGCGCAAGCTCGGCACAGTTCTCGTGACCACGCAGAAGACCGAAGAGTCGATCCAGGATGTTCCGATCGCCGTTTCGGCCTTTGATGAAGAAGCGCTCGAGAAGCTCCAGCTGTCCGGTGGCCCCGACCTTGTGAAGTCGATTCCAAACGTCGCCTTCACCAAGGGCAACTTCACCGGCTACAACTTCAAGATCCGCGGCATCGGTGCTGACCTTGTTGCACAGTCGGGCGATGCCGGTGTCGGCGTCCACCAGAACGACGTTCCGCTGACAGCCAACCGCCTCTTCGAAGCCGAATTCTACGATGTGGAGCGCGTTGAGACACTGCGCGGCCCGCAAGGCACGCTGTACGGCCGTAACGCAACCGGTGGTGTGGTCAACGTCATCACGGCCAAGCCGGTCCTGGAAGAGTTCCAGGCCGACGCGAAACTGACATACGGCAATTACAACACGTTCAAGGCCAAGGGCATGATCAACGTGCCGATTGGTGATCGCGTGGCCCTGCGTGTGGCTGGTTCGCTCCTGCAGCGCGACGGTTATGTGGACAATATCGTCACTGGCAATGACATTGACGATCGCGACCTTTACGGCGTGCGCGCCACGCTGGCATTCGAGCCCACAGACCGGCTTCGTGGCTGGCTCTCCTATGAGCACTTCGAGGAAGACGACTCCCGCCTGCGGTCTGGCAAGCAGTTCTGCGACAAGGACCCGTTCGTCACGAGCTTTGCCGGCATTTCGGTGACCCCGCAGGATCAGCTCTATACCTCACTGGGTTGTCAGGACGCCCCGCTCAGCCAGTCCAATGGCCGTGTAAACTCTGCAGCCACGCTTGGCGGCGGTCTCGGTATCCTTGCCGGACTGCTGAATGGCGACGCCTATACCGACCCGGTGATCCGCGACCTGCGCACAATCGAGTCTGCCTTCGACCCGCAGTACACAGCCGATCAGGATCTTTACACCTGGAAGGCAGAGTTCGACCTGACCGACAGCCTGCTGCTGACCTATCTCGGCAGCTATTCGGAAACCTCGTCCAAGTCGATCGAGGACTATAACAAGATCGCACCGACCGTGGCCTTCAACACGACGGGAAACCCGCTCGGCAATCCGGCCCTCGCGCCGGTCTATGCGGCACTGTTCCCGGGCGGCGTTGTGAGCGATCCGGAACTTGGCCAGTCGAACGTGTTCCGCACATTCGACCTCTCTGGCGGCGCCAGCGAGCAGACGACCCATGAAATTCGCCTGCAATCGGACTTTGACGGACGGTTCAACTTCAATCTCGGCGCCATCTCGGTCGATTTCGAAGCAATTGACCCGAAAGACCCAACTGCGGGCTATTACGTGTTATCGAACTCTCTGACGGCCCTGACACAGCTGAACAACGCGCTCGGCGGTGCCATCTTCGGCGGACCGGTTCCGCTCGACTCGGGCAGCACGGACTTCAACGGCCTGTTCAACGGGTCTCTGAACGGTGATGGCGGCAACTATTTCCGCTCGCTCTCACCCTATGAACTGAATTCCTTCGCTGTCTTCGGGGAGGGCTATTTCGACCTGACCGACACGCTGCAGCTCACTGTCGGCCTGCGATACACCGATGACGAGAAGGCGCAGGACAATATCCCGACCTTCCTGTTTACACCGCAGGCTCCGGGAGCTGACCCGCTCGCGCCTACGCCAATTCCAGGCAACTCGCCGGATGAAGCAGGTGACGGCTCGTTTAATGCACAGTTCCAGGAAACCACGGGCCGTATCGGTCTCGACTGGTCGCCGGATCTCGACTTCACGGAAGACACGCTGGTCTATGGCTTCTATTCGAAGGGCTATAAGGGCGGCGGCATCAATCCACCGCAACCAGCCGGCGCTGACCTCTTCCCGCAATTCTTCGATCCGGAGTTCATCAACTCCTACGAGATCGGCACGAAGAACACGCTGGCAAACGGCGCCGTGCAGTTCAACGCGACGGGCTTCTACTATGATTATGAAGGCTACCAGATCACGCAGATCATCAACCGCACCTCGGCAAACTTTAACATCGACGCTGAGCTGAAGGGTCTCGAATTCGAGACGATCTGGAACCCGGCTTCGACCTTTATCATCAACGCCAATCTGGGCCTGCTCGACTCCGAGATACAGGACACCTATGCCGTTGACGTGCTCGACCGCACCAATGGCCGGGCAGACCTCGTCGCGCTGAAGAATGCGTCCAGCTACTCCAACTGTGTCGTCTCGGCGGCCGGTTATGCGACCATTCTCGGCGCAATTCAGGCCGGTATACTGCAGCCTGGTGATACGGCGGGACTCTGTGTCGGCGCGTTTGCTGGCGCAGAAGCGGCCTTCGGTGTCGGTGATGTGACCTATGTCGACTCGAACGGACAGACCCAGACGATTGGCGGTCTGACTCCATTTGACGGGGAAGCCAAGGACCTCGACGGCAACTCCATTCCGGGCGCGCCTGACACGACGTTCAGCCTCGGCGCTGAATATACGTGGGAGGACCTGTTTGGCGGTAACTGGGCGATGCGTCTCCGCGGCGACTATTACTACCAGGCTGAAAGCTTCAGCCGCGTGTGGAATACGCCGGGCGATGGCCTCGACAGCTGGTCCAACGTCAACCTGGCAATCCAGTTCTACAATGACGAGAACGGTCTCGAATTCGAGATCTTCGGCAAGAACATCACCGATGAGGAGGTCATCACCGGCCGCTACCTCACCGATGATTCCTCAGGCCTGTTCTCAAACGTCTTCCTCACCGAACCATCGCTGTATGGAGTTTCGGTGCGCAAGCGCTGGTAATACAGCTGGAGAGACCCAGATCAGAAGGGCGGCTTCCGGGCCGCCCTTTTTTATTTCCGGCAGTGGATCGATTTGCTGAATCGCGCATTCGCTTTACAGTCTGGAGACACTGTTCATGGGGTATCCAATGAGACTCACGACCTATGTGGCTTGCGCCGCTTTGCTGATGGCCGCCTGTTCGCAGGCGAATGATGCGCAGACTGCGCCCGACACCAGCGACACCACGCCCGTTGAAGCCGAAACCAGCACGCAGGTGGAAGGCACGCTGACTTCCGCAAACGGGCTGACGCTGACACCGGTCGCGGAGGGGCTGTCCGTGCCGTGGGACATGGTGTTCCTGCCGGGCGGCGACATGCTGGTCACTGAGCGCAGTGGCACAATCCGCGTGATCCGCGATGGTGCGCTCCTGCCGGATGCGGTGACGGGTACGCCGGACACGCTGGTTGAAGGTCAGGGCGGCTATTTCGCGATGGCGCTCGACCCGGCCTTTGCGTCCAACCGCACACTTTATCTCGCTTTTGCCAAGGGCGAGTCCGGCGAGAATACAACGACCGTCGTGAAGGGCGTGCTCTCTGAGGATGCAAGCGCGCTCAGCGATGTGACCGAGATCTTCTCGGGCACCACGCGCGAGACCACCTACCACTATGGGGGACGGCTGGTTTTCCTGCCTGATGGCACGCTGATGGTCAGCATGGGTGAAGGCTTCCGTTATATGGAAGAAGCCCAGAACCCGATGAACTATCACGGCACCATCGCCCGGATTAATGCCGACGGCTCGATCCCTGACGATAATCCTTTCGCTGACGGGGCAGAGGGGGCGCCTGCCGTCTGGTCCTATGGTCACCGCAATGTGCAGGGCCTCGTCTATGATCCTGGCCGCGACATTCTCTGGGCGCATGAACACGGCCCGAAAGGCGGCGATGAGCTGAACATCATCGAGCCTGGCAATAATTATGGCTGGCCGAAGATTACCTATGGCGTGAACTATGACGGCACCATCATCACCGACGAAACCGAAGCCGAAGGCATGGAGCAGCCTGTCGTGAAGTGGGTGCCAAGCATCGCGCCCTCAGGCATGGCGCTGATCGGCGGCGGCGCCTGGGCCGACTGGGAGGGTGATCTCATCATCGGCGGCATGAATGGCCCGAAAGGCAAGAAGCTGGTGCGCGTTGAGCTGGAGGAAGACGGAAGCCTCATCGGCACGCATGACCTGCTGGCGGACCTGGACCTGCCCTACCGCGATGTCGCGCTGAGCCCGGATGGACGCCTGTTCGTCGCCACAGCCGATGCCGAGGGGACCATCTATGAAATTACGAAAACCGAAACGCAGGACTAGGCCGACAACATGATCATACTTCACCATCTGCGCATCGGGCGCTCGATCTTCACGGTCTGGCTGCTGGAGGAAATGGGCCTCGACTATGAGCTGAAGGTCTATCATCGCAATCCGCAGACCTTCCGGTCGCAGGACGACATCAAGAAGGCCACCCCGCTCGGCAAGTCACCGACCCTGGAGGATGGCGACATCATGCTGACCGAGTCTGGCGCGATCGCGGCCTACCTTGTCGACCGCTACGATACCGGGCGCAAGCTCGCCCCCGCCCAGACCGACTGGAAGGCCTATGCCGAGTATCTGCGCTGGCTGCACTATCCGGAAGGCTCGGCCTTCCTGCCGCTCTTCCTGCGCATGCTGCAGGCGCGCGAGGGCGACAGTCCGTCGCCAGTATTCAAGGCGTTTGCGGATGGCGAGGTGCCGCTGCATCTCGGCCTGCTCGACAAGAGGCTGGGTGAGATGCCGTACATTCTCGGCGACGAGTTCCAGGCACCGGATATCGGGATCAGCTATGTCGCGAACATGGCCGAACGTGTTGGCGAAATCGGGCCTTATGCGAACCTGAAAGCCTATCTCGACCGCAACATGCAGCGCGAGGCGTGGAAGCGGGCGAAAGAGCGGGCGGTGGAGTAGCCCCACCCCATCCCTCCCCAGAGGGGGGATGATGGTATGCCAAGATGCCTGTGTTGTGCCCATGGCCACATGGTTCGACTGCGCTCACCATGTCGCCCTTATGCGACGTCTAAAGCAGCCCGGCATGGTGAGCGAAGCCGAACCACTGGCGGGCAATACATTGAAACGATTGCGCCCATCGCCCCCTCCCCTTCAGGGGAGGGTCGGGGTGGGGTTCAGCGCCGCGAGCGCATGGCTGCGGCCAGGGTGCCTTCGTCGAGATGATCGAGTTCGCCGCCATGTGGCACGCCCTGGGCGAGGCGGGTGATGGTGATGTCGAAGCCTTCCAGCTGGTCCTTCACATAGTCGACCGTGATCTGGCCATCGAGCGTGGCGCTGAGGGCGAAGATGACTTCCCGGATCCCGCCTTCTTTCACGCGATCGACGAGCATGCCGATGGTGAGGTCTTCCGGCTCGACGCCGTCGAGCGGCGAAAGGACGCCGCCCAGCACATGATAGCGCCCGCGAAAGGCGCTGGCGCGTTCCAGCGCCCAGAGGTCCGGCACATCCTCGACGACGCAGATGACGCTCTCATCGCGGCTCGTCGACTGGCAGACGGCGCAGGGCTGCAGCGTATCGAAATTCCCGCAGGTATTGCAGCGCTCGATCTTCTGGCCGGCATCAGCCAGCGCATCGGCGAGCGGCAGGAGGAGCTGGTCCTTGCGTTTGAGCAGGTGCAGCGCTGCCCGGCGCGCAGAGCGCGGCCCGAAGCCCGGAAGCTTCGCGATCAGCTCGATCATTTTCAGGATTTCCGGGCCGGCGCTCTTCTGGCTCATGACAGGAAGGCCTGCCTAGAAAGGCAGCTTGAAGCCGGGGAGCATGCCGCCCATTCCGGACGTGGCTTCCTTCATGGCTTTCTCGACTTCCTCGTCGAGGCGCTTGCGGGCGTCGGAATGGGCCGCCTTGATCAGGTCTTCAAGGATTTCGGCCTCATCGCCCATCAGCGACGGATCAATAGAAATGGCTGACATGGCGCCCTTGCCCTTCAGCCGAACCCTGACCAGCCCTGCCCCGGCAACGCCTTCAGCTTCGACCTGTTCGATCTTCTGCTGGGCTTCCTGCATCTTGGCCTGCATCTGCTGGGCCTGCTGCATGATCTTTCCGAGGTCTTTCATAGTGGGCCTTTAGCCTTTCTGTGAACTGGCGATGCGCAAGGGGACCACATTGTCTCCCGCAAGCTCGCCTTCAAGGGGCGCTTCGCGGCTGACTTCAATGATCTCGGCACCGGGAATGGCTTCGAGAGCCGCTTTCACGTCGGGATGCGCCTTGACCGCCTCGATCCGTTCGGCCTTCTGGCGGTCCTCGCGCTCCTTCACGGTTTCGCGGGAGGTCTGCGCCTTGCGCACATCCCATTCGAGGCCTGTCGAGATTTCGAGGAAGTCCGTCAGGCGGCGCAACAGGTCAATCGGCGCACCGTCTTTCAGGTCGCAGCTGATCGTGCCTTCGGCGAAGACAGCCGGGCGGATATAGGCCTTGGCCTCGCCCCAGAGACGCGGCTCGCGCTCTTTCTCGAGAAGGTCGAGGACATCCTCGAATTTCGAGAGCTTGCCGGTGCCGCCACCGCCGACAGGCACGACATTCGGATCGGCCTTGCCGCCCCTGCCCTTGGCGTTGGATGGCTTGCCGCCGCCCTCGGCGATCATCCGGGCGGCGTCTTCCGGCGATGGCAGGCCAGCGGCCGCGACGAGACGCAGGATTACCATGCGCAGGGCGACATCGCTTTCCGGCGCGCTCTGGGTGTCGCGATAGCCCGAGAGCAGGATCTGCCAGTTGCGCTGGGCCTGCGCCGGGGTGACGCTATCTGCGATCTGTCGGGTGCGGGTCGTCCAGTCGGCCGGGCCTGGCAGCGTGTAATTGTCACCCATGGCCTGGACCGTTGCGACATCGGCGGCGATCTCGAGCAGATCCTTCATCAGGACGAGCGGGTCCGCGCCGATCTGGATCTGGTCGGTGATCTCGTTCACCGCCTCTTTTGCCTTGCCGGTGACGGCATATTCGAAGGCGTCGAGCAGGCGGAGGCGATCCCCGAGGCCGAGCATGTCGCGCACCGCTTCGCCGCTGATCTCTCCCCCGTCGAGGCCCTGCACGATCGCCTGGTCGAGGATGGACAATCCGTCCCGCACAGATCCTTCGGCGGCGCGGGCAATGAGGGTGATGCCCTCATCGGAAATCTTCGCGCCTTCACGGCCTGCAATCTTCGCGAGGTGGGCGGCAAGCTCGCCTGTGTCGAGGCGCTTCAGGTCGAAACGCTGGCAACGGGAAAGAACAGTGACGGGCACCTTGCGGATTTCGGTGGTCGCAAAGATAAATTTCACGTGGGGCGGCGGCTCTTCCAATGTCTTCAGGAGCGCATTGAAGGAGGCGGTCGACAACATGTGAACTTCGTCGATGATGTAGACCTTGTAGCGGGCAGAAACGGGTGAGTATCGCACACCGTCCAGCAGCTCGCGCATGTCGGCCACGCCGGTACGGCTGGCCGCGTCGAGCTCCAGCACGTCCGGATGCCGGCTTTCCATGATCGCCTTGCAGTGCTCACCGGGCGGGTCGAGCTTCAGGCTCGGACCTTCATGGTCCGAACTTTCATAGTTGAACGCCCGTGCCAGCAGACGCGCCGTGGTTGTTTTCCCCACCCCGCG
Source organism: Henriciella pelagia (assembly GCF_002088945.1). Lineage (GTDB taxonomy): Bacteria > Pseudomonadota > Alphaproteobacteria > Caulobacterales > Hyphomonadaceae > Henriciella > Henriciella pelagia. The sequence goes on along the minus strand of NZ_NCSU01000003.1, from coordinate 5,030 downwards.
CACACCCGTCAGCATGAAGGCGTGGGCGATGCGGTCGAGCTCGAAGGCATTGCGCAGGGTGCGGACCATCGCCTCCTGGCCGATCAGGTCCGAGAAGAGTTTCGGGCGGTATTTCCGCGCCAGCACCTGATAGGATTTCTGATCGTCCGAAGCGCCCAGTTCCTCCTCTCCGAACATGGAGAAGGTCGCGTCATCGCGCTCGTCTTCGGGCTGGAGATCACCATCATCGCTCATCGCGCGGATAATGGCAGGGACTCGGGGGTCTCCGCAATGGCGGGCCCCAGCTTTTCACGGCCTTTGCCTGTGGGTGGATCGATCTAGGTAACGGCGTGTATGCGTACCGCCCTTCTGATCTTCCCGCACCAGCTGTTCGACCATCATCCCGGCCTCGACAAAAGGCCGGACCGGATCTGCCTCATCGAGGACACGCTGTTTTTCGGCGACCGCCAGTACCCGATGCGGTTTCACAAGCAGAAGCTGTGGCTGCACCGCGCCTCGATGATGCGCTATGCCAAGCGGCTCGAAGGGCTGAAACCGCAATTCGAATATATCCGCTACACACCCGGCGAACCGCTGCTGGAGCCGACAATCAAGCGCCTCGCCGGGGCGGGGATAGACGAGATCATCGCCTGCGACCCGGTCGACTTCATCCTGGAGAAACGCCTCAGATCCTATTGCGAGGCCGAAGGGCTGGAACTGAAGCTGATGAACACACCCTTGTTCCTCAATACGCCGGGCGAGAACCGGGCCTGGCGCGAGGACAACAAGTCCTGGTTCATGGCCGAGTTCTACAAGCGCCAGCGCCGGCACTTCGGTGTGCTGATGGAGGGCGACCAGCCAAAAGGCGGCAAGTGGAGCTTTGACGAGGAAAACCGCAAGAAGGTGCCGAAAAACCTGCGGTCTAATCCCCCGCGCCTTCGTTCGCGCGAGCCGAACAAGCTGGAAGAGCAGGCTCGGTGCGAAATCGAGGAAGACTTCCCGGACAATTACGGCTCGCTGCACAATATCTACTGGCCGACCAGCCATGAGGATGCTGAGAGCTGGCTTGGCAAGTTCCTCGCCGAACGGTTTGAGCGCTTCGGCCCGTATGAAGACGCGATCCTCGAAGGCGAGGCGCTGCTCTGGCATTCGGCGATCACGCCGATGCTGAATATCGGCCTGCTGACGCCGAAGCTCGTCCTCGATGCGGCCATGGCGGTGATCGAGGCGCGCGACATTCCGATGAACTCTGCCGAAGGCTTCATCCGGCAGGTGATCGGCTGGCGCGAATTCATGCGCGCGACCTATGAAGACCTTGGCGTCGACATGCGCACCACAAATCACTGGGGCCATGACCGGCCCCTGCCAGAGAGCTTCTGGACCGGTGAGACCGGCATTGCCCCCATCGACGACACCATAAAAAGGATCATTAAAACAGGCTATTGCCACCATATCGAGCGTCTCATGGTGCTCGGCGGGTTCATGTTCATCTGCGAGATTGATCCAAAGGACATCTATCGCTGGTTCATGGAGATGTTCGCCGACTCCTATGACTGGGTCATGGTGCCGAACGCCTATGCGATGAGCCAGAATGCCGATGGCGGGCGCATCACGACGAAGCCGTATTTCTCCGGCTCGGCCTATATCCGCAAGATGGGCAACCATGAGACGGGGGAGTGGTGCGATATCTGGGATGGCCTTTACTGGCGGTGGATCTGGCGCAACAGGGACAAGCTCAAGGGCAATCCGCGCTGGGCGATGATGGTGTCCATGGCGGAGAAGATGGATGAGAAAAAGTTACAGGGGCATCTTGAGGTGGCGGCGAATTTCCTCAAGGGGTTCAGGTGAGGCGGGGTGTGGGATGGATGGGGGTTCTGGGCCGCAAAATGGCAGGCCGATTGCGGGCCGATTGCGGGCCGATTGCAGGCCGATAACGGGCTGACTACGGGGCGGGTCGCATCACCCTCGACCGCGATAGCGGTCTGAGGGTCCAGCTTCTGACCTGTCCGGCGCATGGCTTCAACGGCGAAAGATGGGCTCCCAGATCGCCTTCGGCGATCGGGAGTGACGCGTGAGGAGAGGTCACGCACAAAAGCTACTCTATTGATGCCCGCCCTTCGATTTCACTCCGGATGAGCGGGGTCAGCCGCTCACCACCACCATTTGCCGTCATGTTCGGCTTCGAGGGCGTCGAAGACGCTTTCTTCGTCGCGCGTATAGGTGATGAGGGCGCAGGAATTGGTCTGCAGGGCGCCGTCCTCGCCGGCATAGGCGAATACCAGGACCGGGCTGCCATTCCTGAACTCGTGGCCGCAGGCGGCCGATGAAAGGCGGTGGGCGACCTCAAGCGTCGGGGCGTCCGGGCCGCGATAGCTGCGGATGACCCTGAACCGCGTCTTGTGGGCGTCTTCGTCCGCGATGCCCTCGATGGTCTCGTCCTCGCCCGTGGGCGAGCGTTCTTCAGCCGCGCCGAGGAAGATCGTCTCGGACGCGGCGAGCTTCTCCTCCACCGTGCCATAGACCATGCAGGAACAGGCCTCTGCGGCAGAAGACGCAGCGGCGCAGGCGGCGACAAGGAGAAGGGCGCGGATCATCATGAGCCGGACGCTAGATCGAAATTATCGGGAGGGGAAGTGGGCTATCGTCACCGTCTGCCGATCACCCCGGCGCAGGCCGGGGTCTCGTGCCTCACGCTCTCAGTTATAAAGCCCAATTATCCCGGCCTGCGCCGGGGCATGCCTTGCTCACCATGAGGGCTTGGGGAGGTTGGTCGAATAGTCCAACCGCCGCCGATGCCTGCGAAGGCAGGTATCCATGGGGTGATCTCCAATCTGGCGTTAAACGGCAGGCATTGCACCCTGGGTCCCTGCCTGCGCAGGGACTGGCGGCTGGCGAGGGGTCAGGTGACAACTTCAGACATGGCGCGTGTCCGATCTGGATTTCCGGGTCAAGGGTAAAATCCTCCGGACGCGAAGCGCCCTTGACCCGGAAATCCAGATCGAAAGAGGCTGGCTATGGCCAAATGGCAAGATTTGCCATTTGGCCTGAATGCAACTTAGTCCGACTGCGTTCGCAAGTCTTTGGCCATAGGCCCTGTTGTGCGCTCTGAAGCCCAATGCTGGTGCCAAGTTGCCTTCAAGTACTCTCGAAGTTCGCCCTCGTACTGCGTGGACACAAAAAACAAAAACTCTTCTACAGCAGAAAAATCCGGCAAATTATCTATGTGTTGAGAGAGTTGCCGAGCGTAAGTCAGGCATCGCGATGCCCGAAATCGTATTTCAAGCGCATCTCGTGCCGCTCGATAAACGTTCGGCTTCACTATCACGCTCCTCTGGTCATGCGTGGCAGGAAAAAATTGTTGCGCCAAAGAGGCAAGTCTCGAATTCTGGATTTGGGCAAAGCTCAAAAGTTCAGCGAGCTTTTTTGCATCCTCTGGCTCTGCGGTTTCGATCGCTTTTTGAACTTCTCTAAAGGCATCGAATGGAAACTGGGGCAAACCCAGTTGGAATTCGTGAGTACTCGTTCGATCCCATTCTTGGTATTCTTGCCATTTCTGAAGCATTCGAATTGATGAATGCCAACAAGCTTCTGCGTATTCTATTATCTCGGAAAAGGTTAACGTCAAACCGCTTACGGTGGCGAGATGCGATCTCCGCCTACGCTCGTCTTCCAACTCCTTTTGAAGCGAAATTTGGCGCCTGATCGCCTTAACGGTAAGCCAGCCGATCAGCACTGCAAAGCAGCCCGCGATCAAGGTTTGATTAAGATAGATCCAGAACAGTGGATAAGACAGAAAATCTGGAAGCCAATCGACCGGTTGCAGGATTGCCCCCCCAATCAAAAAAAGGACAGAGGTAGCTCTAAAGCTGTTCCGACTACCCGTTGAAGTGGTCGAGTGGCTCTTCCACACGATCTTCGCCGGACCGGCGCTCGGGCTGCTACCCCCCGATTTATGAACCAAACGGCTGCTATCCGCCGGCGAGGACCCCATCTACTCTCATGGGGTTGCCCTCTTCCTCGTTCGTCCTGTTACCGCGTCGCCCGAGCCGTCAGCAATAGCAGTGCTTAGCAGCCGATGCGGTCATGAAGTTTAAGCATGGTTCAGCTCCCTCTTCACGAGAACTAAACATGAACACAGATTCGCAAGGCGCGCAATAACAAATTTCCCAAAATCCTAGCCTTCGCAGAGATGGGAGGACGATAACTCCGTCGCCATCCCCTCCCCTCCATGCTACGACCGCACCAATAATTACAGAGAGCTGGAGGAAATCGCTGATGAGGATGATGTTTGCGGCGGGGTTGGGCCTTGCCTTGTTGGGGGCGTGTGTGACGCCGGTTACGGAGACTGAGGCGGTCGAGACCATGACCGAGGCACAGGTCGCGATGCCGATGCCGCCGCTGACGATCTATCACCTTGAGGGGCGGCGGTCGGAGCGGATTGTCTGGCTCATGGAAGAGCTGGAAATGCCTTATGAGCTCGAATATGTGCGCGGCGATCTTGGCGCCTCGATGGCGAAGGTGCGGGCGCTTGGCCATGAGATGCCGATGGTGCCGACGGTGACGCTGGGCGATGAGATCCTGGTCGAGAGCGGGGCCATCATCGAGACGATCATCAACCGCTATGCGCCGGGCGAGCTGACGCCGCCCATCGCGAGCCCCGACTATGCCAAGCATCTGATGTGGCTGCACTATGCCGAGGGCTCACTCGCGGCGCGCCTGTTCAGCGATTACCGCGCCTGGATGGCCAATCCGCCGAAACAGCGCTCCCCACTCGTCGATAGCGAGGCGGTGGTGCAGTATTCGGAGAATTATCTCGAGGCGCATGACTATTTTGGCGGGGCCGAGTTCTCGTCCGCCGACATCATGATGTGGTTCCCGCTGAATGTGGCGACGAAGCTGAACCTGGTGGATGAGGCGCAGTTCCCGAAGATTGCGGCGTGGAAGACGCGGGTCGAGGCACGGCCGGCCTATCAGCGCATGCTGGAGAAGGCGCGGCCAGACGGCATTCCGGGCATGCTGACGCCAGTGCCGCAGCGGCCACCGTCCGAGCG
>NZ_NCSU01000002.1 GCF_002088945.1 Henriciella pelagia | reverse complement strand
CCGGCTCACATGGCGCATGAAGGCCCAAGCGAGGATGGCCGCCGGCACCAGGGCAGCCCACATGGGGGGTTGCGTGGGGGGGCAGCGATGCGTGACGCCCAGGCAGACGTGCCCTCGGCCAGAAGGCTCCGGGCGCAACTTGCGTTCAAAGACTCGGTGGTTCGCGGGATCCTGCAATTCACACCAAGTATCGCATTTCACTACGTTCTTCATCAGGCAT
>NZ_NCSU01000001.1 GCF_002088945.1 Henriciella pelagia | reverse complement strand
GGAAGAGTATTACGCGACCAAGACGACCATCTTCAATGCGTTGATCGACACCATCGACCTGGGTCAGCTGGCCCAGCTCGATTCCGAAAGCGCACGCGAAGAGATTCGCGACATTGTCGTCGAGATTATCAGCATCAAGAACGTCGTCATGTCGATCTCCGAGCAGGAACGCCTGCTCGACGATATCTGTAACGATGTTCTCGGCTATGGCCCGCTGGAGCCACTTCTGGCCCGCGACGACATCGCCGATATCATGGTGAACGGCGCCGACACGACCTATATCGAAGTTAACGGCAAGATCGAGCGCACCAATATCCGCTTCCGTGACAATGCGCAGCTGATGAACATCTGCCAGCGGATCGTTTCACAGGTTGGCCGCCGCGTCGATGAAAGCTCGCCCATCTGTGACGCGCGTCTGCTTGACGGTTCTCGTGTGAACGTCATCGCGCCGCCGCTGGCCATTGATGGCCCGACCCTCACCATTCGTAAGTTCAAGAAGGACAAGCTGCGCCTGCAGGACCTCGTCAATTTCGGGTCCATCTCGGAGGCGGGCGCCGAAATCCTCCGCATCATCGGCCATTCGCGCTGTAATGTGCTGATCTCCGGCGGTACTGGCTCAGGCAAGACGACGCTTCTCAACTGTCTCACCGGCTTCATCGAGCCGGGTGAGCGCGTCATCACCTGCGAAGACTCTGCCGAACTCCAGCTGCAGCAGCCGCACGTCGTGCGCCTCGAGACCCGCCCGCCGAACATTGAGGGCTCGGGTGAAATCACCATGCGCGATCTCGTCAAGAACTGTCTGCGCATGCGTCCTGAGCGGATCATCGTGGGTGAGGTTCGCGGACCGGAAGCGTTTGACCTGCTTCAGGCCATGAATACCGGCCACGATGGCTCCATGGGCACGCTGCACGCCAACACGCCGCGCGAAGCCCTCAGCCGTGTTGAATCGATGATTACCATGGGCGGCTTCTCGCTGCCGGCGAAAACCATCCGTGAAATGATTGTCGGCTCGATTGATGTGGTCGTGCAGGCTTCTCGTCTGCGCGACGGCTCGCGCCGCATCATGCAGATCACCGAAGTCATGGGTCTCGAAGGCGATACGATCATCCTTCAGGACGTGCTGAAATTCGAAATCGACGGCGAAGATGACGACGGCAAGGTGAAGGGGCGCCACCGCGGCACCGGTATCGGCCGTCCGCGCTTCTGGGAGCGCGCCTCCTACTACAATCTGGAGGCCGACCTCGCCAAGGCCATTGACGCACTGGACACGTAAGACATGGATCAGAACCTGCTCATTTATGTCGTCGGCGGTCTCGCTTTCCTCGCTCTGGCTGGCATCGGTCTCGCCCTGACGGGCGGCTCGAACGATGCTGCGGTCAAGCGGGCCAAGCAGATCAAGGCCGGTACAGCAGGGGGCAAGGGCCGTGCTGAGGCAAGTGACAGCAATGTCCAGCGCAAGCGCCAGACCCAGCAGATGCTCAAGAAACTGCGTCAGCAGGATGAGGAGCGTCGCAAATCCCTGATCCCGCAGGACATCAAGTCCAAACTGGTCCAGGCCGGTATCTCCATGCCAGTGGAGGCATTCTGGATCGGTTCGGTCGCGCTTGGCGTCCTGTTTGCGGCCTTGGCCTTTGTCTCTGGTGCCGAGGGGCCGCCGCCAATCGGCGGCATCGAGATCAAATCGCGTCCGGCCATGATCGCGATTGCGGGCTTTGTCGGCTTTATCGGTATTCCCCGTTTCCTTCTCGGCTTCCTGACCAAGAGCCGTCACAAGAAGATGACCGCACAGTTTGCCGATGCGATCGATATCATCGTCCGCGGTGTGAAGTCCGGCCTTCCGCTTGCCGAATGCCTGCGCATCATTGCCAAGGAAAGCCCGGACCCGCTCGGATCTGAATTCCGGACACTGACTGACAATATCCAGATGGGCACTACGCTTGACCGTGCCTTGCAGCAATTCTTCAAGCGCGTGCCGCTGCCGGAAGTGAACTTTTTCGTCATTGTGCTGACAATCCAGTCCAAGTCGGGTGGTAACCTGTCCGAAGCGCTCGGAAACCTCTCCAAGGTGATCCGTGAGCGCAAGATGATGCGCGAGAAGATCAAGGCGATGTCATCAGAAGCGAAAGCTTCTGCCGGTATCATTGCGGCGCTGCCCTTCGCCGTCGGCACCATGGTCTACATGACCACGCCGGCTTACATCATGGAACTGTTCCGGACCTCGACCGGACACATGATCCTGTTCATGGCGATCTGCCTCATGTTCACCGGCGTTACCGTCATGAAGCGCATGATCAGCTTCGACATCTAGGGGGAGAGCAGCGATGGAAGCCTTTGCACGATCCCTCGGAAATCCCGGTACAATCGCATCGATCCTTGCCGCGGTCGCCATGTTCGCGACCATTACTTCGGTCATGCTTCCGGCGCTCAAGGGTGACAAGCTCGAAACGCGCCTCAAACAGGTCACATCGCAACGCGAAAAGCTTCGCAAGGCCAGCCGCGCGGCCCTCGAGAAGAAGGGGCTGAAGCGCGACGATAGCGGGACGATCAGCGAGATTACCGGTCGGCTGAACCTGCAGAAAATGCTCGAGGATCCGAACGTGCAGGCCAAGCTGGTCCAGGCCGGACTGCGCGGACCGCGCCCGCTTGCCATCTTCTATTTCTGCCGCTTCGTCCTGCCCTTCGTCGGGGCGCTTGGCGCATTCGTCTATATCTTCTTCGTGAACGATCTCGGGCTTAACCCGCAAATGAAGTTCGGCGCCGTGATCTTCGGTCTGGCTGCGGGCTTCTATGCGCCGAACCTTTATGTCTCAAACCTCGCCTCCAAGCGCCAGCAATCGATCATGAAGGCGTTTCCGGATGCGCTCGACATGCTGCTGATCTGCGTCGAATCGGGCATGTCCATCGAGATTGGATTTGCCAAGGTCGGTGCCGAGATCGGTACCGCGTCGCCCGAACTTGCTGAGGAGTTCCAGCTTACCACAGCGGAACTCGCCTATCTGCAAGAGCGCCGCCAGGCCTATGAGAATCTCGCCAAGCGGACGGGTCATGAAGGCGTCAAATCCGTCTGTATGGCCCTCATGCAAGCCGAACGTTACGGCACGCCGCTCGGCGATGCGTTGCGCGTCATGGCCAAGGAGAACCGCGACATGCGCATGGCCGAGGCCGAGAAGAAGGCTGCAGCCCTGCCGGCAAAGCTCACTGTCCCGATGATCCTTTTCTTCCTGCCCGTGCTCTTCCTGGTCGTCCTCGGCCCGGCCTACATCAAGTACAAGTCGATGAGTTCCTAGCGCCGACCAGGCGAAGCGGACTTTGGCAAAGACGAAGAAAAAAGAAGGCCAGGCAGCGATTGCCTGGCCTCCTGATTTACCGGGTCTGTTTCAGCCTTCGTCGAAACGCCGACAACCTCAGTCGCTTCCCAGCGCGCCGCGCAGCCGCAGGCTGCTCTCTGCCTTTTCCTGGGGCGCTTGCGCGGGCGCATCCTCTTCGGGAGCGGTCTCTTCCTTCAGCGCCTCGTAAGTGCGCGTCGGTGCCATCATCGATCTCAGCGTGTCGAGATTGGACTCCACGGTGCGTTTTGGCGCATGCGGATCGACTTCCCGCATGTCCTCGAACCGGCCCTGCAGGCCGAGGATGAGCGCGAGATTCTGGCGCACGCGCACATCGGCGCCCGGCAGGGTAGAGGCATAACGAAGGCGCTCCTCGGCCTTCACCAGCTGCCCTGAAAGGGCAAGCGACAGGCCGTAATTGGTCAATGTCGAGACCCGGTCCGGTTCGATCTGGAGCGCGGCGGCATAGGCGGCCTGCGCATCGAAATGGCGTTCCATCTGGTCCAGGGCGAGGCCGAGACCGGCATACGCCGCGGCGTTCTGCGGATTGATCACCGATGCGCGGTAATAGGCGTCAGCGGCTTCTCCCGGCCGCCCCTCGCTCATCAGGGCCCGGCCGAGGATCACTCGCAGCGTATCGGATTTGGGATGCGCCGGAATGGTCGACGTCAACACATCAATGGCGCGGGCATGGCTGCCAATCTCGCGCAGCGATGTGGTGAACTGGATGGTGGTTTCCAGGTCTTCGGGATGCTTGCGGAACTCGGCCGCCCAGAAATTCGCACGGGTCAGCGGGTCGGCGCGGGCCATTTCTGCAATCTGTTCGGCTGTGGCGGGTGCCATTTCTGCGGCGAGCGCGGCTTCCGCCTCGGCATTCGCCTTGGCCTCGCTGCTGCCAGTGCTGGCGCACGCGCCCATCAGGACGACAGAAAGCGCTGGAACGGCAAATTTCAGGGCTCTGGACATCGCATGGCTCCGATAATGAGTATCAGCGCTGACCTTGCCCTCGTGACCGTCAAGGATCAGTTAACAAAACAGCTGTTTTGCTTAACCAGTTTCATCTCCAGGGAGCCCCGCCTTTTATGCATAAAGCCTTCATCGCTGCCGCCGCTACTCCAGCCAAGGTTCACCTCCTGCGTCCAGCCGACTGGGAGGAGGCGGCAAAGTCGCTGCCGGAAGCCGTCGCAGGACTTGCGAAAGCGAACGGCTTTGCCGGCAAGGCGGGCGAAGTCGTTGTCTCGGGCGGGGCAGGCGGCGCGCGCGACCATGTGCTCTATGGCCTTGGCGACGCGATGGATGCGCTGGCGGTTGCGGGCCTCTCGGCCAAACTGCCGGAGGGCGATTATGAGATCGCAGTCGATGGCGGTCTCCCGCTCGCCCATATTGCCGCCGGCTGGGCCGATGGTGCCTACCGGTTCGACCGCTACCTGAAAGACAAGGCGGCCCCGCCGCGCCTCGTCATTGGTGACAATGAAGATGCCGCCGCGCTGGACCGGGAGGCTGAGGCTGTCGCCCTGCTGCGCGATCTCGTCAACACGCCGGCCCAGGATATGGGTCCCTCCGCCATCGAGGCGGCCGTGCGCGCCATCGCAAAGGATTTTGGCGCGGACATCACCGTCACGACAGGCGACGACCTGCTGGAGCAGAACTATCCGATGATCCATGCGGTTGGCCGCGCCGCGCCTGAAGCGCCGCGCCTGATCGAGCTGGCATGGGGCAATCCTGACCATCCCGAGCTTGCCCTGGTCGGCAAGGGGGTTGCCTTCGACACAGGCGGTCTGAACCTAAAGACCGGCAATTACATGCGCCTGATGAAGAAGGATATGGGCGGCTCGGCGCATGTCATCGCGCTCGCCAGGCTGGTGATGAGTTCGAACCTGCCGGTCCGCCTCAAACTCTACGTCCCCGCCGTCGAGAACGCGATTGACAGCCATGCTTTCCGGCCGGGCGATGTCCTGTCCACCCGCAAGGGCCTCACCGTCGAGATCGACAATACGGATGCCGAAGGCCGGTTGATCCTCGGCGACGCGCTGACGAAAGCATGCGAGAGTGATCCGGACCTGCTCATCGACTTTGCGACGCTGACCGGCGCGGCCCGCGTCGCGCTCGGGCCGGACCTCGCGCCCTTCTATACCGATGATGGCGACGTCGCCGATGCGATCAATGCGGCGGGGGCGGTTTCCGGCGATCCGGTCTGGCGCATGCCGCTCTGGGACCCTTACAAATCCATGCTGAAATCCTCGATCGCGGACATGCAGAATGCGGGCGGCGCCTTTGCCGGCTCAATTACCGCTGCGATCTTCCTGAAGCAGTTTGTCGAGGCGCGGCGCTGGGTGCATCTCGATGTCTGGGCATGGCGGCTTGGAAAATATGGCCGCCCGGAAGGGGCTGCCGCGTGCGGCCTTCGTGCGATCTGGACGATGTTGCGCACACGTTATGCCTGAATTCGCGCGGCAAAGGGCAAACCTGTTGCGTGAACCTTGCGCGACGTCGAAAATACTGCTCTTTAGCGAAAAACGATAAGCCAGGAGTTCTTTCACATGCGAATTGGCCTCACCGCCCTAGCGCTCGTTCTCGCCGCCTGCGGCCCGACAACCGGCACATCCGAGACGGCTGGCACCTCGCCTGCCGGGACCGAAGTTACCGAAACCGTTGAACCGACAGCGGAAGAAATCGAAGCTGAAACCGCCAGGCTCAATGCCTGGTTCGATGAGAAATACGAAGAAGAGCTGATGATGAGCCCGATCCAGCTCACCTTCATCGGCCGCAAGGACCGCTATGGCGAAATCGATGACATGACCGTCGAGGCCATGGAAGAACAGCTCGCCTGGAAGGCTGCCACCGTCGAGGAAATGAAGTCCACCTTCGACTATGACAAGCTGACGCCGGAAGCGAAGAATTCCTGGGACATCTGGGAATACCAGTATGAGCAGCAGAAAGAAGGCATGAAGTACGTCTATAACGGCTTCACCTTTGATCAGATGAACGGCCCGCAGGCATTCCTTGCGACCTTCCTTATCCAGTTCCACCGCGTCGAGTCGCTGGAGGACATGGAAGCCTATATTTCGCGGATCCGCGCCTCCGGCCGCGCCGGCGGACAGCTGCTGGACCACGCAAAGACCGCTGCGGAAAAAGGCGTGCAGACGCCAGACTTCGCCCTCGAGGGCGTGATCGACCAGTCCCGCAAGATCATCACCGGCGCACCGTTCACCGAGGGTGACGATTCCGACATCTGGGCGGACATCAAGACCGAAATCTCGACCCTGCAAGACGCCGGAACCATTGACGAGGCCCAGGCCGAAACCCTGCTCGCCGATGCAGAGGCGGCCCTGCTTGAAACCTTCCAGCCGGGCTACCAGGCCATTATCGACTGGGCCGAGGCCGAGCTTGAAAACGCCCCCGCCAATCCGACCGGTGTCGGCACGACCCAGCCAGATGGCGAGGCCTATTACAATTATCGCCTGCGCGCGATGACGACCACGAACCTGACCGCCGACGAGATCCACCAGATCGGCCTTGATGAAGTCGCCCGTCTCCAGGGCGAGATGGAAGCCATCAAGGAGGATTACGGCTTTGAGGGCACGCTGCAGGAATTCTTCACCTTCCTGCGTGAGAGCACCGACAATCGCGACCTCTACTATGAGGATAACGATGCCGGCGCAGAGGCCTATATCGCCGATGCCACGGCTGCGATCGAGAATATCAAGACCATGCTGCCGGACTATTTCGGCATCCTCCCGAAAGCCGATCTCATCGTGAAGCGCGTCGAGCCGTTCCGCGAGCAGGACGGTGCCGCCCAGCACTATTACAGCGGCACGCCGGACGGTTCGCGCCCCGGCATCTATTACGCTCACCTGTCCGACATGACCGCCATGCCGAAGCGTGAGCTGGAAGTGATCGCCTATCATGAGGGGCTGCCGGGCCACCACATGCAGATCTCGATCGCGCAGGAAATCGAGGACCTGCCACAATTCCGCACTCAGGCCGGTTTCACCGCCTATTCGGAAGGCTGGGGCCTCTATTCAGAATGGCTCGCCAAGGAAATGGACGGCACTTACGTCGACCCGATTTCCGATTTCGGCCGCCTCGGCTCTGAAATCTGGCGCGCCATCCGCCTCGTCGTCGATACCGGCCTGCACTCCAAGGGCTGGACCGAGGAAGAAGCCTTTGAATACTTCGTCAGCAATGCTGCCGTGACCGAGGCTCAGGCCCGCTCTGAAATCCAGCGCTACATCGTGATGCCGGGCCAGGCGACCGCCTACAAGATCGGCATGATCAAGATCCAGGAACTGCGCGCCGACGCAGAAGCTGAACTTGGCGACGCCTTCGACATCCGCGCCTTCCACGATGTGATCCTCGGCGGCGGCGCCATGCCGCTCGAAATCCTCGAACGCCGCGTTGATCAGTGGGTCGAAGACGTAAAGGCCGAGAGCGCCGACGCGCCTGCCGAACCCGCCGAACTGGAACCGGCTGAGTAAGCTACCGGAACCGACTGAAAACCAAAACGGCCTCATGGTGAGCAAAGTCGAACCACGAGGCCGTTTTTTTGTGGGGTGGCACAGCTTGCTCAAGATTTAGATGAAGCGCCGCAGAGCGCCTGATACATCTATGGGCGGGCAAGCCTGGAGGTGCCGCCATGTTCCGCTTCACAATCGTGTCGGTGACCCTGCTGCTCGCGCTGCATAGTCTGCCCTGCGCCGTCGCCCAGCAGGCCGACCTGCGTGCTGTTTTCAGCGCTCCGGTCGGCATCGAGCGCGCCAGCCCTGTTGCCAGTCTCCCGGTGCAGATCGAGGCTGGCAAGCTCAAGCTGGACGCGGCGGTCAATGAGAAGCCCGGCCGGTTCGTGTTCGACACGGGCTCGCCGACAATCCTGTCGAGCACCTTCGCCGCCGACCTCGGTCTCGAGATTGTCGGGCAGAACACGGGCAAAGACGCCAATGGCGTGCCCGTCTCCATGGATGTCGCCGTCGTCGATAGCATGATGCTTGGCGACGCCACATTCCGGAATGTCCCAGTGCTGATCTTCGACTTCGCCGGACTGCCATTGGCGGACTGCTTCATTGGCGATGGTGTGATCGGCTCGGAAATTTTTCCTGGCAGCGCCTGGCGCATTAATACCGAAACAGGCGAAATCCAGATTGCGGCAAGCGCTTCAGACCTTGGACTGTCCGAGGAGACTTCCGGTGCGCCGCTCTACGACTTCGGATACCCGCATGCACCCATCATCGACTATTCCATCGGTGCGATGCAGGACAAGGCGCTGTTCGACACCGGAAGCGGGAAGGTGTTCAGCCTCTTTACCAAAGCCATGCAGAGCCCGGAGGTTAAGGCTGCCACAGTCAGTGGGTCTGTGCGCAAGGGATCGGGCAGCGAAGGCGTTTCTGCAGGCGGGCAGGGCGCGGTCACTGATCTTGTGACCCTGCAGCTGCAATCGCTCCAGATCGCAGGTGTGTCGCTTCAGGATGTGCCCGCGCAGTCCCGGCTGGCGCCTCCTTCCCTTCTTGGGGCAGGTGTTCTGTCATCGCATATCGTGACCCTGGACTATCCGGGAAAACGCCTCCTGCTGGAGCCCCGGTCAGCGCCAGTCACGACGCAATCGTCCGGCAATTACGCAATCATGTATGGGGATGAAGGCGCAGAGGTCACGCAGCTTTACGAGAAAAGCGAAGCTGACCGCGCAGGCCTGAGGCTAGGCGACCGCGTTACGTATGTGAACGGCCGGGCATTATCAGTGCCTGATGATGAGCAGCAATGCGCCACGGCTCGCTGGCTCGTCGATGAATTCGATGCCACTCAGCCAGCCACGCTCGTCATCGACCGGCAGGGCCGCGAAATCATCATCGAGCTCACTGGCGCAACTGACTGATCTCTGCGAATGCTTGCGACAGTCCGGCATGGGCGGGAGAAAGACCTAGAGCGACGTCTCCGCTTCCTCAAGCGCGGCCGTCACGCTTTGTGAAACAAGATCGCTTTCATCCTGCGCCATCAGCCGGTCGAACACGGTCTGCAGCCATTCCGCAGGGGCGCCTGTCTGCCTGGCCCGGTCAGCAAGGTAATGGTGCACATCGTCCGGCGTCGAGGTCGTCTGGTGTGCCACCGTGTCGAGGCCAAGCACGATCACGCGCCGTGCCAGCGTGCGCCGCGCAGATGATCGGATGACGAGATCCTTCTCCATCGCCTCGAACAGCAGGGCGCAGGCTGTGTTGGCGGCGTCCAGTGTCAGGCCCGAAGTGTCGGTAATACCATAGGCAGCCGGGTCGCTTATAAAGGCGATGCGGCAGTCACGCTCGGGCGCGGCGGTCGAGAAGAGCAGGGCGTCCATGGCGAACAGGCTCGTCGCCTTGTCATAATCGAGGCTGCGCAGGGCAAGGCGCGTGTCCATGCGGTCTGCATAGTCTGGAAAATGCTTCTGCGCGAGCGCTGCAAACTCCGTGCAGGCCGGACTGTCCGCAACCGCCTCTCGCGCGGGGTCTTGCATGACATCGCGGGCCTCGGCGAGAAGCTGGTAGAAGTCCTCCTCGTCCACGCCGAGCACTGTCTCGCTCCGGCTTTGCAGGAAGTCTGCAAGCGCGCGGAAATTACCCGGCCTGTCCGCGTCGAAAATAACCGAGACCACCTCAGGATTGAGCGACAGCTGCAAGAGAGCATTATGCAGCCCCGTGTTTCCAGGCGCGGCGGTTTCCAGCCTTGCGAGCATGGCATCCTGCCTACACTCGCAATCCAGTCGTTCCCACCGGGCCGGCAGGAAGTCGGGACCATACTGTCTGTCTGCGAAGCGCACCGCGCGACGTGTGCAGGCGTCTACATGATCGCTTGATGCGAGCAGGGTCTCGATATCGACGCCGCCGAATTCATGGGCCGCGCTGGCGCCTGTCCGCTGTACCGGCTCGCCCGAGCAGGCGGTCATGACGACAAGGCATAGCGCCGCGCAAGGCGCGCGCAGGCTCAGTTTGCCGAGCATAAAGGCGTCTCCCAAACGGCCCTCCCGGGCCCGCTCTAACGCCCTGCGATTAAGGTTGGGGATTCACGGACGAGTGAATTCGACCTATCCCGGGGACAGGTGATTAACCTTGATCTTGCCCGCCCCTGTTACGCCGTTTCAGGTTCGCGCAGCTCACTCGCCTTCATCGCTTCGGCGATATAGTCCGCCAGCAGCTTGGTCTTGCCTTTCAGCTTGCCACCGGACCAGACAACGTGCAGCGGCAGGAGAGGGGCTTCCCAGCTCGGGAAAAGCTGCACAAGGTCACCAGAGCGGACCTTCTCGCAGACGAGCCAGTCTGGCGACAGGATATACCCCATCGCATCCTGCGCCGCCTGGATCAGCATGTCGCCGGACGAAGCCCGCAGCCGCCCATGCACACGCAGCTTGTCGACCTCGCCGGTGTCCTTGTGGGTGAGCTCCCATTCGCCGCCATGCGATTTCTGGCGCAGGTGAAGCGCGTCTGCCGGATCAAGCTCTGAAGGACGCCCCAGATTGTGCAGCTGTGCCGCATAGATGGGTGACGCAAACAGCCGCCGCGGGCTGGACGAGATCCGTTTCGCCATCAGGCTGGAATCGGAAAGGTCACCAAGACGGAAGGCAAGATCGACGCCCTCCTGTACGATGTCGGTATAGGTGTCGTCGGAAATGATATCGAGCGTAAGGTCGGGATACCGCTTCATGAAACCCGAAAGCGCCGGCGCGATGACCACCCGCGACAGCGAATGCGGCACCGAGATGCGCAGTTGTCCCACCGCCTCATTGTTCAGTCCGCGCACTTCTGCTTCGGCCTCCTCGAAATCCTCGAGGATGGCCTTGGCGCGCGCATAGAATTTCTCGCCAGCCTCTGTAAGGTTCAGCGCCCGTGTGGTGCGCAGGAATAGGTCTGCGCCAAGCTGGGCTTCGAGATCCTGTATCCGCCGCGAAACCGTGGGCTGGCCGACGCCAAGATCGGCGGCCGCCCTGGAAAAACTTCCCGTGTCGGCCACCCGCAGGAAAAGCCGCATTGCATCAAGCCGGTCCATATCAGGCCTCCCGCATCTACCCGCCCTGACGACGATATAGGAAAGCGCCCCCGCGATTTCGACCCGCAGGGACGCTTTCCGATCGGGGCTCAGAATTCCTGGCGGATACCGACTGTGAAGCTGCGGCCGCGCAGCGGTGACTGGTCCTTGACGAATGAGGTGTGCACAAAGGCCAGTTCGTCAGTCAGATTGGTCCCGCGCACATAGAGAAGCGGCGCTTTCCTGTCGCCGCCATCGAGCTGGTAGGACAGGGTGGCGTTGACGATATTGTAGCCGTCCGTCTCGCTCTCATAGGCGGCCACCCGGTCCTGCCCGAAGGTGCGGATCAGTTCGATATCGGCGCTCAGAGGCCCGCTCGTCCAGTCATGGCGAACACCCACACGACCCGGCGGAATACGCGGCAGCTCGTCATCCTCGCCAGAGAGATCTGCGCGGACAAAATCGCCGAAGACCGTGACCGAAAGTGCATCAGTCAGCTGATGGGTGATGTAGCCATCAATTCCGGTGAACCGGGCATCGGCCGCAACATAGAGCAGGTAGTTGTGTGGGATGCCGGTTTCGCTGTCGGTCTCGATCAGACGCGCGAAGACATAGTCCTCTATGTCCTGGTGAAAGGCGCCGATCTCGAATTGTGTCCGTCCCTCAGATTTGCGGAAGGTCAGATTGATGGAATCGGCCGCTTCCAGGACATCAGTCCTGCGTTCGGGAAAACTCGACGAAGCGCGTCTTGTCTGACTGAGACCGACTTCATAGCTATTGGTCGCCAGATTGTTGCCGTATGCGTAAAGCTCGCGCACGCTTGGAGGGCGTTCGGTATGGGCGAGCGAGAGCGCAATCGAGTAGCCGTTTTCGAGGGTCCAGGTCGCACCAAGAGCCGCGGAGAAGGGGTCGTGCTCCGCACCTGGATTGTTGCGGGAGAAACCCTTGGCCTGGTTCCTGACCCATCCGCCTTCGCCATAACCCAGCGCGATTTCAAGCCGTCTGATCAGGTCAACATATTCCGGGCCGATCCTGTATTCCGGAACCGGTATGCTGATCTCGCGCCAGTCCTTGCGCAGGGCAAGTTCCAGCTCCACCGGGCCGAATGAGCGGCGTTCAGTCAGGAACAGGCCGGCATTCTCTGTGACATAGTCAAAGGGTTGCACAAATCCGAGATTGGTCGGCTCTTCATGCATGTCATTGATATTAATGCCGGTGAACGTCCCGTCTGTGTACTGCACACCCATCGTACCCGTGAAGCCGAAGACTGGCGCATGGGTGAGTTCAATGCGCCCGTCCCACACCTCATTTGTGTATTGTGTGAACACTGAAGGACCATCGATCTCGTCATGGCTGTAGTCGGTATAGGACCCGCGAAGCCGGACATGGCGGAACCCCGGAATGAGGTCATCATAATCGGCCCGGACATCGACGCGTTCACTGCGCAGGTCGATATAGGCGGTGTGATCATCTGAGGAGCCGAATGGGTCCTCAAACTCCCCATGAGCGGCGCAGTGCAGGTCCGGCCCGTGAGTGTGGCAGACCCCGTTGATGTGGCTGTGTCCCGGCAGGCCGTATTCTGCTTCCTGCACCGTATAGGCCGCGCCCACATACCCCTTGCCGGTCACCCACGACGCGCCGAAACTGTACGACGTCGCTGCGGCAAAGGAATCCCTGAGCTCGCTGCTGCCGAAATCCTCCGGCACATTGTAGTTTTCGGCATCGCGGCTTGAGCCTTCGGCATGCAGGGCGATCTGGCCAAGCGAGAACGTGGCCCGTCCGGCAAGGCTCTTCTCCTCGTCCCCCGTGCCATAGCGAAGCTCCGCTGCGCCATCGAATCCGTCCTCGGGCAGGGTTTTCGGCACCTTGCTGTCGATCAGGTTGACGGCGCCGTTCAGCGCATTGCCGCCATAGATCGCCGCCCCCGGACCGCGCAGCACCTCGATCGCGTCAAGCAGCAGCGGGTCTGTCGTTACCGCATGGTCGGGGGAGACCGATGAGGCATCAAACAGCGTGGCCCCATCCGACAGGATCTCGATGCGCGGGACGGTCTGGCCGCGAATGACGGGCCTGGATGCCCCGCCGCCGAAATTGTCCATGTGCACGCCCGGCAGCGTCGCCAGCGTTTCGCCCAGCGTACCTTTCCGTTTCAGCGTGAACTCATCACCCGAGAGGACCTGCAGGGGAAGCGCGCGGTCTGCGAGCATGCCTGCCGTCGACATTCCGTACACATCAACTGTCTCGACCCGCATGGTCGGATCTTCGTCGGCGGGCGGCGGGGGCGCTTCCTGAGCAGTGGCCTGCGCGCCGAGGCAGGCCAAGGCGGAAACTGTTGCTGATAGATGAAAGACTGATCTCTTCCCGGTGTTGGACATGGCAAACCCTTCTTGGTGTGAAGCGTTTGCACGTAGAGTTATGTTATTACATTCGTCAAGCGGGCATTTAAGGAAAAGTGGCCGCAATACGGGTGAGGGCTCATAATCCGTCAGCTCACGCTTTCGAACCTTCTGGTACAATCATCCACCGCCTCACCCCTTCGTGATCGGCGATCACGCAGGCGTGGTTCGCAGTTGAGGCGGATCGGGCGTATCTCGGCGCCATCACGACAAGGGGGATGAACCCATGGACAGGATAAAGGCCTGGTCGCCGCATGCGATCGCCATCATCGCATCGCTCGTCTTTCTCGACAGCCTTCGCTTCAAGTTCACCAATGCCCCGGAGACGATCGAAATCTTCACCCGTCTCGACAGCTGGGCGGCAAGCTTCGGGGCAGGCGGCCTGTTCGCTCAGACCGGCCTCTTCAGCCAGTATGTCATCGGCACGGCTGAGCTCTTCGCGTCCGCCCTTCTGCTCATCGGTATCCACCCGGCGCTGCGGCGGTTTCAGGCGGTCGGGGCGCTGATCGCCTTTGCGGTGATGAGCGGCGCGGTGAACTTCCATCTCTGGACGCCGCTCGGCATCGACCCGAACAATGATGGTGGCGGGCTCTTCGTCATGGCCTGCTTTGTCTGGGTGACGTCTGTCGTCCTCATCATCATCCGCCGCAATGAGCTTGCCGCCATCGCCAGAGGGCTTGCGGCAACCTTCCTGCCGGGCCGCGCCGTTCCTGAAAACACCGAAGTTGCCGCCCGACCCACTCACGTCTGACACGCTGATCCTCCCGAAAGGTGACCCCATGATGAAATCGCTCTCCGCCGCCCTCGCCATCGGCCTTTCTGCCACCGCCTTCACCGCGCCTGCCCATGCGGACAAGCCGCCGGTCTATACCGGCTTCGCCAGCAAGACTGCCGTGCAGGGGCATGACCCCGTCGCCTATTTCACCGAAGGCAGGCCGGTCAAAGGCCAGAAGAAATTTTCCACGGAATATCAGGGCGCGACCTTCCGCTTTGCCAGCCAGGAGAACCTCGACACCTTCCTTGCCGACCCGCAAAAATACGCCCCGCAATATGGAGGCTATTGCGCCTGGGCTGTCTCGCAGGGCTACACGGCAAAGGGCGATGCCGACCACTGGAAGATCGTCGATGGCAAGCTCTATCTGAACTATAATAAAAAAATTCAGGAAGACTGGGAACAAGATCAGGCGTCATACATTGTTCAGGCAGATACCAACTGGCCGGAGGTTCTGAAGTAGCAGGGCAAATTTCCCTCCTCCCCTCACCCAGCCCTGTTTCTTCCGGCTTGAAGGCCCTGCACGTCCCCTCCGTGCAGGGCCTTTTCGTATGGGGCCTGTGGCCGCGAAAACACACATGGAATCTGCCTTTTTTCCGCCTCAAATCCGGACAAATTCGGCGCGTTTTCAGGCGCAAGTCTCCCCCCGCGCCTATGGACAGGCGCCCTTTACAGGAGATCATAATGTCCAAAACCCTGACTGCTGCAGCAATTGCTGCCGTTCTTGCCACGCCTGCCTTCGCACAAGGCTGGTACGCAGATGTCGGCTATCAGACCCTCGGCTTCGACGAGGACGAGATCGATGTCGATCTTGGCGCCATCACAGGCCATTTCGGCTATCAGCTCAACCAGAACTTTGCGCTGGAAGGTGAGCTTGGCGTAGGCGTCAAGGACGAGTCCTTTGACGTTCTCGGCACGGATGTCGATGTTGAGTTGAGCTACCTTGTCGGCGCTTATGTCCGCGGCCAGGTGCCGGTCAGCGAGCAGCTCAACCTCTTCGCGCGCGTCGGCGTCGTCAACGCTGAGCTGAGCGTCGAAGGCGGCGGCTTCTCGGAAAGCGATTCCGAGACCGGTATTGGCTACGGTGCCGGTGCCGAATTCATGTTCAATTCGACCTTCGGTATCCGCGGCGACTATACCCGCTATGACATCGACGACGCAGAAGCCGATGCCTTCATGATCGGCGCGGTCTTCAAATACTGAGACAGGTTCCTTCGCAAGTCGAAGGGGATGAGCGATCCGGCCGGGCACAAGCTCGGCCGGATTTTTCATGCCGGGCAGGGCGCCATTAGCGTCGTGCGATGATCCAGACAGCGTGGATGAGGCCAGGAATATAGCCAAGCAGCGTCAGCAGCACGTTGAGCCAGAACTGCGCGCCGAGGCCGACCTGCAGGAACACGCCGAGCGGCGGGATCAATACGGAAAAGATAATGCGAATAATGTCCATGAGGGGTCTCCAATCATGACTGGAAACGTCCCCTGGCGGACACTTGTTCCGGCTTTGCCTGCTAGCTGTCGCGGCTTGCCCACTCGTTCAGGATGTGGTGCGCCACGGCGAAGCGCATCGGCGCGAAGATCTCCGGATGCTCACCAGCCATGACGGCCCGCGCCTCCTCCCGCGTGATCCAGATGGCCTGTTCCAGCTCATTCGGGTCGATGGTGATATCCTCATTTTCAGCCGGAAGAATGAGCCCGATCATCAGCGAGGACGGAAATGGCCAGGGCTGGCAGAACAGATACTCCGCCTTTGCCGGGTCGCATTTGATCCCCGCTTCCTCGTAAAGCTCTCGCGCGGCGCCCTGTTCCAGCGTCTCGCCCGGCTCGATGAAACCGGCAAGGCAGCTCCACATCCCCTTGGGCCACATTTTCTGGCGGCCCAGCAGGCACTTGTCGCCGGACACGGCCAGCATGATTGCCACAGGGTCGGTGCGCGGGAAATGTTCGGCCTTGCAGTCGGGGCAGGCGCGCTTCCAGCCCGCTTCCACCCGCTCGCTCTCGGCCCCGCATTTCGCGCAGAACCGATGCGAGCGATGCCACTCGAACAGGCTGCGCGCCGTGGAGGCGAGGTTCGCATCCATCTCCGGCATGCGCGCGAGGCTGGTGCGCAGGTCACCAAAATCACCAGTGCCCGCGATCAGCGATGAATTGAGGTCGAAATCACCTGGCATTTCCACCGCGAAGACGGGCGACTTGTTCTTGTCGAGGCCGAGAAAGAGCGGCTTGGCCTCCGGCGCAAGTCTCGCCACTTCCGGGCCAAGCCAGACCAGCCCGCCTTCCGCCGTCACCAGCGGCAACCCGCCCTGCAGGATGAGCACCAGCGCCGCCTCGCTCTTATAGGCGGCATCGAGCCAGGCTTCGTCGCTGCGATGGTGGCCGGCGCGGTCAATTGGCCGCGAACCGAGCGGGATAAGGTCGGAATTTGTGGTGATGGTCGTCATGGGCTGAATACCTATCAGCATCCGCCCCCTTGTCACCCCGCTTTCAAGACGCGATATAGCGGACAGGAGGCTGGCGGTGGACGAAGTCCTCGCCAACCGGGTCAGGTCGGGAACGAAGCAGCCCTAACGAGTTTCGCTTCGGGTCACTGTCCAGTCTCCGCTTTCCCCAGACAATTCATCAAAGCCCTCATGGTGAGCGAAGTCGAACCACGAGGGCGGCACTGCGATGCGTTCACCGCCTTTGACGAGAGCCGTGATCCCAAATGGTATGTCGGCGGCTAGGGCTGGCACCGGTCACTGCGTCGCCGCCACGGGGTCGAGCTTGTAGAGCCGGCAGAGCGGATGCTCGGCGCCGTCGTAAAAGTACTCAGAGCCGGTCCACCCCTCCTGCAAGGGCTCGGCGCACACCGGATGGTCCAGCCAGCTTGCATCATCCTCGCTGCCGCCGGCCGCCTCCCAGTCCGCGACAAGCTGCGGGAACACCCGCCCATACGCCTCATGCTCTGCCCAGTAATACCTTGACCTGAACACCGCCGGGTGGGCCTCGTCGCCATAGGATGCGTAGAGCCGCGCAAGGTCAGCCACATGGCCCTCGCAATTGGCCAGCGACGGTCCCTCACCCGACGCGTCCGCCCGCTCCCATAGCTCGAAACAGCGCTCGGGCGGCTTGTAGT
>NZ_NCSU01000016.1 GCF_002088945.1 Henriciella pelagia | reverse complement strand
CGCGTAGAGCCGCTTCAGAAAACGCGCCATGCGCCGGGCATGATGATCGGGCCGGTCGATCATGTCCTGCAGCGCCGTGAGACGGGCAAGTGCCGGGGCGGGGTTTGCGGGCGTGTCGTCAGCGTCCGGCAAGGATGGTGCGGTAGGGTGGGCAGCGATGTCATCGGGGCCGGGAAAGCCGGGCAGGGCCTCGACGAGGCGGATGGCTGTTTGTCGTGGGGCCTGGTCATGGGCGGTTTGAGGGTGCCGTGTGTCGTGCGGACGGGCCCGCAGTGCTGGCAGGACGAGCGACGCCGCGCGCAGCACGAGCAGGCGGCGCGCAAGGCTCTCGGCAAGCCGCAGCAGGCCATAGGCGCGGCGCTTCAGTCCGTGCGTGAAGAGCGGCGCATTGAGCAGCCGCTGGACAAGGCCCAGCAGGCCGGCAAGGACTGGCCAGTTCTTCTCAAGGCATGCGGCTGTGTGAAGATCGGGCATGCGGGAGAGTATAGGCGGGGCGGCGAGGTGGGGGATATTTTTTGTTTGCGGTGCGATGCTGCGGGGCCCTACCCCGACCCTCCCTCCTTCGACAGGCTCAGGATAAACGGGGAGGGGGAAGGCGTTCCGCCAAGATGCCGACATTGTGCCAACGGCCTCGTGGTTCGACTTCGCTCACCATGTCGGCCTTATGCGATGTCAGAAATAGCCCGACATGGTGAGCGAAGTCGAACCATAGCGGGCGAACAACGCAGGCATGTGAGACTATCGCCCCCTTTCCCTCAGGGGGGGGGCGCTAGCGGGCGTTTCGCTTCGCTATCGTGATGATTTCCGGACTCGTTTGCGTCACCGGGGAGAGATCCCAGTTGCCATACTGGGCGTGAATGGAGAAGCCGGACTTTGCCAGCGCGACATTGAGCGCTTCAGGCGAGAGAAAGCGCAGTGTGCTCGTGCTCACTTCCGGCTCGGGCCAGGCGGGCGAAGAAAAGGTGTGCGTGAATGTGACGGTGTGACCGTCGAAGGGGCGGATGACGTCACGGCGATCCACATAGGTCTCACCTGCGACCGAGACCGCCTTTTCCCTTTCACCCGTCCAGCCTTCCCATGCGCGGGCGCCGGGGTTGCGAGTTTCGAACATGAAGCAGCCGCCGGGCATCAGTGCGCCATGGACCGCAGCAAGGAAACTGGCAATGGCTTCGTCCGACACCAGCACCTGGAAGGCGTGGCCCGTCATGACCGCAAGATCAAACCTGGCTTCCCATTCCTGTGCTTCAAGGTAGCCGCAAATCCAGTCGATACCCGGTTTCGTTCGCGCGATTTCCATCATGCCCGAAGCAGGGTCCAATCCGGTGAGGCGGCCCTTGTGGCCAGCCTTGAGGGCCGCTTCGAGCAGAGTACCCGTGCCGCAGCCAATGTCGAGGACGCGCCCGGCGGTCATGATATACGGCAGGTAGAAGGCGTAGTCCTCGCGGCCTGCCGTTTCGCAGATCGCATCATAGAGCCGTGCAAGAGTGGGGTCAGAAAAGAAGCGGTCTGGGCTGGTCACCGGCGCTGGCCCGCCCTTGTGGTTCGACTTCGCTCACCACGCGGGCCTAATGCAAATGTCGAAGAAGCCCGCATGGTGAGCGAAGTCGAACCACGGGCGCAGACGCTCTCAATCTGCGTCACGCTCGATGAGCGCCAACTCATCTGAGCGCCGATGTCCTGCCATCGCCGCCAGTGCATGGCTGAGAGGTGTGGTGATGGGCCCTCAGACGGCTGTGCCGTCGAGGGTGACGCATCACGAAGGGTTCTACTCCTCCGCATCCCGCTCGCTGCCTTCGACCAGATACCAGGGCGTTTCGCCATAGTCGTAGGGTGGTTCGGCGTAGAGGAGGCGGACGGCGTTGAGGGCCGCCTGGTGGAAGATGGTGGCGTGGGTCTGGCTCGCTGAGAGATCGTCATAGTGAACCGCGATGCCGGCTTCTACCGCCGCTTCGCTTAACAGGTCGATTGCGGCCTTCATCGATCCGCCTTCATCGGCGTAGGCGAGATAGAGACGCGTGCCCTCAAAGTCGTTTGCGGCCATGAAAATGGGTGCGTCGCGGCCGAGACGCTGGTCATCCCACCAGAGGCTGGGGCTGATGGCGATATAGTCGTCAAAAGTGGCAGGTTCCTTGAGATACGTGTCGACGATGAACAGCCCGGCGAGGGACTCGCCGATGACTGTGCTCTGGCCATTTACGGGGAAGTTGTTGGCTACGAAGGGCTGGACTTCATCAGTAATGAAGGCGCGAAAATCGACAGCGTCGCCAGAGGTTGGGAATTCCTCCCTGTAACGCGGGTCCTGTGCGAGCGGTGTCAGTTCGTTCTGGCGGTCGTCGGTCTCGATGCCGACGACGATGGTGGGCTGGAAAGTCCATGAGAGCGCGCCAAGCTGCATCAGGCCGGTGATGTGGAACCAGTCCTGCTCTGTGCCGCCATCGATGAGATAGACGGTGCGATAGGGCGCGCGCTCGTCCCGGTCTGCATGCGGCGGGACCCAGACATTGACGGTGCGCGCCTCGCCGAGGATTTCGGACTCGATGGTGTAGGACTGGCCGAATGTTATCGGTTCCTGCGCGGCGGCGGGGAAGGTGATGGTCGCGGTGAGGGCGAGCGTCGCGAGGCTAAAGCGAGCCCGCCGCCGTGGTTCGACTTCGCTCACCATGGCGGCTTTGAGGCGGCGAAACACTTCTACCAGCCGCCATCCCGAGCGAAGTCGAGGGATTATGGCGTGCAGGGCGCCTCTCACGCTTTCACCAGCCCGATCTCACGCAGGCGTTCCATGAGATAGGCCTGGGCGGTGATGGGGGGCTCAGCCTTGCCGCCTTCGGCCATGCACCCGGGCAGCTGCTCGATCAGGAAGTCCTGATTGAAGTGGAGGAAGAAGGGCGTGGAGTAGCGTGGGAATCTGGCGCGCTCGGGTTCCGGGTTGACGACGCGGTGGGTGGTCGACGGGAGGACGCCGCCGGTGAGGCGCTGCAGCATGTCGCCGCAATTGATGACGAGTGCATCCGGCGGCGGGTTCACGCCGAGCCATTTGCCGGAGCGGTGCAGGACTTCAAGGCCGGCTTCTTCGGCACCCAGCAGCAGGGTGATGACATTGATGTCTTCATGCGCGGCGGCGCGCACCGTGCCCTTGGGCGGCGGGTTCTCCTGCGGCGGGTAGTGGAGCAGGCGGAGGATGGAATTGCCTTGCTCGACCTTGTCGTCGAACCAGTCCTCGGGGAGGCCGAGGTGCAGGGCAACGGCGCGAAGGAGCGTGCGGCCAAATTCGTCAAGCGCTTCAAAGAAGGCGCGGGTGGCGGGGTCGAAATCCGGCACTTCGGCGACGGAGGGCGTGTCCTTCATCGTGTCGCGGTATTTTGAATCCGCCGGCAGGTCGCGGCCCGTGTGCCAGAATTCCTTGAGGTCGGCGGCTTTCTGGCCCTTGGCATTTTCGGTGGCAAAGGGGGTGTAGCCGCGCTGACGGCCGCCGGGCGCGTCATGGTATTTTTCCTTCACCTCTTCCGGCAGCCTGAAGAAATCCTTTGCGGCCTCATTGGCGCGGGCGATGACGGCCTGGTCGACCGGGTGGCCGGTGATCACGGCAAAGCCGGTCTCACGGAAGGAGTTGCCGAGCTTGGCGGCAAAGGCGGCCTTGTCCTCTTTCCAGAGGCTGAAGGGGATCGGTTCGAAGAGATTTGTCATGACGGGCGCGAATATACGCGCGTGCGCCGCGAAGCCCAAGCCTGCAGTGTCAGACGCGGCTGCGTCATGTCGCGTCAGCGAAAATCGTCCGGCCCGCCCAGCATCCGGTGGACCGGCCAGTCGGAGAAGGCGAGGTAAAAGAAGGAAGCGAGGTTCACCACGGGGATGAACATCAGCAGCGACCAGGCGCCATTATAGCCGGCCTTGGCCCAGATCTGCCACATGGCGAGCACAAAGGTGCCGACCAGGGCGAGGTAGAGCAGGAATGCGACAATGACCATGAGTGAGAGCCTTTCGGGGCTGGAGTGAGTGGCGCCGTGGACAAGAGGTAGGATGCGGCGGGGCGGGCTTCAATTGTCTGACCGGACAGGGGCGGCCTGGCGCGGAGTCACCTGAAAAGCCGCTAAAGGTAAATATCCGGCCACTGACTGTTAACACACGGATGGTTTTCGCCCTTTCCTGTTAACCATACCGCAAATCTCAGGCGGCACCCTGATGGTCAGTCACCGAGGCGGTGGCGTGATGGTCAACAGGCCCGGTCAACAAGGCGAAACGCCAGCCGGGTGGGTGGAAAAGGAAACAAGGAAATGCCTTACGCAGATCTGGTATCTGATATTGCCCCGGAGACGGGGATCACTTCAACCTCGAGCGCAGACGATCTGTGCAAGGTCGGTCTCGCCTATTCAGAAGGTCTCGGCGTCGATGCCGACATGGTCCAGGCGCATAAATGGTTCAACCTGGCAGTGCTCAAGGGCTCTGAAGCGGCCAAGGAATACCGCGCCCAGATGGCTGAGATGCTGTCGAGCGAAGAGATCAAGGAAGCGCTGAAATCAGCCCGCGCCTGGCTGCAACTGGCGAATTAGGTTTCGGGGCTCGTTCAGTGAGCCCGCCGCCGATGGTTGGCGTTCGGTGGCGACGCCGAAATCCTTCGACTTCGCTCAGGATGTCGGCTTGGTGGCGTGGCGTTTGAATTTGCGCGGCTTTGCTGGATTGGCGGGCGCCGACTTCGATACCGAAAGCCGCTTCAGCGCCGCCATGTCACCTTGGATCAGCGCTTCTTTCTTGGCGCGTGACCACTTCTTGATTTGCCGTTCATAGGCGAATGCATCTTCGACACGATCGAAACTTGTCGACCAGACCAGTTCGACCGGTCGGCGGCGGAATGTCCAGGCTGTCGGAATGTCTCCGGCATTGTGCTGGGCGACGCGGGCTTCAACGTCGAAGCCCTTGTGACTTCCAACATAATACTTCCCGTCTGCGCAGCGCAGAATGTAGGTAAAGCCTTGTTCGCTCATGCAGCAACATAGCCGCCATGGTGAGCGAAGTCGAACCACTGGCGGCGGTCGGATATGCGGGACGCCGATCCTTCGTCTTCGCTCAGGATGTCGGCTCAGGTGGGCTCAGCATGTCGGCGGGGGCGTACACCAGACCCCTAATCCCTGAAAGCTCCGGCGACGTCGTAATAGAATGAGAAGTCGAGGGGCAGGGCGGCGCGGATCCATTGCTGGACGAAGAGGTTTTCGGCGGCAATTTTCGAGCGCGGGACATAGACGACATCGAACCGGCGCAGCGGCGTCCAGTCGGCGAGCGCCGGGTCGCTGAGGCCCTTGTTGAGGTCAATCACGGCTGTCATGACCTGGCCGCCCGGCATGCGCCGCATCAGGGCGACATTTGACGGCTTGGCGCGGTCATTCATGCCGCCGGCCATGATGATTGCCTGGAGCGGATCGATCTGGCCCGGCAATTCCATCATGCCCGGAGAATTCACTTCGCCGCCGACGAAGATGCGCTGACTGGCAAAGCCGGTCGGGATAACATCGATATCGGGGTCTTTCAGCTCTGACGCATAGGCCTGCATGAGGCTGGCGCGGATCTCGGCGGAGGTGCGGGCAGAGGCCTGGACCGGGCCGATATAGGGCAGGGTGACCGAGCCGTCCGGCGCGACGACGAGGTCGCGGTTGAGCTCGGGCGCGGTGTGGAACACGACCTGCAGCGTGTCGCCCGGTGCCAGCAGATAGGCGTAGTCGCGGCCATCCTCATGGCGCCAGTCCATCACTGGAAATTGCTCCGACGGCTTCGGCTCGGGCGTCTGGCAGGCGCCAAGCAGGAGGGCAATCGGAATGAGGGAGCAGCGCTTCATGTCTGTGACCGGGGATCTGTTGCAGCCACCGGGACAGTGTTCGTTAATGTTTAAGGAATTATCAAGCCGCATGCCGCATGAATGGGCTTAACCATGGTGATCACGGGACTGGGCACGGTATGAGCAATTCGGATGATTGGGGTACGGGGCACGCGTCCCGGACCGATCAGACTGGTGTTCGCCTTCGCCCGCGGATCGGTCCGCTGGACGTGCTTGTCCGGCTGTGGCGTGCCAAATGGCTGATGATCCTCGTCTTCCTGCCGATCTTCCTCTTGGGACTGCTTGCCGCTTTCCAGATGCCGACCGAATATGAAGCCCGCTCAAGGCTTTATGTGCGGCTGGGTGATGAGAGCGTGTTCCGCCCGCGCGTCGGCAGTGCGCTGGGCGAGGGACAGCCGCTGGCGCCCGATACAGAGCAGCTGCTGCTGGCCGAACTGGAAGTGCTGCAAAGCCCGGTTGTCGCAGAGCGTGCGCTGGAGAAATTCCCGCTGCAGCGGATCTTCCCGAAGCTGGTGACGGCAATGGAAAAGGAAATGGAGAAGGAGCCGGCGGACCTGCATGACGCGATCGCCGAGGAGACCTTCCAGAAGGCCATCGCGGCCCTGCAGAAGCGGTTCAAGGCAGGCGCTGCGCCAAAGACGCCGGTGATCGCTGCATCGATCGAGCATGAGGATGCCGAGGTTTCGGCCGAGCTGCTGAATGCGATGATCGGGGCCTATCTCGATTATCGCCAGGAAGTCTTTGCAGGCAGCGGCTCTGACAGCCTGCGCGACCAGCGCAAGAAATTCGAAGGCCAGCTGCTGGATGTGGAAAGCGACATCCGCGCCTTCCTGCGCTCAAACAATATTGGCGATTTTGAAAGCGAGCGGGCCACGGCCCAGCAACTCTATGCGACGATATCGGGCGAGCTGCTGACCAACCAGTCCCGCGCCAGTGCGGTCGAAGGCCAGCTCGATACCTATAACCGGCAGCTCGCCACGATTGAGCCGCAGCAGGACATGTATGTCGAGGACAGCTCAGCCAGCCAGCTGATGCAGCTGAAGATCGAGCGCGAGGACCTGTTGTCGCGCTATACGGCGGATTCGCGGGCGGTGCAGGCCATCGATACGCGTATCGCGCAGCTTGAGGACTATCTCAATTCCCGCGATGGGCTTGCCGGCACGACGCGGCGCGGGCCGAACCCGGTCTATCAGCAGATCGAGCAGGCCGCCGCAAACCTTGAGGCCGAACGCCAGTCGCTCGCGCTGCAGGAAGCCGAGCTTCAGCGGCAGCTGAACCGGGTCGAGGCGCGTCTGGCGTGGCTGAATGACCTGACGCCGGAATGGCAGGAGCTGCAGCGTCGCAAGGCGCTGATGGAGGCCAATGTCGAGAATTTCTCGGTGCGCGAGATCCAGGAGAATGCGCTGGCGGAAATCTCGGTGGAGTCCGCCGATAGCGTGCGCGTCCTCGAGCCGGCGCGCGTGCCGGTAAAAGGCTCCAGCCTGAAGATGCCGATCGCGGCGCTGGCCTTCCTGTTTGCCGGCTTCACCGCACTGATGATGGGCCTGCTCTCGGCCCTGATGCGGCGCGGCTTTCCGACGGCCGCTTCGGTGGAACGCACGACGGGCCTGCCGGTGATTGCGGCGGTGGGGAAGGCCTGACCGATCTCAGAGAATTGATGCCAGTAACATCAGCGCACACGCGGCGGCGCCGATGCATGGAATGGATATGTGAACCTTGTATCCGGCCTGGCTGAGGGCGGTGCCCTTTCGCTTCAGCCAGACAAGGGCGAAGTTCACTGTAATGAATACGACCAGCACGATCTGGGAAGTCAGCTCTGCC
The DNA here is from genome assembly GCF_002088945.1 of Henriciella pelagia. Taxonomy (GTDB): domain Bacteria; phylum Pseudomonadota; class Alphaproteobacteria; order Caulobacterales; family Hyphomonadaceae; genus Henriciella; species Henriciella pelagia. The sequence continues at coordinate 154,918 of NZ_NCSU01000016.1, read as the reverse complement.
AGCGCTTCAACGGGGATGAGCAAGACCAGCACCAGGATGATCGCCGCAACAAGGCCGGTGGCGACAAGCGGCGTCCGTGTCGTCGGACTTACGCGGGCAAGCGGCGTCGGCAAGTAGCCTCGGTCGGCGAGCCCATAGATAACACGCGAGGACATGATCATCTGGATCAGGACCCCGTTCAGCGTCGCAATCCCGGCAATGAGGGTAATCATGCCGCGTGCCCAGGCAGCATCATCGCTGAACATGAGCGACAGGGGCGCCGTCGACTGCTTCAACTCATCCATTGGGACGGACAGGACGACCACAGCAGCAACAGCGAGATAGATCACCGTCGAAACGATGAGAGTGAGGAGAATGGCGCGTGGCATGTTCCGTTCCGGCGCTTCGGCTTCCTCGGCCACATTGGCGAGGTCTTCAAACCCGATAAAGGCAAAGAAGGCGATGACGCCCCCACCCACGATGCCACCCCATGCGGCCGGCTCAAAAGGCGGAACCAGTGATCCGATCTCATGGACGATGTCAGGTTGGATGATGATGCCGTAGATCACCACGAACACCAGTCCGGCAATTTCGATTAGCGTGAAAACCGCAGCAATCGTTACAGATTCAAGGATGCCCCATGCGGCAAGACCACTAAGGATGAGGACGATCAGGATGACAAGGGCCGTCTGCGGAAAGGCCGTCAGCTCGCCGAGATAACCGCTCGCGCCGATCGCGATGGTAGAGGATGAGACAAGGCCCGCTGCCGCAATGGCGAGCCCTATGAGCAGAGTGAGAGACCTCAACCCAAATGCACTTTCGACATAGGCTGCTTCGCCGGCGCTGACCGGATATCGCGTGCTGAGCTCTGCATAGCTGAGCCCTGTGAAGGCGACCACGCCTGCGGCGAGCAGGAAGGAGACGGGGGTGTAGCGGCCCGCCTCTGCGGCGGCGAGACCGACAAGGACATAGATGCCAGCGCCGACCGTGATGCCAAGTCCGTAGAAGACGAGCAGCGAGAGCGAGAGGCGCCGCTTCAGTGTGACCGTTTCCGGCGCGCCAGCCTGTGTCTGCGATGTGTCCGGACTCATGTGGCCATCATAGCAAACCGGGTGGGGCCTCCAAAGCAAAAGCTTGCTGCCGGAACGCGCGATGCATCAAGGTTAAGAAAAGCATTAACCACGGCGTGCTAGCCCTGACTCTCTCAGGATGGACGGGCCGGATGCGAGACCTTCGAGACAGACTTGACCGTGCGTGGCTGACGGCGTCGCGCCTGACGCCGGATGGCGGGGCGCGCTGCGTGATGTTCATGTCCGCGCGCGAAGGCGAGGGCACGTCCAGCCTTGCGGCATCCTTTGCGATGATGGCGGCGCGCAAGTCGCAGAAGGCGACCTGGCTGATCGACCTCGACCTCAGGCGCAATGCAATGTTTGCGGCCTTTGAACGCGGCGTGTTCAGAGATGCCGGAGCGCCGGGCCGCGCGTTTGATGCCTCACTCAGGACCGATCCGATCTACATGCTGTCGCCGCCGGGCCTGGAGCGGGGCTCAGAGAATGCCGACAAGAAGCTTCTGACCGTACACGAGATCAAGGGGACGCGGTTGCTCGTCTCGCGCTTTCGCAATGAGGAATTGCGCCCTGGCCAGCGCGTGCAGCTTCGCACGCAGCCAGCCTGGTGGGATACGGTGCGCCGCGCGGCGGACTGGGTTGTGGTCGATGCACCGGCGCTGTCGCGCTCGCCAGCGGGTCTTGCCATGGCGGCGCAGATGGACGGCGTGATCATCGTGCTGCAGGCCGATTCAACCGGCGCTGAGGAAGTGATGGGCCTGCGCCGCGAGATCGAGACGCATGGCGGGCGTGTCATTGGTGTGGTGATAAACAGGATCGGTGCGGATGCCCGCTTCGCTGACCGCCTCGCAGGGTAGCAGGCACCCGCTCCATACGCTCGCCCTGGTTAGTGAGCTTGCGATTGCCTTTGCCTGCCTCGTCCTCTTCACCGAAGGCCTGCTGCCGCGGCTGTTTGCCAGCGAAGAAAACCCCGATAGCGGCTTTCTGAGACTGCTCTGGCTGCCGGTATACGGGCTGGTCGGGCTGGGGGCGCTGTGGAAGCTGCCGGACATGTTTCGCGCGGCGATCCGGATGCCGTTCCTGCTTTTTATCCTGGGGCTCGCCTGCGCGAGCGTCATATGGTCGATCAATCCGGAAGTGACGCAGCGCCGGGCGATTGCCATCGCGGCGACGACGCTGGCCGGATTTTACCTCGCCGTGCGCTATGACTGGCGCACATTGCTGAGACTTCTGGGCGCGGTGTGGCTGCTGCTGGCCTTCATTTCGCTGGCAGCGGGCATTGTCGCGCCAAGTTTTGGCGTGATGGACGAAATCCATGTCGGGGCCTGGCGCGGCCTCTGGTGGGAAAAGAACACGATGGGCGGGCATATGGCGCGCGCGGCGTTCCTGTTTGCCTTCCTGTTCCTGATGGACAGGCGCTGGCGGCTCATCTGGGGCGGGGGTGTCATGCTCTGTGCTGTGCTGGTGCTGCTGTCGACGTCAAAGACGGCGCTGCTTGGTCTGATGCTGGGCTTTGGCGTGCTCGCCATGGCAGCCTGGATGCGGCGCGGGCCGGTCACGACCATTTCGACCTTATGGCTTGGCGTCATCTCGGTCGGTGCGTTTGCGGGCGTGATGATGTTTGCGCCGGAACTCGTCTTCCAGCTTCTCGGACGGGATGCGACGCTGACCGGGCGGACCGACATCTGGGCGGCGCTGTTCGATGCCATCGCTGAGCGGCCCTGGCTCGGCTATGGATACGCCGCGTTCTGGGGCGCAGAATCGCAGCCGGCCTATATGGTGCGGCTCGCGACGGAGTGGCTGGTGCCGACGGCGCATAATGGCTGGCTGGAAACGGCACTCAGCCTTGGCCTGTTGGGCATGTTCGGTCTTGCCATCTGTTACCTCGTGATGATGGGGCGGGCTGTGATGCTGGCCTTCCGCAGCTGGTCTGGCGTGTTTGCCTGCGGCGTTGGCCTGCAATTCCTGCTGTTCAGCCTGTCGGAGAGCATCGCGTTGCAGCAGAACGCCATTGTCTGGGTGACGTTCGTGGCGGTGGCTGTGAAAGTGGCAATGCCGCAAAGGGCGGTGTCGCGCGAGAAGACGCCGGCGCGCGACCTAGCGGTTCGCGGGGAGCGGCTCGCGCGTATGGCGGCTCGCCCCTCTATCGTTCGCATCCGCTGAAACGGCGGGCCTGGCCGGGGCGGGGCGCTGGCTGACCGTGGCGGCACCGTAGAATTTCATCTCTTTCCAGAACAGGACCTTTCCGAGGCCGCGAATGGCCTTGTCGAGTTCAAAGGCGCGGTCAGGGTGGCGGACGGCCCAGAGGGCCAGCCATTTGAGGCCGTGCAGCGCGAACTTGCCCGCGCCGATGCCCATCCACATGGCGAGGCTGGCATAGCGCGGTGGATCGGCCCGACGTGCGAGCGTGCAGGGCCCCTGGCCGTAGGCGAGGGCCCGGCGCAGCGTATAGGAGAGGGTCACGCGCTGGGGCAGGGGATGTTCGTAGCAGGTGGCTTTCGGGGCCCAGGCGAATTTGCGTCCGGCCTGTTTCAGCCGGGCCCAGAGCAGGTCATCCTCACCGCCGACTTCATTCATCCTGATGTCGAACCAGGGCTTGCCGCCGGGGATCTGATGCGTGTCGAGCAGGGAGTTGCCGCAGCCATAGGGCTTGTCGACGAAGCCTTCGCGCAGGCGTGGTTCGCGGCCGAAAAAGTCTTCGAAATAGGACCGGTGCGTTGTAATGTCGTCTGGAAGTTCTGCCGAGATCGGGCCGAAGGTCACGGCCGCGCCATAGCCTTCATAGGTTGCGAGCAGTTCTTCCAGCCAGTGGACCGGGGCGGACTGGTCATCGTCGAGGAAGGCAACAAGCTGTGTGGTGAGCGCGTCCATGGCGGCGTTGCGGGCATTGGCGACGCCGGGCGCTGGCGCGTGGACATAGTGAAGCGTGATGCCTTCGGGAGCCTTTCCGACAAGCGCGTCGAATGCAAAGCGAGCGGATGCCTCTGCAGAGTTATCGGCAATCAGGACCGTAAAGCCCTCTTTGCGCACAGATTGCCAGAACAGGCTTTCGACGGCCCGGTGCAGGCTTTCCGGCCTGTTATAGGTCGGGATGACAACTGTGATGTCCTTCGGGCTCATGCCGGGTCCTTACCGAGTATTTCCTGAACGGCGCGTGAAGGCGTTACCAGATTCGCGCCCGTGTCGCGGGCAAGGCGAACGAGGCGTCTCAGGCTGTCAGGTGTTGTCCCCCAAGGACTGCCATTCTGGCGCACATCATGCGTGAACACAAACAGCCAGGTCGGGTTTCTCGCCGCGGCCTCGATGGCGGCGGCGGCGCGGGCGGTGCTCGCCTCGTCTGCATCAAGCTCATAGGCCGAGAGCTGCATCAGGTCCGCGCCCTTGTTGTTGACCCCCGGCAGGATGCCGCGAACGGCCTCGAACTTGGTCGTCAGGGCCGGTTTCAGCCCGGCGCTCGTCTCGCCATAAGGCCAGGCGAACTGGGTGACGGGCAGGGTGTGGCCCATCTCCCTGAGGCGCGCGAGATTGGTGTCGATATCAATGAGGACGTCCTTCATGGATGTACGGGCGCAGTCGATATGGCTTTCGGTATGGGCGCAGATTTCATGGCCCGCAGCAGTGAGCGGTGCGAGGTCGCGCTCATCGAACAGGTCGCCCATCGTGCCGGTGGTTCCGGCCATGCCGGTGCAGGCATAATAGCCGCCCTTCGCGCCGACTTCATCGAGGATTTCCGCGCCCGTATCGGCGGCCGATTTCGGGAAGTCGTCAAAGGTGAAGCAGATATAGGTCTCGCGCGGCTGGACGCTGAGCGGGGCGGCGACCTGCCAGCGGGTCAGGCGGCGGCGGATCTTTGCCGCGAGGGAGCGATCGGGAACATAGTCTGCGAGGGCCTGGGCGGTCATGAGAGGTGCTCTGCGTATTCGAGGGCGCGATAGGTTTTCAGCGCGGTCAGGCGAAGTTTCATCGGAAGCCTTGTCTCCGCCGCGACATGACGGGTGACCTGGCGAAGCAGGCTGCGGCCCGGCAGGCGGCGGAGGCGGTTTGCCATGCGGAAGAGCCGCATGGACCTGACGGCTTCGGGATGGCGCTCTGCAAGGCGTGCGAAATTGGCACCCGAGCCGCCAAACTTGGCCATCAGGGTTTCGGTCGCGTCGAGGCCGAGATGGGTCGCGGTATTGTCGATATGGGTGACGGGGAAGCGCTCCGCGACGCGCAGGCCCCAGTCGACATCCTCCCAGCCCCAGCCTGTGAAGCCTTCATCGAAGGTGACGGCGTCCAGTATGTCGGCGTGGACGAGGATGTTGGAGGTAAAGACGTAGCGACCGGGTTCCTGCCGGCGAATGCTGGCAGGCAGGCATTCGGAGCGGATCGACTGGGCGTAATGCAGGCCGGTCGGTGTCGTGGGAGCGACCTGTCTGAGGCTGAACCCGCCCGCAATCAGCGACGGGCCGTCTGACTCGCGCAGCGCCTTCAGATAGCGGGTGAGGAACCACTCATTGTCCGGGCACATATCGGCGTCGAGGAAGAGGATCCAGTCTGTCTCAGCGAGCGCGGTGAGCCGGTTGCGGGCTTCGGAGCGTCCGACATTGCGCGGCGAGGTGATGAGACGCGCCGGGCCGGGATGGGCCATGACATGCCGCGCCAGAGCCCTGGACATGTCTTCGTCGCCGGAGCCGTCATCGAAGAAGAGCAGGGCCGTCTGGCGGGCGCCGGGCAGGCGCGACAGGGTCGCGGCCAGCGGGGCGGCGCTGTCCCTGTAGCAGGGCACGCAGATGCTGAGCGCCGCGTCACCCGAAATGCCGTTCGACAGCACGGCTTCGCCGGCATCGGTGCGGATCAGCGGCAGGCCGTCATGGGCCTGCGGGAAGAAGGTTCCAGTGTCAGCCATCTATCGTTGCTTTTTCCAGTCGCCGAGCAGGCAGGGGGCTGTTGCGAGCATGATGAACACGTCGAACCAGAAGGAGTACCGGTTCACATATTCCATATCGAGGCGGACGCGCTCGCGAACGCCGGCGCCGGTATGAACGGGGCCGCGCGAGCCATTGATCTGGGCCCAGCCGGTAATGCCGGGTTTGACGCGGTGGCGATGGGCATAGTCGCCGACGAGGTTCTGGACTTCGGCATCCTCGGCTGTCATGCCGATGGCGTGCGGGCGCGGGCCGACAATCGACATCTCGCCGGTCAGCACGTTGATCAGCTGCGGCAGCTCGTCGATGGAGGTTGCGCGGATGATGCGGCCGACGCGGGTCACGCGGGGGTCATGCGCTGTGGTCTGGCTGGTGATTTTCTCGGCAGCGGACGGATTGTGCTTCATGGAGCGGAACTTCCAGACGCGGATGATCTGGTTGTTGAAGCCGTGCCGCTTCTGGCGGAAGAAGACCGGGCCGGGGCTTTCCAGCTTGATGGCGAGCGCTGTCAGCAGGAGGAGCGGCGAGAAGGCGACCAGCATCAGAGATGCGAAGACGAGGTCTGCGGCCCGCTTGACGACAGCCCGGCTGAGATCGTTCGGCGCGCCTGAGACATAGGCGGCGGGCGAGCGGGCGATTTCCGAGAGGCTTTCGGTTTCCGGGTCGAAGCCCTCAAGGTCGAGCAGCAGGACGACACGCTGTGGCAGGACGCGCAGGCGGCTGATCAGGGTGCGGACGCGTTCGCGGGCGTCGGAGGTGACGGTGACGACGATGCGGTCAATGTCCGGCAGGCGGTCCCAGTTCATCAGGTCATCGACGCGGCCAAGCACCGGCACGCTGCCAAGTGCGGCGGGCGCGCGGGACATGCGGTCATCGAAGACGCCGACGACGTTCAATTCGCGCGTGTCCTGATTGCGCTCCAGCAGGCGCTGGGCATTGGCGGTCGCACCGACGAGGACGACATTCTCCGAGAAGCTGCCCCGGCGTGTCAGTATCTTGAAGATCACGACGAAGTGAGCGTGCAGCACCAGAATGAAAGCAAAGGCGAGATAGGACGCACCGAGCACGGCGCGGGCATGGTGGGGGGCGTAGACGGTCAGGACCGCGACGCCGAGCAGGGCAAGCGGAAGGCCGCAGCCTGTCGCAACGCGGAACATGTGGTCGATAACGGGACGGCTATAGGACAGGCGATAGCAGTCGGTATTGCGCAGGCCCAGGCTGATCGCCAGCGGGATAAGGGCAAAGGGCAGGATCTGCGCGACGGATGAGGTCAGCCAGTGCAGGCCGGCAACATAGATGGCGAGCGTCGCCATGGCGAAGCCTGCGACAATGTCAGCGGTCTGTTGCGCAAGGCGCAGGGTTGGCCGGTTGATGATCCGGCTCTGATTGCGAATCCGGGATTCGGCGGCGGCAAAGCTCACCTCGTCAGCGCGCGCACTGGCAGCTGGAAAGTTGAAATCCGGACTGGCAGGGATGCCAATATTTTGAAGCCCGTCGGCCATGCTTCGTGTTCCGATCGTTTCAGCGCGACCCCTGTATTCCAGAATATCCACAACATCCGCTTGCGCAGATATGTGAAATTCCCCCGATCGGGGAAAAGCAGGATCTGTGCCAGATGGTTAAGGAAGTCCGCTGTAGCGGGCGTTACAGTTTGTCCTGCACCCACTCACGCGTGAGAAAGCCGTCAATCACGTCGCAGACGAGGCCGATTTCGGTCAGCGTGTTTATGAAGCGATTGGGGTCGACGAGGGGCTTGAAAATGGAGCCCGCCTCGAACTGGTCTTTCGCCTCAAGGGCGAGTGTCATGTGCCCGTCCTCGAAGATGCCGCGCAGCTTGCCACCCTTGAAGTGACGCTCCAGGGCGAGCAGGCGCTCCATCCGGTCTGGCGTGAGCAGGGTACGGGCCTCGACCTGGTCTGTGGAGTGGACGGTGAAGGCGTCTTCAAGTTCTTTCGAGACGAGGTCGACGCGCTGCAGGTCTCCGGCGCCCTTGCCGCGCTTCCACCATTTGTCTCGCGCGATGATGGTGCGGCCCATGAAGCGGTCGGGATATTCGACGTTGAAGAGAAGGCCCTGGAACTTGGTGACGGTGCGCCGGTTCTTGCCGGAGCCCTGCTGCTCGGTGAGCTTGCACTCGACCATTGTGAAGTCTGCGGCGGCACGCTGTCCGGTGATCAGGTCCTCGAATTTGCGACTGTCATAGGAGGGCATCAGGCCGGCATCCTTCAGCCGGTCAAAGGCCGGCGTGGGCGGGACGCTGGTGGCGGTGAGATTGCCGGAATTGGCCTTGATCCAGGTCCCGAGGCTGCGCAGGTCGGAGACCGACTTCATGTCATGGTGCAGCGTGTCATAGGTGAAGCCGAACGGCTCACAGGCGGCGCTGACGACGAGCTGCTTGGTCTGCGATTTCATGGAGAAGACCGGCACCCAGACCGCCGAGGACAGCAGGAAGGTCACCAGGATGCCGGCGAAGAAGCCGAACGGGAACATGGCGGTAAAGCCGAACTGCCAGGTGAGCACCAGGAGGCCCGCGAGCACGATGGCTGCCACGATCATGGTGCGACGGGTGGCCTTGTTGATGACGGCCTTGCGGTCGACTTCCATCCGCTCCAGCTCTGGCGAAAGCTTGTCGGCCCAGATCGCGACAGCGCTTTCAAATTCCGGCCGTCTGCTCCGGATCTCGTCGAAGTAGACGCTCATCACCGCCTGCATGCTCATTGGACTGTCCCCCTAGACGTCTTTTATTCGGACCAGAGGTCCCTGTCTGGCGAGGCAATATGGGAAAGTCTGGTTAGCAAGCCGTGAAGCGTTGCCACCTCCTCCGCGCTGATGGAGGACAGAAGGTCATGTTCATAGGCGAGCGCCCGCGGCAGGATGGCGTTATAAATCTCCCGGCCCTTCTTCGTCAGGCGCAGGGCGGCCTTGCGCCGGTCCGACGTGTCGGAGGTGCGTGAGAGAAGGCCGCGATCAAGCAGGGTGGCGGTGGCGCGGCTGACAGCGGGCTTGTCCATCAGGGTCCGGTTGGCGACTTCGGTCGAAGTGAGGCCTTCGCTCTCACCGAGGACAGCCAGGATGCGCCACTGCCAGATCGAGATCTCGAATTCGCGCTCATACATGTCCGCAATCTTGCGGGAGACTGCATTCGACAACACCGACAGCCTGTAGGGCAGGAAGCTGTCGAGCTTGAGGGTTGGGGCGGGTTTGCCGCTGGCGTCACTCATCCGTTATTTCGTCTCCAAACTTGATAATAGTTTCAAATGCAACTATTCTGATGACAACAATCTTAGGAGGTTAAGCACATGGCAGACCTGTTTGAAAATCCGGCTGGCCTCGACGGCTTTGAATTCATCGAATTTTCTGCGCCCGAAAAGGGCCATCTGGAGAAGGTCTTCGAGACGATCGGCTTCACGAAAGTGGCCCGTCACCGCTCAAAGGACGTTGAGCTCTGGCGTCAGGGCGGCATCAACCTCATCACCAATTACGAGAAGGGCTCACCGGCCTATTATTTCTCGCGCGAGCATGGCCCGTCGGCCTGCGGAATGGGCTTTCGTGTAAAGAATGCCAGACAGGCCTATGACCACCTCATCGCGCAGGGCGCCGAGCCATGCGATGTGCCGGTCGGCCCGATGGAGCTGAAGCTTCCTGCCATTCGCGGCATCGGCCATTCGCTGATCTATCTCATCGACCGCTATGATGATGAGGGCGATGGCCTCTCCATTTATGACATCGATTTTGAGTACCTGCCGGGCGTCGAAAAGCATCCCGAAGGGGCAGGCTTCAAGCTGATCGATCACCTGACCCACAACGTCTATAATGGCCGCATGAAGTACTGGGCGGATTTCTATGAGAAACTGTTCAATTTCAAGGAGATCCGGTATTTTGATATCAAGGGGGAATATACCGGCCTGACCTCCAAGGCGCTGACCGCACCGGACGGAAAAATCCGCATTCCGCTGAACGAGGAAGGCGAGGGCGGCAAGGGCCAGATCGAGGAGTTCCTGCGCGAATATAATGGCGAAGGCATCCAGCATATCGCGCTGATCTGTGACGACCTCGTGGCCTGCTGGGACAGGCTGGAAAAGCTCGGCGTGCCGTTCATGACGCCGCCGCCGGACACCTATTACGAGATGCTGGATGAGCGCCTGCCAGGCCATGGCCGCGATGTCGCCGAGCTGAAGAAGCGTGGCATCCTACTCGACGGCACGACCGAAGGCGGCGAGCCGCGCCTGCTGCTGCAGATCTTTGCGGAAACACAGATCGGGCCGGTCTTCTTTGAGTTCATCCAGCGCGTCGGAGACTATCGCCAGGGCTTCGGAGAGGGTAATTTCAAGGCTCTGTTTGAGTCGATGGAGCGCGACCAGATCAAGCGCGGGGCGCTGAAGGTCGATGAGAAGGAAAACGCTTGAAGATACCGCCGCCATTGGTCTTTGCCGAGCCGGTCCTCATCGGATGGGCCGTTGAGCGATTTGTACCGGCGACCGGCTTTGCTTTTTCCGGACAGATCCTCCTGGCCACGATTGGCTTCCTGTGTGGATCGGTCCTGCTGATCCTCGCCCTCACCGGGTTTCGCGCCAAGAAGACGACGGTCAATCCGCTGGACCCGTCGAAGGCCAGCGCGCTGGTCAGTGGCGGCATCTACAGGATCAGTCGCAATCCGATGTATCTCGGCATGGCGCTTGTCGCGTTCGGCATCTGCATCGCAGCGGGCTGGAGTGCAGGACTAGTGCTCCTGCCAGTTGCGGTGTGGTATATAAACGAGATGCAGATCAAGCCAGAGGAAGCCGCGTTGCGCGCGCGCTTCGGAAGCGATTACGACGCCTATTGCAAGCGTGTGCGGCGCTGGATCTGAACGGGAGGAGTTGAAATGCGGGAACGTCGAAGAATGCAACGGGGTCTGAAGCCCAACCTTCTGGCGGCTTCGATCGCGTTCATCATCTGCGCAGGCCTGCTGGTGGCGGATGTCCGGTTCGGCTTCATGCCATTTGGCGATCCGTGGCGGGCCGCCCTGTTTGGCGCCCTTGCCGGACTTGCCGGCTGGTCGGTCGGATACAAGTTCTTTCCGAAGAAAACCGAGATATCGGAGGAAACAGAATGAGCCAAGCAGCCCCCAATCTTCAAGGCGTTCATCACGTCGCCTATCGCTGCAAGGATGCGAAGGAGACGGTGGAGTTCTACAAGGATGTGCTGGGCATGGATTTCCAGCTCGCCATTGCAGAGGACCATGTGCCGTCCACGGGCGCGTATGACCCGTATATGCACGTCTTCCTCGATGCCGGGAATGGCAATGTGCTCGCCTTTTTCGAGCTGCCGAACCAGAAGGATATGGGCCGCGACGAGAACACGCCGCAATGGGTCCAGCATATCGCCTTCAAGGTCGCGACCATGGATGATCTGATGAACGCCAAGGCACGCGCAGAGAGCCGCGGGCTGGAGGTTGTCGGCCCGACGCATCACGGCATCTTCAAGTCGATCTATTTCTTTGACCCGAATGGACACCGGCTCGAGCTTGCTTGCAATATCGGCACGCCGGAGCAGATGAGCTCGCTGAAATCGGTGGCCGAAGACATGCTGGACGAGTGGTCGCGCACGAAGAAAGCGCCTCGACATGCTGCCTGGCTGCACGAGAAGATCGCGGAAGAGAGCTAGAGCGGGGCGCTTCTGCCGCTGCCGCGGCCTTCCACGCTGAAACCAGTCCACTGGACTGATTGCCGGGCGCTTCGAAGCCCCACCCCGACCCTCCCCAGTGGGGAGGGGGCGATGGTTTCAGATGTTTGCGCTATTCGCCCGCCGTGGTTCGACTTCGCTCACCATGTCGGGCTGTTTCTGACGTCTCAAAGGCCGACATGGTGAGCGAAGTCGAACCACGAGGCCGTGTGCGGAAGTTGAGCATCCCCGCGAAACGCCATCCCCCTCCCCTCAGGGGAGGGTCGGGGTGGGGTTCTTTACATTGAAATCAGAGCGCTAGCCTGCTTCCAGCACGTGGGTTTCGCCCCACGCCTTCAGTGCCAGCAGGATGGTCCTGACGGGAAGCCTGATGCGGCGACGCATCATGAGCGCACCGTCCTCTGACACGCTCAGGATAAGTGGGGAGGGGGCGACAAGCTGACATGACCGCAGCAGAAGCGCTCGTCCGAATTCTGTCAGGATGAGTGCTTCTGCTGGGTCAAAGGGTGGCCACAAGGTTCGACGTCGATCACCCGATGGGCATGATGAGACGTTCGAAGCGGCGCGCTCAGGCAGAGCGGCGCTGGGCCTCGGGCTGGATCTGCGGCTCGACCATCTCCTGCACGTGCCTGTGCAACGTGCGAGTCATGATCGGCTTGCAGAGGATGGTCACGCCCTTGAAACGGTCTGCCATGGCTCCGATGCGCGAGCCGGTGAGGAACAGGAAGGGGATGTTCTGATCGGCCAGCGCCTGCGCAATGGACAGAGACCACTCATTATAGAGTTTGAGATCGAGCACGGCGGCATCGATGTCTTCGTCCCGAATGGCGGACAGCGCGCCCTCCACAGAGCTCACAGGGCCGATCACACGAAAGCCAGCCGCTTCCAGATCGACCTTGATATGCAGGCCGATCATGAGTTCGTCTTCCACGACGAGGATGTTTTTCTTCTCAGACACTGTTCTCTTATCCGGTTTCTGACGCAAAGCGCGGACCATGTGAGGCAAATTTCTACTTCAAGCTGTCAGAGCCCAAAATTAAGTCTCTAAGAATTCAGGCCAGTTCGTGCAGCTTGGCGTTGGTTCTGCTGTAAGTACGGGCGATGTAATTGCAGTTGGCGCTGCAACCTGCGAGCCAGGGCTCAGTAAATCACCGTCATGACCAGTTCGTCGGAATAGTCGCCGGTGTTCACAAGCTGGCTTTCCGGGATGCGGCCATAGACCGTATGAACGCGTGAGGTGGCCACCAGTTGCAAGAACAGCGAGCCGGAGATGGCGCTGCCCTGGACACCGTCGCCCCAGACCATGGTTCGCGAAGAATTGCTGTAGATCTGGTAGGATAGCGCGTCGTCGCCGCCCTCCTCGCCGAGTGTGCGGGCGGCAATCGAGCCTGATCCGCCTGGCCCGAGCCGGATCTCATAGGAGACCAGGAGGTTGACCAGTCCGCTGCAGGTCACGGTCACTGTAGTGGCTGACTCTGCCGGCAGGCCGCTGAAGGGGGCATAGGGCGCAAACTGCATCGGCACGGCAGACACAGAACAGGAGGTCCCGGTGCCAAGCTGGGCCTTGGCGGGCAGGGCGGCGGCGGCGGCGAGGGCCGTAGCCAGAAGCAGGGCCCGGGTCACGGCCTTACCCCCGCCATTTCTACTCCCGGATTATGCAAGAGGTGGATTTCGCCCGCCCGGCGCAACGGGCCGACCCGGCGCGTCCAGGTTTTTCCCTGCCAGTCGATCTCGACCATGTCGTCATCGTCGGCACTGTCGCAATAGACGCGGCCGTCAAACCCGACGAGGCAGACATCCTGAGAGCCGGCGAGGCGGACGAGACTGCCGGTCTCGAGTGGATTGCCGTCCGGCGTGTAGACGGTGAAGGCGAGCGCCTGGCGTTGCTCGATCTTGAAGGTGACCTCGACCAGACCGCGGCGCGGAATGAAATCGGCCCGGTAGAGCCTGGCAACCTGGTCGAGAGGCAGGTTGTCAGGGTTGATGGTGAGCGTGTTGGTCTCGAAGGCGCGAAGGTTTGCGACCAGCGTGCTGCCATCATCACCCGTCGTGCCGACCTTGCGATCATACTGGTAAATCGGTGTGCCGGCGAGCGAGCCGGTCCGCACGAGAGCGGCTGAAGTACCGGTCTGGCGAGCGAAGCGCGCGTCGCCGCCGGCGAGCACGACGCCGCCGCGAATGCCTGCGGAGAGCTGGGCTGCCTCGCCGAAACGCCCGGCATTGAGGAAGAGGTCCATCGGCGCGGTGGATGTGATGAGGCTGGCCTGTATCGTCTCGATGCTGTCGCCCTGGCTCGCCTGCATGGACCATTGCGTGCCGAACTCGTCCTGGCGCGCGCGGGAGACCTGGAGGGAGAGCAGATCGTGTGACAGGGTACGGGTTGCGGCGGTGCGCGCGGAATAGTCGCCAAAGGTGGCGCGGAGGCCGAGGGAAAGGCCGGACTCTTCGCGTTCGATATCATGATAGGCCGACGCGAAGGCAGAGTAGCGGTTGCGCGCAAAGGCCCTGGTCCATGATACCGAGGCGAAGCGACGGTCGGTGAGCTGTGCGTCCGACTCTTCGGTATAGGTTGCGCGGAAGGTGCCGGCGTCGGTGAACTGGCCGATGCTGGCGCGGATCGAGACATCGGGGAAGGCGACGCCGCGAGCGGTGAGGCTGTCAGTGAAGTCATCGCTGGCGAGGCGGGCCTGAAGGTCGAAGCTGGTCTTGGCGGTCGTGCGATCGAGCCGCGCGCTGAGCATCTGGCCGGAACGGTTATCGCTGGAATGGCTGAGGGCACCTGACAGGTCGATGGTGCCGAGCGGGCCTGCAATGAATTGGGCGCCGCCACCGCCCATGACGCTGCCCGGTCCCATCTCAAGGAAAGCCTCGCAGGTGATTGTGTCGGTGAGCCCACGGCGCAGAAAGGCGTTGGCGAGCACCTCGTTTTCATAGGCAGCGCGCGGGCTGTTCAGGCGGCGCGGCACGCCGACGCTGACTGAATAGTCGGTCACGCCGGCAGCGAGTGCCCGGGGCGAGGAGAAGAAGCTGTAATCTTCCACGCGGGTCAGGCCATTGGCGTCGCGAATGGTGACCTCGATCTCGTTGAGGCCGGCCTCTGGCCGCAGGTCAAACGCGCTGAGGCCGGGATCAATGCTGGTGCGCTCGCGAACGATGCCATTGACGCGGATGTCGACGTCGGAGCGTTCCCTCAGCAGGGTCTTCAGCGTGTGAAAAGGCAGGTAGGACTGGTCGGGGTCCATGGAAAGATCGGTGCCGACCTGCAGGCCTGCGAAAGACGAGACCCGTCCCCAGACCGGCGCGCGGGTGAAGCTGTCGCCGATACTGAGCTGGGTGAGGCTGTCGATGAAGTCGTACTGATAGACTGTGCGGAAGCGTTCGACGCGCGTGCGGTCATCCGCGGAGATGAAAACGAGGTCATTCTGGAGCCGACCATGCGGTGTGTGGAGCTTGGCGGCAAGATCTCCGAAGGCCGACAAGCTCATCGCGTCGCCGGTGTCGAAGTGCTGGAGCGAGAGGCCGTAATCGGCGGTGAGGCCGGTGATCGGGCGGGCAAAGGCGGCGGGATGTGGCTTCGGAGTGTGCCTGCGGGCGGGCAGCCGGTCTGAATAGAGGTCGAGACGGGCCGATACGGGGTCGATGTCGACCGCCACGCCGGCGAGCGCCTGCAGGCAGATAGCGGTCCCGGCGCCTGCATAGAGGCCGGCTTCGATGAGCGGTCCGGCCTCTGCGCGGTCGCAGCTGCCTGAGACCTGCTCAACCTCAATCAGCTGGTCGCGGTCCTCGCCATTGATGAAGAGGGCGAGGAGCAAGGGCGGGGCGGTGTCAGGCAGGCTGGCGGGGAGGGCCTGGATGGGCCCTGCAAGAGCAGGCGCGCCGAGCACCGCCGCCGAGGCTGTGACCGCTGTCAGCCGCGAGAGGGCGGCGCTCACTGCCGGCCGCCGAGCTCAGCGGCATAGGGCGTCTGTCCGATGGCGTAACGCAGGGCGTGGATGTCGGGCCTGTCTGCCGGGAGGGGGAGGATGAGGCTGGACCAGGGCAGGACATAGGCGATGGACTGGCTGGCCGGGACAATATCGCCATCGGACGTCTCGAAGGCCAGCGCGTGCAGCCGCAGGTATCCGTCACCATCATTGACCAGCGCGACGGTGCCCGCTTCGGCGTCGATGCGCAGGTCCGCCTCAGAGCCGGCATCGCCCGCAAACATGCCAAGGATATATTGCAGGCGGATATTCAGCCGGGCGGCGGTTGCGGAAGTTGGCGCTTCAGATTTTTGCGGCAGTTCATCAATGACGATGCGCCAGGCGCCATTTCCGCCGGTGTCCGGCACAAGCATGCGCACGATCTGTGTCGCGCCCGGCTCAAGGCGAAAGATCTCCGGCGCGAAACGCACCGCCCGCGCGGGAGTGTAACGGTCAGCGCCGCCATCCTGGTCCCAGCCGAAAACACGAACCTGCATGGTGACCGTGCGCTCCAGCGTGGAGCCGATGGAGATTGAAGTTGCGCCGCCCTCAGCGGGGGCGTCGACCAGGATGGGAGAGACGGTCAGCTGCTGAGACAAGGCGGGCAAGGCCAGAACGGCGCTCGAAAGTGCTGTCAGGAGTGCCCGCATCTTCAGACTTCCCTAGAAGGTGACTGTCACCTGGACGCTGTCGCTATAGGTTCCGGCGACCTGGGGCGTCCCGGTGGTCTGGCCGTAGACGATGAGTGTGTCGGAGGGGCCGGTGCCAGCATTGGTGGAGCCGGTCGTGCCATCGCCCCAGACCGTCGTGAACCCGGCATCGGTGTAGAGCTGGTAGGTGAAGCTCGCGGTTTCTGTGTCGTGTGAGAGCGTGCGCGCGGAAATGTCGGCCGCATCGCCGCCATCGAGGGCGACCGTGAAGCCGTCGCTATTGGTGCAGGTGACCGTGACCGAGCCATTTGCGGTGGTTGTCTCGAGGCCGACATTCACAAATGAAACCGGCGATGTCGTAACCGCGCAGGTATTGAGCACCGTGGCGGTGACGTTCAGGGTTCCGGAGGCTTCGTCGGCGGCAGCGAGGGGAGCTGCCAGGGCGCACAGTGCTGTCAGTGCGATAATATCTTTCCTCATCAGCCAATACTCCCATGGTCTGGTTGAGAATAATCTACCCAGGAGTTATTAACAAAATCCTCGAACTCTCGATGAGGGGTGGCGGTCATGGGTTTTAAGTCATTGAAAAAACGGTGATTTCTATATTTTATATAGTATAGGAAATAGAGTATCACCTTCAATTCCAATCCCCCCGGAATATAAATCATAAGGTGTGGCGCTGGTGCGAAGGCCTTCGACGCTGCAGTCATTCACGATCAGGGATGATGCGAGTCCCTGCGCTGGATTGCAGGTGCCACCGCTTAGGGAGTTTCACTGCCTCGGGCATAAATGTAAGATTGCATATAATCTGACGCATGATAGAAAACGTTTGGCGTGTCCCGTGTAGCGGCTGCAATAATTTCAGCGCTGAATCGCCCGTCACTATTAACCCTCCGAGATTCTAACAGATTTGTCAGAATATTTTTTGGAATAGGGCTGCGCGTGGCCCGTCACTCCCCTGTCATGTCAACGACAAGGAGTGAAACATGATTACCTCGAAGACTTCCATGACCGCACTTGCCGCGCTCTTCGCGCTGGGCGTTGCGGCC
The DNA here is from genome assembly GCF_002088945.1 of Henriciella pelagia. GTDB lineage: Bacteria > Pseudomonadota > Alphaproteobacteria > Caulobacterales > Hyphomonadaceae > Henriciella > Henriciella pelagia. The sequence goes on along the minus strand of NZ_NCSU01000016.1, from coordinate 137,640 downwards.
CCCGCCTCGGCCCAGATTTCCGCTGACATCGCTGCGGACGTTGCCGTCAATGCGTCTGCCAATGCTTCTTCTGAAGAAGGCGTCGACGCCAGTGCAGACGCTGACACGTCGGCTGATGCAAGCGCAAATGCCGAAACGCCGGAAGGCAGCTCGGCGAGCGCCGATGCCGACGGCGAAGCCCGCGGCAGCGCCATGACTTCGCTGACATCGTCCGCCGATACGGGCGCCGCGATGGGCACGCTCGAAGAGAAGGGCGAGATGACCGCGACCGCCGCGACCGGACTGGTTGGCGATGCATCGAGCCGTCTCGATGCGACTGGCCGGACGGTTCGTGCCCGCGGTGAAGCAGCGGCCGACGGTGCCGCTTCGGCTGGACAGCGCGCCGCTGCCAATGGCCAGGCCCGCGGCGAAGCAGCGGCCAACGGTGCCGCTTCGACCGGACAGCGCGCGGCAGCCAATGGCCAGGCCCGCGCTGAAGGTGCGGCCCGCACGACGGGCAATGTTGCGACCAGTGGCGCTGCTCGCGCTGAAGGTGCAGCCCGCACGACCGGCAATGTCGCCGCCAATGGCGCAGGCCGCGTCGAAGCGCTGGCTGAAGCCGGAACCAGCAAGGCAGGCGCGCTGACCGGCACGGCAACCGATGTGTCCGGCGATACCCTCGCCAGCGCAACCGGGTCACTGGGCGAGACCACAGGTTCGCTGGACGTCACTGGTGACGTGGCATCGAACGTGACCAGCACGGTTGGCGATACGGTCAGCGCAGACCTTGCGGCAGATCTTGCCGCTGAAGTGACCAGCCAGGTCAACACGGACATCAATGACGCAGTGGATGAAGCGATCGTTGATGATGTGATCGGCTCGCTTGGCCTGTAAGCGTCCGATCACGGACAAGAAGCCGGCAGGGCTCCCTCGACCCCCTCACCAGCCTGCCGGCTTCTTTCTTCCCTGTGTGTATTAGTCAGTTTTTGCAATGCATTGATTTGTAACAGGTTTAATTTTCTCGTGATCTGTAACCGGAATAAAATCCGGGCCGGTTCGTCAGTGCATCATCGTGTGAATGGTGAAGGAGACAGACATGATCAGGACGACATCCATGACAGCATTGGCGGCTATACTGGCAGCAGGTTTCGCAAGCGCGGCGCCGGCTTATTCCTCAGATGAACCAGCCGGATTCAGAACAGCGATGAACGGCTCCGGTCAGGCATCGGGAAACGCAGGAGAAACTGGCGCTTCGCAGCAGCCCGAAACGGCTCCGGCAGCGGCTTCTGAAAAACCAGCCACCTACAGGACGTTCGACCTTCTGGATGGATCGCTGGCCGATGCAGGTGTCGATGCAGATATTCTCGCCGCCATGATGGTGGTGAAAGACGCGCTTGCGGATGTGGTCCTGGACGCCGACGCTCTCGCCGACATCGATATCCTGCGCTCAGCGCTCCTCGATGCCGGGCTTGATGCTGACGCAGCTGCGATCATCTCGGTGCTGAACGGGGCCTTGCTGAATGCGGACGTCCAGCCTGACCTGATGGCGGACATCGCGCTGCTCAATGGCGCGCTGCTCGATGCCTGCCTGCATCTCGATCTGGATACCGGACTCAGCGTGCTGAATGGTGCCCTGGTCGACACTGATATTCCGGTCGACCTTGTTGCAGACATTACGCTGCTGCATGGCTCGCTCGCGGATGTCGACCTTGATGGCTCCATCGATCTCAATGTCAGCCTGCTGGACTTCACCGATGGCGGTGTGCCGGCACAGGGTGCGTTCAGTGGCCTCGATATCGTCAATGGCGTGCTGGACGCAAAGGTTCCGCGAATTTCCGACACGGTCGCGGAGACCAAACATGTCGCTGGCCGCACGGTCAAACGCTCGGTCGGCAACACGGTGCACCACCTGCCCGGCGCGCTGGACACGCTGTCCGGTGCGGGCGGCGAAGCGCCGACCCCAATCGATGGCGGCGATCTCGATCTCGACGTGACAGCTGACGTCCTCGCGGACGTGACTGCAACAGTCGACGACATCGTGACCGCCGACATTCTCGCCGATCTCGTCGCGGACGTCTCCGCCGAGATCACATCAGAAATTAACGATGTCGTCGATACAAGCATCGTTGACGAGGTGACCGGTTCGCTCGGCCTGTAAGCGGACTTGTCATAGAAGCCGGCGGGACCCCCCACCCTTGCTAAGCCCCGCCGGCTTCGCCCTCCAGAACAGGCACGGAAGGCAAGAAAATGAAGGTTTCAAAACTCAGACTGCAAGCAGGTTTCGTCACCCTGTCGGCGCTGGCCCTGTCACAGACAGCTGTTGCCGAGGATACGGTGAAATTCACCTTTGAGGGCGGCGTTGGCGCCGTTGCGGACAGCAATGTCGGCATTCCCGATCTCGATCAGAATACGGACAATAGCGATGTTGCTGTCGAGCTGCGCGGACGGCTGCAGATGGATTACAAGCTGACCAAGGAAGCAGTGCTACGGGCTGGCTATGAGATCACTGACACGAGCTATCAGGATTTCGGCGAGTTTGACCTGCAGACCCATCGCGGCTTTGCCGAGGCGGAGTATGACTTCAAGGTCGTGAAGGCTGGCGTGCTGGCCAATTATGTTCACGCCCGGCTCGATGATGAGGGCTATCTCGACTATACGCAGATACAGCCCAATGTGTCGCGACTATTCGGCGACAAGGTGTTCCTGCGCGGCGCGTATGTGAAGACCTATAAGGATTTCAAGACCCAGGATGGGCGTGATGCCGAGGGCGATGCCGCCCGCGTCGATGCGTTCTTCTTCCTTGATGGCAACAAGCAGTACATCTCCGTAGGCGGACAGTATGGCGAGGAAGACGCCGAGCTGGACCAGTTCGACTTCCAGGGCGGCACTGCTCGTGCCCGCTATACCCAGCGCTTCGATGTTTTCGGCAAGCAGACGGTGATGCGCTTCGGGGCGGAATATGAGAACCGCGACTATCAGGCCATCGACCCCGCCATCGGCGAGGAGCGCAAGGACGAGATCGTGTCTGCCGAGAGCGATCTGGAATTCGAGATTGCCGGGCCGCTATCCATGGACCTTGGCTACAAGTATCGCGACCGCCAGTCGAACCTCGACAGCGCCGACTATGACGAACATGTCGGCAAGGTCGGCCTGAAGGTGGAGTTCTAGCCCCACCCCGACCCTCCCCGCGAGCGGGGAGGGTGACGGCCTGGCAGCAGCTGCTTCGCGAGCGGCCTAATGGTTCGACTTCGCTCACCATGTCGGCCTGCGTTACGTCAGAAATAGCCCGACAAGGTGATCGTCCTTCGACTTCGCTCAGGATGAAGGCGTTGGGGCGGTGGCTTTAATTGTCAGGCGAAAGGATGCCGTAGCCATAGGTGTCGTCGCGCCCGCCCTTGGGCCTGGAGCGGACGGAGGCGCGGATCAGGCTGTCGGTTGAGCCAGGCTCGAGGCGTCTCGCCCTGGTCCAGCCGCCAAGAAAGGCCGAGACGATGGGCGCAGCAAAGCTTGTCCCGGAGTCGCGGGTGACGGTGCCGCCGGGTTTGGCGACGGGAACATCGACACCGAGCGATGCCACGTCGACAAAAGCGCCGCGATTGGCCCAGCGATAGATCTTGCCGCCGGTATCGACGGCGGTGACGCCGACCACGCCCTCATAGGCCGCCGGGTAGAGCGGGCCGGAGGCGGGGCCTTCATTGCCGACAGCGGCGACGAAGATCGTGCCGGCTTTCTGTCGGGACTGGATGATCGCTTCCAGTGCGCGATTGGGCGGGCCGGTCAGGCTGATATTGATCACGGCGGCACCATTTGCCTGCAGCCAGTCGATCGCTTCGATCAGGCTGGCCGAGGTTGCGCCTGTGGTGCCATCGCTCGAGAGAAAGAAGGCCGAGGCGGCGAGAAGTTCGCGGTCGGACCTGTTTTTTGCCGTGTCATGCGCGGCAAGAATGGAGGCGACGGCGGTGCCATGCGTCTGGGGGCGAAACTCCCCCATGGCCACAAAGTCGGCTTCGTAGAGCTTGATATGCTGTAGGGCCGGATGGGTTTCGTCGACATCGGTATCCACGAGGCCGATGCGCAGCGTGCCCGGTTTCGGGGCGTCGATTGTCGTGGTCGCGCTCATCCGCTTTGCGATATCGGTTGCAAGGTCTGCCGGTTCGGCGGCGCCCCTGAAGACATGGTTGCGGTCGGATGGAGCAGCGCCGAGCGCGGCCAGCTTTGCCTCGATCGCCTCGGCGGTGGGGGTGTCCGATGTCAGGCTGACGATGAAGAGCGTTTCGCGCGCGCCTGTGAGTTCAGTGCGTTCGACAATGTTGACACCGAGGGCTTCGACTTCGCCGGCGCGGTCTGCCGGGACGAGGACGACCCATTCATTGCGCACCACAGGCCAGCCATCATCGACGTCCAGCTCAATCGGGCGGGCCCCGCGAACATTGACGGGAAGGCGGGAAATGCCGGGAATGGCCGCGGTGATGCCTTCGATCAGGCCCAATGTCTGGTCCAGCGTCCGGTCGAGCGCGACGAGTTCGATTGTGTCACCGAGCGTGTTGCCGACGTCTGTCGAGGTGACGATCTCGCCGACGCCGTCAAGGACGGGCAGACCTTCGAACAGGGTGCCGACCGTATCCAGCGTATCGTCCAGCGTGCTGCCGACCTGGCTGATCACCTGGTCTTCAACCGTGCGTTCGACGTCGCGCACCGTGTCGCCCAGCCTGTCGCCGAGCCCGGGCAGCAACTGTGCGTGCGCGGCCGGAATCATGGCAAGCAGGGTTCCGGCGCAAACAGCGCCAAGTCGCGAAAGAGAAGGGCGTAACGCCATGTCCGGCTCCAGATCTATAAAGTCATTATAGTAGGGACGGATCATTTCGGAAAAAATTTCATGCAGCCGGGAATAAAACCGCAGCTGGAACGTGAATGAGGTGAAATGACTAACAGGCCTGGTCTTAACAACGAGATTGTCGAAGCGATGCCGCATGTGCGGCGCTTCGCCTACTCGCTGACGCGGAACGCCGCGGATGCTGACGATCTCGTTCAGACTGTAATTGAGCGCGTCCTCGACCGGGGTGTCCCGGACGATGTCGAATTGAAGAAGTGGATGTTCAGAGTGTGCCGGAACCTATGGATCGATGGCCTTCGCGCGGCAAAGACGCGAATGGACGCTGTTCCTGAACTGAAGGACCAGCCCGCTGACACCTTGTCGAGCGAAAAGGTCGCCGCAGACCAGATGATGATGGCGAAGACACGCCAGGCCATCGACGAGCTGCCGGACGCCTATCGCGAAGTGATGACGGTCGTCGGACTTGGCGGGGCTTCCTACAAGGAAGCTGCGGCGATGCTGGACACCCCGATTGGAACGATCATGAGCCGGCTCGGCAGGGCGCGTGCCATGGTTGCAGAAAGGACAGGCTATCATGACTGATGCCCTGAAAGATCTAGATATCCGTCTCAGCGCCTATCTCGACGGCGAACTTTCGCCTGAGGACATGGCCGCGACCGAGGCGATGATCGCCGAAGACGAGGCTGTTGCAGCCCGTCTGGAAGCGCTCGCGGCTGCGCAGGCGGACTTCGATGCCGCAGCGAGTGAGATTGACGATGTTCCGATGAGCGCTGGCCTCAGCGCCCTGATCGATGATCTCGAAATCGGCGCTGTCGGCAATGACGCACCCTCCAATGTGGTCGAGTTTCCGTTCTGGAAGCGGGCCGGTGCCTTCGTCGAAAAACACCGCGCGATTGCAGCAGGTGTCGTCGTCGCTGCCGGGACCATGACGCTGACTACGGCGATCCCGGCCCAGGTGGCCAGCGTCGATACTCTCAGCGGAACCTATTACGCCGATAGCGGCCTCGGGCAGGTGCTCGAAGTCGCCGCGAGCGGCACACAGAATGACATCGGCAATGGGGCCACGGTAACGCCCCGATTCACTTTCGCGAGTGATGACGGATTTTGCCGTGTTGCCGATGTCAGCTCGTCCAGAACGGACGGCAGGCTGGTGGCTTGTCGGGCAGAAAACGCCTGGCGCATAGCCATCGCCACTTTCGGTGAGGCTCCATCCACCTCCCGTGGGGCATACCGAACAGCTTCTGCCGCGGGATCGCAAAGCGTCGAGGCGTTCCTCGATGCCGCGATGAGCGATGCCCCGCTCGACCTTGCGGTGGAAGCTGATCTCATTTCGTCCGACTGGACAAAACAACAGGCAGAAACGGAGTAAGCAATGGGTGCTCTCAGACTCAAAATCGCTGTCCTTGCAGGCAGCCTCGCCCTTACCGCCGCATGCGCAAGCACGCCGACCTATCGCGAGGCGGCGAACAGCCGGTCATCCGGCTATACGGACACGCAGATCGAGACCAATCGCTATCAGGTCGGCTACCGGCTGAATGATGATGATGTCGCGAAAGCCCAGTCGCTGGCGCTTCGCCGGGCGGCGGAACTCACCCTGCAGAAAGGGTTCGACACGTTCGAGATCGTTTCGCAGTCTGCCAATCGCGACACTGAGCGCGAGCGCACGCATCATATGCCGGGTCGCGGCGACACTGTGGTGCAGCGCAATTGCGGTCTGCTCGGATGCTCGACAACCGTGTCGCGCTTCCCGGACGACCCGTTCTACCATGATATCGAGACCGAGCGGAACACGACTGTCGTGATGCTCGAGATCATCCTTTCCGACAAGGATGCGAGCGTCAGCCCGTCGCTCTATGACGCGTCCGAAGTCTTCGCAAACCTGGCGGACTGAACATCCTCCGGCGAATAGCCATCGCCCGTCTTATCGGGCGATGGCGATCTCGCGGAAATTCTCCCCAATATTGGCGAAGGCGGCCTGCAGCTTCAGGGCGTCCGAAGCGTCGAAATAATTGGCCGTGCTGGAGGCGCACTCCCTCAGCATGTCCTTGGTCGTCGTATCGGTGATCTCGAAGGCGATGGTGTAGAGCTCTATGCCATTCGCCTTGATCTCGTTGCACGCCGCCCTGGTGATCTTGTTGGCGGCCGCTTCGTCATTCCTGGTGTGCATGCCGTTCCCGCTCGGCGCCTTTGTGTTGGCACCGTCGGACATCAGCACGATGGCCTTGCGCCCGCCGCTTGCCGCGAAGCTCGCTGCCTCGGTGCCTTCGGTGAAGGGCTCGTGGCTGGACAGCGTGCGCATGCCCCAGCTGAGGCCGGTCGGGATATAGGTCTCGTTCTTGATGGCCAGCTTTGCCACGGCGGACTTGAGCGCCTTGGCGTCATTGGTCAGCGGGACAATTGGCGATGGGCATGGCCAGCTGCTGCCCGTCACAAACCCTTCGACGCGTTTGGTCGCATAGCTCTTGTCCTGGATGTTGAGCGGGTCGGAGCGCGACTTCACGCAGCCATGCCAGGTCTTTGTCGATGAGGCCGGTTTGCAGACCTTTGGCGGGGTCTTGCCGCCGCACTCCCAGCGTCCGCAGGTCGAGCCAATGCCATCCCTGGTGCACTTGTAGGTAGACCAGGTACAGTTCTTCTTGTGCCAGCCGGATGGCGCGCTGCAGCTGGTCCAGCGATCGGTGCGGTCGGGTTCAACATCGAGCCAGGATTCGCCCTTGTGACTGGTACCGACATTCACATAGTCGGCGAAGGGCACGATGGAGGCTCTCACAGCGTCCGATTTCGGGTCGATCAGCATGTCGATAAAGTCATTCGCCGCCTTAGTCAGGGCAAGATGGCGCGTGCCGGTCATGGAGTAGGATGTGTCGAGCACAAGCGCTATTTCGGCCCTGGACGGATCGCCGAAGGCGGCCACGGACACGGCATGAACCGGCAACGTCTTGCGGCCGATAATCGACATGATGCCGGTTGGCATCGACCCTTGCACGCTGAGGCTGACTTCATCGTCTTCGCGTTTGGCGATGACGGCATCGAGCTGCATGACGCCAGTGAGGTCGAGTTCGCTGTCGAAGAATTCCTGGGCCATGGCCTGGATTTCCGTGTCGCTGCGCTTGTTCACGAGGCTCTCGCGCGCGACGGCGAGGGCGGCAAAGTCGAGGGCGTGCTGCACCTTGTTCTGCCGGTTCGAATGGCGGCTATTGTCGATGGCAAAGCCAGCGAGGCACAGCAGTGGCAGCAGAACCAGCGCAAACATCATGGCCGTCGTACCGCGCATATTGCGTCGCCAGTGGCCGATCACGTTAAATGCCGAACGTGTTGTCATGAACGGTAACCTGTAGGGCTGATTACAGCACCAATTGTCACAGAAGTGTCAGGTTTTGGTTCGCGCAATAGAATAAATTTGATCGAATGGCCGCGTTGAAAAAGTCGATCCGGTGGCTGTCCGGGCTGGAAATTCCGGCATGGGGCAGTACCACCGGGGCGGTCCAGATTAACCGGAGACGATATGATGAGCGAATGGGTAATGCCGGAAGGGCGGCGGGTTGAAGGTTCGCTGGACAAGCTGGTGGGGATCGCCGATGGCGGGGCCGGCTGGCTGGTCTTCAACAATCCGGACCGCCGCAATGCGGTCTCGAAGGAGATGTGGGAAGCCATTCCGGTCATCCTGCAGGCTTTCGAGGACGATCCGGACGTGAAGATCGTGATCCTCACTGGCGCGGGCGGCAAGGCCTTCGTGTCGGGCGCGGACATTTCCGAATTCGAGACCCGGCTGGAGAAGGCGAGTAATGACGGTGCTTTTCGCAAGGATGCCGAGCTTGCCTATGAGGCGATCGCTAATTGCAGGCTGCCGACCCTCGCCATGATCCAGGGCGCATGCGTCGGTGGCGGCATGGCGACGGCGCTGTGCTGTGACCTGCGTATTGCGAGCGAAGGATCGAAATTCGGAATCCCGGCAGCGAAGCTCGGTATCGGCTATCCCTATGGCGGGGTGGAGATGCTGGTTGCCATTGTCGGGCCGGCGCGGGCCAAGCAGATCCTCTACACGGCAAGTATATTCGGGACGGATGAGGCGCTGGACTGGGGCGTCATCCATGAGGCGGTGCCCGCCGGACAGGTTGAGGCGCGCGTGGCAGAGCTGGCGGCCACGATCACGGCGAATGCGCCGCTTTCAGTCTCTGCCGCAAAGCTGTCGGTCAATCATGCCGCAGGCACGGCCGCCGACATGGATTTCGGACGGGTTGAAGCGGCGATTGCGAAGGCGACAAGCAGCGAAGACCTCGTTGAGGGCCACCGCGCCTTTCTCGAAAAGCGCAGGGCCGTCTTCAAGGGGCGCTAGGCTGGTTCGACAGCGCCCGACCTTGCCATCGCGCGGGCGACATCCTTGCGATAGTCGAAGCCGGCGAGGAACAGGCAGACAATGCTGGCTGCGTTGAAGCCGAGGATGACCTTGAGGGCGTCTGCGAGCGGCGCTTCATGACCGGCGGCGAGGAAATAGTCGCTGATCGTGCCAGCAATGAGCGGGCCCCCACCAATGCCGATCAGGGTGAGGCTGAACAGGGTGAAGGCGGCACCGACCGAGCGCATGCGCACCTTCACCAGCTCCTGCGTCGCGGTGTAGGCGATGGAAGCGTAGATGAGGCCGACAAAGCTCGGCACGATATTCCAGACATAGGCCATCTCGACGCTGCTGGCGCTCAGCACCATCCAGGCGAAGGGCAGGGCGACGGCGCTGGTGACGGCGATCATCCAGGGGCGCCAGCGAAGGTCCTTTGAGGAAAGACGGTCACAGACCGCGCCGAGGATCATTGCGCCGGCACCGCCGACACCGCCAATTAGCAGGCCGAGCGGGAGGGACACGTCCTGCGGCTGCAGGTCAAAGGTGCGCTGCAGGTAGCTGGAGGTGAAGGCGACGAAGGCGTTGGCCGAAATGCAGATGAGCAGGCAGCCGAGCAGGATGAGCATGTAGCTGCGCTGGCCGAACATGAATTTCATGGTCTCGAGAAAGCCCGGCGCGTCTTCGTCCGGCTGGCTGGCGTCGGAATGGCCGCGAATGGGCTCCTTCACGGTGAAGCGGACGAGGAGAGCGAGGATCAGGCCTGGTATGCCGGCCGCGAAGAAGGCGGCGCGCCAGCCGAAATGGGCGTAGACATAGGCGCCGAGAATGTAGCCGATCATGATGCCGAAGCCGATGCCGCAGGTGTAGACGCCGAGCGCAAAAGCGCGCTGCTGAGGCGGGTAGAGATCGGCGATCATGCTTGTGGCGGGCGGGGTGCCGCCGGACTCGCCGATGCCGACGCCCATGCGTGCCAGGAAGAGGTGCCAGAAATTCTGCGCAAAGCCGGTGAGCGCCGTCATGCCGGACCAGATGGTGAGGGCAAGGGTGATGATGTTGCGGCGATTGCCCCGGTCGGCCCACATGGCAACGGGAATGCCAAGCGTTGCGTAGAGCGCGGCAAAGGCGAGGCCCGTGAGCCAGCCTATCTGGCCATCCGACAGACCGAACTCCGCCTTGATCGGCTCGATCACCGTGATCAGGATCTGCCGGTCGACATGGTTGAACGTGTAGACGAGGGTAAGGATGATGAGGACCCAGGCGCGGCCGGGAATGGCGGCGGGTTTCGTCGCTGTGACTGTTGTCATGACTGGGCCTCGATCTTGTTCAGGAAGTCGGAAATGGCGCTGACGGCCACTGGCTCGTCGAGCATGGGCGCGTGGCCGCGGCCGGGAATGGTGACGAGTTTTGCATCCGGATGACGCCTGATCATCCGCTTTGCGGTTTTCGGAGACAGCACGTCAGACGTCTCGCCGCGTGTGATGAGGAGCGGGAAGGGTTTCAGCGAATTGAACAGGCGCCACATGGAGAGGCGGACAAGCAGGCCTGGTTTCGACTCGCCGAGGGACTGGGTGATCTGCGGATCGTAATCGAGTTCAAGCTGGCCATTGGCGGTTTCGCGCCAGGTGCGGCGGGCGAAGGCGAGCCAGTCCCTGTCCTCATAGTCGGGAAAGGCGATGGACTGGCTGGCGGCAGTTTTTGCGGCGGCGGTGGTCCAGTCGCCGACCGGTTCGGGCGTGCTGGCATAGGCTGCGATGCGCGCCAGTCCGGTGGGTTCGACGACCGGGCCGATATCATTCAGCACAATGCCGCGAATCCGCTCAGGCACAGCTTTCGCCATCAGCATGGCCATGAGGCCGCCCATGGAGGTGCCGATCAGGGCAACCTTGCCGAGATCAAGGTGATTGAGCAGGCCGATCATGTCACCGGCATAGCGAACCGGTGTGTAGGTGCTCGCGTCGCCAGAACGATCCGACTGGCCGCGTCCACGCACATCGACGGCAATAAAGCGGTACTGGCTGCCCAGCGCCGCGATCATCGGCTCGAAATCCTTGTGGTTGCGCGTCAGTCCATGCATGCACAGCACGGTGAGCGGCGCCGTGTCCGGTCCGTAGGCCCTGGCATAAAGGGACAGGCCGTCGTCGGATTTATGATGGATGTCGGTCATGGATAATGGGTGTCCTGCCGGCTGGGATGTGGACGGTCGACGCATCTCTCGTCCACATCCGCCGGGAGGTAAACACAGGCTAGAATTTGTAGTCGATGCCTGCGGTTACAGTGCGCGGATCGCCATAGAAGGCGGTCAGCGTTCCTTCGAGGCCAAGCGTCGGCGTGACGGTGCCGTTATTGTTGACCGTTACGAAGTTATAGCCCGCAACGATGTATTCTTCATCGGTGAGGTTCTTGCCGGTGAGCTGGAAGCCCCAACGGCCATCGGCAGTCTCCCAGCGCACACTCGCGTCCCAGAGCGTGAAGGCTTCCTGGTCGAGATACGCATTCGGCACCTCGAACTGGCTGGAATCGCCGCGATAGGAGAGCTGCGTGTTGAGCAGCAGGTTACCGCCGGCAAATGGCGTGTCGTATGAAACACGGCCGTTCGCCGTCCAGTCTGGCGTGTTCTGGATTACGCGCTGGTCGGAGACATCATTGCCGAAGGCGTCGATGAACTCATCATACTGGGCATCGAGATAGCCCACCGACCAGCCGAGGTTGAGAAGGTCACCCGGTTTCGCGAGGTCTTCTGCGACGGTCGCGGTACCTTCGAATTCGACGCCCCAGATCGTGGCCGCACCGGCATTGGTGGTGACACCGCTGAAGGAGTCGCTGACGCCGTCACCATCGGTGTCGACGCCGATCGAGCCGGGCACCTGCACGTCCTTATAGTCGGAATAGAAGGCTGCGAGGCTGTAATTGACCGCACCGCCGAGCTGGCTCGCCTTGTAACCGATTTCATAGGAGTCGACCTCTTCCGGGTCGAACTGCATGAAGGTGAAGATCTCGTCGTCGGAGACCGAGCCGTCCTGGTTGATGTCAGGCGCAGCCGTGGTCTGTCCGCGCGGGTCAAAGGAGCCGCCTTTGAAGCCCTGCGAATAGGTCGCGTAGATATTGGTGTCCGGCGTCGGCTTGTAGGAAACCGAAACGCGTGGGCTGAAATCGTCGAAGTCAGCCTCGCCATTGAAATCCGAGGTGGTTGCGATGAGGAGCGGGTTTCCGCCGAAGAACTCAGAGAAGCCGCCAATATAGGTGCGACGGAGGACCTGCGACTTGCGGGTGTCTTCGGTATAGCGTGCACCGAGCGAGACGGACCACTGATCGGTGAGGTCATAGGTGAAGTCGCCGAACAGCGACCAGGTATTGGTGTTCACGTCACCGAAAGTCTGCGCATTGAGGCCCGAAAGATTGAGCAGGTCGCCGGTGGTGAACAGGGCGACGTCGAACACGGTCGAGGCATTGGCGTCGAGATAGTAGAAACCGACAAGACCGTTCAGGCGGTCACCGGAATAGAGGAATTGAAGTTCCTCGGAGAACTGGTCGTTCTCGTAGATGGCCGGCACGTCGAGGTCGGCTTCCGGTAGGGAGTCGAAGTCGATCGGCGAGGTGCTCTCGTCCTCGCGATAGGCCAGGATGTTCTTGACCGTCCAGTTCGGGTTGAGCTCAAGCTCTGCGACGAGGGAGCCGCCATAGGCTTCGACGCGCTGCGGGATCACGTCGAGACCGGCGCGGGTATCGAAGACGTTGCCAAGGACCGGATAGTCAAAGGACGGGTACTGGTCCGGAATCAGGCGATGGCCCTGGCGGGCATTCGACTTGTCGAGCGAATAATCAGCGGCGGCGCGAAGCTGGAACGTGTCCGAGACATCGAGTTCCGCCGAGACGCGGGCACCGAAAAGCTTCTTGTTATAGTTTTCTTCGCCGGTGAAGAGGTTCTCGCCGAAGCCGTCGCGGTTCAGGCTGGCAACCGCTGCGCCGACGCGGAAGCTGTCGTTCACTGGCAGCGAAGTCGTCACGATACCGTCGAGCTGCCCGTAGCTGCCCGCGCGCAGGTTCACCTCATAGGTCGGCTCATCGGAGAGGCCGCGCGTGATGTATTTGACCGCGCCGCCAATCGTGTTGCGGCCGTAAAGCGTGCCCTGCGGGCCGCGCAGGACTTCGACGCGCTCGACATCATAGACATCGAGGACACCGCCCTGCGGGCGGTTGAGGTAGACATCATCGACATAGATGCCGACACCGGACTCAAAGCCGGCAACCGGGTCCTGCTGGCCGACGCCGCGGATGAAGGCGGAGAGGGTCGTATTGGTGCCGCGCGAGACTTCGAGGGTCACGTTCGGCGAGATCTTTGCGATTTCAGTGAGGTCTGCAACGCCAAGGTCGGCGAGCAAATCGCCATCAAAGGCGGAGACGGAGACCGGGACATCGACAAGGTTTTCCTCGCGGCGCTGCGCGGTGACGGTGACCGTGTTGAAGCGGCGCTGGTCGTCGGCCTGTTCGGTGGTGGACGTATCCTGCGCGTGGACGGCGAGACCGGCGGTCAGGGCCGTTGCGGATACGAGAGCGAGACGCACGGCGTGCGGCGTGTAAAGTTTCATGAGGTCCTCCCAATATGCGACTTTTGCGCAATGGGGAGACCTTCACTGATTTCTGACAAGTCGATATGACCGATCGCGTCAGCGCGAGTGAACACTTTCGCTCAAGGGTGTCCGCTATGACTGGAAAGCCTGAGCAAAAGCTGCCGGGGTGAGGCCTTTCCAGCGCTTGAAGGCGCGGTTGAAGGCACGGATGTCGGAATAGCTGAGCTCTTCAGTCGTATGAGCGACCGAGCAGCCGCGCTTCAGCATCGCTTCGGCGCGGCGCAGCTTGGTTTCCAGTAGCAGGTTGCGGAAATGGCTGCCTTCTTCAGACAGGCGGCGGCGATGGGTGGCAACGCTCATGCCAAGCTTGCGCGCGACATCATTCTGCAGGGTGAGCCCCCCATCAATGAGGTCCAGTGTGCGCGCGGTGACGCTTTTATGGTCTTCCTGGGCGGCATGGTCTTCGAGGTAGGAAATGACGCGCGCAAAGAGGCCATCGGTGCTGAGGTCGACGGCGTCGCGGATGCGCAGCGGCTGGCAGGCGAGGTCGAAATCGTAGACCAGCTCATAGGTCGGCGTGCCATAGTCGACCGAGACGGACCAGAAGCGGTTCTGGCTCTCGATGACTGTGCCGCGCCGGCGCAGAAGGCGCACACGCTGCAGCGCTTCGTCGGCGCGGCCATTGGACAGGCTGTCGAGCAGACAGTGCGTCTTGATGAGCAGGCAGTCGCCGATAAGTTCGACAAGGTCCTGATTGCCGCGAAACCGGTAGGGAAACGAGCTGTCATCAACAACGAGTGAAACGCGATTGCCGGAAAAGCGCAGCGAGTTGTAGGCGTCGCCATGCATCATGTTGAAATGCTCGACCAGGCTTTCCATTGCCGCGAGGAGCGACTTGGCCTGTTGCAGCTGCGACACGACGAAATGGCCGGTCTTGTAGGTGAGCTTGCGGGACGAGAAGCGGGCGGTGAGGTCGTCCGAAGCGCGGGCGATATCGCGCTGGAGGCGGAAATAGTCTGCGATCGAAATGTCGGCTGGCAGGGTGTCATCGCGCATGGGGGCGCCAGGCCTGACTGGCTTTTGCACCAGAGAGGCGATGTCGATACCGCTCGTCTCGGCCAGTTCGAGAATTGGCCTTATCTGCTCAAGAAGGATCGTTGCCTGTGCCATGCCGGTTCATGTTTCGCTGAACGTCATTGTCAGCGAAAAACGTAAATATTGTCCAGAGCGAACCTTTGAGACTTCAAGGAACCGTGACTACGGCTAGTCGCTCCGCAGCGGTGCCATGTCGGCATCGCCGGTGCCGTGGGCGGTGCGGGTGCCGGGGACGCGGATGTCCTCGACGAGGTCCTGCACATCCTGCGGCGGGGCCTTGGTAGCGAGCGCCACGCCGATGCCGACAGCGGCCGCGAGCCACATGAAGACAAAGCCGATGCCTTCCGGTGAGACGCCGAACAGCCAGTTGGCGGAGGCTGTGTCGACGAATTTGAACCAGTAGATATAGCCGAAAGTCGTCACCAGGCCCGTCAACATGGCGGCGATGGCGCCTTCCTTGTTCATCCGCTTCCAGAAAATGCCGAGGAAGATGACCGGGAAGAGCGAGGCCGCTGCGAGGCCGAAGGCAAAGGCGACGACCTGCGCGACGAAGCCGAGATCATTGGAGAATATGCCGAGCAGGCCTGCGGCAAGCACCGCCCCGGCGGCGGCCCCTCTGGCGACGCGAAGCTCTGTCTTGTCATTCATGGATTTGAACAGGGTTCGCCTGCAAAGATCATGGCTGACGGCAGAGCTGATCACCATGAGCAGGCCAGCGGCCGTCGAGAGCGCGGCGGCGAGACCACCGGCCACGACGAGGCCGATCACCCAGCCCGGCAGGTTCGCGATCTGCGGATTGGCGAGGACGAAGATGTCATTGTTCGGCGAGACTTCATTCTCGACGCCGTCCGGCGCGTTGGGGCCGCGATACTGCATGACGCCGTCGCCATTCTTGTCCTCGTAATCGAGCAGGCCGGTGGATTCCCAGTCCTTGTACCAGGTGGGCACGGGCTTGCCGCCATCTGCCGTGATCTCGGCGGCGCGGGCGTCATAATCCTCATCGTCGGCGATGTAAGTGGACTCGTTGACCGTATCGATGAAGTTGATCCGCGCAAACGCGCCGACCGCCGGGGCGGTGGTGTAGAGAAGCGCGATGAAGACGAGCGCCCAGCCTGCAGACACGCGTGCAGCGCCGGCCGACTTCACCGTGAAGAAGCGGATGATGACGTGCGGCAGGCCAGCCGTGCCGAACATCAAGGCGGCGGTGATGCAGAAGACGTCGAACGTGGTCTTGTTGGTCTGGGTGTATTCGAGGAAGCCGAGGTCTGTGACGACCTGGTTCAGCTTGGCGAGCATGGAGATGCCTTCGCCTTTCGCCTCACCGATAAAGCCGAGTTGCGGGACGGGGTTGCCGGTGATGATGATCGACATGAAGATGGCGGGGACCGTGTAGGCGAAGATCAGCACGCAATACTGGGCGACCTGGGTGTAGGTGACGCCCTTCATGCCGCCGAGCACGGCATAGAAGAAGACGATCACCATGCCGATGATGATGCCCCATTCGAAGGGCACGCCGAGGAAGCCTGAAAAGGCGACACCGACGCCTTTCATCTGGCCCGCAATATAGGTGAAGGACACGAAGAGGGCGCAGATGACGGCAATGACGCGGGCGGTGGTGGAGTAATACCGGTCGCCGACAAAGTCCGGCACGGTGAACTTGCCGAATTCTCGAAGGAATGGTGCGAGCAGGAGGGCGAGGAGGACGTAGCCGCCTGTCCAGCCCATGAGGTAGACCGAGCCGCCATATCCCATGAAGGCGATGAGACCGGCCATGGAGAGGAAGCTGGCCGCAGACATCCAGTCAGCCGCCGTGGCCATGCCATTGACAGTCGGGTGCACGTCATGTCCGGCGACATAGAAGTCGTCGGTGGAGCCGGCGCGGGCCCAGATGGCGATGCCGATATAGAGGGCGAACGTGGTCGCGACGAAAAAATACGTCCAGAAGGTCTGATCCATGATGCGCTCTCCTAGCCCTTCACGCCGTATTTGCGTTCCAGGCGCGCCATGGCCCAGCAATAGATGAAGATGAGGACCACGAAGACGTAGATGGAGCCTTGCTGGGCGAACCAGAAGCCGAGCGGGGCGCCGCCAATCGAGACCTGGTCGAGAAAGTCCCGAAAGAGGATGCCGGCGCCATAGGAGACGATGAACCAGATGGAGAGCAGGCCAAGCGTCAGACGCACGGTTGCCTTCCAGTATGCCTTGCTGTTTTCCGCGCTCGGCTTGTCGTCCATCGCTCTTGCCTCCTATTGATATTGTTTCGGTTTGTATATCCCGATTGCACGCGATGTCACGAATGCGCGCGCCAGCTTTCCGCCGCGATATCGCTTCTCGGCGCGGCAGAGCGGCGCTAGTCTTCCCGTAAGCGCTGCTGCGCAGATATGAAATCATGGAGGACTGACGATGAAACTCACCCTGGACGACAAGCACATCGAGTTTCGCGACGAGGTCCGCACTTTCCTGAAGGAGAAACTGCCGCCGGAACTCGCCGAGGCGGGGCGGCTGAATTCGAGTTCGTTCAGTGAGCCGCAGCACAACCTGCCCTGGCAGAAAATCCTGCATGAGAAAGGCTGGGCCGCGCCGCACTGGCCGAAGGAGTATGGTGGCACCGGCTGGGACGAAATGCAGCGCTACATCTTCTCTTCCGAATGTGCGCGTGCCGGAACGCCAACCTTGTCACCCATGGGGCTGCAGATGGTTGGCCCCTGCATCATGGGATACGGAACGCAGGAGCAGAAGGACTATTACCTGCCGCGCATCCTCGCCGGAGAAGATTACTGGTGCCAGGGCTATTCAGAGCCCGGCTCCGGTTCGGACCTGGCCAGCCTGCAGATGCGGGCCGTGTCTGACGGCGACGACTACATCCTCAACGGGTCGAAGATATGGACGACGCAGGCCCATCACGCGAACAAGATGTTCTGCCTTGTGCGGACCTCGAATGAGGGCAAGCCGCAGACGGGGATCACCTTCCTGCTGCTCGACATGACGACGCCGGGGATCCGCGTCGAGCCGATCATCACGATTGCTGGCGAGCATGAGGTGAACCAGGTCTTCTTTGACGATGTCCGGGTGCCGAAATCCGGTCGGGTCGGCGAGGAAAATGATGGCTGGACGGTCGCGAAATACCTGCTGGAGTTTGAACGTGGCGGCGGGTCGTCGGCTGGGCTCGAGGCGGCGCTGGAGCGGGTGAAGGCGGTTGCGCATGCTGAGCCTGCCAATGGCAGGCGGCTGGCCGACGACCCGGCCTTCATGCGCAAGTTTGCCGAGACGCAGATTACGCTTGAGTCGATTGTCATTACGGAGAAACGCGTCACGGCTGCGCTTGCGGCTGGTGGCAATCCGGGGCCGGCCTCATCCATGCTGAAGACCGCCCGCACTGAGACACTGCAGAAGATAGACGAACTCGCCATTGAGGCAGCAGGGTATTATGGCGGTGTCGAGCAGATGGCGGCGCGCCAGCCGGGATCGAATGTTGATGCGATCGGACCGGCGCATCACATGACGGCGATGCCGAAATACCTCAACAATCGCGCTGCCTCGATCTATGGTGGGTCGAATGAGGTCCAGCGCAATGTGATGGCAAAGCTGATACTCGGCCTGTAGGGCCTTGTCCTTTTTGAAAGAATTCTCTGAAAGGACAGGGGCTTAAAGCTTTTGCTTGCAGAATTCCAGATGTGCGTCCAACACTTGTGACCTCGCCGGACAGGTGGGCGAAGTGCAGGGGCTGGCGGCATGTCGGTGGATGACTGGTTCATGAATGAGATCCTGCCGCTGGAGGGGGCGCTGATCCGCTTCCTGCGGGCAAACTGGCGCAATGGCGGGGATGTGGAGGACTTCCGGCAGGAAGTGTATGCGCGGGTCTATGCGGCGGCGAGCCGGCAGCTTCCCGATTATCCCAAGGCGCTGCTTTTCACGACGGCGCGTAACCTGCTGATCGACCAGGTACGGCGTTCAAAGATTGTTTCGATTGAAACCGTGATGGATTTGGACACGCTGAACGTCTCTAGAGATGAGGCCAGCATGCAGCAGGTCATCACAGCGCGCGAAGAGATCAGGATGCTTGAAGCAGAGCTGGAGAAATTGCCACGCCGCACGCGGGAGATATTCCTCCTGCGCAAGGTGGACGGGCTGTCCCAGCGCGAAACTGCAAAACGCCTGCGAGTTTCCGAGCCGACAGTGGAAAGACATTTGAGGAAGGGCATCCTTCACTTGGCAAATGCCCTGAACCGGACGACGTCGCGGCGCGATGAGACGGCTCAGCGGACAGCAGGTGAGATGAAGCGGTTTGAAGACGAAAACTGACCTGTCTCATACAGCGCCTGCTGCGGATGTGGACCGCGAGGCGGCTGGCTGGCTGACCCGGTTTGACGGGGCGGGCTGTCTTGCTGTGCGCACTTCGGTTGAGGATCTCTGCCGGGAAGACGCGGCCTTCGCGACATGGATTGGCGAGTCTTTCGCGCACCGCACCGCGTTTCTCCGAGTGCTGGCGGCCTGGCAGCGGGCGGATCGCCTGTCTGCCTTCACCGATATCAGGCCAGCACCCCGGCAGGTCATTCCGGGTGTTGCGAAACTGGCTGCAGCGGTGGCGCTGTTTGCCGTGGCCGGGCTGTCCGTTCTTGCGGTCATGAACCGGACGGGCGAGGAGATGGCGGGCAGCGCGCTGGTGGCGCAGACCTTCGAGACGGAGCTTGGCGGGCAGGAGACGGTCACGCTGCCCGATGGCTCGGTTATCGAGCTGAATACGGACACGGTGATCCGGGCGGATGTCACCAATGAGCACCGGCATGTCGAACTGCTGCGCGGTGAGGCCTATTTCGAGATTGCGCACGATCCATCGCGTCCCTTCACCATTGCGGTGGGCGACGAGACGGTCACCGTGCTCGGCACGAAATTCTCGGTACAGAAACTGGAGACCGGTATCGAGGTGATGGTCACTGAAGGCCGCGTCCAGATCGAGGAACGCGCGGCAGAGGTGCCGCTGACCTTTGTGGCGGGTGGGCAGCGGGCGCTGACCTCTGCCGGCTCGGTGCTGGTCGAGAAGCAGGATGTGGCAGAGACACAGCGCGAAATGAGCTGGCGCACGGGGCGGCTCGACTTTGCCGACACGCCGCTCTCAAAGGTGGCCGCCGAATTCAACCGTTACAATGAGACCAAGCTTGTCATTGCTGATGATGCTGCCGCGCAGATTGCGATTGGCGGGTCTTTCAAGTCGAACAATGTCGATGCGTTTGCGCGCCTTTTGCGCGATGGTCTTGGCATGGAAGTGGTCTGGCACGCGGAGGAAATTCGCGTGCATTCCTCACCGCAATAGTCCGCCCGCGAACTTTTTTGATGGCTATTGGGAGCCGGCTCGTCTGATCCCTTAACCGGGCAGATCCGGATGCTCCAGATCGGGCGGCACTCAATGAAGCAGAGGGACTTGATAGACGTGACCAGCAATCTCAAACCCAGCGTAAGCCTCCTTGCCATGTGTATTGCAGCCGGGACGGCTGTCGCGCAGGGCGATGCGGTCCAGTTCGATATTCCGGAAGGCGAGATGAAGGCGGCGCTGACGGCCTATATCAACCAGTCGGGCAGCGATCTTATCTATCGCACGGACCAGATCGACGGCGTGGAAGCGCCGGGTGTTGCGGGCACCTATTCCAAGGAAGAAGCGCTGGAGCGGCTTCTCGCCGGGACCGATTTTGTCAGCAAGCGTGACGCCAGCGGAGCCTATATGGTGGTGGCGGCCAATTCGCCGAAAGCGGCAACGCGCGCCTCCAGCACCCGCCCGGCGCAGGCCCAGCGCGCGGCCCGAAACCAGACCGTGCGGGTCCAGGCGACGCCAGCTGAGCCTGAGACGACCTCCACGCCGGAACCCGAGCCCGTACAGGACAGCCAGTTAAGGCAGGACAAGGTCATTGTTGTCGGCTCGCAAATTGTCGGGCTGGATTCCGGTGGTGCACTGCCGGTCTCGGTCGTCGACGCGACAGATATTGATGCGATCGCCTCGGTGTCCGGCGATGACCTGTTCCGGTCGATCCCGCAAATGGGCGATGTGGCCTTTAACAGTACCGAAAACGTGTCCGGCGGCATCAATTCGGCACGCGGCGACGTGGCCTCGATCAATCTCCGGGCGCTCGGCACGGGCAATACGCTGGCGCTGCTGAATGGCCGGCGCATGGTGAACCATCCGGGCACCCAGTCTGAAAACCTTGTGCCAGTGGTTTCGCCGAACGTGAATGCGATCCCTGTGATGGGTGTCAGCCGGGTGGAAGTCCTGCTTGATGGCGCATCGGCGCTTTACGGGACGGACGCTGTGGCGGGTGTGGTGAATACAGTGCTTGCCGATGACTTTTCTGGCTTCGAAGCCGAGCTTCGCGCAGGCGGTGAAGAGGGCACGGATTCGATGGAGTACAATTTCTCCTTCCGGGCCGGCGAGTCGTACAATAATGGCAACACCCATGTGTCGCTGTTCGGCTCCTATACCGACCGCGACCCGGTCTTTGCCTCAGAGAAAGCGTTCAGCGCGAATGCAGACCTTCGAGGATTGCTGCCGGAGAGCTGGGCCGGTGACAGCCAGTTCAACGGCACCTCGTCAAACTCTGCCTGGGGTGCCTTTACCGCACTTGATCCGGTCACCGGGGCGGCGGTGTCGGTGCCCGGCTTTACCAATGGCTCCGGCGGTTTCCATGTGCAGCCGGATAGTGAAGCCGGCTGCCTCGCGCCGGCAGGCGACGGGATCTGTTATGATGACGGCAATGCGACCAGCAACGTCGCCGCCTATTACAATGTCAACGACCTGCGCACGCTCAGCAATGGTGTCGAGCGGTTGAACCTCTTCGCGACGCTGACCAACGAGTTTGCGAACGGCGTCGAATTCTTCGGAGAGGCCGGGTTCTATGGCGCGAGCTCCGAAGCCCAGCGGGAAGCATCCTCCCAGCTGACCGCTGAGCGCCACATCATCCCGGCCTCAAACTATTACAACCCGCTGGGCGCCGTGGGCTCGCCCAACCGCTTGCCGGGGCTCAACATTCCGGCTGGCGGTCTCGACATTGACCTTCGTCGCTATCGTCCGGTCGATACCGGACCGCGGATGATCAATGTCGAAAATCGCACCTACCGCCTGCTCGGCGGGTTTCGCGGCGAAGCGGGCGGGTATGACTGGGAAACGGCTGCGCTGATTTCCTCGGCGCGCACGGAAGACGTCACCAACCGGCTGTCAAACACGCTGTTCCAGAGGGCGCTCGGCCTGTCGACGCCGGATGCCTACAACCCGTTCAATGGCGGCGGGTTGCCGCTGTCTGAGAATGGCGACGGCACGCCAAGCGAGGCGTCGACCTTCGATGATTTCACCGTGGATGTTTACCGCATCTCCACGACCAGCCTTGCCATGATCGACTTCAAGGTGTCGCGGCCCGACCTCTTCACGCTGCCGGGCGGCGATGTTGGCATGGCGCTCGGCACCGAAGCGCGACTGGAGGAATTCACCGATGAGCGCGACCCGCGTCTCAACGGCACGATCCAGTTCCTCGGGCCGAATTCGGGCGAGCTGACCAGCGATGTCATGGGCTCCAGCCCAACGCTGGACTCGTCAGGTGACCGGGAAGTGTTCTCTGCCTTTGCCGAATTTGCCATCCCGCTGGTCTCTGAGGAGATGGAGATTCCGTTTGTGCAATCGCTCGACCTGCAGATTGCTGGCCGCTATGAGCACTACAATCTGTTCGGCAGCGTTGCGAAGCCGAAAGTCGCGCTGGCCTGGAGGCCTGCGGACTTCCTTCTGGTGCGGTCGGCCTGGTCGGAAGGCTTCAAGGCGCCGAACCTGCAACAGCAATTCCAGGAGGATCTGGAGCGGGTCAACAACCGGCAGGATTTCATCCAGTGTGAGGCGGATGTGCGGGCCGGGCGGATTGCGGACTTCAATGCCTGCGCACGCACGCAGGCTGTGTCCAGCCAGCGTGCGGGCAATACCGATCTTGGCCCCGAAGAGTCCGAAAACTTCACCGCTGGCCTGGTGTTCGATGCGACGTTCATGCCGGCCGAATATGGCAGCCTGACGCTGACGGCCGATTACTGGTCGATCGAGCAGGAAGACGTGGTCGGCATCTTTGGTGACGACAATCACATCGTGCTCGACTATCTGCTGCGCACGCGCGGCAGCTTCAATCCGGCCGTGGTACGTGCCGCGCCAACGGCGCAGAATATTGCCGACTTTGCCGGCACCGGTCTCGAGCCGGCGGGCGAGATCCTCTATGTCGAGGACAATTACTACAACTTCCTGCCGCGCGACGTCGAAGGCATCGACTATGCGATCTATTACGATATCGATGACACGCCGGCCGGCGATTTCAGCGTGAAGCTGAATGCGGCGCAGCTGCTCACTTTCAATCAGGATATCTCGTCGGTCGAAGCGGGTATCCTGGCCGCGCAGGCGGCCGGTGAGATCAGCGATGTTGCCAACCTTTCCGGCGTCGGCGACCTGATCAAGCAGAACGGGCGTCCTGAATGGCGTTTCTCCGGCTCTCTGACCTGGCGCATGGGGCCGTGGGGTGCTGGCTGGTTCACCACCTATGTCGATGAAGTGTTCGACACGTCCGCGACGAATGATGACACGGGCGAGTTCTGGACAGTCGACTCCGACATCCGTCACAATGCCTATGTGCAGTACACGCTCGGCGAAGACGGCGACAAGCCGCTCCGCCTGCGGGTCGGTGCGCGCAATGTGTTCGATGAGGAGCCGCCCCTTGCAGAAGAATCCTTTGGCTATCTCGGCACGCTGCACAGCCCGCAGGGCCGCTTCGTCTATGCCAGCGTCCGCAAGACGTTCTAGGCTTGCGATGCCCGGCAAGCTGAAATGCGGCGTGCCGGGCGCTCTCCTTGCTTCGGCCTGGCTTGCGGCCTGCGTCACCGCGCCTGCGAACGATTTCCGGTATGGCGAGGTGCTGTGCGAGAGCGGGGGGCTGGCGATATCGGCTGACTTTCCGTCAGGCGGGCAGCATGGCTGCACGGTCGGCGAGGATGGCGCGATTACGCTTTCGGTGATGGCGGAGACTTCGACCTCGGGTCCGATCAATCCGAGCCCGTGGTATGCCTTTGCCGTTGATGCCGCGCGGTCTGGGCCAGCTTCAGTAACGCTCGACTATAAGGATTATGAGCACCGCTATTCGCCCTGGCTGAGGGATGGGGACGGGACCTGGTCGAAGCTTGATGGTGCGGCGACGCAAGTCAGCGAAGACGAGCACCGGGCGGTCATCTCTTTCGACGCGGCGCGGGGCACGACTGTGGTGGCCGGCCATCCTTTGCTGACAGTGCAGGCGGCGCTGTCCTCGATGCGTGCCCTGGCCGTGGAGCATGGTTTTGATGAGGCCGTGTATGGCCGGTCGATGGAGGGGCGCGAGCTTTCTGCGTTCACCAAGGGCGCAAGCAATGCGGGAACGGTCATCATCGCGCTGACGCGCCAGCATCCGCCGGAGGTTACCGGTGCCAAGGGTTATCAGGCTTTCGTCGAGCACCTGCTGGAGACGGCGCCTGCCGGCTTCTGGGGCGATCATCTCCTGATCACGGTTCCGGTCGCCAATCCGGACGGGGTCGAGCATGGGCATTGGCGGCTGAATATGGGTGGGGTTGATCTCAACCGCGACTGGTACACGCAGGCCCAGCCGGAGATCGCGGCGCTGACAGCGTATCTGGAGCGAGAAGCGGGGGGCAGGCGGGTGCTGGCCTTCCTCGATTTTCATTCGACCTGGCGCACGCTGATCTATTCGCCGCCCTTCGAGAATGCGTCGCCGGATGCAGCGCTTCTGCCATTCCTGCAGGGGACGCTGGATGACCCGTCCTGCACGCAGCCGGAATGGATCTTCGGACATAATGAGACGAGCGGGACGTCGAAATCCTGGGCCCTGGCGACGCTTGGCGCGCCGGGGATCACGGTGGAGTTTGGTGATGACGAGGCCGAGGCGAACATCGCCTGTACGGCCGAGCAGATTGCAGAGTCACTCATCGAGTTTGCCCTGACGGACGCGAGCGCCGCGGACTGACAATCCTGAAATCGCAAGTAAAAAGCCGCGGCGGCAGCGCTGGCGGCCTTTGGCGATTCTGGCCGAGATTTACTTCGCATGTGCAATATTTTGCACGTCTGCATCCGGGTTTTCAGGCTTTTGCAATCACAAAAAATCACGTAAAAATAAAGCTATAATGGGTTTGTGGTAATTTTCCTTTCGAAAAGGGTTTGCCTCATTTGCGCAAATTTGCGATAGAGGGGCATGCGACGTTGATAAGCTCGCTGTCAGGGAGGAAATTATGGGTATTTCGAATTCGGTTCGAGGCCGCCTGCTCATGGGCGCTGCCACGGGTGTACTATTCTTCGCGAGCGCGCCCGCCATGGCGCAGGATGCTGACGATCCGGTCACGGTCGATCAGCCAGGTGATGAAGACGATACCGCGCGGCTGGGTACCGTGACGGTCAAAGGCATCAAGGGCTCGATCCAGAACTCTCTGAACACCAAGAAGAATGAGACCTCCATTGTCGAGGCGATTTCCGCCGAAGACATTGGCAAGCTGCCTGACCTTTCGATTGCCGACTCGCTGGCGCGCCTTCCGGGTGTGACGGCGCAGCGTGTGCGCGGCCGCTCGCAACAGATTTCCATTCGCGGTCTTGGCCCGGACTTCTCCCTCGCGCTCTGGAATGGCCGCGAAGTGGTGTCCGCCGGCAATAATCGCGGCGTCGAGTTTGACCAGTTCCCGTCCGAACTTGTCGCGCAGGGGGTGGTCTACAAGACGCCGGATGCACGGCTCGCGGCGACGGGTATTGCAGGCGCAGTGGACCTGCGCACCGTTCGCCCGCTGGACTATACCGAACGCAAGCTGAACTTCTCCGCCAAGTACAGCGTCAATGATAATGGCCAGCTCAATCCCGATGTGGATGATGATGGCTACCGGTTCTTCGGGTCGTATATCGACCAGAATGAAGCCGGCACGATTGGCTGGTCGCTGGCTGCCACGGTGCAGTCCAACCCGACGCAGTTCTTCTCCCGCGAGCTGAAGACCAATTCGGGGCAGACTTCCATCGACCCGGCGACGGGCCTTGTCTATCCGAGCGACAACCCGCGCACCGGTGTGGTTTCGCGCGATTTCGAGCGCACCTCGGTGGCAGGCGCGCTGGAATTCGAACCGAATAGCCGCTGGCACACGGCGATCGATGCCTTCTACACCGACACCGAAGATTCCGGCATCTTCCGCGGTGTCGAGACGCCGATTGCATCCTGGTCGACGGCGGACTTTGTCGGCACGGGCGGAAATTCAGGCTTTGCCGATGCGGCGGCCTATGAGGATGTCACGACCTTCCTGCGCACCGATACTGAAGGCAATACGGCCGAGATCTGGGCGTTCGGCCTCAACTCGTCCTATGAGCTTACGGACCGGCTGACCCTGATTGGCGACTATTCGCGCTCGACGCTGGAGCGCAATGACATCGATTACGAGTCCTATGCAGGCACTGGCTTTGCCGGAGCGGGGCCGACCGATACGCTGATCTTCGGCTTCCCGAATGATGGCGCGTACAACATCATCCATGGTCTCGACTATACCGATCCGGGCACAGTGCTGCTGACCGATCCGGGCGGCTGGGGCCAGGTCGGCTTCATCAAGCAGCCGAAGATCGATGATGAGCTCGACCAGCTGCGCCTCGAAGCCGAATATGATCTCGACAACAGCTTTATTTCCGGCCTGACGGGCGGTGTGTTGCTGACCAGTCGCGAGAAAAATTTCGACTCCAATGAGTCCTTCCTTCGTGCTGGCGATACATGGGTCAATGGCTCGCTCACCATCCCTGGCAACAAGATTGTTGGCAAGACGGATACAGGCGATATCGGGTTCGATATCATCGCCTATGACCCGTCCTCCTTCCTGCGCGACGGCACCTATAATGTGGAGAAGGCGACCTTCGACACAGAATGGCGCGTCGAGGAAGAGATCACCACGATCTATGCGATGGCCAATATCAACTCGGCGCTGGGCGACGTCCCGGTCCGCGGTAATGTCGGCCTGCAATATGTCGACACGACGCAAAAATCGAACGGCACGCTGAACTTCGGTGCGAACCAGTTCCTGCAGACGGTCGAGTATAGCTATGAGAACTGGCTGCCGAGCCTCAACCTCTCCTTTGAGGTGAAGCCGGACACCTTCATCCGGGCGGCGGCTGCGCAGACCGTAACGCGTCCGCGTCTCGACCAGATGGCGGCGAACCAGCAGCTCTCGACCAATCCGCAGGTCTGTATCGACACCGATTCCGACCAGCTGCCGGACACGGTCATCGCGCCGGTGACGCCAGCCAATACCTGCTTCGCGCTGGGCGGCGGCAACCCGTTCCTGGAGCCCTACAAGTCGACCAGTTTCGACCTTGCCTTCGAGAAGTATTTCGACGCCACGACGGCGATCTCGATTGCCCTGTTCCACAAGGAACTTGAGGACTGGGTGGTGGATAATCCGTCGCTGATCGATGGCACGCAGATCATCCGGTCTGGCGGTCTTGGTGATTTCCTCGATGCCAATCCGGACGTGGCGCTGACGCGTCTCAACGGCGTGGACAATTTCTCCGATGGCTCGATCACCGGTATCGAAGCGACGCTTCGCATGAACCTCGACAATTACCTGCCCGAAGACCTGGCCGGTTTTGGCTTCAATGCGAGCTACACCTATGCCGATGCCAGCATCGACGATGCGTCGGGCAGCGCAATCGACATTCCGGGCTATTCCGACACGGTCTGGTCAGGCGATGTCTATTACGAGAATCATGGCTTCCGCGCCCGGGTGAGCGCTCGCCACCGTTCCGGCTTCCTGTCGGAAGTGCCGCTGTTCGATGGGTCGCTCACCGGTGCGCAGGCGCAGGACGAGACGATTGTCGACCTGCAGGTTGGCTATGAGTGGGAGCACGGAGCGCTTGAAGGCTTCGGCGTGAATTTCGAGATCTTCAATCTCACCGACGAACCGTTCGTGACCGAGAACCAGACGGTCGACTCGAGTGTGACCTTCCCGAGCCGTCATGAACTCTACGGCACGACCTATAACATCACGGTGTCGAAGTCCTTTTAGACATCGATGATGTTTCCTCCCGGACTGGGCCTGTTCTCCTCAGGGAGGGCAGGCTCTTTCTGTTTGGGGGGAGCAGGCGTAGTCTGGTGAGGCGCAAGGCGAGTATAGGGTGAGCGGTGTGAAGGCTCAGCAGATCAGCAAGGTGGTGATTGTCGGCGGCGGGACCGCAGGCTGGATCACGGCGGCGGCGATGGCGCGGCTGCTGCCGTCTGCCATCGAGATCGTGCTGGTGGAATCCGACGCAATCGGAACGGTCGGCGTGGGCGAGGCGACCATTCCGCAGATCCGGCGGCTGAACGGCGTGCTCGGCCTTGATGAGGATGATTTCGTGCGCAAGACGCGCGCGACCTTCAAGCTGGGTATCGAGTTCAACAATTGGGGACGGCGCGGCGACAGCTATCTGCATACGTTCGGCGACCCAGGCATCAATCTCGCGAGCCTGTCGTTTCACCAGTACTGGCTGAAAGCGCGCGCAGAGGGCAGCGATGCCAGCCTCTGGGATTATTCGCTTCACCATAAAGTGGCGTATGCGAACAAGTTTGGACGGATGGAGCGGGTCGGCAATACGTCGATGACGGGGCTTGCCTATGCCTTCCATTTCGATGCCGGGCTTTATGCGGCCTATTTGCGCCACTATGCCGAGAAGGAAGGCGTCAAGCGCATCGAAGGCAAGATCAATGATGTCTCGCTCCATGGGGAAAGCGGCTTCATCAAGTCGGTCGGTCTGGAGAGCGGGCAACAGGTTTCGGGCGATCTCTTCATTGACTGTTCGGGCTTTCGCGGGCTGCTGATCAATGGCTCACTCGGCGTCGGGTATCAGGACTGGTCGAAATGGCTGCCGTGTAACAGGGCGGTCGCCGTGGGCAGCCAGCGCAAGAACCCGCTTGTTCCGTATACGAAGGCAACCGCGCATGGTGCGGGCTGGCAGTGGCGGATCCCGCTGCAGCATCGCACGGGCAATGGGCATGTGTTCTGCGACAGCTTCATCAGTGTCGATGAGGCGAGCGACATCCTGCTCGCAAACCTCGACGCTGAAGCAATTGGCGAGCCGCGTCCGCTCGGCTTCACGACGGGGCGGCGGGAGAAGTTCTGGAAGAAGAATTGCGTGTCCATCGGCCTGTCGAGCGGTTTCCTCGAGCCGCTGGAATCGACATCGATCCATCTCATCCAGTCGAACGTGTCGCGCCTGATCGAACTCTTCCCGTCAGCCGGGTTCGAGCCGGCCATCATTGAGGAATATAACCGTCAGGTCGCGCATGAATATGAGCTGGTGCGGGACTTCCTGATCCTGCATTACCACCTCACCGCACGCGACGATACCGAGTTCTGGCGCTATTGCGCGAACATGGATGTGCCCGACAGTTTGCGGGCCAAAATGGCGCTGTTCGAAGCGGGCGGGCGGCTCTGGAAGGATGCCGAGGATTTGTTCCGCGAGGCGAGCTGGGTGCAGGTCATGATCGGGCAGGGGCTGATGCCGAAGGGCTATCATGCCATGGCGGATCGACTGTCTTCCGACCAGCTTCAGCGCATGATGCGAGACCTCAAGGCGATCATCGCCAAGGCGGAAGGCTCACTTCCGTCGCATGCGGATTTTATAGCGGCTCATTGCAATGCCGACTTGCAATAGGTCTCGATGAATTGGCGGTGCTCCGGCATGGCGGTGACGGCATCATTCATGGCTTTGCGAACCTGCTGCATGCGTTGTTCGACCGGGACGGACGGGCGAAGGCCTGAGAGGGCGGGTGCGCGCTCAGGGTGGACGCCCTGGCCGATATAGACGGCAATCCAGCTCGGATTGTGGAACAGTTCGCGCTCATCCGAGACGATCATGCCGTGAGTGCGGAAATGGTCGATCTTGTATTGCAGGCGGTCGGGGATATTCATGTCCGCGCAATAGCGCCAGAAGGCGTCGTCACGCCGCTCGGTCGCCTTGTAATGCAGGATCAGGAAGTCGCGGATGCGCTCATATTCGGCGGCGGTGAGGGCGTTGTATTCATCGCGCAGCAGGGGCGACATGTCCTTTGCCGGGAACATGGCGAGCAGGCGCATGATGCCATACTGGATGAGGTGGAGGCTGGTCGATTCCAGCGGTTCCATGAAGCCAGCCGATAGCCCGATGGCGACGACATTCGCGTTCCAGAACTGCTTGCGCCGGCCAGTCTGGAAGCGGAGGTGTCGCGGCTCGGCGAGCGGTTCGCCCTCGATGGAGGAGAGGAGTTCGGCTTCCGCCTCTTCGGCTGAGAGGTGGTCGCTGCAATAGACATAGCCATTGCCGATGCGGTGCTGCAGCGGAATGCGCCACTGCCAGCCGGCTTTCTTTGCCGTAGACTTCGTGTACGGATCAATCGTGCCGCCCGGTTTGCATGGCACAGCGACGGCGCGGTTGCAGGGCAGCCAGTGTGACCAGTCCTCGAAGCCGGTTTTCAGTGTCTTTTCAATGAGGAGGCCGAAAAAGCCCGTGCAGTCGATAAAGAGGTCGCCACTTATTGTCTCGCCCGTCTCCATGCTGACGGACTGGATAAAGCCGGTTTCGCTGTCCTGCGCGGCGCCCGTCACCCGGCCTTCGATGCGGCGCACGCCGCGCGCCTCGGCATATTTGCGAAGATAGCGCGCATAGAGCGTCGCGTCGAAATGATAGGCATAGTCGAAGGTCGACTGGATGAGGCGTTTCTCGCGGGCCGGGTGCTGGAATTTTCCGGCGGCAGAGGCGGCCCAGGCCATGGAGTAATTGTCGAGGTCGCGCGTGCGCCCAGCGACAAATTCGCGGATCCAGTACTGGTAGAAGGGGACGTCATCGAACTCTGCGCCATACTGGCCGAAGGGGTGGAAATAGGCCTCGCCCTTGCGGTGCCAGTCGATGAACTGGATGCCGAGCTTGAAGGTGCCGCTGGTCTCTTTCAGGAAGGTCGCCTCGTCGATGCCGAGACGGGAATTGAAGTATTTGACGGGTGGGATGGTGGCCTCGCCGACCCCGACCGTGCCGATCTCCTCGGACTCGATGAGGGTGATCCTGCAGGCGCCCTGCGTCGCATTGGCGAGCGCTGCGGCGGTCATCCAGCCCGCTGAGCCGCCGCCGACGATGACGATGTCCTTTACCGGGTCCGGAGTCATGGGAAAGTCCTGCATGTTGAATGGGTGTGCGGGCCTGCCTGGCCTGCTATAGATCGCAGTGAATCGGCCAGCATCGAGGGCGTATGAGCGGCAAGATCACTCTTGAAGAGGCGCTGAAAAGCGGCGTTGTCCAGCTCGACAGACCGGGGGCCGAAGGCGAGCCGGTCGTGGTGATCGATGATTTTTCGCTGAACCCGGACGCCCTGCTGAGGCGCGGGCGCGAGGCGAGCTATGGCGAGGGCGGCAAGCACTATCCCGGCCAGCGCGCGCCAGCCCCGTCGGCCTACCTTCGCGAGCGGATGAACCTGCTGCAGGCTGTGCTGACGGAGGTGTTCGGGATGGATGGCGGGGCGAACCTTGTCGAGTGTAATTTCTCTATCGTGACGACGCCGCCGGACCGCCTGACCCCGATCCAGCGCCTGCCGCATTTTGACAGCACCGATCCCGGCTATCTCGCCCTGCTGCATTATCTTGGCGGGCCGGAAGAGGGCGGCACGAGCTTCTATCGCCACCGCGCAAGCCAGTTCGAGACGATCGACGCGTCGCGGCTTGATACCTATACCGGCATGCTGCAGGAAGAGGTGCGAGAATACGGGCTTCCCAAAAGACAGTACTTTTCTGGAACGGACCAGCAGTTCGAGAAGATTGGCGGCGTTGAGGCGCGGTTCAATCGCATGGTGATCTATCGCGGCTACAGGCTGCATTCGGGCGACATCGCGCAGCCTGAGCGCATCGGCGCACCGGATGCAGCGCCGAGGCTGACAATCAACACCTTCCTCGCGGCGAAAGCCTAGGGCGGCAACACTTCCCGTCATCGGTCGGTCGCATCCCGTGCGGCCTGCTGGGCGAGCAGGAGCGCGCCGCTGATCCCGGCATCATCGCCGAGAGCAGGCGGGACGATGTATTCCGAAAGGTCGCCCGATAGATCACCGCGGGAGACATAGCCGGCAAGGCGGTCTGCGGTCTGTTCGCGGATGGCATCGATAAGGCCCGGCGTCTTCATGACGCCGCCGCCAAAGATGATGCGGCCCGGCATATGGGTGAGGATGAGCGTCAGAGCGAGTTGCGAGAGATAGCTTGCTTCCAGCGCGATTTCGCCTTCGCCCATCTCGGAAAGCGGCCCGCCCCAGCGCGCGTCGATGGCCGGGCCGGAGGCGAGGCCTTCAAGGCAGTCGGCATGGAAGGGGCAGTGGCCGCCATATCTGTCATACGGGTCGCGGCGGACAGGAATGTGACCCATCTCGTAATGGCCTGTGCCGGTGCGAACGCGGCCTTCATGCACGATGCCTGCGCCTATGCCGGTGCCAACCGTGACATAGGCGAGCGTTTTCTTGTGCCTGCCCGCGCCATAGATGTATTCGGCGAGGCAGGCGCCGGAGACGTCGCTCTCGATGGCGAAGGGTGTCGTATAGGCCGCCATGGCCCTCACCCATGACGCGCCGGACCAGCCGGGCTTAGGCGTGTTGAGCACGTTGCCATAGGTCTTCGAGCGCCGGTCCGTGTCGACCGGGCCGAAGGCGGCGATGCCGATGGAGCGGATGTTTTTCTGATCGGCGAAGAAGTCCTGAATGTGGGCGAAGGTCTCCTCCGGGCTGGTCGTCGGGATTTCGATGCGCTCACGAATGTGGGCCGGGTGTTCTGCGACGGCGCAGACCATCTTGGTTCCGCCTGCCTCAATCCCTGCCAGCATCAGCCCTCCTGTCGCACAAACACCCTGTAGCTCCAGGCTGGCAGGGAAAGTTCGGTCGAGTTGCTGATCGTGAGCGCCTCGCCGGAAAAGTGCTCCCTATAGCTGCCAGCATACGGGCCATCGGTAAAGCGCGCCGTCCGGGCGGTGGACGAGAGGTTCATGACGACGAAGACGCCGCCATTCGCGTCGAGGCGGGTGAAGCTGAACACGTCTTCGGGGCTGGTGTTCACGACCGGGACCATGCGCGCGCCGGCCGCGCCATTGTGCAAGGCGGTGGTGGCGGTCTTGAGGTCTATCAGGGATCTGAACAGGTCTTCGATCGGGTGATCGCGCCAGGCGATCGGGTCCTTCTCGAAGAATTCGAGCTGCTTGGTGTTGTAGGCCTCCTGGCCATTATAGATGAGCGGAAGGCCCTCGCCGACAAAGGAGAGGACAATGGCGCTCTCATAGGCCGGGCCGTAGAAGGCGGGGGCGGCGGCGTCCCATGAATTCTGGTCGTGATTGGACGTGTAGGTCATGCGGTAGGCATCGTGCGGCCAGACGCTTTCATTGGTGGAGTAGTATCCGAACAGGGCGTCTGCGCGCGCTTCACCCTTGCCGATGGCGTGCATCGTATTCTTCCATTCCCAGGCATAGGAGGCGTCAAAGGCGCGGGCGTGAATGTCGCGCTGGTCGAACTCTCCCAGCATGAAAACCGGCTTGATGGTTTCAAGATCGGCGCGCACCTCCTCCCAGAAATCGAGCGGGATGTAGCCGGCGACGTCTGCGCGGTAGCCGTCAACGCCGACCTCCTCAACCCAGTAGCGCAGGGCCGCCGCCATGTAGGCGCGAAGCTCGGGGTTGGAATAGTCGAGGTCGATAATGTCGGACCAGTCCCACCAGCGGGTCGGCATGAAGTCGCCGTCCCAGTCGCGCTCATACCAGTGAGGATGCTGCTCCACGAGCGGATTGTCCCAGGCGGTGTGGTTGGCGACCCAGTCGAGGATGACGTGCATGCCCCGGGCATGGGCGGCGTCAATGAAGGATTTGAGATCGTCCAGCGTGCCGAATTCCGGGTTCACGCCGTAATAGTCTTTCACCGAATAGGGGCTGCCGAGCGTGCCTTTCCGGTTCTTTTCACCGATGGGGTGGATGGGCATCAGCCAGATGATGTCGACGCCGAGGTCAGCGAGGCGGTCGAGCTCAAGCTCGGCAGCGGCGAAGGTGCCTTCGGCTGTGAACTGGCGGGTGTTGAGCTGGTAGAGGACGGCGTCTCTGGCCCAGTCGGGATGGTCGAGCTGGACATAGGGTTCGGGTTGCCAGCGGTCTGTTGTTGGCGTTGCGGGGTCAGTGGCGCAGGCGGCGAGGGCGAGGGCCGCAAAGGTGGTGGCGAGGCGGATCATGCATCTGCTCCGAGCGGTTCGGGGGAGGCGTCTTCGGGTGCGTCGGAAACGAAGAGGACGGCGATGGCTGCGCAGGTAAAAGAAGCGGCTGCGATGGCGAACGCCCAGATCGGCTCATTGCCGAAGAAGGTGCGGAGCAGGAAGCCGAGCAGGGTCGCGGCGACGAGCTGCGGCACCACGATGAAGATGTTGAAGATGCCCATATAGACGCCCATTTTTTTTGCCGGGACGGAGCCTGCGAGAATGGCGTAAGGCACCGAGACGATGGCCGCCCAGGCGATGCCGACACCGATCATCGGGAGCGATAGCGGGGCCGGGTCCCGGATCAGGATCATGCCGGCAAAGCCGAGCGCGCCGAGCAGGAGGCAGACGGCGTGAAGGCGGCGCCGGTCAATCTGCGCGGCGAGCCAGATGATGGCGAGCGCAGCGGCGGCGGCGACGCCATTTCGGACAGCCCCCAGCAGGGCCCACCAGTTGCCAGCTTCCTGGAACAGGGCGGTGGACGGATCGGTCGCACCATAATGATGGTCAGCGACGGCGGGCGTGCCATAGATCCACATCGCGAAAAGACCGAACCATGAGAAGAACTGCACCACGGCGAGCTGGCGCATGGTGAGCGGCATGCGAAAGAGGTCTCCGACGACTTCCATGAAGCCGTTCTTGTCCTTGCCAGAGGAGCGCATCAGACCGGCGACGATCTGCACAAGGCCAAAGCCCGCAATGAGGGCGGCGAAGACGTAGAGGTCCTGCTTGAACTCGACATTGCCGAGCCAATTGAGCCAGTCCGGGCGCGGGTCGAGGCGGCCGAAATGGAAGAAGGCGGCAAGCGCCAGTCCGACGACGAGCCAGATCAGGCCGCCAGCAAAGAAGGCGCCTGAGCTGCGCGGCGGGGCAGTGTCGCCGGCGTCTTCGCCAAGGCCGAGCGCTTCGCGGCGGGCCGCTTCGAACTGTTCCATCTGTTCGGGCGAGTATTCGGGTGTGGTGAGCACCGTCACGAGGACGGCAAGGAACAGGGCCGCGCCACCGACATAGAAGGCGATGTGCACCGTCATCGGGATTTCGCCTTCGGGCGCGGTGTTGGCGACGCCGAACTCTGTCAGCAGCCAGGGCAGCGCGCCCGCCAGCACAGCGCCGACGCCGATGAAGAAGCTCTGCATCGCATAGCCCGTGGTGCGCTGCTCATCCGGCAGCATGTCGCCGACAAAGGCGCGCGTCGGCTCCATGGTGATGTTGAGGGAGGCGTCGAGGATCCAGAGCATGCCGGCGGCCATCCAGAGGGTCGGCGAGTTCGGCATGATGAAGAGCGCAAGGCTGGCGAGGATGGCACCTGCGAGGAAATAGGGACGGCGGCGTCCGAAGCGGCTCCAGGTCTTGTCGGAGAAGAAGCCGATAATGGGCTGGACGATGAGGCCAGTGAGCGGCGCGGCGATCCACAGGATGGCGAGCGAATCCATCTCCGCGCCGAGCGTCTGGAAGATGCGGCTCATATTGCCGTTCTGTAGGTCGAAGCCGATCTGGATGCCGAGGAATCCGAAACACATGTTCCAGATCTGGCCGAAACTCAGCCTGGGTTTCTGCATGATCAATCCTCCCCGGGCGGCTGCTTTCCTTTTGTGAAGGTCAGCCGGTGATCGTTTCTATCGTTTGCTGGGCATTTTCCCTAGCCGTGGTGCGGCGAAGGCAGATTGCCGAGATACGGTTTGTGGCATCAGTCCAAGCCGCTCTCTGCGACGAGGCGAACGGCAGCGCCGCCGCCACGGGCAAGCGGCAGGACCAGTTCGTCCCGTGCGGTGACGGCGCGGGTCTCGATGGTGACAGGATAGGGGTTCGTTTCCCAATCGGCATCGTCGCCGTCGCGGTAAATCTCGGCGCGGTAGGTGGTGCCTGCGTCAAGGAAGCCGAGCGGCACTGTCAGCGTGCGTGCGTCCTCATCCGTTACGGCGCCGATATACCAGTCGCGGCTGCCGCGTTCCTGGCGGGCCTGGACGAGATAGTCTCCGACCTCACCCATCAATGCGATGGAGTTTTCCCAGTCGGCGGGCACGTCGCGGATGAACTGGAAGGGCTCGGGATTGGCTTCGTAATTTTCGGGCAGGTCGGCGGCCATCTGCAGAGGGCTGTAGAGCGTCACATAGAGCGCGAGCTGCTTGGCGAGCGTGGTCTGGACGCGGTTCTCATTGTCAGGGCCGTTCGGCATCAGGTTGAAGATGCCGGGCGTATAGTCGGCCGGGCCGGACAGCATGCGTGTGAAGGGGATGATGGCCTGATGTTCGACCGGGTTGGGCGGGCTGCCCCAAGCATTGAACTCCATGCCGCGCACGCCTTCACGGCTAACGGCATTGGGGTAGGTGCGGCGCAGGCCGGTATCCTTGATGGGTTCATGCGCGTTGACCGCAATGCCATAGGCGTGCGCACGCTCAAGAACCTTGATGTCGTGGACGACGCGCTCCTGGCCGTCATGCCAGGCGTAGCGGCGGATGCCGTCCTCATCATGGATGACGAGGTCGCTGGCATCGGCGACATAACCCGTCTTCACGGCTTTCACGCCCATATCCTTATAGAGCTGGAAGGCGTCTTCGAGCTGGGCTTCATAGTTTGCGATATTGGCCGAGGTCTCATGGTGGCCGATCAGCTGGACGCCGATTTCGCGGCCATAATCGGTGATCGCCTTGATATCGAAGTCGGGATAGGGCTCGGCAAAGCGGAAGAGTTCGCCATTGTTGAACCAGTCGCCGTCCCAGCCAATGTTCCAGCCTTCGACGAGGACGCCGTCAAAGCCGTTCTCGGCGGCGAAATCCATGTAGCGCTTCGTGTTTTCAGTGGTCGCGCCATGCTTCGGGCCGGAGCCCCAGGTCATGGTGTTGATGTGCATGCCCCACCAGATGCCGATATACTTGCCCGGCTTGAAATAGGAGGTGTCGCCCAGCTTGTTCGGCTCATTGAGGTTGAGATAGATGTCCGACCCGTTGATCAGGCCCGCCGCGGTGTCGGCGATCTGGATCACGCGCCACGGCGTGTTGAAGGCGCCCTCGACATGGACTTTGCTGCCATCATGGCGCGGGGCGAGTTCTGCTTCGAGAACGCCGGCGCGGCGCTGGTCGAGCCACATGCCGGCATAGTTGACGAGCGCGGCTTCATGGATCGCGATATAGGGGCCATCGGCCTTGTCCAGCTTCACCGTATAGGGTGTGTGGACGCGGTAGATGTCGCGCACGGGCGTCGTCTCATAGATGTATTCATAGCGGTTGAATTCCCCTGCGGGGGTCCACCAGGACATGCCGTCCGGGGTGATGGAGAATTCGGTGATTTCGTCGACGAGGATGCGCGGGCCGGTGTCCGGCACTTCATAGCGGAAGCCGACGCCTGTATCGAAGACGCGGGCGCGGAGCGTGTAAGTGCGGCCCGAGTCATCATCAGCGGTGAAGGTGGCGGCAATTTCCTTGTGATGGTCGCGCACGAAGCGCTTCTCGCCCCAGGGCTGTTCCCAGGTCTCGTCCTTGCGGGTTTCTGTGCTGCGCGTGAGGCTCAGGCCCCGGTCGAGATCAAGTCCCCTGGCGAAGCGCAGGCCAAGTCTTGAGCGGGAGACAATCTCCTCGCCGTCGCGCGTGATGGAATAGAAAGGCTGGCCGCCATCAGAGCCGACCGTAAGCTCAATGCGTCCGTCCGGCGATGTCGTTTTCACCATGGACGTGTTGGCGTTCTGTGACGCTTGGGCGGCGGCCTGCTGTTGTAGTGGCGTGTCGCTGATCTGCGTGCAGGCAGCCATGATGAGGGCGGCGAGCCCGGCTGGAATCAGGCGGGTGAAAAAGTCGGGCTTCATGGTCGCATCTTCCCTGATGGTTTTTTGTCAGAGTGCGCTGCAAACTTTTGCAAGTCAATTCCAAAATTAGCGAAAGACCTGACCGGCAGTTTTGTGCGCCGCAATAAGTGGCGAGCCTGAAAATACCAATAGTAACAATAGAAGTGCGGTAATTGGAGAAATGTGTTTTCATGCAAATCTCTTCGTGATAGCTATGCAAAAAATTGCGGAACGTAAGATTCCGTGGCACAAGGCAGCGAGGGAGGAAAGGATGACGAGGATGCGGGTATCACCCCTGAGACCAGGCATGGTTGCCGCAGGCCTGCTGATGGCGGCCTGCGCGACACAGACCCAGGCGCAGCCTGCTTCCGGCCTTGCAGATTTTCAGGACCGCCTGCCGCAGGATGAGATCATCTATTTCGTGATGCCGGACCGCTTCGAGAATGGCGATCCATCAAATGACCGGGGCGGCATTGAAGGCGGCCGGCTCGATCATGGCTTTGACCCGACCGACAATGGCTTCTTCCATGGCGGCGACCTCAAGGGGCTCACCGACCGGCTGGATTATATCCAGGCGCTTGGGGCGACGGCGGTCTGGCTGACGCCGATCTTCGAGAACAAGCCGGTGCAGGGGCCGCCGGGCATGGAGTCGGCCGGGTATCATGGCTACTGGATCACCGATTTCCTGAATGTCGATCCACACATTGGCACGCGCGAGGATTTCAAGGCCTTCGTGGATGCTGCCCATGCGCGGGGAATGAAGGTCTATATGGACATCATCACCAATCACACAGCCGATGTGATCCAGTATCGCGAGTGCAGCGACCGGGCCTTGCCGGGCGAGGAAATGGGCGAGGCAGGGTGCGTCTATCGCAGTGTTGGCGCGTATCCGTGGACCAGCGAAGGCGGGCCGGAAGGGCCGCGCATCAATGACGGATTTGCGGGTGTGTCGGTCGAGACGTCAGAGAATTTCGCGAAGCTCGACAATCCGGACTGGGCCTATCACCCTTTCGTTCCGGACGAAGAAGCAGACGTGAAAAACCCGGCCTGGCTGAACGATACGCTGCTCTTTCACAATCGGGGCAATTCAGCCTTTGAGGGCGAAAGCTCCCGCATGGGGGATTTTGCGGGGCTGGATGACCTGATGACCGAAGACCCGCGCGTGGTTGAGGGCTTTATCGAGATCTACAAGCAGTGGATCACCGATTTCCGTGTCGACGGCTTCCGGATCGATACGGCCAAACATGTGAACCCGGAATTCTGGCAGGCCTTCTCACCGGCCATTGTCGAACATGCCCAAAGCCTTGGCATCGAGCATTTCCACGTCTTTGGCGAGGTCTACGAGTTCGATCCGGGCCACCTTGCGACCTATACGACGCGCGACAGTCTGCCATCGGTTCTCGACTTTGCGTTCCAGGGCACGGTGCGCGACCTTGTCGTGAACGGGGCACCGGCGCGAAACATGGAGCGGCTGTTCGAGGTCGACCATGCCTATGCGAACGGTGCGGCGACGGCGGCGATCCTGCCGACCTTCCTCGGCAATCACGATATGGGACGGTTTGCCGGATTCCTGCGCGTGGCCGACCCTGAGATGAGTGAGCAGGAAATGTTGGCGCGCACCGAGCTTGCGCACGCGATGCTGATGTTCTCGCGCGGTGTGCCGACGATCTATTATGGCGACGAGCAGGGTTTTGTGTCAGATGGCGGCGACCGTGGCGCGCGCGAGAACATGTTCGAGAGCCAGGTGGCGGACTATAATGACAATGTGCTGATCGGCACTGGGAAAACGACTGCCGACGACAATTTCGACACGGGCCATCCGCTGTTCGAGGCGATTGCGGGCATGGCCGCCATCCGTCAGGCGCATGAAGGGTTGCGCCGGGGAGAGCAGACTGTCCGTCATTCCGATCTTGATGGCGGACTCATCGTGATGTCGCGCATTCATGACGGCCGCGAATACCTGATTGCTTTCAATGCGGGCGAAGATGAGCGCCGCGAGCCGGTTGCTGTCTCGGCAGCGGCGTCCGAATGGGCATCGCTGCATGGCGAGTGTGCGGTGAGTGCGGCGGCGCCCGGAAGCTATGCGGTGCGGGTTGCGCCGCTCGATTACCTGATCTGTTTCAGCGACCTGGAGGAAAATGCCGGTGGATGAGTGTACCACAAAGCGGCCCGCAGAGGCTGAAGCGGCCAATGGCGTGCCGGATGCGAAGGATGCCCCGTGGTGGAAAGGCGCGACGATCTATCAGGTCTATCCGCGCAGCTTCCTCGATACGAATGGCGACGGCGTCGGTGACCTGCCGGGTATCATAAAGGGGCTTGATCATATCGCCTCGCTCGGCGTGGATGCGGTCTGGCTCTCGCCTTTCTTCACCTCGCCCATGGATGATTATGGCTATGATGTCGCTGACTATTGCGATGTCGACCCGATGTTCGGGACGCTGGAGGATTTCGACCGGCTGGTCTCGCGCGCCCATGAGCTTGGCCTCAAGGTCATTATCGACCAGGTCTATTCCCACACATCGCATGAACATGACTGGTTCAAGCAGAGCCGGGAGAACCGGACCAATCCGAAAGCGGACTGGTATGTCTGGGCCGATCCGAAGGCGGATGGGTCGCCACCCAACAATTGGCAGTCCGTCTTTGGCGGGCCGAGCTGGTCCTGGGATGCGCGGCGCCAGCAATATTATTTCCATAACTTCCTGCGCGAGCAGCCGCAGCTCAACGTGCACAATCCGGAGGTGCAGGATGCGCTGCTCGCGGCGGCGAAATTCTGGCTAGACCGGGGCGTGGATGGCTTCCGGCTCGATGCTATCAATTTCTCCATGCATGACCGGCAGCTGCGCGACAATCCACCGTCGAACATGCCGATGGAGAAGGTGACGCGGCCATTTGACCTGCAGCGCCATGTCTACAACATGTCTCAGCCGGAAGTGCCGCAATTCCTGGAGCGCATCCGCGCATTGCTCGACACGTATGACGGCATCTTCACGGTTGCCGAGATTGGCGGGCCGGACCCGATTTCGGAGATGAAGGCCTTCACCGAGGGCGAGAAGCGGTTGAACTCGGCGTATAATTTCGACTTTCTCTATGCGGAAAAGCTGGTGCCGGCGGCTGTGCAGGCATCGCTGAACCAGTGGGATGGCGGGCCGGATGAAGGCTGGCCGAGCTGGGCCTTCTCCAATCATGATGCGCCGCGCGCCGTGTCGCGATGGGCGTCAGCCGATGAACGCAAGCAGGCGGCCGATGCGCTGCTGCTCTTGCTGCTCGGCTTCCGAGGCAATGCTTTCATCTGGCAGGGCGAAGAGCTTGGCTTGCCGCAGGCGCATGTGCCGTTCGAGCTGCTGAAAGACCCCGAAGCGATTGCCAACTGGCCGCGCACGCTGGGCCGGGATGGCGCGCGCACGCCGATCCCGTGGAAAACGGGGGCGGCGCATGCCGGCTTTACCAGCGGCGATCCGTGGCTGCCGGTCGACCCGGCGCATGAGGCCTTGTCGGTTGCCGCGCAGGAGCGTGATCCCGGCTCGAGCCTGAATGTGACGCGATCGCTCATGAAGCTGCGCCAGTCGCTGCCGGTCCTGCGGCTGGGGCGCATGGCCTTTCTTGACGCACCGGACGGGATCGTTGCCTTCCGCCGCCAGTGGGGAAACCATTCGCTACTGTGCGTTCTCAATTGCGGTGAAACGCCAATTGACTACGTTCCCGAGGATGGCGCGGCCTATCGTGTTCTGGCAGATCAGACGGGCGCGGTTAACGGATTCGTTGCTCTGCCGGAGCAGATTGCGCGCTGGAGTGGCTATTGGGCTATTCCGAGAGATGAAGGCAGCCGGGGGGCATAAGCGCGTATGACAGGTTCAGCAGACAAGGCGTCACGAAAGTCGACAAGGCTGGAAGACCTTGCCAAGCGGGCAGGGGTCTCCATCTCGACGGTGTCGCGAGCGCTGAACGACAGCCCGGCCATCAATCGCCGCACCAAGCAGGCGATTTGGGAGCTGGCCCGAGAGCTGGACTATCCGTTCCGCCAGCGCATGCCGGCCGGACCGATCGGAGCCGAGGCGACAATCGCGGTCGTGGTGCCGCAGCCGCAGGCGCGCGACGGCAATATCTATGATCCGTTCTTCTTCGAACTGCTGGCCGGTATTGCCGAGGCCGCACGCGAACGAAACTGCGATGTGCTGGTCAGCCATATCACACCGACCAATTATGACGACCTGGCCTTCGCCATGAGTACGAGCCGTGCCGATGGCGTGATCTTTATCGGACAGAGCTCGCTTCATACCGAATTCAACCGGCTGGCCGTCAAGGATAGCCGGTTCGTTGTCTGGGGCGCAGAGCTGCCGGAGCAGTCCTATTGCTCGATTGGCAGCGACAATCCGATGGGAGGCCGGCGCGCGACCTCGCATCTGACGCGGCTTGGCCGCAGGAAGATCCTGTTCCTCGGTGACACCGAAGCCCCGGAAGCTTTGCAGCGCTATCGCGGCTATGTGGAAGCGCTCGACAAGGCAGGCATTGATGCCGATCCGAACTGGTACCTGCCGGTACATTTCGAGGTGGAATCTGCCGAGGCCGCCATTCACAGCCTGATCGACCGGGGGGTTGAGTTTGACGGCGTCATCGCGGCGAGTGACCTGATCGCCTTTGGCGCGATCCGCGCGCTGCAGGCGCAGGGCCGGAAGGTGCCCGATGATGTGTCCGTTGTCGGTTATGACAATGTTCCGTTCAGCCGTCTGGCCCGTCCGGCGCTGACAACCGTGTCGCAGGACACGGAGAAGGCAGGCCGCCTGCTGGTCTCGAAGCTGGTCGATTCGCAGGGCGGTACGCGCCGGTCAGAGCGGTCGCCGACGGAACTGATCGTGCGTGGGTCCTGCGGCGCATAATAGGGGCTGGGTTAGCGCCCAGGCCAGCCGGCCCGTTTCCGGTCGTCGCCTTTGCGGTGACCTCAGGCAGGGTTACTGGAACAATGCGGCGGATAAGGCATATACTGGCCGCGACACAGACGGTGAACCAGAACATGTCCAGCGACTCCCAGGCCGAGACCCCGCCAATCCGCAAGCGGATCCCGAATGCCGAACGTACGGCCACGACGCGTGCGAAACTGATCGAAGCGACGATCCAGACCCTGTATGAACTGGGCTACCACCAGACATCGACCGTGATTGTGGCCAAACGGGCGGGCGTCAGCCGTGGCGCGATGCTGCATCATTTCCCGACCAAGGCAGACCTGATTGTTGCGACGGCCGAACATATCCGGCGAATGCGCCGGGCCCTGCACAAGCAGCGCCTCAGCCCTTTTGAGACGCCAAAGGGAAAGTTCCTCGCCCTGGTCGACATATTGTGGGAAGCGATGCTTTCGCCGTCCGGTGTGGCGCGGCTCGAAATCATGCTCAGCACGCGCAGCGATCCCGAACTCGCCAAGAGGATCGAGGACATCAACGACGAAATCGACCGGAGCCACAAGGACAGGACCTGGAGACTCGGCGCTGATATGGGGCTCGACGAGGGACGGCATCGCGAAACCTTTGATGCCTTTGTCCAGCTCTATGCGGCGGCGGGCCGGGGGCTTGCCATCGACGCGCTGCGCGAACATTCGCGGACTGGCGCGAACCGGTCGATCGAGCTGCTCAAGGCGTTCCAGAAACAGATGATCGACGAGATGCTGGCGGATATCGACTGACCGGCATGGGGCGAGTTCTGCTCTGCTCTCACCGAAATTGCGCAAGAACAGGCCGGAGGTTGTCCGACATGGCGTGCATTCCTGTCGGCAATGACAAAAGCTGAGGCGCAACTGACCGCTATGCGGGCAAAGTCAGCTTCCATGGCGAAAACTGATTTGAATCATTAGCGGACGTTCAGGATCTCCAACAGCATCTGCTCAGGGTAAATAACGGGCAGTCAGGAGAATCCCAATGAGTTTCAAGCGACCCATGGGGGGCGTAAGCCTTCAACGCGTGCTATTGTCAGGGGCGGCGGCGACATCGCTGCTGGCCTTCGGAGTTCCAGGTGCATCCGCGCAGGATGGCGAGGATGCGGCCGTGCAGGAGACCATCACGGTCACCGGCTCGCGCATTCCGACAGATCCGAACCTGATTTCGTCGACGCCGGTCCAGTCGGTCGACGAGAATACGATCAAGCTGTCGGGGGAGCTGAACCTCGCCGATGTGGTGAACGACATTCCGGCGCTGGTGTCGTCTCTGACGGCTGAGAACTCGCTGACAGGTGCGAATGCGCTGAACCTGCGCGGTCTCGGGCAGGAGCGGACGCTGACGCTCGTCAATGGACGCCGTCATGTCGCGGGTTTCCGTGGCACACAGGCGGTTGATATCGGCACCATCCCGCGCGCACTTGTCGAGCGCGTCGAGGTCACGACGGGCGGCGCGTCGGCTGTCTACGGTGCCGACGCTGTGACGGGTGTTGTGAACTTCGTTCTCAAGGATGATTTCGAGGGCTTCCAGCTCGATGCGCATGGCGGGGTCTCGGGCCAGGGCGATGCCGAGAACTATGCCTTCGACATGCTTGTCGGTCGCAATTTCGATAATGACAAGCTGAATGTCGTGCTCGCCCTGTCGCTGGAGCAGGATTCGGCGCTGACCTATGGCGACCGCGACTGGTCGAAGGACAATGGGATTGCGACGCTTCAGACCAATCCGGCTTGGCTGACAGATCCAAGCCAGCCGCCTCGTGCGGTCGTGAACGATCCGCGCTTCTGGCTAACCTCGCAGGAAGGCTCGATCGCGCCTGGTTTTGGCAACCGGTCGGTCAATTTCGTCGACATCAACAATAATGGCATTGCCGACTGTCAGGAATCCGAAGGTGGCCGCGTCGGCTATCTGGCTGGCTGCTGGCTCACCAATCCGGATGGCACGGTTCGCGTCAACCAGGACGGCACGGTTCTCAATGGTCTCTGGGGCATTGGCGGCGATGGTGGCCGGCTGAACTTCAACCGGGATACGCTCTATCCAGAGACGGACAAGTTCGTTGCGAACCTCAACGTCAATTACCAGCTCGATCCGCGTTTCAAGCTCTTCTTCGAAGGCAAATATGT
Source organism: Henriciella pelagia (assembly GCF_002088945.1). Classification (GTDB taxonomy): domain Bacteria; phylum Pseudomonadota; class Alphaproteobacteria; order Caulobacterales; family Hyphomonadaceae; genus Henriciella; species Henriciella pelagia. Next base: position 92,739 of record NZ_NCSU01000016.1, on the reverse strand, counting down.
GAACGCGAAGTCCGAGACGTTCGGTGAGCAGGATACGTTCTATGACACGCTCGCCATCCTGCCGGACAATCCGTTCATTCCGGCTGAGCTGCAGACGGTTGCGGACCAGGTGGGCTACCTCCTGCTGACGCAGGACCCGCTCGACTGGAGCGACAATAATCCATTCACCTACACCCGCGAGACGATACGCGGCGTGGCCGGGTTTGAAGTCGAATATGCCGACAATCATTTCCTCGAAGGCTCGGTCAATCACGGCAATTTCCGCAATACGCAGGACACGACCGGCCTCTATCTCGACCGCGTCTTCGCCGCGATGGACGCGACGACGGATGGGAATGGAAATATTGTGTGTCGCTCGGACCTCGACCCGACGGCCGCCTATGAGATTGACTATTTCGCTGGTGGTAATGGATTTGCGAACGGCGCATATGCGTCCGACCGCTATTACTCCTTCACACCCGGCGATGGTCAGTGTCAGCCGCTCAACCCATTCGGCACATATTCCGCGAGTGCAGCGGCACAGGACTTTGTGACGTCGCAACTGACAGATGTACTCGAGGTCAAACAGACTGTGGTGTCGTTAGTCGCGACCGGGCAGTTTGATGTCCTCGATGCCGTGTTGGACGGCCCGATTGGTTATGCGACAGGGGTTGAGCATCGACGCGAGTCGAGTTCATACGAATTCGATCCGATTACGCTTGGTATCCTGCCTCTCGGAACTTCGTTCACGCCGGGCGTTCAGGTCAGCCAGGTGGATCCGTGGCTGTTCTCCTACACCAGCATCGACAACACGCAGCAGTTCAATACCGGTGGCAGCTACGATGTCACAGACATCTTCGCAGAGATCAGACTGCCAATCTTCAAAGATCGGCCATTCGCGAAAGAGCTGACGGTAGACGGTGCCGTTCGCCTGGCCGACTACTCGACGCTTGGCGAGGCGACGACATGGAAGTACGGCCTGACCTGGGCACCAATTGAAGACATCACTTTCCGGGGCACGATGTCGGAAGCCGTGCGGGCACCGAACATTGCTGAGCTTTTCGACCCGCAACTTCCTATCACGATCAACGCAACCGACGATCCATGTGACCCGTCTAATGTCGCCTTCGGTTCTCAGTACCGTGAGGACAATTGTATTTCTGCGCTCCGGAGCAATGGCGTTTCCGACGCTGACATCCTCGATGGTTCCGGCAATTACATCTGGATGAACCCGCTGACAGCACGGTTCAGCGGTACGTCCGGCGGAAATCCCAATCTTGACGTCGAGACGGCCGAAACCATGACGGTCGGCTTCGTATTTACGCCTCGCTTCGTCGACGGGTTCTCGCTTACGCTGGATTACTGGGACGTCGAAATTGAAGATGCAATCTCGGCGGTCCTGCCGCTCGATATTCTCAATGGCTGTTACGACTCTCCAAACTTCCCGAATGTCGGGTTCTGTGACGCCATCTCGCGCCGCGGAGATGGAGGGCTCAATGGCCTTACGACGGGGCAGATCAACTTCGCCAAGCTGGAAGCAAGCGGCTACGACTTCGCAGCAAATTACTCGTTCGATGTCGGCGCAAACACATTTGGAGCCAGTCTTGTCGGCTCCTATCAGGAGAAACTCGACCGCTATTTCAACCCGCAGGACCTTAACGAGGTCAATCCGGAACTGCAGGAGATTCAGCTGCCGGAATGGTCCGGCAATCTCAGCTTGAGCTATGATCGCGGACCTCTCAGCCTTGGCTTCCAGACGACCTATATGAGTGAGCAGGCCGTCGCCGAAATTGAGCAGGTGACGGGTTCGAATCCGCTTTATGGCGATGCAGGTTTCTTCGATGAAGTCTACATCTACGACATCAATGCGAGCTATGATGTCAGCGACTCGGTGACGCTGTATGGCGGTGTGAACAACATTGCCGATGAAGAGCCTTATGCGACCCAGACGGCCTGGCCGGTTGGTCCGCGTGGCCGGTTCTTCTTCTTCGGTGTGACCTACACACGGTAAGACGGCTGAAAGGCCAGATCGGGAATGCGGAGGCGCAAGTCTCCGCATTTCTTGTTATGGGTAGCGGTATGAGTGTCGATCAACGGGCAGATGGGGCGCTTCGCGAGGCTGATGCGCGATTGGCGGCAGGCGATGTAGTGGGGGCGATTGCGGGCCTGCGGCAGGTCGTTTCTGCTGAGCCGGGTCACTTCACGGCCTGGATGCGGCTGAGCCGGCTGCTCTTCGGGGAGAGGGCATTTGCGGAGGCGGTCGATGCGGGGCGCGCCGCCGAGCAGGCTGATCCGCTGCAGGCCGAGTTCCAGACCATTCAGCGGGCCATGCAGCAGCGACGGTTCGACCAGGCACGGCAGGTCGCCGAGGGCATGCTGCGCCAGTATCCCGGCCATCCACGCGCTGCCTTCACGCTGGCGCATCTCGCCCGCGCCCGCGGCGACAGTGAGGCCTGCATGGCGCTTCTGGACACTGCGCTGGAGCATTCGCCAGCAAATCTCACGCTTCGCAACATCCTCGTCTTCGCGCTGGAAGATTGCGGGGCCTATGCGCGGGCACTGGAGGCTGCGCGGCAGATTGTGGAGATAGAGGAGCGTTTCGAAGCGGTCATGACGCTCGCAACGCTGTTGCTGCGCTACGGCCAGAATGAGGAGCTGCTGGCGGCCTGCGACCGCGCAGAGGCGCTGAGCGGCGGACATTCATTGCGCATCAGCGATGTCGATCTTGTCCGGGGCCAGGCGCTGCGCATTCTCGGCCGTCGCGAGGACAGCGTTGCCGCTTTCCGGAGGTGCCTGCAGAACAATCCGCGCAATGGCGACGCGGCCTGGGCGCTGGCGGACCTCAAGACGCATGATTTTTCCGGCGAGGACCAGAATGCGATTACGGCCATCCTTGCCGATCCGCGCTCTGACCGTCAGCAGCAATGCGTTGCGAGTTTCGCGCTCGCCAAGGCGAGTGAAGCGAATGGCGACTGGGACGCGACTATGGCGCTCTATCATCGCGCCAACCAGCTGAAGCCGGACGTGCCGTTCAATCCGGACGCGTTCGAGCAGGCGGTGGATCGCATGATTGCCGAGATGACACCGGATGCGCTGTCAGCGCAGGCGGAGGATGTTGCCGGGCCGACGCCCATTTTCATCATCGGACTGCCGCGATCCGGCTCTACCCTGGTCGAGCAGATCCTTGCCAGTCATTCGCAGATCGAAGCGACGATGGAGCAGCCGGTCCTGCCGAGCGTAAAGCGGGCTGCGCACCGGCTTTGTGCTGAGCGGTATGGCAGCGATTATCTTGCCGCGCTGGGCCGGCTTTCCGTAAGCGACCTCTCAGGCCTTGGGGATCGCTATATCCGCGAGAGTGCGCTCTTCCGCCGTGAGGGGGCGGCCTTCTTCACCGACAAGATGCCGTTCAACTTCGAGCATGTCGGCCTGATCCACAAAATCCTGCCGCGCGCCGTGGTCATCGATATCCGCCGCAACCCGCTCGATTGCGGGTTCAGCCTGTATCGCCAGTATTTCGCGCAGGGGACGAGCTTCAGCTATGATCTCGGCCATATCGGGCGGTACTATAACGGGTATCTGAAGCTCATGGATCACTGGCAGAGCGTGCTGCCGGGGCGCGTGCTACCGGTCCAGTTTGAGGAACTGGTGGCCGATCCGGAGGGCGCGATCCGGCGCATGCTGGATCATGTCGGCGTTCCGTTCGAGGCGGCCTGCCTGAACTTCCATGAGACGGACCGGGCCGTGCGCACGGCCAGTAGCGAACAGGTCCGCCAGCCGATGAACACGAAAGGTATCGGCGCCTGGAAGAAGGTCGAGACGCATCTTCAGCCGCTCAAGGCCGCCCTCGGCCCGGATACGCTGGAGCGCTTCCGGGCCTTTCTGGGCGAGTGACCGGTCCTACCAGAAGGCCACGTAGATGGCGGCGAGGATCAGGACGATCAGGACGGCGGCGATGTTGAAGCCGACCTTGGTGTCGAACTGGATGCCGCCAAGGTCGACCGGCTGTTCCGGTTTCGGCTTTGGCGTCAGGAGTGACACGACCACGCCGACGACGAGGCAGACGAGGAAGACGATCCAGATCCGCAGCACGAAGGGCAGGTCCGGCAGCATCAGCTTGGCCGCAATGGACAGCACCACCGACGAGATCAGCAGGGCGAAGGCGCCGGCTGTGTTGGTGCGCGCCCAGAAGAAGCCGAGCAGGAAGACCGCGACGACGCCCGGCGCGATAAAGCCGGTATATTCCTGGATGGTCTGGAAGGCGCTTTCCATGCCGCCAAGGAAAGGCTGGGCAAGGACGAGCGCGATGACCATGGCAACGAGCGCGGTAATCCGGCCCGTCATGACGTAATGGGCTTCGGTCTTATCCTTCGCGATATAGTCGCGGTAGATGTCCATGGTGAAGATGGTCGAGATGGAGTTCATCATCGAGGCGAGGGATGAGACAATCGCCGCGATGAGGGCGGCGAAGACGATGCCGCGCAGACCGCCCGGGACGAGGGTCATCAGCGTGCCATAGGTGCTGTCCGGCGTGGAGCTGAGGGCCTGCATGTCGAGCTGGCCGTTCTGGGCCAGCCAGAGGGCGGCGATGCCCGGAATGACCACGATGACCGGGATGAGCAGCTTCAGGAAGGCGGCGAAGGCGAGGCCTTTCTGGGCTTCCGGCAGGCTTTCGGCGCCGAGCGCGCGCTGGATGATGTACTGGTTGAAGCCCCAGTATGAGAAGTGCAGGACCCAGAGGCCACCGAGCAGCGTCCAGATGCCCGGCAGGTCGCCATAATTGGGATGGTCCGGCTTCAGGATCATGTTGAAATGGCCGGGGATCTCACCCATCAGCGTGGAGAGGCCTGCCATCGGGCCGGCGTCGCCGCCGACAAGGCCGAGCGAGATCCAGAGGATGGCAAAGCCGCCGAAGATCAGGATCACGACCTGGATGATGTCGGTGAGGGCGACGGCTTTCAGGCCGCCATAGAGCGAGTAGAGCACAGCGAATGAGCCGAGGCCGATCATGGCGGGCATGACGGACCAGCCGGTGACAGCGCTGATGGCGAGACCGCCGAGCCAGAGGATGGAGGTCAGGTTTACCGCCGTGTAGAGGACGATCCAGAACACCGCCATGATGGATTTGACCTCGGGCCCGAAGCGGGTCTCGAGGAATTGCGGCATGGTGAAAATCTTCCGCTTGAGGAAGATGGGCAGGAAGAACTTCGCGACGATGAGCAGGACAATGGCGGCCTGCCATTCATAGGCGGCAATGGCGAGACCAACCACGAAGCCCTGTCCGGACTGGCCGATGATCTGCTCGGCCGAGATATTGGCGGCAATCAGCGAGGCGCCAATCGCCCACCATGGCAGGGCCTTGCCGGCAAGAAAGTAGTCTTCAGTGTCCTTCTTGTGGCCCGCAGGCTCACGCGAGACCAGGATTGCGATGGCGAACAGCGCCACCGCATAAAGCCCCACAATGACGAGATCGATCGTCTCTAGTGCCATCTTGTTTTCCCTCCCCAAAGGCCCGTGTCGGGCGCCCCGGATTTGTTGTTAAGCGCTTTCCCGCACGGTGCCGGATGATGATGCCATCTCCTTGGCCGGGCAGTATTTTTTCAGATAGTCTTCATGTGACGGCAACCCCTCTGCCGTCTTGTTCACATTCTCGATGATATAGTCGAGAAAGCGTTTCACCTCAGCCTCGCTCATGACATCTGCGACCGGGTGATGGCTCTCGGGCATCAGCCCCTGGCCGAGCATCACTTGCGTCCACGAATTCTCTGCGAACAGTTCATCATTGGCGCGGAAGACGCGGCCGGTTTCGCGGAAGAGGTCCATGCGGTGGCGCAGTGTGTCAGGGATATCCATCGAACGGACATGGCGCCAGAAGGGCGTGTCGGTGCGGTTGGTCAGATGGTAGTGCAGGATGATGAAGTCGCGAATGTGGAGCGTCTCATAGGCCGTCTGCGCATTGAATTCGTCAATGTCGGCTTGCGAAATCGCGCCCTGTGGGAAGCTGCGCATCAGGCGCATGACGGAGCGCTGGATGAGGTGGATGCTGGTCGATTCCAGCGGTTCGATGAAGCCGCTGGAGAGGCCGATGGCGATACAGTTGCGATGCCAGTGCTGGCGGCGTGTGCCGGTGCGGAAGCGGATGACGCGCGGCTCGGTGAGGGGCGTACCCTCAATGTCGTTCATGAGCTTCGCCAGGGCTTCGTCATCGCTCATATACTTGCTGCAGAAGACGGTGCCATTGCCGGTGCGGTGCTGCAGCGGGATTTGCCAGCGCCAGCCCGCCTCGTGTGCAATGGAGCGCGTGTAGGGGCGGGGCGCGCGGACGGATTCGGTCTGCACGGCGATGGCGCGGTCGCAGGGCAGCCAGTGCGTCCAGTCTTCATAGCCGACACCAAGCGCGCCATCGATGAGGAGCGCGCGGAAGCCTGTGCAGTCGATGAAGAGGTCACCTTCAAGCTCGGCGCCGTCATCAAGGATGAGGCTCGCAATGTCGCCATTGTCGGCGCGGCGGACCTCATTGATCTTGCCCTCGCGGCGGGTGACGCCGTGGGTTTCGGCGATCTCTCGCAGGAAGCCGGCATAGGCAGTCGCGTCGATATGATAGGCATAGTTGAGGCCAAGATCGGGGAGATGCGCGAAGCGGTCCTTTTCGGCGGCGATGAGTTCGAGGCAGTAGTCGCCAAACTCGCTGGCGATGCCAAGCTCGCGGCCACGGTGCCAGAAATGCTGGAAGCCTGCGGTCCAGTGATCCTTGCCGGTGATGCCGAAACTGTGGATGTAGCGGTGGTCGAGATCGGTCCAGTTTTCGAATGCAATGCCGAGCTTGAAGGTGCCACGAACCGCGCTCATCCATTTGGCTTCGTCGAGGCCGATCAGGCGATTATAGGTGACGAGGGTCGGTATGGTCGCTTCGCCAACGCCGACCGTGCCAATGGCGTCTGACTCGACAAGTGTGACGTCGCAGACCTTTTCCAGAACCTTGCCCATGGCCGCGGCGGTCATCCAGCCGGCCGTGCCACCGCCAGCGATGATAACTTTCTTCTTCTGTGGTCCAGTCTTTTGCATAAGGGTCACCGGTTCAGTCGCTCGCGCAGGAAGGCGCGGATGCGGGCTGCGCTTTCGGGGGTGATGGGATCAAGGATGCCGCGCGCGTTTTCAGGAATGTGGTCCCTCTCGCTGCCATCGGTTTCGAAGACATAGTGTTCGAACATGTGCTTCCAGATCGCTTTCTCTTCCGGTGGCAGGTCGCGCAGCGTTTTCATGGCGTGGTGCAGCACATCCTGCGGCGTGCCGAGATGGGCCGGTGAGGTGCGCCACCAGTAATTGACGAGGATGTTGACCGGGCCGGTTGCCTCGACATGGTGCCACCACATGGATGGGATGAAGATGGCGTCGCCTGGCTCAAGGTCTGCAATCTGCGCATGGCGCACAGCCTCTTCGAAGCGCGGATATTTTTCGAGATCCGGCGCGGCGAAGTCGACCAGGCTGACCGGTCGGCTGGCCGGGGTCAGTTCGAACGGGCCGGCATAGAGGTTCGGCGTCTGGTCTGGCGGGAAAAGGGTGAAACGCCGCTCACCGGCGGCGACGCAGGCAATGTTGAGCGGCAGGTCATTATGCGCGGCAACACGAGTGCGCGTGCCGATCCAGACGCTGCGGAGCGGGGCAAAACTGCCGAAATCGATATCATTTTCATCGCGGAAACCGGGAAGGACGGCGTCCACATCGGTTGAGGCGAGATAGATGAGCGGGGGCGGGTCGGCCGGACCGTACTTGAAGACACGGTCGAGAAACAAGGTGAAGGGGGCGTTGCCGCGGTCGACGTTCACGCCGGTGAAATCGTCATTGTAGAAAAGCCGGCCATCGAGCTCTGCCGGGCCAGCGGAGATGGGCACGACGGCGCCATTGTCGAAGCGAGCCAGATAGGCCTGCAGGTCGCCAATCGAGGATTTTCCGGCACCGACGACAGGCCAGTCGCTGACGAAGCCGCGCAGGATGACAGGGCTCTGCGAGGCGGAAACCTCTTCGATGAGTCCGGCGTCGCCATGGTGGCAAGACACTTCGCGGACGCGAGCGGTACCCTCAAAGATATCTGTCTTGTCTGTCGCGCAGATCATGATCTCTCCCGGAGAGCCATTCTTGCAGGTCTGAAGGTCCGGCGAAATACCGCCCCGCACAAGAGCGGGGCGGTACTTTCGGGACAATCCCCTGCCTGTGGGGAAACAGGCAGGGGAAAGCACTGGATCAGAAGGTGTAACGGGCACCGAAATTGTACCGGGCCCCCGTCTGGGTGGCGAAGTTGATATAGGCAGGCGTGCGCCCGACCGTTCGCGTGGTTTCGTCGGTGATGTTGATACCTTCCACGAAAACGGTGATGCCATCGCGGATTTCGTAGCTGACATTGAAGTCGAGCTGCCCGTAATCCTCGACATATAGAGGATTGTTCGGCGTTCCGCTGACGCCAATGGTCGAGGTCAGGAACTTGTCGCGCCAGTTATAGGCGAGACGCGCCTGAAGACCGTTCTTGTCGTAGAAACCGATCAGGTTGTAGCTGTCCGACAGGCCGGTGACCGCAAATTGCGGATCGCCGCTGGACGGGACCTGCCTGTTGTCAAAGCCGACATCGCCATCAACGATGGTGTAGTTGGCGATAAAGCCGAAGCCGCTGTCGCCGAAGAAGTGCTGCCAGGCAAATTCCCAGCCGTCGACGGTCGCTTCTTCCTGGTTGACAGGCGTTGCAATGTCGAAGGTCAGGATCGGGTCTTCGCCGGGAACGCCGAAGATGTTGCCCGTGAAGTTGCCACTGCTGTCGGTGCCGGTGATCTCATAGGTCGAGGGATCAGCATTTTCGAAGATCCACTGACGGATGGCAACGGCGTCATCACCGACAGCTGCCAGGGCATCCATGTATCGCTGGCCACCAAAGGGCGTGTACACTTCGAACGGGGACTGGGTCACCACACCCGATCCGATGAAGTTCTCCACATTCTTGCGGTAATAGCCCGCCGAAACGTAGGAGCCGAGGCCGCCATCATAATACCATTCAGCCGAGGCATCGAAGTTTTCAGAAAGGAAAGGCCGCAGATTGGTGTTGCCATTCGTGCCCGTACCGCCATCGACGCGGACGATCTGCTGAACGCCGAGGCCGCCTGCAATGTCACCATAGCCCGGACGGGTCATGGTCTTGCTGTAGGAGGCGCGAAGTACGACGTCTTCGCGCGGCTCGAGGCGGAAGTCGACGGCCGGGAGCCAGTAGTCATACTCTCCCTCGAAGGTCTGGGTCTCGGTATTCGCGGCGTTATTCAGACCAATCAGACCGAACTCGTTCGCGGCAACCCACTGCACGCCGGTTGGGGCCACCACCTGTGCCGGCGACGTGATGTCGGTCGTCTCATAGCGGACACCTGCATTGATCTGGGCCGGCATGGTGCCGATGTTGAAATCCCTGTGGACTTCAATGAAGCCGGCGAGGCTTTCTTCCTCGATGCGCCGGTCTTCCAGGAAGTCGTCGGAGCGGCAGACGCCGTCTCCACCGCACGCTTGGTTGAATGGGGCACCGGCGCTGTCGATTATGTCGACCATGCGATCAAAGTCGAAAATGAAGAAGTCCTGATGCGTCTGGCCGGCGCCGCTGAACTGATCAAAGTTCTCTGCAATGTTTACACGCCGGAAGATGTCGTCCGGCAGGTCATCGGCCGTCCCGACGCCGCCCCATGTATCGCGCTGGGCATTGGCGAAAGCGGAGCGGACCTTGTTGGTCGTGGAGCTTACGCCAAAGTCGACGCTGTCGATGATGCTGTCGAGCTCATAGCGGCCGTTCAGCTGGATCTGGTCGATTTCCGTCTTGATATAGCTGTTGGAGAAGACCGATCCCGTCGAGATCATGCGACCGGCATCAATGTCGGTGAAGGGTGACTGGAAGCCAAGCTGCAGGACAGGAATGTCGCTGGTGAAGTCAGCGGCCTGCGTGCGAAGCTGGAAGTCCGCCGTCGAGATGACCGCCGAGGTGCCATAAGGGCTGTCCTGACCGGATTCGGCGCTGGACGAGTGAGCATCCAGCACGAAGCTCAGGCGGTCTGTCGCCTGCCAGTCGAGATTGACGCCGATCGAGTTGTTTTCGCTTTTCGTGGCGAATTTTGCGCCGCCCATGGAGAGGTCGGAGCCTGAGTCGCCAAAGTTTTCATTGTAGAAGAGCGGGCTGGAGATCGGGCCGTCAGTCCATCCGCTCGCCACGTCGCCATGGTTGAACCAGACGGACATGTCGGAGCGTTCGGTCGCAACCTTGTTTTCGCTGTAGAAATAATCGAGCGTCGCCGTGAAAGTCGAGACCGGTTCGTATTGCAGCGTTCCCTGCAGGTTGGTCCGCTCGCGATTGATATTGGTCAGGCTGTAATTGATGTTCTGCGGCGTCGAGTAAATATCATCCGGGCCCGGACGGTTTGTCACCTGAGTGTCGGCAGGCGGCTGGGGAAGGGTGCCCCAATTGTTTTCCGAACCAAGATAGGCACCGCGCCAGCCGCTGGTCGTGCCGACTTGCGCGAAGCCGGAATTGCGCTCCTGGAAGCTGCCTGCGAGGGCGACACCAATCGTGTCGTTCGCGAACGTGTCGGAAAAGATGCCGGAGATTTCAGGCGTGACTTCCTTGTCGCCAATATTGGTGACGGAGTCGTCATAGACACCCTTGATCCCGATCGAGCCGCGAAGGCCGGGTGCGCTGAGGGGACGAGCCGTCTTGATGTTGAGCGTCGAACCGATACCACCGGTTGGAAGCGCAGCGCGGCCTGTCTTGTAGACCTCGACGGCTGCGATGCCTTCCGAGGCGATATTGCCGAAGTCAAAGCTGCGCGATGATGGCGCGCCACCTTCGAGGAATGCTGTTGGCATCTGGCGGCCATTGAGCAGGACGAGGTTGAAGTCCGGGCCGAAGCCGCGAACCGTGACCTGGCTGCCTTCGCCATTCGAGCGGTTGATGGAGACGCCGGTAATGCGCTGAAGCGATTCTGCGAGGTTGGTATCCGGGAATTTGCCGATGTCCTCATTGGTGATGGCATCCACGACGCCCTGCGCATTGCGCTTGATGTCGCTGGCTTCGGTCAGGCTTCCGCGGATGCCTTCGACGACGATGACATCCTGTCGGAATTCGTCGCCCTCTTCAGTGGTTTCCTGGGCTACCGCAGTGCTGGCCAGCGCCAGCGCCGAGGCGCTACCGAGCAGGGCGAGCGATGCGTGCCGCCATGTGATCAATCCTGAATGTCTCATCTTTCCTCCCAGATATATAAGCTTCTAGCGATTGGTGTTGATATTAACGGGCCTGTACCTCCCACGGCCCCATGGGCGTTCCGGTCCATTCCTGGTCATCAAGGCAGGCGAGGCCTGTCGCCTCGTCGCCGTCGCAGGTCTCGACCTTTACCCAGTCCACCTGCAGCTCTGCGGGGAACGAGGCCGGATCGAAACCGCCACTATTGGACTTCTCGGCAAGGTTCCCGCCGACGGCGAGATTGAGCATGATGTAGAAAGGCTGGTCGAAGGGCGCGAAGTCGCGGCCCTCGGCCTGCGGCGCGGCGGTGTACCAGTCATCCGCTATCAGGCGCATGAAGACCTTGCCGTCGACCATCCATTGCAGCCGGCCTTCACCCCATTCGAGCGCGTAGACCCGCCATTCTTCGGCCGGGCTGCCCGGTTCAAGGCCGGAGGTCTTGCTGAACAGATAGGTGTTGTCTGGCTCGCGGTCGCCAAAATGGGCGGCACCGGATGTGCGAACTTCCACACCTGTCGGGCAGTCCGGGCAGGGCGTGCCGAGATTGACGGCTTCCATGATGTCGAGTTCGCCAGACAGCGGCCAGGGGCCGTATTTCGCATCGACGGGCATCATCCAGAAAGCGGGCCATGTGCCCTGGCCAGCTGGCAGCTTCATGCGCGCGGAGAATTTTCCATATTTCCAGGCCGCGCTCTTGTGCGTGCTGATCTTGCCCGACGTGTATTGTTGGGTGACAAGGGCTTCAGTCTTGTTGTTCGGGTGATTGACGGCGGCGGTGAACTCTTCCTTGCGCGCCTTCAGCTTCAGGATGCCATCCGAAACCTCGATATTGGCGGGGCGATCCGTGTAGCACTGGCGTTCATTGTTGCCGCCACCCCAGCAGGATTCCTCGGGCGTCCAGCGGCTGCGGTCGAGGGTGTCGCCGTTGAAGTCCTCAAACCAGACAGTCGTCCAGGATGGGGCGGCCTCGGTGGAGGCGGAAATGTCCGGTGCACTGGAGGGGGTTGCCGTGCATGACGTCATCAAGACAGCCACACAGCCCAGGTGTTTGCCTGCACGCAGTTTCCGCATTTCCTACCCTTCAGGATTCTCGATGTTCCCTTGGATTTCAGCGTGCTGCCAGCCGCCCTGACATACAATGGTGATGCGGCGAGTGGGCCGCTTGGCGCGGTAAACGGGAAGAGTCGGCTGAACATTGTCCGTCAACGTCCGAAATCGAAACGAAAAAAGCTGCGACGAGTGGGCGCTCGTCGCAGCTTTCTGAACCGCGGGGGCGAGGGAGGAAGCTCGTCAGTCGATCGCGGTTGCAGCCTTCAGGTCGAATTGCGCTGACAGGGTTGCGTTTGATGATCCGCCCACGAACACATCGAACGTGCCTGGCTCGACAAGGAAGTCCCCCATGCCATTGTAGAAGCCAAGTTCGTCCGGGCCGAGCGTGAAGCTGACGGACTTTGCCTCGCCAGGCTCAAGAGCGATTTTCTCGAAGCCTTTCAGCTCGCGAACCGGGCGCGATACGCTGGCTGTGCGATCGCGGATGTAGAGCTGTACGACTTCCTCGCCAGCCACATCGCCAGTGTTCTGCACGCTCACCTCCACACTTGCGCCCGTGGCAGTCGGTGTGACGCTGAGGCCGGAATAGGCGAACTCGGTATAGCTGAGGCCGTGGCCAAAGGCGTAGAGCGGCGTGTTCTTCTCATCGATATAGTGAGACCAGAACACCTCGGCGATTTCGTCCGGGCGGCCAGTGTTGAGGTGGTTGTAATAGAGGGGAAGCTGGCCAACCGAGCGGGGGAAGCTCATCGGGAGCTTGCCACTCGGATTGTAGGCCCCGGTCAGCACATTGGTGAGGGCGTGACCGCTCTCGCTGCCAAGGTGCCAGGCCTGGACGATGGCGGGGACATTCTCATCCGCCCATGTCAGCACAAGCGGACGACCACTCATCACGACCAGGATGACATTCTCATTGGCGGCGCGAACCGCTTCGAGCAGCTCCTGCTGGACACCTGGAAAGCCAAGATGAGCGCGGCTGCGGCCTTCACCAGACTGCAGGCCATCCTCGCCGAGCACGATGACGACCTTGTCCGCGGTGCGGGCGGCTGCGACGGCGGCGTCGAAGCCGCTGCGATCATCCATGTTGACGATGACTTCGTTGGGAAAGCCGGCATCGCCAATCTCGACGGCTGCGCCTTCTGAATAGGAGAAGTTGAGACCGGCCGCCTCAAAGCCTTCGACGAGCGAGACCGCAGAGTCCGACGCGCCCATGGCGCGCCAGTTGCCGATCGGGCTGTCCTTATCGGCCGCCAGGGCGCCGATCAGGGCAATGTTGTCGTTCTGCTTCAGCGGCAGGAGACCGCCATCATTCTTGAGCAGGACGACCGAACGCTCTGCCATCCGGCGGGCGGCATCGAGATGCTCCGGCGCCATTATGGTCGCTTCGGCGCGGGCTTCATCAATATAGCGATACGGGTCTTCAAAGAGGCCGAGATCTGCCTTGACCTTCAGGATACGGCGAACGGCGTCATCAACGAGTGCGATTGGCACCTCGCCAGCCTCGACCAGCTCTGCGAGGTGGTTGAAATAGACATAGCTTTCCATGTCCATGTCGGAGCCGGCCATGATGGCCTTCAGGGCGGCGTCGCGCTCATTCTCGGCAAAGCCATGATTGATCATTTCGAGGCCGGAGCCCCAGTCGGACACGATGAATCCCTCAAAGCCCCATTTGCCCTTGAGAAGGTCGCGCTGGAGCGCGCGGTCCCCGGTTGCCGGGACACCGTTGAGGACGTTGAACGCATTCATGACGGTGGCGGCACCAGCCTGCTCGATCGCGGCCCTGAAGGGGGGCAGCATGATGTTGTGGACGGTCACGGTGCCGACATCGACCGTGTTATAGTCGCGCCCGGCCTCAGCGAAGCCATAGCCGGCAAAATGCTTGGCGGTGGCGGCGATGGTCAGCGGGTCAGAGAGGTCGTCGCCCTGAAAGCCGCGCACGCGGGCGACGGCGATCTTCGCGCCGAGATAGGGGTCTTCACCTGCCCCCTCCATGACCCGGCCCCAGCGCGCATCGCGGCTGATGTCGATCATGGGGGCGAAGGTCCAGTTGAGGCCGTCGGCGGCGGCCTCTGCGCCCGCGATACGGGCGGTCTCTTCCATCATGTCGAGGTCCCAGCTGGCAGCCTCTGCGAGCGGCAGCGGGAAGATGGTCTTGTAGCCGTGAACCACATCATAGGCGAAAAGGACGGGAATGCCGAGACGCGACTCGTTGACGGCATAGTCCTGGATGGTGCGGATGTTCTCGAGGCCAATGACATTCAGCATTGAGCCGACCGTGCCCGACGTGACGAGGTCGAGGCGGCGGCGCTGGAGATCGTCATTCGGGGCAGGGCCGGTCGTGTCGCCAAGATCGGAGAACTGGGTGAGCTGGCCGATCTTCTCTTCCAGAGTCATCTGCGCGATCAGGGCGTCGACCGTCTCGTCGCTGCTGGCAGGCTGTTTTGCGGTTGCGGCGCAGGATGACAGCACCAGGGCAGCGACCAAGGCCGCGCCGGTTTTCAGTGAAACCAGATTCAATTTTCCCTCCCGACATCCGGGTTACTTCTTTTATTCTGCGAAGTGTCGGGTGAAGCCCCGTCGGGAGGCAACCGGTCATGCGCCGGATTGCCCGGACCTTGCGATGAATGGGACGAGAGACCGGGCGGACGGCGCTAGCGCTCGTCAATCAGCGTCTGGATCACGTCCTTGTAGCTGCGGCTGGTACGGACCGTGACATCGCCGGTGAGGATGATCTGGGCCTCGCCCTTCTGCAGCATGCGGATCTCGCGGATATGCGCCCGGGAAATGATGGCTGAGCGGTGCACACGGACGAACTGGTCGCCGGGCAGTTCGTCCTCCAGCACTTTGATGGCCCGTCGGACGGCCGCTTCCTTCTCGCCGGTATGAAGCAGGGAATAGTCGCCCGCCGCCTCGATCCAGATCACGTCCTCGCGCGGGATGAAATAATAGCGGCCGGCATCCTTGATGCGCAGCATTGTCGGCTCGTCGGCCTCCGGCGTGTCTTGCACAAGATCGCTGTCGGCTTCGCTATTGGCGATGAGGCGGTGCAGCCGGTCTGCCTTCTCCACGGCCTTTGCGACCCGGTGCGGATCGATCGGCTTCAGGATGTAATCAATCGCGTCGAGACCGAAGGCCTCGACGGCATATTCGGGATGGGCGGTGGCAAAGACGATCAGGGGTTTGGGATCGACCCTGATGGCATCGGTCGCCTCCATGCCATTGAGGTCCGGCATCTCGATGTCCAGGAAGGCGAGATCAATGCCGCCCGCATTGATGCGGTCAATGGCCTTGCGAACCGACTGATAGGCGCCAACCATCTGCACCCCTTCAGTGTCGCGCAATATGCTTTCCATCAGCTCCAGCGCGGGCCGTTCATCGTCACAGACAATTGTTCTCAGCATGCGGATTTCCGCTTTCCTCACCTTGTCCGGGCAATCAGAGCGCTGTTTAAGCAAACAAACTGTTGAATGAGACTGCATTTTGCATGTCACTGTGCCCATGACTGCTATCGACGCTCCCGACGGGATGTTCAAGACCCTTGGCCTCGGCATGCAGCCGAATGCCCGCCAATACTGGCTGTTCCAGATTGCCGGCTGGTCGGCCATGGCACTGCTCAGCTATCTCAGCCTGACCATCTGGTACAATCCGGGCCAGTGGACGCCCGTGCTGCACACCATCCTGCAGTCGATCCTCGGCATATTCGTCAGCCACCCGTTGCGCCTCGTGGCGTCGGGCACATGGACCTGGTCGCTCGTGCCACGCATCCTGGTCAATGGTGCGTGCGTGCTCATCGCCTCGCTCGTATGGACGCTGCTGCGCCTCTACCTCTTCACCTGGATGACGGGTGAGCCCATTCCGCTGGCTGACTGGGGCGGCTGGTGGTTTGCCTCTGTCATCGTCTTCGGGGCGTGGACCTTCTGCTATTATGCGCTGAAATATTACCGTCACTGGATCCGTGAGCATCAGCTGGCGGTCGAGGCGCAGAACACCGCGCTGAAGGCCAATGAAGTTGCGCAGAGGGAGACGCTGCGTCGGCTGGAGGCGGAGAAGCTGTTTCGCGATGCGCAGCTTCGAATGCTGAAATACCAGCTCAATCCGCATTTCCTGTTCAATGCGCTGAACTCTGTCTCCTGGCAGGTGCGCAAGGGTGACTCGGCCGGCGCGACAGACATGCTCGCGCGGATTGGCGACTATCTGCGCGTCACGCTCGATCATTCCGACGAGATGCAGCACACGCTCGCCGATGAGCTTGAGACGCTCGACCTCTATCTCAGCATCGAGAAAGTGCGCTTTGGCGAGCGGCTGCACACCCGCGTGCATGTCGAGGAGGCGGCGAAGACGGCGGCGATCCCCAGCCTGTTGCTGCAGCCCCTTTTCGAGAACAGCGTGAAATTTGCCGTCAGCCGGACGAGCGAGCCGACCACGATCAGCCTTGATGCGACCGTGAAAGACGGCGAGCTTGCGATCACGATCAGCGATGACGGGCCGGGCGTGTCGGCCAGAAAAGCGGCGGAAGAGGATGCGACGCGCGGCATCGGCCTGCTCAATGTCGAAGAGCGCCTGAAATCGGCCTATGGCGAAGCGTTCCGATTCACGCATGGGCCCGTCCAGCCGAAGGGATACAGGGTCGAGATCCGCGTGCCGGCAGAAGGACGCGTGCCGGCCGCGCGCTGAGCGGTGTCTTACGGGGCGGCGGACGCTGTTTCACCGGCCGATCCTGAAGTCCTGTAATCTGCATGGTTTCAACCTGTCCGCAAGCTCGCCTTGGGGCTGGGACTCCAATGCCTTTACGGGTGAGGGAAGGGCGCAGCGACGTCCGGTCTGACATCCATCACTCCCTCATCTCCGACCGCATCAGTGAGCCTAGTTTCATCGAGGAACGAGGATTCAGCATGCGCTCACTCGAACGCATGGCGGTCGCGCTCAACGCCTGGACGTGGCCGGGCCGTCGCGGGCGGTCCGGCGTCAGACGGATCAGCTGGACCGGTGAGTTGGGTAGAGGTACAGAAGGGTGCGGTGGGCGGGCCCGTATTATCCGCGTTGCAGGCCGGGCCCGCGATCTTTTCGCCATAGGGCGTGAAAAACTTCCGGGAGGTGAGAACACTCATATTGTCCGCGATGACGCCCATAGACCCTGCGCATCATTATGCGTGTAATGCGGAACCGAATAGACCAGGCGCACCGAGGCCCCGCCGACACTGTAGGAGATGGCCCACTCATTGATGGCGCGGTCATCCCTGATCACGGGCGTTCCGAGGAGCGATGAGTAGACTCCTTCGAAGGTGGATTGACATCAGCCGAATGAATTGATCCGGGGGATCAAATGAAGGCGGAGAAGGCCCCGGCGGGGGCAGGCCAGCGTGTTAATGGGTCTACAAATTTAGATATCTGGTAACAATAGGCTCAACTATTGAAGCTCCGTATTGAGTTCAGGTAATGCACGACTTGAGATCGCCGAGGGGACGGCGTGAAATAAACACTTATAGCGGACATCAAGACGATGATGAGCACCGGTAAAACAAATACAGCGTTGTCGAGTTTCCTGTACATTGCCGATAGCGCAAAGAAAAAGATGACCAACAGCGTGCCCGCAACTATTAATATTGCTGAAAGCAATTGAGGTGCGACGTACATTTCGCCGGATTTTTTTACCAACCAAACTCCTGAGCTCCAGTGAGCCGATCCATTTTTTGAATCGACTATTTGGATTAGATCATCAGTGATTTTTCGATGTGAGATTGTTGCAACATTCGGGCTACCATAATTCTCTGAACTGGATGCGAGAACCTTGGCCCACACTTCATCGGGAAAGCTACTAACGCCTTTCGTTGATTTGAGCCTCAACAATCGGGTCACTTAATCAGCATCTTTCCTGTAAGTTCGTATGACAATCTATTCACGTTCTGTATAGCTCTAGCCGCTGGCGATGTCGTGTCTAGCCGCTGACTTACTGATCCGTCAGGGCCGTGAGCGGCTAACCTCAATCCAACAGCATTCCCAGTTAGAGATAGTCCTGAGGATTGGGTGGCATGGGCCGAAAAGGCTGCGCCTTCAGAAACACTTGCTTCCAATTCGGTGTAGGTGCCTTCTTGATTAGATGAACTCTCTGTCCCCACGCCTGCCAGCGTCGGCGTCAACGGTACGTTTATGCTGCTGCTCAAGCCAGCACCGAAGCGATTATCCAAGTTATCGGTCTGAAATGCTTCGCCTGAAACTTCTGTAGATGCACCTGCTCTTGAAGCTGTAGTTGGAGCACCTGCGCTGGTTCCGCCCAAAGGTGTTCCTATCTGCAATCCAATAAACAAACCTTTGTTTTCACCAGTTAAGTTTACACCCGCAGATACCTCAGCCTTGCCCGCTGGAGTGTCAATTTCTCCCGATAGTGCGTAACCATCTTCCCCCGTCGGATCGACCTTGTTCACCGGATCATTCCCGACATAGGCGTAAAGGTTGAACTGATCCTGATAGCCGATGGGGTCGGTTGAGAGGAAGCGGGCGGCGACCGGGTCGTAATAGCGGGCCTGCATATAGGTGAGGCCAGAGCGTTCAGCGCGGGCCCGTACTATCCGCGTTGCAGGCCGGGCCCGCTATCTTTTCGCCATAGGGCGTGAAATGCTTCCGTGAGGTGAGGACGCCCATATTGTCCCTAACAAGACTCACAATATACTTGAATTGCTTTATTTGTGGGCGGCAGCACTTGGTTGCCAGTGCTCATCGATTCCTCGGCAGCGTTGTAAACAGATGCTCCGCTCAATGAGCACGGGCAGCCCATAGAACTAGGAGTAGTCCCAACAGGCCATTTCGTCGTTGCGTGAACTAGTAACGCTTTTTGATGTTGCCATTCAATAGGAAGCACATTCTAAGCACGGAGGAGGCTGTGCTTCGTAACGTGCCGCCTCACTCAGGTTACATTTCGTAGATAACCCAATTGAGACTGTTGGAAAGTTCAGCGAAGCAACCAGGATTCAAGACTTTGTCTTTCGAATCAATCGGATGGCGGCGTAATACTTCCTCAAGAGCGACGACTTTTGAGCATTTGGGGTCGTGTGCTTCATCTCCACAAAGAAATTGAATCCATCCGTCCAAATCATGGGCAATAATACGAACTGGTCGTTTACCAGAGAAAACATGCTCGCATACCAAGCATGCCTTGTTAGGCTGGAATGAATAGCCAAAAAAAACTACTCGATTCGGTCCTTCGGCGGTGTCCATTCCGTTCCCAGTTCCTTGTTTGATTTCGACGAATTACATGATTTACATGCCAATTCGGAATTGCCGAGGGTGGTATTACCTCCGTCAAACGGGTCCCTGTGGTCTACTGTGACGGTGCTGGCTTGCCCTGGTTCTTCAGTCAAACCTTTTTTGCAATAGGCGCATTCGAGACCTCCGTCTGCTGTCCTGTGATGCTCAATCGCGTCTCTCCGATCTTTTCCTCGATAAAATCTGTTGCAAGGCCCGTTATGCACCCAGAGTTGTTCTGTACCAACAAAGTACGTGTGGAAGTCGTCGACTTCCAAATTGAAGGTGGGGCTTATTTGACCAGTCGGGTTTATCGAAATGACTTGGGCCCGGTCCTCGTCGAATGTTTCAATCATGGTTGCAGGCTCAAGCTGATCTGTTCGAAGCCAACCTAATTCTTCGTTCCACCAAGGGTGATCGTCTGTCGTTTGGAAGGTCTGAATAACGCCGTCGGCTACGGCGAATTCGATCTCCCAAATGTCTCGATTGTTCAGGCGTATCAGTTCGATGACCGGCTTGAGGGACGTCTCGCCTGTGTCTGGATCACGCGCGACAACCAGATCGCCAATTTCGATTTCCTCAATCGGTCGGACGCCATCTTCCGTATCGACCAATGTTCCGGCTACGAAGCAACCACACGGTTTCAAGGCCTTGCCTACTGCGCTGGCTGCCTTTCCAATAGCTTGCCCCGCTTTGGTCGCGACAAGCGCACCCACGGCTACATCCTCAGGGCCCGGAAGCGCGGCCGTTGCTGCCGCTCCGGCCATTCCCCAGGCTGCTTTGGTGCTCGCGGCGTTCATTGTTTGAGAGCGCGCAAGCGCTTCTTGTGGCGAAGCTCCGCCGCGTAACATTGACTGTTGAGACAGCGCTTCATCTGTTGAAAAGAATGGTGCCGCCTGCTCCCCCGTCGGATCGACCTTATTCACCGGATCATTGCCGACATAAGCGTAGAGGTTGAACTGGTCCTGATAGCCGATGGGGTCGGTTGAGAGGAAGCGGGCGGCGACCGGGTCGTAATAGCGCGCCTGCATATAGGTCAGGCCGGACAGGTCGTCCTGCACATGGCCGGTATAGCCGATGTCATTATCGTTGGAGGCGTGGCGCATCGTCTTCTCGCCATAGGGCGTATAGTGCTCACGCCATGCCAGCAGACCCGTGTACCAGGTCTGCGCCAGCGGCGTGCCCTGATGATCAAGGTGGGTATAGCGATGCGCCGTGCCATTCAGCAGGCGAAGCGTCAGCCCGCCGCCGGAGAGGTAATGGGTGATGTCACCGGCGGTCACCTCATCCTGGACAAGCGGCGTGCCGGTGAGCGCGGAGTAGACCCCTTCGCAGCCGGTTGCGCAGCGATCATTTGATCCGGGGGGATTTAATGAAGGCGGAGAGAGCCCCGGCAGGGGCCGTTTAAAATGGGCGATTTTAAGGGGGGCTAAAAGGGGCCTGCTTGGTGCCAGTTTGAGACCGGGGGCGCCATTTTGGAACCACAGTAAAGATCGTATTTGCAAGGCGTTAGCCGCGAATTCGCCTGAAGGGCGAACTTCGCTTTATCTTGCAATAAGCTGTAAAGTTATCTACCAAGTGACGCTCAACTATTCCCCCACACCGATAGAATCATTTTTCAAATTTGAACCTAAAAACTAGCGCAATAAGTCCAAACCAAAGCCAGGGTGAAAGGATGAACAGAAACTGCAACCACTCATTATTCACTGAGCCTATAGCAGTTTGAAACATCTGCGTGTGCGCTACAAAACCTGCGAACATGGTGAGTGCCATAATAATGGTTATCAGGTGTAATGACCAATCACCAATGCTCCCATTCTGGTTCGCGGCAACTACTAGACTTCTTAAACTCAATATCGCAAGTATTAATGCTCCAGATATTATGTGGAATGTCGCAAGAGATATATAGTTCATCTTACGCTCGCACCTACTTGTTTCGCTCAAGTTCGTCATTAGTCTGAAGCTGAGGAGACCAGTTACCCTGATCATCAGTTAAAGTTAAATTGGTTGGAACCCGCGAGTTCGCTCCTGCAGCAGCACTTTCGATACCCCCGCCTAGCGTATCACCAGCGAGTTCTCCAGCACCAGCAACACTACCTTCCAAGACTGCCCCAACTAGTTTTCCCGGTGTTGAGTTTAATTGCCCGCTTCCTTTAGTAGACCCGACCACAGCACCGCGAATGGGAGCTACAGTCGTTTGCGCGCTTGCGTTTAGAGTTCCTCCAGTTGGCCCGGTAGCGGCAGATAAGGCGGTAGCAGGTAGATCAATTGAAAGATTTGCAAGGGCAGGATCACCAACAGCTACGTTTTCAGTGACTTGCCCTGTTAATTGACCGGCGACTGAAGCTGTGCCGGCAGTAGTTACAGCGAGAGCAGCCCCAGCATAACCAGAAGCTTGCGGAGCCACAAATCCAACTACGCCGCCAGCAACTGCTCCAGCAACGGTACCTTTCAGAGTGCCTGTTGATACATAGCCCCCAACAGCACCAGCTACAGCTCCATAGGCTGCACCAAATATCCCCCACTCCCCCGTCGGATCGATACTATTCACCGGATCATTGCCGACATACGCATACAGATTGAACTGGTCCTGATAGCCGATGGGGTCGGTTGAGAGGAAGCGGGCGGCGACCGGGTCGTAATAGCGGGCCTGCATATAGGTGAGGCCGGAGAGGTCGTCCTGGACGTGGCCGGTATAGCCGATATCATTATCGTTGGAGGCGTGGCGCATCGTCTTTCTGCTTGCCGAAATGGGAGGACTCCGCAGCCCCACCTTTGATTTTCAGCGGCGCACCGCCTCTAGCGAGTAAATGGCTGATGCTGCCGCCGGCCCATTCCTTATAGACCAGCCTTCCAGTGAGGGCGGAATAGCCATCTTCGCGGCTGCTCCCGCAGTGATCAATTGATCGTGTGGATCAAACGAAGGTGAAGAAGGCCCGTAAGGGCTGGTGCCATTTTAGGCCGAGTTTACAGCCAAGGGCGCCAAATTGGCGCCATATAAAAGATCGTATTTACAATGTTTTAGCTGCGATTTCGCCCCGCAGGGGAAACTCGCTTTATCTTGCCTAACAGGCCAATCCATCATCTGAGGCCTTCATAAGTGCTTCAACCTCTTTAAGAATGCTAAAAATTTCCTCGGTTTCGCTCGTGGACAACTGACGCTTCTGATCCAAACACACGGCGTTAATTTCTTCGAGCATAAAGTAAAAGTCATCAAGCTTTTCAATCGGCAAATCGCTGTTCATTCGCAGAGCATCTAACGCAAAAACAACACTTTGAAGCGTGCCTTGATCGCCCCGGAAGGCCTTCGACGTATTTCGCATTTGTTCGAATACAGGGTTCATACTTACTACTGCCTACCAGTTGTGATGACTGTAACTACACGACCTGATGCATCGTCAACAACGACACTCACACCATTGGTTCCATCCCGAAAAACGGAAGTTCCCGGGGTTCTTCCTGCTGAACGGGCACCCGTACCAATTGCGTTTTCTACCGCCGATGGAGGTATCCCACGACCCTGCATTTGATCGAATGCATGCCCTGAATAATCTCGACCGCCAACGCTTCCAGGTGCATTTGTCCCTGGCGTTACATCCATTGGACTTCCTCTGCGGCCAACGGGTGTCGAAGCAGGAATATCATCAATAGCTTTCTTTATTGGCTTAATTGCACCAAGCGGATTCATCCGCTCGGCACCTGCTTCAGCCACTCGGCCAGCGATCGCTGATGCTTCTTCTATAGGTGTATTTGGATCGGCCTCATGACCGTAAACCCCATTCGGGTCCCTTTGACCTTCGGGTACTACATCGACGCCAGCCGACTCCATCGCACCTTCGACCATTGGTTCGATCTTCGACGTCAACCAATCTTCGAACCCACATAGTATTCCGGAACCTGAATTTTCCTCTGAACACATCCCCGTCGGGTCCGTCATATTCACCGGATCATTGCCGACATAGGCGTAGAGATTGAACTGGTCCTGATAGCCGATGGGGTCGGTTGAGAGGAAGCGGGCGGCGACCGGGTCGTAATAACGGGCCTGCATATAGGTGAGGCCGGACAGGTCGTCCTGGACATGGCCGGTATAGCCGATGTCATTATCGTTGGAGGCGTGGCGCATCGTCTTCTCGCCATAGGGCGTATAGTGCTCACGCCATGCCAGCAGACCCGTGTACCAGGTCTGCGCCAGCGGCGTGCCCTGATGATCAAGGTGGGTATAGCGATGCGCCGTGCCATTCAGCAGGCGAAGCGTCAGCCCGCCGCCGGAGAGGTAATGGGTGATGTCACCGGCGGTCACCTCATCCTGGACAAGCGGCGTGCCGGTGAGCACGGAGTAGACCCAATAGGTCGTCTCACCATTGCGGACGGTTTTGACGCGCTTCAGATTGCCGTCATAGGTATGGGCTTCGCTGAGGCCTGTCGCCGTAATGGAGGTCGGCTGGTTGGCCGTGTCATAGGTGAACGCGTTGGGGCCGTTATCCGTGACATTGCCGCGTGCATCATAGGTCCAGGCCTGCGTGCCGCCACCCGCAGAGTCGGTGACCTGGCTGACACGGTTTTTCGCGGTGTCATAGGCCAGCTGACGGGCATTCAACGACTGGAAAAAGCTATGCCCGTTCCTGTACGGCGTGGCAGCGGTCCTGGCGCTCCCATCTGCGCCCCTGTGTCCGGTGTGTGGACGGGTGCAATTTCCGGGCGGTTCGGGCCCTGGGGCTGGTCATCAGCCCTGTGAGGCGACGCACAGGATGCCGAGGATGATGAGGCCGACGCCGATGGCGCCCTGGGGGGTTACACTCTCGCCAAAGATTGTGAGGCCTGCGATCACCGTGATGCCAATGCCGAGCGATACGAAGGGATAGGCGACCGACAGCGGCGTGCGGGCGAGCACGAGCAGCCATATGCCGACACTCAGGCCAAAGGACGCAAAGCCGAGCAGGATGCTGGGTGTCGTGGCAATCACTGTCAGTATGGACATCGGCTTTCCCGATTCGATCGCCGTCTTCACACCACTGGAGATCATGCCGGTCTTCAGCAGGATCTGGGCCGTTGCTGAGAGCGCGACGCTCGAAACGATCATCAATAGGTGCAGAAGGCTCATGAGGGTGTCTTTGTGTTGCAGAGGCCGTGGAGGTCCACTTTCAGGGCTTCATATTCTTCGGGCTCGAGAAGGAATTCATCCTTCGCGATTTCCCATGTCTGTAGCCGCTGAACCAGTTCGATATCGGCCATGCAGCCGGCGAGGTCAGTATATTGCTGCAAGCGCCGTTCATTATTCATGCCACCGAACACAATCACGGTGCAGGCGAGCGCCACTGAGGCCTGCCGCAGGGGGGCAAACCAGGCGCACGCCGCAACAATCACGACGAGCGGGAGGAAGTTCAGGGCGTAGAGAGATGTGACCTCGCCATAGATCGCATGCAGTGCGCTCTGGAAGAGGAGCATCAGTGAAATGCCGATCATGGGAAGGTGCATCTCCTTTCGCCGGACCGCGCCCCAGACCCCCATCAGGAAGAGCAGGACCCAGGCCGCCGCGGCGATGGGCGGCGCGATCTCTCCTTCCGGGAAGGTGGAATTCTGGTTGCTGGTCGTGATCCGCTGGAATTTCTCTGGCACCACATAGGCGGGCATGCCGACCACAGTGGTGACATAGATGCTTCGCAGGTTCGCGGACGGGCGCCAGCCTTCATGGTAGAGGCCTTCAGCTGCCAGCGAGGTCTGGAAGTACTGTGTCTCGCGGGTCAGCGTGTGGGGATTGAAGAACAGGACGGCCTTCTCGAAAATTGCGTTCTGGATCACGGCCAGGCAGACCACCAGCGCGAAGGATGAGACGGTGATGGCGACAAACTGCTTCAGGTTCAGTCGCACCGCCATGGCAATGAGCGCGAAAATCCAGTTGGTAATGAGAATGCCGAGCGTCAGTACGTTGACGAGGACCCACCAGCCCCAGTGCGCCTTGTTCACGCGGAACATCATGAACAGTGCGACCAGTATGGAGAGGCAGGAGAAAGGGTAGCTCTCGACGATACCGCTCCAGTGCATGAAGGCCGAAGACGCGATGAAGAGGAGGCTGAAGATGCCGACCAGTGGGCGCGGCAGGCCAAGCAGGCGGATGGTCAGGCTGAACATCGTCACATTGGCCGCCATTGCGGCCACGACCAGGACCTTCGCCGCCATCAGACTGTCCGCCCCGAGCGCCGTCAGCAAGGTTCCGAATGGAAAGAGCAGGATGGAGAAGAGCGGATGGACCGATGTGCGGTGGTGCGTCGTGTCGGTCGTCGTCACCATGTTTTCGGCATAGCGCGGCGCATCTGCCGTCATCCAGAGGTCGGCGATGGTATGCAGCTCCGGCACCCGGCCGGTCTGCGAGAAGGCCCAGATCGAGGCGAGCATACCGGCCAGGCCGAGGAGGAGGGCGAAGACAATGTCGGTGCGCACCAGCATCTGCCTCGACGACAGGATGGTCCTGTCGAAACGGTCCCAGAGCCCGGCAATACCGAGCCTGCCGAATGTCGCATCGAATAGTTTGTCGTACCGGTTCTGAACCGCACTGATCATGGTGTCACGATTCCACGCTTGAATTGGGGGCAGGGCGTTGCCGTTCATGGCTGGACGCCCACTTCGTCTGGAGTTGAGCCTGGCTGACAGAGGTTTTCCGTGTCGAAGTCCAGGGTCTGGTAGTCGGATGTTTCAGGCGGTTTGGCGTCCCGGATGAGGTCCCAGGTCTGGCCCTGGCGCACAAAGTCGATGTCCGAGAGGCAATCGCCGATGCTCACGGTTTCCTGCAGGCGGCGGACATTGTTGAGGCCGCCAAAGGCGATGACGAGGACGACCAGGCCCAGTCCGACATATCGATACGGCGCAAACCACGACATGCTCGCAAACAGGATGATCAGCGGCATGAAGCTCAGGCTGTAGAGGAAGGTCACTTCCCCATAGATGAGGTGGAGAATGGTCTGGGCGGTCAGCATCAGCGCCGCCCCGATCACGGGCAGACGAAGGCTGCTGCGCAGGATTGCGCCCCAGACCCCCATACCGAACAGCACGACCCAGGAAATGACGGCAATCACGGGAATGATTTCGCCTTCCCGGAATGCGGTGTTCTGGTTGGTGGTCGCAAGCCGCATATGGGTTTGTTGCTGAACCTCGACGGGCATGGCGACCACGGTAGTCACATACATGCTGCGCAGATTGGCGGCCGGTTGCCAGCCCTGCTCATAGGTGCCTTCGGCGGCCATATTGGTCTGGAAGTAGGCGGCTTCGCGCGTCAGCGTATGTGGATTGAAGAAGAGGGCAGCTTTTTCGAAACAGAGATTCTGGATGACGGCCAGCACGATGACGAGCGCGAAGGAGGAGACGGCGATGGCGATGAATGGCTTAAGCTTCAGGCGCACGGCCATTGCGACGAGGGCGATGACCCAGTTGGTGATCAGGACGCCGATGGTGAGAACGTTGACCAGGACCCACCATCCCCAATGGGGAGTGTTTACGCGCAGCATCATGAAAAGAGAGGTGACAACAGCGAAGCAGGAGAAGGGAAAGGTCTCCACGACCCCGCTCCAGTAGAGAAAGCTCGCCGTGGCGGTGAACAGCAGGGTGAAGGCGGCGCTGACAAATCGTGGCAGACCGACAAGCCGTGTCGTAAGACTGAACATGGCGGTGGTCGCCCCCATGACGATGACGACGAGCGTCTTGGCAGCGGTCAGCGGGGCGAGGCCCAGCGCGGTCAGCAGGGCGCCGAATGGATAGGTCAGGATTGAGAAGAGCGGATGGACGGATGTGCGGCCATGATCGCCGCCTGTCGTGACAATATTCTCTGCCACGCGCGCGGAGTCGGCGTGAATCCAGAGATTGAACATGGTGTGCAGTTCGGGGACACGATTGGTCTGCGAAAAGGCCCAGACTGACACTGCGCTGCCGACCACAGCGAAACAGAGCGCGATGAGGACGTCAGTCCGCACCAGCATCGGGCGCGTCGACAAGGCGTCCCGGTCGAAGCGATCCCACAGCCTGGCAATCCAGAGCCTGCCGATCGATGCATCGAATGTCTTGTCGTAGCGGGACCGGAGGGCGCTCAGCATTGTTTCACTCGACCTGTCTGGGACCTAGACGAAGGGAATATCGGCAATGGCCGCAAGCATGACCGCGCCGGCGGCGAGTATGGTCAGGCGGGAATTGCGATCCTTGAGGGCAAACACGATGGGGTCATCATGCATGTTGCGCCGGTGTGCCAGCATCAGGGCGCGCCCAAGCCAGTAGAGCAATAGCGGGCAGATCAGCAGCAGGAATTGCGGGTGTTCATAGACCGCGCGGACAGAGTCATCGGAGGCGTAAAGCGCGAAAACGGTCACGGCGTTGAAGCCAGATGCGGCGGCCAGCGTGGCAATGATGGGCAGATCCGTCTTGCGATAGTTCCGGTTGGTCGGGTCCGGAAGGTTGGCGTCGAAGCGATTGGCCAGTTCGGTATAGCGCTTGATCAGGGCGAGGCTGGCGAAGACAAAAACCGAAAAGGCGAGGAGCCATTCCGATACGACCGTCGAGATCGCGGCAGCGCCTGCGACCACGCGGATGGTGTAGAGGCCAGCCAGGGCCACCACGTCGACAAGCAGCTTGCGCTTCAGGTAGAATGTGTAGGCGGTGGTCAGCATGAGGTAACCGACCATGACGGCGAAGAAGACCGGATTGATGAACCAGGCACCGACAAGGGCAATTGCCAGCATGACTGGGACAGCGGTCACAGCCGAAAGGATCGGCAGGGTGCCGGCGGCGAGCGGCCGCTTTTTCTTGGTCGGGTGCTGGCGGTCCGCATCAATATCGACGGCATCGTTGACAATATAGATGGACGATGCGGTGAGGGAGAAGGTGGCGAAGGCCCCGAGCGCGAACAGGATCGACTGCGCGTCAAAGCTCTGCGAGCTCAGCAAGGGCACGAAGATCAGTCCGTTTTTCGCCCATTGGTGGACGCGCAGCATCTTGAGCCATGTCTTCAGGCGCGGCGGCATGTTGTCGACGCAATCGAACTCCTTGCCGCTCCTTTTCAACTTCGCCTTGACGCTGGAGGGTGCGTTGACGGCAATGGCCCTGCGTGCGTCCGACCAGACTTTAAGGTCGATCGCCTCATTGCCGATATAGTCAAAACCGTCTCGGCCAAACTGGTCGACCAGGAGCTTGCGCTTCCTCGAGCCAGACAGGTTCGTTTCTTCATTGGTCGCGAACCAGCCGGTAAAGGTGCCGAGATGGTCGGCAACAGCGCTTACATATTTTTCGTGCGATGCCGAAGCGAGATAGACCGGCCGGCCTTCGGCGCGGGCCTGTTCGATGATCGACACCACTTCTTCAGTGTAAGGCAGGTGTGGGATATCGATGTCCGACCTGGCTGCGATGAAGCTCTTCAGTCCGGCTTTGCCCTTTGAAAGAAGGACAAAAAACAGGGTGAAAACGAGATAGGGCTTGCGGCCCAGAAGTTCGAAGGCTGTTTCAACGAGGATATCCGACCGCATCAGAGTGCCGTCGAGGTCCACGATCAGCGGAACCTTGTCAGGTGTAGCGTACGGCTCGACTGCGCCGTCCGCCCGAACCATCGTCCCAGAGTCCATGACTTCTCCCAATTGTCGATCGGCCCCCACCGAAGTCGATTTAATATTACGATAACGCAATGCTTCTGCCGCACAAGCTGAATGTCGAGGGACTATAAATTGGGTAAGAATCGTTCGTCAGCCATTTTCCCATCTGGGAAGAAATTGCAAGTTGAAATACTTCGAGAAAATGATTTCGGTTCTTATGCACATGCTGCGATAATAATATGACTGCTCAGGCGTGTGGGGACCAAGCGCCTGAGCACAGTCCTTGCATTTGGCTCGGTGGATTTTTTGTGGGGAGACAATGTCCCAAAATTCGTCAGTAACAGAAATTCGGTCGCGCGCGACCAACAGAATACCTCTGCTTTCACTCGAGGAAAGTCTCGAGCTGGATCATGCCGAGGCGAACGGGCTGTTCGAGCGGCACCTGAACAAGTACCTGCTGCAGATCTGGAAGATCCTCGGCTATAGCGAGATGGACATCGTTTCGGCGAAAGGGTGCGAGATCTACCTGAAGGACGGTCGCACGCTGACCGATTTTTCGGCGGGGATCGGCATTCTCGGGCTAGGGCATAACCATCCGCGCATCATCGCAGCCGAGCGCATGTGCCATGACCGCAATGTGATCGACATGAACAAGCTCGCGCCGCACAAGCTGCAGGGCGCGCTGGCCTATAATATCGTGCAGTACCTGCCTGAGCCGCTCGACATGGCATATCTCGCTGTTTCCGGGTCGGAAGCCGTCGAGGCGGCAATGAAGCTCTGCGAGCGTATCCAGACGCCGAAGGGCAAGACGAAATTCATCTGCATGGAAGGCGCGTTCCACGGCAAGACACATGGCCCGCTTTCGGTGACCACAGCGCACACGTTCCAGAACGGTTTTCTCATGGGTGTGCCAAAAGAGAATGTCATCGCAGTGCCGTTTGGCGACATGGACGCGCTCAGGGCTGCTGTTCAAGCCGAAAGCGACGGCAAGCGTAACAATATCATCGCAATCATGGTCGAACCCATTCGCGGCGAGGCCTGCGAGGTTGCTCCGGAAGGGTACCTGACAGAGGTCGCCAGGTTCTGCCGCGAGAACGACATCCTGTCCTTCTTTGACGAAGTGAAGACCGGCATGGGCCGAACCGGCAAGTTCTGCGCGTTCCAGCACGAAGATGTCGTGCCGGACGTGACCACGCTCGCCAAGACACTTGGCGGCGGCAAACGCGAGATCGGTGCCATGGTCACCTCCCGCAAGCTCTGGGAAAAGGCCTATGGCAGCAAGGCCACCTGCACGCTTCACACATCAGGTTTTGGCGGCATGGGCGAAAGCTGCGCCGTCGCCATCGAGACGCTGAACGTCCTGCAGGACGAGGGCCTGATCGAGAATGCGGCCGCCATGGGCGACTATATGCGCAACGGGCTGCTGCGCCTGCAGGAAAAGCATCCAAAAACGATCGTGGAGGTGATGGGGAAGGGCCTGTTCCAGGCCATCCGTCTCAATTTTGGTCGCGACACGGTCTCCAAGCTCGTCGACATCTCCAGCAACCCGCTGTTCAAATCCTATGAAACAGTCCTGCTGGGTGGCGTCACGCGGGAATTGTTCGAGCATCACAACATCCTGGTACACTTTCAGCCAGGCGCGCGGGACATTCTTCACTTCATCCCGCCCCTGATCATCGAAGAGAGGCAGATTGACCTTCTGCTCGATGCCCTCGACCAGATTTTCGAGCGTGGACTCGCCGATTCAACGGTGAAGTTTGTGGCGAAAAACATCAAGCAAGTCTTCGCCCATGACTAAGCCTCCGGGCGGAGCGGGGCTGTGATTGAAAACCTCATCATTGGGTCCAGCTTCGCCGCTTACGCCGCTGCACAGGCTTTAAGCCGTGAAGGGGCCGACTTCGAAGTCATTGACGTCGCCTACGACCTGGAGTCGGAGATTGCCGAAGATGTGGCCGGTCTTGCCAGGACGCCGCCTGCGCAATGGGATGCGCAGACGACCGAACGCCTGTTTCCGCCGCCTGAGGCCTCCACACGCGGGGTGAAGCGGCGAACCCTGTTCGGTTCAACCTTTCCCTATCGCATCCCCAAGCCGTTTTCGGTCCGCACGGAGGATTGCGAGACTGAATTTTCGCATGCGCTGGGTGGCTTCGGCAATGTCTGGGGCAGCGCGATGCTGCCCTATGATGCCTCGGAAATTGCAAGGTGGCCGGTTTCGCCGGAGGAAATGGCGCGTTCTTACCGCAATGTGCTCGACTATGCGCCGATCAGCGCTGAACACGACACTCTCGCCGAGACATATCCGCTGTACACGGATGACCCGTCCGCACTGAAGCGTTCGCAGCAGACGGAAACATTGCTCGGCGCGTTCGAGCGGCGCAGGAGCGCGCTGGCCAGACGCGGCGCGACATTTGGCCGGGCCCGTGTGGCGGTGAACGTGTCACAGGGAGAGACAGGATGCCGGTATTGCGGGAGATGCCTGGATGGTTGCGCCTATGGGGCCATCTTCAATCCGGGACAGGCCTGGTCGTCCATTCCGGGGTTTGAGGCCGGCGTGGCAAGCGAGCGGTTTCATCGTGGCTTCTATGCACTCGAATTCAAGGAAATGGCCGACTGCGTAAACGTCACGGCCATAGATGTGCGCAGCGGCGCGGTCCGGACGTGGCGGGCGCGGCGGCTTTTCCTCGGCCTCGGTCATGTCGGCACGACGCGGATGATCGCGCGTTCGCTGAACCGGATCGGCGAACGCATTCGCACGCTCGATACACAATACTATTTCTTTCCGCTGTTATCCTATGCCGGGCGGAAACTGGAGCAGATCGAGTACACGCTCGCCGAGGCCTTCCTTGAGGTGAGCAATGACAAGATCAGTCCGCACAAGCAGCATATGCAGGTCTACGGGCTAAATCCCATCTTTGTGAAAATGCTGCGGGAGGAGTCGCGTGGGCTGGTGCCCTTGTCGCCGCTATTCAAGCGCTTCTATGTGTTCCAAGGCTATCTTCATTCCGACGATTCCGGAAGCGTTGATATCGAGATCGCGTCGTCCGGCCCCGCGCATGACGACATCATCGTCCGGGGGCGACAGAACCCGAACGCCATCCGTGTTGCGAGAAAGATGCAGGCGCTTGTTCGTCATTCGATGTTGCCCTTTGGTATCGCGCCGCCCCTGGGGCTGTCGCTCGTACCGCCCGGTCGCAGCTTTCACGCGGGCGGCAGCTTCCCGATGGGTGGGGAGCATCCTGTCTATTCCAGCGACGCACTGGGGCGCCCAAGCGGACTGAAGCGCGTGCACATTGTCGATCCGGCGAGTTTTCCGACCATTCCCAGCTCCACCATCAGCTTTTCAATCATGGCAAATGCTGATCGCGTGGCGCGTGCGTCGCTGGCGGCGGCGCGAAACGCGCAGGCTGCCTGAGCCCGACAATATCCTCGCTGATCGGCGAGGGAAAACGCCAGCGAAATGGCCGCAGACGCCCATTCTCTGCGAGTCTTCCACACTTTTTCGTCCGTCAACTCTCGTAAAAGGAAGTGTAATCGTCAAAATTGCACGCTAGGGGAGTAACGGCTTCTCAATTTTTGGGGCCGTATGGAGGGCTGCATGAAGAGTCATCGATTTGCCTTGCAGGCGATCTGCACCGGCCTTTTGGGTCTTTCCGCAACCGGACTCGCGTCGGCGCAGGGCGACATGGAGATCAGTGTCGCCGGTTCGGTGCCCCTGAATTGCGTTGTCGCGCAGGTCACGCGGGTCGAGCATGCCGCCGGATCGGTCGTCACCGTCGCAACCAATTGCAACGCTCCCGGATTTCGCATCGAGTTTGACGGCGTGCCGGGGCTTTACCTGTCTGCTGCCCGCCCGGGGCAGAATGCTGGGGCGACTGTCACGGTCTTTTCCGATGCCGTGGAACTGAACCCCACCAGCCCGGATTTCCAGATCATTGACGTGGACTTCAACAACACGCTTGCAGAGCTCGACAGCCTCACCGTCGACGTCGTGCCGAGCTAATCCTGGCCGCCTCAGTCCGTTGTAAAACTGAGCGTCAGAATGTCGGCATATTCGCCGGCAACCGGCGTACCAATGTCGCCGAGCCGCAAGCTGACCGACCCTAAACTGTTGCCCGACCTCTGGCTGTCGAGCAGGACTTCCTGCGTCCCTTCGGTTGAGATTGGCCGACCATTGATGAAGGCCGAATAGGGAATGGCATAGGTTGCCGGGCCCGGCAGGCGCGTCAAAGCGGGACACGACCTGGCCGTCGACGAGCACGGTTACTTCGCTGGCGCGGTTCAGCTCGAAGGAGCGCTGGCCGAGCGGCCGAAGGACGCGCGTTGGCTGAAGCTCGCGATAGGACTTCGTGACGCCGACACCAAGGAAATCCCCTTCGCCCGCAAGGCCGGAGAGCGGCGCGAAGAGCGTGCCGGCTTCAAACCTCAGACGACGGAGACCGGCAGGTTCGAGACGGGACAACCGGCTATGGCGTTCTGGCGGGACCGTCGGCTGGCATGGAGATAATCGCGGCCACCGACTGGACGAAATGTTCCAGAATTCGCGTTGTCGACCAGGTCGAATGGGGGCGCGCTTGAGAGTGCCAACCGTATCCGATTCAGCTTTCTCCTGCACGCGTGCCATAGGGAAGGCTTGCAATTTCCCCGATCCTTGGTCCGCCGTGGGCAGGCTTGAGGTCCGCGCGTCTGCGTCGACGAGCTGAAATCAAATGTCGGCGCTAATCGCTCTCGGATGACACTTCCGCAGCGAAAGCGATGCGGAGGGCGGCGGAGAGGCTGTTGACGGCCAGTTTTTCCATCAGGTTGGCGCGGTGAATTTCCACTGTGCGCGGAGAGATGTCGAGCGTGTTGGCAATGGCCTTGTTGGTCAGGCCGTCGACGAGGCCCTTGAGAACATCCATTTCGCGCGGAGAGAGCTTCGCCAGGCGCTTTTCCGCTTCAGCCTTGTGCAGCGCGACGCGCGCCGCGCTGTCGAGCTGGCTGAAGGCTTCCGACAGGGCGTCGAGCAGGACCTGCTTTTCATAAGGCTTTTCGACGAAGTTCACGGCGCCGGACTTCATGGCCTGAACAGCAACCGACACATCGCCATGGCCGGTCAACACGACGACGGGCATTTCGCAGCCGCGCGCATTGAGCTCTTTCTGGACGGCGAGACCGTTCATGTGCGGCATCTGTACGTCGAGCAGGATCGCGCCCTGTTCGAGCGTGGCGAGGTCTGCCAGGAAGGCGACGCCGTCCTTGTGGGTCTGCACCCGGTAGCCTGCGAGGCGCAGCATGAAGCTCGCCGAATGACGGATCGCCTCATCATCATCGACGAGGTGGACGAGAGGTTTCTCAGATTCGCTCATGCAGCGGTTTCAGCACGTTCCAGCGTGAAAACAAAGCGGGTGCCGGTCGCGCCTGCAGGCATCGCCTCGATGGTCCCGCCATGGGCCTCGATGATTGTCTTGCAGATGGAGAGGCCGAGGCCCATGCCTGTCGCCTTGGAGCTGGCGAGCGGCTTGAACAAATGTTCGGCGATCTCGCGGTCGAGACCGGGGCCGTTATCCTCAATCGCGACCATGACAAGACCGCCGCTTGCGGGCGCTGCCTGTATCGAGACGCGCGGTTTCTCCTGCCCGGCCATGGCTTCGAAGGCGTTGCGGACGATATTGATGACGACCTGCTGGATCTGGATCGGGTCGACCATGACGTCGGCAATGTCTTCGGTGACGCGCACATCGATCTCGGACGTGGTGAGGCTCATCTCCGTCTGGACGAGTGCGACGGCATCACCGAGCAGCGGAACGAGCGGCACAGGCCGCTTCTCGACCTCGCCGCGGGAGACGTAATCGCGCAGCTTGCGGACGATCTGGCCGGCGCGCACAGACTGTTTGGCCGCCTCGTCCAGTGCCTCCTGCACCATCGCCATGGATTCGGCATCCGGCGTGTCGAGCAGGTCGCGGGCAGCTTCGAGGTAATTGGTGACGACGGTGAGCGGCTGGTTGAGCTCATGTGCGAGCGCCGAAGCCATCGTACCGACCGAGCTCAGCCGCGAGAAATGCACGAGCTCGGCCTGCAGGGCCTTCATCCGCGATTCGTTTCGCCGCTGCTCGGTCAGGTCCCTCATGAAAGCCGTGAACAGGTAATGATCGCCAATCTTCGCTTCGCCGATCTTGAGATCGATGGGAAACAGCGTGCCGTCCTTGCGCCGCGCGGTGACGGTGCGGCCGATACCGATGATCTTGGCGCGGTGGGTCTTGAGATAGTGGGCGATGTACTGGTCGTGATCGTCCCTGTCGGCCGGACCCATAAGCAGGCTGACATTCTTGCCAAGCACGTCAGCAGCGTCATAGCCGAACAGCTTCTCGGAAGCCTCGCTGAACGCGGTGATGAGGCCGACATCATTGATGACGACCATGGCATCCGGCACCGATCGAAGGATCGAGCGGAAGTGCTGGTGGAGGGCATCAATGTCCATCTCCGCCATGTCGAATATCTGGTCCCGTTGCGTCAGCGCGCGCTCCATCCATTCCCGATTGGGAGGATTGGAGCATGCAGCGCAGGAAGGTCAATAAGGTAATCAAGACTGCGAAGCCCTGTCGCGGGCCGGCGCGCGCAGGCGTGGAAGGACATTCACGAATGGGCCGAGCGCCATCAGGGCAAGACCTGCGACAAGGGCAGGGCAGGCCGGGCAGTGCCAGCTGAACAGGGCGGCAGCCGGTGCATCCCGGCCACCGGACAGGCACCAGGTCGATTGCAGCAGCTCGGCGTGCGCATGGTGCTCCAGAACGGTCGGCAGGGCGAGGGCGGCAATGGCCAGTCCAGTCGCGAAAACAGCCAGTCGGTACATGTGAATCTCCTCTGGATATGCCGGATGTAAGCCACAGTGCGACAGGCTGGCCCATACGTAAGACCCCGTATTCAGCGCCGCGGCGCACTCAAATATTCCTCCCCTCATCGATCTGAGGGGCCGCGTGCCCAGCCGGATGGCTGTTGCAACGGCGAGAGAAGAGGGGATCTGAAACGTGAGCAGTCTCGCACTCAAAAGAGGCGGAGCCGATCAGAGTACATGGATTGTTTCAGGCATTGTCGGCCTGTTCGCCATCCTGTCTCTCTACATCGCGGCGAACGCGACTGACCGGATGATGGGCGTGCATGCCCTGATGTTCCTGGCGGCAACGATTGTCTGGCTCGTCGCGACGGGAATGTGGGCTGGCAAGCTCGGCACGCGCGATCCGTTCGATGAGACGAAATACGAAGACACGCTGGTCAAGATGGGCGTATTCGCCTCCATGTTCTGGGCGATCGCCGGCTTCCTGGTCGGCATTCTCATCGCCTGCCAGCTGACCTGGCCGAACCTCTTCTATTTCGAGGAATGGGGCTGGACGAATTTCGGACGCCTGCGTCCGCTGCACACCTCAGCGGTGATCTTTGCGTTCGGTGGGAACGTGCTGCTGGCGACCAGTTTCTACGTTGTCCAGCGCACCACGCGGGCGCGACTGTTTGGCGGCATGCTCCCCTGGTTTGTCTATTGGGGGTACCAGCTCTTCATCCTGATTGCCGGCACCGGCTATCTGATGGGGATCACCCAGTCGAAGGAATATGCCGAGCCTGAATGGTATGCCGATCTCTGGCTGACCATTGTCTGGGTCGCCTATCTGCTCGTTTTCCTGGGCACGCTCTGGAAGCGGAAAGAGCCGCACATCTATGTGGCTAACTGGTTCTATCTGTCCTTCATCGTGACAATTGCGATGCTGCACATCGTCAACAATCTTTCGCTGCCGGTGAACCTCGCTTCGTCGAAGAGCTACCAGCTCTTCTCGGGCGTGCAGGATGCGCTGACGCAGTGGTGGTATGGCCACAATGCCGTCGGCTTCTTCCTGACGACCGGCTTCCTCGCCATCATGTATTACTTCATCCCGAAACGGGTGAACCGGCCGGTCTATTCCTACCGGCTCTCCATCGTGCACTTCTGGTCGCTGATCTTCATCTATATCTGGGCCGGCCCGCACCACCTTCACTACACCGCGTTGCCACAATGGGCGCAGACCCTCGGCATGACCTTCTCGATCATGCTGTGGATGCCGAGCTGGGGCGGGATGATCAATGGCGTGATGACCCTGTCAGGCGCCTGGGACAAGCTGCGCACCGACCCTGTCGTCCGGATGATGGTCGTTTCGCTCGCCTTCTATGGCATGTCGACCTTTGAGGGGCCGCTCATGTCGGTGCGGGCGGTGAACTCGCTCAGCCACTATACTGAATGGGGGATCGGTCACGTGCATTCTGGCGCGCTCGGCTGGGTTGGCTTCATCTCCTTCGGCGCGCTCTACTGTCTCGCCCAGTGGCTGTGGAAGCGCAAAAGCCTCTACTCCGTCGCACTCGTCGAGTGGCATTTCTGGCTCGCGACCATCGGCATCGTCTTCTACATGGTGTCGATGTGGTTCGCCGGGATCACCGAAGGCCTGATGTGGCGCGCCTATAATGAGTTCGGCTTCCTCGAATACAGCTTCGTGGAGACCGTCGAAGCCAAGCATATCAGCTACATCATCCGCATGGCCGGGGGCCTGCTCTACTTCGCCGGCGCCGTGATCATGTTCTACAATCTGGTCCGCACCGCCCTCGGGCATGAGCGGATCAATCAGCCAGACAGCGCGCCCGCGGCCAGCAATCCGCCCGCCGCTGCTGCCCTCCAACCTGCCGAATAGGAGCTCGTGAGATGGGACTCATGAACAATCACGGTGTGCTCGAGCGTCACTCGCTCCTGCTCACCATCGGTATCCTGATCACGGTCTCGATTGGCGGGATCATCCAGATGGCGCCGCTCTTCTACATGGAGAACACCATCGAGAAGGTTGAGGGGATGCGCCCCTATACGCCGCTCGAAGTGGCAGGCCGCAACATCTACATTCGCGAGGGTTGTTATGTCTGCCACTCGCAGATGGTGCGCCCGCTGCGCGACGAGGTGGAACGCTATGGCCATTACTCGCTGGCGGCGGAGTCGATGTATGACCACCCGTTCCAGTGGGGGTCGAAACGGACCGGGCCGGATCTCGCGCGCGTTGGCGGCAAGTATTCTGACGAGTGGCATGTCGACCATCTGATCGATCCGCGCGCCCTGGTACCGGAATCGATCATGCCGCCCTACGCCTTCCTGGCAGAGAAAAAGCTCGACTTCGATCATATCGGCGATGACCTCAAGGCGCTGCGCATGGTCGGTGTTCCGTATACCGATGAAATGATCGAGAACGCGGAGATGGACCTGCGCGCCCAGGTCGATCCGGACATCTATTTCGACGAGCAGGACGCGCTGGTGGCCCGATACACCGAGGCCGCAGGGCGTGAAGGCACGGTCCAGATCCGGGACTATGACATGGACCCTGACCGCATCACCGAGATGGATGCACTCGTCGCCTACCTTCAGATGACCGGCACGCTGGTGGATTTCTCCACTTATGAAGCCGGCGACCTCATGAACCGGAGATAGCCATGTACGAGATGCTTTCCAGCTTCGCGCAGACAGGCGGGCTTATCTATTTCGTCGCGATCTTCGCTGTCGTGCTGGCCTATGCGCTGTGGCCCCGCAACCAGAGACGGTTCGACGAGGCTGCCAATCTTCCCCTTACAGACCGGGAGCCCGGAGATGAGTGATCACACCAAGGATATCGATCAGCCGACCGGGGTCGAAACCACCGGCCATGAATGGGACGGCATCAAGGAGCTGAACAATCCGCTGCCGCGCTGGTGGCTGTATATCTGGTACGCCACCATTGCGATCTCGCTGGTCTACATGGTGGTGATGCCGGCCATTCCGGCGCTGCCCGGGCTTGGCACCAATACGCGGGGGATCAGCAACCACTCCGACCGAGATGTTGTCGCCGCGCAGATCGCAGAGCTGCGGACAGAGCGCATGGCGGCTGGCTCGGCGCTTGTCGAGGCGAGCCTCGAAGAGATCGAGACCGACCGCACCCTGCAACAGTTTGCGATGGCGGCGGGCGAGAGCGCCTTTGGCGATAATTGCGCGACCTGTCATGGCGCGGGTGGTCGCGGGGCGAAGGGCTATCCGACGCTGGCCGACGATGTCTGGCTGTGGGACGGCACGCTGGATGGCATCGAGTACACACTGCGCCACGGCATCCGGCATGAGGACGATGTCGACACGCGATTTTCGCTCATGCCGGCCTTTGGCAAGGACCGCCTGCTCACCAGCGCGCAGATCGATGATGTGGTCGCGCACGTCATGACGATAGCGGGCAAGGAAGCGCATGATGCGGCAAGTGCGGCACGCGGGGCGGAGACGTTCGCATCGCAATGCGCCAGCTGTCACGGCGTTGATGGCACAGGTGATCGCACGCTCGGCGCGCCAGATCTCACCGACCATGAGTGGCTGTTCGGCGGCTCTGAGAGGGAGATCTACACGACCGTCTACAATGCGCGGAACGCTCACATGCCGGCCTGGGGCGGTCGCCTCGACGATGCAACGATCAAGTCGCTGGCGGTCTATGTCCACTCGCTTGGTGGCGGCGAATAAGGCGCCGCGTCATGAGCCGCATTACCCTCATCTCTTCAAAGTCGCCGCCGCCGCCCCCTCCGGCGCAGGATCTCTATTCCAGGCGCAAGCAGGTCTACCCGAAGCTCGCTCATGGCAAGTTCCGGACGGTAAAGTGGGCGGCGATGGCGGTGGCGCTCTGCATCTACTACCTGATCCCCTGGCTGCGCTGGGAGAGAGGAGAGGGCGCGCCGAACCAGGCTGTGCTAGCGGATTTTGCAGGGGAGCGGTTCTTCTTCTTCGGCATCGAGATCTGGCCGCAGGAGGCGTACTACCTTGCCGGCCTGATGATCCTGGCGGCGGTTGGCCTGTTCCTCGTGACGTCGCTGTTCGGGCGGGTCTGGTGCGGCTATGCCTGTCCGCAGACTGTGTGGACGGATCTCTACATCTGGGTGGAGCGGGCGTTCGAAGGCGACCGCGCCAAGCGGATGCGGCTCGACAGGGCACCCTGGAGTGTCGGAAAGGCTGCGCGCAAGATCGGCAAGCATAGTGTGTGGCTGATCATCGCTTTCCTGACGGGCGGGGCGTTCATCCTCTACTTCCATGACGCGCAGATGATCGCGCAGACCTTCTTCATTGGCGAAGCGCCGCTCTCGGCCTACTGGTTTGCTGGCGTGCTGACCTTCACGACCTATGCGCTTGCCGGGACGATGCGCGAGCAGGTCTGCACCTATCTCTGCCCGTGGCCACGTATTCAGGCCGCGCTGACCGATGAGGACGCGCTCAACGTCACCTATCGCTATGACCGCGGCGAGCCGCGCGGGCCGCACCGCAAGGGTGAGAGCTGGGATGGGCGGGGCGACTGTATCGACTGCAAGCAGTGTGTTCAGGTTTGTCCTGTCGGTATCGATATCCGCGACGGGCCGCAGCTTGAATGCATCCATTGCGCGCTCTGTATCGATGCGTGCGATGACATGATGAAAAAGATCGGGCGGCCGACGGGCCTGATCGCCTATGATACCGATACGGCGGTCGCCTGCCGTGCAAGCGGGCAGAAGGCCAGGTATCGGCTCATCCGCCCACGGACTATACTCTATACCGTGCTGATGGTCGGCATTGCCGGTCTGATGGCGTTCGGCCTCTTCAATCGCGGGACATTCGAAATCAATGTGCTCAAGGACCGCTCGCCGCCTTACATTGAGCTGTCGAATGGTGACATCCGCAATGGCTATGCCCTGAAGCTCGTCAACAAGTCTGGCGAGACACGTGACCTCGCTGTCGAAACGCTTGGGATAGACGGGCTGGAGCTGGAAGTTGTCGGCCTTGAGCGCGGCGCTGATGGCGAGCTTGTCCTGCCGGTCGCAGCGAATGGTGTGGATCGCTACCGGCTCCTCGTAACAGTACCTAGTGCCAGCGCAAATGGCCGCCGGTATTTTACGCTCGTCCTGACGGATGTCGCTTCCGGCGAGGTCCACACAAATCGCACCAGCTTCATGGCACCGGGAGACTGATCATGGCCGCAGCGCAATACAGGCAAGGGCCGGACGCCAAGCTGAAAGGCTGGCACGTCCTCCTCATCATGCTTGGCTTCTTCGGTGTGATGTTCGCGGTGAATGGCGTGTTTCTCTATTCCGCGATTACAAGCTTTCCCGGCGAGGACGTCAAAAAGAGCTATGTCCAGGGGCTCGATTACAATGCGACGCTGGAAGCGCGCCGTGCGCAGGCCGAAGCCGGCTGGACGGTGCGGGCCGGTGTCGAAGGTGGCAGGCTGGTCGTTGAACTGGCATCCGAAGCCGCCCCGAACGTGTCGACGCTGGACGTCGAGGCGACGCTGCGCCGGGCTGTGACGGATACGGATGATGTCGTGCTCACGCTACAGCGGGCGGGCAGCACAGGACGGTATGAGGCCGAACTGCCTGCGCTGGACAGCGGCCGCTGGGAGATACTGATCGATGCGCGCAGGGCCGATGGCACACCGGCGGCGACGGCGCGCAAGGAGATCGTGCTGAGATGACACTGGCGGGGCCGATAGAGCAAGGCTGCCCGAGTGGGCTCGCGCCAGTTGGCCAAGGGGCGAGCGGGGATGTCGGCGCTTTCGTTGTGCAGAAGGGCGGCGAGAAGTCTCTCTCCCTTTCTGTGCGCGGGGCAAAATGTGCCGGTTGCCTGTCGAAGATCGAAGGCGCGGTGAACGCACTGCCGGGCGTGCGGCAGGCCCGGCTAAACCTCTCGAATGGCCGAATGGAAGTGAAATGGACGGGCGATCTTGACGCCAACCGGATTGCCCGGACCGTCACGGATCTTGGCTATGGTGCCGCGCCGTTCGATCCGGATACGGGCGATGCGGCCGCGAAGGCGGAAGAGCGCAGCTTGCTGATCGCCATGGCTGTTGCCGCATTCGCGGCGGCGAACGTCATGCTGCTGTCCGTCTCTGTCTGGTCAGGCCATGGGGAGATGGGCGAGACGACGCGCCGCATCATGCATGCGATCTCCGGCGCGATTGCCCTGCCGGCAGCGCTGTTTTCAGGCCGTGTCTTCTTCCGCTCGGCCTGGAGCGTGCTGAAAAAGGGCCATGCCAACATGGACGTGCCAATATCGCTGGCCGTGATCCTCGCCCTCAGCGTCAGCGTGCATGAGACGATCCGCGGCGGGGAGCATGCCTATTTCGACGCCACGGTCATGCTGCTCTTCTTCTTGTTGATCGGCCGTTTCCTCGATGCGAGATTACGTCGGCGGACGCACGCTGCTGCACATGAACTGGCAGCCCTGCAGGCTCGCTCCGCGACACGGATTGGCGTGGATGGGACGACGCAGTCCGTCCGCGCAAGCGACATCGCACCCGGCGACACGATCCTGGTTGCACCGGGCGAGCGCGTGCTGGTCGATCTTGAGGTCATCGAAGGTGTCAGCGAGGCTGATGAGAGCATGGTGAGCGGCGAAAGCCTGCCGCAGGCCGTGGCGCCAGGCGTGCGCCTCTATGCAGGCGCGGTAAACCTTTCGCAGCCGCTCAGGGGGCGCGCGCTTGGCAGCGCTGAAAACTCTCTCCTGTCCGACATCGCCCGCATGCTGGAAGCGGGCGAACAGCGCCGCTCGGCCTATCGACGGATCGCGGACAAGGCTGTCTCGCTTTACGTCCCGCTCGTCCATACGACGGCGGCGCTGACTTTCATCGGCTGGGTGCTTGCCGGGGCGGGCGTGCGCGAGGCGCTGATGATTGCCGTCTCGACACTGATCATCACCTGCCCGTGCGCGCTGGCCCTTGCCGCGCCCGTGGTTCAGGTCGTCACATCCGAGCGGCTGTTCAGGAGAGGCGTGTTCCTGAAGTCCGGCGACGCGCTGGAGCGGCTCGCAGAATGTGATCATGTCGTCTTCGACAAGACCGGCACCTTGACACTTGGAGAACCGCAGCTCGTGCGTACTGATGACGATGACGACGCCATTGCCCGAGCCGCGCGGCTGGCCAGGGCCTCTCGCCATCCACTCTCCCGTGCGGTTGTGGCGGCAGCAGGGGCGGGGCAGGTGGCGGCCGGTGTAAGGGAACATCCAGGGCTTGGCCTTGAGGCGGACATTGATGGTGTCGTCTGTAGACTTGGCTCGGCTGAGTGGGTCGGCGCGGAAGAGGTCCGGGGCGAGAGCCGGTTGCGCCTCTGGTATGTCGAAGGCGATTCCGAGCCCCGCAGATTTGCCTTCGAAGACGCGCTGCGGCCGGGAGCCGGCAAGCTCGCCGAAGCGCTGAAGAAACGCGGGGCCGGCCTCGAAATCCTGTCCGGCGACAGTGAGGGCGCCGTTGCGGATATCGCCTGGCAGCTCGGCATCAGTGACTGGCGCGCCGGCGCGAGCCCGGCCAGCAAGGTTGCCCGTCTGGAAGAGCTGCGCGAGGAAGGCTGCAAGGTTCTGATGATCGGGGATGGCCTGAATGATGCGGCCTCCCTCTCCCTTGCCCACGCATCGCTCGCGCCGGGTGGTGCGATGGATGTCAGCCAGTCGGCAAGCGATGCGGTCTATACCGGTGCGGGCCTTGACGCGATCGAGGGGGTCATCGACGCGGCGCGCGGCGCAAAAATCCGTATGCTGCAGAATTTTGCGCTGGCAGCAGGCTATAATGTGATCGCAGTCCCGATTGCGGTGGCAGGCTTCGCAACACCGCTGGTCGCGGCGATTGCCATGTCAGCCTCGTCGCTGATTGTGACGCTGAACGCGCTCCGGCCAGGTCGATAGGAGGCAGACATGGAGATGCTCACCTTCCTGATCCCGGTTGCAATCCTGCTCGGCCTGACGGGGCTCGGCGCTTTCATCTGGGCGGTGAGGACCGGTCAGTTCGACGATCCGCAGGGCGATGCGGCGCGCATTCTAACCGATAACGAAGACCGGCCCCTGCCTGACCGGCATTAGACGGTCTCGTGTCAGGGGCATCCGATGGCGTGGGCAAGGCCATTGCGGTGGATTTCGCTGGTGCCGGAATAGATGGTTGCCGCTCGTGTCGAGAGATATTGCGTCTGGGCGAGGGGGTGGTTTGGTTGGGCCGCAAGGCCGATTTCGGAGATCTGCTGACGCAGTTCGGTCGCCCGCAGCTTGATGAGGGAGGCGCGCGACGCTGGTTTCAGGAATGGATGGCCAGATGCCAGCCGGCCTTCCAGCGCCTCGAATGCCTGAATGTCGGCGTCGAGCCTGGCGAGCCGGGACAGGAGCGCCTCGTCCGGAATATCGAGCGCAAGAACGTGCCGTTTTGCCGAGCGCCAGGCGGCGCGCAGGACACCGGTCGTGGTGTTGTTGGAGCGGGCTATTTCCATTAGCTTGCGGGCGGCTTTCCAGCCCTCGCCGATAGCGGCAATCCTGTCGCGAGC
The DNA here is from genome assembly GCF_002088945.1 of Henriciella pelagia. Lineage (GTDB taxonomy): Bacteria > Pseudomonadota > Alphaproteobacteria > Caulobacterales > Hyphomonadaceae > Henriciella > Henriciella pelagia. The sequence continues at coordinate 48,351 of NZ_NCSU01000016.1, read as the reverse complement.
GGGCGTGCGGACATTGTCGAAGAAGACTTCGCTCACTTCGGCAGATCCGTCGATACACCTGATCGGCTGTACCTTGATACCGGGCAAGGAGAGATCCACGAGAAGGAAGACGATGCCATCGCGGCCGGAGGAATTGCGGTCGCTGCGGGCCAGGAGAAACATGTGCGTGGCTGTCTGCGCAAAGCTGGTCCAGAGCTTCGTGCCGTTGAGTATGAAATCGTCTGCATCCAGCTCCGCTTTGAGGGCGAGCGCTGTGAGGTCGGAACCGGCCTGTGGTTCGGAAAATCCCTGGCACCACTCATGGCGACCAGACAGGATTGCGGGCAGGTAGCGATGCTTCTGTTCCGGCGTTCCCATGGACATGATCAGCGGGCCGATCGTGCGGATGCCGGACGACATCAGGACGGGCGCGTCATTGTCGGCGCAGGCGCGTTCGAAGTAGAGGCGCTGTTCGACCGTCCAGCCGGGGCCGCCATGCTCGACCGGCCAGGAGGGAGCAAGCCAGCCCTTGCGACGCAGCCGCTCGCGCCAGACCTTGCAGGCGGCGGGGTCTGATTTCAGGCCGGTGGTCCGACGCCCGGCATCTCGAAGGTCTTCGGTGAGGTCACGCGCCAGAAAATCATCTACCTCGAACGCAAAGTCGCGCATTGGTACCGGGGCCTCGTTAGCCGGCTCACGCTCAAGAGCAAATCTGGTTGCGCCCTGCATTGTACGTCTCTTTCCCTCTCGCTTTCGGGCAGGGTGCAATTGCGGGTCAGGGCAGCCAATCGGGACAATTACCTAGTGACCAGGCTGTTGCGCTGACGATGTTGGCGAGCGTAGGGAGCGCGAACATTGTCGAAAAACCGGGCGACTGTCTGGCGGAGAGGAAGTCTGCTCAGGCGCTGATGGGGCAATTTGCTTCACGCAGGAGCGTCCGTGCAAATGCGGCGCTGCCCGGACTGGCTACACCCTCATTGCCTCAAGCGTTTCACCCAGGCGCTTGAATACAAGAGTCGGCGATACTTCCGCAGCCGCTTCATTTCGGATGTCACTCGGCGTCCTGCCTGTCGCTCGCTTGATGAACCTGCGAAAACTCCGGGCATCAGCATAGCCAAGCTCTGCGGCGACGGCTTCAATGCACCAATGCTGGTTGCGCAGGAGCGCCATTGCGGCCTGCAGGAGCATGCGCTCGCGATACGCCCGGAAGTTCTGACCAGTCTGTGCCATACGGCGCCGGTAGGTCGATGGCGCAATGTCTTCCTCCGCTGCGAGTTTCTGGACCCGCAAGTCGAGATTCGAAGCGCCGTCGCTCAACGTCGCAGGGTCTTCGAGTTCGGTCAGACGAAGCGCAGTGTGCAGAGGATGCCAGAAGAACTCGTTCACATTGGAGCGCGGTGGGCGACAGGACAGGAGCTCGCGTGGAAAGGCAAAACCTGCGGTGCCGCCCAGGCGAACGGGGCAGCCGATGGCGTAGTGACGCGCACCGAGATTTATATGCTGTGCATCACGTGTGACGAGCCAGCTCACCGGAAGAGGCTGCTGCAGGTACGAACTGAGGCCAAGGAAGAAATAGATCAGCTGTATGTCTTCCTGCAGGCAACCAGCATCGCTGTTCTCATCTGCGCAAATAGCGAGAAAGGCGTACGGTCCGTCGGTCGCAAGCTTAATCTGCAGGCAGCGCGAAGCCATCTGGTAAAAGCGGGAGACGGCGTTCAATCCGTCTTCGAGGTTCGTGCTACCGAACAATATGCGGAAGGCAAGAGGACCGGTGTCCGGCTCCAGTCGGTGACGGAGCATCATGTGGGTGGAGTCGTTGGTCTGTTGAACCAGCACGGCTTGAAAAAGCGTCATCTGCAAACTGGATATGCGGTCGCGATCATCGCCGAATTTGGGCGAGATCAGCGAACGGTCAAACACCTCATCAAGGCAGACGCCATTGGAAACGGCACGCGCGGCCTGACGGCAGGCCCAGGACAGGGGAATCTGTTGCCCCAGCATCTGGCTTGTTCCTCTCTTCTTGGTCTCTTCTTTTCGCGCCATTGTTGGCTGCAATCCGGTTTGCCGCAAGCGCTGGGCGCTTGGACTGCCGGCAAAAAAGCCTGAGCGAGCGAATCTGTCCCCCATTTGCGCGCCTCAGGCGGGCCTTCGGTCCTTCGTCGAGACAGGCCTTCCGACTATCACTCGCGCCAATCACATAAATAAATGAGGGAGAGAAACAGTGAAAAAGTACAAGAGAGCCTGCCTGCTGGCAGGAACGGCAGCGACACTCATGACGGTCTGGAGCGCCGCTCACGCCCAGACAGGAGAAGATGCTCCGGAGGCTGAAACCCGACGGCTCAACCAGGTTGTCGTGACGGCACTGCGCCGTGAGGAGACCCTGAAGGATACGCCGATCGCCGTATCGGCCTATGACGGCGAACAGCTTGGCAGGGAGCGGGTCGAGGACTTTGCAGATATTGCCCTGCAAAGCCCGAACGTGCAGTTCGGGGCGAATGGCGGGAACACCAATATCGCGATCCGTGGTATCGGCACCAATCTCCAGACTGCCGGCAATGATCCCGGCGTGGCTTTCAACCTCGATGGCATCTACGTCGCAGATCCGGCGCTGGCGCTCTCGACACTCCTCGATGTCAAACGCGTGGAAGTCCTGCGGGGGCCGCAAGGGACCCTCTTTGGCCGAAACGCCACGGGCGGTGCCGTCAACGTCATCTCCAACACGCCGACCACAACTGCATCTTACGGGTTCAACACATCTGTCAGCGCGCCGCTGGGGGTGCAGGCTGATGCATTTGCGAGCGGGCCTCTGGTCGACAGTGGAAAACTCCTTGGCCGGATCGCCGTGCAGAAAATCTACCGCGAAGGCGATGTCGAGAACACCGCCTTCACCGGCCCGGACCACCTCAACGATCAGGACAGCCTCTCGGCCCGCGCCCAGCTGGAATGGCGGCCAACCTCGACGCTGAGCGCGCGCCTGCAAGCCGATTACCAGGACGCCGATACAGCAGGTCCTGCCTATTATCTCGCAGGAACTCCAAATACGGGGCTGGGCCTGCCTGCACAGCTGGCATCCACCTTTATTGGTGGACTGGACGATGATGAAATAGCGGTAACCGCCGGCAGTTCGAAACTGATGCAGCGAAATCTGGCCTTGTTCGTCGATTGGGATCTTGGCCCCGGCTCGCTCCGCGCAACGCTTTCAACGCGGCATTCAGAGAATGATCGGTTCTATGACGGCGATGGCACCGAAGTCGAGTATACCTCGACGCGGGTCGATCAGTCCCGCGATACCGACTTTTTCGAGCTCCTCTACAGTTCGGATGGGGACGGTCCGTTCTCCTATATTCTCGGCGCAAACTATATAAACGACCAGCAGGTCCAGATTGTTGAAGTGCCTGTGCTCTTCTTTCCAGCGCCGGTCATTCTGACAGGAGACGTCGACACCGAAGCCTATGCGGTGTTCGGACGCGCAACTTATGAAGTGACAGACTACTGGAGCGTCTTCGGCGGGGCCCGCTACTCCAGCGACCGCAAATCCATGGACGAATCCAACAACTTCATCGGCACCGATTCAAAGCGCGATGAGTGGTCGAAACCGACTTACGAGATCGGCACCAGCCTCGACGTCGGACAAAACAGTACGGCCTATCTGAAATACGCAACCGGCTACAAAAGCGGTGGATATGCTTCAGGTTCGCTGCAGTCGGCTTTTGACCCGGAAACCAATTCCATGTGGGAGCTGGGCCTCAAGGGCACCTATCTGGACGGGACGCTAAACGCGAACCTCGCCCTGTTTCACATGGCCTATGAAGATCTGCAGGTGAACCAGGTGGTTGGGGTGTCTTCAGTGGTAACCAATGCCGCCGAAGCCACGATTAATGGCGTGGAACTGGAACTCGTCCAGCAGGTCACCCCCGAATTCAGCTTCATTTTCAACGGAGGATGGCTCGACGCCACATTCGATGAATTTCTCACCGAAGACAGCGCGAGACCGCAACTTGGACCTTTGAGCCTTGCCGGTAATGATCTGCCGAATGCGCCCGCATACACGCTGAGCTTCGGTCCGGCTTATGAACGCGACCTGTCGGGCGGCGGGCGGCTCTCACTTTCAGCGCGGTACGATTGGCGGTCGGAGGTTTACTTCTCCGAGTTCAATCTCCCGCTTGTTTCAGAAGACTCGAGTGGGCGTCTCAATGCCTTTGCAAATTACGAATTTCCGGACGGCAAGTGGCAGATTGGATTGTACGGCCGAAACCTCACCGATGAGCGAACTTATTCCAGCATGGTCGTCGCGTCGGCTGTCCTCAACTCGATTGCCATGGCCACGGCCAATCCAGGGCGCGAAGTCGGCATCCGCCTGAGCTTTCGTCACTAAACCTGCACCGGACTCAACCTGTTTCCTCCCATGCTTGATCAATGGAATACACACATGAAATTTGTCGACCTGAATGATGCGCGCCTCGCCTATGAAGTCTCTGGTGAAGGCCCACCGGTTATCTTTGTTCATGGTTTTCTCGCCAATTCGACCGGCCCTTACTACGCCGCATTCAAGCAGGAGCTTGCGAAGTCCTGCACGGTCTATGCGGTCGACATGCGCGGCCATGGCGAGACTGTCGCGGATAGCCGCTCCATCACGCTTGGCGCGTGCGCCCGGGACATTGTCGCTTTCGCTGAAGCTCTCAACTTGCAGAGGTTGCCGCTCATCGGCCATTCCATGGGCGGTTATCTGAGCATGGCCGCTGCCCGACTTGCGCCTGATCGCTTCTCGGCACTGGCTCTGCTCACCCCCGCCGGCAGCCAGGGGCAGCCAAATCCGGAGGAAGTCGTGGCGGATTTTATGGCAGCTCGCAGGGACGCTGCCCTGATGCATCAGCGATTTGGTGCCATGTTCACGTCGCCTCCGGACAGCGCTGAACTGGACATTCTCCGGCAGGCGGCGCTTCGGCTTCCTGACGAAGTTGCCGAACGCTGGATACGAGAGGAGTGGCCGAACAGCAATCAGACCGGGCAGCTTCCGGAAATCAGCCTGCCCGTCCTTTCCCTGATTGGAGCCTTGGACGTCGTCGTGCCACCAGCGCGCCAGTATGAAGACGCATTGCTGATGAAGGACGCGAAGATCGTAACCTTTTCCCGCGAAGGACACATGCTGCCATTGGAGAAGCCGGTTCAGTGCTGTCGGGAAATCATGCGCTTTTCCGTGGATCTGGGTTTGCAGCCATCCGAACACGTCTGAAATCTGGACAGCCAGGCATCTGCCAGTTCATGTCTTGTCATTGAGGATCGCGCGGATCGCGAAATCAGGTCTGGCTCTCTGTCGTGGAGATGCACAGGGGGGCTTCGATAGCCTGATGGTCATCGTCGCCTGCGAGCTTGTCTTCGAGCCCAGCTCCAACGTTGAGAGCCCGGCTCGCCAGAGCCATTGGAGCATCGAGTATTTCGACGTCTGTGTAGACTGCAACCTTCGTGATTACGCCGCCTCATCATGCGTCGGCATGACTGCCAATCCTGATCTCAAGGAAATCACGAAGGCCTGGTGCGCTGTAGTGCTCCAGCAAGTATCTCAACGAGCTGGTCCTGTGTGTATGGCTTGCGCAAGTATGCTGTCTCGGGCGGCTCGCCCGTCGGTTCTTCAGGATAGTATCCAGTCGTGATTATGACGGGCACTTCAGGCAGGATGTGTTTGACCTGTTTCGATAGTGCTCTGCCTGACATTCCGCCGGGCAAGACAAGATCTGTCAGAACGATATCGATTGCCGAGTTTTCCTTTGCGATCTCCAAAGCCTCCCGGCTATTGCGAGCGACGAGAGGTCGTGTGCCAATCTGTTTCAGCATCGACACGGTGTTTTCTCGCACCAGATCATTGTCTTCGACATACAGGACACAATAGTCGTGACCTTGAAGGTCCGGGGTTGCCGATTGGTCGATGTCGGTGTCGGACAGACGCAGCAGGATCTGGAATTCGGCCCCTCCTTCCGTTTCCCGTGCAAGCCTCAAGTCTCCACCAATCTGCCTCAGCGTGCTCAATGCGATTGTCAGTCCAAGCCCCGTTCCATCGCCGACGCCTTTCGTCGTGAATGCGGGATTGAATATTGTTTCGCGAAGGTTTTCAGGCACGCCGGGTCCATTGTCGCGGACATATAGCGCCAGATATCGCTCGTCCTCCAACTCGTAACCGTCATGTGATGGAGAAAGATCGCCAGGGCTGACGACCTCTGCCCGGATTGTAACCAGTCCGGAGCCTGTTATTGCATGACGAGCGTTTCTCAGCAGGTTTATGATCGCCGATGTCAGGACGGAGGTATCCGTCAGGCAGACCAGCCTGTCCTCGCCTGCATCAATGCGAAGGGAAGCTGAATCAGACAGGGCCGAAATAAGCAGAGGACGAATTTCTTCCAGAAACGCCCAGATTTCAACGGGGACTGGTTTTATTTTTTCTCGGCGTGAATAGCTAAGAAGCTGGTTGGTCAGTTTTGCGGCATGGTCGGCTGCGCGCTTCGCGCTTTGCAACGTTTCCTGTTGCAACGACCCGCCAGTGCGAGGGTCAGACAGTTCGTCGAGACTGCCCAGGATGACGGTGAGCATATTGTTGAAGTCATGAGCGACGGATTGAGCCAGGCTTGCTATTGCTTCAGAACGCAGCATCTGGGCTCCCTCATCCTGTTTGATCTTCAGCTCTCCGAGGTCACGGAAAATCGTGACCGCGCGCCGCCCTTTCGACGGATCTTCAAACAGGTTCGATGTCAGCTCTACAGGAACCGGAGACCCGTCCTTTCTTCGAAAAACCAGACTTCCCCAGAAATAGCCGTCCGTGCTTCGTTCTCGCAAGGCATCCGCCAGTTTTCTGTCCTGCGAGAAAAAGAGCTGAGACCTTTCAAGGCCAATCGCCTCTTCCGGCGTGTATCCCAGCATGCGGCAGGCTTGCTTGTTAATCGCCAGAATGAACGCTTCATCATCCGCCCCGCCCGTCGCCGCTGAATAAATGACCCCGTCCTGAATGTTGTCAAACAGGAACTTGTACATTGCGGACTGCTCAGCCATTCTGAGCTTCGCCTCCCGCACGTTTTCGGAGAGCAATTCTGACGCCTGAATGACGTCGTGCACATGCTGGGAGATTTGCCTCGCGAATTGGCTCAGGCTGCGCTCAACCGGGACCAGAGGGTCCGGAACCAGAGTGAGGATTGCGATCAAATGCCCTTTCCCGTTTGCAAAAGGGACGCAAAGCCCACCTTCCAGGCCTTGAGGGCAATCGGCATCAATCGACAGATCGAAAATGTTTCCTGAGCCGGCGTTCAGGTATTCAACCGCTTTGGACCGAAGCCGTGCAACCAGGCCATCCTCGGCTCTGATTGACCAGAGACATTTGGCCGGCACACCATTTTCCGCAGAAAGCTCAAAGAACGCTCCGGCTCGGCAGTCCATCTCATTCTGTTCAAGAATGTCATGGAGCTGTTGAGAAAAAGCCAATACCCCGCTTTCCGGAGGGTTGGCCTGTCTGAGCGCAAGAATGGCATTGCGGCGCTGTTGGACGGCGTGTGGCGTTGTCTCATGAGCAATCGACATCAATCCCAGAATCTGACCGTCGCGGCCTTTGATCGCGCTATAGGAGAAGTCGAAATAGCATTCTTCGGGAGCCCCGGCTTTATTCAGGGGCAACAGCATATCCCTGAAAGCGACGGGCTGCCCTGAAGACCAGATTTGCCCCAGGGATTCGCTCAGGAATTCAGATATTTCTGGCCAGCTGTCAAAGACCGGAGCGCCGAAGGATTGAGGGTGCTTGTCACCAAAAATTGGATTGTAGGCATCATTATAAATCTGAATGTTGCTTTCTCCCCAAGCCGTGCAGATTGGGAAGTCCGACGCCATGATGGTGTCGAGTACCGTCCGCATTTCCGGCGGCCAGTTGTCAATCGGCCCCAGCACAGTCTGGCCCCAATCCATTTGGTAAAGTCGGTCAGTATTCGAAAGGGTCATATGTCTCGTTCGGATTGGTCCGCCATGGGTGGGCGAAGACGCTCATGGATGCGAACCGGCCAGCCCATGCGTTGCCAGGTACGTTCATATAAGGAGCGCGACACAATCAGTATGGCGCGATATTTCGTGCTATACTATTGATAACGCGCTAGTATTTGGCGTGATTCGCAAAGTGCGATACGTTGCGCCGCACTCAAAGCCATGTCCTTAAAATCGCTTCGTGTAAAACTGCATGGCGAATCATGAAGGTGATCGTAATCCAGGTTGGCGGTGTACGAAACCTAGGTTGCTCAGTCATCGACGAGGCCGAATATTCTCGCGGGCGGGCCCCTGCCGCTACGGCTCATTCAGAATGGGAAGGAGTGGGGGGCAAGCCGTCGCCCGCCAACGTCATAGGCGAACTTTGACAAAATCGACCTGTGCTTATGATTTTGGCAAGCATTCGGAGCCAGAGCGCATTCCTGAGTTATTCAAACCTTGATGGATTGAAAGCATGCTTTGGCGGAGAAAAACAAAAACACGGCTGGCTGATGGCATCCTCAATAGGAGCACCGCAAACCGGCACGGCCCAAAACGATACTTTTCCCGTGCGGAGCGCAAGCGTGTGTGGCAGCCCTGCCAACTGATCTGGAATAAGTCTGATCGTACTTCAGCCATGTGCCTGGAAGTTTCTCAGTCTGGCGCGCGGGTTCGAAGCTTTTCCCGGCTTCCCTCCAATGAAGTGTTCAGGTTTGTTTGCCCGGGATTGGGGCTCGACACATGGGCGCAGCGCGTGCGGCAAACCGGGTCGGACCTTGCATTCAAATTCATAGAAGCTCCTGACGATTGAAGAAGTGAGGCACAAACGGGTCGCTGTTCAGTTTCGTGCGGAATACAATGGACTGGAGTTTGAACAGGCTCGCGGGCTCGGACAACCGACCGGGCCGATCTTGTAGAGTCGTGTTGATGTGACGCTGAACCGGGTTCGAAGAATTCGGTCAGAAGAATGGCCACTTGATTGTGTAGTCGGTCTCAACGTGTCGAAGACTGGAACTCGGTTCGCATCTGAAAACGCGCATTTACCTTTTTAGACCTAGTTCTAACAGAATGTATGCTTCTGAGCTCCCATAAAGCCGTCCAGTCTTTAAGCATGCCCAATAAATAGAGGGCAGGGGAGGTGGCCGGATGCAATCGTTTCATCGCGTTTGCGGAGCCGAAATATCGCAACGAGAGCAGGTTCGCATCTCAGCCCTTCGCGCCTCTTTGGCCTTGGCGCTGAACCAGTTCGATCAATGCCAAAACTATTCTCGGGACATTGAGCGAGGTCTTCTTGTGACATCAAATTTGGTGGCTCGTGCGGAGCGCGAGACGTCTGCCCCGACCGAGGCTGCCCAAATTCAACGCCGAATGGGAATGTAGCTTTGCGCAACACGTCCAACGACAACGGAGCCGCGGCCTCATGCCGAACTGGAAAATAAACAAGACGGCAGAAGAGCTATTTGAGCTTCCTCTTTCGAGCGAAGCAGAGCGGATGCAGAAACTGCATGGTCTCAACATACTGGGGCGGCAGGCGAGCCCCCAGGTGAGCGACCTTGTCGAATGTACGGCTCGTTTTTTTCGTACACCGGTGGGCTTCTTTTCCGTCCTCGATGAGGACACCCAGCATCTCTATTCGAGGTTTGGGGTTTCCCTTAAGCAAACGCCGCGGGATATCGCATTCTGCGACCATACGATAAAAGCCAGAACGCCAATGATTATTGATAATGCTGCGGAGGATGAGCGCTTCCGGCATAATCCACTGGTCACGCAGGCGCCGTCTATCCGCTTTTACGCAGGTGCCCCTGTCATCATCGACAACTGGTTTGCGATTGGAAGCCTCTGCATCGTCGACACCAAGCCACGCTCTTTAACGCCAAACAATGTCAGGATGCTCGGCCACTTTGCGTCGATCCTGTCCGTCATCCTGGAGCACGAGTTTCAGCTCCCCAATCGCTTGCTGGATGGCATGAGACACGTGCGGGGGAAGGTGGATTGACATGTCGCTGAACAAATTTCTGACGGAAGTCACAATACCTTGCGTGACCATTGGCGAAGATGGCCGGATCGCAACGGCAAACCAGCAATTTCTGGATTTACTTGGGCTGCACCGCGTCACCGGACGGAAATATGCAGATCTGCTGAAATGCAACGAGAAGTCGCGCTGGACCCAGCTTCTGCCCCAGATACTGCAAGGTGAAGACAGCATCGAGGATCATGTGCTCCTGGGTGTAATCGCCTCCGTCATAAAATTCGTCAAACATACCGCCAGTGATGGACGCTCGCATGCCATGGGATTTGTCCTGATCTCGAACAGGATCGAAGATCCGGTGCGAGAGGCGGGGCTTTTTCCGGACGTCCATGATGGCCGGGTGCTGCTACATGGGATTTCTAGCAAACATTTGCGCATGCAGGCGACGATTGAGCGCCTGGAGCAGAAGTTGCGAATTGCACAAAAGCACGCCGAGACTGACCCGACAACCGGCCTTAACAACAGGGCCGGCCTGAAGGGGGCGCTTCAGAAGAAGCTTCAGATTCAGCGCGCAGAAAGCGCGTTCATTTATCTGGCTGCGATTGATCTGGATGATTTTAAAGCTGTGAATGATCATTTCGGGCACGAGATGGGCGACGAACTTCTACGCGTCGTGGGAAAACGCCTCTCTTCATCGGATCATGTCTTCAGCGCCGCACGAATTGGTGGTGACGAGTTTGCGATTCTTGTCGACGCTGAAAGCCATGACCCCCAACACTTGTGGGACACTATTGGGCGTATCGTGGATGGGTTATGGTCGCCCGTGCGCATTGGGGACGTGGAGATCAAGGTTTCTGGTTCAATCGGCGTGTCCCGCATTACCAATGGTCCGTTCGCGCTCGACGAGCATCTCAGAGAGGCGGACTTGGCATTGCTTGCCGCGAAGAGGAACGGAAAGAACAGAGTGCAGTTTTTTGATTTGGCACTCGCCACCAAAATTGAGCGCCGCCACTCGCTCGAACGGGATTTGCGCAAGGCTATAAGAGGCAAGCTTCTGACCACTTGCTACCAGCCCGTGATTTCTGGACGTGCCCCGGACTTCATTGGGGTCGAGGTGTTGGCGCGGTGGCGTCATGAGGTCTACGGCAATATTTCGCCGGTGGAATTTATTGCAATCGCTGACGAGATTGGTGTGCTTCCACAGCTCGATCTGATGATCGTTGAGCAGGCGTGCGCAGAATTAAGATATCTGGTCGAGCGAGACGAGATCAAATTCGTGTCCTTCAACGTGTCGCCTGGTGAGTTGCAAGCGGACGAGTACATCCGTCGCTTTGTCGATATCATCGAGAGATCAGGAATTTCTCCGTCGAGAATTTGCGTTGAAATTACCGAAGAGAGCATGGTCGACAATTTCGACCTGGCCCAGAACGCGATCCTGAAACTCAAGGAGTTTGGTGTCATTGTTGCAATTGATGACTATGGGACCGGATATTCAAACTTGCGCGCACTGCTCGATCTGCCAGTGGACGTTATCAAGATCGATCGATCCCTCATCTCAGACATCGCCAACAATGAGCGCGCGATGCAGGCGGCCCTGTCCATTGTGCACCTGGGGCGCGTGTTCGCGGCAGATATTGTTGTCGAAGGCATAGAAAACGCAGAACAGGCAGCGATATGCAAGGCGCTCGGCAGTCACTACTTTCAGGGTTATGCGATTAGTGCTCCGCTCGCCCTGGAGAATCTTGATAACTGGTTGGCGTGCAATATTCGCAGCGGCTCTTTGGCAACAAATCTGCCACTCCAATCAATTGCGGGAAGCCAATTGAAGCTGGTTGGCTAGTATCCCCTAACAGTTCTGAGCAATGAAGATTTTATTAGTTGATGATGAGGAGAGCCTGCTGCGGACCGTTCAGCTTGGTTGGCCTGAGCCAGACGATGAGATCGTGACGGCCAGATCGTTCGAAGAGGCAAAACGTTCCCTGTTGCCCGGTCGCGCCGGTGATTTCGATTGCATAATTCTCGACCTGCAATTGCCCGATGCAAGCGGAACGACGATCCTTTCAGAGGTGCGCAAAAGGACCGACACGCCTGTCATCATGCTGTCCGCCTGGGGAGATACCCAGTTCAGGGCCGATACGCTGATGAGCGGTGCGGATGATTATATCATGAAGCCTGTTGGCATTCGCGAACTTCATGCGCGGACGCTGAAGGCCGCCTTGCTGCATCGCAAGCGATCATCACCAAAGCCTTCTGTCATTGCGATCGGAAATTGCGAATTCCACGTGCAGGCCCAGTTGCTCAAAGGGGAAACCCATACAACCAAGCTGACGGGCGCAGAAGCAAGCCTTCTGGAGGAACTGGCTCTGGCGAATGGCGAACCCGTCCTTCGCACAGACTTGTATCTGAAAGTGTTTCAACGAGAGGCCCAATTCGGCGACAAGTCACTGGAAACCTATGTGAGCCGCTTGAGACGCTTGCTGAATGAGCACACCGAAGACGGAGCGGCTGCAATTCGGACCATTCGTGGTGTAGGATACAGATTGGTCGCCTAGGGGCTTTGTCCTGGGCTTGGTCATCATGCGGGACGACGTTCCAGCGCGGCCCAGATCTTCTCCACCAGATCCTGTTTGCGATATGGTTTGCCAAGCAAGAGAATTTTGTCGTCGACCTTCTCACTGAGTATGGTGGCATTCTCAGTATAGCCGGTCGTGTAGATGGTCCTGACTTCAGGACGCACGGCACGCACAGCTTCGGATATCTGGACGCCATCCATGCCCCCCGGCAGGACAACATCGGTGAAAAGCAGTGAAATGTCCGGATGTCTGCTCAGCTGCTCGAGAGCTTCCGGTCCATTCGCCGCGGCGACAACCTTCATGCCCAGATCGTTCATGAGACGTTTGACATGAGCCATCACGAATTCATTGTCTTCGACAACCAGCACCTTCAATTCAGGCAGAGCCGCACGCTCACGGCGGGCAGGCTTGACGACCTTGGCTGTCCTGTCTGCACTTTGCGGAAAGAAGAGCCTTACCGTTGTTCCTTGTCCGGGATCTGAGTGAATGGCGACATCGCCGCCTGACTGCCTGACGAAACCGTAGACCATGCTCAGGCCGAGGCCAGAGCCAACGCCGGCATTCTTTGTGGTGAAAAAGGGCTCGAATGCCCTGTCCCTTACCTCGGGAGCCATTCCGGAGCCATTATCCCTGACCGCGACCATGACATATGCGCCCGGTTCGATCTCGGGCATGGTTTCCGCGAAGCTGTCGTCAACATCGACATTCTTCGTCTGTATGTGAAGCTGCCCACCATTGGCCATCGCATCCTTTGCGTTCAGGCACAGGTTCAACAGCGCCGTGTCGAACTGGGAGCGGTCAACCGCAGCGATGCCGATGTCAGGGTGCAGATCAAGATCGATCGAAATCGACTCCGGAAGCGAATGCCGCAAGAGGGGCAGGTTATCCTCCAGCCACTCATTAAGGTTAGCGGGGGCAGGTGCCAGCGCCTGCCGACGCGCAAATGCGAGAAGTCTCATGACCAGGTCTGAACCTCTCCGGGACGCGGCAAGAGAAAGGGATGCCATTTCCCGCAGCGGGCCGTCAGGCAAGCGATTGTAGAGCGACTCACTGTTGCCAAGGACGACTGTGAGCAGATTGTTGAAATCGTGTGCGATCCCGCCGGTTAGCTGGCCAAGAGATTCCAGGCGCTCGGATTCGCGAAGCCTGTTTTCAAGTCCCTTGCGCTCGGTAATGTCGCGCTCGATCGCGATAAAATGGGTGAACTCGCCCCCTCCGATCGCAACCGGAACAATGTCAACTTCGAGCCAGAGAGGCGTTCCCTGCTTTGTATAATTGATCAATTGCGCCTGGACCGGCTGCCGCGCGGCAATGGCATTCCGAATCCTGTCCAGCTCTGTGCGCTGGGTTTCAGCACCTTGCAGAAAACGGGGCGTCTTGCCGATCGCTTCCTCGATTGAGTAGCCGGTCTTGCGCTCGAAGGCCTCGTTCACAAAAACGATGCGAGGGCCGTCCGGATCGTCTATGGGGCCGGCCTCCGTGATCAGGATGATGTCGTTCACACGAGACATGCATTCGCTGAGCAGCCACATCTGCGATGATTGCTCAACCATTTCAGTGACGTTCTGGATGATACCGGTCAATGCACGGCCATTCGCAGTCTCCACCACCTGACCCTTGCCCCGCAGATGGATAATCTCACCGTCCGGACCGATGATGCGATACTGGAATTCGTATTGATCGTTGTCGCTGTTTAGAAAATTCTCAAATGCGGTAACTTCCCGACTTCTGTCGTCCGGATGCAGGAGGGGGATGAACGCGTCAAAATCCTGCGGGATGTCTTCAGCCCGCATGCCGGTTATGCTTTCTATATCGTCTGGCCAGCTGATACGTCTGGTTTCGCAGTCAATTTTCCAGGGCCCCACTTTAAGCAGGCTTTGAGCTGTGCGAAGGGCTGCGTCCTGATCCTGGAGTCGCATCTTCGCCCGGACGAGGTCGCTCACGTCGGTGGCGGAAACAATCTCTGCCCTGCGGCCCTCATAAATCGTCTCGTATGATGTGATCCGGACATGAATCAGCTCGCCGGATTTCTTGACATGACGCCAGATGCCGGCCTCATCGCGTCCGCCTGCGACTTTTGCGATATTCTCCATGAGATTGCGGACATCTTCCTTTGGACGGATATCGGCAATCGTCATTCGAAGAAACTCTGCTTCAGAGTATCCGTAATGTGTGATCGCAGCGTGATTGACCGCCAGGAAGCTCAGGCTTTCGAGGTCATACACCCACATTGGCTCCGGATGATTCCGGAAGAACGCATCAAGGACTGGCATTTGTGTCTCTAAAACCGCTCGACGCTTGTCGTTTTCGTTGTTTGTGCCGCAAGCGCGCGGTCCCCACCCACATGCCTGACTCACAACATATATATTGATGTGAGTTATACGACTCGTTTTGACCTTTTTAGACTTTCCAGTTTCTGACAACAAGCCGGAGGGGCTCTGGTCACCGGCCCGAATAGACCCACCCGACGCCCCTCACTTTTGTAGCGGGCCGGATCATGGGCTGGAAGCATAAATCAAATAACTTGCAGGGGCGTTCGCCCCGTGTGCCGTGGCGTTCTGAAAATGGCCTGTTTATCCACGCTCAAATTGCTAGACTCTGTGCTAATTGAAGCGGAATCCGCTCAGCAAATCTGCGGCGAGTGAAATGACCATGGTCGAGACCATCTCATCAGGCAAACTCCATTCATTCTTGTTGTGGACGGGTATGGCCATTGTGTTTTCGCAGGCGGGAAAGGCGCAACACCAACTGCCGCTTGCAGATCATTCATCGGAGCTTTGCAGGTCTCAGCTTGTATCGCCTCGCGTAAAACTCACTGGCGGCACATTCTTGATGGGCAGCAATGAGGGCTACGCGGAGGAAGCACCCGCCCAGATGAAGACGGTCGGTCCGTTCGAGATCGATGCGACGGAAGTCAGCAATCGGCGATTTGCCGAATTTGTCGAAGCGACGGACTACAAGTCCGTTGCCGAACGCGAACCCTCATCTGATCTTCATCCTGATATTCCAGAAGCGCTGCTGATTCCGGGATCGGCCGTGTTCCTGGTGCCTTCGAAATTGATGCGGAACTGGTGGCAATTCATTCCAGGCGCATCCTGGCGCCATCCTGAAGGGCCAGGCTCATCGCTGGATGGTCGTTGGGACCATCCTGTCGTTCACATTGCCTATGCCGATGCCAAAGCCTTCGCTGACTGGGCAGGAGGTCGCCTTCCCACCGAAGCGGAATGGGAATTTGCCGCGCGCGGTGGCTTGTCCGGCGCAACTTATGAATGGGGTAACACCGTTCCTGATGCGGGTGCCTACCGCGCGAATATCTGGCAGGGCGTATTCCCCATCGAGAATTCAGAGGCTGACGGATTTGACCGCAGTTCGCCAGTCGGCTGTTACCCACCCAATGGATACGGACTTCATGACATGACAGGTAATGTCTGGGAGTGGGTCGCAGATGCGAGCATCGAGCAGAATAGAGGGCTGCTGAAAGGCGGTTCATTTCTGTGCTCGGACACTTACTGCCAACGCTATCGGCCGGCAGCCAAACAGATTCAGCAACTCGACTTCTCCGCGAGCCATATCGGTTTCCGGGTTGCATATGATGTTGATTGAAAACTGGTCGGCGCCGCGCGCCTCCTCCCTGGGGCAGACAGATGATGAGCACGGCAATTGTTTCAGGAAATCGTGTTGCGCGAACTCCATGACTGCTGCTTTCGGGCAAGGAACCCCTTGAATTCGCAGTTCTGATATAGCCGCCGATGTGCGCGCCGCGCTACGCGAATATGTGCTTCAATTCCGAGCATCATGACCAATGCCGGCGTGCCCTGTATGCCATAGGCGGTCAATGTCTTCGGCGGCCCGCCATCCACGCCCGGTGCGTCGATGGCAACGGGATAACCGATGCGATACTCTTCGAGAGGTGGGTTTGACATCAGGGCGCCTCGACCGTTGCCGCGGGCGGGGCGTCCGTCTGGTTGGCATCCGTACTTGCGAAGCGCTGCGATCTGGCAGTCGCCTCGCGGTCGGAGGCCGCATCGCTCGCCTCCTGTCTCGGGACGATTATAAATAGGGGTCCTATATAATTGCAGGCGTGTTTCCAGTGCTAACGTCAAATAGCGTTGAGCCAGATCGTGGTCTGCCAGTGGGGAGGTAATTCAGGACGATTGGAGCGAAATCCAGACGATCGGGCAGGGCGCCCTCTAATCCGGAAGGCTACACTATTGAGATAATTCACCAAATTCGTGCCAGGCGGCACGTGAACAATGTGGAGGATTCCTCATGCCTGACGGTAACGCCCATACGCTGATCGATGAGAAAGAACGTTTTCAGACGGTTGCACCGACCACCAGCTATGGCGGCAAGTTCAAGCGCGGAACGGCTGAACTGGTTGGCCGCAAGGCACGCGCGATCTTTGGCAGCATTCCCGGACTGGGTTTCCTGAAGCGCAGGTATGACGAGCCGCGACTGCAGGTCCTTTCGTCCGAGAGCAGCTTCATGGCCAATTGGTACAAGAAGCCTCACGGTACGCCCGACAAGCCGGATTCCATCCGCGAAGTGCCCTGGGACTATGTCGAGGAGTATCAGGAGGAAATCCCGTTCTTTGGTCTGCGTGAATACTGGTATCCGGCACTGTTCTCCGATGAGCTCAAACACAATGAGCACAAGGCGATCAAGCTTCTGGGCGATAATGTCATCCTGTTTCGCGACAAGGATGGTAGCCCCTGCGCGCTGGAGAACCGGTGCCCTCACCGTGGCCCGCTCCTCTCGCTCGGTCAGGTCAATGTCTGGGATGTGGGCACGATTACCTGCCGCTATCACGGCATGACCTTTAACAAGCACGGCGACTGCGTGGCATTCCTCGCGGATGGACCTGACAGCCCAGCCTGCAAGAAGGTGAAGGCTGTATCCTACCCTGCCACAGAGGAAGGCGGTATCATCTGGGTCTATATGGGGGTCAAGGAGCCGAAACCGCTTCTGGACTCAATGGCGCATATCCGGGAAGTCCTGGCTGACGATGTTCTTGTGCGCAACCGGATGGAAGTGCCCTACAGCTATCTCAACCAGCTCGACAATACCGTCGACATGACCCATGTCGGCTGCCTTCACCGGACCTGCTATCTCTTCGGTGACCAGAAGATGGGCGGGGGCGTGAAATTCGAGATGCTGCCGGGCAATGGCGTCTACGCATCGCTTCGCGAGGAAGGCGGTCACGGGGGCACAAAAGCGATCGACGACATTCGCTGGTTCATGCCAAATCTCGTGCACCACGGTCGTGAATTCATGGAAGGCGGCGTCCATGGCCTGTTCTTCTGGTTCGTACCTAACGATATCGGCACTTTTACCGGCTGGCTTATCGGGGCGATCGATTCCTCGGTCGTCTCCAAGCGCAAGGCCAAGACCATGTCCTTCATGCTGAAAAAGGCCCTGCAGTCAGATCAGCTGCCTGGCATGGCCTGCTTCGTCGGCGGTGATGCCCCAATGCAGATGTCGCAAGGCCGTATTGCACGCTGGGACAAGGACCAGCTCGCGCGTACTGACCGGGCGGTGCTCAAGGTCCGTCAGATGATGAAGGATGCGCACAAGGAAGAACAGGAAGAACGCCGAAAGCGCGGCCTGGATCCCCTCGCGCACCGTGTCACGACCCGAGCTGGCGCTTCGGCGGGATAATCCCCTCCGGTCACAGTACAATTCGTATGGGCGGCAGCTCCAGGCGGCCGCCCATCTGCTTTTGCGCGGACGTAATAGCGGCCCCGGTTCTGGATGATTTCAGGGTTCAGTCCGGCTTCGATTCTTCCGCGTCTGATCTTTTGGATGGAAGGATCATCGACAGGAAGTGGGGAGGCGGTTCGACAAGACCGCGCTCCTGCATGATGCCGGTCCATTGATCGATCATCGTTTGAAGACGGTCAGGATATTCTGATGACACGTCGTTCGCCTCGTTGGGGTCTGTCTCAAGATCATGCAGGGTCCATTGGCCGCTGCCGAGAGGTGGCTGGATATAGCGCGCCTTCCAGCGTCCGTCTTGCAACGCTCTCGTGCCAAGCGATTGCCATGCGGCTGGCGTAGAGAGGCTGGCACCCTTCCCGGGGCGCTCTAGGGCACTTATGAGCGAGCGCCCCTGCGGCGGGATGGTACCCTTGCCGACGATCAGGGCGTCCGCCGACACGTCCGACACCTCCAGAATGGTTGGCAGCACGTCGAGTGCGGTTGCGTAGTCGCGATAGAGGTCGCCAGCATGGCGGCCATCAGGAAAACGTATGATCGCGGGCACACGGATCCCGCCTTCTCCCACAGTGCCCTTGAAGAGGCTGAAGGGGGCCGATGAAACAAGTGACCAGTCCAGCCCGTAGGAAATATAGGATCCGCGGCGGCCATAATTCTCAAGCCTGTTGTCGAATGTCTGCTCGATCCAGGCGTTATTCATTGGCGCCTCTTCCTGGAAGGAGGGGTCGGGGCCATTATCGGATAGGAAGATGATGAGCGTATCATCCAACTGCCCAAGCGCCTCCAGCCGTTCGAGCACCCTGCCGACTTCATGGTCCATACTGGCGACCATGGCGGCATAGACCTCCATGCGCCTTGCCATATCAGCCTTCTGCTCCTGCGAGAGATCGTTCCACCGGCTGGAAAGCTTGATCTCTGGGCGCGCCGCCGCTTCTGCCGGCACTACGCCTTTCTGGCGGGCGTTTTCGATACGGTCAGCGGCGATCGCCTCGAAGCCCGCATCATAATGCCCGGAAAAGCGGGCGATCCAGTCATCCGGGGCATGAAGGGGCGAATGGGGCGCGGTAAAAGCGAGATATCCAAAAAACGGCCTACCATCATTGGCGGCCTGTTCCAGATTCTCGATCACGCGGTCGGCGTAATAGGTCGAGGAATAGAAGCTGTCAGGCAGGCGGGCAGGCTGGCCGTTCTCGACATAGGTCGCCTGCTTCTTTCGGGCATTGTACCCATATCCGTCGCTGAAATGGCTGGCTGCGCCATCGACGAGCACGAAACTGCGTTCAAAGCCCCTTTGGTCTGGAAGCGCCTCCGGAGTCGCTCCCAGATGCCATTTGCCGGCTATGAATGTCATGTACCCTGCCGCCGATAGATGTTCGGCTATGGTCGATACACGCGCGGCAAGCTGTCCCTCATAGCCTCGCTGCCCCTGCTGCGCTGGTGTCATGAGCTGGGGAACGCTCCCCATGCCTGCATCAAGTGGTGAAACACCGGTCATCAGCATGGCCCGCGTTGGGGCGCATGATGGCGAAACATGGAAATTTGTGAAAAGGACGCCCTCGCGGGCGAGCCCGTCTAGATGCGGTGTCGGGATTTCGGACCCGTAGGCACCAAGATCAGAAAAGCCGAGATCATCTGCCAGGATAAGGAGTATGTTGGTCGGGCGATCCGGGTTCGCCGTCTGGCTGGCGGGTGCCTGCGGAGCCTCGAACTCGCCTCCATGACCTTCTCCGGAGCAGGCGCCGAGCACGCTGAACAGTATGGCCAGTCTGAGTCGATGGCGGGGCATGGCTGCTTGCTCCTTTGGCAGGATTAGAATCCGGAATGGCTGGTGACCAACTTCGCCCGGCGGGAACGGTCTCCATCGATTTTCTGGGTATGCGCATTGTTGAAGGTGAGCGCCTCGTGCGTCACGAAGGGACAACGAGCCCGGAGGGAGGCCCACACAGGGGCGGCTCTGTTCGTTCGGGTCATCGTTCTGTGTCCTTGATATCGGCTTCTGTCCTGTCGATGACGTCCTGACGGGTTACGCCGGGTGCGAGTTCAGCAATCGCTATCGCGTCCCCGAGAATGTCGAAGACCCCCAAATCGGTGATCACACGGTCGACAACGCCCTTGCCGGTCAGCGGAAGGTGGCAAGCTTTCAGAAGTTTCGGTTCGCCCGACTTGGCGCAATGGTCCATGATGACGACAACCCGCCTAACGCCGGCGACAAGATCCATGGCACCACCCATACCCTTGACCATCTTTCCAGGGATCATCCAGTTGGCGAGGTCACCATTGGCAGCGACTTCCATGGCGCCCAGAATGGCCAGGTCGATATGGCCGCCCCGGATCATGGCGAAACTGTCAGCCGAGGAGAAATAGGAGGTTTCCGGTAATTCGGTGACGGTCTGCTTTCCGGCATTGATCAGGTCTGGGTCTTCCTCGCCCGGATAGGGAAAAGGGCCCATCGCCAGCATTCCGTTTTCCGACTGCAGGATAACCTTGCGGCCCGGCGGAATATGGTTTGCGACCAGCGTGGGGATGCCGATGCCGAGATTGACATAGAACCCGTCCTCGATTTCGGCGGCGGCACGACGGGCCATTTCGTCTCTTGTCCAGGTCATCAGGCAGTCTCCCGCTCACGATTGGTCGTGAATTCGATGCGCTTGGCTTGGGAGGATTTTACGATCCTCTGCACGAAGATTCCGGATGTGTGGATGTGGTCGGGATCAAGCGTGCCGGCCGGAACAATGCGCTCGACCTCGGCGACCGTCACCCTCCCTGACATCGCCATCATCGGATTGAAGTTTCTTGCCGTCTTCCGGTAGACGAGATTGCCCTCAGTGTCGGCGGTTTCGGCGCGGACAAGGGCAAGATCGGCACGGATCCCCCGCTCAAGGACAAAGGTGTCGCCCTCGAACTCCATTAGCGGTTTGCCTTCGGCAATGACGGTCCCGACGCCAGTTCTGGTATAGAAGCCGGCAATCCCCGCGCCGCCGGCTCTCAGCCGTTCCGACATCGTACCCTGCGGCGAGAACTCAAGTTCGATTTCGCCGGCGAGATAGGCCTTCTCGAATGTCTTATTGTTTCCGACATAGGACGAGATCATCTTGCTGATCTGTCGCGTCTCTATCAGCCGTGACAGTCCGATGCCGTCAATGCCAGCATTGTTCGATACAACGCTCAACCCTTTTACGCCGGTTGCCTGAAGAGCATAGATGAGGCTTTCCGGCATTCCGCAGAGGCCAAACCCGCCTGCACAGACGAGCATGTCATCGCGAACAATGCCATTCAGAGCTTCCTCGGCGGATGCATATACCTTTTCTGTCATGTCAGCCCTTTGCCCTTTCTATGGCTGGTTCGATGGGGACCTCACCGCGTGCCTCGGTCCGGCGCTCGACGAGTTTCGGGATCCAGTCGAGAACCTGTTCCAGGACCGGCCGGCCAAATGGCATGGACTGGATCGAGGCAAAGTAGAGGCGCTGGTTTCGGTCGACGAGAAACAGGCCGGGTTCGCAAAACAGCGCAGGTTCGGTCTCGCGTCGGCTGGCCGACAGGAAGAGCTGCCAGTCCCTTGCCGCCATCAGGCTCAGTCCATGTCCAAGCGGCAGGGTTGAAAGGTCAAGGTCATTGACAGACGCTTTCGCATCGGCACGCGAGCCCATGGAGACGGCGACAGAGGATGTCCCTTGCGCAGCGAAATCTGCGTGCAGCTCATCGAGTGCTTTCAGGTATTCCTTGCAGACACTGCAATGGCGATGTCGGTAGAAGACAATCATGGTGAAGATGTCGGGCGCCTGCGCATCGAGGCTCCATGATGAGCCGTCGGCAAGGCCGAACTGCAGGGGCGGGGCAGGCTGACCGGGACGAAGTACCGGCACGGTCAGGCGTCCTGCCGTTGCGGCCGAGAGGATTTTCGGCCGAGCTCGACCATGAACATGGCCGTAGAATATGAAGAGACACAATAGGGCACGCAGTAGGTCAGGAGGACCTTCCAGTAAGGGGGGATGGCGCCCCCGATCATGCCGTCGCCCTGATTGATCAGCACAAGGATGGAGCCAACCAGCAGGCCAACTTTCAGGGCACGCTTGACCGTAACCGGCTCAAGAAGCGCGCGCCTGAATGAGATGGGACGCTGCACATCGGCAAGTGAGGCGGCAGGTAGCGTATCCATCACGGAACCTCCCGCCGCGTGGTTGGGTCGGGGGCGCTGCGTCTCGGCAAGACGAGTTGTATGAGTACGCTTCGCCTGGTCATGAAGGCCGGTCTCCAGCCCATGCGGCCCGGATAATACGCCGGATCCCTGCTTCTTCGAGTGGCCTTGGATTGAAGTACGGGTTTCGGAACGCGATTTCCACGGCCCTGTCGATTTCCGATTCAGGCATGCCCAGATCCCTGAGCCCAGCGGGCGCACCGCCTTGGCGAGCGATGTCGAAGAACTTGCCCGCCGGATCATCACTTCCCGTTGCGCGCTTCAGCGCTGTCATGGCGTCCGGTATTGCGGGGGCATTATAGGCGAGGGCATGAGGCAGCACGATTGTGTGGGTCTCGGCATGGGGCAAGTCGAACGAGCCGCCGAGCACGTGACAGAGCTTGTGGTGCAAAGCGACGCCGCCGGAACCGAGGCAGACCGCGCAGAGCCAGGCACCATAAAGGGCATCGCTCCTGGCATCCGGGTCCTGCGGTGAAGCCACAATACGCGGCAGGGCCCCGAAAAGAGCCGATATACCCTCTTCAGCCATGAGGCTGAGGACGGGATTGGCTTGTTCTGCGTAGAGGGCCTCAACCGCGTGAGCGATTGCGTTCATGCCGCTGGTTACGCTCATGCCCACAGGTAGCGACAGAGTGAAATTGACATCGTAAATGACGGTTTCCGGAAGGACTTTGAGCGTTTTTTGTGTGGTTTTCTCGCCTTGCTCGGTTTGACCAATGATGGACGTCATTTCCGAGCCCGCATAGGTCGTGGGCAGAACGATTTGAGGCGTGCCGTTTCGCAGCGCGATCGCCTTGCCGAGCCCGATCGTCGATCCGCCGCCAATCGAGACGACGCAGTCCGCACCGGCTTTGTCATACGCCTTCATCGCTTCTTCCGTCACCGCGACAGGGGTATGCATTGCCGCACGGGTAAACATGCCGGCAGCAAGGCTTCCGAGTTCTTCGGTGATCTGCTCACCTTGTGGGGCCTGGGGCGGAGTCGTCAGCACAAGCGCGCGGCTCGCTTTGAGGGCCTTGATTTCTTCGGCGAGCACGGAGACCGTTCCAGACCCGAAGATGACGCGGGCAGGCAGTCCGGTGTAGGTGAATGGTCGCAAGTCTTCCTCCTGCTCTCAGACGAGAGCACAGTGTCTGTGTACGTTGTCCTGATCTGCAGCCTAGAGAAGCGTTCTCAGCATCCGGTCCCTGGCGTCTTCGGCAATGGCGCGTTCGCTATGCTTGTCGCTGTCTAGCAGCGGCAGGAAATTATGGCCGACCCCATCATAGACCTTGAGCGTCATGGCCCGCACCTCCGGAGACATTTTCTCCAGTTTCTCGATATTGTCGCGCCCGACCGAATCGTCATCGCGCCCGACAAGCATGGTGAAAGATTGGTCAACCTCCGGAAGATAGTCGAACGGGACGGGAAGCGGGTCCTCATTGGGAAGCCCCTGTGGGAATCCGTAAAGGCCGATCAGATCGGCTGAGAGACCCCGGCGGGCAAGCTCGAAAATATAGAGACCGCCCAGGCAGAAACCGACAACACCGGTCACCTGCTCTTCACGGCAGAACTGCTCGAACCGATCGAGGAAACTTTTGTCATCTACCTTGTTACGGCGGGCAAAGGCAGCCTCCCGGGTAGCTTCCGGCAAGTCGCCGAGACCGTAAAAGGTGTCCACGAGATGCACGCGAGCTCCCTTCTGAGCCATCAATGTCGACAGGCCCTTATAAAATGGGTTGCAGCCATAAATATCGGGCAGGACGGCGATTGTTTTCTCTGCTGCCGGGTCGCCCCAGGTGAAACCGGCGACCGTGCGGTCGAAAGGCTCGGCCGGGGCGGGCGCCGGAAACGCTTTGACGGCATGACCATGACACATGAAAAAGTCTCCCTTGCGATCAGGCTGATGCGGTTTCGACAGCGCGCTGGACCGTGAAGTCGACATCGAGGACGACCTTGCCGTTCTCCCTTATGACCGGCTTCACGAATTC
The DNA here is from genome assembly GCF_002088945.1 of Henriciella pelagia. GTDB lineage: Bacteria > Pseudomonadota > Alphaproteobacteria > Caulobacterales > Hyphomonadaceae > Henriciella > Henriciella pelagia. The sequence continues at coordinate 23,961 of NZ_NCSU01000016.1, read as the reverse complement.
GGGCGGGACGATCCCTTCGCAGCAATCGTCCTCAACATAGTCACCGCCCTCGAAATAGACCTGGGTCGTCAGTTCCTGAAAGCCGTCATGGCGGATCTTGTAGTGGACATGCGCCGGACGCCAGGTGTGCCTGCCCATCATTTCAAGCAGGGCGCCGACAGGACCGGTATTGGGAATTGTATAGGGGACAGGAACGCGCGATTCCACTTCATAGCGGCCGGCAGAATCGGTTGTGAGCTTGCCGCGATAGAGATCCTTTGGCAGCTCATCATGAATGCCGCCATACTTGCCGTCATGGGTCGAGGACCAGACGAAAACAGTTGCGCCGGGAAGCGGATTTCCATCCTGGTCGCGGATTGTGCCGCGAAGCAGGAGCGGGTCGCAGCGGTCATCGTCAAGCACCTTGAGCTGGCCATCGACTTCGGGAACGTCCTCGATGAAATAAGGCCCTTCCATGTCGGAGGGCGATACGCCAGGCGCGTTTTTCTCATTGATATTGCTGACAATGGTCGAATTCAGGAACAGGTCCACAAGCAGGGGCAGTTCGCCGGATTGGGCGATCTTCATCAGATAGGCGATACCTGCACGGTACTCCTCGAAGGTGACATCCTTTTCGCGGACGGCATGACGCACGCCCTCCACGATTGCGCTGACCACTTCGTCGGCCCTGTTATTTGCCATGACTGCTCCTCCGCATCTTACTTGCCAATCCTGACCCCAATTGGCCCAGGCTGTGATTGATCTCAGAGTAAAATCCAGCCATCATACCGTCTAATACCTTTTTCCGGGGTTGGGGATACCGTTTTGGTATCGTTTGCCATGTCCGACCCGTCTAGAGCAGGAGTCTTCGTGGCTGTTCCGAATATTCGCGTGACCGAACTTGTGGCTGGTCTGGTTCAACTTGTTCCCGGGACAAGGTACGAGGTTCCTGCTCCGGGGGTCTCTGCCATCTATCTGCCCGAGGATGGCCCGATCATGGTGCAATCAGGCGACAGGAAGGCCGTTCAAGTCGAGAAGGGCGGGCTTTGCAGTCTTCCAAAAGGAGGCATGCATACCCTTCATGCGCCCGGTCATCCGCTCGTCAGGCAAGGACACCTTGATCCGCCGTTTCCGATTGATCCACCTCATGGAGATGGGCCCGTCATTTTTGCTGGCCGTATGCCGAGCGTGTCGAATCCGCTCCCCGATATCGTTCCGGACATCATCGTTCTAAGTCGTGCTGAAATGCGCCAGGAGCGTCAGCTCGACCTGATCTTCAGCCTGATCCGAGAGAATGCGCTCACACCCGAAGAAGACCGCACCCAGATTACCCATAGGCTTGCAGAGGTCGCCGCGATAATTCTTCTCGAATATGTGCTGAGAAGTCTCAAATCGGACGGGCTCAACGCGGCCGCTGGTGTCGGCGATCCTCATATCAGGAAGGCGCTTCTGGCCATCCATGAAAACCCCGATGAGGCTTGGACGCTCGACCGTCTTGCCAGTCAGGCCGGCCTGTCGCGGTCTGTGTTTGCACAGCGCTTCCGCGAGATTGTTGATCAGACACCGGTCGACTATCTGACCAGGATCCGCATGGCCCGGGCAACCCGGCTGCTTCGGGCCAATGAGCTGTCAGTCTCGGAAATCGCCTTTGAAGTGGGCTACAAGTCCGACGCGTCGTTCCACAAGGCTTTCAAACGGATGATCGGCGTGAGTCCAAATGCCTACCGCAAGCAGAAACGGAAGGGTTAAAGATCCAGCACGAGCGTTGAATTAGGTTTCGCGCGCGACACGCAGACTGCCATGATTTTTCCTTCAGCCTGTTCCTCTTCGTAGAGGCAGGAGTCGCGATGGACTGGTTTGCCTTCCACGACTCCTGTCAGGCATGTCCCGCAGACGCCTTCTGTGCAGGAAACGTCTATATCGAAACCATTGGCTTCAAGCACTTCGAGAATAGATTGGTCTGAACCGACGGAGAAGACCTGTCCTGTGCTCTTGATTGCAATTTCAAAGCTTCCAGTCCCGCTTTCAACTGTCGCGTTCGCAGATGCCGAAAAGCGTTCCTGGCGAACCCTTCCGGCCGACCATCCGCGCGTCAAATTTGATACCTCGTCCAGAAACCTTTCGGGACCGCAGACGTAAAGCTGGGTGCCAGCATTGAGGCCGGGTAGAAATGCTGCCAGGTCGAGGCGTCCGGAAGTGGTTTCTTGACTAAAATGATAGTGAACGCGCCCTGCCCAGGCCGCAGACCTTATCTCGTGATAAAAGGCAAGATGGTCGGGCGAACGGGCACATAGATGGACCTCGAAGGAACCGCTGCGTGCATGTAGCGCATGGGCCATTGAAAGGATTGGAGTAACGCCGATTCCGGCGCCAATCAGACAATAGTGCCCCTGACCGGCATCAAGGCGGAAATGATTTCGCGGTGAAGAAATCTCGACCTGGTCGCCAGTCATGACACGATCGCAAAGCGCAAGGGACGCACCACGGCCATCAGGCTCGCGGAGAACCGCGATGCGGTAAGCGTCGTCGCCAGGCCCTGCAGGCTCGACCAGAGAGTATTGGCGGATCAAGCCGTCGGCGACATGGACATCGATATGCGCCCCCGCTTCGGCAGTTTGAAAGGCTTCTGCGGGTACGCGCAGCTCAAAGGCAAAGACATTCCGCGCCACTTGAGTCTTGTTTGATACTTCTGCTGTGATCGTCTGCGCCACAAGGATCTCCCTGACCAAGTTCAAGTCATTCCTGATGCTAGGGGACGGTGGTTTCGGACCGCAGCCCAAATCGTCCTGAAATCTTGTCTGAGTGTCCTGTGGCGCAGTTCCATTACTGCTTCAGAAGTCTTTCCTTACTTGTAGCATGATCGTTCGGCCTTCACCGACCAGGGGGCCCCTGGGGTTGGCAGCGGCGTATTGCGGCTGATTGCTGAGAAAGGTCGGCGCGCTATAGAGGAGAATATCGTCCTCATCGGTGAGATTCTTGGCATTCACCGCAATCTCCCAGCCACTCCGTTCCGATTCCAACCCAATGCGCAAATCAATCAGAGTGTAGGCATCAGCCCTGTCTGGCTCGGCATTCGTACCGTCAAATGACATCTCGCCGGTATGGTTAGCCTGCAGGCGTGTGTTGAGTTGCCAGCCGGTGCTGCCGAGCGAACGGTGACCGGCAAGATAGAGATTGCCTGAGAACTCAGGGGCGAAGGGCAGAGGATTGCCGGTGAACAGCTCCTTGTACTCAGTGTCGAGATAGCTGAATGACCCGCCAAGCTGGTAAGTGTCGGTGATATTGAAGACGCCATCCATTTCCACACCAAAGATTTCAGCATCGGCATTGAACGTCTCGAAGCCAATGATCTGGGTGTTCACGACCTGGTTTTGAAATCCGTCAATCTCTGTGAGGAATACCGCGCCATTGAGCCTCGCGCGCCCTTCAGCCAGGGTCGACTTGAAACCTAGCTCATAATTCGTGGCTTCCTCTTCCTCGATGCTGAGGAAATTGGCAGGTAGCGGAAGGAAAAGACCGCGTGCGAAGAATTCGTACCCACCAGCCTTGGTGCCCTTCGCGTACGTCGCATAGAGCAGCACATCGTCCGCCGCTTCCCATTCTGCCGTGACGACAGGATCGAGGCTTTCCTCATCACGGCGGAGCGCTTCAGCATCGCCGGGATTCTCGAAGGTGAAAACCTGGTCAGCGGTAGCGGATGCAAAATTATGCACAGTAGTCTGCGTGGCGACGGGACCGAAGTAGCGGAAAACGTTTGGGTCGAAATCCTTTTCCTCACTCGTATAGCGCGCGCCGGCCGATACGCGGAAGGAATCGGTGAAGTTCCAGGTCAGTTCTGCGAAGAGTGAATAGGCTTCCGCTTCCTGCGTGGCGTCGATGACATCGGTAAGGAAAGGCGGATTGGGCGGCGTCGTGAGGCCCAGCGCAGCGAGGAGCATGGGATCTGACGGAATTGGCTGGGTGATGCTCTGCAGGGCTTCATGTGTCTGCTCGAGATAGAGGGCGCCGAGCACATACTCGAATTGTCCGCCGCTTGGCGAAATGAGCCGGACTTCCTGGGACCATTGCTCGAATGTCTCATCCGTTGTCGACGCTGCCAGACCAATGGCGCTGCGGTCCAGTCCGTCCGTGAACTGCATGCCATATGAGGAGTAACCACTGATCAGTTCCAAGGAATGAGCGCCAAGCGCCCAGTCGACCTGCAGGGCAACATTCTCTGTCTCATTCTCCGATTGGTCTCCTCCGGGCGGATAGGTCTGGGACAGGGGGCCGAATGCCGCGCCGGAAGACAGCCTGTCATCCAGTACGCATTCCACGACCGCACCGAACGGCCCGGCGATTTCCGTCACTTCCGGATTGGCGCATGCGAGCTGGAACCGACGGCTCGCTTCACGCTCTGCATGCTCGTATTTGAGATAGGCCTCAATATCGGAGCTGAGGTCCCATTCCAGCCCGCCGCGGATGGCGGTTTCCTCATACCCGCCAGCGCCCCCGCCAGTCGATGTGTCACGCAGATAGTCGCCGCGGTCTGTGTAGCGAACGGCCAGACGCCCGCGTAGTGTATCGGTGAACGGTCCTGAAATAACGGCTTCACCGAAGGAGCCTTCATTCTCGATCTCATAACCTGCCGACAGACTGGCCAGGAAATCATCCGTCGGCCGTGCGGACTTGATGCTGACAGCGCCGGCTGTCGCATTCTTGCCGAAGAATATGGCCTGTGGGCCACGAATGATCTCGACGGCCTCAAGATCGAAAAAAGGGGCCAGAAACTGGCCCGAACGCCCGCCAAAGACGCCATCAATGAAGAAGGGTGCCGACTGTTCAATGCCGAGATTGCCACCCGTCGAGCCGAGGCCGCGGATCGCTACGGTGCGCTGGAAGGGCGATTCTGCCAGGGTGACGCCGGGAGTTTCTGGAACGAGGCTCTCAATGTCGATGATTCCACGTGTCGTTATATCCTGACCGCTCAGAGCGGTAACGGCCACGCCAACATCTTGGAGCGACTCCTCGCGGCCTTGCGCAGTAACGGTTACGGTCTGCAGGCGACGATCATCCTCGGCCGGCTCAGAGCCGGCTTCCTGCGCGATCGCGTTCAGTGAAAAGGCCAGGCTACTTGCGCCCAGCACGAGCGAACGTCTCAACAACGTCGAGCGTAACATCATTAATTCCTCCCAAATGTTATTTTGGGGGAAGCTAGTCAGGTGACGGATGATGCGGCCAATACTTTCAGAAATTCTTGTCGATACGCATTCGGTATTGTGAGACTGTTTTTCGATTGCGAATGCTATCGAATTGTACTCGCCGGCTGTTAGGCCACCTCCCGCGACCGCTCCGCGCGGAACTGCCGCAGCGTACTCAGCATCGCTTTCAGAATGGGCGATGTCTCAGACTTGCGATAGACGCAGTTGACTGGGCATTCCAGGCGCAGTGTTTCAAGCGGAATGAAGCGCACACCTGACCAGCTGAAATCTGCCACAGTTCCCGGCACGATGGTCGCGCCTGCCCCGATGGCTGTCAGTGTAAGCGCCGAGCGCACGTCCTCGGCAACAGTCTCAACCCGGGCCGAAACATTCTCTCGCTTTAGAATGCCAAGGACTTCATCTGCAAAGTTCGGCCGGCCACGTCCGGGAAACACTATGAGGGGAACCTTGTCGAAAATGGACAGGCGCTCTCCCACCGGGGGATCATGCTCGAAATCAACCGAAACGGCGACTGAGAGGCCTTCCCTGAGGATTTCCTCAACCACGATACCGGGCTCGGGAGGATAGTAGCGGCCAAATCCAATATGGATCTGACCTGATTGCAGGGCGGCGACCTGTTCGCCCTTGCTCATGCGATGCAGGGCAATGCCGACATCGGGAAGGGCGCTATGGAAAGCCTGAAGCAGCTCGGGCACGACCCGGTAGATGGGCGATCCAAAATATCCCACCTCCAGCGTACCGAGTTCTCCACGCTGAGCGGCTCGGCTTCGCTCCATGCCGCGCGCCACCTGGGCCAGTGTCTGGCGCGCATCTTCGAGGAACACCTCACCCGAGGTGGTCAGTTCTGCGCCTTTCGTGGTCCGCCTGAGAAGCAAGACACCGAGCTCGTCTTCGAGTTTCTGGATCTGGCGGGTAATGGGCGGCTGAGAAATATTCAGCCGACGCGCTGCAGCTCCGAAATTTCCTTCTTCGGCCACAGCGACAAAATATTTGAGCTGCCTGAGTTCCATGGCTCCGCCCAGCGGGTTCTTCTCACACTGTGATACAGGCTAGGCAAGTTTTTCCCGGGCTTCAATACCGTTTCGGTATTTAGATGGATTGAACTTGGTATTTTACAGGCGCCTTTGCTCCTTCCTAGCATCGCTCGAAACATATCGGGCCTGCTTTGTTAGGCCCCGAACGAGGTCAGCATGAGCAAACTTACTATCCAGTCCATCGAGGCAATAATTGTCGATCTCCCCTTGCGGAGATTGCAGCGCTTCGCCGCTGTCGGCGCGAATTCGACAAGTATTGTGCTTGTGCGCATGCGTACCAAGGACGGTCTGGAAGGCATCGGCGAGGCTGTAACGCCTTCAGGGCCATGGTGGGGCGGCGAGAGCGTCGAAACCATCAAGCTGATGATCGACGAGCAAATTGCCCCGGTGCTGACAGGGACTGATGCGTTCGATCTCGCTCCGTCCATGGCGCGTCTCGACCGCGCCCTGTTCGGCAATGCATTCGCAAAGGCGAGTGTTGAAATGGCGATGCTCGACCTTCAGGGCAAGGCTCTCGGTGTTCCGGTTCACGACCTGATGGGGGGCAAGCGTCGCGCCAGCCTTCCCTGTTCGTGGCCGCTGGCGACCGGCGAGGCTTCAAGTGAGATCGAGGAGGCCGAACGCATGCTTGAAAGCAAACGCCACAACATCTTCAAACTGAAAATGGGGGCCGTCGATCCGGTTCAGGATGTCGAGCGCGCTTGCGCTGTTGCGCGCGGGCTCGAGGGCAGAGCGAGCGTCCGGGGCGATCCGAACGAGATGTGGGATGAAACCACTACCAAATGGGCCGTCCCCCGTATGGCCGATGCCGGCATTGTCATGGTCGAGCAGCCGATGGCGCGATGGAATCTTGCTGCCTCGGCCCGGCTGACCGCTCGCAGCAACTGCGCGATCATGATCGATGAAGGGCTTTGCACGCCGCAGGACATGCTCCGGATCGCAGAGATGCGCGCAGCAGACCTCGTCTCCCTCAAGGTCATGAAATCGGCCGGGCTTCTCGCGACCCGGCGGATAGCTGACATCGCCGAAGCCGGTGGAATATCACTCTACATGGGAACGTTCCTGGAGTGCTCGATCGGTACGGCGGCCAATATGCAACTGTGCGCGACCCTGGCAGATCTGCCCTATGGCGGAGAACTGTCGGGGCCCGGTCTTGTCGCCGAGGATATAGCCGTGCAGGCGGCGCGCTATGTCGATTTCGAACTCCAGCTGGAAGAGGGTGTTGGCCTTGCCGTCGAGGTCGACGAGGACAAGCTGAAAGCGTTTCGGCGTGACCGGACGTATTCCGTTCATGCGTCGCGCAAGTCCATGTCGGCTAAGGCCTGATCGCCTGCAGGGAAATGGGAACTGACCACAGCCAGCGGCGCCTCAACCCCGGCAGGTACAGGGCCTCCTTCTGACGATCACCATCTGGGCACAGATAATTTCTGGTGCCGTTGCATTGATGTAAGCCTTCCGAAGAATTGGTTCTGGTGGCTGGGCAACCGCCACTAAAGGCGCGGAAACATTCGATAAATGCGCGAGACGGAAATTCGTGTGGCGTATCATGCCGGAGCTAATCCTAGAGACTATTGTCAATTTTGCCTTCTACAGGCGCTGCAGGACCGATCCCTGCCCGAAAGCCAGCGCGATGTCGCTCCAGCGCTCGGACAGAGACGGTTCGATTGTCCTGTATGGCAGGTTGCGCCCAGGATTGGAGACCGCCGTGGCATAGGGCACAGGTCTCGTGGGCGACCTGGTCGACAGTTAGTATCTGTAGCTCAGCTGGAGACCAATCTGGCGCGGTGGATTGGGCGCGACAAACCGGCTTGGGCCTGCCTCCAGCCCCCATGCCAGGACGTACTCGTCACTCAGATTCTTGCCATAAAGACGGACGGTGTAGCGGCCATCGGGCGACATCAAGGCGAGGCTGGCATTGTATAGCCAGTAGGCATCCTGCTTCAGGTTCTCATAGTAATTGTTCTCGGTGTAGTATTCCGATGAGTAGCTTGCATCAGCCCGGGCGCTGAAGCTCCAGCGTCCTGGAAGCGTGTCAGTTTCATAGGAGGCAAATACGGTGCCCTTGTGTTCGGGCGCAAAGATGAGGGGATTGCCTTCATAATTGCAGAGATCCACGCCGCCAGCATTCGTCTCGACACGTCCGCCAACGGCGGGACAGGGTGCAGTATTGGCTCCCGGGAAGTCCTCGTATTCGGCTTGCGTGAAAGCATAATTGCCACCAATCTCGACCCCGTTGTCCAGATTGAGGACGATTTCGCTTTCAAGGCCCTGGCTCACGGCCTCTGCGGCGTTCTGAACTTCGAAATTGACCGAGACGGCTCCAGGCAAGGTCCTTGCGACCTGAAGGTCTTCGATCTGCATGCTGAACAGGGTCAGGTTTGCCCTGAGCCGTCCGTCCAGCCCTGTGAACTTTGAGCCGATTTCATAGGTCGTGTTAAGCTCTTCATCGAACTCCGGATCGAGCTGCGGTCGATCGGAAAAACCGCCCGTCTTGTGCCCTTGGGATACACTTGCATAGACCATGAGATCCGCATTCGGTTCGTACCGGAGTGTCAGCGATGGCGTGAACTTGGACTCTTCTCGGCTATCCGTGAAATCGATCTCCTCACCGACAGGTTCACGGGTCGCCGGATCAAGCAGCAGCGGCGTTGCCGGATCGCGTGGATCTGCGCCATAGGCGACCTCGCGCCGGACGAGGTTGAAATCCTTGGTCTCGTTCGACCAGCGACCGCCGATGATGGCCGTCCACTGGTCGGTAAAGTTGTAGCGAAACTGACCGAAGCCGGCGAGGGTTTCAGTCTCCTGGCTCCAGTCTTCGTTGAACGTGCTTGGAAATCCGGGAGCGGGAGGTGCAAAAAACTGAACGTTGGTGTCATCCCGCTGGAGTCTGGTGATTTCGCTGGTCTCGAAATAGGCTCCGACGATGTAATCGAACTTGTCATAGGTTTCGGATGCGAACCGCAATTCCTGCGTGAGACCGGCATAGGCCTCGTCCCTGGAAAAGCGAACGGAGCTGCCGCCGACGCCTCCGTCGACCTGGCTGAACCTGTGTTCGTAATCTACTTCCTGATAGGCGCTTATGGCTGTCAGCGTGCCGAGACCTTCGAAATCCCTTTCGAGATCAAACGTGATATTGTGCATAGTCTGATCGCGCCCCGGACAGAAGGTGCCGGTAACCGGATAGGCAATGGTGCAGTCATAAAAGCTTGTCCAGTTCGGCTCGAAATCATAGGCCGGATTGGCGTCGATGGCCGGATTAGGATTGTCCGTGAAAAGAAAACCGGGCAGGGCCGAGAATATGGTTTCCGAAGGTGTGAGCCCTTCTTCGTCATAGTCCATTCGTTCCAGCTTCAGATTGGCGACAAGATCGGACGCAATATCCCAGCGCAATTTGAGCCGGGCGCCGATGTCTTCCCGTGTCCCGCCATCAGGGCCTTCGTCGAGATTATCGATATAGCCGTCGCTGACGTCCTGGCCGATCCTGGCCATCTCGCCGCAGCCGCACGGGCACAACGCGCGCTCGGGCTCGATGACCTGCTGCACCCGCGGCCTCACGCCGACAGGCGCGCGCCGAGCGCCTGAGCTTTGGGATGGCTCCGGGCTCGGCGCGCTCGTCAACCAACACGCTTTGAGCTATTCAACCAACGGACTCTCCCAATAATCTCGGAACCCATTAGGGGCGCCTCAGGACGTCCATTTTTCCGTCTGCTCCCAATTGGACCGCCCGACTCTAACGATCGGCGGACTCTTGCCACATTTACCTCATGCGCCGCACGAGGGGAGCAGTGTGGCGCTTACGACAGACAATGACTTTTCATCGTGTCATTCAATGGCCGGCTCAGGGTAAAATGCCTGAACCAGCACTGATGGATCGCCTCGTTAGAGCCAGCCCGTGGAGGTAAGGAAGCGCCAAATACTCCAGCCCTGAATGAGGGCACTTTTAGGGGCGGCCAAAAAATGAGGTTTTGTAACTCACTTTCCTTGCCAGCTCTTCTAGCAATAATAGCTTAAAACCGGGAGGCAATACCGATATTGAGGATTATTGGGTCCACCGAAATCTTGCCTCTGACCGGCGCCCCGCCGAGTGTCCCAGAGATATCTGTTTCGAATGGCGTGTAACGTATATCGGCATTAGCAAACCAATTATCGCTCATTTGATAGCGCATTCCAACTTGGACAGCGGGCGCCCAGGCGTCTTTCAAGTCGAAGTCCGCGAGTGCATCCCCTTGTTCTTCCAGAAACAAGATTCGAGCGATACCGGCACCAACATAAGGGCTAACGGATGAATTAGTCGAAAGGTGATATTGAAGCGACAAAACAGCAGGGCCATATTCCGTCTCTCCAACAGGTAGTCCTGTCAAACTGCCGCTCCCTGCAAGATTAGCGCTGGCAGGCAAACCACCAAAGAAGTTCAACGCTACAGATGAATTCAAAAAATAGGAAACGTCGAAACTCAGCGTGGTGTCATCGGTGATATTGACACCAGCCCCGGGTATTGGCGCACCGCCCGCGCTGATTGAATCCAACGTTTCATTCGTGAATACTTTCGCCGCATTCAGGCCAAAAAGCCAGTCGCCCTTGGAGTAAGGCGGTTCCGCCTTTGCGACGCCGAACGACGAAAAGCAACCAAGCATCGTGATTAACACAAACTTCGAGGCAAAAGGCCCTTTGGATTTTACATTAGATTGTTTCATTTATTCCTCTCTTTTGGTCATTTTTTCGCGCCCTTTGCGCGGTCGCAAACAGGCGGAACATGCGATCCGCAAACCCGCTTGCCTGATTTCAGGCTACGCCAGAAGCACGTACCCATAGGCTTCCCGCAGCTTGTTCTTCAGCACCTTACCGGTTGCGTTTCGTGGAAGTTCATCCACAAAAACGACCGTATCCGGGATCTGCCATTTGGCGACTTTGTCAGAAAAGAAGGCAATCAAATCCCTCTCTGACACTTTTGCTCCTGGTGCCTTGACCGCGACAAGGACCGGCCGTTCGTCCCATTTTTCATGTTTTGCCGCGATTGCGGCGGCGTCCACGATACCGGGATAACCGACCGCGATGCCCTCAAGCTCGACGGTGGAAATCCATTCACCGCCAGATTTGATGATGTCCTTGGAGCGATCCCGGATCGTCATGAACCCATCGGCATCAATCGAGGCCACATCGCCGGTTTCAAACCACCCGTCGGCTTCCAAAGTCGTCCCCGGTTCCGCACCGAAATAGGTGTCTACGACCCAATGACCGCGAATGCGAAGATTGCCTTGCGCCGCCCCATCCTCGGGAAGTGTGCTGCCTTCATCGTCAACGATCTTGAGTTCCACGCCATAGGGCGGGCGGCCCTGGCTTTCTCGCACTTTCGCCTGCTCTTCCTCGGTCATGCCTGCATGGCGTTCCAGCAAGGCATTCGCGGTCCCGAGAGGCGAGGTTTCGGTCATGCCCCAAGCGTGCACGACTTCGGTGCCATATTTGTCGCGGAATTCGGCGATCATCGAAGGCGGGCAGGCCGATCCGCCGACCACCGTCCGTGTGAGGGTCTCGGCTTTGGAGCCGAGTTTGTCGAGCGATGCAAGAAGCCCTTGCCAGATTGTAGGAACACCAAGCGCGACCGTCACGCCTTCGTCGTCGATGAGCCGTGCGAGGCTGTCACCGTCAAGCCCCGGACCGGGCAGGACCAGTTTTGCGCCGACCATCGCGGCGGCATAGGGGATGCCCCAGGCATTGACGTGGAACATCGGAACCACCGGCATCATCACTTCGCGCGCAGAAATGTTCAGCGTATCGGGAAGGGCCGCGCCCAAGGAATGCAACACCGTAGAGCGGTGCGAATAAAGAACGCCCTTGGGATTACCCGTGGTGCCGGAGGTATAGCAAAGGCTGGATGCGTCATTTTCGTCGACATCCACCCAATCGGCGTTTTCGTCCCCCGTGGCCAGAAAATCCTCATAGAACACAAGTCCGGGGATTTTGCTGGCTGCTTCTTCGTCACGCGTGGACATAAGGACGAAGGTGTCGACCGTCGTCAGCTTTTCTCTGATCCCTTCGATGAGCGGCAGGAACGTCTTGTCAAAAAAGATGACCCGGTCTTCCGCGTGGTTGATGATATAGACAAGCTGTTCGGGGAAGAGGCGCGGATTGATCGTGTGACATACCATTCCACCGCAGGAAATGCCAAAGTAGCATTCCAGATGCCGCGCGTTGTTCCACGCGATCGTCGCCACGCGATCCCCTTTGAAAAGTCCCAGTTTTGCCAGCGCCGAGCTGAGCTGTCGGGACCGGTCGGAAATACCTTTCCAGTTCGTTTTGGTCTTTGTGCCATCCGTTTCCACCGAAACTATTTCGGTGTCGCCGTGATAGCGCGCTCCGTGGTCGATCAGTGAATGAATGGTCAGTGGCATCGCCATCATCTGTCCGCGCATTTGACTTCCTCTTCGGATTTGAGTTTCAAAGCGGCCTTGTGGTCGTGCTGAACGGCCTGCAAGCTGCTGGTCGCGGCTTGCAGTTTGTTGCAGCAGACTCCATCGCACCCTTGGTACCTGGTAGTGTTTGATTTGTTATCGCCAAGCTCAGGCAACGGACCGGCTCCGATCAAGAACACGCACCTGCCCCAGAATGATTTCGGCCGCGTTTTCAGCGATGACCATGGTCGGGGCGTTTGTGTTGCCGGCGACAAGGCTTGGCATGATGGATGCGTCCACCACCCGCAGCCCAGATACACCGCGAACTTTTAGTTCCGGATCTACAACTGAAGCCTCGTCCGCACCCATTCGGCATGTGCCAACCGGGTGATAGATTGTTTCTGCGCTTTCCCGAATGAATGCCGCAATCTCATCGTCGGTCTGTACGGATTTGCCGGGGTGCACTTCGTATTTGCTGTGCGCAGACATTGCCGGAGCTTCGAGTATCCTGCGTCCGGCTTTAAAGGCCGCAATCATCGTTTCCATATCTTCCGGATCCCCAAGATAATTCGGCTGAATCAGAGGATCGTCCAACGGATCCGGGCTGTTGAGGCCGATATAGCCGCGGCTCTTGGGCAAAAGATCGCAGATGTGAAGCGTATAGCCATAACCGAAAGCGATCTTGCGGCCATGATCCTTCAGATATGTGGGCAGAAAGTGAAACTGAACATTTGGCCTGTCGCGGTCAGGGGACGACCTAATGAATCCACCGCTTTCCGCAACATTTGACGTGAGAAACCCTTTACGTCTGAAGACGTAGGAAAACAAACCACCAATGCCACGCGGCAGAAAGCTGGGCGCGACACCGATCGGGCGCCGTGAGCTAGCAGCATGCATAATCGTTACATCGAGGTGGTCGGCCATGTTCTTGCCAACCTCGGGAAGGTCGTGAACGACGGCTAGACCATGGCGTTTAATTTCCTGGGCATCCCCGATACCCGACAGAAGGAGGAGTTGAGGCGAATTCACGGCCCCGCCAGACAGGATCACCTCGCCGCCGGCATTGAGACGCAGTTGGCGATATTCACTGCCCTGCCGCAAGGTGACACCCGTTGCGGACTTTTCTTCCATGACGACGCGGGTCACACGGGCGTCGGTGATGACTTCAAGATTGGAACGGGACTCAGCCCCCCGCAGAAAGGCTTGCGCCGAACTCCAGCGCCTTCCGTCCTTTTGCGTGACCTGGTACATGCCCAGCCCCTCTTGCGAACCGCTATTAAAATCGCCGTTGTGGGGAATCTGCAATTCACGCCCAGCCTGTACGAAATCGCGGCTCAGAGGGTTCACGGTTTTCAGCTCGCTCACGGAAAGCTCGCCGCCCTTGCCGTGGGTGTCGGTTGCACCGAACCGATGGTTGTCTTCGATCCGCTTGAACAGGTCGGACATGCGGTCCCAGCCCCAGACATCCGTGCCTGCCTCGGACGCCCAGTAGTCGTAATCGGCCTTGTGCCCGCGGATATAGACCATGGCGTTGATGGACGACGACCCGCCCAGTGTTTTGCCACGAGGCCAGAACAGTCTACGGCCATTCAAATGTTCTTGTGGTTCGGTATCGAATGCCCAGTTCAGCTTTTTGCTATTGGCCAACAATGCGATCCCCACTGGCATGTGAATCAGGGGGTTCTTATCCTTTGGGCCCGCTTCGATAAGCGCGACGCGTTTTGCCGGGTTTGCAGACAACCGGTTGGCCAGAACGCAACCGGCGGATCCGGCGCCGACGATGATATAGTCGTACATTTCTTCTCTCCCTACTGGTTCCGGGCGGCTGTTATCCAAGCACCCGGACCACGATGTTTATGAGGCGGCGTACAAAGCCCGTGTAAGGCGGGAAAAGCATGTGCGTAATCGAATGCTTTTCCTCCAGCACGGCTTTTTCATGCGAAAATGCCTTGAAGCCATATTCCCCGTGGGCCGCCCCGATGCCGGAGTTGTTGACGCCGCCAAATGGCAGGTTCGGGTGCAGGAAATGCACAACAGTAAGGTTTACGCCCACCGCGCCCGAAGAGGTGCGCGTGATAATCTGGTCAGCGAATTCCTTGCTTTTGTCGAAGATATAAAGAGCAAGGGGCTTGGGGTTTGCGTTGATCTTGTCGATAACTTTGTCCAGATCAACATATTCGATGATCGGCAAAATTGGCCCGAACAGCTCTTCCTGAGTGATTTCCATATCATCCGAAACCTCGGAAATCAGCGTCGGGGCAACGAAGTTCTGGCCCGCATCGGTCTGACCCCCCTGAAGGATACTTGCGCCTTTGGCACGGGCATCCTCGATCAGGTTGCGCACCCGGTCAAAATGCCTATCGTTCACGATCCGGCAATAGTCGGGCGTTGCTTTTTGTGCCTCGGGCGTTTTCCCATAGACCCGACCGATCTCGGCCTGAAGCGCGGTCTTGAACGCAGCTGAAACATCGCGGTGCACATACACATGATCGGGGGCGATACAGGTCTGACCGTTGTTTGAGAACTTACCCCAGACGATGTTGCGCGCGGACTTCTTGATATCGGCGTTGGGCCCGACGATAGTGGGCGACTTGCCACCAAGTTCCAGAGTTACAGAGGTGAGGTTCTTTGCAGCCGCCTCCATCACGACCTTGCCGATTGTCGGACTGCCCGTGAAGAAAATATGGTCGAAGGGCAGCGACAGAAGCTCTTGGGAAACCGCGGCATCGCCTTCGATGACTTTGACCAGGTCCGGTGTGAACGCCTCTTCCACGATGTCGGTGATGACCTGAGCCGCATTCGGCGTCATTTCGGACGGCTTGATGATGGCACTGTTGCCCGCCGCGATTGCCGAAACCAGCGGCCCGAGCGAAAGATTCACCGGATAATTCCAGGGCGCGATGATCAGGCATACACCCTTGGCCTCGGGGCGAACCCGTGCCTTGGTGCCAAACACCCCCAAAGTGGCGCGCGCCCGTTTGGGGCGCATCCACGACTTCAGATGGTGTTTGGTGTGCCGGATTTCCTGAAGCACGGGAAATATCTCGGTCAGTTTCACTTCTTCGGCGGGTTTGCGAAAATCAGCGGCGCAGGCCGCGATGATTTTGTCCTCGTTCCGCTTTACGGCCTCTGCCAGCCGGTCAAGCTGTGCGATGCGTGCCTTGCGGTCAAAATTGGCCCGTCGGGCAAGTTGTGCCCGAACCTGGGTGTCAAACGCCGCTCGGATGTCATCGGCACCGGCTGTTTTGGCGGGAAATGAGGCAACCTGATTCATGTTCACGCTCTTATTTTTCTTCGTAGAGGACATAGTCCTCTTTCGTGGCACCACAGTCCGGGCAGCACCAATCATCGGGGATCTGGCTGAACAAAGTTCCCGGCGGAAAACCTTCGTGTTCGTCGCCAAGGGCTTCGTCGTAGATATGACCGCATGTGATGCAAAGCCATTTCCGGTAGGCGGTTCCGGCGGCGGGGGCCGCCTGTGCCACCGGAGCAGGCGGCGGTGCGGCGGCAGGAGCGGCAACCGCCACGGGTTCGGGTGCCGGGGCCGGAGCGGATGTCGGTGCCGGGGTTGGTGCCGGTGCCGGGGTTGGTGTAGGCGCTGCGGCTTCGCCGATCAGCACAAAGTCCTCTTTGTCGCGGACCGCGCAATCGGGGCACGCAAAGTCTTCGGGTACTTGCGACCACGGCGTTCCTGGCGGGAAACCTTCATGCGGGTGCCCCAGGATTTCATCGTAGGTGTATCCGCAATCCGGGCATTGATATTTAGACATTGTTCATTCCTCCCTCACACACGTGCGTTGACAGGCAAGCACATGCGTCTCTCCAGATTTTCTGTCGGTTGCGTCTGCGGCCCCATCTTTGGGTTAAAGCAAGGGGCTGTTTGTCAGGTCAGTGTTGGCCCCATGGGGGCCAACGCCTTTGTCTGAGATGCCATGCCTGGGTTTTATTCGGCGGGCATGGCGGCAGGTTGTGCAGGTGCGACCGACCCGAATTTTCGGTCATAGTATTCGCGCATGCCGGGCTCGATCTGAATCTTGTTCAGGTCACCTTTGGCCCAGTCCAGGACCCGATGATCCATGATCGATCGGAACCAGGAGGGGACAAGCGCAGCAAAGAACATCGCGGGATAGCCTGAAGGAAGCGCAGGCAGATCCTTGAAGTCGCGCAGCGATTGATAGGACCGCGTCGGGTGCGCGTGGTGGTCCGAGTGCCGCTGCAGGTGGAACAGGATCAGGTTGGACATGATATGGTTCGAGTTCCACGAATGGTGCGGCTTCTGATGCTCATACTTGCCGTTGGGCAGTTTTTCGCGCAGCAAGCCATAATGCTCGATATAGTTGGCCGAGGTCAGCTGCCACCATCCGTACGCCATCTGAATGGGCAGGAACACAAGCATGATGGGCCCGAAGAATGCCAGCAGCCCGGCGTAAAGAACGACGGTAATGATCAGCGGCTGAAGAATTTCGTTATCCAGGCTCCAGACGCTCTTACCATTCCGCTCAAGGCGCACCTCTTCTAGCTCCCAAGCGCGTTTGAAAGCCCCGGGGATTTCGCGGGTTGCGAAAGAATAGATGTTTTCGCCCATACGCGAGGTTGCCGGGTCTTTCGGGGTGGCCACGTCACGGTGGTGCCCTTTGTTATGTTCGATGAAGAAGTGGCCATAGCCCACCACTGCCAGCACCAGTTTTGCCATCCAGCGATCAAAAGCTTCCTTCTTGTGACCCAGTTCATGGCCGGTGTTCAGCGCCAAACCGTTGACGACCCCCAGCGACAGTGCCAGCGCGACGAATTCGAGCGCATTCAGAGAATGGGTTGCGACCCACCAGCAAGACCCGATCAAAGCCGCATAATGCATGGGCACCGTCAGATAAGTAAGCACGCGATAATATCGGTCTCTTTCAAGATCAGGTACGGCCGATTCGGGGGGATTGGAAAAATCCTCGCCAAACATAGCGTCCAGCATCGGAACCGCCAGATACCATAAAATCAGCACAGTCCCGTACCAGATGCTCCAGCCGGTTACCGAGACCAGATACAATCCGATCAGCGGCGTTGCTGGCCAGAATACGGACAAAATCCAAAGATACCGTTTCTTATCAACGTATACTTCATCGGCACCAGCTTGGGCCGTGGACGCTTGGCTTAGATCGCTCATCAGTCTATCCTCCCTACGAAAAGGCTGTTGTGAGTTTCTGTATTGGCCAGAAGAGCATCTCGGTTTCGTATTTGCTGCTTCTTGCCGCTTGGACCTAAGCTGCCTCTCAATCAAATCACTCCACAACTACACGTTCGTGTAGTTTTGAGTTTTTTGTGCGCTAGGTAAGTTGTCGGCACGCCTACGATACATCACTTTCAGGGAGGGAGGGATGATTAAGACCTCCAGCGCAATCCCGAACGACATCTACGATTTTCTGGAACGCATGAATGTCCGTCAAAAGAAATTGACTCAGGGCTGCCTGAGACGTGACAGACTGGATATTGCGGGACACCCCGGCGCGAAATGCCTCCTTTACCAGGCACCTCGCGGCTTCGGCAAATCAGTGCAGATCGCCTTGTGCGCCCAATCAGCTGCCGACCGAGGAGACGATTGTATCTATCTGGACCTGTCGTCGTCCTGGCCAGAGAGCGTCTCTGAAGCGGACCTTATTGCAACCGCGATTGTCGCAATGCTTTCGCCACCGGACCTTCCCGTCACGTCCGGTGATTGCGGCCCAGAGACCATCGCACTGCGTCTTCTTTTCGATTGGAAAAGACCCGTCATGATTTGCTTGGACGGCGTTTCTGACTCTGCCGCCACGCAGAGATTTCTGAAAACGATCACCCTGGAAACGCCAGAAGCCGTTCGACTGGTAGTAAGCGGGCACCAACCGGGCACGTTGGTCACCCTGTCGGTAGTTTCGCATGTGGTGACGATCGGTCCAAGAGAGTTAAGCTTCACTCTTGACGAGACATGTTCAATTCTACCGTTGGAAGCCGACCGGGCGACGAAGATATACAACAAGACGGCTGGTTGGCCGCTTCTATGCGCACTGGCTGGCAAATCGAAAGCATCAGGCGACGCGATCGCTGACCTTTCAGAGATTCGGGCATACTTCGAAACCGACGTACTGGCACAGATTACGCGGCCGCTCCTCGATCACCTGATTAACGCCAGTTGGCTGGAGGAAATCACGGCAGACTGCAGCGATTATGTGTTCAAGATTAACGATTCCAGTTGCAAATTGGCAGAACTAGCATCGCGCCACGGGCTTTTGATGTCCAGCGATGAAAAACCAAAATGCTATGAAATGAACCGGGCCCTGAGAGAGTACCTGCGCAATCGTTTCAACGAAGCAAATGGCTCGCGTCGGTCGTATTTCCTAAAACGTATCGCATTCTGGCATTGGCGAAAAAAAGAGTACCGTTTGGTCGTGGACGTTGCTCTTCGCGCACACGATCACAGCTGGGCCAAACGGCTAACTGATCAAGCTCTGTTAGATCTAGCCCTGAGACAAGGAGAGATTGAGGCTTTGACGATCTGGTTCACGGGCATTCCCAGAGCCAAACTGCTTCAGATGCCATCCTTGGCTATCGGATATGCTTGGGTGCTGTACTTCAGTCAGCGCGCACAGGAAGCACAGGATGTGCTTTCCAGGCTGAACGACCAGAGGGTTTCCGCACCTTCGGAGGAGGAAGATTCGAATGGCTGGGGGAAACTGGTGCATGCCATCGGTCTTGCCACCCACGATGAATTGAAAGAAAGCGATGAAAGATGCGCGGCCTGGATTGATACCTATGGGTCGGCCAATCCTGTCGGCCATGCCGCGGCACAGACGTGCAGAGCATTCATCGCCGCTTCCGGCAGGCAGTTTGCTGCCCTTTCAGATCAAATAGCCTCCGCCACGGTCGTGAGCGGCGCGGTCCGTCACCGTTATGCGTTTGGCTGGCTTGCTGCTGCTGGGATTCTGGCTAAGCTGCTCAATGGCGACATCTATGGCGCGCGCAGCGAGATTCGTCGGGCACAGAAGAACGAAAACGTCGCCCATGAGTGCACACCCTTTACCAAAGGAATGCTCGCGGCCTTCGAGCTTCAGGTCCAAACAGAAGAAGAGTCGATCACACCCGATGAGTGTCTTGTGCAAGAGGCTCTGGATTTTGCGCTGAAATTCGGGGTGACGGATGTGGTGTGGAACACCGTCCGAAGCGCGGCCGAGATCTATATTCGCCAGGGTGACACATTGCAGGCGTTCTTGTTGCTTGAACGTTGCCGCCTGCTGGCAAAGGATCGCGGTCTGAAGCGGCTGGGCATTCTGGTGCGATTGGGCTCCGAAGTCTTTGCTATGGGAACCCGAACCAGCATTCCGCTCACGACCGAGCCGCTTCCGTCCGTCGAAGATCTGGTGTTTCTGCCAAACCAGAATCGCGCCATCCAGGCGGAAATCGCCTTGCTAGAAGCCTCAAGATTTCTGCGAGACGGCAAACTGGGCCTGGCCGAGATGCACGCTCGAAAAGCCCTTTCCAACTTTTCCGCCGTCAGAGACCAACGCGGAGAAATCAGGGCCCAATATACGCTTGCGACTGCGATTTATCTGATCGGCGAAAAAAAGCAGGCGCTGAAAAGAATCGCCGATGCCGATCTGAAGGCACAACAACTGGGCGCTTTCAGGTCCTTGATAAACAGGCGGCATTTTCTGCGTGTCATCAGTCCAGCGGCGAAAGCGTTCTTGGATGAACGGACAACTCAGGTCGCCACGACCAAAGTACCTGCGCATGATGTGCAGATTACTGAACGCCCCTTTGCATATAGATCGGCCCCCTTAAGTCAGAAGCAGGTAATCGTCCTGCAACATGCCGCACTTGGGCTGAGCAACAAGGAAATTGCAGTGCGCATGCATGTCACGGAAGACACCGTGAAGTGGCATTTCAGAAAAATTTTGCGTGGTCTAAACGTCGCCAATCGCACCGAGGCAGTAATGGCTGCGCGCTCGCTTAGCCTCATCTAAACAATCGGTAAACCCGGGGAGGAAAGAAACATGAACACAACTGTGATTATCGGCAATGGAGTGGCCGGAACAAATGCTGCCGCAACCTTGCGCATGAATGGCTACGAAGGTGCGATAAAACTTATTGGCGATGAGGTGTCGCTGCCTTATCAGCGCCCGCCTCTGTCCAAGGCGTGGCTGCAGGGACCGGATAGACCGCAACCAACTCTGATACGTCCTCTTTCATTCTACGAAGACAATCGCATCGACCTGATGCGGGCGCGCAAGGTCGTCAAGATTGATAGGAATAAGCGTAGAATCCACTTTGCGGACGGGAAGACGATGAAATTCAATACCTTGATCCTTGCCACAGGGGCATCGCCGCGTCGTCTTAATGCGAAGGGCGCGAACCTGAAAGGGATCCACTATCTGAGAGACCTGGGCGATTCGGCAAGGCTTCGCCAAGCCTTGAGCGATCCTGGCTGTCGCGACGTTGCAATCATTGGCGCCGGTGTTATCGGGCTCGAAGTGGCCTCTGCCGCGGTCAATCTTGGGAGAACCGTCACTGTTGTCGAGGCCGCCGCTCGTGCCATGGCCCGCGTTGCCTCACCCGCAACAACCAATTTCGTTACTCAGAAGCTGAAAGATGCCGGTGTTCAGTTTCTCTTCAATCAGAAGATTGAGAGGTTCGGCGCCGCTGAACGCCGCGTTTCCTCGATCCATCTTGGCGATGGATCCCAAATAAAGACCGATCTCGTGTTGGCGGGGATTGGTGCAACACCCAATATTGCGCTTGCCGAAGCCGCGGGCCTGGAATGTGACAATGGTATCTGCGTCGATCAGGACATGCGGACATCTGACTCCGAAATATTCGCAATCGGAGATTGTGCCCGCGGTGAAAACGAATTCGCATCCGGAAAACTGCGTATCGAAACCATTCACAATGCAACCACGCAGGCCCAGATTGCGGCAGCGGCCATTTGCAACAAAGAACGTCCCACCCCAGTTCCCCCACGGTTCTGGTCCGATCTCAAAGACATGAAGGTTCAGGCGGTCGGAATATCGTCCGGTTACGATCTGGTTCGCAGCAATGCCTCTCAGCATCCATCAACTTTGGAAACGCATCTGAAATGCGGCGAACGTCTTATCGCAGCCGAGATCGTAAACCTTCCCATTCGTCAGAGCGCCCTTGCGAGAGCGATTTCTCCTCGCATTCCAGTTGACACTCAATAATCCGCAATCAGGTCTGATTTTGGGGCGAGTTCGGTCACTTTTTCTGCTTCGAAGCCGCATCCAGAGTATTAGACAGATTCCCCACCTCGTTCTTCGCGCCTGAATTTGAACTTTCAATAGGTTGTCCAATGGGCGATGCCGGAGGAGACTGATGTTCCGACACGTCAACTTCGCCGGAGGAACACCACATGGACATGCATCAGAATGCCCGCACTGACCCGATCCCTTTGGACGCGGTCACGAACAAAGAATCACCTGGCTGCATTCATAGAGGTAAAGCGATTTCGGCCTGAAGAAATCATATCGAAATTGCGCAAGGCGGAGGCGACTGTGCGCATCGCGACGACTGCCACCCTGTTTTCTTACCACAAAGACAGCTATACTCAACAGGACATTGACGGCTGGCGATCCAGCCCTCCCGCCAGGTTCCTCACAGGCGGTAGCCACCGGAAGGCGAAGCTTTTTTGGTGATTGAACGCTCAATGCCTGGATGGCCGTGATGATGAAGCTTCGGAAATCAGGTGATTTGTGGTTCCGACGTTGACCGGCGGGAGGAAGGCGACCGGCCACTTTTTCGAAATATCGAGAAACCACGATCTGTCGCCATGAACCGCGCCAGCATCGGCGCTATGAGTTTCGCAGGCTCGTTCTTCTGTCCAGTTTCGCGCGCGAGAACGTCGGCATAAGCAATAAGATCACGATGGATTTCTGCGGGAAGTTCTATGCTCAGCTTGACGGGCTTGTCGTCGGGGATGGCGCCCAGTTTCAGTTTAGTCATAGGTCAACTCCGATAGGGTTCGAGGATGAGATCGCGCGTGACCATGACGCGGACCGGAAATCCGGGCCGAATGGTCAAGGTCGGCGGGATGGAAATCTGACGGCGGACGATCTCGTCTCCAGCGCGCCCGATCGTGTCCTGGGTTCCCTCACGAATGGCGCGAGCAATGTCATCGTCATCGTTGGCGCCAAGTTCCACGCCGATGTTCAGGACAGTGGCCAGACCCAGACCAGCCGCCATGAATAGCCGGCCCCAGTGGTTGTTGACGCCGTCTTCGAGCCCGGCATAGCCGGCTTCGTCGGCGCCGGGCTGGCGTTCGAGAACAATGGATCGCCCATTGGGCAGGATCAGGCGTGTCCAGGCCAGCGGCACACGGCTCTGCCCAAAGGCGACGCGGCTGTCGTACTCACCGATCAGACGCGAGCCTTGCGGGATCAACAGGAAGCGCCCTGTCGGATTGTCATAGACATTGGACGTCACTTGCGCGGTGATCTGACCGGGAAGGTCCGGGCGCAAACCCGTGACCACGCCGCCGGAATGACCGCACCGGCCTGGACAACATAGGGGCTTGGCGGATCGACAAGCCGGTCGGTGCTTGTCGTGCGGCGGTCAACGGGTTCGTCGAGGAAGGCTTCCCGTCTGTCCGTGGCATCAGTTGCTGCGCTTGTTACGCTCGCGGGAAAGAACGATCCGGCGCCGGATTGTAAAGGAGCGACTGCAGACGAAGTTTGAGGCTGGTCATCGATGGTGGTCATGGCTTCGGCGAAAAGTCGGCTGAGTCGGCCTGCCTCCAACTCCTGCAACCGTCGCTGTTCGTCAGGATCGACGACCGCCGACACGGGCTGCCCCCGTTGTTGAGCTGACAGGATCGGCCGCCCGAGTTCACGGGGCAGCGGCGGTCCAAGTTGGGGTATGTGTGTGTAGTCGGTCGGAAGGCGTGACAGAAAACAGACTTACTACCGGTGGCGCAAGGAGTATGGCGGGCTGCAGGTTGGCCAGGCCAAGCGGATGAAGGAGATGGAGAAGGAGAATGCACGGCTTCGCCGGGCGATCTCTGATCTGACTCTCGACAACCAGATCCTTCAGGAAGTCATCAAGGGAAAGTTCTGAGCCCTTCACGCAAGCGCGATGCGGTCGATCATGTGGTGGAGACACTCGGCGCAACCGAGCGCCGGGCCTGCCGCGTGATCGGCCAGCACCGTTCCACTCAGCGCAAGCCGCGTGTGCCACGCCAGGATGAGGACATGCTGACAGCGGCCATCATCGCCCTGGCCGAGCGGTTCGGCCGGTATGGCTATCGCCGCATCACGGCCCTGCTGAGACGGGATGGCTGGCATGTGAACGAGAAGCGGGTGTATCGCATCTGGCGGCGTGAAGGGCTGAAAG
>NZ_NCSU01000015.1 GCF_002088945.1 Henriciella pelagia | reverse complement strand
GAGGCTGGTGCGCGCGTCGTTATTGGTGATGTTGATGGGGCCGCAGCAAAAGGTGTAGCGGCGCAGGCTGTCGCTGAGATGCATGCGACCAGTTGCGATATCGGCGAAGACGCCTCGGTGAATGCTTTCGCCGACTTCGCCTTCGATAAGCTCGGGCGGGTAGACCTCTTGTTCAATCATGCTGGCGTGTCGGTCGGTGGGCTTCTCGAGCAGATACCGTCTGAGGACTGGAACTGGATGCTGAACGTCAATCTGACAGGCCTTGGCCGGTCCATCTCGGCATTCGTTCCTCGCATGACGGAGCAGGGCGGTGGCTGGATCGTCAACACTTCCTCCGGCCTTGGCCTGTTTCATGACATGCCCTTCGGTGGTCCCTACCTTGCCACCAAGGCTGGCATAATTGCCTATAGTCGGGCCCTTGCGACTTATACTCGTAATCGCGGCATCGGCGTATCGGTCTTCTGTCCCGATGCAACGGCGACCAACTTCATGTCTGCTGGCCGCCTGACGGGCATACCGAAGGAAATTCTCGCCGCAGGCGTGTCAGCGGACCAGATTCAGACCGCCCGGCAGGCTGCAGAGGTGCTGATCGAGGGGCTGAAAGCTGACCGATTTCTGATCTCCGCGGTACCCGATACATCGGAAAAACTGCTTGCCATGGCAAAAGCTGATCTCGCGCCGGAAAGCGACGCATTCGACGAGCACGGCCAGTCAAGGGTTGTTGTATCAAAGGGCGGCCTTCGTGTGCCCCTCGACAAACGCGATGAAGCCCTGGCACTGTTCCGTGAATTCGCAGGCATCACCCAAGGCCATTATGGCTGCCAGTTTTACGACATAGCGATCAGCGCATCTGATCCCGAACAACTGGTCATATTCGAGGTCTGGGACAGCAAAGCCGCCCTTGACGCGCATGCGGCTGCGCCCGGGGCGATGGACCTGATCATGAAGCTGTTCGCTCTTGGGGCGTCGGATTTCGGGGTTCAGGAAATCCGCTAGGATCGAGCAAATCGATTCCTCCGAGCAAACTGGCCTTGCGAGTTCGTCCCGCAAGGCCGCATTTTCTGCGATCTGTCAGAAATCGAATTCAGCCACCAACCTCGCGTGACAGATCGCGAGGGCGTTAACCGACATCGGCCTGTCGACCTCCTTCCCAGAAACCGCCTTATGCCATCACGCTCAGCTCGATCAGAAAAATGGAAATCGACAGATGTGATCAGGATAGCCGCGATCGCAGCCAGGCCTTCCAGTCCGCAGAAGACATACCACCGGCCAGACGATCCTGAATCGCCTCCACGTTGCCAGCCTTATCCAAGAACTCGCGCACCAACTCTCGCTCCTTCCAGGCCCTGGCATGAGCGACAAGATCGGTCCAGCGTTTCTGCTCGCGCTCTCTTTGTCGCTGCGCTTCCAATTCAAGTTGTCGCTTGCGTTCATACTCCAGGTGCTGCGCCTCACGTTCCAGTCGCCGCTGCTTCTGCAGATGCAGCGCGAAGAATAGCGTGTGGACGATCTCAGAGACGCTGTCCTCGAGCGGGGATTCATTCTTCTCTTGCCAGGTCTTTTTAATCCCGGAGAGCCATTCTTTGATCTCGAAGAGAAGCGTGCCGGTCGGCTCGAGTGCGGTCACATGCGTTCGATCGTCGTACAGCCACCGGCGCTCCTCTTTATTGACCGGTCGCTTCATCTGTTTGCGCTTTTCGCGCAGCGCAATTTCAACCCGATCAGGGCCGCCTCAAACGTACAATTTGTTGGCGTCTTGCTCGGCCGTGATGCCGATCGAGCTCAACGACTTCAGAATGGTGCTAATTATCCGGTGGCTCCGGCGTTCGAGTTCGGTCCATGGCGATGGTTTGATCGCCCAACCGGAAAGGTCCTGGGACGCTCGGAGGAACCTGCGCTGATAGTCGTCCAGCCAGCGCTACACGATCGGGTGCGGGTTGGCGAGGCGCTTGGGAACGACCATCGTAGATACCTTAGGAGCCTCCAGCCCCGCTTCGGCGAGGCCATCGTGGGCATTCCCCGCTGATCGGACATTTGGGCCTGGCGGCACGATTGTGATCAGCGTGGGCGCGCCATCCTTGACTTCAGGGAGCGCCGGGCGTCGAGCGGCCTTCCCATGCTCGGCTTTGATCCAGTGGCCCTGCGGGGGACGAGGAATAGCGTGTCGATCACAGAGCTTCGCTAGGCCGGTCCCGGTAATCCCATAGTCGAGGGCGACCTGGTTTAACGGCCGTTCCCAGACCGCTCGGAATAGCGCTTCGCGCGTGACAGTTTTGGCGTCCATTTTTGGCCTCGCTCCGATGTTTGGGCGAGCGCTATGAAGTTGTCCAGCGCTGGCTCGCTCAAGCCAGGGTAGGGAGCTTCTCATAGTTAGCAATTATGCAATTGAGCGTTCGAATCTGCGTGACGAATTCCAACAGCGCACTCCGGCGGCGGGGCATCCAAGACATTGATTCTATGCTGGAAAACGGATCCGTTGGTGCCAGGAGAGGCACCAAACAAGCTATGCCTCACCTTGAATTCAAATGGATTGTTTTTTGCGGTCTAAATCCGTACCAACAGCCGTACCAACACTTATTTTTCTTGAGTGGCGAATATGTCCCTGCCACCCACCTCCGCTAGCTTGTATCCCGCATGAAACAGAAGGGACCAACCGATTTCAGTTAGCACGCCAGCCGTACCTCCGTAGAACTCTTCAGCCATTTCCTCAGAGTATCCACCGACCGAATCAGAAAAGTCGACACGCAAGCCCTCCAGTTTGCGAGCAAGCTCTAGCAGGCCGTTCAAGGTGACCGTCTGACCAAAAACGTGAGCAATCTCGTTACGGGTTTTGTTGAAAAGGCCGTAAGCCTTCGCGTCGGTGTCAGATATTACCTGTCGATCAGCCAGGAACTCGACCTTTCTCCAAAAGCCGTAAGGTAGCTTTTCATCTTCGGCCTGCACCATAGCTATTGTTTCGATGAGGATGGCCTCTAAAGCCAGATGTATCTTCAGCACAGCCGCTACGACGTCAGAGTCATCGCCAAGGATATTCGCCGATATTATGTCGTCCAGTGCGACGTCACGGATCGGAAGTAGCGAAGGCACGTTTCGCTCCTCTTAGGCTTCATGCATTGTCGAACTTGAAAATCGATCGCCCATCTCGAATGGAAGCTACCAACTCTTCTCTAGTATCAATTACTGTCCGCAAAACCTTGTCAGCTCCAGCCACTACGTCTTCGCTAGGTTCGAAATCGTCTGACGGAGGCTCAAACTTGCTCTCAGCTGCTGTGTTTTCGGCTCGAAGGAGTTGCTTGCGCATTTCGTCCGGAATCACAAACGAATAGCGCGCGAGGTATGCTTTCAGCTTCTGCTCCGCGATCCCCAGATCTGACGAGAATCGAACGCAGGCCTCATGCCAATCCATTCCGGGCCACAGATAGTTCGGTTCAAGTTCTTCAGCCAATTTCAAATACGCGTCAGCTGCTTCTATTTCTCGATCCAGTAATAGTTCAAGACGCTTCAGCTTCGCACGATGGTTTTCCATCTTGATATCGAATTCATGGCGTTTGTTCATGAGCAAACGAGGAAATAAAAAATGCACAAATACGCCGCCAACGATGGCGCTAAATACGCTGAGGAGTGCCGTGAAGGTAATTGCGCCAAGCGTGTCGAAGGCTGATTGAACCAATTGCTTCATTCCGGCAGACCCCTTTCCCTTGTCTCGTTCACGAGATCACTACGGGCGTCTTATTGTGTATAAATTGCAGTCTCGATCGACGGTCGGCTTATCGACAAGTCTCGCTCAAGTGAGATTTTCCGACCTAGCGTAATCCTTCCATCCGTCATCAGCTCGCAAGAACCCCGAAAAATCGCTTTCGGTCAGCATCGCATAATGAAAGCGATTGTCGCTCGCTAGCTGTTCGGCTGATTCCTTCTTCGCGACGACAACGGCATCATCTTCCTGCCACTTCGCTTTCACCTCTATGAGATAGATCTCGCCGTTTCGGCGCATCACTAGGAAGTCGGGGTAATAGTTGCAAACCGTATGAGAGTCCGGATGGATGTAGTTCACCCGGAAGCCTGATTGTCCATGGGTCAGCATGCCCGTGAAATAAATCCGATCGTCTGCCTCGAGTTTCAGAACACGCTTGAAAAAATCGACCTCCGGCTTGCTGTCGAAGCAATAGTGGTCGAGGTGAAATGTGCGGTCTTTGACTTTGGAATATTCCGGGTAATCGCGACCAGCGACCAGGTGAGATTTTGCCTTGAATTGAAATGTCGGTGCCCGATTGGTCGAAGAGTTATAGCCTTTGACCAGCTCGACTTCTTCCTCGGACTCGTTCCCGAATGACTCGATATCAAAAAGCGCTCGAAACAGCGTTGGAATGATCACGTCGTAGAGAACGTCGTTAGCCGTATTAACGGCTTCCACGAGCCCGTCAGTCGCAGGAGAGGCTCGTTCGAGTAAGTCCTCGACCTCAAACGGCGAAATCTTATCTCCAGCGAAATAGCGGGCAATCTCGCCGACAAGCGTAAATTGCGTGAAAGTTCGGTTCTCTAGGCGCTCCGTAATGTCTTCAGTCGTGGCTGCCTGAGACGTGATGTTTGAACGTCGCCGGATCCCCGCCCGATATCGCTCCATCACCTCTTCTGAAAGGTCGAACGTAATAGTGTCAGGTGGATCTTTGCGCTTCGTTTTGAACAGTTCGCGCCGGCGCTTCATCGTTAGGACGATTGGCGGAGGTACAGCCCTAACTTCGTACACTTCGGACTCTTCACCCGCCTTTGGTCCGATCTCGTCAGACGTCACTCGGAAGTTCTGTTGAAGTTCGTTCTCGAGGATCTCCATATTTTCTTCCGAAAGGTAGATTCGCCCAGTCTCCTGGATATCGCCTATCGAGCGAAGGCATCGCATTGTCGACTGAAGCACGAATATCTTCGATTTCGGCTTCCGATAGAGCGCCACACCAAATAGCGACCGACAATTCCACCCTTCGCGGCCCTTGCCGACGAGAAGGATGAATTGCTTTTCCGATTCCGGCGTGTCGAGACGATTGAACTCGCGAATTTCTTCTGCAGTGGTGTGCTTAGGATCTCCAACATTCACTAGGATTCGCGAGGTCGGGATTCCAAGTGTTCCCATGACCTGCTCTAGCGCTGGCCGAAGCTCGCCGGTGAGCTCTTCGATAGTGGAGGCGAAAATTGCGAGCTTGGGCAACATGCCTTCTCTTCGTTTTTCACCTTCATTGGTCCAAAAATCCGTGACGAGCTCTCGAAGGAAGTCTTTGCTTTTGACATTGCCCGAATAGTCGACAAATTCCGGCTGTTTCAGATACTTGTTATCGATTGCCGCCTTGAGCCCGTAAGCGTAGACCACTTCAGGCATGATCCGATCTTTGACATAGGGTGTGCCGGTGAAGTTGTAACAGCCAACAACTGAGGTTTTCCTGACCTCCAGAGCTTTAGCCAGCTCGTCGATTGTGGTGCGCAAAGCGGACGTCTGATTTGCCTGGCCCAGATCCTTTTCGAGCGACGCCCCCATCGAGTGGTGCGCTTCGTCGACATAAATCCCGAGTTGCGGCAAGCGAGCGATACGCTGGAACCGGGCATTCACGGCCAGATCAGCGTCGGTTTCTGGCGCATCTTCACCGAGCATCTCGTAGAGCTCTCCGTACACCTCAGAAAGCGAATCCCGGCGCTCGGCAAAAAGCTTGTCTGTAGAGGATTGTTCGGCTTTTCGACGTTTCAGAATGATCTTCTGCGTGTTTGAGATGATGACGTTGAAGCTCGAGCCATCCTGAGCGCCGATGGTTGAGGCCGTGTCGTCCAGGAAGTGGAATTTGAGGTTTGAGCGCAGAAAGTTTGCGTATTCCGGCGGGACAACCAGTCCGAGATCAAAGGTTTGAATTTCCTTGAGAGACTGGAGAACGGTCTTGTCCGGCGCGAACACAAGCGCGTTCTTGCAGAACCGGTCATCTTTGCCGAACTTGTTGGCGAGCAGAAACTCGTAAAAGATACACGTCGCCATCAGGATCGTTTTGCCGAGCCCCATGGTCAGCGCGAAGATGAAGTTGGGATAAGACCTGGCCCGCTCGCTTATGCGGGCAAAGATCTCTTCGTATTGCTCATCGCCTTCGAGTTCGAGAAATCCAAGAAAGCTACCTTGGCCCTTCTTATCGCTTCCTGTCGTCTGAAAGCCATGAAATAGGCCTTCATTTTTTGCCCAATCCCGGAAGAGTTCATGGACGTGGCTGTTGTTACCAAATTCCTTAAGGAAAACGTAGGCCTCAAGCGCCTCAAACTGCGGCTGGCGTAGAAAAGCATCAGCACGCAATTCCGGATCGTTAAAGTCTAGGATCTGCCTTGTGAGCAGCTTATAACGGCGTCGGATCGTGCCTTTGTTGTCGGCGTAGAAGTTTTGGAGCGCCTGGAAGAAGGCGAAGTCCTGTCGGATCGATTTCGCTTTAGGCATTCTCGATGTCGCCTTCCCAGGATTCCGACAGGAGATCGGTAATCTTCACGCGTATTGTGGAAGCGTCCGCAGGAACTGGATAACGGCCAGTGACCAGTTCATCTTTCTCCGGCGCGTCGATGATGGCCGGTGTTAGAACAGCTCCGTCATAATTCCAATCCACCTTCACGCTTTCGACGAGTTGTCGCCAGTCATCGACAGCCTCGGCGTCCATGGACAGTTTTTGAAGGAGATTAAGCGGATAGAAGCCCGCAATGACCAGGTGGTCGTCTTCGATCTTGAGACGAGCGTCAGACGCGCGTTTGAAGTGCAAATGCGCTTTGTCGCGAATGAGGTCAGTAACTTTGACCTCAATATCGAAAGGCTTTGCAGCTTTTTCGAGCTCAGGTCCCAAGTCCGGCTCGTGCCCCATACAGACAAGGTGAATGCGCTCTACGGGCTTGTTTGGCGCTTTGGCGGCACGCGCTTCAAACGCTTTGAAGTCGAGCCCGTTAATAACTTCGTTAAGATCCGCCCTTGTCGAAATGCGGTTCACAGGCATGATTCTCACAAGGTGTTCTTCGTGCTGGCCATCGAATACGCTACCAGGAGCCAGAGGCTGCAGCTCCATGGCCTCTTTTATCAGTTCTTTAGCTTCAACTGGATTTCGAAAGAGATCGTAATTGTTGACGTTGTAAACTTCGAATCCAGTATAAAGTTTCGATGGAGCTTGCTCATTGTCGGTGAACAAATCATCGTTGCCATGCTCGATGTTTGCCCGGGCAGCAATCAAGCGCTTCGTTGACGTTTCAATAGCACCCAAATTGATGTCGGCGCCTATGAATCGACGTCCCAAGCGCATCGCGACTTCCTGAGTGGTGCCCGAACCCATGAAGCAGTCGAAAACCAGACCTCCCTTGGGTGAGGAAGATCTAATAATGCGGTCCAGTAGCGCTGTGGGTTTCTGAGTCGGATAATCGACCCGCTCTGCTGCTTGGCTATTTACCGCCTTAATATCAGTCCAAATGGACTGAATGGCAGCCCCTTTCAGCTCGTCTTCATAGCTCTTCAATCGCGGCCAACCGCCCTCCTTTTTGGGCCAGTAGATTCTTCCTTCAGCATCGAGCCGATCAAGCTCTTCGATCGAAAATTTCCAATGATTGCCCTTGCTTGAGGGAGAGAAGCCACGCCAATCTTTTCCTGATGACCCGTTTCGCAAGCCGGCCTGGGTCGCATCTATGGTAGCAAAGCGACGTCCGTCCTCATCTTCGTAGCTATAGTACTTCTTAATGTATGCAGGATCATGCGGAACAAAAATTTGATTGAACGAATAGTCGTGCGACTTTCCATAGAAAAAGAGGACGTCGTGGATGTGGTTGAATGTCTTTGAATCACTACGAGCGGACGTTCGTTTCCAAATTATCTCATTCAGCATGCGATCAGGACCGAACACCTCGTCGAGAATACACCGAATGTGATGTGCCTTTCTGTAGTCGCAGTGCAGGAAAATTGAGCCGCTCTCAGACAACAGCTCCCTACAGAGCACCAGCCTATCGTAGACAAATTGATTATACTGGTCTTGAGTCCATATGTCTGCGTACTGCTTTTCTTCGAATGCGGCGGAATCGCTTTCGATGTTTTCGGTACGAATCTTGATTTTTTTCTTATAGTCGGCGTCGGACGCGAATGGTGGGTCGATATAGATCAGGTCCACTTGTCCTCGAAACTCCCGAAGCAAATGGGACATGACCTGCAGGTTGTCGCCCCAGTAAATCCGGTTCCACCAGCCATCCGTCGGATCGCCATAGGCTTCTTTCTTCTGCGCAGGAAAGTACTGAGTTGAACGAAATGGACGTTTGCCCGCCCAGCGCAACTCCGGAAATCCCCGAATAGGAGGCAGATCGAACTCAAACGTTTCGAAAGCGTCCTGCTCGTTTTTAGTCATAGTGTTCTACTCTTTCGGTGAGTTTGGCATCTGCAGGGCTAGGCTCGACAGAACGTCATGTCGCAGAACGCGCGAAAGTCGCAATTCTTACATAGCTTTTCCGGTCGTTCCTCGATGCCATAATCTTTGCTGACGATCCGGCCAATTACATCGTCGACTTTATCGATTGTGCCTTTGATATCCGACGTTTCTCTAGCAAACACGATTCTCGGATTTCCGGATTCCTCGCTTGTGTAATAGAGCGCCATTCTGTCGACCTTCACGCCTCGTTTTTCTTCAAACAAATGCGCATAAATCTGAAGCTGTCGGCGATAACGGGCGAGCTTGTCCGCATCGCTGATCAGGTCCGGTTTCTTCTCAGTCTTGAAATCGATGATCTCCCATGCGCCATCCTCAGCCTGAATGAGATCGACATTGCCGGTCAAAACATAGTCCTCTTTCAGTAGGCTAAGTTCGACTTCTGCTTCCCGCAGGCGATACCAGTTAGATCGTTCCCGGTCGACATATCGAGCAACATGCTCGCGCGCGACGCGAAGGACGTAATCGGCCAGATAGACGCGCTCTTTCTGAGAGATATTCGCGTAATTCGTCTTGAACCATCGGTCGACCTGGTCGGTCGTCACGATGCTCTCTTCGCCTCGCAAGACCGCTTTATGGATGTCCTCAATCGTCTGGTGAACCAGCGTACCGAACAGAATTGCGTTTGTACGGACGGGCGCGAATTCGAGATCCTTGAAGAAGCGGTATTGCTGCGGGCAGCCTTCGAACACCAGCACGTCAGACGTGAAGGAGTAGCTGTTCTTCAGATTGCTAGGATCCACCTCGGCCAACTCGAAAACCGTTGGATCAAATGTCAGGTCTCGCCAACTCTTGAGTGGCGAGTATACCGGTTGAAAGTAAGCTGAAGGCACGTTCCGCTGGCCTTTGCCTTTCGGCGTGTTCTCCTGGCACGTCAAAACAAGCATATTCTGCGCGCGAGAGAAGGCGGTGTAGAAAAGGCGCCAAAAGTCGAATGTCTTGATCCGATCGGCTGGCTCGAACGGTTCGCCGTCGCCAAATTCATCTTCCAGGAGATCGTCAAGCATCGAGGTCTGACGACGTGGGACCGCATCCAGCGACCCACAAATGACGATTGGAAATTCGAGCCCTTTGGACTGGTGAATGGTCATGAAAGAGACACAGCCTGACGGTGCGTAGTCTGACTCGTCTTCATACTCTTCGATGCCTCCATCCCAGAGAAATCTCATGAACAGATTGAACAGTGTGATGAGATCGCGCTCCAGCCGTTCGGGCTGAAGAATAATGACGTTGTAGAGGTACTCGTACTTGTTCAGCAGACGAGAGAACTTGGCGAGGTTGCGCGCCGGCCGACTATCACGCACGCCGCCATGCGCCACGTCGGCTTCAAGAAAGCGGCTGAAGGTCGGAAACTGGATCAGGTCGTAGAACAGGCTAGCGAAGGAGTAATTGGTATTCTCTGCCAGCGTTAGATGACGTTTAGCAGTCGCCTTTGCCCAAGCCGCAATTTGCTCATCGTCGCCGGTTCGAAGATGGGCGATAAAGTCAGCCAGGCAGCTGTCATAGTAGGCCCAGACTTCGAGGTTCATTCCCTCCCGTGTTGTGCGGATCGTTCCGTACTGCGGAAAGAGAAACATGTATGCGCCAATCAGGAGGCGTATCTCCTCACGCTCAAAGAACATGTTTGAGCGAGGGGCATAGACGGGAATGCCGGACGCTTCGAGGTCATTCGCGAATTGAACCACTTTTGCATTCCGAACAGAGCGGAACAGAAAGGCGACCTGATTCCAGTCTTTGATGATCTTGTCGGTTCGAAGCTTCTGAAGGAAAGCTAGCGTTTCCTCTGCCCAATTGTCTTTCCCGTCTTCACCAGGGACCTTGAAAACGACGGGGCGTTCGGCTCGATCAGCGCTCTCTGCTTCGATCGTCTTTGGATAGCGATAGCTGCGCTCTTCGCCTTCCCAGTCGGTGAGTTCCATCCAGTCATTGTAGAAATCAACAATCTTGGGATGGGAACGGTAGTTCTTAGTGAGATTGATCTGTTTGCATTGCCCTGGAGCAAAACGGTCAGGAAACTCAAGAATGTTGCGGATCGATGCGCCTCGGAAGCGATAAAGGGCCTGATCGTCATCACCAACCACACAGATATTCGAATGTCTCGACGCGAGCTTCAAAACGATCCGCTCCTGGATCGTATTGGTGTCCTGATACTCGTCTATCATCAGATAGTCGAAACGCGCGCAAAGCTTGTCTGCGACTTCTGGAATTTCGAGTAGCCGCAGAACTTCGACCTGAATCGTCGAGAAGTCGACATAGTTGAACTTTTCCAGCAGCCCTTGGTAGCGCTTATACGCTGCTCCCATCGCCACAAGTTCAGTCTGTGAAGCGCCTTCCAATGCTCGTGCATCGACGGCCTCTTCCGCGATCTTGTTCAAATAACCGCAAAGATTTTCGGCGACACGCCAAGTCGGCAGTCTGTTCGACGGTCGGATAAGCACATCCAATCCATCGATATCGTCGAACTCAGCAAGACGCTGATATACGAAATATTGCTGATCGAACTGGTCGAGGATCGTGTAATTGCGGCGAATGCTGGAGAACGCCCGAAACTCGTCTAGAATATCCAGGAAGATCGAATGCAGGGTGCCAACGGTTAGATCCAAAGGGTTAAGCTTGGAGCCCGCTTGCTGCATCCGGCCGGTCAGGCGCGTCTTAAGTTCGTTCGCTGCCTTCTCGGTAAAGGTTGAAACCAGAATACGTTCTGGCGCGACTTTCCGATTCAGTAGCAGATTGAGCGTTCTCTCAATTAACGAAAACGTCTTACCCGATCCAGGGCCGGCCACAATGAGAACTGGGCCGTCCAGCGTCTCGATTGCCGCTAATTGCTGCGGATTTGCTCGCTCGGCTTTCATACAGATTTCGATATTTCCTGCAGCCCTCAACTAAGGGTACTGTTTTCTCCTTCACACGCCAGTGTCGATTTGAGGCCGAAAGCAGTGAAGGCGGCATGCAAGGCATCAGGCGTGGCTTCTGAGATGATCGAGAACCTTATTGATCAGTTCCGGCGTGATTTCTCGGTCGGAGCCAGTAGGTTCGGCTTTTTGCAGTGACGAGATCAATTCCCGCTGCCTGTGCGGGTCGATCGTGCCGTAGCTCGTAAGCGTGGTGAGCATGTTTTCATGCCCAAGATTCTGGCTCCAGGCTTTCAGCTCTTCCGGCGTTCGGCAAATCTGCTGGCCGAGTAGTGCCAGTGTTTTTCGGAAGCTATGCGGATTGAAATACGGCAAGCCGGCCGCTTCAAGAGCTAGTTTGAAGATCTTGCGGATAGCATCAGCGCTCGCCCAATGCTCGCGTCTGAAGCCGTCCGGCTGAAACTCTCCGCGCTGATTGAGTCCGATTTGAGTAGCCGGAAATAGCGGATCATCAGGCCCGAACAGGCAATCTCTTTGAAGCGCTTCGATCCAGGCGCGAACGATCTGCTCAACATCATCGCCGACTGGAAAAAAGGCTGTCGTGAAGGTCTTACGGTTCTTGGTTCTGACCGTGCTGCCATCCTGGAAAACAGTTCGGCGCTCAAGATCGACATGGCCAATATTGAAAGATGCGACCGCATTATCTCGAGCACCCGTCAAAAGCGTGAACGCGATGACGGCCCTATCTCTTTGTTCAATCAGGCTGCCAGTCGGCATAGTTTCCAGGACGTGCCGAATCTGCTCGATCGTCGGCGTACGCGCTTCGCGCCGGGCTGTGGCAATCCGGGCATCATTGGCCGACGGATTGAAATAGTCGCAGTCTGAATAGCTAATCTTCGACTTGTAGCCGGGCTGACCCGCCAACCAGAAGAAGAACGCCTTCACTGCATTCAGGCGCGAATGAATGGTGGATTTTGCGAGCGGCCGCCCGGTTTGCTTACTGCGGGTCTCAGAAAGATGGCGTTTGAACCGTTTGGCTTGCTCAATGTGGAAAGCGGCAAAATCCTTGTGACGGGTGGTCTCCTCAAATTGAGCGATGGCCGCTGCCGCATCGTCAACGCTGTCAGGCGACATGCGCTTCGCTTCCTCCAAATATGAGAAATACTCGTGTTTGATCCGCTCATTTTTCGGGTTCATTTTTGTCATCGTTGCGCTCCATGGTCGTGGACGACATTCAAGGGGGCCTTCCCGCTTGCAATTAAGTGTCAGACTGCTTGCTTCGCAGAAGCTGCCAGAATTGCTGCCAAAGGCTTGGCATCGGCTCGCTTGACGGGTTTCAGCATTGACGTCCCGCATGCCTCGCATGGACCTCGCAGTTCCGGACGGCCAGCCCGATTTATCGAGATGAAAGCGGCTTGCATCACCGGCCGCCGGGGCGATCGACAGCGAACGCAATAGCACTGATCGAGCGCACACTTCTTCTGGTGTGCTTTGCGGCTGCTCAGAAAGGCCTGGATATCCGATCCGCGAAGCAGAACGGGCTTCTGGTCGGCGATTGCCGGCAATCCCTGTCTGGTCCAGCGTCGCACTGTTTCCTTGCAGCAGCCGATGGTGCGAGCCGCTTCATCGATCCGGTAAATCCTGTGCTTTCGGATGCCTCTGGCTGATAACCGGCGTCCCATTATTCAACGCCATGCTCCATGAGCGCCCAGATATCAGATGCTTTCCAGACGGTTGTTCCCTTGCCAAGCTTGATCGGCTTGGGAAAGCGGCCATCCTTGACGCCTTCCCACCAGGTCGAGGGACTAACTGGAATCGGACCAGCCGGCGCCAGAATAGATTTTAGCCGGACAAGGCCGGTGCGGGGGAATTCGATTTGGTCAGACATGACACCACCTCAGTTGGTTGAAGGTGATGACGTTCTATCGGGTGTGATCCAGAGACACGTCGATTTCTGTTCTCAAGGTCTCGAAATCGATTTTCCAACCTCGAAATCGCTAGCCGTCGTCTTCCGGCCGGCGGTTCACGCCCAATCGCTTGCAGGCATTTCGAACGTGCTTCCCCACGGTTTCGGGCGTAAGCTCCCAACCAAGCTTGGCGATGTCAGAAGCGATTTCCGCCGGCACCCTGGACACCTTTGCAGATGGATCGAAGGCGTATCCGTAGATGACCATGGCGGTCAAAATTAAGTCGTTGGAGTTTCGAGCCTTTGGATTGGTGGGACCGTCTTCATTGTCATTCGCGGCTTTGGGACGCTCGTTCTGTGAATCTCGGTCTTCCAGCGCTGATCTCAGCGCTTCCAGCTCATCTGACATGGACCTATTTTCGGCCAAGATCTGGTCAACGAATTCGCGGACCTTCTCGCTCCATTCCTCATATGAGATTGAGCTCTTGCGCGCCTCGGCCAAAATTTCATGGTATTGCTGAATTGTGCGCTCTAGCTCTGCTTTTTCATTCTGCGATTTCTTCAGGAGACTGAAGAAAGCGCCCTTCCAATCCGGAATTTTTTCAACCGCATCGACGGCGTCGCGCAATTCATCGGAATGGGGGATGCCGTATCTGTCGAGCAACGGGATAGCGTCGCAAGGACGGCACTGCCAGGGAATGAGCTTCATCTCTGCACACCGATAGACGATGTCCAAGCGATCGAGATAATCCCAAACGTCTGGCAGATGAGCGTAAGCCGCAATCGTGTCGCGGTTGAGCGTGCGCGGGTCCTTGTCCATAGAGAGGGCCGCGATTTCGGCTGGCGTCCAATAAGGCCTTCGCGCCCACCTCGACAAATGAGCATTCAAGAACGGGCTATTTTGCTCCGGCGCACTGCTCGAATCGGACATATCTTGTGTCTCCGGACCCTGTTTACCACAGCCGATGGTGTAGCAAGATATCAGAGGTTGTCCGATTAAGGGAGTCAGGCGACCATTTTTCCACAGGCAGGATTTTTTCGCCTTAAAAGAGGTTGGCCAATAGAGCCGCTCCTTCATGATCCAGAGGGACAAAATCAATGACCGCTTTCGCGCTGCCAGAGCCGATCCGTCACCTCGTGTTGGCGCGAAATGGATTGCGCGATCACTACCAGGTCATGCTGAACAAGGCCGAGTCGGGAGCAGCATTGAACTTCACACTGGATGGCAATCTTGTTGGAGATATCGGTGAAGCGATCGCCGTAGAGTTGTTTGGGGTGAAGCTCGTTACCGCCAAGTCTGTAGCGGGCATCGATGGCTATGCTCCCGACGGAAAGACCACGGTACAAGTCAAGGTAACCGGAACCGGACGAGGGCCTGCATTCCGTCAAACCGAAACGCGAGCCGATCACCTGCTATTCTTTGATCTCGATTTCGAGAATTTGACCGGTACCGTGGTTTTCAACGGGCCGGAGCATTTCGCCATTTCGAAATTGCCTGACATTTTCTCGGGACAAAGGTCCCTGACCGCCAGACAGATAAGGCAGGCGGACGAACTCGTTCCCGCAGAGAAAAGGCTGCCTCTTGTTTCAGAGGTATGAGGTTAGGCTTGAGCGAATTGGGTGATTTGCGATGCCCACCAATCCGCCATTCTTACCCGTTCATCCCAATACCGCGCGCGATGATAAGCTCGGCGAACTTCATTACTTCCGATATGGCCTAACTCAGCCTCAATGGCGTCTTCATGCCAAAGGCCGCTCTCATTTAGGAGGCTGGACGCACTGGCGCGAAAGCCGTGCGAGGTGTGTTGATCTTTTTCGAAGCCCATGCGCCGTAGCGCCTGATTAAGAGTGTTCTCGCTGATCGGCTTGTCACGTGCGATCGATGAGGGAAACACTCGGCTTTCGCTGCCGGTTTCTGCTTTTAGGAGCTTGAGAATTTCGACCGCCAACGGCGAAAGAGGCTTCACGTGTTCGCGGCGCATCTTCGCTCGGGCGGTCGGTATTGTCCAAACCTTGCTTTCAAGGTCGAACTCGGGCCATAGCGCGAGTCGTAATTCGCCGGGACGGGGATAGAGTAGTGCGAGAAGCTTCAGCGCTGCGCGCGTCGCAGGCGCGCCGCTATCATATGCCCAGATCGCTTGAACGACCGCCTTGAAATCGTCGCGGCTTGTCGCCGCCGCCATGTGCTTGACCGTTGGGGCGATAAGCGCCCCTCGCAAGGCATAGGTGGGGTCATTGCTCGCGCGCGCGGTCGCGACTGCATAGCGGAAGACCTGGCCGATCGTCGATCGGAGGCGCTTGGCGCTTTCATAGTTGCCGGCCGCTTCCACTTTCCGGAGGGTTGCCAAGATCATTGGCGCGTCGATTTCCCGGATCGGCCGATCGCCGAAATCCCGGTTCGCCATATCGAACAGCCATTCCTTTTTTGAGAGGGTCGTTTCGGCCTTGCCCTCTTTCCGCAATTTGTCGATCAGCTCGGCCGCAATCTTGCGGAACGTATGCTCTGAGACGGCTAGCCGCTCTTGCTTGTCAGCTTTGGCCTTCGCAGTCGGATCGATGCCATCTGCAAGGAGCGCCTTCGCCTCCTGCCTCTTCTCGCGCGCTCTCGCGAGGGACACATCCGGATACTGGCCGAACGCCAGCAGCTTCTGCTTTCCGTCGAAACGATAGGCCAGCCGCCATAATTTGGAGCCGGTTGGCCTCACCTCAATGAACAAGCCGCCGCCATCGGACTTCCGATACGGTTTCGCGTCGGGCTTTAGGCTTCGGAGCGTTATGTCATTTAATGCCATTTGTTGGTACCGCAGCGCTAGATTGCCCCTCGGAAAGGCCGCTACCAACACATATACCAACGATTTGGCCGGATACCAACGCACTCAATCGGACAGAACGGGACGACCAAAGGCACGCATTTTCCCGCAAATCACTGTTTTGTTGTGATTTTTCATACGCATTTGGATTGTTTCGGATATTCCGATGGTGCCCAGGAGAGGACTCGAACCTCCACGTCGTGAGACACACGGACCTGAACCGTGCGCGTCTACCAATTCCGCCACCTGGGCAATCCGGCTGCGAAGGCGGGGTGATAGGGCCGCTGGGCCGGAACGTCAACGGTGAAATCCAGCAACCAAATACTCAACAGCCATCTGTGGTCCGGACGAATCCGGCACTGCGCACAATCCGCACAATGCCGCCAAAGTCGAGACGGTCGCGGCAATCCCTCCTGAGCGCGCCATCTGAGCACTCGGACGCTGCCGTAGCGTTCCGCGAGCGATGCTTTCAGAGTTGCGAACTGGGGATCGCGGTCCAGTTTTGTTACCCGACTTTCGGACCAAGAAGCCTGCTGCAGCTACAGTGCTGGAGCGAGCAACGAGAAATTGGAATTACCACTGTCGTGTAAGACCAGTTCCTCCGACCCCGCTAAGAATTAAGCACGCCCAAAAGACGCTGAAACTCTGCATTGTCATCAGCACTTTTCCAGCGGTTGATGAACCGACAAACAATCTGGAGATTACCTTCTTCATATTGGCCGTTGCTATCAATTCGATCGAGGGATGCTAGCAGTTGCTTATCGCCTCCCTGTTCGTCGAGATTGAGGTCCAATCCCGACAAGGCACAGATCTGATCCTGGGCGCGCAGCAATGCTTCTAGGTAAAGGCGTAGCTCCTCGGGGTTTCGGAACCCGACATTTTTCTCCTTAACGGTGCGCTCAACTATCTGACCATTGGCGCCCGAGGCCGTCTGAAAAGCTTGGTGAGCCATTCGGAAAGCGGCACGTTCGAGAGGATTGTAAACAGTTACCGGCCCCGACTTCGATCGCGACTTTTGCTGTTTCTCTTTCCAGAGCGGCGCGTCATGCCATTCCGACAGGTCGCCGCCTTCAATGAGAGTTTGAGCATAAGGCGCGTAGTCCGAGCTTAGTTTTTGAAGCGTCGCTTCCGTTGCCAGAAAATCTTTCGCCTTTGGATGCAGGCCGGCCCAGGGGAGTTTGCGAGTATTTTGATC
Source organism: Henriciella pelagia (assembly GCF_002088945.1). Lineage (GTDB taxonomy): Bacteria > Pseudomonadota > Alphaproteobacteria > Caulobacterales > Hyphomonadaceae > Henriciella > Henriciella pelagia. The sequence goes on along the minus strand of NZ_NCSU01000015.1, from coordinate 314,247 downwards.
CGTGTTTCGCCACGGCTCACAGGGCTTATGACAAACGATCACCTCGCGCTTCCGGCCGACGGGTTCGGTCTTCCGTGTGAAGTACGCTGGCTCAGGCGTGGTCCTCGTTGATCCAGCCCCGTAATTTCCGGCCATGAATTTGCAGAGTCCTCGACACGAAGAGGATGGCAGATTCGCAAATCACGATTTTCCGAAGAACAGATCGTTGGGATGATCCGGGAATACGAGGCTGGTGTGAAGACAGCCGATATCTGCCGCAAGTACGGCATTTCGGATGCGACCTTCTACAAATACAAGGCAAAGTTCGGCGGCATGACGGTGTCGGACGCCCGGCGGTTGAAGACGCTGGAGGACGAAAACTCGAAGCTGAAGCGTCTTCTGGCGGATGCGATGCTGGACATTGCTGCCCTGAAGGACCTGGCGCCAAAAAACTTCTGACGCCCGACGCCAAGCGGAAGGCCGTGCACCACGTGATGGAAGCACATGGCCTGTCGGAGCGTCGGGCCTGTCGGCTGGCCGATCTCGATCGGTCCACCTTCCAGTATGAGAAACGCGATGGCGGAGACGAGACGCTACGCCAGCGGCTGTGAGAGCTGGCCGGTGAACGCCGCCGGTTCGGCTATCGAAGGCTCGGTATCCTGCTGGACCCCGAGGGCCTCAGCGCCAATCACAAGAAGGTCTATCGGATCTATGCCGAGGAAGGCTTGGCCGTGCAACGACGACGTGGGCGAAAGCGGGCGACAGGCACGCGTTCGCCTATGCTCTTGCCGGAGCAGGCGAATGAACGAGGGAGCCAGGACTTCCCGGTGTGCCGTCCTCAGGTGGTCAGTGACTGGCGCCATACTTGGCGTGCGGCGTTTCTGTTGGATTTGAAACTGGGTGAGGTTCTGAAGTAGCGGAACAGTCACTCGGTTATGCCCGCCAGCGTAGGGCGCTCAGTTATCGGCTCTCAAGCAATGTTCGTCTGACAATGCCGACAGCGCCCCTACAGCAGCTTCTTTCGAATTCGAGCGGCGAGCTGGTCGAGCAGCAGCACGGTGATGAAGATGACCAGCAGGATCGTGCCGACTCGGTCATATTGAAACATGTCGAACCGGCCCTTCAGCTCCTGGCCGATGCCGCCGGCGCCGACTAGGCCTATCACGGTTGCCATCCGCACATTCCTGTCCAGTACATAGAGCGTCAGGGCGGCATAGCTCGGCAAAACCTGCGGCAAGACGGCGAGGCGGAGCGTGGCGAAGCTGCCCGCGCCCATGGCCCGCATCGCCTCCTGCGGGCGCTTGTCGGCGGCTTCGATGTCCTCAGCATAGAACTTCCCGAGGAAGCCAGCACTGTGAAGGGCGAGTGCGAGGATTCCGGCAATGGGACCGAAGCCAAACGCCAGGACCAGGAACAGCGCGCTGATGAGCTCAGGAACCGCTCGCAGGAAAGATACGCCCGAGCGCGCCGCTGCATAGAAGACCCAGTGAGGGGAGTAATTGCGCGCTGACAGCCAGGCGAGCGGCAGGCTCATGATCACGGCAATGAGGCTGGCCCAGAGCGCGATCTCGAGCGTCTCGACGATCTTGCGGATGACGAGGAACAGATAGCCGACCGGCTCAACCAGGACGGTCTTTTCGGCCGTCTGCGTCGTCATCTGCAGCGTATCGGGATCGAGCGTGCTGACCTCGTCGGGAACGGTTTCGAGGTGCGCGAATAGGGGCAGGGCATCAGGGTCGAAATCTGCGATCCGGTCAATAGGGGTGCGCTCGGCAATGGCGAGCGGGAACATGCGCTCGAACACGCTGTCTGCTGAGGCTTCAGCGGCGTCGCTGCTCCCGGACGAGGCGGCGTTCACGGCCATTCCCGCAAGGCGGCCGAACAGGTCGTCGAGCTGCATACGGTGGGCTGAATAGGACAGGAACAACAGGGCGAGGATTACGAGTCCGACCGTTCGTGCATTGAAGATTGGTCTGAGGGCCCAGTTTTGCGGGCTGCTGTGGGCGATCTCCGGGCTGACGGAACCACTCTGCATGCTACCCTCCGACAAGATCCAAGGGACGGCCTGCGCTGTCATGATCGAACAGGCCTGCCAGGCTCCGGGGGGACACGCCGGCGCCAGCGCCGTCGAAAATGAGCTGGCCCTGCTTCAGGACGACGATGCGGTCGGCAAACTCGCAAGCCAGTTCGGTCTGGTGAAGGCTGCAGAGAACGGTAGCGCCCAATTCCCGGGCTGTCTCGCGAAGCAGGAGCATGACTTTCCGCGCGGTTGCCGGATCGAGGCTGGCCACGGGCTCATCGGCGAGGATCAAGGTAGGGTCATTCATCAATGCGCGGGCGATCCCGACGCGCTGGCGCTGTCCGCCGGACAGCTCCCGGACGGGACGGTTGGCCTGCTCTTCCGTGAGGCCGACACGCTCCAGAAGCCGGCACGCCTTGTCCTGAAGGGGCTTTGGATAGGCCTGGAACAGGACGCGCCACCAGCCCATTTGCGGCACCATGGCCGAAAGGACATTCTGCGCTGCGGTCAGGCGGTCGGACAGGCTGCCATCCTGATGCACCATGCCGATGGCGGTCGGCCTGCGCTTGCCGGAAGGGGTGGCCTCCTTTGGCGAGACCTCGATGGTGCCGGAAGTCAGGCGGACAAGCCCGACAGCGGCCCTCAGCAGGGTCGACTTGCCCGAGCCTGATGGTCCAAGCAGGACGGTGAATTCACCAGTCTCGAGGCTGAAGCTGACCTTGTCCAGCGCGACTGGGCCCGTGCCGAAAGTCTTCGTCGCCTCGCAAATGCGAAGCGTTTCAGGGGCCGAGCCTGCCGTCTCGTTCTGGATCTGTAGAGGGGTTATTGTCCGCATAGGGTGGGGCGCGCTCCGGCAGCAGGGCGGGGTTTCAGTCGGTCTGGAGGCTGGCTTTCTGGAGTAGCGCGGCCTTGAAATCCTCGTCGATGAAGGCGACGGCGCGGGCAGCGCTATCCAGCACGCCTTCGTCGATGTCGCAGACGTATCGGTCGACGCGCTTTCCGCCATATCCGCGGATCGATTCCGGATTGATTCCCGGGGTTTCATGGACACTGGAGACCGCTGTCCGCAGCGCGGCCTTCAGGTCCTCCGGCAGATCGGCATGCATGGCGAGCGGCGGGTTGGGAATGGGCCGGGACTTTCCCAGTACGCGGAACCTGGATGGGTCGAGACTGCCCTGATTGACGGCACGCTCATAGGAAATGAACGATGCACCGGCTGCGTCCACCTTGCCAGCGCGCAGGGCCATCAGGCTGCTGGCGTGGCTGCCGGTCAGGCGGATGGCCCCGACCTCGGCAATCGGGTCGAGTCCGGCGTCCGCGATCATGGCGAGGGGATAGGCGAAGCTGCTTGCGGAGTGGGGCGATCCCAGCGCCAGGTCGCGTCCGGCAAGGTCGCTGACCGTTTCGATGCCGGAGTCGGCAGCCACGAACAGGCCGGCGAAATAGGTTGCGGATCCGTCGCGTTCTTCCATTGCCAGAAGCTCTGCGCATCCCCTCTCGCGCGCCTCGATATAGGACATAGGACCAAACCAGGCGATTTCGGCGAGGCCCGTGCACATCGATTCAATGACGGCGGCATAGCTTTGGCCAGTATGGACTTCGAAATGCAGACCCGTGGACTGCGACATGGCGTCGAAGAGAGGCTGGAAGTCGGCCTTCGTGCCATCCTCGGTTCCGCCATCAGCCGGAATCAGCAGGACCCGGAGCGGCTTTTTCGGCGAACCGTCACGCTGCGCCGTTGCCGGGGCTGTAAATGACAGGGCAATAGAGGCCAGCACAGCTAGGATTGCGTGTCGCATGATGGTCACCCTCATTTGTTATCGGACGTCGGAACGCTCGCCTGTCGCAGTGCAGCATTGTCTAGCGCCCGCCTGTGACAGCGATATTACGGCCTCAAAAAATTCTTGATAATTTTTGAGAATTGTTCAATCAATGGGTGTGTTCATTGAGCAGACGCACAAGGTAGAGATGACTCCTCGTAAAGGCAGTAAGTCCGACCAGCCCATTGTCGACAATGTGCTGACCCGCATCAAGGTGCGCCAGGCTACGCTGGGTCCGAGCACACGGTCCATCGCCGATTTTGTCCTCGACAATCCGAGGCAGGTCGTCGGAATGTCGGTGACGGAGCTTGCCGAAGCGACAGGCGCTAGCGACGGAAGCGTCATAAATCTCTGCCGCCAGCTCGGCCTGTCAGGCTTTCAGCAACTGAAGCTCAGCCTCGCCCAGGAAGTGGTTCAGCCTGTCCAGTTCATTCACGAGGATCTTCAGCAGGGTGATGATACGGCAACCGTGTGCCGCAAGATGTTCCATGCGGGCGTCCAGGCCCTTCGTGACACGCTTTCGGTCCTGGATCCGGATGCCATCGCCGAAGCAGCCAGTCTCATCCATGCGGCCGATCGCGTCGAGATTTATGGAATTGGCTCATCAGCCCCCATTGCCGAGGATGCGCAATACCGCATGTTGCGGATCGGACTCGATGCCAGAGTGGTTGTGGATAGTCATATCCAGGCGATCAGCGCGTCTAGGACCGGGTCGAACGTGGCGGTTCTCACCATCTCTCATTCGGGCGCGACCCATGAGACACTGGCCGCGACGCGGCTGGCGAGAGAGGCTGGCGCAAAGACGATTGTCGTGACGAACTTTGCCAGTTCACCCCTGCAAGCCTATGCTGACGTCAAGCTGTTTACCATGGCGCGCGAGACGAAGTTCCGCACCGAAGCGATGACCAGCCGTATTGCCCAGCTCTGCGTACTCGATGCGCTGATTGCTGCCCTGGCTCTGCGCGACTATGAAAGCGCCATAGGCGCTCTCCAGAAGACCTTTGACGTCCTGTCCATCAAGCGGTTTTGAGTATTTGGTCCAGCCGGCGGAAAAAATCGCCCGGCGGTGAGTCCACCAAGCATGCCCGCATTCCGAGCGCGCTGGCACCCCTAACATCGGTCAGGGGGTTGTCGCCGATCATCACAGTATCGGCATGCTCTGTGCCGAGCGCTTTGCATCCTTTGCGGAAGAGGTGTGGGGAGGGCTTTCCGATCACGTCCATCGCGCCAGAAGGAACATCCACACAGGCTCTTATGGCGGCAAGGAGCGCGCCTGTCTCGGGCATCAGGCGGCCCTGTCCGGTCGGATGCGTCGTGTCCGGATTGGCCACGATCAGGCGGGCACCATTGCGAATGGCATTCACGGCGCGCTCCAGACGGCGGTAGGAAAAGCGCGTGTCGCGAAGCAGAACGACCAGGCCGGCATCCTGCTGCACCATCTCGATGCCCAGTGATCGCGCCAGGGCGCGCATCCGTGGATCGCCGAGGACGAGCGCGGGTTCGCTGCCCGACAACGCCGCCTGGTTCAAGGCCTCGACGCCAGCGAGCACCACCTGATCTTCGCGCATATCTATCCCTTCATCCGCGAGAAGGCTCAGAAAATCCCCAACCGTATGGGTGGAATTGTTGGAGACGATCGCTGTGCGGTTCTGGTGCTGGCGCAGGAAGTCCGCTGCCTCTGGAACGATGCGATTGCCTATCGCACAGCACCCGTCCCAGTCGAGCAAAAAGCCTTTCGCCGTCTTCAATGCACTCCATGCCTGGTGGATGGAATGCGGTCTCGTCTTGTGAAGCATGAACTGGCCTTTACCCCGGGAACAACACAGAATGAATTTTCTTCAAAATAATTCTTCACCAAAGTAAATATCATTCACATAAGTTTTGCGTAAACTTCACCATGCCGTCGCTTTTGACCTCTAGAGAACGAACCTGCCGGAGCAGTCTAGCTCCCGCGTACTAGACAACTGACGGCCGCCAGCCCTGGCGGTCGAGGGGATTGATGGAGGCAGAAGTCATGACAGTCCGCGTAAAAAGATCACTCAGCCTGGGGCTCGGCCTCCTGCTGTCAACAACAGCGATACCCGCTGCTTTTGCGGAACCGGAGACCGATACAAACTCGCGTCGCCTGGAAACGATCCGCGTCGAGGGACAACAGGTCGATACGTCGGTGAGCGACCTCGCCGTCGATTTCGCTGAGTTCGGCACACAGGTCCAGATCATCAACTCCGAGGAAATCGAAACCGGGGGCTTCACCAATTTCGGCGAACTGGCGTCCGGCCTCATCCGTGGCGCCAATATCGGCTATTCGCCGGACGAAGGCGAGTTCACCATCCGGATCGATGGCGGTACCGACCGCGACACGCTGCTCCTGGTTGACGGTGTGCCCTACTTCGACCGGTCTTCACCGCTGGAGGACCTGTGGCCTGCAACCGCAATCGATCCGCGCATGATCGAGAGCGTGGAAGTCTATCGGGGTGGCAACAGCCTCTATTTTGGCTCCAATGGCGGCCTCGGTGTTGTCAGCGTGAAAACCAAGGAGCCTGACGGCACGTTGAAAGGACAGTTCGGCGTGTATGCCGGCTCCTACAAGACGCGCGAGATATACGGCAACATTTCCGTGCCGCTTGACGCTCAGGGCAAGCATTCCTTTCTGGTATATGGCCGTTCTTACGAGACAGATGCCCATGAGCTATTCTCCAAAGAAGCCTATGGCGACAACGTGCTGGCGCTCGGCGGCCGGCACGAATTTCCATACAGCTTCAATAGCCTCGGCGCGAAGTATCTGTGGGATATCGGCCCGGATACGGAGCTGCGCCTCGGCGCCTCCTACACCACAATTGACTTTCGCGACTCCTTCCCACAATCGACGGTTTTCCAGCCCAACTTCACTGAGTTTCCGATCTACAATGCCGCATTCAAACATCGCTTTAGCGACAAGCTGAAGATTGATTTGGAAGCGCACTATCAGGATCCACAGCTCAAGAATAATGAGATCGATGCGCGTATTTGTCAGATCCCGCGGCTTCAGGATTTGCCGGAGGACATCCAGAGCATTGCGGCTGATCAAGGCATTACGGGCTTTTCGACTGCCAGCCAGTTTGAAGCCTTTGCAGCCGGCATCCCCGGCCTTCCTACCGGTTGTGTAACCAATCCCAACGGTTCGGCTGGGGGCGCCTATGATGATGTCCCCAATACGCCGGAAGGCATTGCCCGGTCTTTCTGGGTCAACGGCGATACCGAAAGCCCTTTTTACGGTCAGCCTTACGGTACCTCTGAAAACCCGTTCCCGATCGGCAATCCAATTGGCTATGTGATACAGTCGACGGCGAGCTTCGGCGACGGCGGACCGACGAAAGGGTTTGGCACGACTGATCAGCGCGAGTCGGGCTATGTCGATTACGGGTTCAATGCGCGCGCAACCTACACTTTCAATGACAGGATCGAGGTTGTCGCGGGCGTCCAGAATACCAGCTACACCGACAATTCCGATGACGATTTCGGCGTGCGGGACGTGACACTGACCAGTACGGGGGTCTATGGCGATCTTCGCCTGACCCTTCCTGTCCTGGATGGTTTCAGTGGATCCTTCGCAGCGCGTCAGGACTTCAATGACAATTTCGACGACCAGTCGATCTGGAAGGTCGGGCTTCGTCAGGACTTCGGATACGGCCTCTATGCCCGCGGCTCGGGTGGCACATCCTACAGTTTGCCAAAGATTGATGAGATCGGCGCATTCGGTGAGGGGGCGAACATCAATCCGGGGCTTGAGCCTCAGACGGTCAACGCCTTCAATGTCGGGGCCGGTATCGACGGCGATATTTTCGGCGGCACCTACAACATCGAGCTGGGCTATTTCGAGACCGAGATCGAGAACCTCTTCACCTCGCGGGCAATCGGTGCGGTGTGTCTTGAATACGCCAATGACATTGCGAGCCCGCTCTTCCCGAACCTGACCAACGATACCAGCGCGATCGAGAACAATCGCCGCAATATCGTTGCGCCAAACGCTTTTTGCGGAACGGCAGCCAATCAGGGGCTTGAGCCCGGCGAAACCGTGGCCGTGAATGCCTTGGCGACGCAGGACATTGAGGGCTTCACGATCGATGTCGCCTTTGACTTTGAGAAGTGGCAGGCGGACTTTTCCTTTACGGACATGGAATCGCTGGAGCCCAATCCGGTCCAGGGCGCGATGGCTCGCCTGGATGGCACCACGACCGATCTCGATTTTGTCGTTCCTGGGCGGGCTGGGTCAGCGGCGTTGCGTCAGTCTTCGGAGCGGCCGGAATGGACGCTGTCCGGCCTTGTTACCTACAAGCCGAACGACCGCTGGGTGCTCTCGCTGAATCCGCGCTGGCAGGGGCCGGAATGGGCCTATGCCGGCACCAGCCTCGCCCGGCTGGTCGATGAGAACGGCAACCGCATCGTGGATGACCTGAATTTCGGCGACTATTTCGTCCTTAACGGTTCGGTCCAGTACTTCCTTGGCGATGACAAGCAGCATCGCTTCCTTATCCGTGGCGTGAACCTGCTGGACGAGGACTACTTTGAGCGCGCTTCGGGTGGTTCGACCTACACGCGTGACCGGGCCGTCGTGCGCGGCGAGATCGGACCGAACGACAGCGCCTATTATCGCCAGTACGGCTGGAACGGCAAACCACGCTCAGTGTGGATTCAGTACGAATACACATTCTAGAGCCAATCCGGCTTTCCGGCGTCATATCGGCGTCGTCTTGAAACGCCATGATTGGCCGGATCGACCGTCGGCAGGACAACCCCTCCCTGCCGGCGGTACCCCGTCAAACGTCAGATGGAGTATTGAAACCATGTTTACCCGCCGCCTGTTCCTTGCATCATCCAGCGCCGCGCTCTGGGTTCCGGCGCTCGCCCGCGCGCAGTCCGACAAGTATCATTTCACGCTTGGTGTGGCGTCCGGTACGCCGCGGGAGACCAGCGTGATATTGTGGACACGACTTGCCCCCGACCCGTTCAATGGCGGCGGCATGGCGCCCGGCCTCGTCGATGTCCGCTACCGGGTCTGCCGCGACGAAGCCATGCGCCAGGAAGTGCGAGCCGGACTTGTCTCGACATCCCACCTGAAGGCGCACGCTGTTCACGCCCGTATCGACGGCCTCGAGCCTGGCCGGGAGTACTTCTATCAGTTTTATTATGGCGACGATGAAAGTCCCATCGGTCGCACAAAAACCACCGATCCCCGCGCCGGCGAGGCCCGCTTGGCGCTTGCCAACTGCCAGGCATGGGAGACCGGCTATTACGCCGCCTATCGCGATATGGCGGAGTGGGCACCCGACGCCGTCATTCACGTTGGCGACTATATCTATGAGGGCGGTGTTGCCCCACTGGGGCCTGTTCGCCGCGAATATGGCGGCGTCACGCTCGACTATTCCGTTGTCCGCCAACACAATAGCCCTGAAATCACGACCCTTGACGATTACCGCAACCGGTATGCGCTATACCGCAGCGATCGGCATCTGCAGGCCGCTCATGCTGCAGCGCCCTGGATCGTCGCCATGGACGATCACGAGGTCGATAATAACTGGGCAGGGCTCATTCCCCAGGATCCTGACAAGCAGAGCGACTTCGAATTCGCCGTTCGCCGTCAGGCCGCCTTTCAGGCATTCTACGAACACATGCCGATTGAGCTGCCGCCTAACATGATGCGCCTTGGCGGCGAGATGCAGATGTATGGGGCCTACCGCTTCGGGCCGGCGCAGGTGAACCTGCTTGATACGCGCCAGTACCGCTCCGACCAGGTTTGCGGGGATGGCTTTCCGGGAGACCCGCCCTGCACGGCGCTAGACGATCCGTCTCGTACAATGACGGGAGAGGTCCAGGAAGCGTGGTTGCTGGCGCAACTGCGAAACAGTGATGCCCGTTACAACGTGCTCGCCCAGCAGACCTGGTTTGCGCCGTTCGACTATGTCGACGATCCTGAAAACCGCAAACGCAACATGGATCAGTGGGATGGATATCCCGTCCAGCGCCAGCGGATCATTGACGCCCTGGCAAGCGATGTGTCCAATCCGGTGATCTTGAGCGGTGACTGGCACTGCGCGGCGGCCATGACAGTGCACAAGGATCCCGACGATCCGTCCACGCGGCCGGTAGCGCAGAATTTTGCAGCGACGTCTATCTCATCGATCTGCTCCTGGCATGGCCGCATCGACGAAGCCCGCCAGGCCAACCCGCATGTGAAATACGCAAACGGAACAGACCGCGGATACTTGCGCTGTATAGCCGGAGCTCGCGACTGGACCGCCAGTTTCCGCACGGTGGCCGACGCCGCCGATCCCGACTCCCCCGTTTCTGCGCATGCCGAGATGACGCTTCGGGACATGTAACCGCCCACAATCAAACGAGGAATACTGCCGGGGGTGTTGTCCTGTGGGGACGGCCCCGGTTCTACAGACACAAAGTTTGAGCAGGTGATGATCTGAGGGCTGCAGTCATGTGTCCGGTTTGTTTGCGCGGCCCGTGACCGCTGGCTCTGCTGGAGTCCGCTGCCGATTGTCTTCAGACGAATGCAAACTCGTCTCCGCTAGCTGCGGGTGAGCCGCCCTCAGGCGGCGAGAAACTGGTGCCACTCTAGGAGGGCGGCGTCTTGGTTTAGTTTGAGGATTGGGCGACGGTTGAGGTGACGGTCGAAATTGAAGTGATTATTGAAGGACGCGTGTGTTGAGGAGAAATTCTGAAGGTTCGACATCCTTCGAAATCTGCTCATTGCACGCTCTCGACGCCGGACGCCATTGCGTGATCTGCCGCATGAACGAGGCTCGCTTCACGCGAATCTTGCCAGCAAATATAGGCCGGAATCGAACAACCCTGAGCCGGATGCTTTCGTGGCAGACATCAATTCCGCGCTCATGGAGAGGACTTTCGACATTCCGAAGCTACAGGGGAAAACGGACCTGCAGCATCACCGCAAGCTGAATGATCTCGGGTGATCTCATGAAGAAGCGGAATGGATTTCGGGACATCACAATGATGCTAGTCGGGTTGTCCCGACGGCTCAATCCGCCGATTCCACTGACAATACCCTCCAGCCTGGTTCCCTGACGATGAGCGGTATATGCTTGCACGACTCCTGTACTATAGTGAGACTGTGCTTCTCGATCTCGCAGTCTCATTTTGAAAGTCTCGATCATGGCCAACATGCACACCGATTTTTCCGATTGTGCGGCGTCGATGCCATATGGCTGGATCGGTCAGACGGTCGAAATTGCGATTGAGTCCGGGATCGACGTGCGCCCCGCGCTGGTTGAACTTGGTGTGGGTGACCCGGTGAGTGGGATATCAAGAAACTCGGTCATAACGCCTGCCGTCTTCATTCTAATGTGTGCCATGATTATCAATGCGGTCGACGATGAAATGCATGGCACCGCGAAGTCGCGAATGGCCCGCGGTACGGCCAATCTCGTCGTGAAGTCGACGGTTGGGGCGAACTGCCTTCAATCGGCCATTGAGACGATCATCCGGTTTTTCTCAATCGTCGGAAATACCTATTGCCAGCTTCGCCTTGACACCCAGGGTGATGCCGCCGTTCTGCGGATCGGGTCGGAGACATCTGATCCCGAAGTGAGCGCTGTCGTGGAAGAAATGTTTCTTTCCTTCATCCATATGCAGCTTTCACATTTTCTGGGTTTTTTGCTGCCAGCCACGCAGTTTGTGACGACTTCACCAGATCATCCCCACTTGGGTAGCAATCATCCGTATCTGGTCGGCAAAGTGAAGCTGGGCGAAATCACCGCGCTGCAATTCCCGAAGGCATATCTGGGCTTTTCCAAGCGCATTAAGGTTGGGGACTTTCCGCTTGTTGACTGCCAGTTGGGCTGGATCGAACGTCATGCGGAGATGGCCGCCGGCGATTTCTCCGGCGCTCTCGAGGATTCACTGAGCGGCGAAATATTCCGGCTCCTGCTTTCACATGACGGAACATTCGAAGCTTGCTGCAGGCAGTTGAGGTTGGACCCTGCCGACGTTCGCGCGGGCCTGTGGCAGGAAGGGCAGAATTTCCGGTCATTGCGCAGGGCTGCCCTCATAAGAAGGGCTCGCCCGCTTCTGGACGATGGAATCTCGGCAGAAGAGTTGGCGATGGAATTGGGATATTCGGATGGCCGTAGCGTCCGGCGCGCCTTGAAATCGGCGACCGGGATCAGTCTGAGGGAGTTGCGATCGCTGAATGTCCCGGCACATCACCAGACTAATCATCGTGTGATCAGCCGGCTGATCGAAGAAGTTCAGCAACAGGTTTGATAAACGCTCCTTTGCGGCACACGATACCCTTGGCGGCAGCCAGGGAAACGGCCAGCAAACCTTAGCTGCATTGGGTGGTACGGTGACGATACGACGACTTGCCTTTGAAACTGGCATTCTCACCTTGATCGGGGACCTTGGCGCAGAAGAAATTGCGCCGGAGGTCCGCCGCGACATGGAAGGCCTTGATCGCCACGAGCGGCTGCGGGTGCTGGTCGCTCATCTGGCCATGCACTGCGACGAAGACCTGATGGGCGTTTGCGTGGCCCGGCGTACGCCTCTGGCCGCCTTCGGCGCGCTCGCTCACGCCATTATCAGTGCACCGACCATTCGTTCGGCCCTGCATCTCTCGATCCGGCATATCTCGCTTTTTCAACCTGACCGGCGTAATGCCGCCAGATTGTCCTCGGGCAAATCGCACGTCTTCCTGGACTATCTTGCTCCGGCGATCCTGCCGGAATCGGAAGTTTTCATGACGGATCTCTTCCTGGCCAGTAACGTCCAGACGCTTCGTTACCTGACAGGGCCAAATCTGGCCGGGGTCTGTCTCGAACTGGACAGGGACGTCTCTAACCGGGATGCCTATGAAGCAGAAATTGGCGTGCCAGTCCGGTTTGGGGCTGGCCGGAACCGGCTCGTGATCCCCAAGGTCTTGGCGATGAAGCCACTCGGCTCGGCCTTCATTCCACAGTCAGCAGCGCATTTGCGCCTGTCTGAGAACTCACTGTCGGAAGCGGCTCGGCAGGACAGTTTTGTAAACCGCGTACTCCAGGCCCTGCAAAACCCGCAGCTTCCCGGTCGAAACGCGCGGGTCATTGCCGACATGCTGGGTGTTTCCCAGCGCACGCTGCGGCGACGGCTGGAAGCTGCCGGAACGTCCTTCGGGCAGATTCTGCGACAGTCCAATCACGAACTGGCCGTACTCTATCTGCGGGAGTTTTCCATCGGCGATGTCGCCCGTCTTCTCGGCTACTATGATGCCTCCACTTTCCGGCGCGCCTTCAAGGAATGGGCTGGCATGACGCCTTCGGAATACATTTCCTCCGTCTAGATCGCGCTCGGAATGCATCGGCCCGTGTGAAGAAGTTGGCCGAAAATGCCTCCTTATAGTCCGAAAAAGCCTCTGGGCTGCCTTACCTGTCGCCTGCATTCTGGAGGGCACGAAGACAACGCTCAGGGAGGATAAAGATGAGCCGTTTTACGACCGCCGCGAATCTTGTGGCGCAGGACCCGGTGATCGCGCAGGCCCGCAAATATCGGGACGAGCTCGGTAAGCGCGCAGACGAGATCGAACAGCTTCGCAAGCTGCCACAGGATATCGCAGACCGATTCGCGAACGATGGCTTCTACACGATATGCAATCCGGTAGAGTATGGGGGGGCCGGTGCCTCGCCTCTGGTGTATGCAGGACTTGTCGAGGAACTCGCACGTGGCGACGCATCAGCGGCCTGGTGTGCGTTCATCGCGATCACCTCCGCTTTCTCCGCCGCCAATGGCGACACCCCGGCCATCAAGTCCATATTGAACACGCCAGGAACCATCCTGTCGGGCGTATTTGCGCCGAATGGACGTGCCCGTAAGGAAACCGTGGATGGGGTTGAGGGCTATCGCATCAGCGGCCGCTGGGCATGGGGCTCCGGATCACAGAACGCCCATTGGATCAGCGGGGGGTGTTTCATCCTTGATGACAATGACAAGTTGGTGATGAAGGATGATGGACGGCCCCAGCATCTGTCCGCCTTCTTCGCGGCGAGCGACGTGAACTTCATCGACACCTGGACCGTAACCGGGCTGCAGGGCACCGGCTCAACCGACTATGAGGTCAAGGATGTCTTTGTCCCGAAGGACCGGGCCTTCCTTCGGTTTGGCTCCCGCAGTCTCGACTATCCGATTTTCAAGTTTCCGCAATTTGGAATGCTCGCTATCGGGATTGGTGCCGTGGCCCTTGGTGCGGCCCGCGAGGCGATAGAAGATTTTCAGGCCTTCGCCGGAATAAAGGTCCCTCAGGGAAATCGGCGCACGCTTGCTGAGAAGGCAGGCACCCAGAGAGATATCTCCATGGCCGAGGCAACCTTGCGCCAGGGCCGCGCCTTTTTCTACGAAGCTCTCGGTGAGGCTTGGGAATCCGCGATTGACGGAGAGGTCAGTATCGAGAACCGCCGCGATGTCCGTCTGGCCACAACGGCAGCGGTCCAGTCTGCCAAAACAGCAGTCGACTTGATCTATGAGCTGGCCGGAGGAACTTCGGTATACCGCAATTCCCCCATTCAGCGCCGGTTCAGGGATATCCACGTCGCAACCCAGCACATGATGGTCAGCAAGGCGACCTATGAGCTGACCGGGCGTCTGTTTCTCGGACTTCCAACCGATATCGAACAACTCTGAGAGGGGCGCGTATGGCTCTCGACGAAACGCTCGTTCGCGGACTGAAACTTCCACTGATCTGCGCACCCATGTTTCTGGTATCTGGTCCGGAACTGGTGTCGGCCGCATGCCGGAATGGTGTCATCGGTGCCTTTCCTACCGCAAATGCGCGGACACCTGACATCCTGAACGAGTGGCTGCTCGCGATCACAGGCATCTGCAGTCACGCTGGTGACAGTCAGCCGGCAGCGCTCTGGGCCGCCAACCTCGTGACACATCCCACCAATGCGCGCTTTGAGGCTGACCTTGCGTTGGTAGAAGCATACAGGGCGCCCATCGTGATTAGCGCCCTTGGAGGCCCTGCGCGGCTTGTCGAACGCGCCCATCGATGGGGTGGAAAAGTATTCGCCGATGTGAATTCGGTGCCTTATGCCAGAAAGGCGGTGGACGCAGGCGTCGACGGGCTGATCCTGGTATCGTCGGGTGCGGGGGGGCACACAGGTGCCATGAACGGACTTGCGTTCCTCGAGGCCGTCCGCGCGTTTTTCGCTGGGCCCGTAGCCTTGGGAGGTGGGCTTTCCACGGGAGCGGGAATCCGCGCGGTTGAGGTCGCAGGCGCGGATCTCGCCGTCATGGGGACAGCCTTCATAGCAACCCATGAGAGCCTGGCCACACCCCCCTACAAGCAGATGCTGGTCGACGCCGAATTTGAAGACCTTACTCTAACCAGTGCTGTTACGGGTGTGCCGGCCAACTGGCTCCGTTCCACATTGATCGCGGAGGGGATGGACCCGAACCAGTCTTCCGCCGACATGGTGGTCGATTTTACGGAGCGCGATTCCAAACCGAAACGGTGGAAAAACGTCTGGTCCGCCGGGCATGGAGTTGGTGGCACAAAGGCTGTGGAATCAGCGGGCGACTTGATCGCCCGCTTGCATGAGGAATACCTTGCCAGCGCACGAGCGCCGTCACGTTTCATCGTCTAGCAACGCTTCGCCGAAAGCCGATGGCGATCCGGTCTCAATAAAGCGTTGCAAGCGCCTCGCGTGTGAAATCCTTCAACTCGGCCTGCGCACCGACGCGGATCTTGTGCACCCATAGCGGATCACTCAGCAATGCCCGGCCGACTGCGATCAGGTCGAACTCTTCTCGCTCCATGCGGCGGATGAGATTGTCGAGGCTGGCAGGTCTTGAGCTTTCGCCTGCAAACGCGGCAACGAACTCACCGGAAAGGCCAACTGACCCCACGCTGATCGTCGTCGCGCCGGTGAGCTTCTTGGCCCAGCCCGCGAAATTGAGACCGTTTTCCCCATCAATGTCCGGAAACTCCGGCTCCCAGAACCGGCGTTGGGAACAATGCAGGACATCGGCGCCAGCTTCCACCATTGGCACGAGCCATTCTGCCATTTCGTCAGGCGTTTCCGCAATCCTGGCGTCGAAGTCCTGCTGCTTCCACTGACTGAGCCGGATAATGACCGGGAAATCCGGGCCTGTGGCATCGCGCACCGCCTTGATGGCTTCGACGCCAAAACTGGCCCGTTCGCGGATGGACGGGCCACCATATCGGTCGGTTCTGACATTGGTGCCAGACCAGAAGAACTGGTCGATCAGATATCCGTGTGCACCATGCAGTTCGACCGTGTCAAAGCCGAGGCGCTTGGCGTCGGCAGCCGCCTGCCCGAAAGCAGATATCGTATCGGCGATGGCTGCATCGCTCATCGGTTCGTCGAACTTCTTCTCCGGTGAAGAGAGCCCGGATGGGCTGTCAATTGGTCCGGGCGCACGCCATTCCGTCCGGGGATTGCGCGCCGATCCCACATGCCAGAGCTGCGGCCCCATCCTCCCTCCGGCATCATGCACATTGTCGATGACCTCTTGCCAGCCATTGAGTGCTTCATCACCGTGAAAGTCTGGCACGTCCGGATCATTCTTTGCGGCGGGTCTGTTGATCGCAGTCCCTTCCGAGAGGATCAGCCCCACTCCCGCTTCTGCGCGGCGCTGATAATAGGCGGCAACATCCTGTCCGGGGATGCCACCCGGCGAGAATGATCTGGTCATTGGCGCCATCACGATCCGGTTGGGCAGATCAAGGGACTTAACTGAAAACGGCGAAAACAGCACGTCGACTGAGCCAGTGGGCATGATAACTCTCCAATAAAATGCAATAATTATTGTATCATATTGAGCTCAGCGTGCGTCAAGCCCATTGGTGGCCTGTTTTCAGATCGCGAAGAACATTTCCTGAGGACCAATCAAACCGCCTGTGACGCGGCACCTTTGTGGCAGTGGGATCACTGCGTGTTTGGCAAGTGGCGGCGCATGGATCGTCATCAATCGACTGATCCTGCCTGCTTCGATCCGTCTTTAGCGCCAGAACGAAAAGCCGTCCTCTTTGCGGGAAAACCTGTCCTTGACCCACACCCCCGAGGTTCCGATGAATGTGCCATAATAATGATCGCAATTTAGCGGCATATGGGAGGAAAAATTGTTACGCTTCAACTACATCGCATCCAGGATTGTCATAGGAATGATGGCCTCGAGCGCACTTTGCACTGCATCTTACGCGCAGGGCCCGGAAGACAGTGCTGCTGCGGGGGAGAATTCTGATTCCCGTCGCCTGGACACGGTAACCGTTACCGCACTGAAGCGTGAGACAACGCTTCAGAACACTGCCGAAGCCATTACGGTGCTCAGCGATGCAGTGCAGCCCGACAAGGGCAATAATGGTCTGGACGATCTTCGGTCCCTGGTCCCCAATCTCAATTTCGCCAGCACGTCGAATACGTCGCAGCTCTATATCCGCGGGGTCGGCAATACCTTCCTGAATGCCGGCGGAGACCCCGGCGTCGCGCTGTATCAGGACAACGCGTACATTTCGGACCAGACAACCAGCAATGTGAATTTCTTCGACGTCGACCGGATCGAAGTCCTGCGCGGTCCACAGGGCGCGCTGTACGGGCGAAATTCGACGGGTGGGGCGATCTCGATCATGTCTGCACTGCCGACATCCGAGTTCGAGGGCAAGGTCACGGGCGTCCTGGGAGACTATGGGCGCAGGGAACTGGACGGCTACCTGTCCGGACCTCTCGGTTTCGCAGCGACCGAAGCGCGCCTGTCCTATCAGATCAAGCAGCGCGATGGCTTTATCGACAACCGCCTGTCGGGACAGGCAGGCGCACCGGATGACCTCAATGACTGGAATTCCTGGGCCCTCCGGTTCCAGACGCTCACGCATCTGCCAGGCGATGGGACATTCCGCTTCCTCGTCAGCAAGTATGACCAGGACGACAATGGGGATGCCTTGGGCGTCACCTCCACTCCCGGAGTTGAATATGCGGTTGAGACGCTTTTTGGTGCCGTGCCCACTGATGATCCATTCTCGGTCGAGGCGAATGTTGGGAAGAACGAAGTGAACGTCACGACGGTCAATGCCGAGTGGCGCCAGCCGATTGGCGACACCGATCTGACCGTCACCGGAAACTATCGCGAAAGCGAGCAATTCTTCCAGAATGATTGCGACGGCACCGAAGTCGACAATTGCCGCTATGTCCGGGAGAACAGCAGCGAGGATTACTATCTCGATGCCCACCTCGCCGGCCCCGGAGATTCACGTCTGCGCTGGCTGGTCGGCGCGACGGCATTGCAGTTCGAGATTGACCAGCTCAACGACGTCATCTTTCCGTTCCCGCTATCTTATCTGGACCCGACAGCACCATCGACCATTCCGTTCGATATGCGGGTGTTCTCTGGCGGCAATGTCGAGGTGGAGTCCTACGCGGTCTACGCAGACTTGCATCTCCAGTTCACCGACATCTGGGCGCTTACAGGGCAGATCCGCTATCAGGAAACCGAGAAGGTCGCTGACGAGTTGCTGCGCATCGACGCCTTTGCGACCGACGTGCCGTCCTTTCCGAATTCCCTCAAGAACTCCAGGACCCCGTTCAAGATCGGCATTGAAGGACAGCTCAACAGCGACCTTCTCATCTATGCGAACTATTCGACGGCCTTCAAGGATGGTGCGATCAATCTCGGCGCCCTGCAGCTCGCACCGGTGGAGCCGGAAACCGTTGAGAACTACGAGGCCGGGTTCAAGTCGGCTTGGCTCGATGGATCTGTCCAGGTCAATGGCGCCGTCTTCTTCAATAGCTATGAAAACCTGCAGATTTCACAGCTTACCGGCACAGTGATTACACTCGCGAACGTACCGGAATCCGAGATCAATGGTGCTGAGATCGAGATCCTCGCCATGCCGGTTGATGGGCTGCGCCTGAATGCGTCGATCGGCTATCTCGATGCGCAACTCAACGATTTCTCGAATAGCCGTATCCTCCCAGGACTGGTTGGTGGCTCGGTCGAAGACCTGGCAGGCAACCGTTTGCCTTATGTCGCCGAATGGAGCGGAATCTTCGGTGGCGAATACACCTTCCAGCCTGTGAGCGGCTATGATGCGTCCCTGTCGGCGAACTACGCCTATCACAGCCGCATCTACTTCAATGAGTACAATGACAACTACAATTCCCAGCCGGCTGTCGGCGTGCTGGACCTGTCAGCCTCATTCGGCCCCGACTCCGGAAACTGGGAGACCTTTGTCTACGTCAAGAACGCGACCGACGAGACGGTCCGGACCGGCTCCACGATCTATTCCGGCCTGATTGGCGCAGCGCGTGCCGTCTCCTACGCCCCTCCCCGTCATTTCGGTATTGGCGCTACCCTCTCTTTCTAAACGGCCGACCGCGGTCTTCTCACTCTTCAGGAAAAAGGCGAAGCAAATGATGGATACAGGCGAACGGGTCTCCGGTGAGTGCGATCCGCGTTTCGAAGCGGTGAAGTCAGAATTCAAGAGAAACTTCACGGAACGGGGCGAAATTGGTGCAGCAGTCTGCGTCTATCTGGATGGCAGGAAGGTGGTCGATCTTTGGGGCGGGCAGGCTGACCGGGAGACCGGCAAAACCTGGCAGGAGGATACGATGGCGGTCGTTTTCTCTTCCACCAAAGGGCTAGCCGCAATGTGCCTCCACATCCTCATTGATCGCGGCATCATCGAAGTAGACGCGCCGGTCTGCAAGTACTGGCCTGAGTTTGCAGCGAATGAGAAGGACGCCATTACGGTCGGCATGGTCATGAGCCACCAGGCCGGCCTGCCAGTCTGGCAGGAGTCGCTTCCCGAAGGGGCCTTGCTAGACTGGGACTTCTCCGCCGCCCGACTGGCCGCTGAAGCTCCAGTCTGGGAACCAGGCGAGCAGCACGGTTATCATGCGGTCACGCTTGGCACTCTTGAAGGCGAGATCGTCCGGCGCGCCACGGGGATGAAGATCGGCCAGTTCCTGCGCAAGGAAATCGCCGAGCCCTTCGGTGCCGATGTCTGGATCGGACTGCCGGAAAACGAGGAACATCGGGTGGCGACCGCCTATATGGATGAGCCAAATCCGAATTCGCCGTTGTTCCGAAAATTCATGGAAGAGCCCGGCTGGATCGGTGCGAAGATGATGACCAACAGCGGCAATGACATGGCACTTGAGATCATCAACTCCCGCGCCCGGCACGCTGCCGAGATTCCGGCTGCCGGCGGGATCGTCACGGCACGTGGACTGGCGCGGGCGTACGCCCCGCTGTCTCTGGATGGCAGTCTCGATGGCCAGCGGATGGTCCGTGAGCGGATGCTGCCACTCATGCGGACAACGCGGTCTGCGTCCTCATGTGATACCATCCTGCGCGTGCCGACGACATTCACGCTCGGCTTCTCAAAGACCTGGGGTGCGCGTAGCCTCGGCCAGGGCGAACACGTCATCCTGGGCGAGCACGCCTTTGGAACGCCCGGCATGGGCGGCAGTATTGGCTTTGCCGATGGAGACGCCCGCATCGCATTTTCCTACATCATGAATTTCCACGGTCCCGGCGTCGGCCTCAATGATCGCGGTCAGAGCCTGGTGGACGCTGTGTATCGGGCCGTCGGCTATACATCGAGTGAACCCGGCTTCTGGGTGCGATGACTGAGAGTGTTGCCATCTGTCGTAATCGGAGCGTGTAAGCGCCCGCCCAGCGGGAGGTCAGGCTGTGCACATGCCGTGAACATGGTGGGGCGTCCTGCGCCGCCACGAGCCTGCAGGCTGGACCTTCTATCGCGAAAATGACTGTTGCAAACTGCAAGGCGATTGCGCATCGCCTGCAACATTTGATACCTTAAGGTATGATTGATCGTCGTTTTCCCACCGCGCTCCAGATGATGCACAGCCTCGGTCTCGCCGCGAATAATGGCGGTACATTGATCAGTTCGAGCCAGTTGGCCGAATGGCTCAATGCCAATCCGACGCTCGTACGGAAACTGTTGAAGACGCTCGGGGAGCATGGCCTGATCACCTCGCAACTTGGCCGCAATGGCGGAGTATGCCTCTCAAGACCAGCGGACGAGATATTTCTCAAGGAAATTTATGAAGCCTCGATCGAGGACAAGAAACTCTGGACGCCACGTCCCAACCTTCCGCAAATCTGCGTCGTCAGTACGAATTTTGAAGAGTATTTCGAGACTATATCAGACAGAATGGAAGACGCTGTTCTCGACAGTCTCGCCGGGATCAGCCTGGCGCAAAGCCTCAGCGATCTGCTCGGTGTACACAAGGCGCGTTGTCAGGCTGGCGTCGCCGCCAATCTCGCCTTCGAAAAGGCGTTCGCATCGTAACTCGTGCTTTGTAAGGGGGTGGTTGGCCGACTTTGAGTATCATCAGGCACATGCAAAATTGACTCCGCTGCCCTTGAAATAGCAACGCTCACGCAAGCAGATACTGGCACGACTCGAGAAGGGTCATATTGCAGGGATCTGCTGTCATTCGGGTGTCGTCAGACAAATGCAAACTCGTCTCTGCTCACTACAGGTAAACACTCTCAGGTGGCAAGAAGCTGACGCCATTCTTCAGGGGCGGCATCACGTTTTTGCTTGAATTTGGATCGTGGGTTGAGGTGACGGTCGAGATTAGAATGGTTATAAAACGAGGCGTGCGTTGAAGCGAATTTCTGCAAGTTCGACGTTCGCCTGAACCGCAACATCGCTCGCTCCCGTCGCCGGAAGGGCAGGTGACTGTTTTCGTCTCGATTGTTGAGATGACGGCCGACCTGTTGGCGGTCGACATTTCCAATATCTTTCATCGCAGCACCGTAGGATCGAAGCCTGTCCGTCACTACCACGCGCGGAGCGCCGTACCGTTTCATTGCCTTCTTCAAAAATCGCAAGGCTGCTGATTTGTCTCGGGTTTTCGTGACGTCGCTCTCGAGTAGCTCACCTTCGTGGTCGACAGCGCGCCATAGGTAATGGGGCTTGCCATTGATCTTCACATACACCTCATCGAGGGGCCATCGCCCTTACGTGACCTGGTGAAGCTGTTGAGACCGGCGCTACCTGATTTCGCCGGCAAACAGCGGTCCGAACCGGTTCCAGCAGCATCACACCGTCTCGTGGCAGGCCTTGATCGCCCGTCCATGGAGAAGGTCTTCGACGTTCCGAAGCGATAGCGGAAACCGGACATACTTCACGATCGCGAACTAGCCATGATGGTTAATCCGAGTTATACTTTCTCTACCAGGAATTCACAAAAAAGGAGGGGGCATTGTCGCTTCGCATCAATTCCGTGGCGCCGGACTTCACGGCCGAGACGACCGAAGGCACCATCAATTTCCATGACTGGATCGGCGATGGCTGGGCGATCCTGTTTTCGCACCCCAAGGATTTCACGCCGGTCTGCACGACCGAGCTTGGCTATATGGCCAGGCTGAAGCCGGAATTCGACAAACGCAACACGAAGATTATAGGTCTCAGTGTCGATCCCGTCGACAATCATGCCCGATGGGCGGAGGACATCGCCGAGACCCAGGGCACGCCGCTCAATTATCCGATGATTGGTGACACCGACCTGGCCGTGGCAAAGCTCTACAACATGCTGCCCGAAGAGATAGATGGCAGCTCCGAAGGGCGTACCGCGATGGACAATGCGACAGTACGCACAGTCTTCATCATCGGACCGGACAAACGCATCAAGCTGATGCTCAGCTATCCGATGACGACGGGGCGCAATTTCGACGAGATCTTGCGGGTTCTGGACTCGATGCAGCTTACTGTGAAGCACCGTGTCGCGACGCCTGTGAACTGGCAGAATGGCGATAAGGTGATCATCGTTCCCGCCGTGTCTAATGAGGAAGCCGCAGGCCTCTTTCCGGACGGGTGGGAAACGGTAAAGCCCTATCTGCGCATCGTCTCCCAGCCGCAATAGCCATGCTGTTCGAGACATTCGCCGCCGGAGGCTGCCGGTCCTATCTCCTCGGTTGTGAAACCTCCTGCGCGGCAGTCCTGATCGATCCAGAATTAAGCCTCACCGATCGCTACCGGGGGCGGCTGAACCAGCACGGCCTGACATTGCGCTATATCGTGGACACCCACACTCATGCCGATCACTTCTCCGCCAGCCTGGCGCTCAGGAAGGCATTTGGCGCGCCTGTCGCGATGCACCGGCTGAGTGCGGCACCTTTCGCAGACGTGCGTCTCGATGATGGCGAAATGCTGATCGCGGGAACACTGAAACTTACCGCCATGCATACGCCGGGGCATACACACGATTCCATGTGCCTCGTCATGAATGACCGCGTCTTTACCGGCGATACGCTGTTAATTGGGGGAACCGGCCGCACCGATCTGCCCACCGGCGATCCGCATCAGTTGTTCGACAGCCTTTTTGGCAAGCTCCTGAAGCTTCCTGGGGAGACGCTGGTCTTTCCCGCGCATGACTACAAGGACCGCGGTCACTCCACCATTGCGGACGAGATCAGAACGAATCCTCGTTTGCAGAAGACCGACCGGGCCGCCTTCGTAGAGATGATGCATGCCCTGAACCTCGCCGCGCCCACGCATCTGACCGAAGCCCTGCGCACCAATATGAGCGGCGGCAAGACGGTCGGGCAACTCCTTTCGGAGGCGGCTTGCGGCGTACCGTTCCTGTCTATGAGCGAACTCGGCAGCCGTCTCGGTGGCAATAGCCGCGACCTCATCGTGATCGATCTTCGCGAGAAGGACGATTATGATATGGGACATATCGAGGGTGCGCTGCATCTGCCCAGGGGCCAACTCGAACTCCGCGTAAACAGCGAACTGCCGGACCCGACGATGCGGATCGTGACCTGCTGCGAATACGGGAAGATATCGGTGCTCGCTGCGGCAACCTTGCGCGACCTCGGCTTTATGCGGGCGACAGCGTTGGATGGCGGTATTGCCGCCTGGCGCGAAGCCGGCTTCCCACTCGAACCTAGCAGGTGAATCTTCGACGGCGCACATGCCTGATACCGGGTGAGACGCGCTGATGCAGCGAACTGGCGGACCATTTACGCATCATCATAGACGCTGCGGACGATTTCGCCGCGATGATGCACGCCAGACTGCCGGTCCGGCATGCGGACCACAGGTGGGTGTCGTCAGGCTAATACAAACTCGTCTCTGCTAACTGCGGGCGAACGTTCTCAGGCCGCGAGAAGCTGGCGCCACTCGAGGAGCGCGGCGTCTCGGTTTGATTTGAACATTGGACGACGGTTCAGATGATGGTCGAGATTGAAATGGTTGTAGAAGGGGGCGCGTGTTGAAGCGAATTTCTGCAGGTTCGACGCCCGCCAGAACCGTGACATCGCCCGCTCTCGTCGCCAGAGCGGCAGATGGCTGTTTTCGGAGCACCGTAGCGCTTCATCGCTTTCTTGAGAAAGCGCAAGGCTGCTGATTTGTCTCGGGTTTTCGTGACGTCGCTCTCGAGTAGCTCACCTTCGTGGTCGACAGCGCGCCATAGGTAATGGGGCTTGCCATTGATCTTCACATACACCTCATCGAGGGGCCATCGCCCTTACGTGACCTGGTGAAGCTGTTGAGACCGGCGCTACCTGATTTCGCCGGCAAACAGCGGTCCGAACCGGTTCCAGCAGCATCACACCGTCTCGTAGCAGGCCTCGATCGCCCGTTCATGGAGAAGGTCTTCGACGTTCCGAAGCGATAGCGGAAACCGGACATACATCATCACCGCAAGCCGGATGATCTCGGGCGACGTTTTGAAATAACGGAAGGAAGACTTGGACATGGCCAGAAAAGTGGAGTGGCAGGTACCCGCGCCCAAGCGAAGTTCTTCTGACAATTCCGGTCTAAGAGATCTGGCGAAAGTGGCCGTTAGAGACGACTGGCGAAAATTGCGGGACGAGTAGGGAAAATCGGGCGGGCAGAGACTTCAGCGCATGAAAAAGCCCGTCAGTGGCGGGCGATTTCGGGAAATCCGAGATCTGGTCCTCAAATCCCGTTCTCGGTGGCGGAGAGAGAGGGATTCGAACCCTCGGAACGCTTGCGCGCTCAACGGTTTTCGAGACCGTCCTATTCAACCACTCTAGCACCTCTCCGTGGGGCGGGGGGATAACGCGGCCAGGGAATGCACGCAAGCCCCGTATTTCATGCATGTCAGGGTTTGACATGCGGCAGCTGATAGTGTTTATCCGCGCCTTCATGTCCGGCGCCGTGCGCGTGCGGACACTCAACTAATTTCACCTTCCGGAAGGATGAGGCATGTTCGCGGTCATTAAGACTGGTGGCAAACAGTATAAAGTCGCCGAAGGCGATGAGATTGTCGTCGAGAAACTTAGCGCTGACACTGGCGCAGATGTCACCTTTGATGTCCTGATGCTGGGCGACGGCAAGTCGGTCACCGTCGGTGCACCGCTCGTGTCCGGTGCAAGCGTCGTCGGCGAGATTGCCGCCCAGCGCAAGGGCGACAAGAAGCTGATCATGAAGAAGCGTCAGCGCAACACCTATCGCCGCAAGAAAGGCCATCGCCAGCTTGAGAGCGTGGTCACGATCACCTCGATCCTGACCGACGGCAAGAAAGCTCCGGCGAAGAAAGCCGCTGCGCCGAAGAAGGAAGACGCTCCGAAGACCGAAGCAAAGGCTGCACCTGCCAAGGAAGCGCCGGCTGCGAAAAAGGAAGCGGCTCCGAAGAAAGAGGCAGCACCGGCTGCAAAGAAGGACGCTGCTCCAAAGAAGGAAGCCGCTCCGAAGGCAGACGCCAAGCCGAAGACGGATGAGCGCGGCCGTCTGGCCAAGGCCGAAGGCAAGAAGGATGATCTGAAACTGATCTCCGGTGTTGGCCCGGCCATGGAGAAGAAGCTGAACGCAGCAGGCATCTTCCACTTCTGGCAGGTCGCAGACCTCAACAAATCGCAGGCCGCTGAGCTTGATGATGAAGCCGGTCTCGGCGGACGCATCGAGCGTGACGAATGGGTCAAGCAGGCCAAGAAACTGGCAAAGGACGCCTGAAGTCTGGTATAGGCTTCAAGGAAAGATTGAAGGAACGCCCTCATGGCACACAAGAAATCAGGCGGTTCATCACGTAACGGACGCGATTCGAACCCGAAATATCTCGGCGTGAAGAAGTTTGGTGGCCAGCACGTTGTGCCTGGCAACATCATCATCCGTCAGCGCGGCACCAGGACCTATCCGGGCAAGGGTGTCGGCATGGGCAAGGATCACACGCTGTTCGCACTCGAAGAAGGCCGTGTCGAATTCAAGCGCACGACCGGCGACCGCCAGTATGTGTCGGTTGTCCCGATGGCAGACGCAGCAGAATAGCGGCCGCTGACACAGCGGGGGCCGCATCAGGGCCTCCTGCCGATCAAATGAATGAGGAGGCCCGCGCTGGCCTCCTTTTTTATTGGCCGCAATCCGGGGATAAAGCGATGGCAGAGATAATCAGCGAACGGCTGGTCCTGCGCCCTCCTGCGGCGGGCGATGCCGCCAGAATCACGCAGCTGATGCAGGACAGGGACGTGCCCTGGAACCTCGGACGTGCGCCCTGGCCGTATACGCGAAAAGATGCGGAAGAATGGCTGGCGCTGAGCGCAACACAATGGGCGGCAGGAACCGAATTTCCCTTCATCATTCGCCTGCGCGCGGGCGAAGAGATCATCGGATCGTGTGGCATCACCCATGTCACGCAGGATGTCTGGGAAATGGGCTACTGGCTCGGCAAGCGCCATTGGGGCAAGGGCTATGTCACAGAAGCAGCGCGCAGCGTTCTGGACTGGGCGCGCCGGGAAAAGGGCTGCTCCCGGTTCATTTCCGGCCATATCGAGGACAATCCTGCATCGGGCCGCGTGCTGCAGAAGCTTGGGTTTGAACCGGTTGGAAAGGCCACCCATTACGTCCGTGCGCGCGATTGCGAAGTCACGGCCGATCGTTATGTTATGAACGCCCCCGCCGAGATCGCCCTTGGCGCGGCGTCCCACTATAAGAGACCCGGAACATGAAGTTCCTCGACCAGTGCAAGATCTACATCAAGGCCGGCGACGGCGGACGCGGAAGCTCATCCTTCCGGCGTGAAGCCTATGTCGAATTCGGCGGGCCGGATGGCGGCGATGGCGGACGCGGCGGCCATGTCTGGGCCGAGGCCGTGGAAGGCCTCAACACGCTGATCGATTATCGCTACCAGCAGCATCACAAGGCCGAGCGCGGCGGCCACGGCATGGGCAAGCAGCGCCATGGCAGGGGCGGCGAGGACAAGGTCATCAAACTGCCGGTCGGCACCCAGATTTTCGAGGAAGACCAGGAAACCATGATCGCCGACCTCACCGAAGTCGGCCAGCGCGTGATGCTGGCGCGCGGCGGCAATGGCGGCTGGGGAAACCTCCACTTCAAGACAGCGACGAACCGCGCGCCGCGCCGCGCCAATCCCGGCGAGGAGGGCGAGGAGCGGACGATCTGGCTGCGTCTCAAGCTGATCGCGGATGCCGGCCTGCTGGGCCTGCCCAATGCCGGCAAGTCGACCTTCATGCGCGCGGCAACGGCGGCCAAGCCAAAGGTTGCGGACTATCCGTTCACCACGCTGCATCCTGGTCTCGGCGTGGTCGACCTTGGTCCCGGCACGCGCTTTGTGCTGGCCGATATTCCCGGCCTCATCGAGGGCGCGGCGGAAGGGGCTGGTCTTGGCCACCGCTTCCTCGGCCATGTCGAGCGCTGCCGTGTCCTCTTGCATCTCGTCGACTGTACGCAGGACAACATCGGTGATGCCTGGCGCACCATCCGCAAGGAGCTTGAGGACTATGATGCCGGCATGGCGACCAAGCCGGAAATTGTCGCCCTCACAAAGATCGATGCGCTGACAGAAGAACTGATTGACGAGCAGGCGAAAGAGTTGAAAGCCGCCTGCGGACAGGAGCCGCTGAGAATTTCGTCCGTTGCCGGCACTGGCGTGCGCAAGGCGCTCGGTCTGATCGCGAGGGAACTCGGCCATCTCGACGCGATGGAAGAGGATGACGCTGCCGAAGATGAAGGCTGGCAACCCTGATGCGGGACATTCTCGCCAAGGCGAACCGGATTGTCATCAAGACCGGATCATCGCTTATCGCGTCCCAGGGAGAGCCGCGCCGCGAATGGCTGGCCGGTCTCGCGAAGGACATTGCAGGCCTGAAACAGGCGGGCAAGGAGGTCGTTCTGGTCTCGTCCGGCGCCGTTGCCCTTGGTCGTTCGGCGCTCGGCATCGGCAAACCGAAAAAGCTGGAAGAAAAGCAGGCGGCGGCAGCTTTTGGACAGCCCCGGCTGATCGCCGCGATTGGCGATGCGTTCCAGCCGCACGGTATCCGAGTCGCGCAGGCGCTCCTCACGCTGGAAGACACCGAACGCCGGCGCCGTTGGCTGAATGCCCGCGCCACGCTCGATACGCTGCTGGCCGCTGGCGCGGTGCCCGTCATCAACGAGAATGACACGGTCGCGACTGAAGAAATCCGCTATGGCGACAATGACCGCCTCGCCGCCCGCGTCGCCCAGATGCTGAGCGCTGACGTGCTCGTCCTCCTGTCTGACATTGACGGGCTCTACACGGCGGACCCGCGCCGCGACCCGGCCGCGACGCATATCCCGCACCTCACAGAGCTGACGGACCAGCACGACGCCATGGCCGGCACCGCCAATGAAGCCTCCGGTGTCGGTTCTGGCGGCATGGCCACCAAGCTTGCAGCGGCGCGGATCGCCTATGGCGCAGGCTGTGCGACGGCCATCACGCTTGGTGACCGGCCCTCGCCCCTGAGTGCGCTGCAGTCTGGCGAGCGCGCGACATGGATTGTCCCGCCCGTTTCGCCAGCAACCGCCCGGCAGACCTGGCTGCAGGGCCACCTCACCCCGGAAGGCGCCGTGCTCGTCGATCAGGGCGCAGTGAAGGCGCTCAAGGGTGGCTCCAGCCTGCTCGCTGTCGGCATTACCGGCGTCGATGGCAGGTTCGAAAAAGGCGCTGCCGTCGCTGTGCGCGGCCCGAACGGAGACACTGTCGCCAAGGGTGTGACCGCCTATGACGCGGCCGACATCCTGAAGATTGCCGGCCTGCGCAGCGAAGCGCTGGAAACACGGCTCGGCTATCGCGGCCGCCCCGCCGTCATCCACCGCGACGATCTCGTGCTGGAGAGATAAGGGGCCACCGGGGGCTGGTGTACGCTCTGCTGCGCGAGAAGCGATGATCGCCTTCGTGGTTCGACCCTCATCCTGAGCCTGTCGAAGGACGCTCACCATGTCGGGCTATTTCTGACTTCTCAAAGGCCGACATGGTGAGCGAAGTCGAACCATTAGGCCGTCAAGCGAAACGCTATCATCTTGGCGCACCGACTTCCCCCTCCTCGTTTATCCTGAGCCTGTCGAAGGAGGGAGGGTCGGGGTGGGGAGCAACAAAAAATATCCCCACCCCCTCAACCCGCCCATACACTCCCTGACATGCTCGATCTTCATGCCTCTGCCTGTCTTGAGAAGAACTGGAGCGTGCTGGCCATGCTGGTCGCTCTTGTCCGGCGGCTGGTGCAGTCGACCTGTTTCACACGCGGCATGAAGCATCGCGCCAATCATCTGCTGCGCCTCGCGGAAGGGTTTACCCGCCGTCTGCTCGTGCTGCGCGCGCAGGAGGTTGCCCCTGACCCCCCTTCGCCTCAGCGTGCAGCATCAAGCAAGCCGCCTCAGCCCGGTCGCCGCGACACTGCGCGCAACCCCGCGCTCTCCCTTTTCGAGGCGCTCCCGTCTTTTCCGCGATATCCCGTTGAGCCCATTGCGCCAGCGCCGCCACGCCTGCCGGCGCCCGCCGATCCGAACGCTGAAGCAGACCCGGCCTGCGCCACCCGCCGCCTCAGTGTCCTCGAGGACATCCTGCGTCGCCCCGCGCATCATGCCCGCCGCATGGCCGTCTGGCTGAAGCGCTTTTCGGCGCGGACGGGTCGCTACACGCCCTTCTGCCTTGGCCGCCCGCCCGGCATAACCCGCCGCCCGGACGACCCGGAGCTCGCCGGAAAGATACGCGACGCCGACTTCTTCGCCCGCCGCGTGCTCATGCCCGCGCCGGGCTAGGGCGCGCGTATCCTCAGCACATCTTCATGACCGCTCGTATGCGGATGCTTCGGCCTGCCTGATATTGGCATCCGGCGGGCATGGAGAGCGTCCTTCGGCAAGCTCAGGATGAGGGTCGCACGATTGGCGGGCGACACAGCAGATGACCTGTGAAAATGCTTTCCCTCTCCCTCAAGAAGCGTCGAGGTTGACTCCTCTGGAATTTTCCTTGACGGACGGGCGCTGGACTGGCCCATAGCGGGCGGGATGGGAAACAGCTTGTTTACAGTAAAGACCGTGGGGCTCGTGCTTGGGCCATTGCTGGCGCTGAGCCTCGTATTGCTTGGCCCTCCAGACAGTCTGGCCCTGGCCGGGCAGGAGGGGCAACTCAACTATCCAGCCTGGTACACGCTCTGCGTGCTGGTCTGGATGGCGATCTGGTGGATGACCGAGCCGATCCCCATCCCGGCGACCTCCTTGCTGCCACTGGTTGCGCTGCCGCTTATTGATGCCGGCAACCCGACCGTTGTCGGCGGGGATTATTTCAACCATATCGTAGTTCTGCTGCTTGGCGGCTTCATCATTGCGATGGGCATTGAGCGGTGGAATTTGCACAAGCGGATCGCGCTGAACATCGTCTCGCGCGTCGGCTCCAAGCCGCGGGCGCTGATCTTCGGCTTCATGGCTGCGACCGCGCTCCTGTCCATGTGGATCTCGAACACCGCGACAACGATCATGATGGTGCCGATTGCCCTGTCGGCCGCCGCCTCGCTTCCGGGCGACACCAGGCCGTTCACCATCGCCCTGCTTCTGGGCATATGCTACGCCGCCTCGATTGGCGGGGTCGGAACACCGATTGGCACGCCGACAAATCTCATCGCCATGAACTGGCTCCAGGCCAATGCGGGCGCGAATATCGGCTTTCCGCAATGGATGGCTTTCGGCATTCCGACTGCGGCCTTGCTGGTTCCAGCAGCCTGGTGGGCGGTGACACGGGGCCTGCCGGGCGACCGGAGCGGACGGTCTGTCGGCGCGGAAATTGGCGACCAGTTGCGCGCCCTCGGCCGGATAACCACGCCTGAAGCCCGAGCCGCCGGCGTGTTCGCGCTCATCGCTTTCCTCTGGGTGTTTCGCCTGATCATTGTCGATATGCTCGATGCCGCCGGCTTCACCCTGATCGCCACCTATGGCGGCGCGCAGGTCGACATGATCATCGCCATCTTCGGCGCCATCCTCATGTTCCTCATTCCTGCCGGGCAAGATGAGAAGCGCGCGCTCCTCAACTGGCAGGAGGCCGAAAAGCTTCCCTGGGGTGTACTGATCCTGTTTGGCGGCGGAATTGCGCTTGGTAAGGCGATCACGCGGACCGGGCTCTCGGAATGGATCGGTTCGCAGCTGACCGTACTGTCCGTTCTGCCGCCGCTGGTCTTCATCGTGGCCGTCGTGACGCTGGTCATCTTCCTGACCGAGCTCACCTCCAATGTCGCGACCATGACCACGCTTGCGCCAATTCTCGGCGCGCTTGCCCTGGCTGTGGGCGCTGCACCGGAGAGCCTGCTCGCGCCGGCTGCCGTGGCCGCCTCCTGTGCCTTCATGTTGCCCGTCGCGACAGCGCCGAATGCCATCATCTATGCGACGGGCGAGGTCAGTGTTGCCCGCATGATGAAGAGCGGTATTCGCGTCAACCTGATCGGGATCGTGGTGATTTCAGCGATTGGCTACTGGGTCGCACCGCTGGTGCTCTAGGCGCTCAGTCGTCCTCGTCATTCTCGCCAAAGCCGTCGGCAATCAGCGCGGCGACAGCATCGACGGCGGCTTCGGCATCCTTGCCATGGGCCTTGATATCGACTTCGCTACCCTGGTGGGCGGCCAGCATCAGAAGGTCCATGATCGAGATCGCATTGGCGACATCGCCATTTCGAAGCAGGAAGACCTCGGCCGGCAAGGTGGCGGCAAGCCGGGCGAGCTTGGCCGATGCACGCGCATGCAACCCCTTTCGGTTCACGATGCGGACCCGCTTTTCGACGCTGGTCGTATGTTCCATCAAGCTGTCTGACCCATCACTTCCGATGCGATGCGGATATATTTCTGCCCCGCATCCCGCCCCACTCTTGCCGCTTCGTCCAGCTTCACCTGGTCGCGCACCTCGATCAGCTTGATCAGCATGGGCAGGTTCACCCCGGCGATGACTTCGATCTTCGCGTCCGGCATGACCGAAATGGCCAGATTGGACGGCGTGCCGCCGAACATGTCCGTGGCGATGAGAACGCCCTTGCCAGTATTGCAGGCGGCGACTGTTTCGCGGATCTGCTCGCGCCGGGCGTCAATGTCGTCTTCCGCTTCAATCGAGATCGACCGGAAATAGTCCTGCTCGCCAACGACATGCTCGGTCGCCCGGACGAGCTCCCGTGCCAGTTTGCCGTGACTGACGACCACAATGCCGATCATCTCTTCTCTACCGTACAACCCCTAATGTCAGGATGCTGACAGACATGGGCGGCACGTCAAGATTAAA
This sequence comes from Henriciella pelagia, assembly GCF_002088945.1. Lineage (GTDB taxonomy): Bacteria > Pseudomonadota > Alphaproteobacteria > Caulobacterales > Hyphomonadaceae > Henriciella > Henriciella pelagia. Next base: position 281,923 of record NZ_NCSU01000015.1, on the reverse strand, counting down.
ATGGCTGTCCGTTTACGTTGCGGGAAGCTCCACGGTGAACCTGGCTCCGCCCTGGTTCCGGTTCTCGGCCGTGACATTACCCATATGGGTCGTGACGATCTGGCGGACGATGGAGAGGCCGAGTCCTGAATTCTTGCCGAATGCGGATCCCTTTGGACGGTCGGTGTAGAACCGGTCGAAAATCTTCTCCAGCCTGTCTTCGGGAATGCCGGGGCCGTCATCCTCGACAATGACGCGGGCCGTGGTCTGCGGTCCGAGCCGTCCCTGTTCAATACGCACCGAGACCGTCCCGTGCTTTGGTGAGAACGAGATCGCATTGTCGATGAGGTTGCGGATGACCTGACCGAGCGGCCCTTCGCGGCCGCGAACACGCAGCCCCGCGCCCATGGTCTGATCTTCGAAGACGACCGACGGCATATCCTCGTCCAGCCCGATATGTTCATAGGTCGAGACGATGTCAGACACGAAGCGCGAAATGTTCAGCGCTTCGGTCGGCACACGCGTGATCTCTGCTTCCAGGCGCGATGCGTTTGAGATGTCGGTGATCAGGCGGTCAAGCCTTCCGACATCCTGCGCGATCACCTTGTGCAGCTTCTGCATCGCTTCAGGATTGTCCTTCACGCGTTCGGCCGTTTCCACAGCGGAGCGGATGGATGTCAGCGGGTTCTTCAGTTCGTGCGCGACGTCGGCGGCGAAGCGTTCGTTTGAGGTGATGCGTTCGAACAGCGCTTCGGTCATCGCCTCCATGGAGGTGGCGAGCGCGCCAATCTCGTCTCTTCGCCGGGTAATGTTGGGCAGGTCCAGCTGCTGGGTCGAGCCGGACCGCACGTCATCGGCAGCCCTGGACAGCCGGCGCAGCGGGCGCGCAATGCCTAACGTCAACAGGGCCGAGGTAATGAGCGCGACGAGGACCGCCACGCCGATGAAGGGGATGAGCGCCGCCCGTTCGGCGCGTATGATGTCGTCGATGTCATTGGATTCCAGCGTCAGAACGCCAACGACAGCTGAGACGTGCTGCACCGGCACCGAGACGGAGATGATGCGCTGTCCACGATCATTGAAGCGCTGGCTCGCCGCTTCACCGCCATCGAGCGCGACGGCGAACTCTTCCTCGAAGGTCTGGGTCCGGACGGCATCCCCGCCGCGATTGGGGACGAGGGCTCCAAAGGTTGATACCGCCCATTCTGACAGCGAGCGGCCCCAGCGCGAGAGCTGGCTTGGCTCCTGGATCGGGGGCAGGGCAGAGACGATGACCCGGTCAGACAGGAAGTAGCTGTCCCCGATCAGGTCGACATCAGGTCCATACACCTTGCCGCGGACAGAGACCGGGAGAGACAGGTCGGCCAGTGTCGCCCGGGCCAGTTCCTCATCCATGACAGGCTGCGGCTGGCCAAAGGTCGCGCCTTCGGCCAGCAGGTTGGAGAAGACCTGTGCCTGTCCGATCAGGTCCTGTTTCTTCGCGACAACGAAGCTTGCCCGCATCTCGTTCAGCACCATGGCGCCGATGATGAGAATGGCGAGACCAGCGAGGTTGGAGGCAAAGATGAGGCGAGCAATGCGCGAGCCGAAGAGCTGCTTGCCGCGCTCCCTTGCCCCCTTCTTGTCCTCACCCCGCTTTGCCATGCTTGTTCAGCCCGTCTGTTCCGGTCCGGCCTGGATCAGGCGTCGGCAGCAACCTTCATGGAGACGATCGAGTCCGGATTACGGACCGGCTCGCCGCGCTTCAGCTGATCGATATTCTCCATTCCATCCACGACCTTGCCCCACACTGTATACTGGCGGTTCAGGAAGCTCGCATCGTCGAAGCAGATGAAGAACTGGGAGTTGGCCGAATTGGGATTATTCGTCCGTGCCATTGAGCAGGTGCCGCGAACGTGTGGCTCATTGTTGAATTCCTGCGGCAGGTCCGGCTTGTCGGAGCCGCCCGTGCCCGTGCCATTCGGGCAGCCAGCCTGCGCCATGAAGCCGTCGATGACGCGGTGAAACACAATCCCGTCATAAAATCCCTCGCGTGCCAGCTCCTTGATGCGGTCGACATGCTTTGGCGCAAGATCCGGGCGCAGCTCGATCTTCACCGGGCCCTGGGTGGTTTCCATGAGAATTGTATTTTCAGCGTCTGCCATTTGGAAGTCTCCATTTGAATGTCTCCCCCGGCATAAGGCGCGCGAGCCGCAGAGCAAACCCCTCATCGCATTTGCTTGTTTCTGTAATGAGCCGACAGTACAGCTTGCGGGACCTATACAGAAGGAAAGCAGCCAATGACGATTTCACTCTACGATGCAGTTATCCCGCCAATGCGCCAGATTGTGGGCAGCGTGCAGGGCGTGCTGGCCAAGGGGGCGAAGCATTGTGAAGCGGAAGGCAAGAGTGCTGATGCGCTCCTGTCTGACTGCATCCACGAAACCATGCTGCCACTGACCTTTCAGCTGGATTCTGTCATTCATCATTCAATCGGTGCAATCGACGGGGTCAGGGCAGGCGAGTTCAACGCAGCTTCGGGGCTGAAAACGCACGACTATGCGGGGTATCAGGCTGCGCTTGCGGAGACTGATGAGCGACTGAAGGCTCTTTCACCTGACGACGTAAACGCGCTCGGCGGCAAGGACGTCATCTTCCGCTTTCGTGAACAGGCCATGCCGTTCACGGCGGAAGGTTTCCTGTTTTCATTCTCGAAGCCGAACCTGTATTTCCACGCGACGACGGCCTACGACATTCTTCGCATGAAGGGCGTGCCGCTCGGCAAGCGTGATTATCTCGGGCAGATCCAGCTCAAGACGGGCTAGACGCACGGTCTCAGGCGCGCTCAGCTCTCGTTGTAGCGGTATCCGACACCGTAAAGCGTCTCGATCGCGTCGAACTCATCGTCGACTTCGCGGAACTTCTTGCGAAGGCGTTTGATGTGGCTGTCGATGGTGCGATCGTCGACATAGATCTGATCGTCATAGGCCGCGTCCATCAGCTGGTCGCGGGACTTCACATAGCCCGGACGCTGTGCCAGCGACTGCAGGATCAGGAATTCCGTCACGGTCAGGCGAACCGGATCGCCGTCCCAGGAACAGGCATGACGGTTCGGGTCGAGCGTGAGGCGTCCGCGAACGATGGGCTTCTGGTCACCTTCCTCGTTGCCGGGTTCGCCAGCGCGCGAGCGGCGCAGGACGGCTTTTACCCGTTCAGACAGAAGACGGTTGGAGCAGGGCTTGCGGACAAAGTCGTCGGCGCCAATGTTGAACCCGATGACCTCGTCAATCTCTTCATCCTTGGAGGTGAGGAAGATGACGGGCAGTTCGGATGTCTGGCGCAGGCGGCGCAGCAGCTCCATGCCATCCATCTTCGGCATCTTCACATCGAGGATGGCGAGATCGGGCGGTGTCTCTGTCAGGCCTGACAGCGCGGCAAGACCGTCATGATAGGTTTTGACGGTGTAGCCTTCGGCTTCGAAAAACATCTTCAGCGATGCCACGATGTTTTCGTCGTCATCCACCAGGGCGATCGTCGCCATAGTCTTCTCCTTCAAACCCAACCCGGCCGAGCCAGGTTGCCAGTACGTCGAGTCTTGAACCATGCTTTTCTCCATGCCGGAACCCCCGGTCAAGGATTAGTGAAGCCTACAGGTGTGGCAGAGCTTGGCGGGGACAAAGACGATTTGAAGGCATTCAGTGTTCCAGATTGCCACAATTATTAATCAGCACCCCCCGACAATTGTGCACGAAATTTGCATTTCGCCTGTCAGGTTAGTTTTGAGGACGGGTAAATGACCGACAATCGCGTAAACTGGGTCGATTACGGCAAGGGCATCTGCATCATTCTGGTCGTGATGATGCATTCCACGCTTAATTATGGCGAAATGGTACATGGCACCGGGTGGATGCATGACGTGGTCGCCTTCGCCAAGCCATTCCGTATGCCCGACTTCTTCCTGATCGCAGGCCTGTTCCTCTCACGGTCCATTAATGGCCCAATCCGGGACTACATTGACCGGAAGGTCATTCACTTTGCGTATTTCTACCTGCTCTGGCTCGGCTTGCAGACAATCGCCTTTGAAGCAGATCTCCTCCTGAGTGACCCTGCTGCGGTCGGCATGATTTTTCTCAAGCAGCTGATCTTTCCAGCCAGCAGCCTGTGGTTCATCCACCAGCTTCTCGTCTTCTACGTTGTAACGCGCCTGTTGCGTCAGGTGCCTGTGCTTGCCGTCTTCTTCGGCGCTGTCCTGTTGCACACAGCCTTCTACACCGGTGGCATCGAGACGGGCTGGTCGGTCACGAACCGGTTTGCGAACTGGTATGTCTATTTCTTCGCGGGCTACGCTTTCGCGCCACTCGTCTTCAAGTTCGCTGGGGAAGTGGCCAAACATTTCGAAGCTGCCATTGCCGCACTGTTGGCCTGGGCAGTCTGGAACGGTGTGGTTGTCAGCACCGGCTATAGCGAACTGCCGGGCATTAGCCTGGTGCTGGGTTTTGCCGGCGCGTTTGCGATTGTTGCCGTTGCAGCGCTGATGGCCCGCTTCGATGTCGGCGGCGTGATCCGCTATGCCGGCAAGCATTCCATCGTGATCTATCTCACCTTCTTTATCCCCATGAAGGCTGCGCAAAAGGGCTTTGCCGCAACGGGCATCATTCCTGATATCGGCACGGCAAGCCTCATGGTCCTGATCATTGCGGTGGCCGCACCTCTGGTCTTCCATTGGGTCATCAAGGGTACACCACTCAATGTTCTCTATACCCGGCCTGCGGCCTTCCGGCTCGGCAAGGGCAAGCCATCCAAGCCTGCAGCGGGAAGCCTCGCAGAGCCGAAACTGACCTAGGCATTGCAGGGCGGGCAAGTGACTTGCCCGTCCCTGAAAGGCTGTCCTATCCTCCCATTCGATGCTGGCTGGCATCGGGTGGGAGATTTTTATGCGGACCTTACTTGCTGCGACATTTGCTGCGATGATTTCCATTCCAGCGCTGGCAGAACCGCGTATTGCGCTGGTGATCGGAAATTCCCAGTACGAGACGCCAGGCTGGGCGCTCGAAAATCCCGTACGAGATGCGCGTCTCATGAAGGCCGCTCTGGAAGGCCTCGACTATGAGGTAATGACGGTCTTCAACGCCGATGAAGACGAGATGGAGGACGCCTTCGCCGCGTTCGGTGCTGCGCTGAAAGAGGCAGGTCCGGATGCCACAGGCTTCTTCTTCTTTGCGGGGCACGGCGTTCAGTCGGAGGGTCTCAACTATCTCATCCCGACGGATCTGGTTGCCTATAATGAAGCCGACATCTGGGCGAACGCGCCGCGTCTGGAACTGTTGTTCCGCTATCTGGAAAATGCCGGCAATGCGGCCAACTTCATTGTGCTCGATGCCTGCCGCAATAACCCGTTACCAGCTGCAGTTCGCACCACGGCAGGCGGGCTCGCACCAACCGGGCGCGTGCGGGGAACATTGATCGCTTATTCGACCGCCCCCGGCGCCGTGGCAGAAGATGGTGTGGGAGGAAACAGCGAATTTACCCTGGCCCTGTCAGAACTCATCGCCCAGCCCGGCGTGTCGGCGGAGACCCTGTTCCGGCGTGTCGCGACGCGGGTCGAGCAGCGCACGGGCTATCGCCAGCAGCCCTGGATCGAAAGTGGCTTGCGCGGCACGGAAGATTACTGCTTTGCAGGCTGCGAGGTGGACGATGATGAGAAGGCTGAGGCGGCTGCGTTGATGGCGTCGCTGACGTCGGAGAGCCCGGGTGTGCTAAAGAGTTTTCTGGCAGCTTTCCCCGACACGAAAAGTCGGGCGCTGGTGGAAACGAGACTACGCCAGCTTGAAGCGCCAGAGCCCACGGAACTTGAGGCCCTCAGTGACCGGCCGCAGGGCGGGTTGCTGGAGGCGCCGGGCCTGTCGGACCCGCCTTCAGACAATGATGTGGGCCGTGGTTACAACAGTGACGGCGACCTGATTGCGCCGCTGGGCAACGAGGAGGAGGACGCGGCAGCGCCGCTGACAGAAGGCCAGATAAAGGCGGTGCTGGGCGTGGACACGCTGATCGGCGACATGGTTGCGCCGTGGCGCAAGGATGTGATGCAGACCGCTGCCAAGGCAGCCTTCATGACGCGGACCATTGAGGACGCACCGGAATATGCGCGGCTTGATGATGCCCTGTTTGTCTTCTTTGGTTTCGAGAGCGCTGAAGTCTCTCAAGAGGCCACTGAAAACATTGAATTGTTTGCAGATTTCACGGCGTCTGGACATGCCGAGAAGGGCAGGTTGCGGGTCGTTTCAGGCTGCTCCGGCGACGAAATGAAGGCGAGTATCTGCCGTGAGCGCGCGCGGTCGGTCGAAGCGCTGCTGGTGGCGCAGGGTGTGCCGAAGGAAGCCTTCGAAGCCTATCAGAATTACGGCAAGCACCGCCCGCTGAAAGACCCCGGTTTCGGCATCGACGAGCAGGCCATGAACCGCTACGCGATGGTGCAGCTGCTCGAATAATCCTCTGGATAAACCGGTCCTGAAGGTGGGGTTTTCGCAGGCCGGTTATGGGCCGATCACAGGCTGATTTCAGGTCGACGCCCGCTCCGCTGGTATGCGCCGCAACAGACCCTCGCGCAAAGACAACATTGCTTCATGCGTGAAGCAATTTATGTGAGGAGCCTGCACTGAGAAGCCGGGGGCAAACGTCGTGGATAGCATAGCGCCGCCAAACTCTTCCTCGAAAAGGCGCCTTTCGGGAACGGAAGTCCTGCTGCTCACCCTGGCCTGCGGCGTGGTCACGGCGAACGCCTACTACATTCATCCGATCATTTCGGAAGTGGCGCACAGCTTTGAGGTCGATCAGGGGCTCATCGGCATTGTGCCGGGCGCTAACCAGATTGCGCTCGCTTTGGGCGTCTTCCTGCTCCTCCCGCTCGGAGACAGGATTTCCAACCGCAAGCTGGTGACGTTCACCGTGGCCGGACAGTTCCTGTCGATCACGGGCATGGCGTTTGCGACCGACTTCACGCTTTTCACGCTGGCCTCGACCATCCTCGGTTTCTTCACGATCGCGCCATACCTCTTGCCGACCTATGCGTCGAAGCGCGTTGATCCGGCACGCCTTGGAGCGGTGACGGCCATGCTGACGACAGGGGTGATCGGCGGCATCCTCGTGTCGCGGGCAGGGGCCGGCATCATCGCCGAAACCCTGGGCTGGCGCACCGTCTACTATGTTGCGGCGACCTTCATGCTGATCGTGTCCATCCTGCTGCCCCTGATCATGGACGAACGCGAGGCCGGGTCTGACACCGAGCCGAAGCAGAGCTATTTCCGCCTGCTCTTCTCCATGTTCGGCCTGATCCGCCAGAACCCTGAAATCCTCATTTCGGGAGCGATCCAGGGGCTGGGCTTCGGCGTGTTCCTGGCTGTCTGGATGGGCATTGGCCTTCACCTGCCGGAGATGGGCTATGGCGTCGACATTGTGGGTTATCTCGCCGCCTTCTCCATCCTGAACCTCTTCACGACCCCCTGGCTGGGCAAGGTCGCCGACAATATCGGGCCCTACAGGGCGCGCCTGATCTTTGCGTCGATCAATTTCGCCGGAGTCTGCCTGCTCTGGCCGATGGGCTATAATGTCTGGCTGCTCATCATTCCGATCATGCTGATGACATTGGTGGGACCGGCGGTCGACATCACCAACCGCATGACATTCCTGAAGCTCGACCCGAAAATCCGCACCCGCCTGATGACGGTGTATATTGTGATGATGTTTATCGGGGGCGGAATATCATCTTCTGCAGGCACGGCAGTCTACGATGCCTTCGGCTGGAGCGGCAACGCCGTTCTGGCGATTGTCATGACAGCCTTGCTGACGGCGCTCTGCGCGGTCGCGTGGGTCTGGAAGGGCCGCGGAACAGCCGAAACCGGCTAGGCTCTCACGCCCTCGAGATAGGTCGCCCAGGCTGGATGCAGGCCAACCGCCAGCGCCACAAGCATGCCGACGATGACGAAGGCCGCGCTGATCGAGGTCGAGGCGTAGACGGTCTTGTGCTTGTGCCAGTCATAGCCAATGGGAACCAGCATCAGGACAAGCCAGAGCGGCAGGATGAAGAGGGCAGGCAGGCCGAAAGCCGCAAACAGGCCGATCAGGGCCGGGGGCAGGATGGAAATGCTCGCATAGATCATGAAGCGCTTATGCGCGCTCGGCAGGCGCCGTCCGATAAAGCCGAGCAGGTACAGGATCGCGTAGGAGAAGACGGTCTGCGCGCTGGCGAGCACCGCATAGGGGTCTTCATGGATCAGGAAGTGACGCCCTGCGGCGTAGACGCCCGTATAGACAAGCCCCCCGGCCACAGCGAGGCTGAGAACACCAAACCGCTTGTGACGGTTGATGTCGCGGCCGCGGATGAGCGACGCCTGGAACGGCACGAGCACATACCAGACCAGCATGAGCACGGCATGCGCCGCGACGATCAGGGGCGGTTGGGACTCATTGGTATAATCAAGTGCGGCCCGTGCCCCGAGACCGACAAGGGCGATGACGAGCAGGAACAGGCTGAAATACTGGAAGAAAGCCTCACCAGCCTTCGGGCGCCGTTTTGCCATATGTCACGTCCCTCCCACAGGATAGGGCGACAAAAAGGGCGTGCTTCGCTGGATTTGGCAACGTCGAAGACGGCCAGGGCAGCGGCATTGGCGGGGTGGGGGCGGCAAGCTGGCGGGTCACTGGCGGGGCGACTGGCGGGGCGATGACGTGGTCCGTTGGTCCGGCTTGGCGCGTATCATTGCTGAACTTGTCGCGAGTGGAAAGATTCGCCCCCTCACCCCCGGCCCCTCTCCCGAGGGAGAGGGGAGGAGATAGGTGCGTGGATCGAGCGCGGGCTCCCTTCTCCCACCGGAGGTGACGCCTTTTGGGGCATGGTCTAAAACTCCCGCTAAGGTGAGGAGGACGCCATGACCATCGAGAAGAAGACGCTGCCGGAGCACCATTATCTGTATGTCGAGCGCGAAGCGCCAATGGGGCCAGAAATTGGCGCGGCGATGGGATCTGGCTTTGGCGAAGTATTCGGCTTCGTCGGGCAGGCCGGGATCACGCCGCAGAGCATGCCGATGACGCTCTATACAGACATGCCGGCAGGCTCGACGATCAGATTCCGCGCGGGCGTGTTTGTGGCAGCTGATGATGCGGCTAAAGCGTCAGGCAACGTGAAAGCGGGCGTCATTCCGGCGGGCGAGGCTGTGACGACGACGCATATCGGTCCCTACGCCAACATGAATCAGAGCCACCAGGCGGTCTGGGCCCATTGCGACGAGCAGGGCTACCAGAAGGCGATGCCGGTCTGGGAAGTCTATGTGGATGATCCGGGCGAGGTAGAAGAGGCAAAGCTCAGGACGGAGATTTATCGGCGGGTGGGGTGAGGATGGCCCTCGCTAGGGGACGTAAACCAGTCCGGGTTCAATCAGAAATCCCGACGAAGTTGGTCGCACCTTTGCACGCAAGACCAAATCCGTAACTTCGCCTTGAGGCGTAGTCAGATCGATCAGGACATCCCAGTGGTCCCCCATCCAACGGTAGATCGAAGTTTGCCATGAGCTGTCGCGAAGCGGTCCGACCGGCTCGCCGTAGGCCTGGATATTTGCAAGGCTGATCTTCGATGTTTCAGCGTCGATCTCGGCGATTTGCGTGCCCACCGGAGGCTCTTCCGGTTCGCGCCCTTCAACCATGGCATCTGCAAGCGCCTTGAAAGCTGGGCGCCATGCGCTTGGGATGGGCAGTTCGCAATCTTCATCTTGAACGACTGGAATGCTCAGAGTTTAGACCCCCGTCACAAAGGTCGAGATGACCTTCTTCAACCCCACCTTCTCGAAATTCACTTGAAGCTTCGTGCCGTCGGCTGCCAGCACCTGGCCGTAGCCGAATTTTTCGTGGTGGACGCGTTGGCCGATGCGGAAGGCGGATTTGCCGGAGCTGGTGGCGAGGAGTTCGGCCTTGCCGTCGATGATGGGGCCGGGCTTGGAGCTCGCTGATTTCGCGTTCTCTTTCAGGCGGCGCCAGCCGGGGGAGGTGTAGTTGCTGCGCTCGCCAAGGTCCTCGATCGTGCCGGTGAAGCCGGTATCGCCGCCGGGCATGGTGGAGTAGCCGGTCTCTGATACGGCCTCGACATGCTCATGCGGCAACTCGTCGACGAAGCGCGACGGCAGGACAGACTGCCAGCGACCGAAGATCATGCGGTTGGCAACGAAGCTGATCGAGCATTTCTCGCGGGCGCGCGTGATGCCGACATAGGCAAGCCGGCGTTCTTCCTCCAGGCCCTTCATGCCGCTTTCATCGAGCGAGCGGCGGGACGGGAAGACCTCTTCCTCCCAGCCCGGCAGGAAGACCATCGGCCATTCAAGGCCCTTGGCGGCGTGTAGCGTCAGGATCTGGACTTCATTGCCGGAGGATTGCCCGCCAACATCCATGACAAGCTCGACATGTTCGAGGAAGCCGGGGAGGCTGTCGAACTGGCCGAGGGCGTGGATCAGCTCCTTGAGGTTGTCGAGGCGCGTCTGGGATTGGGGCCCGCGATCCTTCTGGAGCATGTCGGTATAGCCGGACTCGTCGAGAATGACCTGCGCGAGTTCGTAGTGCGGCATGCCGTTATTCAGCCGGTCGCGCCACATATTGATCTGGTCGATGAACTGGGTGAGGCCGCGCTTGGCCGGGCCTTTGACCTCGTCGGTCTGCAGGATCATCGGCACGAGCGTGAAGAGCGAGCGGCCGTCCTCGCGGGCAAAGGTCTGCAGCTTCTGGATTGTGGTCGCGCCGACGCCGCGCTTGGGCTGGTTGACGACGCGCTCAAAGGCGAGGTCATCGTCGGGCGAGCGGATCAGGCGGAGATAGGCGAGGGCATCGCGGATTTCGGCGCGCTCGAAGAAGCGCGGACCGCCAATGACGCGGTAGGGGATGCCCAGCATGATGAGGCGCTCTTCGAAGAGGCGCATCTGCCAGGAGGCGCGGACCAGGATAGCGCAGTCTTCATACTGGCCGCCCTTGTTCACATAGGATTCGATGTCGTCGCAGATGAGGCGGGCTTCGGCTTCGCCATCCCAGAGGCCGCGCACCTTCACCTTGTCGGCGTCCGGGTCCGCGCTCGTCTCCTCGCCGACATAGAGCGTCTTGCCGAGCCGGCCCTTGTTGAAATTGATGACCGAAGAGGCAGCGGCGAGAATGTGCGCCGTTGAGCGGTAATTGCGTTCGAGCCGGATGACTTTCGCGCCTGGAAAATCCTTCTCGAAGCGGAGGATATTGTCGACTTCAGCGCCGCGCCAGCCATAGATCGACTGGTCGTCATCGCCGACGCAGCAAATGTTACCCGTGCCGCGCGCGAGCAGACGCAGCCAGAGATACTGGGCGACGTTCGTATCCTGATACTCGTCGACGAGGATGTATCTGAATCGCTTGTGATAATCGGCGAGCAGGTCCGGGTTTTCCTGGAAGATGGTGATGTTGTGGATCAGAAGGTCGCCAAAGTCGCAGGCATTTAGGACTTTCAGACGCGCCTGATAGGTCTCGTAGAGCTTTACGCCCTTGCCGTCCGCGAAGTTCCACGCCTCATCCTGCGGGACCTTGCCGGGAGTCAGGGCCCGGTTTTTCCAGCCATCGATCAGGCTGGCGAGGTGGCGCGGCGTCCAACGCTTGGTGTCGATATTTTCAGCTTCGATCACCTGCTTGCAGAGGCGGATCTGGTCATCGGTGTCGAGGATGGTGAAGCTGGATTTGAGGCCAGCGAGTTCAGCATGCTTGCGCAGGATCTGCGCGCTGATCGAGTGGAAGGTGCCGAGCCATCTAAGGCCTTCGCCTGCGTCGCCGATCAGGTTCAGCGCGCGTTCGCGCATTTCGCGGGCCGCCTTGTTGGTGAAGGTGACGGTCAGCGTCTGCGATGGCCAGGCGAGGCCGGTGCCGATGATGTGGGCGAGGCGGGTCGTCAACACGCGCGTCTTGCCCGTGCCGGCCCCGGCCAGGACGAGGAGTGGGCCATCCGTCGTCTCGACAGCTTCACGCTGTTCGGGGTTCAGGCCTTCGAGATAGTCCGCATTGCGATCTGCAACGGGCGCGCGGGCGGTGGCCATCTCTGAAATGGAGGGGCGGCGATTCGGGTTGGAACTCATGGAGAACATATAGCAGGACTCTGGCCCAATGGCAGGGGCTAGCTGCGCCGAGCCCTCGTGGATCCGGCTTGACTTGGGCGAATTCATGTAATTGTGTAATTACATGATTACTAGTGGTGACATGTCGGCCGTGTTTCAGGCGCTCGCTCATGAGAGCCGCCGGGCCATGCTGGACATACTCAAGGCAAAGCCCGGTCTGCCGGTCGGGGAGCTTGCGCGGCATTTCGATGTCAGCCGGATTGCGGTGATGAACCATCTCTCCGTGCTGGAGAAAGCGGGTCTGGTGGTCAGCGAGAAGGTGGGGCGCACGCGGCGCCTCTATCTCAATGCCGTGCCGATCCGGCAGATTCAGGAACGCTGGCTCGACACCTATAGCGAGACATTCGCCGGCAAGCTCACTTCCATCAAGGCCATGGCCGAACAGGCCGCCAGACAAAGGGACGATTGATATGGCTGAGGCTGAAACCGGAATGGCTGCCGCTGAGGACAGACAGGTCTACAAGGTGGTAATAGACGCGCCGATTGACGTGGTCTGGAACACGCTGGTGAAGACCGATGAGGTGCTGCCTTTCTTCTTTGGTGCGGTGTGCGAGGCGGAAGGCGGCACGCTCAAGCCGGGGCACCGCATGCGGATGGTCACGCCGGACAGGAAATATGCGAGCGTCGTTGGCGAGGTTCTCGAATTCTCGCCGCCGCACCGCTATGCCCACACTTTCAAGTTTACCCAGTGGGACGATGCATACTGCACCGTGACCTATGAGCTGAAGGAAACGCCTGACGGCACCGAGTTCTCGCTCATCACGACGGGCGTGCCCGCCGGTACGAAGACCGCGAAGTCCATGGCGCAGGGCGGATCCTTCATCACGCAGAATCTCAAATCGGTTGTCGAAAAGGGAAAGCCGCTCTTCAGTGGGCGGATGGTGATGATGCTGGGGCCTGTCATGGGGCTGATGACGCCCGCGGCATGCAGGATTGAACACTGGCCGCTGGACGGCAAATAGGGAGACAAGGGGACATGGCGAAGACACAGGAAGAGCTGCTGGCAAGCCACATTGCCGGTATGGAAGCCAAGACCGGAAAGCCGCTCGCGCACTGGGTGAAGGTGGTCCAGTCCAGCGGGCTGGAAAAGCATGGCGAGCAGGTGAAGATGCTCAAGGAGGCTCATGGTTTCGGGCATGGCCACGCCAATCTCGTCTGTCAGGCCGCAAAAGGCCGGTTCGAGGCCGATGAAGACGACATGCTGGAAGGCCAGTATAAGGGCAAGGAGGGCCTGCGCCCGATCTATGACGCGCTGGAAGCGTTCGCGAAGACGCTGGGCGGTGATGTCGAGATCGCGCCGAAAAAGACGAGCGTGGCGTTTCGCCGGTCAAAGAATTTTGCGGTTGTCACGCCGGCTACAAAGTCGCGGGTCGATCTTGGCTTGAACCTCAAGGGCGAGAACGGGACCATGCGTCTCGCCGAGGAAAAGACCGGCTCCATGTGCACGCACAAGATCAAGCTTCAGGCGGCCGAAGAGGTTGATGACGAGGTGAAAGCCTGGCTCAAGGCCGCCTATGAGCGGGCCTAGGCCTTCGCGCGTACCGCCTTGAAGTGCGGCTTGCGCTTTTCGGCGAAAGCAGCGACGGCTTCCTTGTGTTCAGGCAGGGTGTAGCAGGTCTCTAGTTTCTCATGCTCACGCGCCTGGATGCGACCTGTATCCGTGTCACAGGCATTGGCGCTGAGCAGTTCTTTCGTCATGCGCAGCATGGGCGAAGGGTTTGCCGCCATCTGCTCGGCCAGCTCAAGGGCGTCGGTGAGGAGCGTTTGCGGCGATGACAAACGGTCTGCAAGGCCGAGGCTGACCGCTTCCTCGCCGGAGACGGGCCGCGCGGTAAGCAGGAGGTCATGCGCCTTGCCCCAGCCGACACGCTGGATCAGGAAGTGTGAGCTTGCGAGTTCCGGCACGATCCCGACTTTCACGAAGACCAGGCCGAATTTCGCCGCCGTCGAAGCAACAATCATGTCGAAGGGCAGGATCTGGGTAACGCCGATCCCGAAGGCGGGGCCGTTCACCGCCGCAATGCAGGGTTTGGATGAGCGGATCAGCGAGACCCAGTCGATCCCGCCATCGCGTTTGTGGGCCCTAGTCTCAGAGGCGTCGATATTGTTCTGGAAGTAGGACATGTCGGCGCCGGCGCAGAAGCCGCGCCCTTCGCCCGTCATGACAATGGCGCCGACATCGTCAGTCTCGTTTGCCGCCGCGATCGCTGTGCCAAGTTCGCGGCTCATATCGGGCGTCCAGGCGTTCAGCTTTTCCGGTCGGTTGAGCGTGATGAGGCACACATTGCCTCGCTGTTCGACCTTGATCTGCTCGTAACTCATTGTCGCCTCCCTGAGATTTGTTTTGCTCAGGGTGGAGCCACTACCGCAGCGGCAGTCACGCGAATTCTTTGAGCTCGATGCGAGCCTATTCGGGGTCTGTCGTCATCACCGCGGTGTGGGCGAGCGTGTCGGTGTATTGCTGAAAGCTCGTAATCTCGCCGTCTTCGACGGTCCAGACATGGACGAAAGGAATATCCATTTCCTTGCCGGTTTCGCCGTGCTTCGCCGTGTAGCGGCCAAGCGAGACGACGCGGTTTCCTTCTGCGATGAACTCGGATGGGACGGCGTTGAAATATTCCCATTCGCCACCGAGGCGCGCAAAAAGGCCCGTCACGATTTCATCGGTGCCTTCATATGGGTTCTGGTCGGCGTAGGGGCTGTTTTCGGCCTCTGTCCAGACGATGGACTCTGCAAAATTCGATGTGGCCAGTGCGATGTCGCCGGTGGCGAAACCGTCATAGACCGTCTTGACCGTGTCGACAGTGCTGATGTCGTCCGCCACGTCCTCGGGGGTGGCGGTCTGTGCGGTTTCGGCAGGCGCCTGCGCATCGCCGGAACCATTGCTGGACGGCTCCGAACACGCAGCAATCAGGCCGAATGCGGCGACGGTGATCGTATATTTCATATGAACTCCCCCCTCATGAGGAGAGAGTTCGTTCACGTATGACAAGTGTCGTCAAGCGCAGGCCGAGCGATCTCCCCATTCCAGACGGACGGGGAGATGCTGCGAGCTTCTGTGACCTGTGGCTTCTAGTACAGCGTTGCCATTGCCTTGGCGTCGTAGCCTTCGAGCTCGTCGGTGCGGCCTTCCTTGACCTTCTGGGCCCAGAACGGATCCTGCAGCAGGGCACGGCCGACGGCAACGAGGTCGAACTCTCCTTTTTCGAGGCGTTCGATGACATCCGTGAGCGGGCGGGTCTTCGAGCCTTCACCGCGCATGCCGCCGATGAATTCTCCCGACAGGCCGACGGACCCAACCGTGATGGTCGGCAGGCCAGTGAGCTTCTTCGCCCAGCCGGCCGTATTGAGACCGTTCTCGCCGTCATCTTCGGGGAATTCAGCTTCCCAGAAGCGGCGCTGGCTCGCATGGAGAATGTCCACGCCAGCATCGACGAAGACTTTGAGGAAGGCTTCGAACTCCTGTGGGGTCCTGGCCAGCTTGGCGTCGTAGTCCTGTTGTTTCCACTGCGAGAAGCGCAGGATGACCGGAATGTCCGGGCCGACGGCCTTCTTGACCTCGGAGATGACTTCTCCGGCAAAGGTCGCACGCTCAACCAGGGTGCCGCCATACTTGTCTTCGCGCTTGTTCATCACGTCCCAGAAGAACTCGTCGATGAGATAACCATGCGCGCCGTGAATCTCGACCGTGTCGAAGCCAAGTTCCCTGGCGCTGGCTGCGGCCTGTGCATAGGCGGCAACCATGTCGGCGACTTCAGATTCGCTCGGTTCTTCGAAAATTTGCTTGCCCTTATGCGTAACGCCGGATGGGCTGTCGGAGGGAGCGTCCGGATAATGACCGGTACCGCTCTTGCGCAGCAGGCCCTGATGCCAGATCTGCGGGGCCATCTTGCCGCCTTCGCCGTGGACTGCATCGATGACTTTCTTCCAGCCAGCAAGGGCAGGTTCGGTGTGGAAGAGCGGGTAATTGGCATTATCGGACGCGCCCTTGCGCGGGACCAGTGTGCCTTCGGAGATGATCAGGCCGACATCAGCCGCTGCACGGCGCGCATAATAATCGACGACATCCTTGGTTGGCACGCCGTTGGGGCTGAAGCCGCGGGTCATTGGGGCCATGACGATACGGTTCGGAAGCTCAAGCGATTTGAGCTTGAACGGTTCGAATAGCGGGGCAGCTGATGACATGAAGGTCTCCATTTATTTCACTGGGCAAGTATCTGGGCCGGCCAGCAGCGTCAATCAATGACCAAAAGGCGGACAACGCATTCAGTACGCATTCACTTGAGCATTTCTAAAACTGCTGTCATCAACTCCGGAAAAGGGATGAGGGATGAAACATTCAATCATGTTGGCCGGACTGGGCGCGCTGGCAGCCTGCTCGACGCCCGGGATCGATTATTCAGCGGCGATCGTGCCGCCGCACACCGCAGCCGTGGAGACGCGGAGCGTGGATGTCGGGCGGTTTGACGGACCGGGAGGCAACTGGTTCGCCGGCCAGTTCGAAGCGATGCTGGTCAATGCGACCTTCAATGGCCAGCCCTGGTTCAAGATTGCCCGCTATTCCGACGGCTATGTTCCGGAGGGCCAGCGCGCCGGCATCTATGAGGGGATCACCAATATCGAGTCCTATGAGGCCGAGGAGTATACCCGGACCGTTTCCAAATGCGTGGAATGGGATGGCCTGTTCGACTGCGAGCACCGCGAGGATGTCGAGGAGGTCTGCCTGCGCGAGGAGGTTGATGTGTCGGTTACGCCGCGCCTCATCGAATACGGCACAGGCCGCATTCTTTTCTCGCAGACCTATTACGGCTCAGACAGCCATGAGAGCTGCGACGAGGTGTACTGGCATGGCCGGCGCGGCAAGCACCACAAGGGCGGCTATTCCTATGGCCTGATCGGCGGAGTGCAGCCGCCGCGGGACATGGTGGTGAATGCGCTGTCGGACACGCTTCACACTATTCGTAACGACATAGCGCCGCGCAATACGACCGCGCGGGCGACCTTTGTGGATGAGGCGCTCGACCCCATGCTCGCCGCCGATCCGCGGTTTGAACAGGCGGTGAAGGCCGGGCGCGACGCGCCTTACCAGTCGTGCGCAACCTGGCGGACGCTGAAAGACCAGTATCCGAACGCGCCAGCCGTCACGCACAATCTCGGTGCGTGCTATGAATCGTCTGGTGATTTTCTGGGGGCGCACTCGCTCTATGCCGAAGCGGCAGAGCAGTCAGCGGCGATGAGCGGCACGGGCCAGCCCCAGAAGGATTACAGCCAGTCCCTTGCCCGCATGTCGTCCTACAGGACGGGCCTGCAGTTGCTCGACAGGCTGGTGCGCGATGAGAGCGAGTGGATCGCTGTTCCGCCTACCGAGGGCGAAGCGGGAAGCTAGAGCGTAACGATCAGGCCATGCCCATCAGGAAGCCGATGCCGACGGCAATGGCGAAGCATGCTGTGATGAGCGAGGTCCTGTAGAGAATGCGGGTCATGGCTGTCCTTGCTTGCTCTGCCGGACTCGTACCCTCGAAAGCGAGCCGGTCTCAGTGCAAGGTCAACGCACGATATCTGATTATCGTTCCCGTTTTGCGCCTTCTATCGTCTTGCTGATCTTGTCAGCGGCGGCCTTTTCATTCGCCTTCTGAGTCTTGGAGCGTCCGAATTTGGCGCGGTTTTCGACTGCCTGCTGCGCTTTCGCGGCGCGGGCCTTCGCCTTGCGCGCCTTGTTGAGATTGATCGGTGTCGCCATTCAACTTGCCCCGACTGAGACCATTGCCCGTAGCTAACACAGGCGGAGGTCACGACGAAGCACGATTGACAAATCACGCAGACAGAGTACTTTGTTTTTCAAAGTTTATGAAGGAGGCACCCATGTCGCGATCAATGACTGATGATCTGGCCTATCTGAAGGATCTTGCCGAAAGCGGGCAGAATGCGCCCCTGCTCGGCGGCCGGTTCCTGGCCTGGTGGGGCGGCCTGGTGACTATCGCCTATATCTCGCACTATCTGATCGCCACGGGTGCCACAGGGCTGCCGAATGAGGCCTATGCCTGGTTGTGGATCGGCTTTTCGGTGATCGGATTTGGCGGGTTCAAGGTCATGCAGATGACCTTTCCAAAGTCGAAACCCGGCGCATCATCGCTCGGCAACCAGATCAGCGCCGTGGTCTGGATGGCAGGCGGCATGGTGCTGTTTTCCTTCTTCTCAGGGGTCATCATCCGCTCCGTTCTGGAAGGACGGGCGAGCCTCGGCTTTCTCTGGTCGGTGCCGCTCGTGCTCGGGATTTACGGCATCTGCCAGCTGACATCAGGCCTGCTCGCAAAGAGCCGCGCGCTGATGCTCGCCGGCTGGGGCGCGATTGCCTCAAGCGGCGTGGCTGCTGTCTTTACGGGGTCCAATACGGTCTGGCTCGTCGGTGCCATCGTGGCGGCGCTCACCGTCTTCCTGCCGGGTGTCATGCTGATGCGTCAGGAACCATCTGAAGTGGTCTGAGCCATGAGCACGGAAAACCCCTTCGACCATTCTGCCATCGACGATGTCATCCACGGGCGGCTGCGCCTCGGCATCATGGCCTACCTCACTGCGGCGAGCCCCGCCATTTTCGGCGAGCTGCGAGACAAGGTGGGCGCGACGGATGGCAATCTCTCGACACACCTGAAAAAGCTGGAAGAGGCCGGCTATGTGCGTCAGGAGAAAAGGTTCGTCGGCAAGCGGCCCCAGACGCGCGTCTTCCTGACAGATGAGGGGCGCAGGGCCTGGCTCGGCTGGATCGACACGATGAACAATCTGATGAAGGCGGCGCAATAGGCCGCCTTCTCCTGTTCCTAGTCGCCGTGCGTGTCGCGCCATTGCTCCATGGCGAGCGAAATGGCGAAGGTTTCGCGGTATTTCGGGCTGGAGGCCGGGCGCGGTGCGCGGGCCGATGTCAGCGCCATGATCTCTGCCAGCTTGTTGTGCGCCGCGCCGGCCTGTCCTGCGCCGATATAGGCGTGCAGCTCGACCAGAGCGGACGAGAGCGGGTCATGCGCGCGGATGACGAAGTACGGTTCGTCTTCCGCAAGCTTGTCGAGTACGTCGAACTCGGACGGATTGGCTTTCGAGCCGATGGGGGCCTTGGACATGGATGCGCGCCTTTCGAATCAGTTTCCCGGTGTTCGGCGAGCCTAGGTAAATGCAGTCTTCACGTCACCTGCGGGCAACCACCTAGTGCCCACCGCCAAACACGCCGGTACGCACATCATAGTCGACGGCGAGCGCGTAGTCCGGATCGTCATCGCTATCGACCATAAGCTGGCCCGCCTTGGTCAGCAGCTTGTGGCAGTCAGGCGAGAGGTGGCGAAGGCGCAGCGTCTTGCCATGGGCTTCGTATTTTGCGGCGAGATCCTCAATGGCTTGCAGGGCGGACTGGTCAACGACGCGCGAGCGCATGAAGTCGACGATGACGACATCGGGATCCGTTTCGGGGTGGAAGAGTTCGGCAAAACCATCGGTCGAGCCGAAAAAGAGCGGGCCTTCGATTTCGTAGACATGGGCGCCCGGCGTGCGCACGGAGTCGCGTTCGATGATGCGGATTCGTTTGGCATTGTTCCAGGCATAGGCGAGCGCGGAGACGATCACGCCGACGACGACGGCGGTGGCGAGGTCATAGGCGACCGTCACGCCGGTCACGAGCACGATGACCAGCGCATCGGTGAGCGGGATACGGGTCATGATGCGCAGGCTGTTCCAGGCGAAGGTGCCGATGACCACCATGAACATCACCCCGACGAGCGCCGCGAGCGGGATCTGCTCGATCAGGCTCGAGCCGACGAGGATGAAGGCGAGGAGGAAGAGGGCGGCCGAGATGCCTGAGAGACGGGTGCGCCCGCCGGATTTCACATTGATCATCGACTGGCCGATCATGGCGCAGCCACCCATGCCACCGAAGAAGCCGGTGACGAGGTTTGCCGCGCCCTGCGCGATGCATTCCTGGCTTGCGCCGCCGCGCTTGTTCGTCATTTCGCCGACGAGGTTGAGCGTCAGCAGGCTCTCGATGAGGCCGATGGCGGCGAGGATCACGGCGTAGGGCAGGATGATCTGGAACGTCTCTGGCGTGAGCGGGACCATCGGGATGTGGAAGGCCGGAAGGCCGCCCTGAATGGAGGCAAGATCGCCAACGCGCGGCACTTCAAGGCCGAAGCCAATCACGATGGCGGCCACGATGCCGATGCCGGCCAGCGGCGCAGGGACGATCTTCGAAAATTTCGGCATACCCCATATGATGAGCATGGTCAGCGCGACGAGGCCGAGCATCAAGACCAGCGGCCAGCCGCTCAGCCATTCGCCGCCAGACATGCCGTGGCCGGAGACTTCCGCCGTGCCTGGCACCTGGAACTGGGTGAGCTGGGCGAGGAAGATCACGATGGCAAGGCCGTTGACGAAGCCGAGCATGACGGGGTGGGGCACAAGCCGGATGAACTTGCCGAGCTTGAAGATGCCGGCGGCGAGCTGGAGGATGCCCATCAGGACAACGGTCGCGAACAGGTATTCAACGCCGTGCTCTGCAACGAGCGCGACCATGACGACGGCAAGCGCGCCGGTTGCGCCGGAAATCATGCCGGGACGCCCGCCAATACACGCCGTGATCAGCCCCACGATGAAGGCGGCATAGAGGCCCACCAGCGGGTGAACACCTGCAACGAAGGCGAATGCGACAGCTTCAGGCACCAACGCCAGGGCAACGGTCAGGCCGGAGAGAAGCTCGGTCTTGATGCGGCCGGGCGTGAACTTGGCGAGGTTTGCCTGCGAAAAATTCTGCGCGCCCAGGCGATCTGCGAAAACAGCGAAAGTGGATTTGCTTGTCACGGGGATGGCTCAGTCAGCTGGATGGTTGATCTCGATGGCACCGCTATGGCGGTCTTCATGGTGCGGCGCAACACGAAGACGGCTGAAAGAGCTGATTTTTGTCGGAGGCGACCGCCCGGGCCGTCGAAGTGCATGACGAAAAATAACGGGCGATCTGGCATGGTCCTTGCTGCCGGGCGGGCAGGGAGGCAACCCATGATCTGGGATGCTACATGTCAGAAGTGCATAGAGGCGCAGAATCGCGCGCTCGTAAGTTTGATTCCCTGGATGGCCTTCGCGGTCTTTCCGCCCTCATAGTCGTGCTTTTTCATTACGGGGTTGCGGCCGGTATAGATGGCGTGTTCGCCGGCTATATCGTGGTCGACTTCTTCCTGATGCTGTCCGGCTTCGTGCTCAGTCACGCCTATTTCAGCAAACCCGTCGAGATCGGGAAGTTCGTTCGCAACCGGATTGCCCGGATGTGGCCGACCCATGCACTGATCATTGTGCTGCTCGGCATAGGGTACATCGTGCTGAAGGGTGAGTTCGACCCTCAGAAATTCCTGATGAAGATGACGCTCACCAACAACCTCGGATTTGGACCGGATCGGCCGATGTACAATTGGGCGTCCTGGACGGTTGCCGTCGAATTCTGGGTAAACATGGTGATGGTGGCGCTCTTCGCCGTTTTGCCGGTAATGCGCCACTCTCTCCTGTGGCGGGGTACTGTCTGCGGCCTCATCGCCGCGGCGTGCTACGCCACACTGTTCATCTATCCCGGCCATCTCGATGCTGTGCAGCATGATTACGGCCCTGGGCTCAATGCAGGTTTTGTCCGCTGCCTTGGTGCATTCTGTCTCGGGCTGATCGTGCACCGCGTCTATGCGCTGCATGGTGACCGGCTGCGACCGCTGCTTGGTGTCTGGGGCGGGATCATCATTACCGTCTTCATCCTGGCGCTGATGCTCAACCCTGTTGTGGAGACGCGTTGGGACTTCCTGGCCATTATCGCGCTGCCACTGACGGTGTTCTACTATGCGGCAGCAGACACCTGGCTGTCGCGCGCCCCGGCCGCGCTGCTTTATTTCGGGAAGATTTCCTTCTCACTCTATCTCATCCACTGGCCCATCCTTGATGGCACCTATCTCATGGCGAGGCGGGCGGGCATTGCGGTCGATGACGGAAACATGCTGGTGCTCGGCGCGATGAGCCTGTTCGCATTCCTCGTCTCGATCGCGGGTGCGACCCTGCTGCAGCACTATTTCGAAGCGCCAATGTACAAGAAATTCCGGGAGTCGCACGGAGCCCGGCAGAAGCGTGAGGCGGAGACAGCTGCGCGCGGCGGGTGGCGCGCGGCAGAGTGATGGCAGGTGCCGCGTGAGGCGGCACCTGAACCTTTACTCAGCTTGATGAGACAATCCCGCCATCCAGCGGAATTGTGTGGCCGGAGATGTAGGCGCCCGCACGCGATGAAAGGAACATGGCAAGGCCGGCAATGTCCTGCGGTGTGCCGACGCGGCCCGATGGATTGCGTTCTGCCACAGAGTCCCAGTCAACGCCTTCGGTCTTGCCGCCAAAGCCGACGCCGGTGGATAGCATCCAGGTCGGGAATGGGCCGGGCGCGATGCCGTTGACGAGAATGTGTTCGCCGACATGCTGGGACGCCATGAAGCGGGTGAGGTGGATCACTGCGGCTTTCGACGTGCCATAGGCATAGCCGCTGAAGGGCGAGGTGTGCAGGCCGTCAATCGAGGCGATGTTGATGACGCGGGCCGGATCTTCGGCGCTGGCCGACTTGCGCAGCAGCGGGATGAGCTTCTGGAACAGGAAGAAGATGCCCTTGACGTTGACGTCCATGACCTTGTCCCAGCCGCTTTCCGGAAACTCTTCCAGCGTCGCGCCCCAGGCCACGCCCGCATTGTTGATCAGGACGTCGACCTTGTCTTCCTTCTCGGCGATCTTGTCGGCGAGGTGCTGGATGCCGACCATCTGGCCGACATCGGACGGGATGGCATAGATCTCGCCGCCATACTCACCTTTCAGGCGCTCGACCGTCGCTTCGCAGGCGTCAGCCTTGCGCGAGGAAATGATGACCTTTGCGCCATTCGCGAGATAGCCTGCCGCGAGCATCTCACCAATGCCGCGCGAGCCGCCGGTAATGACGACCGTCTTGCCTTTGACGGAATAGAGATTGCTGAAATCATTGCTCATGGTGTGTCCTCCTATGCTTCACTAGTGAAGCTTTTGGCGGAGGACGCGCGCTGAGGCAAGTGGGCGCAGTTGGCTAGCGCTAATTTCCGAAGAAAAGCCGGGCCAGGGCGCGCTGGATTTCGTATTCGTGAGCGAGGAGTGAGCCGACTTCATCACCCAGAGCCGAGACGTGGACACTGGCAAGCAGATGCGTGCCGAGCAGGTATGCCTCGCCGTTCAGCATTACATTCGGCGTCACGACATCGATGGGTTTGGCGGCGCCGGAGGGATAGAGCGGCGCGGCGAGGACGTAGTTGCCGGTATTAATGCCGGGATATTGCAGGATTACGATGGGCGGTCGATTATCTGCTGCCCGAAAAACGGCGAGATGCCTCATCGATCAGAACGCCCGGTACCCGTCGGACCAAAGGCCTTCGCGTTCTACAAGGTCGTTCCAGCTCTCGATCGCTTCACGGTTTTCTTCCGAGAAGCGTTTCATTCGCTCTGCTTTCACGGCGCGCTCAACGGCGGAACGGGCAATCTCGTCGGCGTCGAGGCCGTAGGAGGCGGCTTCCTTAAGCAGGGCGGGGTCGAGTTGGGTGTGGACAAACCGGGTGGTCTCTTCAGAGACACCCGATTTTCCTGAGGGCGCAGCGGCTGCAACGCCTAGCAACTCAGCTGCCGTTACTTCGCCATTTGTCGCAGCTTCCAAGCGCTTTGCGATGGCTGGGCGAGGGCGGCGGGCTCCCGTTTCATAGTGCCGGATAGCCGCTTCAGACAAGCCGCAGCGTTCGCCCAGCTCTCTGGAGCTAAGCTCAGCTTTCTTTCGCCATTCGCGCAAGTTCATTCGTACAGTATGTACGAAAGTTCTGTAGCGGGCAAGTGCAAATCACCCCGGCGAGATCATCTTGCTTGGGTCGACGATGGTGTCGAAGTCTTCGGCGGGGATGCCGTCCTTGATGGCTTCTTCGCGGAGCGTCGTGCCATTCTTGTGGGCGGTCTTGGCAATCTTCGCGGCGCGGTCATAGCCGTACTTTTCCTTGAGCGGCGTGACCAGCATCAGCGAGTTCTTCAGGCCCGTCTCGATATTGTCGAGGCGCGGCTCGATGCCGACGACGCAATTGTCGGTGAAGGAGACGGCGGCGTCTGCGAGAAGGCGTGTCGACTGGAGGAAGTTGTACGCCATCATCGGGTTGAAGACGTTGAGCTCGAAATGGCCTTGGCTTCCGGCGAAGCCGATAGCGGCATTGTTGCCGTGAATGTGGGCGCAGACCTGGGTGAGCGCTTCGCACTGGGTCGGGTTGACCTTGCCCGGCATGATCGAGCTGCCCGGCTCATTCTCTGGCAGGGCCAGCTCGCCAAGGCCCGAGCGGGGGCCAGAGCCGAGGAAGCGGATGTCGTTCGCAATCTTGAAGCAGGACATGGCGACCGTGTTGATCGCGCCATGCGTGAAGACCATCGCGTCATGGGCGGCGAGCGCCTCGAATTTGTTGGGGGCCGTGGTGAAGGCGAGACCGGTGATCTCGGCAATCTTTTCGGCGACCTTTTCGGCAAAACCGACGGGCGATGCGAGGCCGGTGCCGACGGCCGTGCCGCCCTGGGCGAGCTGCATCAGCATGGGCAGGGTCGCTTCGATGCGCGCAATGCCATTCTCGATCTGCTGGGCGTAGCCGGAGAATTCCTGGCCAAGCGTGACCGGTGTGGCGTCCTGCGTATGCGTGCGGCCGATCTTGATGATGTCCGCCCAGGCCTTGGCCTTCTTGTCGAGCGCGGCGTGCAGGTGCTTCAGCGCCGGGATGAGGCGGTGGGTCACCTCTTCGGCGCAGGCGATGTGCATTGCCGTCGGAAAAGTATCGTTTGACGATTGCGACATGTTGCAATGGTCATTCGGATGGACGGGCTTCTTGGTGCCCATCTCTCCGCCCAGCATCTCGATGGCGCGGTTCGAGATGACTTCATTGGCATTCATGTTCGACTGGGTGCCAGAGCCGGTCTGCCAGACGACGAGCGGGAAGTGGTCGTTCAGTTTGCCAGCGATGACTTCTTCGGCCGCGTCGACGATGACGTTGCCAAGCTCCGGGTCCATCTTGCCGAGGTCCATATTGGCCTGGGCAGCGGCTTTCTTGACGATGCCGAGGGCGCGAATGATCGGCTCAGGCTGCTTTTCCCAGCCGATCTTGAAGTTGCCGAGCGAGCGCTCGGCCTGCGCGCCCCAATACTTGTCAGTCTCGACCTCGATTGGTCCCATCGTGTCGGTTTCGGTACGGGTTGCGGCCATGGCGTGGCTCCTTCGGATCAGGCAAATTGAAATGTCCCGCGCGCTTTATCACGCAGGCTGAAACACGCAAATGCGGTAGTGTGGCTACTCTTCCAGCGGAACTTCCACCATCAGCGCGACGTGCACGCGGCCCGCCTCATCCGGCGTGGGTGGATCGGCGAGGGTTTTTGAGATGCGGCTGTCGGAAATATCGTAGTTGTCGACGATCGTTGCTTCGATGCGATGCGCGCGGGAATTGGCGATCTCGGCGGTCTCGTCATTGCGATAGGCGGTGATGTCGATGCTCGCGCCGACACAGTCAATGCCGAGGTGATCGACCGTCTCGAACAGCTGGTGCTCGGCCGCGCCGGTCAGGTCGATGCTGTCAGGGTGAAAGCCGATGCTTGTTTCAGCGCAGATATCCATCGTCGTGCCGGAATATTCAAAGCGGATGGAATCGTCCTCACCGGCTCCACACGCGCCGAGAACAAGCGCGGCGCTGGCGATGAGGCTGTTTCTGAGTCTGAGCACCATACAGGGTTCTCCTGAGTCGCAAGCAGGCGTTGTGGCAGCTAATCCCCCATGCTGGCAAGTTGTGTCGCATGGTCAAGCCACTTGTCCTCTCGCAGAGCGCGCTATCTATTGCGCATCGGATACGAGGAAGATTGCCATGCCGGATGCCGCCAGCAGCGAAAATGCAAGTCGACCGCCCCATGCGCCGGTGGATCATCCGGCCATTGCGCGGGGCAGGGTGGGGGTGCTGCTCGTCAATCTCGGTACGCCGGACGGCACCGACTACTGGTCGATGCGCCGTTACCTGTCGGAATTCCTGTCGGACCGGCGTGTGATCGAGCTGCACCCGTTGCTCTGGCAGCCGATCCTGCAGGGCCCGATCCTGACCTTCCGTCCGTCGAAGTCCGGCGAGGCCTACAAGAAGGTCTGGATGGAGGAAGGCTCGCCGCTCCTGGTCTATACGAGGCGGCAGGCCGAGAGGCTTGCCGAACGCATCGGCAGCGAAAACCTCATCGTGGATTTTGCGATGAATTACGGCAATCCCTCCATTGCGTCCAAGATCGAGGCGCTGAAGGACAAGGGCTGTGAGAAGATCGCGGTGATTGCGCTTTACCCGCAATATTCGGCCACGACGACGGCGAGCGTGTACGACCGGACATTCAGGGCGCTCGGCAAGATGCGCTGGCAGCCGGCCGTGCGGACAGCGGCGCAATTTGTTGACATGCCTGACTATATCAACGCGCTGGCGGGCTCGATCAGCGACCATATCGCGGGACTGGATTTCGTGCCTGAGCGCGTGCTGATGAGCTATCACGGCGTGCCGAAGGCCTATCTCGACAAGGGCGACCCGTATCATTGCCAGTGCCACAAGACGACACGACTGGTGGCTGAAGCGCTCGGCTGGGATTCCGGGTTCGCGATGACGACCTTCCAGAGCCGGTTCGGGCCGACCGAATGGCTGCAGCCCTATACCGACAAGACGCTGGAAGCCTTGCCGGGGGAGGGCGTGAAGAAACTGGTCGTGGTCTCGCCAGCCTTCATTTCCGACTGTCTCGAAACGCTTGAGGAAATCGCCATGGAGGGGCGCGACACATTCATGGAGGCGGGTGGCACGCACTTCTCTGTGGCGCCGTGCCTGAATGACAGCGACCGGGCGATTGATGTGCTGGAAGCGCTGGCGAGGCGTGAGCTGGCCGGCTGGGTCTGACGCAGTGGATGACTGGATCAAGAACGGCAAGGTTCGTGCGCGGATTACAGAGGAGGGCGCGCTTGAGGTGCGCTGCTTCGGCCTGACGACGCAGGCAAAGTATTACAAGCCGTTGCTGAGGGAATTTTTCCGCAAGGACTTCACCCGCCTGCGGCCCGGCCATGGCGATTATGCGGTCCACATCGTCATGGAATATACCGGCGACGCGCCCTGGATGGACCTCGACAACCTCGCCAAGGCCTTGCTGGACAGCGTCACGGGCAATGCTTTCGTCGATGACCACCAGGTCGCACGGTTGCTGGTGGAGCGGCGCGTGGGCGACCGGGAAGGCATTTACATGAAAGTCGAGGCGTTAGATTGAATTTTCGCCGCCGCGTTACGGCAATGGAAAACTTTGGCGACGAGGAATAGGGTCACTGGGCCGATAAGGGGCGGGAGGTAGAACCATGTCTCAGGAATTGCTGTATCTTTTCGGATCGGTCGTGATCCTGATTGCGCTGCTCGTGGCGCAAGCTGCAAACACTGTCATCCAGAACGGGTTGAGCTATGGCCTCGGGCCGCGGGACGAGCCAGCCAGGACCAACCTGTTTTCCGGTCGCATCAAGCGGGCGATCGCCAACCATATCGAGGGGCTGGTCATCTTCGGGTTTGCGATCCTGATCGTGGAAACTGCGGGGCTTGGAAACGCCCTGACGAAAATCGGAGCGGCCCTCTATTTCTGGGCGCGGTTTGCCTATGGCCCGATCTACCTGCTCGGCGTTCCGGTGATCCGCACGATCGTCTGGTCGGTCGGTCTCATCGGCACCGTCATGGTGCTCTATGTCTGCGCGACGGCGCCATTATAGGCAGGCCAGACATGGCCTGCCTGATGAGGCGGTCTATTTGCTGAGGCGACCATTGCTGGACGCGTGTCCGTTTGCCTGAAGGTGAACCGGCACATTCTGGTACTGACGGCCAAGCGGGGTGATGGAATCCATCATCACATGTGCCGTGGTGTCGAATTCGCGATAGTCGCAGGTGAGTTCGACGCCCGCCGGTATATCCATAAGTGCGTAGCCGGTTTCCGTCGTGGACGAGAAATCGGTGTTCGGATCTTCGCTGTGGTTCATGTAGCGGCCTTCGTCGCCGTCCAGGATGCAGACGCTTGTGTCGAAGTGCGGGATATAGGTGTAGCGCTTCAGAAAATCGTTCAGCCGCTCATCGGCTTCCGCGAAGCTCTCGAGAGGAATGACTCGGTCGACGCGTGGGTCGAATTTCCAGATCAGCTGGCCCTTCCGGATGGGTTCGCTAGAGTAGACGCCGAGACCTTCGATTTGCGAAGCGGCGAGATAACAGGGAACCAGCATCATGGCCGGCATGCTCCTGAGAGAGCCGGGTCGCCGCCCGGGACGGATTGTAGGGACACTGCCCGCGCTGGCGTCGCGCAATTTCGCTAAATGCCCTCGATTGGAAATTATTCAAGTTAAATAGTGTGAGCGAACTCGCTTCTGAGGCGAATTCCTGTGTTTTCAGAAGCGCTTGAACGGTTTTGGAGCGGCTGTGGCGGTTGCTGTAGCAACCACCTTGCCGTCCGGGTCCATGCATTTTGCTTCGGAAAAGCATACCGTCTTGCCGAATTTGAGGATGCGGGCTTCCACCCTGGCAGGCCCGACGAAGAGCGGGGCAAGGTATGAGACTTTCATCTCGAGCGTCGGTGCCGTCATGGTGACGTTTGAGGCGATGATGATATTGGTCGAGATTGCCTCGTCCAGCATCGCGCCAATAAACCCACCCTGGATGGCACCTGTGGGGTTGGCGAAACTTTCATCGGCCATGAAGTCGACCACGACCCGCATCTCGTCCTGGTGAACCTCTGAGAGGTGCATGCCAAGTGTGTCAGAGCAGGCGGGACGCTTCCTGGAGTTCTGGAAGCGCGCCAGCATGTCAGCATCGCTGATGCGGGGCTTTTCGCTGGTCGGACCGGGCAATCGACTATTTCCGGCGGAAAGCTTCGAAATTCACCACGGTGCCATTGCCATCGTCGCCGGAGGCGAGCCGCGCTTCGTCCGTGCCGGACTTGGCCAGGTCGGCGGCGGGCGCGACAACATCCTGCCCGGTCGACGTGGCGGTTGCACTCTTTTCGAAGGACAGACCGAAATTGACGGCGGGGTCTACAAAGCGGCTGAGCGCTGCAAACGGGATGGAGAGGTGTTGTGGCACGCCATTGAATTTCAGGATGACTTCAAAATGGCCGTCGAAGACCTCAAGGTCCCAGAACTGGTGCTGGATGACAATCGTCATCTCTTCGGGAAACCGCTCGACAAGGTGCTCGGCCATTTTGACGCCGGGTGCCTTGGTGCGGAAGGTCACATAAAAGTGGTGATCGCCGGGCGCGGCCCCGTTGCGGGCGGTCTCGCGAAGGGCTTCCCGGACCACGCCTCGCATGGCTGCCTGAGTAAGCGCTTCGTAGCCGATATAGTCCGTCATCCGGTTCACCCCTGTCTTGTATGTATCTTTTAAGGCAGAAATTGGCGCATTCAACTCGCTTCGTTCAGAAAGCGAGGGTATTTTAACACGTTCGCGCGTCGGCGTTCAAAATTCTTGTTTCACAATATGAAATGGCTCGTGCTGCAATGATCACAACACGAGCCGAGATTCGATACATGCTGCGAATCAGCTGCCGCTGGGCTCGCCTTCCGAGGCAACGGTCTCATCCTTGGCACGCGTATGGGTGACGGCAGTAATAACGCCGAGACCAAGCAGAATGACCGCGCCGATGGCGACCCACTGGCCGGGAAGGCCGAGGGCGACAGCGGCCCAGATAAGGCCACCGATGAAGACGATAAATCCGATCAGGTAGAGTGCAAATGATGACATAGGTTGCTCCATTCGTTTTCAGAGCAACGTCGATGCCTTGCCGACTGTTCCGCCAAGCGGCAATTTTCAGGAGGAGGAGAAGGTGGAGGCTTCTGTTGCCAGGCGCCTCCGGGCCCCGCCTGAGGCGCTGAAGCCCCAGGAGTTAAGTTCGGTTCACTTACCGACCGCTTACGCGGCCATCAGTTCGCCTTCAGCAAAGTTGTCATTTGCAACTATTGTTGAGTGAGCTTCTAACGGAGCTCATCCGGGCGAAGGCATCGTCTTTACACGTCCGTCGATCCTATTTCGCCCCCAAAGCCGTCCCGCTGAAGGATGGGATATTGGTGGAGGCGCCGGGTACCGCCCCCGGGTCCGAGCCGCTTATTACACGCGCGTTTATCGCCATAGTCCCATAAGGGACACTTGCAATATAGCGACCGTGGCCCCGGCTTGAAAGGGTGTCAGTGTGATATTCTCAGATCCGAGATCGAACTTGCAATCGCCTGATAGGCATCCTGCAGCTGCTGGCCATTCTGCGGTGTGAAGAAGGATTCGGCGTCACTGGCGCAGTAATGAAGGACTTCCTCGCCAGCCTCCGGTGCCTGGAAGGCCACCGAATAGATGACGATGCCGGCAGTCTTGATATTGTCGCACACATTCCTGGCCTGCACGCTCGACGTGCCATTGCCTGAGTCGCCGGTCGTGTTGAATGCGCCGTCCGTCATCAGCACGATCGCTTTCGCCGTGTCCGGCTCATCATAAGGCAGCGGTGCGCTGTCGATGGGCAGGATGGTCGTCCATTGCGGCGAGATCATGTACCAGCCCCAGGCGACGCCAAGGTGACCAGCTGTGTTTCCACCCGCCTCGAGCGCCTCGACATAATCGTTGAGGGCCTGCGCATTCGATGTCAGTTCCAGTGGCGGGCTGGCATTGGCGCAATCATTCCGTTCGAAGACGTCTGCGGCCTCAAGATACTGGCCGGGGCCGGGAAGCGCCTCGGTATAGGCCTCGCTGCCGCCGCGTTCGAACACGCAGGTCGTGGTGTAATTGTAGTTCCTCCAGCGCCCGTCGCTGTAATAGGTATAGGTCTGGTTCGGCGACTGACCGGTCACCGTCTCGAAATAGGTGCCAGCATTGAAAGCGCCATTGTAGGAAACCATGGCAAGGCGCACATCATCCTCGTGTCCGGGCTGTGCTTCGGCCGGGATCAGAATATCGACGGCGTCATAGGCCGCAAGCTTCAGGTCCGCGATACGCGATCCGGACATGGACCCGGAGACATCGAATACAAAAGCGACATCGACCTTGCCGATGCCAAATGTGGTGCCTGTCTCGATGGTGAAATTCATCTCCTCAATACCGGCAATCGAGGAAAGGGTCGTCGTCATGACGCAGTTGGTTGTCGCTTCAACATCTGTGTCATCAATGGTCACTTCGGGCGGCGTGCAGACGAGGTGGCTTTCCGTGTTTTCGATGACGGCGTTGAAATAGTTGCGCACGACGTTGGTGACTTCGGCCAGGCCCGCCCCATCCTGATAGGCCCGAGTCCCGGCAATCACCGCAGAATCGAGACTGTACTGCGCCTTGGCTTTCTTCTTGGTCAGAAGCTGGAAGTCGATTGCGAACCCGGCAATGAAGGCGATTGGAAGAACTGTCAGCGCGAACAGGATGGCGACCTGGCCGCTGACGCGCCGCCGGAAAGACTTCAGCCGAATACATTCGCGCAGGCCAAAGGCGCCCAGCCTGAATGGGCGCGCGGCGTCCTTGCTGCAAGCAACAGGTATGGACACAGCCAACCTCCCCAAAAGCCCTCCGGCAACCGGACGACTATGGTCTGCTTGTCTTGAGGAGGCTTTTAAGGGAAACGGCCAATTGAGAAGGGCCGGACAGCTTGTGATTAACCCTGTCCGGCCCGTCCTGATTTTGCCTTGCGTCTAGCTCTTGATACGCAGGTCCGCGATGGACTGGGCAATCGACTGATAGCTCTTCTTCAGTTCAAGACCGTTTGAAGCCTTGAACGAGAATTCGACCCCCGATGCGCAGTACTCCAGCACTTCTTCACCAGCGGGCGGCGCTTCGAAGGCGACGGTATAAATCACGATGTCTTCCTGTTTGATGGCGTCGCACAGCTTCTTGGCCTGTTCCACCGAGTCGCCCTGGCCGTTGTGAAACTGCTGGTTGAACTCGCCATCTGTCATGATGATCATGGCCTTGATGGAATCCGGCTCATCGTATGCCAGAGGCGTTGATTTTCCATCGAAGACATCGCTCCAGCGTTCCGAAATGAGGTACCAGCCCCATTCGATACCCTGGTGGCCTGCTGTGCCGCCATTCACGTAGAGATCATCAATGTAATCTTCCACATCATCAAGGTCGTCGTCGAGCGGGAATGGTTCCACATTGAGGCAGGAGGTGCCGGTTGTGTACCATCTGTCCCTGTCATCATCCCAATAGGCGTAACCAGCGGTCAGGAAGCCTTCGGAATTGTTGCTCGTCTGGCTGGCATTCCAGGATGATTCGGGAACTTCATTCAGTCGGTCATTGTCCTGGTCGGGCTGGACATCGCTGAAAGCGTGTTCGCCTTCGCGTTCCCAGACGCAGGTTGAATTGAGCGTCTTGGTGACCGTTTCCTGCGTATCAACCCACCTCGTTTTTTCGACGTCCTCAACCCTGCAGCTATAATCCCATTCTCTGCAGTTATTGCTGTTCCCTCTGTACTTCGTGCAGACGACGCCGCACACCTCTTCCCGTTCAGTATAGGTCTCACGCTTGCGGGTGTTGTTGATGGCCGTATAGTCCCGCTTGGGTTTGAGGCCTGTGACTTCCTCGAAATAGTCACCTGCATCCACCTGGGAATTATAGGCCACCATGGCAATGCGCACCTCGCCTTCCCCCGCCGACCCTTCTTCAGGCAACAGGATGTCTGCAGCGTCCTTTGCCGCGACCTTGAGGTCCCAGAGCTTGGTGCCCCAGCCCATCGAGCCGGAGATGTCGAAGACGAACGCGACGTCGAGCTTGCTGATGCCATAGGTGGCGGCCGCTTCGACAGTGAACTTTACGCGTTCCTGCCCGATCACGCGGGAAAGCGTGGTCGGCTGGTAACAGGTCGTTGAGGCTTCAATATTCTCGTCATCGACAAATTCGATGGCGAGTGCATCGCAGGTCAGGCCGCCGCCTTCGCCGTCGGTCATGGCCTCGAAATAGGCGCGTGTATGCTTGCGGACATCGCTCTTGCTGTCGGTCCCCTGCAGCATGCGCGCGCCCGCCAGAACAGCAGAATCGATCGAATGCTGGATCTTGCCCTTCTTGGAAAAGGCAAGCTGCAGGTCGACGGCGAAGCCGGCAACGGCGATGATGGGGATCATCGTCAGGGCAAAAATCATTGAGACGTTGGCGCGCTTATCAGTGCGGTATTTTTTGGTTAATCCCAACCCAGACATGGTCATGGCTCCAGCTTATTTGACATGAAACTAGCTGCTTGGGATGAATTTCACGCTTAACCGCACCAGCGGTTTTCTACCTTTGCTACAAGGCTTTGTTAAGGGTTGACGCGCGCCAGACAGGTTACTCGGTCAGGAGCACATCGCTGATATTTCCGAACTGGCGCGCCCCGAGCGTTTCGCAATTGGCCTTGATGCCCGAATTGCCGGAAAAGGTGACGGTATCGGCGATCAGCTGCGTACATTCGGAGTCCAGGGATGCGCCTCCGACAAAGGTCAGGTCATTGTTCGGAAAGTAGATCGCGCCTTCGAAACGGGAGCTGATATTGCCATTAATCTTGATGTCGATGGCCGGGGACATGGCATCCCGGTCTCCATACATCAGGACACCGGCATATGGTCCATCGGACTTGGAAGTTAGGTGGACCTTGCCGCCATTTGCATTCTCGAACTCGGCATTATCGGTGAAGAACAGTGTCACCTGGTCGCCGCGAAGCTCTGCCCAGGCTGACTTTGTGCGAAGGTCAGCGCCATCGAAGACGAAGTTCCCGCCCGCTTCCAGCTCGAGCTCGCCCTTGGCCGAAACGTGATTGCAATACCTGCCGCTCGGCATGTAGAGCGAGTCCTTTCCAGTCTTTACCGGTGTGAGGCAGGGCCAGGATTCCCAGTCATCCGGCATTTCCAGGTCTGCATACGGGTCCGGTGTCGGGCGGCCATAAGGCACAGGCGAGAGGCACTGTGTCGTGTCGATGGTGCCGGGGTTCTGAATGCCGCCCGCCGCATAGGCGCATGACGCGGTTAATGCCCCTGAGCCGCCCATATCGATGCTTTGCGGTTTGCGGGAATTGGATATGACGGCGCAGCTGTCGAGCTGGACGTCCGCCGACCCGGTAACCGAAACCCCGGTCCAGTTATGCTCGCCGAGCGCCAGCACGCAGCCATCCATTCCATGCAGGAATTTCGCGGTCGCGGAAACGAGGAAGCGCATGGAATCCTTGCCAATTGCGCCAGAGACAGCCGACGGCTCGTCGCACTGCCAGCCAATCGTAACCTCGTCTCGCGTATCCGCGATGGTGAAGGTGTCGAGCGAGCAGACCAAGCCCTCGCCCTCGATCCGCACTTTTTGCTGCATGGCAACTTCGGCGACGTTCTTCACTTCTTCATTCGTGCCTTCCTCCAGCAACTCGATTGCTGCCATGATCGTTGCCGCATCCGCAGCAATCTGCATGGCAGACTTGGTGTTGATGACGTTGCGCGCGTCGAGCGTCAGGGCAATAACCCCAAAGATCGGAAGCGCGGTCAGCGCCGCGATTGGGGCGATGTTTCCGTATATGTTGCGGGAAAACTGTCTTGGGACCGTCCACGCTCGCCTTGTTGCGCTGCCTGCTGGCGCAGTCCTCATGCTCTCACCCGTACCACTTTGGAATTCAGCCCACCATCATAGCGGCTGAACGATTTCCCGGACGCTGAGAGGACAGGGCAAGTTTTCCGACCTGGGTTGAGACGTGGTTAACCATGCCGTCCGGCAGGGCAGTTGGTCCGCAAAAAACTGGGGAAACGCTGAGCCGGCATCTGGACTTGCGCCGTCGAGTCGGCATTGATGGAGCCATGCGTCAGTATCTCGATCTGCTTCAGGATGTGCTCGACAATGGAACGGTCCGCGGGGACCGGACCGGGACGGGGACATATGGTGTTTTCGGTCGGCAGCTTCGCTTTGACCTGGCAGACAGCTTTCCGCTGCTGACGACCAAGAAGCTGCATCTGCGCTCGATCATCATCGAGCTGCTCTGGTTCCTCAAGGGCGATACCAACATCAAATACCTGAAGGATAATGGAGTCTCGATCTGGGATGAGTGGGCCGATGAGAATGGCGACCTCGGGCCGGTCTATGGCAAGCAGTGGCGCTCCTGGGCGGCTCCTGACGGGCGCGTGATCGACCAGATTGAATGGGTGCTCAACGAGATCAGGACCAATCCGAATTCCCGCCGACTCGTCGTGTCGGCCTGGAATCCGGCGGATGTGAACGAGATGGCGCTGCCGCCGTGTCACTGCCTGTTCCAGTTCAACGTCATGGATGGCAAGCTCAACTGTCAGCTTTACCAGCGCTCAGCCGATATCTTCCTCGGCGTGCCGTTCAACATCGCCTCCTATGCGCTGCTGACGCTGATGATGGCTCGGGCGACGGGGCTGACGCCTGGCGAGTTCGTCCACACGCTTGGCGATGCGCACCTTTATTCAAACCATGTCGAACAGGCGAAGCTGCAGCTCACGCGTGAGCCGCTGTCGCCGCCGCAGATGATCCTCAACCCGCAGAAGACCGATCTCTTTTCATGGGAATATGATGATTTCGAACTTGTTGGCTACGAAGCGCACAAGCACATCAAGGCGCCTGTAGCCGTCTAGGGCGAACTTTCGGTATTTCTCGCTGAAATCTCAGTAGCGCATCACCACGGCCTGCCCGTGGTGCCCATCTCCCATCGTTGCATCCTTGTTTTAGGCCTGGAGATGGATCCCACGGACAAGCCGTGGGAAAGCGCATGATTGCCAGCGTTAAGCGCCGCTACCGCGGCGCCATCCGGATCGCGCCGTCGAGGCGGAAATTGTGGCCATTGAGATAGGTGTTGCTCGCGATCTCGACCGCGAGTGAACCAAACTCTTCCGGATTGCCGAGGCGTTTGGGGAAGGGGACGGAGGCTGCGAGGCTGTTCAGCACCTTTTCGGGGGCACCCAGCATGAGCGGTGTTGCGAAGATGCCCGGCATGATCGAGTTTACGCGGATGCCGACATCCATCATGTCGCGCGCCATGGGCAGGACGAGACCGTTCACGCCGGCCTTGCAGGAGCCATAGATCACCTGGCCGATCTGGGCGTCCTGCGCGGCTACGGAAGCTGTCAGCGTGATCGAGCCGCGTTCGCCATCCTCGTTCAGCGGTTCGGAATTTGCCATGCCTTCGGCAGACATGGACGCGATGCGGTAGGACGAAACCAGGATGCCCTGCGCGCCGCGATCATACATCTCGGTCGAGGTGCGCTTGTATTTCATCGTTTCCTTGTCGAAGGCGAGGGTCTTGCCGCGTCCGGATGTCATGGCGCAGTGGACAGTGATCCGCTCCTGTCCGTGGGCCTCGCGAGCCTTGGCAAACCCTGCTTCACAGGAGGCCTCATCGAGGATGTTGACGTTGCAGAAGATGCCGCCAATGGCTTTGGCCACCTCCTCACCCTTGTCTTCCTGAATGTCGAAGATGGCAACTTTCACGCCTTTCGCGGCGAGCGCTTCAGCGCTTGCACGGCCGAGGCCGGACGCGCCGCCAGTGACGATAGCGGGGGTATTTGCACCGAGTTTCATGGATGTCCTCCCTTAAGGTTTTGAGGGAGAATAGCTGTCAAACCCGCGTTGGAAACCGTGCCGTGAGGTCAGGCCTTGGCAGTTTCCGGCTTGAAGCCGTCATCATCATAGGGGTCGATCTCACCGGCTTCCTCGCGTTGGCGGATCATCCAGGAGACAATCACTGCGCCGACCATCTTGCCGATAATGAACACAACCCAGTTCGCCCAGTGGAGCATGTTGCCGGGCTCGTCTCCGAGCCGCATCTGGCGGGCAAGGTCAGCGCCATAGAGGAAGATCGTTGTATCGACCGGCGCCGCAACAGCGCTGGACAGGATGATTCGCGTGGACAGCCGATACTTGGTGAAGGTAAAAATCAACCAGTCGGTGATTTCTGAAATTGCAAATGCAATGCCTGATGCAAGCGCGATGACCGGCCACGCATAGTAGAATGACCAGGCGATGGCGAGTGCCATGACGATCAGCACCTTGTGCCCCATGCCGCGCTGGACAAAATCCCGGAACACGAAGACGAGACCCGTCACCATTGTCAGCGGGTGAAGCTCTATCCCTTTTTCAAACAAGTCGTTGGGTTGGGCGATCGCCCAGGGATCAATGATGCCGAACGACCAGTTCAGAAACGGGATTGTGGCGAAGTAAAGCAAGGCCCAGAAGCGGCCCTTGAAATAGTAGATGAGGCCGACAGTTATGCTGAGCCCGATCAGCACCCGCGGCAAATGTCCGGGCTGGTCATTTGTGAGCGCAGAGACCAGTCCGTTCAAGATGTCCATCATGAGTTGAATCTCTTCTGCCTGAGTGCGCGTGCTATTGAACTAGTCGATAGGATACCGGAAGAACAGAGTCGGGTGGACAATTATTCAGCTGCTGCATCAGTAAGCGGAACACCAATGGAGGCAGCGCTGTATGCCAACCAATGTCAGGCTATCCATCATCGTAGCGCGCGCAAAGAATGGCGTGATCGGCAAGGATGGTGATTTGCCATGGCGGCTTTCGGCGGACCTTGCCATATTCAAGAAAGCCACGTCTGGAAAGCCGGTCATCATGGGCCGGAAGACCTGGGAAAGCCTGCCGAAAAAGCCGCTGCCGGGCCGTGCCAATATCGTTCTGACCCGCGACTGGGCCTATGAAGCGGAAGGAGCGCGCGTCTATTCGAGCTTCAATGCCGCCGTAAACGCTGCCAAGGCAATCGCCGCCAGGGAGGGCGAAAGCGAAGTGTTCGTCATTGGTGGCGCATCGCTCTATGAGAAGGCGCTTCCGATGGCAGACCGGCTCTACGTCACCGATGTTGATACCGAGATTGACGGCGATGTGAGGTTCCCAGAGTTCGACGAAGAAGAGTTCGCCGAAGCAGGACGTTCTTCGCAGGAGCAGGATGAGAAAAACGAATATAATTTCGTGTTTCGCATCCTGG
This sequence comes from Henriciella pelagia, assembly GCF_002088945.1. GTDB lineage: Bacteria > Pseudomonadota > Alphaproteobacteria > Caulobacterales > Hyphomonadaceae > Henriciella > Henriciella pelagia. The sequence goes on along the minus strand of NZ_NCSU01000015.1, from coordinate 243,791 downwards.
AGCGTCCGGAACTCTGACCCCTGACGCGGCGGAGCGTCTTGCCAGCCTGCCAGGCCCGCGCGAGTGTCCCTGAAAACATAAAGGGAGCACCGCCGTGGACTTTGAAATCTTCGCAGATGGATTGCGCTTTCCCGAAGGCCCAGTTGTCATGTCCGACGGCTCGGTGATCGTCGTCGAGATTGAGAGCAAGAAGATCACGCGGTGCTGGGCTGGCGGCAGGACGGAGACGGTGGCAGAGCCGGGCGGGGGCCCCAACGGCCTTGCGATAGGGCCCGATGGCGCGCTGTGGTGCACCAATAATGGCGGGTTTCTCTATCACGAACGCGACGGTCTTCTGATACCGGGACATTGCCCGAAAGACTATTCTGGCGGCCGGATCGAGCGGATCGACCTTTCGACCGGAAAAGTGGAGGTGGTCGCGACCCATTGCGGCGAGCGGCCCCTGAAAGGGCCGAATGATCTTGTCTTCGACAAGGCGGGAAACCTCTATTTCACCGATCTTGGGAAGACCTATTCAACCCATCGCGATACGGGCGGGATCTATTTCATGGCTGCCGGGTCGGACCGTATTGAGGAGCTTGACTACAATCATATTTCGCCGAACGGAATTGGCCTGTCTCCAGATGAGGACACACTATATTTTGCCGACACGATGACCGGCCGGGTCTGGGCCTATGACCTTGAGAGCCCCGGCGTTGCCAGACAGGCGACACCGTTTTCCAAGGGCCGGGTGGTCGCCGGCATGCCGGACCTTCGCTATTTCGACAGCCTCGCCATCTCAGCGGCGGGCAATGTTTGCGTGGCGTCCATTATCAAAGGCGGGATCACAACCGTGCAGCCGAATGGAGAGCATTCCCACATCGCGCTGCCTGACCCGTTCGTCACCAATATCGCTTTCGGCGGCGAGGATATGATGGATGCTTATGTCACGCTGTCTGGCACCGGAAAGCTCATCAAGTGCCGCTGGCCGGAAGCCGGTCTCAGGCTGAACTTCAACGCCTGAGGCCTAAGGGTGCGGCTTGGGAAATCCGTGCCGTTCGGACAGTGCAGCAAGGATGTCATCGCGCTCATTGATGAATGCGCGGCCCCGGTGGGTGCCGGTCTGGTGTTGCGAAGACGTGCCATCCTCCAGGAGCAGCATTGGAAGTGACTGGTTTTCCTCGCCTACAACCGCCACGACTTCCTTGCGCGGACGTGGCCAATCTACACGGCGCACATCCAGCTTTGCTGCAAGCTCCGGGAATGATGCAAGCACGCCTTCGACCATCGCGCAGGGCGGGCAGTAGAAAGTCTCGCCTGGATAGGCCGGGTCTTCCCCCGGGGTCAGCAGGTATAGAATATCCTTCGGCATGTCGGTCAGTCCTCAAAAATGATGCGGGGAGGGGCCTTGGTTTGCAGGCTGTCGAGATTCAGAGCGACGCTGCGTGCGATTTCGTGAAAGAGGTTGGCGGCAGAACCATTACCGGCTGCGGCCGGCTTGCCTGAGTCTCCGCCTTCACGGATTTCGCTTAGCATTGGCAACTGGCCGAGAAGCGGCAGGCCGAGCGCATCAGCGATTTTCTGCCCGCCGCCTTCACCCATGAGGTAATGACGGGCGCCTGTCGGGTCTTCGAACCAACTCATGGTCTCGATGACACCGAGCACGGGAACAGCGGTTTTCGAGAACATGGCTGCGCCGCGCCGAACGTCCGCCAGGGCGACTTCCTGCGGTGTGGTCACGAGGACGGCGGCCGTCACCGGGACGCGCTGCGCAATGGTCAGCTGAGCATCGCCCGTGCCAGGCGGGGTGTCGATGATGAGCAGGTCGAGGGGGTCGTCCGGCGTGCCCCAGGCTGCGTCATTGAGCATCTGCGTTATGGCGGACATGACAATGGGCCCGCGCCAGATCATTGGGGCGTCCGGGTCTGACAGATAGCCGATGGAGAGCGAATCAATGCCATGCGCCTTGACCGGAACAAGGTTACCATCGGCGTTTGTCTGGGGTGCTTCGCCGGAGGTGCCGAGCATGGTTGGCGCGCTCGGTCCGTAAATATCGGCGTCCAGCAAACCGGTGCGCAGGCCCTGTTTTGCGAAGGCCGCGGCAAGATTGACCGCGACGGTCGATTTTCCGACGCCGCCCTTGGCGCTGGCGACAACGAGAATGCGGGAAATTCCGGGAATCCTGTCTGTTGCGGGCGTGCCTGGCTGGCCCTGGGAAATGGCTTCGTCTGACAGGCGGGCGCCCTTGCGAACCCGCTGCGTGCCGGGGCGCTGTTGTGGCTCGGAATGGGTGTGAGCTGAGCTGGGCGTGCGTTCTGCAGTCAGCATGGCGCGGGCCGATGTCACGCCCTTCACGTTCATTGCGCGTGCCTCTGCCTCGACGCGCCGCGCTTCGGAGGCGTCCAGTGCGTTCGGGTCGGCGTCGATGACGAGCGTGACGGCGCCATCGGGCTTCACCGCGATGCCCTGTAGCCATTCGGGATTGCCAAGGGCCTCCCGGATTCGGGTGTCCAGCTTGTCGGTTTGTCGCGATTTGCCACGAAACATGCGGCTTGCTCCTTGATGCAGCGCTTCTAGGGTGCACATATCTCTGCAAAACCTATATGGCCAGAGACTGACAGTCGTGAAGGAGGGGCAATGCCCTGGAATGAGAACAAGGACGGCGACAGCCCGTCCAAGGGGAATGGCAGCCCGTGGGGGTCTGGCGAAAAAAAGTCTGACTCGCCCTGGTCTCGCCCGGGAGGAAGTGGATCCGGCGGCGGGGGAGGCGGCAATCGCCCCGACCTCGAAGAACAGATGCGCCGGATGCAGGAACGGTTCCGCCGAGGACGTGGCGGAAATGGCGGGGGCCGCCGCGGTGGCGGCGGGCAGAGCCTCGGGCCGTTCAGCTTCGCCCTGCTCGGACTGGTCGCCGTGATCGCATGGCTCGGTACCGGTGTCGTGGTTGTTGACGAAGGGGAGCGCGCTGCTGTGTTCCGCTTTGGCCAGTGGCAGAAGAACTTCCCGCCGGGCCTTCATGTTCACATGCCAGCCCCGATCGAGACGCATGAGATCATGCCGTCCGAGAAGCAGCAGGTGACCCAGATCGGCCAGAACAATGATGAGCGGCTAATGCTGACGGGCGACGAGAATATCGTCGACGTGCAGTTCCGCGTGTTCTGGTATTATGACGACGAAGACCCTGAAGATTTCATCCTAAACATCGATGCCGGTGCACCGCTGGTAAAAGCGGCCGCAGAAAGCGTGATGCGTGAAGTGGTCGGCAAGTCCAACCTCAATGACGTGATCACCACGGGTCGGAACGACCTTCAGGTCCAGGTACGTGAACAGCTGCAGGCCCTGCTCGACGACTATCGGGCCGGTGTGCAGATCCAGAACGTCGAGATTCAGCAGGCCCAGGCGCCAGCCCAGGTTCGCGATGCGTTTATCGACGTGGTCAATGCTGGCCAGGACGCCGAACGCGCCGTTCAGGAAGCCAACAAGTACGCCAATGACATCATCCCGCGTGCCCGTGGTGCGGCCCAGCAGATCCTTCAGGATGCCGAAGCCTACCGCGACCAGGTGATCGCGGATGCGACCGGTCAGGCCAATCGCTTCAAGCAGATCCTGGCAGAGTATCAGCAGGCGCCTCAGGTGACCCGTGAGCGTATGTATCTCGAAACCATGGAACGCATCCTGGAGCGCAGCGACAAGCTCATTCTCGACAATGATGCCGGCGCTGTGCCGTATCTCCCGCTTGATAGCGTCAACCGCAACAATCAGGGCCGCTAGACATGAAACCGTTTGGAATAATTGGCATTGTCGCGATCGTTCTCGTGCTGATCGTCGCGTTCAATTCGTTCTTCATCGTCGACCAGCGCAAGCAGGCCCTGCTCCTGCAGGTTGGCCGCGCCGTTGAAGCCTATAATGAGCCTGGCACGGAAGAAGCGGGCCTGAAGTTCAAGATCCCGCTGCTGCAGAATGTTGTCATCTACGAGAAGCGAAATCTCGGCCTCGATGTGCCGAACATCGAAGCCTATGCGTCCAACCAGGAGCAGCTGATCGTTGATGCCTTCGTGCGCTGGCAGATCTCTGATCCGCTGGCCTTCTATCAGCGTCTCAATACGCAGCGTGAAGCTGAAAACCAGCTGCTGAACTTTACCGACGCGGCTATCCGTAACGCACTTGCGTCCCGGCTTCCGGAGGAAATCATTTCCGGTCAGCGTTCGGAGCTGATGGATGAGATCCGCGACAACCTTGCTGCAGCGATTGCCGGCCGGGGTATCCAGATCATCGATGTGCGTATCCGCCGGGCCGACCTGCCGGACGATGTCTCCGAGCGGGTCTTCAGCCGGATGGAAGCCACCCGTAACCAGGAAGCCGAGCAGATACGCGCCGAAGGTGACGAACGCGCCCGTCTGGTCCGCGCGACGGCTGAGCGCCAGCGGACCGTCCTGCTCGCCGAAGCGCGTCAGCAGTCAGAAGAGATCCGCGGCGAGGGCGACGCCCGACGCAATGAGATCTATGCCGAAGCCTATGAGCGGGATCCGGAATTCTTCCGGTTTCAGCGCGCCCTGATCGCCTGTGAACAGGCCTTCACCGAGGGCACGCGGGTTGTGGTCGCGCCGAATCAGCTTGGTCTGTGCAATGACTTCATCGACCAGGCCCGCAACAGCGGCCAGCGACGCTAATGTGATCGTGGCAGGGAGAAGCGCGCCATGACCTGGCAGATTCTCCTTGCCGCGCTCGGCCTGTGGTTTGCGATTGAAGGCATTCTCTATGCCGCAGCACCCGATGTCATGAAGCGGATGGGCGAGTGGCTCTCACAGCTTCCTGTCGAAAATATCCGCAGTGGCGGCATCTGGTCTGCCATTCTCGGTCTGGTGTTGTTCTACGCTGCCATCCGTTTCTTCTGATCCGTTGCGCTTTGCCCGCGAAGCGCCATAGTTGTTGATGACTATGTCATCGGATCGTAATGGAGGCCCCCTCATGAAACGTAGTGCCATATCGCTTCTGGCTGGCGTTGCAGGCTCCATGCTGCTGACCGCAACCGCGCAGACCGAGCGCCTGGCGCAGTCCGATGCGTCCCTGTCCGACAGTGTTTCCGTCATTGATCAGAAACAGGCACCGGAATCCTTTTCCCGTCTGGCCAAGCGCCTGATGCCGGCCGTCGTGAACATCACGACAAGCCAGACGATTGCGCCCGAAGGCCTGCCGGAATTTCCCGATGGGTCTCCGCTCGAGCGGTTTAATGAGTTCTTTGGCCGTGACCCGGACGGGTTTCGCCGCGAAGGTTCGCTTGGTTCGGGGTTCCTCGTCTCACCGGACGGTATCGTGATCACGAACAACCACGTCATCGAGAATGCAGACGAGATCAATGTCGTCTTCAATTCGGGGCGTACCCTGAAGGCTGAGCTTGTCGGGACGGACCCCGAAACCGATGTCGCCGTTCTCAAGGTCACGAGCGATGATCCGCTGCCTCATGTCGACTTCGCAGACAGTGACAAGGCGGAAGTCGGTGACTGGGTGATGGCCATCGGCAACCCGTTCGGCTTCGGTGGATCGGTCTCTGCGGGCATCATCTCGGCCCGTAACCGGGACATCCAGTCTGGCCGCTATGACGACTTCATCCAGACGGACGCGGCCATCAATCGCGGCAATTCGGGCGGCCCGCTTTTCAATCTCAATGGCGAGGTCATTGGCGTGAACACGGCGATCATTTCCCCGACCGGCGGGTCTGTGGGCCTCGGCTTTTCCATTCCGTCCAATCTCGTCAAGCAGGTCTCCGGGCAGATCCAGAAATACGGAAAACCACGCCGCGGCTGGTTCGGTGTGAATGTGCAGGGCATCGACCAGGGCATTGCGGATGCATACGGCATCGATGAACCGAAAGGCGTGATCATCACATCGATTGATGAGGATGGGCCCGCCGCCAGCGCGGACTTTGAAGTTGGCGACCTCGTCCTGCAGTTCGACGGCAAGACGGTGGAGAATGTGCGGGGCCTGTCTCGCGTCGTCGCCGAAACCGAGATCAATAAAGAGGTTGATGTCGACATCATTCGTGACCGAAAGCGCCGCACGGTAAGCTTCACGATTGGTGAACTGGAGAGCGGTGTCGACGCTCCGGAACGTGAGCCGCTGCCGGAGAATGCGCTGGCGCAGAACCCGCTAGGGGCGGAGTTGAAAGCAATCGATGACGATGCGCGCCGGCGCTATGGCATTGCGCGCGACATTGCAGGCGTGCTGGTGAATTCAGTATCGGCCAAAGGTCCGAGCTTCGGAAAGCTGCAGAAGGGTGACGTGATCACCGAGATGGGCTTTGCGAAGATTTCCAGCCTCGATGACGCCTATGCGGCGCTGGAGCCCGACAAGGCTCCGGCAGGGCGCGGCCTTCTCGTAAGGGTGTATCGTGCAGGTCAGACCATGTTCTTCACGGTCGAACCGGACCGCTAGAGTCGCGATTCATTTTGTCTGGCTGTTGACTCTTTACGAGTCTTCCAAATCAGATTCTCATCCGATTCGGTGATGAAACGAATCGGAGCGAATGCCATGGCCCTCACGGAACGCAAAGCCCTCGATCTCTGGCGGCGTGCCATGTGCTCCTATGTTCGTACCAGTGACGGTGACATGACAGCCCGCCAGAAGGCGATCTTCATGACCATCGCCCTCCAGCCTGGTCCGCACACGGTTCGCGGACTGGCCGCTGATCTCAACCTGGCAAAGCCTGCTGTGACACGTGCAATCGACGCACTAGAAAAGATTGGCTTTGTTCGCCGTCAAAAAGACCAAAATGACCTGCGTAGTGTGATCCTGGAGCGTACAGTTGAGGGAATGGACTGGTTGCGCGACTATGCTGGCCTGATTGTTGCAGCGGAGGCCGGCGAGGATGTCGGTCGACCCATGGTGGACCGGAAAACTGCAGCGGCCTGACGGACGAGGGACCTGGTGTGCCGGACTATAATGATGAGCGCCTGACGATTACTCAGGGCGCCTTGCTTTCAACGGTGACTGTTAGCGCGGGACTTGCCCCAGTCCGCTCGAAACCCCGCTTTGACTCCGAAATGGTGACGCAGGCGCTGTATGGCGAAACGCTCGGCATCTATGAGCGCGTGGGCGAGTTCGGCCTCGCCCAGCTGCACCGCGACCGGTATGTCGGCTGGATCCTGCTCGCCGATCTCGCACGCACGGACAGCAAGCCGACACACCGCATCTCAGCGTTGCAGAGCCATGCCTATGCGAAGGCCGATCTGAAATCATCAATGCGGATACAGTTGCCCATGGGGGCGCGTGTTCGCGTGATCCAGTTCGTGGACGGCTTTGCCGAGATCGATGGCGGCCTCTGGGTGCCGCATCAGCATATCGTGCCTTTGGAGCATCTCGAAACAGACCCGGCCGAGGTCGCCGCGCGATTTGTCGGCACGCCTTATCTGTGGGGAGGCTGTGACAGCAAGGGGATCGATTGTACGGGCCTGACGCGCGCCGCGTTCGACGCTTGCGGTGTCAGCCTGCCACGCGATAGCGACATGCAATTTGCCTGGAGCGGCATTCCGATCGCCGACTGGAAGGCGGCTGGCGCCCTGCAGCGCAATGACCTGATCTTCTGGAAAGGCCATGTCGGCATCATGCTGGATGACTCCACCGTGTTGCACTCAAATGCCTATCACATGACCGTGGAGGCAGAGCCGCTATCGGGGGCGATCCAGAGGATTGCAAAGCAATACGGCGAGCCCATAGGGGCCCGCCGCATCAGTGTCTATTCGGACAGATTGCAAGTGCCCGGCTGGCTGAGCGCCGCCTGAGCCTTACTCTTCTTCGACGTCCGCAGGGGCAGGGGCAAGTTCGACTTCGCCTTCATTGCCCTCGGGCTGATCGGTATCGTCAATCATGTCGACTGTTTCGATCACGCCCGTGGCCTCTGCCGGTTCGGTCGTAATCTCTTCTTCGGTAGTCGTGACGGCCGCGTCTACCGCGCCAGATTCACCGGCTTCTGCAGATGCCTCTTCGGTTTCACCTTCTGCGGCTTCATCGCCAGCATCTTCAGGCAGCGGTTCCGGGAAGGCAGGCGCGCTCGGTGAGTTTGCTGCGAGATAGGCAAGAACGTCGGCGCGTTCGTCGTCGCGGCGCAGGCCAGCAAAAGCCATCGAGGTGCCGCGGATATAGGCGCTCGGATTTTCCAGCCAGTGGTCGAGATTTTCATATGTCCACGGCTCACCAGCGGTGGCCTGCATGGCGGAGGAATATCCAAAAGACGCCGAATGGGCGTGGGTCGCGCCAACGACGCCGTACAGGTTGGGGCCGGTTCCGCTCGCGCCGCCCTGATCGATGGTGTGACAGGTCGAGCATTTTGCCTTGAAGGCCCGCTCACCGGATGCGGCATCGGCAGAAGCCAGCAGCGCGCCAAGGTCATAGACTTCCTCTGGCTCGCTACCGCCACCGCCCGTTTCGGCGATTTCGGTATAGTAAGCGAAGCGGCTGTGGGCCCAGTCATTCAGCGTCATTTCTTCTTCGCCGTGATGGTCGCCTCCACCATGGCCGGAGGAGAATACGGTATCTGAAAGAACGCGCAGGCCCATTACGCCGAGTGCCACTGCGAGCAGGGCACCGAAGACCTTGTTCCAGAAGAGATCGCCCATAGGGATCATCCTTTAACGTCGTTATGTTGGTTCGCGGGCCTTCTGGCACGCTATCGAGTCGGTGGCAATATAACGGGATGTCTTGGACTTTGCGCCCGCCATAACAGCGGCGAAACGGCGCAGCTGAATCGTATGCGTGACCATCACCTTTCCAGCCCTGCGAACCCTCGCCACTTTCATTCTGCTTCGCGATGGAATAGTGCGGGTGCTTTTTGGGGTCGCCAGCCATGTCAGACCAGATCAAGGGGCGCATTGCCTATCAGGGAGAGCCCGGGGCCAATTCCCACATTGCCTGCCGCGAAACCTATCCGGGCATGGAGCCTGTCGCCTGCAAGACGTTCGAAGATGTCATTTCGTCCGTGGAAAGAGGCGATGCCGACCTCGCCATGATCCCGGTCGAGAACACGATTGCGGGCCGGGTGGGCGACATCCATCACCTTCTGCCGGGCACGAATTTGCACATCATCGCCGAACATTTCATGCCGATCCGGTTCCAACTGATGGCCCTGAAGGGTACGACCATTGGTGACCTCAAGACCGCGCATTCACACATCATGGCGCTCGGCCAGTGCCGGCGCTTCCTGCGCGAGCACGGCATTGATGCTGTCATTGCTGCCGATACGGCCGGCGCTGCGCGCATCGTTGCCGAGACGGGCGATCCGAGCGTCGCCGCGATTGCGCCGGAACTGGCCGCCGAAGTGTATGACCTCGAAATCCTGGCGCGTAACATTGAAGATGCCGATCACAACACAACGCGTTTCGTCATCATGGCGCCGGATCCCGTCGAGCATGATGCTGGCGACGGGCCGACCGTGACGGCCTTCCTGTTCCAGGTCCGCAATATTCCTGCTTCGCTCTACAAGGCGATGGGCGGCTTTGCGACCAATGGCGTCAACATGACCAAACTGGAGAGCTACCAGATCGACGGTTCATTCACGGCAACGCAATTTTATGCCGAGATTGAAGGCCATCCGGATGAGCGGCCCGTCCAGCTCGCGCTGGAGGAGCTTGGCTTCTTCTCTACTTCGCTGAAGATTATCGGCGTATTTCCGGGGCATGCGGACCGCTACAAGCTGGCCCGCTAGTTTTCCCAGACGATTTCGCTGTCGGAATAGCCCTGAAAATAGAGCGCGGCCGTCAGATCCGTGACAGAGATGCCGCAATCGGCGGCGGCCGCCACGACAGGCTTGGCACGGTAGGCGATGCCGAGACCGGCCGCTTCGATCATGGCAAGGTCATTGGCCCCGTCACCCATGGCCAGCGTGTCCGATGGTTTGAGGTTCAGTCTTGCCGCTTCGGTCTGGAGCGCCGCCAGCTTTGCCTCGCGCCCGAGAATGGGCTCGCCCACTTTCCCGGTCAGGGTTTGTCCATCATCGAGGAGGGTATTTCCCTGATCGGAGTGGAAGCCGGCAGCCCTGGCGATGCGGGAGGTGAAGAAGGTGAAGCCGCCTGATACCAGCACGCAATGGGCACCATCGGCCTTCATGGTCTCGACCAGCGTGCGGGCCCCCGGCATCAAGGTAATGCGTTCGGCATGGCATTTTTCGAGGGCGGTAATGTCGAGGCCTTTCAGCATGGCGACACGTTCGCGAAGAGCCTCCTCGAAATTGAGCTCACCGGCCATGGCGCGCTCCGTGATGGCGGAGATTTCCGCCTTGAGGCCTGCGAAATCAGCGAGTTCGTCGAGGCATTCCTGCTGGATGATGGTGGAGTCCATGTCCGAAATCAGGAGGGATTTGCGCCGGTTGCGGGTCGGCGTGACGCACACGTCAGCAATGCCTTCGAACTCATCTTCGAGGGACCGGCGCAATGTTGCCGCGTCGCCGGAATTCACAGCCTGCTCTAGCGCGATGAACTTGTTGTCGCCGCTCAGCAGGCGGACGGGGGCAACATGGACGGTGCCGCTGGCGCGCAGGACCGTATCGAGGCGGTCTGCAAGGGTCTGGCGGCTTGCATCGCTCGCCGCCACAATCGTCGCGACGTGGCTATAATCTGAAGTTTTTTCATCCATTTACGCCATCTCCTGACTTAACGTCGCTTGCTAAACTCTCTACGCTTTCCGTGATGAGACCTGCAATCCTGATCCACGGCCCGACTGCAAGCGGCAAGACAGAACTCTCCATCGAGATTGCGCGTAAGCTCAATGGCGAAATCGTCAATGCCGACTCAATGCAGGTCTACAGGGAACTGAAGGTGATTTCAGCCCGTCCCGATGAAGAAGAGATGGCCGATGTGCCGCACCACCTGTTCGGTCATGTGCCGGCGAGCGAGCGCTTTTCGACGGGCCAGTGGCTCGAACAGGTCCGCCCGGTGATCGAGGATATCCAGAAGCGGGGCAAGACGGCTGTCGTCGTCGGTGGAACCGGGCTTTATCTCCTGGCGCTGACAGAAGGCCTGTCGGAGATTCCGCCGGTGCCTGAGGATGTTCGCCATGAGGTCATGGACATCCTGAAGGCTGATGGTGTGCGCGGACTGAAGGTGCGCCTGCAGGTTGTCGATCCGGATGCCGCGCGTCGCATTGAGGACAATGACCGTCAGCGCCTTATGCGGGCTTATGAAGTGTGGCTGGCAACGGGAAAATCCCTGACCAGTTTCCAGAGCAATCGGTCAAATCCGGTGCTGAACCCTGATGAATGGCTCGGCGTCGCGCTGACGCCGCCGCGGGCGAAGCTCTATGCGCGGATCGACAAGCGGTTCGAAGGCATGCTGATGGAAGGTGCGATGGAAGAGGCCAGGGAGCTGGTGCGCCTGAATGTCGATCCCGACCTGCCGGCGATGAAAGCGCATGGCATGCCGTGGCTGTCCGCCTTCATTCGCGGCGAGATCAATTCGACCATGGCCGCTGAAAACGCCAAGCGCGACACGCGCCGCTATGCGAAAAGACAGTTTACCTGGATCGGGCGCCAGTTTCCATTTTGGCCGAGAATTCCGGGCGCTGACCTCAAAACGCGGATGAGGGTTGTTTCTGCCCTTTACAAGGAGGTTGACCGCTAGGCGGAGGCAGGTTATGCCCCCAACTCGTTTTGGAGGAAACAGCCTTGCGCAAGCAGAAGGTCGTCGTACTTATTAGCCACCCGTGACTGACGTCAAAAGATGTCGGCGCGGGTGCGTATGGAAGGGTCTCAAACGAGGCCCTTTTTCTTTATCAGCTCGCGCGAACTGAAACCTGAACCCTTGAAGAGCCAGATCATGACTACCCAGACTTTGAAGCAGACAGAGACGAAAGCCCGCACAATGACCGGCGCACAGATCGTCATCGAGGCGCTCAAGGAGCAGGGTGTCGATACGATGTTCGGCTATCCGGGCGGCGCTGTCCTGCCCATCTATGACGCGCTTTACTCGGAAAACTCGATCCGGCACATCCTCGTTCGCCATGAGCAGGGTGCAGGTCATGCCGCTGAGGGCTATGCCCGCTCAACCGGCAAGCCGGGGGTTGCGCTGGTGACCTCCGGGCCGGGCGCAACGAACATGGTCACGCCGATTACGGACGCGATGATGGATTCCATCCCGATGGTCGTGATCACGGGCCAGGTGCCGACCCATCTCATCGGGACCGATGCGTTCCAGGAGTGCGACACGGTCGGCATCACGCGCTGCTGCGCCAAGCACAATTACCTTGTCACGGATGTTGATGATCTGGCGCGCACCATCCATGAGGCTTTCCTGATTGCGACGTCCGGGCGGCCGGGACCTGTTGTCATCGACATTCCGAAGGACATTCAGTTCGCGACGGGCAGCTATATCGGCAAGGAAGGCGTTCACAAGCCGACCTATCAGCCGAAGACGGAGCCAAGCGCGCATGCCATCAAGGATGCGCTGGCGCTGATGAAAGCCGCGCGCCGACCCGTATTCTATACTGGCGGCGGCGTCATCAATTCAGGCCCGGAGGCATCGGCGCTGCTGCGCGAGCTTCAGGCGGCCACAGGTTTTCCAGTGACTTCGACGCTGATGGGGCTCGGCGCCTTCCCGGCCAGCCACAAGGACTGGCTCGGCATGGTCGGCATGCACGGCTCCTATGAGGCCAATAATGCCATGCATGATTGTGACCTGATGATCTGCGTCGGGGCGCGTTTCGACGACCGGGTGACGGGGAAGGTATCGGCCTTCTCGCCCGGCTCGAAGAAGATCCATATCGATATCGACCCGTCCTCGATCAACAAGATCATCCGCGTTGACGTGCCGATTGTTGCCGACTGCAAGGAGGCCCTGAAGGCGCTGCTCGCGGGCTGGAAGAAAATCAAGGGCGCAAAACCTGACCTTGAAGACTGGCGCGGCCAGATCGACAAGTGGCGTGAGCGCGACTGTTTTTCGTATCCCGCCAATGATGGCTCGATCCGTCCGCAATATGCGGTGGAACGGCTCTATGAGCTAACCAAGGATCGCGACACCTATATCTCGACTGAAGTTGGCCAGCACCAGATGTGGGCGGCCCAGCATTACCATTTCGAGGAGCCGAACCGCTGGATGACATCAGGCGGGCTCGGCACGATGGGGTACGGCCTGCCGGCTGCTGTCGGCATCCAGGCTGCGCATCCAGAGAGCCTCGTCATCGATATTGCCGGTGAAGCCTCGGTCCAGATGGTGATGCAGGAGGTCTCCACCGCCGTGCAGCACAAGCTACCGATCAAGATCTTCATCCTCAACAATGAGTGGATGGGCATGGTGCGCCAATGGCAGGAATTGCTGCACGGCGAGCGCTATTCCCATTCCTATTCGGAAAGCCTTCCCGACTTCGTGAAACTGGCCGAAGCGTACGGGGCGCATGGCATCCAGTGCTCCGACCCGGCTGAACTTGATCAGAAGATCATGGAAATGATTGGGCATCCGGGGCCGGTCGTCTTCGACTGTCTGGTGACAAAGGCCGAGAACTGCTTGCCAATGATCCCGTCAGGTGCAGCGCACAATGAGATGATCGTCGGCAGCATTTCCGGGGATGAAATTGATGCGGAAGGTCGTAAGCTAGTCTGATTATCAGCTTACATCCGGGAATAGTGTGATGGACCTCAGCAGCATTATGGATTCTGCCTCGAACAACTGGACGCTTATTGTCACCGTGGGTTCGGCAATCTTTGCGGTGATCGGCGCGATTGCCTCGCATCTTGAAACCCGGCGGCAGGAGAAGATCCGCGTCGAGACCCTTCGCATGCACGTCGATAGTGCAAGCCTCGAATGGGGCGCTCAGGTCATCGATATCCTGGGCCGGATTTCAATGTTCGCGCGCACGCGCCGGGCGCAGGCCAATGACCAGGCCTTTAACAATAACAAGGTGAACCTGCTGATGAACCTCTCCTCCATGATCGAGAGAGGCCGCATGTTCTTTCCAAATGTCGATCCGGACGGGAAAGGCGCAGAGAAGGAAGGGGCGTATAGAGGACACCGGCCGCCGATTCTCGATGCGCTCGTCTTTGCCTATTACGAGCTTGAAGCCCTCACGCGCGATGGTGGGCCAACCGGTGAGAACTCTGCCAACTTTGTTGACGATTGCCGCCGGCTGGTCGTGTCCGAGCTGCAAGCACATACAGATCCGCGCAGGCGCGACATGATCCTTGGGCGTTATGACAGACAGCGCAAGGCGCACCGCGAGGATGCCATCCGCAGCGCCTCGTCGATCAAGAACCGCCTCAAGGCGCGCCGTCCGCAGCTCGATTTCGAGCGGCCGGGCGAGCCTGAAGAAGAATATGAGAGAGCCGCTGAATGACGAAAGAGCCCATCCCTGCCAGTGCCTATGACATGGACCACGCCGAAGAGGTTGATGAACGCCGCACGCTGGCTGTCCTTGTCGACAATGAGCCGGGCGTGCTCGGCCGCGTGGTCGGCCTGTTTTCGGCCCGTGGCTACAATATTGAGAGCCTGACCGTTGCAGAGGTTGATCGCGGCAAGCACCGCTCGCGCATCACCATCGTCACGACGGGCACGGGGCACATGCTGGAACAGATTGAGGCGCAGCTGCTGCGGCTCGTCCCGGTCGCCGCGGTCATCGACATCACCAAGTCAAGGCGTGGCATCGAACGTGAGCTGGCGTTGGTGAAAGTCGCCGGCAAGGGCGAAAAGCGCGTCGAGGCGCTGCGCATCGCGGAGATTTTCCGTGCCCGCGTGATCGATACGACGAATGAGAGCTTCATCTTCGAAATCACCGGTGCGTCCGACAAGATCGACCAGTTCTGCGAACTGATGGAACCGCTCGGCCTCGTCGAAGTGAGCCGCACCGGCGTCCTCTCCATCCGCCGAGGTAAGGATGCGGGCTAGAGCCGCAGCAACAGAAAAATTCAGATAATCCCCGAAATTTCAAGGAGTTACCAAAAGTGAAAGTCTATTACGAACAGGATGCTGATCTCGGTCTCATCCAAAAGAAAAAAGTTGCGGTCATCGGCTATGGCAGCCAGGGCCATGCACACGCGCTCAACCTCAAGGATTCCGGCGTCGAAGTCCGTGTCGGCCTGCAGGAAGGCTCGTCCAGCCGCAAGAAAGCCAAGGAAGCCGGTCTCGAAGTCATGACCCCGTCAGAGGCGACCCAGTGGGCCGATGTCGTGATGATCCTCATCCCCGACGAGAAGCAGGCCGTGCTCTGGGCCAATGAGATCGAGCCGCATGTCCGCGATGGCCAGCACATCATGTTCGGTCACGGCTTCAACATTCACTACAATCTCATCCGCCCGCGCGAAGGCGTTGATATTTCGCTGTCCGCGCCGAAGGGCCCCGGCCACACGCTGCGCGACCAGTTCCAGCGCGGCTTCGGCCTGCCGGGCCTCGTCGCCATCCACCAGGATGCGACAGGCTCAGCGAAAGATGTGGCGCTGTCTTATTCCAAGGCGATCGGTAACACCCGCGCCGGCGTCATCGAGACCTCGTTCCGCGAAGAGACCGAGACCGACCTGTTCGGCGAGCAGGCTGTCCTGTGCGGCGGCATTGTCGAGCTGATCAAGGCAGGCTTCGAGACGCTGGTCGAAGCCGGTTACGCGCCGGAAATGGCGTATTTCGAGTGCCTTCATGAAACCAAGCTGATCGTCGACCTCATCTATGAGGGCGGCATCGCCAACATGAACTACTCGATCTCCAACACGGCGGAATACGGCGAATACGTCTCCGGCCCGCGCGTTGTGACGAGTGAAAGCAAGGCGGCGATGAAGAAGGTTCTGGAAGATATCCAGGACGGCACGTTCGCCCGCAACTGGGTGCTCGAAAACCAGGCAGGCGCACCAGGCTTCCACGCCAAGCGCGCCCGGATGAACGATCACCTGATCGAGGAAGTCGGCGAGAAACTGCGCGGCATGATGCACTGGGCGCAGAATGACCGCCTCGTCGACAAGTCGCGCAACTAGGCGGCACGACTGGCCCCGGCCGGCCTGGACTCACGTTTGTTCCAGGCCGCCCACGAGCCGTAATAGACGTCTACATTCGGATAGCCTGCCCGCTTGAGCACGGAGGCAGCGATGCTCGCCCGCATGCCGCTTCCGCACATGACCGTGACCCGGGACCCAAGGCTCATCTCGGCAAGGGCATCCGGCAGGTGTCCTGCATAGGCATGTGTTGCCCCTTCAATGTGTCCGGCATTGAATTCATCGATGCTGCGCACATCAAGCAGGGTCCAGCCCTTCCCGATATCAGCCAGCCGGCTTTCTACGGTGCGGGTCTCGACCAGCGGCAGGGACTCCAGCGACTGGCCCGCTGTTGCGAGGCTGACTGTGCCTGCGTGGTGGCCGATCACCCTGTCAAAACCGATGCGGGAAAGCGTCACCGCCGCCTGCCGTGCCTGTTCCGCGCTATCGCTGATCAGCAGGATGTCCGTCTGGTAGTTCAGGAACCAGCCTGCGAAAGCCGCCAGCATGCCTTGCGGGATGCAATAGCTCCCGGGGACATGCGCGGCGGCGAAATCGGTTTCTGAACGAATGTCGACAATCTGCGCTTCGTGACTGGTGAAGAGTCGGCTGTCCGACGGCACCGGCGGCGGCGTCGGGAAGCGGGAAGTGGCTGACCCGCCTTCGGCATTCAGACGCTCCATTTCCTTGAAGTAGGGCGGCAGGTAATGGTTCTCGCTGATTTTTGCCTCAATGAAGGCCTCGCGGTCCTGCATCGCGAAGCGCTGATTGTTGGCAAGCTCATGGCCGATGGTTGAGAATTCCCGGTCCGCCATGCCGGCGCCACACACAGATCCGGCGCCGTGGGCGGGGTAAATGATGGCTTGTGGTCCGATCCGCCTGAGCTTCTGCAGGCTGTCAAACAGGAGCCCTGCGACCTCTCGCTCGCGGTCCGGATAGAAATCGGTTCGTCCCACATCGCCAATGAAAAGGGCGTCACCGGTGAAGACGCCGACCGCGCGTTCGGGATTGTCTGTGTCATGCAGGACATAGGATACGCTGTCATCGGTGTGACCTGGCGTTTCCAGAACCGTCAGTTCGATCTTGCCGATGCGGAACTTGTCACCTTCGCGAACGGTCGTTGCGTAGGCGATCGGTTGAGCAGGTTGCGGGCCGTGATAGACAGTGGCACCGGTAAGCTGGCTGATGACCGGAGCACCGGAAACGAGATCCTCGTTGCGATGGGTCTCGAAGACATGCGTGATGCGGCAGTCTTCCTCACGCGCCAGATCCATATAGGCGTCAACATCGCGGCGAGGATCGATCAGCGCAGCCTGTCCATTCGATCCGATCATGTAGGACAGGTGCGACAGACCATCTGATTTGATCTTGTGAACAAACATGCTCGTTGTCCCTTCTGGCGTATGTTGCGGTGTGCATGAGAGTTACGCGCAAGTCGGCCGAAAGGTCCGCGATGCGGCTCTCCTGTAATGCGACCGGAGCAGCGGGGCTTGTCCCCAGGTCACGATTTCGCCGTGAATTGCTGGCTAGATCGCATGGGTGGGGCATTGCACCTTTATTGCTGCTCAACCTTGTAGGGAGCCTGCCTTGAAATACACACTGACCGCCGCCGCTTGTCTGATCACCGCTTCTGCCGCCCTGGCCGAACCGGAAGTGACCGAAGGCCTCTGGTCCTATCAGGCGACCGCGACGCTCGGCATCATGCCGATTGTCGACAAGGGCAATTACTGCATCAAAGGTCAGCAGGCCTCGGCGAGCTTCGAAGAGCTGTTGAACGACATCAATCCCAACTGCACCGTCACCGATGGCACTTATGACGCCAGCACCTACGCTTTCACGCTAAGCTGCACGGGTGGGCCACAAGGCCAGCTGGATGGCACGGTGAGCGTTCAGGGGGGGCAGGCGACACTGCGCGCGACGGGCTGGACCGGCACGATCGAAAGCCAGGTTCCGGTAATTGTGTCGGCGTCTGCAAAAAAATTGCGGCCCACATGCAGCTAGATCAGCAAGTATTGCGTGATCAGGATTGCAAAATCATGCAATCTCAATGCAAAAATGGGCAAGGTTTTCGGTAGACCTCGACAAGTTCTCGCATTAGAAGCTGAGCGTGCAAGCAATCGAAACTGGTTGTTGCCGCTGTGGCTTGGCCCGGCTGCGCAACCGCAATCACGCTGGGGCACATGGCGAAGTTCATTCCCGTAGACGCGTTCGATATCGTTATTTTCGGCGGTACGGGCGACCTTTCACAAAGAAAACTCCTGCCGGCGTTGTATCACCGGTATCTTGATGGACAGATCCCGGACGATTCCCGCCTTGTCGGTGTGTCCCGGTCAGAGATGACCGATAAGGCCTTTCGCGAGTTTGCGCTGAAGGCCTGCAAGGCATCGGCCGGAAAGGACTTCAAGCTGGATGACTGGAAGGGCTTTGAGAAGATGCTCTCCTATGTCGGCATGGATGCGACCGACCCAGGCGCCGATTGGGCAGCCCTGGCCAATGCGCTGAGCACAGAAGACCGTCCGACGATTTTTTACCTCGCGGTGACTCCGAAAATCTATGTCCCGATCTGTGAGGCCATCGGCAAGGCCGGCCTTGCAAAGGGCGATGCGCGTGTTGTCCTTGAAAAGCCTATCGGCACCGATCTGGAATCGGCCCGCGAAATCAATGCGGGCGTCGGCGCCGTTTTCCCGGAAGACCGCATCTACCGGATTGATCATTATCTCGGCAAGGAGACGGTCCAGAACCTTCTTGTCCTGCGCTTTGGCAATACGCTGTTCGAGCCGCTGTGGAACCGCACGGCAATCGATCACATCCAGATCACCGTTTCTGAAAGTGTCGGGGTTGGTGACAGGGCTGGTTATTATGACTCGGCTGGCGCGGTGCGTGACATGGTGCAGAACCATATCCTGCAGCTGCTCTGCCTGATCGCCATGGAGCCGCCGAATTCGGTGTCGGCGGACGAGATCCGCACCGAGAAGATCAAGGTCCTGAACGCGCTAAGGCCTCTCACCGCCAAATGCGTCGATGGCGAGACGGTTCGTGCCCAGTACGGGGCCGGTACCGTCGATGGCAAGCAGGTCAAAGGCTATCTCGAAGAGCTCGAAGACGGCGAAAGCGACACTGAGACCTTCGTCGCGATCAAGGCCTGGGTCGATAATTGGCGTTGGGCGCGGGTGCCCTTCTACCTGCGCACAGGAAAGCGGATGCGCTCTCGTCATTCCGAGATCGTGGTGCAGTTCCGCGAGGCCCCGCACGCCATGTTCGGCGAGGAGCAGGCCCAATCCAACCGGTTGATTATTCGTCTTCAGCCAGACGAAGGCGTTCAGCTTTACGTCCAGATCAAGGAGCCGGGACCGGGCGGCCTTCGCGTGCAATCGCTTCCTCTGAACCTGTCCTATGCAGAGAGCTTCCAGGTCCGGTATCCAGATGCCTATGAGCGCCTGCTCATGGATGTGGTGCGGGGCAACCTTGCACTATTCATGCGGCGCGAGGAAGTCGAGGAAGCCTGGGAGTGGGTGGATGGTCTGCTCGACGCCTGGGCTGATTCCAAGACGCCCATCTATTCCTACTCGGCCGGCCTCGAGGACGGGCCGGTTGAAGCGCGCATGCTGCTGCGCGAGGATGGGCGCGACTGGTGGAGCAATGGAAAATGACGAACCTGCACCCCAAGCTGAAAGACGTCACCGAGCGGATCGAAGCGCGTTCGGCCGAGACGCGAGCGGCCTATCTGGACCTGATCCGGTCCCGCAAACCGAGCGGGTTCGCGCGCGAGAAGCTGGCTGACGGTAACCTTGCCCATGCTTCTGCGGGCTGCGCCGTCATCGACAAGACGCAGCTCCTCGGCGCGAGCTGGCCGAATATCGGCATCATCACCGCCTATAATGACATGCTCTCGGCGCATGCGCCCTATGAGCACTATCCCGAGATCATCCGCGACGCAGCCCGCAAGGTGAATGCGACGGCGCAGGTGGCAGGTGGCGTGCCGGCCATGTGCGACGGCGTCACCCAGGGCCAGGAGGGGATGGAGCTGTCGCTCTTTTCCCGCGATGTTATTGCGCTCGCCTCGGCCGTCTCGCTCAGTCATGACATGTTCGATGGCGCGCTGCATCTCGGCATCTGCGACAAGATCGTTCCGGGCCTGATGATTGCGGCGCTGCGCTTTGGCTGGCTGCCGCATGTCTTCGTTCCGGGCGGGCCGATGCCATCCGGATTGCCGAATCCGGAAAAGCAGCGCATCCGGCAGGAGTATGCGCTCGGCAAGGTTGGGCGGGACGCACTCCTCAAAGCAGAATCCGAGAGCTATCACAGCCCCGGCACCTGTACCTTCTATGGCACGGCCAACTCCAACCAGATGCTGATGGAAGTGATGGGGCTTCATCTTCCCGGCGCCGCGTTCGAAAATCCGGGCACGCCATTGAGAGAAGCGCTGACGCGGGCGTCGGTGGAGCGGGCTGTCGCGCTGACGATCAAGCGCGACTACACGCCTATGGGCGAAATGATTGACGCGAAGAGCTGGGTGAATGCCCTCGTTGGCCTGATGGCGACGGGTGGTTCGACCAATCACGCGCTACACATCCCGGCCATGGCGGCGTCCTCGGGCTATCAGATCACGCTTGAAGACTTTGAGGACGTAAGCTCAGTCACT
This sequence comes from Henriciella pelagia, assembly GCF_002088945.1. Taxonomy (GTDB): domain Bacteria; phylum Pseudomonadota; class Alphaproteobacteria; order Caulobacterales; family Hyphomonadaceae; genus Henriciella; species Henriciella pelagia. Next base: position 223,242 of record NZ_NCSU01000015.1, on the reverse strand, counting down.
CCACTTCTCTGCCGGATTTATCCAAACGGCCCGGCGGACGTGAACCATTTCCAGGCAGCTGGCGGCATGAGCTTTGTGATGCGTGAGTTGCTGGATGCAGGCCTGATGAATGCGGAGGCGAAAGGCGTGATGGGCCCGATTGCCGAGCACGCGAAAGAGCCCTGGCTCGATGGCGGCAAGCTCGCTTTCCGCGACGCCCCCATGACGAGCGGCGACTTGGATATTGTGCGGCCGGTCTCCGATCCGTTCCAGGCCGAAGGCGGCCTGCGCATGCTGCAGGGGCCACTGGGCCGCGGCGTGATCAAGGTGTCGTCCGTCAAGCAGGATCGACGGGTGATCACAGCGCCCGCCCGCGTCTTCGACAGCCAGGAGGCGCTGAAGGAGGCGTTCAAGGCTGGCGAACTCGACAGGGACGTTGTCGCGGTCGTGCGTTTCCAGGGGCCAGCGGCAAATGGCATGCCTGAGCTGCACGCGCTCTCGCCAGCGCTGGGCGCGCTGCAGGACAAGGGCTTTCGCGTCGCGCTTGTCACCGATGGGCGCATGTCCGGCGCGAGCGGCAAGATCCCGGCAGCGATACACGTCGGGCCGGAGGCGGCCCGTGGTGGCCCTCTGGCGCGCGTTCAGGACGGCGATGTCATTACGCTCGATGCAGAGACGGGACGTCTCGACGTCGATATTGACCCGACCGTCTTCGAAGCCCGAGAACCTGCTCAATTCCGCCCGAACATTTCAGGGCAGGGGCTTGGCCGCGAACTCTTCTCCGCTTTCCGGGACAATGCCGACAGGCCGGAATCCGGCGGTAGCCTGTTCGACTTCTTCCTGCCGGGAAGCTTGAGGGCATGAGCGAGCCGGTTCTCGTTGGCGATATTGGGGGCACCAATGTTCGATTTGCCCTGGCGCGCCGCGGCTTTGCCGGTCATCCGGTGGTGTCGGATGTGTCCGTCATGCCCGGCGACGACTTTGAAAGCTTCGACCTCGCGCTTGCAACCTATTGCAAGGAAGTCGGTCACAAGAAGCCCGAACAGGCGCTGATTGCGATTGCAGGGCCGGTTGAAGACGGTGTGGTCAAGCTCACCAATCGCGACTGGACGGTGGATGCGCGGCGGCTTGCCGATGTGTGCGACCTGAAACGCGTCCAGCTGGTCAACGACTATGCCGCCATGGCCCGCGCCATTCCCGAATTGCCGGACAGCGCGTTCCGCGTGATCCATCCCGGTGACGCCGAGGATGATGGCCGCGAACCGATCCTCGTTTCCGGCCCCGGGACGGGTGTCGGAATGGCAACGCTCATTCCTGTCGGTCGCACCGGTTGGCGCGTGCTGACTGGTGAGGGCGGGCATGCCGCCTTTGCGCCTTACAATGAACGCGAATGGGCACTGTACGAAAAGCTGCTCGAAACCCACGGCTACGTCTCGCGCGAGCTTGTGCTATCGGGCTCAGGTCTGAATGCGGTGCACCAGGCCCTGTGCGCGATTGACGGGGTGGAATGGACCGAAATCCAACCCGGCGACATGCTGGACCTGGCACGGCAGGGTGACCGGATCTGCCGCGATATCTGCGAAATCCGTGCGCGAGGGACGCTGTACGCGCTGGGCGATGCGGCGCTGATGAACGGCACCCGCGGCGGCGTTGTGATCACGGGCGGTGTGGCAGAGCGCCTTGAGGAATGGCTACTCGCGCCGGAAGCGCTGGAACGCTTCATGCAACGCGGACCCATGAGCGATTACATGCCACCTATTTCGGTTCGCCTCTTGCTTGCTGGCGAGGCTGCGCTAGTCGGTGCAGCGGCCCTCTATTTCGACGAAGGACGTGACGAATGAAAACCATGACAGCCTTCCGGGCGGCAATCGAAGCCGCGCCGATCGTTCCGGTGCTCACCGTCTATGACGCGGATCATGCCGAACCGCTGGCAGAAGCGCTGATCAAGGGCGGTATGACGAGTGTGGAGATCACGCTGCGCACGCCCGCTGCCCTGGACGTCATTCGCCGTATGGGTGAGGCCGAAAAGGACCTTCTCATTGGCGCGGGCACCATCATCTCCGAGGGCGATGTTGATGCGGCCCTGAAGGCCGGTTCTGACTTTCTTGTGACACCGGGTACCTCGCCGCTGCTGCTTGATGCGCTGGCCAGCCATGACGGCATCATCCTGCCGGGCGTCGCTTCGGCGAGCGAAGCGATGGCGCGGTTCGACGAGGGCTATGGTGTCCTGAAATTCTTCCCGGCAGAAGCGGCAGGCGGAGCGAAATTCCTGAAGTCGCTGGCCGGTCCCCTGCCGCATATCGATTTCATGCCAACCGGTGGCATCACCCCGCAGAATGCTGGCGAGTACCTCTCCCTGCCGAATGTCATCGCCGTGGGCGGTTCGTGGATTGCCACGAAGGACGAGATGGCACGGGGCGACTGGGCGGCAATTACTGAAAAGGCCCGTGAAGCGGTCAAGATCGGGCGCAGCCTCTAGCTCACTCTGGAATATCGCTCGCCGGCAGCCCAGCCTGCCGACGCGTGCGGAACCGTCCTTCGAAGGCGACAATCATACAGCTTGTGATGATGATAACGGCGCCCGCCCAGAGCTGCCAGCCCGGCCACTCATCGAAGAAAATGAGGCCGAGGACCGCACTCCAGATGAGGGCGGTGTACTCAATGGGCGCGAGCTGCTGAGCCGGTGCCTTGGCGTAAGCCAGCGTCATCAGGAACCAGACCGAATAGCCCGCTGCGCCAAGCGCGAGAAAGACCGGTAGCGATGCCAGCACCGGAAAGCCGAAAAAGCCGAAGGTTATTGGAAGCAGTGCGATGGCGGGCACGACATTGGTAAACATGGCAATAGTTGTCGCGTCTTCCTTCGTGGCGCGCATCCGCAGGAAGACGAGCACAAAGGCATAGCCGATCGTGGATGAGAACAGGGCGATGAGGCCGAGTGTCCGGTTCTTGCCGTCCGCGAGATCGTTGCCTGCGCCCGACCCGGTCACGGCGAGCAGTACGCCGAGAAACCCGATGAGCGCAGCGGCCACAGCTACCGGACTGATCTTCTCACCAATGACAATGCGGGCGACCGGCGCCACCATGAGGGCGGCGGTAAAGCCGAGGGCAGTGGCTTCGGCGAGGCGCAGCTGGGTCAGGGCGTAGAAGAAGGTGAATGCACAAAACAGCTGCAGCAGGCCGCGGATTGTGTGGAAACGGATAGCTTCGGCCTTTGGGGCTGGCCTGCGCTTGGCCTTGAACACCGCAAAAGCAATGATCCCGCCAAACAGGAATCGCCAGGCTAGCAGGTGATGAAGGCCGGCATTGGGGGCGACACCTTTCACCAGAGCATCAATGCCTGTTCCCATCGCAATCGCAATGACGGCTATGAACACGGGAGCGGCGAAAAAGCGGGTCAACATCGGTCGGCCCGTTTAATCGGTGCTGGTCGAGAAGACCAGTCACGTTTTTTGAGTGGTGCCTTTTATTCGGCGGCCTTGGCCGGCGTCAGACTTTCTCGCACCTCGGCGGCGATCTCATAAGAGCGGTGCCGGGCGGTCTCATCGAATATGTGTGCGGACAGGATGAGTTCGTCGGCGCCCGTCCGCCCGATGAAGTCCTCAAGCTTCGCCTTTACCGTTTGCGCGGATCCGACCGCCGAACAGGACAGGATCGTCTCAAGCATGATGCGTTCATGCGGCAGGATCTCCTCGTCGAAGGACAGGTCCGGTGGTGCAAGACGGGTCGGTGTGCCGCGTCGAAGATTGACGAAAGTCCGGCGCAGCGACGAAGCGAGCAGGTGCGCCTCCTCATCGGTGTCAGCGGCAATCATGTTGAAACCGAGCATGACATGGGGCGTCTTCAGCTGTTCTGAGGGCTGGAAGGTTTCACGGTAGATCTGGATGGCGCGCTCCATCTGCTGCGGCGCGAAGTGCGACGCGAATGCGTAAGGCAGGCCGAGATGGGCGGCGAGCTGCGCGCCGAAAGTGGATGAGCCGAGGATCCAGAGCGGGATATTGGTTCCGCCGCCGGGCACGGCCTGGACACGCTGTCCCGGCTGGACCTCTCCCAACCAGGCCTGCAATTCAACGACCTCTTTCGGGAACCGGTCCTCGCCGCCGACAAGGGTGCGGCGCAGCGCATGGGCGACCGCCTGGTCACCGCCCGGTGCGCGGCCAAGGCCGAGGTCGATCCGCCCGGGATAGATCGCTTCGAGGGTTCCGAACTGTTCGGCCACCATGATGGGCGCGTGGTTCGGCAACATGATGCCGCCGGCACCGAGACGAATCTTCTGAGTGTCCTGGCCTGCATGAGCAATCATGACGGCCGTGGCGGCGCTGGCGATGCCTGGCATGTTATGGTGCTCGGCGAGCCAGTAGCGATTGTAACCCAGCCGGTCGGCATGCGTCGCAAGCCGGCGGGCCCGTGCAAGGGCATCCTGAGCAGTGCTGCCTTCAACAATGGGGGCGAGATCAAGGACGGAAAACGGAATCATCCACTCCAATGTAGGAGCCCATGCTTCCTCCGCAATCACAAGCTGGTGTGTCGGGCGCGACTCTCAGGCCGCTCGGCGGAGCATGACTGCCGATACAACCTTGTTTCGGCCATCTCTTTTCGCGCGGTAGAGCATTTCGTCGGCCTGCTCGAGGCTGGCCGCAAGGCCCATACTGGCATCAAGGCTCGCCACCCCGAAGCTTGCAGTGACATTGGATGACTTGTTCTTGAAGACCATACTGGCCGCCTCAATCCGTTTGCGCAGCCGCTCGCACACAGCATCCGCCTGACGGGGAGACAGATTGGTAAGCAGGACGACAAATTCCTCGCCGCCCCAGCGTCCGAGCCGGTCAAATGGGCCGCGGAGCTGGGCGTGACTGATTGCGGCGACCTGCACGAGAACCTGATCACCAAAGCTGTGGCCGTGGGTGTCGTTAAAGGCCTTGAAGTGGTCGAGATCAAAGATTGCGATGCTGGACTGATGACCGGTGCGCTGCATGCGCTCGATCTCTTCATTGGCGAAATTCTCGAAGGAACGGCGATTGAACAGCCCGGTAAGCGGATCGGTTGAGGCCATGGCGTGCAACGTGGAGTGGTACCGGTCGAGATGGTACTGGTTTTGTGCGGCCATGGCGCCCATCGGCGCCGCAACGCATGTGGAAATGGCGAGCACGGTAAACAGAAACTCGGTCCGGTCTGCAGGAATGCCGCCAAAAGCTGTCAGACTCACTGCAAAAATGGTGACCAGAGACAGGGCTGTGACCATGATAAAGCCGAAGAACATCAGCGCCCGCATGACAGCGCCGGTACTCGCTCTCAGGAGTTGAAGATTCGTCGGCATGACAAATCAGTATCAGATGAGTGCGAAGACCGGCGTAACGTCAAAGCGGAAATTTCATGTAATCTTTCAAGTTATGATTGGGTTCTCTGGATCGGTTGCGCTGCTTTTCTACAGCCCCTGACGTTCTGGCAGGCCGAAGCCGCGTGCGCGTTCGCAGGCCCATTCATCGCCCGCGGCGCAGGCATTCTGGATGTACTGCTTGCCTGTTGTGCGCTGCATGGGACCCCCTTGTCCGCGATACAGCATCGAGCCATAGCCCGCGCATGCGGTCTGGTCACCAAGGTCGCACGCTGCCTTATAGAGCTTGCGGGCATAGGGCAGGTCGACGTCGCCATCATTGCCCTTGAAGGACACATGGGCCTGCTGGCTGCAGGCGACCGCGTCATCTCCCTCGAAACAGGCCCTGTGGTACAGGGACTGCGCCCTTGGATAGTCCTGTCTTACACCCTGGCCCTTGCGGTAGATGTCAGCGAGCTTGCGGCAGTTGCGGGCCCAGACGGCGGTCTGCCGGGACGTGTCCTTGCAGGCGGTCTGATAACGCTCGATCGCATCGTCATACCAGCCTTTCTCGACGGCGCGGTCGGCGTAGAGCTCATCGGCGTCGGGGCGGGCGATCTCTTCGCGCCCGAACTGGGCCGAAGCGGGCACCGAGAAGGAAAGCCCGACGAGCAGGGCGGCAGCAATGGCTAGAGGGCGGCGTGTCATCATCTGTTTCCGTTTCATGCCAGCCAGTAGACCGGTGAAATTTGACTGAATTCAGACGTCTTATGCAGTCGGGCTTGCCAGTCCAAGCCCGAAGGCGCAGGGTTCGGTCGATAACGATAGCAATAGTATTGGGAGATCGTCAGATGACCGCGAAGGATCAGGCCCCGATCGGATCGGGTTTTCATGCCAAGAGCACGGCGAAAGACGTTGTCGAAGGCATCGACCTCACCGGCGTGAACGCCATCGTGACGGGAGGATATAGCGGCATCGGCCTGGAGACGGTGCGTGCGCTGGCCGGGGCAGGCGCGCATGTGACGGTGCCAGCGAGGCGTCTCGACGTGGCAAAAGCGACGCTGGCGGACATTCCGCAAATGATCGCCGTAGCCGAGATGGATCTCGCAGATATTGCAAGCGTGAGGCGTTTTGCTGCCGATTACGTTGCGTCTGAGCGCCCGCTTCACATCCTGATCAACAATGCGGGGATCATGGCGTGCCCGCTCAGCCGGGTGGGGCCGGGCTGGGAGGCGCAGTTTGGGGTCAATCATCTAGGGCATATGGCATTGGCGCTCGCGCTTGAACCTGCGATCGACCGTGCCGAACGCACGCGGATCGTCAGCCTGTCATCCATAGGGCATGCGCGCAGCGATGTGATCTGGGATGATCCGAATTATGAGACCCGCAACTATGACAAATGGGAAGCCTATGGCCAGGCGAAGTCCGCGGATGCCCTGTTTGCCAACGGGATTGACCGCAGGTGGAAGCACAAGGGTGTGACGGCCTTTTCGGTTCATCCGGGCGGCATTTTCACGCCGCTGCAGCGCTACCTGCCGGAAGAAGAGATGGTCGCGCTGGGCTGGAAAAATGCCGACGGGACGATCCCTGAAGCGGTGCAGGCGATGTTCAAGACACCCGAGCAGGGGGCATCTACCACTGTGTGGGCTGCGACATCGCCAAGTCTGGAGGGGCGGGGCGGCGAGTATTGCGAGAATTGCGACATTGCCCAGCTTGCCAACGAAAGCAGCCAACGCTGGGAACATGCCCGTGAATGGATCACGGATGAGGTAGGTGCGGACCGGCTGTGGGAGATGAGCGAGGCCATGCTGGCAAAGGCCTGAAGCTGCGGTGCACGGCCCTTATTTCCTCTGGTGAAATGCGCTGGGTCGGTCCAGTATGGGGCGGGGCGTGCAGACCCAGGATGAGTGCTCCGGATGGGGCAAGTTGGAGGAAGACATGACGTTAAGATTGATGACGGGTGCGGCCATGCTGCTGCTGGCCTCGGCCTGTGCGGCGACCAAGACGGAGGCCGGGCTCGCGCCGGTCGATGTGCCAATGCCGCCCGTTGCCGAAACGGTGAGTGCGGACGCTGCGCGCCTCAACGCCGCCATCGTCAATGATGCGCGACCGGACACCGATATCGAACGCGATGCCATGCGCCATCCGGCGGCAGTGGTCGAATTCATCGGTCTGGAGCCGGACGACACTCTGCTCGAGCTGGAAGCCGGGGGTGGATATTTTACCGAGATTTTTTCGCGCTACCTCACCGATGACGCGAAGCTCTACATGCAGAATCCGGCGGCGTTCGACGCCTTTCTCGGCAACAGTCTGGAAACCCGCCTCGAAGGGCTGGATAATGTCGAATACCTGAAGGTCAATTTTGACGAGATGCCGCTGGATGATGCATCGGTCGACGTTGTGACCTGGTTCCAGGGGCCGCACGAGCTCTGGTATACGCCCGAAAGCGGTACCAAGTTGGTGACCAATCCCGACAACTCGCTACCTGAAATCTTTCGCGTGCTGAAACCGGGCGGGACGTTTGTGGTGATCGATCACACTGCCCCGGCAGGATCGCCTGCAACAACCGGCGGCGACACGCACCGGATAGACCCGCAGATCGTGAAGGACCTTGCGACCGAGGCAGGCTTTGTCGTGGTGGCCGAAAGCGACCTGTTCGACAATCCCGAGGACGACCTCACGGTCAATGTCTTCGACGAAAAGGTTCGCGGCACAACCGACCAGTTCATGATCAAGTTCGAGAAGCCGGCAGCGTAGGCCCGCTTGCGCGCGTGACCTGCCGGTCGTGCTTGACGATCCGGGCGGTCTAAATCAAAGGAGCGGCGATGCAGCCCGAGAGTCCATCTCTTCCCGCGCGCCGTTCCCGCAAGGCGCTGTGGTTCGGCCTCGCGCTCGGCGCGGGCGTGATTGGGCTGTTCATTCTCGGCAAGACGGGCGTGCTCGGCTCGCTTGAGCAGTTCATTGCCCAGATGCAGGCACTCGCCGACACACCCTGGGCCCTGCCGGCCGTGATCGCGCTTTTCTGCGGTGCAGCCTTTGTCGGAATTCCGCAATTCGGGCTCATCGGTGCCGCCGTCGTCGCGTTCGGGCCAGTGTATGGGGCATTCTACTCCTGGGTGGCGACGCTTGTTTCCGGGGCCATCACTTTCTGGCTTGGACGGTTCAGTGGAGAGGCCGCCGTGGCGCGCCTGTCGGGCCGTCGGACGCAGAAATTCACCGAATTCGTCACGCGCAATGCCTTCGCCGCCAGTGCCATTGTGAGAAATGTGCCGACGGGGCCATTCCTCATCGTGAACATGGCGTTCGGTGCCGTGCGTGCCAACTTTCTTGCCTTTCTCTCGGGCATGGCGCTGGGCGTCATTCCGAAGATCCTGCTGGTCACGTTTGCGGGCCAGAGCCTGATGGCGGCGCTCAGCGGTTCGCCATTGCTGGCAGCGGGACTCGCGGCTGCGGCGACCCTCGTCTTTGCGGCGGTATGGCTTTATGCGCGTCAACGGCGCCGTGCGGGCAAGATTATTGCGGTTGACGTAGTTGAACCGGTTGACACTCGGGGCGAGAACACGGATTAGTCTCGCCATGCGCAAGAAATTGCCCCTGCTGATGCTTACCACCCTGCTGCTTACCGGCCCCTGGCCGGTTGCCGCCGGACACTAGTCGTCTGGCGCCTGGTCAGGGGAACACTTCAAGCCTCGTACACACCCAGTACCAGTCCCAAGTTTTCCAGACAGGCCAGACCATGACGACCGATAAAGACCGAATTCTGATTTTTGACACGACAATGCGCGATGGCGAGCAATCGCCGGGCGCGTCCATGACCCACAAGGAAAAGCTGGATCTTGCCGACCTGCTTGAAACGATGGGTGTCGATATTATCGAGGCTGGCTTTCCCGCTTCCTCGCAAGGTGATTTCAAGGCTGTGCAGGAAATAGCACGGCGTTCCAAATCCTCTGTGATCACGGGCCTGGCACGGTCGACTCCCGGCGATATCGAGCGCTGCGGAGAGGCTGTGCGTGCGGCGGCTCGCCCGCGGATCCACACCTTCATCTCGACCAGCCCGGTGCACATGAAGCACAAGCTGAAAATGGGGCCGAACGCGGTACTGGAAGCAGTTGGCCGTTCTGTGGCGCAGGCGCGCAATCTCGTCGACGATGTCGAATGGAGCGCGGAAGACGCAACGCGGACAGAGTTCGACTTCCTGTGCAAATGCATTGACGCGGCCATCACGTCCGGCGCCACCACAATCAATGTGCCCGATACGGTTGGCTATTCGCATCCCGATGAATATGGCGCGCTGATCCGTAGCCTTCGGGAGAATATCCCGAACTCGGACAAGGTGATCTGGTCAACCCATTGCCATAACGACCTCGGCCTTGCGGTGGCGAACTCGATCGCTGGCGCGGCGAATGGCGCAAGGCAGATTGAATGCACGATCAATGGACTTGGTGAGCGGGCCGGCAATGCATCGCTGGAAGAGGTCGTCATGGCCTTCAAGGTGCGCGGTGACAGCCTGCCTTTCGAGACTGGCATCGATACGACACGCCTGGCCCGTGCGAGCCAGATGGTAAGCCGGATTACCGGCTTTCCCGTCCAGTATAACAAGGCCATTGTCGGCAAGAATGCGTTCGCCCATGAGAGCGGCATCCACCAGGACGGCATGCTCAAGAACACCGAGACCTATGAGATTATGAAGCCGGAAGATGTCGGCGTCTCCAAGTCTTCTCTGGTCATGGGCAAGCTGTCTGGTCGCAACGCTTTCCGTGACAAGCTACACTCGCTCGGCTACGAACTGGATCAGGATTCGCTCAACGAAGCGTTCAAACGGTTCAAGGCACTTGCCGACAAGAAGAAGCACGTCTTCGATGATGACATCCTGGCCCTTGTGGATGACCAGCTGTCTGCCATGGGTGAACGGGTCGCTTTCAAACGCCTGCGTGTGGTGGCCGGGTCTGAGGGGCCGCAAACGGCGGATCTGACGCTTGTGGTCGATGGTGAAGAACGTTCGGCCAGTTGCGAAGGCAATGGGCCGGTGGACGCGGTCTTCATCGCGATCCGTTCCATCGTCAAGCACGATGCCAAGCTTGATCTTTATCAGGTGCACGCGGTGACGGGCGGGACGGATGCGCAAGCTGAGGTCAGCGTTCGACTGAAGGGCGAGGGCATCATGGCTGTCGGTCGCGCTTCAGACCCTGATACGCTGGTGGCCAGCGCGAAGGCTTACATTCACGCGCTTAACAAGCTTGAAGCCCGCCGGATGAAGCGCCTCGCCGCCTGATTGTTTGCAAGCGCGATGCGCGCGTCAATAATGATGATTTACAGAGAATGAATCGCTCCCGATCGGGAGTGAACGTTTCGTTTGTGGAATGAAATCCGAGGCGATGGCGGGGTTCGCATAAAGCCCCGCCATTACTGAACTATTTGCTGATGGAACGAGGCGTTCCATCTGTCAACAGTGTTTCACTTGCGTTAACGGAGTGGAAACGGCATTTGTGGTATAGGGCTGATCAATATCCACACCTGTGTGCGGGCGAATTGTCGTTCGCACCACTAGAAAAGCGACGTTGCAAATGATCGGTAGCCTTCTCGGCATGCTCTCCACGGATATGGCCATTGACCTCGGGACGGCGAACACGCTGGTCTACGTGAAAGGTCAGGGCATCAAGCTCGATGAGCCGTCCGTCGTCGCATACATGAACCAGGGTGGTCGCAAGGTTGTTTACGCGGTTGGGAACCAGGCCAAACAGATGCTCGGCAAGACCCCGCTGAACATGGAAGCCATTCGCCCGATGCGCGATGGCGTGATTGCGGACTTCGAAGTCGCCGAGGAAATGATCAAGCACTTCATTCGCAAAGTGCACAATCGCCGCGCCTTCGTTTCTCCGCTGATCATCATCTGTGTGCCAAGCTCTGCGACCAATGTCGAACGCCGCGCCATTCACCAGTCGGCGCTGGCTGCCGGCGCGCGCGACGTCCAGCTGATCGAGGAGCCCATGGCGGCCGCAATTGGTGCGGGCCTGCCGATTGAAGAACCAGCAGGCTCCATGGTGGTCGATATCGGTGGTGGCACGACCGAGGTGGCCGTTCTGTCGCTTGGCGGCATCGTCTACTCCCGCTCCGTTCGCGTCGGCGGCGACAAGATGGACCACGCCATCATGAACTATCTGCGCAAGGCCAAGCAGATCATGATCGGGGAGATGTCGGCCGAGCGGATCAAGAAGGAAATCGGGTCTGCCAAGGCACCCGAGAGCGGCGAAGGCCTGACTGTAACGGTTCGCGGCCGCGGCTCGGCAGACGGCGTACCGAATGAGGTTGAAGTCAACGAAGCCATGATGGCAGAAGCGCTGGCCGATCCGGTCGGCGAGATTGTCGAGGCGATCAAGCTCGCGCTGGAGGCGATGGCGCCCGAACTCGCTGCCGATATTGTCGACCGCGGTATTGTGCTGACAGGCGGCGGCGCGCTGCTGCGCAATCTCGACGTGGTTATCCGTGAGCAAGCGCAATTGCCTGTCATGATTGCCGACGACCCGCTAAAATGCGTTGCCAATGGCTGCGGCTATGTTCTGGAAAATCTGGTGCGGATGAAAAACGTCCTGTCACCGGAAGTCTAGCAACAGCCAGGCTGAATTCCCGGTTGCGAAACCGGCCGGATCAATTCAGGATTAATCGAGTGGTCGGAGGCCAGAAGGGACGTCCATGGCCCGTGTGCGAGGAAAGCGTCTGAAGGGTCGCCCGTTGCGGCGATACGCCCTTTTTATTGCCCTTGCCGGCCTGTTTGGTGTTCTGTTGCTGCAGACCTCTCCACGCCTCCGCGCCATGGTCGACCCGACACGCGCGATGGCGGCCGACCAGCTTGCAAGTTCAGCCCGTCCGGGCCTCTGGGATCAGATTACCGGCAAGGCCGCCCGTGAGGCGCGTATACGCGAGCTTGAAGCCCAGGTCCGAGAACTGACGCGGTATCGGTCTGTGGCCATTTCCATGGCGGCGCGCCTGGAAGCGTATGAAGAGATGCTCAATGTCATGGGTGAGCCACCTGTGCGCGGTGTGACAGCGCGCATCACAACAGAAACAAACGGCCCCTTCCGCGAGGCCATTCTCGTCAATGCCGGCCGGCTGCAAGGCGTCGAGGAGGGGGCGTATGCCGAGAATGAAGGCGGACTGGTGGGGCGGGTCGTTCAGCTTGGCGAGCGCTCGGCGCGCGTGCTGCTGGTGACCGATTTCAACTCGCGCGTCCCCGTCATGGGAGAGGCGAGTGGCCTTCGCGCCATCCTGTTTGGCGACCGCGATGATCTTGGCACGCTGACAGACCTTCCAGAGCGCGGCGATTTCATCCTGGGCGAGCGCGTCCTGACGTCTGGCGAGGGCGGCATATTCCCGCGCGGGATTGTCGTCGGCGAGATCGTGCAGCGTGGCGGAACCTTGCGCGTCGAGTTCGGCATGCGCGACTCGCAGGGCGGTTTTGTGCGCCTCATGCCGAGCATGAAGATTCCGACGCCCGAAGCTTTCCCGGTGCAAGAAGCGCCCAGCGAAGAAACGGAAACCGCGGCGTCCGAAGGCGCAGAACCGCAAGGCGCGCAGAATCCGGGAGCGCCCTGACCCATGGCTCGTCGTCGTGATCAGGGGGCCGTGTCTGGAATTTCGCGTCTCTGGCGGGAAGCGGGGCCGACTAGCCGGCTGATTATCGGGTTCCTGATGGTCGCCCTGGTGGGGATTGTCGGGCTGACGCCGAAATCCCTTTTCGACCAGGAACTCGTCTGGCCTTATGCAGCGCTCGTGGCGGCGGTCGGCTGGGGTCGAAGCGGCGTCGCCTTTCGCCCGATGGTGCTGCTTGTCATTCTCGGCGTCGCCCAGGATGTCAGCGCCTATGCGCCGCTTGGCTGTTTCGGCTTCATCAATCTCAGCGTGTTTGGTCTCAGCGCGGCTTTCAGTCGGGCTTTCGATCGCGAACGTGCGCCGATCATCTCCATGGCTGCGCCGGTGGTGCTGTATGCCATAGCGTTCAGCCTCGTCTGGTTGCTGGCGAGCTTTGCGTCGGGGCATGTGGTTCAAGTGTCGCCGCTGATCAGTGCAATGGTCGTGACCTATGTCATGCACATGCTGATGGCGCCTGTCTTTGACCTCGGACGGCGTATCGTTCCGTTGACGGGGAGCATGGTATGAGTTCGCCCAAGGATTTTGAAGATCGCCTGAACCGGCGCACTGTGGCGACCGGTATCGCAGGCGGGCTAATGTTCTCAGGTCTCGTTGCACGACTCGCGCAGCTGCAGCTGTTCGAAGGCCAGCGCTACATGGAAATCGCAAAGGAGAATGGGGTAAAGCTCGACCTCGCGCCGCCGCGCCGGGGCACGATCTATGACCGGTTCGGCGTGCCGCTTGCCTCTCACAGACAGGCTGGACGCGTCTCCATCATTCGCGAGCAGACCCCAAATCTCGAAGCCTCCCTGTCAGAGATTGCCAGACATATCGACCTGCCCCCGGAACAGCAGGCGCGTATTGCGCGTCAGGCGCGCCAGCAGGCCTCCTTCCAGTCGACGATTGTCCGCAGCGAGCTGTCCTATGAGGACTTTGCGCGCATGTCTCTGATCGCGGCGAGTATTCCGGGTGTCGAGGTCGATATGGCTGCGACGCGTTCCTATCCGCGCGGCCGCGATTTTGCGCATGTGCTCGGCTATGTCGCCAAGGCAAGCCAGGATGATCTTGCTCGGCTGACAAAGAATCTCGGGGATGAGGAAACCCGCCTGCTGACGCGCCTGTTCAAGCACCCGGACATGCGGACAGGCCGCTCCGGTGTCGAGCGACATGCCGAAGCCTGGCTGCGCGGCGAACCCGGATTCCGCCGGCTCGAAACGAATGCGGCCGGACGCGTCATCCGCGAACTGGAGAGCGACGATCTCGCACCAACGCCGGGCAAGGATATCGGGCTCACAGTGGACGCGGAGCTTCAACGGGCGGCCATTGAGCGCTTTGGCGAGGAAAGCGGTGCGGCGGTCGTGCTCGACATTGAGACAGGCGCAATACTTGCCTTTGTCTCCACGCCAGCCTTCGACCCCAATGATTTCGTCAACGGCATTTCATATGCCGACTACAACGAGCTGCGTGAGAATGACCGCTCACCTCTCTATCACAAGGCCTATGACGGCACGTATCCGCCGGGCTCGACCTTCAAGATGGTGGTGGCGACTGCGGCGCTTGAGGCGGGCATCAATCCTGAAATGCGGGTGCACTGCAACCGCTATTACCGTTTTGGCAATCGCACCTGGCACTGCTGGAAGGCGGGCGGTCACGGCTCGGTCAACATGCACTGGGCGATCAAGGGAAGCTGCGACGTCTACTTCTACGAAATTGCCCGCCGGGTTGGCGTCGAGAAGATCGCGGAAGTGTCGAAAAAATTCGGCTTCGGCCAGCGCTGGGAGCTCGGCCTGACGGGCGGGCGTGCCGGAACGGTGCCGAATGATGAATGGAAACGCAAAGCGCTCGGTGAGCCCTGGTATGAAGGCGAGACACTGAATTATGGCATCGGGCAGGGCTATCTCGCCACGACGCCGCTCCAGCTGGCGCTCATGTCTGCCCGTATTGCTGCCAAGGGCCGAATCATCGAGCCCTATATCATTGGTGACGGCCCGCGCCCGGATGAGCCGATCAAGGAAGATGCCCCGCTAGACCCGGAGATGATGGAGCGGATGATGGCCGGCATGTATGGCGTGACATCAGAGGCGGGCGGTACAGCCTGGCGGTCCGGGGATCTCGGCCTTGGCGGCCCACGACTTGCCGGCAAGACCGGCACGGCTCAGGTGCGGCGCATCACCGAGGAAGAGCGCCGCTCGGGCGTTCTCAAGGGTGACCAGATTGATCGCAAACTTCGCGATCATGCACTGTTCGTGGCCTATGCGCCTGCAGACGATCCGAAATACGCGATCTCGGTTGTCGTGGAGCATGGCGAAGGCGGGTCGAGTACGGCTGCGCCGGTCGCGCGGGATATCCTCGCCGAAGCGATCCGCCGCGATTCCCGCAAGGCTGCCAAATGGCAGCAGACGGCAGGGCGCCCTTCCGGCGGCAATGACCGCGGCGCGCCCTGATGGCCTGGACGTCTAGCGCTTCTTCGGTCCGTATGGATGACCGCGATTTCGGAAAGACGCTTGCGGCCATACCGTGGGGGCTCGTGCTGCTGCTGGTCTGTGTCGCCTGTATCGGCACGGCAGCCCTGTTCAGCGCAACCTATACCAACCCTGAAGAAGCGGCCCTGCCGGCACGCCATGCCGTGCGCTTCGGCATTGCCCTTGCCCTGATGTTTGTCGTGGCCCTGGTGCCCATTCGTGTCTGGCTGCAGGCCGCCTGGCCCGCCTATTTCGTGACCCTGGCCATGCTGGTCGGTGTGGAGATGTTTGG
The DNA here is from genome assembly GCF_002088945.1 of Henriciella pelagia. Taxonomy (GTDB): domain Bacteria; phylum Pseudomonadota; class Alphaproteobacteria; order Caulobacterales; family Hyphomonadaceae; genus Henriciella; species Henriciella pelagia. Next base: position 207,572 of record NZ_NCSU01000015.1, on the reverse strand, counting down.
CGTGACCGGGGGTGGCGCGCAGCGCTGGCTGCCGCTCGGCCCCGTCAATGTGCAGCCTTCCGAATTCATGAAGCTTGCCCTGACGCTTGCGCTTGCCCGCTACTACCAAAACAATCTCACCCACCAGTCAGGGCGGTTGCTGATTCATTTTCCCCCGCTGTTCATGATCCTTGTGCCGGCCGCACTGATCTTCAAACAGCCAGACTTCGGGACAACACTCGCGCTCTTCGCATCGGGCGGGGTGCTGATCTATCTCGGAGGACTGTGGTACCGTGTCATAGTTTCCGCAGTGATTGCGGCTCTGCTCAGCATATGGCCAGTCTACCAGTTTGTGCTCGAACCCTATCAGCAGGAACGCGTCGACACCTTCGTTGCCCAGCTGACCGGAAAATCCGTCAATACGCTTGATGATGGCTACCAGATCGAGCAGGCAAAGATCGCGATCGGGTCAGGCGGCTGGGAGGGGCGTGGCTTCATGGAAGGCACGCAGGCCCAGCTCGACTATATTCCCGAGCAGCATACCGACTTCATCCTTACCGTGATCGCCGAGGAGTTCGGTTTCCTGGGGGCGACGGGCCTGCTTCTCATCTGGGGTGTGATCCTGACCTGGGGACTCATCATTGCAGGACGCTCGACAAGCCTGTTCGGCAGGTTCGCCGCAGTGGGGTCGGTCGCGACCGTCGCCTTCTTCATCCTGTTCAATGTGGCAATGGTCCTCGGTCTCGTGCCGGTCGTGGGGGTTCCCTTGCCGCTGGTCTCTTATGGCGGGACGGTGATGTTTACGACGATGGCCTGTTTCGGCATCATCATTTCGGTTCACCTTGGACGCAATGAGCGACTATCCGCTCAGGGGGGAATTTGACCCCTGCACACCGCGAAGCGTTGACCTTTATCCCGCCGTGGATAGTGTCCCGCCAAAATCATTTCCTGGAGGGAGCGAAATATGGAAATTGGTCGCAAGACAGAGACATGGGGCTCAAAGTTCGGCTTCATCATGGCCGCTGTGGGCTCATCCGTCGGTCTCGGCAATTTCTGGCGTTTTCCCTACACGGCGGGTGAGAATGGCGGCGGCGCATTTATCGTCATCTATCTGATCTCTGTCGCCTTCGTGGGCCTGCCATTGCTGATGGCTGAATATGCGATGGGACGAAAGTCCGGCATGTCGGCTGTCGAAGGCGTCGAGTCGCTGGCCCGCGCCGAAGGCAAGAGCCTCAATTGGGGCATTGTCGGCTGGGTCGGCACGCTGACGGCGTCATTCATTCTAAGCTTCTACGTCGTCATTTCGTCCTGGCTGATCGCGTTCACGCTACAAGCGCTCCAGGGCAAGTTTGTCGGCATGAATGCGGAGGCGTCTGGCACGAATTTCGAGGATGTGATCGGCATTGGCGCCCATCCCATGGCATCGAAATGGTACATTCTCTTCCTGCTTGCCCTGTTCCTTGCCACCAATGTGTGGATTGTCGGACGAGGGGTGAAAGGCGGCATCGAAAGGGCGGCGACAGTACTCATGCCGGCCTTTTTCATCATGCTGGTTGTTGTCGTCGGCTTTTCGCTGGCCAATGGCGATGCCGGGGCCGCCGCTGAGTTTCTCCTGACCCCGAAATGGGAGGATGTGGGCTTCAACACCTTCCTCGAAGCCATTGGACAAGCCTTCTTCTCGATTGGTGTCGGTGTGGGCCTGATGATTACTTACGGCGCCTATCTGGCGCGGGATACGCACATTCCGCGGGCGTCAGGCATCGTTGCAGGTTCTGATACGATGGTTGCGCTGATTGCCGGCTTTGCCATCTTCCCGATCGTCTTCGCTGCGGGTCTCGACCCGGCCGGTGGACCGAGCCTGTTTTTCGTGTCGATGCCGGTTGCATTTGGCAGCATTCCCGGCGGTGAAATCATGGCTGTCATCTTTTTCGGCCTCGCGCTCTTTGCCGCGTTCACCTCCTCGATCTCCCTGATGGAAGTATCCGTATCATGGCTTGAGGAGCGTCAGGGCGTCACCCGGTTCGGGGCCTCGCTTGGCATGGGTGTGATCCTGTTCGTTGTGGGGTCGGCCTATGTGTTCTCGCTTGATTATCTCGACTTCGTGGACTTCCTGACGGGGAATCTCCTACTGCCGCTCGGCGGATTGCTGGCAGTGATTTTCGCTGGATGGATCCTGTCGCGCGACATGCTCGAGAGTGAACTTGGCGAAGGCACGATCATGAATGTGTGGCGCTTCCTGATGCGGTGGCCGGTGCCGGTGTTCCTGGCCTTTGTCCTGTTCTTCGGCTTCTTCGACAAGATCCAGCAGCAATACAATGTGCAGCTTCCAGACTTCATGACGAGCATTCTCGGGCCGAACAATCCGCTTCCGGCCGAATAGGCGAGGCCTCCGAAAAAGCAAAAGGGCGCCTGTGCGGCGCCCTTTTCATGGGTCTTCAGTTCGCGATGCCTATCCAAATTTCTTCGCGAAACTCCGGGTGGCGCGGATCAGCTGGTCGATGATGCCGCTGTCGAGGCTGGAATGGCCCGCGTCCGAGACGATGTGGAGCTCTGCATCCGGCCAGACCTTGGTGAGCGCCCAGGCCGTCGAGAGCGGCGTCACCACGTCGTACCGTCCGTGTACGATGATGCCCGGAACACCTTTCAGCTTCTCTGCCGCCTGCTTGAGCAGCCAGCCATCGTCCTCGAAGAAGCCCTTGTTGACGAAGTAGTGGCACTCAATGCGGGCAAAGGCGTCAGCGAAAGCGTCTTCCTCGAATTTGGCAGGGCGAGAAGAGGGGCCCTGAATGGAGATCGTCTCACCTTCCCAACACGCCCATGCCTTGGCGGCGGCAAGGCGTTCCTGCCGGTTGTCGCTGATCAGGCGTTTGTGAAAAGCGTGCAGCAGGTCACCGCGTTCCGCCTCCGGTATGGGAGCGACATAGCGGTCATAGGCGTCGGGGAAGAGGCGGCTCGCCCCGTCCTGGTAGAACCACTGGATCTCGGCGTCCGTGATCAGGAAGATGCCGCGCAGGATCAGGCCAAGGACGCGCTCGGTATGGGTGACCGCATATGACAGAGAGAGGGTGGAGCCCCAGGACCCACCGAAGACAACCCATTTGTCAATGCCGAGGTGTTCGCGGATTGCCTCCATGTCGCTGACGAGCGCCCAGGTATCATTCTCGCGCAGCTCCGAGTGCGGGGTGGAGCGACCGCAGCCGCGCTGATCGAACAGAATGATGCGATAGATTTCCGGATCGAAGAAGCGACGCATTTCAGGGTTCGATCCACCGCCGGGACCGCCGTGAAGCGCAATGATTGGCAGGCCGTCGGGATTGCCCGATTCCTCCCAGTAGATCTCATGGAGGTCCGTAACTTTCAGTCGTCCCGTCTTCCGGGCTTCTATTGGTGGATAAAGTTTTAACATCGATAACCCTTGTTCACCCCCTCTTCATACATTTGCAATTCTATATGGGATTAAGGTCTGGACGCGTAATGGCCAATCTGTAATCCTCAGTGCGGGGTTGCGTAATTTACGGGCGGTCAGTTGTCGATGATGAAAGTGCTTTCTTCTCTGTCAATCCTGCTTCTGTCAGGGTGCGCGACCGTATCGATGGTCTCGAAGGAAGCGATTGTCGAAACCAGCTTGGCCAGTGAACAATCTGCATTGCGAGAGTCGGCCACCACTTTCAAGGTAAACGCCGAAGCTGAGGGTTGGGTGTCCGAATCCAAGGGCCTCGCAGACTTCGCCAACATCCTGTTTGGCGGGGCATCGGAACAGACCGACCGGGCGCCTGCAAGCTATGGCGACAAGATTGGCGCGGGTGACCTTGCCGTGGAAGAGGTCTTCCGGACCATCGAAACAGATGCGCGCCAAGCCGCGACATCCCTGCAGCAGCTCGATCTCCTGGCCGAAGAGCTGCTATTGACGGGGAAAGTCTCTCGCGCGGATGTGATCAGCTTCGAAAGCGCGCTCGTCGTCGCGCAGAAAAGCTATCGCAGCTTCTCCGAAGCCGCCGGGATTGCCGGGGCGCGTGGCAATACGGGCCTGACTGGTGCCGAACTCGCCCTGGTCCATTTCGCGTCATCCATTGACGCTGCGAGGCTTTCCGCGGACCAGCTTGCGAGCGCCTATGCGTCAGGTTCTCAGGGCGTGACTGCCAGCAGCTAGACAGCGGCGGCGGATCGGCTGACCCGCTTCGCCACCGCTATTCATCCAGGTCCGAGAACCAGACCATCATCAGGATGTCCACGAGCTGTTCGGTGCGCGAGCGCACATCTTCAGCGGTCCAGCTCTGCCGGTTTCTGAGATCTTCCGTCAGAGAAAAGATGCGGCCCCCCTGTTCGAAGAAGATCTTCTTCTTCTCACGGAAGTCCTTGCGATCAGCCGCGCGGTTGATGTGCTGGGGGACAATCACGAAATTGCCGACTGTCTCACAGAGCTCGCGCTGTACTGGGCCGTTTGGCCAGACCGTGTTCCAGAAGGAATCTTCCGGCACGGCGCGCGGGAGCACATGTTCGACCGTTGCGTCGTCTTCGGGACTGACGGCTTCGCCATTTTCAAGAGCGGCGTTGAGGCGGAGCGCAATGGCCCGGCGCTGTGAGAAATTGCCGAACCGTCCGCTCAGCCGGTCACGAACCTTTTTCTGGTCATCCTTCGAGAAGTGGAGGACGCTTTTGCCGTCGAGCAGGGGTTTGCCGGCAAGGATTGTCTGGGTGAGCTTGGTGTAGCGCTTCTGGCGGGGTGTGCGGTCGGTGATGTGCAGCATCATGACGAATGCGAACCGCTCCAGCAGCTGAAAGAATTTTAGCGCTTCATCTTCCTTGTGCGAGTTGTGGTAGAGATAGGCGACCGCGGGGACTTTCCACAGGGAATGGTCAATGAGCCTGAGGTGATCCAGCGCCGTCTTGACCGCAGCGCTCTTGTCGCCGAGGTCAGGGTCGCCCTTGAGAACGGTCCTATAAGCGTCGACATAGCGGGGCAGTTCCTTGTCGAGAAATGTCTTCGCGTCGACCTTGGACAGAACGACTTTGGCGAAGTCCGAGGTCTTGCCCTTCTGGGCCTTGCTGTAGAGCTGGCGAATGATGTTCAGCAGCTCATTCAGGCCGCTTCCGCCCAGCTGGGCCTCATAATCCAGCCATTCGCGGGCATATTTGTTGGCATCCTCAAGCGGGACGTCCGCTTTTTGCAGGATTTCCGTCTTGATGATGTCATGGCTATTAGGTGCCTTGCCCCGCGTGTTCAGCACGCGGAAGACTTCATTGCCTTCATTGCGGTTCGGCACGGTCACGCGCACGACGACGACGCGGTCGCGAATGGTCTCGAACAGGGAGAGCCGTTCGGCAGAAGACATGGGCTTTATCTGCTTTTCCAGCCATTCGAGATTTGTCTGGAAGCGATTGTGATTGGAGGATTCCTCGGTCTCGATGTCGCGGCGCTGCGTGGCGCCTTCTTCCTGTACCGCCTCACGAAAGAAGGGGTTGTCGACATGGTTCAGTGTCATCCGCCAGGCGCGGTCATCGCCCCTGCGAGCCCTGTCACGATCGCCGATCAGTGCATGCAGATTGGTCTTCAGTTTCTCGTCGGTTTCCAGGTCGCGCAGCACGGCGAGGATCATGGTGAGCGTTGTCAGCCTCTGCTGCCCGTCCACGACCAGCGACGTGTATTCGTCGACATCGACGAGCACGATCGCACCGATGAAGTGGTGCCGGCGTCCGGCGGCGGCCGTCCTGAGATCTCCGAGAAGTTCGCCAACTTCGTCCACGTCCCACACATAACTGCGCTGGTATGGGGGCATTTTGAGCTCGACATCACGGGCCAGTAGTTCTGCAAGGCTGCATGTCTGCGACTTGATCCCTGAATCCATTGATATCCCCGATAGACTTAGTAGACGTTAGTTTGGCCCCGATTAGCGCTGTGGACTCATTGAATACACTCTTGGTCCGGACGTTTTCGGGGAGGTGTAGCAGCAAGGCAACGAAGCAATGAAATGGGTGAACTTCGAGGTTGACGGAAAATTGTGGTGTGGGCCGTTGAAGAATCAACAGGTTTATCAATTCGCACCTCGTTGTCTGAGCCATTTTCTTGGGGATTTGTCCTCGAAAAAAAACGCAGCAACATCAGGGACGGCTATTCCGCTGGACCAGGTGCGCCTGCGTCAGCCTGTTCTGCGGCCCGGAAAGATACTGGCAATCGGCCTCAATTATGCAGCGCACGTGGCCGAGAGCGCGAGCTTCGCTGAGAAGCCCAGGCCCCAGGTGCAAGTCTGGTTCAACAAGCAGGCGACCGCCGCATCCGGCCCGGGAGATCCGATCCATGTTCCGCGGGTCTCGAAAATGCTCGACTATGAGGCTGAACTCGTTGTCATCATTGGCAAGAGCGGTCGTCATGTGCCAGCCGAGCGTGCAATGGAAATCGTTGCAGGATTTTCCTGCGGGTGCGATGCATCTGTACGAGACTGGCAGAAGGCGAGCCCGACCATGATCATGGGCAAGGGGTTCGATACGCACGCGCCCTTCGGACCTGCCCTGGTGACACCCGATGAAGTCGGCGATCTCGATGCGCTTGAGATCAAGGGCTATGTGAATGGCGAGTTGCGCCAGAGCGCAAAGCTCGGTGACATGATCCACAATGTGAAGGAACAGATTGCGCATCTGAGCGCTGCCTTCACTCTGGAACCCGGCGACGTCATCTTTACCGGTACGCCCGCCGGCGTTGGCGCGGGACATACGCCGCCCAGATGGCTGAAAGCGGGAGACCGCTTCCGGGTCGAGATCGAGAATGTAGGCGTATTGGAGAACCCAGTGATCAATGAACCGAATACAGCAGAAATCGGCGGGCAGCCCCTGTGAGGTGGTTGGGCTGGCTCATGGTGCCCGCGCTGCTAGTGTCGGCGTGCGACGATGGCTCGACTGATGCCGTCGCCACATCGGCGCAGCCGGTCGAGGAGGTAGTCATCGGGGCTAGTGAATTTGCCCTCCTGCCATGCGGTGGCTCAGGCGGCAGTCCCTGCGTGCTTGTGCTCGCTGGCGGCAAGTCCCTTTTGTTTGGTGCGCCTGCCGGCGTTTCAAATGAAGTGTCGCCGGATCGGCTGGCAGGGCTCGATCGTGCCTTCCTGTTCTCGCTGATGCCCAGCGATGTGGAGGGGCTCGATGAAGTGCGGAACCATGGATGGCGGGCCGGACGCGCCGCGGCATTGACGGTTGCCGGGCCCGAGGGGCTGGGCGATATGCTTGAGGCTCTCAACGTCGCTTTCGAACAGCCCGATGCGCTCAGCTTTGTCGAAGAGGGGGCCCCACGCGGCGGCTTCAACGCCGCATTGCTTCAGCCGGGGGTTGAGGTGATTTCAAATGCGCTGGCGTTCGATACGGGCGATCTCAAGGTGGTCGGGGTGGCCGGGGCCGGCTCACGCACGACGTATCGCGTCGGCTACCGCGATCTGGGCGGCGACTGGCATGACCTTGTGCTGAAGCCTTGCGCCGGTCCCGAACCGCTTGCGGCGGAGTATGAGGCCGCGCCGCGAACCGAAACAGTCATTGCGTGTGACGACGAGACCGCAGACCTGTCCTGGCCGCTCAGGACGGTGACAAAAATATCCGGATAGTCAGGCCTTAAAAAGCTGCGGGGTCCTGCCTTGACAGGACCCCGGTCTCCCCCGAGACGCCCCCGTCCGGCCAAACTGGCCGCGGACATCAAGGCGCGGGTCGCCTTTTATGACTACCGTCGTTCGCGTCTGAGTCAAACGTCTTGTCATTTTGATCCGCATGCGATCTGAAAGTGTGTCCTCTGTGACACGCTGTGGGCAACTCTGCACTGAACATTGGCAAGCGTCCCAAATCAGGCCTATTGCTACCAATTCGTTAACATTTGACACCTAGCTGTTAAGGTTAAACGAGTTTGGGGCTGCCGGATTCATGATTGGAATATTGTTCTTTTTCTATGTCGCGATTGGAGCTGCGCTCGGCTTCGGCCTGCATTCCTATGCCGGTTTCAGCATTCCCGTGTCGACCGCTCTGGGGGCTGTAACCACTGCGATTCTGGGGCAGTTTCACCTGCTGGTCGCGCATGTCACAAAGATTGGGGATGCAGATGACCGCATCCAGCAACTGGAAAAGACCCAGTCTGCTGCCCGAGAGCGTCTCGAGATGATTGAAGCACGCACCGAAAGCGTGGAATCAACGCTGAAGCATGAGCTGACAGAGCGCCGCGACGCGCTGGTGACGGAGATGCGCCAGCTTGAAGGCCTGATCGACAGGCTGTCGCGCAATTTCGAGAACCGGCTCTCGGAATCCAGCTCGGCTGATGTGAGACCGCAGGAAGACGCGGTGTTGCGCAGTGTGAAGGACGCGCTGCAGGATGGCCGCGTGGATCTGCATCTTCAGCCGATCGTGTCCCTGCCTCAACGCCGCGTTGCGTTTTATGAAGGCTTTACGCGCCTTCGTCGCCCCGATGGCTCGCTCATCCTGCCGGCAGAGTTCCTCGATGCGGCCCGCCGCGCGAGCCTGATGGGCGTTATCGACAATATGCTGCTCTTCCGCTGCGTGCAGATTGTGCGCCGCCTGTCGGAACGGGATCGCCGCGTCGGTGTGTTCTGCAACATTTCCACCCATTCGCTGACGGATCAGCACTTCTTCCCGCAATTCCTGGACTTCATGCGCGACAATCGCGATCTCTCCGGTGCGCTGATCTTTGAAATTCCGGCAGACCGTTTCGAAAACCGTTCCCGCGAACTGCGTGCCAGCATGGAAAAGCTGACCGCGCTTGGTTTCCGCTTCTCGATTGATCATGCGAGCGATCTCGCCATTGACTTGCCGCGTCTACAGGATGCTGGCGTGCGCTTCGTGAAGATGAAGGGCGACGACCTCATCGACCAGCTGCGCAATCCGTCCGGTCCAAGGCCAGTCTCGAATGTCCAGCGCCGCATTCAGGGCGAAGAAGTATCGGCTGTCTGTTCGCGTTTCGGCGTAACGCTGGTCGCTGAGAAGATCGAAGAGGAAGTCAGCGTTGTCGAGATTCTCGAGTACCAGATTCCTTATGGCCAGGGGCATGTGTTCGGTGCGCCCAAGCCCATCAAGTCCTCGCTGATGGAAGAGACAGCACCGCCTGCTGATTTCATGGCAAAGCTGTCGGCGTTTGGGTGAGATGACGGCGAGGGTTTGACCGCTCGCGCCGCCCTCTCTACTGAGCTTCTCGCATGAAAAAACCAGACTTCCCCGCCGGCCTGTCCGAGATCGCGTCCCGCTACGACACCATTTTTTGCGATGTGTGGGGGGTCATCCATAATGGTCGCAAGGCGTTCTTTCCGGCCTGCGATGCGTTGCGCCAGTTCAGGCAGCAGGGCGGCACGGTCATCCTCATCACGAATGCGCCTGTCCCGAAGGCGCAGGTCATTTCCTATTTCGAGCCGATGGGCGTGCCGGTTGACGCGTTCGACGATTGCGTTTCATCCGGCGACGCGACGCGCGAAGAGCTGAGCCGACGGCGCAACGAGAAGATATGGCGCCTCGGTGTCGATTCCGGCTGGGAGCGCGACGCCTTTCTCTATAAGGGCCTCGACCTCGATTTTGTGGAGCCGGATGAAGCCGAAACACTGCTTTGCATCGGCCTGCAGGACCAGGTCAACGACGACCCGGAGGACTATCGCCAGATCCTGCGGCAGGGCGTGGATCGCGGCCTGCCGATGATCTGTGCCAATCCGGACATCAAGGTACGCGTGGGGGATCAGCTGGTCTGGTGCGCTGGCGCGCTGGCGGAAATCTATGAGGATGAAGGCGGGCAGGTCATTTATCCCGGCAAGCCCCACAAAGCGATCTACCGGCTTGCAGCTGAACGGGCCGAGGCCATTCGGGGCGCCGCGCCGGATGCCGTGCTGTGCATCGGCGACAGCCCGGCCACCGATATGCGCGGTGCCCTCATGCACGGCTATGATGGCCTCTATGTTGGCACCGGACTTGCCCAGCATAGCGAGGATTTCGAGCAGGAGCTGATTGGCCTGCTCGACGACTATGGCACGACAGCCCACTGGGCGATGCCCGCCCTCAGATGGTGACGTGGCGAGCGCCGCAATGTAACAGAAACAGGTTTTGAAGATCGGAGTACCGCTGATGAGCGTCAAGGACGGTTACAAATTCGAGGAATTGAGCGTGGGGATGTCGCACGAGACGCATCACACGATCTCCGAAGAAGACATTGATTTGTTTGCCAAGGTTTCGGGCGATTACAACCCGATCCACATGGACGACGAGTACGCCAAAAACACGCCCTTTGGGCAGCGCATCGCCCATGGGGCGCTCACTGCAAGCTACATCTCCGGCATCCTCGGCAATGACCTTCCCGGCCCGGGTGCGATCTTCACGCATCTGGAAATGCGGTTTCGCCGGCCGGTGTTCATCGGTGACACTGTGACGGCGCGCGCCGAAATCACCGAAATGTTCGAGCGCGGAAACCGGGTCACGCTCAAGATCACCTGTCTCGTCAATGACAAGGCGGTTGTTGCGGGCGAAGCCAAGGTCATGGTGCCGAGCAAGGACGCCTGATGGCGGTGTTTGCCGACTTTCGCGGTCTGCCGGAAGCTGCCCGGGGTTATTCCATCGCGCTGGGAAATTTCGATGGAGTGCATGCCGGCCACCAGGCGGTGATTGAGGCTGCACGCATCGATGCGCTCCAGCTTGGCGTGGCGACATTCGAGCCGCCACCTCGCGCCTTCTTCCGGCCGAACGATCCGCCTTTCCGCATCTATCGGCCGGCCCGGCGCAATGCGCGCCTGATCGAGCTTGGCGCGGAAGCGGTTTACGAGTTGCCGTTCAATGCCGAAATGGCGTCGATGACGGATGAGGAATTCTGCCGCATCGTGCTGCATGAGGGGCTTGGCGTGCGCCATGTGGCGGTGGGTTTTGACTTCAGGTTCGGCCGCGGCCGTATGGGCGACGCCGCGCGTCTGTCATCGCTTGGCCGGTCGCTTGGATTCGATGTGACCATTGTTGACCGCGTGGAAGGGGTCGACGTCGCCAAGGCGTCGTCGACAGCGATCCGGGAGGCGCTCATTTCTGGGGAGCCCGAGAAAGCCGCCGCCATGCTGGGCCATGCCTGGATCGCAGATGGCGCGGTTGAGCATGGCGAAAAGCGGGGCCGCACCATTGGCTTCCCTACAGCCAATATCCACCTCGGCAGCCTTATTCATCCGCGTCACGGGGTGTATGCGGTGAAAGTACGGATTGACCGGGATGGGGGGTGGTTGCCGGGCGTTGCGAACTTCGGACGTACGCCCACCACTGGCGTGCGCGACCCACTGCTTGAAGCGTATATCTTTGACTTTGAGGGCGACATTTACGGCCACTTCCTTGAAGTGGCGCTGCATCACTATCTGAGGCCGGAGCTGCACTTTTCCTCCCTCGACGACATGGTCGAGCAGATGCATCGCGACTGCGCGGACGCCAGGGCGAAACTCTCAGGTTGAATATTTCCTCGGGGGTGACTTTCGGCCCGACCTCTTCCAAAGTGAAAAGACATTTAAGAGGGGATGTTCATGAAACTTTCGACACTCGCGCTGGCTGCGGCCGCGATTTCACTTCCAGCCTTTTCGCAAGGGTCGGATATTATCACGTCTGTTACCGAGGACTCGCTGACGGCATTTGTCGAGGCTCAGGGGCACGAGGTCCTGGGTTATGGCGAAGCGGGAGATGTGTCCGTTCGCGCAGAGAGCGATGACGGGATCGTCTACTATCTGACCGGTACGGCCTGCACGGACTCAGTCTGCACCGGCATCAACATGAATGCGCGCTTCGACGCCAATGATCTTGTGACCTTTGAGAAGATCAATGATGCGAATATCCGGCGCGCGGCTGTCAGTGTCTGGAAGCTGGACAATACGCTCGGCATTTCGCGCTATGTGATCCTTGATGGCGGCATGACCGAAGAGAACATCCAGATCAATTTCGACAATTTCATCGCGATCGTCCCGACCGTCATCGACATGTTCTACGAAGAGTAGGCTGGCGACTTGCTGCCGGACGGATGACATTGCGGGAAGGCTCTGCTAGACGCCGAAGCGTGATGACGAAACCGGCCATGAATTCCGCGATTCGAATTAGCCGCCCGGCTTTGCGATGACCTGCTTCGATTAGAGGCGTCGGGCGAAGCCGGGGCTATCCCTTTGCAAACCAGGACAACTGCTAATTCGAGACTGATCAGACAATGAGTAACGAGACGACGACGGACGCGGGCAACGATTACCGCGACACGCTCTTCCTGCCAAAAACCGACTTCCCGATGCGCGGCGGCCTTCCAAAGGCCGAGCCGAAATGGATCGAGCGTTGGGACGAGATGCGCCTCTACGACCGCATGCGGGAGGATGCGAAGGCGCGCGGTGCCAAGCCCTTCATCCTGCATGACGGCCCGCCCTATGCGAACGGGCCCATTCACCTCGGCACCGCGATGAACAAGATCCTCAAGGACCTTGTCGTGCGCGGCCATCAGATGCTGGGCTATGATGCCTCTTACATCCCCGGCTGGGACTGCCATGGCCTGCCCATCGAATGGAAGGTGGAAGAGGAGTTCCGGGCCAAGGGGCGCGGCAAGGATGATGTGCCGGGCGACGAGTTCCGCGCCGCCTGCCGGGAATATGCCGCGAAATGGATCGAGGTGCAGAAGCAGGGCTTCCGCCGCTGCGGCGTCGAGGGCGACTGGGACAACCCATACCTCACCATGAACTTTGATTCCGAAGCGGCCACGGTTCGCGAATTCCTCTCTGTCGCCATGTCCGGCCGCCTGGTGCGCGGCTCCAAGCCGATCATGTGGTCACCGGTGGAACGGACAGCGCTCGCCGAAGCCGAAGTCGAATATCACGACCGAAAGGTGCCGGTGATCTGGGTGAAGTTCCCTGTCAAAGACGTGAACTTCGATCTTCCCGACGGAATGCCAAGCCTTGATGTGGACAATGATCCTGAAGCACTCAGGATGCTTGTCGATACCGAACACGTTTACGACGCGCTGATGGACGCATCTGTTCTGATCTGGACAACCACGCCCTGGACCATCCCAGCCAATCAGGCCGTCTCATTCAATCCTGGCATCACTTACGGCCTCTACGTCGTGAAGGACGTGATGAGTGAGGAAGAGCTGGGGTTCACACCGTTTGCGAAGCCAGGTGACAAGTTTGTTATCGCCGACGCTCTTGCTTCGAATGTATTCGAGGCCGCGAAGGTCTCCGACTTTGCACGACTGGCCGACATTGATCCCTCAACGATAGCAAGTCTTTCCCACCCGCTGAACGAGCTCTCCGACTTCTACAAGCACGACATCCCGATGCTCGCCGGCGACCATGTCACCGACGATGCCGGTACGGGCTTCGTGCATACGGCGCCCGCGCACGGCGAAGATGACTTCCTCGTCTGGATCGCGAATGGCTACAAGGCGTCCGACATCCGCGACATCGTCAATCAGGACGGCGTCTATGAGCATGACGAGCTGCCCGAACCCCTGAAGGGCCTCGATATCATCCGTACCTCTGGCAAGAAGCGCGGCGAGCAGGGCAAGGCCAACCCCGAGGTCATGCGCCTGCTGACCGAGGCTGGAAACCTTCTTTCGCGCGGCGTGACCATGATCCGCGACGCGCATAGCTGGCGCTCCAAGGCCCCTGTGATCCGCCGGGCGACGCCGCAATGGTTTATCGCCATGGATCAGGCCGGCTCCGACGGTACGGCACCGCTGCGCGATCTCGCGCTCAAGGCGCTGGAAGATACCGCCTTCGTGCCGCCGCAGCTTCGCAACCGCATCACGTCAATGGTCGCTGACCGACCGGACTGGCTGATCTCACGTCAGCGCAACTGGGGCGTGCCGATCACGCTGCTGGTCAGCCCAGATGGTGAACCGCACACGGTGGCGCTTCCGGCAGACAAGGCGAATGAGGTCAACACACGCATCCTTGATGCCATCGCGGCCGAAGGCGTTGAAGCCTGGTTCTCTGCCGACGCGGCGACATTCCTTGATGGAATCGAAGATCCGGCGGGCTGGGAGAAGGTAAATGACGTGCTCGACGTCTGGTTCGACTCCGGCACGACGCACGCTTTCACGCTTCGCGATCGCGGTATCATCGACGAGCAGACCGGGCAGGCGGATGTCTACCTTGAGGGTTCTGACCAGCATCGCGGCTGGTTCCAGTCATCCCTTCTGGAGAATTGCGCGACGCGCGGCATGGCCCCGTACAAGACGGTTGTGACGCACGGTTTCATTGTTGATGCGGACGGCAAGAAGATGTCCAAATCGCTCGGCAATACGGTCGAGCCGCAGCAGGTCGCCGACCAGTTCGGCATTGAGATCCTGCGCCTCTGGACAGCGAGCTCGGACTTCACTGAAGATCTTCGCATTTCAGACGATATCCTGAAAACGAATGCCGAAAGCTATCGCCGCCTGCGAAACACGCTGCGCTACCTGCTCGGTGCGCTGGAAGGCTATAGTGAGAGCGAAGCGGTCACACGCGAAGAGATGCCGGGGCTCGAAAAATGGGTCCTGCACCGGCTTGCAGAAAGCGACGCGCTGGTTCGAAAATCCTATGCGACGTTTGACTATAAACGCATCATGTCCGCCATGCTGAATTTCTGCGGCGTGGACCTGTCGGCCATCTATTTCGATATCCGCAAGGACAGCCTCTACTGCGATGCGCCCACGGATGTCCGCCGCCGGGCGACGCGGACGGTGATGAGCCTGGTGCTGGAGCGGCTATTGACCTGGCTTGCGCCAATCATGCCGTTCACTACCGAAGAAGCCTTCCTGATGAGCCATTTCGCAGATCGGGCTGACAGCGTTCACTTGCTGACCTTCCCGGAAACGTCGGCAAGCTGGCTCGATGCGGAGCTTGCATCGCGCTGGGAGAAAATCTTCAAGGTCCGCCGTGTCGTGACGGGCGCGCTGGAGATCGAGCGCCGCGAAAAGCGGATCGGCGCGTCGCTGGAGGCGGCCCCGGAGGTCTATATCGAGGATGCGGGCCTCATTGCAGCATTTGAAGGCGAAAGCGCTGCGGACTTGTTCATTACGTCCGGTGCGACGCTGATCCACGGGACGGGACCTGCTGATGCGTATCGCCTGGAAGATACGACGGGGGTCTCTGTCGTTCCGGTGAAGGCGAGCGGCATCAAATGCGCTCGTAGCTGGAAATATTTCGACCCGGCGACAGCCGACCCTGCCTATCCGGATATCACCCCACGCGATGCGGCGGCGGTGAAAGCCATAAGGAGCGCTGCCTGATGGCGACTGCACAGAACCGTATGCTCTGGCTCGGTGTCATTCTCGCCGTGATCGTCTCGGACCAGCTCACAAAATGGCTGATCCTCAGCAATCCTGCCTTCAATGCGGTGCCGTGCCTGGATGTCATGGTTGCCTGCGGGAAGATTGAGCTGTCCTCCGTCTTCGATCTTACAATGCTGTGGAACCGGGGCATCAGCTTCGGGACCCTGCAATCGGATGGCATCATGCGCTGGGTGCTGGTGCTCGCAACGACCGGCATTGCAGCAGGCTTTACCTACTGGCTGTTCCGGGCGGAACGCTGGCTTACCGCGCTGTCGCTGGCGCTGGTGATTGGCGGGGCGATTGGCAATCTGATTGATCGCATCCGGTTCGGCGCAGTTGTCGATTTCCTGGATTTTTCCGGCCCCTGGTTCGGGGCTCATATCGCAAACTGGCCGATTGGCTTTCCCTGGGTCTTCAATATTGCAGACGCTGGGATTACTGTCGGCGCGGTCTTGCTGTTTCTCGATCAGTTTCTAATGTCGCGGAACGAGACCGGCGAAGCGACCGGTGTTTAGAACGTGTTTTTTGAAGTGAGGACGCCAATGAAAAAGGCAATTCTGACCAGTGCGGCGATGGGGGCGCTCCTTGCAAGCGGAGGGTGCTCGGTCTTCGGAGGTGGTGGAGGCTCGCCAGGACCGGACGAGTTCCGGGTTGTGACCAAAGCCCCGCTGTCGGTGCCACCGGAATACAGCCTGCGTCCGCCAACCGCCGGAACGACTGTCCCGGCAGAAGCAGATCCCAGCCGCGCGCCTGTGGCAACAGCCTTCGGCACGACGATCGGGCAGGATGCGAGCGCTGTGGAACGCGCGCTTGTCGCCGCCGCTGGTGCCAATGCGGTCAATCCGATGATCCGGTCCGTCATCGACTATGAAGAGGCCGGTATCGTCCGCAAATCGCGTGAGGATGCAGACGCCATCCTCTCCAGCCGAGGAGACGCGTCGGTCGAGGACGCTGCGACGGGCGATGCCCAGGTCTCGATTGCCCGCGGCAGCGGCGAGCGCATCAAGCTTCCGGGGACGTAAGTACCGTTCCATTTCCAATTTGATTGCCCAGACATGAACCGGAGTAGGACTATGAGAACATTTCTCGCGGGAGGTCTGGCAGCGGCCATTGTTGCAGCCTTTCCTGCCCATGCTGACACGGCAGATGGCGATGCGACGCCGTCCACATTTGAGCTTTCGAACGGCATGGAGGTCGTTGTCATTCCGGACCATCGTGCGCCGGTCGTCACGCACATGGTCTGGTACAAGGTCGGCGCTGTCGATGAGGACCCGGGCAAGTCCGGTATCGCGCACCTCTTCGAACATGTGATGTTCAAGGAAACCGACGATATCGGCCCCGAAGAGTTCACGACCATCGTGCAGCGTAATGGCGGTCAGCTGAACGCCTTCACGAGCTGGGATTACACCGCCTATTATGAGCGCGTCGCCAAGCAGCATCTTGAAAAGATGATGGAGCTTGAAGCCGAGCGCATGACGGACCTTGTCATCAATGATGATCCGGAGGGCCCGTTCATTTCAGAGCGTGATGTCGTCAAGGAAGAGCGCCGCCAGCGCATCGACAATAATCCGGGTGTCATCCTGCAGGAGCAGGTGATGAGCGCTCTCTATCAGGACCATCCCTACAACATCACCGTTATCGGAAAGATGGAGGAGGTCGGTGCGCTGACCCCGCAGGATGGCCTCGATTTTTATCAGAAGTGGTACACGCCTTCAGAGTCCATCCTCGTTGTCGCCGGTGACGTGACCCCGGACGAAGTGCGTACGCTTGCCGAGCGGACTTATGGTCAGATCACCAAGTCGGATGGCGAGGTCCCGACGCGCGGATGGCGTGAGGTCGAGCCGCTGCCGGCGACCCAGCTGATCGAATATTCCGATCCCAAGGTTCGTCAGCCCGAATGGGAGCGCTGGTACCTGTCCACTTCATACAGCCAGGACCAGGATTTTGCCTATGCGCTGGACGTTGCCCTTGATGTCCTGGGTGGCGGCCGAACCAGCCGCCTGTATCAGGCACTGGTCGAAGAGCAGAAAATCGCGGTCAGCGCGTCAGCGGGGGCGTGGCTTTCCCTGCATGACACAGCGCCTGCCGTCTTGTCCGCCTCTCCATCAGACGGCGTGAGCCTCGATGAGCTTGAAGCCGCGTACATGGCAGTCGTCGCCGATGTGCTGGCCAATGGCTTTACCGATGCAGAGGTTGAGCGCTCCAGAAATTCGCTCGCAGCCAGCGCCATTTACCAGCGTGACAGCCAGGTCAGCCTGGCGAACACATATGGTCGGACACTGGCAATTGGCGGCACTGTTTCTGATGTCCTCAATTATCCCGACGACATTCGCAGCGTGACGGCCGAAGACGCCATCGCAGCCCTTCGCCGCGTGCTTGCAGCGGACAAGAACTACATTGAAGCCCACCTGCTTCCGGAAGAGGAGAGCCAGGATGACGAATAGAACGAAACCTGCCTTCGGGGCCGTATTTGGTGCGGCGCTCCTGCTGGCAGCCTGTCAGGTACCGGCAGAAACCGCGGCCCCATCGACCAGCATCGAGGCTGCGACAACGCCAAGCGACGAACTAACGGTGATGGTGCATGAGGGCGACTTCGCCCGCATCCAGCAATTCGAAACGCCCGGCGGTATTTCCGTCTGGCTGGTGGAAGAGCCATCCATCCCCATCCTGGCGCTCCGCATGGCCTGGGAGACAGGCGCCGCAACCGACCCGGAAGGCCTTGAGGGGCTGACCGATGCAATGACCTACATGATGAATGAAGGCGCTGGCGAGCTTGATTCCCTGGCCTTTGCGACGCGCATGGAAGAGCTGAACATGAGCTTCGGATGCGGGTCTGGTGATGAAGCGACTTTCTGTTCAGCCAGCATGCTGACCGACAATGTCGCCGATGCCATGGGACTCGTCGCGCTTGCCATGACCGAGCCGCGTTTCGATGCCGACCCGATTGAGCGTTTCAAGCGTGAGCAGCTGATCGGCATTCGCACACGGGAAACCAATGCTGGCTATCTCGCCGGTCGGGCGCGCAATCAGGTGCTGATGCCTGATCATCCGTTTTCGCGAGAAACCAGCGAAGAGAGCATCACTGCTATTTCCCAGGAGCAGATTGCGGCCCGAAAGGACGAGGTGATGGTACGCGATGGCCTGCTCGTCACCGCGGTTGGAGCCATGTCACCGGAGGAACTCGCGCCGCTGCTCGACGCCGCGCTGGCAGGCCTTCCGGACAGCTCGGACGTGGCTGAGATTGAGGACGTGGTGCTGAATGAGCCTGTAAGCGCGCCGATTGTTGTCGACCTGCCACAGCCTCAAAGCCTTGTATCCTTTACCGCGCCCGGACCGGCACGCGACAATCCGGACTTCTTCCCCGCCTATGTGCTGAATTACACATTTGGCGGCGGCGGTTTCGAAAGCCGCCTGATGAAGGATCTGCGCGTCGCAAAGGGCCTGACCTACGGCATCTATACTGGCGTCTCGACCGGTGACCATCTCAACACATGGGGCGGTGGCGGCCAGACCAAGAATGAGAGCGTTGGCGAGTTCATCTCCGGGATCAAGACCCAGATGACTGACATCGTTGAAAACGGGATCACTGAACCGGAACTGGCTGATGCAAAGGCGTATCTGACCGGCTCCTATCCGCTCTCATTCGACAGCAACTCCAAGATCGCCTCGAACTTGATGAGCGTCCGTCTTGAAGAGCTGGGTGTCGATTATTTCGACCGTCGCAACGCACTGGTCGAGGCCGTCACGCTGGACGATGTGAATGCCATCGCGGCCAAGTATCTGAAGCCGGAAAACTTCACCTTCATCGTGGTCGGAGAGCCTCAAGGCCTCACCGAAACCGCGACGCTTGCGCAGGATGGCGACATCAGCGTCTCGCTCGACGATGCCGGCGACATGGAAGAGCATGACTCTGAAGAAACGGACGCAATGCCGGACCCAGATCACGGCTGAGACCTCTGAACATGGAATTGATAAAGGCGGTCAGAAATGGCCGCCTTTTTTCGGTTTTGTGAGGCGGTTCCACTTCGCGTCACTCTCGATGAGCCGTCAGGCTCATCTGAGAGCCCATCTCCGGCATCGTCCACACGCGACCGCGTCTGCGGTAGGAGATGGACCCTCAGACCGCGTGACGCGGTCGAGGGTGACGCACCCAACAGCTGTGGAGGGACCTGCCTCAATAGTGCACCCAGCCACTAAACCCTGATACAATTGCCCTTCATGCCTGATTCTGCGCGCCTTCCAGACCGTCCGGTCATCCGTCAGCTGCCGCCTGACGCGGTCAATCGTATCGCGGCTGGCGAGGTCGTCGAACGGCCCGCAGCCGCTGTGAAGGAGCTGGTGGAAAATGCGCTTGATGCGGGCGCGACCGCCATTTCCGTCAGTATCGAGGATGGTGGGCTGAAGCGCATCTGCGTAGAGGACAATGGCTGCGGGATGAGCGGTGCCGACATGCTGATGGCGCTGGAGCGTCATGCAACATCAAAGCTTGCGCCTGGCGCGGACGGCATGATCGACCTGCTCAATATCCATACGATGGGGTTTCGCGGGGAGGCGCTGCCCTCCATCGCCAGCGTGTCGCGCATGACAATCACCTCGCGTGCCGCCGGGGAGGATGCTGCCGAAGTCTTTATTGAGGCCGGACGCGTCGAAGGGCCGAAGCCCGCCGCATGGACCGGCAAGGGTGAGACCGGTACGCGAATCGAGGTGCGCGACCTCTTTCATGCGACGCCCGCGCGCCTCAAATTCATGAAGTCCGACCGCGCCGAGACCATGGCCGTCACTGACGCCGTCAAACGGCTCGCCATGGCCAATGCCGATGTCAGCTTCTCGCTGGAAAGCAATGGCCGCAGCACGTTCCGCTATGCCGCGCACCAGCCGACCCCAGAGGGTCATCTCGAGCGACTCGGCGCGATCATGGGCCGTGATTTTCGCGAGAATGCGATCGCTATCGAATCGGAACGGGACGGTGTGCAGCTTTCGGGATTTGCCGGCCTGCCGACACTTAATCGCGGCAATGGCTCCTACCAGTACCTCTTCGTGAATGGCCGGCCTGTGAAGGACCGGATGCTGACGGGCGTCATCCGCGCGGCCTATCAGGATTTCCTCGCCCGTGACCGCCACCCCATGGCGGCGCTCTTCGTTGATTGCGACCCGGAGCTGGTCGATGTGAACGTCCACCCGGCCAAGACCGAAGTGCGCTTTCGCGATGCCGGTAATGTGCGCGGGCTGATTATCGGTTCGCTTCGCCACTCGCTGGCCGCAGCCGGCCACAGGGCAAGTACGACGGTCGCAGGCTATGCGCTTGGCCGGATGCAGTCGGAAGGGGAGAGCCAGCGCGACGCGCCACTGCCGCAGCCTTCGGTATGGGACCGGTCCAGCCTGTTTCGCGACTCTTATGGCAGTCCGCCGCCGCGTCCGCAGGTCTCGCCGCAAGCCTATGAGCCAGCGCCGCCAACGCCCGGCATGGCTGAGGGCGAGACGCGCTACGACGCCCCGTCCGTCCGCATGGAGGCCGATCTTCCGCAGGACGGCGCCACCCATGACTTCCCGCTCGGCGTTGCCCGGGCGCAGCTACACGAGACCTATATCGTCGCCCAGACGCGCGACGGCATCGTCATTGTCGACCAGCACGCCGCGCATGAACGGCTCGTCTATGAGCAGATGAAAGCCCAGATGGCCTCCGACGGCGTCAAACGCCAGGCCCTGCTCATCCCGGAAGTCGTCGAGCTTGCTGAAGACGAAGCGACCCGTGTGCTGGACCGGGCTGAGGAACTGGCCGAGATGGGCCTCGAAATCGAAGCTTTCGGGGCAGGGGCGGTTTGCGTGCGCGCGACGCCGGCCCTCTTCGGCAATATGGATGCGGCCAGCCTGATCAAGGACCTCGCCGATGATTTCGCCGAATACGAAGAAGGCCTCGCCCTGAAGGAGCGCTTCGAGGATGTCATGGGCAATATGGCCTGTGCTGGCGGGGCCGTTCGTGCCGGCCGAAGGCTCAATTCAGACGAGATGAACGCGCTGCTCCGCCAGATGGAAGCCACACCCTATTCAGGCCAGTGCAATCACGGCCGCCCGACCTATGTCGAACTCAAGCTCGCCGATATTGAACGCCTGTTCGGGCGGCGCTAACCGGCGCTGTCGTCAACCACGGTGTAAATCTCCGGCGTGCAGCTGCCGCTGGTGATCTTCATTACCTGCAAGGTGACTTCTTCGCCTGCTTCCGGAACGGTTTCGAACCTGTTCTTCTGAATGTCGATCTCTACCCCGTGCGGATTTAGGAACAGGACGCCGGTCTCGGTGTAGCCTGTGGGCGTGGCGGTGAAATCCATCTCGTCATAGGTGCACGGCCCGCCGACGGCGGGGCCCTGACAACCTGACGAAATCGCCATTCCAAGCATCGCTGCGAGAAGCGGCTTACTCCACACCGCCGACATCCCCGTCGATCACCGTATAGATCTTGGGCGTGCAGGTGCCCTCGGTGATCAGTTCGGCCTTGATTGTGTAATCGGCGCCAGCCTCCGGCACAGACGGAAAATCCCCGACCTGCATGTAGAAGCTCTGAGTGCCATTCCCGGCAAGTTCGACAAGGTCGTCGTCAACAGCGATGACGTGGGCGTCGATGACGGTCTCCTCATAGCTGCATGGCCCGCCCACAATGGGTATATCAGGCTCGCTGTCATCGACAGTGGCCGACTCCGAAGGAGGGGCAGGCGCGGCCATGTCCTCTGGAGGCAGGTCTGAATCGCCGCCTCCGCAGGCTGTGAGAAGAAGAGCGAAGGCGGAAAGGCAGGCATATTTCATGTGCGACCCCAATCTTGTTGAGGGGGCAGTGGAGCATGGAATGGCGACAAGCGCCAGCCGGCTGGCCGCCGCTCCCAGCCTCAATAATTGGCAGGAGGGTCGCTTGCCGGGAAGGATTCGTCGGACTGCTCGTCTGCGACGTCCCAGTCTTCAGGTGGATCCTTCATGTTTTCAGGGCCGGCGGGCCTGATATGCTGCCTGGCGAGGCCTTCGCTGGCCTCCTTTTCGATGTCGCTCTTGTCTGCCACTTCTGGTCTCCGATCGGTTGATTGCGGATTGCTGCTGTGGCTCAAACGCGAGACGGTTTCGTCCAGTTCCCGCACAGGTGTTTCAGTGAGTCCGGAATTCTGCACCTTCCGCCAGGACGCCTTTTCCCGGCACATAATTTACCTCGCCGCGCATTCCGTCCGGATCCTCGAAGAGGACCGAATAATAGCCCGGCGCCCAGGGCCCTTCCTCGGGGGCGTGGACGATGGTGCCGCCAATGGATCTGACCAGTTCGTGCACTTCATCGACCGTCGCACGGTCCTTGGCCCGGAAACAGTAATGATGCAGGCCGACGCGCCACTGATTGGCCCGCTCGCCCCTGAATTCATCGTGTGGCTTGCGCACGCCGAACGCGGTGCGGGCGCCGACGCAATAGAAGATTTCTTCCGTGTCGGAGACGATGCTGAGCCCCATGGCCGGCAGAAGCTTGCGATAGAAGGCGGACGTCTTTTCGAAATCTCCAGCCGTTACAATGACATGCGCCATTCCGCTAATGTCCATAATCCACCTCCTCTCTGACTGTCATGGCACCAGACGAAAATTGACGCGGGGACCGTCAAGCTCGTAAGCCTGAGAGGCGGGTGAGCGTCCGCGAAGGGCTGCTGCGATGAAACTCAAAGACGCGCTGAATATCAATGATCTTCGGACCATGGCGAAACGCAGGCTGCCGCGCATGGTGTTCGATTATATCGATGGCGGCGCGGATGACGAGGTGACGCTGCGCCATTCGGTGCGGCGCTATGACGATTATCAGCTGACATGGCGGGCGCTCTGCGATGTGACGGAGATCGACACCGCCACGCGTATCATGGGGCAGGAGACGCGCCTGCCTTTTTTCATATCGCCGACGGCTTCCACTAGGCTGTTCCACCCGTCAGAAGGCGAGCTTGCCATGGCAAGGGCTGCTGAAAAGGCGGGTGTGATCTATGCCTGCTCGACGCTTGCCTCGCAGACTGTGGAGGATATCGCAAAAGCCTCGTCCGGGCCGAAATGGGTGCAGGTCTATGTCTGGAAGGATATGGGTATCGTTCGCAACTTCCTTGCGCGCGCCAAGGATGCTGGCTTTACCGGTTGTATCCTGACCGTTGATCTCCCGGTCGGCGGCAATCGCGAGCGTGATCCGCGCAACCGGTTCTCTGTGCCGCCGACGCCGAACCTGTCGCTTGCCCGGCAGGTCATCACGAAGCCGCGCTGGATGTGGGATCTCCTTACAAGCCCGAAGATAACGCCTGCCAATTTTGACCATATGCGCGAGCATGGCGACCAGGGCGGCGTCGTCGGCTTTGTGAACCAGCAATTTTCTCGTGCAGTGACGTGGAAGGATGTCGAGTGGATTCGAGAGTTCTGGGGACACGGCTTTGCGGTGAAGGGTATTTCGCGCGCAGAAGATGCAAAGCGCGCCATCGATATTGGCGCTGATGCGGTCTGGGTCTCCAATCATGGTGGCCGTCAGCTCGACACTTCTGTGCCGACCATCGACCTGCTGCCCGAACTCGTCGATGCTGTGGGCGGACGCGCAGAAATCATCGCAGATGGCGGCGTCCGGCGCGGCAGCCACGTGGCAAAGCTCCTGATGCTTGGCGCGACCGGCGTGGCACTTGGGCGGGCCTCGCTCTATGGACTGGGTGCTGGCGGGGAAGATGGCGTGCGGCGTGCGCTGACCATCCTCGAGGAGGAGCTGGTGCGGACCATGTCGCTTCTCGGTGCGACGAAGGTCTCTGAGCTCGACCCGGAGCTGATGCGGGCGCCTACACGTTAGGCCGAATTCTCTTTACAATATATCGAATATCAATAAGGGTCTCTTTGGCGCGCGATTTAGGATGAATTGATGAAGACTGCCACTGCGAAGGACCAGCGTTTCTGGGACAAGCTCGCCGCGAAATATGCGAGCCAGCCGATTGCCGATCAGGAGAGCTATGAGAAGAAGCTCGAGATCACGCGGAAATACCTGACGCCAGACAGTGATGTGTTCGAGTTTGGCTGTGGTACAGGCTCAACCGCAATCCTGCACGCCCCTTACGTCAGGCATATCCTCGCGACCGATCTTGCCGACAACATGCTGGCCATTGGACGGGACAAGGCGCGTGAGGCTGGCATAGAGAATGTCACGTTCGAATGCACCGGGATCGAGGAGTTCGACGCCAGGGGCCGCCAGTTCGATGTCGTGCTGGCGCTCAACATCATCCATCTCTGCCGCGATCCGCTTGCTGTGATGAATAAGGCAAGAAGCCTGCTGAAACCGGGTGGGCATTTCATCCAGAGCACGGTCTGCCTGAAAGATGCGATGCCAATCGCGCCCTTTGTCATTCCGGTGATGCAGCTCATCGGCAAGGCGCCACATGTCAAATTCCTGAAGCGCGATCAATTGTTCGATCAGATTGATGAGGCTGGCTTTCATGTGGTGGAGACCTTCCGTCCGGAGCGGAAGCTGAGCGCGGAATTCATCGTGGCAACGCCGGCCCCTTGAGGGTCACCCTGCCCGTTTCAGCCTCTGGATTTCCACTTCGAGAGCCGACAGGAAATTCGACCGGTCAGCCGGTCTGAAAGGGGCAGGGCCGCTGGTCTGTTCACCGGTCGAGCGCAGGTCCTCCATGATAGCACGTGTGGCGACCTGCTGGCCGATCGAGTTCTGCGTGAACGCCTTGCCTTTTGGGGAAAGAGCGCGCGCACCTTTCTGCAGGCAGCGCTCAGCGAGCAATATGTCCGCTGTGATAACGACCGACCTTGCATCGGCGCGCTCGGCGATCCAGTCATCCGCGACATCGGGCCCTTCATGCACCATCACCAGCTGGAACAGCGAATTGGAAGGGACGCGGATAAAGCTGTTGGCGACAACGTTCACCGGTAGCCGGTGGCGCAAGGCAACCTTGTAGACCTCATCCTTCACCGGGCAGGCGTCGCCATCGACGTGGATGACGATTCCTGCGGGGGCAGGTGCCTGCGTCGTCATTCGGGCGCGACGATTTCTGGCGCGTCCGTGAACGGCTCGATCCCGAAGGCCGGGTAGATTTCGCTCGGGAAGTAGGCGACGCCGCCTTTCATCACCATCCGGATCGTCTTGACGGCTTTGAGATCACTGACTGGGTCTCCCGGCACCAAAAAGAAGTCGGCAAGCTTGCCCTCCTCGATAGATCCGATGTCCTCGCCCATTCCGAGATAATCGGCGGCATCCTGCGTTGAGCGACGAAGGATCTCGCCCGGCGTGAAACCGATGGTCTGGTAGAGTTCAAGCTCGCGGTGAAGGGTGAGCGCGCCGCCAAGGTCCGTCCCGAACAGGATGAAGATCCCGCGATCATGCATCATCTGCAGCGTCTCGGTGATCTGGTCGAAAGCGCCGGCATAGGCAGCATCGTCTTCCGGTGTCTCGATGTTCGACCAGGCCTGGCGCGCCCGGCGCTGCACACCGACGGGCATATGTTCGATATAATCGACCATGCCCGGGTTGAGCTCTCCATTGCGTGACAGGAGGAGCGATTCATGGATGGCGAATGTCGGGTCAATGGCGACGTCGTTCGCCACCATCAGGTCCAGCGTGTGTTTGACCGCGTCTGAAGCAAGGTCAAGTTTCGGCAGGCGCTGAAGCGCGGTCAGGCGCAGCAGGGTGCGTGTGTCCTCATCAGCGTCCAGCACCCAGCCAAGCATGACCTGGTTGATGTGGGTGAGCTCATCATAGCCCGCCTCGATCATCGCATCGGCGCGCGAGAAGGCCGGGACGTGACCGGCAACGCGCAGGCCGCATTCGTGGGCCAGGTCCACCATTTCGGGGACCCACTCGCCCTTCATGGAATTGTAGATCTTGATCTGGTGGAACACACCCATCTCGCAGGATTTGCGGACGGCCTCGTTCGCTTCCTCCTGGCTGGTGACGATCATGCCATTGTTGGAGTTGTAGGGGCTCTTTCCTTCGATAAAGCTGGACTGGACAATGCGTGGTCCGGCAAGGGTACCGGCATCGATCTTTTCGATCAGTTCAGCCAGCACTTCATTGTCATTGCCCATGTCACGGACGAAGGTAACGCCGGCAGCCAGGTTCTGCATGGCTGCATCCTGTCCCATATGGCCATGCATGTCGGAAAGCCCGGGAATCAGCGTGCCTCCCGCGCCATCAATGACATATTCGCCAGCTGCTCCCGCGTTGGCAGCGTCAATCGAGACAATCCGCTCACCCTCGACAAGGACGGAGGCGGGCGGTGTAAGCCCCATTGTGTGAGGGTCGAAGATGCGGACATTGGTGATGCGGACCGGCGCGTCGAATGTGTGAGCGGTTTCGGCCTGCAGCTGTTCGAAGCGTGTCGTGGAATAGTGAACGGCCTTGTCTCGGAGACGGACGTCTTCGTCTTCAAAGCCTTCGCGGACGATCAGGAATTCAGGTGAGATCTGCGCAAACAGCGCATCCTCATCGTCGAGCAGGAAATAGGTCGGGTCGAGTTCCGGGCCAATGAGCGCATAGGCGGTCACTGTTTCTTCGTCAGCGCCGCTGACGGAAAACGTCTCCAGCTCCTGCAGCGAAAGGGAACCGCCGGGCAGGGCAGGCATGGACTGGTCCGCATCGGCCAGAAGCGCTGCAGAATAGATCGCAAGGGAATAGGGCGTGCCCGATTGTGCGATATAGACGGAGGGTTCAGCCACGACGGCTTCGCCGTCCCCCGTCGAGTCGGTCCAGCGTGCGGCGCTTCCATCGAGCGTGAAGCTCTCATTGATGGCGTTGCCGAAGGTTGAATTGCCTGCAACGTTCCAGGCGACCGGGACGCCATTCTCACCGACTGTTATCGTTTCGAGCATGGTCGGGCCGCGTCCATTGTTGCGGTATTCAAAATCCACGGTGACGGTGTCGCCAGCTTCCGTCACGAGCATGTCGCCGATCTTCGTGCCGGACGTCATGACTGTGTAGACCGTGTCGGTCGCCTGGGCCGCTGGCTGGGCCGAAGACGTGTCTGTCTGCGCGCCCGTTGCCGCGCCGCTGCACGCTGCCAGTGCCAACATGCTGATGCTTGTAATGAGACTCTGTTTCATGGACGTATCCTCTCCTGTAGGCGCGCTTCTCGCCCGGCGCACGGCGCTTTCATCGAAGGGCAACAAAGCACCCCGCTGGATGGAAGGCGAGAGGCTTTGCCTGAACTTTTCAGTTCTCTTGTGTCGCGGCTCCTATTTGCAAGGCTGATGAACTTGGCCAGAATGGCGCACGGCAAGTCGAAGGGGACGCGTCATGAAACATGAAGAGATCCGGACGGTCATGGTCGGCATCGCTGCGCTGGCCACCACAGCGTCCTGCGTGGTTGCGGGCGAAGATGCCCTCGCCGATGACTGGCCGGGCATTGCCTCGCTGCAATATGCGCAGGGCCGGTCCATGATGCATGAATGCGGGGCGACGATGATCTCAGAACGCTGGCTGCTCACGGCTGCCCATTGCGTCGATGAAGCCAGGATCGAGCGTAACGGGACCGCGGCCCAGTATTACCGCCGCGAAGATGGGATGATGCAACGCCTCGGTCCGATGCGGGTCGCTGTGGGCAGGACCCACCTTGCAGACGATGAAGACGTGAAGACTTATGCGGTCACGGCGCTCCATATCCATCCCGATTATGTGCCAGGAGAATTCGAGCGAGGCAGCGATATCGCGCTCCTGCAAATCGAGGCGGGCTATAAAGGGCCATATATGCGGATCGATGGCCTTGGTTTCGACGCGATCAGTCTTGCTTCGGATACGTATGTATCTGTTGCTGGCTATGGTAACACGGAAGAAACCAGCGTGGCGGAGGGTGACCTCAATGCCCGTGGCCGCGCTGTCTATGCCCCCAGCCTGAGGCTGCAGCAGGCGAGCCTGCCCCTCCTCAGCCTGGACGCATGCAAGGCCGGGCTCGACGCCGCAATTGAGCTTCACGGGCTCGAGCAGGTCTATGGCGACTATAGCCTCGGTGAGCACACAGTCTGCGCGGGCGGCGGCGAGCAGGACTCCTGCTATGGCGATAGTGGCGGGCCGCTGGTTGTCCACGATGAGTATGGTGAGCCGATTCAGGTCGGCATTGTAAGCTGGGGCCTCGGCTGTGCGCGCGCAGGCAGTCCCGGCGTGTATACGCGCGCTGCCAGCTATTCGGACTGGATATCCGACATAACACAACTGGACGAGCCCTCTGGCTAGGCGCGAATTCTTGTAAAAAATATTTGACAGTCAAAAATTTTTGACTATCTGTGTGTCAAATATCTTTTACAAGGAGGCGTCAACGCCATGTCTTTCCACGAAAAATCCGCATGGGCGATGGCCGTCATTCTGCTCGCAGGCCTTGGCTGGTACGTGCGAACCATTGCCGGCATGTCGGCAGGAATGGAGCAGCTGGCGCCGCCGGTGCTGCCGGTCGTCATCGCCTACATCGTGGTGATCGTGATCCTTTCGATTGTCGGGCACGTCCTGATCGCAGTGGCTAAGCCCTCAGAAGCCGACGATATGATGGATGAGCGTGACAAGCTGATTGCGGCTCGGGCGGGCAATGTCAGCGGCGTCCTGCTTGGCGTCGGCGTTCTCGCCGCCCTGGGCGCGTATCTCTTTACCTATGATGGCAATCTGCTTTTCCATGCCGCCTTCCTCGCACTGATGGTCTCGCAGATCGCCGAATACGGCGCGCGGATTGTCTATTATCGCGGCGGGGTCTGAGCGTGATGGCGAAGCGTCCTCCCATTACCAATCGTGTGCGGGAATTGCGCGAGCGGGACGGCCTGTCCCAGGCAGCGCTTGGCCAGGCGATTGGCGTGACACGCCAGACCGTCATTGCCATCGAACAGGGGCGGTACTCGCCGTCCCTGGAGAGCGCTTTCCGCATATCCCGCGTGTTCCACGCTGGCATCGAGGATGTGTTTGGCTGGGAAGAAGAGTAGGCAGAATCACATTGCCGAAGCGGCACGATATGACGAAGTGGCCAGGTCGCTTTCAATGGCCCTCGTTACTGAAATCTGCTATGCAGGACATATTATGAGAACGGATGTCGATGAACTCATCAAGAGGGTCTACATCGCGCGCCGGGACGACAATCCCGACGAAGCTCATCTTCTTGCGACAGACGCGCTCGAATATGCGCGCAGTACTCGTGATCCCGAAACGATTGTCCGGGCCCTGATGGCCAAGGGACAATGCTATCGCGACGAAGGCCGCTTCGATGACGCAGAGAGGCTTTACGTCGAAGCGGCCAACCTCTGCCGCCGCGAAGACGTGCCGCAGCTCGTTGTGGCGCATGTGATCCGCCATCTGGGAGATGTGACCGCCGAACTGGGCCGGTTTGGCCTTGCCAAGACGCACTATCAGGAAGCGCTGGATCTCTATCGGGAGATTGAGGATCTGCCGGCCGGAACACTCGCCAACGCGATTCGTCCACTCGCTCGCCTGCATGACATGCTGGATGACCATGTTGAGGCAATTGATTGCTGGCGCGAAGCCCGGGGGCTTTATGAGAAGGCCCGGATCAGCTCTGGTGTGGAAGAATGCACCCGCCGCCTGAACGGCGCCGGTTAATCACGGTCCCGGCGCTGCTTCTTGCCGCGCTCAATCTCGGTTTCAAGCGCCATGAACTTTGGCTCCCAGAAGGTGCGGAACTTGTCCAGCCACGCATCCGCCGCTTTCAATCCGTCCGCGCGGATCGCATAGATTCGTCGCGTCCCGTCGATGGTCGACGTGGCGAAGCCGGTCTCGCGCAGAATTTTCAGATGCTGTGAGACTGCCGCCTGCGATATGCCAAACTCGGTGCTTATGACGTCTGAAACGGCACCAGCAGGTTGTTCTGTCTCGGCGAGCAGCTCGAGTATTCTCCGCCGAACCGGATCACCTAGGACATCAAAGGCGTTCATCAGGCCCCCGGCGGCGTTTCGCCGAGATAGAAGGCGGTTGTGGCGGCGGCGCGCTTCGCCGCGATCTCAGGTTCTGCTCCACTTGCGGCATCTGCCTTGCCCCAGGCTTTGCCGCACTGACGGATCAGCCATTTTCCCTCGTCAGACTGGCCGAATGCGGTCTCGTCGAATTTTGCATCCGGATCAGCGAGGTGAAACTGCATTCCCATCAGGCCAAGATCCCAGCCGACGCCGACCGCGCCTGGCCCATAGGTCTCCCAGTGAGGACTGACGGGCGCGGTGTGGATGAGCGTCAGGCGGGCCTCGTCTCCATCTGGCGAGAGATGTATCTCCAGCCAGCTGATTTCGGCGCCGAACTCCCAGGTGAGGGAAAGATGCTCTGGCTTGTCACATTTCAGAATTGTGCCCCCGGCATTCCCAACGAGCTGGTACCGGCCACCGGGCCTGAGGTCGCCCTCGACCGGCAGGAAAGAACGGGGAAGGCGTTCGGGATTGGTAATCGCATCCCAGAGGTCGTCGATATCGGTATCGTAGACGCGCGAGAGGCGTACTGCGCGAACGGGCTTGCCGTCGCGTTCGCCTTCCTCGACCGAACGGTCCACGGCGCCAAACACTTTTGAGAAATCCATGGGGCTTTTCCTATAAGTCGTGTCTTATATAAGTGAAAACTTATAGGATTGCAAATTCGCTAGAACGGCACGTTCGGATCGTCCTCGCCCGCCTGTCCGAACGCAAGTCCGGCAAAGTCAAACACGCGCGGGTCATGCAGGTGGCTCGGTCGCACGGTTGCGAGCGCATGCGCCATGACCTGCCGCACGCCCGGCTTCTTGCGTTCCCAGTCATCCAGCATCTGTTTCATCGCTACCCGCTGCAGCCCGTCCTGTGAGCCGCAGAGATTGCACGGGATGATCGGGAAGTTCATCGCCTCGGCAAACTTGGCAAGATCATCTTCGGCGCAGGTGATCAGCGGGCGCAGCACGAACATGTCGCCAGCATCATTGAGCAGTTTTGGTGGCATTGCTGCCATCCGCCCGCCATGCACGAGGTTCATCATGAAGGTCTCGAGCGCATCGTCGCGGTGGTGACCGAGCACGATGGCCTCGCAGCCTTCCTCGCGCGCGATGCGGTAGAGGATGCCGCGGCGCAAGCGCGAGCACATGGAGCAGAAGGTCCGCCCTTCCGGCACTTTTTCGGTGACGATGGAATAGGTGTCCTCGGTCTCGATCCGGTACTTTACGCCGACCTTGTCCAGCCATTCCGGCAGGACGTGTTTGGGAAATCCGGGCTGTCCCTGGTCGAGGTTGCAGGCGATGAGGTCCACCGGCAGCGCCCCTTGCCATTGCAGGTCAAGCAGAGCCGCAAGCAGCCCATAGCTATCCTTGCCGCCTGACAGGCAGACCAGCCATTTCGGCTTGTCGGGCCGCGCGCGGTCGACCATGCCGAAATCGTCAATTGCCTGAAGGGCATTGCGAACAATCCGCTTGCGAAGCTTCTTGAACGTTACGCTCTTCGGCACGTCCGCAAACAGGGGCGGCACGAGCCCGGTCATCATGTCGTCAGCCATGGCGCTCTATCGCATGCAGCCTGCCAGAGCGCAAAGGCTCCGAACAGCCTACTCATACTCGATCATCAGCTCGATGCGGCGGTTGAGTGGCTCGTCCACCTCGTCATCTGTCGCTTCGACGGGCTGCGCTTCGCCGAGGGCTTCAGTGACAATGATGTCGGGTTCAACCCCTGCTGCGTTCACGATGTACGCCTTGAGAGCGTCTGCCCAGCCTCTTGTCCGCGCCTGGTTGTCTTCATCAGAGCCAACTGTGTCGGTATGAGCGCGGATCGTGACAGAGGAAACATCGCCGCGCGCCAGGGCTGGCATGAATTGAGGCGCGAGCGACTCCGGATCGAAATCGTCGCGGTCGTTCACATAAATGACGACATAAAATGGCGGCAGCGCGGTCGGGGGTGCGCTACGCGGCGCCGGTGCCTCTTCCATGACGGGCGGAGGAGGCGGTGGAGGCGGGGCCATTTCGCGGGCTGGGCCAAAGCGGGCGTCTGCGGGGGCCTGGCTCACATCGGTCAGCGGAAAGGCATCGCGGAACAGGGAGCACTCTTCATAGCCAGGCGCGATTTCCGCGTTGACGCGGAAATACTCATCGCCGTCGTCGAGCGCGCCGAAGCGCAGTCGTTCCAGCGCGCGGTCTTCCGGATTGGCCTCTGCCATGGCGCATAGCATGTCGCCGAGGATGAAAGGATTGTCCGAATAATAATTGTGGCCAAGGCCGAACAGCTCTGTTGCGACTCCGGTCGCGTCGACCGTCTCGTAGAACTCGTTGCGGCGGATATAGGGCTTGTTGCCATCGGTATCACCGAGTCGGAGCTTCTGGTTGACGATCTCGCTGACATGCAGGGCGCGGTCGGCGTCCGAGGTATAGATCGTCACATTGGCTTTCAGATTGTCGAGCACACCGGTGATCTGATCGAAGATTTCGCGGTCGACATCCGCGGCGACGAGGATGATGCGGAACTCGATGTCGCCCTCGCCATGCCTTTCGAGATAGTCGGCAGCATAGTCTTCGAGCGCCTTGGTGAGTATACGGTTGCCCATGGAGTGGGCGACGATGTTGATCCGGTCGATGTCGGAATTCTCGATGATGATATCGAGGAATTCTTCGAGATATGGGGCGGCCTCGATGGACCGGTCCTGATCGCCACGATAATCGCCGAGCGACACCTTGCCGGCGGACGGCCAGCTGAACAGGATCGGCACGCCAACGTCGAACAGGTCGCGGCGGGACAGATCGACCGAAAGCTGAGCCGAGCGGATCAGCGCGTCCTCGAATGGCGTGTTAAAGCCGTGCACAAAGAGGAGGGCGGAGTAGGAATTGTTCTCGATCAGCTGGTCGTCGAGTTCCATCAGGAAGCGTTCCTGACCCGTCTTGGTGATGCGCGTCAGGAAGACATATTTGACGAGCTCATTGTCCTCTTCGGGCACCTCGCCCTGAAGGAATGGTGTCTCGCCGCGCTCCCTCGTCCCGCCTTCCTCAATCAGTTTCGGCAACCAGACATCGGCGCGGCCAAGGTGTAGCTCACCAGCATTTTCGGCTTCGGTGCCAGTCGTGTCGATTTCGCCATCAGCAGCCGGGGCGGCACCGTCAAATCTGACTTTCCGGTTGGTGCCATAGAAGACGCGCACGCAGTCGACCGCATCCTGCGTGCTGCCTGTCAGGAGCTCGCGGCAATCGGTGCCAAACTCAGGATGATGAAGCGTTGTCTTTGGCTGCAAGGCCACGAGCGTCGTCGCGAACGCACCGCCAAACAAGGAGAAAATCATCAACCAGAACAGGACACGCCGCATGTTCATCCCTCACCACCGAAGACGCGTTATGATCACACGCATAGCACGATTTCAAGGCGGTGTTGGGGCCTTGGGCCGGCGCTTTGAAATTGCGAGGCGGGCAAACCGGCCTAGGCCAGCTGCCTGCCCCAGCTTCCAGAGAGGATCGCTGCGCTAGAAGCGCACGGTGAGCGTGGCCTGGAAGGTCCGCGGATTGAGCGGACGGAAGAATGCTACGCCGGCAAAGACGAAAGCGGTTGGCACTTCTTCATCGAGCAGATTGTCGACATTGAAGCGCAGATTCACATTTTCCGGAACGCCGAACCCGTTTGGTCCGCCAAGGTCCAGATAGGCGCTGAGGACGGTGTAGGATTCCATCTCATAGCTCTCGGCGAAGTCTGCATAGCGTTCGCCTGTGTATTTGCCGGAAATGTTGGCAACCAGCCACTCTGTGGGTTCGTAGGTGACGCCGCCGGTAAACAGCCATTCCGGGCTGTCGGCGAGACGTGAACCGGCCGGGTTTCCGGCGAAGGCGTCCTTCGACTCTGCTTTATTGTAGGTCAAGTTCCCGTCGAAATAGAGTACATCATTGAACACCGAAGGCTGGTACACGCCCGAGAGCTCGAAACCGTAAGCCTCGGTCTCACCCGCATTGAGATAAAACGCTTCCGGTTGACTGGTCGCGGGGTTGATGACGCTTCCTGCGACAAGGCGATTATCAAAGCTGGTATAGAACAATGCTGCAGACCCGTAGAATTCGGGCCTGTTTGTCCGGATGCCGATTTCATAGTTGTTGGATTCCTCGCCCTCCGGGGCGGGCAACGGATCGGTGGCGTGATTGGTCGATGCAATCGAGAAGATGTCATCTGCCCCGCGCGGCAAGGCATAGTTCTGCGAGTAGGACGCAAAGACCTGGTCGAAGTCTGTCAGCTGATAGACTGCGCCCACCATTGGGGAGAAATTGTCCTCATATTCGGCTTCGATGCTTTGAGGGCCGAACATTTCGTAGTCGTTATAGTCGCGGTAGCCATCGAGCGAGTAGTCAACGCTGAGGCTCTTGATGCCGACTTCGACGTTGAGCTTGTCGTCGAGCAGGCTGACCGTGTCCTTGATGTAGAGCTGGGTGGTCTCGCGCACCGATGTGTAGTCACGCCGGAAATAGGCTGTTTCGTCCGCGATCACGTTGCCGTCGGATGAGCCATTGGTCTTGTTCAGGCGCTGCTGCGTGCGGTTATAGTCCTCGTCCTCATACCAGACGCCGGCTTCAAGCGTATGGTTTGCGACGTGCCATTCCAGCCCGGCGACCAGGCCTGTCCGTTCGCCGCCGACTTCCGACAGGCCCCATTGCACGCCGCGCGGATGGGTGACGTCGAGGCCGGCTGCAAGCTGGCGGTTATAGATGGCAAGCGAGTTCGGATAACTGTCGGGCGAGACGCCATAGCCGTCCTTGTCTTCCCGGTAGGCGGTTGCCTTCAGCGTCAGCCCGTCGGTGATGTCAGTCTCGAAGTTCAACGAATACAGCGTATCGTCACGGATATTGATGCGGTCTTCATAATACCTGGTACAGGCGCTGCCGGTGAAGATCGGTGTGTAGTCATTGTCATCGATCACGCCGTCATTGTTGAAGTCGACAGAAAGTGGCGCCACACAGCCTGTTTCGGGCAGGATCGGGGAGTAGCCGTAATAATAGTCCGCCTCGAACACCGATTCCGGGCCGGACGGGGAATCGTAGTCGAAGAAGTCATTGTGAACATAGCCGAAAGTCAGGAATGTGTCGGCGTCGAACTCATACTTGATCTTTCCTTCGATATGTTCGCGGTCGATCGTGCCGGGGCCGCGCCACAGGTCGCTGTCGGTTTTCGAGCGGCTGACATAGGCCGAGAGACCGCCAATATTGCCGGTTTCGAGCTTGATGAAGCTGCGCTCCAGATTGTCGTCACCGAGCGTATAGGCAATCATGCCGCCCGCCTCGTCGGACGTGTCGACTGTATTATAGGAGACGATCGGGCCGAGAGAGGCATAGCTGGGCAGGGAGACGTCGCCCGCGCCGGGCGAGGCCACAACCGAGCCGAGATTCTCATTGTCCACGTAACGGAAGATCGGGCTTCCCCCGAATGCATCCGAGCGGCCCATCGGCACGCCGTCGAGGACGAACCCGATCTGTTGCAGGTTGAAGGCACGGACCGTCACCGAGTTGCCGAACTCATAGAGGCCGAGCGCGCCATCTGTCTGCACGTTGAAGCCTGGCAGAGACTCCAGCATTTTCAGGCCGGAAATGCCGCCTGGAGCCGAAAGAAGTTCTTCGCGTGTGACGGCGACGGTATTCGTCGCCTCGTCGAGGCCGATCGCTTCGTCGGTGGTCGAGACGCGCCGACCGGTCACGAAGACCGTACTCTGTCGTGCTTCTGCAGAGTCTTCGTCCTGCGCAAGGGCAGGCATCGACGGGAGGCTGGCAATCAGTGCGAGCGCAGTGGCAGCGCCGAACTGGGAACGAAAGCATAGTCTCATGGGAGGATCCTTACTTGTTGTCTCTGTTACACCTTGCGACCGAGACAAAGACGGGACTGTTCACCCGACAACCAAATTGTCGAATGTCTTAACGAGCTATGTCTATATGCATTACTTTTGCGCAATATTGTTGCGGTGCAGCACAAGCATGCGGCTTGCTTGTTGCAAGTTTGCGATAAGTGCTATTCCCAAGCTGTATTGGTTGCTTCAGTCTTCAGAGAGGGGATGCTGCCCATAGGCAGGGTTATTCTTTAGGTTAAAGAGGCTGCAAATCTGCATGGTTTCTGGAGCGCATTCCTTAATCGCGCAACGGATGGGTGGGGACGGCGCCACGCAAAAATTCCTGCAGCGTTCGGGACGCTGCCAGGCGAGCTCTACCTCATATTCGCCGCTGTCTCCGCCTGTTCCAGCGCATACGCCTTGATCGACTTGTAATCTGCCTTGCCGTTGGGAGCGCGCCCGAGATCCGCCTTGAAGAAGATGCGTTTGGGGGCCTTGTAGCGCGCAAGTTGGGTCTGCACGAAACTGCGCAGCGTGTCTTCGTCTGCCTTTGCCCCGTCATTCAGTTCCACGACGGCGGTGACCGCTGAGCCCCATTTGTCGTCTGGCAGGCCGACCACCAGGGCATCGCGCACAGCCTCATGATTCTTCAGCGCCTCTTCCACTTCTTCCGGATAGATTTTTTCGCCGGCCGAATTTATGCAGTTCGACCCTCGGCCAAGCAGGGTGATCGTGCCGTCTTCATCGACTGTGCACCAGTCTCCCGGAACCGCATACCGGACACCATCGACTTCCCAGAAGGTCTTGGCGGACTTTTCAGGGTCCTTGTAATAGCCGAGGGGCACGGCGCCGCCGCGGGCGATGAGGCCGGCCTCTCCGGAGCCGGGTTTCACCTCGCGGCGGTCTTCGGTGAACACCTTGCACGTATCCCCAATCTGGAATTTCGCGGTCTGCTGAACGCCCTCTGCGGTTGTCACCGACATGCCGAAACCGACCGCTTCGGAAGCCCCGAAACTGTCCATCAGTGCGACCTGCGGGATGTGTTTGATGAGCCCGCGCTTGACCTCCATGGACCACATCACGCCGGAGCTGGTGATCGTCTGTACGGATGACAGGTCATACTTGCCAGGATTGGCTTCGAGCACTTTCAGCATGGGCTTGGCGAAGGCGTCGCCAACAATGGCCATGGCCGTAACGCCATGGCGGTCCACCGTTTCCCAGAGTTCTACCGGGTCAAACGTTTTCGTGTTCTGCAATGTAACGATGCAGCCGCCCGCAATCATCGAGCCCATGGCTGTGAACAGGCCGGTGCCATGCATCAGCGGGCAGGCCGGAAGCTGACGCGACAGTTTTCCTGCCTCATTTGTCCACGCAATGTGCTGGTCCATGTTCTCAGGCGCGAAGCCGTAGATTTTCACCATCGCTTCGCGGGAGCTTTCGCGCCAGATGCGGTGGCTCCACATGACGCCTTTCGGCATGCCCGTGGTGCCTCCGGTATAGAGGAAGAGCTGGTCATCATCGGACCGCTCGATGTCCAGCGGCGCTCCGTCGCCTTCGCTGGCGAGGTGTTCATAGGTCAGGGCAAAGTCGGGCGTGTCCGACCCATCGCCGCCAATCTCGACCCAGGCTTTCACCTTCGGAAGTTTTGTCCGCACCCGCTCAACATTGCCGCGAAACTCCCGGTCAAAGAAGACGACGGCGGAGTCCGAATTGTCGAAAATGTAGGTCAGTTCGTCGTCGAGGTAGCGATAGTTCACGTTGACGTGGGTGAAGCGGCCTTTGAAGCAGGCGGCGAGCGCTTCCATGTATTCCGGCTGGTTGCGCAGATAGAAACCGGCCTTGTCACCTGTCTCGATACCGCGTGCACGAAGGTTTCGGGCGACATTGTTCGAACGCGCCGTCATCTCGGGCCATGAAACAATGCGGTCTCCGTGGATCAGTGCTGGATCATTGGCGCCAAGCTCGCGGCCAACGGCATCGAGCATGTCGCCGAGATTGAAGATGCTGTTGCCCATTACAAGCATGCCTCCCTGAATGACTGTTTCTGTTTTCCGCGAGAATAAGCAGAAATCAGAGAGCCGGGGAGGGCTGACGTCGCGTCGGCTAGCCGATGTGGGCCTTGCCCCACCAGAAACGGTTCCAGAAGCGCTTGCGCCGCCAGGCCTTTTCGAGTTTGCGGTTATTGGGCGCGTCGAGAACGCCGCGCGGGATAAGCATGTCGTTCATGACAGGCTGATAGCGCCGGATGAGGTCTTCCTCGATGCGGGCACGGGCGCGGGCATTCGGCACTTTCAGGATGTGGCGCTCCGTTGCGCCGCGATTCCACCAGGCCTCCGGCCAGCGCTCATGGCCGATCAGGCGGCTTTTGAGGTTGGTCGCCTTGCCGATGTAGAGCGGGTCGAGAAAGAAGACGAACCGCCGGCGCACGAAGACATAGATCCCTGCGCCATCAGGGATTCCCTTGTCCGTCAGGGTGACGTTGAACTTGTATTTGCGCCCGGTTTCTCCAAACCAGGGATGAGCACCAAACACGATCATCTGCGTGCCTCCTCCATACTTTGGCGAAGAGTCCCGCCGACATGGTTAATTGCGGGTTAACATCTCGGGGTGCCGGAAAGGTGCTTTGAAGGATTTTCTGTGGTCTCAGGCGGCCGCTTCGAGTGCCCTACGGACAGGCGCGAAGGTCATTCGGTGACACTTGCAGGGGCCGAGTTCCCGCAAGGCTGACGAATGCGCGGCCGTGCCATACCCCTTGTGCTGACGGAAGCCGTAGCCGGGATACTGGTTGGCAAGGCCTTGCATCTCGCGGTCCCGGGCGACCTTGGCGAGGATCGAGGCAGCTGAGATTGCAGGCTCGGTCAGGTCGCCCTTGACAATTGCGCTCGCCGGGCAGGGAAGGGCCCTTGGCAGCGAATTTCCATCCACAAGAACCTTGTCCGGGATGATGCCCATTATGGCTATTGCGCGCGTCATGGCGAGGAATGTTGCTTCGCGGATATTGAGACGGTCAATCTCATCGGGACTCGCCCAGCCTATGCCGAAGGTCAGGGCTTTTGCCTTGATTTCCGGGTAAAGCGCCTCGCGGCGGGCTTCTGTGAGTTTCTTGGAATCTGTCAGTCCATCAATGGGTTGCGCCGGGTCGAGTATGACCGCGCCGGCCGTTACCGGCCCCGCCCAAGGGCCGCGTCCGGCCTCGTCAACGCCGCAGATCATTCCTATCTTGGTCATAACAGCACCAATCCATCATGATTCCGGGAGCCTTAACCATGAGCGACGCTTATTGCATTCAGATTAACGAGACAGGTGGACCGGACATTTTAACCAAAGTCCCGGTGGAGCCAAGAGAGCCTGGCCCGGGCGAAGCCCTGATCCGGCAGAGCGCCATCGGCCTCAATTTCATCGACACCTATTTCCGCACCGGGCTTTATCCGGCCAAGCTGCCTTTCACACCAGGCCAGGAGGCGGCTGGCACGGTCAGCGCGATTGGCGAAGGTGTCAAAAATCTGAATGTGGGTGATCGCGTCGCCTATCTGGGTTCAGGCACCTATGCGACGCATTTTACCGGTCCCGCCGCTCGCATGATCAAGTTGCCCGACGGCATTTCCGAGGAAGACGCAGCTGCGACCCTTCTAAAGGGGCTGACTGCCTGGATGCTGCTCTTTGAAATCCGCAGGGCCAGCCCCGGAGAAACCGCCCTGGTCTGGGCGCCATCAGGCGGTGTCGGTTCGTTGCTCGTACCGTGGGCAACATCGATGGGGGTTCGCGTCCTGGCTGTGACGTCCACTGAAGAGAAAGCCGAACTTGCGCGCAAGGCTGGGGCTGATCAGGTCATCTTTTCGCACGAAGACGTCGCTGGACGCGTGCGCGCCCTGACGGGAGGCAAGGGCGTCGATGTCTCCTATGACAGTGTCGGCAAGTCGTCGGCGAAAGCGTCGCTTGACAGTCTGAAGCCGCGTGGATGGTGGATGACATATGGCAAT
Organism: Henriciella pelagia; assembly: GCF_002088945.1. Taxonomy (GTDB): domain Bacteria; phylum Pseudomonadota; class Alphaproteobacteria; order Caulobacterales; family Hyphomonadaceae; genus Henriciella; species Henriciella pelagia. The sequence goes on along the minus strand of NZ_NCSU01000015.1, from coordinate 167,614 downwards.
GCATCCGGCGCCGTCGAACCGCTGTCTCCGGGAGAGCTCAACCGGCGTGGTTCACTCGTCATGACGCGGCCAGGGCTTTACCATTTCATTGCGCAGGATGAGGACTGGCGCCGCGGTTCGGCTGCTTTGCTCGGTGCGCTGAAGACCGGGACCATCAAGGCCCAGGTCGGGCAGACTTTCCCACTGGACAAGGCGGCGGATGCGCACCGCGCCCTGGAAGGCCGGCAGACCACGGGGTCTACCCTGCTGACGCCCTAGTCCTCGCCTGCGTCCTTCCCCAGGGGGCGCTTGTTGAAGAGATGGGATTCCATCACTCGCAGCGGCACCAGGATGATGAGTGCGAATACGGTCGCGATGAGAGCGATTGCCAGGAACCCTGCGCCGCAGGCCAGCCCGATGGCGCCGGCAAGCCACATGCCGGCACCAGTCGTCAGGCCTTTGACGTTGCCACGTGCCTGAATGATGGTCCCGGCCGCCAGAAAGGCCACCCCCGCTGTGACGGCCTCCACAACCCGCAATGGGTCGAGCTGGGTGCGTTCGTCATTGGCTGCGAATACCGCCATCATCTCAATCGTGATGAGGGCAAAGAGGGCGGCTGCCAGCGAGGTCAGCATATGGGTGCGAAGTCCAGCCGGACGCTCGCGAACCTCCCGTTCGAATCCGATCAGAAATCCGCAAAGGCAGGCCAGCCCGAGCCGTACAAGGATCGCAAGCAATGGTGTGTCCGTGTCGAATGTGACTGCCGTCATCAATCCCAATCATAGCTAAAGCGATACCAACTTACGAACGACGCCCCGAATGGTTTCGTGCATAAGCGAAATCAGGGTGTTGGCACTGGCTCGGGAGGGATCTCCAGAAGCAGGGCCGGGTCGATATAGAAATCTCCATCCCGGTCTTCGCTTGCCGTATTGCGCCACTTCACCGCCCAGTGGAGGTGCGGCCCTGTCGTGCGGCCTGTATTGCCTGAGAGGCCAAGCTGGTCTCCCGTGCCGACAAATTCGCCAGCCTTCACTTCGACCTTGGACATGTGCATGAAGACGGACACCAGCCCGCCGCCATGATCAAGGAAGACGCTTCCCCCCTCATAATAGAGATCAGGATCACTGAGAATGACGACACCGCTGGCAGGCGCAACAACAGGCGTGCCGGTCGGGACAGCCATGTCATAGCCGCGGTGGACTGAGGTGCTCTCGCACTCCTTCCCGTCGACCCCCATGCCGATATATTTGCGCGTTGGTCCGAAAGGCGAAGAGGTAGGGCCTGTTGCGGGTTTGATGAAGCCCTGGGACGCGGCGGGACCCTGGTTGAACGTTGCAAAAGCGTCCTGCTTCTTCACCCAGCTTTCGGCGGCATGTTGCTTCTGCGCTTCGGTGCGGGCATCGACCTTGTCGCAGTCGAGCCCGCGGATGACGCGGTAGTCGTCTTTTCGCGGCGCAATCTGAACGGTCAGCGGCGCAATGTTTGGTGCTCGCGGCGTCAGGGTCAGCTCAGGCGCTTCATCCTGTGCAAGACCGATGACCACCCTGCCGTCGGCGTCCGTCCTGACCGAGCGGACGGTGGTTCCGCCGGGCGCGATGACATCGATCGATGTTTCGGCAGGGCCCGAGCAGACCAGCAACCCGCTCTGCTTTGCCGCGCCAGCGCATGTCAGCTCCGCGACCGCAGGAGAGGCTGGCAGGAGAAATACGAGACCCGGAAAAATCAGATCGCGAAGGAGAAACATGTCAGTCCTGCTTGCTGACCATTCGCGATGCGGCAGCCTCGGCGTCGACATAGGCTTCCTGATGGTCGACGCTCCAATAGCGAAGGGCCTGCAACGGGATCTTCCGACCGGTTACCGCGCAGACGACATAATCGCCCGGCTCGATCACTTCGAGATCGGCATCAAGATAGCGCAGGCGCGCTTCTCCACCAAGTTTTCCGGTTCGCGTAAGCATGAGGCCATAATGGTACGTTTGAGGCGCTGACGGAAGGCCTGTTTGGCGCAAAGCTGCATTCGGTCAGGGTTGTGATGGAGGCGGAGTGGTTGCAACGCCCGTCGGTGCTGGCTCAGAAGGCTCGGGCCGGTCCGGATTCGGCGTGCGGAAGATGAGATCAAGACTGCGCATATAGGTATGCGGCCAGTCTCCCTTGCGGACATGCTGACGCGCCCGCAGCACGATCTCCACGGCTACATCTGCGTGCGAGAAAACATATTCTTCCAGGAGGTCACCCGATGACAGGTCGGCTTCGTCAGGCGGCGTTGCGGTCCATCTCGACATGGCAGGGCAGGCGGCGATCTGTTCGACCAGCGCGTCGCGGCGGTCTCGCATGTCGTCGAGATATTCTGCCTCGCCATTGGTCATGTCGAGCTGGCAGGTCACCTGATTGTACGCGCTGTCAGCCGTCAGCTCCGAGGCCGCCGGTACCACGACGGTGCAATAGTCAGCGCCGAGCGCCCTGAAGGCGTCGCCTGCCGGGTATTTGCCGAGCGGGGCGCCGCCCAGCGTGGAGGGCGACAGCGTCGCGAACCGCGTTGCCAACACGCCCGCGCGAATGATCGGCCCGATCTCGAGGCAGACAGGATCGGCGGGCGGTGCTTCGACCACCCTTGTGGCCGTTGGGTAGGTCGGCCGGGTCGGCGGGGCGGACTGAACGGTAGGGGCGAAGGGAAGAGTGGTTGGTGGTGGATCGTCGGCAGGCGGCGTTTGTACGTCGGTCGTTTCCTGCGCAAGCGTTGGCGATGACAGGAACAAGGCCGCACACACGCCAGCCAGAAGAGTTCGAATGTCCGACATGTCGATCCTTGCAGCAGTCCCTTCGGTGCGCGAGTCTAGGCAGCTCCGCCCCTTGCTGGCAAGCATTTGCGACACGCCAGAAGTTTTTGTTTTGTTCTTGAGAACATATGTGGTACATGCGGTGGACTTGATGAAACGCCGGCCTTGCAATGCAGGGCCAGATATGGACCTAAGGAGACGACTCATGGCCAAACCCGCATTGCAACTCGTGGACAAGGAATCCGGCGTGGACAAGCAGAAAGCACTCGAAACCGCCCTCGCAAATATTGAGCGGTCCTTCGGCAAGGGCTCGGTAATGCGGCTCGGCGACAAGCAGACAATGGATATCGAGGCTGTCTCGACCGGTTCGCTTGGCCTCGACATCGCCCTCGGCATTGGCGGCCTGCCAAAAGGCCGGATCATCGAGATTTATGGTCCGGAAAGCTCCGGTAAGACGACCTTGTCCCTGCACGCTGTGGCCGAAGCTCAGAAGAATGGCGGTGTCTGCGCCTTTGTTGACGCAGAGCACGCGCTGGATCCGGTCTATGCGTCGAAACTCGGCGTTGACCTCGATGACCTGCTCGTCTCGCAGCCTGATACGGGCGAACAGGCGCTTGAGATTGCAGATACGCTGGTGCGGTCTGGCGCTGTCGATCTTCTGGTCATCGACTCTGTTGCGGCGCTGACACCGCGCGCGGAAATCGAAGGCGAGATGGGTGACAGCCTGCCGGGTCTTCAGGCCCGCCTGATGAGCCAGGCGCTGCGCAAGCTGACGGGTTCGATTTCGAAATCGAAATGTATGGTGATCTTCATCAACCAGATCCGGATGAAGATCGGCGTGATGTTTGGCAGCCCCGAGACGACGACGGGCGGCAATGCGCTGAAATTCTATTCCTCGGTCCGTCTCGACATTCGCCGCATTGGCGCGATCAAGGACCGTGATGAGGTCATCGGGAACCAGACGCGGGTGAAAGTCGTCAAGAACAAGGTGGCCCCGCCCTTCCGCCAGGTCGAATTCGACATCATCTATGGCGAAGGCATCTCGAAGACCGGGGAGCTGATCGACCTTGGCGTCAAATGCGAAGTGATCGAGAAGTCCGGCTCCTGGTACTCCTACAAGGAAGACCGGATCGGTCAGGGCCGCGAGAAGACCCGCCAGTTCCTGAAGGACAATCCCGAGATCGCTGACGAGATCGAGACCGAGATTCGCAAGCGCTCCGGTCTGCTGTCCGATGTCATGCTGTCCGAGGATGGAGACGATTCGGGGAGTTCCGACGATATCGACGAGGCTGAAGCAGGCTGAGGCATGTAAGCCGCACTGCAATTGAATGGGCCCTGCGGCGCGCCTGACGCTTGGCGCGCCGCAGGGGACTCTTTATATCCCCAGTTTCAATGTCGATTGTTCGCAGCAGACTGCGCGCTCGGCTGATAGACCGACGGGGCCAGGATTAAACACAATGACAAGCGTCAATCACCTTCGCGAGACTTTCCTCTCCTATTTCGAGAGACAGGGCCACACCCGCAAGGCGTCGGCGCCTCTGGTGCCGGACAATGACCCGACCCTGCTTTTCGTAAATGCCGGCATGGTCCCGTTCAAGAACATCTTTACCGGGGCAGAAACACCATTCGCGCCGCGCGCAGCCACGTCGCAGAAATGCGTTCGCGCTGGCGGCAAGCACAATGACCTCGACAATGTCGGGTATACGGCGCGCCATCACACCTTCTTTGAAATGCTCGGCAACTTCTCGTTCGGAGATTATTTCAAGGACGACGCGATTGCATTTGCCTGGGAACTGGTCACCAGGGAGTTCGGCCTGTCAAAGGATCGGCTTCTTGTCACCGTCTATGCCGAGGACGAAGAAGCGGCCGACATCTGGAAGAAGGTGGCGGGCCTGCCCGATGACCGTATCATTCGCATCGCGACGAGCGACAATTTCTGGTCAATGGGCGATACAGGGCCATGCGGGCCATGCTCTGAAATCTTCTTCGATCATGGTGACAAGATACCTGGTGGTCCTCCGGGGTCTCCGGATGAGGATGGCGACCGGTTCATCGAAATCTGGAATCTCGTCTTCATGCAGTATGAGCAACAGGCCAATGGTGAACGCATAAATCTTCCCAAGCCCTCCATTGATACGGGCATGGGGCTGGAGCGCATGGCCGCCGTCCTGCAGGGCGTTCACAACAATTACGAGATCGACCTTTTCCAGAAACTGATTGCTGCGGAAGAAGACGTCTACAAGGCGAAAGCGGCCGGCGACCAGCTCGCCTCATTCCGCGTTATTGCGGATCATCTTCGCACGTCTGCCTTCCTGATTGCCGACGGCGTGACGCCGTCGAATGAAGGGCGCGGCTATGTGCTGCGCCGGATCATGCGGCGCGCCATGCGTCACGGTCACCTCCTCGGCGCGCGCGAACCGGCCATGTTCAGGCTGGTGGGCGCGCTCGCCAGTGAGATGGGCGAAGCCTATCCGGAACTCGTTCGGGCACAGCCAGCCATTGAAGCGGCGCTTGAGCAGGAAGAGGCTCGCTTCCAGCGCACGCTGGGCCGCGGCCTGGCCCTGCTTGACGAGGCGACCGAAGGCCTTGCCGAAAAGGACGAACTGCCGGGCGAAACGGCGTTTCGTCTCTACGATACGTTCGGCTTTCCGCTGGACTTGACGCAGGACATTCTTCGCGGCCGGGGCATGAGCGTCGATACAAAAGGCTTTGACGACGCCATGGCGCTCCAGAAGCAGGCTGCGCGCAGTGCCTGGGCGGGCTCGGGCGACGCCGGGTCAGACGCCATCTGGTTCCGTGTGCGCGACAAGGTCGGGCCGACCGAATTTCTTGGATATCAGGGGGTCGATGCAGTCGGCACACTGAAAGCCATCGTGGCCGATGGCGCAATGGCGGACGCTTTCGAGGGCGGCGATTGCGAACTCGTCTTCGACCAGACGCCGTTTTACGCCGAAAGCGGTGGTCAGGCCGGCGATCATGGCGAGGTTCACTTTGACAATGGCGCTCGCTTTATTGTGCGCGACGTCCAGAAACGCGCCGGCGATGTTCATGTCCATATTGGTGAATTGACCGATGGGGCCGTGAAGACCGGCGATGCGGCAAGGCTCGTGGCGAGCTTTGAGCGCCGCCAGCGCATCCGCGCCAATCATTCTGCGACGCACCTTTTGCACGCCGCCCTGCGCAGCGTGCTGGGCGCGCATGTGACGCAGAAAGGCTCCCTGGTCGAGGAAGACCGGCTGCGCTTTGACTTCTCGCATGGCGGCCCGCTCACGCCGGCTGAGATCGAAGCGATCGAAGAGCAGGTGAACGCCGTCATTCGCCAGAATGATGAAGCAAAGATCCGCGTCATGGCGCCAGACAAGGCCATAGAGGCCGGAGCCCTGGCGCTCTTTGGCGAAAAATATGGTGACGAAGTTCGCGTTCTTTCGATGGGCCAGTCCCTCGAAGCGGATGAGCGCCCATACTCGGTCGAATTGTGCGGCGGCACACATGTGTCTCGCACCGGCGATATCGCGGCCTTCGTGATCACGTCCGAAGGCGGGGTGTCAGCGGGTGTGCGCCGGATCGAGGCTGCGACAGGCGCCGAAGCGCTGTCCTTCCTCAAGGGCCGTGCACAGGTCGCGCTCGATCTTGCTGACCAGCTCAAGGTCCCTCTGAAGGATGTCGGGCGCAAGGTTGCGTCTCTCAGCGAGGAGCGCCGCAATCTCGAACGCGAACTGGCGGACGCCAAGCGCAAGCTTGCCATGGGCGGCGGTGGATCATCCGCGCCCGCCGGGCCGGAGGAGATTGGCGGCTTCAAGCTCATCGCCCGCGTGGCGGACGGTGTTGGCGGCAGGGACCTTCGTGGCCTCGTCGATGAAGCAAAGTCGAAACTCGGCTCCGGCATTGCTGTCTTTGTCGGCGTCAATGAAGGCAAGGCTGCTGTGGCGGTTGGCGTCACAGACGATCTGACCGGCAAGGTCTCGGCCGTCGATCTCGTGCGTGTCGCGGCTGCTGAAGTTGGCGGCAAGGGCGGTGGCGGCCGGCCGGACATGGCGCAGGCCGGTGGCCCGGACGGTGACAAGGCAGATGCTGCGCTCGATGCGGTCCGCAAGGCGCTCGCTGGCGAATCCTAGGCTGGGAAAACCGGTTCGCTGTCTCCGGTCTTCCATTGCGCAAATTTGGGCATGATCGCCTTAAAGCGTTGGCTTTCGAGGTGTTCACCCAACCAGCGCTGCAAGGCCGGGTAGGGCTGCGTGTCGAACCAGGCGCGGTCAGTATTCGCGAACTGGCGTAGGAACGGCATGATGGCTAGGTCGGCCAGCGATACGCGATCGCCGAAGAGCTGCGCGCTACCGGTCAGGCGTTCATTGAGCGTCACCAGGAAACCGGTCGCGGCGGTTCGATGATCCGCGGCGACAGCGCCTTCATACCTGTCTGGATATTTGTAGCGATCAAGATGATGCTTGAACGGTCCGTCGCAAGCCGCGATCAGCGCCAGCATGTCGTCGAGCGTTCCCGTTTCCGGTTCCAGCAGGCTTTCCGGATCGGCTTCGCCCAGGGCGTGACGCATCACATCAAGGCTTTCATCAATGACCTCGCCCGAGCTGAGCTGAAGGACCGGAACCGTCGCTTTGGGTGAAATCTCGAGCATTTCCGCGGGTTTGTCCCGCAGCACGACTTCGCGCAGCCGACATTTGAACCGCGCAGACTGAATGGCGAGGCGGGCGCGCATGGCATAAGGGCAGCGCCGGAAGGAATAGAGGATGGGCAGGCTCATTCGCCTGCCGTTTTCACCCTTGTTCGCCCAAGATGCAATTCGCCCCGCTGCTTTGCGAGTGCAATCTGGCGCTGGCGTTCCTGAAAGCGGGCCCTTTGCTCATCGGTGAGACGGTCATGGCAGGCCGGGCAGGAAAGCCCTTCGACAAATCGCTCATCCTTGCGCTGTTCGGCGCTCACTGGCGTCTTGCAGGCATAGCAGAGATAGAAAGTGCCAAGCTCAAGACCATGGCCGACTGAAACGCGGTCGTCGAAAACGAAGCATTCGCCCTGCCACTTGCTGTCCGTCTCCGGCACGGTTTCGAGGTACTTCAGAATGCCGCCCTTCAGGTGGAAGACCTCGTCGATGCCTTCCGATTTGACAAAGCTCGTGGCCTTTTCACAGCGTATCCCGCCGGTACAGAACATGGCGATCTTTGGCTTGCGCCCTTGTTCTTCCAGTTTGGCGCGAAACGCGCGGAACCAGTCGGGGAACTCTCGAAAGGCGCGGGTTTTCGGGTCGATTGCGCCTTCGAATGTCCCAATGGCAAATTCATAGTCATTGCGCGTGTCGATCAGCACAGTGTCCGGATCCGAAATCAGCTCGTTCCACTCGTGCGGGTCGACATAGCTGCCGACAAGTGCGTTCGGGTCTGTGCCGGGAACGCCCATGGTCACGATCTCGCGTTTCAGGCGCACCTTGAGTCGCAGAAACGGCATCTCCTCAGCATGGCTTTCCTTGTGTTCAAGGTCCGCGCAGCCGGGGAGCGAGCGCAGAGCCGCCATGGCCTCATCAAGGGCAGGGCCTTCGGCGGCGATCGTGCCGTTAATGCCCTCTGAGGCCACAAGGACGGTTCCCATGGCGCCTGCCTTTTCGAGGGCGGCAAGCACGGTTTCGCGGACCGCTGCGACATCTGCGAGCGGTGTGAACTTGTAGAAGGCGGAAACACGGACGGTCATCATGAGGGCTTATGCCAGAGCTCTGCGAGCGATGCCAGATTTGCGCACAGGTGCATCATTCGGGGGTCGACCGCATTCGCATATTCCCAAAGCACCCGACTCCCTGCTAATGGGGCGGCATGAAGAGCGCAGTGATTGTTTTCCCAGGGTCGAATTGCGACCGCGACGCCCAGACCGCGCTGGCGGACATTACCGGCAGCGCCCCTGAAATGGTCTGGCACAAGGATGGCGACCTGCCGGACGATGTCGATCTCGTCATGGTACCGGGTGGCTTTTCTTATGGTGACTATCTTCGTTGCGGCGCGATGGCGGCCAATTCGCCGGTGATCGCAGCGCTGAAGAGGCATGCGAACCGGGGTGGATACGTGCTCGGCGTTTGCAATGGCTTCCAGATCCTCACCGAGACGCAGCTTCTGCCGGGGGCACTCATCCGCAATGCCGGGCTGGAATTTGTCTGCCGGCCGCAGGATTTGACCATCGAGAACGCCAATACGGCCTATACCAGCGCCTATGGTGAGAGGAAGGCGATCTCGATCCCGATCGCTCATCACGATGGGAATTATGTGGCTGATGACGACACGCTCGACCGGCTGGAAGGCGAGGGCCGTGTGGTCCTGCGCTATGCCGGAAACCCGAACGGATCGGCGCGCGATATCGCCGGCATCCTGTCGGATAATGGCCGTGTCATGGGGCTCATGCCGCACCCTGAGCGGGCCATCGGCGGCCATGAAGGCGGCAGCGATGGGCGCGGCATGTTCGAAAGCCTGATGGGCGCGATCTGACGTCAGGCCTTGGAGCGGCGCTCAACAAACCCATTCGCAGTATGGGAACGTTTCGCGGTGTTGACCTTCCGCGCTTTTCTGCGGTCAGGCGTGACCCTGAGGGCGAAGAAGAAATCACCCTCGTGGCCGGTTGGCACCCAGCGCTTTTCGAGCTCTTCCACACCCTTTGCAAACCGACCGTGCGCGCAGTCATAGCTGAGCTGACGACGGATTCTGACGCCTGTCCCATCAAAGCAGACCTCTTCGAAGCGGTCCGAATAGGGCAGCTTCACACGCGACAGACGGTGCTGCCTGGCAAGTGAACGGGCGGTCCGGATGAGCGGTGGGATGACCCGTGCGCCATCGCAGCCCGGCAGGATTTCAAGGTCGATGATGTGAAGTTCAGCCGGTTCGAAGGCATTCGGCTTGGTGATGATGACCTGCATCAGGCCTTCAATCGCATCCTCGGCGACGAGCGCCAGCAGCGCTGAGCGGCCAGGGGCGTCGGGATCGCGCTGCTGATAGGCGTAGACTTCAGGCGAACGAACTGGCGCGATGGGATGAGCACGCGCCAGCCCCTTGTCGAAAGCCCGGATCATGTCGGCATCGCGAGCGCCAGACGGGTTTAACCAGACAATGCCGCTGGAAAGGTTTTTCGGCCGCGACAGGGATCGCGCGCTACCGGCATGTTTTTCATTGCCCGATAAACGGACATAGACAGACTGGCGGCGCGCGAGCCGTGACAGGGCCATGCCAATCGCCATGGTTACGGGACGCACAGGCCACTCCAGGCGCTTGCGACCGTTGGGACCAAGCCATGACGTTAACCCCATACGCTTGTAAAAGCGGCCAGCCACCTCATTGTTGTTCAGTGAGTAGATGGCCGCGAAACGGTCATTGGCGAGCGTCTTTCTGGCGAGCGTGAAACCCGACCCGCGGCCCGCCTTGCTTGATATGAATGTGTGCCCGGATGCTGCAAGTATCCGCTGATTGCCATAGTGAAATGAGCGTGCCTGCGTTCCGATCATCGCAATGATCGTTCCATCACGTTCGGCGACGTAGCCGCAGGGCAGGTCTTCCTGCTCAGGGTTCTCAAACAGGGCCCAGTGCCACCCTTCGCGGCTGCGCGGCGGAAACCCGCACGCGTTCGCAAGGTCAACAACCCCCTCAACGTCACTTGGGACCAGTTCCCTGTACGTCGTCATCTGCGTTCCCTTTCGAATAGAAGGCTAGCAGAACAGGTCTCAGATCCTCTGAAGGTGATGCGGTAAATTTTACCGATCCCGAAAAGCTTTTTGCGTGTCTGTATGATTGTGGTTAATAGAGTAGCCTATCGTGAAGGTCAGGGAGGAATGGCTATGAGAAGACGATATGGTGCGGCGCTTGCGTCAGTGGCACTGGTGGCTGCTTGCGGCTCTGCTGGTGGCGACCCGGTCGAGGCCGATGCGGCAACAGCGTCGCCTGCCGAAACCGAAGCGGCGGAAGCAGAAACCGATGCGCCTTCCGCAAGCGGTGCCTTCGAAGTCGTCGACTATTCGGATCAGGCAAGCTGGCTCTGCCATCCGGAGAAAGCCAATGATGCTTGCGACGTGGACCTCACCTATACCGTGGTAAATGCCGATGGCACGACATCTGTAGAAGCGGTCGAAATTGCCGAGAACCCGCCCATTGATTGCTTTTACATTTACCCGACCGTCTCCATGGATGAGACACCGAACAGCGACATGACGGCGAATGATGAGGAGCGGCGCGTGGTGGAGGGCCAGCTTGCGGCCTTCGCGCAGGAATGCCGGATCTTCGCTCCGCTGTATCGCCAGATTACGGTTCCAGAACTGCGCCGCGGTTTCGGCGGGCAAGGCTTCACGGCCTCCATCCCCATGCGCTGGTCGGATGTGACCGGAGCCTGGAATGAATATGTCGACAAGTTTAATGATGGCCGCGGGGTGGTTCTTCTCGGCCATTCGCAAGGGTCCAGCCTGATCCAGGAGCTGGTGAAGCGCGAGATTGTCGGGTCCGAGATGGAAGACAGGATCGTGTCTCTGATGCCGACCGGCATGACCACGCACCTTGATGGCGATACCGGCGCGTTCGGGCCGTACCCGCCCTGCAAAGCGATGGATCAGACCGGCTGCATCATCGCATATTCCTCCTATCGATCGACACTGACGCCGACTGAGGGCGCGCTGTTTGGCGGCAAGAGTCGGACCGGCAAGTCGGCCCTGTGCGTCAATCCGGCCGAGCTGTCCGGTGACAATGGTGTGCTAGATGCGCGCCTGTCGGCGCGAGGCTGGTATGGCGGAGAGCCGTCAGAGTTTGTGAACGGCGAAGGCGTGGACACGCCATTCGCCGCTGTTCCGGGGCTGCTCACCGCTGAATGCGTCGATAATGGCGAGTATTCCTATCTGGAAATCACGGTGAATGGCGATCCATCAGACCCCCGCGTGGATGACATTGTGGGCGATGTGACGGGGCCAGACGGCGTGAACGCCGGATGGGGCCTGCACCTCATCGACATGCATGCGGCCATGGGCAATCTCGTGAAGATTGTAGGCGCCCAGTCCGATGCCTGGATGGCGGCTCACCCGGCTGACGAGTAATTCCAGGGCTGACAACAAGAAAAGCGCCGCCTCGATCAATCGGGGCGGCGCTTCATTTTCTGAGGAATCGGGAAAGGCTTATTCTTCCTCGGTCTCTTCTTCATCGGCGGGCGACGTGTAGACGAAGGCGCCGCGGCAATCTGAAACCAGCGCGCGCACTTCATCGGAGGTCGGAATGACCGTGACGTCGCCGCTATCGGTGACGATACGGATATCGCCCCGGGCGCTCGCCAGCATGACTGCGAACGGGTCGTCTTCGCCAACCGTGATCGTAACTGGATTGTCGCCAGCTGGACCGTAGGATTTGGAGCCGGCCGAGGTGTAGACCGAAATCGAGTCGCCAACATCTTCGAACGCCATGAAACGATGGAACATGACACCGTTTGCGGCGTCAGAACCGCGATCCTGACAGCCGACACCGGCAATCTGTTCGCCAGTAGCGCTTGTGAAGACGAGCGTTTCATTGCCGCCAATGCGGGTTGCGGTCCATTCGCCTTCAATTTCTGAAGCCTCAGTCGAGGTGACGGCAAACTCGTTGCTGACCGGCGTAACGGTTTCGCCCGGCTCGCTGTCTTCCGGATATGGTGTCGGCATCCGGGCTTCCGGATCGATGCGTTCATTGCCGCAGGCGGCCAGCATGACCGGCAGCAGGGCCAGCAAAGCAAGTCTCATGGGGGCACTCCTTGATGTGTTTTCCGTCTCTGACTTAAGCCAAACCTATCAACACGCTCAAGGCCTTTAAGTACAGAGTGGTTTCACCGCCTGCAGTAATTGAGGCGAATGCGACTGGCGACTCGCCGCGCTTGACGCTAAGGAGCGGGCATGACGGACACATCTGCCATTCTTGAGCACCTGAAAGCTGAGCAGACCGAAGCCGATGCGGCCGGTCACGGGATCAACGCTGAGGAATGGGACCGGCTGATCACACGCCTTGGACGCAATCCGAACCTTGTCGAGCTTGGCATCTACTCGGTGATGTGGTCCGAGCATTGCTCCTACAAATCCTCGCGCCGGCACCTCTCAAAGTTCCCGACCAAGAATGACCGCGTTATTCAGGGGCCTGGTGAGAATGCAGGCGTCATTGATATCGGTGACGGGCAGGCGGCGATCTTCAAGATGGAGTCGCATAACCACCCTTCCTACATCGAGCCCTATCAGGGCGCAGCGACAGGCGTCGGCGGCATCCTGCGCGACGTGTTCACCATGGGCGCGCGTCCGATTGCACTGGTCAACGCACTGCGCTTTGGTTCGCCGGATCATCCGAAGACGCGCTCGCTCGTGGCCGGTGTGGTCGCGGGCATCGGCGGCTACGGCAATTGCGTTGGCGTGCCGACGGTGGCCGGCGAGACGCAGTTCGACGAAGGCTATAATGGCAATATCCTCGTCAATGCGATGGCCGTCGGCCTCGCCGATCAGGACAAGATTTTCTATGCGCGCGGTGCAACGCCCGGCAATCCGATCTTCTATGTCGGCTCAAAGACCGGCCGGGACGGCATCCACGGCGCGACCATGGCGTCTGCGGAATTCTCCGAAGGTGACGAGGAAAAGCGCCCCACCGTGCAGGTCGGTGACCCATTCACAGAGAAGCTGCTGATCGAGGCGTGTCTTGAGCTGATGGCGACCGATGCGATCCAGGCGATTCAGGATATGGGCGCAGCCGGGCTGACGTCTTCCTCCGTCGAGATGGCAGACAAGGGCGGCATCGGCATCGAGATGGACCTCGACAAGGTGCCCCAGCGCGAGACCGGCATGACCGCCTATGAGATCATGCTGTCCGAGAGCCAGGAGCGGATGCTCATGGTGCTGAAACCCGGCAAGGAAAGGGTCGCCAAGGCCATCTTCGACAAGTACGACCTCGACGCCGAAGTCATCGGCATGACGACCGATACCGGCCACATGGTGCTGAAGCAGTTCGGTGAGGTCGTCTGCGACATCCCGGTGCCGCCGCTTGCCGAGGACGCGCCGAATTATGACCGGCCATGGGTGGAGCCCAAGAAACGCGCGCCGCTCGATATCTCGAAATATCCAGAGCCTGAAGATTATGGCGAGGTGCTGCTGAAGCTGATGTCCTGCCCGGACATGGCGTCGAAGCGCTGGATCTGGGAGCAGTATGACCGCCACGTCATGGGCGACACGGTCGACAGTTCCCAATCCATGGGCGATGCCGCGATTGTCCGCATCCACGGCACGAACAAGGCGCTGGCCATCTGTTCCGATTGCAATCCGCACTATGTCGCGGCCGACCCGTATGAAGGCGGCAAGGCGGTTGTGGCCGAAGCGTATCGCAATCTCTCAGCAGTTGGCGCGACGCCCATCGCGATCACCGACAATCTCAATTTCGGCAACCCGGAAAAGCCCGCGACGATGGGCTATATCGTCAAGGCGATCGAAGGCATGGCCGAGGCGTGCAAGCAGCTCAATTTCCCGGTCGTCTCAGGCAATGTCAGCCTTTATAACGAGACCGATGGTGTCGCGATCCCGCCAACGCCGGTCGTTGGCGGTGTCGGCCTGATCGAGGACATCTCGAAGATCGCGACCTTGAAAGGCGCGCAGCCGGGCGACGTGCTAATCCTGATCGGCGAGTCCACGGGCCATCTGGGCGCTTCGCTTTATGCGCGCGAGTGGCTGGGCCTGAAAGGCGAAGAGCTTGGTCCGCCGCCGCCAGTCGATCTTGCGACGGAAGTGCACCATTCCGAGTTGGTGAGGGGGCTCATCGAAAGAGGACTTGTAACGGCCGTCCATGATGTGAGCGAAGGCGGCGTTGCTTGCGCCGCAGCTGAAATGGCATTGTCAAATGGCACTGGAGTGCAACTGGACGATACGGTCAGTTCCACACCTTCTGCGATGTTCGGTGAGCGCGGCGCATCATTCCTGATTGCAGTTTCTCCTGAAATCATTCGCCAATATCACGTCGAAACAGAGCAGTCTGTGCGCGTTGGGGAATTCGGGGGCGACAGCATTCTTGGTGTCCCGCTCGGCACCCTCCGAGCGGCACATGAAGGCTGGTTACCGCGCTATATGAAGGGCTGAGGCGGTTAAGCCCGCCATTGTCACAAAATTTTTTTGTACTTTTTTTCATCTGAATCGTCTCCTGAAACGTAAGTTTTCATGAGAGGCAGATGATCAGGGCGCCTTCGTCCCCCATCCTGCGCCTTGCTATCTCTCAATTCGCGTTGGCCCCTGCAGGCTGTCCCCCATCCCTCAATGCTTGCAGGGCCATCGCGATCAGGCGGGTCCCCGGCCTTGTTCGGGTCTGTCAAATCCCGGCCTCGGCCATTGACCTTCTCCCAGGTTAGCGCTTCGTTTGGCGCATCCATGGAGGTTCCCTGAAATGAAACGATCCCTTTCTTCCGTCAGCGCCGCAGCGCTCGGCTTTGCCATGCTGGCCGCGTGCGCCGGCAATTCTGCTGACAATGTCCCGCCGGCTGAAGTTCCCGTCCCACCCCCAGCAGCTGATGCGGGCCCGACCGTCGAAGATGCGCGGGCCTTTCTGGAGCGCGCCGACGCCGAACTTGCCGCAATGTCAAAGGAGATCAGCCCGATCTTCTGGGAGCAGGCGACAAATATCACCGATGAGACGAATGCTGCGGCCGCTGCAGCGGGCGCAAAGGCGACGAAGCTCTCCGTCTCGCTCGCCAATGAGACCAAGAAGTTCAATGATGTCGACCTGCCAGCAGACCTTGATCGCAAGATGAAGCGCCTTCAGTCCGGCATCACGATCCCGGCACCGTCAACGCCCGGCGCAGCCGAAGAGCTTGCTGAAATCACAACGGGCCTGGACGCCACTTACGGCACTGGCACCTTCGTCTACAAGGGCGAGACGCTCAATCTCGATCAGTTGTCGACGATCATCGAGACGAGCCGCGACCCGGAAGAACTAAAAGCGGTCTGGGAAGGCTGGCGCACGATTTCACCGCCGATGAAGGACGATTATGCACGCATGGTCGAAATCGCCAATGCAGGTGCGCGCGAACTTGGCTATGACAATCTGAAGACGATGTGGCTGTCGAATTACGACATGCCACCAGAAGAGATGGCCGAGGAAGTGGACCGCCTGTGGACGCAGGTCGAGCCGCTCTATGAGGAGCTTCACTGCTATGTCCGCGCGGAACTGAACGAGCAGTATGGCGACGAGGTCCAGCCCGCCACCGGCCCGATCCGCGCCGACCTTCTCGGTAATATGTGGTCCCAGCAATGGTCGAATATCTATCCGCTGGTCGAGCCGGAAGGCCTGCCGGGGCAGGGCTATGACCTGACCGAGGAGCTGATCGAAGCCGATTATGACGCGATCAAGATGGTCGAGACGGCCGAAGCCTTCTTCGTTTCGCTCGGCCTCGACCCTCTGCCGGACACATTCTGGGAGCGCTCGATGATTGTGCGGCCACCGGCCCCGCGGGAGGTGGTCTGCCACGCGTCGGCCTGGGATCTCGACGATGAGGAAGACGTTCGCATCAAGATGTGTACCGAGGTGAATGCCGAGGACTTTTACACGGTGCACCACGAGCTTGGTCACAATTACTATCAGCGCGCCTACAAGGACGTCGACCATCTTTACAAGGATGGTGCGCATGACGGTTTCCATGAAGCCATTGGCGACTTTATCGCCCTTTCGATTACGCCATCCTATCTGGTCGATATCGGTCTCATCGACGAGTCGCAGGTGCCAGGCGCTGACGCCGACATCTCGCTGCTGATGAACACCGCGCTCGACAAGATTGCCTTCCTGCCTTTCGCGATCACGGTCGACAGCTGGCGCTGGGACGTGCTCGACGGCACGACGGCGCCGGAAGACTACAACACCGCCTGGTGGGAAAAGCGGACCAAGTATCAGGGAATCGTCCCGCCGGGACCACGCCCAGCTGATGCATTTGACCCTGGTGCGAAGTATCACATCCCGGGCAATACGCCGTACTTGCGCTACTTCCTCAGCTACATCATGCAGTTCCAGTTCCATAAGGCGGCCTGTGAACAGGCCGGTTGGGAAGGCCCGCTGCACCGTTGCTCGATCTATGGCAACAAGGATGTCGGCGCGCGCTTCAATGCGATGATGGAGATGGGCGCGTCAGAGCCATGGCCGGATGTGCTGGAAACTTTCACCGGCACGCGTGAAATGGACGGCTCGGCGATCATCGAATATTTCGATCCGCTGATCACCTATCTTGAAGAAGAAAATGAAGGCCGGTCTTGCGGTTGGGAATAGCAAGCCAACTCATCCGAACAGGAGGCCCCGGATTGTCGGTCCGGGGCTTCTTCTCAAGAGCACCAGCCCTGCTGATGATTGCCCCATCGATGGGCGAGGCCCTCGGCGATCAGTGTCTGGCCAACGGAGCGTCCATCGACGACCGCAACGCGTAACAGGCGACCATACTTGTCACGGTCGCGCGAGCCGGATGTGCGCAGTTCGACCTGCCCCTGATTGAGCAGCGCTGCGAGGCGAAGCGTTGCCTTGTGTCCAAGTTCCCTTTCGGACGGACAGTCCGGAGAGAAAACTTCCGGGGCATCAATATCTGCAAGACGCACCTTGTCGCCATGGGCCCAGATCGTATCGCCATCGACGACGCAGTTGAGGCGAACGTCACCGTTGCAGGTCGAGAAAAAGACCGGGCCGAGAAAATCGGACGGCTCGCGGGCCTTGTTCCAGTAGGAGATGGCGAGCGCGGCGATGACGAGCAGGATCAATGGGAGCAGCGATACGTCCCCGCCCTGAACGCGCAGCCAGCGCCCGAAGAAGAAAGATCTGAGAGCACGAACCATTTGCAGGCCTTTCGCTTTTCGCGGCCTGAATATGGTTTCCGAATAGTTACGATTTCCTTTCCAGAAGGTTTCTGGATGCGGTGCTGAAGGCCTAGTCCGTCGGAGAGGTTTCCAGCCCGGCGACCCAGTCGTCGAGGGCCTCTGCCGTCAGCATGATTGTATCGACTGAGCGAGCGAAAGCGTCGGGCTCAACTTTGTCGAACTCGTCACTGGGCTTGTGATAGTCCGCGTGATCCTCGACGCCGAGATACAGAATTCGTATGCCAGACCTGAGGAATGGGGCGTGGTCGGATGCAAATGACCAGTCGTCTGGACCGAGATCCGGCGTTTCGTGTCCGCGCAACAGTTTCAGTGGTGCTCGCGATGCGATGTCCTTGATCAGGGGGATTAGCTCCGGGAAATGATAACCGCCGATTGCATAGAGCTCACTCTTGTCAGCGCGTGACACCATGTCGAGGTTGAGGTTGATCGCGATATTCTCTTTTTCGGTCGTGCTGAACTGGTCGACCATGGAGGCCGACCCGACGATTCCCTGTTCTTCAGCATCGAAGAAGGCGAAGAGGATCGTATTCTTTGGCGGATTGGCCTGAAACCAGGAGATGGCTTCAAGCAAGGCAGAGACGCCCGATGCATTGTCATCGGCACCATTATAGATGCCGTCATCTGCGCCGAGATGGTCATAATGGGCGGACATTATGATGGCTGTCTTGGGATTTTTCGTGCCTGAAATCGCAGCAACGAGATTGATGCCTTCGATGATCTCGTCCGGTGACCGGAAATTCGGGGCCGTAAAAGGGGCCCGGTACCCTTCCTTCGTCGCCGGCATGACAGCGCGATCGCGCAGTTGGCTTTCGATCCATTCCATCGCCTTGCGATTGCCTTCGGTGCCGGTCTTGCGGCCTGCAAAGTCGTCGGATGATAACATCTTCAGGGCGGCCAAGGCCCGTTCCTGATCATGGAATTGTGCCTTGTAAGCGATCTGGGGGCTGACCCTTGAAGAGGCGGGGGGCTGCACCGACGCACTGGAACATGCGGCCAGACTGAGCGCCACCGCCGACAAAATGTATTTCATTCAATGTCTCCAGATCGGGGCTTCACCTTGACCCTAGGCGCGTTGCGCGCCATGTGCCAGCAAAAGGAGACTGTCGCCATGGCCATGGACCGCGAGACGCTTGAAAACCACCTGAAGGACGCTTTCCCGGAAGCGGACATCATTCTGACGGACCTCGCAGGCGACAATGATCACTGGCAGGCAGAAATCGTATCGCCGCAATTTGCGGGTGTTTCGCGCGTCAGGCAGCACCAGATGGTCTACGCCGCGCTTAAAGGAAAAATGGGCGGCGAATTGCATGCCCTTGCCCTCAAGACACGCGCGCCGTCCTAGTTTTCAGATCCTGTTTCGCCGGAAACCTCGGCTTCGTCTTGATCCGGCAGCGTTTCAAGATACCCCGCGGTCGCTTCGAGGTCGCCGGGCAGGATTTCCATTTTCTGCACCGAATAGGCCTGGCCATCGTTCAGTCTGCGGCGTGGCAGGGGCGGGCGGTCATCTGCGCCCAGTGACGGAAGCGGCTGGCGTGACGCAGCACTCGTCCGCGCTGGAAGCGGTTGCTTTTCATCGAGTGCAGCTGGCGCAGCTTCGGGCCCTGCACGAGGCGGCCTTACGTCGCTGGCCGGCGGGACAGGGCTGACAGGGAAGGGCGGCTCTGCGGGCGACGTGGTCGCAGATCTTGTTGCAGCCGCACTTGGCCGTGCGATCAGCGGCGGCGGTGCGGGCGCTGCGTTCGGGGGGGTGGCGGGCGAGGCAGTCTTCGGCGCCAGGGCCCGCGCCGTGGTAACAGTTCGCGGCGGCGTGGTGACGACTGTTCGCGTGCGCTGCACAGGCTGTGGTGTTGGTACAGGGACACGAACCGGCGCAGCGGAGGATGATGTAGGCGTCGTGCCGCGCAAGGTCGACTCGACGATTTGCTGGCTTCGTCCCGGATCTGTTTGACGCGGCCGGTCGGACTGCCGGTTCGCTTCGATGATCTGCGTCGCGGTCTCTGCGCTAGCGGGCTGAGGGTTCTGCGTTTCCGGCCCGACCGCAGCAGGTTGCACCTGCCGGATGCTGGCGGGCGGCGGTGCCGGTTGCTGTACCTTCGGGCGAGCAGGGATGTCCGACAGGATGCGTTCTTGCCGGGGCGGCTGTGAGGCGGCCCGGTAAACCTCGGCCTGCTTCAGCTCGCAGCGTGGACCGACGCGGAAGGTTGGCAGCGTCAGCGCCCAGCCAGTGCACTTTGCATCTCGCATGCAAGTCGCTTCGCACACGGCCGCAGTTGAGCCGCGTTGTGAGGCATAGGTCGTCAGCTGCTCATGGCCGTCGGAGCCGGCTGCAATCGAGGAGTTCTGCTGCGCAAAGGCAGCCCATGGGGGCGCGATCAGAAGCGTGGCAAAAGCGATTGAACGCAGCATCATGCCGGCATCCTTCAAGAAACACTGCGCCCCTGTATTGCGCAAAGCCTTTAAGACAATCTTAGGCTTAGTTGTTGCTGGCGAGGCTTTCCTTCAGGGCCTCGATTTCGAGCCAGGCTTCTTCGGCTTGCTCCAGCTCTTTCCTGGCGTTTTCAAGGCGGCCGGAAATCGTCTGAAACCGGTCCGGATCCGATCCATAAAGATCGGGATCGGCGAGATCAGCCTCGAGCTTTGCGATTTCCTTTTCAAGCCGGGGCATTGCCTGCTCGACTTCCTTCAGCCGGTGCTGGTCCTTGAAGGAGAGTTTGGCGTCCCTGCGGGCTGCGCGGTCGGGCGTGCTCGCTGGCTTGGTCTTGGTGGAGGTGACGGTCTTCCCGGCGCGCTGGCTTGTCAGCGACGGGACCTGCTCTGCCGCGTCGCTCCATCCGCCTGCCGTCTCAACCCATTTGCCGCGGCCGAGCGGAACAAGACACGACGTCACAATCGCATCAAGGAAGGCACGGTCATGGCTGACAAGGATCAGCGTGCCGTCAAATTCGCTGAGCATTTCCTCAAGCAGGTCGAGAGTCTGCATGTCGAGATCATTGGTCGGCTCGTCCAGCACGAGCACATCGGCCGGTTTGGCGAGCGCAATGGCGAGCGTGAGCCGATTGCGTTCGCCGCCGGACAGGGCCGACACGGGCTGACGTAGCTGTTCAGGCGAGAACAGGAAGTCCTTGGCATAGGCTGCGACATGCTTGGACTTGCCTTGCACCATGATCGCGTCGCCGCCAGCCGGCGCGAG
The DNA here is from genome assembly GCF_002088945.1 of Henriciella pelagia. Taxonomy (GTDB): domain Bacteria; phylum Pseudomonadota; class Alphaproteobacteria; order Caulobacterales; family Hyphomonadaceae; genus Henriciella; species Henriciella pelagia. The sequence goes on along the minus strand of NZ_NCSU01000015.1, from coordinate 146,817 downwards.
CGCTTCCCAGAGCGTATCCGTCGGCTTGAGGGTTTCCCGGGTCTGGTCGAGATAGGTGACGGTAAGTGCCTGCGAGAGTTTGACCGAGCCTTTGTCAGGCTCGAGTTCGCCCAGCAGGATCTTGAGCAGGGTGGTCTTGCCGACACCGTTCGGGCCGACGATGCCGATACGATCGCCGCGCAGGATACGCAGTGACAGATCATCGGCGATGACGAGGTCCCCGAAGGCTTTCGAGATGCTGAAAGCTTCGAGCACCTTGCGGCTCTGACTGTCGCCGCTTTCGGCAGACAGGCCAGCAGTCGACTTGGCTTCATTGATGAGGGACTTCTGTTTGGCGTGTTGCGCCCGCAGGTCGTGCAGTCGCGCGAGACGTCCCATATTGCGTTTGCGGCGGGCGGTGACGCCGCGGGCGAGCCAGTGTTGCTCCTCCTTCAGGTGGGTCTTCATGCGCTGCAGCTGTTTTTCTTCCTCCGCCTCGATCCCAGCTGCCCAGTCGTCAAATTCCGCATAACCTCGCGGCGACTTCCAGACCTTGCCCTGACGCAGCCAGAGCGTTGTGGTGGTCACATTTTCGAGGAAACGCCTATCGTGGCTGACGAGCAGCACGGCACCGGGGAAGGATTTCAGGCGATCTTCCAGCGTCTCGATCATCGGGACGTCGAGATGGTTGGTTGGCTCGTCCAGGAGCAGGATATCGGGATCTTTCGCGAATGCCCTCGCCAGGGCCGCGCGGCGTATCTGACCTCCCGACAACGTGGCCGGGCTGGCCGTCGGATCGATGCCGAAAAGGCCGAGTTCGGCTTCAGCCATCCAGGTCTCGTCACTGCCATCGCTCGCGTAATCAAGCACGGTTTCAAAGGCGCTGACGTCAGGTTCCTGTTCGACGACGGCAACGTCAGTTCTAGGCTGAAGCCAGAGCTCACCCGCATCCGGCTCATGGCGACCGGTGACAAGCTTCATCAGGGTTGATTTTCCGGCACCGTTGCGCCCGACAAGTGCAGCGCGCTCGCCCTTGGCGAGGGTAAATGTGACGCCCGTAAAGATCGGTGTGCCGCCAAAGGTCAGCTCGACATCGGCAAGGCGAAGGATTGGAAGGTCAGCCATGGCGCTTCTGGTGTGCCGAGGGGAGGGTCTCGTCAAGCCGGAGAAATCAGGCTTTCAGCTTGTAGCCGATCCTGAACAGCCACCAGACCCAGACGCATGCCAGGAAAGTGAAGACCCCGGACGCTACCATTCCGGTCATCAGGTCTGAGTTTGACACACCGATAAAACCAGCACGGAACCCGTCGATGAGATAGAAGATCGGGTCGAAATGGGCCGCCGTCTGGAAAGGCTCAACCAGCACCTTGATGTCATAGAATGTGCCGGACAGGAAGGTGAGCGGGACGATCACGAAATTGGTCACGGCGGCGAGATGGTCGAACTTGTCAGCCCAGATCCCGCCGACTGCGCCGAGTGCGGCCAGGAAGATCGTGGCCATAAGGCTGAACCAGACAACTGGCCAGATATTGACGATGCTGAGGTCTGCAAGGCCGCTGAAGTGAATGGCAAGCGCGCCGATGACGCCCACCATGAGGCCGCGCGTCACAGCACCGAATATGAAGCCGAGCGTCAGCTCCACGGGCGAAAGCGGCGGCATCAGGAAGTCGACCTGGCTACCCTGGACCTTCGAGATGGTGAGCGATGAGGAGGTGTTCTGGAAGGCGTTCTGCAACATCGACATCACGACCAGGCCCGGCGCGAGGAAGCTGTTATAGTCGAGGCCTTCAAAGTCTCCGGTCAGCGTGCCGCGATTACCGAAGGCGAGCTTGAACACAGTCATGAAAAGGAGGGTGGTAATGACCGGCGCGAACAGGGTCTGCATCCAGACTTTCAGGAACCGGCCGACTTCCCGCTTATAGAGTGTCCAGAGGCCTATCCAGTTGACGGCACCATATGCGCGCGGCGGTTTCGGAAGAGGGCGGGAAACGGCAGAGGTCTGATCGGTCATCGCGGCTATTTAGGTATGAACAGTGCGGATGACGATAGGCAAACCGCGAATCTGCTCGTATTTTTCCAATCTGTCCACAGCTGACACTATATGTTGAAAGGTTGTGGAGAACCGATCTCAGCATATTGTGTTTCGTTTCGCTCTTGATACGATATCTAGGTGTTAACGGGGGCGGCTGATTTTAGCTGCTACAACATCTAGGGGTGCAAAGCGCCAGGAGGCTATCCATGTCTTGGACGGAAGAACGCGTCGAAGTTCTGAAGAAACTCTGGGCTGAAGGTCATTCAGCCAGCCAGATTGCGAAACAACTGGGCGGAGTGACCCGCAATGCCGTGATCGGCAAGGTTCACCGGCTCGGTCTGTCGGGCCGCGCCACGCCGTCTCGCCCAGTGAAGCGTCCACCGCGCCTGGCCCGGCCAAAGCCAAGGCTCAGCCCGGATGGATCGGTGCCAGCCCCCATCAAGTCGCCGGAAGAGACGCGCATCCGCCGCTCCGAGCAGCATGCCATTGCTTCGGCACTCCAGCCGGCTCCCGTAGCCGACGGTGAGGCAGCGACAATTCTCACGCTTCGCGACTCCATGTGTAAATGGCCCATCGGCGACCCGGCCGATCCGAAGTTTGCGTTTTGCGGCCGCAAGTCCGATTGCGGGCCATATTGCGCCGAACACGCCAAGGTCGCCTTCCAGCCACAGCGCAAGCGCGACCGAAAGAATGCCAGTGACAGCGAACCCCGGAGAATTGCCGGCTAGCCCAATTTGTTAGGTTGGCAATAACCGAGTTGGACCGGGCGCTTCTGGCGTCCGGTCTTTTTTCGTCTTCGGGCTTTACGAATTCAGGCCGCTTCGGTTTCAAGCGTTTCGCTGGTTTCGGGCATCGGCTCTTTCACGTCGAACCGGTCCGCTTCGCGCGAGACCCACTCGGCCACCTGCTTCTCCTCGATCCCCAACTGCCTTAAAACGTCAGCCGCCATCTCGATCCCGACCGGCTTGCCCATGGACAGCCAGGCGCGCATGCCAAGGTCTGAAAAGCGCTGGCGGTCCGCTTCATTGTCGACGGCGACAAAGCGCGGCGTGTTGGGAAATTCGCGCTGCGCTGCGGGTGTGAGGTCGCGCGAGACGTCATAGCGTGGGGCCCCGATCACGACAGCACGGGGATTTGGGCCAGCGATCGCCTCGACCAGTCTGAGATTGGCCGCATTTCCAAACGAAACCGTGTAGCCGTCCGCGATGGCTGACACGAAGCGGTCAGGTTCAGCATCGAGGCAGACATGAGGAATATCATGGTCTGACAGGGCATCGGCGGTAAGGCGGCCTGATGGCGTCATGCCAAATATGATGACAGGCCGGTCCGGCGAAATCGGCGTGATCTCATTGTCCGGCCGCGTCTGCCCGGCAAAAAGGCTGGCGACCTTGCGCGACAGTTTCATTCCGCCGGCAGCCCAGAAAGGCGCGACGGCGAGAGACAGCGCCACCGCGGCCACGGAGATGGTTGCAACAAAAGGCGGAACCATTCCGGTCACGGAGGTCAGGATCGACAGGACGACCAGCGTGAATTCAGACCCCTGCGCCAGCAGGAAGGTCAGCTGGACGCTGCCGGGATTGCTCCACTTGTTGAGACGTGCGGCAGCAAAGCCGAAGACGGTCTTGATCAGCAGGATGGAGAGCGCAATCGCGATCACCAATGGCCACTGGCTGGCGAGGACATCAAGGTCTACCGACAGGCCGACCGACATGAAGAAGAAGGACAGGAGCAGGCCGCGGAACGGCCCGGTCTCCATCTGGATCTGGTGGCGGAATGAAGTGCCGGACACCGCAAGGCCGGCCAGGAACGCGCCAAGCGTCAGCGACAGGCCGAGCTGTGCGGTGGCGGACGCCGCGCCAAGCACCAGCAGCAGTGTGACAGCGGTAAAGGCTTCCTGGTTGCGTGTCTGGGCAAGGCTCCTGAACACCGGGCCCATCAGGAAATGACCGGCGGCGAAGGCAACAATGAAAGCGAGTACGGCGAGCCCGGCCGCGCGTGCCAGCGTCAGCGCCAGCGCGCTGGCGTCGCCGCCAGAGCTGATCGAGGTTGCAAAAATGAGCAGGAAGATCGCCACAATGTCCTGGAAGATCAGGACATGGGTCGATGAGCGTCCCAGCGGGCAGGAACCGAGCCCGCGTTCAGACATGACGCGCGAGACCACGGCCGTTGATGACAGTCCAAAGGACAGGCCGAGAGCCAGCGCGACGGGCCAATCCAGGCCGAACAGCATCAGGGCAATCGTGAAGGGAAAACTGGTCAGGACGAGATGCGATGGCGCCAGCCCCATCAGGTCACGACCGCTCTCCCTCAGCTCACGGAGCGAAACATGCAGCCCGATATCGAACAGCAGAAACACCACGCCAAGTTCGGCGAGAAGGTGCGTGGTCGAACTTTCCTGGATGAGATGGAAAGCATCCGGGCCGATGAGAATTCCAACAGCGAGATAGCCGACAATGGGAGAGAGACGCAGCGCCTTGCACACAAGCGCAGCCGCCCCGCCTGCAGCGAGCAGGGTCATCGCCGGAATCAGCGCATCTACGGGTGTGCTTGCGGGATCCGCCATGTCCAGCCTCCTCTTCTCACATATTGATGCGTTCTAGGGCAAAAGAAAGACCGCCGCTCATCGGAATGAGCGGCGGCCTGATGTCCTGACTGACGTTTACAGGAGGAAAACGCCTGCCAGGTCTGCTCTGACTCTTGGTCTAGAGTGCGCGGCTGACAGCGACCACGAAAGAGTCGTCATTGCCGTCAACATCGGTGCCGATATAGCGGAAGTCGAAGTCGAAGCCTTCGAGCGCTGTCGTCAGACCAATGGACCAGTCGGTGTAGTCAGCACCCGACAGGTCCTGGAAGTCGGAGTAACCAATGGTGGCGTCGAGGCCAAAGCTCTCGCCCAGTGGGATGCCTGCGCTGGCCGCCCAGTAGAAGGCGTCTCCGCTTTCCAGGTAAAAGTCAGGGGAGTAGGCAACCGAAGCGCCGACTTCCACGAACTCACCAAGGGTCGTGCTGCCGCCGGCATACACCTCAACAAAGTTCTGGGATGGATCGTCCGGAGCATCCGGATACCAGTAATAGATCGCGCCGAGATCGAGATCGAAGACGCCGACCGTCGGTGTCCAGCCAGCATAGACGTCGATTTCGGTCGATGTGCCATCTCCGAAGTCTACGCCGGACGCCCAGGTGCCGATGTAGAAGTCATCTGACGCGAAATCGAAGCCGCCTGAAATCATCGGCGCGCCGTCAGTTTGCGTAAAGCCACGGAAGACGTAGTCGCTCGACAGGGTTACGTTTCCGCTCCACTCGCCCTCAGCAAGGGCCGGAGTTGCGACGACACTAGCTGCAACTGCCAGAACGGCTGCACGTGTGAATGATTTGCTCATAATGAACCTCCTTTGCATCCTCATCACCAGAAAACAGTGGAGGCGGCAGCAGGTTCTGATCCACTTCGACAAGGGTTATTGCGTCAATTTTTGCGCAGCAGCACGAAAATCGGGCAATGGACGCAAAATCAGCCTGTCAAAAGAGCTGATTCATCGTTCAGCGTGCGCTGAGAGGGGCGTATCCGAGGTGCATTCCAGCGTCCACGAGCAAGGTTTCGCCGGTCACATGACGCGACGAATCGGTCAGGAAGAAAATCGCTGAATCTGCAATGTCGTCGGGGCCGCTGGCCACATGAAGCGGCACGGATTTGCGGACCCCCTGTTCCATGCGCTCATACTGTTCTTCATCCATACGGTCCTTGAACCACCGTGTACCGATGAATCCTGGGCACACAGCATTTACCCTGATGGCCGGAGCCAGTGCACGGGCCAAAGACAATGTCATTGTGTTCAAAGCGCCTTTCGTGGCGGCATAAGCGACAGAAGAGCCGATACCCGTGACGCCTGCGATTGATGAAACATTGAGCACAGCAGACGCTCGGCCACTTTCTTTGTGGGCTGTGACCATCAGGTCACGGCAGGCCTGCATCATCAGGAACGGACCGGCCACATTGACGGCATAAGTGTCCATGAAGTCCTGCCGCGATAGCGCGTCGAGGTCGGAATGGTCGCGCGCGTGCCGGGTGATGCCGGCATTGTTCACCAGAATGTCCAGTTTGCCCCACTGGGCGGCCGCATCTGCAAGTTTCCTGCATCCTTCCTCGCTCGAAACATCGCCGGTGACGAGCTGGGCCTGAGCGCCGGCGGCATTGCAGGCGGCAACGGTCTCTTCAGCATCCTCAACACTGCGCGTGCAATTGATGATGACGTCGGCACCGCGTTCAGCGAGGCGGATTGCGATCGAGCGGCCGAGGCCGGTTGCCGAGCCCGTTACCAATGCCTTGCGGCCTTCCAGTTCACCAGTTGCCATTTTTCATTCCCTTCAAGTTTTTATGTCGCGTCTTCTTTGGACGCGAAGATGCCAAAGATCAAAGTGCCAGGTTCTGAACAGCTAGTCTTTATGGTAGGGGAGGCCGGCTTCAATACTGGCGGCGCGGTATAGTTGCTCAGCGAGCATGGCGCGGACCAGACGGTGTGGCCAGGTCTGGGCGCCGAACGCCATTTTTTGCGTCACTGCGGACTTGACGGCATCGCCATAGCCCTCGGCCCCGCCAATCAGGAAGCAGAGGTCCGGCTGGCCCCGGTCCCGCAATTGGGCGAGATAGGCGGAGAAATCGGTGGAGCGCCAGGATTTGCCATACTCGTCTAGCCGTATGGCGTGCGCGCCCGCCGGGAGTCTGGAGAGCAGCCGCTCAGCTTCGGCATCAAGGCCGCCTCCGCTGTCAACTTCGATGATGTCGGCGCTACGGTAGCCAAGGGCTCGGCCAGCCTTGCGGAAGCGGTCGAGATAATCTTCGCACAGGTCGAGTTCGGGGCCGGACTTCAGCTTTCCGACCGAGAGGATCGTGATGCGCATGGCGGCGGGTCAGGCCTGCCGCTCAGGCGTGGCCGTGGGCGCTGTCGTCAGACCAGATCTTCTCAAGATTATAGAAAGCGCGCACTTCGGGACGGAACAGGTGCACGATGATGTCACCAACGTCGAGCAGCACCCAGTCAGCATTCGGCAGGCCTTCCAGCTTGACCGGGCGGCCCGTTGCATCCTTGACGGTCTGGGCGAGGTGGTCGGCAATGGAAGCGACGTGCCGGGCAGATCGGCCGGACGCGATGATCATGACGTCTGCGAGTGAGGATTTTCCCTGAAGATCGATCACGGTGATGTCTTCAGCTTTGTCGTCTTCAAGACTGTTGATGACGGTGTCGGCCAGCGCGCGAATGTCATCAATGCTAGCTTTGGCGGCCTTTAGGGGCTGCGTACTCGTGGAAGGCAGGGTCTCAATTCCTTTTTCTCGACTCGAAAGAGCATATCACGACCGCTGAACTGGCTCTAGCGTTTTTGAGCGTCACGTCGCAGTTGGGTCGATGACGTGCGGTCATATGGCGCCTTGAGGTAGACCCAGGCAGGCGCATCGAGGCCCGGCAAGCGCGCCGCCTGCCTCTCGCGCACGCGCTGACCCGCATACTTGCGGGCGAAGGGTGAACGCAAGGCCCGCGGCCCGGCTTCGGGGCGAGACACGACACAGATCGGTATCGTCTGTGCAATCTCTTCCCAGGCGCGCCAGTCATGAAAGTTCTGGAGGCTGTCAGCACCCATCAGCCACACGAATTTCGCGTTCGGGCTGTGGCGGGTGAACTGTTTGAGAACATCGATCGTGTAGCGGACATTGGCCCAGTGCTCAAAATCGCTGACGAACATCTGCGGATTATGGCCAATGAGTTCGCGCACCTGGTGCACGCGTTCATAGAAGGCGGCCGGCTTGCTTTTCAAAGGGTTGCCGCGCGCGGGCAGCCAGTAGATCCAGTCAAGCCGCAGGCGTTTGAGCGCGGTTTCGGCGACATGCAGATGCCCCGAATGCGGCGGATTGAATGAGCCGCCAAACAGGCCAATTCGCTGGTGTGTCAGCGATGGTGGCAGGGTTCGGACAGGTGGAAGTATAGCTGGCGAATGCCGTTTGCTACGGGTCACGGACGTGTCTGGCCGGTGCCGCGAACGACATATTTGAAGATGGTCAGCTGTTCGGCACCAACAGGCCCGCGCGCATGGATCCGGCCCGTCGCGATTCCGATCTCTGCGCCCATGCCGAACTCTCCACCATCGGCAAACTGCGTGGACGCGTTGTGCAGGACGATGCCCGCATCGACATCCATCAGAAATCGTTCTGCCGTGCTGTTGTTCTCGGTGATGACAAGCTCAGTGTGACCGGTTCCGAAGGTTGCGATATGATGCAGCGCGTCATCAAGGTCGTCGACGATGCGAATCGAGAGGATGGGGGCAAGGTATTCGGTCCGCCAGTCTTCTTCAGTCGCCGGAACCATGTCAGGCAGGATTGCGCGGGCAGCCTCATCACCGCGCAGCTCGCATCCCGCATCGCGTAATGGCGCGGCAATCGCGGGCAGCAGATTGGACGCGACGGACTCGTTCACGAGAAGGGTTTCCAGCGCGCCGCAAATGCCCGTGCGACGCATCTTTGCATTCAGCACGATATTGACCGCCTTTTCGGGGTCTGCGTCTGCATCGACATAGGCATGACACAGACCTTCCAGGTGTCCGATCACAGGGATGCGCGCATCCTGTTGCACGCGGGCGACGAGTCCCTTGCCGCCGCGCGGAACGATGACGTCAACCTTGCCATCAAGGCCCGACAGCATGTGCCCGACGGCTTCGCGGTCAGGCGTATCCACGAGTTGGATGGCGTCGGCGGGCAGGCCCGCACCTTCAAGGCCGGACCGGAGCGCCGTCGCGATCGCGAGGGCAGATTGCAGGCTCTCGCTGCCTGCGCGAAGGATCGCAGCATTGCCCGAGCGCAGGCAGAGCGCTGCAGCATCGGCGGTTACGTTCGGGCGCGACTCATAAATGATGCCGATCACGCCGAGCGGTGTTCTCACGCGGGCAATGTCGAGCCCGGAGGGCACCGTCCAGCGCGCAATTTCGCTGCCGACAGGATCGTCGAGTGCGGCAACCGCGCGCACTGCATCGGCCACCCCGCGCAGACGCTTTGCGTCAAGCATCAGGCGGTCCAGCATGGCATCTGTCAAGCCTTTCGACCGGGCGCCGGACATGTCACGCTTGTTCGCGTCAAGAATATAGGTTTGGGATGTCTCGAGCGCGTCCGCCATGGCGTTAAGCCCTCGCGTGCGGTCAGCAGCACTCAAGGATGCTAGCCGACTGGATGCTGCCCGTGCGCGGCGACCAATCTCCAGCATTTGATCGTGGAGGGACGGATGGTGTGTGCTCGAAATCATGCTCATCGCGTGTATCTGCCGCAAAGTCTGCAGTCCCGCAACTCAAAGCCATTTGCAGAATTGCTGCACCCGGCGCCTCAGCCTTTCCAGAAGCGGGCCGTCATCAGCGTGAAAACGGCGACGAATTCGAGCCGTCCCATGAGCATTGTGATGAAGCAGATCCACTTGGCGACAACCGGAATGTCCTGGAATGTGCCCGATGGACCGACGACCGGGCCGAGGCCGGGCCCCACATTCGAAACGCTTGTGGCTGCAGCCGAGATCGACGTCAGAAGGTCCAGCCCGGTCATGGAAAGCAGAATGGTAGCGATGACGAAAGTCGCAAGGTAGAGAAACACGAACACCATCACCGATTGCAGTGTGTCCGATGAGACCACGCGTCCTGCATACCGCACACGGACCACCCGGTTCGGCCGCACGATCTGCGAGGCATAGGCAAGGACCGCCTTGAAGCTGATTTCGAGGCGGAACATCTTGATGCCGCAGGCTGCAGAGCCGGCGCAGCCGCCGAGGAAGGTCGCGATCAGGAAGATGATGACGGCCGGTTCGCCCCAGGTATCATAGGGCGCCGACGCATAGCCCGTTCCCGTCATGATCGAGATGATATTGAACAGGGCCTGCCGGAAGCCGTGAAAAACGTGATCGAAGATTGGCGGATCGACGACGGCTTCATGCCAGACCACGATCACCAGCGCAAAGCCGAGGGCAAGGCAGGCATAGAGCCGCGGCTGCGGATCGGTGATCATCGGGCGCCAGCGACCATGCAGGATGAGCAGGGCCAGCAGGCTGAAGGGAAGCCCGGCAATGAACATGAAGAAGGTCGCGGCATAGGCGGCAGGGGTGTCGTTGAAATAGGCAAAGGAGGTGTCGTGCGTCGAATACCCGCCCGCCGACATGGTGGTCATGGAGTGGGCGATTGCATCGAATGCACTCATGCCGCAGGCCGCATAGGTGATAGCGCATACGGCAGAGATGATGAGGTAGACGATGCCGGTCTGCGCCGTGATCTCGGTGATACGAGGCAGGAACTTGCCCGACATGTCCGAGCTTTCAATCTGGAAGAGCTGCATGCCGCCAACACGCAGCATTGGCAGGATCGCGATGGCGGTCACGATGATGCCGATGCCGCCAATCCACTGCAGGATGGCGCGCCAGAGCAGGATGCCGCGCGAGGTCGAGTCGAGGCCGGTCATCACAGTGGCACCCGTGGTGGTCAGGCCGGAAACGGATTCAAACATCGCATCCGTGAAGGACATGCCGTAATTCAGGAAGGGGATGGTCGCGATCACCGGAAGCACGATCCAGATCATCACCGTAAGGAGGAAGGCCTCCCGCGCACCTGTGGATGGTGGCGCGCCGCCAACCAGCACGGCGAGGCCGGCACCGATCAGGATGCTGATTGCAGCGGAGATCAGGAAGACGTGCCATTGTTCCGTGCCATCTGCGATGTCGAGCAGGGCTGACGGAATCATGGCGGCCCCGAGAAGGGCAACCATGAGGCCGATGGCAAATATGACGGCGCGTAATTGCATCGGGTCTGCCCTTACCACTGAAAACCCTGCGAAGCCGTCAATTTCTTCAAGGAATGCACCTGGCCTGTGCAGACTCAAAGCGGTGGCCGCTCTCGCGCTGAAAATTTCATAAAAAAGCTGTGCGATTTTTGGGGCAGGTTAATGCCCTGTAAATAAAGTCTTTTCAAACTGTTAACGCGCGAAAGGGCCTGTGTTTGCTGAGGTAGTTCCGGTTCATTCTATATTTGTTCCGCATATGATCTCTTGTGGAGTAACCGAATCGGGCAGTCGCCCCATTGGTTCCCAAGTTTCCCCATGCTATCCCAAACCATGATGATGCTATCCCAAGAACTGGGGTGGTGGGGCACAAGGGAAGCGGTTGGTGTTTGTTTCCACCTATGAAACATCGCTCGATGCGAAAGGACGGGTCTCTGTGCCCGCACCCTTCCGCGCGGCCCTTGCTGGCGGAAACCGCATATTCCTGTGGCCGGCTATTGACGGCTCCGGCTGCCTTGAGGGCGGCGGCGACGAGCTGATGGCGCTCTACCGCCAGACCCTGGCGCGAATGGCGCCGAATGATCCCAATCGCCGCGCCTTCATGCACACCATCTTCACCCGTTCCGCTGACCTGAAAATGGATGATACGGGCCGTATCTCCATCCCGGCTTCCCTGCTGGAGGCCGCCGGAATCGAGAAGAAGTTGGTCTTTGCGGGCGCCTTTGACCGGTTCCATATCTGGGAGCCATCGCGGTTTGCAGCCTTCGACGCCCAGATGGCGGAAACCGCGCTCAAGAATCAGGATGCGATGGCCGAGCCATTCCAGCAGGCCATGGCGGCGGGCGGTCTTCCAGGCTTCGGTGGCGGGGGAGGCGACTGATGGCGCACGTTCCCGTTCTTCTGAAAGAGGTCGTTGAGGCGATGGCGCCGCGGGCCGGTGACGTGCTCGTTGATGGCACTTTTGGTGGGGGAGGCTATGCGAAAGCGCTACTCGCAGCGGCTGAGTGCAGGCTTATCGGCATTGATCGCGACGGCGATGCTATCAAGCGCGCACTGGAGGTCGCAAGGTCACAGCCGCGGCTGATCCCGCTGCAGGGGCAGTTCGGCGACATCAAGCAGCTGCTCGCGAGCGTGAGCGTTCCGGCGGTCGATGCCATCACGCTCGATCTCGGTGTGTCTTCCTTCCAGCTGGATGAGGCCGAGCGCGGCTTCTCCTTCATGCGTGACGGCCCGCTCGACATGCGGATGGGGCAGGCCGGGCCTTCAGCGGCCGATGTTGTAAACCAGATGGATGAGCGTGATCTTGCGACCATCTTCTTCCGGCTGGGCGAGGAAAAGCAGTCCCGCCGGATCGCGCGCGCCATTAAAGAGCGCCGCCTTAAGTCTCCTTTCACTTCGACCCTTGATCTTGCGAATCTGATCGAGGAGACGCTCGGTGGCCGGCGCGGCTCACGCACGCACCCGGCAACCCGTTCGTTCCAGGCGATCAGGATGTTCGTGAATGATGAGCTTGGAGAACTGGCCCGCGCACTGGAAGCTTCCGAAGAAGTCCTGAAAGAGGGCGGGCGGCTCGTCATCGTGACCTTCCACTCACTGGAGGACAGGATGGTGAAACTTTTCATGCGGGAACGCTCAGGCCTTCAGGGCGGCGGTTCCCGCCATATGCCGGAGAAGGCAGACGAGGCGCGGCCGAGTTTCGAGATGCCGTCGAAGAAGGCCATCGAGCCGACGGATGCCGAAATTGAAGCCAATCCGCGCGCCCGCTCTTCTCGCTTGCGGGTGGCTGTGCGTACCGCAGCGCCTCCTATGGCCCTCCCCGTGGCAACTGGTGTCGACCTTCCTGACCTGTCGCAAGTGGAGGCCTCATCATGAACCGCCGCGCGCTCATGGTCGGTATCGCCATTATTGGCCTTCTCATCTTCAGCCTCTACCGGGCGAAGTACGGCGCGATCGAGAGCGCTGAAGAGATTGCCGCTGTCGAAGCCGAAATTGAAGAGGCGATCCGTGAACGCCGCGTGCTGCTTGGTGAGCTCAGCCACCTGTCGCGGCAGGAATGGGTCGAGGAATATGCACGTACCGAACTCGGCATGGTGCCGGCGCGCGCAGAACAGTTTGCCCGGCCGGAAGATCTCGACCAGCTGATAGGGCCGCCTGACGGTGTTGATGAAATCGGTGAACTCCGCCGCGACCGCGAAGGGGGCACCAATGGATAATGTCCGTTTTGATGGTCCTGCGGAGGGTGCGTCCATGCGCACCAAGCTCGTCTCGCTCTGCACCTGCCTGGGCTTTGCCGTGATCGCTGGCAAGGCCGGTATGGTGGCCATGACATCCCAGCCCGCCGATCAAGGCGACTCGCGGGCTTTTGAGGATCCGATCCGCCGCGCCGACATTGTCGACCGCAATGGCGAATTGCTGGCAACGTCTGTTGCGGTGTACTCCTTGTTTGCGGACCCCCGCGCCATCTGGGACCCGGCAGAAGTCGCCAGTGGAATCGGGCGTGTCTTTCCGGACATCGATGTCGACAAGCTGACGGCCGATCTCTCCGACAAGGAGCGCGCCTTCGTCTGGGTGCGCCGTGGCCTCACCCCGCGTCAGCGGCAGGCCGTATTTGACCTCGGACTCGAAGGACTCGATTTTCGCGAAGAGAGCCGCCGCGCCTATCCGCGCGGAACGCTGGCAGGGCATATTCTCGGCTATGCCGGTACGGACGGACAGGGGCTTGCTGGCGTCGAATATGCGATGGATTCAGAGCTGCTCTCCAGCCGGGAACCGCTAAAGCTCACCATTGATTCCAATGTGCAGTTCGCGCTTGAGGCTGAATTGGCCGCCGCAGCCGGCGAATACGGGGTGGAAGGCGGCGCCGGGGTCATTCTGAACGCGCGCAATGGCGAGGTCATGGGCCTTGCCAGCTGGCCGCCAATTGATCCCAATCGCGTGCTGGAACTTGACCGCGATGATCCTGCGCGCCTGAACCGGGCCGTCGGTGCCCTGTTTGAACTGGGATCAGTCTACAAGCCGCTCACTGTTGCCGCTGCCCTCGACACTGGCGCAATCCGGCCGAGTGACCGCTTCGATGTGCGCGAACCGCTCGTCATCTCCGGGCGCGCGATCCATGACGATCATCCGATTTCAGGCCATGCCTCACCGACCCGCATTGTTGCGGACAGTTCGAATATCGGCACGGTCAAGATCGCCATCATGCTCGGCGCGCGCCGCCAGCAGGAAATGCTCGCAGCGGTGGGCTTGTTCGACCGGTCTCCCGTCGAAGTCGCTGGCAGCGCCGCGCCGCTCCTGCCGGAACAGTTTGACGAAATTCATGCCGCTACAGTGAGCTATGGTCACGGTATTGCCGTATCTCCAATGGCTTTTGCGACCGCCTTTTCAGTCTTCGCCAATGGCGGCGAAGTGGTTGAGCCAACCATAATCATGGACGGCAAGCGCCGGCGCACGCGGCGTGTGATTTCGGCGCCCACGGCGGCAGTCGTGACGCGAATGCTGCGCGAGGCCGTGGTCGATGGAACCGGGAGGTTCGCCGAAGTTGCAGGCTACCGCGTTGCGGGCAAGACCGGCACCGCCGAAAAGCCGATTGCCGGGGGCTATGCCCACGACGAAAATATCTCATCCTTTGCGGCAATCTTTCCGGCCGACAGCCCTGATTATGTCGTATTGATCGTGCTCGATGCGCCCAAAGCAGGAGCAGGCCGCGGACGAACAGCTGGATTTAATGCTGCGCCGACGGCAGGCCGGGTGATCGAACGGGTTGCGCCCATGCTGGGCGTCGAACCAAAATTCGAGGATCTGGGTCGCGGCGACAGCCCGATGGTCCGCTCCGTCTCTCAGAGAAGGAGTAGTCTATGAAGTTGAATTCGCTGTTTCCCGGACTGGGCGGAGATGCCGCCACCGAAGTCACTGGCCTGACCGCCGATAGCCGCAAGGTGTCGCCGGGCTTCGTCTTTGCCGCTCTCAAGGGCGTCGTCGCGGACGGCCGCGAGTTCATTCCGCAGGCGATCGAAAAGGGCGCGGTGGCAATCATCGGACACGAGTTGCCGGACGTGTCGCCCGCGATTGCGATCGAGGTCGACGAGCCGCGTCTCGCGCTGGCGACCGCTTCGGCAGCCTTCTATGCCCGCCAGCCGCAAACCGTCGTTGCTGTCACAGGAACGAATGGCAAGAGCTCGACTGTCGATTTTCTCCGGCAGATCTGGGAGACGTCAGGCCTGTCGGCAGCCTCCATGGGCACGCTCGGTGCCATTGGGCCTCAGGGACACATTGACCTCGGTCACACGACACCGGACCCGGTCGCCATTCATGAGACGCTGGCGACGCTCGCAGACCAGGGCGTGACCCATTGCGCAATGGAGGCTTCGTCTCACGGCCTCGTTCAGTACCGTCTGGATGCGGTAAGACTTGCCGCCTGCGCCTTCACCAACCTGACCCAGGATCATCTCGACTACCACGCCGACATGGATGAATACCGGGCCGCGAAAATGCGCCTGTTTACCGAGCTGATGCCTCCAGGCGCTCCAGCTGTGGTCAATGCGGACAGCCCGGAACGCGCAGCCTTTGAGGCGGGCGCGAAAGCAGCTGGTCTCAAGCCGGTTTCGGTTGGCTGGCGCGGTGAAGACCTCAAGATCGAGGAACTCATGCCGCGCGCCACGGGACAGAAACTCTTCCTGAAATGGCGCGGCGAGGCCTTTGAGGTCGCGCTTCCGCTGATCGGTGAATTCCAGGCGCTGAACGCCCTCACGGCTGCCGGCCTGGCGCTCGCGCTCGGTGCGCCGCTGCAGGGCGTCTGTGCAGGCATGTCGAGCCTGAAGCCAGTAAAGGGCCGTCTCGAATTCGTGGGCGAGACCGCCGACGGCGCCGGGGTCTTTGTTGACTATGCGCACACGCCGGACGGCCTGGACGTTCTCATCCGCGCGGCCCGCCCACATACGGCCGGCAAGCTCGTTGTCATCTTCGGCTGCGGCGGCGACCGGGATCGCAAGAAGCGTCCGCTGATGGGCGAGATCGCTGCCAGGCAGGCAGACATTGTGATCGTTACGGACGACAATCCGCGCTCGGAAGACCCGGCCTCCATTCGCAAGGCGATTCTTGAAGCGGTGCCCAATGGCGTCGAGATCGGTGATCGCGGTGACGCGATTCGCAAAGCTGTGGCCGACCTCAAGGCAGGTGATACGCTGCTCATCGCTGGCAAAGGCCATGAGACAGGGCAGATTATCGGCTCGACCGTCATTCCATTCTCCGATCAGGACACCGCGAAAGCTGCCCTTGAGGGGGTGAAGGCATGACGCGCCCACTCTGGACGTCTGACGAGATTGCTGCCGCTACCGGTGGACGGGTCACCGCGCCATTCGAGGTCGATGGTGTTTCCATCGACACGCGCAGCCTTGCGACGGGCGATCTGTTCGTGGCCTTGAAAGACGTCCGCGACGGGCATGACTTCGTTGCCAACGCCTTTGAGGCTGGCGCAGGCGCTGCGCTCGTCAGCCGAGAGGTTGAGGGCGCATCGGGCCCGCTTATCATCGTCGATGATGTCCTGGAGGCCCTAGAGAAGCTCGGCATCGCCGCTCGTGAACGCGCTGTAGATGCGGTGCGGATTGCGATTACCGGTTCGGTCGGCAAGACAAGCGTCAAGGAAATGATTGCGCGCATCCATCGAGGCGCGGGCAAGGCGCACTGGTCGGTGAAAAGCTTCAACAATCACTGGGGCGTGCCGCTGACACTCGCGCGCATGCCTGCAGATACCGAATACGCGGTGTTCGAGATCGGCATGTCGACTCCGGGTGAGATCGCGCCGCGCTCGAGGATGGTGCAGCCGCATGTGGCCGTGATCACGCGCATTGCGCCAGCCCACCTTGAAGGCCTTGGCTCCATCGAGGGCGTAGCCCGGGAGAAGGCGGATATTGCTGCCGGGCTGGTCGAGCCTGACGGGCAGGTCGTGCTGCCGGCTGCTGATCCAATGTTGCCAGCGCTGGTCGAACACGTTCGCGCACTGAAGCCGGAGGCTCCCATCGGCCTGTTTGGACGTGACGCGGACAAGACAGCGACTGACTGGGTCAGCAATCGTGACGGATTTGCCTGGGTGGAGCGCTACGCTTGCGCCGGCAGTATGAGTCACATTGCCGTAAATGCCCTGACCTGCCTGCTCGACGTAGAAATCCATGCCGTCGGCGAACACTGGGCCGACAATGTCGCCTGCGCGCTTCTGGCGGCAGGACTGAACTCCTCCATCGATCTGTACAAGGCAGCGCTGGACCTCTCCGGCTATACGCCACCGCCAGGACGGGGCACGGCCGAGATCCTCAAACTGCCTGCGGGTGGCGAGGTGCTTCTCGTTGACGATGCATACAATGCCAACCCCGCCTCGATGCGGGCCGCCCTCGCCAGCTTCGCTGCGCGCAGAGGCGGGCGCCACCTCGTGGCACTGGGGGAAATGCTGGAAGTGGGGGCGACGTCGGAAGCAGAGCATCGCGCGCTGGCAGGGCCGATTCTCGAAGCCGGGGCCGAGATCGTATTTCTCGCCGGTGAGGGGATGAAGCCGCTCGCGGATTCGCTTGAGGGGCGAATCGAGACCCATTGGCAAGTCAATGCGAAAGAGCTGGATTCGGTTGTTAAATTCTCGGTCACGAACGGTGATCTCCTCTTGATAAAAGGCTCGAATGCATCCGGGATGGGCAGGCTCGCAGACAGGTTGCGCCAGTGGAGCATGACCGCAGACGAGCAAGTGATGGACCGCGACTCAGAACGAGTGGCAGGGGGTAACGATGCTGTATGAACTGCTTGCAGCCGATGACGGGCTGTTCCGCCTCTTCAACTACACGACGTTCCGCACCGGCGGCGCGATCGTCACAGCGTTTCTCTTCTCGGTCCTGACCGGCGACTGGATTATTGGCCAGCTTCAACGACGCCAGGGCAAGGGCCAGCCGATTCGCGATCTCTCCCTCGAAGCGCAGCTTTCCAAGCGGGGAACGCCGACCATGGGCGGCTTCCTCATCTGGATCGGGCTGCTGCTCGCAACCGTGCTGTGGGCTGACCTTTCCAACCCGTATATCTGGACCGTCCTCTTTGTGACGATCTCCTATGCGACGCTCGGTTTCCTTGATGACTATGCGAAAGTCACCAAGCAGGATGATGCCGGCGTATCCGCAAAAGTCCGCCTGCTGGTTGAATTCGGTGTCGCCGCCCTTGCTGGCGCCTTCATCATGGGGCTCCACGGCGCGCATACGCCGCTCGGCCATGCCGAATGGGGGGCGCTGAACGATCTCGCGCAGATGATTGCGAATCTGGCGCCCGAAACGACGGTTGAGCCGAACGACCAGTCCTTCTCCGGCGGTGTCGCCGTGCCCTTCGTGAATGATTACTTCGTGCCGCTTGGCGGGTTCTTCATCCTGTTCGCGATGCTGGTTGTCGTCGGCGCCGCAAATGCGGTGAACTTCACCGACGGGCTCGATGGTCTTGCCATTGTGCCGATGATGTTTGCTGGCGCTTCCTACGCACTCATCGCCTATCTGACTGGTAACTTCATCTTTGCAGAATATCTCGGCATCCAGTTCACGCCGGGTGCCGGCGAAATGGGCGTTCTGCTCGGGGCCATGATCGGTGCCGGCATGGGTTTCCTCTGGTTCAATGCCTATCCGGCCCGCGTCTTCATGGGCGACACTGGGTCGCTCGGCCTTGGTGGCCTGATCGGCGTTGTTGCCGTCGCCGTGAAGCATGAGTTCGCGCTCGCCGTCATAGGCGGCCTCTTCGTACTCGAGGCCCTGTCTGTGATGATGCAGGTGACCTGGTTCAAGATTACCCGGAAGCTGACCGGCGAAGGCAAGCGCATCTTCCTGATGGCGCCGCTGCACCACCATTTCCAGAAGAAGAACTGGCCGGAGACCCGCGTCGTCGTCCGCTTCTGGATCCTGTCCGTCCTGTTCGCCCTTGCGGGCCTTGCCACGCTCAAGCTGAGGTAGCCCGCACCCCATGATCCCGATTACCGAATATGCTGGAAAAGACGTTGCGGTGTACGGCCTCGGCCGGACAGGCCTTGCGGCTGCGCGCGCCTTGAAGGCCGGTAAGGCAAGGGTCCATGCCTGGGATGACAGCGAGGACACCCGCGCAAAAGCAGAAGCTGCCGGCATTCCGCTCTCTGACCTGAACAAGCGCGACTGGCAGAGCTTCGCGGCGCTCGTCCTGTCGCCGGGAATTCCGTACCGCTTCCCACAACCGCACCGTCTGGTGCGCCTTGCGCAGATGACCAATGTTCCGGTTGTCGGCGATATGGAGCTCTTCGCCCGCGCCGTGCAGCAGCTGCCGGAGCGCGGCCGCCCGAAAGTCATCGGGATTACCGGCACGAACGGGAAATCGACCACCACGGCACTCATCGGGCATATCCTGAAAGAGTGCGGCATGGATGCGCGCATTGGCGGGAATATCGGCACAGGCGTGCTCGACATGGCGCCGCTTCATGCCAACGCCTATTACGTGCTGGAGCTGTCCTCCTATCAGCTCGACCTCGTCAAAAGCCTGCACTGCGATGTCGCCGTGATGCTGAACGTCTCGCCAGATCATCTCGATCGCCATGGCGGCATGAAAGGCTATGTCGACGCCAAGCGCCGGATATTCCTGAACCAGCAACCGGGCGATACGGCGGTGATCGCGGTCGATGATACGATCACGCAGACGCTCGCCATGGACCTGGCGGCGCGCGGCGGCGTGCGGGTGACACAGGTGTCTTCCGAATTCGCACTGGGCCGCGGTGTCAGTGCTGTGAATGGCAATCTCTTCGACAGCCTCTCCGGCAATGCCATCCGTGTCGGGGATCTGAATGAAGCCCCTGCGCTTCCCGGCCGTCATAATCACCAGAATGCAGCGGCGGCTTATGCGGCCTGCCGCGCTCTCGGCATTGAGCCTGCGCGCATCAACGCTGCAATCCAGACTTTCCCCGGCCTCGCTCACCGCATGGAGCAGGTCGGCGAGATCGACGGGGTTCGCTTCGTCAACGATTCAAAGGCAACAAACGCGCAGGCGGCAGAGCAGGCGCTGCGCGCCTATCCAAGGGTCTACTGGATCGCTGGCGGCGTCCCGAAAGCTGAAGGCATCGGACCGCTCAACAGCCTCTTTAACCGCGTCGCCAAGGCCTACCTCATCGGCGATGCAGCTGATGCGTTCGCGCGGACCATCGAAAACGTCGTGCCCTTCGAGAAGTCAGGTACACTCGAAAAAGCCGTTTCCTCCGCCTTTCGTGATGCGCGCGCATCAGGCGAGGAGAACCCGATCGTCCTGCTGTCACCTGCTTGCGCGAGTTTCGACCAGTTCAAGGACTTCGAAGCGCGCGGTGATGCCTTCCGCCACATCGTCGAAGACCTCGGCGGAAATGCGCTCGTGAAGGTCATGAAAGAATCGGCATGAGCGTGCAGGTCGGTGAAGCCCTGATCCTGCCGCGGTCGGACCGCTCTCATATCACTGAGTGGCGGCGCAGTGTCGACTGGTCCATTCTGCTGGCAGGCTGTGTTCTGCTCGGCCTGGGGCTGGTTCTCTCCCTTGCTGCTGGCCCACCCGCGGCAGAGCGTATGGGCCAGGCCGATGAGTTTCATTTCGTCAAACGCCATGCTTTTTTTGCGGCGGCGGCCGTAATCATACTGTTTGGTGCCAGCCTGCTGGACCGGACCTGGGTGCGACGATTGTCGGCGCTTGTCTTCTGCGGCTCCTTCGTTCTGCTGGCCGCAATCCTGATCGTCGGCCATGAAGCCAAGGGCGCGCAACGCTGGATCGAACTGGGCGGCTTCACGCTGCAGCCATCGGAATTCGTGAAGCCGGCGCTCATCATCCTTTCGGGCTGGCTGCTCGCGCAGAGGCAGCTCTATCCGGGCGGTCCGTGGGCCGTCGTCGCGCTCGTTTTCTACGTCGTCACGCTCGGTCTTCTATTGCTCCAGCCTGATGTCGGACAGTCTGCATTGCTGACGGCGGCCTTTATCGTGACCTTCTTCGTGTCCGGCCTGCCATGGCGATGGGCTGCAATGTTTTTCGGTGGGGGCGTAGGTCTGAGTGCCACGCTTTATGCGCTCCTGCCGCATGTCCGCTTTCGCGTGAACAGCTTCATCAACCCTTCTGAATATGACACCTACCAGATCGACAAGGCGTCACAGGCGATCGGTCGTGGCGGCATCTTTGGCGCGGGGCCGGGTGAAGGCGCGGTGAAGACCGAGCTTCCGGACGCCCACACCGATTTCATCTATGCTGTGCTCAGTGAAGAATTCGGCTATGTCGCCGCCCTCGCGCTGATCGGTCTGTTCGTCTTTATCTGCTGGCGCGGCTTCCGCGGCGCGTCTCGCGTCCGCGACCCGTACCCCCGCGCTGCGGCTGCCGGACTCTTTGCGCTTTTCGGCCTTCAGGCTGCCATCAATATCGGTGTGAATGTGAACCTTCTTCCCCCGAAGGGCATGACGCTGCCTTTCATTTCCTATGGAGGCTCATCAATGCTCGGTATCGCGTTGACTCTGGGTCTCGCTCTGGCGCTTATTCGGCGCCAGACTTCGACGACCTGGAGGCCGGATGGCAGAGCCTGACGCAGCAAAGCCCCTCGTGATCATCGGTGCAGGCGGCACGGGCGGGCATATGTTCCCGGCCGCTGCCTTTGCCGAAGAAATGCGATCGCGCGGCTGGCAGGTCGGCCTGATGAGCGATGAGCGCGGGCTGCGTTATGCCGAACACTTCCCAGCGGACTGGAAGGAAGAAGTGAAGGCCGCGAGCCCCAATACACGCAAGCCCTGGACCTTGCCGGGTGCTGCGCTGAAAATCTGGGGCGGTATCAATTCCGCCGCATCCACCATGAAGCGGCTGAAGCCGTCGCTGGTCGCAGGCTTTGGCGGCTATCCGGCCTTTCCGGCACTGAGTGCAGCGGCCCGGCGCAAGGTGCCGATCCTCATCCATGAGCAGAATGCCGTACTCGGGCGGGTGAACCGGCGCTTTGCAGGCAAGGCCGCCATTGTCGCATCAGGCTTTGACCGGCTCGACCGCCTGCCCACCGGCGCCGTGCATCACGCCGTCGGCAATCCGGTTCGCGCGCCCATCGCCGCGATGCGGGACAAGCCTTTTCCGCCGATGGATGGCGGCCTCACTATCTTCATCACTGGCGGCAGTCAGGGCGCAAAAATTCTCGGCGACATCATCCCGCTTGCCATTGCAAACCACCTTCCGGCGACGCTGCGTGCGCGGTTGAAAGTGGTGCAGCAGGTTCGCGAGGAACAGCTTGAGCAGGTCCGGGCGGTGTACGACAAGGTGCAGCTACAGCACGAATTGAAGCCGTTCTTCTCTGACATGCCGGAACGGCTCGCTGCGGCGCATCTCATCATAGCCCGCTCAGGCGCAGGCACGGTGAGCGAAATCGCCGCCGTGGGCCGTCCATCCATTCTCATCCCTCTCAAGATCGCGATGGACGATCATCAGACGGCCAATGCCGAAGCGCTGGTCGATGCAGGGGCGGCGGATGTCCTGCTTGAGGACAATCTCTACCCGAACCTGTTGGGCGAACTCATCAAGGTGCGTATTGAGGATGCGACCGATTTGAAAAACCGTGCGGCGCTCGCGCGGGTGACCGGGACAATCACCGCAGCAAGCGATCTTGCAGACCTCGCCGAACAAGTGGCAAAGCAACCAGCATGACCCTCAAACCATCCCCATTCGAACTCGGCCCGGCCCACCTTGTCGGCATTGGCGGCATCGGCATGTCCGGCATTGCCGAGATCATGATCAATCTCGGCTACAAGGTTCAGGGCTCTGACGTAAAGGAGAGCGCCAATGTCGAGCGCCTTCGTGAGAAGGGCGCGACCGTCCATATCGGCCACAAGCCAGAAAATGTGGATGGTGCAGGGGCGGTGATCATCTCGTCTGCGATCAAGGGCGACAATGTCGAGGTTCAGGCTGCCCGCGCCAAGGGTATCCCGGTTGTGCGCCGCGCCGATATGCTGGCCGAGATCATCCGCATGAAATGGACGGTCGCTGTCGCCGGCACGCACGGCAAGACAACAACAACGACCATGGTGGCTGCGCTTCTCGATGGTGCCGGTGTGGACCCGACCGTGATCAATGGCGGCATCATCAACGCCTATGGCTCGAACGCGAAGGCTGGCCGGGGGGACTGGATCGTCCTGGAGGCTGATGAGAGCGATGGCACCTTCACCAAGCTCAGGCCCACCATCGCCATCGTGACCAATATGGACCCTGAACACATGGAGCATTACGGCTCGATGGAAGCGCTCCGCAAAGCCTTTGACACCTATGTCGGCAACATTCCGTTTTACGGTTTCGGCGTCCTTTGCACCGACCACCCCGAAGTCTCGGCCATGGTCAGCCGTGTATCGGACCGCCGGATCATCACCTATGGCTTCAACCGCCAGGCGGATGTGCGCGCCGTCAATCTCGAATCGGACCCGAACGGCGTGACCTTCGACGTCATGGTGCGTGGCCGTCTCGGGCGAGAGGACCTGATCATCGAGGGGGTGCGCCTGCCTATGGCGGGCGATCACAATGTTTCCAACGCGCTCGCGTCGATCACTGTCGCACTCGAGCTGAATGCGACGCCCGAGCAGATCAAGCAGAGCTTTGCAAACTTTGGGGGCGTTAAGCGCCGGTTTACGCCCGCCGGTGAATGGAATGGCATCCGGATCATTGATGATTATGGCCACCACCCGGTAGAGATTCAGGCCGTTCTCAAGGCCGCCCGTGCCATGCAGGGAGCGAACCGCGTCATCGCTGTGGCGCAGCCGCACCGTTATTCGCGCCTGCATGATCTCTTCGAAGATTTCTCCCAGTGCTTCCGCGAAGCCGATATTGCGCTGATTGCCCCGGTCTATGCCGCTGGCGAAGACCCGATTGAAGGCGCAAG
Source organism: Henriciella pelagia (assembly GCF_002088945.1). Classification (GTDB taxonomy): domain Bacteria; phylum Pseudomonadota; class Alphaproteobacteria; order Caulobacterales; family Hyphomonadaceae; genus Henriciella; species Henriciella pelagia. Next base: position 123,144 of record NZ_NCSU01000015.1, on the reverse strand, counting down.
CCATGCCGAACTGGTACTCAGTATCCGCTCGCATGGTCACAAGGATGTGCGCGCGCTCGGTGACCTGGGTGAGCTGCCGGAGGTGATCCGGGATACCGCTCAGCCTGGCGACATGATTGTCTGCCTTGGTGCAGGGGACATCACCGCCCACGCCAATTCGCTCGCCAGCAAGCTTGGGTCCTGACTTGGCGGACTGGCGTGACCACCTTCCTGCCGTGCGCGGCAAGCTGCTGCTCGATCAGCCGCTTGCGCCCTATACATGGTTTCGCGTTGGCGGACCGGCAGATGCGCTTTTCCTGCCCGCCGATGAGGATGACCTTGCAGATTTCCTGAAAGCCCTGCCGGAGAAGGTTCCGGTCACATTCCTCGGAATGGGCTCAAATACGATTGTCCGCGATGGCGGTATCGAAGGCGTCACAATCCGTCTGATGGGCGGCTACTGGGGTGCCGTCGAAGCGGCCGGCTCGAACTCTCTCTTCGCCCGGGCTGGCGCGCTCGACCTCTCGGTTGCGAAGGCTGCAGCCAAGGAAGGGATTGCGGGGCTCTCCTTCTTTTCGGGCATACCGGGATGTGTCGGCGGCGCTGTGCGCACCAATGCCGGCTGCTATGGCCGCGAACTGAAGGATGTTGTCAACCAGATTGAGGGCATCACCCGGTCCGGCGAGCGCGTCCGGTTTGAGGCCGAGATCGCGCAGTATGGCGACCCCAAGATCGAATTCTCCTACCGCCACACCAATTTTCCCGATGACATTATCGTCACCGGTATCCTGCTGACAGGATCGGGAGAGGGAGACCCTGATACGCTATCCCGGGAAATCGCCGAACATCAGAAGCGCCGCGCCGAGACGCAGCCGATCAAGGAAAAGACAGGCGGGTCCACCTTTGCGAACCCCGACCCGCCCGGCACGCCGAGCCAGCGCTCCAGCTGGAAGCTGGTCGAGGCGGCCGGATGCCGGGGGTTGCGGGTCGGCGGCGCGCAGGTCAGCGAAAAGCACTGTAACTTCCTGATCAATACCGGCGAGGCGACCGCCGCCGATATTGAAGCGCTTGGTGAACTCGTTCGCGCTCGCGTCCTGGACGTGACGGGCGTGGATTTGCGTTGGGAAATCCGCCGGATCGGGCGGCTGCAGGCCCGGCGCTAGAAGCTCCCCTTCAGGCTAATGGACAGGATCGGGCCAGCCCGCCAGCTTCGATCTTCGCGAAAGAGCAGGGCTCCATCCCGGCGCGGGGTGTAGACCTGCCGCGTAAACTGCTCATCGGCATCGAACACATTGAAGTATTCGATCTGCCCGGTCATTCCGAAGATGTCCTTATGTTCGAGATAAAGGAAGGTGTAGACGGGGCGCAGTTCGAAATAATGGCGCTCATCAAGCCGTACGAAGGGCGCATTGTCGAACCGCTCTCCGCCAAAACCCACAGCCCAGTCCGTGTTCGGTACGTCGTAGCGCAAGTCGAAAAAGCCGCCCAGAATGAGGTCGTCATTGATGCGCCGCGTTTCGCCGGTCAGTGGGTCTTCAATCTCGGATTTTCGCGCTTCCAGCTCGTATTCGAGCTGTAGGCCTTCAAGCCCCAAGGGCGCGAACTTGAAGGTGCCGTTCGTCGCGATGCCGTAGCGCTTTGCCTCATCCAGATTGCCCGGGCCTTCGGCGTCCGGGCCAAAGGGGACGCGGTCCACAATGTCCTCTATGTTCTCATAGTAGAACTTGATCGTGTGGGCACCGGCCGGACCGAAATCCTTCTCCAGTTCAACCTCGGATTCCCAGCTCTGCTGCGGGACGATGTCTGGATTGCCCTGGTTTCCATTGCCGGAGTTGACGTTCACCGAAGAGATGAAATCGAAGAAATTGAGCTGTCCGACTTCGCGGGCCAGCTTTGCATTCACCGTCAGTTTGTCGTTCACCTCATAGGCTGCTGACAGGAAGCCCTTCGGCCGCGTGAACTCGCGGGTCTGGGAGGCACCACCTGATTGCGACAATTCCGAATACTCCGCGCCAAGTGAAGCCTGCACAGACAGCTTGCCGGAAAGCCGCCGGCCATGCGTCACATTGATTTCGGCGCGCTTCTCTTCAACGCGCGAATTCGCCTTGTCGAGCGGGACGGGCACGAGAACGCCGGACCCGTCCAGCGATTGCAGGCCGGCTTCGGCTTCCAGGAAATTGAACGCCCCTTCGAGGGCAATCTGCCAGTCGCGGCCGGGGGCGGGCTGCCAGCCATACTCACTTCGAAGGATGGATTCGCCCTCATCGACCGTCTGTTCGAAGATTGAGCGCTCGGTGAGATTTCCGTTCTCATCGATCGTGCGCACGCCTGAAATCACCGGGCTGTGCTCAAAGCGCCAGAGCGCGATGGTCTTCAGGCGGCCCGGCCCCAGTGCGAATTCGAAGTCGCCGCCAATCTCGCTGTTCCATTCATCCTCGGCGTTGTTGAACCGGCGGAACCGGGCGGGCGAACCATCCTCAGGGAAGCGCTCGGAGATCTCTCGTGTGTCGATCTGGAAGATATTGTATTCGGCATTGAGGTTGGCGACCGAGCCGTTAAGCGGTGTCCATTCGAGCGCGCCCGATATTCCAGCTTCGTCGCCGATATTGTTGACGTCTTCATCCCGTGTTTCGATCAGGTTGCGATTTGCGTCATAGACATATTCCGGCCCGGTTGCGCCGCCGCGGATAGGATTGCTCTTGAGGCCGAGCGTCCAGGCAAGCGTGTTCTGCCGGCCGGTCACCGAAACATTGCCGCCATGAAGGTAGGGCGGAAGGTTTTCGCGGAATCGCGAGCGCCATTCCCACGTGCCGGAGACGCCGTTCACGGTCGCTATGACGTTTGCCACCTGGCCTGACAGGCCCGGAATATCCAGCGTCGCGCCGTCTACAAGCTCGATTTTCTCTACATTTGTAGCAGGAATGCGGTTGAGGGCATCACGCAAGGTAAGGGATTTGCCTGCGACGCGTCGTCCATTGATCAGCACATTGCCCTCGGCTTGGCCTAGGCCGCGTTCTTCGGAGTTTTCCTCGCGAATGGCGAAGCCGGGAATTCTCGAGACCATATCCAGTGCTGTACTAGGGGAGAACTGGGAAAAGTCCTCCATTGTGAAAACGGTTCCGACAGGTTCACCCGATGCGTCGGACAGCTCCATGGCGGTCGCGGTAACAGGCACAATCAGGACGGTACCGGCCAGGATGGCGGTTTTGAAATTCATGTTCGCTACTTCCTCCCCGGAAGAGTCTTTAGGTCTGACGCCCTGACACTGCGCTACATTTGTAGCGATACGAATCTGATTGCGGTCGCAACTTACTAATTCGTAATGTGGTTGCCCCCTGCAGTCCGGCTCCACGCATCGTAGCACTGCCTTAATTTCTGACCGCCAAAGTGTTTGTTTCTATGACATGAAGGCCGGATGTCCGGTCGCCCGATCTGGAGAAAGTCATGAAACGAGTCGCAGTCGTCTATGGGGGATGGTCGTCGGAGCGGGAGGTGTCTGTCAGTTCGGGCACCCAGATGCTGCGCGCCGCCAAGGCGGCAGGGTATGACGCTGTCGGGATCGATGCGACGCGCGATCTTGCCCGGCAGATCGCGAACGTCTCGCCTGACGTTGTACTCAACGGGCTTCACGGCCCCTGGGGCGAAGATGGATGTGTACAAGGTCTCTTCGAAATTCTCGATATTCCGTACAGCCACTCCGGTGTAACCGCATCTGCCATCGCGATGGACAAGCGAAAGTCGAAAGCTATCTATGAGCAAGCCGGGCTTGATGTCGCGAAAGATGTCCCGGTAACGCGCGAAGAAGCGGCGCGCGCGCATCCAATCAAGCCGCCTTATGTCATCAAGCCCGTCAATGAAGGCTCCAGCTTCGGCGTAGTCTTTGTGCGCGAGAACAATAATGGTCCGTCGCAATTCCTGCTGTGTGACGACTGGAAGTATGGCGACAATCTCATGGCCGAGGAGTACATCCCCGGCCGGGAGCTTACGGTTGCTGTGCTGGGTGACAGGCCGCTGGCTGTCACTGAGATTACAACGTTAAGGGAGTTTTACGACTTTGACGCAAAATATGCAGCAGGTGGATCGCGCCACGTTGTGCCTGCAGATATTCCCGAGCATGTCACAAAACAGGCTTTGGAAGCTTCCCTGAAGGCGCACCAGGCTCTCGGTTGCAGAGGCGTGACGCGGTCTGATTTTCGTTTTGACGAGGAAAGGGACCGGCTCGTGATACTGGAAACCAATACCCAGCCAGGCATGACCCCGACCTCCCTTGTGCCCGAACAGGCAGCCTTTACCGGCATGACGTTCGAGGAACTCGTCTCGTGGATGATCGAGGATGCTTCATGCCGCCGGTAAAGGGACGCAGACAGCAGGCCGTTGAGCCGGCAAGAGGCCGCCGCCGCAAGGCAGCGCCGCCGCCTCCCGAGCCGGAATATGAAAGCGTTGACGCCTCTTCGGTGATCTTCGGGCTGGTCATGGTGTTCGCCGTGATCGTGGCGGGGGCTGCCCTCATGGGCGGCTCGCTCTCCAAGATCGGTGATCGCGCGACCGGTGCTTTTGACGGCGTCGCCAGTGCGTTCGGTCTGTCAGTTGCCGATGTCAAAGTTGTCGGCCTGGACGATGATGCTGCGCTCGCATCCATGGTGGTGCGCCAGTCGGAGGTCGAGGCAGGTGACAACATGTTCACGTCCGACCCTCACAAGATCCGCCGCCGGATTCTCGCAACGGGGCAGGTCACCGATGCGCGTGTCTACCGCCTGTGGCCCAACCAGATCCTGATCCACGCATCGCCGGCCGAACCCGTCGCCCTATGGCACGATGGCGAGAAATGGACGGTGGTCGACAGTCTCGGACAACTGATCAATGGTGTTCCGCCAGAGCAGTATCCGGGCCTTATCCGGGTGGCCGGCACGCGCGCCCCCGATGGCGTTCCGGCCCTGGTGCGGGCGGTCAGTTTCAATCAGGCCTTGGGCGACCGGATTTCCTATGCGCAGCGCGTCTCAGAACGCCGTTGGGACATCAAGCTGAAGACGGGCGCAACGATCCGCCTGCCAGCAGACCATTCCATAGGCGGTGCCGCTGCCACACTGGCGGAGCTTGATGCGGGTACATCGCTGACATCCCGCAACCTGGACCGCATAGACCTGCGGGTTCCTGGAAAGATATTCCTTAAACCCACACGTAAAGTTGGCGCAGGAAGCGCGCCAGCGGAAAGCTGATCATGGCCACTGCCGAGGCACGACTGAAACCCGCAAAGGCCGCCCGTGTGGGGCAGGCGATTGCCTCGCTCGATATCGGCAGCTCCAAGATCACCTGCCTGATCGGCCGGTACGACCCGTCTTCAAAGGCGGGCTTCACCTTTCTCGGCGGCGGCCGCCAGCAGAGCCGCGGCTTCAATGGTGGCTCGATCAAGGACATGGACGCGCTGGAGCGCTCTGTCCGCCTCGCTGTCGAAGATGCCGAACGCCAGGCAGGTGAACGCATTGAGCACGTTGTGCTCGGGATTACAGGGCCTCGTGTCGGTTGTGAGTTCGTCGCCTCGCTGATTGATATTGGCGGCCGGGAAGTGACGGCGAAAGATTTGAAGAAGCTCCACGCCGCTGCGCTCTCCAAGGTCAATCCGAAACAGCGCGAAATCCTGAGCGCTCATCCCGTCGTCTATCAGCTGGACGATCAGGAGGGCATCAAGGACCCGGCAGGCATGATCGGCGAAAAGCTGAGCGTTCTTCTCTCTGTGATCTCTGCGCCGAAATCCCTTGTCCGCAACCTGGTTGAATGTGTCGGCCGGGCGCACCTCCACGTTGATCGCATCATCCCGTCGGCGATCGCCAGCGGGGCAGGAACGCTGATCGATGATGAGATCGAGAATGGTGCGCTTTGTATCGACATGGGCTCTGGCGTCACGGCGGCATGTGCCTTCATCAACGGGTCGCCCGCCTGGCTCGGTCTGGTTCCTGCCGGCGGCGCGAATGTGACAGGTGATCTGGCCCAGGGCATAGGTACCACCTTCGCAGCGGCCGAGCGCATGAAAACGATCCATGGCAATGCCATTGCCGACGGACCGGGCATGGCTGAACGCGTGGAAGTCGCGCGGCTGGGCGATGATGGCCGCCTCAATGGATACCGCATGGAAAGGGGACAGATCGCTGCGATCATAGCCCCGCGCATCGAAGAAATTTTCGAGTACGCCGGAAACCTGCTTTCCAGGAGCGAATTGAAGAAGATAATGCCGAGACGGACCGTACTCACTGGAGGTGGAAGTCTGCTTCCGGGCGTGCGTGACGTCGCAACCCGCGTTCTGCAGCAACCAGTTCGCCTCGGAAAACCGGTGGAAGCCGATATTTTGGGTGAATCTCATGCCAATCCGGTCTTTTCCACAGCCGCAGGTCTGCTATCCTATGAATTCAGGGGATTCACGGACGTTGCCAGGGCTGGAAGCGCGTCCGAAAGCGGAGGTGCACCAGGCAAGGGTGGATTGCTGAAGAGAGTCTTTCGCTGGCTAAGTGAAAATTTTTGACGCCGGAAGACTTCACTTAACTGTCTCTTAGTCTGAGACCGTCAATCTACAGCCTGACAACCTGCATGGTAGATTTGTAAAGGCGGACAATTTTCATGACTCACGAACTCAAGCCCCGGATCGTAGTATTTGGTGTCGGCGGTGCTGGCGGAAACGCTGTCGACAATATGATCGAGGCGAAGCTGCAAGGCGTTGAGTTCGTCGTGGCCAATACGGACGCCCAGGCCCTTGAGCGTTCGAAAGCTGAAAACTCCATCCAGCTCGGTCTTGAAACCACCTCCGGTCTTGGTGCCGGTGCTCGTCCGGAAGTCGGCGCCGCCTCTGCCGAAGAATCCATCGACGACATCAATGAGTATCTCGAAGGCGCTCACATGGTCTTTATCGCTGCCGGTCTCGGTGGCGGAACCGGTACGGGCGCCGCCCCCGTCATCGCCAAGGCTGCACATGACAAGGGCATCCTGACAGTTGGCGTGGTGACCAAGCCCTTCGGATTTGAAGGCGCGCGCCGCATGAAGATCGCTGAAACCGGCCTGGAGCGCATGCGCGAAGCCGTCGATACGATGATTGTCGTGCCGAACCAGAACCTGTTCCGGATCGCCAATGAGCGTACCACTTTTGCGGAAGCCTTCCGCATGGCCGATGACGTTCTTTACTCTGGTGTTCGCGGCATTACCGACCTGATGGTCATGCCGGGCCTCATCAATCTCGACTTCGCCGATGTGCGCACGATCATGAAGGGTATGGGTTCTGCCATGATGGGGATGGGCGAGAGCGAAGGCGAAGGCCGTGCGCTGGAAGCTGCCCGCGCCGCGATCGATAATCCCCTGCTCGACGACGTGTCGATGAAAGGCGCCAAGGGCGTCCTCATCAACATCACAGGCGGCTATGACATGACACTGTTCGAGCTGGACGAAGCTGCCAATGAAATCCGCCGCGAAGTCGACCCGGATGCAAACATCATTCTCGGCTCCACTTTCGATCCTGAACTTGAAGGTCGTCTTCGGGTGTCGGTTGTGGCTGCTGGTATCGACGTTGCCGGCGCCATCACTGCAACGCCAGCCTACAGCGATCCAGTTCCAGCGCCAAAGGCTGTCGCGGTTGAGAGCGCGGAAGACGTGGACGAGAAGCCGAAAGTCGTCGTCAGCGGCGGCAGCGCCACGAAGCAGGACGATATGTTCGAAAGCGACCCACGCCCGGACTTTACGAGCCGTCCGCTGCCAGCCGCTCATGTCGAGCGTGCCGAGGGCAGTGACCAGGTTTCGGCTGACCAGGCCCTTTCGCGAGCCCCTCAGAAGGGCACGAGCAAGCGCGACGATGACGAAGCTGGCGCTGGATTCGCGAACCTGTTTGGCTGGCGCAAGGGGACCACGCCGGGTGACAATGACCAGGATGATGTCGAGATCCCGGAAAAGATTGTGTCCTCACCGGACGACCATCCGACCGCCGCGCCTTTCGATGACGCTGATCTCGAAATTCCAGCCTTCCTGAGACGGTCCGCCAACCACTAGAAGCAGCCGCTTTGTAACAGAAAATATCAACTTGAATCAGGGCTCTGGGTCACGCTGGAGCCCTTTCTGTAATAAAGCGCAATACTCCTTGTTTTGAAGCTCGCCGGTGAGTCCCTTCATAAGGACCATGACAAAGGGGCGTCCGTTCATGAGTAGCGTGCAATTCCAGCAAACGATCAATTGTCCTGTCGTATGTGCAGGCGTCGGTGTTCACAGTGGTGAGCGCGCGCGCATTGTCATGAAGCCCGCAAAGTCTGGCACGGGGATCCGTTTCCGGCGCACGGACATTAAAGACCGCGACAATGAAGTGATGGCCCGCGGCGATCATGTGTCCGAAGTCCAGCTTGGAACCACGCTGCGCAACGAGGCAGGCGTGAGCGTTGCAACCGTCGAGCACCTTTTGGCCGCCTGCGCCGGCGTCGGCGTCGACAATCTCCTCATCGAGATCGACGGACCCGAAGTCCCGATCATGGACGGCTCGTCAGCGGTCTATTGCGAACTCCTGCTGTCGGCCGGGCTGCGCCGGCAGACGGCCCTGCGCAACCGCATCCGCATCCTCGAGGATGTTGAGGTCACCGATGGCGTGAAGGTCGCTCGCCTCAGCCCGTCCGATGACAATTTCCTCTCCATTCACGCGAAGATCGAGTTTGATAGCCGAGCCATCGGCACGCAGCAGATGTCGCTTCGCCTGTCGCCCGGCATGTTTGCGCGCGACATTGCCTTTGCCCGCACATTCGGCTTCGCAAAGGATGTTGAGAAATTGCAGGCAATGGGGCTGGCGCGGGGTGGATCGCTCGACAATGCGGTAGTGCTGGACGGCGACGATATCATGAACCCCGAAGGCCTTCGCACGAGTGACGAGTTCATTCGTCACAAGATCCTCGATGCAATCGGCGATCTGATGCTTGCTGGTGCGCCAATTGCCGGTGTGTATGAAGCCCGCCAGCCGGGGCATGCGCTGAATAACAAGCTTGTCTGCGCGCTTCTGGATAACCCGTCCGCCTGGTGCTGGGAAACCGACGAGGCAGAGATTGCACCCGCCGTATCTGCCGCACGCGTCTAGGGTTTCATTTCAATAGAGCCGGAACCGCCGAAGCGCTATTCGGCGCGCATGCCATCTGACTGTTTGCCTGACAAGTTACTGGCCGCGTCGGCATGGTCTTCTTCGTCAGCCTCAGCGAGGGTCCGGATCATTGTCTGGATGGCAGAGCGTACCCGATCATCCTTGAGCCTTGTCAGGCTTCGCACGCAATCAATCGCAAAGCGGGATGAGGAGGTGAACGCCTGATCGCTGTCCACCTGATTGTCCTGAAGGCCTTCAAAGAACCAGCCGGGCGAGATGTCGAGTTCCTGCGCGATCAGGTAGAGCCGACCGGCGCTGACACGGTTGGCACCGGTCTCGTATTTCTGAATCTGTTGATAGGAAACGCCCAGCGCTTCGCCGAGCTGATCCTGGGTCAGTCCGGAGAGTATCCGACGACGCCGAATGCGCTCGCCAACAATCGTGTCGACTTCCGATGCGGTGAACCCGCCATTATCCTTCTGTGTCATTGTAAATGCCCTGCTCACCGGGCGCCTGTCATTCCCGGAAAAGGCGTGGTCGTGCTGTTAAACTACCGTGTTCATCGGGAATAACAAGAAATGTGAACAAATGTTCCTGCACGCACCCACTTTACATCAGACGCTCCAGCGGCAAAGTGCGGGCCTTACTAGCGGACATCGGACCCATCATGAAGTTGAAGTCGTCACCCCTCCTTGTTGCCACAACAGCGACCCTGATGCTCACCGCATGCAGCTCAAGCCGGCAGGCGCGTGACCTCGCTTATGTCGAGCGCCCGGTTGAAGCGCTTTACAATGCTGGTGCCGATGAGCTCGACAAGAAGGATTATGTGAGCGCGATCGAGCTCTTCAACGAAGTGGAACGCCAGCACCCTTATTCGGAGTGGGCCCGCCGTTCCACGCTAATGTCGGCTTACGCGTCCTATCGCTCGCGGCGGTATGATGATGCCGTCTCGACCGCGCAGCGCTATCTCTCGCTTAACCCGGCGGGGCAGGGCGCGCCATACGCCTACTACATTATCGCGCTCAGCTATTTCCAGCAGATCGTCGATGTTGGCCGCGACCAGAAGACGACCGAACTGGCCCAGAACGCGCTGAACGATGTGGTACGCCGCTTCCCGAACACTGACTATGCGCGCGATGCGCAGCTCAAGATCGACATGGTCCGAGACCAGCTGGCCGGCAAGGAAATGGAGATCGGCCGCTGGTATCTGCGCCGCAACGAGCATCTTGCGGCGGTCAATCGCTTCAAGACCGTGGTCGAGGATTTCGACACGACGACCCACACGCCGGAGGCGCTGCACCGCCTCGTCGAGGCGTACCTCTCGCTCGGCCTGCGTGACCAGGCCGTCGCGGCCGCTTCGGTGCTTGGTTACAACTATCCCAACACCAACTGGTACACGATGAGCTACGACCTCATCGAGAACAATAGCTCCGGCGCGCGGCCGGCATCGTCCGATCGCTCGATCCTGCAGAAGCTGACGCCTTGGTGACCGGCTGAACAAAAGCCGCTTGTTCTCTATTTGTTCCGGTGGTATGAGGGCGCATGATTATTGCGCTCTCCATACGATCTTTCCTGCTTATCGAGCGGCTCGACATTGAGGTCGCTCAGGGCTTCACCGCTCTCACTGGCGAAACCGGTGCGGGCAAATCCATCATTCTTGACGCGCTCGGCCAGGCGCTTGGCGATCCGGCCAACCGGAAATTCGTCCGCAAGGGCGAAGACCAGGCGAGCGTGCTGGCAGAGTTCTGCCTGCCGCCGGATCACCCGGTCTGGACGATCCTCTCTGAACAGGGCGTCGATGCATCGCCATTCGAAACGCTGATGCTGAAGCGTGTCATTTCCGCGACCGGACCGGCCCGCGCCTTCATAAATGACCAGCCCGCCAGCGCAGGTCTGCTGCAGGCGGTCGGCGAAACGCTCGTGGAAATTCATGGCCAGCATGCGGCCTCCGGCCTGATGAAGCCTGCGCAGCATCGCTCCATGCTCGACCTGTTTGCCGGTAATGAGGCCTTGCTCGCAGAGTGTGCGGCCACCTGGAAAACCTATCAGGACAAGCGTGCCGCGAGGGAGGCGCTGGAAGCTGATCTTGCCGAAGCCGAAGAACACTATGCGTGGCTGACATCGGCTGCAGAAGAGCTGGACGCGCTGGCTGCGGAGCCGGGCGAGTTTGACCGCCTGAGCGGCGAACGCGGCGTCCTCATGCATTCTGAGAAGATTGCCGAATCGGTTGCAGAATCCGTTGCGGCCTGTGATGAGAGCGACATCGAGGGAGCACTTGCCCGAGCCAGCCGATCCGCCGATCGGGTGTTGCGCATTGATGGGCTGGAGGCGTCGGATGGCCCCCTGTCCCGGGCGGCGAGAGCCGCCGCCGAAGCGCTCGAGCGTGCCCTGATCGAGTTTGGCGAGGCGCGATCTGCGCTCGACGCGCTTGCCGATGCTGCTGTTCACGATCCGGAATCCCTGGAGAAGGCCGAACAGAGGCTGTTCGCGTTGAAAGCTGCTGCCCGGAAGTACGCTGTTGAACCGGACGAGCTGTCTGACCTTGCAGCAGATATCGCCCACAAGCTCGAAATGTTCGATGCACCTGAGCAGCATGTCGAAAAGGCGCGGTCGGAGGAAAAGGATGCCGCGGCGCGCTGGCGCACCATTGCTGATCGCCTCAGCCAGGCCCGGCAGACGGCTGCACGGCAGCTGGAGGCGTCGATCGAGACAGAGCTAAAGCCTCTCAAGCTGGACCGGACACGCGTGCAGGTGCGGTTCGACGAAATCGACGAGGACGCCTCCGGTGCGATGGGCCGCGAACGCGTTGAATTCGAAGTGGAGACCAATCCGGGGGCGGGTTTCGGCCCGCTTCGCCAGATTGCTTCAGGCGGCGAACTCGCGCGCTTTTCCCTTGCCCTGCAATGTGTTCTGGCAGAATCGAACGCCGTTCCCGTCATGGTGTTCGACGAAGCCGACCAGGGGGTCGGCGGGGCGGTGGCAGCGGCTATTGGCGAACGCCTTGCGCGCCTTGCCGCATCCCGTCAGGTCTTCGCCATCACGCACTCTCCACAGGTTGCTGCCGCAGCTTCTGCGCAATGGCTGATCTCGAAGGAGAATTCAGGCGGCTCCGGACTTGGCCAAACCCGACTCTCCAGTCTAGATGCTGACGCAAGACACGAAGAAATCGCACGCATGCTGTCCGGCGCCAGGATTACCGAAGAAGCCCGGGCCGCCGCATCGAGGTTGCTGGAGGATGTATGAGCAAGCCTGTTCCCGTCGAGGCGCTGAGTGAAGCGGACGCCAGACGGGAACTCGCGCGGCTTGCTACAGAAATCCGGCTCGCAGATGCAGCCTACTACAAGCAGGACGATCCTCACCTTTCAGATGCCGACTATGACAGGCTGCGTGCGCGCAACCTCGAAATCGAGGCCCGCTTCCCGCATCTGAAACGGTCCGACAGTCCAAGCGACCGGGTCGGGATCGAGGTTTCCGAAGCCTTTTCCAAGGTCACGCACGGCGTGCCGATGTTGTCGCTCGACAATGCCTTTTCGGATGAGGATGTCGAAGAGTTTGTCGCCCGCATTCGCCGCTATCTTGGTCTTGCCGCCGATGAGGAACTCGTCATCACGGCTGAACCGAAGATCGACGGTCTCTCGCTCAGCCTCACCTATGAGAATGGCAGGCTGGTGCGGGCAGCAACGCGCGGTAATGGGGAGGTGGGTGAGGACGTCACTGCCAATGCCCGCACAATTGATGATATCCCCGGAGAGCTCGCAGGTGACAATTGGCCGGACAGGATCGAGATCCGCGGCGAGGTCTACATGACAGGCGACGCCTTCGAGGCGCTGAATGCCAGCCAGGAAGCGGCCGGCAAGAAAGTGTTCGCCAATCCGCGCAATGCTGCGGCCGGAAGCCTCAGGCAGCTCGACGTCGCCATCACCCGGTCGCGGCCGCTGCGCTTCTTTGCCTATGCATGGGGCGCAGTGTCGGCGCCCTTTGCCGAAACCCAGACCGAGGCTGTCGCGAAACTCGGCGAATGGGGCTTCGTGACCAACGAGCTGTTCAAGCCCCACAAGGATACGTCCGGCCTGATTGACGCCTATAAGGATTTCGCCGAACGACGCGCCGTGCTTGGCTATGACATAGACGGCGTCGTCTACAAGGTGAACCGGCTCGACTGGCAGGAGCGTCTCGGCTTTGTCAGCCGCTTCCCACGCTGGGCGATTGCCCACAAGTTCCCGGCTGAGAAAGCCGTCACCACACTGGAGACCATCGAAATCCAGGTGGGCCGCACGGGAACGCTTACGCCGGTGGCGCGGCTGACGCCGGTGACCGTCGGCGGCGTCGTGGTGTCGAATGCGACCCTGCATAATGAAGATGAGATTGCGCGGCTTGATGTGCGCCCCGGCGACAAGGTCGAAATCCAGCGGGCGGGTGATGTGATCCCGCAGGTTCTGGGCGTTGTCGACCCCGAACGCGCTGATCGTTCTCCCCCTTACCAGATGCCGACGGAATGCCCGGAATGCGGATCGGCGGCTGTGCGCGAGACTGACGATACGGGCGAGGAAGATGTTCGTCGCCGCTGCACGGGCGGCCTTACCTGTCCGGCGCAGGCCGTTGAAAGACTGAAGCATTTTGTCTCTCGCAAGGCGCTGGACATTGATGGCCTTGGTGCCCGGCAGGTTGAGCTTTTCCATACGAAAGGCGTGGTGGCCGGTCCGCAGGACATTTTCCGCCTTGCGCAGAAGATCGAGCAGGCAGGCCTGAAGCCGCTCAAGGAGTGGGAGGGGTTTGGCGAAACCTCTGCGAGCAATTTGTTCGCTTCGATAGATGCGCGCCGCAATCCACCCTTCCAGCGTTTCCTGAACGGGCTCGGTATCCGGCATGTCGGTGAGACGACATCCGGCGTATTTGCACGCAGCTTCCTCAGCTGGCCGGCCTTCTGGGACACGGTGCAAAAAGCCGCTGCTGGCGACGAGGGTGCCGAAGCAGATCTCCTCTCCATAGACGGTGTCGGGCAGACGGCGGTGAACAGCCTCAAGGAGTTTGCGGCCGAGCCGCACAATCAGGAAATGTTGGCATCGCTGCTTGAAGAGGTAGACGTCGCCGATGCGGAAGCGCCGTCATCGGAATCGGCGGTTTCCGGCAAGACGATCGTCTTCACGGGCACGCTCGAAAAGATGACGCGAGACGAAGCCAAATCGCGAGCGACGGCGCTCGGCGCGAAGGTCTCAGGCTCCGTTTCCAAAAAGACCGATATCGTCGTCGCGGGCCCGGGCGCCGGTTCCAAGCTCAAGAAAGCTGAAGAACTTGGCATCCACGTGATGACCGAAGACGAATGGCTGGAGATGGCCGGCGTCTAGAGGGGCGCGCAGGCCGCCTTCAGCCAGGCGCTGACCTCACCGTCCACAAGCGGCCCGATCTTTTCCAGCACCTCTGCATGATACTGGTCGACCCATTCATGTTCGGCAGGCGACAGCATGTCCTGAACGATGAGGTCGCGTGCCAGAGGAGCCCATGTCAGGCACTGGAAGCCGAGCATCTTGCGTTCGCCGCCCGGAATGTCGGCGGCCTCGGTCACATATTGCAGATTCTCGATCCGGATACCGTACTCGCCTTCGCGGTAATAGCCAGGCTCATTTGACACGATCATGCCGGGCTGGAGCGCGATGCTATTCCATGCCTTGGCGATACGCTGCGGCCCCTCATGCACGCCGAGATAGACGCCGACGCCGTGGCCGGTCCCATGGTCATAGTCGAGACCGGCCTGCCAGAGCGGGTAACGCGCCAGCGCATCCAGGTGCGTACCGGTCGTGCCCTTCGGAAAGCGCACAACGGCCAGTGCGATATGGCCTTGCAGCACCAGCGTGTAGTGCCGCTTCATGTCGTCGCTCGCGTCGCCAATCGGCACGGTGCGGGTTACGTCGGTTGTCCCGTCGAGATACTGGCCGCCACTATCGACGAGATAGAGCGTCCCGCGTTCGAGCTTGAGGTTGGATGCGGACGAAACGCGGTAATGCGGCAGGGCGCCATGTGGCCCCGCACCGGAAATCGTTTCGAATGAGATGTCGTTGAGATTGCCAAGGTCTTCGCGGAAGGATTCGAGTTTGAGTGCCGCGTCAATTTCGGTGACCTCGCCCGACTGGGCTTCGGTGTCGAGCCAGTGCAGAAAGCGCGTCAACGCTGCGCCGTCGCGAATATGCGCCGCCTCGGTCCCGGCGATTTCCGTCGCATTCTTGCAGGCTTTCGGTAGCAGGACCGGGTCTGGCTGGCGAAGGATTTTCGCGCCCGCGTCTTCCACCTGTTTGAAGAACCAGGCTGAGGCGAGCGCCGGATCAAGACTGATCGTCTTGCCGGAGAGGCTGGCAATCGCCGATTCCAGCTCGTCGATCGGGCGCAAGGTGACCGTGTTCCCGAGATGGGTTCTCAGCTCTTCGCTTGCCTTGCGCGGGTCCATGAACAGGTCAGCCGAGCCATCCTTGTTGATGATGGCGCGTGACAAGGGCAGGGGAGAGCAGGCAACGTCGCCCCCCCGGATGTTGAACGCCCAGGCAACGGAGGCCGGAGATGTGATGATGGTTGCGTCCGCGCCGTCTTTCTCGAGAGCCTTTGCAATCGTGTCCCGCTTGTCGGCGGCATCGACGCCGGCATGCTTCAGCGGTTGCGGCACCACGGGAGCCAGGGGCTCGGCCGGGCGGTCATCCCATGCCGCATCAATCGGGTTGGTGTCGACAGATTTGAGGGACACGCCAGCCTTGGTTGCGGCCGCTTCGAGCTTTGTGAACTCGTTCGGCGTCATGAGGCGCGGATCATAGCCAAACGTCTTGCCGGCAAGCGATTGCTGGGCGAGCCATCCGAACGGGCCGGGATCAGGCAGGCCTTCGACGTCAATCAATGCCGGATCGGTCTGGTCGCGCACCTGCAGCGTGTAACGGCCATCTGCAAAGATCACCGCCTTGTCCAGCAGGACCATCGCCGCACCCGCCGAGCCGGTGAAGCCTGTCGCCCAGGTCAGCCGGTCATTCGAAGCCGGCAGGTATTCGTTCTGATATTCGTCCTCATGGGGGATATAGAAACCGTCCAGCCCCTGCGCCTTCATCGCGTCGCGCAGTTTCGGCAAATTCCTGCGGCCAAGTTGCGGGCCGCCCTTAACGTCGAAATTCTGTCTCATGGGGCTAACCTAATGCGTCTGATGGGAGAGCGGAAGTTTTTGTTCAGTGGGGCTTGCGGAAGACGAGGCTCGCCCAGCCATCCTTGCGGATGCGCTTGACGAGGCAGAGGCCGTGGCCGGTATAGGCGGCGCGCACCAGCGGTTCCTGATGGGCGAGCAGGCCGGAAAGGATGATATGGCCGCCCGGCGCCGTCAGATGCGTAATGGTCGGGCACAGGCCCACAAGCGGACGGAACAGGATGTTCGCGAAAACGAGGTCGTAAGGTGCGTCGGCGCGAATGGTTGTGTTCATGCCGCCGCCTGTTTCAAACGTCTGAAAAGCGTTCGCGACCTGGTTCTTCGCAGCATTCTCATTGGCGACGCGAACGCTGTCGCGGTCAATCTCTGTGCCCCATGCGCGCTTGCCGCCGGCCTTGATGGCGGCGATAGCCAGCACACCAGAGCCTGTGCCGACATCCAGCACCTTCCTCGGCACGCCTGACTTCAGCACATGTTCGAGCCCGATCAGGCAGCCGAGTGTCGTGCCATGATGGCCCGTCCCGAAAGCCGGGCCCGCTTCAATCAGGATCGGCGTTTTGCCGGGCGCTGATTTGGCGAGCGCGTGGCTGCCAGCGACGATGAAGCGGCCAGCTTCGACGGGCGGAAGACCTTCAAGCGACATCGTCACCCAGTCGCGGTCTTCCAGTGCCTCGACCACCGGGTTCAGCGAAGGTGAGGTGTCGAGGATGATGGCCTTGCAGGCTTCGGCATCTTCACCGTCCTCGGCATAGGCATCAAGGCGCCAGGCATGACGGCCATCCTCCTTGGCATCGACAGCGCCGGCCGGTGACGGATCAGCCCAGGCAAGCGCATCCCAGGCAGCTTCAATGGCCTCACGCGGGCCTTTTGCGGTAATCTGATACATTGCGCCAAGCGCATAGCAGAGCACGCAAAACCTCGATAGTCTCTGTATCACGACAGGGAATCAGGGAGCAGGCAATGACCAAATTCTTCAGGCTGGGGGCGGCGCTGGGTATTGCAATGCTGACAGGTCTTGCCAGTCCCTCGCAGATGGTCGCTCAGGAAGACGGCGCCGTAGAAGTTCTGCCGGAGTGGCGACCGGTCCTGCCGGAGAACCTTCTCCTCATCGAGACCGAGCACGGCACGATCACGATTGAACTCAATCCCGATTTCGCGCCGGGGCATGTCGAGCGCATCCGCAAGCTTGCCTTTGGCGGCATCATGAATGGCAACCGCTTCTACCGCGTGATCGACGGATTTGTCGCGCAAGGCGGATTTCAGGACGAGACTGCCATTCTCGACTGGCCGAACCTCACCCATGAGAATGACCGGCCTTATTCATCAGGCCGGTTCACACCGCTTGGCAACAAGGATCTGTTCGCTCCGGAAGTCGGCCACATTGCGGGCTTTCCCGTCGGACGCAGCGAACTTGTCGGGCGCGAATGGCTGTTGCATTGCCCGGGTGCCATGGCGATGGCGCGCGACACGGACCCGAACAGTGGTTCGACTGAATTCTACATTGTGCTGGACGCGCAGCGCTATCTGGACCGCAACCTGACCATCTTTGGCCGGGTGATCGACGGCATGGAACATGTCCAGGCGCTGCAGCGGGGAAGCCGAGATATCGAGAATGGCGTGATCCAGCCGCCCGCCGAAGGCGACGAGATCATTTCATTCCGCATCGCCGCCGATATGCCGGAAGAGACCCGCCCGAAATGGGAGGTCATGGTCACCGGCAGCAAGGCATTCGAGGAATTCAAGCGGTCCAAGCGTGTGCGAAGCGAGGAGTTCTTCTTCCTGAAGCCCCCGGAGGTTCTCGACATTTGCAGCTTCTCAGCGCCGGTGCGCCGGGTTGGTGAAAACTAGGACCTGATGGCTCTAGCGTCCTGAATTGGTCTTGCCTTTCCAGCCATCGTCGTAATGGGCCCAGGCCTTGTCGCGATCTGTGTGCGGGACCGCCTGCGTGTAGGAATAAGTATATCGAGGCGCGCGGTAGCTGCTTCCATGATAGGCGGTCGACCCACCGGATGAGTAGGCATGGTGCCCGTGCTGGTTGGGTGTGGAATAGCTGTAGGAACGCGCACTGTCATAGCTGTGGGACGAATGATAGCCAGGATAGTGATGAGGGTGATGGTAACCGCCTGAATGCGAACAGGCAGGCGGTGCCAGGCGCGTATAGGTTCGCGTATAGCGCCGGGTCACGACCGGCTCGGTCATATAGGTCCGGCTGTGATAATAGGGCCCGCAGCTTGACGGGCATCCCCTATAGCCATGACCGGTAGACTCTTTGTGGATCTTGACGATACGCACCTGCTTTTCATGCGGATTGAGCGGCGAGGGCGCTGCTGTGGTGGGGCGAGGCGTTGCATAGCCATCGGCAGCGGCTGGCAGGGCGAATAGAGCGGTCAGGCAAAGCGCGGTCAGGGCAGGCGGGCGCATGGGAAGTCCTTCCGGGGCTGCTGGCGTATTGGGCACTTTCAAGGTTAACACACAAACCGGCGGCGCGGTAACGGTTCCGGAAGTCCGGTGCGAGGCCGCAAAATCCACCCTAGGCGAAGCCAGACAAAACCGTCTAAGAGTGTCGCCATGACTTCAGGACTGAAAATCGCGATTGCCGGCGTTGCCGGGCGGATGGGACGGCAGCTTGCAAACGCTGTCATTGATGGCGGGCAGATCATGGCGGGGGCCAGCGAGGCGCCGGGCTCGCCGCATGTCGGCAAGGAACTGGGCGAGGTGCTAGGACGGCCCGGCCTGTCGCTTGCGGTGAGCGAGAGCGTCGAGGACGCGGCGAGAAAGGCCGATGTCTGGATCGATTTTACGGCACCAAACGCGACGCTCGCGGCACTTGCGGCCTTGCGGAAGACCAATGTTCAGGCTGTGATTATCGGGACGACCGGTTTCGACGCCGCCGGGGAAGCCGAAATCGCGGAAGTGGCTGGCGATCTGGCCATCGTCAAGGCTGGTAATTTCTCGCTCGGCGTCAACCTGCTGTGTGCCCTGACGAGGCGCGCTGCCGAGAGTCTGGGTGAAGACTGGGACATTGAGGTGCTTGAAACGCACCATCGGCGGAAAGTGGACGCCCCGTCGGGTACCGCCCTGATGCTGGGCGATGCAGCCGCGCGTGGACGCGGCGCTGATCTCAAGACGTTGCGCTCGCCCCCTTATGATGGACCGGACGCACGACGCGAGCCGGGAAAGATCGGTTTTGCGGTGCGCCGCTCTGGCGATGTGATCGGTGAACATGAAGTCACATTCGGCAGCGACATGGAGATATTGTCGCTGTCACACACGGCGCTCGACAGGGCTGTTTTCGCCAATGGCGCGATTGCTGCGGCCCGCTGGGCGTTACGCCAGCCGCCCGGTCTCTATGATATGAATGATGTGCTGGGCCTCTGACGCAACGGCATAGATTGCATTTCCTTTGCGGAAGCCGATTAGCTGACCTCATCAGTTCAAAGCCTTCGGGAGGAATTCATGGCAGACGCATATATCATCGACGCGGTTCGCACGCCGCGCGGCATCGGCAAGGTTGGCAAGGGCTCGCTCGCCCACCTTCATCCGCAACATCTCAGCTCAACGGTGCTGGCCGCGATCCGTGACCGCAACAAGCTGGACACCGCCACGATTGACGATGTGATCTGGGGCACCAGCTCTCAGCGTGGCGCGCAAGGCGCTGACATGGGCCGCATGGCAGCGCTTGATGCCGGTTTCGACGTCAAGGCATCAGGCGTGACGCTGGACCGCTTCTGCGGCTCCGGCATCACGTCTGTCTCACTCGCCGCTGCGCAGGTCATGTCCGGCATGGAAGACTGCGTCATCGCAGGCGGCTGCGAGATGATGAGCTACACCGCATCCACCGCTGATCCGAAAAACCCGCCCATGATGGATGCCGGCAACCTTCACCTTCGCGAACTGCATCCGCAGTCCCAGCAGGGCTGCTGCGCAGATGCCATCGCGACGCTGGAAGGCATTGATCGCGAAGCGGTCGATCAACTGGCCGTGGTCTCTCAGGAGCGCGCGAAGAAGGCGATGGATGAGGGCCGCTTCGACAAGTCGGTCGTCCCGGTCCATAATCGCGATGGCTCTCTGGCGCTCGACAAGGACGAGTTCCCGCGCCCAGGCACCACGATGGAGAGCCTTGCTGGCCTCAAGACGGTGTTCAACATGTTCTGGGACATTCCGGTCGACGACAAGGGCACCACCTATGGCAACATGATCGAGAAGAAGTACCCGCAGATCAAAGGCAAGGTTGATCATGTCCACCATGCCGGCAACTCCTCAGGTGTTGTCGACGGCGCGGCTGCCATTCTCGTTACCTCGAAAGACTATGCCGACAAGAACGGCCTGACGCCGCGCGCCCGCATCGTCGCCACGGCAAACATGGGCGACTGCCCGACATTGATGCTGAACGCACCGGTCGCTGCGGCGAAAAAGGTGCTGGAAAAGGCAGGCATGACCACAGACGACATCGACGTCTATGAAATCAACGAAGCCTTCTCTGTCGTCGCCGAGAAATTCATCCGCGACCTGAAGCTCGACCGCGAGAAAGTGAACATCAATGGCGGCGCGATGGCACTCGGCCATCCGATTGGTGCGACCGGCTCGATCCTGATCGGCACGGCCCTCGATGAGCTTGAGCGCTCGGGCGGCAAGTATGGCCTGATCACAATGTGTGCGGCAGGCGGCATGGCCCCGGCCATCATCATTGAACGTCTCGGCGCCTAGTCTACGACACCCCCGGAATGGAGCCGCTCCCTCAATGGGGGCGGCTCTTTGCATTTCGGAGGAGCGTCATCCATCTGGTGGATCTTTGCCTCAGAAATCCGCGACAGGCCTGACGCCGCTTGTTTCGTCTTCCTTGCGGTCCTCCGGCCCGCTGCGAGCGGAAATCCGAGCTGCCGGATTATTTCCATGAAATTTCAAGGATCGGCTGAACCATAACTCCATCTCTGTGTGCCATATCGGGTCGTAACGAAATGACCCACTGGGTCGAAGATACGGGTGAGTTGATATGGCCAAGACGGTTCTGGTGATCGATGATGATCCAACGCAGCGCAGGCTGATTCAGGCGGCTGTGGAGAAGGCTGGTTTTGCCTGCCGCACAGCGCCAGACGGCGAGAGCGGGTTCACCACGGCAACCGAAGCTGGCGCCGACGTCATCCTGCTCGACCTCACCATGCCGGGCCTGACCGGGATGGAAACGCTGGAGCGCCTGTCCGAACGTGTCCCGGATGTCCCGGTCATAATGCTGACTGCCACCTCCGGCATCGATACGATCGTGTCTGCGATGCGGGCCGGCGCTGTCGACTTCATCGTGAAGCCAGCCAATCCTGAACGGGTCGTGGTTTCGATCCGCAACGCACTAAAGATGTCGTCCCTCTCCGGGGAAGTGAAACGCCTCACGCGCAAGTCAGAAGGCGGCATGAGCTTCGATGACATGATCGCGGCAGCCCCGGCAATGCGCCAGGTGGTCCGCCTCGGACAGCGCGCCGCAAGCTCAGATATTCCTGTTCTCATCCTTGGTGAAAGCGGTGTCGGCAAGGAAGTCATCGCCCGTTGCATCCAGGGCGCTTCGGAGCGTGCGGGCAAGCCGTTTGTGACCGTCAACTGCGGCGCCATCCCTGAAAATCTCGTTGAGTCCATCCTGTTCGGCCATGAGAAGGGCGCGTTTACCGGCGCGGTCTCCAAATCCCTCGGCAAGTTTGTCGAAGCCGATGGCGGCACGCTCTTCCTCGATGAGGTTGGCGAACTTCCCCTCGATATGCAGGTAAAGCTGCTACGTGCCCTGCAGGAGGGCGAGGTGGACGCCGTCGGTTCGCGCCGTCCGACCAAGGTCGATGTGCGCATCATCTCCGCAACCAACCGCGATCTGGCCGAACAGGTCAAAGCCGGCGGTTTTCGCGAAGACCTCTATTACCGCCTTAACGTTTTCCCGGTGGACATGCCGTCGCTGCGTGAGCGCAAGGAGGACATTCCGGCGCTGGTCGATCATTTCATTGCCCGCTTCAATGCCTCAGAGAACCGCGACGTCCAGACGGCGAGCGAAGAGACCATGCGCATGCTCTGCGCCCATGACTGGCCGGGCAACGTCCGCCAGCTTGAAAACGCAGTCTTCCGCGCTGTGATCCTCTGTGAGGGAACGGAGCTACAGACGCATGACTTCCCGCAGATTTCCGGTGTCATGCCGGAAATGGTGGACCTGCCGCCCGTTCCACAATCGGTGGGTGTCGCCAATGATGCCGAGGCCCGGCCTGGCCAGGGCGGCCCTATCGCGGTGAAGGATGAGACCGGCGAACTGCGCCCTCTGGCAGAGATCGAACGCGACATCATCGAATACGCAATCGACTTCTATCAAGGGCATATGTCCGAAGTCAGCCGCCGCCTCGGCATTGGCCGCTCGACGCTGTATCGCAAGATCCGCGAGTACGAACTTGATGGCGGTGAACAGAAGGCTGGTTGATCCAGCTTGGCGTGATTGCGTCATGCATGGGCGTCTGACCCGCAAGAAACGGGTGGAAAGCCTGATGCGATTGGGGGACACTTGCCCTCATGACGACGACACTTCACAATCTTGACGAGCGCGCCGTTGCCTATGAGCGGATGGCGGACGCGCTTTCCTTTCTGGGCGATACTTGGCGCGACTGGCCAGACCTGTCGCAATGCGCTCATGCGATGGGCCTGTCCCCACATCACTTTCAACGTGAATTCACCCGCTGGGCTGGCATCAGCCCCAAACAGTTCCAGGCCGCGCTGGCCCACGCTGAAGCGGGTGACCTGCTGCGACAAGGCGCATCGGTACTTGATGCCTCGCTTGAGACAGGCCTGTCCGGCCCATCTCGCCTGCACGACCTGTTCATCGCGCATGAAGGGCTCAGCCCGGGTCAAGCGAAAACGGGCGGAAAGGGCGCGGACCTGATCATCGGCAAGGCCCCCACGCCGTTTGGAACCGGCGTGTTCATGGCCTCGCCGCGCGGGCTCTGCGGCCTCGGGTTTGCCGATGATGGGGCTGCGGCAAAATCCGGCTTCGAGCATCCCGGTTATCACGAAGATCGCGTCTTCGCAGACCTTGCCGGCCGCTACCCCGAAGCCAGCCTCCGCCGTGACGACGCCGAAGCGATGACATGGTCACAGCGCATCTTCCAGTCGCATGAGCCGGTTCCCGTCGCGCTTTATGGGACACCTTTTCGCCGGCAGATCTGGAGAGCCCTGCTTGATATCCCGGCTGGCGAAACGCGCACCTATGGAGAGGTGGCGGCTGCGGCTGGCCAACCCAAAGCGGCCCGTGCAGCGGGCACGGCAATCGGTGCCAATACAATTGCCTGGCTCATTCCCTGCCATCGTGCCCTTGCTTCGGACAAGAGGTTACATAATTACCATTGGGGAGTGGCGCGCAAGCGTGCCATGCTTACATTTGAGCGCGCGCATGCGGCCTGACCTGTAATCGGTGTGGCCTGAAGCGCCCTCCAGATTGCAGGATACCAGATGCAGATACTCACATTCTATGCGCTGATGTTTGTCGCGCTGGGGCTATGGGGCATATGGCTCATCATGAAGTGGCGGGAGCTGCCGGAGTTCTCCAACGCGGTCTACAATTCCATGGTCGAGAAGGGCCTGCTTTCAGACGCCGTTGACCGCGACCTGTTCAGGCAAAGCTTTATCCGCTGCGAAGCGCCGCTCGCCGGCACCTATCGCTGGGTTGCCGCGCTGATCAGCCTTGTCGCGCTGCCGCCGCTGATCATGGTGTTCAACTGGATATGGGATTTTCTCTGGCGGCTTGGCGGTGCCATTGAGGGGCCGCTGGAGCGCGGATACATGTTCCACAGCTTCATGACCTTCATCTTCCTGATGGCGGTCATTGTCGGCTTCCTCTTTCTCGTTACGTCCCATTACTACCGGAATGCGCCGCCTTCGCTGCGTTCAGAGATCCGGCGGCTCGAAGGAAAAGATATATGAGCGTTGAATATCTCCACACCATGATCCGCGTCAGCGACGTTGATGCTGCGCTGAACTTCTTCTGCAATGGCCTCGGCCTTGAAGAGATTCGCCGCGTCGACAATGAGGGCGGGCGTTTCACCCTGATTTTTTTGGCCTCTCCGGAAGACATTGCCCGCTACCCAGCTGCGCGTGACGGCGAGAAGGGCCTGCCGCCCGGTCTGCCGATGATCGAGCTGACGCACAATTGGGACCCGGAGGAGCTGAAGGGCGGCCGCAATTTCGGCCACCTCGCCTACAAGGTCGACAATGTCTACGAGGCGTGCGAACGCTTTCAGAAGATCGGCGTCACCATCAACCGGCCGCCGCGCGACGGGAACATGGCCTTCGTCCGCTCGCCAGACGGCATCTCTGTCGAATTGCTGCAGAAGGGCGACCCGCTGCCCCCGAAGGAGCCCTGGGCCAGCGCCGAGAATATCGGCACCTGGTAAATGGCAGACGAGCGAGACCCTGAACGCAACCGCCTGAGCGCCCGCATCGCACGAACCGCGAAGGTCGGCGGCAATCTTTCTGGAGCGGGCCTCGCCTTCGCCGCCAACCGTATGTTCGGCGGGGATGACAGCGACGAGAAGGTCGCCCGGGCGCTGGCATCGGCGCTGGGCAAGACCAAGGGTCCGCTGATGAAGGTCGCACAGATGCTGTCGACCATTCCTGATTTCCTGCCGGCAGAATATGCCGCCGAGCTGTCCCAGCTTCAGGCGCAGGCCCCGGCCATGGGCTGGCCGTTCGTGAAACGCCGCATGCGCGCCGAGCTTGGCCCTGACTGGCAGGACAAGTTCGAAGCGTTCGGCAAGGAGGCCTCGCATGCCGCGTCGCTGGGCCAGGTGCACCGTGCAACGCTGCCGGGTGGCCGTGAAGTCGCCTGCAAGCTGCAATATCCGGATATGTCCAGCGCCGTGGAAGCCGATGTCGGCCAGTTGAAGAATTTGCTCGGTCTCTTCCGGCGTATGGATGGCTCAATTGATCCGCGAGAGATGGTAGAGGAAATCTCAGACCGGTTGCGCGAGGAGCTCGATTACAAGCGAGAGCGCCAGCACATGCAGCTCTACCGGCAAATGCTGGGCGAGAAGGACTTCGTGACCATCCCCGAGCCCGTCGAAGACCTGTCGACTGATCGGCTGCTGACCATGGACTGGGTGACCGGCGAACCGCTCAGCGCCTTCGAGGATGCGCCGCAGGACGTCCGCAATGACATTGCCAGGCGCCTCTACTGGACATGGTGGCTGCCTTTCACCCATCACGCCGTCATTCATGGCGATCCGCACCTCGGAAATTACCAGGTGAAGGATGGCGGCCAGTCGCTGAACCTGCTGGACTTTGGCTGCGTGCGCATCTTCCCGCCTGTCTTTGTCGGGGGTGTGGTTGATCTTTACCGCGCGCTGCTGGCTGACGATTTTGATGCGACCTATGCGGCCTATGAGAAGTGGGGGTTCAAAAATCTCAACAAGGATCTTGCAGAAGTCCTGAACATCTGGGCTCGCTTTATCTATGGCCCGCTGCTGGATGACCGCGTGCGAAGTGTCGCCGACGGGGTGAAGCCCGGCGAATATGGCCGCAAGGAAGCCTTCGAGGTCCGCAAGCTCCTGAAGGCGCGTGGCCCCGTGACCATTCCACGCGAATTCGTCTTCATGGACCGGGCCGCGATCGGCCTCGGTGCGGCCTATTTGCGTCTGAAGGCTGAGCTGAACTTCCACCAGCTGTTCGAGGAAAGTCTTGAAGGCTTCAGCGAAGCAATAGTGGCAAAACGGCAGACAGACGCCCTTGCTAGCGTCGGCCTCGACGCCGCCTAGTTCATTTCAAACCGGATCGGGACGGATTTCGGCCCGGACACGAAATTCGCCTGCACCCGTGTGGGCGTGCCATTGAGTTCGACCGATCTCAGGCGCGGCAAAAGCTCTTCCCAGAGGATGCGCATCTCCATCTTGGCGAGGTGCTGACCGAGGCAGACATGCGCGCCATAGCCGAAGGCGACATGCTTGTTCGAAGGCCGGTCTACCTTGAAGGAATAAGGGTCGTCGAAGACATCCTCATCGCGGTTCCCGGAAGGGTAGGCGAGGAACAGCCAGTCATTCTTGCGGATCTTCTGGCCGGCAATTTCGGTGTCCTCCATGGCCGTGCGCATGAAATGCTTCACCGGTGTTTCCCAGCGGATGGACTCGTCCACCATGGAGTTGATGAGCGATGGATCGTCCATCAGCTTGCGAAGCTCTCCCTGGTTCTCGGCAAGGGCCCACATCGCGCCGGCCGTCGTGCCGGAAGTGGTGTCGTGACCGGCGGTTGCGGCGATGATGTAATAGCTCATCGCTTCCAGCTGGCCGAGTGGCTCGTCATAGACCTTCCCATTGGCGATGACGCTGGCAAGGTCTTCGCGCGGGCATTTGCGCCGGTCTTCCGTCATGGCGCCGAAATAGGTCATGAAATCGGTCACGGTGGCCATGATATTGCCGATACCGGCCTCAGTATCCGAGACGGCCTCGCCTGTGCGGTTTACATCCGGATCCTGCGCACCGAACAGCTCCTGAGTCAGCTTGAGCATGCGTGGTTCATCTTCCAGCGGCACGCCGATCACCTTCATGATCACATGCAACGGGTAGAGAAAGGCGACATCCTTGGCGAAGTCGCATTCATTCCCCTTGTCCGCCATCTGATCAATAAAGCCCCGCGCGATCTGACGGATATCGTCTTCCAGCTTGCGCAGGTTCTGCGGCATGAACCATCCCTGCGTCAACCGCCGATACTGGAGGTGGTCCGGATTGTCCATCTGGACGAGCGAGCGCAGCAGGTTCGGTGAGCCGCCCATCATCGCGCGGACTTTCTGGTCGGCCTCAATCGTGGTCAGCGTCGCAGAACGATCCTCATTGTGAAAGAGGTCGTTCTGGCGCTCGATGTCCTTGATGTCGGCATGCTTTGTGACCACCCAGAACGGGTCGAACCCTTCCACCTCGGCAACATCCAGCGGCGCGTTCTTGCGCAGCCAGGCGAAGGCTTCGTGTGACCTGTCCCAGTCAGCATAGGCCTTCGGGTCGACGACAGCATCGGCGATGTGGGCAGGTATGCTCATCAAATCCTCCAGTACGGGGCGGATCAGGCCGCCTCTTTTCGGGTCGCTTACCATATACTTGCTATACAACCAACAACTATGTTACGTCCTATCCATGTCTGACACTGAAATTCTTGCCGATTCCGGCCCCAGGCTCACACAGGCCGAACGGCGCGAGCGGTCCCACCAGGAATTGCTGGAAGCCACAATGCGGGTCGTGTCCCGCGATGGTGTTGCGGCAGCGACATTCGAAACCATCGCGCGCGAGGCCGGCTATTCGCGCGGCCTTGTCACACAGCGTTTCGGGTCGAAGAACGGCCTCATTCGTGCACTCATCGACGGCCTTTATAGCTGGCAGCAGGGCGCGTTGGATGAAGCGCATGTTTCCGACATGTCTGGCCTGTCTGCGCTATGTGCCTTCGTGGCGCTGCATTGCCGGACAGTGGACGGCCATGAAGAGGACAAGGCGTACTATATGCTGCTGGCGGCTGCGGCGGCCGACCGGCTGGACATCCGCGAAGCCTTTGCCGACTCCCATGAAGTGCAGCGCGTCCTCATCCGCCGCATCATTGAGCGGGGGCAGGCCGATGGCAGCATTCGCAAGGACGCCGATGCAGACGCCATGGCCCTGATGGCGGGATGTGCGCTGATCGGCATTCGCATGCAGAACCTGATTGATGCATCGACAGACATAGACCCTGTTCGCGAAGCGCTGATCCAGTCTCTCCGCGCGAACCTTCGTGCCAAGGAGTCAGGGCTCAGCGATGAGTGATGCGCCCTTCAAGGTCTGGCAGTGTCGAACCTGCGGCTATCTCTATGATGAAGCCGAAGGCGACCCCGATGAAGGGCTCGCGCCTGGGACACGCTGGACTGACATTCCCGCTGACTGGATCTGTCCGCTTTGTGGCACGCCGAAGTCCGATTTCGACATGGCCGAACTGTAGAGGCCGGGGCACAAAGGGTGCTTTGCAATCGCGTCAACAGCCACTAAGCCCGACATATGGAAACCGGCCCTTACAATACGCCCGTGGCGCTTGGCCGCGAACCATTCACGGCTGCCTTCTGGGTGCTGGCCGCGCCACTGCTCTTTCCGGTTATCGGTACCGCCATAGCGAGTCTGATCTGGCCCGGCTTCATCGATGCGGTGCGCAGCGATGCACCGAGCCGGGATGCTATCTCACGCATCTGGCTCGTCATGGCGTCGATCCATTTCGCACATTTCGTCATCCTCAGCATCTGGAGCGAGCGGGTCGGCGCGGGTGCCTTTGCAGGCGATATGCGCGTCACGCCGAACTGGCTTATCGCCGCGCTTCTGCTGGGACCGCCCATCCTGCTCGCGCCCAACATCATCGCCGGCATGATATTCGGCGGTACGGATGGATGGGAATATAATGGCGACGTCAACACGTCCCTGTTTGCGCCTGACAATTGGGGGCTGACCTATCTGGTCTTCGCGCTGTTCCTCGCCCCCTTGCTGGAAGAGGTGACGTTTCGGGGCGTCGCGCTCGGGGCGCTGGTGTGCCGGGGCGTGCCGCCATGGATGGCCATGGTCGCTTCCAGCGCAGCTTTTACCTTCCTGCATTTCCAGTACTCTGTTCCGGCCTTGATGGTGGTGTTTGTCGCCGGCGTGGGCTTTGCGTGGCTGCGCCTCAGGAGCGGCAGCATGCTCGTGCCGATTGCCGCGCATATTGCGGCGAACAGCATGATTACCTTCCTGGCGAGCCTTGCGCCTCCCGCTGGGTGAAGGCTTGCTGGACCTCGCCGCATCGGGCACATCGCACATCCTATGACTGATGATTTTACGCGCTCGCAGAGCTTTGACGTTCCCGATGGTTTCGAGCTTCTTCCCTGGCATCGCGGCTTTGGCCGGCAGGTTGGTCCACTCTTTGAAAAGCGCGACGCAACGGGCCTGACCCGCGCCTTCCGTGTCGAGGAGCATCACACCAATGGGATGATGAACGCGCATGGCGGGATGATGATGACCTTTGCCGACATGTGCTGGGGCGGGGCCGTCGAGAAGGATGAGGATACCTGGTGGGTGACGATCCGGCTCCTCTGCGACTTCCTTTCCGGTGCCAAGCTTGGTGAGTGGGTGGAGGGAAGCGGCAAGGTGGTCGGCCGCGCTGACGACGTCTTCACCGTTGAGGGCCGCATCTGGTGCGGGGAGCGAACGCTGCTCACCGGCACCGGCGTCTTCAAGGTCATTGACCGGCGGAGCTGAGCAGCATGGCAGACGAAGCGACACCGCCGCGCGATCCGCGCAACATGGCGTCACAGCCAACCGACGACCAGCTGCCGCTGAAGGCCTATGGCGGCGCGAAGCCGCCCGCGCCGGACTGGTTCAATGAGGCCATTGCGACGCCTTATGAAAACCACCGCGTGACTGTGGACGGCGCAGACATTGTCTATCAGGCCTGGGGAGATCGCTCGCGTCCCGGCCTGCTCCTCGTTCATGGCAATGGCGCGCATTCGCACTGGTGGGACTTCATCGCGCCTTTCTTTGCCGAGGATTACCGGGTCATCGCGCCGAGCTTCTCCGGCATGGGCGACAGCGACTGGCGCGAGACCTATTCATTCGACAGCTTTGCAGATGAACTCATTGCCGTGGCCGAGCATGCGGGGCTGTTCGATCATGCTGAAAAGCCTGTCATGGTTGCGCACTCCTTCGGGGGCATGGTCGGTATCGTGGCGGCGACGAAGGCGGGCGAGCGCTTCAGGGGTGGCATCATCGTCGATACGCACATAGAGCCGCCGGGCGATGACAGGCCGGGCCCGCCGCGCCGAACGCGGCCCAACCGCATCTATCCGGGCCTGCCCGCCCTGCTTGAGCGCTTCCGCCTCGCGCCGCCCCAGCCCTGCGACAACCATTACGCCGTCGACTATATCGCCCGGCACAGCGTGAAGGAGACGGTGGACGAACACGGCACGCCGGGCCTGACCTGGAAGTTCGATCCGTTCATCTTCAACAAGCTCAGCCCGAGCTGGGACCAGCGCGATGAGCTGAGCTTCGATACGCGCTGCCCGATCGCCTTCATGCGGGGCGCCGAGTCGATCCTGATGACGCCGCGCACGACGGCCTATATGCAGACGCTGCAGGACCCGCCCATCCCTGTGGTGACGGTGCCGGAGGCGCATCATCATGTCATGCTGGACCAGCCGCTGGCCTTTGTTTCGGCGGTGCGGGGGATGCTGCTCGGATGGCCTTAGGCGCCGTCCGATAGCCGTCCGAAAACAGTCCAGAAACCGTCCAGAAATCGTCTATCGCGCGGTGACCAGCCCTTCGAGCTGGGAGGCATCGCCTGCAAGGTCGCGGACCATCACCCGCGTCTGGTCCTGCGGGCCGGGAAATCTCAGCTTCCCGCGCGGGGTGACGACAAAGCCGATCTCGCCAAAATAGGCCGGCGCGCCGATCAGCACCGCCGCGGGCCAGCCCGCCGCCTTGCCGGCCTCCAGCGCCTCGCCGGTGATGGTGAGCCCCAGCCGGTCGCCCCGGTGCGAGCGTGCCACGGCAACCGGGCCATAGAACAGCGCCTTCATCCTGGCCGGGCCAACCACGAGCGGCCAGACGCGGCACACACCGACCACCTCTCCATCCAGCACGGCGACGCGGTTCACCTCCGGGATGGAGGCCGAATATTCGCGTAGCCGCTCGGCCGTCTTTGCGAAGTGGCCGGGGCCGAAGGTGCTGTCGAAGAGGTCTTCAATGGCCTCGGCGTGCAGCTCCGGCGTCTCGGGGATGATTTGCAACATGCGGGGCGGATTAGGGCGGTACGGGGGTAGATGCAATGGTCATTGCGCGTGCAGGGTGGCCGCGCTTTCCGGTGAAGGGGGGGAATGCGCAACGACGGATCGCTGGCGTCACACTCGATGAGCGCTCGCTCATCTGAGTGCCCAACTCCTTCCGGCGACGTGTACGCCTGCTGTGAGGGCAGGAGATGGACCCCCAGACCGCTGCGCGGTCGAGGGTGACGCAGCTTGGGGGGCGATCATGCCGGCTTTGATCCGGAATGAGCGGGGTTCTTTGACGCCGCTCACCATGAGGGGCGGGTCTCCATGATGGGAGAGCAGGTCCTGGCGCGCGGTCTGACCATGGGTCCCTGCCTTCGCAGGGACTGGCGGATGTTGGAGAAAGCATGCCGGTTGCTGGTGGGTGTCACGCAAGGCTTGATTGGCGTCATCCCGGCCGTAGCGGAGCGGAGGGCCGGGACCTGGGCCACGAGAGGCACTGGGTCCCGGACAAAGCCTGACGGCTTTTCCGGGATGACGATGAGAAGGGTCAGGGCGGCGGCTGGAGAGCAGGTACGAGAACAGGGCTTGGAGGGCAAAGGGAGGAGCGGGGGATATGGCGGGCAGCAGCAGCGCCCGCAGGCTCCGGTTCTGGAGTGCGGTGGGCGATTTATCTGGAAAGAAAGCCTTCATGGTGAGCGCCCTTCGACTTCGCTCACCATGAAGGAAACTGAAATGCGTCAGGGCGGCGGCAGGGCGAGCAGGGGGAGACAGGCAAGGCCGCTGGCGCCGCCCTTGAGGGCGAGGCTGGTGGCGGCGGTGAGTGTAAGGGCGGCGTGGACGTGGGCGCTTGCCAGACGCGCGCCAAGATGGGCGAGGAGGCTGGGCTCGAAGGCATGCTCCATGCGCGTCCAGGGCGTGCGGTCAAACCCGCCCGGCAGGGCGCATTTCGCGCGCTTTTCGGCCTCGGTCTCTTCCCAGGCCGAGATCCAGATGACGCCATCATCGCGCAGATGCCAGGTGATCCAGCTGCGACCCTCGGCCCGCGCTGTCTCGAAGGTGACATGCAGGCGGCCGAGATTATGGAACAGCACCCGCCAGTGCCGCACCGGCACCCGCATCAGACAGCTCCATATCATCGAGAGGGTCAGCTCCATGCGGCAGGGTTATAACCGGGAGCTGAGGGAGGGGGATGGAATTAATTTTCTTGCTGGTTGTAAAAAATACCAAAACACGCAGAGGGAGAAATAGTTCTTGAAATGTTCTTGTCCTGATTTATAGTTTTGACCTCAACAGTGAATCCAGATTCAATCGGCGCGGTTGGGAGCAAAAATGCTAAATTTCTACGAATTCTTTTGCGGCGGGGGAATGGCGAGAGCCGGTTTCGGTTCGAAATGGAACTGTGTTTTTGCAAACGATTTTGACATCAAGAAGTGTGAGACCTATCTCCGCAATTACCCAAACGATGGCACCTTGGTGCACGGTGATATACGTGATGTATCAACATCACAATTTTCAGAAACCGCAAACGTTGCTTGGGCATCCTTCCCTTGCCAGGACTTATCTTTGGCCGGAAGCGGAGCGGGTTTGAAAGGTGATCGCTCCGGCACGTTCTGGCCATTCTGGAAATTGATGTGCGATTTGACCGATGAGGGCCGTGCGCCTGAAATCATCGCGCTAGAGAACGTCGCTGGTACGCTGACGAGCCATGAAGGCAAAGATTTTGCCGCCATTTGTGATGCGTACCGGTCAATTGGGTATCAAGTGGGAGCCGTCGTAATTGACGCTTCATTGTTTGTGCCTCAGTCGCGTCCAAGACTCTTCGTTATTGGAGTGCGGCACAACGTCGATGTTCCGCAGAATTTAATACGCTCGGAACCTGACCCTCGGTTTCACACAAAGGCGCTACAGCGTGCCGTCGAAAGGCTACCAGCGGAATCCAAGAACAAATGGGTTTGGTGGAATCTTCCAAACCCGCCGGAAATGAAGGCTGACTTGAATTCCATTATTGAAGGTTCGCTTCAAAACTCAGAATGGTTTGATCAAACACAAACGGACAAGTTGCTGTCGATGATGTCCGAGAGAAACATTGCGAAGGTGCGTGCCTGCCAGGAAAGTGGAAAGCGGTGCGTTGGCACGGTCTACAAACGTACACGTCGAGACGAATTCGGTCGAAAAGTACAACGAGCAGAGGTCCGCTTTGATGGGGTTGCAGGTTGTCTCAGGACGCCGGCCGGCGGATCATCTCGCCAATTGGTTATAGTGGTGGACGGCGACGAAATAGGTATTCGACTGATTTCGGCTCGTGAAACTGCCCGGCTAATGGGACTGCCGGACAGTTACATTCTTCCAGAAAAGTACAATGAATCTTACCATCTAACTGGTGACGGCGTAGTAGTCCCAGTGGTTAATTTCTTGGTGAAGTCGATTTTTGAGGATACTTTACAACCCTATCTTTCTGCAGACAAAAAAGCTGCATGAAAATTATTCCTTGCCAGAGAAATGCATCACTAAAAGAGCAAATCGAAGAGTTTGCTGAAGTGCTAAAGACACAAGCCCACACATTGGGTTCTCACGGACTTTCTGAAGATGAGTTTTATCGGTCAGGATTATTCAGGGGCGCTATAGAGCGCGTGAGAGGCCAATTCTCGGCGACGATGCAGCCAAAACGTGAGTTCGTGCAGCATGTGCTGAACCACATGCAGGACGCAGGAACGATAAAAGGTTGGGAATCTGCGGGAGAAGCTAATCGGCATGATTACGTAGTGACGCTTTGCTCTGAGCGCGTTGCCGCGATTGAGCTGAAAGGATGTTTGGATGGAAATAACACCAACATTTTCGAGCGGCCTCCACATGCACAAGAATTTATTGTATGGAGCGTTTGCACCAATCCGGGAGCTGATCCTGAGCATAACGCTTGGTCGGGCGTTCATACGAGATTGAGTGCAGAGATTATCTCGCGGGAGCAGCGTGTCGACGGATTGATCATCTGGGATATGGTTTGCGGCACCGTCGGCAGACCTTGTCCAAAGCTAATTGCTGACCCGAATCGAAAGAATATGGTGGGTCCATTCTCATTGCCTCCACCATGCATTTATACATTTCCCGAAACGATCCCGTCTCCTCGAAACAACCCGAATGCGAAAGCGCAGTCTGTTGAAAATGTGGAGATCCTAGAAGCCTTTCGAAAGACGTTCGGTGCCTTTCAGAACGAGGTGGCAAGGGTAGATTTTGACGTAAAATACGAAGGTGCTGACACTGTAAGGCGGACTTCCGTAACATCTGGATCGGGTTTGAACAGAACCTCAGGCTGGACCGCGATCAAGCGCTCCTAGTTCAATACGCTAGCGTGTTGTGTGCTTTACCGCCCCTCACGCCGCCAGGCCAGCATCAGCAACAAGACGATCAGCGCCATCGCCAATATGCCCGGTAGGAGCGGCAGGCTGGTGGAGCTGCGGACGGCGTAGGCGCCTCTTTCGCGAAGACCGAGCAACGTAGGGCGGGTTGAACGCAGTGATACCCGCTATCCCAACCTGCCGGCTGGTTCAGTCGTTGTCACGGCGGGTATCGGCCTTCGGCCTCAACACCGCCCTACGATTGTTCGAATGATGGTTGCCGACATTGCGGAAGCTCAGTCGTTCCTACACTCTTGGCAAATATTTGCCCCAGGTGCAGCTGCAGCGGACTGTCCGCTTTCTGGATTTAAGCGGTCCTGGCCCCGCCCCCTAACGCCCCTCACGTCTCCAGGCCAGCATCAGCAACGCCACAATAAGCGCCATCGCCAGTATGCCCGGTAGGAGCGGCAGGCTGGTGGAGCTGCGGACGGCGTAGGCGCCTCTCTCGCGCAGGCCCAGCCAGTTCGTGCCCTCGGCACCGGCGCTGCGGCCGACGCGGCGGATGTCCGGCAGGCTGTCTGAGGGGCTGTCGACTTCATAGATTCCGCCGCCGGTGCGTTCCGCGAGCGGGGTGAGCACGTCAGGGGTCGCTTCGAGGGCGGCGTATTCCTTGGGGTTTACCGGTCCGTTCAGGGTGACGGCTTCGAGGCCACCAGAGCGCGCCCTGAAAAGCCCGAGCCGGTCAATCGGGGCTTCGGCGGCAAATTCGCCGGGGCCGACCGCCTGCCAGGCGGGCTCCATGGTGGTGCCGTCGGGCGTCTCGATGGTGAGCGGCGGGGCATTGTCCGACAGGGTGCGCAGCGTGGCGCGGACGGTGTCGCCCTGGGCTTCGAGGCGGAGCTGTCGCTCTTCCAGCTCAGGCTCTTTCATCAGCCAGTGGACCATGCGGCGGATCAGCTCTGCGAAGGGCCCGCCGCCATCATGTCCGCGCGCCCAGAGCCAGATCTGCCCGGAGAGGAGCTGTGCCACGCGGCCTTCGCCGACGCGGTCGACGACGAGGAGCGGGTCGCCATTCTCGGCGGTCATGAGGACGTCGCCGGCTTCGGCGGTGGCGCCAATGTAACGCACCCAGCCGCCCCATGAGCGGCCATCGAGGGCTTCGGTGACGGTGTGGCGGCGGCCTGTGTCAGAAAGCTCCGGCGTGAACTTGCCGACTTCTATCGTATTGGTCGGCAGCGCCGGGAGCACGCCTGCGAGCGGCGTATTGGCGAGGGAGGCGGGGCCGGCAAAATCCTCTCCCGCCGCAATCAGAAGCGCCCCGCCATCGGCAACATAGCGCGCCATATTAGCGAGGTAGGACATGGTGATGACGGTGCGGCGCTCATACTGGTCGAAGATGATGAGGTCGAACTCGTCCAGCTTTTCCTCGAACAGTTCATCGGTGGGGAAGGCGATGAGGGCCATCTCTTCCAGCGGGGTGATGTCCTGCTTGAAGGGGGGCCTGAGGATGGTGAAGTGGACGAGATCGACCGAGGGGTCGGATTTGAGGAGGTCACGCCAGACACGGCCGGCGGCATTCGGCTTGCCGGTGATGAGGAGGACGCGCAGACGGTCGCGCACGCCTGAGAGCGTGGCGGCGGTGCGGTTGTTGGCGAGGGTGAGCTCCTGCTCGCCGGGGGGCGTCTCGACGACGACGATATTGTCGCCGCGGCGCTCGATCTCGATTGGCATGGGCGTGTCGGTGCCGGTCTGGACGGTGATGCGCTGGGGCAGGCCGCCATTGACGGAGATGGAGACGGCGGCGGTGTCGGCTGCCGGGTCGTCAACGCGGACAATGAAGGGGGCGTTCTCGCCGACAATGCCGAAGTCAGGCGACTGGACGAGGGTGATGCGGCGGTCGCCTGAATCCGGGTCGCCGGTGATGACGGCGTGGACGGGGCCAAGGGCGGCAAGCGGGGAGAGGTCTTCCGGCACGTCGTGAACCTGGCCGTCGGTGACGAGGATGGAGCCGGCAATGCGGTCACGCGGGACGTCCGCCATCAGGCCTTCGAGGGCGGCAACAAGGTCTGTGCCGTCAGCGTTCGGGTCGGATTCGAGAAGGCGCAGCTCTAGCGAGGCGTCGGCGTCCATGCTCTCGCGGAAGGCGTCGAGGGCGCGGTCTGCGATGGCGGTGCGCTCGCCGAAGCTCATGCTTTCGGAGCGGTCGATGATGAGGGCTGCGACCGATGGCAGGGGCTCGCGCTCCTCGCGGACATAGGCGGGGTTCGACAGGGCGGCGGCGAGCACGGTGAAGGCGGCAAGGCGGGTGAGCCAGGCAGCGCCGCGCCATCTGAGATAGGCGGCAAAGCAGATGGCGACCACGGCAAGCAGGGCCCAGAGGACGGGCCAGCCAAGCAGCGGGTCGAAACTGATGCGTCCGGCTTCGGTCATTGCGGGCCCCCATCCTGGATGCGGGGGATGTCGTCAATGTTGAAGTCATCCTCGCCCTCATCGCCCTGTCCGAGGCGTTCGAGCAGGGCCGGGATGTGGACCTGGTCTTCCTTATAATTGCCGGTGAGGACGTACATGATGAGGTTGATGCCGAAGCGGCGGGCCATTTCGCGTTGCTCGTCGCCGCCATCGACGCTGTAGATCGGGCGGCCGCGCTCATCCACGGCCCAGGCGGCGAGATAGTCGGCGTCGCCAATGATCAGGCGCGAGACGCCGTCGCCGCGGCGCTCTGTCTTTTCGCCGATGCCGGAGGATTCGATCCAGAGGCGGCGGTTCTCATAGCGGCCGGGGAAACCGTCGAGCAGATAGAAGCTGCGGGTGAGGACATGGTCGGTGGGGACAGGCTCGAGCGGCGGGGTATCGAGGCCGGAAAGAACGCGTTCGAGATCTGCGAAATTGTTCGTGCTCGCCGCGTCGCCGCCCCTTCGGGTGTCGATGAAGAGGGCGCCGCCATTGCGCAGATAGTCATTGAGGCGGCGCACGGCATCGGCCGAGAGCGGCGCGGCGGCATCCGACAGGCCGATGAAGATGACGGGATAGACGTCGAGCGCGTCGGTTTCGGGGTTCACTTCATGCGGTTCGGCCGGTTCGACCGAGGTGCGCCGGTAGAGCATGAGGGAGAGACCGCGAAGGCCCGCCAGCGTGGCGCGGTCGACACTGGCATCGCCGGTCGGGATGTAGGCGAGGCGCATGTCGAGCGCGGCTTCGGTCGCCTTGTCGATCTCGCCCTTGACGTTGATGTCTGCGCCATAGCCGGGGCTGATGCCATAGCCATAGGGGCTTGGCCGGTAGGGCTGTTGGGCGTCGGCTGACGGGGCGGCGATGACGCCGAGGCTGGCGAGGGCGAGGACGCCGATGACGGCCTGGCTGGCGCGGCCGGGGAGCGGCAGGCGGCCTGCGATGGCGAGTGCGACGATAAGGTCGATGGCGAGGAGCAGTCCGGCAAGGCCGAGCAGCGGGCCGCCAAGGCGCAGGGATCTGGCCTCCGCGTCGCCAAGCAGGCGCGCACTGGCCGGCCAGTCTGTCATCAGCCTGATCGTGGCGCCGTCGCCGGCATTGATGGCGCGGGTGCCGGCGGGGCCGCGATAGAGGCCAGGCGGGTTGGCTTCACTTGGCGTGATGTCGGCAAAGTCTGCGGCGGCGACAGGTGTTGCGCTGGAATCGGGGCTGACGAGACGGCCATAGCCATTGAGGACGATATCCGGCGAATAGGTGCCTTCCGCGTCTGCGACCGCTTCACCGCGTCCGGCAGCGATGGCCCGGCGCAGCATCTCGACAAAGAGGCCAGAATAGGAAACGTCCGACCAGTCCGGCCCAGCGGTGACGTGGAAGAGGACGAGCATGCCCTGTCCGCGCGGGGCGGCAGTGACGAGGGGCGAGCCGTCTGTGAGGCGGGCCCAGGTGCGATTGGCCAGCTCCGGGTCAGGGCGGGCCAGCACCTGCTGGCGAATTTTGAGGTCTTCCGGCGCGCTGAGGCCAGCAAAGGGGGAGCCATCGGGAAAGCTTCCGATGGATTGCGGTTCTTCCCAGGTGAGGGCACCGCCAATGGCGCGTGATGAGCGGCGCAGCGGCGTCGGAACGAGGCTGTCGGACTGTGCGGCCATGCGGGGGCCTGCGAACCGGATGAGCGCGCCGCCTTTTTCGACCCATGCGGCGACGTCTGCCTCCACATCCGGGGAGAGACGGCCAATGTCAGTCATGATGATGGCGTCCGGATTGGCGGCGATGAGATCGACAATGTCGCCTTCCGTGATGCTGGCGAAGGGCTCAAGCGCCTTGCGGACATAGTGCATGTCCGACAGGAGCGGCTGGGCCGTGGCATCGCCTGAGACAAGACCGACGCGGCGCGAGCGGGCAGAGCTGTCCCAGAGCCAGACTGCGCCTGCGCCATCTGCGCCGGTGATCTGGAAGCGGGCAACGCGGGCAAGGGCGGCGGCCGGAATGTCGAAACCGGCAAGGGCGGTCGCATTGCCTTCGGTAAAGGCGGCCTGCGCCGTTCCGATCGCCGCGCCATCAAGGGTCAGGGCGGAGACGAAATAGGTCGCATC
Source organism: Henriciella pelagia (assembly GCF_002088945.1). Lineage (GTDB taxonomy): Bacteria > Pseudomonadota > Alphaproteobacteria > Caulobacterales > Hyphomonadaceae > Henriciella > Henriciella pelagia. Next base: position 84,296 of record NZ_NCSU01000015.1, on the reverse strand, counting down.
ACTGGCAAGGGCAGCGCGGGTGAGTTCGACGCTCGCACCTTCTGCATCCGAGCTCAGCCCGGTAATCGCGACTGGGCCGCGCGGCGGGGCGGCGTAGATGCTGAGCGGGGCGCGGGCGGCAAGATCGCGCGCGAAGGGAATGGCGGTATCCGGTGTCAGTCCGTCCGTGATCCAGAAGATACGGCCCGGCTGCAGGCCCGAGGCGTCGAGGCGCTCCAGTGCATTGGCGCGGTCAACGTCCCAGCTGACCGGGTCGAGCGAGTTCACGCGCTGGGGAAGCTCAGTCTTGGAGAGGCGCTCGGCCGGATCGACGTTCAGGGTGCGGGGCGCAGTCAGCAGGAGGTGGGCGGGGGTGTTGCGTGCTTCGCCGTCAAGGGCGCTGGCAGCGACGGTGCGCATCTCGCTCCAGCGGGCGGCAGACGTCCAGCCATTGTCGAGTACGACGAGAACCGGGCCGGACGATTCCGATGCCGGGCTGGCGCCGGGGGCATAGACGGGCTGTGACAGGCCGATGATCGCCGCTGCTGCAGCCACGAGGCGCAAAAGCAGGATCCACCAGGGCGTGCGGGCCGGTTCTTCTTCCTGCGCGGTGTAATCATCGAGCAGGCGCAGCGATGGCAGGTCCGCCTCTTTCGGGGCCGGCGGCGTTGCACGCAAGATGTACCAGATCACCGGCAGGGCGATGAGGCCAATGAGCGCGAGCGGCGCGCCGAAGAGGAAGGGGCCGAGCATCATAGGCGCGCGCCAAAGGTTTCGAGAGCGGCCTTGAGGTCTGCGCCAAGCTTGAGCAGGTGATTGCCGGTGGAATGGCGCACCAGCTGCCAGCCGAAGCTCGCGGCGAGCTGTTCAAGCGCGGCGAAATGCTGGTCGAAGCGGGTGAGGTATTCATCGCGCACGGTTTCGGCGCGGCCGAAGATGCGGAAAAGCTGGGCTCCCGGCCGGGAAAATCGGGTGCGGCCCCGCCATGGGAAGTCTTCTTCCAGCGGATCGCTGACGGCAATCAGGATGCCTTCCTTTGACCGGGCGGCGAGGTTGGCGAGGCGATCGCGCCAGCTCTCGATCGGGTCATAGAAATCGCTGGCGATAACGAAGATGGCCTGCGATCTGGGCGGTGCCGGAAAATTGGCGCTGGAGGATTGTTTGAGGTCTTCGGCAAGACGTTCACCGGCGGCGCGGCCAAAGCTTGCGGGACGGCCGCTGCCGAGCACGCCGATACGCTCGCCCGCCTTGGAGAGCAGCAGGCCTGCGGCGAGCATGGCGATCCGGGCGGCGTCAGCCTTGGTGATGCGGCTGGCCTGACCGGTCCAGTTGAAGCTGCCGGACTGGTCGCACCAGAAGAGAACTGTGCGGGCAGTTTCAAGTTCGGTCTCTCGGACGAAAAGCTCGTCGCCGCGCGCGGACTTGCGCCAGTCAACACGCTGGGCGGCATCCTCATCCGCATAGTGGCGGTATTGCCAGAACTGCTCACCCGTGCCTGCACGCTTGCGGCCGGCTGCGCCGAGATGGGCAGCATCAGCGGCGCGGGCCTTGAGATTGAGACCGGGCAGGGAGCGGGCCAGAAGTTCGGCTTCAGCGCGGAGGGCGGCAAGATCCATCATGAAGCGATCTTTCCGGTGCATGCATGGGCGGCATCCAGCTTGGCCGACCACTGGTCGGGGTGCTCGTCCGCCTCGACCATTTCATTCTGGATCGCCTGCCGGGACAGGGCGGCTTCGGCCTCGATACCGCGCAGGAAGTCCACGGCGAGCGGCGTTTCATAGGTGAGGTCATCGCGCTTCAAGGCGACGCCCTCGCGCGCGGCCCAGGCGAGGACGATATCGGTTCGAGCCTCCACAAGCGTATCGGCGGCGAGGGCAATCTCGTCCGGTGTCAGCTCTACCCCATCGGCCTGAATGGCGATGGCTGCGACCTGAATCGCGCGATAGCAGGCGCCCATCTCATCGGCATCGGGCCCGCGCGTGGCTGGCGCGCACGCGCTCATTGCGCTGAGACCTGCCAGCCCGAGCGTTACCAGCCCTGTTCGCGTCTGGAGAGCCGGCTTCATCTCAGGCAGGGGCCCTCGCAAGGTCTCCGATGAGGTCACGAAGGGGCGGGGCCTGTCCGGTCGGGTCGTAGCGCATGGCCATGCGGTGGCCGAGGCAGGGTTCTGCCAACGCCTCGACATCTTCCAGCGAAGGCGAGAGACGGCCGCGCAGGAGCGCACGGGCGCGGCAGGCGAGCATGAGGGCCTGACCGGCGCGCGGGGATGGCCCCCAGTCGACGAAGCGTTTGACGCGGTCATCGGAGGTCTGTTCGGGACGGGCTTCGCGTACGGTGGCGAGGATGGCGGCGAGGACTTTCTCACCGACGGGCATCTGGCGAACAAGGGTCTGCAGCTTCATCAGCTCTTCGGCGGTGAGCGCAGCCTCGACCTTCGCATCGCCGAGGCCCGTCGTCTCGATAAGGATTTTACGTTCGGTATCGACATCGGGATAGGACACATCGATCTTCAGGAGGAAGCGGTCGAGCTGGGCTTCGGGCAGCGGATAGGTGCCTTCCTGTTCAATCGGGTTCTGTGTGGCGAGGACGTGGAAGGGCGCGGGAAGGTCATAACGCACGCCCGCAACGGTGACATGGCGTTCCTGCATGGCCTGGAGGAGGGCAGACTGGGTGCGGGGGGAGGCGCGGTTGATTTCGTCCGCCATTAGCAGCTGGGTGAAGATCGGGCCCTTGATGAAGCGGAAGCTGCGCTCACCAGAGGCGCTTTCGTCCAGCACTTCGGAGCCGAGAATGTCCGATGGCATAAGGTCTGGCGTGAACTGGATGCGGGCCGAATCAAGGCCGAGCGCAGTCCCCAGCGCCTCGACGAGGCGGGTCTTTGCCAGGCCGGGTGCGCCGATCAGCAGCGCGTGGCCACCTGCGAGAATGGCCGAGAGGGCAAGCTCGATGACGCGCTCCTGGCCGAAAATGGCTTTCGCGATCTCGTCCTTGACCCTGGCAAGGGTTTCGCCGGCTGCTTCTGCGTCCTGTACAATTGCCTGATTGTCGTCTGCCATGAGGTCTCCGTCTTCACTCCCGGGTACATGAGACTTACGTCTAGGCAAAATCATGGCGGAGCGCGACGTGAAATCCAATCAAAACACTGCAATCAGCCTCGACGACCTGCTGAAACAGATCGCACCGGACCCGTCAGGGCGCAAATTGCCGCCCGTGGACGCATGGAGTCCGGAACGTTCAACCGATATCGACATGGAAATCCGAGCCGATGGCAGCTGGTGGCATGAAGGCGGCCAGATCAAGCGTGAAAAGCTGGTGAAGCTGTTCTCGACAATCCTGCGACGCGATGCGGATGGCTCATTCTGGCTGGTCACCCCGTATGAAAAAGTCGTCGTGCATGTCGAGGATGCGCCTTTCATGGCGGTGCGGGTGGACGTGGCAGGCGAGCGCGGCCGGGACCAGCAGATCGTTATGAAGACGAATCTCGGCGATGTCGTAGTGGTCGGGCCGGATCATCCCTTGCGGGTGGAAACCGACCCGGAGACGCTCGAGCCATCACCCTATGTGTTTGTGCGCGGCCGGCTGGAGGCGAAGCTGACGCGGCCGGCTTTCTACGAACTGGCAGAGCTGGCTGAGCCCGCGCCGGATGGCGACGAAGAGCGGCTTGGGGTCTGGTCTCAGGGCGCGTTTTATGATCTTGGGCCTGCCGGCACTTAAGTGAGACGTTGACGGCATGGCCTTTATCGACCTCGAAGACTTCCTCGCGCGCGCCCGCCTGCGGCTCGACAGCGTGACCGGCAAGGAGCGCCTTGCCGAAGGCGGCGATATCGAGCTGCTGGATGCGGCCGGGATCGAGAATATCCGCCGCGCCGCCGTGCTGGTGCCGATCATTCCGCGCGCCGAGGGGCCGACGACGCTGTTGACGCACCGGCCCGATACAATGCCGACGCATGCCGGGCAGGTCGCGTTTCCGGGGGGCAAGGTTGACCCTGCCGATGCCGATGAAATCGAGGCTGCCGTACGCGAGGCGCATGAAGAGGTTGGCGTCGAGCCAGACAGTGTGGAGCTGATTGCGCGCGGTGCGCCCTATCTCACTGGCACGGCGTTCCGCATTGTTCCGGTCATTGCGGTGCTGCCGGCAGACTTTGTCGCGAAGCCCGACCCGACCGAAGTTGCCGACGTGTTCGAGACACCGCTCGCCTTCCTGATGGATGGTGCGAACCATCATCGCCGGTCCACGGTCTGGCACGGCGTGGAACGCGACTATTATGAGATGCCATATGAGGGCCACAGGATCTGGGGCGTGACGGCGGGGATCATCCGCGCTTTATATGAACGCCTATATGATTCGGGGGAGAGAGCCGCGTGACCTACAGGCTGATATTCGAACTGGTCATTTTCCTGACGCCATTCATCGCGTTCGGGCTGTACCGGCTGGCGCGGCAGGAAGCGATCGAGGAGGGCAAGAAGCCCTGGCCGATCACCATCCTTTTCATCGTCGGCGCGGCTTTCGCGATCCTGGCCTGGGTGATCCTGATCTTTCTCGACCGTGGCAGCGGTCAAACCTGCTACGAACCGCGCAGGCTGGTCGATGGCAGGATGGTCGGCGGCGAGGAAGTTCCGTGCCCGAAGGAGAAATCCGATCTCGGCATTCCGGCCAGCACAGACCCCGGCAGCCGGGCGCATGGCCTCGGCGAGACCGATCCGGCAGGACCAGGGACGCCCGCAGGCCCGCTTGAAGCGCGGCCGGAGGATGATCCGCCGGCGTCCGATACCTTGCCCGACGACCCAGACCTTCCAGAATGAAGACGATTGCAGACGCAGACTGGCTGAAAGCAGCCGAGACACGTGCCGTCATGGACGCGCTCGACGCGAGCTGGGCGGGCGGCTCGCGCTTTGTCGGCGGCTGCGTGCGCAATACGCTGATGGGCCGACCGGTGGACGATATCGACATCGCCACACAACTGGAACCGAGCGAGGTCTTGGAAGCGCTGGAGACGGCGCGCATCCGGGCGATCCCGACCGGCATCGATCACGGCACGGTCACCGCAGTTGTCAACAGCAAGCCGTTCGAGATCACGACGCTGCGCCGTGACGTGGAGACCGATGGCAGGCGCGCGGTCGTGGCGTTCACCCAGGACTGGGCCGAAGATGCCGGGCGGCGCGATTTCCGGCTGAACGCGATCTATGCGGACGCCACGGGCGCGCTGTATGACCCGACGGGCGGCGGCATAGAGGACGCATCGACCGGAGCCGTCATCTTTATTGGCGACGGCGATGAACGGCTGAAAGAGGACTATCTTCGCATCCTGCGCTTCTTCCGGTTCAATGCCTGGTATGGCGCGGGGATAGACGAGCAAGGCCTTGCCGCCTGCGAGCGCCAGAAGGATGGGCTGAAACAGATTGCTGTTGAGCGGATCTGGAAGGAGTTTCACAAGCTGCTCGCTGCGCCCGATCCCTCTATTGCTGTCGAAGCAATGCTGAAAAGCGGTGTGCTCGCCATCATCGCGCCGGAGGCGACCATGGTGGAGGGGCTCTACGACCTGCGCGTCACCGAAGCACTGGTCAGGGCGAAACCTGATCCGATGCTGCGCCTGATGTCTCTCATTCCATGCAGCGCGGCGGCCGTGATGGCGGTGTCGAAACGTTTGCGCATGTCAAATGCCGAGACCGAGCGCATCAGCCGCTGGGCCGCAGACAATCTGCCGGACCCGACGGCGTTCAATGGCCGGGAACTGAGGAAGGCACTCTACTGGCACGGCGCGCAGGCCGTGGCGGACCGGGCGATGCTGTCGGGCAAGGATGTGCGCGATCTCATTCATGCGATCCTGGCGTGGAAGCGGCCGGAGTTTTCGGTTGGCGGCGACGATGCGCTGGCGGTGGGGCTCACCGGACCTGCGGTCGGCCAAGCGCTGCGGACCCTCGAGGAATGGTGGATCGAGCAGGATTTCCAGCCGGATCGGGATGAGCTGCTGGCGCGGTTGGCCGAGCTGGATTGATTGCGCGCGGCCGGCGAGCATGTTATAACTCATGTTGTAACGATGGAGCGCGCGATGACCGACCGCGAAAAGGACAAGGGCATGAAGGAAGCGGGCACTGCGCCGCTTCACCCGACAATGAATGCGAGCATGAAAGTTCGCAAGATCGGAAACTCGCTTGGTGTCATTCTGCCCAAGGACGTGCTCGCCATGCTTGGTGTCGACGAGGGCGACTCGATTGACGCGGTCCGGTTGCCAGACGGCCGGATTGAGCTCGTCGTGGTCGACCGGGAAGCGGATGATCTGATGGCGATGGCCGAGGATATCATGGCCGAGAACCGGGCTGTGCTGCGGGCGCTTGCCAAATGAGTGAGCCGAGATGGCTCGACAAGTCGTTCATTCTGAGAGTCCATGAGCGCCAGCTTGAACTGCATGGCGGTGCAACAGGCCTGCGGGATGAAGGATTGCTGGACAGTGCCCTTGCGCGGGCGCTGAACGCCTTCGGCTATGGCGAAAGTGACATTTGCATGCTCGGCGCGCTTTACGGGGCGGGCATCATCCAGAACCATCCTTTCGTGGATGGGAATAAGCGCACAGGCTATGTCGCTTGCCTGACCTTCCTGCGGGCGAACGGCCTCGTGCTAACTGCGCCGATGGCGGACCGGTTAGCCTGGACGCTTATGCTGGCGGCGGGCGAGATCGGGCCGGAAGTCTACGCTCAGTGGCTGCGGGAGAATACCGCGCCGGTCTGATGCCTTAAGGCCACTTCACCACGGGTGGCATGGAGGAGAGGATGGAGTTTACATTGCCGCCGGTCTTCAGGCCGAAAGTCGTGCCGCGGTCATAAAGCAGGTTGAACTCGACATAGCGGCCACGGCGGATGAGCTGTTCCTCGCGCTCCTCAGGCGTCCAGCTTTCCACCATGCGGCGGCGGACAAGCTCAGGGTAAATGTCTGCGAAAGTGCGGCCGACATCCTGGGTGAAGGCGAAGTCGGCATCCCAGTCGCCGGTATTGTGGCGGTCATAGAAGATGCCGCCCGTGCCGCGAGGTTCGCCGCGGTGGGCGAGGTGGAAGTATTCGTCGCACTGGCGTTTCATGCGCGGATAGTATTCCGGATCATGCCGGTCGCAGCAGGCCTTGAAGGCGGCGTGGAAGTCGAGGGTGTCGGGAAAGTCGTCCTGGCGCTGATCGTCGAGCAGGGGGGTGAGGTCGCCGCCGCCGCCGAACCAGCTCTCGGAGGTGACGAGCATGCGCGTGTTCATGTGGACCGCTGGCACGCGCGGGCTGTGCATGTGCGCGATGAGCGAGATGCCGGACGCCCAGAACTTGCCGCCGGACTTGTCGGCGCCGGGGATCTGCGCGGCGAAGGCTTCGGAAAAGCTGCCATAGACGCAGGAAACGTGGACGCCGACCTTCTCGAAGAGCTTGCCCTTCATGATCGCCATCGTGCCGCCGCCAAGGTCTTCTGAGCCATCGCCGCGGGTCCAGGGCGTCTTTTCGAACGTCCCCGGCTCACCCTTGTAGAGCGGCGACCGGGCTTCGCGTTCGAGCGCTTCGAACCGCGACATGATGTCGGCCTGAAGTGATTCGAACCAGGCTTTTGCCTTCGTCTTGCGGGTTTCCAGCAAGGTGTCTGACATGTAAATCTCCCGTTTGACTGGCGCCACACAGCCCAAGCCGGCCTTTTGCGTAATACGTAATGTTCCTAATGCTGCTGCTGTGACATGCAAATTCAGCTTACATGGCGTCTTAGCGCCGCAGGGCTACATGCGCGGCTTGCAATGGCGGGACGGGCGCGCTAACCGCTGCGACTGAACATGCGGGGGAGGTCTGTTTTGCGGCGTTGCGCCGCAATGATTTCTCGCCCCGTTAATGTATGCAGTCGGAGAAATCCTTGACCAGAGGACGATGAGAGTGAGCGACGCGCAAAATACGACACATGAAGCGATCGATGAGGATCGCCGCGATTTTATCCACATCGCCACGGCGGCGACCGCTGTGGCCGGTGCAGGCGCACTGGCATATGTGTTCGTCGACCAGATGAACGCAGCGAGTGACACCAAAGCGGCGTCGAGCCTCGAAGTAGATGTGTCCAAGGTTCCGCTGGGCGGCGAGATTCGCGTCCTGATCGGCGGCAAGCCCTTCTTCATCCGTCACCGGACGCAAGCCGAGATTTCGGCCGCAGAAAGTGTCGATGTCAGCACGCTTCCCGACCCGCAAACCGATGATGAGCGCCTGCGTCCGCTGCCTGATGGCGAGTATAACCGCGCCATCCTGGTAACGTCAGGCAGCTGTACGCACCTTGGCTGCGTCCCCGTTGGCCCCGCGCAGGGCAATACGGGCGATTTTGGTGGCTGGTACTGCCCATGCCACGGCTCTCACTATGATACGTCCGGCCGCATCCGGCGTGGTCCTGCACCGTCGAACCTGCCGGTGCCTGACTATCGCTATGTCAGCCCGACCGTCATCAATATTTCGCTTTAAGAGAGGACGGACGACACGATGAGCGGACACCCCTCAACATACGAGCCGAAAACCGGTTTCACGAAATGGCTCGATTCGCGCCTGCCGATCGTTCGGCTCGCCTATGACAGCTTTGTCGACTTCCCGACGCCCAAGAACCTGAATTACTGGTGGACCTTTGGCGGTATCCTCGCTGTCTGCCTGATGACGCAGATCCTGACGGGTGTCGTCCTGGCCATGCACTACACGCCGACCGTCGATGGCGCCTTCGCCTCGGTCGAGCGCATTATGCGCGACGTGCCTTATGGCTGGCTGATCCGCTACATCCACGCCAATGGCGCGTCGATGTTCTTCCTCGCCGTCTACATCCACATGGTTCGCGGCCTGTATTACGGCTCCTACAAGGCGCCGCGCGAAGTGCTGTGGATCCTTGGCTGTGTGATCTTCCTGCTGATGATGGGCACCGCCTTCCTCGGTTATGTGCTGCCTTGGGGCCAGATGTCGTATCACGGCGCGAACGTGATCACCGGTCTTATCGGTGCGGTTCCGGTCGTTGGTGACAGCATCAAGGCCTGGCTGATGGGCGGACCGTCAATCGGTAACCAGACCATTCAGCGCTTCTTCTCGCTGCACTACCTGCTGCCATTCATGATTGCGGGTGTTGTCATCCTGCACATCTGGGCGCTTCACGTTCCTGGCAACAATAACCCGACCGGCGTTGAAGCCCGCAAGGACAAGGAAGGGCTGAAGAAGGACACGGTTCCTTTCCACCCTTACTACACGATCAAGGACGCGTTCGCGATTGTCGTCTTCCTGATCATCTTTGCTGCTTTCGTCTTCTACGCACCGAACGTTCTCGGCCACGCCGACAACTATATCGAGGCCAACCCGCTGGTGACGCCAGCGCACATCGTGCCGGAGTGGTACCTGCTGCCATTCTACGCGATCCTGCGCGCCATCACCTTCAATATCGGCCCGATCGATGCGAAGCTCCTTGGTGTCATCGCGATGTTCGGTTCGATTGCGATCCTGTTCGTCCTGCCATGGCTCGACACCTCCAAGGTCCGGTCGATGCGCTATCGCCCGATTGCGCGCCAGTTCTTCTTCGGTTTCGTGGTCGCTGGCCTGCTTCTCGGCTGGTGCGGTGCGTCCAATCCGGATGATCCGATCATCCCGATGGGTGAAGACCAGCTTGTCGTCACCTACACCGACGCGAACGGCCTTCAGGCAACGCAGACCTATGAAGAGTACGAACCTGCTGCGGAATTCCGCGACAGCCGTATCGAGGCTGGCCAGGAAGCAACGATTGCGATCAAGAAGGCTCCGGCTTTCCGCTTCGTGCACCTCGCCCAAATCCTGACGCTGTACTATTTCGCCTACTTCCTGGTGATCCTGCCGCTGCTCGGCCTGCGCGAGAAGCCAAAGGACGAGCCTGCGTCTATCCACAAAGCTGTGCTCGGTAACAAAGACCGCGCCGCTCCGGCCCCAGCTGAATAAGAGGTCTAGGACATGAACTTCCTTCGTTTCGTTTCCGCTGGACTGGGTGCAATTGCCGTTGTTGCAAGCGCCAATGCCGCCGGCGGCGCCCTTCACGCGCATGGCCCTGAAGAGGGCTGGGCTTTCGAAGGCCCGCTTGGCCAGCTGGACATGGAAAGTGTCCAGCGCGGCTATCAGGTCTACCGCGAAGTCTGCGCATCCTGCCACTCCATGCGGATGCTGAGCTATCGTAACCTCGGCGAGCCAGGCGGCCCGTTCTATGATCCGGAATATCCGAACGCGAACGACAATCCGCTGGTGAAATCCTTCGCCGCGATGGACGAGATCCTCGACACCGAACCGAACGATGTCGGCGATTACGACTATCGTCCGGCCCGCACGTCCGACACGTTCAAGGCACCATACCCGAACGCCAATGCGGCCCGCGCGGCCAATGGCGGGGCGCTGCCGCCGGACCTTTCCGTCATCACCAAGGCCCGCCATGGCGGTGCGAGCTATATCTACAGCCTGATGACGGGCTATCCGTCTGAGGAGGCGATCTCGACCGTCGAGATCGAAGCTGAAGTGGAAGCCCCGGCCGAGGGCGAGGAAGCCGCGGCCCCTGCTGGCCCGACGACCGAAACGCTGATCGACCCATCGCGCATAGAAGCGCTGTCGCATGGCGACCATCACTATGAAGGTACGCTCGTCCAGCCGGTTGGCCAGTACTACAATCCGTATATGGCGGGTGATACCACCGCCCAGTGGCGCGGTGATCCACGTCACGCCCCTCCAGGTGGCTTCCTGGCAATGCCGCCGCAGCTGACCGACGGCCGCGTGTCCTATCTTGATGGCACAGAAGCCACGGTCGAGCAGATGGCGAAAGATGTCGCAAACTTCCTGCAATGGGCTGGTGAGCCGAAGCAGAGCCAGCGCAAGTCCACCGGTCTTGCCGCGCTGATCTATCTTGTCATCCTGGCCGTGCTGCTCTGGTTCTCTTTCCACCGCATCTGGCGGAAAGTGGATCACTAGGCTTTTGCCGCTGATTTAATGAGGAGAATGCCGTCCCGAAGGGGCGGCATTTTTCGTTTGATGCGTATCTGGACAGCCAAAGCTCAGGTGTTTCCCACGGCTTGTCCGTGCGATCCATCAATTCCGTTGCGTTGAAACTTACCGTTTGAAGATGGTCACCACGGACTAGCCGTGGTGAACCCTATCAATCGCACAGATGATAATGCCGGGATGATTGGAACCGATCAGTCTTCCGGGAAGCGGTAGCGTAGCGACTGCACGCCGGAATAGATGCCATAGACGCCGATGGCGAGGGCGGAGGCGATGAACAGCCACAGGCCGAAGGGCTGCCAGCGGATCCAGCCGAGCGTCGAGGCGAGGCCCTTGATGTCTGAGGGGTCTGCCGTCCAGCCGCCAATGGCGAGGAACAGGCCGACCAGGATGAACAGGATGCCGCGTCCGGCAATGCCGAGCGAGATCATTGAGGTCAGTCTGGATGCCCAGCCTGACAAGTCGATATTCTTCTTCCACTGACCCGATCGCGCGCGCCACATCTGCGCGCCGCCAATGCCGATCAGCGCGAGGCCGGCGAGCATGACCAGCCAGCTTCCGAAGGGCTGCTGCATCAGCCATTTCATGGACTCTTCTGTCTTGCCACCGCCGCCTCCTTCATTTGAGCCGAATGTGACTGAAATCGCTGCAATACCGACGAGCAGATAGCTGATGCCCGACGACGCCATTCCAGCGCGGGCGAGGATGCCTTTTGCGTCAGTGCCGTGGTCCTCAGGATCAAGAATAGCCTGCTGAAAACGCCAGAGGGCGTAGAGAAAGAGGCCAATCCCGACGGCGACGAGGATGGCGCGTCCGGCGGCGGCCGTCTCGATCGCCCTGAAGGCATCGCCCGGGCTTGCGCCATTGTCGGGCTTTGAAGTGATGGCCGAGTCTATCAGGACTGCCGCAATGGCGAGATAAACGAAGGCGCGTGCGCCAAGTCCGACCCGGGCAAGGATTGGGATGGCGGGGTCAGTTATGTCCGATAGTTCAGTCGTGCTCATCCATCAAAGACGTTTCGCGGGAGGGGGCGGTTCCCGCAATCTGGTCACGCAGACTTGATTTCACCTGCGGCGACTGCTTCAGCCACATGCTGGAAAGTGCAGGAGAAGCAGCGATATGGGCGGTTGGACGATTGGCGTTATCGGCGGGTCGGGGCTGTATGAGATAGACGGGCTGGGCGATGCTGAACCGGTCACGGTGGAGACGCCGTGGGGCGCGCCATCCGATACGCTGGTGCGTGGCACGATTGGCGATGTGACGCTGGTCTTCCTGCCACGGCATGGCAAGGGTCATCGCCTCACGCCCACAGACGTTCCGTACCGGGCGAATATTGACGCGCTGAAGCGGCTCGGCTGCAGCGATGTGCTGTCGATTTCGGCATGCGGTTCGTTGAAGGAGCAGTATGCGCCCGGCGATTTTGTGATGGTCGACCAGTTCATTGACCGCACCTTTGCGCGCAACAAGACGTTTTTCGGGCCGGGCATGGTGGCGCATGTGTCGATGGCCGAGCCGGTCTGCTCGAGGCTTTCGGGACTGGCCGGCGATGCGGCTGCATCGATTGGCGCGGCCGTGCATCGCGGCGGGACCTATCTCGCGATGGAGGGCCCGCAATTTTCCTCGCGCGCTGAGAGCCATCTCTATCGCCAATGGGGCTGTGACGTCATCGGCATGACGAACATGCCGGAAGCCAAGCTCGCGCGGGAAGCAGAGTTGCCCTATGCGACCATTGCCATGGTCACCGATTATGACTGCTGGCGCGATGACAGCGAGGCGGTGTCGGTCAGCAATGTGCTCGAAGTCATAAAAAATAATACAGACAAGGCGAAGAAGACGCTGCTGGCACTTGTCGAGAACCTTCAGGGGACGACGCGCACGCCATCGCCGCAGGGGATCGAAACCTGCCTCGATTTCGCAATGATAACAGCGCCGACGGCGCGCGACCCGGCGCTGCTGGCAAAGCTTGATGCGGTTGCCGGGCGGGTGCTCTGAGCGGTCCGTGTGACGTCAAACCCGCAGTCGGGACGAGGCGTAAAGACATTTGTCGACGCATGAGTCTGCATTTGCTAAGCTTCCGTTAATGCAACTTGGGTGAGGTCGCATGAACGGGACGTACTTTGAAACTTTCATGGTTGGAGGGCTGGCGCTCATGGTCGCCGCGGCCCTGTCGATTGCCTGGCTGCTCTGGCGTCAGGATGACATTCGCCGTGAGGCTGTCGGGCTGGCGCTGGAAGGCATCGGCCACGAGTTTCGCTTCAACATGTTTCAGATGGTCCGCGAGATCAACGACGTCGAAAGCGGCATGATCCGCCTGCCGATTGACTTGCCGACGCTCGCCCATCCGCAGCTGGACGCCGTGCTCGGCGAGCTGGTCGCGACTGACAAGCGTGCGCTGGCGGCGATACAGGCGACCTATCAGGCGCTCGAGGCGCGCAAGCGCAGGGTTCGCATGCAGCTTGGCGACGGGGCGGTCGATCCTGAAGAACTGGACGCACTGAAGCAGGCCACCGTGCACGGCATTTCCACGCTCTATCTCTGGGAGGACCATGAAGGGGCGCCACCAGAGAAAGCCCGCTCAACCCGCAGCTGGTGGGTGCGCGACTGGATGAAGGCACATGGCTTTACGCAGGACCTGCTATCCGGCCTCGCCCTGCGCGATGCCGTGGTGGAGGATCTCCGCGACAATGGCATGGTGCTGACGCCGAAACCGCTGACGCTGACCGCGCACGATTATTATTCGCGCCATTACGATCGCAAGGCCGATCCGCGCGGCGTGTTCGGCAAGCGCCGCTTCCGCAAGAAGGACGCGGCGGCTGAAGCGGGCGCCGATGAGGGGTTTGACGAGGCCGAGGAGTATACATCGGCCGATACGGCGCTCGCTGCCGCACCAGCCGCAGCGGCGGCGGTCGCTGCCTCCAGCGCCAGCCAGGAAGCGGCTGACGAGGCACCCTATGAGGCCGATATCGCGGTGAAGGATGATCGCGCCAGCGAGGTCGAGCCGGCAGGTGAGGCAGATGAGCTCGCGGACGAAAACAGCTTCTCCGATGAAGCAGAAGCCGATCCGGCCTTCGCCGATGCCGATGACGCGGAGGAAGACACTGAAGAGGAAGCAGAGGCGGCTGAAGAGGCGGATGAGCCGGATGTGACCCCTGAGGTTGCAGCCGCGGCCGCCGTGCCGTCCGGCCAGCCTGCAGACGATCCGTTCGCGGTGCTCAACTCTGCCGATCTCAGCGCGTTCGAGCCGGACCCGGAAACGGGAAAGCTCAGCGATGATGTTCCCGGTGAGGATGAAGAGCCCAAACCGCCCAAACCCGCCGACGCGGCTGAGTAACGACACCTGCGTGGATTACAAGGCCAGGATCCGGACCATTCCCGATTACCCTGCCCAGGGGATCATGTTTCGCGATGTCACCACGCTTATGAGCGATGCGGAAGCGTTTGCGGCAGCCATCGAGGATCTGTGCCGCCCTTACGAGGCGGCGGGCATCGCCAAGGTTGCGGGCATCGATGCGCGTGGTTTCATCCTGGGCGGTGCGATGGCTGTCCGGCTTGGGGCAGGCTTCCTGCCGCTGCGAAAGCCGGGAAAGCTGCCCTATGAGACGTGGAGCGAGTCCTATGAGCTGGAATATGGAAGCGACGCCCTGCACATGCATGTCGATGGCGTCTCAGAGGGCGAGAAAACCGTGCTGGTCGACGACCTGATCGCGACGGGCGGAACCGCTGAAGCGGGTGTCAAACTGCTGCGCCGGGGCGGAGCGGACATCGTCGCGGCGGTCTTCCTGGTAGATTTGCCTGATCTGCGCGGGGCAAACCGGATACGAAAACTCGGCATCGAGGTGCGGTCACTCATCGCATTTGAAGGCCACTAGACGATCAAGGACCAAAGATCATGAAGCTTGTTACCTTTGTATCGACACTCGCATTGGCTGGCGCCCTGGTCGCTTGTGGCAAGGAAGAGCCGCCGCCACTGCCGGAAACGCCGGAATTCAATGGCGAGACGCCGCGGATTGCCGGGGACGGACCGAGCATTGAAGAAACCGTCGCGGCCTTCCAGGCCTTTGCCGATGAAGCCTTTTCGCTCGAAGGCGGGACAGAGGCCGGTTTCGATGCGCTGAACGGCGCGCTGCCGGAGCTTGTGTCGGTCTCCTATGACGCAAAATCCTTCAATGCTGACAGTGGGGCGACCGAATTCGACGGCCTTGCCATCACGATCAATACAGAGCCGGCCTTTGGCCTTCGCGCCGCAGAAGCGCGCCTCTGGGGCTTTGATGAAGACTTTCTGGTGGCCCGGCTCGGCGGCGAGCGGCTCGATGAAAGCAGCAAGCTGTTCGACCGGCTCGAAGCCGAGACGATCAGCTATTTCGGGGTCGCCAATGCGGTGAACACGCTGTTCGAGGCATTCGTGACCTCGATTGAAGATGAAGAGGCTGCGCAGGATGTCGATCTTGCCATCGACAAATTCGATGTCACGGCGGAGCGTATGGTGGTGAGCAGCCTCAATTTGCGTCCCTTCGAATTCGCTCCGGCCCCCGACAGCCTCTATGACTTCATGGACGTGCCGGAAGAAGAGCGCGGCAATGCCCGCAAGGCGGTTGAACTCGTCCAGCAGGTGCTGGCCGTTTCCCGCACCATCAGCATCGATGATGCCGTCATGTATGACGCCAAGGTCAATCTCGACATCATGCAGGGCAGTGACGAACTGGACATCGACCAGTCCATTCAGGCCACGATTGGCTTTTATGGCTATGAAGACCTGAGCGGACTCGATATCGGGCGGGCGATTGCCTACGACGTGCGCCAGGCTCAGGGCATGACCTTCGACGATGAGGGCAGCGAGCTGGAAGAGGTGGGCTATCCAGACGGGATCAGCTACCGCCAGGAAGAAACCATGCAGTTCTTCTCCTATGAGGGGCTGAAGATGGACAAGCTGGCCGGGTTCCTGGCGCGCGGCGAGTTTCCCGGCATGGACCAGAAGGATCTGCTGAGCCTCGGCAAATGGACGACGCGCGATTACACGCTGAAGCTGAATGATGGCGATGTCTTCAAGGCAGACCGGGTCAATTTCGATGGTGAGCAGTTCAGCTGGTTCATCCCGAACAAGCTGGAGCTCGACATTGAGGGCGCAGCAATCGGCGTACAGGAAATTGGCGAACTGGCGCTCGGCTTCCTTCCCACAGAACCGGAAGAAGATTCCGAGGCGGCTGGCGTCGTGATGGGACTCCAGACGGCAATCAGCAAGCTGGACGAACATGACCTTGATACAATCCCGTTCGACCTGAACTTTGCGGGCGAGTGGAATGATGACACCGGGGCGTTCGAAGTCCGGGCCAGTTCTGAATCTGACGGGTTTGGGGAAGGCGCGGGCTTTATCCGTCTGACGCTGCCGGACTATGACGCCGTGCGCACGGCGATGGAGGCCGAGGACAAGGAAGCAGCCTTCGAAGACGCCTTCGAGCAGTCTTTCGCACTGCGAGGCTTCCGCTTCTTCGAAAAGGATGATGGCGGCTATGACAAGCTGCTCGGCTTTGCCAGCGATATCGGCAAGCTCTATCCGAATGAGGGCTGGGGCGCGATGATTGGCAATATGGATGCGGTGCAGATGCGCCAGTTCATTGCCACGGGCATCCGGTCGGCCAAGGGCGCAGCATCCCAGCAACTACCGCAGGCGGCCGAGTGGCTGGAATCGATGGCGCTCTATTATGAGACGCCCGGCGGCAGCCTCGAATTCCTGTCCCAGCCGACGGTGACGATCGACATGGCATATATGGAGGTTGCCGATACCGGCCCTGATCCGCAGAAAATCGTCGATGATCTGGGCTTCTCCGTCACATATACACCGGAATAGGTGCCTGCGGCGCTTGACCCCGGCGCGGGCGCGCCTCACCTATGGCAACTGACGGTATGCACGGAGTGAACATGACGATCCGCCTCGATGACGAAAACGAGTCCAAGCCCATGGCTGAGCCGAACGCATTTCTGGAAGAAGCGCTGTTCAATGCCCGCACCATCCTTCTGACGGGCGGTGTTGATGACAAGCTCGCGCGCCGGGTCTGTGAGCGTCTATTGGCGCTGGGCTCTGAGAGCGACAAGCCGATCCTGCTGGTGATTTCTTCACCGGGCGGCCATGTCGAATCCGGCGACATGATCCACGACATGATCAAGTTCGTGGATGCGCCTGTGAAGGTGCTCGGCTCTGGCTGGGTCGCGTCCGCGGGCGCACTCATCTATGCAGCGGCCAAGAAGGAAAACCGCTACTCCCTGCCGAATACGCGCTTCCTGCTTCATGAACCGCGCGGCGGTGTTGGCGGTCAGGCGTCTGATGTGGAAATCCAGGTTCGCGAGATCGTTCGCATGCGCGAGCGCCTGAACAAGATTTTCTCGAAAGCCACCGGCCAGCCGCTCGAAAAGATCAAGGCTGATACCGACCGCGACCACTGGATGAGTGCGGAAGAAGCGGTCGAGTACGGCCTCGTCGGCAAGATCGTGACGAGCCGCAAGGAAATCCTCTAGGCGTTATTGCTCAGTCGACGGTGCGTCCGGGCTGCAGGAAGCGTTCAATGTGACTTGCGGTCCGTTCCGGCTCCGTGAACGGGAAGAGGTGTCCAGCATCCGGAAGGATGCGGTGATCGGCGCGGCGGATAAAGGCTGACAGCTGGACCGCATTCTTCGGCGGGATGATGCGGTCGCGCGATCCGGCGAGAACGAGGGTCTGCGCTTCGATCATCGGCAGGAAACAGAGGCTGGACCAGCCCATGAAGGGCGCGAACTGCGCCAGCATGGCCGGCGTGTTCGCCATGGCGACCCCCCGCACATGTGCATTGGCAAGGTCCGAGATCAGGTCATCCATCAGGGCAGCGAACGGGTTCAGCGTGCGCCAGAGGCTGGCTTCGGTCCAGTCGGCCGGCAGCATGGTCGTACCACTGCACGTGCCGGCGAGGATCAGCCGGTCGACACGGCCCCGGTACTGGATAGCGATCTGTTGGGCGAGCGCGCCGCCAAGCGAGAGGCCCATCAGGATAAACCGTCTCAGGCCGGCCTGCTCAAGGCAGCGAACCGCAATCCGGGCAAGGCTGGCCGGTGCCAGCGGGAAGGGGGAAAGCGGCGTCTGTCCGGCACCCGGCATTTCCAGCGCGACGAAGGGGCGGTTGCGAAACTGGCGCGCCAGTGGCTCTGCGATTTCGAGGCTCGATCCGATGCCATTCAGGAAGACGATCGGCTTTCGTGCGGCATCCGCGTGCCAGATATGGGCGCGCAGGCATATGCCGGCGGAATCGCACCATATCTCGTGCGGACCTTCATTTTGGGTTGATGGCGTGTCGATGATCGCAGGTGCAGGCAGTTCGGCATCCTCTTGATTCGCTGGATCGAGAGGCGCCCAGCGTCCGGAAGAGTTTGCAAATCCCGCGCCAGAAGCAACCGCTTTGTGCAGTCAATACTGCAGTCCCATACAGAAAAAGGGAGGCCAGACAGGCCTCCCTTAAACACTCTACTCAGTTACTCTACAATGGCGGCACTATAGAGGTTGTGTTTTTATAATGCAAAGAAAAGTATCCGGAAGGTGTGGATAACTAATACGACCGCACGCTTGATCGATTGGATTTCCTGCGAGGCAGGCGGCGATAATCGAGCTTTTCGTCGGATTGCGAGCGGACTTCATTCGGGCGAAGAGAGTCACTCCACGAGCCGGACGAAGGAATTCGTGATGACCCGGCTGCCAAGTGCAGCTTCGTTCTTGTCATAGCTCAGGTTCAAGGTGCCATTGCCGGAATATCTCATGCTCCGGGCAATGATCTGAAGGTTTGGCGCCGTTGTGTTGAGGGTTCCTCCGCCGCCGATTTCAAGATCCTGCCGAGGCAGGTAAATCAGGCCCTTGATCGAAAAGCCAGCGCCGCCAACGAGCTTCACATCGGATCCGATGTCTGTGGTCCGGTCGCTCACCAGCACCAGCCCGGCCAGTGGGCCTGATGTGGGGCCTGAAATGTCGACGAGGCTCTGCCCTTTCATTTCCATGGTCGCGCCTGATCCGGTCAGGACGATGGTGACGCCTTCACCGATGACTTGACTGTCGCTGCTGATGGTGAGGGCGCCGTTCTTTATGAAGTAGACGCCTGGTTCGAGGATGACATTGTCGGCAGAGATGGTCAGGCCATTACAATATGTCGCCGGTTGCAGCGTGACTGTTTCGCCATCGCGGCCCCGAACGCGACTGGGTGATTTCGACGTGCACAGTCCGGGTTTCGGGGCTTCCCAGCTTTCCAGAGGGTCCGGGAGTGAATCGCAGTTCTCCGAAGGACGGGGAGTCGCCGTGAAATTGCTCGCCTTATAGGTTCGCCCGACGGCGCAAAACAGTTCTGCGGTGGCTGAACCGGAACCGGAAAAAGACATGGAGAGCAGGCCTCCGGCATTCGACCAGACAACGCAGTCTTCCGCGTTCAGCGTTCCGCCGCCATCGATTTCCACCCCTTGGACGACAAGGCCCAAGGTCAGCACGCACAGTGGAAGACCGCGCGTGACTTCGGCCTTGGCGGTGCGGCTGCGGACCCGGTCGGTGCTGGCGCCGACCCAGGAGGCAAACCGGTTTTCAGGCCTGGAGCTGAGATTGACTTCAACAGTCGCCTTCTGCCGGAAAGTTCCCACTTTCTGCACCTGGACGGCGGCGGCTTGTGTTGTGTCCCATGCCACTGCATCCGCGCTTATCCG
Organism: Henriciella pelagia; assembly: GCF_002088945.1. Lineage (GTDB taxonomy): Bacteria > Pseudomonadota > Alphaproteobacteria > Caulobacterales > Hyphomonadaceae > Henriciella > Henriciella pelagia. The sequence continues at coordinate 64,640 of NZ_NCSU01000015.1, read as the reverse complement.
CGCCGCCTGTTCTGCTGATTGAAGACGGCTGGTTTCCCGCGTGGAGAAATTTTCCATGATGTAGGCTGAAGCGCCGGCCAGCGCGGCGGTATCTGCGTCCTGCTGCAGCCTTGAGGTTGTGCGCAGGTCGAAGGCAAAAGCCAGCGCAAAGCCTACAAGGCCAACCAGCGCAGCCAGGCACAGTACGAAGATCGGCATGGTCGAGCCGTTCTGATCGCGCAATAGCCTGCGAATATCGAATGAAGCATTCCCCATAAGAAGCATTCTTAATGGAGACTGATAAACATAGTATTTCGCCCAGATGTGAAGTTAAATGCTTTCGCAAGGTGGGCCTTCGACGAGTTTCCGAAAAGTTCAACTGCCCTGGGGGCAATGCCACCCCGGGGTGCCTGTCTGGCGGTTTTCAGCGGCAGACCGACCTTTGGTGGTGCAGGAGGCTGCGTCCGGTTACGCGAGCGTCAGAAATATTACGGCGACAGGCATGCTCGATTGCCGGTCGGAAGAGGGCGAGATTTCGTGCGCCAAAGAATTTGTTGTGTATCTCGGCAATTTTGGAGGACTGTACTGGTGTACAGAGGTAGTCATTGATGCAATTGTAGGTGAGGTGGTGAGCATTTGGGGGAGGTTCATACGTGCTTGTGCGTGGGGTATTGTCTGTTTTTGTCTCTATACTGTTAGTCTCTGGATGCGCGGATGGGGGTGGAACAGCGCCTGTCCTCGTCGAGGGAGATATTCCAGTTCCTGGTTCGGCCGTCAGCCTCGTCTCCAACCAGGCAAAGATCACCAATGCGACCGGCCAGGACGCTCCGCATCTCATCAGCAGTGGTATCTACGATACGCAGCTGGGGCGGAGCAAGGCGTTCGATCTCTATGAGTCGTGGCTGCCGGAAGGGGCGAACTATCGCGGCTGGCAATGGTGCGGGCAACGCGTGACGGATCTGGACAACTATCAGAGCCGAAACATCGAATACCTCGACCTGGCGTCCAATCGCGCAATGAGCATCAGCATTCTCTGGGATCGTGAAATCAGGGTGGCAGACCCGCCAGACACAACGGTGTCGATACTGCTGTTCGATCTCGATGAGGCGAGCGCAGACTTTCGGGCGGGCAAGCTCGCTTGTGGTGAATGAATTTGGGACGGCCGCCGCAATGAGGGGCGGGTGGAAACTTCTGGGGGTTAAGACATGAACCGGTTGAAACTGTTGCTGATCTATGCCGTGGCTGGGGTGGCCATCTATTTTCTGGTGCCGGTTGTCGTCAACGTTTTCCTGCGGGCAAACCCCTCCGTTTTCATTGATGATGAGATCGAGGTCGGTCGCCAGACCGTGATCGATTGCCTGACCTTCACCTCCGATCGCGACATGAGCGTCTCCATTGCGGCATCCGGCAGTGTGTCACTGGTCGTCTACAAGCCGCAAAGCATCAGCGATGCGTCGCTGAAGCAGGCGCACCTAGATTTTCTCAACTGCAGTGAAAATGCCCTGGCCTGCCGGTTCAGGGCCAACTGGCCTGCCAGCGACGCGTCCCAAATGGCGGTTCTGGGCGGGTATCATCCCGACATTCGAAACCAGAGCTTCGAGTTTGAGGTGGATGAGGACGAGCAGGTCTGCGTGATGCTGTTCAATGACGGTGCGGACACCATCACAGCGTCCAGGCTGGTGGAGACGACACCGCGGTAAAGCCGTCTGGGACGCTGTCGAGGTGGAAGGGGCCAGCATCAGCTGCAGCTGACGTCCGGAAACTATGCAACACGGGAAGGAATGGTGGTTCGGGGGAGACTTGAACTCCCGACCTCACGATTATGAGTCGTGCGCTCTAACCAGCTGAGCTACCGAACCGATCCGGCTTGTGTGCAAACGCGCGGCGGGCACCGGGTCAGCACAGCAAGCGGGCTGAATACACATTGATTTGGCGCTCTGCAACCGCCTAATCCAGCAGGCCGGCAACGTAATCACCAATAGCGAGCGATGAGGTGAGGCCCGGGCTCTCGATCCCCATCAGGTTAATGAGGCCAGGAGCGGCTGTATCGATGATGAAGTCGCCTGATGGTTCGCCCGGACCGACGATTTTCGGACGCACACCTGCATAGTCAGGGGCGAGGGCGCCGTCCGGCAGGTCCGGCCAGTACCGGCGGGCCGATGCGTAGAAATGCCCGGCGCGCGCCGGATCGACCTTGTAGTCGAAGGGTGGGGATGCGTCTTCGGGAAGCCATTCGGCGTCGGGGCCAAGCTTGCCGCGGCCTGCAAGGTCCACGGTGAGGTGGAGCCCGAGGCTGGCGCGTCCCGGCATCGGATAGATCAGCCGCGAGAAAGGCGTCTTGCCGAGAATGCTGAAATAGTTGCCCTTTACATAGCGCGGTGTCGGCAGGCCGGCCTGGTGCGGGCCGTCGATGCAGGCGGCAACCGATATGGCGTGATGGCCAGCGGCATTGATCACGGTGCGGGCCGATATTTTCGCGGGCGTCTCGCCGGCGGTGACAAGGTCAGCGCCGCCGGACCGGACCTCGCCGGACACGACGCGGGTGCCGAAGGCGATCATGCCGCCGCGATCTTCCAGCTCTCCCTGCAGGGCGAGGAAGTAGCCATGGCTGTCAAAAATGCCGGAGACGGGGGACTGGATAGCGGCTGCGATGTCAGGGCTGAGGGCAGGCTCGATGGCGCGGGCCTCCTTACCGGAAATGATCCGCAGGTCTTCGACGCCGTTCTCTTCTGCCCGCGAGAGAATGCCGGACAGCCCATCCGTTTCGTCTGGATGCGCGACGACGAGCTTTCCGCAATTCTTGTAGTCGATGCCGTGTTCTTCGAGATAGGCGTAGAGCTTGCGGCGACCCTCCACGCAGAAACGCGCCTTGTAGGACCCGGCCGCGTAATAGAGCCCCGCATGGATGACTTCGGAATTGCGCGAGGAGGTGTGGACGGCGATCGCCTCCTCGGCTTCAAGCACAATCACGTCACGGCCGCGCCTCGCTGCGGCACGGGCAATGGCAAGGCCGATCACGCCTGCGCCAATCACCACAATGTCTGCCTCGAACTGGTCCACGCCCGGTCTCGCCTCGCTTTATGCATTATGAGCACGATCTTGATTGAGATATAAGGTGAGTCATGAAGCTCGTCGCTGGCCTGATCGCGGTCTTGCTGATGTCGGCCTCACCGGCATGCGCGGACGGCATTGCCGACGCTTTCGATGCGGGTCGGTTCGCAGAGGCAGCTGCGCTCGCCAGGGCGGAGGGCGGCGCGGACAATCTGGCCATTGCAGCGCGGGCGCTGCTGGCGGAGACGATGGTGTCCGGCCGGGTCGACAAGGCGAAGATCGAAGAGGCGGAAGGGCTGGCGAAGCAGGCGCTGGCGCTGGAGCCGGACCATGGCGATGCGCGCCTTCAGCTTGCCATTGCCCTGTCCATGCTGGCCCGTGACATGAGCCGGGGAGAGGCTCTGGACTCCGGTCATGCCTCACAGGCGCGCGACCTCGTCCAGGCCGTGCTCGAGGATGAGCCAGACAATGCCTATGCGCACGGCTTCATGGCTGTCTGGAATGTCGAAGTGGTGAGGCGGGGCGGCAGTATGGGGTCGGCCTTCATGGGCGCGAGCATGCGCAAGGCGCGAGACCATTACCGTGCGGCGCTGGTCCATGGCGGCGTGGACCCATCCTTTGACTGGCAATATGCGCGGGCCCTCGCTGCCCATAATGCGCGCAAATACCGTAAGGAAATCGAAGCCTGCCTGTCGCGTGCGGCAGCGGCAGCCCCGAAGACGGCCCTGTCTAGCGTGATGCAGGCACGGGCCCGCGATTTCGAGGCGTATATGACGACGCATTCGAGGCGGGACATCGAGCGGATGGCTGCGTCGCTTCTCTGAAGTGCCGGTTTACTGGCTGGTCCAGCCGGCGCTTTCCCCGACAAGCTGGATGAACCGGCGGCCACAGAATGCGGCAGACGGGCCCGTCGCGGGGCGGGAGGCATAGGCTTCCTTGTGCGGTATGAGCGCCAGCCGCAATCCTTCCGGGTTGAGCCCACCATTCTGGCTTGTGCTCGACAGGACGCGCTCGCTGGCTTGAAGCGCTTCCCGCATCGCCTTCAGTTCCCGGTCATTGATCAGCAGCTTGTCATAGCCGACGCCGCTTTCCTCTGTGGGTATCTCACTGCCGAGCTGCATCATGCCGTCCAGCGTGGACTGGCGGCGTTCGACTTCCGGCTTCAGGACCACGAGGCAACTTGCGGCGGCGTCGCCGATGGCACTGAGGCGCGTGTCGGCAAAGATCGGAAAGCTTGTCTTGTCGAGAAGGGAGAGCGGGGCAGGGGGCGTGTCGGTGCCAAGAATCGCGCGTGCGGGCGAGCCGGATGTGGAGTGCTGCGCAGTGACATCGGTTGCGAATGTCGCGGCCGGCAGGACCGGATTCGTGACCGGGGCTTCTTCGACTGATTGGGGTTTTTCTTCTGTCGCCTCTGCCGTGCGGTAGAGCTGGTCCGGATTGGCCCAGCTTGCGCCGCCGGCTTCGATCACGAGCTCGGCTGGAAGCCGTTTGAGGGCGGCGGGTGCAGATGCGGTGTCGCCGGCATTCGCGGCGACGAGGTACCATTTGACGGCGAGGGCGTCATCGGGCGCGACGCCATCGACGCCAAATTCGTATACGCGCCCGAGCTGTACTGCGGAGGCGCGGTCACCGAGGCTGGCAGACTGTTCGAGCAGGGCAAGGCCGAGCGGGCGGTCCGATTCCACGCCGTTTCCGTACAAATAGGCCTGTCCGAGCAGGGCGATGGCTTCCGGTATGCCATCATCGGCGTAGCGGGCGATCGTTTCGATCTGGCTGTAATCCTCTTTCAGGTATGCATCGACAGCATCACCCAGCTCGTCAGCATGGCCTGAATACGCGACGAACATGGCTGATGCAGTCAGGAAAACCGTGCGGACCACCCTGTGCATGGCGAGCAGTTTATCCAGACCGGGCCTCGCGTCCAGAACTCTGTTACAGGCTCATTCGGCTGCGACGGCTTCTTTGATCGCCGCCTGCTCTTCAAGCCAGTGCTCTGCCTCTAGGGCAGCCATGCAACCCATGCCCGCGGCTGTCACAGCCTGTCGATAAGTCTCGTCGGTGACGTCGCCCGCAGCGTAGACACCTGGAATGTTCGTCTTGGTCGTGCCCGGCTCGGTAATGAGGTATCCATTGGCTTTCATGTCGATCTTGCCCTTGAAGAGCTCGGTCGACGGGGCATGGCCAATCGCAATGAAGACGCCGTGCGCGTCACGGGTGAATGCTTCGCCAGTCTTGACGTTTTTCAGCTTCGCGCCGGTGACGCCAAGCGGGTTCTCGTCGCCGACGACTTCCTCAAGTACCGTGTCCCAGAGGATTTCGACCTTCGGGTGTTTGAAAAGGCGGTCCTGCAGGATCTTCTCAGCGCGGAAGCTGTCGCGGCGATGCACGACGGTGACCTTGGAGGCGAAGTTGGTGAGGAACAGCGCTTCCTCGACAGCGGTATTGCCGCCGCCGATGACGAGCACTTCCTTGCCGCGATAGAAGAAACCGTCGCAGGTCGCACAGGCGGAGACGCCAAAGCCCTGGAACTTGGTTTCGGACGGCAGGCCGAGCCATTTGGCCTGCGCGCCGGTGCAGATGATGACGGCATCGGCAGTATAGGTAACGCCGCTCTCGCCATGCGCCTTGAAAGGGCGGCTTTCGAAATCGACTTCGGAAATGTGATCCTCGGAGACGTGCGTACCCATCTTTTCGGCATGGTCGCGCATCTTTTCCATCAGCTCCGGGCCCTGGATCTCTGCAAAGCCCGGATAGTTCTCGACTTCGGTCGTGATGGTGAGCTGGCCGCCCGGCTGCAGACCGGCAACGACGCGCGTGTCGCGCATGGCGCGGGCCGCATAGATGGCCGCCGTCCAGCCAGCCGGGCCGGACCCGATGATCAGGATTTCAGAATGGATTGTCTCGCTCATCACCCGCTCCACGCGTCACTATGCTTGTTGGGGACTAGGTATGGGGATTCTTGGCGCGTGAATAAACCCCCGGGGGTGCTCAACTGGCCGTGAAGCTCAGCTATTGCACAGACTTGCGCACTTCGACCGTGGCATGGCTGACGCCGAACTGGTCGTGCAGGCGCGCTTTCACGGCACGTCGCAGCGTGTCGAGGCAGGTGCCGTCGCGGGCGACGACTTCCAGCGTGACGAGGGGTTTCTGCTCGGTCAGCGCCCAGGCGTGAATGTGGGAGACGTTTTCTGCGTTTTCGACATGGGCTTCGAGATCGGCCTTGATGATGGCCGGGTCGAGGCCGGAAGGGACGCCTTCAATCAGGATGTGCGCGGTTTCGCGGGTGAGGCGGACGCCGCCCACGGCGATGATCAGCGCAACCACCACTGAGAGGATCGGGTCGACGGGCGTCCAGCCGGTTGTCAGGATCAGGATGGCTGCGAGGATGGCGGCGACGGAGCCAAGGAGGTCACCGGCGACATGCCAGAGCGCGCCGCGCATGTTCAGGTCCTCACGGTCGCCGCCATGCAGGATCCAGAAGGCGATGATGTTGACGATGAGGCCGCCTATTGCGACCGCCAGAAGGACGCCGCCCAGAATAGGCTGCGGTTGCATCAGCCGGTGAATGGCTTCCCAGATGATCCAGACAGCCAGCAGGACCAGGGCAAGACCGTTCACGAAAGCGGCAAGCACCTTGAAGCGGGCAAAGCCGAAACTTCGCTTTGAGTCTGCCGGCCGCGCGGCGAGGCGGAAGCCGAACCAGGCGAGGGCGAGCGAACCGGCATCGGTGAGCATGTGCGCGGCATCCGCGAGAAGGGCGAGCGAGCCGGAAATAACGCCGCCAACCACTTCAACGACCATGAAGGCGAAGGTCAGCAGCGCCGCAATGGCGACGCGCTTGCGGGCATCGGCGCTATCGGTCGAGGGCAGGTGCGCATGGCCGTGCCCATGATCGTGATCGTGATGATGGCCGTGTCCGTGACTCATGACCTGCTAGATGCGGTCATGCGGTCGAATTGTCAAGAAATTCAATAAAATCAATCACTTAAGAATGCTATAACATTGCATTATAGCCAGTCCGGCGCGACGACGCCACCGCCGTCCTTGAGGTTTTTCATCGCTGGCTGAGGGTGACGGGCGACGAGGCGGCGGACAATCTCATCGGCGACGCGGTCGGCTTCGCGCAGCGGCTCGTATGGCCATTGCTCCAGCGTGCCCTCGAACCAGCGGGCGCAGCCGCGCTTGATGAGGCTGTCGTGCAGGCGGTCGAATTTCGGATTGGAGCCTTCCAGCCGGACCATGTGGATTGGCAGGCCGTGAAAGGCGGCATCAGACAGCATGTTTGCGCTGTCTTCTGTCACCATGGCGACATCGGAATACAGCATCCAGGCAAGATAGGGATTCTGGCCATCGTCCGGCCCAGCCCAGAACCTTGCGCCAATCTCGCCAGCAAGCGCGCGCATCTTCGCGATGACCGGGATCGGGGTGCGGCGCGAGGTCGTGATGCGCAGGCGCCAGCCCTGGCCGGAGAGGCGTTTCAGGTCTTGGGCCAGCCTGTCTGCCACGGCATCGGAGAAGGTGTGCGTCTTGGACGCGCCGCCGAGAATGATGATGGCGGACTTGCCATTCTCATCGGCAAGATCGGCAAAGGCCTGCCCGGCATCCTCAATATCGTCCGGCGCAAAATAGGAGGGCGCGCCAACGGTGCGGATGACGTTCGGGCCTTCCAGTTCGTCATGCTCGGGCACGACGATCAGGTCAAAGTCACCGCGATCGGATTTCGGGTCGAGAACCTGAACCGTGAGGGTCTTGCCGCCGGATAGTTGCCGGATAGCCGCGGTGAAGGGCGCGCTGCGCCGGCCGGCAGCGATCCAGACATCGGGCCAGGGCGGCTGGAAGATGGTGCGTTGTTCAGGCGGCAGGGCGAGGCGTTCCATTGGCCACCTTGCGCCCGGAAGCCATGTCCAGGGGGCGCGCGGTGTCAGTACGATGGGGCGTTCGCGGTGACCCTCGCCCTGGATGTGCGCGATCTTCATCCAGCGGCTGGTGCTGCCGAGCGCCTGAATGATGGCGCGGACCTGGGCGGCATTGCCGGCGCGGCCGTCCGACACAGCCCAGACGGACGGGCCCACTTGCGGGGCTATCGGCTTGGCTTTCCTTGGCGCGTTCATCCCGGCATGCCTCGCGATTCGTTTACCCTCGGAGAGTGCCAGTTTTTCTATGCCCTTGCACCTTTCGCGAAACAGCAGGGGTGCAATCGAGATTGCCGAGGCTGGGAGGCTTTGACTTCTGTCGATGCGCGAGCGGCCTTCGTGGTTCGACCTCGCTCACCATGAGGCCTTCCTGGCGGCGCATATAAAAAAGCCCTCATCCTGAGCGAAGTCGAAGGACGAGGGCTTTGGTTGTTGAAATATGGAAGCCTATTTGAATTCGACGGCTTCGATCTCGTAGACGCGGGCGCCGCCGGGGGCGGCGACTTCGGCTTCGTCGCCGACTGTCTTGCCGATCAGGGCGCGGGCGATGGGCGAGGTGATGGAGACCTTGCCCTTGGCAATATCGGCCTCGTCCTCACCGACGATGCGGTAGGTTGCCTGCTTCTCCGTGTCGACATCAGTCAGGGTCACCGTTGCGCCAAAAACGATTTTCTCGCCTTTGAGCTTGGTCACGTCGATGACTTCGGCGCGGGCGAGCTTGTCTTCGAGTTCAGCCACGCGGCCTTCGATGAAGCTCTGCTTTTCCTTGGCAGCATGATACTCGGCATTCTCGGAGAGATCGCCATGTTCGCGCGCTTCGGCGATCGCTGCGATAACGGCAGGGCGCTCAACCGACTTCAAATGCTTCAGTTCTGCGTCGAGGGCGGCGTGCCCTTCGGCGGTCATGGGTGTTCTTTGCATGTTCTGGATAACCGTCGTTGTAAACGAATAGCGTCTTTCCAAACGCGATTTGCGTCAAGTGGTTTGATATCAGGCGTTTTGCAAGGATCGGACTGTTAATTCGCGTTCGCGAAGGGCCCGAATGGCCTGAACGGATGCTCGTGAGGCGGCGAGCGTCGTAAAATAAGGAATCTTCCGCGTCAATGCCGTGCGCCGGATCGAGGCGGAGTCCTTGAGCGACTGGGCACCCTCTGTCGTGTTGAAAACGAGCTGGATTCCGCCATTGATCATGCGGTCGACAATGTGCGGCTGGCCTTCAATGACCTTGTTGATCCGCTCGACAGCGATGCCCTGCTTTTCAAGGTAATCTGCAGTGCCGCTGGTTGCGACGATGGTGAAGCCCATCTCGATTAGGTCTTTCGCGGACTCGATGACGGCAGGCTTGTCGCCATCTTTCAGCGAGATGAAGACAGCACCTTCGCGCGGCAGGTGCACGTCCACGGCGATCTGCGATTTGAGGAAGGCTGCGCCGAAATCATCGTCCCAGCCCATGACTTCGCCGGTGGAGCGCATTTCCGGGCCAAGTACAGGGTCAACGCCTGGGAAGCGGGCAAACGGGAAGACAGCTTCCTTCACCGCGACACGGCGCGGCTTGGCCATGGAGAGGTCGAAATCGGTGAGATCAGCGCCGGCCATGACCTTGGCGGCGATCTTCGCGATGGGGGCGCCGACAGCCTTGGCGACGAAAGGCACTGTGCGCGAGGCGCGCGGATTGGCCTCCAGGACGAAGATTTCCTCATCCTTCACGGCGAACTGGATGTTGATGAGCCCGCGCACTTTCAGTTCGCGCGCGAGCGCGATGGCCTGTTCGGAGAGGCGCGCGACCATTTTTGGCGACAGGGTGTAGGGCGGCAGGGCGCAGGCACTATCGCCAGAGTGCACGCCCGCTTCCTCGATATGCTCCATCACGCCCGCGACGTGGACATTCGTGCCGTCGCAGAGGGCGTCGACATCGACCTCAATCGCGTCGGAAAGGTAGCGGTCAAGGAAAAGGGACTGGTCGCCGGAGACTTTCATGGCCTCCTTGGCGAAGGTCTTCACATCCTCGTCATTGCGGCAGATCTCCATGGCGCGGCCACCAAGGACGAAGCTCGGGCGCAGCATGATCGGGTAGCCGAGCTTCTGCGCTTTCTCGAGGGCTTCTTCCTCGGAGCGGGCCGTGGCGGATGGCGCCTGCTGAATACCGAGCTTGTCGAGAAGGGCAGCAAACTGTTCGCGGTCTTCGGCGAGGTCGATGGAGACAGGGCTGGTGCCGAGGATCGGGACGCCGGCCTCGTGCAGCGGCGTTGCGAGCTTCAGCGGGGTCTGGCCACCAAACTGGACGATGACGCCTGCAAGTTCGCCTGCGCTCTGTTCCTTGGCGATGATCTCAGAGACGTGCTCATGCGTCAGCGGTTCGAAATAGAGACGGTCTGACGTGTCATAATCCGTCGAGACGGTTTCCGGGTTGCAGTTGACCATGATCGACTCGATGCCGACATCTTCCATGGCGAAAGCGGCATGACAGCAGCAATAGTCAAACTCGATGCCCTGGCCGATGCGGTTCGGGCCGCCGCCGAGGATGATCGCCTTCTTGCGATCCGACACGCCGGCTTCATCGTCGCCATGGTCCTTGCCGTAAGCCGGGTGCTCATAGGTCGAGTACAGATATGGTGTCTTGGCGGCGAATTCGGCCGCGCAGGTATCGATGCGTTTGTAGACCGGGCGCACGCCGAGCTTGTGACGGAAGTCGCGGACCTGTTGCTCAGTCTGTCCGGTGAGAGCAGAGAGGCGGGCATCGGAGAAGCCCATGCCCTTGAGCGTCGTCATGGCGTGCCTGTCCTCGGGCAGACCGTCGCGGCGGATATTGCCTTCGATCTCGATCAGTTCGGCGATCTGGCGCAGGAACCAGCGGTCAATACTGGTGATCTTGTAGACGTCCTCGACACTGAAACCTTCGCGCAGGGCCTGGGCGACGTGGCGCAGACGATCTGGTGTCGGACGGGCGAGGGCAGAGGTCAGCGCGTCATGGCCGGTGATCTCGCTCTCGTCGAGACCGCTGAGACCGGTTTCGAGCGAACAGAGCGCCTTCTGCAGGCTTTCCTGGAAGTTGCGGCCGATGGCCATGGCTTCGCCGACCGATTTCATGGCGGTCGTCAGGAGCGGTTCGGAGCCCTTGTATTTCTCGAAGGCAAAGCGCGGGATCTTGGTGACAACGTAATCAATCGTCGGCTCGAAAGAGGCTGGCGTAACGCCGGTAATATCATTGGTCAGCTCGTCCAGGGTGTAGCCGACGGCGAGCTTTGCGGCGATCTTGGCGATCGGGAAGCCGGTCGCCTTCGAAGCCAGCGCGGAGGACCGCGAGACGCGCGGATTCATCTCGATCACGACGAGGCGGCCATTGTCCGGGTTCACAGCGAACTGCACGTTGGACCCGCCGGTCTCCACACCAATCTCGCGCAGCACAGCCAGCGAGGCATTGCGCATGATCTGGTATTCCTTGTCGGTCAGCGTCAGGGCTGGTGCGACGGTGATGGAGTCGCCGGTGTGGACGCCCATCGGGTCGATATTCTCGATAGAGCAGATGATGATCGCATTGTCCGCCTTGTCGCGGACGACCTCCATCTCGAACTCTTTCCAGCCGAGCAGGCTCTCGTCGATAAGGACCTGGGCAACCGGGGAGGCAGCAAGGCCCGAGCGGACGATCTCTTCATACTCTTCGACATTGTAGGCAACGCCCCCGCCCGTGCCGCCAAGCGTGAAGGCGGGGCGAATGATGGCGGGCAGGCCGACCTCTTCGAGGACTTCCATCGCTTTCTGGAGGCCGCCGATCCGGTCATAGCCGATGATCTTGCCGGCATCGTTCCGGATCTCGGGCGCAGCGACGATGGCGGCTCTTGGGTTTTCGAGGCCGATGCGGTCCATGGCTTCGCGGAAGAGTTTGCGGTCTTCGGCCATCTCGATGGCATCGGCGCGCGCCCCGATCAGCTCGACGCCGTACTTGTCCAGCGTTCCCGCCTTGTAGAGGTCGAGCGCGCAATTGAGCGCGGTCTGTCCGCCCATCGTGGGCAGGAGCGCGTCAGGCTTTTCGACCTGGATGATCTTTTCGACAAAATCCGGTGTGATCGGCTCGACATAGGTCGCGTCCGCCATGTCCGGATCGGTCATGATGGTGGCCGGGTTGGAGTTGACCAGGATGACCCGGTAGCCTTCCGATTTCAGGGCCTTGATGGCCTGCACCCCGGAATAGTCGAACTCGCAGGCCTGGCCGATAATGATAGGGCCAGCGCCAATAACGAGAATAGACTTGATGTCAGTACGTTTCGGCATCTCGGCTCCTCGCTATTCATGGCTAATGGCCAAACGGGTGCGCTATAGCGGGGAGTCGATGGGGTGGGCAAGGCCGCAGGCAGAATAAAACGCAGGCGGCGACATTCTGTCAGGCCAGTTGGTTGGCCTATGGATAAACCGGCTCGCCATCCATGGTCTGAATGGCATCAATCGTGGTGCATTCCATCAACGCGTCTGCGCCGCCCGTGCAGGTTGTCGTGGCGTCGATCATGATGTGGTCGCGGTTTCCGGTGACCTTGCAGGACACCGCCTGGCCGCTCTTGCCCGACATGATCTGTGCGGCCTCTACCTCAATGTTTTCAGGCAGAAGCGGCAGTGCCTTGGCGACAGCGATCGCGCACGCAGCATCGGCGGTCCGGTCACCCTGATCGGCGCAGCCGCCGAGCAGCGCCACAACGCCCGCACAGGCGACAAGATAGCGGAGTGGTCTCATCTTCCCCATGATCCGTTCTGTTGACGTCAGCTGACGTTTTTCGTGGTGCGGCGAGTGCGGTCAAGCACAGGGCGGCAATTATCGGCTAGTTTTTCGCGACTTGTGCAAAACAAAGCCCCTGCATCCGAAAGGAGCAGGGGCCCTGAAAATGGTCTGTTCAGACCAACGAGGCGGCCTTTCCGCTTACCAGGCGCGAGGGTCGTAGGGATAGCGGTCATAGGCGTCGGCATAGCCGTCACCATCGCTGTCCTTCTCGTCCGGCTGGTCCTTTACGCCAGGCATGTCGCAGTCAGCCGCTTCCGTACAGCCTTTTGCCGCACCGGCAGCACCACCGATAGCTGCACCGATGGCTGCGCCTTTGCCTGCATCTCCGTCGCCGGAATTGTTACCGATCACGGCACCAGCAACGGCACCGAGGCCAGCGCCGACAGCGGCGTTACGTTCGGTCTGGCCGGTTTGCGTGCAGGCGGCCATCATCAGGCCGGTCGCGGCAATGGCGGTTGTCTTCAAAAGCGTATTCATCGAGGCATCCTTTCTCGTAGCTTCGACTGCAGGAAACGAAGCTGTGCCCTAAGAGTTCCCGTATGAACGCAGACAGAACGCGGAATTTAAAGTGAATTAATTGTGATGTTCGGGGGCGTTCGCCCCCCTTTTCTCACTCTACGAGACGGGCTTCACGGGCGGGCCTGATGACCAGGGGCAGGTCCGTCTTGCCCATGTTGAAATCGATCTCAAGCGCCCCCTGTTCCGACACCTCAAGCGTGTTGGCCACCATCTGCAGATAGGGGGACCTGGTGGTGCCGCCGCCTGTCTTGCGGACGCGGACATTGTAACTCGGCATATAGATGACGCCCTCGACATTGAGCGCGCCCTCGACAATCATGTCGCGTGTGCCGGGCAGCAGCGCCTCCATTTCGGCGAAGGCGACACCGGCAGTCGGTCCTTCGCTTGGCGCTGCGATCCGGAGGCCGGAATTGCCGCGGATAGAGATCTGGCCAAGCAGGCCCTCGAAAACGAATGTGACGCCTTCGGCCAGCACCTGGCCCCTGGCGTCGATGTTAATGCCGCCGCCGCGGATATGGTAGATGCCCGGCTCGAGCGCGATGTCGCGCGCACGTACATCGAGACCCCCGCAATAGATGCCCGGCCGAAGCCGGGTCGATCCGATGCGGATGATGCTGAGTTGCAGATGATCGCAAAGACCTGAGACTGGCACTGAATAATTGCTGAGGGGGTCGGGCAGTTTCTGGCAGCCGGTTTCCGGCGTTGGCGATACCTTGGTGATGGAATCGCGCGCATAATCGCCGACAGCGCAAAATGCCTTGGCTTCGGCTGTGCCACCTTCAAATCGCATGGCGTCTGCATGTTTCGAGTTCGCCCAGACAATGCAATTGTTGGCGAGCAGGCTGCCCTGGTCCTTGATACGCAGGCCGACGCCGGTTTCTGCCAGGGTGAGGACGCACAGGGGAAACCCAGCCGTCGCCGTTGCCACGGCCTTGCGGCGTACCGGCGCAGTTGCATTGCGGCCAACGAATTTCGCGAAAAGGTTCACGGGCTGGAATTCAAGTTCGACAGCGAGATTGGTGTGCTGGCCATAAGCGTCCTCGGTGACCGCTGCGACATCGAGGTCGGCGAGCGAGTAGTGCGAGTTTTCCGTTGCGAGCACGCGGGCTTGCGTCTCAGCGGCTTTCAGACGCACGTCCGCTTTCGGCGAGTCGGTGTTCAGGAAGGCTGTGGCCCCACCAAGCGCCGACGCATCTGCTGAGTGCTGCAGGTTGCTGGCCGAGCGTGTGTCCATGCCGAGCGCAATTGTTGCACCGACCAGCGACATGATCGCCATCAGGCAGATGGCGAAGATCGGCAGGGTACTTCCGGACGCGTGCCGGATTATCCGCTTCCCGAGCGTATGAGGCATGCAGGTTTCCACGACCGGACACTGTCAAAAATATATCTAGGCCCGGTTATCGGAATCTATCAATTTCCAAATATTTGTATCGGCAGCCCGAGCCGTCGCTACTCGACCAGACGCGCTTCGCGCGCAGGTTTGATGACCATGGGCAGGTCAGTTTGCGTCATGTCGAATTCAATCGCCAAATTACCCTGATCAGAGAGTTCAAGACTGTTGGCGACGATCTGGAGATAGGGCGATTTGGTCGTCCCGCCGCCCATTTTCTTGATCTCGATGTCATAGGACGGCATGTAGATCACGCCTTCGACGTTCAGCTGACCCTCGATTTTCATATCCTTGAACGCAGGAAGAACAGTGTCCAGTTCTGCAAACGCGATGCCGGCCGTGGCGCCTTCGGCTGGTGCTGTGACTGTGAGGCCGGAATCGCCCTTGATTTCAACTTTGTCGATCTCTCCGTCGAAAACAAAGGTCACCCCTTCGGCAAGCAGAATGCCGCTCGCATCAATTTTCAGCCCTCCGCCGCGAATGACATAGACGCCTGGTTCGAACGTCACGTTGCGGGCCTTTATTTCAATGCCGCCGCAATAGTTGCCAGGCCCAAGCCGCGTCGACCCCCGCTTGATAACGCTGACCTCGATGTCGTCGCACAGCCCTTCGATCGGCAGGTCATATCCCGCCAGCGGGTCAGGCAGTTTCTGGCAGCCGGTTTCCGGCATTGGAGTGACCCTTGCCTTGACGTCGCGCTCAACATCGCCAGCCGTGCAGAATGCTTTTGTCGAGGCCGAGCCGCCGTCAAACTTCATCGAATCCTTTGCGGTCGAGTTCGACCAGATAATGCAGTTCTGGGCCGAGAGCTGGGCCCTATCCTTCACCGTAAGCCCAGTGTCCTTCGGCTCTAGCGTCAACACGCAGAGCGGAAACCCCCAGGTTGCTATGGCTACAGCGCGGCGCCGGTTTGGCGCGGTTTGCGCGTCGCCCACAAAGTTCGCGAAATAATTGACTGGTTTGGCCTCGACCTCAACTTCGAGATTTGTGTGCTGGCCATAAGCATCTTCAGTGACCGCACCGACTTCCAGATCGGCGAGGACATAGTCGGAGTTGCTCTGGGCGAGCACAGTCGCCTGCTGACGTGCTGCATCGAGCCGGTCTGCAGCCCGGGGAGAGGGGTGCGTGACAAAGGCTGTCGCCCCGCCGAGAGCGGCGGAGTCAGCTGTATGCTGGAGATTGTTGGATGAGCGGGAGTCCATGCCGAGCGCGATCGTCGCGCCGACCAGCGACATGATCGCCATCAGGCTGATGACGAAAATGGGCATGGTGCTGGCGCTTTGCGACGCAGCAAACTTGCCCAGAACAGTATGGAACGGCCACTTTTTCACATCTTACGTATGACACGCGCTGGTGAAAACCGATCTACGCTGAATGATCAAATTTGACGGATTTAGCAGTCTTTTGCAGTGTTTTTCAGTTAATGCTAAAATTTATTAAACCAAAGGTGCTAATAAATAATCAGAAATAGATTTTCGGTCGGTGCGAAATTGGGAAATCAGCCCTTTCCGAAAAGCAAAAAAGGCCGAGACTCGAATCACCTTTGAAGGTCGGTCAGCTAGCTCCAGCGTTTGGCGAGGCGCTGGTCGATCTCGCTTGCTTCGCCTTTCTGCGCGCCCTGATACCCGGTGACAGCGTCGGCAACGAAGGGATTGTCGGTCCGCTCCTGCCCGAAGGTGCTCATCGGGCCGTGGCCCGGCACGAAGCGGATGTCCTTGCCGAGCGGCCAGAGCTTTCCGGTGATGGAATCAATCAGCTGCTGGTGGTTACCACGCGGAAAATCTGTCCGCCCGATCGAGCCGCGGAACAGGACATCGCCGACAAAGGCAAGCGCGCCGCTCTCATTGTAGATGACGACATGGCCGGGCGTATGGCCGGGGCAGTGCGCGACTCCGAACTTGATGCCGCCGAGTTCCAGCTCGTCGCCATCTTCGAGGTAACGGTCCGGCGTGACGTTCTGGCCGTCCGTGATGCCATAGCGCGCGCCGGAAGACTCAATCTCGTCGAGCAGCCACTGGTCATCCTTGTGCGGGCCAATGATCTCGGCGCCGGTGATATCCTTCACGGCCTTGGCCGCGCCGGCATGGTCCATATGGCCGTGGGTCAGCCAGACCTGTTTGATGTTCACACCAAACTGCTCAGCCGCGCCCATCAGCTTGTCGATATCGCCGCCCGGATCGACGAACACGCCTTCCATGGTCTCGATGGACCAGATCATGCTGGTATTCTGCTGCAGTGGTGTCGTCGGGATGACGCGGATTTCGAGTTTGGGCTGTGCGGTCTGTTGGTCTGTCATGGGGTCTATTTAGTCACTGGTTTCCATCGTGAAAAGGACAGACGCAGCGTCGCGAGATTGTTCAGGATCACGCCTACGGTGAAGTAGTAGAGTCCGATACGCGGGATGAAGCCGACATAGGCCATGGTCTGTGACAAGCCGATCAGCAGGGCGGCGAGGAAGACGTCCAGCATTGACCATTTGGCGAGCACGTTGAGCCACCAGGCAAGCTTCGGGCTGGGTGGTGCCCCGCGCCGGAAGATGACGGCGGCAAGAAAGGTCTTCGTCAGCGGGAAGATGCCCGAGAAGACCACCACCACCAATCCCATGAAGACGAGGTCGAACTCGAACAGGGTGCGGACAATGCCCCAGAGATTGTATTCGATCATCAGGCCGATCGTGTTCGGCTTCATGATCGACGGCTGGGAGATGCCCATGATGATCAGCGCGGCCGAAACATAGAGCAGCCACTCTGCGGTGACGTCTATTATCTTGCTCGGCAGTCTGGTCTGGGGGCGCGCTTCGGCGGTGGTTTCAGGGGCGGATGTATCTGTCATGTCGGGGAGAGAACGTCAGACACGGGCAAAGGTGTCAACGCTTCCCTCTCAACGCAATAAGGACTAGCTTGGCCGGCGAGCAGAAACGGGTCTGTCCGGAGGCAGCTAATGGGTCGCGGCGCCATCATTCTCATCGCCCTTGTGGGCCTCGCCCTTTATTACTTCTCGAACCGGGAAGTGAACCCGTACTCGGGGCGGGCAGAGTTCAACACGATCTCGATTGATCAGGCCTCACAGCTTGGCGCGCAGTCCTATGCGCAAATCCTGCAGCAGGAGCGCGGCAAGCTTCTGTGCCCGAGCCTGTCTGCCGGTGCGTGCCCCGATGATGACCTTGAGGTGGTCTCGACCGTTCGCGAGATTGGCGAGCGCCTGCAGGCGGCGGCCATCGAACTGGAGCAGGACTATATCGCTGCCGGATATGACTTCGAGCCGGTCGCCCGCGACTTCCAGTGGACTTATAATGTCATCGTGTCCGAACAGCCGAACGCCTTTTGCCTGCCGGGCGGCTATGTGGCGGTCTATACCGGTATTCTGGACCTTACCGGCAATTATGATGGCCGCGTCACGCTGGCCGACCTTGATGATGTCGACAAGCTTGCCGTGGTGATGGGCCATGAGATCGGTCATGCGCTCGCCCATCATGGTGCCAAGCGGATGAGCCAGGGGCAACTGGCGCAGCTCGGCATGATGGCTGTCGGCGTCGGTGTCGGCGACATGGACCCCGGCCAGCGCCAGATGGTGATGGCGACTCTGGGCATGGCGGCGCAGGGTGGGCTGATGAAGTTCTCGCGTGAACATGAGGCCGAAGCCGACAAGATCGGCCTCGAGCTGCTAGTGCGGGCCTGCTACGACCCGCGCGAAGCTCCGGAACTGTGGGAGCGGATGGGCGAAGTAGGCGGCCAGCGTCCGCCGGAATGGATGTCGACGCATCCTGCCTCTGAAACGCGCGCTGAGAATTTCCGCCGCTGGATGCCGGAAGCGATTGCCCAGTACGAGCAAAATTGCGGCCGGCTGCGTTAGGGCGAACGTCCATTGATTGCCACAATCCTCCGGCTTGATGGCATAGCAGAATAGGGGAGTCCCGATGGTGAAAAGGCTTGTTATGGCCGCGCTCGGCCTTGGCGTTCTGGCGTCAGGCGCTTTTGCGCAGGATGTTAAGACGGTTGCGGGCGACCTGCCGGGCGAGGCGGAGTTCGAAGCGCTTGCCGGGCTTGAGGGCCTCGCCGACCGCGACGTGGTGCTGCTCGATCTCAACATGCTTCCGCTTGCCTGGCCGAGTGTGGAGCAGGCGGACGGTACTTATACCACGCCGCAAACCTGCGAATTCGGGATGCTGGACGATGTGAAGAGCATTTCGGTGCCGACGGGCTCGAACCATCTGCTCATGGATGTGACGATTGGCGACGCTGTGCATCACCCGGCTAATGGACTTTCGTGTGAATACAGCCCGATCAATGGCGGCGAAGCGCCTCAGGACTGGGCGCGGATGCGGCTGTCTGGCTGCTATATCGTGCGCGATGTGTCGATTCCAACGGCAAGGCAGCTTGTGCTGAACCCATTGCCCGGCTCGGCGTGCGGCCTTTACGAATAGGTCAGCCGGGTGCGCCTGCGAGGGCTGGGCCGAGCACGTCTTTCAACGGCCCCAGATGCGCTTCGAAATGGCGCCACTGCTCCAGCCCTGCCGCGCTGATCGGCTGACGAACCTGTTCTGAACTCGCGGTACGGACGGCGCGTCTGGTCTTGTGAAAGTCGACGCAGGCCTGCTCGAATGAGAGGTCACAATAGTCGAGGATGCGCCGGACCTGTCCTTCCAGGTCGGCGACGACATCTTCATGCTGAACCCGCAGCACCTTGCCCGGCAGAACGCGGTCCCAATGGTCCATCAGCTCGACATAGAGCCGGTAGTAATTGCCGATGTCTTGCAGACTGTAGCTGAACTCCTGACCTTCGGCGAAGAGCTGCTTGAAGCCCGAGAAACAGCACGCCATCGGCTCGCGCCGGGCATCAATGATCTTCGCATTTGGCAGGATGAGATGGATCAGACCGATATGCCGGAAATTGTTCGGCATCTTGTCAGTAAAGAAAGGTGCCCCCTGGCGATGAATTGCCGTGTTGTCGATGTAATCCTGGCCGAGTTTCACGAGTTCCTCGTCCGGCAGCTCATGCAGGACACGGGGATAGCGATCGCGGTCAGTTATCTGCTGGCGTCCGCGCAGGCGGTGGGCGAGCGACAGGATGTTCGGTAGCTCCAGCGTGCCATCGACCTGGCTATGGCTCGCAAGTATCTGTTCAATCAGCGTCGACCCGGCCCGCGGCAGCCCGACGATGAAGATCGGGGCAGGGTCATCGTGTCCGACGCCGCGGCGCTGTTCGAACAGCTTCGCCGAGCAATGCTGTATCTGTGCATCGACCTCGGCCCGCATCTGATCGGTCGTGTAGCGGACCTGGCTCTTTTTCAGCCGGTTGCCCTGATCATAGGCCTCGAATGATGCGTCATACTGGCCATCATCCTCAAGCGCCTTGCCAAGCGCAAAAGCCAGATGCACCCGCCCCATGAAGCTGAGGTCCGGATCGTCGAGGGCGGCCCGCATTTTTGCGATGTCGTCCTCGCTGAAGCGATAGGTCTTGAGATTGGCCAGCGCATACCAGGCGTCGCCGTGCAGAGGGGTCACCTCGACAGCGCGCCGGTAGGAAATGATCGCTTCATCCGTTTGGCCCGCCGTCTTCAGGGCATGGCCGCGTGAGGTCAGAGTGGCGAGATCATCCGGAAGGACGGCAAGGACCTCATCGAATATAGCGAG
This sequence comes from Henriciella pelagia, assembly GCF_002088945.1. Lineage (GTDB taxonomy): Bacteria > Pseudomonadota > Alphaproteobacteria > Caulobacterales > Hyphomonadaceae > Henriciella > Henriciella pelagia. The sequence continues at coordinate 44,387 of NZ_NCSU01000015.1, read as the reverse complement.
CGCCTCCTCGTAATTGCCGGCCTGCATCGCTTCGATGGCGTAAAGCGATTTGAAGACCGGGCTGCCCGGGTCGAAGGCCAGCAGCTTTTTCGCCTGCTCGAGGGCTGCTTCGTACTTCTGGCGCTTGCGCAGGACCTGAATATGGTCGATCCGCAGCTGGGCCTTGTCTGGCTCAAGCTCGATCGCGGTCTCCAGCAGGAAGTCGGCATCTTCATGCACGCCGAGCCTGGACCCGATATCGGCCAGCAGCCGCATGCCTTCCACATGTCTGGGGTTTTTCTGCATGAAGGACCGGGCGAGGCGCTCGGCGTGGATAAGCCGTCCCTCATGGATATAATTGGTGACCGCCAGCAGCTCCGGCGGAAGCTGTTTCAACCGTTCGGCCTGGGCGCGGGCATGGGCAGCGGCCTCAGTGCGTCCGGAGGCTGACAACAGTTCCGCCTGCGCGGTCCAGCTTGCGACGAGTGCCGGATTGTAGCGCACGGCGCGTTGATAGGCCGCCAGTGCCGCATCGCCATTGCCGAGTTTGCGGTGAAGATGGCCTTCCTCCTGAAAGGCGCGCCCGAAGTCCGGTGCCAGACGTTTCAGACGGTCAAGGTGTTCGAACGCGACGTCTGTTTCGTCGAGGTAACGGGCGCAGGCGGCGGCCATGTAGATCGCATCCTGATGGTCTGGCGTCGCTTTCAGGACACCGCCGAGCAATGCCGATGCCTCCTTGAACGACCCCCGCTGCATCAGGCTGCGCGCCTGCTTCAGCTGGTCGGTAGAGGTGTCTGTTGCGGTCATGGGTCCATTCAATAGCAATGCAGCGCCCCGAGTAAACGGAGCGCTGCAATTCAGCCCTGGGCTGATGGTTCGGACTAGTAGTCGTACTTGATGCGGACGCCGATCGTGCGTGGACGGATCGGCGTGACGCGCTTCCTGTCGAAGATGAAGCTGCCGCTCAGTTCGGCATATTCATTCGTCAGGTTGGTCGCGAAGAGTTCTGCACCCCAATTGTCGCCTGTGATACCGGCTGTCGCCCCGAAGGTAACATAGCCATCAAGTTCCATCTTGTTGATTTCGATGACGTCGGTGACCGAGCTGTCAGAGAAGACCATTTGCGGCATGACATGAGCCCGGACATTCTGGCCGGCGATCTGGCGCTCCAGATCCCACTCATAGCGGACGCGCAGGTTGCCCTGATAGGCAGGGGCAAAGGCAAGTTCCGAGCCTGCGACCACGTCATCCGTTGGCACGAGCACATCCGTGATCTCTGAATCGAGCAGGGAGAAGGCGCCGGCCACGGTCAGGCCGTCGACGCTCTCGGGCACCCAGGTGAAGTCGCCTTCGATGCCCTTGAGTTCGGCATTGGCCGCATTGTCAGAGAAGAAGAGATTCACAATGGACGGATCGAAGATGGTCGTCTGGAGCCCTTCAATATCGACAAAGAAGGCCGCTCCATTGAAACGGAGCGAATTGTCGAACAGTTCGGTTTTCCAGCCGATTTCGTAGTTCTTCACTTCGTCGGTATCGACCGCGTAAGGCACGGTATAATTGTTCGGTCCGCTCGCGCCGCCTGGACGGTTGAGCAGTCCGGCCCGGAAGCCTTCCGAATAGGTCGCGTAGAACAGGGTGTTCGCGGTTGGTGTCCACTCCCCCGTCGCTTTCAGGATGACCCCGTCCGTCGCCGCCTTGTCAGGTGCCTCCGCTGGTCCGTTCGGACCGTAGAGGAAGGAGATGTTCGTCCCGAACACCTGCTGATCGGTGTCGGCGAAGAGGTTGAAGAAGGAGGAGTTTGCACTGCCCTTCAGGTCAACTTCGACATCATAATACCGCGCGCCGAGTGTGAGAGCGAGCTGGTCAGTAAAGTCGAATGTCGTTTCACCGAAGATGCCGATCTGCTCATCTGTGCGCAGCACGTCATTGCGGAAAATCACGCCTTCCGGGAATGGTCCGGGTTGGCTGAAATAGCCTGGCGATGCGGATCCGATCTCTCCGGTCACCTCGGTATTGGTCAGAGGGTAGTTCGGGGCAAAGCCGACAGAACCATCGGTGTACTGGACCATGGTTGAGCCCGGATAGGTAAAGTCATTACGCTCTGCCAGTTCGAGGTCGCTGTAGAACGCACCAAAGGTGGCGCGCCAACGATTCTCACTCGGCGTATTGAAGCGCAGTTCGTGGGTCTGGACCTTGGTTTCGGAGTGCGACTTCACGAACAGATCCGGTGCATAGCAGGTGCCCGCAGGCGCGGCGCCGGTTGGATAGGTCACGTCATAGTCGCAGATATAATAAGGCAGGTACTGGCCGACGAAGAGATAGTCGGAATAGTCGACGACCTGATCGGTCGTGCGCTCTGTATACGCGCCGGTATAGATGGCTTCGAGCATGCCGAGACGGCCTTCAAGCGTCCAGGCGGTCGAGTGGAACTTGTCCTCGATCTCTTCGGGTGTGAAGCGGACGATATCATAGTCATCCAGCTCCGGATCGGCAAAGAAGACACCGTCGGATTCAATGGTCTGCTGCGAATGCTGGATCAGCAGGTCCCAGTCAGGGTTGAACTCGTAGTAGCCGCTCAGACGGAAGCCCTGATAGGTCGTGTCGTTGATGTCATTCTCGACGATGGTGCCATTGTTCGCATCGACAAAGGTGACGCCCGACAGGTCCGCGCCGGCCTGGAAGCCAGCCCGCTGGGCTGACACAGGCACCCCATTGCCACGAACTGTGCCTTCAGGACGGAAACGAGCCGATTCGCGTGTCGAGAGCGTCCCGCCGACATTGTCGATATATCCGCCCTGGGTGTCGGTGTAGACAACGCCGCGCAGGGCGAACTTGTCAGTCACCGGCAGGTTCAGCATCGCCTCGACGCTGTTGCTCATCTCTCCGCCATCGGTGAACGCGGTCGAAGCCTTGAAACCGGCATCGAAACCGGACAGCGATGGCTTGTTGGTAATCAGGCGAACCGTGCCAGCCTGCGAGCTTGAACCGAACAGCGTGCCTTGTGGGCCGGACAGCACCTCTACGCGCTCCAAGTCGGCCGCGTAGACATCAAGGTTGCGACCCGGCTGGGCGAGGGGCTGCTCGTCGAGATAGAAGGAGACGTTTGGAGCGAGACCGGCAACGCCAGCCACGGTCAGGTTCGGGGTCGTCGAGGCGAGGCCGCGAATATAGATCGTGTTCTGGCCGGGGCCTGAGCCGCCTGCGGTTACGCCGGGAAGCTGAACCAGATAGTCGCTGAAATTCTTGACGCCGAGCTGGTCGAGTTCCTGCTCGCCGAGTGCGTTGACCGTGACAGGAATGTTTTGTGCCGACTCGGTGCGTTTGGTCGCTGTCACAGTGACCGTTTTTAGACGCCGGTTTTCAGCGCCATCGGCCGATTGTGCTATGGCTGGCAATGAGATCGTAAATGCGGTGATGGCGAGCAGCGATGCTCCGCCCATAAGTCTGTTCATGGAGTTGTATCCTTCGATTGCTTCGATTGTCGTACGTGCATCACCTCGTGCAGCGCCATGAGACGCGCCGAGTTGAACACGAACGGTTCGGACGACCGCTCAATGGATATTATTTTATTTTGCAAAGTAAAATGAGAGGAGGGAGCTGCGATTGCCCTCTGTTTGCTGCGGGTGCGAAAATAGCAAAGAAAATATAATTAAAATAAAGGGTTGTGAGGGTTGTTGCCTTGATGTCACAGGTGGGCTGCAATCACAGGCTTGTTGGAATCTGTCTAAATATATGTTCATAGCGATGCCCGAACTATTTAATTCAAAAAATCAAATGTTTAGTTCTGAAAGATTTGAATGAACGACCCCATTACGCCGATCGAACCCGAAACAAGTGAGTATGAGACCGACTACGAAGTCGGGCAGGACAATGTGAATGTCTGGGGCCTCGACATTCACAATCCGGTTTTCTTCCTGAGCGCCGGCCTTGTGCTTCTCTTCGCGGCTGTTTCTCTCATCTTTCCTGGCGCGGCGGGTGCCGGACTGGAAGCCGCTCGTAGCTGGACGCTGCAAACTTTCGACTGGATGTTTGCGATGACCCCGGTTCTGCTGCTCATCTTCTGCGTCTTCCTGACAGTCTCTCCTCTCGGCAGGATCAGGCTTGGCGGTGTCGATGCAAAACCTGAGTTCGCGCTCACCTCCTGGGTCGCGATGCTATTCGCTGCCGGTGTGGGGATTGGCTTCATGTTCTATGGCGCCGCCGAACCGCTCGCCTACTTCACAGACTGGTTCGGTACGCCGCTGGATGCCGAAGCCGGAAGCGAAGAGGCGCGCCGCCTTGCCTTCAGCGCGACCCTGTTTCACTGGGGACTGTCACCCTGGGCGATCTATGCGGTTGTCGGCCTCGCTCTCGGCTTCTTTGCCTATAATAAGGGCCTGCCGCTCACGATCCGGTCTGCGTTTTATCCTATCCTTGGCGACCGTGTCTGGGGGCCATGGGGGCATTTTATCGACACGATGGCCGTGATTTCCACGGTTTTTGGCCTTGCCACCACGATTGGCATCGGCGCCATGCAGGCGAGCAGCGGGTTGAGCTATCTTCTCGGCTTCAAGCCGACGCTGCTGATGCAGGTGGGGCTGGTGCTTGCGATCACCGGGCTTGCTGTGATTTCGGTTCTGCGCGGCATGGATGGCGGGGTGAAGCTGCTGTCCAACATCAACATGACGATCGCGTTGCTCCTGATGATCTTTGTCTTCGTCGCAGGACCAACCCTCGCCATCACGCTGGGCTTTGGCGAGAATTTCATTGGCTATCTGAAGGATACACCAGCGCTGACCAACTGGTTTGGCCGTGAAGACCAGGCCTGGTTCCACGACTGGACCATTTTCTATTGGGCATGGTGGATTTCCTGGTCGCCATTTGTGGGCATGTTCATCGCCCGTATCTCCCGCGGGCGGACGGTTCGCGAATATCTCAGCGTCGTGATCATCGCGCCTTTCATTATCTGTGTAATCTGGTTCACCACCTTTGGCGAAACAGCGATCCAGCAATACGAAGCCGGAGCGGGCGATCTTGCCGGGGGTATCCAGACGGCGGCCTTGTCACTCTTCCAGTTGCTGGACACCCTGCCTCTTGCCACGATTACCTCGTCCGCCGCGGTTTTCCTGCTGGTTGTCTTTATCGTGACATCTGCCGACTCCGGTGCGCTCGTGGTCGACAGCATTACGTCAGGCGGCAAGACAGACGCACCCGTGCCACAGCGCGTTTTCTGGGCCTGTATGCTCGGCGTCACGGCGTCCATGCTGCTTTATGGTGGTGGACGCGCAACGCTTCAGTCCCTTCAGGCGGGAACGATTGCGGCGGCGCTGCCCTTCACGGCGATCTTGCTGGTCTGCTGTATCAGCCTTTATCTCGGCATGCGGGATGAGCTGAGAATCATGAAGGCAACGAACGAAGCCGCAGCGCCGGATCCAGGCTGATCGACTAGTTCAGCGGGTCCACGCGGCCTGCGCCTGACTGGTTGACGCGCCACCAGCCGGCAAGGCCGAGGCGTTTCTCAGTGGTGACTTCGACGGCGTGGGGGATGTCTTCCGACAGCATCAGCACGATGCCGCCGCCTTCCGGGACGATACGGGCGGTGGGGATGTCATCCTCGCCAGCCCCTTCCGGCCAGACGGCGAGCGCGCCGCCGCGCGCCTCGTCCCAGTCTTCATTGAGATAGGCGACGAGCGAGACCATCCGGTTTCGTGCGCCGGCAAAACTGTCGAGATGGCGGTCATAGAAGCCGCCGGGCGGATAGACGGCGAAACAGACTTCCATCTCGAACAGGCCGAGCATGAGTTCGCGGTTGAGCGCCTGGCGCAGGGTTTCGGTCCAGGCCTGGAAGTCGCGCTGGGCCGGCGTCGAGCCGTCAAACCAGGTGATACGCGTGCGGCGGATCGAGCGGTCGAGCTGGAAATCGCCTTCTCGGCCAATACCGGCGGCTTCGAGATCGGCGGCGGCGTCGCGGGCCAGAAGTTCCTCGCGCAGGGCAGCGGTGAGGGCGTCCGGTAGGAGACCCGGCTGCCAGCTCCAGCCCTTGCTTGTGAGGTCGTCAATGATGGCCCCGAGACGATTGTCGCCCGGCGCGAGACAGATGGCGTTCAGCTCTGCTGGTCCTTCATGAAGCGGGCAAACCGCTCAAACAGATAGAAGCTGTCCTGCGGGCCGGGGCTCGCCTCCGGATGGTGCTGGACAGAGATGATCGGGCGGCCTTTGACGCGAAGCCCGGAATTGGTGCCATCGAAAAGCGATTTGTGGCTTTCCTCGACGCCTTCAGGCAGCGTCGCGGTATCGACCGTAAAGCCATGATTCATCGACACAATCTCGACCTTGCCGGTCTCGAAATCCTTGACCGGGTGGTTCGCGCCATGATGGCCCTGCGGCATCTTCTTGGTCTGGGCACCGAGCGCGAGGGCGAGAAGCTGGTGACCGAGGCAGATGCCGAGCAGCGGTTTGCCGCTGTCGACGAGCTGGCGGATCGTGTCGCCGCACCGCTTGATCGTGGCGGCTGGATCGCCCGGGCCGTTCGACAGGACGACGCCGTCCGGATTGAGCTTCATGATCTCTTCGAAGGGGGTGTCGCCGCGAACAATGGTGGCACGGGCGCCGACATGGGCGAGGTTGCGCAGGATGTTCTTCTTCACGCCGAAATCGAGCACGACGACATGAAAGTCGGTCTCGTCATTATTGGCGAAGCCTGTGGTGAGGTCCCAGAGACGCTCGGAATTGTCATAGGCGGCATCGCCGACCACATTCAGTGCGAGATCGGCGTGTTCGAGGCCTTCCCAGGCGCGGGCCGCCTCGATCAGCGCGTCGACATCAATTCTCCCCTCAGGCGAGTGGGCGACGGCGCATTTCGGCATGCCTTTCTCGCGGATGATGCGGGTCAGGGCACGCGTATCGACGCCGGAGACGGCCGTGATGTTCTTCTTCGTGAGCCAGGCGTCGAAATGGTCATTGGCGCGCCAGTTCGAAGGCGGCGTGATCGGATCGCGGAACACCGCGCCGGTCGCTGCTTTACCTGCAGCTGTCGAGGATTCTTCGTGATCGTCGGCATTCGCGCCGACATTGCCGATATGCGGAAAGGTGAAGAGCACGACCTGTCCGGCATAGGACGGGTCTGTCAGGATTTCCTGATACCCTGTGATCGAGGTGTTGAAGCAAAGTTCACCCACGGCGATTCCCGGGGCGCCGGAACCTGTTCCGAGGAAAACCGTTCCATCTGCCAGTGCTATCGCACCCGTCGCTGGTGTATCGTATTGATTTTTATCGGCCATGGGCGTATCTCCTCGCGTCCTATCGACGTCATTAGGATTTCGGTCACTATATGATCGCACTCTGGCTGGCGAGATAGGCGTGCAGTGACCGGGCCGTCAAGCGGCAGGTCCATTAGAAAAGTACAGGTATGGGACAGACAGGCGTTTCTCCATCCAGTAATATCCGCGACCGTCTCCTGGTTGCGCTCCAGACAGCTGAACGAGACGAGCCGGAAAGCACGCGTGCGCGCACGCTGCGGCTGGTCAAATGCGCCATGCGTGATCGCGACGTTACCGCGCGCACCATGGGCAAGTGTGAAGGCTGCGAGGAAACAGAAATTCGCACCCTGCTGGAGACCATGGTCGCCCAGCGCGAAATTTCGGCGCGCGAATATGACGAAGCCGGCCGTGTCAGCGATGCCGAGCGCGAACGCGAAGAGATGGACATCATCCAGACCTTCCTGCCGAAGGCGCTTTCCGGCGAAGCCCTCGAACAGGCCGTCAGCAAGGTGGTCGAGGATCTCGACGCGCACAAGCTGAAGGATATGGGCCGCTGCATGGCTGAGCTGCAGAGCCGCTATCCGGGGCGCATCGATACCGGAAGCGCCGGCAAGGCTGTCCGGCGCGCGCTGGTCTGAGCCGATCCTTCCTGCCAGTTTGAGGTTTTCGCAGCCGCTGAGGGCAAGGACCCTGCGTGTGCGGAAGGCCTGCTGAACAAGAATTTTCCCGGAATCATAGTTAACAAGCTGTGGATAAGTGGCTTATAGTGCCTTCGTTACGGAGGCGAAACATTGCGCACTCTCTTGTCAGTGCTCGGATTTCTGGTGCTCGTAGCCAGCCCTGCGACGGCGCAGAGAATTGCGACGATTGTTGGCAATGCAGACTATGAGCGCCCTGGATGGACTCTGGCCAACCCCCACAATGATTCAAGATTGGTTGCGGATGCGCTCAAGGCTGTCGGCTTCGAAACGGAACTGGTTTTCGACGTCGACGAGAAAGGTCTTGAGGACGCTTTCATACGTCATGCGCAGAAGCTGAAGGATGCCGGCCCGGCCAGCACGGGGTTTTTCTATTATGCCGGACACGCGGTGCAGTCCGAGGGAATCAATTATCTCATCCCGGTCGATGCCAGTCCGAGAAGCGAAGCGGATATCTGGGCCCAGGCGCCTCGTCTTGGCCAGCTCCTCGAACTGCTGGAGACTGCGTCGAATGACGTGAACTTCGTTGTTCTGGACGCCTGCCGGGACAATCCCTTGCCCGCGGCGGCGCGGTCCGGCGGGTCTGGACTTGCGCCGCCCTCCAGGCTTCGGGGCATCCTGATTGCCTATGCCACGGCGCCGGGGATGACGGCGGCAGACGGAAAGGGAAGCAACAGCCCATTCAGCAGAGCTCTGGCACTGAACCTGGTCCAGCCCGGGATTGCGGCCGAGGCCATGTTCCGGCGTGTCGCCACCCAGGTTGAGGAGCAGACCGGATATAGCCAGCAGCCCTGGACAGAGTCGGGCCTGCGCGGAGAGGCCGATTTCTGCTTTGCTGGATGTGACCGTGCACAAGATGCAGCTTCGGTCGAGATTGCCGCCCTGCAGCTGGCGGTTAAGAGTGAAAGCGCCGATCTGCTCGAATCCTTTCTCAGCTCATATCCGGGAGCCGAGGGACGCGGCCTTGTAGAGGCGCGGATAGCAGAGCTTCGCAAGATGCCTGGTCCGGCCCGCGCCCTTCGGATCGAAGCGGCGGTCGATGCGCTGTCCGGTCCAGACGCCATGCCAGTGGATGTACGCATGCTGCGCGCCATCATCCAGCGTCTCGCCGATTCCGAACAGGACATCGACGCGGCCGTCCTGAACCTGATTGAGCGGCGAAACCTGCACGCGGCCGTCGACACGCTCTGGGACTATTATGATGACAACAAGGACCATCTGCAGGACACAGAAGCCATTACCATCCTGCACCGGATCGGAGCATTTGCCGTCGACGCTGACATGCCGATGGCAAGGCAGGCTTATGAGAGGCTCATCGATCTGGACCCGGAAGACTATTACGCCCATCTCCGGCTCGTCCGCCTGTCGCGTTTCGAGCATGATGTGGAGGCATCACGGCGCTATCTTCAGCGGGCACGCGCGCTGTCACCGGGGCGAGCTGAGGATGAGATCTTTCTTGATATTCAGGAAGGGTCCATCCGGGTCTATGAAGACCGGCTGGTGGAGGCTGGCGAGATCCTGCTCGATGCGGCCAGGCGTGCAGAAGCCGACGGATTTGACCGGCTCGTGTCACAGGCCCGGACGAATGCAGCGCTGAGTTTCGCCATTCGCGGTGAACATGAGAAAGCCCGCGCCATGCTGGCTGAATTGATGCCCTGGCAGACGACGCACGGTTTCGACCGCGACCTTGGCGTGGCTTACTCAACCATGGGCAATATGGCGGAGCTTGATGGCGATCTGGAAGCGGCGCGAGGGTTTTTTGAGAATTACCTAAACCTTGAGCAGCAGACCGGCCGGCCTGAATCACTCGCCAATGGCTACCGCCAGCTTGCTTCGATTGATCTCAAGCTTGGCAACACGCAGGCCGCCGAAGCGGGCTTCAGCCACGCACTGAAGACAGCGCGTGAGGAAGGATCCCCTGTCGGACAATTCTTCAGCCTGCTTGGGCTTGCTGAAGTCCAGTCGGCTCTGGGAGATGGTGAGGGCGCTTGCGCCACAGTGTCCCGCGCCGAACTGCTCTATGCCGACGATATGCGCATCAGCCCGACCACCCTGAAGACTATTGAGGCGCTGGGCTGCACTTCCAAGCTCATCGAGGTCAGTGCATTGGAATAGCTGGTGCTCAGATGCAGGGCCAAAAGCCGTTCAGTTCAGCAAGCTCGCGATCTGTCGAACCATCGTCATATCTGGAGTACTCTACGCCCATTGGAACGGAAAAATTTGCTGCGGGTGAAACGCCTCGTGGTTGATGATTAGGCTTTCGCTCGTGAAATATTCTATGATTGAATTCTAGCTCAATCGTAACGCGGGCGACTCTCTTCTTTTCGAGTCCCTTTCCGCCTTTTATATCCATTTGGTTGTTGGCTTTCACGAAGGCTGCGGCCCGGAGCATCGCCAATCGAAATAAAGCATTCCTCTTCTTCTTCAATTGACAGATTTCGCACGGAGTAAGTTCACGTACCGCGCCGTCCGGCGTTAGGGTGTCAGCTGGCACAGCATCCTGTTTGCACACATTCGTGCAGTCTGGGGCGTCGTCGAACGCAGCAAGTGCTTCGAAGAGCTCCGGTCTAATAAACCCCATTGTTCCACCCTTTCTTCAATAGAGAACTTAACCTGTAGCAGAAAATGGCTGGACAATTAACTCTAAACTCGATGCTTGTGGTCCCGATATGGATTGCGCAAGCTGTTCTGAACCTCGTTCTTCCTGCATCGCCCGGTCCGCGCTACACTCTCCCCAATGTCCGCCCCCATCCGCATTCCCGATGGCTTTGTCGAAGAGCTGAAAGCGCGCATCCGCCCGTCGGATGTCATCGGGCGCAAGGTGAAGCTGAAGAAGCAGGGCAAGGAATGGGTGGGTCTGTCGCCCTTCACCAACGAGAAAAGCCCGAGCTTCTACGTCAATGACCAGAAGCGCATCTTCAAGGATTTCTCCTCCGGCATTGGCGGCGATGTCATCTCATTTGTGATGGAGACAGAGCGTCTCTCCTTCATGGAGGCGGTGGAGAAGCTGGCGGACGAAGCAGGCATGCAGCTGCCCAAGGCGACGGCTGCGGATGAGGAAACCTATGACCGTCGCAAGCGGCTCTATGAGTGCTGCGAGGCGGCCTGCGCCTTCTATGAAGACCGGCTGCGCGCGGCGGAAGGCACAGAAGCGCGGGCCTATCTGGAAGGACGCGGACTGGGCGCTGGGGCGTGGGCACGCCACCGGCTGGGCTATGCGCCCGATGACTGGCGCACCACGATCGAACATCTGAAGTCCAAAGGCTTTAGCGACCGCGAAATCCTTGAATCCGGACTCTCCGTCCAGAAGGAGGGCGGCGGCGATCCTTATGACCGCTTCCGGGGCCGGGTCATTTTCCCGATCACCGATGTGCGCGGGCAGGTGATCGCCTTTGGCGGGCGGGGCATGGCGCCCGACGCCAAGCCGAAATATCTCAACTCGAATGATACCGAGCTCTTCCACAAGGGCCGTGTGCTCTACCGGTACAAAGATGCGCGCACCGCGTTCGGCGATACCGATGAAGGCGGCCTGATTGTCACGGAAGGCTATATGGACGCCATCGCGCTGGCGGAGGCTGGGATCGGCCACGCGGTCGCCCCGCTTGGTACGGCGCTGACGGAAGACCAGCTGGCCCTGTTGTGGCGGGCCGGGCCCGAGCCTGTGCTGTGTTTTGATGGCGACGCGGCGGGCCTGCGCGCGGCGTACCGGTCCATTGAGCGCGCGCTGCCATTCCTTGAGCCGGGGCGCTCACTCTTCTTCTGCCTGCTCTCTGGCGGCATGGACCCGGATGATCTCATTCGCCAGTCGGGGCCCGAAGCGATGAAACAGGCGCTGGCCGGGGCTGTCCCGCTGGTCGAGGTGCTGTGGCAGCGCGAACGTGATGCAGAGCCCATCGATACGCCGGAACGCCAGGCCGGACTTGAAGCCCGGCTGATGCAGGCGGCTGCGCACATTAAAAATCCGGCGGTGAAGGCGGCCTATGAGCGGGACCTGAAGGCCCGCATGAATGAGCATCTCTGGCAGCTGCGCCGGTCCAGGCGTGAGCGCACGTTTTCCGGTGGAGGCGCGCCGCCCAAGAAAGGCGCGAAACAGACCGCTGCTGCGCCCAAGACGCGCGGGCTCGGCCTGATCATCCGGGCGATCGACAATCCGCACCTGATCGACTTTGGCTTCGAGACGTTGTCGATGAGCGTTTTTCGTGACGAAGATGTCGCTATTCTCCGTGATGTGATTATTTCCTGGCCTCAAGCAGGCAAGGGAGTTGACCGCGAGGCTATCCGCGACCATTTAGAAGAACGAGGTAACACGCGCGCTGCTGAATTGCTCAAAAACTATCCCGAAATTCCGAAGATTGAGCCTGATGGGCCAGAGGAACGGGAATGGCTGATCGCCCTGGAGCAATATGTAGCCAGAGATGATAGCAGCCCTTATGGGGGCGGCAGTGGAGATGATGTGACGGCATCACCTGAGAACTGGCGCCGATTGCACCATGAGGTCGCTGAACGCAAGGCTCGCGCAGCGCGTCTCAATGAGGCAGCAGAACAAGCCGATCAGGACTGACCGGCTGGCAAAATTGGTTTGAATGTTGCAGACAGGCACTGCGACAGGCGGGAGAACTACATGGCGAAAGCCCAGAAGAATGAGCACGAAGACGGTGATGTGGAAACTGAAGACCGTCCGGTGCTCGATCTGAATGACTCCAAGGTCAAGAAATTCATCAAGAAGGCAAAGGACAAGGGCTATGTCACACATGACGAGCTCAATGCCGTATTGCCGTCTGACGAGCTGAGCTCCGACCAGATCGAAGACACCATGTCGGCCCTGTCCGAAATGGGGATCCAGGTCGTCGAGAATGAGGATGAGGTCGAGACCTCATCCAAGGGCACAGCTGTCGCCAAAACTGGTTCGACCGCTGTTGCCAAGAAGGGCAATGCGCGCGGCTCTGACCGCACCGATGACCCGGTTCGCATGTATCTGCGGGAGATGGGTGCAGTTGAGCTCCTCTCACGCGAAGGCGAAATCGCGATTGCCAAGCGCATTGAGGCTGGCCGTGACGCGATGATCCGCGGGCTCTGCGAGTCCCCGCTGACCTTCGAAGCAATGATGGTGTGGCGCGATGAGCTCATGAATGAGCGCATCCTGCTGCGTGACCTGATCGATCTTGAAACCACTTATGGCGCGGAAAACCCTGCGCCAGAGCCGGAAGAAAAGACCGAGGAAGAAAAAGAAGCCGAAGCCAAGGCCCGCGAGAACGAGACGACCGAAGAACGCCTTGCCCGCGAAGAACGCGAGGATGAGGAAGAAGGCGCAGCCATGTCCATGTCCGCCATGGAAGCGGAACTGCGCGACGGTGTTCTCGGCAAGCTGGATGAGATGGCACTGGCTTTTGGCCAGTATCGCAAGCTCCAGGAAAAGCTCGTCGAATGCCGCATGGAAGGCAAGGCGCTGCCCGCCAAGGCACAGGAAGAATACGACGCGCTGTCACAGTCCATCGTCGACAATCTGAAGACGATGCACATCAACAATGCGCGTATCGAAGCGCTGGTTGAACAGCTCTATGCGATCAACAAGAAGCTGATGGGGCTTGAGGGCAAGCTGATGCGCCTCGCCGATGCGCATGGTGTGCCGCGCAAGGAATTCCTGACCAGCTATTTCGGCAACGAGCTGAACCCGGCCTGGCAGGAAGAAGCGATCAGCTCCTCCAAATCGAAGAAGAAATGGGAAAAATTCTTCGAGAAGGAAGGCGAGCAGATCAATGACATCCGCGAAGAGATTTCGGCTGTGTCTCAGGAAATCGGTATCCCGATTGACGACTACCGCCTCATCGTCCAGCGCGTCCAGAAGGGTGAGCGCGAAGCGCGCGTCGCCAAGAAGGAAATGGTCGAAGCGAACCTTCGCCTCGTGATCTCCATTGCGAAGAAGTACACCAATCGCGGCCTGCAATTCCTCGATCTCATCCAGGAAGGCAATATCGGCCTGATGAAAGCGGTCGATAAGTTCGAATATCGCCGCGGCTACAAATTCTCGACCTATGCGACCTGGTGGATCCGCCAGGCCATCACGCGCTCCATCGCTGACCAGGCCCGCACGATCCGTATTCCGGTGCACATGATCGAGACGATCAACAAGATTGTCCGCTCGCAGCGCCAGATGCTGCACGAGATCGGCCGTGAGCCGACGCCGGAAGAACTGGCTGAAAAGCTCGGCCTGCCGCTGGAGAAGATCCGCAAGGTTCTGAAGATCGCGAAAGAGCCGATCTCGCTCGAAACGCCCATCGGTGATGACGAGGATTCAAACCTCGGTGACTTCATCGAGGACAAGATGGCGCTTCTGCCGGTCGATGCGGCGATCCAGAGCAATCTGCGCGAAACCACGACCCGCGTGCTCGCCTCGCTCACGCCGCGGGAGGAGCGTGTGCTGCGCATGCGCTTCGGCATCGGCATGAACACCGACCACACGCTCGAAGAAGTCGGCCAGCAGTTCTCGGTGACCCGCGAACGCATCCGCCAGATCGAAGCCAAGGCGCTGCGCAAGCTGAAGCATCCGAGCCGAAGCCGGAAACTGCGGAGCTTCCTGGATACTTAAATCTGGAAAAGGCGGTCTGCGGGCCGCCTTTTTTGTTGGAGCCAGGCGCTGCAATTTTCGTCACGCTCGATGAGCCGGAAGCTCATTAGCAATGCAATATACTACGAACGACTTTGGCGCTGTAGGGCGGGTTGAACGGAGAGATACCCGCCATTCGCTATGTTGGAGCGCGGTGGGTATCGGCAGGGCCTCAACCCACCCTACAGCGATTGCTAAATCGGGACGAGCTGATCAGCTTCTGGCGGGCGGCCGGTGTGCCGGCGCGCATGGTTTTGGTTTACACGCCGAACATCCAGCCGCCGGATTTTCATGCCGTGGTCGAGGTCTGGCTGGACGGAAGCTGGCACCTGGTTGATCCGTCACGGCTCGCCGATGTCTCGCAAATGGTGCGAATCTGCACCGGACGCGACGCGTCCAATATCAGCTTCATGACAATCTTTGGGGCCGTGCAGCTGAACCGGCAAACGGTCAGTGTGACGCTTGCGCAGGCCAAAGCGAGGGCCGTATCAGGCGCGCTTAAGCAGCCGAGCGGCGCGGCATGAAGAAGAGCCGGGCCTCACTGGCGCAGCGTCGCCGCATCCGCTTGATATAAGGGGCTTGCGGGTTTCGCCATTTCGTCAGGTTGAGCGGGGGACAGAGCAAGTCGATCAGTATGGTTTCGGCTGCCGTCACATTGCCTTCGAAGGGCACACGGGCAATATGGAGATGCGCTCGCATCCAGCCGGACAAAGCGCGTTCGCCTTCCTCGTCGAACCGGAAGTGATGCGAGCGGTTGAAGAATGAGCGGCGGCTTCGCGGCTCTGCTGAAAGCTGAAGTTGATCCTTGAGAAGGGCGCCGAGACTGCGGCGGGCCGTGCAGCTGCCACTATGGCCGCATTTCGGATCGAATTGATCACGGGCGGAAAAGCCCTTCTCGGTCTTGCCGATATAGAGCAGTCCGTCCTCTGCCACTTCGAGGCATGGCAGGCTGCAGCCCTGTTTCAGGAACAATGCGTAGAAGCCCTGTCCCTGATGGTCTTTCGGGTACCATGGCCCCTTGGCGGCGATCAGCGCCGTCCTGATCGATGTCGTCTTCACCCGCATTCTCCTTATATTCTTATGTGTGGCATTCTATCAGGAGGGTGATGATGATCTCTTAGGTGGAAACAAGAAATTTTATGGAATCAGATTTGTTCGCTGATCCGGTAGATGCACCGGCGGGCAGAAGGCGGCTCACTGAGCCGCCTTCCATTTGGACTACCGTTCGTTGAAGAGCCTTTTAGGGCCTTATGCTCCCAGCGCCTGGTCGAGATCGGCGATGAGGTCCTCTGCGCCTTCGATGCCGATGGACAGGCGGACCACGTCCGGTGCGGCGCCGGCGGCGATCTGCTGTTCCTCGGTCAACTGGCGGTGCGTCGTTGAGGCTGAATGGATGACCAGCGAGCGAGCATCGCCAAGATTGGCGACGTGGCTGAACAGCTTTACGCTTTCGACAAACTTCACGCAGGCATCATAGCCGCCCTTCAGCTTGATCGTGAACAGAGCGCCGGGGCCTTTCGGGCAGATGCGGGGAACGCGGGCCTTGTAAGGCGAGGAGTCGAGGCCCGGATAGGTCACGGCAGCGACAGCCTCATGGCCTTCCAGCCAGCGGGCGATTTTCTGTGCGTTCTCGACATGCCGAGTCATGCGTAGCGACAGCGTCTCGATCCCCATCAGCGTGTAGTGCGCGGCCTGCGCGTTCAACGTCATGCCGAGGTCGCGAAGGCCTATGGCAATGCTGTGAAAGGTAAAGGCTGCCGGGCCGAACGTCTCATGGAAGTTCAGGCCATGATAGGCTGGCTCGGGTGCGGAGAGCGACGGGAACTTGTCGGAGGCCGACCAGTCGAACTTGCCGCTATCGACTACGGCGCCGCCGGTGACGGTGCCATTGCCGGTGAGGTATTTTGTCAGCGAGTGGACGACCAGCGTCGCGCCATGCTCGATCGGGCGACAGAGATAGGGCGTGGCGCTGGTATTGTCGACAATGAGCGGAATACCGGCATCGTCTGCGATTTTGGCGATGGCGTCGAGATCGGTGACATAGCCGCCCGGATTGGCGATGGTTTCGCAGAAAACAGCACGCGTATCATCGTCAATGGCTGCCTTCACAGCGTCGAGATCGTCAAAGTCCACAAATTTCGCGGACCATCCGAAGCGTTTGAAAGTCTGGCTGAACTGGGTGATCGTGCCGCCATAAAGACGGGTCGAAGCGACGACGTTGCGGCCTGGCGCCATGAGAGGGAAAAGCGCCATGATCTGCGCAGCATGCCCGGACGAGCAACAGACCGCGCCGGCGCCACCCTCAAGCGCGGCCATCCGGTTCTGAAGCGCGGCAACCGTCGGGTTTGTCAGGCGCGAATAGATGAAGCCCACTTCCTGCAGGCCGAACAGCTTGGCGGCGTGTTCCGTGTCGCGGAACACATAGCCGGCATTCTGGTAGATTGGCACCTGGCGAGCGCCGGTTGCCGGGTCCGGCTCAGTGCCGGCGTGGATCTGGATGGTTTCGAATTGCTGCGTCGGTGTGTCTGACATTGTGGTGTTCCCTCTACGATTGATGCGTCCGCACAGGCAGGGCTGGCGCACCAGATTATGCTCGCCGCTTTGTGCGGATTGCAGGCACGAATGTACATTGTTTTTTTGGCAAAGGACGACGCTACAGGGCGTGCACCCTGTACACGCATCTTCGAGCACCTTTGAGGATATGATCCTCGCGGCTGACACGTATATCCGGGCCGAGGGCGTCCTGGAAAACCTGTAATTCGTTGGCGCAGAGGCGCTGGCACGCCTTGGCGGCAGAGCAGATCGGGCAGTGGTTCTCGATGAGGAGCCAGTCGTCGCCATCGCGGGCGGCAGCGGCCATGTAGCCTTCGGCTGAGCGCAGCTCGGTCAGGCGTTGCACGCGTGCGCCGATATCCTTCAGCCCGGCAAGGTGCTCTCGATAGGCGGCGAGCTGGGTCTCGCTGTGGCGGTCGATAACGCGGGCAAGGCCGTCCTCTCCGAACATGTCCCGGATCGAGGTGATCATCTCCAGCGCAAGACCCTGATGCGCATCCGGAAAGGCGCGGGAAGCCGCGTCCGTCAGCGACCAGATCTTGGTCGGCCTGCCGCGGCCCTGAGGCTTTGACGTTTCTTCGATCAGCCCCTCTTCGGCCAGCTCATAAAGGTGCAGCCGCACTGCCATCGCAGTGACGCCGAGCGTTTCGGCCAGAGCGCCCGCCGATTGCGGGCCACCGCGTTTCAACAGGTCGAGAACTGTATTGCGCGTTGCGGTGAGCGCGGGAAGGGAGGAGTCAGCAGCCATTTTTCTTTTTTAAAAGGTATTGCTTTCAAAAACAAGCGCAAATAAGTAAAGAAAAACCTAGAATAATTGGAGAAGGACAATGGTACGCCTCGAACATGCCAATCTCGTCGTCACTGATATCGAACCAACACTGAGCTTCCTGAAAGCCGCTTTCCCGCACTGGCGCGTCAGGGGCAGCGGCCAGGGAGACTGGTATGGCAAGCCGCGTACGTGGCTGCATTTCGGTGACGACGAGTTTTACATTGCGCTTTCAGACAATGGCGAAGGCGCGCCGCGAGACCTGAAGGGCCATGCACCGGGTCTGGCGCATCTCGCGTTCGAGGTCTCGGATGTCGAACGCCTCATAGCGCGGCTTGAAGCGGCAGGACACGAGGTCACCAATCCTGGTGCGCCGACTGAACACCGCCGCAATGTCTATTTCATCGACGGCAACAATATCGAGTTCGAATTCGTGCAGTACTTCTCGGACAATCCGGCCGAAAAGAACCGGTATGAGTGAGGGTGCCCCTACAGCTCGTCTAAGGTGTTGCAGCGATTGGGATCGCCCGACCGGTAGCCCCGCATCAGCCAGTCCATGCGTTGCTGGGAGGAGCCATGCGTGAAGGTTTCCGGGTTCACATTGCGTCCGGCGCGCTCCTGCAGGGCGTCGTCGCCGATAGCGCTCGCGGTGCGCAGGCCTTCCTGAATGTCGCCCTCTTCAAGGGCGACGTCGCCGCCGGATACGCGGGCCGCATTGGCGGCCCAGACGCCTGCATAGCAATCGGCCTGAAGTTCCAGCGCGACGGCGTACTGATTGGCTTCGGCCTGGTTGCTCGCCCGCTGCTGAGCGTTGCGGACCTCTGTCGTTGCGCCCGTCAGCTTCTGGACGTGATGGCCAAACTCATGCGCGATGACATAGGCCTTGGCGAAGTCGGCGCCGGACGCGCCAAGCTGGGTTTCCATCTGCTGCCAGAAGGAGAGGTCGAGATAGATGGTCTCATCAGCCGGGCAGTAGAACGGCCCCATGGCGGACTGGCCATAGCCGCAGCCCGTATTGGTGCCCTGGGTGTAGAGGACGGTATTGGGCGGCGAATAATTGTTCATGCTGGCCGACCAGACATCATTGATGTTGGAGCCGATGATATCGACAAAGAGGCCCGCCTGGTCTTCCGGGGTGCCGACCTCGCCGCGTTCCTGCACACCAGCGCCGCCAAAGGAGCTTGCGATTTTCTGTGTGGTCTGAGGCTCAATGCCGAGGAAATAATAACCGATCAGGCTGAGAACGATAATGCCGAGACCTCCGCTAGCGGCCGCTGTCTTCATGCCGCGCCTGTCTTCTACCCGCCCGCTCGTGCGGCCACCCTTCCAACGCATCCCTGTCTCCTGCCTGGCTGTCTCGAACCCCAACGCGCGAGCGTTGAAGAGGATGCACGCAAGCGCCGTCAATTGAAAGGTTGATACGATGAACACGAGTGCACCTGACGAAACCTGCGAGCCTTGCCGCAGCTGGGCTGACAGGATGCGGCCAACGCCCTATCAATGGGCGCGCATGATCGACACATTATCCATTTCGACGAGCGGCCCCGGCCTTACCGAATTTACGCGCCAGGCGCGCCAGTTCGTGCGTGAAAGCGGGGTGAGCGAAGGGCTGCTGACGGTCTTCGTGCGGCATACGTCCTGCTCGCTGCTCATCCAGGAGAATGCCGATCCGGATGTGCAAGCCGATCTTCAGACGTTCTTTCGAAGGCTCGTGCCGCACTCCGATGACCCGTCCATGGGCTGGATCATCCATAACGCTGAAGGGCCCGATGACATGCCCGCCCATATCAAGGCCGCGCTGACGCAGACCTCGATCGGCATTCCGGTGAGCGGCGGCGAGATGCTGCTCGGCACCTGGCAGGGGCTATACCTGTTCGAGCATCGTGACCGTCCGCATACGCGGCAGGTCGTGCTGCACCTGCTGGGCTAGTGAGCGGCGTTCGTGGCCTCACGGTCGGCGGCAACACGTTTGGCATGCTGGCGGAAACGTTCGCGGGACTGCAGCGGCGCGCCCTGGCGCTTGTGCGGCTTGCAGAGAAGGCAGCCGGCACGGGTCGATTTCGGACCTTTTCGTTTGTGATGCGCCATGACGGCCTCCGGGGGATTGGATAATGCGGCTCAATCAGGTGACCGTTCCATGCGTCGAATATGAGAAGAGTGTTGCTTTCTACAAGACGCTCGGCCTCATCCAGATCGTCGACAGCCCGCCGCGCTATGCGCGGTTCGAATGTCCGGCTGACGGCTGGGACGAACCGGCGACATTCTCATTGCACCATGTTGAGGGCTGGCCGGGTGCCGACGACCCGCTCGTCTATTTCGAGGTGGATGACCTGGACGCGGAATATGAAAGGCTTGTCGCGGCAGGCTTGAGCTTCATCTCGCCGCCGGTCGACCAGAGCTGGAAATGGCGCGAGGCCTATCTGAGGGATCCGGCCGGAAACCGTATCTGCCTCTATCAGGCGGGCGAGATGCGCCGGTTTCCGCCCTGGCGGATCGGCCCGTCAGCGCACGAAAAGTAGCCAGATCGCCGTGCAGGAGGCGAGGCCGGCGATTACGTTCATCGGCAGGCCGATCTTCAGGAAGTCGCTGAAGCGGTAGTTGCCCGCCGAATAGACAATCGTATTGGTCTGGTAGCCAATGGGCGAGGCAAAGCTCGCGCTGGCCCCGAACATCACGGCGAGGACGAGGGCACGCGGCTCCATGCCGAGAGAGGCGGCGAGGGAGATGACCAGCGGGGTCATGATGACGGCGACTGCCGCATTGGTAATGAGTTCTGTCAGCAGCGAGGTCAGCGCGTAGATAGC
Organism: Henriciella pelagia; assembly: GCF_002088945.1. Lineage (GTDB taxonomy): Bacteria > Pseudomonadota > Alphaproteobacteria > Caulobacterales > Hyphomonadaceae > Henriciella > Henriciella pelagia. The sequence continues at coordinate 23,745 of NZ_NCSU01000015.1, read as the reverse complement.
GAGCAGGACGAGGAAAGGCGATGCTGCCATGAGCACGGGCGAGACCGCCTCCACGATCAGGTTGAGCGCGCCGGTTTCCTCCATGCCGCGCCCGACGATGAGCATGGCGACAATCAGGGCGAGTACGCTGGCGTGAAGCGACTGCCAGGCATCATCGCTGCTGATGCAGCCGGTGACCATGACAATGCCAACGCCAATCAGGCCGGCCACGGCCAGGGGCGTGCCGAAGATTGCACTGGCGATGATGACGCCGGCGAGGGTCGCAATGGCGATTGGCGCATGGCCACGGCGAAACGGGACGGCACCGATATCGTGATCGATGAGCAGAGGCGTCGAGTTCGACAGTGCGCGCAGCGTGCCTTCTGAGCCTTCAAGCAGGAGATGGTCGCCCGCCCTGACCCGGCAGGCGGCCAGTGTCGGCCCAGGTGTATTGCCGGGCCTGGCAAGGCCGCGCACAGTTATCTGGTAATTGGACAGGTGCGAAAGCTGCGATAGTGGGCGGCCGATATTGGCATCGGTGGCGGAGATGGTGGCCTGCGCCTGCAAGGGCTCATCGGGATTGGCCCGGCGCACGCGCAAGCCAACCTTGAACGTCTGCCCGGTTGACAGGGTCAGCAACTCCTCAAGCGTGGCGCGTATGGTCAGCCGGTCATTGGCGGCAAGGACACGGTCCTCATGATCGGCGGAGAGGATGCGATTGCCGCGCCGGTGCGAGACCAGCGTGACACCTTTTGCCTTCAGGGCCGGAACATCTTCGGGAAGCTGGCCGATCACCTTGCTGTCTGCGTTCGGAAAAATATCGGTGAGGAACTGGCGCTGCTGTGGGCTGGCATTGGCGTCACCTTCGCCCGAAGGCAGCAGCCAGCGGCCGAGAAGGAGCAGGAAGGCGAAACAGATCGCCAGCGTGATGAAGCCGACAACCGTGATCTCGAAGATGCCGAACCGCTCCAGCCCGCGTGACTGGGCAACACCGGCAACGAGCAGGTTGGATGAGGTGCCGATCAGCGTCATCGTGCCACCGAGAATGGATACGTATGACAGCGGAATGAGGAGGCGCTTGCTCGATATTGAAAGCTTCTGGGCCAGCGCGATCACGACCGGCACGAGGATGACGACGACGGCCGTGTTGCTGACAAAGGCCGAGGCGAGGATCGCAACGATGGCAACAAGACCGAGCGCGCCGAGCCGTGAGCGGTCTGCGATGGCGAGAATGCGGCCTGCAATATATTCCAGCACCCCGGTTCGCTGCAGCGCCGCGGCGAGAATGAAAAAGGCACCGATGGAGACCGGAGCGCTGTTGGCAAAGGCACCGAGGGCGAGATCTTCATTGACGTAGCCAAGGGCCAGGAAAGCTCCGGCTCCAGCAATCGCTGTGGCGGCCGGATTGATACGTTCGGCCACAAAGCTCGCAAACATGCAAAGCAGGATGAACAGCGCGACCCACGCCGCATGCGCATTTATGAATTCGAGCAAACCGGACCTCACAGGATTGGAACAAGAACGTCACGGCCTATGCGAGGGTTGCATGGCGGGCGGGCAGAAAAGGGCAATAAACCAGTGGCGTATCAGGGAATTGTTCAGGGCCTTTGCGCTGCTGTAACTCCTGCAGAGGCGAAGGTGGCTTCACCTGCAGCGCCAACTATGCTTTATGGCATGACTATTGCGGTGCGGTATCATTCTTTACCTCGGGGTAGGCTGTACCCATATCGAATGAGGCGGTAACAGGCCGCGTATCGGAACACGGGAGTCGCATTCATGCTTCTGAACATGCTCAAGGCCAAGCTTCATTCAGGGACGGTCACCCAGTGTGACCTTCACTATGAAGGCTCGGTTTCTATCGATCAGGAGCTTCTGGACGCCTCCGGCATCCTGCCCAATGAGCGTGTTGATATCTGGAACGTCACCAATGGTGCCCGTATCCAGACCTATGCGATTGAAGCGCCGCGCGGTTCCAAGACCATCGGCGTGAACGGTGCTGCGGCCCGCCACTTCTCTGTCGGCGACAAGGTGATCATCGCGGCCTTCGCATCCATCGATGCGGAAAAGGCCCGCCAGCATGCGCCAACGGTGGTCCTGCTTGACGATGCCAATGAAATGAAGGCGCCAAGCGCGGCCTACTAGGCAATCTTGCGAGGGGTTTTGGCCCGCGCATAGAAAAAGCCGCCAGCTCTTCATGGAAGGGACCGGCGGCTTTTGTCTTGTCTGGAACTTATTTGCGAAGCTCGAACGTCACGGTCACGTCAACCGAATAGCCAACTTCGCCGCTGGATACCTGGGTTGATAGATCGGCGCTTTCGGCGCGCATGCTCATCATCGGCATGGGCTGGTAGCCGCCGCCGGAGCTTTCTGAAATCGTCACGATCCGTGCGACGCGATAGCCGGTCGCCGAGGCGTAGAGGTTGGCGCGCTCGACGGCTTTCTGGATCGCGATGACGCGAGCCTCGTCACGCGCGTCGGATGGGTCATCGAGACCGAATTGCAGGCCGGAGATGGTGTTGCCACCCTGGGACACAATGGCGTCCATCGTCTTGCCGAGATTGGCGAGGTCGCGGACCTTCACATCCAGCTGGTTGCTCGCCGTATAGCCGGTCACCTGTGGCGGGCTGCCGTCCCGGCCGGAATAGTCATAGGCCGGTTGCAGGGAGAGGTTGGACGTCTGCATGTCCCGGTCGGCGGCGCCAGCGCTGCGCAGGGCTGAATAGACGCCCTGCATGCGCGAGGCGTTCTGCGACATGGCTTCGGATGCGGTCTTGCCTTCAGTCTGCACGCCGGCGGTGATGGTGGCAATATCAGGAGTACGGGAAACCTCACCGGTCGCGGAAATCTGCAGGGTGGTTTCCGGCTGGATCGAGTTTGGGTGCGAGGATGGAATAGGCGCCTCGCCGGGCACGTTGAGCGTGCTGGCGGGGGCCTGTTGCGCCATGCTGGTTCCACAGGCGACGAGAGCGCCTGCGCCGGCGATGGTTGCGATCATTCGGGCGTTTGGCAATTGCATTTCTGAGCTCCTTTCAGCGTCAGGGACTTGCGTTCCGGATATAATTCGGCCATTGCGGCGGCTTCGTGTCATCGAGAAGATGGTCACAAGAAATTTTAGATCCGGGCCTGTAGCTCAGTTGGTTAGAGCGGACCGCTCATAACGGTCTGGTCGGGGGTTCAAGTCCCTCCGGGCCCACCACCAGTAGTACCGGACTACGACCAGTTCCGGTTTTCGCTGCCCGCCTGCTGGTATCCTGGCGAGACTCGGCCACCGCTAGGATGCCAGCGAGGTCGCCGTGCAGGTCGATGACAAGTTCGTCGCGCGCTGAATTCGGTGTCAGCACGACTTTGTCGATCAGGCTTCTAAGAATTTCTTGAGCTTCGAGATTGCAGCTCTCGTCATTTAGAGACTTTACCAGACGATCGATCTGGCTCTTGTAGTGGTCCCCCATCTTTGGATGCAGGAGAACGGGTGTCTCTTCTGTCAGTTCGAGTTGTTTCTCAATTTCCTCTCGACGATCTCGAGCCGCGATAATCTTGTCGCGGACTTCTTCAGCGGGTACGCCGTTTTCGATCGCAGTAAGGTAGCGTTCTTTCGCCTTGTGAAGTTTGTTGAGCTCGGTCCGCAGCTGGTTGACCCTGGCGTTCTTGGCCATGCTGAGTTTGTTGATGTGGCGCGTATACTCTTCGCAGAAGACTTGCAGGAGTTCGTCGGTGAGCAAGCGAGCTCTGAGACCGCCAATGACGGCCTCTTCCAGATCGTCCTGATGAATGGCCAAATGATTTTCGCAGGACTTGGCGTTTCGGCGTGACGAACACGCATAGCGGCCATGGTTGGCCTTGTTGAAACCGCCGCCGCACTCACCGCATTTCAATAAGCCGCTGAGAAGATATTTGGGGCGCTTGGCGTCTCTGAATGTTCTCGCTCCCTTGGCGGTCCTTTCCTGTTTCTCTTTGACTGCCTGCCAGAGTTTGTCAGGTACAATGCGAAGATGTTCTGCATCAGCAGTGACGAGTTTGCTCTCGTCATTGAGGCGCGGAATGCGCCTGTTCGTTCCTGGTTCACGAAGCTCCGTAGTCCGGTTCCAGATGATCTTTCCTCTATAGAGATCGCAATTGATGATCCCGAGTCCGCGCCTTTGGCTGTTGGCGATCGTGCTAGGGTGCCATTTACCTCCACGTGGCGATGGAATGTTTTCGCGGTTGAGATCAACAGCAATTGCACGAGGCGACTTACCCAGCGCGTATTCCTGAAAGATCCGTCGAACGATGGCAGCTTCCGAAGGGATTATCTCCCGTTCTCCCGCAACAGGCTTTCCATCGGGACCAAACTTTTTGACGACAGAGTATCCATAGGCGAGGCCGGCCGTGATCTTTCCCGCTTCCACTCTGCCTCTTTGGCCACGGCGCACTTTCTCTTTCATGTCGTCGAGATAGAGCTGGTTCATGACGCCTTTGAAGCCGATGTCGAGAATGCCGACATCTCCTTCCGCCAGCGTGGCGATCCGAATGCCAAGGAACTTCATCTGCCTGTGAAGGTGTGCGGTATCGCCCTGGTCACGCGACAGACGATCCAGCGCTTCGGCTAGCACGATATCGAACTTCTTTTCCTGGGCGTCGCGGAGCAGGGCTTGTATTCTTGGCCGGTTCATCGAGGCACCGGAAATGGCGTGATCAGTGTAACACTGAACGATCGTCCATCCTTCGCGCGCCGCACGTGCCTGGCACTCACGGATTTGGTCTTCGATTGAAGCGTCGCGTTGCAGATCGGAGGAAAAGCGGGCGTAGATGGCAACTTTAGACATGGCTGTTCTCAGCTTGTTGATTTGCCGGTGGCCCTCGCGAAGTCTTCTTCGGCTTTTTGCCGAGCCAACAGCTTGACGATCCGAACGATATTCTCATCCGGTTCCAAGTTGAAACTACCGGTAGGACTAAACTTGTCGATGCCCACAAGTTTCGTGGCGCGGTTTGCTGATTCAACTTTATCTGAATTGCGCCGGCTCAACAGGATCATCCTCAACTCGAAACCAGCCGTCTACATTTCCGACCAGACTGACTTTTGAGTGAGTATCCCATTTGGTCGAGCTGGTAGCGAGACATGAAGCAGGCCAACGTCGGCAGCCGCTAGCAACTCTAGCGAAGATGTACAAAAGAGGGTTTTGGTGTTTTGGGCTTGAGTGGTTTTGCAAGTCTTTCGATCGCTATGCGGCTGGATGCATGCAATGATGGAAGGGGTAAAAAATAATACATTACAAAGGTGTACGGACCTTCGTGTGCGCTCCGTGTGCAGTGAGCGAGAAATGCCGAGGGCTATTTTCAGCCGAAAAACCTGAGTCCTCTAACCTGCAGTGCCTTTGAGATGTCGAGTATCGGCCTCAGCGAAGGAAATGGTTCAGCAGCAGCAGTGTACGCCGCGTTAGCTCATGCCTTGGAAGACAGCATCGCGGCGCTTGAGTAGGACGACACGCAATAGGGCACGAGGTAGGTCAGTGGAACTTTCCAGATTTCAGGGACAGACCCTGCCAGAATTAGATCGCCCTGATTGATCAGAGTAAGAACGGTTCCGACGATAATCGCGACTCTCAGAGCGCGGTGTTGCGTAGCCTTTAAGCGGAATGCGTCCCAGAAGCCCATTCAGTCTAAATTTCGTCTCAACTTAGCGTGACTTCTTCGAGCATTCTGTTTGCCTCCAGCGCGGCCATGCACCCCAGTCCGGCCGCTGTGACTGCCTGCCGGTAGGTCTCGTCGGTGACGTCACCTGCGGCAAACACGCCGGGGACATTGGTTGCTGTCGAGTTGGAAGACGTGACCAGGTATCCATTTGGCTTCATTGCAAGCTTACCTTCAAACAGGGCTGTTGAGGGCGCATGCCCAATTGCAATGAAGACGCCATGAGCCGGAAGGCTGGTTACGATGCCTGTTTCCCGGTTCTGGATGAGCACGCCGGTGACCCCCAGCGGATTGTCCTCACCCAGCACTTCTTGGAGCGTACTGTTCCAGATGACTTCGATTTTCGGATGATTGAATACGCGGTTCTGAAGAACCCTTTCGGCCCTCAAGGTTTCGCGCCGATGGACAATCGTCACCTTGCTCGCGAAATTCGTCAGGAAGAGTGCTTCTTCAACGGCTGTATTTCCCCCGCCAACAACGATGACCTCTTTCCCCCGATAGAAGAAGCCATCACATGTTGCGCATGCAGATACGCCAAACCCCTGATACTTTTTCTCGGAGGGCAGGCCGAGCCAGCGCGCCTGTGCGCCGGTTGCGACGATGACCGTATCACCAGTGTAAATTACGCCGCTTTCGCCGATAGCGCGATAGGGACGCGAACTGAAGTCAACTGAGGCAATATGATCTTCCGAGATCTCGGCCCCCATCTGAAGCGCATGATCCTGCATCTTTGACATGAGCTCCGGGCCCTGGATCTCGGCAAAGCCAGGATAGTTTTCGACTTCCGTTGTAATTGTCAGCTGGCCACCCGGCTGCAGGCCGCTCACGACAAGGGTTTTTCGCATGGCCCGTGCTGCATAGAGGGCCGCTGTCCAGCCTGCTGGGCCCGAGCCAATAATCAGAATCTCGGCATGTTGAACTGTTGCTGTGCTGCGTTCCATTACCGGGCCCCAAAATTCTGAATGAGCGTGTAGCTATGGTCCAGCAGGTCTGCGGCGCGTCTGTCATCAACGGCCAGAGGTGAGTGCGGTGCGAGATGGCCGGTAAATTCGACATAGTCGCCCGAATTGTATTCGCTATTTTTTGACAGAAGTCCGTCAACGATCATCTTGGCCGACGTGCTGGGGGAGCTGATCTGACTGACGAACGGCACCAGCATAGGCATCACATTCTTGAATACAAAGCGCACCACAGCAGGTCGTTCTCTCGCGAGATTTGTGCCGGGCATCAGGCCGGGATCGAAACAGAAAAATTTGGCAGTCTGTGGCGGGTGGCGGTGAGCCATTTCGCGCGCGAAGAGGACGCAGCAGAGTTTGGATGTCGCATAACGGTCCTGACCGAGTTCAATATCGGTTCCGGATGTGCCGAGATCGCCTTGCGCAACGGCCGGGGCGCTTGGAAATGCGGCACCGCGAAACCCGCCAGCCTTCGCGACAGGGTCATCAGGGTTATGCGTGCCGCTGCCAATAGTAATGACCTTCCCGCCATCCTTCAGCTTGGAAAGAAGACGGCTCACGATCATGAAGTGGCTGAGGAAGTTGACCGCGAATGTGGCCTCAACCCCATCCTCGGTCATGGTTTTCGGCCCAATCATCTGAAGCCCGGCATTACAGACTATGCCCGAAAGGCTTTCGCTGCGTTGCTCCAGTGTCTGCTGTACGGCGGTCGCAAAGTCCCTGGAACTGGCGAGCGACATGAGGTCCAGATCCAGTACGGTCAGTTTTTCTTTGGGGATCGTCCGGCGGAGGGCTGCATCTGTCCCGGACTTGCGCGTTCCGGTAATGAGATGGTCGGCGCCCGTAGCAATCAGGCGCTTGGCCGTCTTCAGCCCCATGCCTGAAGTTGCCCCTGTGATCAGATAGGTGCCGCCTTGAATAACTTTCATCAAGCGTCTTCTCCTTGCCAGCAGTGCTGACTGGTTGAGCAGTTGGTGTGCTGGCTTACGCTGCCGCAGTGCCGCCGAAATCTTCGAGTTTTGTCGCAGTGACCCCGTGCCCGATCATAACGGACACGAAGAACATCACGGTCGCGCAAACAATGATCGCGTCCGTGAAGGCGCGTTCAGACCAGCCAGCGGCGAACACCTTGTCCGCGTCGCGCTGCAGCAGCTTGTAGGACTCGAGCGCGAGTTTGCGCACGTAAAGGAGCAAGGGTACGAGTTTCTGGTCGACCGCAGCGGTCTCTGGATCATTCAGGACTTGCTGGAAGAGACCGTGGTCGACCTTCACGTCGAGGCCGAGGGCTTCAGCCAGGGGGAACCGTCCTGCTTCCGCATCACCGAAGCCTTTCAAGGAGGCGTAATAGGCAGCAATAAGAGCCTTCTCATCCCTTGTGAGTTCAGATGTATTGGCCATGACATTGCGCGGCAGTGTCCGCCAGGCTTCAAGAAGGTCCGGTTCGGTGCTCCAGACATCTGTCGACACAGCACTTTCAGGCAGAAAGGAAAAAGTGGTCATGATCAATGCGCCTTCTTTTTCTTGTTGCCGACAACGCCCAGCTGGCGACCCCGGCGGATGGCCTTGAGTGTGTTGAAGAGACCGTATTTCGAGATGCTTTCGCGCATGACCAGGAGGACGTTCTGGCGACCGGTGCCTTCACCGTGCCCATATTTCCCGCGGCCACGGATGATTGCATGAACAGGGCCAATATCAGTGAGATCGACATCGTCAGCGCCATGCCCGATCATCATCACATTCATGAAGGCGAACAGACCACTCATCTTGATCGCATCTGATGCTGTTCTTTCCGACCAGCCCGCGGCCATGAGGCGTTCAACATCGGCCCGTGAAAACGTGCCTGGTTCATCGCAGAGCTTTTTGACGAATACGAGCAGAGCCCTTGTCTTTACATCGACGGGCGCGTCTTCCGGATCACGCATGATGTCCTGGAACAGTTCCTGGTCAATCCCGTAGGCCACCGCGACCGGATAGTGCGCCGTGTAGCAGTGCCGGCAGCCGCGCAGGGCCGAACTGTAGGCACCAATCAGCTCTTTTTCGCCGAGTGTCAGCTCTGACTCGCTCGCCATGATGCTGACGCAGATGTCAGGCCAGGCGCTATAGGCTTCCGGATGGAGTTGCCAAACAGTCGGTCCGACCGTTTCGTCCGGCAGCGAAGATACAAACGCCATCTGAAGTTCTCCCTTATTATCCATTGATCCTGACATGGAGACGCCATCGCAATCCAATCGCTTGTCTGGACAGAGGTATCGGCGCAGGCGATCGCTCCATCAGACATCAGGAAGATGCGCGCTGATGTCTGCCAGAAGGTCCGTGACCCAGTCGAGTGACCGGTCCTGGGAACGCAGGGGGCTGCGATAGGCATAGATTTCGACAGCAGGTGCCTCGAAAGGCGCCGGGTGAATTGTAACCAGACCAGCGGTTGCCATCTGTGCCGCCAGCCGCTTCTGTATCAGTGCGAGGCAGCCGCTATTTGCGACAGTTTCTGGCAGGGCCGTGAAATGCGGAACGCTTACGACCTGGCGGACCGGGCGCTCCAGCTCGGGCCAGATTTGTGACATCGAGAGACTGTCAAACTGATGGAGCTCGAAATTCGCATGAGGCGCGTTCAGGTAGGCTTCAAGTGTCAAAGCGCCTTTGAAAGGCGGATTGATTGCCGAAGCAATGACAACGCGTTCATCCTCGAACAGGCGGCTACCGTGCAGTGTCGAGCCGGTATGTTCCGCCCCCTTGTCCGACATGATGGCTATGTCGATATCGCCATGTAGCAGATGTTGCTCGACCGCCCGGCTGATGGGGTGGAATCGGACGCTGACAGAGTAGCACTCATTCAGTATGCGTTTTGCAACTCGACCAGCCAACATGTACGCGACATAGTCGGTGGTTGCGACATTGAACTGTCGGGGCTCGGATTTCGGATCAAACGACAACGGTTCGTAAAGCGTCTCGATGGCCGCACAGGCCTCTTCCACTCTTTGCTGAATGGATTTCGCGAACGGTGTCGCAATCATGTTGCGGCCGTCCATGACAAGGAGCTCGTCATTAAAAACGTCTCGTAGTCTTGCAAGCGCTCCGCTCGTTGCGGACTGGCTGAGATGAATGCTTTCTGCGGCCCGGGACACACTCTGTGCGCGAATGAGTTCACGCAGTATCGGGAGAAGGTTTAGATCCTGACGGCGCAAAGACATTCCGGTGTCAGGCTCCTTGAAGACTGGGCTGCAAGCCACTGTCCATCTCGTTGGCCTCATCCGAGGCGGCAATATAGCCGCGGACTGCGAAGCCCAGACACATGACCCCGATGAGGCCGAGACCGGCCATCGACCAGGCCAGCGCCATGCCGATGCTCTGTTCGCCATTCAGGAATACAGCGGCGATCACCGGCGGCAAGGCAGGCCCGATGATGATCGCCATGACGAGCGCGGTTGCGTAATAGAGGGCTGAAATCTGCCCGCGCATCTCGCTGGGCGTGATCGCCTGCAGGGCGGCAACACCTGCCGAGAAGGGCATCGCGGCCAATAGAAAGAGAATAGCTGCGGCGCCAAGGGCGACGCCAGCCGACGGAGCGGTTGCCGAAAAGAATGCGACAGGCGCGACGAGACAGCCCGCGACCATGAGAAGGACAAGGCGCATATGACCGCCACGCCGCGATGACAGCCAGTCTGCCAGCAGGCCGCCCAGAATTATCCCGGTGAGTGATCCGGCCAGAACCGCAATGCCCAGACCTCGTCCGACAATGTCAGGCGACAGGCCGAATGTACGTTCAGCAGCCGCAGGTGCCCAGGCATTCAGCCCGTAGCCAAGTGAGCCGAACGCGGCCATGCCGAGTGTCAGCCAGCCATATGCAGACATGTGCCGTTGGATAAAGCCGAAGACCTCACGCATGGATGGCGGCTCGGTTTTCGACTTGCGCGGTGGATCCTTCAGGAAGGCAATCAGGGCAACAATGATAAAGCCAGGCAGCCCCACCGCGACAAAGACCTGCTGCCAGGCGTTGAGCCCGTCAGTTAGAGGTATGCCAATTGAACCGGATTCCAGCGCGCGCCGGTAAAGTTCACCGCCGCCAATAAAAGCGATGCCCGACCCCAGGTATATGCCAGACTGGTAGACAGCCAGCGCCCGGCCCAGTGCCTTCTTGTCGAACCTGTCTGCGATCATGGAATAGGCGGCCGGGGCGAGTGTGGCCTCGCCCACACCGACAAATATGCGAGCAACAAATAGTCCCGCAAATGACCCCACCAGTCCGCAGGCCACGGTCGCGGCGCTCCAGATGATAATTCCGCCAGCCAGGATGATCTTGCGGTTCTGTGTATCGACCATCCGGCCAGCTGGTAGCCCGAACACGGCAAATAACAGCGCAAAGGCTAGCCCCTGGAGCAATCCCATTTCGATATCGGTTGCGCCAACAGTGCTCCTGATCGGGTCGACCAGGAGACTGATGACCTGCCGGTCAATGAAAGCGAACGTATTGGCCAGAAGCAGGACAAGCAGAAGTCCGAGTGCACCAAACGAGGTCTTCACTGCAGTCCTCCCATCAATGTGTATTTGATTTCGAGATAGTCTTCGATCCCGTACCTGGACCCCTCGCGGCCAAATCCGCTTTCCTTCATGCCGCCAAAGGGCGCCACTTCGGTCGAGATCAGCCCCTCATTGATCCCCACGATTCCGTATTCGAGCGCGCTCGACATGCGCCAGGCCCGTCCAAGATCCGTCGTGTAGACATAAGCGGCGAGGCCGAATGAGGTGTCGTTGGCCTGTCTGATCGCATCGGCTTCGTCAGAAAAGCGAAACAGCGGCGCAAGCGGTCCGAATGTTTCTTCCTTCGCGACTTCACACGCGCTGGACACGTCGGCGAGAACCGTCGGCATGAAAAACGTGCCGCCGCGTGGATCGGGTTCGCCGCCATGGAGCACGCGGGCACCCTTGGCGAGCGCGTCGGCGATGTGAGCCTTGACCTTTTCAACGGCCGCCCGGTCGATCAGTGGGCCCTGGTCCACGTCCGGTTCAGCGCCATTGCCAACCTTAAGGGCGGCGACGGCGTCGACCAGTTTCCGCGAAAAAGATTCATACACACCATCCTGGACCAGGAAGCGATTGGTGCACACGCAGGTTTGTCCGGCATTCCGGAATTTGGATGCGATCGCGCCTTGAACGGCTGAATCAATGTCAGCGTCGTCAAACACGATGAATGGCGCATTGCCACCCAATTCGAGGCTGAGCTTTTTGAGCGTCGCTGCGCTCTCGGCCATCAATTGCTTGCCGATGTCGGTCGAGCCTGTAAAGCTGATCTTGCGGACCGCTGGGTTGCGGGTCATTTCCCCGGCAATCCTGGTCGCACTGCCCGTTACAACCGATAAGACCCCGGCAGGAATGCCGGCGCGTTCAGCCAGAACGGCGAGAGCCAGGGCAGAGAGGGGGGTGGCCGAAGCAGGCTTGACCACCATCGTGCAACCCGCTGCGAGGGCCGGCCCGGCCTTGCGGGTAATCATGGCAGAAGGGAAGTTCCACGGTGTGATGGCGGCCGTGACACCAACCGGTTCTCGCGTGATGACAATCTGCGCACCAGCTTTGTGCGATGGGATGATGTCCCCGTAAATTCGCTTCGCCTCTTCGGCGAACCACTCAATGAAACTTGCAGCATACCGGATCTCGCCCCGGGCTTCGGTTAGCGGCTTGCCTTGTTCTGCTGTCATGATGGCGGCGAGATCGTCCTCATTCGCTAGGATCAGCTCAAACCATTTACGTAGCAGCTCTGCCCGCGCCTTGGCCGTCAGGGCGCTCCATGCGGGCAGGGCGGTCGCAGCGGCATCTATTGCGCGCCGCGTTTCGACGTCCCCCATGCGGGGCACTGAAGTGATGATGTCGCCCGTCGCCGGATTTATCACGTCCATGCTTGACCGGTCATCGGCAGCCACCCACTCCCCGCCAATAAAGGCGTCATGCCTGAGAAGGCGATTGTCGCGGATTGAGAGCTTCACCGATGCAGCTCCTTTGGGACGGACAGTTGTTCAGCAGCAAGGATGGCGAGCCAGCCTTCATCGACTTTGTGTTCGGACAGGGATTTTCGGGCGTGATCCAGAAGGGCAACTTCTTGACGTGTCGGCTCCTCATTCGCCCGCGATGCGCGCCAGCGCTCGGCGAATGCAGCGACTGCGGTCCCGTCTGGTGGCGCGCTTGATGTTCCGAGTATTGCCCTCTCAGCTAGGGACAACTGGCTGGCGAGCGGTGCGGCGGCCAGCACACCCTTGACGCCCATGGCATCTCCGCCAGGTGGACGAGGCAATTCAAAGAGCGCGTCGGGGCGAGTTTCCATATACCATTCCCCGCCGAGCCTGGAGAGGGAGGCGAACTTGCGAGGATCGATACTGGCGCCGTCCTCAAACAGTATGGCTTCATCCGCGTGCAGCTTGACAACGTCGCAAATGACAAGATTGCCGGACGCGCGCTGGTCGCCAAGGGGGACGATCTGTCGAAGGCGGCATTCCATGGCGATTTTTGCTTCAGCCACGCGAAAGGCGTTGACTGCTTCGCCTGCAACAGCCGTCAGACCGGACTTTTCGAACTCGTCGACGTCCGGAGCATAGACAGCACTTGCCAGATTAAGCTGGTCCCCCAGCGGGCGATCGGTAATGTGTACAATGCATTCGCCGCTTTCACGTACATTGCGAAGCGTATCCTTCTCACCACCGGACGCTGGGGTCGACACCGAGAACACCAGGACGGGCGGATTTGCGCTGAAGAAATTGAAAAAACTGAATGGGCTGAGATTCTTCGTGCCATCAGCTGCGACTGTGCTCACGAATGCAATTGGTCGCGGCGCAACGGCACTGCTGAAGATCTTGAAGAACGCAACCGGTCCGTCTGTGGCCGGATCAAAGCACTTCATGCTTGGTATGTCTGACATCAGGTCATATTCCTTGTTTTAACGGGACGGGCTGATCGAAAAGCTCGGTCACTGGCCGGGTTGTTCGTCGACGACGCTATTGGACAGCTTTCCGACGCCCGGAACTTCCACAGAGATCGTGTCACCAGGGACGAGCCATCGCGGGGGAGTCATCCGTCCGCCAATGCCGGGCGGGGTCCCGGTTGCGATGATGTCGCCCGGGTGCAGAGTGATGAATGTGGAGATGTAGTTGATCAGTTTCGGGATGTCGAAAATCAGGTCCGAGAGCAGGCCATGTTGCATCTGCTCGCCATTGAGGTGTGTGAACACTTCCATCTGCGACGGGGCAGGGCAGGTTGCCGCCGAGACGATGAAGGGGCCGAACCCGCCAGATCCGTCAAAATTCTTTCCAGCAGTGGCCTGCGTACCATGTAGCTGGTATTCGCGGACACTGTGCTCGCCCATTGGGCAATAGCCCGCTACATGGCCCAGCGCCGATTCCACGGAAATGTGCCTGCCTCCCAGGCCAATCATAAAGGCAAGCTCGCCTTCCCAGTCCAGGCTCGTTGAGGCGAGGGGCCGAGTGATCGGGTGGCCGTTTCCGACAAAGCTTGTCGGAAAGCGGGAGAAGAAAGTAGGCTGATCTGGCACGTCGCGTCCGGATTCGGTCGCATGAGCGCCAAAGTTGAACCCGGCACACAGGATTCGGGCCGTTTCATCAATTGGTGCGACGAGGTTTTTTTCCTCGAACCTTGCGGGCGGGCTCAACCTGGCGATTGCTTCCAACGCTCCGGCTGCTAGTGCGGCTGCGGCGGCTCCGACTGTGCCGATGCCGCCCCCGGTTGTGAGATCACGCCAGTCTCCCGACCCTGATTGCGCAATAATTCGGGTCTGCCCTGAGCAGACGATCTTCCCAATCTTCATTCATCTGTCCTCCCAAAAACAGACTGGTAATCTTCGGATCAGCCACTAATGGTTGTGAAGTTGACCGACTACACAGGAGTGTAACCAAGTGACTACGAAGCCGTCAAGCGATTTGGATCAAGCTCGCCCCACCGGAAAAAAGGAAGTGATGGAAGCCCTGACCCAGGCGGCGAGTGAGTTGTTTGGAAACCTTGGTCCGGAAGCTGTTTCCGTGCGCGATGTCGCGGCGAAAGCCGACGTCAATCACGCGTTGGTGCATCGCCATTTCGGCACGAAGGAGAATTTGCTTCAGGCTGTCCTGGATGAGCATGCGCGTGCCTTCCGGGCGGCAATGCTCAAGGAGGAGGATTTTGGTGCGACTCTTGTCCGGTTGTTTGATGTCGCGACCGAACGGCCAGCCTTTACGATGATTGTCGCGCAGCTTCTGCTTGGCGGTGATGCGCCGAATGCATTTGTCGCGCAGGAGGGAGGCCTAAAAGTTCTCGCTGACAAGGTCTCCAAGGGGAAAAGCAAGCAGGACAGAGAGCAGGCGATGACTGTCATTGCGGCAGCTGCATCACTCAATCTGGGCTGGCACCTCTTTGCCCCTTTCATCATTCATGCGCTGGATTATGACGGCGCACCCGACAAGATGGAAACCGGCATTCGCGAGATGATGCGGGAGCTGGCAACGAAGATCCCCGGCACCACTGAATAGCATCATTCCTCCTCAAGTCAGGCCGGATCCACAAGACTGTCAGCTTTGGTTTTCAGGCACTCTAGGCGCTAATCGTCGAGAGTGTAGTCTTTCGGTTGCAATCTAAAAACTCTTGTTGTAGTCGACGGGTTGCACTATGCGGCTCGGATGGCTGGGCGTTCTTGTTGTCGCCAGTCGGGGTGCGGGCGGCGCAATCTCGTTTTGTCTTGAGAAGGCGTCCCTCCGCAGGTGCATCAGAACCAGGCGCGCCTTGAAAGAACGGCACGCGATTCAAAGGGAGACTGTCGTGCCAATCGAAGAAAACAACACATTAAACGACGCAATTACGAGCTTTGCGGGCCAGATATTCCTGCGTGGAGAGCCCGGCTATGAAGAGGCCCGTACGGCCCGGATTTGGCATGCCAATCGACCGGACCGCTTTCCCGAGGCTATCCTTCTGGCGAAGAACGAGTCTGACCTCGTTAACGGCGTGCGTCTGGCCAGGCAGAAAGGGTGGTCAGTCGCTGTGCGATCGGGCGGACACAGTTTTCCCGTCTGGAGTGTCCGGGATTCCGGTCTGCTGATCGACCTGGGGGGGTACAAGGAGATGTCCTACGACGCCGACAGCCAGATCGTCACTGCAACTTCCGCTATCAAAGGCGGCGACGAGCTGAACCCGTACCTGAAGCAGTTTGGTCGATATTTTGGGGCGGGTGGCTGCCCTTCCGTGGGGCTCGGAGGCTTCCTGCTACAGGGTGGTATGGGCTGGAACTTCCGCGGATGGGGTTATGCCTGTGAGCAAGTCGTCGCTATCGATATTGTTACGGCCGACGGAGAGCTTGTCCGCGCCGGCGAAAATCAGAATGCGGATCTTTTTTGGGCCGCGAGAGGTATCGGGCCGGGTTTCTGTGGCCTGATTTCGCGTTTCCATCTGAAAACACGTGCGCTGACCGACGGAGTGGCTGTGTCGATGCAGGCCTATCCGGTGGAGCGTTATGAGCAGGTGTTGAAATGGTTGTGGGACAAGCATCCAGATATTTCTGACAAAGTATATTTCAACGCAGTTTCTGCCCGGCCTCCCATGCCGATCCCGGGCCATGACGGCGGTCTCGTCTTCATGATCTGGGCCTGCGCGTTCTGCGATTCCCAGGAAGAGGCAGCCGAAGTCCTCGCTCCCTTGAAAGACTGTCCATACCGTGAAGATGCCATCATGGTTTCGGACGCCCAGCCGACAACGCTGCCGGAGCAGTTGTCTCTGGTTGATCAGCTTCATCCTGCTGGCCTGTATTACAAGGTCGATTCCGCCTGGGTTGATGGCCCGCAGCAGGACATCATCAAGGCGATGCGAACGCTCGTGATGGATCGCCAGGCCGAAGATACAGGCTACACCTTCCTGATCTTCCGGCTGCCACGTCCCGACGATGCGCCAGAAATTGCCATGGATCTCGGAACCGATCTCTGCGTCGGCGCCTATATCATCCATGAAGATGAGTCAGCCGATCAGAAGCTGCGGGACTGGCTGCGCAATGCCATGGGCGAGCTTGAGCCTTACACGGTCGGACAGAACTGGGGCGATTCCGACCAGACCTTCCGTGAAGTGAAATGCCTCACCGACGAGACCTGGAGCCGGTATCAGAAAATTCGGGATGAGCGAGACCCTGAGGGTGTATTCCACGCCCATCTGGCGGGGCCGGGCGGCTTCCAGAATCGCAATGGCTGGGAGAAGGGGGAGTGACCTCTCAAAAGCCGCGCCGCGCTAGACCGGCCTGGTGCCCGAGCGTTTCGGCCAGATTGTTCCTTTCGACAGCAATCTGTGCGTTGGGTCTGATGGGTGGGTGCCGTCAAAGCGACGCTCGGGATCTGGCCGACGCAGCCAACTCTCGTGCGTGCAATGCTGATGGATCAGTCGCAACAACCGTTACATTACTTGGTACGGCGGGGGGGCCGATACCCCGTCAGTTGCGGTCTCAGCCAGCAAGCCTGCTGAGCGTCAATGGGGCGCATTACCTTATCGATGCTGGTGACGGAGTGGTGCGCCAGTTGACGCAAGCCGGCATCCCCGTTGCCGAGGTCCGACAGACATTCCTCACCCATCTTCATGCGGATCATGTCGCAGGCCTTGCGCCACTATTCCTGTTTAGCTGGACGTCGGCAAAGGCTCGCCCGATGACGGTCTACGGTCCTCCGGGCACAAGCCACCTTGTGCGGACGGCGCTGGATTATATCGACACGCCAGTCAACATCCATCGTTTGCAATACCCACCTGTGCCTATGCCGGTGGAGCTGTTCAGCGCTGAAGAACCTCGCGTGAGTGGAGACGTTGAGCCGAGCCTGATCTACGAGGACGAGAATGTCAGCGTGTATGCGACAGAGAACTCGCACTACACAACGATGCCTGCCTTTGTTCATCCATACGGTGTCGACCGTTCCTACTCCTACCGGTTCGATACAGCAGACCGATCGGTCGTGTTCTCCGGAGACACTGGTCAGAGCCATGCGTTGGCGAAGCTCGCAAAAGACGCAGATATTCTGGTGATTGAGGTCATCGATCTGGAGCGCCAGATGGAAGTCGTCCGTGAAATGAGCGGTCTACCCGACAGCCAGCTAAAAATGGTCATGGATCACATGGCGAAGGAGCACATTTCGCCCGACCAGATTGGCTTGCTGGCAGCGAAGGCATCCGTCGGCCAGCTCGTCCTGACTCATGTCGTGCCGGGCCTCGATAGCGAGCAGGATATCACCCCATACGTAAGTGGAGTCAGGCAGCACTACGCTGGAGCCGTCCAGCTGGGATCTGACTTCGATTGTTTGTGATCGACGGGCATCTGTAGCCCGCCTGCGTATCGAACTACCGATCAAATTAGCCCCGAGGAGCGAATCCCGATTGACACGACTGTAGTCGCTCGGTTATAGCGGTGAAGTCGGTCGGTTACAGTCCGATTTTAAGAATAATAAATGGGAGGAGTAGCTATGAATAATCAAAGGGTTATTCGCGATTGGAAGCGTCACGCATTGTGTGCGAGCGCCCTTGGGCTGATCTTTTCGCACTCTGCGTTCGCGCAGGATGTGTCAGGGCCAGCTGCGGATGCATCACCCGAGGAAGGAGAGGCTGTCGCACGCCTTGGCCAGGTGGTTGTCACGGCTCAGCGCAGGGAAGAAACGGCGCAGAATGTTCCTGTATCACTAACGGCAGTTAGCGGTGCTGAGCTCGAAGCAAAGGCCGTCACCGATCTTGACGAGCTGTCCCAGGGAATTGTCGGAATTAGCTACGACAATACAAGCATTGCCACACCGGAGTTGTATATTCGCGGCGTTGGAACCAACCGCCGCGACATCGGCAGTGATCCTTCCTCAGCGGTTTATGTCGATGACATCTACCAGCCGCGTTTCTCCAACGTCCTGTCTGGGCTTGTCGATCTGGAGCGGGTCGAAGTCCTGCGTGGGCCTCAGGGCACTCTGTTCGGTCGGAACACCATCGGCGGCGCAATCTCAGCGACGACCTCGGCGCCCTCCGACGAGTTCGAGGGGCGTATCTACGGAACGGTCGGCAACAAGGAACACATTGCTGGCGGCGGGAGTCTTTCCGGGCCACTGAGTGACCGCGTTCGCGCGCGGCTGAGCGGAGGGTACGCCGACGAAGAAGGCTTCATGTTCGATAATGTGTCGGGCAAGGACAATGGCGTTCGTACGTACTCAGTACGCGGCAAGATTGAGTTTGATCTCACGGACAGTCTGTTGTTCAGGCTGGGCGCCAATTACACCGACACCAATCAGGGCGGCACCTTCCTGCATGCTGCCAATACGCCGCTCTTCATCGCAAGCCCGTTTGTGCCTCAGGCCACTGCCCTGGATGGAGACCGGTATCGCGGAGATTACAGTCTTCCGGGCGAGAATGATCTTCAGCATCAGCAGATCGACGCTCGACTGATCTGGAGCGGTGATGCTGTCACCGCGACTGCCATCACAAGCTGGATCGGGTTTGAGCAGACAGCCACCCAGGATCTGGACGCTACAGCCTTCGACATTGTGACCTATGAAGGTGTCACGGATACCGACACGTATAGCGCTGAGCTGCGGCTCGCCTCCAATGATGGTGGGGGTGCGACTTTCGGAGATCGTCTTTCCTGGGTCGCCGGCATTTACTATTTCAATGACAAAGGTGATGAAGGCGCCACTTTCACAACAGGAACGGACAGCATCGTCAGCTTCCTGGCTGCCAATCCCACGCAGACGCCTCCGTTCTCGCCTGGCGTTCTTCGCAAGGCGGACCAGACGAACCAGACGACCGACATGACGAGTGTTGCGGTCTATGGTCAGGGAACACTTTCACTTACCGACTATCTCAGTCTCACGCTTGGTGCCCGCTACACCGAGGATGATCGCGATTATACCCATACTTCGATCAATGGATTGCCGGGTGTGCCCCTGCCAGTCGTGCCGCAAAGTTTTTCACTGCCGGGTAATCTGAAATCAAACTCGTTTGATCCGAAGGTCGGCCTGGAGTTCCGTCCGGTGGACGATGTGATGTTCTACACATCCTATTCGGAAGGCTTCAAAAGTGGAGCCGTTCAATCAACTGCCACAACGATACAGATCGCAGGGCGATCAGCCGATCCGGAAACGGTCAAAGCCTATGAAGTCGGAATGAAGTCCGAGTTCTTCAGCAACAGGTTCCGTCTCAACATCGCCGCCTTCCAGAATGAATTTGAAGACCTGCAAGTGCGCCGGGTCGTGGTTTTTCCGGGTGGTTTCTCATCTGCCATCATCGAGAACGCTGCCAGCAGCACGATCAAGGGGCTGGAAATTGAAACGTCCGCGGTTCTGTCGCCGGAATTACAGATCAACGCGAGCTACGCTTACCTTGATGCTTCATATGATTCCTACGTAGTTGATGCCAATGCAGGCATCGATTTCAGCGGCAATGATTTGGTACGCACACCGCACCACCGCTACAATCTGGAGACCATCTACACGAAGGCCTTCGGCGAAGCTGAGCTGCAGTTACGAGCAGCGTACAACTATATCGGCGAGTTCTACTATCAGCCGGCAAACCTGCCTCGAGATCTCGAAGAATCGCACGGCCTGATCTCAGCCTCGGCTCAATATACATTTCCAAACGGGACGACCAGCATTCAGCTCTGGGGGCGCAATCTCGGAAATGAAGAGTACCGCACCTATTCGAACCTGCTCGATCAGCAGGTGACGGAAGGCTGGTCTGCCAAGCGAACCTTCGGCGTGACGGTATCACAGAGGTTTTGATCATCCGAAGCACCCGAGAGGTGCGACGGTACCGGCAGAAGGCCGGTTCGCATCTGCCGTAATTTATCCAGCAACTCAGTTGCGGGGGACATGTAAAGGCCGACCCGCGCGGCGAGCAGAACCAGAGGACACAAACGATGACAACTCATACTCTACCAGGAAAAATGATCGACCAGCGCTCCTTCTCGGCGCAGTCAACAGACGTCTGGTCATCGCATCTTGTGCGGGGCAGTGAGATTTCAGACGCCTTGACCATGTTGTCCGACGGCCCTTGCGGGAGTGATGGGCGAAGAGAAGCCCTGGTCGTCCATCCTTCAAGTGTGGAGCCAGGTCTCGGACTGTCGCCCGGCATTGCCGTGGTGTTCGGTGTGCTTTTGCCGGGCGAGCGGACGCGTCCGCGGCGTCACAACGCCTCCAGTTTCACAATGGCGCTGTCGGGTTCGGCGCAGGCGAGAATTGGTGATCGTGCATTTAACGTCCGGGCTCGCGATTGCTGGAATACGCCGGGGATGCGTGTCGAAACCATTCTCAATAATGGCACAGAGCCGTTCACCTATGTCAGCTACTCGAACTCGCCCTTGCTGCGAAAGCTCGAGGTTTTTTACGAAGAGTATGATCCGGCCGAAGGCGAAGAGGCTGCTGCAGACTCGCAAATTGCTTCGACCTACTCTTCAAAGATCGCGAGCGCCAAGGAGGCAGCGGGTGGCGCCATTCCAGTGGGCGACTCGGGCGCGATGTTGCTGCCTTATGAGCACTTGATCGATCCAGACTTCGTCGAGTCCAGGCCGCTTCTCTGGCAGTGGGACGAGGTTGCCGAGCATCTCGGTATCGTTCGATCACTGAAAACGGGTTATACAGGGCGCCCGCTCTGGTGCCTCTATAACCCGGCGACAGGAATCCGGAACGGGACAACGTTTTCCTTTTTCGCCACGATTACCGCTGCGGGTCCGAATTTCACGGGACCGGCGCACAAGCATGTCTCCGCAGCAATCAATTATATTCTTGATGGCAGCGGCTACAGCATCGTGGATGGTGTGCGTCTCGAATGGGGGGCGGGAGACATCATGCTTTCGGCTCCCGGTTGGGCGCCACATGGGCATGCAACAAAGGATGATGGCGCCGTCATTCTGACCATTCAGGATCACCCCCTGCACATCGGGATGGAATCGCTGATCTGGCAGGAAGACATCAAGGGTGGCCCCATCCTGACGCTCGGTTCGGAAGCCGGTTTCGGGACCAATCTTGCAACCGTTCAGAACAAGACGACTGCCTGATCGTCCTGCCCATTTTCCACGAAAATACGGATCGTTAATGATGACTGTTTCGACCAACCTTCAGGGTTCTTTTCCTCCTTTGGTAACGCCGTTTCGTGATGGCGAGGTTGACCTTGCCGCATACCGCGCGCTTGCCACGCATGTCATCGACGGTGGGTCGCACGGCATTGTTGTAAATGGCACGACGGCAGAACCAACAACCCTGACCATCGAGGAGAGAATCTCGCTTGTGAAAACCGCCGTGGAAGTGTCGGCGGGACGGGTTCCAGTCGTAGCAGCAACCGGCGGACAGAACTTTCGTGAATCCCTTGCTTTGTGTCAGGGTGCCGAAGCCGCCGGGGCAGATGCCTTGATGATTGTGACACCATATTTCATCAAGCCGCCTGTGCGCGGAATGGTAGAATACTATCGCTCCCTCGCGGAGCAGACCAGTCTGCCCATCCTGATCTACCACATTCCCGGACGATCGGGGGTTTCGTTGCCGCCGTCAGCGATTGCCGAGATCAAGCGCCGGGTCCCCAGCCTGGTCGGCGTCAAACATGCATCGACCGACCTGGCATTTGTCACTGAGACGCTGGCGCTCTGTGGTTCCGATTTCAGGATCTTCGTAGGCCTTGAGGAGCTGAGCTTTCCGATGATGGCGATCGGAGCGGCAGGTCTCATGAATGCGGCGGGTAATCTTCTGCCAAAACAGATTTCTGCACTCGCTTCGGCAGCTTTGGCTGGTGACATGGCCGAAGCCCGGCGCCTTCACTTCGAACTGTTCGAGATCAACCAGGCCATCTTCTGGGACACCAACCCGATCCCGATGAAATACATGATGCGCCGTCTCGGAATTCTTCCGGCGAATGAACATCGTTTGCCGATGGTGCCGGCCAGTCCGGAACTTGAGCAACGTCTCGATGCCCTTTTGGAGCGTCTGGAGCTGGTCGACTAGTTGACGAAACAAACAGAAAAGGAGGGCAGGTTGATGGAGTTCAAGGGAAAAACGGC
This sequence comes from Henriciella pelagia, assembly GCF_002088945.1. GTDB lineage: Bacteria > Pseudomonadota > Alphaproteobacteria > Caulobacterales > Hyphomonadaceae > Henriciella > Henriciella pelagia. Next base: position 1,137 of record NZ_NCSU01000015.1, on the reverse strand, counting down.
AGCGATCATTGGCGGAGGCGGCGGTATCGGTCGCGAACTTGCCTTGATGCTGAATGAGGCTGGTGCGCGCGTCGTTATTGGTGATGTTGATGGGGCCGCAGCAAAAGGTGTAGCGGCGCAGGCTGTCGCTGAGATGCATGCGACCAGTTGCGATATCGGCGAAGACGCCTCGGTGAATGCTTTCGCCGACTTCGCCTTCGATAAGCTCGGGCGGGTAGACCTCTTGTTCAATCATGCTGGCGTGTCGGTCGGTGGGCTTCTCGAGCAGATACCGTCTGAGGACTGGAACTGGATGCTGAACGTCAATCTGACAGGCCTTGGCCGGTCCATCTCGGCATTCGTTCCTCGCATGACGGAGCAGGGCGGTGGCTGGATCGTCAACACTTCCTCCGGCCTTGGCCTGTTTCATGACATGCCCTTCGGTGGTCCCTACCTTGCCACCAAGGCTGGCATAATTGCCTATAGTCGGGCCCTTGCGACTTATACTCGTAATCGCGGCATCGGCGTATCGGTCTTCTGTCCCGATGCAACGGCGACCAACTTCATGTCTGCTGGCCGCCTGACGGGCATACCGAAGGAAATTCTCGCCGCAGGCGTGTCAGCGGACCAGATTCAGACCGCCCGGCAGGCTGCAGAGGTGCTGATCGAGGGGCTGAAAGCTGACCGATTTCTGATCTCCGCGGTACCCGATACATCGGAAAAACTGCTTGCCATGGCAAAAGCTGATCTCGCGCCGGAAAGCGACGCATTCGACGAGCACGGCCAGTCAAGGGTTGTTGTATCAAAGGGCGGCCTTCGTGTGCCCCTCGACAAACGCGATGAAGCCCTGGCACTGTTCCGTGAATTCGCAGGCATCACCCAAGGCCATTATGGCTGCCAGTTTTACGACATAGCGATCAGCGCATCTGATCCCGAACAACTGGTCATATTCGAGGTCTGGGACAGCAAAGCCGCCCTTGACGCGCATGCGGCTGCGCCCGGGGCGATGGACCTGATCATGAAGCTGTTCGCTCTTGGGGCGTCGGATTTCGGGGTTCAGGAAATCCGCTAGGATCGAGCAAATCGATTCCTCCGAGCAAACTGGCCTTGCGAGTTCGTCCCGCAAGGCCGCATTTTCTGCGATCTGTCAGAAATCGA
>NZ_NCSU01000014.1 GCF_002088945.1 Henriciella pelagia | reverse complement strand
TGTCCGTCGTCAGGTATTTGAGACTTCAGGCTGCCTGACTTAAGGAGGGTCTGGCGCATCTGGGTTGAGTTAAGCAGCGGATTGGGCGTGCTGCAAGCGCCGTAGTTTCATGGTCCTCCTTTTGATTTTCTCACGTTCCAGCAGAATGGTCTGGCCGCGGCCCGTATAGACATCTGCCGGAGTGAGATTGTTCAGGCTCTCGTGATAGCGCTGGTGGTTGTAGTAGCCAACGAACGCGTCGATCTGCGCTTCGAGGTCTCCCGGCAGGAAGTAGTTTTCCAGCAGGATGCGGTTTTTCAGGGTCTGATGCCAGCGCTCGATCTTGCCCTGGGTCTGGGGATGATACGGCGCGCCGCGCGTATGCTTCATTCCCTTGTCGGCAAGATACTCAGCCAGATCGCCAGAGATGTAGGAAGGTCCGTTGTCTGAGAGTAGTCTTGGGCGATGGATCACGTTTACTTCATCGAGTCCGGAAGCCTCAAGCGCCAGGTTCAGCGTATCCTGCACATCGCTCGTCGCCATGCCGGTACAGAGCTTCCAGGCAATGATGTAGCGGGAGAAGTCGTCAAGCACGGTGGAGAGATAGAACCATCCCCAGCCGATCACTTTCAGATAGGTGAAGTCGGTCTGCCAGAGCTGGTTCGGCCCGGTGGTCTTCTCCCTGAACTCATCAGCCGCTTTCATCACGATGAAAGCCGGGCTCGTGATCAGGTTGTGCGCCCTCAAAAGCCTGTAAACACTGGCCTCGGAGACGAAGTAGTGCTTCTCATCGGTGAACGTCACCGCCAATTCCCGGGGAGATAGTTCCGGTTGATCCAGGGCCATTTCCAGTACCTGCTGACGCACCTCGTTCGGGATGCGGTTCCAGACCCGGCCGGAGCCGCTGCGCCGATCCTCAAGCCCGGCTTCACCGAACCGCCGGTAAAGGTCATACCAGCGATAGAAGGTCGGACGTGACACGCCGATCTGTTCCAGTGTCTTCTTCACCGGCTGGTGTGATTGTTCGACCAGCCGGATGATCTCCAGCTTCTCAGAGGCAGGGTATCTCATTCGGTATCCTCCCCATCCCCGATCACGCTTTTTTTCAGAATGCGGTTTTCCAGCGTCAGGTCGGCCACGACTTCCTTCAGATCCCGCATCTCGCGCTTCAAGCCGCTCACCTCACCGGACGTCGCCTGGCGCTCGGTATCGCCGGAGAGCCGCCTCTTTCCCGCTTCGAGGAATTCCTTCGACCAGGTGTAATAAAGGCCCTGGGCGATCCCCTCACGCCGACACAGTTCGGCAATCGAATATTCTCCGCGCAGGCCTTCCAGAACAATGCGGATCTTCTCTTCGGCAGAGAATTTGCGCCGGGTCTTACGGCGTATCTCTTTCACATGTTTTTCGGCCGATCCTTCCGGCCCGGATTTCTGTCTCATCTTCGCTCCCTTGGCGGGCTACGATGTGCCAGAAATCCTCCTTAAGCAATTTGGCCGATCTGTCTCATGGTCGCTGACGGGGAACATTTATTGTCTTTGTTGTGCATGACTTTTTAATAAGAAATGTTGCATAATATGGAGCATGACCCCTATATTGTGGGTGATGGAGACAGAACATGACCGCGCTTGCAAAACTAAAAAGGAAATTGCGCCCCGGACAGGTGTACCGGCGCAAGGAGCTTGCGACCTGGTCAAACGCTGTCGATCGACATGTTGGACAGCTGCTTGACGAAGGACGCCTCGAAAAGGTTGGGGCAGGGCTCTATATGGCTCCGAAGAAAACTCGGTTCGGGCAGGCACCCGCCAAGCCGGAGAAGCTGGTTGAGTCATTCCTGGGGGATGACCGGTTTCTTATGGTTTCGCCAAACGCCTATAACAGCCTCGAATTGGGAACGACGCAGCTCTACAATGAGCCGGTAGTTTATAATCGCAAACGGCACGGCCATTTCGAGCTGGATGGCCGACGCTATGACTTCCGCATGCGGACCTCTGTTCCTTCAAACCTCAGCGAAGAATTCCTCCTGGTGGATCTGTTGCACAACCTCGATCGGCTTCCCGAGGAAAAGGCAGCAGTGCTTCCCAAGGCACTTAGGCGTGCGCGACGTATGGACCGCGCGCGACTGTCACGTGCGGTGAAGGATTTCGGATCGGCGCGGGCTGCAAGGCTCCTCAAGCCTGTATTGAACCCTGATCAGGCAACCGCCGCGTGACCCTCCTGCACGCACTGCCTGATTTTGCCGACCTCATCGCTGTTGCTGCGCGAAACAACACTATCGATCCGGGCCTCATCGAAAAAGACTACTGGTTGATGCACTGCCTCTGGGGACTGCAGCAGCTTGACTATAAGTTTGAGCTGAAAGGCGGAACTTCGCTGTCAAAGGGATACGGCCTCATCGACCGTTTTTCGGAAGACATCGACATCCTGATCCACCCAGAGACCGACCTCCAGTATGGCCCAAACCACAACAAGCCTGCGCAGGTAAAGGCGCGTCTCGAATTCTTCAACGGTCTGGCCGAAGCCATCAAAATTCCTGGCATTATCGAAGTGGTCCGCGACGAAGAGTTCGACGACACACGCCACTATCGCGGCGCAGGCATTCGATTGAAGTATGAGTCGGTGAATCCACTGCCAGAAGGGCTGAAGGCAGGCATCCTGCTCGAAGTCGGGTTCGACCAGGTGGCGCCGAACCGGCCATGTACGATTTCGTCCTGGGCTTACGAACTTGCAGTCGAGAGTGGGATTGCAGACCTGACCGACACCCGCGCGGTCGATGTGCCTTGCTATGAGCCGGGCTATACTTTTGTCGAAAAGCTCCAGACCATCTCAACGAAATTCCGAAAGCAGCAGGCGGACGGCGACATGCCTGTCAATTTCATGCGCCACTATTATGACGTGTACTGCCTGCTCGCTGACGCCTCAGTGAAAGAGTTCATCGGAACAGACGCGTACAAGGACCACAAGGCCAAAAGGTTCCGCAAGGCAGATGAACCGGACCTCACCAGGAACGAAGCCTTTCTGTTGAGCGACGCAGAAACGCGAAAGGCGTACGCGGACGCTTATGCGAAGTCACGAGCGCTTTACTACAGGGAGCCTGCACTCTTGACGATATTCTGGCACGCATCAGCCGGCGCCTGCCGGAACTTTGAATGATCGTTGCTCGCAGGGAAACCTCTAACCCTCTGAAATAAAAGGAATTACTAGCTTACTCTTTTGTTGGGTGCGCCCTCCCGCACCCAACAGGCCCCTGATCTTCGGATCGGGGGCTTTTTTTGTTTTCAACGTTCGTCGAATGCGGCCGTTTCTGGACTTGCCATCGCCGGGAAAGACAGGCGCGTGGAACTCGCTGTTCGAGGCAGAAGGGCTTCGAGGGACACACTTGCACGTTCATCGAGGCCTTCGAGCGGGCGGTCGATGAGTGTTCAGCCAAGTCCATGAACCGTATAACGTCAATAAGGGTGGGTGCCACACTCGAAAGCGGTCAGTCGCTTCACCGGTCCGAAGGCCGGGGGCTAGCTGCCGTCTTCATCGCTGCCGAAATCTTCAAAGTCCTTCTTCCACTGAATGGAAAATTCCTGACCATCTTCGGCAGCGGTCGCAGCTTCGACTTCAATATTGCGGATCGGCTCCCATTCGATTGCGACGCCAGGGGTGCCGGCATCGCCTGATCGGACTTCCAGATAGACATTCTCTGTCAGATACTTGCCGCTGGTCACTTCGACGGCGCCGCTGGAAGAGCTGCCGACATCAAGCGTATCGAGGCCAAGCGCCTGTTCGATGCCACCAAGCAGGTCAAAGCCTCCGCCGCCTGAGAGCTGCGCCAAGGCTGCGGCAAGCCGCGCTGTCTCAAGTGTCGAGAGCTGGGATGGGGAGCGGCCGAAAAGAACGCGCGAGAGCACTTCATCATCCGGCAGGACCGGGTTTGAGGTGAGGTCGACTTCGGGGCGCTTTACCGTGCCGCTCACATTCAGGATCGCCTGGATGTCGTCCTTTGTCTCGTGCGTCGCGGAAATGTTCAGGCGGCTGGCGCTGATGTCCTGGCGGAGGTCGACGGAGCTGTCGCCAAATGTGAACCGCTTGCCAACAAGATCAAACCGGCCACGAACAATCCGCGCTTCTCCGGTGATGACGGGTTCACCAATCGTGCCCTTGATGTCGGCGTCGAGACCAAGCTCGGCATTGACCCCACGGCCATTGATGTCGATGCGCCCTGGCGCACTGAGCTGGATGTCGAGACGCGTGGCCGCTTTTTCCTCCGCTTCGGCCTCTTCTTCCTGAGGCTGCTCGAAGGACACGTCGAGCGTGGGCGGACCTCCGCTCGGCAGTTTCTCGATATTGATCGCGCCTTCATCGACAACCAGGTCTCCGGTGATTTCAAGAAGGTCGGGCTGTTGATTGACCTGCATGGTTCCGCTGACCGTGGCGCGACCTTCGCGGCGTTCGGTGACGACGAGGCGGTCTGCGGTCAGCTCAAGATCGCTCGCGCCAGACCCATCCAGCGACATGGCTCCACTGCCACGAAGCGTGCCGCCGGACCGGCCACGCGCATCGAAACTGGAGAGGGTAAGGCGCCCCGCGCCGAGGCTGGTCGATGCGTTGATGCGGTTCAGCACCATGCCGAGATCGCCGTGTTCGAACACGCCGTCTGAGAAATCGAGCGTGCCGCCAAAGGTTTCATCAAGTGTTGGCAACTGACCCGACAGGTCGAGATCCACGACGCCTTTCAGCACCATCTGAGGGGGCACGAAGAGCGCAGCGATAGCTTCGATCTGGCCGTCAGCTGTTGCCCGGAATGGTATCTGGCGGTCGGGGTCCCGTGTGATGAAGGGCGGCGCGCCGCTCGTGATCACGGGAAGGTCGAGCGTCGTACTGGCAGTGAGCGCCTCATTGTCGAGCGCGCGAACTTCCATGGCCAGAAGAGCAGGCTGCAGGTCACCGCTGAAAAACAGGTCGATCGGTGGCAGGTCGGAGCCCTGGCGGGAGATGCCGAGGATCTCACCGCGCAATGGCCCCGACAGGCCACCATCGGCCGTCTCTTTCAGGTCCGCCGTAATGTCGATGGCGCCGGAGAGAGCAGGACGACCGGCGAGGGTCAGGACGGGCGCGATTGCGAGGTTCTTGCCATTGAGGACGATCTGCGTCGAGCCACGCGTTGTCAGGCTGGCCCCCAGCGTGCCGCCGAGAGCTGCGAGGTCTGCGGTGGCATCGAAGCCATCATCATACTGGGTGAAGCGAACTGGGGACTGGGTGGTCAGTCCGATATCGCCCAGCAGGGCGGTGACTGACGCGGTGAGGTCTAGTGGTGCGTCGCCGCTGAGGCCGGCAAGTACGCCGTCCACGTCGAGGGACGTGTCATAGTTCAGGCCATCCAGCTCTGTCCTGCCATCGAGGTCGATGATGAAATTGGCTTCCTGAAGGGTGCCTGTGGCGCGAACAACCAGCGCGTCTGCCGATGTCGGACCAATTTCAAACGTGCCGAATGTGGCGTCCAGCGCCAGCCGGTCACCCGTAATGGCCGCGTCGAGGTCAATGTCGCGGGCGGGAAGTCCCTCCGGCAAAGTTCCGGAAACAAAGGCTTCGCCGCGCAGGCTGGCGAGGTCGCCGCCGCTGCCAGCGAGATTGGCATTTGCCTTGAGGTCGGCCCAACCGGCCTCAAGCCCATTAAGAGCCCAGTTGCCCTCATTGAAGGAAAGAGCCGTCGATGCGGTAAGTGGTCCAGCCTCGCTGTCCGCTCCAAGATCGACGACAGCATCAAGGCCGTCATCTCCAAATGTTCCACCCGTATTGAGGCGCACATCGCTGAAGCGATACTCGCCTCGCGAGATGGCCGGTGAAGTCAGGCGTAGATCAAAGCGAAGATTATCCATGGATCCGCTGACATCGCCCTGGCCATTGAGTGCGGTCAGATTTGCGCCGCCGACGACAGCTTCGCCAGCTGACAGCGCAAGCGAAGCGGACACGTCGCCGTCTGCCGAGATGACGCCAGACCCGTTTGCTTTCAGCGACCTGCTCTCCAGCGTCAAGGCGCTCAGCGTGACCCGGCCATCATTGCCGTACCGGCCATTGGCAGTGATGTAGGCCTGGCCGTCCGACCATTGATCGAGAGGCGCAGGAAGGCTGCCGAAATTCGAAGCATTGAGGCGGGTGGAGCAGTTCGTACCATTGTCGCGTGCGCGCGACAGCTCGAACTGCCCCTGCGCCCTGACTGGACGGGAGAGGCCTGCGGCCGCGCCGTCCAGCTGGAAGCTGCCTGCAAGATCAGCAGAGGGGACTGTGCCGAGCGTGACGGTGCCGGCAGCCGTGACACGGCCGGCAACGCCGCGCACGAGGAGTTCGCGAACCGACAGGATGCGCGTGTCGAGGTCGAACTGGGCGTTGGTCTGCACCAGTGGGGCGCGGCCCGCGATCCGGCCAGCAGTGCCAGGAATGGCTGTTCCTTCGCCTGTCAGCGTCGTCCGGACGGAAATGGATGGCGCGTTGTACACCGCGATAACCGGACCGGAGACGTTGTCTGCACCGAAGGAGGGAGCTTCGATGCCATTCGCTGAAACGTTCCCGTCGAACCGGGCTGTGCCGGCATCGTATACCAGATTGCCATCAATGATGGCCCGCGCCACCGAGACCGAATCCTGCTGCAGGAAGCGGTCTGGACTGTCCGTCATGAGACGAAGATCTGCCGACCATGCGCCTGTCTCTGCCTGGCTGATCTGTGCGTTCAGGCTGAGAGCGTCGGCATCGGCGGTGAGGTCAAGCCTGGGACCATCACGACCTGTTGAAAGATCACCGACCAGGGTAAGCGTGTCGCCGAGATAGTCCGTGAGCCGGGCCGTGAGTGGGTGTAGCGCGGGGTGAACGCTGGCCGTAAAGGTGATTGCCTCACCTGCGGCATTCGCCTCGATCGACAGGGCGCTTTCCTCGCTAATGAGAACGCTGCCGTCTGCGGACCACTCGTCGAGCGTGCCGCTGGCGTCCAGTGACGCACCGATGGATTGTTCCGGGTCGAGACGGGCAAGTGCAGCGAAGAGGCCGCCGGCAGGGCCTTCAAGATCGAGCTCACCCGTGAGGCGCAGGTCTTCAGCCCATGAGAGGTCGGCGGCAAGTCGGTCGCCTTCTCCATTGAGCGGAACCACGGAAAGCCGGCTCGCACCACTGCCGTCACGCTCAACGCGGGCCAGGCCTTCAATGCCAAGCGAGAGCGGTCGCGGCAGCACGCCCTCATCTGTGCGCAGTTCGCGGATGATGAGATTGTCGAGAGCGCCGGCCCGGATGGGAAGCGAGCCGCCGGACGAGTCTTCCTTTTCGCCCGGCACGAGCATCGGGCGCCGAAGAACATGGATGAGATCGGCTTCGAGATCATCAATCAGCAGGGCACGGCGACGAAGGGCGAGTGGTTTCCAGTCTGTATACAGATTTTCTGCAACCAGCCAGACCCCGCTCTCGTCGGCAATCGTCAGCCTGCCGATGCGAAACTTGCCGAGAAGGTCACCGCTGAGATTCTCAACCTCGATGTCCTGGCCGGACGGCGCAGCGGCCTCTATGCGGGCCTCGACAAAGTTGCGTCCAAGGCTCGATTGCGCCGCAAAGCGCAGGGCGAGGAGCAGGATCAGGACAAGTGCCAGCAGGCCTGAGAGGATAAGCAGGGCCCATTTGATTGCTGACCGCTTTCTGCGGGGGGCGTCGGGTTCGGATGTCATCAGAAGGCCTGCCCGATGGAAATATATATCTGCAGAGGATCGTCGAACTCATCCGGATTAAGAGGGGCGGCAATATCGAGCCGGATTGGCCCGGCTGGCGTTGAGTACCGCACGCCGAGGCCCGCGCCATACTTGGCATCATCGAAATTGGAGAACTCATCGGCGGAGACGGCGCCGGCATCCAGGAAAGCGACGATGCCGATATTGGGGCGCCAGCGATAGCGGGTCTCGATTGAGGTTTCGACGACGGACTTGCCGCCGAGCGGTGTGCCGTCATCGGATTTCGGGCCGATGCCCTGATAGGCATATCCGCGCACGCTGCCGCCGCCGCCTGAGTAAAAGCGGGTGTCGGCGGGCAGCTCTGCGGCGTTTGCGCCGAGCACAGCGCCGATCTTGAACCGACCAGCGAGCACGAAACGCTGCTGGCTGTCGAACGGTACATAGGCGCTGACCTGGCCGAGCGAGCGGACGAATGGGTTGGAGTCGTCGCCGAAGGCATAGCTCGGCTCAACGCGGGCATTGGCGCGCCAGCCCGAACGCGGGTCGAGCAGACTGTCCGTATGGTCGAGGCGTGCTGCCCCGTACAGCGAAACGATCTGGAGATCGCGTTCGTCGAACTCGTCGGTCTCTTTCGCGATTTCTCCCATTACACCGTAGGAATAGCTGAATTGTGGTCCTTCAACCACTTCATAGCCGGCACCGAGAATAAAGGACTGGCGCTCATATGCGTCTGTGATTTCGTTGGAAATGCCGGTGTTCAGGACAAGGCCGCGCCCGTAGCCGAATTCGTTGGGACGGCGCCAGTCGATGGTCAGCGACTGCTCCAGTTCGGCAATTGTCAAATCGGAGACAAGCAAGTCGCCGCGCCGCGTCAGGTTGCGGCGCGTGAGTTCGGCGTTCACACCTGCGCCTTCGCTCGTCGAATAGCTTGCGCCGAGTGCGATCGTGTTGCGGGGACGCTCCGTGAGCGTGATTTCGACATTGCGAATTTCCGCGCCGTCCTCGGCCGTTCCGCTCGGCGTGTCGGCAAGGCTTGCGCGCGCAACCTTGAACAGGCGCGTTTCAGCGAGGCGCGTGTTTAGCAAAGACAGTTGTGATGGCGTGTATTGCTCACCAGGTTCATACGGAATGAGACGACGAAGGTAGCTTTCCTTCGTGGCAATCTGGTCTTGCGGAATGATCGTCGCACCAAACTGCACGCGCGGGCCGGCCTTTACGAGGTATCTCACATCGAGCGTTTCAGCCTCGCGGTCGCCGAAGACCTGGCGTTCGGACACTTCGGCGTAAGGGTAGCCCTGATTTCTCAATGTGGTGGCGATCCAGCGTTCGGCGTCAATCACCGCTGAAGGGATGGCGCGGCGGCCCGCTTTCACCGGAAGGTCCCTGCGGATCAAAGCAGCATCCTCATCGCGAGGAGGCGTGCCGTTGAAGTCGACCTCGATGGAGGCGAGCGCAAACTCAGGACCTGGATCGACGCGCAGGCGTGCAACGGGCGGCTCGGAATTTTCAATACCCAGATCAATCGTCGGGTTGTAGTAGCCTTCGCTATTCAGTTTGGCCGTAATTGCCTGAACGGCGCGGCGACCCTGACGGCGGGCTTCCAGGATGGTCTGAGGCTGAGTTTCGTCCGGCAGCGCATCGCGAATCGATGAGGCGAAATCAGGGGTGATCTCATCGCCCGTAAACTCAAGTCGTACCTCGTCCGCCGCAGCGGCTGAGGCTGCAATAATGGCAGTCGCGCAGAATGTGGTCAGTCTTGTTCTCATCCCGTCCGAGCCGTGCTGGCACAAGTTTGGTCCAGCCATGCAAGTTGCGCACTAAGCCGGGTTTTTTGCGACAACTTTCTGCATCGCGTTGGGTCTAGAGAAAACTAACGCCCAGACAGGAGTCGCGTTGCCATACGACACGGCAATTGACAGTTTTACGTGACAGATCGTCTTCTGGATGGACAATCAATGCAAATGTTGCGGGTGCTGTAGATCCTGCAGGGAGTTCTATGCGTGCACCGGCAGACGACATGTCGAGCACGCGAACCGGTATGGTTTCGCTGGATTCGTCCTGCCGGAGCAGGCCAGACTTGATTGAACGGAACCGCATGTAGCGGCGCGCATCCCTGAGTGTATTCGAAGGGCTGGACTTCATTTTGGTGTGGCTCTTCAGTGATACAAAGTCCCTACATGCCACAGCGTGGTATCCAAATCCTTGCCAGTTCCGACCTTATTTCACCCAAACCTTATACCCGGCTCAGCGCGTGAAAACGAGGTGCGACGGTAAATTCCAGTTGCGGAAAGGCCGCAGGCCCTTGAATTTGCCTTTGGCCCATAAAGATTACTGCGGGATGATTGCTCACATGCACACGCAACGCCCGGCGCGCGTAAACCTCCCCGTGACGATGATTAACAAAGCCGTGCAGAATTTTCCTGTGGTTTATATCACCTTTAACCGATTGTGTGCCCCTATGCTTCTGCAAGATCTGCAACAGGAAGGGCGGAACGACAGGAATTCAGGAAAAGCGGCAAAGTGCTTTCCGGTGACGGCTTGACGAAACAGATGTCACCTCAGCCACAGCGCAGCGAGAAGACGGGGCGAAAGCCCTCTCCCTGAATGAAGGAAAAGCCGATTGGCGAGGCTCTTCGCAACGCCTACCGGGATGTCCTGACCGAACCGGTCCCCGACAAGCTGCAAGATCTTATAAAAAAAACTGCGCGACGAAGAGCGCAAGAAAAACAATTAGGGACACGGTACCAGCCGGTCCTGCATGGAGAAGGTCGGTGGCAGAACGCAAGCAGGGCGAATTGTCTTTTGTTGATCGCCTGGAGGCCCTAATTCCGGAAATGCGAGCCTTTGCGCGAGGCCTCTGTAAAGATGCGGTGCTTGCTGACGATCTGGTTCAGGACGCCTGCCTCAGAGCCTGGTCCTCCGTAGACAGCTTCGACCCCGAGCAATCCATGCGTCCCTGGGTGTTCCGCATCCTGCGGAACGAATACTACATGATGCTGCGCCGTGCCTGGCGGAACGTGAATATGGAGCCGGACTTCGCCGAGAATGCGCTGATCCAGGAGGGAGTGCAGGAGATCCACCAGGATTTCAGCCGTATGGAACAGATCATCTATTCGCTTCCTGACAATCAGCGCGATGCTCTACTTCTCGTCCTCGCCGCCGGCATGACCTATGAGGAAGCGGGCGAGATTTGCGGCTGTTCAGCCGGTACGATCAAGAGCCGCGTGAGCCGGGCTCGCGAGACCGTCGTGGCGCGTTTTGAATCAAGGGAGAAGTCCCTTCGTTGCGTTGAGGGCGGCCGCCAGCAAGGCATGACGGAACTGCTCAGCCGTATCGACCGCCTGACCGCATCGATGGCCGCGGTTGCCTGATCGGATCGCTGCCTGTAGCGCAGTCAGATGACACCTTCTCCGCAATGGCTTCTCTCCGACCGGAGTGAACTGACAGTGCCTCCGGCTGCAGTGGGAGTCGATGAAGTCCGCCGCGCGAGCGCGCTGCGGACTGGGACCCTTGCCGAAAATTTCCTTCATGCCCGCCACACGGCCCGAATGCTCGTTGCGAAGGTTGAGGGTTGTCCAGCGTCCGCGGTCGAGCTTTGCTCGCATGATGATGCAGCCCCTTCAATTGCCGGGCTTCCCACGCTCGGCATCTCGTGGTCGAGGTCCGGACCGCTGGCGTTTGCTGCCGTGCTGAGGGACGGGCGGATCGGATGCGATATCGAGCAGGTCCGGCCGCTCTCTCATCTGGCCATGCTGAGTATGATCGCCAGCCCAGCGGAGGCGGCGCTGATCCGGGGACTGACCTCAGACGAGGGCGAAACACCGCTCGCCTTCTTCCGGCTCTGGACCGCGAAGGAGGCCGTCCTGAAATGGCAGGGCGATGGTCTTCGGGGCGGGGCCAAGTCGGTCGACATCCCGGCTGGCTTGCTTTCCGGAAATGTGAGACAGGTTGAGGTGGAGAGAGACGCCGGCGCGGTGCTCGTGCGGCAGATCGATACGGCGCAGGATCGCGTTGCGATGATCGCGTTCAGCGCGCGAAGATAGGCTTGAACATCCAGCCTGCGAGTGACTTGCCGCTCAAATGGCGCTCATCCTTCATGTCGAACACCATCAGTGTCACTTCACCGAACGGCGCGGCCGTGATGCCCTCCCGTAGCGCCTCGAAACCCATGGACGCGTAGAAATCGCGCATGCCAGGCTCGGCCAGGATCGCGATGTAGCGCCTTTTGTCGGCCGAAACGAATTCGAGCACTGCGCGCATGACGGGGCCCAGCGTCTTGGAGCCGCGCCTGTCCTTTGCCGTGACCAGTTTGGAGACGATCACCGCGCCCTGGTCCGGGCGGGGCAGAACTGAGGCGAGGTCGAACACGGCAAAGCGGGCCTCCTCATCGAGCGGATTCACCGGGATGATCTGAGCGCTGGAGACAAGCTCCGCACCGTCAAACAGGGCGAATGTGACGCCGAGCTTGTCTGCCTCGTCCGTCAATATTCGCGCTTCGTGATCGGCGCCGGCCATCGCGAACCGCTTCTCCGCGCAGTAGACGCGATAACGCAGATGCTGGACGAGCGGCATGACCCGCTGGTCAGCCACGATCAGTTCGAAATCACTCATATGCATCGTCCGAGACAGCCCAGGCGCGGGCAACGGGGTCGAATGCCAAACTGTAACGGCGACGGCCCGCAGGTCCAATGACGAATGGCTCATCAAGCTGGATTTTCTGTGGGTGTACGCCCCATTTGCGAGCGAAATGCTCCTTGATCGCGACAGCTTTGACGAGGTCCCGGCCAGTGCGCCCCCCGCAACCCCAGACGGCGCTTACGGTACCGGGAAGCCAGTCGCAGCTGATGACATCGGCCGGAGAGAGGCGGGTATGCGTGCCGTCGAAACGGGTCAGCGGGGCCGGTTGGTCGGTGTCCTTTCCGGTGAGAAAGGCTCGCCGCTCCAGTGCGGACAAGGCAGCCAACGGTCCCTTGGGGTAAGCTTTCTCGATGAGATCGAGACGCGCCCAGAGTGTGTCGCCGATCAGCGCTTCTATCGCGACGGGCAGGTCACCAGTCGCGGGATCGGGTCGTCCGGGGGTGCCGCGCACGGTCAGAATGCCGTCTTCGGGAAGCTCACTACAGATGACGAGACGGTCGATACGCACCGGATAGATGGCGTGTCCATCTGTGCCGTCGAACCATTCCTCCGGTGTCTCGTGGGGCGGGCCGTGGACCAATCCGTCGAGAATGACGGGGTCGAATGCGTCACCCGGCGTTTCGGCCCTTGTGAGGTCGATCAGGGCTTCGAACCCGGTCGCGCTGCGGCGAAGCTCGGTGACGGGCTGTAATGCCGGTCCGTGGAAAAGGTCTGCCGAGTGATATGGGTCCGCGCGTTTGCGGCCATGGCGCCTGACGTCGAGCCTGGCCTTCGGTGGGCGCAGCACGGATGAGACCTGGCCGGAGGAGATGTCATACCAGGGGGCATCGCCCGATAGAGCGTTGCGGCCTCGCAGGTTGGTTCGCCCGCCGGGCTGGGTCTGCGTTTCGACGGTCAGGCCCTGTGACCCCACACTTGCCCATCGCCGCGGAGAAAAGTCCTTCAATTCAAGAGGAAATGCGATGTTTTGAGAGACCGCAGCCTGCCGCATCGCCATGCCGGCCTGTGCGAGGAGCGGCAGGGCAGGAAGTGTGTAGGTCGGGCAATGAGAAGCGAGCCATGATGGCTCTGCAGGCGTGAATCGGGTCAGGCTCGTCGCGCTCACCTCTGGAGCGGCCTCCGAAATTCGGATGCTGACGCCGCGCATCTCGTAAATCCTCATGCCGTCGACCCAGATCGAACCGGTCCCGGTCACGATCGTCTCGCCTTCGCCTGCTACGACGCGTTCGATTTCAACAATTGGCGTGACCTGCCGGGCGGTCGGATTGACCTGGCCACGATAGGTCCAGGTGAAGGTTTCATCCGGTGCAATCGGTTCCCAGACGGGCTGGTCGTAAGGATCGGCGTGCCCGTTAAGGTCTGCGGCGCGGGCCAGTAGCTGGACCAGCATTTCAAGCCCGAGTGATCCGGGCTGCACAGGGTCTGAGAAGAAATGTGCCTTGAAATACCAGGCATACGGATCAACGCTTTGCCGAGCACGGATGCGGCCAAGACCGGCCTCGCCTCCCTTTGCCTCGAAACGGTCAATGACATCGAACAGGGCCAGCCGGTGGCTCGATGCGGGAAGGAGCGTTCCGGACTCTGTAGGCGGGTCAGCCGGCGCATTGAAGAAGGTCTGCTGTTCCTCACTAGCCTTGAGGCCAGCCTGCGAGGCCAGTGCAGCCTTGGTGAAAAAGCCGAAACTTGTCTCGAGTGAAACAACCGGTGTTCCATCGGCAAGCGTAGCCTCCAGCTGGAAAAACACGATGGTCATCGGGCCGACCCGTGAACAACGCGTCAGTGTTGTACGGGTACGGATCATGCCGTCACCGGGCCTGACCTGCCGTGCGGTTGCGCCCGAACCATCGAGGTTGCGGAAGCGAGTTTCACCAGACAGGGCAAAACCGGAATAGGAGGCGAGCCAGCCGCAGGGTTGAAGGATGACTTCGGTCAGCACGCTGAAGGGCATGGTGCCGGTTCCGCCGTCCTCGAAATACCAGGCATCGGGCGGAATATCGTATTCGGCGACAGCCGTCAGACCGGCCTTCTGCGCGCCGGCGGGCCCGGTCACAGAGAGGACGCGGCTGACCATGTGATAGGGTGGTTGTGGCAGGCGAGGCACCGCGCCAGCCGTATCGAACGGCTTGTACATTGAGCCAAAAGCCCGGCTCGGGGCGCCTGACCCGCACTCCATGAGAGCGGTTTCGTCGCCGCGCACATCGCATTCGTCATTCACATAATGCGGAACTTGTACGGGCCTCGTGGTCTCTGGCCAGCTGCGACGCAACCGGACACCGAAGCGCGGACAGTAGAAGACCTTCCGACCGTCCGATCGCGCCAGCAGGCTGGCGAAGAGCATCGGTTCTTCGCCATCGACGATCTCATCGACGAAGACTTCGTAAGTCACGTCATGATCGCTCTCTGGTGTTACCTGGCCGCGGCAATAGAAGACGGCCTGCTCGCCGGGAGCGGGTTCGAAGACATGGCTGTCGCGCTCAATGGTGAGGCCGAGTGCGGCGGCGGTGAATTCAAGCGCCTGGACTGCCGCCTCGGCCATCAGGGTGCCCGGCATGCAGGGGTCTTCGTGGAAGTGGCCGTCATAGAACCAGGCATCCTTCGGGACGTGGTGGCGGGCTTTCAGGTATCCGCGCTTCCATGGACCGCCCTGAGGCTCGAAGATTTCTACATCGTCGAAGAGGGCGAGGCGGCCGTCGGGCAGACAGGCGGGCCGTGTATGTGGCGCGGCACGCTCAAAGCCGGGCCCGAAACAGGCAAATGTGTCGCCTGCCCGGAATGCGGCGACCTCTGCCGCGTCGAATGCCGCTTTGCGTGAGGCAGGCACGTCCGCAAGGCGCGGTTCTGCTGTCGGTGGGCCATCGGCCTCAGCGTCCCAGAGCACGCCCTTTGAATCGGACAGTTCCGCGTCGGTGAAGAAGCCTGCCTGACCATTCCGTACCGACAGAAGCAACCGGTCGTCAGCATAGCAATCATACTCGAAGAAGAACATGCGAACGCCTGAAAGCTCCGCATGCCCTTTGATCGAAATCTGGAAGTGCAGCGTTTCGCCAGTCCGTGCCAGACCCCCTTCGTGAAAGGTGAGCTCACATCCGAGGAGACGGTAGACGCGGTCGGAGCAATTGAGCATATCCGCGCCCATCCAGGAGATGAGCGCAAGATCGGCCTGTCCCGCTTCAATGAGCGGGCCAGGTCGCATGACACCGTTGCTGACCGCCCAGTGTCCTTCGGTTACATCGGTCTCGGTCCAGATGGTTCCCTTGCCGTGCACCAGGGCCTCAGCATCAATTCCTGTGATGCGATCGCAGAGGAGCAGCGGCGGACGCGGCATGCGGACCTGCCGGCGATACTTGTCCTGCGACGCGAACTGTTCACCGAACACGTCCGAGATGTTGCCGGCAGCAGCGTGTTCGAGTTGGGCGCGGGTAAATTGCGGCCCGGACGGCGCCCGGCGAGCCAGTGGTGTGACGCCTGATAGTTTCTGCACCGGCTTGAGCGTCGGGCCGGTGCGGGCGAGGGCCGGCCTTTCCAGCAGGGCGGTTTCGCCCGTTGGCGGTGTCCAGGCTGTGCCCGGCGCTGGTGGCATTCTGCGCCCAAGCGCGGGTCTCGCAGGTTCTGGGCGGAATTGGCGGTGGCTTGTCAGGGATGGTGGCTCGGGCAGCGTACGCTGGGTTTTTCGGCGCGGCAGGGAGGGCGGAGCGGTGTGGGCCGGTAGCCGGATTTCGCCATCACGGGACAGCCTCGGCGTGATCGAATGCTCGCGGCACTCGTCGAGGCGGTGCTTCAGCCAGTCCACGTCGACCGCGTGTCCGGCCGCAAAGACCGATGCCGCGACAGAAGCGACGTCGCTGAGGCCGGGTTGGCCGAACCGGTCTGTGGCAATGGCGATGACGTCATTGCCAAGTGTTTCGCGAATGGCCCCGGTCAGCGTGTCGCGTGGTCCGATCTCCACGAAGGTGCGAACGCCGTCTGCATAGGCTTGGCGAAGGGTTTTGGGGAAATTCACTTCACGGATGGCCTGGCCGGTGAGCATGTCGGCAACAGTCTCGGCATCCGGTACATAGGGTTTGCTGGTGGCATTCGCATAGAAGCGAATCTTCTTCGGCGCCTTCGTCTTGCGATGGTGCAGGGACCGCCAGGTTTCGGCGTATGGTTCCATCATTGGTGTGTGCACGACAAGGTCATGCGGGACACGGATGGCTGAGCCTCCAATCGATTTCAGGACGCGTTGGCATGCGCCGGCATCGCCGGAGATCACCGCATCGGTTGGGCTGTAGAGAATGGTGAGGTCACAGCGCGGTTCGCTCCTGAGGGCAGCGCGAATATCGCGCTCTGGCGCGCGTAGCCGCCATGTTTCCCACTGCACCGGAGCGTCATCCTTCCAGGCGTGCTGCGCGGTCCGGAAGGCACCTGCGAGGTCATCAGTGTACATTCCGCTGTCGCCAATTGTTGCCATCAGGCCGTCGGCGTCTACCCAGGCCTGGAAGGCTATCAGCGAATTGGTTTCTCCCGATGAAAGCCCCATGGCGACAGTGGGTTGAAGGCCGAGAAGACCCCTCAGCAGAAGGCTCTGCGCCTGTGAGATGAGCGTGGTTGCGCGCAGCTGATCGAATGCAGAGGAAAGATCGCTGGACAGCAGGTCGGCCACCGATTGAGCGGCTGGAAACCTGCCCGCCACCATTGGGGCGAGTTCAGGGAAGGCAGCAAACAGGCCTTGTCCCATGCCGGAATATGCCGCGGCAGCACCGGTGAATACGAATGCGAGTTCGCCCTGCGCGTCGCCCTCGCCGAAGTGGACGCCTTTTCCTTCGGGGATGCGACCCGCTTTCAGCTCGGTGATGCTGCGCGCGCGCATCGTTTCCATTGCGTCACCAGTGTCCGCAAGAAGCGCCAGACGAACCTTGCCTGACGCGTTCTGCTTGCGGGAAGCAAGCCCGGTCACCAGATCGTCCCGGCTTCCGGCGGCATATGTCTCTAGCACCGGTGTCGGACGCAGGAGATCAGGAGCCGGAACAGGGCGCGCTTTGAGGCTGACGCGGCCACCGGACAACGCAAGCTTCAGTGGCTTGTTGGAGAAATTGGGAGACAGGCCAGCCGGTCCGAGCTTGTAGCCGCGCTCTGAAAGCTTTGCCGCGACGGCCAGCCTCGCGAGCCCGCCTGCCGCGTGGGACTGTCCGTAGAGGCGTTCAAGCAGGGTTTCTTCAGCGGGGTTGTCGCTGACCTTGATCGACTTCAGCCGAACGCCGTCTGCAGCGTCCGAGGTGCGTCTGACGATAAGCGCGACAGCAGCGTCGCCGCCGCCTCCTCCAGTGGCCGCCTGATGCACCGCATCATTTGAAAGGTCTGCCGCTGCGACGATGGCGGCGTCAATCTCACCGGCCTGCAGGGCTCGCGCAGCAAGCTCGAGCGCGCGGAGGCCGGATGCCTCCTCTTCCATGACGGCGAACCCCATGGCCCGCCAGTCGCCGCGTACATTGATACGGTTCGCAGAAACGTTCGGCATGGCGCCGAGTACATCTCCTGGCAGAAGCGGTGGGCAGATTGCGGCGCGCGCCTCGTCAGCCTGCTGACTGTCCGGCGGAATGTTGAGGCGGTTGGCAATGCGGGCGCGGAACATCCAGCGTGTAGCTTCGGCCGAGCAGGAAAAGCCGGTGAAGACGCCAACGCGCTCTCCTTCATCGAGGGGCGAGGCGTCGAGGGCCTCATCGACCGCGTCCCACAGTGCCAGCTGCTGGCCTTGTGCGGAGGAGAGTTCGGAAGGGGGCGTTCGCAATGTTCTCGGCTGGGCGACGATTTCGTCCATGGCTCGCCGCTCTGCTTTCGGGGGGCGGCTGAGACGCTGAAGGATGCGGGCGAGGCCCCGGTCCGGTCCCATATTGAGGCCAACCCCGCAAATGGCGAGCCTTGCCTTGTTCTTGTGAACCTTTGCAGGTGTTCGCGTGCCATCATCGGCCATGAGCACGAGGTGAGCATTATTGCCGCCAAAGCCGAAATTGCTGATAGCGGCAATCCGGGGCCGACCGGTCGGCCAGTCTACGCATTTCGCCGGGGTGAGGTTTGAGCCGCTGAAATCGTCGAGCGGCTCGCCATCCAGGCGTGTGGGGGGGATTGTGCCTTCATTGATCGCAAAGGTCAGCTTGATGAGGCTGGCCAGCCCCGCCGCGGTGATCAGGTGACCGAGATTGCCCTTGAGTGAGCCGATAGGCAGGTTGTCCACGCCACTGAAGAACTGCGATGTCGCCTTGAGTTCGACGGTGTCGCCTGTTGGTGTTCCCGTGGCGTGCGCTTCGACGAGGCCGATATCCGTGGACGGGTCGAGTCCGGCCATGGCCCAGGCCTCAGCCATGGCTTCTGTCTGGCCGTCTTCGTCGGGTGCGAGCAGGGATTTTCGGCGCCCGTCATTGGACAGGCCGATGCCGCGGATGACACCGAACACTGTTTCTTTGGCGCTGCAGTCTGACAGGCGCTTCAGGACGATGGCGGCTGCGCCTTCGGCTGGCACAAGGCCATCGGCACCCTTGGCGAAAGGGCGAGACCGACCGGTCTTGCTGAGCGCGTTCAGGGCACTGAAGCCCTGGTGCA
The DNA here is from genome assembly GCF_002088945.1 of Henriciella pelagia. Lineage (GTDB taxonomy): Bacteria > Pseudomonadota > Alphaproteobacteria > Caulobacterales > Hyphomonadaceae > Henriciella > Henriciella pelagia. The sequence goes on along the minus strand of NZ_NCSU01000014.1, from coordinate 114,763 downwards.
AGATGAGATTGTCCGCGCCGTTTACGGCGGCGGCGATCGCGACATCCAGTGAGCCATCCTGCAGTCTGTCGCAGGCGAGTTTCACGGCATAGAGAGACGATGCACAGGCGGCATCGAGCGCAAAGGCACCTCCCTTCGCCCCCAGTGCGCGGGCCAGAATTCGGGCGGGTCCGCCGGTGTTGAACCGGTTTTCCGGGTGCACATCAGACTGGCCGTCCAGCCAGAAGTCAGCAGCAAAGTCAGAGAGCGCGCGGCTTGGATAGCCGAGATTGCCGGCGATGACGCCAAGCTTTTTTGCTTTCACCTTCGGGGCACCGGCCTCCATCCACGCGTCTCGCCCGGCATGCAGCAACCACTGGAAGAGTGGGTCGAGCGCCGCAGCGTCGATGTTTCCAAGCGCGTGCTGGTCCGGGTCGAAGACTTGCTCGAACCCTGTGACGAAGCCCCCGCGATATCCGAACGCAGACTGTTCCTGTGCCGTCACACCCCATTTATCCGCTGGCGCTGACGAGAGCAGGTCTTTTCCGCTGAGGACGGCTTGCCAGAGCGCCGTGGGCGATAGTGCTCCGGGCAGCACGCAGCCGCGTCCGACAATGGCTATGGGCTCGAACCGGCGATCAGCCATGTCCAAGTTCCGAGCCGATAATGAGTTCGACAGGACAGAGCGGTCCAGCGAGGAGTGCGTCAGCAAAGAGGTTTGCGCCGTCCTGCTGGGGAATGAGGCTCACACCCATTTCGGCGAATTTCGCCCGCAGACTGTCATCGACCATCCCGCCATCCCATGGCCCCCAGCCAAGGGACGTCACGCACGCTCCCGGATTGGCCGCCTTCATGCCGTGCGCGACCCGGTTCAGGATCTCATTCGCCATGGCATAGTCGGACTGGCCGGTATTGCCGTAGCGTGCGGCGACGGACGAGAAAAAGGCAATATGTTTCAACCGCCTGGCGTCGAGTGTTGAAAGGATGGTTTGCAATCCAAGCACTTTCGGCGAGAACACGCGTGCAATCTGTTCAGCGGTTTTCTCGCGGATCAGCTTATCAGCGAGGACGCCCGCACCGTGAACCAGGCCGGTGATGGGGCCGAACAGGCTTTCAGCATCGCGAATCGCGGCTTTTACCGCTGACGCATCTGCGACATCCGCAACAGCGTAGTGCACGCGGGAGCCTGCAGCTTCAAGCGCTGACAGCGTCTGGCGGATTTCGGCACCTGCGAGGAGGCGCGATGCCTGACGGTTGAGTTCGGCGGGAGACATTTTCTGGCCGCCCGCCTTCGCTCGCGCGGCGAGTGCGCCCCGCAGGGCTCTTTCGTCGAGGTCAGAAGCGAGTCCGGCAGGCCAGTCCTCAATGTGTGAGCGGCCGAGCAGAACGAAGTTCGCCCTGGTGCGCCGGGAAAGTTCGATGATGCAGGTCGCAGTCACGCCGCGCGCGCCGCCAGTGACGAGGAAGGTGTCTTGGGCACTTATTGTATCTGGCGAGCTGGGGGCATTGTGCGCGTCCACTTCTGCAGGCACGACGCGTCCAGTTTCAGACAGGCCGACACAGGGCGCGGCACCGCCCGACAGCAATTCCTCGACGACGCGATCTGCGGCAGGCCGCGCGCCGAGTGCCGCGAGGTCGACGTCGATTGTGCGCACTGTGATGGACGGAAACTCTTTCTGCGCCGTGCGGCCGAGGCCTGCTAGACCGCCAAGCCAGGCGCGCGCATCGCGCGGCTGGAAAGAGCCGCCTGTATCCTGCAACAGGACCAGCGCACCCTGACTTTGCTCCAGCCTTGGAGCTGCTCGCGACAACTGCGCCACTGCGCGGGAGTGTGCGGTCAGCGTGTCGCCGGAAAAACCGCTTGCAAGCACCAGTGCGTCGGCCTGGCCGCTTGGCTGGTCCACTTCGCGGACGACCAGACCGGCTTCCATCATCGCCTGCACAAAGTGAAAGTTCTGGGCCGGGTCCGGCCCGATAAACTCGATCAGCCTTGCTTCGCGCAGGCCAGGCGTCACACGCCCGACTGGCCGCTGTTCGACATAGCCTACCGCGCGAACAGCCAGTGCCGACGACGGCGCGCGGCTCGCTTCAGAGGCCGAAGCGGGGCGGTCAGCGCGCGAAGGCGCCGGCGCGCCCCCTACTGAAAAAAATCGGCGATCTTCCGGATCGAGCGGAGCTCTGCAATCTGTTCAGGTTCAACCTCGGGCAGGTTCGGCATGGCGTCGCGCAGGGCAGACAGGATTTCCACCTGCTTGATGGAGTCGACACCCAGCTCGCCCTCAAGATCCATGTCATCTTCGAGCATCTCAGGCGGATAGCCCGTCTTCTCGGCAATGAGATTGCGGACGAGGTCAGCCATGTCACCGGCAGGGGCAGAAGGTGCAGAAGGTGGCGCGGACGCCGGGACAGCCTGCGGTGCGTGATGAGCATGCCCATTGCCACTCCCGTTCGGTGCATGCGGCGCAGGAGCCGCAGTGACCGGAGCAGACGCCGCGGTGCCAGCAGGCGAAAGAAAGTCGGCGATTTTCCGGATCGTGCGCAGTTCGGCGATCTGCTCCGGTTCCACCTCCGGCAGGTCCGGCATTGTTTCGCGCAATGCGGAAAGGATTTCGACCTGCTTGATCGAGTCGACGCCCAGCTCTCCTTCAAGGTCCATGTCGAGTTCGAGCATGTCGGCTGGGTAGCCGGTCTTTTCCGCGACGAGCGCTGTCACAACTGCGCTGAAATCGGCTGCAGCCGGGGGGGCGGTGACGGGGTCAGGTGCAGGCGCCGCCACATGCAGGGCTGCCTGAGGTGCGGCTGCCGGAGCAGGTGGTTGAGGTGTTGGAGCAGTGGGTGGCTGGGCGGCAGGCGCGGCCTGAGGAGCCGGTGCGTGTCCGCTGCCATTGGTTGCAGGTACAGCGGGCGCTGGAGCCGGGGTTGGTGCAGCCACGACCGGGGCGGGTGCGGGCGGCGCCACATATTGCTGACGCGGCGTCGCAGGGGCAGCGCTTGTAGTCATCGAAGCGTTTCCGAGAATGGCAGCAGACGTCTGCAGGTATTGCGAATGCGCCGATTTCAGGGCTTCCATATAGTCGGCATGCGCGGCCGTGAGATTGGCGTGAATGCGCTCGGCAGCGTCGCTTGGCGGTGTGGAGGCAGATTGGGTCACGGGCGTGGCTCCTGTGGAAACTTTACTTTGAGCAGGTGGTGAGGCGGGTGCGACGGTCTGCACGGGTGGAGGCGAGGCTTCGGCCGGTACAGCTGTAGGCTTGGGGTTCGGCTTGGGCAACGCGGCTGCGCCGCCCTGTGGCGGATAGGGCTTCTTGTAATTGGCACCGTTGAGGTCAACGGCGTGTTTCGAACGGGATGCTTTTGCGGCAGGCGCAGGAAGCCCTTCGAACAGTGATACCAGATCGACAGGGTGGCCGAGCACGGCGAGCTTCCCGAGACCTGCGAGGAAAGCGGCGAGGCCATCACCTTTCTTGTCATCGAGTGCGACGGCTTCGGCTTTGCCTGGCAGGATCTGTCCGACCAGCGCGGTGAGTACCTTGCCGGGGCCCGCCTCGACGAATGTGGTGACGCCATCGGCGGCCATGGTTTCAATGATTTCGCGAAAGCGGACCGGACTTTCAATCTGTGTCGCAAGCAGGTCGCGCTGGCGGGCATAGGCGAGCGGATAGCGCTTGGCCGAGACATTGGCGTAGACCGGAAAGCGCGCCTTCCGCAGCTCAATCTTCTCGAGGGCCTTGCGGAATGGCGTCACTGCTGCAGCGACAATCGGCGAATGGAAGGCTGACGCAACAGGCAGGCGGCGCGCCTTGATATTGGCCGCGTCCAGCGCGGTGCGCACAGCCTCAATTGCTTCAACCGGACCGGAGAGGACGGTCTGGGTCGGAGCATTGTCATTGGCAATGACGACATCTGGATGGTCTGCAAGGAAAGGCTTTAGCTTGTCAGTCGACGTCTGCGTCGCAAGCATTGCGCCTTCATTCGAAGCCGCCGCTTTTGCCATGAGACTGGCGCGCTTGTTTGCCACAGTCAGTGCGTCTTTTGGACTGAGGGCGCCTGCCGCCTGCAGGGCCATGATCTCACCGAAACTGTGACCGGCAGCGGTGTCGGCATGGACGCCAGCCTTTTCCAGAACGGCAAGGACGGCTAGCGATGCCGCCGCAAGGGCAGGCTGGGCGTTCTCCATCGCCGTCAGCCTGTCGGCCTGATCGACGGCCTCTTGTGCGCTAAACGCTGAGGGCGGGAAGGCCAGTGCATGCAGTTTCTGTTTGCCGGTTTTCTTGTGGCTGGCGGCAAGATCCCATGCGGCGCGTGCTTCCGGGAAGGCAAGGGCAAGATCCCTGCCCATGCCGACATACTGGCTGCCCTGGCCTGGCATGAGAAAGGCAAGCTTGCCGGGGCGGGCATGTGTCAGCGAAACGCAGGTGCCCTTGGGAAGCGGCGCATTTTCTGTCTGCCCGGAGCTGAGCAGCCAGGCGAGTTTGCCTGCCTTGTCGGCATAGTCCTCGCCGTCTGTCGCAACGATCGCGGCACGGCATTTCGCCATCGGGTCGAAGGCACCGTGAGTTTCAGAGGCTATGATTGCGAGATCATCCTCGGTCTCAAGCCGGGCGGCGGCGGCCTCGAGATCCTGTTCGAGCGCTTCTGCGCTTTCAGCCGAGAACATGAAGAGTTCGCTACTCAGGGTGCGTTCAGGTTGCGCTGCGAATTCGCCGACATATTCTTCCAGCGTGACGTGGAAATTGGACCCGCCGAAACCGAAAGAGCTGACAGCGGCACGGCGCGGATGATCCTTGCCCCTGACCCAAGGGCGTAGTTCGCGGTTGACGTAGAAGGGCGAACCGGCGAGTGCAGGCGCGGGCTGGTCGACCTTGATCGTGGGGGGCAACACCTTCCGGCTGAGCGCCATCACGGTCTTGATCAGGCTTGCCGAGCCGGCAGCCGCCTTGGTGTGGCCGATTTGGGATTTGACTGAACCGATGGCGCACCATGGGTCTTCGGGCTCTGAGCTCTCCGGTGCAAAGACGAGTTTCAGGCCACCAATCTCGGCGGCGTCGCCAGCCTTGGTTCCAGTGCCGTGGGCCTCGACAAGCTCCACAGTGCGGGGGGCGTACCCAGCCTGATCATAAGCGCGGCTGAGCGCGCGTGCCTGGCCTTCGGACAGGGGAGCGTAGATTGCTGTCGCCCTTCCATCAGAGCCGGCGCCAATGCCTTTCACGACAGCGTGAATGCGGTTTCCGTCCCGTTCGGCATCTTCGAGCCGGCGAAGCGCCACAATGCCGATGCCTTCACCGAGCATGGTGCCGTCGGCCTTGTCCGAGAACGGGCGGCAATCCTCCGTCGGCGACAGAGCCGGCGTCTTGGAGAAGCACATATACATCAGGATGTCGTTCAGTGTGTCGACACCGCCTGCGAGAACAAGGTCACTGTCTCCGGCGCGCAGTTCATGGACGGCGCCGTGAAGGGCCGAAAGCGATGAAGCGCAGGCCGCATCAGTGACATAATTGCTGCCGCCGAGATCCATCCGGTTTGCGATGCGCCCGGCAACAACATTGCCGAGAAGTCCTGGGAAGGTGCTTTCCTTCCACTCTGAAAAGTTTGAAGAAATCCGGTCGGCAATGTCCTGGACCTGGTCTTCTGGCAGGCCTGCTTCGCGCAATCCTTTCACCCAGCTGGGGCGTTGGAGCCGGCCTGACATATGGCCGACAAGCTCTGTTGCGGAGGCCACGCCAAGAATGCAGCTTGTGCGCTTCCTGTCGATCGTGCCACTGGTCGCCTGCTCAGCTTCATCCAGCGCTTGCTGCGCGACAATGAGGGCAAGTAGCTGGGCTGTGTCCGTCGCATCGATCTGGTTCGGCGGAATTCCAAAATGGAGCGGATCGAAGCCTTTCGGCGACAGGAAACCACCGCGGCGGCCATATGTCTTGTCACGAGCGCGCGGGTCGGCGTCGTAATAGTCTTCGATCAGCCAGTGAGACGAAGGCACCGGTCCAAGCGTATCGACGCCCTCCGCAATGTCCCGCCAGAAACCGAGCGTATCGCCCCGTCCCGGAAACATTGCGCCAAGCCCGACCACGGCTATGTCGCCTGAATACCCCTGTTTATCCATCATGCCGAATTTGCCCTCACAAACTCTATTCAAAAAGTCCCGGCCTATAATCGAACGCAGACTGTGGGACGTCAGTCCCGCTCGCACGAAGGGCCTGAAGCTTCGTTATGTGTGCCGCGCCATCGAGCAGATTCCATGCGATCTGCCTGACGCTCCTGCTTTCCAGCGGCTCAAGCGGCGTGCCTTTTACCCATTCATTGAACGCGCCCATCGCCGGTCCACACCAGATCTGGTAGTCGCGAATGCGGGCTGGATCGCCGTCCCGTGCCCACTGCGCTCCGAAAAACAGATATCGCCTGAACACCAGAGCGAGTTGCCGCTTCGGATCCTGATCGGCTCTGGCGAGGTCACCGGGGTTGCTCGCTGCGAGGAATTCCCGGGTCTTCTGCCAGGCCGCTTCAAAGCTTTCGCCGAGCGCCGTTTCGATGAATTTCTTTTCTTCCGGGGAGCAGTCTGAGAAACCGGAGCGGCTTAGGTATATTGCCCGCATCCTGTTGCCGCGCATCGGAAAAAGGGTGCCGCGCTTCAGCACCTGGACATGGACGCCCTGTTCGAACATGTCTGCCGCTGGCGTCATCGCAACATCTGCAGGGCCCGCATCGGCCAGCAGTTTGCGCCCTTCCAGGGAGAGGCCGGACTCCACGGCCGCCTGATTGATGGACCCGGTTATGATGTAGGCGGCGCCCATCTGGAAAGCTGCTGCAGCTGCCCATGGCGTTCCTATGCCGCCGCCGAGGCCGATGCGGATACTATCGGGGTCCAGATTATGAACTTTACTTGTCTCCAGCCGCGCCTGGGCGAGGGACGAGAAAAGAGGGCCGGCGGCCCGATTGTCAGTATGGCCGCCGCTATCGGATTCCGCGGTAATGTCGCCCGCGACCGGAACACTCGCCGCAAGGGTTGCCTGTTCTGAGGTAATGTCACCCTTGGCGACCAGGTCCTGAAGCATCTTCTCCGGCGCGGGTGCCATGAACTGTCGCGCGACTTCGGCGCGAGAGACTTTTGCGAAAACGTGAGTGCCGCGCTCGATCGTTCCGTCCTTGGCGCGCGAGAGACCAGCAGCGCTATAGCGCACGATTTCCGGTGAGAGGGCCATGAAGGCGGAAGCCGACACTCGCGCGACCTTACGCCTGAGGAAGAGGTCCACGACGGCGCGCTCATATCCGGCCTGCTGCGGAGAATGGATCAGGTTTGCGCCCCAGGCTGGGGCATTCGGTCCAAGACCTGTCTCGATTTCAGACAGGCCGTCCGAAATTGTTTCAGGCCTGAGGCCAGCGCTCCCATAAAAGCCGACCAGTCCAGCCCGCACCGCCTCAACCACCATTTGCGGTGTTGCAATTCCGCGCGCCATCTCACCGACGACATAGGCGAAGCGGCTGCCGTGCAAGCGCGTGAAGCTGTGATCGCCGAGCCATTCAGCATGCACGGCAAGTCCGCCCGAGGGGGGAATGGATTGGTGCACGGGCGGCCTGACTTCAACCGGCTTGGCTGAAGGCGGAACTGCGGACTTGGGAGATTCCGATTCCAACACGCCTGATTTTCCCCTTCTGGTTGCAGGTTAAGCCGATTTCGACACCTGCATCAATGCACGATCCGCACCGTTATTGCTCCTGCGTAGGCCTCATTCGAATTTTTTCATCTATTTCAGGCTGCTGCCCTCCAATCTGTTGCAATTGCAACAGATTACGATGTCGTTATGTTTGCGATGCCGGCCAGTTTCACGGCTATCCCCACGCGCCGAAAGCATGACAATTTGCGAGCGAAATTCGGCGGATCAGTTCACCCGAAAGACGAAGCGGATCAATAATGTCCCTGTGCAGAAGGTCGTATCCGGTCAGAGCGTCAGAACTGGCTTCGAAACCGGGCTCTGAAAGACCCGAAACGAGTTCGTCATCGTCTCTCGACAGGGGATAGATTTCTTCGAGCCGCGCAACGGCGTCATCAATCTGGAGATTGAGCACGAGATCGAGGATTTCTTCCAGGCTGATATCATGCCGCGCCGAGAAATTGCGCAGACGGCCGACCAGGCTGAGGGCGTACATCATGATCGCCTGACGAATGGCGTGCAGGGCATGGAATTCGAGGCGAGCCTCGTGGCGGTCCTCGACCGATGGGGAATCCTTGAGCGTGTTCAGGAGCCGGTCAAACTCCATCAGGTCGACAGCAAGGATGTTGGCGATTTTCCTGAGACTCGTCGATGTCTGATAGTCGGCGAGCGCGCTCGCGACCTTATGCATGGCGCCTGCATTGCAGACATTTCCATGCTTGGCGAGCGACAGCCAGGCTTCCGGGTCGAATACCGTCGCATATCCACGCAAGACAGGCAGGCTGGTCAGCATGCGGGCCGTGGTGGCGAGCATGACCAGAGAATGCAAACGTGGCGACTCGTCGATCAGATGAGTCAGCCGCTCGGACTCGCGCCTGACCGATGAACCAATGCCACATGCCGAGTTCAGCGGAACGCCGAGCTGCTGCAGCAATGCATTGTGCGAAATGGCTCGGATAGCTGATGGTCCGGCGATAATTCCGCCAGCCCGTTTCACGGGTCGCGAGCCGGCCTTGACGAGAAACCCGGTCGCGAAGCCACCCAGCATGTGCGCATAGTCCGGATTACCGAAGATCGTCTCATGCCAGCTGCGCAGCGCGCGATACGCATCCCAGACGAAATCAGTCCGCTTGTAGAAAGGGTCCTCATGTGCGCTTCCTGTGTCGCTGAGAATGTGTTCACAGAAGGCCGCATATGTGGCTTCTGAAAGTTCCGGCGTTCCGAAATGCATGAAACCGTCGCCGCCCTGAAAGCTCACTTCATGCAGGGGGTGCAGGCCGCGACTGACCAGGCCGGCGCGAGTCCATTTGGTCAGCAAGTGATCGAAGCGCTGCTCGAAACTGCCGGGATAGCCCCCTCGACCGATGGACTCGCCATGCGTGTTGAAGAAGAGCAGGCCGCAGCCGGGCAGCTTGTCTCCGAGAGCACGGCCGATAAGGCTGTGAATCCGCTCAATGGCCATATTGCCCGCGACCTGGCCAATGAAGCGGCCGGAGTCGGAGAAGCCGAGCTGGATGGAAAGATAGCCGCGCTGTTTGACGTATTCGACAAAAGTCGGCTCCTCCAGCAGCCGCTCGACGAAGCGGCCGCCGGACTCAAGGGCTTCGGGGGTTTCAAACAGTGGGGAGATATCGAGCGCGTGAGCCACACCGTACTGATGCGCAAGATACAGGGCGCCCATGACGGTGGCCGGGTTCTCGCTCTCGGCAATCAGAAACCGGATCGGTGATTTCGCATCAATGTGCTTCAGGATCTGCGCGCACATCATGAACTGACGGCGGGCTGTCGACTGCTCGATGAACAGGTCAGCGAAATTGACAGGCCGTACCGCCTCACCATCGGCCATGTCGGCGAGATTGCGGAGCGCCAGTCGGCCAAGCTCGCTATCTTCCGTCTCGAGCTCGAGGTCTCGGGACAGGACGGTACGCACCTGTGCAGCATTGACGCGCAGATGAATACGCGCCGTGCCAAGTTGCAGCGCCTCGATTTCAGAGCGAAGGACGATCAGGGCGGACACGAGATCGGCGCTTGACGACGGGTCGGCGATCAGGGCGTCGAGCGGGGCGATAATCTCATCGCTATCAACCAGTTTGGCCTGCGTTTCGCCCGTCAGGAAGTTTGCCGCCTTGATCAGCGTGCCGGACGAAGACAGGTCGCCTGCGAACAGTTCAGCCGCCTTGGCCGTGTGGGTTTGCGCAGCTTCGACTCTTGCAATGACGGCGTCGAGCTTGTTGCCGGCGCCGATGCTCCTCAGGCGTTCGGCATAGTATGAGAGCTGAACCGCTTTTTCGCCGAGTCTCAGCGCAATGGACTGTGACCAGTGAATATCGGTGCGTCCATCAAGATCATAGCCGACCCAGCTGGCGATCGTGGGCAGGACCGGGCGGAAGCTTCGCCACTGGTCAGGGAAGTATTTTTGAGCGACCTCAATGACGAGTTCGGCATACTTTCGCGCGGCGTCGCGGGCGTTGCGGATAGCTGACTGGGTCTCTTCATGTTCGCTTTGCAGCGTGATCTGGTCTGGCCAATCTTCGTGCGGATTGTTGGCTTCGGCTCGCAATCTGGCGAGCGTCTCGTCCGTATTCTGCGCGGCGTGCTCGGCGAATGCCTGTCGAACGGATCTGGAAAGTGCGAAGGTTGGGTGCGCGGTGAAGACGATACCGCCATGCGCGCGTCCGGCGGCGGCGGTAAACGCGTCGAGCCCGTCTTCGGCTGCCGCCTCAAGGCGTGAGCGGACCTCGGCCCATGTATCACCTGCGCCGACTGAAATGTGCTGTGCGCGAAACCTGTCAGCACGCTCGCACAAGAGCTTGAAGTGAACATCATCGATCAGCGGGGCGAATTCTTCGAGATGGTGGTTTCCGCAATCGAGGTCCTGAAACAGAGACAGGGCGAGCGAAAGCACCGAATTCGTCAGCGGGTCTTTTTCAATCTCGGCTGCGTTTACGCGCAGCGTTTCCTGAACGCTTGTGAGATCCAGAGATGTGGCTGAACGGCGGTCGGTCATCTGTCCTCCTGGAACGAAAAGCCAGCTTGCTTGACTGTCGTGGTGCCGCTTTGGCTGGCGTTAAGTCAAGGCAAAGTCTTGCATGCCTGCATCCCACCCTTTCAAATGTCGCAAAAGCGCTAAATCTATCTAGGTATTGGCAACATTCAGGACACCCACCGTCTATGACCGACAAGGCAATCTTCCGTGCAGCCATGGCCCAGCTGGGGTCGGCGGTCTGTGTGATTGCAACCGACGGACCGGCAGGGCGCTACGGCATCACCGTTTCTGCTGTGACAAGCGTGTCCGATGATCCGCCCTCTCTGATCGTTTGCGTGAACCGGGCGTCCGGCGCGAATGCGATCATCAAACAGAACCAGACGCTCTGCGTGAATGTGCTTTCGAGCGAGCAGCAGGATATCAGCCACACATTTGCGTCTGGACAGGTACCTGCGGACCAGCGCTTCGGGGCGGGCGCCTGGACAGTCAGCGCGCTCGGCAATCCGGTCCTGAAGGATGTTGCGGCCTGGTTCGATTGCCGCGTCGACCGCGCGATTGAGTACGGCACACACACTGTCCTGTTCTGCAAGCCTGCTCACATTGCGGTGAGCGAGACAGCCAACTGCCTCATCTATCACGGGCGAGCCTACCACCGTATCCAGTCTTATGAGTGAAGGCGCTTTACGGCCAGAAGACGTTGCCATTCGCATCATCGACAAGCATGCCGATGTGATCGAAGCGGCGCTTCGCGAGCGCTTTCCGTCCCTTCATGTCAGCCGGATCGCTTTGCAGTCCGATGCCAGGCTCAAGGCGCTGATAAGCTTTCGTCCGCCGGAGGATGAGAATCTGGATCAATATGACTGGATCCATTCGACAGGGGCCGGCGTCGATGCGATCTGTTCCGGCCTGCCCGAAACCGGTGCCCTCCCTGTCATTACCCGCACCACGGGCCGCATGGGTGAGCAGATAGCCGAATACTGCGTCGGCTACGCTCTGGAGCACCTGCAGCAGATGCGTCACCGCCGGGAGGCGCATGCTTCGCTGGTCTGGGACAAGGACCGCACGGCGCCGCGTTTCCTGTTCGACAGCGAAGTTGCAGTCGTCGGCACGGGAGAGATCGGCCGCGTCATAGGCGCGACGTTTGAGCGGCTCGGTGCTCGTGTGACCGGGTATTCGCGGTCTGGAAGGCAGCGCGAAGGACTGCAGCGGGTTCAGGCTTTGCAAGCCGAAGGCTCTCTTGTGGGGGCGGACATTGTGGTGCTCGCCTTGCCAGCGACACAGGAGACCGAAAACCTTGTCTCGGTGGACTTGCTTGGCCGGTTAGAGGGCGCGCTGCTCATCAATATCGGGCGAGGGACCACGCTGGATCATGATGCCTTGCGACAGGCGCTGGACCAGGGATCTGTCTCCCACGCAGTTCTGGACGTTTTTGAGGAAGAACCGCTTCCGCAAGCGGACTGGCAGTGGACGGATGAACGGGTGACGGTGACCCCTCATGTGGCGGGGCTCACCCTGGCAGACGATGCGGTGAACCGATTCTGCGATCTGCTGGCTGAGGTTCTCAGGACGGGGCAGTTGCCGGACTCGGTCGACGTCACGCGCGGGTACTAGGCGTTCAGGGCAGGTCGCGCAGCAGGTTCACGAGGAAGTCGGAGAGGAGCCGATTTCGCGTCAGGCTGGCGACATCTTCATGCACAGCCAGCCAGAAGGCGCGCTGTACATTCAGCTCATCTGCGAGCAGCCGGCGCAGCTCCGGATCTCGCCGGGCCATGAAGGCGGGCAGGATGCCGACGCCGGCGCCTGCGCTCACCATTTCAAACTGTGCGACGATGCTCGGGCTGCACAGGTCTGGCGACAGGCCCGGCAGCAATTCGTCGAAATAGCGTAGCTGCGCCGAATAAATGAGGTCATCGACATAGCCGATCAGCGTGTGGTGCTGGAGATCGTCGCGCGTCCGGACCGGTGGTCGTGCATCAAGATAGACGGGGGCGGCGTAGAGGTGCAGTGAATAGTCGGAGAGTTTGCGGACCTTGAGGCGGCCTGATGATGGCCGCGCCAGCAGGATCGACATGTCGGCCTGCCGCTTCGGGACGCTGACGAAACCCGATAGCGCGATAAGATCAATGTCGATCTTCGGGTGCAGCTGCTTGAAATCGCCGAGGGCGGGGGCGATCAGGATTGACCCCAGTCCTTCAGTCACGCCGAGCCTGATACGGCCTTCCGCGCTGTGCTCACTTGTGCGTTCAGCCAGGATATCGAAGGACGCAGATTCCATGGCTTCGACGCGGGCGACGAGCTTTTCTCCGGCCACGGTCAGGACATGACCGCGCCGTGTGCGCTCGAACAGGGTGACACCGAGTTCCTGTTCGAGGCGTTTGATACGCCGGCTGATCGTCGTGGCGTCGAGATGAATCTGCGCTGCCGCTTCTTCGAGTTTTGGCCGACGGCTTACATCGAGAAAGAGTTTGAGGTCATCCCAGTTCATGGTGAAGCTATTAACCTGCAAAATTGCAGATATAAACTGCAATCATCCATGTTTACCAGCAAATGCACAGCCCTTATGTGAGAGGCGACAAGGATTTCAGGGAGAAGCGACAGATGCGGCACGTCCACCATTATATTGCGGGCAAATCGGTAGAAGGCACCTCTGGGCGGTTTGGTGACATATACAATCCGAACACGGGCGAGGTTCAGGCGAAAGTCGATCTCGCGACGGAAGGCGAAGTCGACAAGGCTGTTGAGGCGGCCAAGGCCGCGCTGCCGGAATGGTCGACGACCAACCCGCAGCGCCGCGCCCGCGTGCTCTTCAAGTTCAAGGATCTGCTGGAACAGAATATCGACGAGCTGGCCGAGCTGCTCTCCTCCGAGCACGGCAAGGTGGTTGCCGATTCGAAGGGTGACGTCCAGCGCGGCATTGACGTCGTCGAATTCGCTTGCGGCATCCCGCACCTCCAGAAGGGCGAATACACCGAGGGCGCAGGCCCTGGCATTGACGTCTATTCGATGCGCCAGCCGCTGGGTGTTGTGGCGGGCATCACCCCGTTCAATTTCCCGGCCATGATCCCGTGCTGGATGTTTGCCGTGGCAATCGCCTGCGGAAACACCTTCGTGCTGAAGCCATCGGAGAAAGACCCGTCCGTTCCGGTTCGTCTGGCCGAGCTGTTCCTCGAAGCCGGCGCGCCTGAAGGCGTGCTCAACGTCGTCCACGGTGACAAGACATCCGTGGATGCAATCCTGAAGCATCCGGACATCAAGGCGGTCAGCTTCGTCGGCTCATCCGACATCGCGCAATATGTCTACGCCACCGGCACGGCGCACGGAAAGCGCGTCCAGGCCATGGGCGGGGCGAAGAACCACGGCATCATCATGCCGGACGCCAATATGGAGCAGGCGGTCAAGGACATTGTCGGCGCGGCCTATGGCTCGGCTGGCGAGCGCTGCATGGCGCTGCCTGTGGCTGTCACGGTCGGCAAGAAGACGGGGGACGAATTCGTCGAGCGGATGCTGGACTCCGCGAGCAATCTCAAAGTCGGCATCTCGACCGACAAGGACGCCCATTATGGCCCGGTCGTCTCCGCAGCTCACAAGGCCAAGGTTGAGGATTATATCCGCATGGGCGCGGAAGAGGGCGCTGAACTTAAGCTCGATGGGCGCGGCCACACGCTCCAAGGCTATGAGAATGGCTTCTTCGTCGGGCCGACCCTGTTCGACTATGTGAAGCCTGAGATGAAATCCTACAAGGAAGAGATCTTCGGGCCGGTGCTGCAGGTCGTGCGCGCCGAAACGCTGGAAGAAGCGGCCGCGCTGCCGAGCAATCACCAGTATGGCAATGGCGTCGCGATCTTCACGTCGAATGGCCGCGCGGCGCGCGAGTTTGCCGCTCAGGTCAATGTCGGCATGGTCGGCATCAATGTGCCGATCCCGGTGCCGGTCAGCTATCACACCTTTGGTGGCTGGAAACGTTCGGCCTTTGGCGACACCAACCAGCACGGGCCGGAAGGTGTCCGTTTCTGGACCAAAATCAAGACGGTCACCCAGCGCTGGCCGGAAGGCGATATCGGCGACCAGGCTTTCATCATCCCGACGATGCAATAAGTCTGACAAACAAGTTGGATTTTGAAGGGCTGAACCGATGACGCTTCTGACCGAAGAGCAGACGATGATATCCGACATGGCGAAGAATTTCGCCATGAGTGAGCTGCGCCCGCATGCCGCTGAATGGGACAAGGCCGGCGAGATGGACCGCACCAAGCTGGAAGCGCTTGGCGAGCTTGGGTTTGGCGGCATCTATACGCAGGAGGAGCATGGCGGTTCGGGGCTAGGCCGGCTCGACGCCGCGCTGATCTTCGAACAGCTCTCGCGCGGCGACATCAGTCATGCGGCCTTCCTGTCGATCCACAATATGGCGACCTGGATGATCGACAGTTTCGGCCACGACCAGCTGCGCGCGAAATACGTCCCGCGTCTCACCGCGACGGAGCTTATTGCTTCCTATTGCCTGACAGAGCCGGGCGCGGGATCGGATGCGGCGAGCCTGAAGACGACCGCAAAACTCGATGGCGACGAGTATGTGCTAAATGGCGCGAAAGTGTTCATCTCAGGCGCCGGTTTCTCCGACGTCTACGTCGTCATGGCGCGCACCGATGACAATGGCGCGAAGGGCGTCTCGACCTTCGTGGTCGACAAGGACGCGCCGGGCCTCAGCTTTGGCAAGCATGAAGACAAGATGGGCTGGCGCGCGCAGCCGACGGCAATGGTCAATTTTGATGATTGCCGCATTCCGGCGACCAACCGGGTCGGCGAGGAAGGTAATGGCTTCAAGTTCGCCATGGCGGGCCTCGACGGCGGACGCCTGAACATTGCCGCCTGTGCGCTTGGCGGCGCGCAGGACGCTCTCGACCGGGCCTTCGCCTATGTACAGGAACGCAAGCAGTTCGGCCGCGCCATTATCGATTTCCAGGCAACCCAGTTCAAGCTGGCCGACATGGAGACGGAACTCGCGGCCGCACGCTCGCTGCTTTACGAGGCTGCGCGAAAGGTGGACGCTGGGGCGCCGGACAAGACGAAGTTCTGCGCAATGGCGAAGCGCTTCGTGACGGATACGGCCTTCAAGGTCGCGAATGACGCGCTGCAGCTGCATGGCGGCTATGGCTATCTCGGTGACTATGAAGTCGAGCGGATTGTGCGCGACCTTCGCGTTCACCAGATCCTCGAAGGCACCAATGAAATCATGCGCGTCATTGTCTCGCGCGAAATGATGCGAGGCCAGGTATGAGCGAACCAAGTGTCATCGCGAGGAAGCAGGGCAAGGCCAGGCGGATCACGCTGAACCGGCCGAAGGCGCTGCACGCGCTGAACCTCGACATGTGCGAACTGATGACCGACGCTCTGTTGAAGTGGCGCGATGATGCAGATGTTGAACTGATCGTCGTGGATCACGCCGAAGGCTCGCGCGGCTTTTGTGCCGGCGGCGACATCCGCATGCTTCAGGATTCCGGCAAGGCGGATGGGCAGGAAGCGCGCGACTTCTTCGCGAGTGAGTACCGGCTCAACACACTGATCCAAGAGTATCCAAAGCCATACGTCGCCATTCAGGACGGCGTGACGATGGGCGGCGGGGTCGGGATATCCGTGCACGGCACGTACCGCGTCGCGACGCCAAACACGCTGTTTGCCATGCCGGAAAGCGGCATTGGCCTCTTCCCGGATGTTGGCGGCGGCTGGTTCCTGCCGCGCCTTCCGGGCGCGACCGGCATGTGGCTCGCGCTGACAGGTGCGCGGCTGAAAGGCGAAGATGTTCTGGCCGTCGGTGTGGCAACCCATTTTGCCGATGAACCGGCCGGGCTGGCTGACAAGCTCTGCGAGCAGGGTGTGAGCGCGCTGGATAGTCTGAAGACGAAAGCAGAGCCGAGTTTCGCAGAGCACCAGGGCGAGATCGACGCCTGCTTCGGAAAAGACAGTGTTGAAGGTATCGTTTCGGCGCTCAAGGCTGGAAGCGGCTGGGCGCAATCCCAGGCCGAAACACTCGCCAGCAAATCGCCGCTCACCATGAAGATCGCGCATCGCCAACTGACTGAAGGCGGCAAGATGAGCGACTTCCGTGACAATATGCGGATGGAGTACCGCATCGGCGGACGACTGGTCTGCACCGAGAACTTTATCGAAGGGGTCCGCGCCGTTCTGGTCGACAAGGACCACAATCCAAATTGGGAGCCGCCCACGCTCGAAGCGGTGTCAGACGATCTCGTCGACAGCTTCTTCGCGCCGCTGGGCGAGAATGAGCTCCAGTTCATCTGAGAGGAAACAGCCATGACAAAAGTCGCCTTTATCGGGCTCGGAAATATGGGTTCCGGCATGTGCGCCAATCTCGCCAGGACTGGCCATGAGGTGAAGGCGTTTGACCTCAATGCTGAAGCCGTCCGCAAGGCTGAAGAGTCCGGTGCGAATGGCGCGGGATCTGTCGCGGATGCGGTAGAGGGCGCCGAAGTTGTTGTCTCCATGCTCCCGGCGGGCAAGCACGTCCTGTCTGTCTATTTCGGCGACGATGGAGCTGCCGCCCATTCCGCGCCGGGCACGCTCTTCCTCGACTGCTCAACAATCTCGGTCGAAGAGAGCCGTGAGGCAGCAGCGCAGGCGAAGGCGGCCGGTTTCCTGATGGTGGATGCACCGGTTTCAGGGGGCACAGCGGCGGCCGATGCGGGCACGCTGACCTTCATGGTCGGCGGCCCAAAAGAGGCATTTGAGAAGGCCAAACCGCTGCTGGAGATCATGGGCAAGAACGTATTCCACGCGGGTGATGCCGGGAACGGCCAGGTCGCCAAGATCGCCAACAACATGCTGCTCGGCATTTCGATGATCGGTACGTGCGAGGCGTTCAACCTGGCTGAAAAGCTCGGTCTCGACGCGCAGACTTTCTTCGATATTTCCTCGACAGCGTCCGGCCAGTGCTGGTCAATGACGAGCTATTGCCCCGCGCCGGGGCCCGTGCCGACCGCTCCGTCAAATCGTGACTACAAGCCGGGTTTTGCCGTCGCCATGATGCTGAAGGATCTGAAGCTGGCGCTTGGTGCGGCAGAGGCAGCCGATGCTGAAACGCCGCTGGGCAAACATGCGCGCGACATTTACGCAAGGCTCGATGAGGACGGCCATGCTGGTCTCGATTTTTCCGGCGTGATGAAGCGGATACGCGGCGATATCTGATTTCCCCGGCGTTACGGGTGATTTCCCCAAAATCCCGGCCTAGAAACACGTCTGACAGTCAAGACGTGGAGGAACAGACGTGGCGATCAAGACCAGATTTACCGAGGAATTCGGCATTGAGCATCCGATTGTGCAGGGCGGCATGCAGTGGGTCGGCTATGCCGAGATGGTTGCACCTGTTGCGAATGCGGGCGGCCTTGGTTTCCTGACGGCGCTGACCCAGCCGACGCCGGAGGACCTCGCAAAGGAGATCGCGCGGACCAAGGAGATGACCGACAAGCCGTTCGGTGTGAACCTCACCATCCTGCCTGCGATCAAGCCTCCGCCTTATGCTGAATACCGCCAGGCCATCATCGAGGGCGGGATCAAGATCGTCGAGACGGCTGGCTACAAGCCGCAGGAGCATATCGACCATTTCAAGCAGCATGGCATCAAGATCATCCACAAATGTACAGCGGTGCGACACGCGCTTTCAGCCGAGCGCATGGGCGCCGATGCGATCTCGATTGATGGTTTTGAGTGTGCCGGTCATCCGGGTGAGGATGATATTCCGGGCCTGATCCTTATCCCGGCGGCGGCCGACAAGGTGAAAGTCCCGATGCTGGCCTCTGGCGG
Source organism: Henriciella pelagia (assembly GCF_002088945.1). Taxonomy (GTDB): domain Bacteria; phylum Pseudomonadota; class Alphaproteobacteria; order Caulobacterales; family Hyphomonadaceae; genus Henriciella; species Henriciella pelagia. The sequence goes on along the minus strand of NZ_NCSU01000014.1, from coordinate 96,337 downwards.
CTTCGGCGATGGCCGCGGCCTTGCTGCAGCGCTCGCGCTCGGCGCCGACGGCATCAATATGGGCACGCGCTTCTGCGTTACGAAAGAGGCGCCGATCCACGAGAAGTTCAAGCAGCAGATGGTCGAGAATGATGAGCGGGATACCAAGCTGATCTTCCGGACGCTGCACAACACAGCCCGTGTCATGAAAAACAAGGTGTCCGAGGAAGTGGTTGCGATTGAGGCCAAGGGCGGTGCGAAGTTCGAGGATGTCGTTCACCTTGTTGCCGGCACGCGCGGACGGCAGGCCATGGCCGACGGCGATCCGGATGGCGGAATTTGGTCAGCCGGCATGATCCAGGGCCTGATCCACGACATTCCGACCGTAAAGGAATTGATCGACCGCATCGTCGCCGACGCCGAAGAGGTGATCAGGAAACGCATGTCGAACATGATCACCTGATCAGGAGAGAGCAGCCGCGCCTTCCACCTCCAGCTAATAAGCCTTTGCCAGTGTGGTGGTTGGGCGCAGCCGGTCTGCGAGCTGGCCGATGTCTGAGGTGACAAAGCTGCGAATGACGGAGCGGGCTTCGGACACGGCGGCGGCAATGTCCTTCTCACCCGCCTGAACCTCCTCTGCGAGGCTGAGAAGCGGGGTGTAGAGGTCTTCGGTCTCACCCTTCAGTGTGATCGCAAAGCGCTCATTCTCGTCCTCGATGCGGGACCACTCGTCCCGCACACCAGCCCAGTAGTCAGACGTTGCTGCCCAATAGGCGTCGCCAACGGAGACGGGAAAGCTGGAATTGCGTTCATAGGTGTTCACGCCGACCTCGCGGACGAGGGCTCTTGGCGTGCCAGTCAGGATAATCTTTGTATTGTCCTGTTCGTGCACCCAGCCATCGGGCGTCAGCGTGTGGCGGTTGACGGCGTCGACAGCGTGGTAATCATCGCGGGTCGTCATGTCGCGGCGGGGCAGGGGACGCCATTCGGCGGGCGGCGTCCATTCGGCGATACCGTCTTCATATGTCCATGTGCCGACAGCGCCATAGCGTGGTGCGTCATCAACCTGATAGACTGTCTGTGACCAGGCACCTGCTTGCTCAGCAGCCGGAACGTCGCGCCATTCCCATGCATTGCCGCCAATGAAAACGAGCACCCGAGACGGTTCATAAGCCCAGTCCTGACGCCAGTGCTTGACCACGATCGGTGAGTCTTTGGGCCCGACGACCAGGATGTGCTGCAGGCTGATGAAATCGCCAGAGTCCTCGACAACTCGAACAATTTCGTATCCGCCAGACCGCTTCGGGTCCTTAAGCTCATACCCCTCAAAGAGGGAGACGGTTTCGGTGAAGTCGAATGTCACCCGGTAGTCCCCGGCCATCGCAAGAATTGCCTGGCGGTCCTTCTCGAACGCGGCCGGATCTTGCGACGGCGCGTCCACGACGGCGTCCTGTGCAATGGATGGTGAAACCGCGGTGGTTGTACAAGCGGAGATCAGCCACGCCGAACAGGCGAAGGCGGTGCGGGTAAAAGCGGACTTCATCAGTGCCCCCAGGAGTTTATTCGGTGGATTTCTTATTCGTCAATAATGCTAATGCAAGTGATAATCATTTGCAATACATGTGGTGGCTGGTGTCTGAATTGATTGGGGCGGATGCAATGATTGGAAGACGGAGCATGGAGCCGCGCTGGTCAGGGCAGGTTGGGGGGCAGCCCTGAGGCGGCGCTTTCAGTGCTCATCCATCATGGGCGGTTCTGGCGGACCGAGAGCATTCTGCGCTCCAAATGAAGCGGGCCGACCTCAGCAGGAGCCGATCAGAGGCCGCGATCATCCTTGGAGACGTTCGTGCGTGTCCATTGCTGGCTGCCTGCGCCGCCGCCATTGCCGTATCCGCCGGTAAAGTGGTGGATCGCTTCATGGGCGAGTAGCGACTGCACCTCATGCGGGTCACAATTCTAACCTTCCACGCGCGGATGATGGCGGGGCATCGACGAGAAGCGAAGAACGGCCTCATCATGCAGGGCACTTTATTACCGGACGCAGGGAGAACGACCTCGATTTTGCGCTGTGATGGACGTTTCCGGCACTTTCTATTCGGTAGGCATCCGGTGCGGAGAGGTTCATGCCCGATGCCACGCAGATTAGCGTCAAACTATTCGGTACTTTTTCTTCCAACCCGGGACATCTGCGCAGCATGGCCGCTCGTCAGGGGGGGGCTCTCACAGGCCCCCCCTCTGTGTCGGCCTGCCCGATCTCGTAGAGTGATCGGGGCAATTGCGGGTGGGCGCGGCGCGTAAGCTCGTGGCGAGCTGTGGTGTCGAACATAGGACCAACTCAAATCCAAAATGAGAACAATTCTTATTTGCAAAACGAGAGCATGCTGTTACAGAGCTCTCACAATTTGCGAATGATTGTCATTCTCGTGACTTGGAGGGATTTGTTATGGCTCAATCAGCAACCTTGCGAGCAGTGCGGACAGGCGCGGCGGTGATCGCGCTTCTGGCATTCCAGCAGGGCGTCATGGCGCTGGCGCAGGGCGCCGATGCGCCGGCAGAGGACGGCGAGTTTCTCGGTACGCTGACGCTCGGTGAGAGCAAGCGCGAGGTTCAGACCGACACGGCAACGCCGATCACAGTGGTAAACCAGGAAGAGATTGAAGACCGGCAGGCCAATACGATTGCAGAGCTGATCGACTCTGTGCCGGGCGTCACGCTGGTGAATGGTTCAACTCCTATCGGCTCCGGCATCAATATTCGCGGCTTTGGCGCAAATGGCACCTACGGTACCGACCACAAGGTTGCCATCCTTGTCGACAATGCGAGCGTCGGGGCAGAGGAACTGTATCGGATCGGCACCCAGCTCTTCACCGACCCGTCTCTTTACAAAAGTGTGGAAGTGATCCGGGGTACGGTTGGAAGCTTCGAATATGGATCAGGCATTGTGGGCGGGGTTGTGCGTCTTGAAACCATCGACGCCTCGCAGATGACCGGTGGCGAGCCAGGATTTGCCTTCCGCCAGTCGCTCGGCGGCTCGACCAATTCGAACGGCTTCAACTCCTCAAGCACGGCAGCATGGCAGCCGACCGAGAATCTCGAATTTCTTGCCAATTACTCCTGGCGCGAACAGTCGGACCAGACGGATGGCAATGGAAACACGATCGGCAATAGCGCGTTCGAGCTTCCATCATTCCTGCTGAAGGCAAAATACACGGCGGGCGATCACAGCGTCACGGCCAGCTATACCGACACTGAGACCTCCGAGCGCGACAAGCCGTATGACTCGTTCGGCACGACGGGTGGCTCTTTCGGCAATGTGGACCGCGATACGCTGTCCCAGACCGCGACGCTGGCTTATAATTACAATCCAGCGAACGACCTCATCGACCTCGATGCGATCCTGTCCTATGCGAACCAGGAAATTGATTCGACCTATGTCGACGGCAGCTCGCCGCTTCCTGCATTTATAATTGAGCCGATTGTTGGCGCTGACCAGCAATATGAGACCACCAAGTTGACCGTGAAGAATACCGCCTTCATTGCGTCTGGCTCCATCGTGCAGGATTTGCGCACCGGTTTCGAAGTCATCAGCCGAGAGCGACTGACAGCCAATTCGGCGCCTGGCGGAGACAATAACCGATTTGCAGTATTCGTTGTCGATGAGATTGGCTTCGGCAATGGGTTCACATTTACGCCGGCCCTGCGTTGGGAGACCTCCGAACTGGACCCTGACCCATCGCTCGGCATCACCGAAACATTCGACGACGATGCCCTGATGGGCGGCGCGTCTCTGCGCTACGATTTTGCAGGAGGTTTGGCGGTCTTCGGGAGCTATGCGCACACTGAGAGCCTTCCCATTCTCGATGACCTTACGAATGTGGTGTTCCGGGAGCAGGCCGAAGTCGCAGATACGTTCGAACTTGGCGCTTCCTATGACAAGATCGGCGTGTTCACCGATCAGGATATCCTGTCGCTCAAGGGCAATTTCTATCAGACCGAACTGACGGATGTGACGTCCTATTCCGGCGTCAGCGAAGTCGAGCTGCAGGGCCTGGAGCTGGAGGGGTCCTATGCGCGCCGGTCCGGCTTCTACATAGATTTCAATGCGAACATCATGGACGCTGAGCAGACCAATACTGCGGGCGTGGAATCAGACTGGGTCAACTTCCCGGCAAACAATGCGCGCATCACCTTTGGCAAGCGGTTCTCGCCCCTGGTGGACCTCAGCAGCGAATTCGTCGTCTCCGACAAATCGGAACGCAATGGCACTGAGCAGGAGCCTGGCTATGTTGTTGCGAACCTCCGCGCAACAATCACGCCCCAGGAAGGCGTCCTCGAAGGCACATCATTCCGTTTCAGCGTGGAGAATGTGCTGGACCATCCGTACACGCCATATCTGTCAACGCGATATGCGCCGGGACGGAACCTGAAGTTCGCGATCGCCCGGGACTTTTAGCTTTGTCGCCTCACGCGACCTTCAGGGCAGCATTGGTGCTGGCGCAAAGCCGTCGGCATCAATTGCCTTTTCTGCTTGTCGGCAAAGCCAGTCAGAACGGAGTTTCCAATGTCATTGCTCAACCCAATTCAGACGCTGATTGAGACAGGCGGCCCGGTCCTCGTGTTGCTGACCGCCGTGTCGATCCTGTCTCTGGCAGTGTTTCTCTACAAGGTCTGGCAATTCCATGTGGAGCGCATCGGAAAGCATGGCGAGATCGAGCGCATTCTCGTAGTTTGGGATGCGGGCGATCGGACAAAGGCTCAGACGCAACTGGAATCCAATCCTCACTGGCTGGCCGACACGCTTCGCCTCGGAATGACGATGACGGAAGGCACAGGGCGCAAGGACCGGCTGGAGACGCTGGCCGAAAAAGCCCTCCTGCCGCTCGAAGGTGGGTTCCGGATACTCGACATGATCGCGCAGCTGGCGCCGCTTCTCGGCCTGTTTGGCACGGTGCTCGGCATGATCGAGGCCTTTCAGGCGCTGCAGGTAGCGGGGAACCAGGTCGACCCGTCCATCCTTGCTGGCGGCATCTGGGTTGCGCTGCTCACCACGGCTGCTGGTCTCGCCGTCGCCATGCCGACATCGGTAGCACTGGCGTGGCTGGAGTCACGGATTGATGCCGAACGTGCTTTCGCCGGTCATGCGATTTCGGTGGTGATTGCTCCAGTCAGGGCTGCAAGCGACCGGGACCGGCTTTCACGGGCAAGCTGAACCATGGCGCTGAGGCAGGCCAGACGAAGACGACGCATGACGATCACGTCACTCATCGACGTGATTTTCCTGCTGCTGCTTTTCTTCATGCTTGCCTCGACATTCTCCAAATTTTCCGAGGTGGACGTGCAGATTGCCGCGCCGGGCAGCGGGTCGTCGGCGCAACCTGATCAGACACTTCAAACGCTGCTGGTGGAACCGGGCCGGGTCGTTCTGGATGGAGAAGTGGTCGCTGACAGCGAGATTGTGTCCGCGCTCAGCCATGTAAGCGGAACAGGCGAGCCCACGGCGCTCACTGTGCGCGTCAATGATACGGCGACGACCCAGCGGCTTATGGATGTGCTTCAGATGCTCAGCGATGCCGAAGGCATCGAAATCCGGCTGGAGGCATCTCCGGCATGAGAAAGCTGAAACGGGCAAACAAGGCTGAGCCGACGACTGCCTTGATCAATATCGTCTTCCTTATCCTGATATTCTTCATGGTGACAGGCACGCTCGACCGCCAGCAATCCGGCGATTTGGAGTTCGTTCAGTCAGATGGTCTTGAATGCTGTGTACCGCCTGATGCCGTTGTGATCGATGCCGCCGGAGTGCTGCTTCTGCACGGAGATCCGGTCGCAGATGTCTCCGAGCGTATGGCGGACATGAAGAGCGAAGACGGTACGATCCGGCTACTGCCGTCGAAGGACCTGCCGGCTGCCGAGCTCCTCGGCCTGATCAGCCATCTCAAGACGGCGGGTGCGGGCCAGATCGTCATTGTCACGGAGGATGCAAGCGGATGAATGTGAAGACTCTCACCAAGATTGGCGCTGTGACACTGGCCTCCTGTTCGGCGCACGCCGCTTTGCTGGCGGCGCTTCCTGCGCATGACCCGAGCGCCAGGATAAAAGGCGGCAGCGTGAGTGTGCAATTTGCCAATGTAGGAAGCAGGACCGGCGAGGGCAGGTCTGCTTCGCCGCCCGAAAATGCTGACGCGAACACCGCAGTCGAGCCGCTAGTTGAAGGTGAGACGGTAGAGCCCGAGCCATCCGGAGCCGAGCTGACTTCCGCCGAGCCTGAGCCTATGAAGGAAGTCGCGGAGGTATCGGCTCCCGAGGCTATCCCGAAGACACCGCCGCCCAGCTACACGCCAGCCACCGAAGTCCATCCCGAGACGTTACCAAAGGATCTGCTCGCCACTCCGCCGGAGCGCTCACACGAATCCGAAAAGCCAGTCTCGCCGGATGACGCTGAAACGAGCCAGCATGCGATGCCTGATGGCAAGACCGCAGGCACGGCTGAGTCGGACGTGGATGAAATCGTCGATGGTGGTGGAGGCGCTGAAGACGCCAGTGTGAGCGAGACTGATTCAACAAACCAGTCCGAGATCCAGACCGAACAGGCAACATCCGGTGCAACCGGCAACGCCGCCGAGATGAACTATGCGGGTGAAGTCATGCGCCACCTGTCCCGCGTCCGGCGTCCTCGCGCCTCCAGCCCTGGCTCTGCTTTCGTGTCTTTCACCCTGACGGCGGACGGGGACATTGAGGATGTCTCCATCAGCCAGCGATCAGGCTCGGGGCGGTTCGATCACGATGCCATAAACGTTGTGAAGCGAGCAGCACCATATCCGAAACCACCGCCCGGTGTGAACCGCACATTCGTCGTGGAAATCGAAGGGCAGTAGGTTGGGCGCTTCGATGCGAGCCAGTGCTCCTATGGCGTCAGGAACACAAACATCGCGACGAATACGGCAACAGTCCCGCCCATGATCTTGAGGCTCGTTGCCAGTCTGAATCTGAGTGAAAAGAACAGGATAAGCCCGGCGAGCGACATGGCGAGGATCAGGATTGACGTGACATCAATCAGGCGCTTCCAGAACACGCCCGCATCCTTGCCGCGATGAAGATCATGGATGATCGACGTCATATTGGCGCGGCTCGTTTCGACCTCGGCTGTCGCAGTTTCCAAGTCGATGAAGACGTCCGTCGAACCTTTGACGCCGGTAAAGCGGAGCAGACCTTCGACCTCATCGATATCGGCGTCCTGGAAATCCCCGACAATTGACGTTTGCGAGGCGATGAGATCCGACAGGGATTGGGCTGGCGCTTCGCTAGCCAAGGCCTGCTCCAGCGTTGCCGGATCGAGCTGTAATACGGTCGGCTCGAGGGCTTTGCGTTCGGGGGAGAACCATTGCGGATGGTTGAGCAGCAAACCCGATAGCGCAAAGAACATCAGCAAGACGAAGGCAGCTGCAGACAGGTAAGCATGCAGCATGCGACACTGCCGGTAAAATGCGCCCTTGTTGAAGCGTCGCCTGGTTGTTACCGCGTTTTTCTCTGGCGTCTTCAGCACGGTGACTACCTCTGTTCGACCGAGATAGTGACCGGACCAAGTTCATCGCCGGGATCGATAGTAAAGGATGAAATGCCAGCTTTGCCGGTCTGAAACTCCACGCTCTCATGTTGATGTCCGCCGTGTTCGCGGGAGGCTTCGATGTGGAAGACATAGTCGCCAGCGGGAACGCCATTCCCATCATGGTCCTTGCCGTCCCAGCTCAGGTCATAGTGTCCCGGCCGCCGGGTGGGGCCGCTTTCTGCGTCGACAAGGCTGCCTGCCTTTCGTCCGAAGCGACGGAACCAGTAATAATTTTCTTCCATCCAGCGGGCTTCGTCGCCGGCGAGCAGCAGAATGCGAACGAGGTTGCGTTTGTCGTCGGAGACCCAGGCCGCGATGTAGGGACGCTCATAGTCCGACACGTCTTTCTCGGGAATCTCGAACGTGACGCTCATGGAGACGTTCGATAGCGCCTCTTGTGGAGCTGGGCCTTCAGGTGTCTGAAGACTGTTCCATCCTGAAGATGGATGGGACCGTCCGTCCGATGCGGTGATGAGCGCTTCGATGCCGACTGTCTGCTCGACCCAGGCAAGGCCGTCGTTGAGAGATAGCACGCTGAGAAGGGTTGCAGTAGCGTCCGCTTCCATCGCGCTGGGTGCGTAGACCGAAACCGACCGGATATGGTCAACGGGCCAGCCATCGGCAGGTGATATGATGTGGCTATACTCCGCCTCGCCAATTTTTATGTTTCTCGGCCCCATGCCGCTCGTTGCGATGGCGCCAGTACCGAGACTGATCTTTTGCGGGGTCTGCTCGATGGCCACCTGCCACATGACACCTTGCGTATCCCGGTTCCAGGCGGCGATGTCTCCGCCGATATTGATCAGGATCGCGTCTGCTTCTGGCGATGCAAGCCGCGCTTTCTCCAGCGCGGCATCGATGATGTACCCCTTGGCGAGGGCATTGACGTTGAACGTCACCGGGTCACTGCGGCAGATCAATCCGGTGGCGGGCGTGATGGAGACATCGGCACGCCGGATCTCGCCGGCGAGTAATCTCAGTTCTACGCTGTCTGGCGGGCTTCCCAGTTTTTCAGCGGCATCCCATTCAGCCAGAAGGGCGCCAATCCGGCAGCTGAGCGCATTGCCTGAGCTTTCTCTCAGCGCTTCGCATCTGGAGAGTACCTCGATCAGCTCTGGCGCGACCTTCAGCTCGGACGCAGCATTGAGGCGCGAGATTTCGCTGTCGGCGTAATAAGTGCTCAGGATGCTTTCGAGGCGCGCGATTTCGGCCAGGGCGGCTGCCTTGGCTGCCTCAGCGCTTTGCTCGCTATCGGCCTTCACCGTGAGCTCGAATGAGGTGCCGAGGACGCGGTCCTGGTGATGTTTGAACGTTTCGCCATGCGCGTCAGGTGCGGCTGTCATGCCAATCGGGAAGAGGGCAACCGCAACGAACAGGGGCAGTTTCATATCCGGTCTCCTGACCTTCATTCGACCCGAATGGGGGCCGGTATGCAGTTAATCAATCAAGTGGACTTGTAAATGCAACTTATTCGCATTTACAAGAGGCGCTGTCTGCTGCTAGGAAATTTATCGAAATCTGGAAGGGCAAATTTGATGACTGGATCGTATTTGAAGGCAGCGTGCATGGCCGCCACACTAATGGTGGGCGCCAAGGCGCATGCGCACGTATCCTATTTGTTGCCAACGGTGTTCAACACCAGCGAGGGCAGCTATGTAACGCTCGTTTCGTCGTTCACCGACAATTTTCCGAACGCTGAAATCGCCGTTATTTCAAGGGATTATCACGTCGTGCGTCCCGATGGGACGCGCGGTGAGATCGATGCGGTGACGGAGTTCCGCCAACTCGTCCTGCTTGAGAGCTCGCTGGAGGAAGAAGGCACTTACCGCTTCACCACGGGCCTCCGTCTCGGCCGGGAGAGCAAGTATGCCGAAGTCGATGGCGAACTTGTTCCGCTGCACGTTGAAGACGGTGCAGTTGAGATCCCGGACAACGCAACGCGCGTGGTGACAGGGCAGACGGCGACGGTTTCGGACGTCTATGTCACCAAGGGCGCACCGACCTGGGCTGCTGTTGAACAGTCCTCAGGGCCGCTTGCGCTGACACCCAACCTGCACCCGAATGAGATTTATCTGGGCGATGCGCTGACCTTCGACGTGACGTTTGAAGGCCAGCCGCTTGCCGGTCAGGAAATGGAAATCACTCGTCAGGGCGGCGAATATGAAGACCCTAAATACGTTCAGCTTCCCAAGACCGATGCTGCGGGAAAGTTGCGCCTGGAGCTTGATGAGCCGGGCCTCTACCTGCTCATGACCCGCCACCGCGCTGATGCGCCAGAAGGCGCTGAAACCGACATCAGAAGCTACACAACCTCCATCACATTTGAAGTGCTGCGCTAGACCGGCGGCGCGACCAAGGGAAACACTCTCATGAAATATTCTGGACCATTCATCGCGCTCGGCACGGCCATTGTGCTCGCATCCTGCGCATCGCAGCAGTCGTCACTGGCTGCAGCCGACGCGGTCGCAAGTGCCGACGCTGACACCGCATCCTCGGCCGGCGAAAGTGAGCCGATCAGCCGGTCATCGCCGCACGGCAAAGACAGGTTCGTGAAGTCATATGACGCCAACGGCGACGGGCGTGTGACCTATGAAGAGTTCAGGGTGGAGCGCAAGTCGGGCTATGATTTGCGTGACGCAAACAGCGACGGCGAGGTTCACGAGGAAGAGTATGTGTCCGAGTATGATGTGCGCCTCAAAAAGGAATTGGATGAACGTTACAGGGGGCAGATCGACCAGGCGCATATCCGCTTCAACGTGCTGGATTCAGACGATGACGGAAACATGACGCTCGCCGAGTTCAACGCATCGGGCGAACGCATCTTCAGGACACTCGACACAAATGGCGATGGCGTCGTTGACGAGAGCGACGCAGAAACGCATTTCTAGAGAAAGCCGGTGGCCACGATGAGCAGAGCCGGAATTGCCTCCCACAGTCCGACGGCACGATGCCATGAAAACATGCGAGCGACCGGGTTTCCCCGACTGGATGGCGACAGGATACGCGTCCATTTCTGCTGAGAGGCTGGTCGGCGAGGCAGTTCTCTTCAACTGTGTGTGATGGGCAATCGCGCCGAAATACGGGTAAGCCGGTCAGGAGGCGCAGAGGTGAGGCACCTCCACCTGTCGGAAGCGCCGGCCGCATTTGGTGCGACGCTCATGAAAGGCGACTATCACCTGTTCGATCTCACTACATCGGCCGAAATTCGGACTGGCGTCGAAATCGACCTGTTCGTCAAGAATGCGACCGATGAATATGGCATCCTCAACGCGCCGTTCTCGTTTGCGGGTTCGGTGACGCGTCCGCGGACGATCGGTGCCAGCCTGCGCCTCGCGCTAGACTAGGCGCCAAATCCTGACAGGAAGGCGGCTACGTTTCGACCAAGATCGTCGACTGCAAAACCGCCTTCCATAACGATCAGTGCTTGGAAGGCCCCAGCCTGCAATCTGCGCCGCCATCTTTCTGAAGTTGTCGCGCACGAGTCTGAACTGAGAGATGGGACCGCCATCAAATGTGCCAGCTATCCGTGGACCAGATCAGGCAGCGCCGGTAAGCAGGGGGATGACAGTCACATTTCTTCTCGGAGGGGCGCGTTCGGGCAAAAGCCGCCGGGCACAGGTCCTTGCCGAACAGGCATCACCCAGCCGCGTTTTCATCGCGACAGCCGAGCCGCTGGATGATGAAATGGCGCGACGGATCGCCCGTCATCAGGCAGACCGCGCCGAAGGGTGGCGCACAGTGGAGGCACCGCTCGATCTCGCGCCGGCGCTCGGGGAGGCCAAGCCCGATGAGGCCATCGTCATCGATTGTCTTACGCTCTGGCTCTCCAATCTGATGCACCATGGCCGCGATGTAGAAGACGAGACTGCACGATTGTGCGCGGCGCTTCCGGCTGCGACCAAACCGGTGTTTCTTGTCTCGAACGAGCTCGGATTAGGTCTTGTGCCGGAGTCCCCCATCGGCAGGGCGTTTCGCGACGCGCAGGGCCGCCTCAATCAGGCCGTAGCGAGCGCCTGCGATGTGGTCGAGTTTGTTGCCGCAGGCCTGCCGCTTCGTCTCAAGGGGTGAGGCCGGCTGACAGTCGGGTTTCGGCCGCATCGGTTTCAGGAAGGCCGATGCGGACAAGTCTGTCGCTCCAGTCAAAGCGGCGCACATAGATCCCGTGGTGGGCGAGATGCTCCCAGAGCCGGGTAGCGTTTTCGGTTTCGACAAGTCGGAAGAGGTCCGTTCCGCCCACGACTTTCAGACCTGCCGCATGGAGAATTCGGTCCAGCCGCACTCTGGCGTCCGCTAGCCGACTGCGCATCTCGCGCTGCCACGCCTCGTCTCTGCAGGCCTGTTTGCCAATGTGAAGAGCTGGTCCGGATACAGGCCATACACCAAGCAGATGCTGCATCTCCGATCGCAGGGCTTCGGGCGCCAGCAGGGCGCCCAGTCGCACCCCTGCAAGGCCGTAAAACTTTCCAAATGAGCGCAGGACAATCAGCCCATCCTTGCCACCATGCGGCGCAAGGCTGAGAGATGGATCGAGATCGGCATAAGCCTCATCGACAATGAGCCAGCCGCCGCGGCGAGCAAGCCGTTCGGCCGTCCTCAACAAGCTATCGGGGGCAAAGCGTCTGCCGTCCGGATTGTTCGGATTGCAAACGACCACGGCATCGACCTGGTCGGCCAGGCCCAATGGGTCTTCGGTCTCGATGATGTCGCACCTTGCCCGTCGCCAGGCTTCGACATGATCGCCATACATAGGGGTCAGGATGGCAGCCCGGCGAGGGTTGATCACTTTCGGTAGCAGGCGGATCAGCAATTCACTGCCCGGCGCAAGAAGCAGGCTTTCCGCTGGCGCCCTGAGCGCTTTCGCCATCGCGCTCCGGCAGCTGTCATAGGCATCGCGAACGGGGAGGTGACGGTAAGCGGCATCTGGGATGTCCCTGAAAGGATAAGACCAGGGGTTTATGCCGGTTGAAAGGTCGATCCAGGGCTCGGGCGCTGAGGGGAAAGCCGCGCGCATCAGGTCCAGCGCACCGCCATGTTGGCCATCCTGCATCACATCGTGCCTCTGATCATGGCGAAGCCGCCTAGCAGGAGAGCGCCTGCGGCCATTGCCAGTACATACACCCTCAATGCCTTCCGGACATCGCTTGCGTCTGGGTCCTGTGCCTGGGGGTTGAGCCACGGTTCGTCAGTTCGATGACCCCCGTAAAGGCGTGGGCCGGATAGACGGACATTCAGGGCTCCGGCCATTGCCGCTTCCGGCCAACCTGCATTCGGCGACCGGTGCCGTCCTGCGTCCCGTATCATCACCTTGAGTGCCAGCATGCTTCCGCCAGCGAGGCTAATGAGTAGACCAGTGAGGCGGGCCGGAACGAGGTTGACAACGTCATCCAGCCGGGCTGCGAACCCGCCAAAGGCCGCGTACTGGTCATTTCGATGCCCGATCACGGAGTCCAGCGTGTTGATGGCCTTGTAAGCGACGAGGCCCGGCAGTCCGAAGAGCGCGCCCCAGAACAGCGGTGCCACGACGCCATCTGAAGCATTCTCGGCAAGGCTTTCAATAGATGCGCGCGCGACGCCGGCCTCGTCCAGCTGTTCTGGGTTGCGCCCGACTATCAGCGACACCGCCTTGCGGGCTGCCGGCAGGTCATTGGCAATCAGAGCCTGAGCGACGTTTGACACATGCTGGTACAGGCTACGAGAGGCGAGCAGGCTGGACGCGACGAGCGCTTCCACGGCAAAGCCTGCCCAGGTGTCGGGGAGGAGCCTGGACAGAAGCCATGCCAGTGTGGTCGCGACGACCACTGCCAGCAGCGCGGCAATCGCTCCAAAGCTGTACCGGACCCGATGTGGCGATGCAGGGTGGTTGAGAGCAGCATCAAGCCAACCGGTCAAAGCTCCAAACCAGACGACCGGGTGACGGATAAGCCGGTAGAGCCAGTCCGGCCAGCCAAACGCCGCTTCAATCGCCCAGGCGGCCAGCATGAGCGACGCGCTGGTCATCAGGCGTCTGGTTGCCAGCCGGGATGACGTGCTGAGGCCAGCAGCGACGTAAGGTCCACGGCGGCTTCGACGTCGTCTGCGAGTTTTTCGAGGGCGTCTTCAACGGCGCCACCATAATTCAAGTCGGTATTGGCCTCGCCGCCCGCCCGTTCGAGCCAGCCTCTGCGGAACAGATCAGTCGAGAACGCCCCATGCAGATAGGTGCCTTCGATCAGGCCATTTGCGCTTCGGGCGCCGTCACCGCCGCTGGAAAGCTGAAACATTGGGTTGCTGCAGTCACGCCCGGTGGTCCTGCCGGTATGGATTTCATAGCCGGAAACATCCGCGCCGCTCAGGCAGCAATGACCTGACACTGGCGCGACGAGCTTGCCAGCCGACATCCGCGTTTCAACGTCCAGCAGCCCGAGCCCCGTAGCCTCGCCGGGCTCGCCATCCATCCCGTCCGGATCAATGATCCGATTGCCGAGCATCTGATAGCCGCCGCAAATGCCGAGAACGCGTCCACCCGCGCGTGCATGAGCCATGATGTCATGATCCCAGCCCTGCTGGCGCAGGAAGGCCAGATCGCCGAGCGTAGATTTGGTGCCAAACAGGATGATCACATCGGCATCTCGCGGGATTGGCTGGCCGGGCCTGACCCATCCAAAATCAACGCCTGTTTCCTGGCGCAGCGGGTCGGCATCGTCGAAGTTCGCCATACGCGATAGCATCGGCGCGACAATACGGAGCCTGCCGCCAGCGGAGCGCTGTGGACGATCAAGCGTGACGGCGTCTTCTGCTGGCAGGTGAGCGGTCGCAGTCATCCATGGAATAACGCCGAAACACGGCCAGCCGGTTCGCGCCTCGACCGCCTTGACCCCGTCCTCGAACAAGGCCGGGTCGCCGCGAAACTTGTTGATGAGAAACCCCGTTATCATTGCGGCGTCAGCCGGGTCGAGAACGGCTTTTGTCCCGACCAGGCTCGCGATGACGCCGCCCTTGTCAATGTCACCGATCAGGCAGACGGGAACGTCAGCCCTGCGCGCGAACCCCATATTGGCAATGTCGCGCGCACGAAGATTGATTTCCGAGGGGCTGCCAGCACCTTCAATGATGACGAGGTCATGCGCCGCGGTCAGACGCTCGAAGCTCTCCATGACACGGTCCATCAGATCGCCGCGATGGGCCATGTAATGGGCAGCATCCATTGCGCCCACTGCCTTGCCATGAACGACCAGCTGCGCGCGCCTGTCGGTTTCCGGCTTCAGGAGGACCGGGTTGAAATCGGTATGAGGCTCAAGCCCGCATGCCATTGCCTGCAAGGCCTGCGCCCGCCCGATCTCGCCGCCGGACGGACAGGCCGCGGCATTGTTCGACATGTTCTGCGGCTTGAAGGGCGCAACGCTGAGGCCCTGCCGTCTGGCGATACGGCAAAAGGCTGCAGTCAGGATTGATTTGCCGACATCGGACCCAGTGCCCTGCAGCATCAAGGCCTTGGCGGTCATATGGCCCCTTCGATCTCGACCGAATTGCCTGAAACCTTCGCGCGCACGCCGTAAATGTCCGCCATCCGCTCTTCAGACAGCGTTTCTGCGGGTGGTCCGTCAGCGACGATTTGCGCATCCTTCATCCAGATCATCCGGTCCGCGTAGCGTGCTGCCAGCGCGATGTCATGCAGCACCACTAACGCCCCGCCACCCTCGTCGACGAACCCGCGTATCATATCCATGATCCGGAACTGGTGGCGCGGGTCGAGCGCAGCAACAGGTTCGTCAGCGATCAGCAGCGGAGCGCCTGCAGCAAAGGCACGCGCGCAATGAACGCGTGCGAGCTCACCACCCGACAGCGTATCAGCCTGACGGTCGACGAAAGAGCCGAGATCGCAGAGCTTAATCGCCCGCTCGACGGCATCCGCATCCTCGGCGCTTAACCGACCGGGAGCGGCTCCATACGCAAAGCGCCCCAGAGCGACTACGTCGCGAACAGTGTTGGGCCATGCGAGCGGTCTTTGCTGCGGTAGATAAGCGACCCGCCTCGCGCGCTGCATTGGCGAGAGCTTCTCGCTATCGGTACCATCGAGGAGCGCATCACCTGAGGCACGTTTCTCAAGGCCAAGCGAGGCGCGGAGCAGGCTGGTCTTGCCGGCGCCATTCGGACCGAGCAGCGCGACCAGTTCGCCCCGCGCAAGCCGAAAGCTGGCATCGCGGACAAGCGTCGCCTTGCCTGCTTCGACAGACAGATTGCGGGCGATAAGGTCAGCCATTGAGCGTGCGCCTCCTCATGGCAATCCAGACAAAGGCCGGCGCCCCGATCAGCGCGGCTACGACACCCAGTTTGAGTTCATTGGTTGTCGGCATCAACCGCACGCCAATATCTGCCATGACCAGTATGAGGCCCGCGAGAAGCGCAGACGGGATGAGCGACCGAGCCGGATCATGCTTTACGAATGGCCGGATGATGTGCGGTGCGACGATCCCGACAAAGCCGATTGCACCGGCGAGCCCGACCGAGCCGCCCGTCGCCAGCCCGGCTCCGAGCACAGTGAGGATGCGTTGGTTGCGCAGGTTGAGGCCGACACCGCTTGCGGCTTCCTCTCCCAGGGTGAGTGCGGAAAGTCCGCGCCGGGATACCAGCAGGATAATTGTTCCCGCCAGCAGGAACGGTGCCGCCAGTCCAAGCTCCTGAAAGCTGCGATTGGCAACAGATCCCAGCATCCAGTTGATCATGTCAGACAGGGAAAACGGGTTGGGCGCGAGGTTCATGAGCAGGCTCATTGCCGCGCCGGAGAAGCTCGACAGGCCGACACCGATCAGGATCAGCGTGACGACAGATCGGGTCCGTATGGCGGCGAGCGCAATGAGGGCTGTCGCGGCCAGCGCACCTGCAATCGCCGAGAGTGGCAGGATCCAGGGAGAGAGCGCCGCCAGTCCATAGTAGAGCGAGAATGTCGCCAAAAGGGAGGCGGATGCAGAAACGCCAAGCACGCCGGGCTCAGCCAGCGGGTTGCGTAGCAGGCCCTGGAGCGCTGCGCCGCTAATTCCCAGCGCAGCACCTGTCACAAAAGCGGCGATGGCCCGCGGCAGACGGATCTGCCAGACCACCAGCCGATCTCCGACATCCGCACCGCCGAGAAAAGCGGCAAGCACGCGATCAGCCGCCAGCGGAGTGGAGCCCAGAAGGCAGGCGGCAAAGATTGCGACGACCGACGCGGCGACAAGGCCAGGAACCAGGAAACGCTCGCTCACGATCCGCCTCCCTCTGCGAGCGCTTCAATGGCGTCCAGAATGAACCAGCCGCCGCAGGCCGTCCAGGCACCTTTCAGGGGGATAACGGGGACCTCATCCATATGTCGCTCCGCTACGGGGTGGTTCATCGCGCTCCAGGAGCCTGGATGATTTGTCTTCTGATCAAAGAAGGCGGCTGCGATAACATCCGGGCGCTCATAGGCGAGGCGTTCAAGCGGAATGGAGCGCCAGCCAGGCTGATCCTGGAAGTTTTCGAACCCGGCAGTAACCAGCATTTCGTGCACCATCGCGCCAGGGCCCGTTGTCACGCCTGTAGGGGTGAGATAGAGGGCCGTTTCGCCGCCTGTTCGCTTGTTGATGGCGGCGAGCCGGGCCCGGAAATCTGTCACGAGCGCGCGCCCGCGTTCACTTTGCCCGAGCCCGTCAGCCATATGCTGGATGAGGCTTGGTATGGAGCCGACTTCCTCGGTGTCGACGTTAGACGTCCATCCCACCGTCAGTACGGGTACGCCGGCGCGTTCAAAAAAGGCTTCGGCATTGGGACCACCGCCATAAGCGCGCACGACAAGGTCAGGTTTCAGGATGAGGACATCCTCAGCGACCGGGCGAACGGTTGGCACACCCTCGGCTGCCTCTCGCATATAGGAGAAGTCCTTCACCGCATCCGGCGAAATGGCCAGGATTTGTTCCCGGTCGGCGAACTTCAGGACATACTGGTCAGCGCAATAGTCGAGACTGACAATCCGCATCGGGCGGCCTGCTCCCTCGCCGTGTGGCGGCGGAGGCGCACCACAGGCGGCAAGTCCAAGTCCGATGAAAGAGAGGATCGCCAGTCTCGACATGAGCGGTTCCTAGTAGCGCAGCCGGATACCGACTGACCCTGACAGGCCCGGCGTACCGTAACCCAGGATCTGCTGGTAATCGTCATCGAACAGGTTCTCGACCCTGCCGTAGAGTTCCACGCTTTCATTGAGGGCGTAACGGCCTGTCAGATCGACACGGGTCCAGCCATCGAGCGTCGTTCCATTGGTGTTGGCCTCGTCGCCATTATAACGAATGAGGACTGCGCCAGAGAAAGGACCGTCCGGGGCAAACGACACAGTGACGTTACCTGATTGCTCCGGCAGACGGCTGAGTTCATTGCCGTTGCCATCTTCAGCATCGATGAAGGTGTAGTTGCCGTTCACGCTCAGCCAGTCCGTGAGGACGTAGCCGGCGAACACTTCGACGCCCTGGCTCTTGACCTCGGCAATATTGTCGTAGCCAGCGGTGAAGGAGAAATCGATCAGATTCTCGGTGTCCTGGTTGAAGTAGGTGATGCCAGCCTGCAGACCGCCATCGGCGGAGCGCCAGTCAACGCCAATATCGAACGCTTCGGAAGTTTCCGGCTTGAGGTTTGAATTCGGCTCGGTCAGGCCGCAGAACGTACAGATATAGGTCGACTGGAAGATGCTTGGCGCCTTGAAGCCCTGTGCCCAGCTTGAGCGGATGGTGACCTGGTCTGTCGGGTTCCATGCTGCCGCCACGCGAGCGGTCGTCTCGGAGCCAAACCGGCTGTCATCATCATTGCGAACGCCTGCCGTGAAGGTCAGGGAGTCGACCGGCTTCAGCTCATAGAGCGCGAACAGGCTGTCCGTGTCAGCATTCTCGCCATTGGCGGAAGTTTCCTCGCGCTCGGCACCGAAGGACACGGTGTTCAAGTCATTGATTTCGAATGTGCCTTGATACCGGAAGATCGAACGATCGCCTTCGGCGAAATAGCTCTGGGCGCCGTTTGTGAAATTCTCGCGCGCGATATCGGAATATCCAACCAAGAACAGATTGTCGAAGCGGTCGTCGAGCAGGGGCAGTTGAAGCGAAAGGTTGCCTGCAAGGGTTTCGTTCTGCGTGACCTGGTCGCCATCGGCGACATTGCCCTGAGCGCCGCCCGAATAGCTGTCATATTCAGACTCAGCGTCGTTATACAGCACGGTCGCTTCGAGGCGCGCCTTGCTCGGCAGGTTCAGGCCGCCCTTGGCCGACAGGGTTGTCGACTCATAGGCGTCGTCCTCCGTATTGCCGTTGTCTTCGTCGGCCTTCGAGATGCCGTCTGTCGAAATGCCTGAAGCAGAAAGCCGGAAATCACCGGTATCGTTCGCACCTTCTACGGATGCGCCGCCGCGAAGCGTGTTGAAGGAACCATATTCGGCAAACACGCTGCCAACGAGACCAGTTTCAGGCTCTTTGGTGGTGATGGAAACCACACCGCCAATCGCGTCGGACCCCCACAGCGTAGATTGCGGGCCTTTCAGGACTTCGATGCGCTCGACGCTGGCGGTATCCAGAAAAGCGAAATTGAAACTTCCGTCGGTGGTGGACGGGTCTCCCACGGGAACGCCATCGACAAGCACGAGCGTCTGGCCGGAGGATGCGCCGCGGATGCGGACACTGGCGGAACCACCAAATGCGCCGTTCTGGTTGATCGTTACGCCCGGCGCGGTTGCGACGGCGTCCAATGCGAAATCATAGTCCAGTTTCTCGAGGTCTTCCTCCGATATGATGCTGACACTCGAGCCGACTTCGGCAGCCGTCTGGTCAAGGCGTGAGCCTTCGACAATAACCGGGCCAAGCCGGTTCTCTTCCAATTCAGAAACTTGCGCGAAAACAGGCACAGAAATGCCTAGGGCTGCCGCGCTGAGCAGAGCCGTCTTATACGACATGGGTCTTCCCCTCATGGCACCCCGTCGCCCGTGAAGACAGGTGCAATTCATAACGACAATATCTGGCCCATGAGGAAAGACTCATGCGGGCGACCAGCCGGTTTCTCTGGGTGTCGTTACAAAAGGAGAGGCTATTGCCTTCCCGCCCGCTGAGAACTTTCCCCGGTCTCCGGACGAACGACGCGATGGCAGGTTTCCTGGCTCGCCGATCATCACCTCTGGCCGCCTTCCCAGAGCTTGCGCTCCAGTGGCATATTGGCCATCAGCTCCCGGCTTACAGTTGCGGGTACAGCACCGGATTTACACCGGCTTCCCTCTTAGCTCCCTGTTAGGGGAGCACCATCTGAGCGCTCTGATGTTGCAAGTGCGAAGGTTTGTCAATCGGTCTCTTTGGTCGACTGACCTTTGGGAAACCTTCAGAAATCAATGCCGCGCTGGGCTTTGATTCCGGCCTTGAATGGGTGCTTCACTTCCGTCATCTCGCTGACGAGATCGGCATAGTCACAGAGTTCCGGCCTGGCATCGCGGCCCGTCAGGATAACGCTGGTGCGGTCCGATCGCGCCTTCAGCCCGTCAATCACGGCCTGGATATCGAGATAGTCGTAGCGCAGCGCGATATTGATCTCGTCGAGGACAACAAGGTCATAGTCTCCACTCTGCATCATGCTGCAAGCTTTGGAAAAGGCCGACTCGGCGGCGGCGATGTCGCGCTCGCGGTCCTGCGTATCCCAGGTGAAGCCTTCCCCCATTGTATGCCAGTCGACCTGGTCCTTGAAGTTCATGAAGAACTGCTTCTCGCCGGTAATCCACTTGCCCTTGATGAACTGGACGATGCCAACCTTTTGTTTCCAGCCAAGCGCACGGATGATGACGCCAAAGGCGGAGCTGGACTTGCCCTTGCCATTGCCTGTGTGGACGAGAACCAGTCCGCGACCGGGATCACGCGCTTCGGAGGTCTTCTTCTTCTGCTCGGCCTGCAGGGCTTTCATCCTTTCGGAATGGGTCTGCTCGGTCGTCATGGGCCTTCCTTTCAGTCGGTGAGCGTCACGAACCCGCCAAAATCTATCTGTATCGCATGACTTTCGGCGGTCTCGTCGGCGGCAAGGGCTGCCTTGATGACGCCGGCATGCGTGACAATCAAGATGTCATCCGGGTGTCTTCGGTAATCGCTCAATACCTGCAGCGCACGGGCGCGCAGCATGGCGACGCTTTCACCGCCATGCGGGCGGGCATGCAGGAAGTCAGCCGCCCAGGCATCGATTTCAGGGCGGGGGATGCCGCTCCATGGACGGCCTTCCCATCGCCCGAAATCCATTTCTGTCAGCCTGGCATCTTGGGTCACACCGCAGCTTGTATGTTCGGCGATGAACTTGGCCAGACGCCGGCAACGCGACAAGGGGCTGGTTACGATACGGTCGAACGGCGGCAGGGTCGGCAACAGCGCGCTGGCCTCCTCGTCAAAGCTCGGGGCCAGAGCGAGATCACTGATGCCATAACAGGTGCCTGCAGGCACATCGAGACGCGTATGACGCAGCAGTGTCAGAGCCATATGAGCAGGCCGAGATAAAAGCCCGACTCGCTGACCTGCTGGACCGCGCCAAGCGCGTCGCCTGTATAGCCGCCAAGCTTCGGCTCGAACACCAGCCGCATGAGCACGTGACCGGTGATGAGCCCGCCCAGTCCGTAGAGCACGGCGGGGAGAGGCTGGAAGAGTGGCCAGAGAGCAACAATTAGCGCGCCTGTCAGGAGCGCGACAGCCACCCCGCCTGACGAGAGACCCGTCGCGACAGGCTTGCCGGTTCCTTCATCGCGGACATAGCGGCTGGTGACGATGACCATGACGGCTGACAGGCGTGAAAGGGCGTGGCCAGCCACGAGTGCAGCGACCACCAGCGAACCGGTCATCGACGTCAGTGCGCTGGCCTTCAGAAGCAGGATGATAGCGAGCGCAGCGGTGCCATAGGTGCCAATACGGCTGTCCTTCATGATGGTGAGTGCAGACTCTTTTGTCTGGCCGCCGCCAATCCCGTCAAATGTGTCAGCAAGGCCGTCTTCGTGAAACGCCCCGGTCAGAAGCAGCCCTGCGGCCAGTGCCATTACCACGCTGACAAATGCCGGCAGGCCGAGCGCGGCGACCCAGAACACCCCGGCGCAAATCCCACCTATCAGAGCCCCGACGAGCGGATAATAAGCGGGTGACCTCGCCATCCGCTCTGGTGTGTAACCCGGATCAAATGGCAGCGGAATGCGGGTCAGGA
Organism: Henriciella pelagia; assembly: GCF_002088945.1. GTDB lineage: Bacteria > Pseudomonadota > Alphaproteobacteria > Caulobacterales > Hyphomonadaceae > Henriciella > Henriciella pelagia. The sequence goes on along the minus strand of NZ_NCSU01000014.1, from coordinate 74,574 downwards.
ACTGAATGGCAAGGCCAAACTGGGCGAGAGCGTCCTTCATGCCGGACCACTGACACCGGCGCTGTCGAAGCTCGCCATATCCCGCAGCATCGCGGCTGCTGCCTGCACGAGAGGCCAGGCGAGCAGGGCGCCCGTGCCTTCGCCAAGCCGCATGTCGAGATCAAGTAGAGGGGTGGCGTTCAGAGCATCCAGAAGCCGCTTATGTCCTGCCTCTGCCGAGCGGTGCGCATAAACAAAGTTGCGCTCGCAGCCAGGAAAGATCTTTCGTGCGCAAAGCGCTGCTGCCGTGGCAATGAAGCCGTCCACGATGACAATTTTCCCGGACTCAGCCGCACCTGTCATTGCCCCAGCCATAGTGGCGATTTCAAAGCCGCCATATTCTGTCAGTGCCTCAACGGGCGTCAGCTGCGCGGGCGTGCGGCTGGCTGCAGATTCCAGTAGCGTGCGTTTGCGCCTGACACCGTCTGCCTCAAGTCCGGTTCCTCGCCCGACAAGTTCGTCGACAGGTTCGCCGAGGATCTTTGCCGCAATGAGACTTGCCGATGATGTGTTGCCGATGCCCATCTCGCCAAAACAGGCAGCGTGATGTCTGCCTTCCAGTCCAATCTGACGCCCGTTCGCCAACGCTGACGCACATTGGTGGGCGTTCATGGCGGGCCGTTCGATTGCGTTGGCCGTTCCTGCAGCGATGCGGCACGATCTCAGGGCTGCAGTCTCGATTGGATCGCCGGCCACGCCGCAATCAACAACCTGCACCTCCACGCCGAGCGTCTTCGAGAAAACATTTGCGGCAGCGCCGCCCGCCAGGAAATTCGCCACCATTTGCCGGGTCACATCCTGCGGGTAGGCCGATACCCCCGCCCTGGCCATGCCGTGATCGGCCGCAAAAATGGTCAGTTGGCAGCGCTCTGCAACGGGCTTCAGAGAATTCTGGATCATTGCCAGCTGCGCGGCCAATGTCTCAATGCGCCCGAGGGATCCAACCGGCTTAGTCTTGGAATCGATCGCCCGCTTGAGCGATGTCTGAAATTCTTCTGGCACCATATCCATGATGGCGCTCTATCGCTACGGGCGGGCCAGAGCCACAGGTTTTTTGGGCGGTCGAGCGAGAGAGGCGCGCATGTCGTGGTCAATGACATGGACGAAGTGCTCGCAAAGGGCGTTGCAGACCGGATCGATGAGCAGGGCAGTGAGGCGATTTCTGCATCGGTTGATCTGACATCGGAACACACGCAAAAAATCTACGCACCATCGGCCCGAACAGTCCGGAAGACGTCGGGACCTAGGCCACACCCAGGGCTTGCATGGCCTCAGCAACACGCACGAAACCTCCAACATTTGCGCCCAGGGCGTAATTGCCGGGGGTGCCGTACTCGGCTGCCAGCTCATCACACCTGTCATGAATGTCCACCATGATCGCCTCCAGGCGCTGGTTTGTTTTCTCGAAACTCCATCTGTCACGGCTGGCATTCTGCTGCATTTCAAGGGCCGAAGTTGCAACGCCGCCGGCATTGGCAGCCTTGCCGGGGGCGAACAGCGTGCCGGCGTTTCTGAAAATGCCGACAGCGTCCGGCGTACAAGGCATGTTGGCACCTTCTACAATCGCGACAACCCCGTTTTCCACCAGCCTTCGAGCATTGTGGAGATCAAGTTCATTCTGGGTTGCGCAAGGCAGCGCGCAGTCGCACGGCACATCCCAGATCGATCCGGCATCATTCGCCACAAATCGTGCTTGCCCTGATCTTAATTCGGCATAAGCACTCACGCGATCCTTGCGGTTCTCCTTGATATCCCAGATGAGGTCGACGTCGATGCCCTCAGGATCGTATACATATCCGGAACTGTCCGAACAGGCTGTGATCGTTGCGCCAAGTTCGACGGCTTTGCGCATGGCATGCAAGGCCACGTTTCCCGTCCCGGAAACCGAGATCCGCATGCCTTCAAGGCCCTGACCGTACTTCTGGAGCATTCGCTGCGCGAAATAGACCGCACCATACCCGGTGGCCTCGCTCCTGGCGAGAGACCCACCATAGCTCAGCCCCTTGCCGGTCAGGACGCCGGCTTCGTAGCGGTTGGTCAACCGCTTGAACTGGCCGAACATGTACCCGATCTCGCGTTGGCCGACGCCGACATCGCCAGCGGGGACATCCGTGTATTCTCCGATATGGCGCCAGAGCTCAGTCATGAAAGACTGACAGAAACGCATGATTTCGCCATCCGAACGTCCCTTGGGCTCAAAGTCCGAGCCCCCCTTGCCGCCCCCGATGGGCATGCCGGTAAGGGCGTTCTTGAATACCTGCTGGAAAGCAAGAAACTTCACGATCCCTATGTTCACCGACGGATGAAATCTCGTTCCTCCTTTGTAAGGACCGAGCGCTGAGTTGAACTGGACACGGAAGCCGCGATTGATGCGAACCTGCCCCTGATCGTCCACCCAGGGCACACGAAAAATAATCTGTCTTTCAGGTTCGCAGAGCCGTTCGATGAGGGCATCGTCTAGGTAGCGGGGATGCTTTGTCACAACCGGGCCGAGACTTTCAAGCACTTCCCGGACAGCCTGGTGAAACTCTCCTTCGCCGGGGTTGCGCTGCAAGACATCGTGAAGAGTCGGCTGAAGCTTTTCATCTAAATGGGGCAGGGGAGCCTCCTTAAGTATTCACCGGGGCGCGTCTTCGCGGAAGCGACCCAAGGTGTGGATGTTTTGGTCGATGTGAAGGATCGCCCAGCGTGAAAATGGCGGATTTCAGTCTCTATTGAAGCAACAAGTGAAGACAGCTCGTCTAAGCAGGCCGGGCGTCTTGCGTTTGGTCTTGTGCCTGCTCTTGGCTGACGCGATTCACGGTGAGTTTGTGACGTTCTCCGTGAGTGGAGGTCCAGTCGATAGACTGACCGGGCGCCAGGCCGAGAAGTGCCACACCAATTGGCGTCAGGATGGACACGTACCCTTTTGAGATATCTGCATCTTTCGGGAGTACGAGCGTGACGTTGCGTTCGTCGCCGGTATCCGTCGAATAGTGAAGTGTTGAACCGATACGAGCGGTATACGGTTTCAATTTTGCGTCGTCCACGATGCGAGCTCGGTCCAGCTCGCCCAGAAGTTCTTCAGCAACGGCTGGATTCCGTGCATGCAATGCTTCAGCGAGCGAAGACAGCCGGTCAAAATCGGTCTGGCACACTGTAATGGCGGGTTTACGGGAGCGTCTGTTGCTCATGACATTCTCACACACTTGATCGCAAGGGACGGCGCGATAGCCGTCGATGCTACGTTACGATTATTGGAGGTGTCGTTCTTTACGCAGCGACTGTATGACAGTTCAGCGCTCTTTTTTGCCCCTCGACCCGGGCACGACAAGCGCAAGCCGGGGGCTAACGTCCTGCGATCGGACAGACCCTGTGTATCGAAATGGAGAAGATACCAAACGTGCGCATGATGCTGTGATCAGTACGAGTGGACCAGGAAATGTCAAGCGGCTCTGCGTTGTATCAATTCGAACTGGTGTACACCGAGATTGGGTGCGGCCCCTTCCATTGCATCTTTTCGCTCTTGGTTCCGTCGAGGAGCGCTTCACCAGACAATCTGACCGGGCTTGGATTCGGGCCTCTCTATGTGGGCGTCCTGAGTAACCAGCTCGCTGCAAATGACGTTGATAGCCCGCTTGGAACCTCAATGCTGATCTTCGGCGTCCTTGCCGCCATAGGTGCTTCAGCCATGTACGGACTGGCCGCTTTTCTGCAGTGCCGCTCATGGCCGCCGCATTGATCAATGAACTTGTCCATGTTGCATTCGCCTTGTTCGCATTCAGTGCAGGCAATCGCGTCTGCGATGAGGGCGCCCGCTGCGTGACCCGAACCAGCATGAAACTGTCCCTGCCAGCGGTGCGGATCGAGGCGGGGTGTGTAGGTTCGGCTTCATCAGATGATGATGAGGAGCTGACCGAATGATTTCGCCTGAAAACTGCAAAGTCCGTGAATTTGCTCCCGGCTCACCCGAGCGCAAAAGCGTAGAGGCAGAGATTGAGCACCAGCGCCTCAATCCGCGCGATATCGATCCGGTGATCAATGGCAAGCGCATACAGATGGATCATCGCACTCGCATCTTCGAGCCGCATGCGCACGCCCGGACATTGGGGACATTCGGTTCAGCCGGCGCCCGGGAGGCCCAGCTGGCTGTCGACGCGGCGAACGCTGCGCGTCGCGAATGGGGCAACTTGCCCGCCAGTGCACGCCGAGCCGTCTTCATTCGTGCTGCCAACCTTCTCGAAGGTCCGTTCAATGATCGTTTGATGGCGGCAACCATGCTGGGGCAGAGCAAGACCTTCTATCAGGCAGAAATTGATGCCAGTGCCGAACTGGTCGACTTTCTCCGTCTGAATGTCGCTTTTTCTGAGCGCCTCGAAGAATGGCAGCCATCCTCGGAAGGGTCTGAGCGCAATCGGCTGGAGCTGCGCCCCCTGGACGGGTTCGTTTTCGCGGCATCTCCCTTCAATTTCACGGCGATCGCGGGAAATCTTTGTCTCGCGCCTGCTTTGATGGGGAATACTGTCGTCTGGAAGCCATCAGAACGCAGCATGCTGAGCGCTGCATTCATCATGGACCTGTTCGAGGCGGCCGGACTGCCACCGGGGGTTATCAACATGCTGCCCACCAGTGACCCGGCGGCGGTTGGCGACGTGGTTCTGGCCGATCGACATCTGGCGGGCGTCCATTTCACCGGTAGTACCGGCACGTTCGACCATATCTGGCGAACTGTCGGTAAAAATATCAGCGCATATGCGGCCTATCCGCGGCTTGTCGGGGAAACGGGCGGCAAGGATTTCATTTTTGCCCACGCAAGTGCTGACGTCGACGCTCTGGTGACGGCGCTCATTCGCGGTGCCTTCGATTACCAGGGGCAGAAGTGTTCCGCGGCGAGCCGGGCCTATATCCCTCGCAGCCTCTTCAAAGAGGTTTGTGAGCGGCTACACGCGGAAGTCAGCAAGATCCGATACGGCGATGTGACGGATGGGACCAACTTCATGGGGGCGGTTATTGATGAGCGTTCGTTCGATCAGTGTTCCAATTTTCTGGCGTACGCTGACAAAACGTCAGGACACAAACTGATTGCGGGAGCGGCGCCCGATCGTGGCGAAGGCTATTTCGTCCCCCCGACTGTCATCGCTTGCGAAAGTGCAACATCAAAACTCATGACCGACGAAATCTTCGGTCCAATCCTCGCCCTCTATGCCTATGAGGATGCTGACATCGAGCAGGCCCTTGAGATCGTCGATTCCTCGACGCCATACGCCTTGACCGGCGCCATTTTCGCCAGCGATCCTGCCGTGATCGACAGGCTGAGCAAACGTCTGCGCTTTGCGGCCGGGAACTTCTACATCAATGACAAGCCCACCGGCGCTGTTGTTGGACGCCAGCCCTTTGGCGGATCACGGCGTAGCGGCACGAACGACAAGGCGGGCAGCCCATACAACCTGATGCGTTGGGCCTCACCGCGCACAGTGAAGGAACAGTTCCTGCCACCTGTGTCACACCTCTATCGTCATATGGAAGGCTGAAGCCAGCGGGCGGCGTTGCCGTCAGCGGCCGTCGGACGCGTTCGACGGGCGACGAGCGGTTTTGTGGCAACCTATCGCGCGGTTTCGGGAAGGTAGGTTTCACGCAGGAGCTGGTGGCGGGAGGCGTTCGTCACAGCCTCGCCTGCGATGTACACGGCGACCGGCTGAGTTAGCGCCTCAAGCGGGTCGCCTGACCAGATTACGAGATCGGCAGACTTGCCCGCTTCTATTGCGCCATACCCGGCTTCGACGCCCCAAATGCGTGCGGGATTTCTCGTCATCGCATCAAGCGCTGCCTGCCTGTCCAGTCCGTATGCGGTTGCAATCCCCGCGCCCACCCGCATGGCGTTTCCTGCATTATGGCTGACGAAAATGCTGTCTGCGCAAAAAGCGATGGAGACCCCGGCTTCATGCAGCAGGGCAGCATTGTCCGCACGCACCCCGATGGTGTCGTAGCTGGAAGGAAGATGGTTATGCGGAACCAGAACCACCGGTATGTCTGCCGCTGCAAGTTCGGGCGCCAGCCGCCAGGCTTCTTCGCCGCCTATCAGGATGATCCTTATCCCGTATTTCTCACGAATTGCGATTGCCTGAGCGATATCCGACTCGCGAGAGGCCGTGATGATGAGCGGCACTGTCCCGGCAAGCACCTCTGTGACTGGGGCTTCTGCGTCTCCATCGCTCAACGCATCGTGCAGGGCCGTCCAGCCGGCGGCGCGTGAGCCACCCGTCATTTCGCCAGAGCGGAAGACCAGGCCCGCATGCGACTTGTGGAGAATGCTGCCATCGGTGCGAAGATGCAGGATCGCGCCAAGTCCGGTGAACTTCCCATTGCCCCCATCGGGCAGGGTAACGGCCCAGCCAAGGCCTTCCTGACGTGCGATGTCCACCAGGATGGAGTTCTCGTTCAACCCGTACTGAACATCGAACGCGGCCCCCAGATCATGCTCGTCACCGCTGGAGTCCCGCGTTTCGTTGACGGAGAACAATTCTATCAAGCCGAGCTGCGTCATTGAATTCATGAGCGCCGGTGTGACGAAGTTTCCTGCGGCATCAACACGTCGAGTACTGTCCTGTGCCGTCAGATCGGGGCTGACGTCTGTGATCCGGCCATCCGTGACGGATATCTTGACCAACTCAGAGTCATCGTCAGCATAGGCCAGCCGCGCATTCTCGATGATGAGGTCCTGCGCGGTCGCTTGCACAGCGAAGAGCGGCGCGATCCAGAAAATGGCCAGTCCGGCAATAGCGCGAAAAATCATGGTGCAGGGTCCATCACTGGCTGGCCGGTCATGAAATCGCCGCGCGGCTGTCTGTCCGGGTCACTTCGGTCATAGATCAGGGCGCCGTCGACGAATACGAGGTCGGCCCGGCTGGTTACACTGAACGGATCGCCAGACCACAAGACCAGGTCGGCATTCTTGCCAATTGTGATTGATCCGGTCTCGTCTTCGATGCCCAGCAGTCTTGCGGGTTCGCTCGTTATCCAGGCCAGCGCTGTTGGCAACGATATGTCCACGCCCGCATTGCGGCCCGCCGCAACTGCCTTGGCGACTTCGATGTTCAGGCGCCCCCCAAGGGCAGGGACGTCAGAGTGCATGACCACGCAGGCGTCGCTGGCATGGAGAAAGGCTGCGTTTTCGGGAATGCCGTCGAACGCTTCCAGCTTCCAGCCCCACCAGTCGCTCCAGACGGCGCTGCAGACCTTCTCATCGGCCAGGCGTTCTGGAATCTTGTAGGCTTCGACAGCATGATGGAATGCGGCGATCTCGAAGCCGAACTCGTTCGCCATATCCATCATGACGGACATGTCATCAGCCCTGTAGCAATGTGAGTGGACCTTTACCTCGCCACGCAGTGCGGCCGCCAGCACGTCGAGCCCAAAGTCTTGCGGCGCATTGGGATCGTTGGCATAGTCTTGCGCGTCCTGCCAGGCCTGACGCTGCAAAGCGACGACGCCCATTCGGCTGTATGGCGCGCGGCTCTCGATACTGTAGGCTTTCGGGTTTTCGCCACAGGCCATCTTGAGACCGTAGGGGGCACCAGGATATTTCATGCTCTGAGCCGTCAGGCCCGGCACATTCTTCATGGTTACACCAAGACCGCCGATAGCGTTGCGCGATCCGGGCAAGACCTGAAAGGTCGTGACACCACCGGACAAGGCGTAGAACAGGGCCGGGTCCTGCGGGTTAAACGCAGTCTCGATCCGAACCCCCGGGGTAATCGGATTGCTTGCTTCATTCACATCCCAATGGTCTGGCGTTCCGACGGCATATGGCAGGGACGCGGTCCCGTAATGAGTGTGGACATCAATGATGCCGGGGGTCAGCGTGCGACCGGTGCCATCGATGATTTCAGCATCTTCTGGCGCGGAGATGTCGGCGCCAAATTCGGCGATCTTCCCATCTGATATGAGGAGATTTGCTGCGGCGATCTCTCCGCCCAGACCGTCCAGAAGGGTGACATTCTGAATGATGTAAGGTGGTGACGGACGCGGCTCATACGTGCTTTCAAATGCGTCCAGAGTGGGAGCTGGCCGGGTTTCACCGCAACCGGCTATCGCTGTTGCAAATACTGCGATCGCAGAGCTTGAGAGCACGTTCAGCTTCAAGACGTCACCTTGCCTTGCTTTCTGAGGCTGGAGCGTGCCTGCCACAGCAACACGCCGTAAACCGATAACACCAATAGTGCAGCCCCTGTGAGGAAGAAGACAATTTTTCCGAAAATTCCAAATGGTTGTCCCATATGCAGGGCGAAGAACGAACTGAAAAGCGTCGCCTTGGCGCCTGCGTTCACCTGGTCAACATTTCCAAGAACGCTGCCATCCACGGCGTCGACCCAGAGCTTGGTGTTCCCGTAAACTTCACGCACCTCTCCTGGCTGGCGGAGGCGGATGGTGTAGTATGGCGTATCCGTCGACGGCAGGGTGACAATTGAAAGCGTTGCGTCGGGATACTCTGCCCATGCAATCTCCATCGCCTCGACGAGAGATACCTCGATGGTTTCGGCTGGCGCTCGTTCAGTGACGGCTGCTGGCGCGGCCCATGGGTCGCCGAACGTTTCCTTCATGTCGCCAAGCCACATGTTCGCAACTCCGGTTCCGACGACATAAATTCCCGGCAGGACAAATACCAGGCCAAGCATCCGGTGAAGCTGCAGCCGACGAAAGACCAGCGGACGACCGGCATCCAGTTTGAAGAACGCGCCCCAACGCTTTCTCTGAGGCCAGATAAGGTAAAGTCCAATGATCATGTTTGTGAGCAACAGAATGCCCGATACGCCGAGCAGAATGTATCCCCAGCCACTGATCCAAAGCGTTTCGTGAAGCTCGGACACCCGGTTCAGGAAATCATACTTCATGCGCCTGTCCGCGAGGATTGTTCCATCGCCGTCAATCCGAATGGCGCGGCTGCCGAGCGTATCGGAATCCTCATGGTAGGCGTAGATATCAAACCGGCTGGACTTGGCGTGCGTCGTGAACACAAGCTGCGGCTCCCAGTCCGGATTGTTCGCATGGTGCTCTTCAATCGTTTGAGACACAGCAGAAAGATCCAGCGGCACCTTTCCGCCGCCGAAGCGCTGGTCGTTGATTTCAGGAGCGAAGACGAGGATTACGCCGGATAAGATCTGGATCGACCAGATCGCAACCAGAACGAGGCTCACATATTTGTGGAGCGTGAAGAGCGTCTTTTTCAGGCCTCCGGCCATGCATGCCTCTTTCGGATTTTTTGCTTTGAGATCCTGTTTATGCGAGCGAGCCGTTCGCAGCTTTCTCGGTCGGGCGTTTTTTGCCCCTCACTGGGCCAAGCCGTTAAAGCCATCGGTCATTGCGAGTTTCTCCGGCTTGCCAGAAGGCTCGCCGACAGCGGTTCAGCCAGTCGGAGAGGTTTGGTTCACAGTTGCGCGGAAGGCGGCCGTCTCGTCGCTTACAATGCGATGCATGAGGTAGAGCCCAATCAGGTTCGGGATGGCGAGCATGAAAAACAGACTGTCGATGTAGTTGGTCACTGTGGTGACGTCGACAACCGCTCCGATCGGCAACAGGCTGCAGAAGAAGCACAGATAAATGCGGCGCATCCAGATGGAGTGACGCGAGAAATAGTCGATCACCTGAAGGCTGTAATAGCCTGCGGCGAGAATTGTCGAAAACGCAAAAAGCGTTACAGCGGCGGCCAGAATGTATGGAAACCAGGCCGACACGGTTCCGAAGGCCGCAGATGTCATGGCAATATCGTTATAGCCGTCGTCCCATACGCCGGTTGTGATGATCACAAGGGCGGTCGCGGCACAGATCACCACAGTATCTATGAAGGGTTCGATGAGGGCGACAAAACCCTGGGATGCTGGGTGACGGGTCTTTGCTGCGGCGTGTGCGATAGAGGCGCTTCCGATGCCGGCTTCGTTCGAATAGGCGGCGCGGCGCATGCCGGCCACAAAACTGCCGGCAATACCTCCAGCTGCAGCGTCCGCACTGAACGCATCCTGGACCATGGTCATGAAGGCCGCCGGTACAGCGGGCAGGTTCACCGCAAGCACGACGACAACGCCGCAAATGTACAGCGCGCACATGAGCGGTGTCAGCCTGGCTGTCACCCGGCCAATCGAGCGGATGCCACCGATCAGGACAATGGCTGCGAACAAGGCGACGACAATGCCATATGCCAGCGCCCATCCTGTGCCTCTTTCCAGTCCGGTGACTTCGCTGAGCTGAGCGTAGGACTGGTTGACCTGGACGACCTGGATGAAGGCAAAAAGCGCGCACAGGGCATAGGTCGCCGCGAGCACCTTCCCGAGTGTCGGAAGGCCGCGTTCCGCGAGACCTCGACTGAGATACCACATCGGGCCACCGGAAACGGTGCCATCTTCATTGATGACGCGGTAGCGCACGGCGAGGGTCACTTCGGCGTATTTCAGGCTCATGGCGAAGAACCCGATGACGATCATCCAGAAGGCAGCACCCGGGCCACCCATGGCTATAGCGATGGCAACGCCGGCGATATTCCCAAGCCCGACCGTGCTGGCGAGTGCTGTTGCAAGCGCCTGAAAAGGCGAGAGTTCGCCCGGCGCGTCGGGATCAGAGTATCGTCCCGCAAGCACACGCCAGCCGATGCCGAATCCGCGAATGTTCAGAAAGCCCAGGCGAAAGGTAAAGAATACCATCGCCGCAAAAAGCCAGAGCACGATGAGTTGCACCTCGACCCCAAACAGCGTGACTGATGAGAAGACCACACCGGCCAGAGTCGCGCCGACTGCTTCAACAAAGTTTGTGATGGCTTCCATGATTTACTCCATCCAGCCAGCGAGATCGTGATCCGTGAGTGCCCGCTTGATTTCATTGTAGACTGCCGGCGTTTCGTCCTGGCCAAGTTTGAACCGAGGCTCCAGCGCCTGCACGGGCGACCTGAAACCGATGATGCTGTTTAGCAGCGCATCATATCGCGAACCGATTTTCTCAACCGTCCAGTCAGAGCCGGCCGGCCGTTCCATATGGTCCACGAGCGCTTCGACCGCTGACCGTGTAATGGCTTCATCAATTCTTGTGTCGGAGGCATGAACCTTGAGGGACAGAAAATTCCAGGTGGGCGCCCAATCGTCTTTCGATACCCATCCCGGCGGAATGTAAGCGTTGGCACCGAGGAACAGGAACATTGCCGCTCCGTCGCGTCCCAACGCGTCAGTCGCTGGAGCGCGCCTGGGCAGGTGACCAAGGATCGATCGTGGTTCGCCGCCAGCGTCTGTTTCGATCAGCAAGGGCATGAGAAGCGCGGAGGATGGGTCAGCTACGGGAACGATCCAGCCAAACGGATAGGCAGCGGCAAACCGGACAATCTCGCGTGTTGGAACGTTGCTGAATTGCACGCTCATCGCGCCAGTATCCGCTTCATCCAGGCGGCACTGTCAGCGATTGCCTGTCGCGCAACCGGCGAGATCGACACAGCCTCAAGAAAGCTGTGCGTGGCACCTGGATAGATCTTCCCCGTGACCTCGACGCCGGCAACCTTGAGCAGCTTCATCAGCGCCTTGTTTTCATCAAGCAATATATCGCATTCCGCGATGCAGAGATGTGTCGGGGGCAATTGCGACAAATCTCCCAGCATCACACGGGCATATGGGTTCTGACGATCACCTTCGCCGAGATAGGCCTGCCAGTATTCGTCCATTTCGGCAGCATCGAGCATAAATGGCGCTCCGTCATAGCGTTTGTGTGAAGACCGGTGCTCGGTATCGAGCGCGCCATAATTCACCAGAATCCCGTTCGGCAGGTCTGCTCCATCGTCTCGCAGCTTCTTGGTGGCGGCGAGTGTCAGGTTACCGCCTGCGGAGTCTCCGCCCATCAACAGCCGGTCAGTGCAGAGGCCATGCGCAGCCCCGTGCGCACGAATCCAGTTTACACCCGCGATGACATCATTCAGCGCGGCAGGGAACGGATTTTCTGGTGCGAGGGCGTAGTCAAGCCCGACCACTGCGCAGCCCGCTGCGGCAGCGTATTCGCGCATCAGTCGGTCATGGGTCTTCACGCTGAACAGCATCCATCCGCCGCCGTGAATATAGAGCATGACGCCCTTGCCGGGGCCGCCTTCAGGAATATGGATGCGCAGTTTGCAGGTTGAGTCGGGCAGGGCGACATCCTGTGTGCTGCCCATTTTGGGACCCCCAGCGCTCCACGGCTCTCGAACCGTTTCGGCAAGGTCGCGGCGCTCATCAAGCGTGAGCGTACGCCCTGCGATGAGGGCTTTAGACTGTTCAATGACTTCCTGGACGAAGCGATTGACTTCCGGCTCAATTTCATCGGCCCGTGTTTGGGTACTTGCGCTCATGTACGTCTCTTTTCTTTACGGATAACGGTTTGAGGCGTTGACGCGCCCCGATGTATTGCTGGTGTTCGGTGCTTCTGGCCGGGGCTCCGTGGCGTGGATTTGTCCGGCGGAAATTCCTGCGAGGCGCGGCTGAGCAGGAGCCGGTACTGTATGGATTGGGCCGTCGCCATAGTGCTGATTTCCCCCGGATTTCGATCTGAAGGATAATCGAGATCAGTCTGGCGGTTCATTACCTGACCGGGTCGAAATTTAGCGCGAATGGGTCGCGGTCCGGGATTTTGCACGATTGCAAGTCGGGTGAATTGGCCAAAAAGGAGAACTATGAGACCCAAAGCCTAAATTCAGCGATGGACAGCCCTGCTACATTTTAATGACAGGAGAGGCATGTGGCGCAAGCTTATAGAGAGGGGTATCATGAGACTGATTCAAAACACTAAGCCATTGAGCAAAAGGGCATTTTTGTTCGCAACGACGATGATCGTCGCACTGGCCGCGCCCGCGGCGATGGCGCAGGACGACAGCGATAATGATGAAACAAGCGTGCAGGACACGATCTATGTCATCGCACCTGACTTTGTCCCACGCGAGGGACAAAGCGCGACCAAGAGCAACATCGCCCTGATCGAAACACCGCAATCGGTCTCGGTGATCACGCGCGATCAGATTGATCTTCTCAACTTTATCGACGCCCAGCAGGCTGTCCGGTACACGTCCGGGGTTTTCGGAGAAAACTACGGTCCCGACCTGCGCTTTGATTTCGTTACAGTCCGCGGATTTACGCCGAAACAGTACATTGACGGTCTGGCCGCCCCGGTTTCGACCGCCATCTACAGCGTCGGACTCGACCTCTATGCGTTTGAATCCTTCGACGTTCTGAAGGGACCGTCCGCAGCACTTTACGGCAATTCGCCTCCGGGCGGTCTTTATAATCAGACAACTCGCCGGCCAGAAGACGAGTTCAGTGGGGAGCTGTCTGTCAAATACGGTACCGATGATTACAAGCAGCTCGCCGGTACAATGACGACCCCGCTGGGAGACGATCTCAGCTTTCGCCTGACGGGCCTAATCCGTGACCGCGGCGCAGAGCGCGACCACGTATCAGCAAAGCGCAAACTGCTTGCGCCATCACTGACCTGGGATATTGCTTCAGATACGGAACTTACGCTGCTCGGCTATTATCAGTCCGATGAAGTCATGGGCGACACCAACGGCTTCCTGCCGGTTTATGGCACGCTCCTTCCGAACCCGGTTGGTGAAATCGACCCGTCCACCAATCTAGGGCATCCGGAAAACCGCTTTGATCGCGAACAGTGGGGGCTTGGCTATGAGTTCCGCCACGCCTTCAACGATATGGTCACGTTCATTTCCAACTCAAAACTGAGTGATTATGACGAGGACACGCCGACGGGTATCTACGGTTCGGGAGGTGTTATCGATAACGACTTCGACGGCGTGCCGGACGATTACCGCACGGTTCTCCAGTCGAACTTCACCTATCGTGAAAGCGTCGAGAGTTTCGCCACCGACAATCGCTTTGATATTGATTTCGATGCGGGCAACATCAAGCACGACATCATCGTGGGATATGACTACCGCGAGGTAGAGAATGTTGCTGATTTCGGCTTTTTCTACGGTACGGACACCATCGACCTGTTTAATCCGGTCTACGATTATCCTGCGGATCTCACCCCAGGCTATTCGTTCGCGTACAATGATCAGACGCTCCAGCATTCTGGCTTCTATGTGCAGGACCATATCGGCCTTGGAAATCTGTTCTTCACGCTGAGTGGTCGATATGACGACGTCACAATCGAAAACAATTTAACCGGTGGTGAAACCGAGCAGGATGCGTTTACGTACCGGGTCGGAGCCAACTATGTGTTCGAGAGCGGCATCGCCCCGTACATCAGCTACGCAACGTCATTCGAGCCTGTCATCGGAACGGACTCCGTAACCGGGAATGACTTCGAGCCAAGCGAAGGCGAGCAGATCGAGGCGGGTGTCAAATTCGACGCGCGTGGCCTGCCGGATGGGTATGAGCTTCTCCTGACCGGTGCGGTTTACCAGATAACGCAGTCCAACGTGGTCAGCACGTCGCCTTCCGTCACACCTGTGTTCGGTACCCAGACGGGTGAGGTGGAAGTGCAAGGTGCGGAGATCGAACTGGTCAGCCGGATCAATGACCAGCTCTCCATCAATGCGTCGTACAGCTACACGGACAGTGAAGTTGTCCAGAGCTCCACGCCGCAGGAAGTTGGCGCTCCCCTTCCGGTGACGCCGGAGAACAAAGCGTCTATCTTTGCGGACTATTCATTCGTGGACGGACTGCTTGCTGGCTTCGGGATTGGCGCTGGCGTGCGCTATACCAGCGAGAGCCAGGGGGCCCTGCCGGGCCCATTCAACCCTGTTGTGTATACCGGTGAAGAGTCCACACTGTTTGATGCCATTGTCCGGTACGACTATCAGGACTGGCGCTTTGCTTTGAACGGCTCCAACATTCTTGATGAGAAATATGTTGCTCGCTGTGCGGGGCCTGCCGGATGTACCTACGGCGCAGGCCAGCAGGTTATCGCAACGGTGACCAAGAAGTTCTGATGATGAGAGGGCAGACCGACCGAATGAATGATCATCGATCCGTCCGGTCTGCCTGCTTGTCTCCAGGAATATGCGCTGCACTAGCCGGGGCTGTCATGGCCACAGTTCTGGCTTGTACGCCGCGACTGCTCCCGGCGCAGACCTCCGCGGCCGGCCCCGTGAAACCGGAGTTGACGCAAACACCAGGCGTTTCCGGAAAACCACCAATGCCGGTCGCCCGGTCAGGCCAGACATTGCCGCTGAACGCGGCACGGAGAGTGTCGTTCACAACGAATGAGGGCACGCACCTTTCACTCGATGTCTCGCCCGACGGCCAGTCAATCGTCTTCGACATGCTGGGCGACATTTATGTTCTGCCGATCACTGGCGGTGAAGCAAAGGCGTTGACCCGTGGCCTGGCGCTGGACACGCAACCTGTTTTCTCACCCGACGGACAAACCATCCTGTTCATCAGTGATCGGTCTGGTGCCGAGAATTTGTGGAAAATGGATGCGGATGGCGGGAACGCCCGACAGATATCGTACTATGATGACAATCCGGTCTGGGTATCTCCCGAATGGTCGCCAGACGGGAGCCGGATCATTGCGTCCCGGTACTGGTCTGACCGCAACTCATATGAGCTCTGGCAGTTCGACCCGGCGCCCGGATCGATGGGCGAGGCCTGGAACAAGCAGAAATCCGGGACGGAAAGCACACGCTCATTCAGTTCCCTCGGCCCGACGTTTCATCCAGGTGGCTGCGACCACTTTATCGCGTCCAGGTCCGCAGACGACGTGGCGTTCGACCAACTCGCCACATGGACCATCGTTTCGATAGACGCTGAAACAGGCGAAGAGCAGACCCTTGCCGGCAGCGAGATCAACCCTGCGATGCGGCCTCGCTTGTCGCCAGATGGGACGCACCTTGCGTTCGCCGAACGGCAAGACAATCGCACGTTTCTGAAGCTCAAGGTTCTCGGGTCCGGTGAGACCAGGACACTGGGCGAGCTTGATCCAGACTCCCTTCAGGCGAGTGCCTGGCACGATGCGGTGCCACGATTTGATTTTCTGCCAGACGGCAGCGCTGTCATCGCGAATGCGCAAGGCCGACTGAAACGCTACCCGCTGTCCGGTGCCGAACCGGTCGAGATTCCATTCACCGCTGAGGTGGACCAGCCGCTCGGTCCGCTCGTGCGTCAGCAGATTCCACTGGCAACCGGCGAGGTTAAGGCGCGGCTGCTCATGTCCCCCTCATTATCGCCAGATGGGGACACAATTGCATTTTCTGCGCTCGGAAACGTTTATACGGCGAGCCTCCATGGGGAAAACGACCCGTTTCGGCTGACGACTGCCCTGTCGTCGACCTACCACCCGTCCTGGTCTGGCACTGGAGAGCAGATCGCCTTCGTCAGCTGGACGAAGGAGGAGGGGGGGCAGGTCTGGACCATCAATCGGGATGGCACGGGTCTGACCCAGATTACGCGTGAAGATGCCTTTTATTCTCATCCGGTCTTCACGAAGGACGGGAATGGGCTGATTGTAGTCCGATCCGCTACAAGCGACCGCCACAAGACTTATATGGAGTATGGGCAGCTGCGCGAGGCGGAGCTTGTCTATCTTTCGCTTGATAGCGGGCAAGCCAGAACGTTGACGTCCGGAGTTCTTGGCGGTCGACCGCACTTTGGGCCCGACGCGTCGCGTGTGATGATCAATTCCGACAAGGGCGTCGAGGCCGTCGACCTGAACACGGGCAAGCGGACCCTGGTGACACAGGCGGAAGGTCCGAACTGGTACTTTGCCGAAGGCGCCGCAGTGGCAGATGATTTGCGGGTATCACCTGACGGGAAATGGGTGATCGCACAGATCACCCAGCAGCTTCACCTGTACCGGGTGGCGGACACAGCGGGTGAAACGGTAAATCTGAGCGCGCCGAAGACAGCCCATTTCAGACTGACAGATATCGGGGCCGATTACTTTGGCTGGAGCAATGATGCGACATCGATCTACTGGTCCGTGGGTTCGACAATTTACCGGGTGGCCTTAGACGAGGTTGTGGCTGAAGGTCCCGGATCGCAGCGTTCAGTGCCGGTTGAAGCGTCTTATCCGGACGTGAGAACCATCACCGTCAGCAAGCCTCGCGTCGAATCGGGGCGTGCCGTGCTTTTGACGGGCGCAACCCTTTTTCCGATGGACGACCGCACCCAGCCTCAGCGCTCGCTGGCAAACGCCGACATCCTCCTGGCGGACGGCAAGATCGTCGCTCTCGGTGCTGCTGGTACAGTTCAGGCGGATGATGACGTGCCACGCATAGACCTTTCAGGACATTATATCATCCCCGGTCTGATTGACGCTCACTATCACGTCGCTGACATCCGGCGCGATGTCCTTCAGCTCGACAGCTGGGGCCTTCGGACCAATCTGGCGTTCGGCATTACAACGCTGTTTGACCCGTCATCGTTGACGATCGACATGTTGACCTATCAAGACCTGATCGAGACCGGCGACGTTGAGGGATCAAGGCTGTTTACGACTGGCCCTGCAATTTTCGACTTCAATGACTTTCGCGCCAAGGAGCAGGTGGAGGCCGTTCTCACACGCTATCGGGACCATTATCGTCTTCGAAACCTGAAACAGTATCGCGTGGGAAACCGGCGCGTGCGCCAGTGGTTTGCCCAGGTCGCAAACGAGCTCGGCATGACGCCGACGACGGAAGGCGCGCTCTCCTACAAGCTGGGGCTTAGCCAGATCCTTGATGGCTATTCGGGCAATGAACACGCCATGCCACCGCCTGTGCTGCACCGGGATGTGACGGAGGTTTTTGCACGCAGCGGTACCAGTGCCACGCTTACATTGATGATTACGCATGGCGGCAAGCCGGCGGACACAAGTTTCATTGCAAGACGTCAACCGCTCGACGACAGCAAGTATGCGCGCTTCGCCCCTGACTGGTTCATCCAGCGGGAATTCGCGGACGCTGGGGAACTCAATCCTGAGCAGTACCTGTATCAGACCTTCGCTGCCAGTGCGCGCCGTATCCAGCAAGCGGGAGGGCGCGTCGGGGTTGGGGCACATGGTGACCTTCCGGGCCTGGGCACGATCTGGGAAACGCAAGCCTATGTGGAAGGGGGGTGGACCCCTGCTGAAGCTTTGTGGGCTGCGACAATGGGCAGTGCGGAGACAATTGCACGCGACGAGACCCTTGGAAGCCTGGTGCCCGGAAAGGTCGCCGATCTCGTCGTTCTCGACGCCGACCCTACGCAGGACATTCGCGCGATCGAGACGGTCGTCCAGGTCATGAAAGACGGTCATCTCTATGATGCCGACACCCTGGTTGAAAGCCCGCTGACGCGCACGCAGTAACCGGCATGTGAATTCGGCAGTGCTTGAAAAAGCAGCACCAGACGGCGTGTTTTTGGCCATCTGCGTGCGATCAGGTCATATATTGTCTATAGTGGGCCAAATCGCGCGTCATTGAATTGTCATATCAGTTCTGACCAGCATCATCACTGGACCCATCGAGAATACATGAGCTTGATATGAAGAGCACCGTCGATATCGATCTGGATTGCAGAGCCGTCGTGGGCCTGGCAGACGAATATCCTGCCGGCTTCAGGGACCCCGAACATTCACATGAGCGGATACAGCTTCTCTACGCGTCATCCGGCGTGATGTCCGTCGTAACCGACACGACAAGTTATGTGATACCGCCGCAACGTGCTGTGTGGATTCCGAGCGGTGTCCCTCATGAGGTGTCGTGCCGGGGGCCTGTGTCACTTCGGTCGCTATACATCGATCCAAGATATGAGCGTGGAGAACCGTATTGCCACATCGTCGAGGTGAGCCAGCTTCTCAAGGCATTGATCATTGAGGTTACCCAGATCCCGCTCGACGCCGAGCTGACTGATCGCGATGAGCAGGTGATGAGCCTGCTGATCCGCGAGGTCATCGACTCCCGCAAGATTCCGTATGCTGCGCCAATGCCGAATGACCGGCGACTGGTGCGGGTGTGCCGGGAGATACTGGAAGATCCTGCAGATCAGCGTGACACGAATGAGTGGGCCTCCATGGCCGGGATGAGCCGTCGTTCCTTCACACGCGCTTTCAAGCGGGAGACAGGTATGGGCGTGGCGGTGTGGCGCCAGCAGGTCCGCCTTCTGGAAGCAATTTCTCTCTTGTCCACGGGGGCACCGGTGACCTCAGTGGCGATGGATGTGGGATATGAAAGCCCGAGCGCATTCTGCGCCATGTTCCAGAAAACCTTTGGCGTCCCGCCAAGCAAATACGCCTTTTGAACAAGGCGGGTCCAGCATGCACACGGGCTCACGCAGTGTTGCTCGCCGGTTCTTGCACTCTTGTCACCCTGCAGGATCAGGGGGCTGACGTCTGCGATTTGGTCTTTCGTTGATCTGACCGGACAAGGGCTGATCAGGCTTGGTTTGCGTCCCGTGTGCACTGAGAACTCGTCCATTGGTGCTTGAGGGCATGAGCTTCTTCATACGATGCAGTACGATTTCCATCAGCGTCAGGGCGGACCCTCCACCGTTACATGAGCGAGGCCGCCGGACTCACATTCTACAGTCTGGCCACTATCTATGCCTGGCGATGACACTCGAGAATGGTTGGATCTGCGATGAAAACTGACCTCAGATCAACCAGCTGAACCACTGACGGACAAACTTATACCAGCGGCCACGCCTGTGCTTCGCATACGTGTCGCCGCACCATTTTCGATATCGCGTACGAAGGAAGAACGGTTATCGGCGTCGGCGCGCGCAAACAGTCCAAGCTCGATCGTGTCTGAAATCAATCTCGACGTACCCAGTTCCATGCCGACATAAGAACGAGTCGCTGATATGTCTCCGGGACTGACGAAACCAGCGCGTAGCAGCACATGGTGTGTCCAGTCGCCGGTGTTCCAGCTTGGCTCGACGAATGCTTCAAGCCCCCAGTCTTCGAATTCCACATCATGGAAGGCAATGACACCGGGGGCGAGTGGCGCATCAAAATTGAAGATGCCCAGCAATTCCAGACTGTGCTCTGCACTCTCACCAGGATAAGTCAGCAGATTGGCGGAGAGGTCGGCAATCATGGCATCGCCATTTATGATTACTCCCAAGGCGTAATCGGCTTCGTCATCGAATGCTTTCTGATCGTTCCCAACAGGCAGGAGGCGATAGAAAGACGTGTAAACGGAAGCGCTCGGAAGCGCGACTTCCATGCCTGCACTAAACTCTACAGTCTCGCCTCCAATTTGCTCACCACGATCAAACACCGCAGAGGACGCGGCGACATCGACGGTCCATTCGTATGATTGCTGTGCATCGGCTGCTTTTGTCATGAAAGCCACAGCCGCCGTCAGGACAATCCAGTGCATTGATCTGCGACGGGTGCTCTCAAAGATCGGGCGGTAAGGGACCATCATTTCCTCGGTGAATTATCGAACCGTCGGGCCGGACGGATTCGCGGGTGGACCGTTTCAAGCGGGACTGGAGAGTCGGCGGCCAGTCTGCGAAGTGAGTGACCGGATATCGAGACGCTCCTGCCGCTTGTGCTGTTCCTGCACTCTCCAGGTGAGATGCTGGATATGACGCTCGAAGCCATAGTTCAGGCTGGAGTGAGCTGACCGTTCATCGCTGTGAGCACTTCAGGATGTGTAATTTCTCCTGCCCTGATGTTCAGACCCGCTGCCAGGTGCGGGTTTGCTTCGAGCGCTGCGTCGGTGCCTTGGTTTGCGAGCGCAAGAGCAAATGGCAAAGTGGCGTTTGAAAGCGCAATCGTTGAGGTCCGGGCGACAGCGGCCGGCATGTTGGTGACGCAGTAGTGACAGACGCCGTCGATGAAATAGACCGGTTCATCATGTGTTGTCGGTCGGCTTGTCTCGAAACACCCGCCCTGATCGATCGCGATGTCGACAACCACTGAACCTGGTTTCATCAGGGCAATCTGTTCCCGACTGACAACTTTCGGTGCTGTGGACCCTGGAAGCAGAACTGCGCCGATAACCAGATCTGCGGTTTTCAGATGGCTCTCGATCGCGGCGGAGGTGGAGAACAGGCAGCGGGCACGTCCATCAAAAATCTCGTCGAGCTCGCGCAGGCGGTCCAGCGACGTATCGAGGATGGTGACATTGGCCCCAAGGCCAATGGCCATTTCCGCCGCATTCTTGCCCGCGACGCCGCCACCGATGACGAGGACATTTCCTGGGGCCACGCCGGTCACGCCGCCGAGCAGTGTGCCCGAACCCCCATTTGCAATCTCTAGATACTTTGCGCCAGCCTGCACGGAAAGCCGACCTGCGACTTCGCTCATCGGGGTAAGAAGGGGGAGGCGGTTGAACCGGTCCGTAACGGTCTCGTAAGCAATGCAAGTTGCGCCAGATTTCATCAGGCCGCGGGTTTGTTCGGGATCCGGCGCAAGATGGAGGTAGGTGAACAAAGTCTGCCGGGGTTGAAGGCGCGCGATTTCTACAGGTTGAGGCTCCTTGACCTTCACAATGAGGTCAGAGTTTTCAAACAGTGCGTCTGCGTCAGGTGCGATCACGCAGCCGGCCTCCTGATACATCTCATCGGCAAAGCCGACTGCGGCGCCAGCATTCGTCTCAACAAATACGGTGTGGCCTGAGCGGACCAGTTCCTGAGCCCCTTGAGGCGTCAGGCCAACCCGGTATTCGCGATTCTTGAGTTCTTTGGGGGTGCCAATGCGCATTGAAATGTCCTCGTGTCGAAGAGTGTTTGGTTTGGGAGGAAGCGCCGCTTGTTCTTTAGAATTCGGCGACAAGATTGAAGCGGACGCGTTGTTGCCAGTCGGTGCTTGGTAGCCCGCCGAGTTCGATGTCCTTCAACCGGTAGGCATAGATATTTGCGCCGAGATCGATGTGGTCGGTCAGTGCGTAAGTCAGGCCTACGGCGTGCTGCAGATAATTTGACCCGAGCGGAATATTGTCCTGTGCGAAGGCAGCGAAGACAGCGTCAGCTTCGGCGACATGGTAGGCATAGTCGACGCTCAGGCTGCCAGGTGTAGCCGTCTGCCCGGCTGAAGCAGAAAGCATGTACCCGGTATCGTAGTCATCAGCCCCGAGATTCTCGACATACTCCGCCGCAAGGCTGATGGGCCAGCGCCCGCCAAGACCATCATAATTGACGCTGGCAATGATATCGAAAAGGTCAAAGTCAGATATGTAAGCGCCGTCGGAGCCGAGCCGGTTGGTCCGCGTATCGCCGGCGTTCGCAGTCGCCATCGCCTCGATTTCGTAGTCGTAGTAGCCGGCGGCGAGTCCGAAGTTCCACTTGTCCGAGGCTTGCGTGTCCAGCGTGATCTGGCCGCCTCTTGCCGTGCTGTCAGGGCCAACGACCGACCTCTCAATCGGAAAATAAAGAACGTTGCCGGCAAGCCGAGCTACATTGTTGTCATACGCCACATATTGCGCGGCGATGCCTTGAGGGTTTACGTCACCGTCCCAGACCAGATCAGTGCGTCGGAACGGGTTCGCAAACTTGCCTCCCGTCAGGCTTAGGCTGCCGAAGGACTTTTTAACATAGAGCTGGTCGAGGCTGACTTGCAGATCGTCCGCGAAATTTGAAAGCGAAACATCGGCGGAATTTGGATCATCCGGGTCGCCGGTGACGATGCGAGCTCCAATCTCAAAGCTTGGTGAAAACTGGTATCTCGCAGCAAGTCTTGCGCGCAATGCGCCGCGGGAATCGCTGCGTCGGCCGTCCGAGGCGTTATTGTGTTCGTAACGCAGACGAGCATCGCCGCTCACCGATAATTTCGGCAGGGCCGGAGAGGCTGTCGTCGGCTCAATCCCATTGACCCGTGACGTGGCGAGACGCTGGGTCTCTTCGCGCATGGGTGCCGGATTTACCGGCTGAGGGGCGCTCTCCAGCAGCGCTTCGAGGCGGGCCAGACGTTCCTCCTGCGCACTTAGCCTTTGCTGAAGTTCAAGGATCTGCGCATCCTTGTCCGGCAGGTCGCCCGATTGGGCTGTTGCCGAAAGACCGGAAAGGGCGATGATCGCCGTGAGGCTGACGGCTCGAAGGCATTGGCTCCGAATAGTTGCGCGCTGTTGGAGCTGTCGGGACATCATATACCTCCCATCGCGATGTATTTGATGTCGAGATAATCATCGAGGCCGTACTGCGAGCCTTCACGCCCCAGGCCGGACTCCTTGATGCCGCCAAATGGCGTTTCTGCACTGGAAATGGCGTTTCCGTTCAGGCCAATCATGCCGGCTTCAAGTCTTTCGGAAACGGACCAGGCGCGTGACATGTCGCGGGTCCAGAAGTAGGCGGCAAGGCCGTACGGCGTATCGTTGGCGAGCTGAACAGCTTCTTCGTCAGTATTGAATTCAATGACGGGAGCCACCGGTCCGAAGATCTCGGTGTTCGCGATGCTCATGTCGACCGTCACGTCTGAGAGTATGACTGGGTCGAGGAAGCAACCGGTCCGGTCCGTGTGTTGGGCGGTACAGCGTTTGGCGCCGCGGGCGAGAGCGTCTTCTACAAGCGCAATCGTCTTCTGTTTCGCCGTCGCATTGATCATCGGACCGATATCGCAGCTCGGATCGAGTCCTTCGCTGACGCGAAGGCCGTCGACGGCAGCGACGAATTTTTCAAGGAATGCCTCCTTGATAGAGGTGTGGACGAGAAAGCGGTTTGCGCTGACGCAGGTCTGGCCGGCATTTCGGAACTTCGCAGCCACGGCACAGGCGACAGCCTTGTCGAGGTCGGCATCGTCAAAGACAATGAACGGCGCGTTGCCGCCAAGTTCGAGCGACAGGCGCTTAACGGTGTCCGCAGCCTGACGCATAAGCAGTTTCCCAACGCGCGTTGATCCTGTGAAGGATATCTTGCGCACGCGCGGATCGCTTGTGAGGACGCCCGCGACATCTTCAGCCGTGCTCGAGGTGATGACCTGAAAGACGCCAGCGGGAATACCCGCCTCGTCGGCCAGGCAGGACAATGCCAACGCCGAAAGCGGAGTTTCTTCTGAGGGTTTCAGGATCACGGCGCATCCTGCGGCCAGCGCGGGCGCTGCCTTGCGCGTGATCATGCCGCTCGGAAAGTTCCATGGGGTGATTGCGCCTACAATGCCAACCGGCTGCTTGACGACAATCTGTCGTTGGGTGGGAAGGGCTGTCGGAATAACATCGCCATAGGCGCGCTTTGCTTCTTCCGCGAACCACTCGACGTAATTGGCGCCGAAAGTGACTTCCCGGCGGGCCTCAGCGAGCGGTTTGCCCTGTTCGCGCGTCAGAATTTCGCCCAGTTCAAGTTCGTGCGCCACGATCAGGTCGAACCAGCGACGCAAAATACTGCTTCGGTCCTTGGCAGAAAGCGCGGCCCAGGCCGCCTGAGCAGGCGCGGCAGCGTCGACCGCTATTCTTGCGTGCGAAGCCCCGAGATCTGCGACCTTTGCGATTTCCGACCCGTCCGCCGGATTGACAACCGCGAAGGTGGTGCCGGCTGTGTGTTCAGCGATTTTGCGCGATATGCGCTGCCATAGAGAAGGGGTTCCGGCGCCCGTCGGGGCCGGCTTTTCGAGCTTGATATTCATGTTAGTCGAGTCCCAGCCTGGAAGCGGCTTCACGAAGTCCGGCATCTGCCTTGTCGATCATTTCGTCGATTTCAGCATGCGTAATGGTGAGAGGCGGGCAGATAACCATCGCCTGTCCGACGGCCCGCATGATAAGACCTTTCTCAAGACAGATGTCCCGGCAGATCATGGCAGCGTTATCCTCAGCGGCGAATGGCTCGCGTGTGTCGCGGGACCGTACAAGCTGAAGGCCGGCAAGCGCCTGGGCGCCGCGAACTTCACCAATTATGGAATGGCGCTCATAGAGGTGGGCAAGGCCGCTCTGAAGGTATGGACCGATGTCGTTCCTTACCCGTTCGACCAGGCCTTCACGCTCGATGATGTCGATATTGGCGTGAGCAACCGCGCATGAAACCGGGTGTCCGGAATAGGTGTATCCATGCGAAATTGGACCGCCTTCGTTCAGCGTCTCGAAGATGCGGTCGCTAAAGGCCACAGCCGAGATGGGCAGGTAGCCAGAGGACATGCCTTTCGCCATCGGCATGATATCGGGCTGAACGCCATAATACTGGCAGCCAAACCACTCGCCGAGCCGGCCAAATCCGCAGATGACTTCATCAGAGACGAACAGGATGTCGTGTTTGCGGCAGATGCGTTCAATCTCCGGCCAATATCCCGGCGGCGGCGAGATTACACCGCCCGCGCCCTGTATCGGTTCACCAATGAATGCAGCGATATTGTCGGCACCAATCTCGAGAATCTTGTCCTCGAGCGCCTGCGCTGCGCGGAGGGCAAATTGTTCCGGGCTCAGATTCCCGCCATGAGCGAACCAGTGCGGTTCCATGATGTGTTCGAAACCGGGCAAGGTCGACGACCCCATATCATGCATATGCTTCATGCCGCCGAGGCTGGTCGCTGCCAGCGTGCTGCCATGATAACCGAGGTGGCGGCCGATGAACTTGTACTTCTCCGGCTTGCCCTTCAGGTGCCAATAGTGCCGCGCCATCCGGATTACGGTGTCGTTGGCTTCTGATCCTGAATTGGCGAAGAAGAAGTGGTTGAGGTCACCAGGGGTGATTTTGGAAAGGCGCTCCGCAAGAGCGATCTGGCTCGGTGTAGAGCTCTGGAAGAATGAGTTGTAGAAAGGCAGCTCTTCCATCTGCCGTGCGGCGACGTCGACCAGTTCCTGACGGCCATAGCCGACATTTACGCACCACAGCCCCGCCATACCGTCGAGAATCCGGTTTCCATCACTGTCTTCCACATAGCAGCCATCTGCCTTGGTGATCACTCTGGTTCCGCGCTCTGCGAGCGACTTCGGATCGCAAAACGGATGAATGTGATGTGCGGCGTCGATAGCTTGCAAGTGCGCCGTTCTGGTCTGAGTGATCGCCATCTGGATTCCCCTTGAGAGTAGTTAAGGCCAATTGACCGCCCAAACGCGCCTGAGTGGAGATGACTAAAGTGATGAGGGCGGTGCGCTTAGAGCACCGGTGGCCTGCAAGCTTGCTCTAATCTTCATTTCCGAGGTTGCGCATCAATGCCGCGATCTGGGCTTCCGCTACGCCTGGAAGGGCTTCCAGCGCAGCGATGACCCGCTCCCGATCGGCAGGTGGATGCTTCTGGCTGAGTTTGGTGACGCCATCTATGCGCTCGACAGTTATCTGGAAGGAGCGGATGCGCGGTAGCAGGCTGTCGATCTTGCCGGCGGGCGCGTCCTTCATGAGCCAGCTGGTGCCGGTTCGTGCCTCGCTGCGGTCGATCGTCTTGCGCATGATGGCCAGCTGCTTTTCATCATCATCGATCGGAGTGAGGGTGCCTCGCACCTGGGCGGCGACATAGTTCCAGGTCGGGACAGTTGGCTGGTCCTTGTACCAACTCGCGGAGATATAAGTATTTGGACCGTGGAAGGTGGCCAACGCCTTCATGCCGGACATCAGTGTTGCAGCCTGCGGATTGTCGCGAGCCATATGTCCGAACAGAATGCGTTCACCCATCGGACCATCTTCAAGATACATGGGCACACTGGTCGCATACGGCATACCATTGTGCGCCGTTACGATCTGACCAAATGCATGATGGCTGATAATGGCTTCCGGGTCAGACGCTCGATAGGATTGAGGAACGAACATTCTCCAAGAGCTGGCTATGTCAGTCATGATGACCTCCTGAGTCTACAATTGACTCTGAGTGTCGCGGTAGAGAATTGACTTGTCCGGCGCGTAATCAGGACTGCCTGGTGATAAATCAGCACCGCATCCAGACCGCTTAGCACCTGAGCCATATCCCGACAGACGCTACGGTCTCACCCAACTGTTGAAGAACACCGGCTTGGCCGGACATTCAGGAAAGGGAGATGGTCCTGTGAATGGTCTAGTATCAAAGTCAGATGCCCGCTTCGAAGAACTTGGCGATATTGTCGATGCCTATGCCGGCAAGCTTATGCCGAACGTGCAGATGCAAACCTTTGCGAACACTCACGAGATCTTTCCGACGCGAACAATTTCGAAGGGTGGCGAGGTTTCAGCGATCCCTGAGGCCGATGCATCCCTTATCGATTTGATCATACCGTCAGGCGGAGCGAGCTATGACCTGTATGATTATGTATCCCGCAACCGGCTTGTCGGCCTCCTGGCGTTGAAGGATGGCGAAATCGTTCACGAATATTACGATCAGGGTATTGATCGAGAGACGCGCTGGATGTCGATGTCGATGGCCAAGTCGGTGTCTACCACACTCGTAGGCGCTGCTATCAGGGATGGTTTTATCGACAGCGTCGATGACCAACTGGTCAAATACATGCCGGAGCTGTCAGGTAGCGGCTATGATTGTGTTTCCATCCGTCACCTCATGCAGATGACGTCTGGCGTGAAATGGGACGATACCCATACCAATGCAGATTCGGAGCGTCGTACGATGCTGGATCTTCAGGTCGCTCAACAGCCCGGTGCGATCATGGAATTCATGGCCTCCCTGCCACGAATTGCCGAGCCGGGATCAGTGTGGAATTACAGTACTGGCGAAACCCATGTGGTTGGAGCGTTGGTGCATGCGGCGACCGGAAAATGGCTCGCCGATTATGCGTCGGAGAAGATCTGGTCGAAAGCTGGAATGCAGCAGGACGCAGCCTGGTGGCTCGAAGCGCCCGATGGTCTTGAGGTTGCCGGCAGCGGCATTTGCGCATCTTTGCGTGACTATGCTCGCCTCGGACAATTTGCACTGAACAGAGGCGTCGTCGATGGGGAAGCAATGGTGCCGGACGACTGGTTCACCGAAGCGACCAAGGTGCGTGTGGTGAACGCCGATACGCTCAATTACGGTTATATGTGGTGGCCCGTGCCGGACCGTGAGGGAAGCCATCATGAGGGCGCATACAGCGCACGCGGCATCTTCGGACAGTACATTTATGTCAACCCCACCCGGAATATCGTGCTGACCGTCATGAGCTGCAGGGCCAAGCCGAAATTTTCTGAAGCCATCCCGGATAATGACTTCTTCAACGCTGCTGCTACAGCGCTGGGCTAAGCAGCGGGAACGAGCTCCGGCATGTCCTTCGCAACGGTTCCGGCGAGCCAGGTGCGAAAGCGCCTGAGGCTCGCTTCGTCCCAACGATCCCGGCGCGCGATCAGCACATAATAGCCGGGACGTGGTGGGAAAGCAGGATTATCCTTTCCGATCCAGACAAGGTCCCCGCGCGAAAGGTGCTTTGACGCGACCATAGGGTTTGTGAGCGCGATGCCGCGGCCATCACGCGCTGCGTCTGTCGTCAGGTTGCCTTGCCAAAGGCGAGGCCCTTTGAGCCCACTCCCGCAATCAACACCCAACGAAGTCAGCCACAACTCCCACGTTCTGGTTGTATTTTCATGGAGCAACTGGTGCGCCAGCAGATCGCTCGGAGAAGTTATCTCGGGATGCCGTTCGAGGTAATCGGGACTTGCGACCGGGATGATCGGGGATTCTGCGAACGTTTGATACCGCAAGTGTGCCGGCAGTTCGTCCAGATCTTCGTAAGAAGACCAGAATCGAATGTCTGCATTGGCTTCGTGTGACAGAAAGTCAGGTTCGGTGACTGAAGGCTTGAGCTCAATTTCCACGCCCTTGTTGGCCTTCTCAAGCGAAGCCAGGCGCCGTGACAACCATTGCTGGGCAAAACCCGGAGTGCTCCAGATCATCAATTGATGATGGATGCCCTGGTTCATCAGGTCGAGCGTCGCATATGAAATGGCGTCGAGCGACTTGGCGATCGAAGCGTGATAATCCTTGCCGGCTTCTGTCAGAACCAGGCCTGTCGGAACACGCTCGATGAGCGCAATACCGACCCATTCTTCCAGTTTGCGGAGGTGCCGACTGAGGACGGCATGGTCACGGTCGAGCC
This sequence comes from Henriciella pelagia, assembly GCF_002088945.1. Taxonomy (GTDB): domain Bacteria; phylum Pseudomonadota; class Alphaproteobacteria; order Caulobacterales; family Hyphomonadaceae; genus Henriciella; species Henriciella pelagia. Next base: position 45,725 of record NZ_NCSU01000014.1, on the reverse strand, counting down.
ACTTCGCCGCTTTGCGGACGCCCCCTAGACGCGCCACTGCATCAAATGCTCTCAGTCCTTCAAAAGGTGGAAGCGATTTTCGGGCAGGCGGCTGCTGTCCGAGATACAATGAAGAGTCGGTGGGGTCGGCCAAGACTTGTCTCCTGCGTTCATCAAAGTGACACAGACAGTACACGGCACGGTTTTCATCGAAGTCAAGCTGCATTGGTGCGTTTTTAGCAACACAGTTGTTGGTGCGCTTGAAACTTTGGCAAAAGCCTATTTCAGCGATCTGCAGAACGAGCAGATCGTTGACCAACCGCACGTCGAGTCAGCCAGAGTCGGATGCCGAAATAGGCCATGACAAGAAGCCAGATACCTACGGCAAAGTTGATCAGTCTTCCTGGCAGGTCGCCAATCTGGCCGGTGTGGAGCGGATAGAGCGCTTCAGAAAGTCGTTCATTGGCTGAGCTGTTTGCCGCGTCATGGCTCATCAGCACATCGCCTCCGAGACCGACATAGACCCTCGTCGCTCCATAGAGACGGGGCATTTCTCCCGGTGCCTTGAGGCGGAACCGGTACCACTGCCGGGTTTCAGAAGGCAGCGAAATCGCGATCAGTTCTGAGCCTGGATACTCAGCCAGGGCCGTCTCGATGGCCTCGGCGAGACCGACCGGCGTTTCGACAATCGAGTCGACGTTGTCCGGTGTTGGCTCGGTGACATTGATAGCTTCGTCCAGGGCATCAGCCTGGGTGAGCGCGGCCCCCGCCAGCACGACGATCAGTGCAGGCAGAGCACCCCATAACCCGACCCTCCAGTGCCAGCCGGAGAGCGACACCCCGGGTGGAGCGCTGTTGGCCTTTGCAAATTCCTTGAAGCGTCGCCGTCTCGACCAGCCCATGACGATGGCGAAAATGATGTTGGACGCGAGCAGAAGACCCGACACACACAAGAAGAGGTAGCCAACGGTTCCCAACATCAAGGACTTGTGAAACTGGGTCACCGTTTCAAAAACTGCGCCTTCCGAAAAGAGCGCGGAGTCTGAACGCTCGCGGATCCGGTTGCCTGCGCCGTCGATCCTGACTGTTTGGGAATCGCCATCGCGCATCAGGTAGGCATCGTACTGGCCGTCGCGCCCGCCTGAAATCCAGATGGACGAAATGTCCGCCCCTTCTTTCTGCAGGCTTTCTACGGCATTGGCGAACGCCTGCGCATCAGTCTCCCGGGCCGGATTGCCGATCAGGAAATCATCAATGTCGGCCCTGAACGCGATTACCAAGCCTGAAGCGGCTTGCAGAATCCATAAAGTGACGAAAATCAGACTCAGCCACCGATGGATGATGCGGAAGGTAGCAAAACTCATGATGAACCCAAATTCAGTGGAAATAACGCAGCCCAATGTATCGCAGGTGAGGCACGCATTGCCCCAGATGCGAAGTGTGCGGAGAGTGGTGATATAAACGCACCGCCTGATGCGCGCTTAGCGTCTTCGCGCATGACAGCTGTGCATGATGAGTTTGAGATCGGAGGAATTGGCGGAATCATCATGCCGCGTGATGGTGGTGATGTTCGAACGCCGTCAGTGCCAGCCGGAGGAGGAACACGATGGGAAAAACAAACCTGATAGCTGCGACGGTTGCCGCGGCAATCTTCGCCGCAGGTAACTCCAGTGCGCAGGACTGGGACGTCACCAATACGGGCGAACCCTACAAAAATGTCGAGTTCACCGTGGACGAGGGCACCTGGATCAGCCTCGATATCAGCCCGGACGGCCAGACGATCGTGTTCGACCTGCTCGGTGATATCTACCGGATGCCGGCTAAAGGTGGCGTGGCCACACTTGTTCATGGTGGGCCCGCAATGCAGCATTCACCGCAATTCAACCCGGATGGAACCCGCATCGTCTATATCAGCGACGTGGATGGCGGCGACAATGTCTGGACATCTGACCCGAATGGCTCTCGCCCGACACAGGTTTCATTCGAAACTTCTAGGGCGGTTGTCGAGCCAACATGGAGCGCGGATGGTCAGACAATAGCGGCCGCAAGACATTTCGACACCGCCGACAAGCTGCATTCGTCGGAGCTAGTCACATATCCAGCCGGAGGCGGGCCTGCCGAACAGATTGTCGCCATGCCGGAAAATGGTGAAAATGTGCATGACGCTGTCTATGGGCCCGATGGCGAGAGTTTGTTTTTCGTCGAAAAAATCTCGCATGTTCACGCGTCAGGCGTCTATGTCGATGCCAGTCACAAGAACTTTGAGATCCGCAGAAAGCAGCTCTCCACCGGCGAAATAAAATCCATTGTTGGCGGGTTTGGAGGCGCAACCACGCCGGTCATTTCGCCCTCCGGAGACCGAATGGCTTTCGTCCGGCGTGTCCGCGACGAAACCATGTTGTTCATCTATGATTTCGGGACGCGTTCCCAATATCCGATTTATGACAAGCTGGACCGGGACGGTCAGGCCGACTTTCTCGGACAGGGAAATTATTATCCTCGGTTTGACTGGTTCCCCGATGGGGAGGCCATTGCCATCTGGGCCGGCGGCAAGATCAAACGCATCGACGTGACAACAGGCGCCGCCGAAATCATTCCATTCTCGGTAACCTCGCGCCATCGCCTGACTGAGCCGGTACGGGTCACGCAGGATCTCGCGCCCGAGACATTCAAGGTGAAAGCTGTGTCCCGGATTGGCCTTTCACCTGACGGTCAGAACCTTGTCTTCACAGCGCTGGGCAAGATTTGGGAACAATCGGTTACCGGCGGCGATCCAGCGTTGGTCGCTGATACCGCAGCATCTCAATCGGAAGCCACCTATGCACCGAATGGTGAAGCAATTGCGTTCGTCGAGTGGGACGATGTTCATGGCGGCGCGCTGAAGCTTCGCACAACCGGCGGCGCCGTACGTACCTTGTTCTCTTCACCCGGTATTGTTCGGCAACCGACCTATTCGCAAGATGGCTCAAAAATCCTTTTCCAGATTGCGGAGGGCGATGATTGTCTCGGGGGGTACAGGGCAGACCCCGGACTCTTCTGGATCCCGTCACAAGGCGGTGAACCGACCAGGATTGAGGCAATTGGCGGCAACCCACGGTTTTCTCCCGACGGCACACGCGTATTCTTTACGACAGAAGCCTATGTCGACGGTACGCTCGTCACGACTCTGGAGAGCGTTGCGCTCGACGGGTCTGAAAGACGGGTCCACCTTCGAACGGCCGATTCCGACACCAATGAACTGAAGCTCAGTCCGGACTTCAGCCACGTCGCGTTCCGCCACTATCAGAATTACTACATCGCCGCTTTTAGTGCAGACGATGCTGAACGCGTTCTGGACGGCAACTCGGGCACGAAAATCGAAACGGCCGGTGGCTATGAGCTGACCTGGTCAGCCGATTCTTCTGCCGTTCACTGGGCGTATGGGCCGGATATCCTGACGGTCTCTCTGAATGACGAGATGCCCGAACCTGAAGTCCTCACCAGCGTGGACCTGGAACTGCCAGTCGACAAGCCGCAAGGTGTGACGGCCTTCGTTGGCGGACGTGTGATTACAATGGAAGGTGAAGAGGTCATTGAGAAGGGTACGGTTGTGGTCGAGGGCAACCGCATCCGCGCCGTTGGCCCATCCGCTTCAACCCTGGTGCCAGACAATGCTCATATTGTGGACACAACCGGCAAGACCATCATGCCGGGACTGGTTGATATGCATGGCCACCTCGACACCTGCTATTACGCGTCCTCCGGACTGCTGCCCCAACAACAGGCGTCGCGATTTGCGGCTCTGTCCTTCGGCGTCACGACCAATTACGATCCGTATACATCCGAATTGCCGACCTATAGTGCGCACGAACTGGCACTATCAGGCGGGGCGGTCAGCCCGCGCTCGATCGATGTTGGCTACGTGCTGTATGGGCGCAAGCGCAAATACGACCCTGTCTATGTGCCGATCCGGAGCTTCGCCGACGCACAGGCTGCGATGGCAAGGAAGGCCGCACTCGGCGGAACGATCGTGAAGTCCTATCGGCAAATCCTGCGCCGCCAGCGCCAGATGCTGAACAAGGCAGGACGCGAAGCAGGCATCATGGTCGATGTCGAAGGCGAGAGCCACTTCTTCAATGGTGTGAGCGCAATATTGGATGGAAATGTAAACCTCCAGCACAATGTCCCGGTCGAGACGCTCTACGACGACTTCATTCAGCTTCTGGCGGCTTCGGATGTTGCTCACACGCCAACGCTGATCGTCCTATTCGGAGAGATGATGGGGGAAAATTTCCTCTACCAGTCTTCCCGGCTTTGGGAGGACCCTCGCGTCAATGACTTCGTCCAGACGACAACGAGTTCCTACAGTCCGCTCGCTGTCCCGGTCGGCGCGCCTGCCTATGTGCGCGGCATGACGGGTGTAAATGCAGTCGACGAGATCTGGGATATCGGTTTCAGAGCGGCGGCGCGTTCAATGAAAGAGCTCGTGGATGCAGGCGGTCTGGTGAATGCAGGCTCGCATGGCCAGGTGTTCGGACTTGCGATGCACTGGGAAATGCAGCTGCTTGCCGAGGGTGGCATGTCCGCGTTTGAAGTCCTGCGCGCTGGAACCATCAATGGCGCGAAAACCCTTGGACTGGAGAACCAGATCGGCTCCATTCGAGAAGGCAAGCTCGCCGATCTAATCGTGCTGGATGCGAACCCGCTGGAGAGCGTCCGCAATACCGAAACCGTATCCATGACGATGGTGAATGGACGTCTCTACGATTCTTTCAGCATGAACGAAATTGGCAATTACGACCGACCCCGCCGACCCTTTTACTGGGAGGTCAATGATGTGCCGAAATCCATCAATTGGAAGCCGGCATGGGCCCACTAGTGGCCTTGTCCTGGCGTGAACAGACGAGAGGGGCGAAACATGAGTGATCTCACCGGTGAAGAACAGGTGGCCGCGACGGCTAACCCGGCTGCGACAAAGGCTTCGGGTGAGTTTCTGGGCCATCCGAAGGGGCTGGCTTATATCGTCTTCACCGAAGCGTGGGAGCGGTTTTCCTTTTACGGGATGCAGGCTCTGCTGATCCTTTATATGGCGACCTATCTGTTCCTGCCGGAAAACTCAGGAAATGTTGCTGTCTTCGAGCCATTCCGGGCGTTCTTTGAGGCTATCTTCGGGCCACTTTCCGTACAGGCGCTCGCGTCGCAGGTCTTCGGCGCATATGTCGGCCTGGTGTACTTCGCGCCAGTCCTCGGCGGTCTAATCGGCGACAGGATTCTGGGGCGGCGGAAGGCTGTCCTGATGGGGGCGAGCTTCATGGCGGTGGGCCACTTCCTGATGGCGTTCGAGGCCAGCTTCCTGTTCGCGCTCCTGATGCTGATCCTCGGATCGGGCCTGCTGAAAGGCAATCTGGCCGCACAGGTTGGTGCGCTATATGACAAGGCCGACAAGCGGCGTGACTCCGGCTATTCCATCTATGTTTTCAGCGTCAATGTCGGGGCAACGGTCGCGCCGCTCATATGCGGTACCCTCGGCGAGCTTTACGGCTGGCATTATGGTTTTGGCGCCGCCGGGATCGGCATGTTGATCGGCCTCGCCATTTATATTCTGGGGCAATCTCACTTGCCGTCTGACCGCGTAGAAGCAGAAGGCGAGGAGCGCCCAAAGCTCCAGAAGGGCGACGGAATCGTTATCTTTTCGATCCTCGGCATGCTGGCGTTGACGTCCCTCTACTGGACGGCGCAAAGTCAGGTCTGGAACGCTTACCCCTTGTGGCTTCGTGAACATGTCGACCGGTCTGTGTTCGGTCTGGATGTGCCGGTGACCTGGTTTCAGTCGCTGGACTCGCTGGCGGTACTGGTGCTTGCGCCGCTTGTTCTCTGGTACTGGCGCCATCAGTCGAAACGCCAGACCGAACCAGGAGACCTCATAAAGCTTGTCATCGGCTGTTCCATCTTTGCTGCAGCATTCATCCTTCTTGGCCTTGGTGATGTCTTTGGCGGCAATGACCAGACCGCATTGATCTGGCCGGTGATCTTCCACTTCATCTGTGGAGTCGGCTTTCTGTATGTCGGACCAATCGCCCTCGCACTGACATCGCGAGCTGCGCCCGATGCCGTTAATTCCATGATGGTTGGATCGTATTATCTCGCGATTTTCTTCGGCGGCATATTCAGCGGCTGGCTGGCCCGTTTCTACGAGCACATGCCGACAGCGAGTTTCTGGCTGATGCATGCTGCGATTGTCGGGCTGGCCGCAATCCTGATCCTGATCCTGCGCCCCCTCCTGACCCGGACCATGAAACTGGATGAATCGCCCGCGGTCCCGCAGGGCGGACTGACTACACAAGAGGCATGAAATGAAGACCAGAACTTGTTCTCGCGCGGTCGTCGTCGCGACTGCCGTGCTCGCTACGGCTTGCTCGCAGACAGTGGCCGGAGATGAGGCGGTAGATGACGTATCAATTGTGATCTGTCCCGATGCGAGCGCGGACAGAACCTGCAAGTATTCAGGTCTGACGGGACTGCAGGCCGCGATTGATGAAGCGCAGCAGGGAACGGAACTTCGCCTTCTGAAGGGCGACTACCTAGCCAGCGATTATCGCGATGTTCCCTTTCAGGACCTCCATGTTCGCGGGGCGCTGGTGATCGACGGGAAGGACCTGTCGATCTTCGCAGATGAAGGGGCGGTCATCCGTGGACAGGACGATTTTCCCGTGAGTGCGATCGTCATCCGCAAATCCATGGTCACCATTGAAGGGCTACGGATCGCGGATTTTGGGTATGACGAACCTGAAGACGACATTTACGACGGACATGGCATATTCACGATAGGAAGCGATGTTCGCCTGGAACGGGTGCAGATCGAGGGCGTCGACAAGATGGCCCTTACCGGCCGCGATGATGGAAAAATCGTCGCCCACCAGCTGGATATTGTACAAAGTCATCTCGGCATCTGGCTCGAGGAGACGGCGAGCGCAGACATCAGGAATAGCCGGATCTCAGGAAGCGATTCCGCCGCACTGGCCATTTATGGCAATGCGAGCGTGACCATCAGAGACAGCGAAATCGATAGCAATGAAGATGATGGCCTGTACACGGAAGATCAGGCGCGCATCGTAAGCCTCGACAATGCCCTTCGGAACAATACGCCCTTCGGTGCGAGAGCCGCCGGAGAGAGCCGGATTGTGATTTGCCGGGGTGAAATGTCAGGAAATGCAGCGGACATCGGGCAAGAAGGTTCCGGCCGTGTCGTAATTGACGACGCCGAAGTCTGCGCCAGCAGCTGATGCGCTGACGGCGCGAACTTCCTAAGCTTCACAAACAACCGCTGTATGACGTCAGACGTGTGCTGGCGGTGGGGGCGTGCGTGGCCGCAGCGGCTGACATGTACGCGCCCCTGATGGCGTGCCCCCGGATTGGTGGAGGTCTAGACCTGCCGTGGCCAACTGTCCTCAGCCGACAAAGAATAGCCCGGTCCTTGCAGGGACCGGGCTATTTATTGTGATGAAGAGACGGGACTTGCCGTCTGAGGTCGAGCAGCGTCCGGAAGTTTTGAAGCTGTTCCGGACGCTGCAGGTTTTCCAGGTGCCCCTAGAAATCGTATGCGGCACTGACACCGATAACGCGAGGGCGAGTGCGGTTGGCGTTTGCCCAGCCCTGATAGGGGTCGATCGACGCGTTCTCGTCGGTCAGATTGGTCGCGTATACTTCCAGTGCGACGGCACCGAGTTGGACGCCAGCGCGGGCGTTCAGCAGATCCAGTTCATCGGACATCTGTGGCAACGCGCTCGGGAGGAAGCTGGAGCGGTCGATGTACGAGACTGCGTCGCGATGATTGAAGTCGACACGTACGAACGCCGGATACTGTGACGCGAAGTCAAAGTCGTAATTGACCCCGAGCGTATAGCTCAGCTCTGGAGTGTAGTCGGTGGGGTCACCAACCTCGTTGACCTGGTCAGTATCTGAAGTCTCAACGATTTCGCTGTCGAGATAAGCAGCATTGGCTGAGAAGGTGAGGCCAGAAACCGGTTGATACGCAATGCCTGCCTCAATGCCTTTGACTTCGACCTTGCCGATGTTGCTGGACTCGGCAAGGAATGCGCCGTTCACTTCGGTCAGACGGCGGCGAACCATGTCTTCGTATTCGGTGAAGAAGACGGCAACATCGTACTGCAGGGTCCGGGTGGTTCCCTTTGTGCCGAGTTCATAGGTCATGATTTGCTCAGGACCGTACGGATCAAACGGTGCAGAGTTGAACCCGCCACTACGGAAGCCTGAACCGGCACTCGCATAGATGGTTGCGTTCGGATCATACTGATAGGTCAGGTAAACACGGGGATCCACGGAATCGAACTTGGCGGAATTTTCCGTCCCGGTACCGGGAGCGTATTCGATCAGGCTGGTTTGCTCATCTTCGAAGTATCGAATGCCGGCACCAATCGTCAGCTTGTCCGTCAGATCGTAGGCGCCATCGGCAAAGATGGAGTAGGAATCGGATGAAGATCCGGAGAAGTAGTACAGGCCGTCATAAAGTACACCTCCGCCAGTGTATATGTCCGCGGCCGGCGCGTACAGATACTCATAGTCCACGACAAGCGAGCGTTCCCCACTGCTGTAGAATGCGCCAACGGTCCAGGCGAACGCGCCATCATCGTTGGACAGGCGAAGCTCCTGGGAAAACTGTTCTGCTTCAACGAAACGCTCATCATATCCTTCCACGACGCCGTACGAGTAGTTGCCTTCGCGCGGGATGTAGGTGAACGGATACGCATGGTCATGCTCGATCTGCGTGGTCGAGGATGTGAGTTCGGCAAAGCCGAAATCATAATTCAGCTCGAGATTGTAGATGTCGAAGTCGAACTGTTTCGGCATGGTAATTTCACCACGGTCGGGGCCGACGTCGACTGTGCGATCAGCTTCCTCGTAACCGAGACCCAGTTCGGTTTCGGCGCGATGTACCTGAATGGTTGCTAGCGCAGAAAACTTGTCCGTTGGAACCCACAGGATCTTGCCACGGGCGTTTACAAGCTCGGTACCGTTGCCATCTTCCTTGCCGGCCTCAGGCTGGTCGATCCAGCCACCGCCGCCTTCGAGCCCAAGCGCAAATCTCACGGCAAGTTGGTCTTCGATCAGAGGGGCGTTGAAGATGAATTCGCCTTTCTGGCCCATTTCTCCGTCGGAAACCGTGTAGAGTTCGCCCTTCACGCGCCCCTCAACACGATCGAGAGCCGGATCGGCGGTGATGTAACGAATGACACCGCCTGCAGCACCCTGGCCATAGAGCGTGCCTTGTGGCCCTTTCAGAACTTCGACTCGTTCCAGGTCCAGTGCTACCGGGCTGAGCTGGTCATAGCCGCTGAGAGAGAGCGGGGCTTCGTCGAGATACATGCCAACAAGCGCGCCGGAACCTGACTGGTTCGCCAGGCCGCGAATAAAGATCGTGTAGCTACCCGGGCCGTCTTCGCGCATCGTCAAACCGGGTACGTTGAAGGACAGGTCTTGCACGCTATCAATGCCAAGCTTGTCGATTTCATCACCCGACAAGGATTCAATTGCCATTGGAACATCGATCAGGCGTTGCTCGCGCTTTTGCGCTGTCACCATGACTGTCGATTGGACGTACTCGGAATCTTGCGATTCAGGTTCTGTCGTCTGGGCGTTTGCGGGTGCCGCATGGAGCAGAGCAACCAACACACTTCCAGAGGCTAATAGATTGGACTTTTTCATTGGTGTACCCCTCGTTTCTAATACCGATGAGTATGTAAGACTGACATCCGGACGATTGAGCAGATGCCAAAAGCGAAAAGCATGGTGCGCGCGATGCACCGCCTTGCCGGTGACTTTTTGGATTGAGATTTAGTGTATATCCGGGGCGTGAGGTGGTCGGCAGGATCGAAAAGTCCGCCTTATGACCGAGGGCTACGGTTCCGGGCGGCACCAGATACGGCACCGCCGGCTTCTAGCTCAAGGATGTGTTCAGGACAATAGCCGAGCACATCGTGAAGAACCGCTGCGGTGTCCTGGCCGAGTGATGGAGGCGCCGATCCGCTGTTCACGGGCGTTGCACCCAGCCGGATGGGACATCGCACGGCAGGGATGGTGCCGAGGTTTTGATGGGTGAGTTCGACCTGCGTTCCGCGCGCTCGCACATGCGGATCGGCGAAGACGTCGGCGAGCGTGTTGACGGGGCCGGCCGGCACTTTGCTGTTCGCCAACGCGCTCATCCATTCAGATGTGGTGCGAGTGCTGAGGGCTTCGTTGATAGCGCGAGTGAGCTGCTCTCGATGTTCGACCCGTGCCGAATTCGTAGCAAATCGATTATCGTCCGGATAATCGCCTAGTCCGATTTCACCGCAGAGAGCGCGAAACTGTCGGTCATTGCCCACGGCCAGAACAAGATAGCCGTCGGCAGTCTTGAATACATCGTAGGGGCAGATGCTGGGGTGGGCATTGCCAAGCCTGCCCGGACTCACGCCCGTTGCCAGATACGCCTGCGACTGGTTGGCCATAGCGGCTATCAGGCAGTCGAGAAGCGAGACATCAATTGCCTGTCCCTTGCCGGTGCGCTGGCGGCTGAGCAGCGCGGCCTGGATGGCATTTGCGGCATAGAGACCTGTGAGGATGTCAACCAGAGCAACGCCAACCTTCATCGGGCCTGCGCCCGGTTGGCCATCGGGTACACCCGTCACACTCATCAAACCACCCATCGCCTGAATAAGCAGGTCGTAGCCGGGCAGGGCCGCGTATGGTCCTGTCTGGCCAAAGCCTGTAATCGAGCAATAGACGAGCTGAGGATTTATCTTGAGCAGGCTGTCTGCATCCAGGCCGTATCTGGCCAGCGCGCCTGTCTTGAAGTTTTCGATGACGACGTCGCTCGCCGCCGCTAGCTCTCTGATGACGGTCTGTCCGGCCACGGTTGAGACATCAACGCAGATCGACTTTTTATTTCGATTGGCACTCAGAAAGTATGAGGCTTCCCGCTCGTCTGAGACTGCGCTCTCCTGAAAGGGTGGGCCCCAGCTGCGCGTGTCATCTCCCCCTTCAATGCGTTCCACTTTGATCACTTCCGCTCCGAGGTCACCAAGAAGTTGCGTCGCCCACGGACCAGCCAGAACACGGCTCAGGTCAAGGACCCGAATATTGTCTAGCGCCTTTGCCATCACGCAAACGCCGCGATGCCTGTCTGCGCACGGCCGAGGATCAGCGCATGAATGTCGTGCGTGCCTTCATAGGTATTTACCGCTTCCAGATTGCACATGTGACGCATCACGTGGAACTCGTCGGACACGCCATTGCCGCCATGCATGTCTCGCGCGGTGCGCGCGATATCAAGGGCCTTGCCCGCGCTGTTGCGCTTGATGAGCGAGATCATTTCGGGCGAAGCGATACCGGCATCAAGCAGCCTGCCAACTTTCAGGCAAGCCTGAAGGCCGATAGAGATTTCGGTCTGCATGTCAGCGAGTTTTCGCTGGATAAGCTGATTTGCCGCGAGCGGTCTGCCGAACTGGTGGCGGTCCAGCGTGTAGGAGCGGGCAGCGGTCCAGCAGCTACGCGCGGCGCCGAGTGCGCCCCAGGCAATTCCGAAGCGGGCCTTGTTGAGGCATCCAAAAGGCCCCGACAGCCCTTTTACGCCGGGGAGGAGATTGTCTTCTGGAACAAACACGTCATTCATCACGATCTCGCCGGTGGCAGACGCTCTGAGGGCGAGCTTACCCTTGATTTCCGGTGTCGACAGGCCTTGCATTCCCCGCTCGAGGACAAAGCCGCGAATGATGCCATCAAGTTTCGCCCAGACGACCATGACGTCTGCAATCGGGCTGTTCGTGATCCAGATTTTTGCGCCGTTCAGGCGATACCCGCCTTCCACGGCGATGGCGCGCGTGGCCATGTTTCCAGGGTCTGATCCATGGTCGGGCTCCGTCAGTCCGAAGCAACCAATGAGATCTCCTGCAATCAAGCCGGGTAGCCACTTCTGGCGCTGGGACTCGGACCCATAGGCGTAGATAGGATGGATCACCAGTGATGACTGGACGCTCAAGGCAGAGCGGTAGCCGGAATCCACCGCTTCAACCTCGTGGGAGACGAGCCCATACGCAACATGGCTCACACTGGCACCGCCGTATGCTTCGGGCATGGTAGGGCCAAGCAATCCGAGGGCGCCCATATCCTTCATGATTGATCGGTCAAAGCTGCCGTTTCGATTGGCTTCAGTGATGCCGGGCAGCAGGCGGGCCTGGGCGAAGTCATGCGCGGTTTTCTGGACTGAGCGCTCAATCTCGGTCAGCTCATTGTCGAGCAAAAGGGCATCGGCCCAGTCAAAGGCAGAATGTCTGGTCATGGGAATTGTCCGCAATTTGGGTTTCTGGGATGGGTGTCAGTCGCTGACGCGGTGGCCGACCTGCTGCCAGCGTCCCGGGTTGACGATCACCTTGTCGCGTTCGAATTTTACAGCGAATGGATAGCGCCCGCGTTCGACCGTAAACGTGTCTTTTGATGCTGCCAGAAGCGGGCGGGGATGGCCTGTTTTAACCTGGAAAATGTCGCGCTCTCCTGATGCTTCGGCAATCAGGTTACCGCTTTCCAGGCGAACCGTGAGCTCAGCAAAGTGACTGAATCTGTAAGTTCCTTCATAGGCGCGAAGTGTCGACTGAGGTAGAACCAGACCAGGATCAGGCAGCGGTTGGGTCACTTGTGTGGCTGGGACAGCTGCGAGAATCGCATCCCACATCAGTTCCGACGCCGTGACGCCGATCTCCATGCTGGGCAAACCAGCTCCCGGGCCCTCGTCCACCTCGTTGGTCGAAACAGCATACAGAACATCGCCATCAAATTCGCTGGCGAAAGGCTGAATGCCACGCGCCATGGACGTGTGGACCTGGACAGCCAGTCGCTGGAGTTCCGCAGAACTCATCGAGCGGTTGGTGACAACAACGCTGATGGTTGTGTTCTTGCGTTCGACATCGCCTCTTTCACTCTCACCATTCCAGCCGGGCTGAAGGCTTGCTGGCGCCGATTGCATGAGATCGCTTGCCTTGAGATTTTCGGGCCAGCCATCACCCTTGAAGCAATGGACAACGTTTCCGTCTCGGTCGGTGACGACACCGAGCGCGTTCACGACCGTGAACACAGCGATCTTCACATCACCGATCTGTCGATACGCGCTTCCCTGGCCGGAACGGGCATTGCAGCCAAAGATGCCGCCATTCATTGCGGATCGACCGGCACCGTACGCGCCATTCGGAAATACGCCGGTCCTGGCCGCCCGCAAAGCGAGTTGGGCGAGCCGTTTGTCGGGATAGATTTCATTGAGGCGCCGGCCGCCAAAATCATAAATGATCGAGCCGACCACCAGACCCACATTGTCCCAGTGGCCGCCGCGATACCGGTCGTCAATCAAGGCCGAGTTCGCCCCCGTTACCGCCTCCAGACCGTACCAGGAACCACCAGCAAGCACGATGGCATCCAGTTCCGGTTGAACATAGCCGAGTTTGAGATATTCCGCATTCACCGTGCCCGGCCCGCCACCACGCGCATCGACGGCAGCGTTCACCTTCTTGCCAAATCTGAGAACGGTCAGACCGGTGGGACCATCTTCGTACTGACCCGTACCAATGCGCAGCATCGGCCAGTCCATCCGGGTCACGGATTCGCTGTCGAACCCGTCATTGATCAGCGCCGGCAGGCCATCCTGCGAATCTGGTTCTGCGGATATCGGCGAAGCAGTGGCCGCGCATGAAGATAGCAGGCCCATCACCGCTGCTGTACCCAGAACGCGGATCAGGTTGAACGAGCTTTTGGATCTGGCCATGTGTCACGTCTCCGGTCGATTATGATCGGCACAATAGGCGCGGATGTCAGCCAATCGACAGATGCGATATACGAAATGAGTGGTGATGTTTTGACACCGGGCGAAAGCGTTCAGTTTTCGTTGATGGTGCGCGCCAGACGGAAACCGACAGTGAAATATCCTTGTGACCGAGGGCCGGGGAGCCGGTATCGTGGAGACAGGTAATCGCCCGCATCGCCGTATGAACCACCGCGAATCGAGCGTTTGTCGGGCGTTTCACAGTCGGTCCGTGCCGATCCATCGACCGGCGCACCTTCATACATGTCCTGGTGGCAGTCGGCTTGCCATTCCCAGACATTGCCTCGCATGTCGTAGATGCCGTACCTGTCGGCCGCAAAGCTGGCGACCGGAGCCGTCTTGATCCATACGTCGCGTCCGGAAGTCTTGCCCCCACAACACGGGTCCAGCCCGATATTGGCTTCATCGTGATCGACAATTCCGTTGTCGCCCTCAATGCCTCCGGTGGATGCGACATATTCCCACTCAGCCTCGGATGGCAGGCGATAAGCGATGCCGGTCTGCTCGGACAGCCAGTTCGCATAAGCGACAGCATCGTCCCAGCTCACGCATACGACAGGATGGTTTTCGTCTTGTTCAAAACCGGGGTTTTCCCAACTCCGCGTCGGATCGACATGCCACGATCGCGTATCCGTATAGACATTGCAGTCGCCCCCGGATTCATGACCGGTAGTTGCAACGAACTTTCGGAATTCTCCAACGGTCACTTCGGTCCTGGCGAGAGCGAAGTCCTGCCGGAATATCACTTCGTGGCGAGGGCCATCAATTTCGCCGTATCCATAATCAATTGTCTGGCCCATCTGAAAGGATGTAGCGGGAATGACGGACATTCCTGCGCTACTCGCGCACGATGCAACAATGGCGAGAGCGCTTATGGATGCTGCGAATTTCAGTGACATCTGTGGCTGGTCCATGTCGATTTCCAATCTATGTCGTTTCGTTCGAATTTTTCCCAGTAGAACTGTCCGCGTGGTCGGTCGTAATTTCCGATCTCGTTCATTGTGAATGCGTCATAGAGGCGTCCATTCACCATCGTCAGGCTCACGCTGTTGGTGTTGCGGATGTCTTCGGTGGGATCCTTGTCCAGCACGATGAGATCGGCCAGCTTTCCAGGCTCGATCGAGCCCAGCTGGTGATCAAGTCCGTAAGTCTTGGCCGGGTTAAGTGTCGCCGCCCTCAAGATGTCCATAGGGGCAATCCCGCTTTCAGCGAACAGCAGCATTTCCCAGTGCATGGCAATACCTGAAGCTTGCCCATGAGAGCCGACATTGACGGTGACACCCGCGTCGATGAGCTTTTTCACCGACCGGCCGACGGAGCGAAAGCCGATATCGTAAATCTCGTCAGCAACATGGATTGAGTGCATGGCGCGGACAGCAAGCGGGGCATCGCCAGGCCCGAAGAGTGGATTGTAGGCGTTGTTCACGTCAGCGATGAAGGATTTTACCTTTTCCTCCTCCCACGGACGTTCCGTCTGATAGATGAAATTCTCACCGAACAGCTCGCCAAACACCACGATCAGCGTTGGCGTCATGGATGTGTCAGCAGCGGCGATCAGTTGCTGAAGGTCGTCATAATAGGTGGCGACGGGAAGATTGTGTTCCAGGTTGGTATGCCCATCCAGCAGCATGCCGATATTGGTGTAGAATTGACCGGCACCTTCACCATCGACCATGAAGCCCCATTCACGTGCGGCTTGCACGAGCCGCTGGCGCTGTATGCGGGTCGAGAGTTTATAGCTCTTGAGAATGGATGAACCGAGGGCAGCACGACGTTCGAGGACATCCCGGGCGTCATCGAGCGAGGCTAGCGGGTGATAAACGCCGTCAGTCCGCGCTTTGAGACCATGAACAACTTGACCAGACTTCAGCCAGCGAGGACCAACCAGTTCGCCAGCTTGCGTCATCTCTCCACTTTCATAGGACAGCAAGTCATTCGAGTAAGGATCGAAGTTCGTGGTGACGCCGTAGGCGAGTGCAGCGTACCGCGTCGGTTGTTTCTGCGGCATCGTTTCGGACCGCCAACAGCAATCAATGTGTCCGTGAGCGTCGAAAAAGCCTGGCATGATGACTTTCCCGGAAATATCGATCTGTTTGGCGTCAGCCGGGATATCAACAGTTCCCTGAGGGCCAACCGCGACAATACGATTGCCATCGACGACCACGACGCCGTCTTCGATGATGTCTCCCACGATCGGGACCACCTTGCCGCCGGTAAAGGCAATCTGCCCCTCGGGTTTATCGAACGGTACTGACATCTGGATGGACAGCGAAAGATTACCGGGACCACTCGCGTCGGGCGCAGTCGCGAATATGTCCGGACCAAGTGTCCAATAGAGCTGTGATGAGTCGGCGGCCCAGCTGAACTCATAACCGCCAACTTCGCTGAGAAGGCGTGCGGTTGGATTGCCTTCTGGCGTGACCGTGACCGGACCTGCTTCAATATCCAGAGGCATGAGGTAGGGGCGCTGGTGGTGTTTGAAGGCTAGCCAGTTCATGTCCGGGCTGGGCGTCATCGACAGCACGTCAGATGTCTCTGCGACGGCATGTTCGCGAATATCAGTTCCGTCGATGGCTACGCTGGCGAGGACAGCGGCGCGCTCATCATAGTAGTCAGGTTCGGCGAAATACACGATGCGCGTGTCGTCGGGCGTGAAGCCCGCAAGTCCGGTGCCCGGCACAATAAAGCGCGTCTCTCCGCTCATCACGTCGGCAATGTAAATTCCGACTTCGGGGCCGGCATTGCTGACCGATGGATCCGGCGCCTGGATTCTATATGCGATTTGCGTACCGGAATTCGAAAAGGCCAGATCGGCGAGGACTGCTGGGCTCTTGGCAACCACCGACTCTGATCCTGCACGCATGTCGCGAACAATGAGTCGGCTTCCGGTGTCATCATTCCAGCTGACATAGGCCAGCTGGCGACCATCCGCAGACCAGGCGGGTGAAGACTCTGCAGCGTCACGATCGGTCAACCGCGTCGGCGTTGTCGGTTCAAGGCGGTCTGTCCGCCACAGTTTGCCGAGCGCACGAAACACGAGCCCGCTACCGTCGGGCTGGACAGTCAATTGGCGAATGGTTCGTACATCCACCTGGTCTGGTGCGAGGTCCTGACGCACCCGAATTGCAGGCTGAATTTCATGGACGGCGTTGACGCGGAACGGGATCTCGGTCGCGTCCGCGGTTGCTGTATCAATCTTCAGCAGTTTGCCTTTCGCCCAGATTGCGATGGTTCGACTGTCCGGGAACCAGTCGAATGCCGGATAATAATGTTCCTGAGGCAGATAATCTCCATGCAGGTCGCGTCCGAGATCCTGAAAGATCGGTCGCTCCTCGCCTGTCTCCAGGTGTTTGACGAACAGCACCGTTTTCGCCCCCAGTCGGCGAATGAAAGCGACTGATTTTCCGTTCGGCGCGACTTGCGGCGTTGTCGCTCCCCCATAACCTGAAATAGCCTGGGTGATGTCGCCGGTTTCAAGGTTCAACCTGTTTATCGCAAAGTTCTTCAGACCTGTGTTCATATAGACGTAGTGGTCGCCTGCGATGCGCTCAGTGAAGTACATGTCGCGGCCATTCGGGGCGAAGCGAGGTTCCTGTACATCCTTGCCACTTTCCCGGGGCTCGACGATCAGCTCGTCTCGGGATCCATCCAGTGAATATTGGCGGATCTCGGAATTTCTCACGCGGAATATGTCGGAATAGGAAATGACGGCTGCAACTGAACGGCCGTCCGGTGACCATGCGGGGCCGGCGACGTAGGCATGTGTTTCGTGCGTGACCTGCCTTGGCTGAGACCCGTCCGTGCGCGACACCCACACATTGTCTGCACCCGTCTCATCGCTGAGATAGACAAGTGACTGGCCGTCCGGGCTGAATTGCGGACTGCGTTGCGTCGCAGATCCACGATGAATGGCGGTCGCCATGCCACCGTCAGCGGGCAGAATGTAAATGTCATTCAGAAGATCGAACGCGATAGTCTTTCCGTCCGGGCTGATATCAAGGCTCATCCACGTCCCTTCATCGAGGTCCAATGTGACGGTCCTGCCGGATATTGGCGTCGCTGCAGGTGCGAGTTGGGCGCAGGCGATCAACGCCAGAAGCGCCAGTGAAGCACAGACAGTAAGAAAGCGGATTTGCATGATCAGACTCCTTCAGCCTCGTCCGTAACATTGGTCGATCAGACGAGGGTGATGCAAACTTTCCGGCCGGCGGTGCGAAACACGCACCGCACCCGTCGAAATATGCATTGGAGCAGCTCCGTCAGCTCAGCCAAGTGTGCCAGGGCAAGCGAGGAGAGAAATCATGGCTTCCAATTTTCGACCGGTTCACCGCATTCTCATGTCTGCCTTGTTGGTTCCAGTGGCTGCATGCGTAACTCCAACCGCTCCGACGATAGATGAAGCGACAATTGTTTCTGAGCTGTTGGCCGCTGATCAGGCCTATGAAAGGTACAATCTGGAATTCGGCTATGAGGCCGCTTCACTTGAATTCATAGAATTCAGTGAAGCCTTCATGATCGAAGCCGGCGAAGGCTTTCTGACGGGCAAGGCCGATATCATGGCGGAGCGTCAGCTGGACACGGTGCCCTCGCCGGTCCACTGGAGTCCCATCGGCGCAAAAGCGAGCGAAGCGGGTGATTTTGGAATTACGTGGGGGACATTCCTTGTCGAATATGAAACGGAATTGACCGGCAACTACGTCACTGTCTGGAAAAAAGTTGACGGGGCCTGGAAGATCGTGACCGACGTCGCTGTCGATGATCCGATCAACGACTAGCTGGGTGGGGTGCACGCAGTCAGCCGATACTGGACCCGGTTGAGGCCGTAGCGGTACGCCAGGCCGCAATCATCTTGTCAATCTGATCCTCATGGCCGTCATATCCATAGACGTCCGAATAAATCGTCGATATCCAGCGCTGCAATATCTGCTCGGACAGAGAGAAGCGCTGCCGCCCGGGATGAAGCATGAGGTTCAGGGGAGGCGGCGCGTGCTCGTTCAGTTGAGGCATACGGTAGGGCAATCCTTCAATCAGAATGCACCCGAGCCGCATATAGTACCGCTGCCGGCGCAGTTGAAGGCTGCGTTCCTTTCCTGATCCTGTAACCGCTTCGACTTCGACCAGCATGATGCGTCGCCCCATGAGCTCGAGGGCATTCCGGAAGAGAAGCTGGCCCAAACCCTTATTCCTGCATTCCGGACGGGTTGCCATGTATTCCAGAAGGCCGACGGGCTGGTGCTCGGACCGATAAATGATCGAGAAGCCTGTTACGAGAGTGCCGGCCTTGGCCGCGACGATGGCATAGTCCGGTCTTTCCAGGAGAGCGTGGATCTCGTCCCTCGATTTTCGCTCGGAAGGTGGCAGCGCCGTTTCGTAGATGTGCTGGACCTCATCCATTTCCGAAAGATCTGTGGCAGTCAGGCGAATTAGCGGCATGTTACGGTCAGGCGGGTCCGATAAGATTGGCACTACGAAAGTCGATATTCAGCGCACACTGTGGATGTGCGTAAGCTGGCAAGTGCGGCGCAGCCAGCATTTTTTGCCATTCAGCAATTCTGGATCGGGTTAAAGTGCGACGTTCACAGATTAATCGCAAGCGCTCCAGTTCTCAGCGAAGTCGATCCGACGATTGCACAATATGGCTGCGCTGGACCGAACACCCTTCCACGCCTTCGGGCTTGGTCTGCGGGCGAGCTGTTTAATGGTGCGAAGGGCTGGTCGGACGTAAGAGCGATGCAGACCGTGCAACATTTCAACACATGTGGGTGCGCGCCTGTCCTGATACAGACTCGAAATGGCCTAGCCTTGCCACTCGCCGTATCCGCCGCCGGCGGGCTTTCAAATCGAAACGTGACGCTGCCCTTCTTGAATGCCGCGATTCCAGCCTGTGGAGCAGAGGCGTTCCGCGGGGGTGAAGCGTCCAGGCTCACAACCGCAGTGGCCAATGTCTTGCTTCAGCTTGTTCAGCGAGTAGGACTTCGAGCGGCGCAGGGGCTTTCGGGACTCATGCATGTCTGCAATGTGCAGGTCGACGAGATCGATAAGGGTATTGAGATGCTTGGGACGGGATTTGGAAACGCTTTCGCCGCGATCGATGCGGCGGCGTTTGAAAGTCCCGGCGGCGTGGCAGCACATCTCGTGTGCGCTGCGTGTGCACACACAGATAAGAACCGGTACAAGCGTGTACGCTTCTATACAAAAAAGCGTGCACGTTCCTGCTTTAGTGCTTTGAGGTCGCTGAAAAAATGCAAATAGATCAAGCCTATAGATTTTCCGTTGCCCCTATGATGGACTGGACGGACCGGCATTGCCGGATGTTTCACCGGGCCTTGTCAAAGCGTGCCTTGTTGTGGACTGAAATGGTAACGGCGGATGCGGTGATCCACGGCGATCGCGACCGGCTGATCGGGTATTCGGATGCAGAACATCCGGTTGTGTTGCAGCTTGGTGGATCCGATCCGGCGAAGCTCGCTGAAGCGAGCCGGATCGCCGAAGACTTCGGCTACGACGAGGTAAACATCAATTGCGGCTGCCCCTCAGACCGGGTGCAGTCTGGCCGGTTCGGGGCCTGCCTCATGCAGGAGCCAGACATCGTCGCCGAGTGCGTTGCGGCGATGCGGGAGGCGGTCTCCATTCCGGTGACGGTCAAATGCCGCGTGGCCGTCGATGAAGACCCGCCGCGCGAGACGCTGTTCGGCTTTGTCGACACGGTTGCCGCCGCTGGATGCGAGATCTTTACCGTTCATGCGCGCAAGGCCTGGTTGTCGGGGCTTAGCCCGAAGGAGAACCGCGACATCCCACCGCTGGATTACGGCCTGGTCGCAGACCTCAAGGCTGAGCGGCCGGACCTCACCATTATTCTCAATGGCGGCATCAAGACGCTCAAGGAGAGCGCCGAACACCTGAAGACCTTCGATGGTGTCATGCTGGGACGCGCTGCCTACCAGACGCCTTACATCCTGGCAGGCGTCGACAGGCTGATCGAGCGCGGAGAGGGCGGTGATACGTTCGACATGCAGGCCCGCCTGGACGCGCTTGACGTGTACCGCCCGTATATGGAGGAGCAGCTGGCGGCAGGCTGGAAGCTGTCCGCTATGACACGTCACATGATGGGACTGTTTGCCGGACAGCCCGGTGCGCGCGGCTGGCGGCGCACGCTCTCTGAAAAGGCGGTGAAGCCGGGTGCCGGCCTGTCCGTGCTCGACGAAGCGCTGGAGCATGTTACCAACGCGGTGGTGGACGCCTGATGGCAGACTTCATCGCACAGTATGGCGTGCTGATCGCGTCGCTTCTTGCCGCGGGCGTGGCTGCCGGGATTGCTGCCGGATTGTTCGGCATTGGCGGCGGCGCCGTCATCGTGCCGGTCCTGTACTTCCTGCTGACCGCGCTCGGCTATGAGAGCACGGCAATGCATGTGGCGGTCGCAACGTCTCTGGCCACTATCATCCTCACATCGATCCGCTCGGTCATGGCGCATAACAGGCGCGGCGCGGTGGACTGGGCGGTGATCAGGGGCTGGTCTGCCTGGATCATGGTTGGCGCTGTCCTCGGCCAGCTTGTGGCTGGCTATGTGTCAAAGGACGGCCTGACGCTCTTCTTCGGGGCGATGCTGCTCATCCTTGCAATGCAGCTCTATTTCGGCCGGCCCAGCTGGAAGCTTGCCCATGAGCTTCCGAAGGGGGTGCCGCGCGCTGGCCTCGGGGGGCTGCTCGGGGCGTTATCGGCGGTCATGGGGATTGGCGGTGGCACGTTCGGGGTCAGCCTGATGACAATCTGCGGGCGGCCTATCCATCAGGCCGTGGCGACCGCGGCGGGCTTTGGTGTGGCGATCGGCCTGCCGGGGGCAATCGTCGCCATGCTCAACGGTATCGGAAAGGAAGGGCTTCCGCCAATGTCGGTTGGTCACGTCAACCTGCCGGCTTTCGTCCTGATTTCGGCCTGCACAGTCACCATGGCCCCGCTCGGTGCGGCGCTCGCGCACAGGCTGAATGCCAATCTGTTGCGCAAGCTGTTCGGCGTCCTGCTGGTGCTGGTCTCGATCCGGATGATCTGGAAGACTATTGCCGGATGATCATCCGGTCGCCGCGAAACTCATAGGAGTATAGCTCGCGCAGGAAGCTCATTCCGAGAAGTGACTGGGTCAGCTCCTCCTTCATGACAATGCCCTGAACATCCTTCACCTCGACCGTGCCGATCTTCATCGACTCAATGGTGACATAGGCACCGAACGTCTCGCCGCCCGCCGTCCGGATGCGGGCATCATAGGTCAGGTCATCCGGGCGAAGGCCCATCTTGCGCGCATCATCCTGCGTGATGGCAACCGTGCTTGCACCTGTATCGACCATAAAGTCGACACTCGCCTTGCGATTGACCAGGGTGCGCGCCCAGTAATGTCCGTCACTGCGGATGGCGAGGACGGCGGACCGGCGCAGGCCATCAGCCTTATCGGGCTGGACTGTGTTTACGGACGCGACGGGTTGAACCGTTTCGTCTTGCGGCACGTCTTCAAGCCTGGGCACAATCAGAACGGCGATCGCCGTAGCGATGACACCGGCAGACGTCAGGAGCGAGAAGACCCTGGTGCTCATGGTGTCGGCCCGAGCTTTCCCAACGCCTTGAGCCGGTCCATGCGGCTGGCAAGCTCTTTCATCACGTCCCGGCGTTCTTCGGGCGTCATTTTGGTCCAGCTCCCGATTTCCTTCAGCGTCCGGCCGCAACCGAGGCAAAGGCCGGTCTGGCCATCGACGGCGCAGACACTCTGGCAGGGAGAGAGGATTGGGGTCATGACAGGCGCTTATAATTCCGCTTCGTGATATCTTGTTTAACCGAGTGCGAAAAAATCACGAATCCTTCATTGACTTCAACTGTGGTTTCAGGCGCTTTGCCGCGAGGGACTGTCGGAAGGGAAATGGTGTGAGCCAAACAGCTGAATCTGCAACACCGTTCGACGATGTTCGCGATCTCGCAATGCGCGACGTCCAGCCGGACGAAGGTCCGGCCGAACAGGTGCGCGAGGCGCTGCTTGGCATGGGCAGGGAGGGCGATTTCGGCCGTCTCGGTAAAGCCTCGCAGTGGCTGGCGCGCTGGCAGCGCCGTTATCCGCCCCGCATCGAGAATGCGACCCTTGCCATTTTTGCGGGCGCTCACGGGATCTCCGGCGGCAGCGATGTTTCCTTGTCCAGCGATGACAGCACGATGTCCAAGGTCGGTGCACTGCGGGACGGCAAGGCGCCGCTTTCGGCCATCGCGGCGCAGGTCGGGGCCAATATTCGCGTCTTCGAACTGGCGATCGAGCAGCCAACAGCTGACTTTACCGATGGGGCGGCGATGAGCGAGAAAGAGTGCGCGGCGACCATCGCTTACGGTTTTGAAGCGCTGGAAGGGCAGCCTGACGTCCTCGGACTGGGAGTCATCGGTGCAGGGATCGGCACTGCGGCAGCCGCTGTAGCCTGTGCGCTTTATGGCGGCACTGCCGACTATTGGGTCCGTCCAGGGCCACTCGCTCCACGCAATGTCAGCGGGTCGCGTACTGACGTCGTGAACGCGGCCCTGGCGCGCCATCGCGGGCATCTCGACGATCCGCTCGAAGCGCTGCGTTGTGTCGGCGGGCGCGAGCTTGCCGCCTGCGTGGGGGCGATCCTCGCCGCACGCATCCAGTCGGTTCCAGTCGTGCTGGACGGTTTTGCGACGACGATTGCGGCCGGGATCGTGCACGCCATCAACCCCGCGGCGGTCAGCCATGTAATGTCCGGTCATGTTACGAAGCGCCCGGCGCACCAGGCTGCGCTTGACCGGCTGGACATGGCGCCGCTGCTTCCACTTGAATTCAATACGGGTGGAGGCATGGGATCGACCGCCGCCATTGGTCTACTGAAGACGGCTTGCGCACCGTTTCTGGGGCAGCCACAGTCAGGTTGAGACCGAGGACAACTGCTTTTGGGGTGCGACAAGGTTTACGTTGACGTGCACGTCAACTTGCTTTCGTTGCACGCCGCATGCACAAAACGGATAAGCATAGTAAGATAACATTGAGGAACCGCGCATGAATCTCGAATTCACCCCGGAGGAAGTGGCCTTTCGCAAGGAAGTCCGAGCCTTTATCGAAGAGAACTATCCTGAGCATCTGCGCGGCGTCGGGGCCCGCGAAGACCTCAGCAAGGAAGACATGCTGGCCTGGCACCAGATCCTCGGTGAGAAAGGCTGGTCTGTTCCCGCATGGCCTGAAAAGTATGGCGGCACCGGCTGGACGTCGACACAGCGTTATATCTGGTCGGAAGAGAATGCGCGCATGGACACGGTCATGCCGCTGCCTTTCGGCGTCTCTATGGTCGGCCCCGTTATCTACACCTTTGGCTCAGAGGAAATGAAGGCCAAGCACCTGCCGGGCATTCGCGAAGGCAAGGTCTGGTGGTGTCAGGGCTATTCCGAGCCCGGCGCCGGTTCCGACCTTGCTTCGGTCAAGACGACGGCCGTTCGCGATGGTGATCATTATGTGATCAACGGCCAGAAAACCTGGACGACGCTCGCCCAGCATGCCGACTGGGGCTTCTTCCTCTGCCGCACCGATCCTAACGCATCCAAGCCGCAGGAAGGCATCAGTTTCATCCTCGCCGACATGCGCACGCCCGGCATCGAAGTGAAGCCGATTATCACCATCGACGGCGGGCATGAAGTCAATGAAACGTGGTTAACGGATGTTCGTGTGCCGGTTGAAAATCTTGTCGGTGAGGAGAACAAGGGCTGGACCTACGCCAAGTTCCTGCTCGCTCATGAACGCTCCGGTATTGCAGGGGTGGCTCGTTCCAAGCGGGGCGTAGAGAAGCTGCGCCAGATTGCATCGACCGAACTTCTGGACGGCAAGCCGCTGATCCAGAATGATGACTTCCTCAGCAAGATCAGCCAGCTTGAGATTGACCTCACGGCGCTCGAATTCACCGAGCTGCGGACGCTCGCCAGCGAGGCGGCTGGCAAGGGACCCGGCCCTGAAAGCTCGATCCTGAAAGTAAAGGGCACGGAGATTCAGCAGCGCCTGACAGAGCTCACGCTCGAAGCGGTCGGCCATTATGGCCACCCGTATTTCCGCGGCTTTCCGGCGGACGGCTCGAACGAGTTTCCGATCGGTCCGGACTATGCCCACCAGGCCGCACCAAGCTATTTCAACATGCGCAAGACGTCGATTTACGGCGGTTCCAACGAGATCCAGCGCAACATCATTACGAAGATGATATTGGGTCTCTGAACCTGAGAGGGGACAGAAATGCGAGGGGTCCTTTCCTGTATTGCTTTGGGGATGAGTGCGCAGGCAGTGTCTGCGCAGTCAGCCTATCATCCACCGCCGCCCGGCACATTGCTCACATGGAGCTACAATTTTGACGGTGACAGCTTCACACGGCTCAGTGAAATTGTCGCAATTGGCGAGGACTTCGTGATCTATCAGCCAGACATCCGCTATACGGCGCGAAACTCCAGCCAGTTCGTGGTGGAGTTCTCGGGTGTGCATGCCCAGACCTGCAACCAGCCCCTGCCTGCGGATGAAGACCGGTTGGCGCTGTCATCTCTGTGGCCGCTCGTTCCGGGGGCGTCGGTTTCGGTCAAGGGTGGCGCGTCGCCGTCGCAGTATCTCGTTCAGGAACGCGCATCCGTTACGTTTCCGGCCTTCGCCCAGTTTGAGTCAGAGGCGATGCGCATACAAGGCCAGGTTGGCGAGGCCGAGGTTCAGCTGATTGTGTCCGACGAACACAGTATCCCGATCAGCATGGTCTGGTCGGAAGGCAATGTCGGACGCGTGATCGAGATGATCGAGCCAAACGGCCAGCCCGGCGAAGCAGTAGACCTCTCAAGCCTCGGTTATTGTGCGGGGCTGCTGCAGTGATGATTGGGCGTCCCCCGAAGTTCGCAGGCCTGTTGGTTGTCAGCGCCCTGGCGTCTGTTGCCGCGTCTGCCGAAGGGGAGTTGCTCAAACCGGGCACCGTGGCTTTCTGGTCGAGCAATTTCGATGGTGAACAGTCAAACTACCAGGCGAAGGTCGTGGCGGCTGGCGACGACTTTGTGCTGTTCAGGCCGAATTATGACGAATACGTCATCGAGGCGGACGATGCGGCGTCGGAGATGTTCGTTGAGTTCTCCGGCCTCTTTGTCCGTTTTTGTGACGAAGAGATGCCGACCTCAGAAGAGCGGGCATCCCTAGCCGGGATGTGGCCTCCGGAACCGGGCACCGTCACCGAAATCGACGGCGTGGCTCCCGCAAAGGTGACGATCGAAGAAGAAACCACGTTCTTCTTCATGGGCGAGGACCGCAAGGCATGGTCGGTCAATGCCGAGTATGAGGGTGAACTGGAGACTTATGCAGTGCTGGACGATCTCAGAATGATCGCATCCATTGAGTGGCTGGAAGGGGACGGTTCGGAGCGCCTGATGGCCATTAATACCCGGGGTGCTGCCCCATCGAGTGAAGATCTAAATGAAAACGAGCTGGGCACGTGCGCCAGCCTTAATGAATAAACGCGGCGAGCGCGCTGCGGTTAACGGGAGAAACAAGAATATGGATTTCAATTTTTCTGAAGAGCAGACCATGATCCGCGACAGCCTTGCACGGCTGCTGCGTGACCAGTACGACTTCGACACCCGCCGCAAGGTGGTCGATGGCGATGCCGGCTGGCGTCCGGAGATGTGGCAGCAGTTTGCTGAGCTGGGCCTGCTTGCTGCGCCATTCTCTGAAGAGGATGGCGGTCTTGGCGGTGGTGCGATCGACTCCATGGTCATCATGGAAGAGTTCGGCAAGGCGCTCGTGGTTGAGCCTTACGTCCCGACAATTGTCTGCGCAGGCGGGTTCCTGAAACATGCCGGGACGGCTGAGCAGAAGTCCGAGCACCTCGAAGCCATCATTGGCGGTGAACGCGTCTTCGCCTTCGCCTATGCCGAGCCACGCGGCCGCTATGACCTCTTTGACCTCGAGACGACCGCCAAGAAGGATGGTGACAGCTATACGCTCAACGGCCACAAGGCTGTTGTGATCGGCGCCCCATGGGCAAGCCATCTCATCGTCACCGCCCGCACCTCCGGTGACCGCCGCGACAAGTCCGGCATTTCCGTCTTCATCGTTGAGAAGAATGCCGACGGCATTACCACGCGCGACTATCCGACTGTCGATGGCCGCCGCGCTTCGGAAATCTATTTCGAGAACGTCTCGGTTCCGGCTGCAAACCTGATCGGCGAAGAAGGCAATGCCCTGCCTCTTATCGAGCAGGTCGTCGACGAAGCAACGGCGGCTGTCTGCGCCGAGGCGATGGGCGCGATGGGCGTCGCCCACAAGATGACCGTCGAATACTCACGCCAGCGCAAGCAGTTCGGCGTGGCGATCGGCAAGTTTCAGGTCCTCCAGCACCGCATGGTCGACATGTTCATGGAACATGAGCAGTCGATCTCCATGACGTACATGGCGACGCTGAAGCTGGACGAGGACGAAGTGACCCGCAAGAAAGCCGTCTCGGCAGCGAAGGTTCGCATCGGCCAGGGCGGCCGCTTCGTTGGCCAGGAATCGATCCAGATCCACGGCGGCATGGGCATGACGGACGAACTCGCCGTCGGCCATTACTTCAAACGGCTGACCATGATCGACAGCGAGTATGGCAATGTCGACCACCATCTGCGCCGCTACACCTCGCTTAGCGCAGGCGAGCTGAAAGTGGCTGCTGAATAGCACGTCAACTCCTTCGACAGATTGACGTCTGCCCCCGTCCTGCCAAACTGGCTGGGCGGGGGCTTTCTTCTCGAGGAGGAAACATGAGACGGACACGAGCCCTGGCGGCGAGCCTTTTGCTGTTTTCGGGTGGCGCGCTGGCACAGGAAGATGCCGCAGACGCTATCGCCACACCGCCGCAACCGTCCTGCGAAGGCGATGAATACCGCGCCTTCGACTTCTGGCTTGGCGACTGGACGGTGACCGCACCGGGTGGCCAATCTGCCGGCACGAACTCCATCACCAGTGAAGAGAATGGCTGCCTGATTGTCGAGCGCTGGTCAGGCGCGCAGGGGTCGACCGGGCAAAGCTTCAACTACTACAATCCGGCCACCGGCATGTGGCGCCAGGTCTGGGTAAGCCCCGGCGCGCTGATTGATTATCAGGGCGGTCTCAACCAGCGCGGCCAGATGGTGCTGGAAGGCGAGATTTCCTATCACAATGGCAACTCGTTTCCATTCAGGGGAGAGTGGACGGCGAATGAGGATGGATCGGTCCACCAGCACTTCGAACAGTACAATCCCGAAACTGAAGAATGGGACGTCTGGTTCACCGGCATCTATCGCAAATCCTGACAAGGCTCGACAGAGACACCCGGAGCCTGCAATAGACCGTCCGGAAAACCAGAACACCGAGCGGAAGGAATGCCCCATGTCTGTCATCAAACTTGAGAAAAACGGCGCGATTGCAACGCTGACCCTGACACGTCCAGACATGATGAATGCGCTGGGGCAGGAGGGTGATGGTCCGGCCGTTGCCGCCGCCTGCGCCGAGATCGAGGCTGACCCCAGCATCCGCGTTGCGGTCCTGACCGGCGAAGGCCGCGCCTTCTCTGCGGGCGGTGACGTCAAGGCGATGCGTGACAAAGAGGGCGCCTTTGGCGGCAGCCCGTATGATGTGCGCCAGGGCTATCGCCGCAACATCCACATGATTGTGAAGTCTCTCTACAATCTCGAAGTCCCGCTGATCTCTGCCGTCAACGGTGCCGCAATCGGCCTTGGCTGTGACGTTGCCTGTATGGCCGATGTGCGGATCGCATCCGACAAGGCGAAGTTCGGTGTGACCTTCCTGAAGCTTGGCCTGATTCCGGGCGATGGCGGGGCCTGGCTCCTGCCGCGCATCATCGGCTCTGCGCGCGCAGCCCAGCTTCTCTTCACTGGCGATGTCATCGATGCGCAGACGGCGCTCGACTGGGGCCTCATCTCCGAAGTCCATTCGAGCGAGGCGCTGATGGATTCGGCCTATGCGCTCGCCGACCGGATGGCGGCCCAGCCGCCGCAGTCGCTGCGCCTGGCCAAGACGCTGCTGCGTCACGGTACAACGGCATCCTATGAGACGATCATGGAGATGTCGGCGGCAGCGCAGGCGCTGATGCACGAGACCGAGGACCATATGGAAGGTGTTCACGCCATCCTCGAAAAGCGCGCGCCGAAATTCGAAGGCAAATAGGCGATGCCATCCCCTCGTCGTCTGATCTCCACAGGGTCGCCCTTCGAGAAAACGATGGGGTATTCGCGTGCCGTTGTGCAGGGCGACTGGTGCTTTGTTTCCGGTGTCACAGGCTATGACTATACCACGATGAGCATGCCGGGGGATGCCAGCCTCCAGACCCGCAATTGTTTTGCGACCATCCGGTCCGTGCTCGGCGAGGCAGGCTTTGAGATGAGCGACATTGCGCGCGTTCAATACACCGTGGTTTCGCGGGATCTCGTGGCGGATATTCGCCCCGAACTTGAAGCGGCGCTGGGGGACATCCGGCCCGCCGCGACCATGGTGATTGCAGGCTTGATCGAGCCCGACATGAAGATCGAAATTGAGGTCACTGCCTTCAGGGGCTGACGCGACGTCGGGCTTCACAACGGCTTGTAGGTTCGATGGAGTCGGCTATGTTCACCGCAAACAGGATCATGGGAGGATCAAGATGATCGGAGTCGTTGCGAAGCTGACAGTGGCCGAAGGAAAGAATGCGGAGTTCGAAGAAGTCGGCAAGGAGCTGATGTCGAAGGTCAAGGCGAATGAAGAAGGTACGCTGACCTATCAGCTCTACCGCTCGAAGGACGATCCCCAGACCTATATCTTCATGGAAGAATATGCGAGCGAAGACGCCATGAAGGCGCACGGCGCGACCGAATACTTCAAGGCGCTTGGTGCCAAGCTCGGCCCGTGCCTTGCTGGCCGGCCACAGATCGACCGCTACGATATCATCGAATAGATCCTGACGCCTCAGGAGCCGCATGACAGAGCTCAGGAAACCCGGTCTCGCTACCCGCCTTGCTTTCGGCATTGGCGGCGCGGCCGACGGCATCAAGAACAACGGTTTCGATTATTTCCTGCTGTTCTTCTACAGCCAGATCCTCGGTGTTCCGGCTGCACTGGTCGGCCTCGCGCTGATCCTGGCACTGATTGTCGATGCGGTGTCCGACCCTGTGGTCGGATACTGGTCCGACAATGTGCGCACCCGTTTCGGCCGGCGTCATCCTTTCATGTATGGCGCGTTGATCCCGGTGGCGGTGGTCTATTTCTTCACCTGGAATCCGCCTGCCGGTCTGGTCGGGAATGATCTCTTTCCGTGGCTCCTAGCGATGACGATCCTCGTGCGTCTGGCTTTCACCTTCTATGACGTGCCCAGTACCGCGCTCGCGGCCGAGCTTACGCAGGATTATGATGCGCGCACGTCGCTCATGTCGTTTCGCTATTTCTTCGGATGGTTTGGCGGGCTGTCGATCCAGATCCTGCTTCTGTGGGTGCTGCTCCAGAATGACTTCACCAATATTGCAGGCTGGAACACTTATGGCCTCGTGGCCGCGGCCTGCATCTTTGCGGCGGTGCTGATCTGTGCCGCCGGTACGCACCGGCATATCAGACACCTCAAGCCGCCGCCGGCAGCGCGGAACCTCACGCTGGGCAAGATTTTCGGCGAGATCGTGGAAACCATATCGAACCCATCCTTCCGCGCGCTTTTCCTTGCGACACTGTGCGGACTGATTGCGTCGGGCATCTCGGCAACGCTGAACCAGTATATCAATTCCATCTTCTGGGGTTTCGATCCGCAGCAGATCGCGGGCCTGACTGTCGCCGTCTATGTCTCTGCCGTGCTGGCGCTGGTGCTTGCACCGCTGATCGGCAAGACGTTCGGCAAGAAGCGCGGGGCGATCTATACCGGCATCCTCGCCTTCACCATCGCGCCCATGCCGGTGTTCCTGCGCCTGCTTGGCCTTCTGCCCCCGAACGGTACGGAGGCGCTGTACTACTTCGTCCTGTGCGTCACCGTTTTCGATGTGGCGCTCATCATCGCCTATCAGATGCTCGCCGCCTCGATGATTGCCGACATTGTCGAGGATAGCGAGATCCAGACGGGGCGGCGCTCGGAAGGCATTTTCTTTGCGGGGATCAGCTTTATCCGGAAGCTTTCGCAGGGGGCGGGCGTGCTGACGGCCTCCGTCATCCTGTCCATTGCCGGGATCGTTGCCGGCACCGCGCCGGAGCTTGTCGCGGACTCCTCCACCCGGACGCTGGGTCTCGGTTATGCGATTGGCGTCCTGACATCCTGGACGCTGATGCTGGTCTGCATTTCCTTCTACCGGATCAGCCGCGAGAGCCATGACGAGACCCTTTCTCGCCTTCGGGCGCTCGAAGGCGCGCAGGAAAGTGGCCCGGGCAGCCAGTAGTGCGGCGGCGATACTTGCAATCGCCAGTCACCTTGCCTTTCTCTTTTGTCATCAGCTGCCTGATTGCACTCATGGCAGCGCCGCAATAGAGCCATTTTCATGATGCATATCAAAACCATGACCCGACATGTTTCGAAACTGCTTCTTGTAAGTATGGTTGCAGTCCTGGCGTTGCTCGCCGTTGTGATCAGCCCGCTTTTTTCCTTTGGGCAGCCAGCGGGGGCGCAGGGTAGCCTGTTTGGTATCGACAAGCGCGTGCCTCAGAGCCAGGCTGAGGTCGAGTTGAGCTATGCGCCGCTCGTCAAGCAGGTCTCGCCGGCGGTGGTCAGCGTCTACAGCCGCAAAATTGTCCGCCAGAACGCCTCGCCCTTTGCCAATGACCCGATCTTCCGTGAATTCTTTGGCGGCGGTCCCCGCGAGAAGGTGCAGAACTCGCTCGGTTCGGGCGTGATCGTCTCTGAAAGCGGCGTGATCGTCACCAATAATCACGTGGTCAATGGTGCTGACGAGTTCCGCGTGGTGCTGTCGGACCGCCGCGAATATGCGGCCGAACTGATCCTCGCCGATGAGCGCACCGACCTTGCCGTGCTGCGCATCGATACCGAAGGCGACCCGCTGCCGACCATTGACTATGCAGACACGCGCGACACCGAAGTGGGCGATATCGTTCTTGCGATCGGCAATCCGTTCGGCGTTGGCCAGACGGTGACGACGGGCATCATCTCCGCCACGGCGCGGACCGATGTCGGCGTCTCCGACTATGCCTTCTTCCTGCAGACCGATGCGGCGGTGAATCCCGGCAATTCCGGCGGCGCCCTGATCAACACGAAAGCTGAACTTGTTGGCGTGAACACGGCGATCTTCTCGCGGTCCGGCGGCTCGAACGGGATCGGGTTTGCCATCCCGGCAGAGATGGTCCGGCGCGTGGTGGACGCGGCCGTCAATGAAGGCATGATTGTTCGCCCATGGCTCGGCCTGAAGGCCCAATCGGTGACCTATGACATCGCCAAGTCCCAGGGCATGACACGGCCGGTCGGCGTCATGGTGACCGAAGTGTTCGACGAAGGCCCAGCCGACGAGGCAGGCCTTGCGCGCGGCGACCTGATCACCATGATCGATGGCCGCGAAGTCTATGACGAAAAGGGCCTCAAATTCCTCGCTGCGACGCGCTCTCCGGGTGAGACATCCGTGCTGACACTTCTGCGTGGTGGCAAGTATGAGACGGTCCGCGTGACGCTCGCCCCGCCACCTGGCGCAACCGAAGCCGAACTTGAACTCCTGGATGGCCGTCATCCTTTCTCCGGCGCTGAAGTTGCCGAACTCTCGCCTCGTCTTGCCGAGGAGCTGGGCCGCGACCCGTTTGCGACTGGCGTGCTGGTGACCCGGATCATGCGCGGTGCCTATGCCTGGCGCATTGTGCGGCCCGGCGACCTGATCGTCTCGGTCAATGGCAAGAGCGTGAAGACGCTGGAGCAGCTCGACAAGGCGCTGGCCGAGGATGAAGCGACCTGGGCGATCGAACTCGACCGGAATGGACGCCGCATCAGCGGGACGGTGCGTCTCTAGACGTCCGGACGGTTCGGCCTCGCTATCCTGAAAGGCGAGTGCTAGGCTTCCGGCACATCTGTCAGGGAGACTATCTTGGATATTAAATGGACCATCGCGCTCGCCGCCGGCGTGACCGCCGCATGCGCGCAGACCGCCACGACCGATACGGCCGAGACCAGCACAAGCATCGCCCCGGTTGAGACGGTCGAGACTGAACCCGTCAGCGTCACCGAATACCCGGCAGCGCTGTTTCATGAGACGACGAGTTATAATCTCGGCTCTTCCTCCGGCTTCGTCTTCGCGCCGGGCGGCGACGCAATTCTCGCATCGACCGACGTCACCGGCATCTTCAACGCGGTCACGCTGGATGCGGCCGGCAATGTCACGCCGCTGACGGCCTCGGACGACCAGGCCATCTATGCGCAGAGCTTCTTTCCGGCCGATGACCGCGTTCTTGTCACCTCCGACAGTGGCGGCAATGAGATCTTCCACGTCTATGTCCGCGAGGCCGATGGCACCCTCACAGACCTCACGCCCGGCGAGGAAACCCGCGCCAGCTTTGCCGGCTGGCGGGATGATGGCGAGGTCTTCTACGTCGCAACGAATGAACGCGATGCGACGACCGACGACCTCTACGCCTACAGTGCCAGCGACTATTCGCGTGAGATGGTGTTCGAGAATTCCGGTATGTCGCTTGCCGACATTTCGCCCGATGGCCGCTGGCTGGCGCTGACCAAGGAACGCACCAGCGCCGACTCCGATATCTATCTGGTCGATCTCTACGAGGAGACACCTCAGCCGAAACTTATCACCGAACATGTCGATGATATCGCATATGGCGTCTACGACTTCACCGCCGATAGCGAAACGCTGATCTATGCCACCAATGAGTTTGGCGAGTTCAACCAGGCCTGGACCTATAATCTCGCCAGTGGGGAACGTGCTGCGCTGATCGAGGCGGACTGGGATGTCTCCTTCGTGTTCGACAGCCCGACCGGGCGTTACCTCGTTTCGGCCATCAATGAAGATGCCGTCACCGACCTCACCATACACGATAATGAGACGGGGGAGGATGTTTCGCTCTCTGGCATTCCTGATGGAGAACTTGGCCAGGTGCGTTTCAATGCCGATGAGAGCAAGATCGCCTTTGGCGTGAACACCGACACATCGCCGTTCAATCTCTATCTGGCCGATCTTGAAACGGGCACCGCGACTCGCCTGACCAGTGCGCTGCCGGAAGGCATCGACGAGAGCGATCTCGTCACCGCGTCTGTCGTTCGCTATCCGAGCTTTGACGGGCTCGAAATCCCCGGCATCTTCTACATGCCGCAGCAGGCCTCGGCCGATAATCCTGTTCCGGCGCTCGTCTGGGTGCATGGCGGGCCGGGCGGTCAGTCGACCAAGGGCTATTCGGCGATGATCCAGCACCTGGTGAACCATGGTTATGCCGTGCTCGCGGCGAACAATCGCGGCTCGTCAGGCTATGGCAAGACCTTCTTCCACATGGATGACCGCAATCATGGCGAGGCGGATCTGCAGGACATCGTCTGGGCGCGGACCTACCTTGAAGGCGTCGAGGGGATCGACCCGGACAAGATCGGCATCATTGGCGGCTCCTATGGCGGCTTCATGGTGGCGGCCGCGCTGGCCTTCGAGCCGGAAGTCTTCGATGTCGGTATCAACATCTTCGGCGTGACCAACTGGGTGCGGACGCTGGAAAGCATCCCGCCATGGTGGGGCAGCTTCCGCGATGCGCTGTATGACGAGATGGGCGACCCGGCGACCGATATTGAGCGCCTGCGCCGTATCTCGCCGCTCTTCCATGCGGAGAATATCGTGAAGCCAATGCTTGTGATCCAGGGCGCGAACGACCCCCGCGTGCTGCAGGTCGAGAGCGATGAGCTGGTTGCCGCCGCCCGCGAGAATGGCGCGACGGTGGAGTATGTCCTCTTCCCCGATGAAGGCCATGGCTTCCAGAAGCGCGAGAACCGCATCACGGCGTCCGAGGCGTTCGTGACGTTCCTCGACACCTATCTCATGGGTGAGGTTGAGAGCGACGGGGTGGTTGCGGCGGAATAAATTTCATGGGCGTCATCCCGGCCGCAGTGCCGGGACCCAAATCGGCCTTTCAACTGGGTCCCGGATACTCGCTCGCGCGAATTCCGGAATGACGACAATCAGGCTTCATCATCAGGCCGCCATGCTCTCCCGTGCTCCGATCGTGGTGCGGTGGAGGAGGCGGTCATGGCCCTGATAGCCGCCGGTCGCCATGTGCAGGCAGGAGCGGTTGTCCCACATGAGCAGCATGTCTGGCTGCCATTTGTGGCGGTACTGGAACTCGGGGCGCGTCTGCCAGCGATAGAGCTCGGTAAGCAGCGTCCAGCCTTCTTCCTCAGCCATCCCCTCGATGCCGATAATGTAGCCGACACAACCGAACAGGCCTTCCTCGCCGGTTTCGGGATGCTTGCGGATGATGGGGTGAAGCTCGGTCGCCATCGCCTCGTCTGACGAGCGGATATCCATGCTGCGCCCCTCATCCTTTTCGCCATAGAGGCCAGCCTTGCCGTAGCCATTGCGGGCCGAGTGGATGGCCATCCTGCCTTCGAGCTGGCGGCGTAGCTCATCCGACATTTCGGCAAGCGCCTTGTGCTGGTTGGTAAAGAGGGTGTCGCCGCCAATCGGGGGAATGGTGATGCCATAGAGGCAGGTGCCGGCGGGCGGGGTCTTCTGGAAGCTCCAGTCTGTGTGCCATGTTTCGGCGAAGACGGGGCCGGTCTCGTCGGCCTTGCGTTTGACAGCAATGATGTGCTTGCGGCCGGGGATTGGCGCGATGTACGGATCTTCTCCGAACGGGCCAAAGTATTGCGTGAAGCGTTCGAGGTCATCGTCGCTGAGCTTCTGGCCGGGAAAGGCGAGCACGTGATGTGTCAGCCAGGCGGCGCGGATATCGGCGATGGTCTGGTCATCCAGCGGCCTCGAGAGGTCTGGACCAGTGACACTCGCGCCGCATGCCTGACCGCTTGGCGTGATGGTCAGTGTCATGATGCGTTTCCTCCAGAACCAACCTTATCACGGCGCGCGGCGTGGGCTAGGGGTTTGCCATGAGCGATCTCTTCTCTGCATCCGGTATGGCCGATGAGGCACCGCGTCCGTTGGCAGACCGGTTGCGGCCGGCGAAGCTGTCTGAGGTGGTCGGGCAGGACCATCTGATCGGGCCGGAGGGGGCGCTGGGGCGGATGCTGGCGACGAAGCGGCTCTCCTCGATTATTTTCTGGGGCCCGCCGGGCGTCGGCAAGACGACGATTGCGCGGCTGCTCGCCAAGGAAACCGATCTGGAGTTCGAGGCGATCAGCGCGGTCTTCTCTGGCGTGAAGGATCTGCGCGCGGCCTTTGACCGGGCCGAGAACCGGCGCGGCATGGGCAAGGGCACGCTGCTCTTTGTTGATGAGATCCACCGCTTCAACCGTGCCCAGCAGGATGGCTTCCTGCCCTTCGTCGAGGCGGGCGTGGTGACGCTGGTTGGCGCGACGACGGAGAACCCAAGCTTCGAGATCAATGGCGCTCTGCTTTCGCGCTGCGCAGTGCTGACGCTCAAACGCCTGACGCCGGAAGCGCTGGAGGAATTGCTGCAGCGGGCCGAGGCGCTGGAGAATCGCAAGCTGCCGCTCGATGCCCGCGCCCGCGAAGCGCTGATCGACATGGCTGATGGCGATGGCCGCTACATGCTGAACCTCGCCGAGCAGGCCTTCACGCTGGCCGATGAGGGCAGGGCGCTCACCGCTGAGCAGCTGTCAGCAGCCCTCCAGAAGCGGGCACCCGCTTATGACAAAGACCGGGAAGAACATTACAACCTCATCTCTGCGCTGCATAAGTCTGTGCGCGGGTCCGACCCGGATGCGGCGCTTTACTGGTTCGCCCGGATGATCACGGGCGGCGAAGACCCGCTCTATCTCGCGCGGCGGCTGGTGCGCATGGCCAGCGAGGATATTGGCCTTGCTGACCCGACCAGCCTGATGATCGCGTCGGAAGCGGCGCGCACCTATGAACGGCTCGGCAGCCCGGAAGGCGAACTCGCGCTGGCGCATGCCGTGGTGCATATGGCGACCGCGCCAAAGTCGAACGCGGTGTACGTCGCCTGGAAAGCGGCGCAGCGCGCGGCGAAGGAGACCGGGTCCCTGATGCCACCAAAACATATCCTCAATGCCCCAACCGCCTTCATGAAGGAAGAAGGCTACGGCAAGGATTATAACTACGATCACGATGCCGAGGATGGATTTTCCGGCCAGAACTATTTCCCGGACGGGATGGCGCGGGTGAATTTCTACCAGCCGAAGGGGGAAGGTCGGGAAGGCCCGATTGCCGAACGGCTCAAACGTTGGGCAGAGCTGCGCAGGAAGAAAGGCGGTTAGCACTGCCAATCTTGCGGCGGGGCGCGGAGTCTGATCGTATACACTTGGCTGATAATTCTCCCGGAGTGACCCAATATGATGTCGACGTTCAACAAACGCCTGCTGGCGGGCGTGTTTGCTGTGTCTGTAGCCGCGTGTACGCCGGAAGCTGGCGAGACGGGCAGCGAAATCCTGCCGAACAATTCGGGCGCGGCGCATGCGGTCGCTCCGTCGAACGGCGTTCCGGCGGACGTGATCGAGCTGCACAAGTCGATGCTGGTCATGGACACCCACCTCGACACGCCGGCCTTCTTCCACACTGACAGCTACACCTTCTCCGAGCGGGGAAGCTATGGCGCGGACGGAACGCAGGTCGACCTGCCACGCATGAATGATGGCGGGCTGGATGGCGGCTTCTGGGTGATCTACACCGCGCAGGGCCCGCTCGATGAGGCGTCCTATGCCGCTGCACGCAACAGCGCATTGCTGCGCCAGATGGCGATCCGCGAGTTTGCCGCGAAATATGCCGACGAGGTGGAGCTGGCCTTCACGGCGGATGATGCCGAACGGATTGCGAGTGAAGGCAAGAAGGTCGTCTATCAGAGCATCGAGAACTCCTATCCGCTCGGCACGGACGTGTCGCTGCTCGAGACCTTCTACATTGGGGGTGTCCGCATGGTCGGACCGGTGCATGGCCGCGACAACCAGTTCGCAGACAGCGCGACGGACGTGACCAATAATGCCTATGGTGGCCTGTCGCCGCTGGGCGAAGAGCTGATCGCGAAGGCCAATGAACTCGGCATGATCCTCGACGCCTCGCATGCCGCAGACGAGACGGTGTACGACATGATCGAGGCGTCCACCACGCCGATCATCTTCTCCCATACCGGTGTCGACGGGATGTATGAGCACTTTCGCAACATTCCCGATGAACTGCTCATCGCTGTGGCCGAGGATGGCGGCGTCATCCAGATGAACGCGCTCGGGGCGTATCTGGAACTGCTGGAGCCGTCGCCGGAACGGACCGAGGCGCTGGAGGCGCTGACGGCACAATATGGCGAGTTCAGTGAGATGGATGCCGAGACCCAGGCAGCCTATCGCGAGGCGCGGCGCGAGGTTGATGCGCAGTTCCCGGCGCCGCAATCCTCCTTCGAGAAATTCATGGAGCAGACCCTCTACGCTCTGGAGCTTGTCGGCCCGGACCATGTCGGCATGGGCGCTGACTGGGATGGTGGCGGCGGCGTTGAAGGCATGATCGACATCACCTTCCTGCCAAAGGTGACGGCGGCGCTGCTCGATGCCGGCTATAGCGAGGAAGACGTCGAGAAGTTCTGGTCCGGCAATATGCTGCGCCTGCTGCGCGAGGCCGAAGCGGCACGGACGTCAACGCTGACGTCTCCAAAGATCCTGAACTAGGCCGCGCGGAACGGGGAGGGTGATGATGGCTGACTGGCTGACGATCACACCACCGCTTGTCGCGCTCGCCATCGCGGTCTGGACGCGGAATGTCTACTGGTCTCTCGGCATCGCCATCTGGCTGTCCGAGACGCTGATCGCGAGCTTCAACCCGGCGCTTGGCCTGCTCAACTCGATCGAGCGCAGCGTCGAGGTGCTGGGCGGCGGGGGCAATGCGCGCATCCTTCTCTTCTGCCTGATCATTGGCGCGCTGATCGAATATATGCGCCGGTCGGGCGGCATTCAGGGCATGGTCGACTGGCTGGTCCGGTCTGGCGCAGCGAGTACGCGGCGGCGGGCCGGGACGGTGACGGCGCTGACCGGCACGCTGATCTTCGTCGAGACCAATATCAGCCTGCTTGCGACGGGCATTATGGGCCGGCCGCTCTTTGACCGCCTGAAGATGAGCCGTGAACGGCTCGCCTATCTGATCGATTCCACCTCTGCGCCGGTTAGCGTGATCATCCTCCTGAATGGCTGGGGCGCCTATGTGCTGGGCCTCATTTCCGAATACGAGCTTGGCAATCCGATCTCGGTGCTGGCCGCGACGGTGCCGCTGAATTTCTATGCATTGCTGACACTGACTGGTGTGTTCCTCACAGTGATGACCGACCGCACTATAGGCCCGATGAAGCAGGCGGAGGAAACTTCGCGTGCGGCCGCCGGGAAAACCCATATGGCAGACGAGATTCCGCCAGGGCGGGCAATGGATATGGGCTTGCCGGTCGCGGTGCTGGTGCTCGGCGCGCTCGGCTTCATGTTCTGGACTGGCGAGGGCAATCTGCTCAACGGGTCAGGCTCGCAATCCATCCTGTGGGCGGTGTGCCTTGCGACCGCTGTTGCGTTTGTCTTGCTGGCGCGCTCTGGCCGGGAAGAGAAGGGCAAGCTGATCGATACCGGCTTCAAGGGCATGGGAGACCTGTTGCCCGCTGTTGCCGTGATCTTCATGGCGCTGGTGCTGGGCGCGAGCCTCAAGGCGCTTGGGACGGGCGAAGTGCTGGGCAGTCTTGCTTCCGGCTTCCCGCTGCCCTGGACGCTGCCGGCGATCATCTTTGTGGTGGCGGGGCTCGCTTCCTTCACGACGGGAACGAGCTGGGGCACCTATGGTATCCTTGTGCCGGTGGCCATCCCGCTGGCGATGGGAAGCGGTGTTCCACCCTCACTGGCGCTGGCAGCGGTGCTCGGCGGCGGCGTCTTCGGGGACCATTGCTCTCCCATTTCCGACACCTCGATCATTGCGAGCTTTGCCGCCGAGTGTGACCATATCGATCATGTGCGCACGCAGCTGCCTTATGCGTTGATGGCAGGGGCCGGCGCCGTGATGCTGTATCTCGCCGCCGGCCTGCTGAGCTAATCCTAGCCGAAGAGTTCGCCGAGGAAGTCCTTGAGGGCGGCGATAGAGCGGCGTTCGGCATCCTTGTTGTAGACCGTGCCGAAATCAGGATCGTTCGCGCCCGGATTGGTGAAGGCGTGCATGGTGCCGCCATAGGCGTGGAGCTGCCAGTCGGCGTTCGCATCGGTCATTTCCTTCGCGAAGGCCATGACGTCTTCCGGCGTTGCCATCGGGTCGTCCCAGCCATGCAGGACGAGAATTTTTGCCTTCGTCTTGTGGCCGTCCGTATTGCCCGGCGCGCCGAGCAGGCCGTGGAAGGACGCAACCCCGTCAACCGCCATGCCGGTGCGGGCCATGTCGAGCACGCTGAGCCCGCCAAAGCAGAAGCCGATGGCGGCAGCCTTGTCACAGCCTGATTCCTTTTTCGCGGTCTCAAGACCGAGCTTCAGGCGATTCTGCAACTCCGAGCGGTTGGAGGCGAGCGGGTTCATCAGGGCCTGGCACTCTTCGGTCGTCTCGCCGCGCTTGCCGACGCCATAGACGTCCATCGCAAAACCGGCATAGCCCCACTCGGCCAGCATGTCGGCTTTCTTCTTGTCGAAATCGCTCTGGCCGCCCCAGGCATGAGCGATCACGACGACCGCCTTGGGGGTGCCTTCCGGCATGGCGAGATAGCCTTCATAGGACTGGCCGCCAGCTTCATATTCGAGAGATTTCGTTGTGATGGACATGTCTGTTTTCTCCTTGCTTGTTCGTCGCCTGCACACTTAGGGGCCGCGATGCGTGACGACTAGGGGCCGGACTCAAGTCTTTTGCCGCGGAGGGCGGCGGAGTTTTGTTTGCTGGCAAGGCGCCGTTGCGCTGGAAGGCCGGGGTCTTTCAAGCGGTGGCAACACGGCCAGCGGACAAAAGACCGCTGCTCGGCGTGGCAATGGCGGAATGCCTCAATCAGCTGAGCGGCGGCCTGCAGCGTCAAGTCGCTTGAACGGACATCTGTCCGTCCTGCGCGCCTTTCCTCGCACGCCTTGCTCACCTCATTGCCTCCCCGACAAAAGAATTGATTCCGGACCCTGCCCTTGCCGGAACGCGCGGACTGGTTTTCTGTTCGGTTACAAGGGAAAATGACCAGACAAGAATGCGAAAACGACAGATAATCATCGATTGCGACCCCGGCCTGGACGATGCGGTGGCACTGCTCACGCTGTTTGCGGCTTCCGACACGCTGGAGACAGTCGGCATCACGACCGTGGCGGGCAATGTCCCGGCGAAGCTGACGCTTCGAAACGCGCGGATCATTCGCGAGCTTGCAGGCATCGGCAAGGAAGTTCCGGTGTGCGGCGGGGCGGAGATTCCGATGCTGCGCGATGCGGTGACGGCAGAGGATTTTCACGGCTCGACCGGGCTTGGAAATATTGCCTTTCCGAAGCCGCAAGTCCGCGCGTCCCGCCAGCATGCCGTGAACTTCCTGGTAAAAACATTACGAGCCACCAAGGGGATACCGGCGACGCTGGTCGTGACGGGGCCGATGACCAATGTGGCGCTCGCCTATCTGATGGCGCCGGACATCGTGTCCGGGCTCAAGGAGATCGTCATCATGGGCGGGGCGGACAGCGAGGGCGGCAATATCACGCCGCATGCCGAGTTCAACGTGTTCGCCGACCCGCATGCTGCGGCTGTCGTGTTCGGTATGGATGTGCCGATGCGGCTGCTCAATCTTGATGTGACGCATCAGATCCGTACCAGCGATGAGGAGGTCGAGCGGGTGCGCGCGCTGGGCTCTGTGCAGGCTGTGGCGGCAGCGGACCTGCTGGCCGCGTCGAACCGCCTTGAAGAAGAGGCCAAGGGGCGCCATGCGCCCTTGCACGATCCGTCTACCGTGCTCGCGATCTTGCGTCCGGACCTGTTCGAGGGGCGGAAGGCGAAGGTGAGCGTCGTCACCGAGACTGGCGCGCGTTTCGGAAAGACGGTGCCGGAGTATCGCGAGGATGGGAATGTGCTCTGGTATGACAAGGCGGATGCGGGGGCTGTGTTCTCTGAAATGCTTGGGCAGCTGGGAAGATACACGGCATGAGCAGGCCGGGGATAAAAATAGTCGGCTCGATCAATCTGGACCTGGTTGCGAGCGCGGACCATTTGCCGACACCGGGTGAGACCGTCACCGGCGCGACCTTCGCCCAGCATGCCGGGGGTAAGGGCGCGAACATGGCCCTGGCGGCGCAGCGGCTCGGCGCGGCGGTGGAGCTGATCGGCCGGGTTGGTAAGGACGCCTTTGCCGAAGGCGCGCTGGCGCTGCTGAAGGCGGGCGGCGTGAACCTCGATGGCGTCACCGAGGATGAGAGTGCACCGACGGGCGTGGCGCTGATCGGGGTCGATGCGAAGGGCGAGAACCAGATCATCGTGGCGAGTGGGGCAAACGGTCATCTCGATGCAGCGGATGTGGCGGGCGCTGGGCCGTGCGACGCCGTCCTCTGCCAGCTGGAAGTGCCTGTGCCGGCGGTGATGGAAGCGGCGAAGATCGAGGCCAGGCTGTTCGCGGTGAACCTTGCGCCGGCGCTGCCTGTGCCGGCGGAGCTGCTGGAGCGGGCGGACCTGCTGATCGTCAACGAGGTCGAAGCGGCCTATTATGGCGAGGCGCTGCATCGCGGCGGTGGGCTGGTCGCGCTGACGCTCGGCGGAGAGGGCGCTGTGCTCTATCGGGCGGGCGAAGAGGTCGCGCGGATGCCGGCCTATGCCGTGCCGGTCATCGACACGACGGGCGCTGGCGACACCTTCTGCGGCGCTCTGGTCGTGGCGCTCGCCGAAGGGATGGAAGAGGGCGCAGCGCTCAGATTTGCTTCCGCAGCGGCAGCGCTTGCCGTGACGAAGCCGGGCGCGCAACCTGCCATCCCGATGCGGAAGGATGTGGAGGCCTTCCTGTCAGACAAGGCTTGAG
This sequence comes from Henriciella pelagia, assembly GCF_002088945.1. GTDB lineage: Bacteria > Pseudomonadota > Alphaproteobacteria > Caulobacterales > Hyphomonadaceae > Henriciella > Henriciella pelagia. The sequence goes on along the minus strand of NZ_NCSU01000014.1, from coordinate 2,847 downwards.
GCATGGGCGAGATACCCTGGACACGAAACCGGACGAACCCCGCACGCGAAGAAGCGATACGGGCGCTCGTACGCGGTGTGGATGCCATGCCATCGACAGCGCATCATAGCCGGCTGGCGCAGGTGGGGGATGAAACGCTGCTGCTGGAGCTGTTCGAGCATCCGGAGGTCAATCGCTGGATCTATTCGATACCCAGGCCGCTGACGCTGGAGACTGTGCGCGCCTTTATCGAGATGAACCTCGCCGCGAAGGAGCAGGGTGAGGGAATCCTTTCGCTGAACTTCGATGAGACTGGCAATCTCTCCGGCTATTCCGAAGTACGGGTCTGGCCGGAATGGGCGGCGGGGGAGCTGGCCGGGGCGATGCGGCCCGACTTGCAGAATTCAGGTCAGGGCGGGGTCGGCATGGCGAAGACATTTACGTGGATGTTCGATGCGCTGGACCTCGACCTCCTCTGCAATACGACGGCGCTCGACAATGTCCGTATCCAGAGACTGTTTGAGAAGACGGGGTTTGACTACAGGGGCGATATCGAGAGCACACGTCCGGATGGGTCTACACGGGCGTCTCAGGTGTGGGAAATTTCCCGTGAGACATGGATGGCGAGGCAGGGCGGGTAGCGTTGCTTGCCCCACCCCGACCCTCCCCGCAAGCGGGGAGGGGGAAGGCGTTGTGCCAGGATGCTGACATTGTGCCAACGACCGAATGGTTCGACTTCGCTCACCATGTCGGCCTGATCCGATGTCAGAAATAGCCCGACATGGTGAGCGAAGCCGAACCACTGGCGGGCGAATTGCTCAGACGTGTGCGACCATCGCCCCCTCCGCTCTGGGGAGGGTAGGGGTGGGGCGCTAATCCTCAATCAGTCTCCCATCCGTGTCCCGGACCTCAGGCCCGTTGACGCGGGCGCGGCCGTCGCCGAAGGGGGCGTCGCGGTCTTTCAGCGCCTGGCGGAGGCCCATTTCGCCGACCTGTCTGACGAAGGCGTGGGCAGACGCGGCCTGGTGGCCCCTCACATCATTCTCCACGGCGAGGCGCTGCATGGTGCGTGCGCCCATCAGCTCCATGCCGAGATTTACCGCCCGCTTGTTGGCGGCGAGGATGTCGGCGTCGATGAGGGCCATGCGGGAGGCGAGGCCTTCGACTTCGGCTTCGAGCCTGTCGGCCGGGACCGACTTCAGCGCGAAACCGAGCTGGGCGGCTTCGGTGCCGGTGATGGAGTCGCCGGTGAGCATCAGCCGCTTGGTCCATTGCGGGCCGACATTGTAGAGCCACATCTGGTTCGGCAGCGCGCCGAGATTGCGGCCCGCCGGGAAGGAGACCGTCGCATCATCGGCGATGATGACGATGTCACAGAGCAGCGCGATATCGGTGCCGCCGGCGACGCAGGGGCCGTGGACCTGTGCGATGACCGGCTTGTGCATGTCGAAAATGGACATGCGGTAGCGCTGGGCACGTTCGAGCTGCCAGATATCATCATCGACGCTGCGCGCGCCGCGCTTGTCGTCTGTCTCGGCATCGAGGCGGGAGACGGGCACGGCGGCAGATCCTGACAGGTCATAACCTGCCGAGAAGCCGCGGCCTGCGCCCTTGATGATGACGCAATGGACGGCGCGGTCATTGTCTGCCTGCCAGAGAGCTTCGGCCATTTCGGCCTGCATCTTCATGGTGAGCGCATTGAGCTTGTCTGGCCGATTGAGGGTGATCCGGGCGCGGCCGTTCTCGACCTCATAGATGATCTCTTCGAACATGGGGCTCTCCTCAGACGTCGGCTTCGACCTTGTAGACCTTGCGGGCGACGGCGCTGAACATGGCGTCCTTCTCGGCTTCGGAATGGCCTGCCGTGATCTTCTTGGCGGCGTTCCAGTAGGTGCGATAGCTGAGCGACAGGCGGTCGACCGGGAAGTTGCTCTCCATCATGCAGCGGTCCGGGCCGAAGCATCTGATCATGTGTTCGTAATAGGGGCCGTGGGCGTCAACGATCTCGTCTGATGTTGCCGGTGTGTCGCGCGTGTCCCAGCCAAAGCCATTGTCCGGCATGGCGAGGCCGCCAAGCTTGGCATAGACGTTCGGGTTCGCGGCGACGGCTTCGATGTCGTCTTTCCATTTGGAGAAGTTCGCCTTGTGGCTGCCGGCATAGGGGCCGACGCCGAGCGGTGTTCCGAAATGGTCGAGGATCATGGTGGTGCCGGGGACGGCGGCGGCGAGGTCTGCGAAGTCGAGAATCTGGGTATGATAGTTCCAGGTGTCATAGGTCATGGCGCGCTCACCCAGGCGATGCACGCCGCGCCGGAAGTCTTCATCCTTGTAAAGACCTTTCGGGGCACGGGGCTTGATGCGGAACTCGCCGCTGGCCTCATCGTAAGGGCCGGCATGGCGGATACCGCGAAAGAGACCCTTGGCCGCTTCGATATGGGCGTCGAGCACCTCGTCCAGCGTGTCCAGCGGCAAGCGAAGGTCCGCATGGCCGATGAAGGCGGCGATGGTGGCCTTGCCGGGTTCGGCAGCCGATTTTGCGGCGGCTTCAGCGATGTATTCGGTCTCACCGATCGGTTTGAGATGGTCCGGGCCGTCCTTGCGATAGGAAGAGCCGCATTCCATGAAGATGGTCTGGGTCACCTTGTGGCCGTCATCGGTATCGGACCAGAGTTCGGGCAGGTCATAGACGATGCCGGCGGGGTTATCAGGGCGCCAGAGATGGTGGTGCGGATCGACGATTTCCCTGTCCGGGTCGATCACGTCTTCGCGGTGCTGGTTCAGCCATTCATCATTGTCGAACATGTCCTGCCTCCCATCGGTCTCTTGCCCGGACCATGCGCCCATAGGAAGGGCGAATGAGGCGCGGTT
>NZ_NCSU01000013.1 GCF_002088945.1 Henriciella pelagia | reverse complement strand
GTTTTTATGGCCAAGAAGCGAAAGAACAAATATAACCACTACACTGAGGACTTCCGTAGAGAGGCGGTGCGTAGATCAGAGGACCCTGATACCAGCGCTGTGGAGGTGGCCCGTGAACTCGGTATTCATCCTGGCCAGATTTATAATTGGCGTAGGCAGTACAAAAGACTCTCCGATAAGCAGTTCAACAGTATGCAAGGTGTGGATTACTCCAGGCAGGAAAGCGAGGAGATGCGTGCGCTGAAGCGCGAAATCGCTGACCTCAAAGAGGAAAATGAATTCCTAAAAAAGGCGACGGCGTACTTCAGCAAAGACAAATGGTGAAGTACGCCTTTATTGAGTCGCTACGGGGTCAGTATCCGGTCACCAAGATGTGTCGCTGGGCTGGCGTCAGTCGCTCGGGCTACTACAAGTGGCGCAATCGCCAGCCTTCGCAGCGACAACTTCGGCAGTTGGAGGCGGAAAGGCTCTTGGTGTCGCTCTTTAAACGCTTCCGGTCTCGTTACGGAGCCCCCCGGATGACTGTTGAACTGAAGGAAAGCGGCTGTGAGATCAGTGAGAATACCGTTGCCAAGCTGATGGCAAAACAAGGGCTTAGGGCCAGAAATGGGAAGGGNTACAAGTACTTTCCGGACGTCATGGCCCACAATCATGTCAGCGACAACTTGTTAAGACGAAACTTCACGGCCAGTCGCCCGGATGAAAAGTGGGTATCCGACATTACCTACATCAAGGTGGAGAAAGGGTTTGTCTATCTGGCAGTAGTGATGGACTTGTTCTCACGGAAGATCGTAGGTTGGTCGCTTGATACGACGATGACCAATCAGCTGATTATCGATGCTTTTAATATGGCTCGAGAGTCCAGAAATGTTGAGCCAGGACTGATTCTCCATTCTGACAGAGGTGTTCAGTATCGGTCGGGAGAGTATCAGGCGTTGTTGCTGAGTGAAAAGATCCGGCCTAGCATGAGTCGAAAAGGGAATTGCTGGGATAATGCGGCAATGGAGTCCTTCTTCGCACGTTTCAAGGTAGAGGCGCTTTACGCAGAGGATGTCTCGAATAAGCAGGAAGCATACTCCTGTGTCTTCGAGTACATTGAAATGTTCTACAACAGCCACCGACGACATAGCGCATTGGGGTATAAAAGCCCAAACAGATATGAGCAGGAATACCTGAAGATGTGCGCGTAAATCAGTGTCTACTTTTGGTGGGGAAGATCA
>NZ_NCSU01000012.1 GCF_002088945.1 Henriciella pelagia | reverse complement strand
CCCATGGCCAAGGAGAAGTTTGAGCGGAACAAGCCGCACGTGAACATTGGCACGATCGGCCACGTTGACCACGGCAAGACGACGTTGACGGCAGCGATCACGATGACGATGGCGGAGACCTATGGCGGTGCGGCGAAGTCCTATGCGGACATCGACAATGCGCCAGAAGAGAAGGCCCGCGGCATCACCATCAACACCGCGCACGTCGAGTATGAGACTGAGAACCGTCACTATGCGCACGTCGACTGCCCGGGTCACGCTGACTATGTGAAGAACATGATCACGGGTGCGGCGCAGATGGACGGCGCGATCCTGGTTGTGAACGCTGCTGACGGCCCGATGCCGCAGACGCGCGAGCACATCCTGCTGGCCCGCCAGGTTGGCGTTCCTGCGCTTGTTGTGTTCCTGAACAAGGTCGACCAGGTCGATGATGAAGAGCTTCTCGAGCTCGTCGAGATGGAAGTTCGTGAGCTTCTGTCCTCCTACGACTTCCCGGGCGACGACATTCCGATCGTTGCCGGTTCTGCGCTGGCCGCTGTTGAAGGCCGCGACGCGAACATCGGCAAGGACAAGATCATCGAGCTGATGGCCGCTGTCGACGAGTACATCCCGACGCCAGAGCGTCCGCTGGACAAGCCGTTCCTGATGCCGGTCGAGGACGTGTTCTCGATCTCCGGCCGCGGTACGGTTGTGACCGGCCGTGTGGAGCAGGGCATCATCAAGGTTGGCGAGGAAGTCGAGATTGTCGGCATCCGCGACACGCAGAAGACGACGGTTACCGGCGTCGAGATGTTCCGCAAGCTGCTCGACCAGGGCCAGGCCGGCGACAATATCGGCGCGCTGATCCGCGGTATCGACCGTGAAGGCGTCGAGCGTGGCCAGGTGCTGTGTAAGCCAGGTTCAATCACGCCGCACACGACGTTCGAGGCAGAAGCCTACATCCTGACCAAGGAAGAGGGTGGCCGTCACACGCCATTCTTCACCAACTACCGTCCACAATTCTACTTCCGTACGACGGACGTGACGGGTGTTGTGAAGCTTCCAGCGGACAAGGAAATGGTTCTGCCAGGCGACAACGTCAAAATGGAAGTCGAGCTCATCGCGCCGATTGCCATGGACCAGGGCCTGCGCTTCGCCATCCGCGAAGGCGGCCGCACCGTCGGTGCAGGCGTCGTCTCCAGCGTGACGAAGTAAGACACTCCGCAGCCCAAAAGGCTGACGATAATTCAAGGGCCGCTCCAAACGGGGCGGCCCTTTTTTCGTCTGGATGCAGGAAACTGCACTCATTGGGGCGGGACCTGGCCTGAATGTTAAGCGTTGTGCCGCTGGGTCAGCCATATCTAAAAGTGGCGGGCAACAGCGCGCCAAGAGTAGTTTCCGATTCGATGCCCCTTTCGCTGGCAAGCCTGACCGGCACGTCCGGGCCGGCGAATTCGGCGAGCCGCTGTCGGCAGCCGCCGCAGGGCGCTACCGGCCGGTCGGCATCGGCATAGATCAGGACTTCGAGTATTTCTGTGTCACCTGCCGCCACCATGGCGGATATGGCACCCGCCTCGGCACATGTCCCTTCCGGAAAGGAGGCGTTTTCGACATTGCAGCCCACATGGATGCCGCTGCGGCTTCGGATTGCAGCGCCAACGTGGAAGTCGGAATAGGGCGCGTGGGCATTTTCACGCACGGCGCGCGCCGCTTGAAGCAAGTCGTCACTCATTTCAGCTCCCCCGGTTCCGCGGTTCACGCAGCCCATTTTGGTCATAAGTTATGAAACGGGTCCAACTGAAAAGAGGTGATCCTGAATGACTTGCTGCTGGTCGCTGTAAAGATTCACCGTTGCGGTGTTGACGGCCCGATACAAATCCCATACACCGCGCCCTTCGAAGGGTCGGCTGTGCCTCGTGTGGCAAACGCTTCCCACCGAAACAGACAATTCAGCCGAATGCGTCAGGGCGCTCCATTATAGCGTGCGCCTAGGCGCGTCATTCATGTGGACGGGATACCGTACGATGGAAAAACAAAATATCCGGATCAGGCTGAAAGCCTTCGATCACCGCGCCCTCGATCTGTCGGCGAAGGAAATCGTGTCGACTGCGAAGCGCACTGGCGCTGACGTGCGTGGCCCGATCCCGCTGCCGACCCGCATTGAGCGTTTCACTGTGAACCGCTCTCCGCACATCGACAAAAAATCCCGCGATCAGTTCGAGATCCGCACGCACAAGCGCATTCTCGATATCGTGGACCCAACCCCGCAGACGGTTGACGCGCTCATGAAGCTCGACCTGTCGGCGGGTGTTGGTATCGAAATCAAACTTGAGGGAGCGCGCTAAGATGGCCCTTCCGGCTCAACGTTCCGGCGTTATTGCCCGCAAGCTGGGCATGACGCGTATCTTTAACGAGAATGGTCGTCACATTCCGGTGACCGTCCTTTCGCTTGATGGCTGTCAGGTTGTCGGCCTTCGCACCGACGAAGACCGGGAAGTCAGCGTCAATCGCGGAAAGAAGAAAGAAAAGGTCACTGTGACCCGTAATGACGGCTACACTGCTGTCGTGATGGGCGCGGGCGAAGCCAAAGCCAAGCGTACGGCGAAAGCCCAACGTGAAGCTTTTGCCAAGGCCGGTGTCGCGCCGAAGCGCAAGCTCGTGGAGTTTCGCGTGAGTGGCGATCTGCCTGAAGTCGGTGCAGAAGTTGTTGCAGACCACTTTGCGGTCGGTCAGCGCGTCGACGTTGCTGGCGTTTCGCTAGGCCGCGGTTTCTCTGGCGCCATGAAGCGCTGGAACTTTGGTGGCCTTCGTGCTTCACATGGTGTTTCCATTTCTCACCGTTCCCACGGTTCGACTGGCCAGTGTCAGGATCCGGGCAAGGTGTTCAAAGGGAAGAAGATGGCCGGTCACTATGGTGTCGACCGTGTCACCGTCCAGAATCTCGAGGTCGTTCGCACCGACGCTGAGCGCGGCATCATCCTCGTGAAGGGCGCAATCCCGGGTCATGACGGTTCATATGTTGAGGTGCGCGATGCGGTGAAGAGGGCGCTTCCTGAGGATGCGCCCGCTGCTGGTTCGTTCCGCACCAAGGGTGGCGCTGAGAAAAAAGTAGAGGCCGAGGAATCGGAGGCTGGTGAATAATGGAACTCGCAGTCAAAACTCTGGACGGCAAAGCCGCGGGCAAAGCGACAGTTGATGAGGCCGTATTCGGCCTGACCGACATTCGCGCCGACCTGCTGCATCGCACGGTCCGCTGGCAGCTGGCGAAACGCCAGGCTGGCACGCACAAGACCCAGTCGCGCGACGAAGTCTCCGTCACGACCAAGAAATTTATCCGCCAGAAAGGGTCTGGCGGCGCTCGCCACGGTTCGCGCAATGCGCCCATCTTTGTGGGTGGTGCGGTTGCTCATGGTCCTCGTGTCCGCAGCCACGCACACGACCTGCCGAAGAAGGTTCGCAAGCTCGCTCTGGCGCATGCGCTTTCTGCGAAGGTCAAGGGCGACGCGCTGATCATCATCGATGATGCGAAGCTCGATGCTGCGAAGACGAAAGAACTGTCCGCCAAGTTCAAGGGGCTTGGTGTTGATAATGCCCTGATTATTGCCGGCGCCGAAGTTGACGACAACTTCGCAAAGGCCGCGCGCAACATTCCAAATATCGACGTGCTGCCGGTTGCTGGCCTCAACGTCTACGACATCCTGCGCCGCAAGCAGCTTGTTGTGACCAAGAGCGCTCTTGAGGGCATCGGTGCTCGCTTCGAAGCGAAAGCCAAGGAAGGGAAATAAGCCATGGCTGACGTGAAGGCACACAATTACGATACGCTGCTCGCTCCGGTCATTACGGAAAAGTCGACCCTGCTTGCAGAAGAAAACAAGATCGTTTTCTCCGTTCCCCTGTCCGCCAACAAGAAGGACATCAAGGAAGCGGTTGAGGCGCTGTTCAAAGTGGACGTGACCAAGGTCAACACGATCAAGGTCAAAGGCAAGACCAAGCGCTTCCGTGGGAAGCTCGGGTTCCGCTCTGACACCAAAAAAGCGATCGTCACCCTGAAAGACGGACAGTCCGTCGACATCACGACCGGACTGTAGGAGAGCAAGTATGGCACTCAAGACTTTCAATCCGACCTCCCCAGGCCAGCGCCAGCTCGTCATTGTTGACCGCTCGGAGCTGCACAAGGGCCGTCCGGTCAAATCGCTGACCGAAGGCCTCACCAAATCGGGTGGTCGTAACAATCTCGGACGCGTGACCGCACGCGGTATCGGTGGCGGCGCCAAGCGTCTCTATCGCAAGGTCGACTTCAAGCGCACCCGCTGGGATGTCCCAGCGACGGTCGAGCGCCTTGAGTATGATCCAAACCGCACGGCTTTCATCGCCCTGATCAAGTATCAGGACGGCGAGCAGTCCTACATCATCGCGCCGCAACGTCTTGCGATCGGCGACACGGTGGTGACGTCCAAGACGGCAGACATCAAGCCGGGCAACGTTCTTCCACTGAAGAACATTCCCGTCGGCACGATTATCCACAATGTGGAAATCAAGCCTCAGAAGGGCGGTCAGATCGCCCGTTCCGCCGGTACCTATGTTCAGCTGGTTGGCCGTGACGCCGGCTATGCCCAGATCAAGCTGTCTTCGGGCGAGCTTCGCATGGTGCCGGACAGCTGCCTGGCAACTGTCGGCGCAGTGTCGAACCCGGACAATATGAACAAGGTCCTCTCCAAGGCCGGTCGTTCCCGCTACCTCGGCAAGCGCCCGAAGGTTCGCGGTGTTGCGATGAACCCGGTTGATCACCCGCACGGTGGTGGTGAGGGCAAGACCTCCGGTGGCCGTCACCCGGTGACGCCTTGGGGTAAGAAAACCCGCGGTCCTAAGACCCGCAAGACCCAGGCTTCGGATCGTCTGATCATCCGTCGCCGCAACGCGAAACGCTAGGGAGCGAGAGATATGCCACGTTCCGTTTGGAAAGGTCCGTTCGTCGACGGCTATCTGCTCAAGAAGGCAGAAAAAGCTCAGGCTTCCGAGCGCCGTGAGGTCATCAAGACCTGGTCGCGCCGGTCCACAATCATGCCGCAATTCGTTGGCCTGAACTTTCAGGTCCACAATGGCAACAAGTTCGTCCCAGTCCTCGTCACAGAGGAAATGGTTGGTCACAAATTCGGTGAGTTCGCGCCGACCCGTACCTATTACGGTCATGGCGCCGACAAGAAAGCGAAGAGGAAGTAGCCATGGCTAAGGCAAAGAATCCTCCCCGTCAGGCTTCGAACGAGTCTCGCGCCGTTCTGCGCATGTATCGCTCCAGCCCGCAGAAGCTGAACCTCTTGGCTCAGCAGATCCGCGGCATGCCGATCCAGCGCGCGCTGAACGAGATGAAATTCTCGCGCAAGCGTGCCGCCCAGGACGTCTACAAGGTACTCTGGTCGGCCATGTCGAACGCCGAGAACAACCACAATCTTGACATCGACAGCCTGGTCGTCGCTGAAGCCCATGTCGGCAAGAATCTCGTCATGAAGCGTATCCGCGCTCGTGCACGTGGCCGCGCGGCTCGCATCATGAAACCCTTCTCGCAGCTGACCATCGTGCTGCGCGACACATCTGTTGAAGCGGAGGCCGCATAATGGGCCAGAAGATTAACCCCGTTGGTCTGCGTCTCGGTATCAACCGGACCTGGGACAGCCGCTGGTATGCCGACACGGCAGACTATGGCCGCCTGGTTCACGAAGACCTGAAAATTCGCAACACGATCAAGGATCAGCTGAAGCAGGCTGGTATCTCCCGCATCGTCATCGAGCGCCCGCACAAGAAGTGCATCGTCACGATCCACACCGCCCGTCCGGGCCTCGTGATCGGCAAGAAGGGTGCGGATATCGAAGTGCTTCGCAAGAAGCTCTCAAAGATGACGGAAGACGAAGTTCGCGTGAACCTCGTAGAGATCCGGAAGCCTGAGATCGACGCGACCCTGGTTGCCGAAGACATTGCTCGCCAGCTCGAGCGCCGCGGTTCGTTCCGCCGCGCCATGAAGCGCGCGATCCAGAACTCCATGCGCCTCGGCGCGCTTGGTATTCGTGTCATGGTTTCCGGCCGTCTCGGCGGCGCAGAGATTGCGCGCACCGAGCAGTATGCAGAAGGCTCCGTGCCGCTGCACACGCTTCGCGCCGACATCGACTATGGCACCGCCGAAGCAGAGACGACCTACGGCATCATTGGCGTGAAGGTCTGGATCTACAAAGGCGAGATCATGGAACATGACCCGATGGCACAGGACAAGAAGGCCGAAGATTCCGGTCAGGCCCGTGCCCGTTCGACCAACCAGCGTGGACCGGCTTCCGGCCCGCAAGGCGCAGGAGCTTAACCGATGCTGCAGCCAAAACGCACAAAATACCGTAAGGCCTTCAAGGGCCGGATCACGGGCAACGCCAAGGGCGGCTACACGCTGAACTTTGGCAGCTTCGGCCTCAAGGCGCTCGAGCCAGAGCGGGTGACCGCTCGTCAGATCGAAGCGACCCGCCGTGCTGTGACCCGCGAAATGAAGCGTCAGGGCAAGGTCTGGATCCGCGTATTCCCGGACACGCCGGTCACGGCGAAGCCGATCGAAGTTCGTATGGGTAAGGGTAAGGGCTCGGTAGACCGTTGGGTCGCCCGCGTTGCTCCTGGCCGTATCCTGTTCGAGATCGATGGTGTTCCGGATGCTGTCGCCATTCAGGCTCTGAAGCTCGGCGCCGCAAAGCTGCCGGTCAAGACCAAGATCATCAAGCGCATTGAGGGGATCTAGAGATGAAAATCGCTGATTTGCGTTCCAAGAGCACCGACCAGCTGAAGGATCAGCTCGTCCAGCTCAAGAAAGAACAGTTCAACCTCCGCTTCCAGCAGGCCACTGGCCAACTGGAAAAAACGGCCCGAATGAAGGAAGTCCGCCGCGACATCGCTCGCGTCAAGACGCTCCTCAGCGAACAGGCCAAAGCGGAAGCAGAGGCGTAGGAGAGAGTCATGCCGAAACGCGTAATGGAAGGCGTTGTGGTGTCCACCAAGCAGGACAAGACGGCTGTGGTCCGCGTTGACCGCACCTTCCTCCATCCTGTGATGAAGAAGATCGTGCGCCGCTCGAAGAAATACCACGCTCACGACGAGGGCAATGTTGCCGTCGAAGGTCAGCGCGTCACCATTCAGGAGTGCCCACCGCGCTCGAAACTGAAGACGTGGGAACTGGTTGCTGGAGAAGGGGCTGACTCATGATCCAGATGCAATCCAACCTCCGCGTTGCGGACAATTCCGGCGCACGCCGTGTCCAGTGCATCAAGGTGCTGGGTGGTGCAGGCCGCCGCTATGCGTCCGTGGGCGATATCATCGTCGTGTCGATCAAGGAAGCGATTCCAACCGGCCGCGTAAAGAAAGGCGATGTACGCCGCGCTGTCGTCGTCCGCGTCTCGAAAGACATTAACCGCCCCGACGGTTCGACCATCCGTTTCGACACCAATGCCGCTGTGCTGGTGAACAATAATGGTGAGCCGATCGGTACCCGTATCTTCGGACCGGTTCCGCGCGAGCTTCGCGCCAAGAACCACATGAAGATCGTCTCTCTGGCTCCGGAGGTGCTGTAACCATGGCTGCCAAAGTGAAAAAAGGTGACCGCGTGATTGTCACGACGGGCCGCAACAAGGGCGCCCAGGGCGAAGTGCTGAAAGTGCTTCCCGCTGAGAACCGTGTTGTTGTTCAGGGTGTGAACGTTGTGAAGCGCCACCAGAAGCCGGGTCAGATGGACCCAGGTGGCATCAAGACGTTCGAAGCGCCGATCCATGTCTCCAATGTGGCGATCATGGACCCGCGTGATGGCAAGCCGACCCGCGTCGGTTTCAAGGTAGACGAGCATGGCCGCAAGACGCGCTATGCCAAACGTTCTGGCGAGTCGATCTGATGTCCAAGAATTACGAACCCCGTCTGAAGACGAAGTACGCTAAAGAGATCCGGGCCAAGCTCCAGGAGCAGTTCAACTACTCCAATGACATGCAGGTCCCGAAGCTCGACAAGGTCGTGATCAACATGGGTGTCGGCGAAGCTGTCGCTGACTCCAAGAAGATCAAGACCGCGCTTGCCGAGCTCGAGAAGATCGCTGGTCAGAAGCCGGTGCCGACCAAGGCCCGTAAGTCCATCGCAGGCTTCAAGCTGCGCGACGGTATGGTCATCGGTGCCAAGGTTACGCTACGCCGTGACCGGATGTTCGAGTTTCTCGACCGTCTGACCAACATGGCCTTGCCACGCGTGAAGGACTTCCGCGGTCTGAACGGCAAGAGCTTCGATGGTCGTGGCAACTTCGCCATGGGCCTGAAAGAGCAGATCGTGTTCCCGGAAATCAACTATGACGACGTGGAAGACATTCGCGGTATGGACATCATTGTCTGCACCACCGCTAAAACGAACGAAGAAGCCAAGGCGCTGCTCGCGCATTGCGGCTTCCCGTTCCGGAACTAGCGCTTGAGGACGAAACGATATGGCTAAGAAAAGCGCAATTGAGAAGAACGAGAAGCGTCGCAAGATGGTCGCCAAGTATGCGGCTCGTCGCGCGAAGCTGAAAGCGATTGCGGTGGATGAAGATGTTCCACTGGAAGAGCGCTTTCAGGCTCGCCTGAAACTGGCTGAGCTTCCGCGCAACTCCGCACCGAACCGCGTTCGTAACCGCTGCCAGGTCACAGGCCGTCCGCGTGGTTATTATCGCAAGATGAAAATGTCGCGTATCGCACTTCGCGAACTCGGCTCGCTCGGCATGGTGCCGGGCCTCGTGAAGTCAAGCTGGTAGGAAAGGAGGACCAAGATGAACATTTCCGATCCCCTTGGCGATCTCCTGACCCGTATCCGCAATGCGCAGATGCGTGGCATGACGAAGGTTGTCTCGCCGTCTTCCAAACTGCGGATCCGCGTCCTCGACGTGCTCCAGTCTGAAGGCTACATCCGTGGCTACACGGAAGTCGAAAAAGACGGTCACAACAATGTCGAGATCGAGCTCAAGTATTATGATGGCGCACCTGTCATCTCCGAGATCCGCCGGGTCTCGAAGCCAGGTCGCCGGGTTTATTCGTCGGTGAATGATCTGCCGCTGGTCCGCAACGGACTGGGCATCTCCATTCTCTCAACGTCCAAGGGGGTCATTTCCGACGCCGTTGCACGCAATGAGAATGTGGGTGGCGAGATCCTTTGCCGGGTATTCTAGGACGAGGATGAACTGATATGTCCCGTATTGGAAAACTCCCAATTCCGGTCCCGAACGGCACGACCGTTACGCTGAACGGCAATACGATCGAAGCCAAGGGCCCGAAAGGCAACCTCGCCTTCACCGTGTCCGACCTGATGTCGGCCGAGATCAAGGACGGCGAAGTCCAGATCATGCCACGCGAGAACTTCGTGAAAGAAGCGAATGAGCGCATCAAGGCAAATGACGAGAAGGGTCGCAAGAAGATGACCTTCGCTGAGGCGCTGGACCCAAAAGTCCGCACCCAGTGGGGCACGGCTCGTGCGAACGCTGCCAACGTCATCAACGGTGCCGCCACAGGCTTCTCGAAGACGCTGGAACTCGTCGGCGTTGGTTATCGCGCACAGATGCAGGGCAATGACCTGAAACTGTCGCTCGGTTATTCGCATGACGTGATCTTCAAGGCACCGGAAGGCATCAAGATTGAAGCCCCCAAGCCGACTGAAGTCATCGTTTCGGGCGCAGACAAGCAGGCTGTCGGCCAGGCTGCTGCCGAGATTCGCCAGTTCCGTAAGCCAGAGCCGTTCAAGGGCAAGGGCGTGCGTTACCAGGGCGAATATGTCCGCCGCAAGGAAGGCAAGAAGAAGTAACCGCCATGAAGACGACACGCGAAAAATCCATCCGTCGCGCGCAGCGCACCCGCACGAAGCTCCGCAAGCTCGCCTCTGGCAAGCCGCGTCTTTCGGTTGCCCGCTCGCACAAGAATATTTCCGCCCAGATCATCGATGATGAGAAGGGTCTGACGGTTGCTGCAGCCTCAACGCTCGAGAAAGACCTTCGCACCAAGCTGAAGTCCACGAGCGATACCGCAGCTGCCCAGCGCATCGGTGAGCTCATCGCAGAGCGCGCCAAGAAAGCCGGCGTCGAAGACGTCGTTTTCGATCGCGGCAGCTACATGTTCCACGGCCGGGTTAAAGCCCTGGCAGACGCCGCCCGCGAGGGCGGTCTGAAGTTCTAGGAGGCCAATATGGCAGAAGAACAGGGCAGAGGTCGCGGCCGCGGACGCGGACGTCGCGACGACCGCCAGGAAGAGCAGAGCGAATTTGTCGACAAGCTCGTCGGCATCAACCGCGTCGCCAAGACGGTGAAGGGCGGTAAGAATTTCGGCTTTGCTGCACTGGTCGTCGTTGGTGACCAGAAGGGCCGCGCAGGCTTCGGCAAGGGCAAGGCCCGCGAAGTGCCTGAAGCGATCCGCAAGGCAACCGAAGACGCAAAACGCAACATGGTTCGTGTTGCGCTTCGCGAGGGCCGAACGCTGCATCATGACGGCAAGGGCCGTTGGGGTGCAGGCAAGGTCATCCTTCGCGCAGCGCCTCCCGGCACCGGCGTGATCGCTGGCGGCCCGATGCGCGCTGTCATGGAAGTGCTCGGCATTCAGGACGTCGTTGGCAAGTCGACCGGCTCGTCCAACCCGTACAACATGGTTCGCGCAACCTTCGCGGCGCTCAAGGAGCAGGCAAGCCCGCGCTCCGTTGCGTCCAAGCGTGGCCTCAAGGTCCAGGATATTGTTGGCCGCCGCACCGATGGTGCGTCCGAAGCCGGCATTTCCGAAACCGCCTGATTTAGAAAAGGGTTCTGATCATGGCAAAGAAGAAGTCAGATACGGTCACGGTTCGCCAGACAGGCAGCCCGATCCGTCGCAAGCCAGAGCAGCGTCAAACGCTTGTCGGCCTCGGTCTCAACAAGATCGGCCGTGAGCGTCAGCTTGAAGACACCCCGGCCGTGCGTGGCATGATTGCCAAGGTGTCTCACCTTATTGAAGTCGTAGAAGAGTAGGCGTATAGGGGCGACCCTTTTCAGCGCCAGTCAGGAATAGACCGATGAAACTCAACGAACTCTCCCCAAATGCGGGATCGACCCAGAACCGCCATCGCGTGGGCCGCGGCGTCGGCTCCGGCAAGGGCAAGACTGGCGGTCGCGGTGTCAAAGGCCAGAAGGCTCGTTCGGGCGTTGCCCTGAATGGCTTCGAAGGCGGCCAGATGCCAATCTATATGCGTCTGCCGAAGCGTGGCTTCACTGCCCGCAACTCGAAGGACCATGCCTGGGTCAATCTTGGACGTCTCACCAAGGCGATCGAAGCTGGCAAGCTCAAGGCTGGCGATATCACCGAAGAGACGCTGGTTGCATCCGGTGTCATCCGCCGCGTGAAGGACGGTGTTCGTCTCCTCGCAAAGGGTGAAGCGCCGAAGAAGGCAAACATCACTGTCACGGGCGCCAGCAAGGCCGCGATCGAAGCGATCGAGAAGGCCGGCGGCAAGGTTACTGTGACGGGGCCGGTGGCGGCGGAAAAAGCAGAGTAATCTGCGGCTTTTTCGTTCGCACACCTTCACAAACAGCATTTCGCCGCCGATGTATTGGCGGCGATTTCATTTCCGGTAGGAGGGGCACTTGGCCACAGCCGCAGAGCAAATGGCGCGAAACATGAATTTCGGCACCTTCGCGAAAGCGAAGGATCTTCAGGCCCGAATCCTGTTCACGCTCTTCATTCTCGTTCTCTATCGTCTTGGAACGTTCATTCCCGTTCCTGGCGTTGACCCCAATCAGTTTGCACAATTCTTCCAGCAGCAGCAGGGCGGCATGCTCGGCTCGCTGAACATGTTCGCTGGCGGCGCCGTCGAGCGGATGAGTGTGTTTGCGCTCAACGTGATGCCTTACATTACGGCGTCCATCATCGTGCAGATGATGACAAGCGCTGTGCCTTCGCTTGAAAAGCTGAAGAAAGAGGGCGAGTCGGGCCGCAAGCAGATCAACCAGTATACGCGCTATCTCACTGTCGGATTCGCCTTCTTCCAGGGCTTTGGCATCGCCATGGGCCTTTCGGGCGTGGCGTATGAAGGCATTGCGACCTGGTTCTTTGTATTGACCGCTGTGACGACGTTCGTTGGCGGCACAATGTTCCTGATGTGGATGGGTGAACAGATCACCGCGCGCGGTATCGGCAACGGCATCTCGCTGATCATCTTCGCAGGCATCATTGCCGAAATGCCGAAGGCGATTGTGAACCTCTTTGCCGGCGGCCGTGAGCAGGGCGTCAATGTCGTCTTCGTGGCGCTTGTCCTTCTACTCGTCATTGCGCTCGTCCTTTTCATTGTCTTCATCGAGCGCTCGCAGCGCCGCGTCCTGATCCAGTATCCGAAGCGCCAGGTCGGCAATCAGATGCAGCAGGGCCAGAGCTCGTTCATGCCGCTGAAGCTCAATACGTCGGGTGTCATCCCGCCAATTTTCGCCATCGCGATCCTGATGCTGCCGATGACGGCTGTCGGCCTGACCGGTGGTAATACGATGGCCCCAGGTACCGGCGTCGAGCAGGGCCCTGGCATCATCCAGTGGCTGGCCCTTCACTTCTCGCCGGGCAGCTGGACCTACATCATCACTTACGGTGTGCTGGTCGCATTCTTCTGCTTCTTCTACACTTCGATCATGTTCAACCCGCAGGAAACCGCAGACAATCTGCGCAAGTATGGCGGCTTCGTCCCTGGCATCCGTCCGGGCAAGAACACGGCTGCCTATTTCGATTATGTGCTGACGCGCCTCACCACGATCGGCGCCATCTATCTGGTCTTCGTCTGTCTGCTTCCAGAAGTGCTGCGGCGATACGTTCCGGAAATTCCTTTCTATATTGGTGGCACATCGCTTCTCATCGTTGTATCCGTTACGATGGATACAGTGACACAGATCCAGTCCCACTTGATCGCGCATCAATATGAAGGGCTGATCAAGAAATCGCGGCTGGGAGGTAAGCGCAGACGATGAATTTGATACTCTTCGGACCACCGGCGGCCGGAAAGGGCACGCAGGCAAAACGCCTTGTCGAGGAACACGGCTACATTCAGCTTTCGACGGGCGACATGCTGCGCGCAGCGCGCGCATCAGGATCTGAGCTTGGCAATCGCGTTGCAAAGATCATGGACGAGGGCGGCCTGGTGTCAGATGAAATCGTCATCGATCTGATTGATGAGCAGCTCGGCATCCATACCGATGCGCCAGGCTTCATCTATGACGGATTTCCGCGCACGGTTGGTCAGGCGCACGCGCTCGACAATCTGCTGAAAACCCGTGGGTCGCAAGTCGACCGCGTGATCCGGCTGGTCGTCGACGAAGCCCAACTGCTGAAGCGGGTGACCAAGCGCTTTGAGGAGCAGGGACGCAAGGACGACAACCCGGAGACTTTTGCTGCGCGCCTTGATAAGTATAATCAGGATACCGCACCTCTCATTCCGCTTTATGCGGAACGAGGCATCCTTCGCGAAGTCGACGGAATGGCGTCGATTGATGAGGTTACACAAGGCGTCGAGAAGGCGCTGAAAGAGACCGCATAAAGCCGCATTTCACCAGTTGACGCGGCGATTTGCAGGTCTATAACGACGCACTTCGTTAAGAGGTCGGGTTCGCGCGCGCGAAGCGTTGGTTTTCGTTTCGCGCCGAGCCCGTTTTTCGCAGTTTAGGAGATGAGGCCCGTGGCCCGTATTGCAGGTGTAAACATTCCAACGAACAAGCGCGTTGAAATTGCGCTTCGTTACATTCACGGGATTGGTCCGGCCAAAGCCCGCGAGATCACTGAGAAGATTGGTATCGAGTCGCACCGCCGCGTGGCCGACCTCACCGACGCTGAAGTGATCCAGATCCGCGAAACCATCGATTCCGACTATATGGTGGAAGGTGACCTTCGCCGCGAAGTCTCGATGAACATCAAGCGTCTCATGGACCTTGGCTGCTACCGTGGTCTGCGCCACCGCAAGCGCCTTCCGGTTCGTGGTCAGCGCACTCACACCAACGCTCGCACCCGCAAGGGTCCGGCAAAGCCGATTGCCGGTAAGAAGAAGTAGGACCAGACTGATATGGCTCGTGATACGACCCGCGTTCGCCGCCGCGCCCGCAAGAATATCTCTTCCGGCGTTGTCCATGTGAACTCGAGCTTCAACAACACCATGGTGACAATTTCCGACGCTCAGGGAAATACGATTTCCTGGTCTTCGGCCGGTGCCATGGGGTTTAAGGGCTCGCGCAAATCGACCCCTTATGCTGCCCAGGTGGCTGCTGAGGATGCGGCGAAGAAAGCGCAGGAGCACGGCCTTCAAACCGTAGAAGTCAATGTTCGTGGTCCCGGTTCGGGCCGTGAGAGCGCCCTTCGCGCGCTGCAGGCTGCCGGCCTGACCATCACATCGATCCGTGACACCACACCAATTCCGCACAATGGATGCCGCCCGCCAAAACGCCGCCGCGTCTAGGCCCAAGCTTTATCCATTAACAGACTAAGGAGGCCGTGAATGGCCGATACCGCGACCAGCGTGAATGACCGTAACTGGAAAGAACTGATCCGCCCGAACCGCCCGAAGGTGGAAGCAGGCCGTGATCCGCGCCGTCATGCCAAACTCGTCATCGAGCCGCTTGAGCGCGGCTTCGGCACGACCCTTGGCAACGCGCTTCGCCGCGTTCTCCTGTCCTCTCTGCAAGGTGCAGCGATCACGGGCGTCCAGATTGATGGTGTCGTTCACGAATTCTCGTCCATTCCAGGCGTTCGCGAAGACGTCACGACAATCGTCCTGAATCTCAAGCAGATCGCCATCGACATGGTTTCGGATACACCGAAGCGCATGATCCTGAAGGCCGACGGCAAGGGCGAAGTGAAAGCTGGACAGATCGAGACCTCGGGCGATGTGAAGATCCTCAACCCGGACCTGGTTATCTGCACCCTTGATGAGGGCGCGTCTGTGCGCATGGAATTCACCGTTGCAACCGGTAAGGGCTATGTGCCTGCCGATCAGAGCCGTCCGGAAGACGCCCCGATTGGCTTCGTGCCGGTTGATGCAATCTATTCGCCGGTCCGCCGCGTCGGATATGCCGTTGAAGATACCCGTGAGGGCACCGTCCTCGACTATGACAAGCTCACGCTGACGGTCGAGACCGATGGCTCCATCACACCGGAAGATGCCGTGGCTTACGCGGCCCGCATCCTTCAGGACCAGCTGCAACTCTTCATCACCTTCGATGAGCCTGAAACCGAATCCGCTTCCTCAAGCGAAGAAACCGATCTCGGCTTCAACCCGGTTCTTCTCAAGAAGGTCGACGAGTTGGAATTGTCTGTTCGTTCGGCAAACTGCCTGAAGAACGACAACATTGTGTACATTGGCGACCTCATCCAGAAGTCCGAAGCGGAAATGCTCCGCACTCCGAACTTCGGCCGCAAGTCGCTGAACGAGATCAAGGAAGTGCTCGCTGGCATGGGGCTGCACCTCGGCATGGAAGTGCCGGACTGGCCACCAGAAGACATCGAGGCACTTGCCAAGAAATACGACGACCACCTCTAACCGTCCGCCCGGGAGGGCGCGCAGGAGACCGAAATGGCCCACGCAATTGCACATCGCAAGCTGAACCGCACGACATCGCATCGCAAGGCGATGTTCGCGAACATGGCAGCGTCGCTCATTGAGCATGAGCAGATCGTGACGACCCTTCCGAAGGCGAAGGAACTCAAGCCGATCATGGACAAGCTTGTGACCCTGGCGAAGAAGGGCGACCTTGCCTCTCGTCGCCGCGCGATTGCGCAGGTTCGCAACAAGGATGCCGTCCAGAAGCTGTTCGACGTCTTCGGCGACCGCTACAAGGACCGTAATGGTGGTTACACCCGTGTCCTCAAAGCCGGCTTCCGTCACGGTGACAATGCTCCGGTTGCTGTCATCGAACTTGTTGACCGCGATGAAGATGCAAAAGGCGCGAAAGACCGTGCCCGTCACGAAGCTGAGCTTGAGGCAATGGACGAAGAATAAGACCGTACGCCTTGAAAGAATTGAGAACCCGCCCGGTCTTGCCGTGGCGGGTTTTTCTTTGTGGTCAGGCGCTCGGTGACCACAAGTGCTTCAGCAGTGCGGCGAATTGGTCGGCCTTTTCGACGATTGACCAGTGGCCTGCATCTGCATGGCGGTGGAGTGGGATGCCTGTTTCGGCGCAGAATTTCTCAGCCGTCGCGACCGGTACAAACGGGTCCTTGTCGCCCCAGAACACAAGACCGTTTCTCGGGAGGCGGTCGAGATCCTTTGACCATTCATCAGCGGCATTTTTTGCAGAGCGATAGAGTTTCAGGATTGCCCGACGCATGTGTGGCGTCCAGTACGAGGCCTCCTTTCGGGCAAGTGTCGCGGGTAGGCCGGCCTCAGCGAGGGCCTCTGCGAGACGAGCCGGACTGGTGAGTGACATGAAGGCTTCGCCGAGCAGTGGCGTCTGCCAGATACGCGCCGTGCGGTGCCATCTATAGTCCTTTTGCGGCAAGGCATTGGCCACGGCCCAGCTGCGCACGAGGTCAGGCCTCAGGCACGCGGCCCTGATTACGAGCAGTGCGCCCCAGTCGTGCCCAACAAGGTCGACAGGTGCGCCTGCTGCCTCCATTTCGCTGATCAGCCAGTCGACATATGCGTCTTTTGTGCAGGAAAAGCCTTTGGGTGCGGGTGCTGTGAAGCTGGGGAGGGAAGGTGCGCGTACCATTCCCTCATCTAGCGCCAACTCGCCCAGCAGGGGCTCCCACATGGCTGGCGTATCAGGAACGCCATGAACGAATATCTTCATGGTGCGGGCTCCTCCTTGCTTGGCCGGATATCGTGATCCAATCAGCACTGTTTCTCAAGACTGCAGTGGTTGCGTGGATGTTTCCCCGCCGGAACACTTGCTCTCAGGGGCGTTCCCTTGGCATTGTATTTTCAACGATTTGGAGGAGATTTTCCATGAAGACGCCTATCACCGAGATGTTTGGCATTCAGCACCCGATTATCCAGGGCGGCATGCACTATGTCGGGTTTGCGGAAATGGCTGCAGCAGTGTCCAATGCCGGCGGGCTCGGCATCATCACCGCCCTGACGCAGAAGACACCGGCAGACCTTGCCAATGAAATCGCCCGGTGCCGGGACATGACGGACAAGCCGTTCGGCGTGAACCTCACCTTCCTGCCATCGGTCAACCCGCCGGATTATCCTGGATATATCAAGGCGATCATCGAGGGCGGCGTGAAAGCGGTTGAGACTGCAGGTAACAACCCGGCCCAGGTTCTTCCTGTCCTGAAGGACAATGGCATCAAGGTAATCCATAAGTGCACGGCCGTCCGCCATGCACTCAAGGCGCAATCGATCGGATGTGATGCGGTGTCTGTCGATGGTTTCGAATGTGGTGGCCATCCAGGCGAAGACGATGTGCCCAACATGATCCTTCTGCCCCGCGCCGCTGACGAACTTGAGATCCCTTTTGTGTCCTCTGGTGGCCAGGCCGACGGCCGGAGTCTCGTTGCGTCGCTCGCCATGGGCGCGTCTGGCATGAATATGGGCACCCGCTTCATCGCAACCAAGGAAGCGCCCGTGCATGAGAATGTGAAGCAGGCCATTGTGTCCGCGTCCGAGCTAGACACGCGTCTCGTCATGCGCCCACTGCGCAACACCGAACGCGTGCTAACCAATGCCGGCGTCGAGCGCCTGCTTGAGAAGGAAAAGCGTCTTGGCTCTAATATCAAGTTCGAGGATATTATCGAGGAAGTCGCCGGTGTTTATCCGAAGATCATGAAGGAAGGTGATATGGATGCGGGGGCCTGGTCCTGCGGCATGGTTGCGGGGCTCATTCACGACATTCCGACCTGCAAGGAACTGATCGACCGGATCATGGCCGAAGCTCATGATATCATCGAAAACCGCCTTCGGGGGTTTCTCGGCACCGCAACAGCCGTTGCGGCTGAATAGACAGAGCAGAGGAGGGGGCGACATGGCTCACATCAAGATACTGACAACCTTGGGAGCCTTGTCGCTCATCGGAGCGTGTAGCACAGGCGAGGCGAGCGACCCGACAGCGACGTGTACAGCACTTCTCGCTGGGGATCCGGAAGTGGAAGGCGATCTGACCGAAGTCGGCGCATCGGTTGAAAGCTATTGTGCATGCTATGCGACCAATCTCGAAACCCTTGGCGATGAGGCGCAGACCACGGTGCTGAAGGTCAGCCAGATCATAGCCGACATTCGGGCCGAACGCGGTGTCGACGTCGAGGACGCAGCAAGTCTGATCGAAGTCGATGTGGAAGACACGGACGCCGCGTCATTTGCCGTCACCCAGGCCGAGCTGGAGACCACCGGCCGATTCGTCGATGGCGTACGCCGCACCATGCGCGCCAATGATGGTCAGTGCGCGCCGGTGGAAATGAGATGATCGAAGCGGCGGCGCTGACGATTAGGTGCGCGCTTCCGCGGCACCGAGACGGGCCAGCTCATCGGCCCGCTCATTGCCTTCGTCGCCGTCATGGCCCTTTACCCAGATCCACTGGATGTCGTGGCGCTCACAGGCCTTCTCAAGCATCTGCCATAAATCCTTATTTTTGACAGGCTTTTTGCTGGCAGTCTTCCAGCCATTGCGCTTCCATCCATGAATCCACTTTGTGAGTCCATCTTTCACATAGGTGGAATCGGTGTGAAGCTTCACCTTCGAGGGCTTTTTGAGCGCGTTGAGCGCTTCAATTGCGGCCATCAGCTCCATGCGATTATTGGTGGTATCGGGTTCACCGCCATGGATTTCGCGGGTGTGTTCGCCCGACTTCAGCAGCGCGCCCCATCCGCCAGGGCCAGGGTTTCCGCTACAGGCACCGTCCGTCCAGATTTCGATCAGTTTTGACATGCCGACTGGCTCGCCCGGTTCGACGTCGCGGTCAAGCAGGCCTCAGAAGACATCTGTGACAATATCCAGGATCTGTCGCTTTGGTCGAACGATTGCGAGGAAGAGCGACGCGCAGATCAGTCCTGCGATCGCGCCGATCAATCCACCGATCACGAACGCCCCGATCGCTGCGGTGCCTGCCATGCCGCCGCCGACTAGTCCTGTCGTTCCGCCAACCAGCAGGCCGCCCCAGATCGCGCCCCACCGATAATAGGGACCATGGTCACGAATGCCGCGCCGGGGAAATATTCCTATCGACAGGAAAAGAACCAGCCAGGTGATAGGAACGACGATGTAGAACAGGTACCAGTTGAAAGCGGCCATCATGACGGCGATGAAGGCACCCGCCATGAAGCCGTCATTGGACCCAAACTGCGATGGCGGGGTACCGGCGATCGACATGATTGAACCAAATACGAAAGCGAGAAGAGCGGCAATTAGCGAAACAGTGATGGACGCCGCGACGCCGCACAGGAAGCAAGCCAATGCGACCCGGCGGATGCGTGGCGTTTCTCCGTCTTCGACCGCATAGTCGCGAACGGGTGAGCTTGTTGCCGCACTGATCGTCCCGTTTGGCCCGAACTCTGGCATCGTCTCTCTCCAATTCCGCAGCTTTACATGCCAATCCGAAGATTAAAACGAGGCAATCAGGCGCGGTCTGGTTGAGAGCGCGGCAATTTTCAGGCTCCGTAATCACCCGCCGAAACGGCCTTGCGGTGAAAGGCGAGCTTGTCGGCATATTCAAGCGGGTTTTTAGGACGTACCAGCGCGTCGGCTGGCGTGTCGGTCCAGTCGACCAGACGGGTCAGGAAGAATCGCATCGCAGCGCCGAGACACAATACTGGCAAGGCGTTCCGTTCCGCCTGTTCGAGGGGGCGCACGGACTCATACCCCGCAATCAGGGCTGCGCCTTTCGAGAAATTGTACTCGCTGCCATTCTCGAAGGCCCATGAATTTAGGCAGACGGCAATGTCATAAGCGAGCACGTCGCTGCAGGCGAAATAGAAATCAATGGCACCGGTAAATTCGTCGCCCAGGAAAAATGCATTGTCCGGAAAGAGATCGGCATGGATGGTGCCGCGGGGGATCTGCAGGCTCTGCGGCTTCGCCGCTGCAATCGCCTTCAGGTCGTCACGGATTCGCAGAGCGAGCCCCTCCTGCAGACTGTCGGCCGTCTCGGCACGCCCGCGCCACAAACCCGGCCAGCTTGCCGGGCCGAGTGAATTTGGCCGGCGGAGGTCGAAATCGGCCAGAGCTGCGTGCATCCGAGCGAGGCCGGCACCAAGAGACCGGCACTGACGCGCATTCGGTGACTGTGGCGACAGACCGTCGAGAAAGGTCACGATGACGGCCGGCCGGCCTTCGAGCTTCCGCAGCGCCTCACCATCCTTGCCTGCGACGGGCGCCGGACAGGGATAGGACTTGGCTGCCAGGTGGCGCTTCAGGTCGATGAAATAGGGCAGGTCCTTTGGGTCAGCGCGCCGCTCGAACAGGGTGAGAATGTATCGGCCGCGATCTGTCTCCAGATAATAATTGGAGTTTTCAACGCCCTCTGCGATGCCCTTGAAGCTCCGGGGTACGCCAAGATCGTACTCGCTCAGAAACGCCGCGAGTGCGTCATCGCTAACTGTTGTGTAGACCGCCATGAGGGCCGTCTATGCGCTCTTTGCGACCATGTCACGCTGAAGGGTGCGACCGGCCAGCAAATAATGAAGCGCTGCCCAGGCATAGACACAGGCGAAGATCACGATGGCGTATTGAAGACCGGTGCTATCGGCTTTCGAGCAGACGGCGACCGCTTCGGCGCTGAGGTTCGCAGGAACCTTGCAGGCTTCCAGCGACAGTTCGAGGTCCGAAGCCGACAGGATGCCGCCCTTGATCACACTCGACAGCAGGCCGGAGACCGTCGGGCCGAGGGCGAGACCGATAAGGTTCGTCGCAAAAAGCATCACCGCCACAGAGGTCGCCCTCATCCGGCTGTCGACAACACCGCCTGCCACCGCATACATGGGTCCCAGATAGAAATACTTAAGCAGCGCAGCGACCATCAGCGGTGGCATGGTCAGCCACAGCACGTCCTGCAGAAACCCGAAAACATAGAGCGGTACGGCCGTCGCCATGCCGATAGCCGGCAGCCATGAAAGCGCATTCGGGTGACGCGAAGAAATTCGGTCCGAAATATAACCGGATGAGAACACACCAATGGCTCCGCACACGCCGAGGATGAGGCTGTAATAGATCGCCGCCTGGCTGAGCGAGAGCTCATGCGTGCGCACGAAATAGGCCGGCACGAAGTGCCCAATGCCATAGCCTGCAAAAGCGGCGAGCGAGGCTCCGATCACGACGTGAACATAGGTTGGCTTGTTCCAGAGTATTTTCATGACCTGGGAAAAGCTTGCTGGTTCCGGCTTCACGGCCTGCGGTGGATCTGTGTAACCGCGCGGCGGCTCCTTCATGGTGAGCAAGAGAATACCGGCGAGAATAACGCCTGGAAAACCGACCAGAATGAAGGCGAGTCTCCAGCCTTCGAGGCTTTGCCAGTCCACAAGTCCTTGTGCCCAGCTCCAGCCCCAGCTTCCAAACATGGCATACACGCCCTGGCCCGTGACGTAATCATTGATCCAGCCGCCCGCCACGCCGGCAATCATCGCGCCGAGCGGAACGCCGAGAGCGTAGATTGAAACGGCTGTGGCCCGGCTTGATGGTTTGAAATAGTCAGCGATCATTGACTGGGCAGGAGGCGTGCAGCCCGCTTCGCCGATACCCACGCATATGCGCAGGACGAACAGCATCACAAAACTCGTCGCAAGGCCGCAGAGCACTGTCATCGCGCTCCACAGAACGAGAGAAAAAATGATGATCCATTTGCGGTTTACCCGTTCAGCGACACGCGCAATGGGGATGCCCAGGGTCGTGTACAACATGGCAAACGCCAGGCCTCCGAGCAGGCCCATATGCCAGTCTTCCAGCCTGAGGCTCTCCTTGATCGGATCGTTCAGGATCGCGAGAATTGCCCGGTCAATGAAATTGAAAACATAAACAAGAAGCAGCGAGCCGAGGATGTAAGCCCGGTAACCGGCAGTGGAATAGCCGGGATTCCCGGTCCCCGACGCTGCGCCAGTCGCCGCTCCTTCGGAAGTCGTTCCAGCTATCGCCATCAGTCGTTCTCCCTCATTCTTGCCGGTTCAAGCTTGCGCTTGCCAAGGCTGCGCAAATGCTTCGCGGAGCGCGCTCGCCGGAGACAGGATACGACCGCCCACAGCCGGTGAGCGCCCGTCCGGAATTCGCGACTAGGCGTTTGCCACCATGTCCCGCTGCAGGGTGCGCCCTGCCAGCAGATAGTGAAGCGCCGCCCAACCGTATCCACAAATGAAGACGATGATCGACCATTGGAGGCCGCGCGCATCGGCGCTGGTACAGGCAGCGGCCTGATTCTCGGCAAGCGTTGCGAGATCCTTGCAAGCCTCCAGTGTCAGGCCGAGGCCAGCACCGTTGATGAACATCGTCTTGAAGAATGTGGAAAGGATACCAATCAGGGGTGGTCCAAGCCCGTAGCCGAGCAGGTTCACCACGAAGAGCGTAATCGCGACCGATGTTGCGCGCATGCGGCTGTCCACCACGCCGCCTGCGATGGCGTACATCGGGCCAAGATAGAAATAGTGAAGCGTAGCAGCCGCCATAAGGGGCGGCATCGCAAGCCAGAGATTGTCTGCAAGGTACCCCATCGCGTAGAGCGGCACTGAGAGCCCCATGCCGACAGCGGGAAGCCAGGACAGCGCATTGGGGTGGCGTACCGAGAGACGGTCCGCGAGATAGCCAGATAGGAAAACGCCAATCGCGGCCATCAGGCCAATCACGATGCCGAAGAGCAGCGACGCCGATTGGATCGTCAGTTCGTGCGTGCGGATGAGGAAGGAAGTCGTGAACTGGGCCACGCCATATCCGACAAAGGAAGCGAGCGTTGCGCCAGCAACGACGTGCCAGTAAGTCGGCTTGGACATCAGAACCTTGAGCGCTTCGCCGAAGCTCGCTCTTTCGAGGTTTTGCAGCTTCGCCGGATCGGTGTATCCTCGCGGCGGCTCCGTTACGGTGAAGCGGACGAGCAGCGCGACCAGAAGGCCAGGTACGCCGACCACGACGAAGGCGATTCTCCAGCCGGAGACATTCGACCAGTCGACACCTGAAAATAGCCCGCCCAGCCCGATAGACGAAATCCAGGCGCCAAAATCAGCACCGCTCAGGCCTGCGATCTGGCCGCCAAAGAACGAGGCGAGCATGCCACCCAGCGGTACGCCAAGAGCGTAGATTGAGACGGCAGTCGCTCGTGATTTCGGCGTGAAATAGTCTGCGATGATCGACTGTGCTGGCGGCGTGCAGCCAGCCTCGCCAATACTGACGCCGACGCGGAACAGGAACAGAATGAAGAATGACATCGCAAAGCCGCACAATGCGGTGAATAGCGACCAGAGTGCGACCGACACCACGATGATGAGGACGCGGTTATAGCGCTCGGCAGCTCGTGCCAACGGTATCCCCAGGAAGGTGTAGAGGAAGGCGAATGCAGGTCCACCAAGCAGGCCCATCTGCCAGTCCTCAACGCCGAATTCCAGCTTGATCGGCTCTGTGAGGATATTGATGATGGTTCGGTCGATGAAGTTGAAAATGTAGACCAGCAGCAGAGCACTCAGCACATAGGCCCGATAGCCTTTCGTGCCGAAACCCGTGTTGACGGCAGCCGGCGCTGCCGCATCCTGTTCTACAGATGCCATCTCATTCCTCCGTATGTCGCACGCGTCTAGCCCATTTACGGGCCGCGCTGCTTGTTTGATTGCACCAAAGCAAATCAGCGACGTTCCGACCAGAGCAAATCGACCATGAACCTGAAAAATGTCACATGTGAAGTAATGTGCAAGAAAAATCCCGGACCACTTTGTCATGATCCGGGATGTTGAAGTCGCTATTGTGAAGTGATTTCTACGTATTCGACGTCCAGCGGTCCTTCATGAAGTAACGGCCTGCCATGAAGAAGCAGAGCGCTGCCGCCAGGAAGAAGCAGGCGGTCGCGGCCATCGATTTGCGAAGTCCATTGCCATACGCATCACAAAGAGCCGCTCCGCTAGAGTCGGTTGGATCAACCCCAGCGCAAAGCGCTGGATTGAACGTCCTGAAGGCTTCGGTCAGTCCTGCCGACGCGATTTCATTGTTCATGAACATGTCCGACATCATGCCCACGAACAGCGGGCCGATACCGTTACCGATGAGGCTGACAAGGAGTAGCAGGACAGCAATCGTCGTCGCGCGCGACCGCGGACTGACGATCGATGTGCCGATGGAATACTGCGCACCGAGATAGGAGTAGTGGCAGAAAGCTGCCGCCAGCCACAGCCCGAATGTCATACCAATGTTCGGCGCAAAGAATGCCGAGACATAAAGCGGCACCGCGATCAGCAGGCCCACGGACGGAAGCCATGCCACAACGGCCGGGAAGCGGTCAGACAGTTTCTCGGACAGAAACCCGCCTGCGAACGTGCCCGCAGCTGCAATTGCCGCCAGAGGTGCACCATAATACACTGCGGCGTCGCGCACGCCGATATCATAGACGCGCTGGAGAAACGGTGCCTGGAAGGTCTGCAGACCATAGCCGACAAAGGCAACGAGCGCAGCTCCGAAGGACCCCCACCAGAAGGTCTTCTTGGCTCCGAATTCCCTGAACGCTTCGAAGATACCTGCCTTCTCGACTATCCGGCTGCTGGGCACTTCAGTGTAGCCGCGCGGCGGTTCCTTGACTGTGAACCAGAGGATAGCGGCAATGATGACGCCCGGCGCGCCAACCACAACGAAGGCAATGCGCCAGCCTCCGACCGTTGACCAGTCGATGCCAGGGAAAAGGCCGCCAAGCCCGATCGAATTCAGCCAGGCGCCGAAATCCTCGCCCTGGATGCCGGCGATCATGCCGCCGAAGACCTGCGCAAGCACGCCCCCGAGCGTCACGCCCATGGAGTAGATTCCGATGGCATTCGCCCGGCTTTTGATCGGGAAATAATCGGTGATGATCGAGTTGGCGGGCGGCGTACAGCCAGCCTCGCCAACAGCAACGCCGATCCGGAAGATCAAGAGCCAGATAAAGCCCGCCGCAACGCCGCACAGCGCGGTCATGACGGACCAGATGATAATGCAAAGCGTGATCACCATCACCCGGTTGGAGCGGTCTGCCCACATGGCAATCGGAATGCCCATGATGGCATAGAACAGCGCAAACGGTGGGCCTGAAAGGAAGCCGAATTGGCTGTCCGACAGGCTGAATTCGTTGATGATCGGCTGAGCCACGACCGTGATAAGTGTCCGGTCGATAAAGTTCAGCGTGTAAATCAGCATGAGGGATATCAGGACGTAGAATCGATAACCCTTCGATCCAAAGCCCGTAATGTGCCCCTGATGCTGCGCAGCGGTTGCATCGCTCATTCTGGCAATCTCCTCCTGTACGCCTCTGCTGGACGCCCCAATTCGGTGTTGTTGACTATCATGACCCCGCTGGCAACCCTTTCCTGCAAACAGCAACAGACAGGACAGGCGCAGCGAATACAGCAGTCTCCACCGATTCCTCTTATCGAATAGCCACCGGATTGATAATGGCCTGAACTGTGCCTTCCAGTCTTGGCACGCCGAGCGAAAAGAAGAACTCCGTGACCCCGTCCGCGGCGAGTTCTTCGGTGACCATGTTCTCCAGGATGTACACGCCGTTCTTGGCCAGCAGGGTCAGGTGTACATCGAAGGGCCGGGTTTCGTCCTCAAACGGGATGGCCTCGACAGCCCAGGTGTCAGCGCCGACCGCGACCACGCCGAGATCAGCAAGATACTGCGCACCCTCCACGCCAATTCCCGGCTCGGTCTGTTTGAGAGCATCATTGCCTGAATTCGCCGCCATGTAGCCGGTGTGGAAGATCACCACATCCCCGGTTTCGATTGTGACACCTGCAGCGGCTGCGGCTGCGTCGATCTCGGCGCGATTGAACGCTGTCCCGTCGGCGACGGGATCCGTTCCCGTGAGCTTGGTCATGTCAAGCAGGACGCCGCGTGTCGCAATCGGGGGCAGGGCGTGCGTTCCAAACTGGGTGAGGCCCGCAGTGGTTACAAAGTCAGCAACGCCCACGCCATTATAATAATGATGATCAATGCCCATATGGCCGAGCCCGTCGAGTTGGCTGCCAATCCCGACCCAGACATCGACGATATCGTCATTTCCTGTGGCCCTGTTCGTGCCAAGTGGCGTGCCAGATCCATCCGAAAGCTGCAGGATGGTGACATCATATTCGCGCGGGCCATAGGCAGGTGTCGAGCGCCCGGTCACCATGCCGAGAGAGTAGGTCTTGCCGGTGGTGATCAGTTTGGCGGCTTCGGCCGTCTTTTCGGGCGAGAGATTGTTCAAGGCACCGAGTCGGTCATCTGCGCCATATTTTGACGGATACCAGTTTTCGGTTTCCTGTGCGCCGACACTGCAAGCCGCCAGCGATGCCCCCACTAGTGCACCCATCCATCTCATGCCATTCACTCCCTAATCTGTTTTGCGCGATACTGGACACGGCACATGCCAGTGTCCAGCGCGTTCACAAATTCGGAATGGGAGCTAGCGCGCCTAACCGAGCGTGATGACTCGCCACGCGGCGCTGACGTGTCACGCTTTTGGGCGTTTTGGTTTTTTTCGTTTTGGCGGCTTGCTCGCAGAAGCGTCGAAGCGGCGGTCACGCTTTTTCGGTTTCGCCTTCTTCAGTCGATCAGATGGCGGCTTGTCTCTGCGCGACTTTGGCGCGCCCTGATGCTCGCGCGGTGCATCAGAATCAGGGGACCACTCGTCCCGGTCCTGTTTTGGTTTGCCACCCTTCCTGTGCGACGCCTTGGCAGGCTTGCTTACAATGCGGGCGGTCGACGGGTTCGATTTCCCGGGCGGTGCACTACCTTCCTTCCAGGCCGTGATGGATTTCTCAATCCGTCCGTCAGGGCCGATTGTCGCAAAGAAGGGCTCTACGCTATCTGGATGAAGCTCGACCCTCGTATGGGCGTCTTCGATCCGGATTGCGCCGATCTGGCTGCGGTCAAGCCCGCCAGACTTGCACAACATGGGCAGCAACCAACGCGGTTCGGCACCTGATTTGCGCCCGACCGATACATTGATCCAGACGCCATCGGAAAAGTCATCTCTCGGCGCTCGCTTCTCACGCGGCGCGCGCGGTTCTCGCGGGGCGTTGCGCTCGCCTCGCTGCCTTGTCGTGGCTGGTTCGGGAACCGGCATCAACTCGTCCGGTGCCGAGCGCTTTGCCCGGTGCGCCGCCACGAACGCTGCAGCAACCTGCTCGGCTCCATGACGCTCGATGAGCGCATGGGCCATGGCCAGATCGACATCACCTGCGGTTTCGAGAAGGGTGGGATGGTTCAGCAGGCGCTCATCGTCGCGGCGTTCAATATCGTCGGCGCCCGGCGCATCAACCCAGCTTGCCTCGACCTTTGCATCGCCGAGAAGCCTCTCGATCCGGCGCCGCGCCTTGAACGGAACGATGAGGACGCTGACACCTTTCCGGCCGGCGCGGCCGGTGCGACCGCTGCGGTGCAGCAGGCTTTCCTGATCCGAAGGCAGGTCGGCGTGGATGACCAGATCGAGGTCCGGGAGGTCGAGCCCGCGCGCGGCGACATCCGTTGCAACGCAGACATTCGCCCTGCCGTCGCGCAGCGCCTGCAAGGCGTGCATGCGTTCTTTCTGGCTGAGTTCGCCGGACATCGCGACAACGTTCATGCCGCGATTGTGGAAGCGCGCGAGCAGGTGGTTCACATTCGCCCGTGTCTTGCAGAAGACGAGCGCATTCTTCGCCTCATGAAAGCGTAGCACATTCATGATGGCGTTTTCTGCGTCCGAAGGGGCGATGGTGTGGGCGACATACTCAATGTCGCGGTGAGACCCCTCGTCAGAGATGGTGTTCACGCGGATTGCGTCGCGCTGGAAGCTCGCGGCAAGGCGCGCAATCTGCTTCGACACGGTCGCAGAGAAGAGCAGCGTGCGGCGGTCTTCGGGTGCCGCCTTCAGGATCGTCTCAAGCTCATCGCGAAAGCCCATGTCGAGCATTTCGTCTGCCTCATCCATCACCACCACACGCAGGTCATCGAGGATAAGCCCGCCGCGATTGATGTGGTCCACCAGACGGCCGGGCGTGCCCACGACGATGTGCGCGCCGCGCGCCAGGGCACGCCGTTCTTCGCGCGGATCCATGCCGCCCACGCAGGACACGATGCGTGCACCAGCATTGGCATAGAGCCATTCAAGTTCGCGGCTGACCTGGACAGCCAGTTCGCGCGTCGGCGCAACGATCAGGGCGAGGGGTGTGTCAGACCGGTCGATCATGCGTCCATCGCTCAGGATGGACGAAGACATGGCGATTCCGAAAGCAACGGTCTTGCCTGAGCCCGTCTGGGCCGAGACGAGCAGGTCCTGTCCGCCATGATCGTCCGAAAGCATCGCTTCCTGCACGGGGGTCAGCGTCTGATATCCACGCGCGGAAAGGGCCTGGCCCAGCGAAGGCGCAATGGCATTGTGGTCGATCATGAAGAGGGCTTTCGGCGATATCTGGCTGACCGCTCAGTGCTGGCGGACTGATACGTGCTTTTCACGCAGCGCATCGATGGCGCGCCAATACGATCTTTTTGCCGCGAATGCTACTCTTTCAGGTCAGCTCTCCTGTGAAGCTTTTACAGGAGGCCTTGCGAGCGAAAGCTGAGCACGCCGGAGCGTGCCGCGATCAGGTGGTCATGAACAGTAATATCCAGGGCATCGAGCGCATCCATGATCTCCCGCGTCATATCGATATCGGCGCGCGATGGCGTCGGATCGCCCGATGGATGATTGTGAACGAGGATCAGGCTGGATGCTTGAAGCTCAAGCGCACGCCTTGCGATTTCGCGAGGATAGACTGGCGCGTGATCTACGGTGCCATGCCCCATGATTTCATCTGCGATCAGCTGGTTTTTCCGGTCCAGAAACAGGACCCGGAACTGTTCCCGGCCTTCATGCTGCAATTGCTGTTTCACATAAGCCTGGAGGGCAGACCAGCTGGAAATAACGGTGCGGGCCTGCAGGGTTTCCCGGCTCGCGCGCGCCCCAATCTCGGCGGTTGCCTTCAGATAGGCCGCGACGGTTTCACCGACGCCGGCAACTCTCGTCAGCTCTGCCGGCCGGGCGGCGAGGATTGCGCTTAGCGCTCCGAAACGAGCAATCAGAGCCTTTGCGACAGGCTTGACGTCCCGGCGCGGAATGAAGGCGAACAGTAGTGTTTCCAGCAGTTCGTAGTCTTCAAGGGCATCAGCCCCCCGTTCAATGAGCTTGGTGCGCAGCCGGTCGCGGTGGCCTTGCCAGTGCGGCTTGGCCTTTACGGTGACCGTTTCGGACGACGAAAGCCCGAGCAGTGGTGCTTCCGAAAAGTGTCGCATGCTCGCTCCCGAACTGACATGGTGTTCTTACTATGTTCCAGTCTTGAAATGTGGTCAAGCTTGTACTCGGTGATCGAGCGGGTAATAGTTTTCGCCGGGCTGAGTGGAGGGAAAGACATCATGAAAATTCAGATTGCGACTTTGACGGCGATCACGTTTGGACTCGTCGGCGTTGCGCTGGCACACGATGCCGGGGACGTAGAATCGCCTGCGCAAACGGCTGACAAAGTGGTCGCGGCGGGCACGGGGGCGGATGTGGAGAACCCGTTTCATCCGATCAGGCTCCTTCTATCGAGCGAAGAGGCGTCCGGCGACGTGACCATTTACGAGTTCATCCTGCCGCCGGAAAGCCCGGGTTCGCCGCCCCATACGCACACTCATGAGGATGAATATTTCTATATACTGTCAGGGACACTCGACGTGCTGTCCAACGGAGAAACGCTGCGCCTCAGCGAAGGGGATTTTGCAGCGCTGAAGCGTGGCAATGCGCACATGTTCTGGAATGGATCAGATAGCGAGACGCAGCTGCTGATGATGACAACCGGAAGCTCCTTTGAAGCCTTCATGCAGAGTGTCAGTCCGCGCCTAGCCGAAGCAAGACCGGAAGGCCCGGAAGCTGCCGGGGCGGTGATCGGGCAACTTGCAGCCGAGCACGGGATCAAGATTTCAATGGAGCAGATGCCAGCGGCGGCAGCCCCTTACTACGCACCGCCAGCACCGGAATAGGGGCGGGTCCTAGGCCGTCACGGCGTGTGGCTTGTGCCAGCCCTTCGGTGACGCCGTGAAGATTTCGACACCGTCTTCGGTGACGCCGACCGAGTGCTCATACTGGGCGGAGAGCTGGCGGTCACGGGTCACGGCGGTCCAGCCATCTGGCAGGATGGCCGCATCCTTGCGGCCAATATTCAGCATCGGCTCGATCGTGAAGAACATGCCGGGCTTCAGTTCCGGGCCTGTGCCGGCGCGTGCTGAATGGACGACATTGGGTTCGTCATGAAACAGTTGGCCGAGGCCGTGTCCGCAGAAGTCCTCGACCACGGACAAGCGGTTCTTGGCAGCAACCGCCGAGATGGCCGCGCCAATGTCGCCGAAACGGTTGCCGGGTTTAACGGCTGCAATACCGGCCATGAGCGCGTCATAAGTCACGTCCATCAGGCGTTCGGCTTTGCGTTTCGGTGTTCCGGCCGCGTACATCCGCGAATGGTCGCCATGCCATCCGTCGACAATTACCGTCACGTCGATATTGGCGATATCGCCTTCCTTGAGGGGACGGTCGCCCGGAATGCCATGGCAGATGACATGGTTGAGCGAAATGCACGATGCGTGGCGATAGCCGCGATAGCCGATCGTCGCCGACTGGGCGCCGTGATCGTAAACGAATTCTCGAATCAGGTCGTCGAGTTGGACAGTTGTCACGCCGGGTTGGACTTCTGGAACCAGCATGTCGAGACATTCCGCCACCAGCCGTCCGGCTTTGCGCATGCCGGCAAAACCAGCTTCGTCATGTATCCGGATTTCTCCGGTCCGCATCGGCATGAGGAGGTCAGCTTCAGTCATGATCCTACTTTCAAGGGCGCTGGCGGTCCAATTCCGCGTTTGGTTGCCATAAGTATGGCAATGATGGCCTCGTTTTTCCAGCGTGTATGCTGGTCAGGACTGAATCTGGCCTTAATCGTTCCGCCGTTTCTGCTCTTCGGCGGTCCTGGCCATTTCCTCGAGCGCATCCTGACGGTCCTGGTCGTAGCGTTCCGGTTCCTCGTATTGTTCGCGGGTCGCTTCTTCGCTGATTGCCTGTGCTCGCTTCGATTTCAGCCTGCCACGCAGGACGGCCCAGATTAGCACAACCAAGAGGATCAGGGCGCCGACACCATAGAGAATTTCGGGTGCCATATCAGACCTCCATTTCATCGCTAATCCCATCAACAGAAAGACTTGGCCGAGGGTTCCACATTCGACCGGCACTTGAATTGGCGCTTCCTGCAATTGTGAGTAAGCTCCGGAAAAATTAATGATCGGGAGGAGAGCGGATGAATCTTCATGTAGGCACCGAGGCATTTGCGCGCTTTGAGGCGAAGCCATTGACACCGCAGATTGGGGCGGAGCTTCATGGCATCGATCTTGGCGGGCCCCTCGATGATGCTCTGATTGCCGACATCCGTGCGGCGCTGTTGAAGCACAAGGTCATTTTCTTCCGGGACCAACAGATTACCCGCAGGAACCATATCGAGTTTGCCCGCAATTTCGGTGAGCTGGAAATCCATCCGGCGACACCGAAAGATCAGGACGACCGGGAAGTTCTGCGTATCGCACATAATGCGACCAATAAGGGGCAGGAGAATGCCTGGCACTCTGACGTCACATGGCGGCCAGAGCCGTCACTGGGATCGATCCTGCGGGCCATCGAACTTCCCGATGTGGGTGGCGATACGCTCTTCTCCGATATGGTGGCAGCCTATGAGGGGCTTTCCGACAAGATGAAAGAATTCTGCTGCGGGCTCACGGCAGTGCATGACATTGCCCGTGTTTTCGCCCGCCGTCTCGGAAAGGATCCGAAAGAGCTGCACGACAGGTATCCGCCTCAGGAACATCCGGTCATCCGCACCCATCCAGAAACGGGCCAGCGGCTGATCTACGTCAACACCGCCTTCACGAGTCACATTCAAGGGCTTTCGGAGAAAGAGAGCGACTGGCTGCTCCAGCATCTCTATGCTCAGGCGGCGCTGCCGGAATATCAGTGCCGGTTCCGCTGGGCCCCCGGCTCCATCGCGTTCTGGGACAACCGCGCCTGTCAGCATTATGCGGCGAGTGACTATTATCCCGATGTTCGCATCATGGAACGTGTAACGATTACGGGCGACCGGCCATATTTTGAGCCATAGAAAAAGCGGAGCCCGCAGGGCTCCGCTCTCCCTGTCATTATCAACTGGCCCGTCAGGCGAGCTTTGCGTCCAGCGTAATGTCGATCGCGCCGAGCGCCTTGGAGATCGGGCAGCCTTCCTTGGCCTTAGTCGCAAGTTCCTTGAACTTGGCCTCGTCGATGCCCGGCACCTTTCCGGTCAGTGAAAGCGCCGACGACTTCACTTCGAAACCATTGTCGCCCTTCTCAACAGTGACGACGGCCCTTGCGTCGAGATCTTCGGCCGGCGTGCCGTTTTCGGCGAGGAAATGGGACAGCTGCATTGCAAAACATCCGGCATGCGCGGCGGCGAGAAGCTCTTCCGGATTCGTCCCTGACTTGCCGCTTTCGTCCTCGAACCGGGCCTTGAAGCTGTAGCCATGGCTCGAAAGCGCGCCGCTTTGCGTGTCGATTGTTCCCTTGCCGTCACCGAGTGATCCGGACCAGTGGGCGGTTGCGTGGCGTTTCATGAGGCCTCCTTGATTGGGTTGTCAATCAACTAACGTACACGGCAGCAGCGGGTTTCTGCATCGACCGCCAAAGGCTGCGATTATTGTGTCCGGATCGATCCAATGAAAGACACCAGGGCTTCATTCACCGCATCGGCTTCCTCCTGCTGGACCCAATGGCCCGTATTCGGCAGAAGCGTGACACCCCTGAAATCGGTGCACACATTGCGCATGGTCGCATCAAGCTGTTCGGCCGTGCGCCCGCCGAGAACGACATCCTGTTCACCGGCAATGAACTTTACCGGAATGTCGATTGTGACGCCCTCGAGATCGGCGGTCGTTTCCCAGTTACGATCCAGATTGCGGTAATAATTTATGCCGCCGCGAAAGCCTGCTGCCTGGAACTGCTGCACGTAATAGTCGAGATCTGCTGCACTCAGCCAATCGGGGCGGTCTTTCAGTTCTCCGAGCCGCGGGACCCACCCGCCGGCCGACATTTTCGGATCGGTCAGCGTGGGCGGCAGGCTTGGACTGTCAGGCGAGCGATAGAGGCGGCTCAATATAGCGCGCGGATCCGCGTCAAACTCGGCCTCGGCAACACCCGGCTCCTGGAAGTAGAGCATGTAATAGAAATTATCGCCGTAGATCTTTTTCAGAATGGTTGTGGGCGCTGCCGAACCTCGTCCACCATATGGTACCGAGAGGGCTGACAGGGACCGGAAGCGATCAGGATACATGTGGACAGCATTCCAGGAGACGACGGCACCCCAGTCATGCCCGATCAGATGCGCCTTTTCCTCACCCATGGCGTCGATGATGCTGACAACATCACCGGCGAGGTGATGAATATCGTAGTCAGCTATGGCGGAGGGGGCGTCGGTGCCGCCATAGCCGCGCATGTCGGGTGCAACCGCATGATAGCCGGCGTCAGCCAGCGCCTTGATCTGATGGCGCCAGGAATACCAGCTTTCCGGCCAGCCATGTGCCAGGATGACGAGAGGACCTTGGCCCATCTCGGCGATGCGCATGTTTATGCCGTTCACCTTGATGGTGCGAAGTGTCGGTTCGGTGCGAGTGTCAGTCATATGAATGCATCCTGTGAATAGTAGCGAGGACGCCGACAGTCCTTGCAAAACGTGACGTCGACAGAATTTCCAAGTGATGAGCGTTCCCCTCGATTGTCTTTCTACACGTCCCGGCATGCGGGCGGTCAACTTTCTTTTGAAATCAATCTTGCCCGTAAGCGATCAGGAGATAATTGTAGTCAAATATACATAAAAGGGGAGGCTGGTCTGATGGCCCAATACAATAAAAGAACATATTTCCTGTCATGCGCAGCCGCACTCGCCATACTGGTGGCGGCTTGCGCCAGCGCGCCCGCTACCGTCGAGGAAGAGGTAGCGTCACTGGCCTGGCCACCGCTGGGTGCGGTTGAGGATGCGAGCGATTTCGATCCAGCCGGCCTCGATGCGCTCGCAACGGCCATGCAGGCCTATGTTGATGACGGGCATGTGATCGGCATGCAGACCCTGCTCGTGAAGGACGGGGCAGTGGTTCAGTACGGCCAGTACGGCGTCCGCGATTTCGAGGAGGGCACGCCGACCCAACCTGGCACGTTGTATCGCATCTACTCGATGACCAAGCCGATCACCGGTGTCGCGCTCATGCAGCTCTATGAGGATGGCGCTTTCCAACTGGATGACCCAATCACGAAATACATTCCGGAGTTCGAAGATTTAAAGGTCCTCGCCGGAACGAATGAGGACGGCACGCCTGTTCTCGAGGGCCTCGAACGCCCGGCGACGATGCGCGAATTGATGAGCCATACGGCCGGATTTGCATATGGGCTTGGTGGGCAGGACTTTGCAAATGAACAGTACCGACAGCAGCAAATCCTTCGCTCCCCGGACCTCGATACGCTGATCGACAAGATCGCTGGCGTGCCATTGCTCTATCAGCCGGGCAAGACCTGGTATTATTCAATTGCGGTCGATATCCAGGGCTATCTCGTAGAACAGCTGTCCGGCATGCCGTTCGGCGAATATCTCGAAACCAATTTGTTCACCCCGCTGAACATGGATGACACCAGTTTCTACGTCGCCGAGGAAGACTATGACCGGCTGGCAGACCTGATGGCTTATTATGAGCCGGCAGGCCGTTTCGTCCCGTCCACGACCGAATCCACCCAGTTCCGGAAATCCACCATTGCCTTGGAATCGGGCGGAGGCGGACTTGTATCCACCATCGATGACTACGCCCGTTTCTGTCAGATGCTGCTCAATGGCGGCACGCTTAGCGGAAACCGCGTGATCAATGAAGACACGATCACGCTGATGGTCACTGACCAGCTTCCCGAAGGTGCAGGCACGGGCTTTGATGGCACGCGCCGGGATCCGGACGCAGGCGAGCGCCACAAGTTTGGTCTCGATTTCGGTATCATTACCGATCCTGTGGCGATGAAGAGCCCAGCTGGAACCGGAACTTACTATTGGGGCGGTGCGGCGGGCACATGGTTCTGGATCGACCCGGAATACAATCTCTTCTTCATCGGCATGATTCAGCGCTTTGGCGCCCTTCCCGGCGAAGAGGCTGATTTTCGCGGCGAATCGATGCGTCTGGTCTACGAAGCGCTTGATGATTGAGACGGGCAGTAGCAGTTTGCGGTAATGACAGACGAAAAAGTGACCGCCGCAATCTGCCTCATCGGTGATGAGCTCCTGTCCGGACGCACGCGTGATATCAATACGCAGCAGATTGCGAGCTTTCTCGGCCCATACGGCATTCCGGTCGAGGAAGTCCGAATCGTGCCGGACGACCAGTCCCGCATCGTGGAAGCGGTCAATGAATTGCGCGCGCGCTACACTTACGTCTTCACGACTGGCGGTATCGGACCGACTCATGACGACATTACTGCGGACGCCATCGCGGCAGCATTTGGTGTCGGCATCGGACACCATCCTGAAGTGTTTGCGATGCTTCAGGCGCGCTATGACGCCATGAACACCGAGTTTACCGAGGCGCGCCAGAGAATGGCCCGTCTCCCTGAAGGGGCGAAGCCGATCACCAATCCGGTTTCAGGCGCTCCAGGCTTCCAGACGGGCAATGTGTTCACGCTGGCCGGTGTGCCCTCCATCGTGCAGGGCATGCTGGGCGATATCGGTCACCGGCTGAAACAGGGCATTATTGTCAAGAGCGTGACGGTCCGGTCGGCGGGCTTGCGTGAGGGCGACATTGCCGAAAAGTTGGGTCTACTCGCGCGCGAGACAGATGGCGTCAGTCTCGGCTCCTATCCCTGGTTCCGCTCGCCCACCGATCACGGCGTCGCGCTCGTCGCTCGATCCAGCGACGAAGCAAAGCTCGCACGTGCGCAGACGCAACTGGTAGACCTGATACGGAGCGTCGGGCAGGAGCCAGAAATCCTGGAGGGCGAGGCGACGTGAGCGCGGTCA
Source organism: Henriciella pelagia (assembly GCF_002088945.1). Taxonomy (GTDB): domain Bacteria; phylum Pseudomonadota; class Alphaproteobacteria; order Caulobacterales; family Hyphomonadaceae; genus Henriciella; species Henriciella pelagia. The sequence continues at coordinate 21,337 of NZ_NCSU01000012.1, read as the reverse complement.
CCGCTTTCCTGACCCGGACGCCGGTGATCATCGTGTCATTCGTGACAATGATACTCGTCGGGCTGAGCTTCATGCCCGTCATGCAAAGCATCGATGGGCCGCTGCTCGACACGCTTCTCAGCGGCGAGGCGGCACGTGCCAGACTCGCCGAAATGACGATTGAACAGCGCTACATTCATTTTCTCGGCACTGTCGTAAACGACACGCTCTACCCGTTCGCCTACGGCAGTTTCTTTGCGGGGCTCGCGGGTCGGTTTGCGCCTGAAAAGCTGCGCGGCTGGGTCATGCTGCCGGCGCTTTCGGCGGCAGTCATCGATCTGGTGGAGAATACGGTTCAGGCCCTCGCACTTTATGGTTCGATAGACCTGCTGAACCTCAAGGACGTCCTGACACCTGCAAAATATGGCCTGTTCATGCTGGCCGCCATCATCGCGATTGGCTTTGCTGCGTTCGCTCTTGCGCGCTGGCTCGTCAAATCCCTTCAATCCTGACTTTCAGATAATTTCCCGGAGGCAATACATGTCAGACCCCATCGTGCTCGTCGAGAAGGACGGCCCCGTCGCGGTTGTAACGCTCAATCGCCCAGACGCGCTGAACGCGCTCAGCCGTGCCCTGCGCAGCGAGATCGTGAAGACTTTTCAGACACTTGCAGAAGACGGAGATGTTCGTGCAGTCGTGCTGACCGGTGCTGGCCGCGCCTTCACCGCAGGCGTCGACCTGAAGGAGGCGGGACAGACCGGCTTTGCGCTCGGCGCAGATGGCGGATCGATCGATCTCGCCAAGGGGCTCGCAGCATTCCCCTGGCCGATCATTGGCGCAATCAACGGATTCGCTATTACCGGCGGCTTCGAACTTGCCTTGATGTGCGACGTGCTGCTGGCCTCTGAGAATGCCAAATTCGCCGATACGCATGCGCGCGTCGGCATCATGCCGGGCTGGGGACTGAGCCAGAAACTGTCCCGCATGATCGGCACAAGCCGCGCCAAGGAGCTCTCTTTCACCGGTAATTTCCTCGATGCCGAAACGGCCGAACGCTGGGGCCTCGTCAACCGCGTCTACAAGGCGGACGAACTGGTGCCAGCCGCAATCAAGCTTGGTCATGACATGGCGAGCTGCGATCCAGCCATGCTGAAGAAGTACAAGAAGGTGATTGATGACGGTTTTGCATTAAACTTTGGTGATGCAATGAAGCTTGAGATCACGCGATCTGCAGAACATGCTGCAGGAGTCACGGCAGATAGCGTCGAGGCAGCGCGTAAAGCGGTCACAGAGCGGGGCAGGGGACAGCAAGGTTGATTTGCGGTAAGCTTCCAGCTGGGAGCTGAGGGTGTTCAGGAAGTTCGGCTCCTCGTCCGGAACAGAATGTCAGGAGCCTCCGAAATGTCCCCACGCCTCACCTCCGTCCGCCGTCTCTCTATTTTCACAATGCCTTTGCTATGTGCCTTCCCGGGCTGGTCGCAGATTGCGACCAGCAATGAAGATGGCGCGACGGGTGCTTACTCGTCCGAAGTCGACTCATCCTTCGTCGCTGAGGGCCGATTTGGTCCGCGTACCGCCATTGATGACCTGCGCGCCAATGTCGACCGCGAAAAGGAAACGAGAGAGCGCATTCGCGTGCAGCAGCTTCGCGAAGTCAGGCCCGCAGCCCCCGTCGAAGGACCACCACCGCCGCCGGGCAAACCGGATATCGCTCCGCAGCTCGAGCCAGCGGTCGCGCCTCAGTAGGCACAGGGAACTGGTCATGGGAAGTCTCGTTGGTTCAGCAGTAGACTGAACCATGGAGCTTTCATGTCCACCCGATTTGCCGCCGTCTCGCTTGCTGCGATCGCTATTGCAGCTCCCGTCCTTGGACAAACGTCCGGTGAGACGTCTACTCAGGGCGTTTATAGTGACGAAACATGGCAGAACGAAACGCAAGTCATTCGTCCTTCAGGCGAAGAACTCCTCGGTGGGCCGGTGCGTCAGCCGGGAGAGATCAGACTGCCTTCCGATACCGGACCGGCCTACGACTATGCTGACGAGGTCTCCACCGTTGCGTATGCAACCCGATCATATGGCCAATCTCAGCTGAAGAGTGCCAGACGGTCGGTGGAAACAGCAAATCAGACAGCAACCATATCCACCCAACGCGACTACATACGGCCGGGCACCCAGGTCCAGACTGTGTCCGGCACGCCGCTCGGACGGGTGGCTCTGGTTGCGAATGGAGAGACGGGTGAGGGCAAGATAGCCTGGGTCAGGCCACCAAACTCCAATGATACAGCCATGCAGCAGGTCAGGATCCGGTCGGTCACCTATCACAATGGAAAATTCATTGCGATCGCAGGTTAGGTTTTCTGGTATCCGCGACCACCTGCCACTTGTCACCCCGACATCAATTGAGTGTATTCCGCTTCAATCAATGGAGGGAGTTCCGCAATGAGAGATGTTGTCATCTGTTCGCCGCTTCGCACGGCAGTCGGTGCATTTGGAGGTAGTTTTAAAAGCCTGCATGCGCATGAGCTGGCAACAATTGTCATCAAGGAGCTCATGGCCCGGACGAAACTTCCCGCCGAAGCTGTCGAAGACTGCCTGTTCGCCCAGTGTTATCCTTCCATGGAAGCCCCAGCATTCGGCCGGATGGTGGCGCTCGATGCTGGGCTGACGATCGAGACCGCTGGCCTTCAGATCGACCGTCGCTGCGGTTCGGGGCTGCAGGCCGTGATCTACGGCATCATGCAAGTCGGTACTGGCGCGAGTGATCTTGTGATCGCTGGCGGCGCTGAATCCATGTCGAACGCGCCCTTCTTTTCCATCGACATGCGATGGGACCTGAAAGGCGACGGCCTGACACTGCATGATGGCCTCTCACGCGGTCGCTATACGGCGGGCGGCAAGAATTTCCCGGTCCCGGGTGGTATGATCGAGACCGCTGAAAACCTGCGCCGCGATTACGAGATTTCGCGCGAAGCGCAGGACCGTTTCGCCGTGAACTCTCACAAGAAAGCTGCCGCGGCCCAGGCGTCAGGCAAGTTCGATGGCGAAATCGTACCGGTGACAGTGAAGTCCCGAAAGACAGAGACAGTCGTCGACAAGGACGAGCATATCCGACCCGATTCCAACTACGAGAAGCTGTCGACGCTGCGGGCTATCCGCGGCAAGATCGACCCGGAAGCAACCGTCACGGCTGGCAATGCATCGGGCCAGAATGACGGCGCAGCAGCCTGCATCATCTGTACGCGCGAAGCAGCAGAGAAATACGGCCTCACGCCCCTTGCCCGGCTTGTCAGCTGGTCTGTGGCAGGTGTGGGCCCGGGCGTCATGGGCATCGGCCCGGTGCCGTCATCGACCAAGGCGCTCGACCGCGCAGGCCTCAAGCTCTCGGACATCGATGTCATAGAGCTCAACGAGGCCTTCGCCTCCCAAGTGCTCGCCTGCACAAAGGCGCTCGGTTTCGAAGAGGGCGATTATGACCGCCTCAACCCGAACGGATCGGGAATTTCGCTCGGACACCCGGTCGGATGTACCGGCGTGCGCATCCTTACAACCATGCTGTATGAATTGCAGCGACAGGAAGCCCGGTACGGCCTCGAGACAATGTGTATCGGTGGGGGACAGGGGCTAGCAGCCATCTTTGAGCGGGTCAGCTAGGACCCGGCTGACTTGCGAAGATGCCGATTAATTCATAAGAGGCGGTTCGTGTCATGGCGGGCGTGGCGAAATTGGTAAACGCAAGGGACTTAAAATCCCTCGGCCGTATGGCCTTGCCGGTTCAAGCCCGGCCGCCCGCACCAGCCATCTCGGATCTATGAGATGCGGTCGTCGGTGCGCTGGTCGTTGCGGACCAAAGCGTCGATCTCAGCCTTGCATTCGGGGATGTCTTGAAGCGCTGCAGCGCTGATGATCAGGGCTGAGTGTACTTCGCCATCGCGCTCGGAAATCGGCAAAGCGAATTCGCCCGTATCATAGCCATAATCCGAAGAGACCGGGATCAGTGGGAGACCAAATTCGCAGGCCTCGGTCACTTGCGTGAGCTCCACTTCGGTAAGTTCAGCCGGGTCGGCATTTGCGGCCATAGCGCCTGAAAAAATCGCCATTGTTACAATAAGCGCCCTGATACGTGTTTGCATGGGATTGCTCCCTTCGCTTTCTGCTGAACTACAAACAGAAAACGCCGAATCGGGATGTCGGTTCCGGGCAAGCTGATTATTGTTTACGATTACGTAATAGTTCCCGCGTGGTCAGCGCGAATCAGCCCGTGCGCAGCAGGATGAAGACGAACGCAGAGTAAAGCGCTGAAAGCGTGAGAAATTTGCCCGCCGCGGCCAGCATGAAGGGGCGCAGATCATGCCAGCTCGTTTCGCGCGCGATTTCTGACACTTTCCGCGCCACATCCTGAGTGAGGTCGTCCATCTTGTGGCCGGCGAGCGCCAGCATGATGTGCGTCGCTCGGCCCGTCTTTATCTCACCGGCCTCATCCAGCACCTGCTCGAACACACGGGCGGCAATCGTTTCCCCAATGGCTTTTTTCGGCCGCCAGCCATGATCGTGGAGTTTGACCACGATCAACCGCCCGGTCGGGAAGAAGACGATCGCATCACGAACGAGAAAGAGGGCAAGAAGAACCAGCACGATCCCCGAAAAGACCGGGTGAGGGTACAGCCCGATGCGGTAGAAAAACCAGGCCGCGATCAGCAAAAGTGCCTTGATGAATACGGACTGTACGAACTGTGTAATGCTATCGCGCAGATAAATCTCGGCATGGCCGCGAATGCGCTGTCTGGCATCCTGTGCGGCCTGCTCGATCAGCGATTGTTTCTTGCGCTTAACGGCGCTGTCGATGGCCTTTCGGCCCAGCGTGACGCCGGTGGTCAGGGCAGAGACGAGAAGGAAGGCCGCTCTTAACACAACGAGCCCTCCGCATCATTGGCGCAGGGCTCGTCAATAGCATTAGCCGGCAGCGTTTGCATCACCGAATTAAATCAGTTCATCGGCAAGTTTTTGCAAGCCTTTGGCTGCCTGCTCCGGATTACTGACAATGAAATAGCCGGCAGCGAGCGCAGCCGTTGCAGCAGCCAGCGGCCGCTTCTCCACCAGCGATGCAATCGTATCGAACGGCAGTTCGGCCAACATGTCCGCTGTGGCATTCTCGAACTGGTCGAGTTCTTCCTCGGTGGATTTTCCAGGTTTTATGAAGATGACTGCGCAGATGCATCCAAGCGTGAGCATCAGACACGCCATGGTGAAGGTTGCCCACATCAGGCCGATGACAGGCGCGAGGGCGAGCGCACCTGCGACGCAAAGCGCAGAAGTGCCGATGAAGCCGAAAAAGGCTGCACCGACACTCGCGACTATTCTAAGTTTGGCTACATCCATCGCCAAACGGTCCTATCGACGACGAAGGGCTGCGAGAAGCACACCCGTACCGAAAGCAACACCGACCGCGGTCAGCGGGTTGGCGCGGACTTTCTCTTCAAGATAATCCTTGCCCTTTGATGCTTCGGTCTTCGCCTTTTCAAGATATTCCTTCGAGTGCTCAACACCCTGGTCAAGGCTCTTGGCCGACTTGCCCTTGATGTACTTGCCCGAATTGCCTGCGAGCGACTTCATGTCGTCCCGCAGCTGGGCGATGTCCGACTTGAGGGACTCGTAGTCGTGCTTTGCTGCTTCTGCGGCCTGCTTAATGTCGGCAGCACCGTTTTTCTTCGTGGTGGTAGTCGTGATAGCCATTCTGCTCTCCATTAATTTCACTTCGCCTAATCAACGGCGACACCGGTCAAGGAGTTCCAGACTTTTCAGAGCAGGGCGGAAAAATAGGAACTTCCGCGCGCCTGGAGCTTTGGAACGTTATGCAAGTGTTCAGAAATAAACTGTCTCAGTATGTGCGTCTCGCAGACGATGCCTGGTTGCCTATCAAGGAGCTCGATCAACGCACGGAGACCTTTGAGGCTGGTGAGGACCTGATCGTCGCCGGCCAGGATGCCAATGAGATCTTCATTCTTCAGACCGGGTGGGCACTGCGCTACAGATTACTGGAGGATGGCCGCCGTCAGATCGTGAACTTCATGCTTCCGGGCGATGTTTTTGATCTGCAGTCCCTGGCAGACCTGCAGGCTGACCATACGGTGACCGCGATTACCGATTGCGACGTCACTGTCATTCCGGCTCGTCCATTTGTGCGGATGTTGCGCGATTCCACTCGCATCGCCGCAGCGTTCTGGTGGGCGGCTGTACAGGAGGAATCGATCCTGCGGGAACAGATTGTGCGGATCGGACGCCGCTCTGCGCGCGAACGGATTGGCCACATGCTTCTGGAGCTGCACCGCCGGTATGCGGGTGCAACGGGCGAGGAGACCGATGAACTGGTCATGCCGGTCACTCGGGCAGATATCGCCGATGCGCTTGGCCTGACACCGGTCCATGTCTCACGGACCATGTCGGCCATGCGCCGCTCCGGTCTGATCGCAGAAGAGCGCGGATCTATAAAACTGCTGGACCGCGCCCGCCTGGCACGCCTCTCCCATTTCGATACCGACTATCTTCACCTCAAAAAGCTGAATCTTCTGACGCACGGCCTTTCGTCAAATCACACGGCGCCGGCGACGGCGCTTGATGCAGATTAGCGTCGCTCCGTCACAGGCTTGGTAACGACATCAGGTTTCAGGATTTGATTTGCAGCTGACGATCCCCCCATACAGCGACCACGAACCGCTTCTCAGACGCCTCAGGCGTATGGGGCGGATTTTGACCGGCGATCAGAAAGTCGCAGACAGTGTTCTCGAAAATGCGTTTGTAAGAGCCCGCTCTGCGATCCGGCCGGGGAACTCCCTGATCACTGCAAGCGACATCTTCAAGCTCGGCTTCGATGCGTTTGATGATGCGGTTCACCGCAAGGGAGTCGTGGTTATCCTGAACAGGGCAGGGACCCGTGACGGGTCGCTTGGCGAGCGCGTCAATCAGCTCAGTTATGTTGAGCGTGTCGCCATCGCGTTACTACTCGTGGAAAATATGACACCGCGAGGCGCGGCGATCCTGTCTGGACGTCCCGCATCGCTTCTCGAAAACAGCCTCGTCACCGCAATTGACCTGCTCGATGACGCCGACTGGACCAGTGAGACATGACCAGAGACGGCAAACCAGAAGACAGTCTGAGGTCAAAGTTGAAGGATCTCGTCGAAGGTCAGGCAGGACCTTCCTTACGCCAAGCCTTCGAAAGACTTGGTGCGGCCGACCAGTCCGCCGGATACTTGCCCGCGGAGGTCGAACTCAAGCAGGATGTGGGTAACCTCGCAATGAAGGGGGGTTCATCAGCAAAGTATGTCGATAAAAAGTCGGGCTGACAGTTCGAAGGGCTGCCTTCAGCTGTCGAACAGGCCCTGGGCAACAGCGATCGCGTTCAGGTCCCGCAGAGCATAGAGATACGCCGCTAGCCGCCAGTCTCCTTCGCATTCTTCCGCGGTCGCGGCGAGGGAGTGGGCCGACGTCAGAAGGCGATCAGACCATTGCATTTCCTGCTCTTGCCTCGAATCCGTACGCCCTTTCTGAAACACGAGCCATTCCAGATAGGACGCAACAATGCCGCCCGAGTTGAAGAGAATGTCCGGTCCGACCCTGATGTCCCGGTTCCTGAGAATCTCGTCCGCAGAAGCTGAAATGGCCGCATTTGCGATTTCGAGGACAAACTGTGCGTTAAGTTCCGTCGCATTCGACTCCGAAACTGTGTCAGACACCGCCGCGAGGCAGAGAATGTCCGTGGGCAGGCTGATGATCGCGTCCGCGTCTTCGACATAATCGAGATCGCCATCGGCTTTGGTCCGCAGTACCTGTTCGACATCAAGGCCGTCCTCATCGAAAAGCGTGCCTGAACTGTCCGACATGGCGATCACTGTTGCCCCGGCCTCGCGTGCGCAGCGGGCAAAGGCTGCACCGGCCTTGCCCATGCCCTGAACAGAAATGCGCGCCGAGCAAACATCGAGCCCGGCATCATCCGAAAGCTTGTCGAGAATATACCACGCGCCGCGTCCGGTCGCGCCCTTGCGGAGTGCGATGCCACCAATGTCTTCAGGCTTGCCGGTGACTGCGCCTCTCGCCATGCCATTGGCCCTGTGGCGGAGGCCGGCAACCATGGCTTCCATATCGTGACATGTTGTGGCCGTATCGGGCATCGCGATATCATTGTCGGGCCGCAGGACATCCGCGAACACTTCGCCATACGTTTCGGCGAGCTGGTAGCGTTCCTTGTCCGTGAGATCGTCTGCTTCAATTTGCACAGCACCTTTCGCACCACCAAAAGGCAGGTCGAGCAGGGCACATTTCAGCGTCATCAGGAAGCCGAGACGGGACACGTCATCTGAATTGGCGCTCGCTGCAAAGCGCACGCCGCCTTTGGTAGGGCCTTTAAGATTGTTATAGCGACAGCGCCAGGCTCTGGCGTGTTGGCGGTGCCCGTCGTCGCGCCGGATGGTCAGCTCCCGCTCGATCACTTCGTGCGGGAGCGATAACAGCTTTCGAATGTCCTTGAGATCCGGGTCGGCATCGACGACCCGGTCCAGTCGTCCGACTGCTTGTTCGAGTAACTGTGACATGAGTGGCCTTCCTTGAGCTGCAACGCTGCAGCGGAAGGTCAGTTCCCGTGCCTGCTACTCTGCGGCGACCGGCCGGTCTGAGGGGTGGAAGAAGAGTGCCTGACCGATCGCTGCCTTCACGGTGTTTTCCTGGAACGGCTTCGGGATGAGGTAGGTCGGTTCGGGACGCTCGCCGGTCAGCAGTCTCTCCGGGAAGGCCGTAATGAAGATGATCGGCACATCCAGCTCTTCGAGGATTTCGTGAGCGGCGTCGATGCCGGAAGAATTGTCGGCGAGTTGGATATCGCAAAGGATTAGACCGGGCGGATTGGCCCGCGCCATTGCGACAGCTTCGGTGTGCGTTGTGGCATTACCCGTAACATCGTGACCGAGCTCCTCGACCAAGCTTTCGAGGTCGGCGGCGATTACTGGCTCGTCCTCGATGATCAGGACTTTGGTTGAAAGTGTCGCTTCAATATCAGCATGTGCCTTGGAGATCAGCTCTTCGACTTGCTGCACCGTCTTGCCGAGAATTGTCGCAGCTTCCGAAACCTGAAAACCTTCCAGTGCGGTCAGGAGAAAGGCTTGGCGTTCGACCGGGGCCAGAGCCTGAAGGCGCTTCTCCGGAGAGGAGCCCGCGTCATCGGCCCGCTCTAGGCGAGCACCCGTCGAGCCCCAGATCACATGGAAAAACCTGTAGAGGGCCTGGCGCGGCGGAAGCTCTTTGCTGACCTGGCTGGGGTCTTCTGCCAAAGCTGTTAGTGATGCGCGGATATACGAATCGCCGCTCTCCTGACTACCTGTCAGCGCCCTCGCATATCGGCGCAAGTATGGCAGGTGTGGACCAAATTGTTCGACAAGACTCATAATTACCCTCGTAATTTTCGTTACACCAATAACTTGTCTTCTCGTGAAAGGTTGCAAGCTTCTGCAGTTATTTTTTTCAAACCCCGGAACTTTCCCGCTACCATGCGTTATACCAGCATATTATCGATGATGCGGAATTCCATGAATTATAAAGCGAGCCAAATGAGTCAGTCCAAAAAGCCTGATGCAGATGCGAGCCGATCCAAGAAGATTCGGCAAAAGCGCATCGGCGATCAGCTTCGCCGTTTGTACGACGACGTCACCAATGAGCCTGTGCCTGATGAGTTCTTGAGCCTTCTTGAACAGGCCGACAAATCCTCCAAGCAGAAATAGAGACAGTTTTGACCAAGCCGACCATGGATGATCAGGCATTCAAGACTGAACTTGCTGAACTCATCCCCCACCTTCGAGCGTTCGCACGCAGCCTTTGCGGGAATGCGACGGCTGCCGATGACCTTGCCCAGGAAGCCATGCTGAAGGCGTGGAAAGCGCGGGCGAGCTATCAGGCCGGCACGAATCTAAAGGCGTGGACGTTCACGATCCTCCGCAACCTCTTCTATTCGGAGAAGCGCAGAAGCTGGCGCCGTCAGCAGCTCGATCCTGAAGTTGCGGAAGCGACGCTGGTGTCGAACGACAATCCATCTTCCGCGATTGAGCTTCTATCCCTGCGCAATGCGCTGGATGAACTGCCAGAAGACCAGCGTGAAGCGCTCATTCTCGTTGGCGCGGGTGGCCTGTCCTATGAAGAGACGGCCGAGATCTGCGGTTGTGCCATCGGCACGATCAAGAGCCGCGTCAGTCGCGCCCGCAAAGCCATCACCGAAATCCTCGAGAGCAAGATGTCAGGGCTCACCGGCAATGATTCCCTCAGCGCCGCCGATGCTTTCGAGGACATCATGAGACAGGCCGACGAGTTATCGCGTGACCTCCCGGCAGACGCCTGAAAATCACCAGCCCCTGCACCGCGGCTCGCTTCGTCTGCGATTGTTGTTCACGATCGCGATGGCGTTGACTCCGATCCTGATCTTTGCGGGATTTCGGACCTATCTTAATGCGCAGGACTCAAGGGCCGACCGGCGAAACATGCTGGTCGAAATTGCTGATCGCGCGCTCGACGAGATTGAGCAGGTCCTGTCCACAGTCGATACGCTTCAGCAGATTTATTCTGCCGATATTGTTGCCGGTCGGTGCAAGCGCGTTTTCGAGGACATCGCACCACGCATGCCGCAGCTTTCCAACGTTGCCTACTTCAACGAAGAGAACGTCACCGAGTGTATCGCTCTCGGCGAGGTTGGCGGATCGACTGTGCAGCCAGCCGCCATGGAGCAGCTCAGGCAAGGTCAGATGTCGGTTCGTACCGACGCCTTCTATGGCCCACATAGCCAGGCCTGGGTCTTCTCTACCCTGCGTCGCGTCAATGACGTTGACGGCGAATATGCCGGTGCCATCAGTTTTGCATTACAGACGGAAGGCATTATCCGCACCCTCCAGCTCACTAACCTTCCGGATGATGTTGAGCTCGCAATTTCTGATGGCGAAGGTCAGATCTTTGGCAGCTCACGCTTTGTCGAACTTCCACTGGAATGGATCCGCCTCGCAACCGGTGACGACGATGGCGAGCTTTTCGTCGCGCAGGACGATGACCTCGGATCGCTCGACGTGGTCGTTCGCGCCATTGTCGATGACAGGATGTATGCCATCATTTCGCGTCCATCGCCTGGACTGTTCAGCGAATTTACGTTGGAGCCGATCGAGACGGTGGGTATTCCGCTCCTCTCCTTTAGCCTCGCACTGGTCGCCGCCTGGCTGGCCGTCGACGGGCTGGTCCTGAAATGGCTGGCGCGGCTTCGACGACTCGCGCTCATTTATGGTGAGGGGCACTACAATTTCCGCATTGGCGATGAGTTCGAGAACGCGCCGGACGAAATCGCCAATTTTGCTACAACTTTCGATGGCATGGCTAACCGGATCGCGGAACGCGATGCCAAGTTGCGCAGCGCAATCGCCACTCGGGACGCTGCGGTCAAAGAGATCCACCACCGGGTTAAAAACAATCTTCAGATCGTGGCGAGCTTCCTCAACCTGCAGAGACGACAGGTCGAAGACCCGAATGCTCGGGAAGTCATCTCTGCTGCCCGTCACCGCATTGATGCGCTCTCGATTGTGCATCAGACGCTTTACCAGCATGAGCGTCTTGAAACCGTGCACATGCAGCCTTTCCTCGAGGCGCTGCTGTCTCACCTTGCCGGTGCACTCGGCATGGGGGAGAGCGGTGTAGATATCCAGAGCGACATTGCAGATATCGACCGTCCCGCCGACGACGCGATCCCGGTAGCGCTCTTCATTCTGGAAGCTGTTACCAATGCGATGAAATATGCCTTTGGCGACGATGGCGGGACCATCACGGTCCGCCTTCAGGAGGCTGGCGACGAGATAGTCTTGCAGATTATCGATGATGGATTTGGCGCCGAGCAGAGTGACGCCGACAACAATGGGTCGACGGGGCTCGGATCACGCCTGATGACTGCCTTTGCCAAGCAGTTGCGGGGCACGTTGAGCCAGACATCCAAACCAGGCGAAGGCTTTGTGGTAGAGCTGCGAATGCCGAAGGAAACCGCAGAAAAGAAGGTTGGCAATTTCTAGCCGGCTTCGCTGTCAATTTCGACATGCGTGTCCGAAGCTGTTGCCTCGGGCGTAAGCGCATGCGGCTTTGCCGGCACGAAATGGTCCCCCTGTAGGGTGAAGACTGTGACCTGACACATATCGCCCGACACATCGATCAGGTTGAAGCTTGCCGGATGGTTGCGCAGGCGCGTCGACAAGGTGCCAGCAGAGACTGCGACATAGGACTGCTTCTTGTGGTCCACCACCGTCACAGAAGGCGAGTGCACATGGCCTGTCAGCAGAAAGTTGATCCCGCTTTGCGCCAGCCTCCGGCTCGCCCGGCGGCCACGGCGCGTTGCCGTTCTCATCGGGGCATCCGGGGGTGACAGGAAGGGGTGATGGCAGACCAGGAAGCCGTACTTGCCATCAAGTGGTGCAATGTCCGAAATTGCCTCTTCGAGGTCTTCAAGGTCAACCGAACCCTCGGCCCAGTTCCCGCGTGTCTGCCACCCGCGTGAGGTGTTGAGTCCGACCAGTTTGACGCGGTCAAGGACGGCAGGTCCGGACACGTCCTCGAAATGGCGATCATGCCGTTCGAAAGGCGAGACGACGCGCTCATAGAGGTTGAGCAGGGGCGTGTCGTGATTTCCGGCCACAACAACTTTCGGCATGGAAAAGCTATCCAGCCATTGTCGCGCGGCCCGGAATTCCGACCGCTTTCCGCGTTGGGTAAGGTCCCCGCATACCGCCATGGCATCGGCGCCAATCGCTTCAGCGGCGTACTGAAAAGCCTCCAGCGCAGTCGGGTCTTCTGTGCCGAAATGAATGTCGGCAACCTGGATAATTCTGGTCATTCGATCTGGGCTGAGATGGCCTTGCCGGCTTTCGCAATTCGGCTGAACCTGGTTCCGGACTTTAGCCGGACCGGTTCTCCGTCCAGCGTCACTCTCAGCTCGTATCCCTTTTCCTCTTCAATGATCACTTCGCGCGCCTGTAGGGTCTGCACACCGGCTGCGTCCCTCCAGTCCGAAAAGAGCGCGCCGATCCCCGATGCTGCAAGCTCGAGCGGATTGTCGGGATCGATGAAAGCATATTCGAGCAGGTCATCGCCAGAGTGCCCGACGAATAGCGCTGTTGCCGTCGCAAATCCCTCGACCGACCTCGAATGTTCGTCGAGCAGTCTGAAACTCATATTGGTTCGCAGGTCGAGGATATCGCTGCCGGCAAGCGTTTCAAATGCTTTCAGGATTTTGCCTTCCCGTATCGCTTCGCGCGGCGTGGCAAGGTCTGTTAGACTGCCCACCATTGCGGCAACATAGAACCGCCTCTCTCCTGCACAGCCGGCGGGGACGTCGATGATCTTTCCCTCACTGAGCGCCCTGTACAGGCATTCGTCCCAAGCGCAGGCGCCGCCGTGTATCTGCTTGTGAAACAGGTTCATCGTGCCGCCCGGAAGTGGCAGGATAGGGGGTCCGTCAGAGCCGGCGTGTTCGAGGGTACAGGCGACCGTTCCGTCACCGCTCCACACTATGATCATATCGGGCTCGGAGGCGATGCAGTCAGCAATCGCCTGGGTGAAATCCTCGTCTCCCAGAACATTGATGTCGCACGGTTTGCCAAGGGCTTCCATCGCGCCGGTCAATTTTGCTGCGGCGTCCGGCGGCACGCTGCCGGAATGCGGGTTGATCAAAGCTGCGATCCCGCTCATCGACTGTCTCGCAGCGCCTTGATCAGGTCATCCTTGTTCATGGATGAGCGACCTTCGATGCCGAGTTCAGCCGCCCTGTCATAAAGATCGTCCTTCGTCCACGATTCATAGGGCGGTGATTTTCCACCCTTCTTCGAGGGGTGCATATCCGGATTGGCCTTCGCATTCGCAATGCGCGCTGCAGTGCCCTTCGAATAGCCATCATCACGGAGAGCTTCATATGTTTCGTCATCCTTGATTGAGGGACCGTGCGATCTGGCCATGGGACTCCGGTTTTCCTTGTCTGTGTGTGTGACAATTCAACGTCAGGCCAATTTTTTTGTTCCCGTTCCGGAACTCCTCCATCTGGCGGCGCGTATCATTTTCATGACGACCGCATTAAGACCCTGTAAACCAGCATTTTACCCTGCCACCGGGCCGATTGGTGATGTGGGGCAGATTTTCCGCAGGCTGGGTGGCCTCTCCCGTCTCGATGTCGTGTTTTCAATGCTGGGCGTGGCATGCGTCGCATTCTGGTCATGCCTGATGTCCGGCAAGCGCAAGGCAACATCAGTGGCGATGAAGCCAGCAGTCTGTCTCCTCACATACATTCCGAGCGACCCGATACAGGGTCTCGCAGAATAGGGGCCATCACAGCCTTGTCGCGCCACAGCCGGTGCCCAATTTGTCTGGACGTATGACACAAAAAAAGCGCAGCGATCAGGCTGCGCTTTTCTGAATCCTGACCCCGGCGCTTTTAATTCGCGCCAGCATCCTCAGCGGCCTCGTCAATGGCGCCTCCGGTTGCTTCAACGTCTTCGCCGACGCCTTCAACCGTGTTGCATGCTGCGGCCAGCATGGCCATCAGGCTTAGGCCGGCAACAAGAAAGATGTTCTTTTTCATGGAGTGCTCCTGACTTGCTTACAGAGAGAGGTAAACGAGCCAATAAGGTAAATGGTTCCCAGAATAATTTCAGGAACCTGAAGCGCTGGGCGTCCGTTGGTTAGGCATCGGTGAAAGGCCGTAGAAACAAACTAACCGTAGGAGTTTATCATGCTTGGTTGGGCACTTACATTTTTCGTCCTGGCGATCATCGCCGCAATATTTGGCTTTGGTGGTATCGCAGGCGCATCTGCCGGTATCGCGCAGATCCTCTTCTTTGTGTTCCTCGCACTGCTCGTCCTGAGCTTTGTGGCACGCGCCCTGAGAGGCCGAAGCGTACTATAGGGACGCAACAGACCCGAAAATCGAGCGGGGCGGATGTCTTCAGGCACCGCCCCGTTTTCTTTCAAGGAGCCAGTTACATGACCACACATTCTGATACCGCCCCCTCATCTGGTGGGCTGATCACCATCCTGCTGTCGATTCTTCTGCCACCGCTTGGGGTGGCCCTCTCGCGCGGTATCGGCAAGCAGTTCGTCTTCAACATCCTGCTGACCGTTCTCGGCTACGTGCCCGGTCTGGTTCACGCTGTTTGGCTTGCCGCTCGCCCCGAGTGAGCCCAGCCCTGCTTCCCCACACTCAAACTCATGATTCTCAGAAGGAGAACCCCAATGGCAAATCTCGACAAACTCAAGCAAAACCCAAAAGAGCAGCTCTTCGAGCATCTTGATGACGTTCGCGCCGTAATGCTTGGCTCGCCCGTTCATCACCAGCACATGCAGCCCATGGCGCCGCAGGTCGACAAGGAAGCGGGCACTGTCTGGTTCTACACGAACAAGTCTTCCGATCTCGTGAAGGCGCTCGGCCAGGATGGCGGCGAAGTCCATCTCTGCATTGTCGAGAAGGACTATCAGGCCTGCCTGCTTGGCGACCTCACCGTCGACCACAACCCGCAGAAAATCGATCAGTTCTGGAGCTCTGTCATTGCTGCATGGTTCGAAGGCGACAAGACCGATCCAGACCTCACAATGCTCTGCTTCCGCCCGAAAAACGGGTCCATCTGGGCGTCAGACAAGAACCCGATCACCTTCGCCTGGGAAATCGCAAAGGCCAATCACAAGGACCAGAAGCCTGACATTGGCGAACGCACCTCAGTCGATTTTCACTGATCGGTGACGAAATCGCCCTAGTGCGCAAAGCCAGTCCGTTTTATGGGCTGGCTTTTTCTTTGTCCGGCAACCGCCTAAGGAAGTGAGATGCACCTGTTCGAGCCTCAATGTGTCGCGCCGACGAGCTGCCTTCTTGGGCAGAGCCCCGTCTGGAGCCCCTCTGAAGGCCTCCTCTGGTGGGTCGACCCCAACCGCGCCAAGCTGCACCGCTATAATCCGAAGACGGGCAATGCGCGCCGATACGACTTGCCGCTCAAGGCCAGCGTCATTGCGCTGTCGCAAGGCGAGCTGCTGATGGCCGGCGAAGTGGAAGTCGGCTTTTTCGATCCGTCCACCGAAGAGTATACGAGGCTCATCACGCTTGAGAATGAAGCGCCGGGCAACCGTATCAATGCCGGCGGTGTCGCGCCGGATGGCAGTTTCTGGTTTGCGACCATGGACGGCCATGAAGCTGACGCACGAAGCGCCTGGTACCGGCTCGCACCCGACCGTTCGATCCATCCGCTCAATGTGAAGCCCATCGTCATCCCGAGCACGGCCTGCTTTTCACCGGATGGATCGGTATTCTACACTTGCGATACCACCGAACAGGAAATCCACGCCTTCGATGTCGAGGAGGGGGCACGGCTAACAAACCGGCGGATATTCACTACGACGAGCTCCGGCGCGGGCTATCCCGACGGATCGACCGTCGATAGCGAAGGTCATCTGTGGAATGCCGAATGGGATGGCGCGCGTATCGTGAGATATACACCCGAAGGGGCGATTGACCGCGCGATCAAGCTGCCGGTCAGCCGTATCACCGGATGCTGTTTTGGCGACAGGGATCTGAAGACGCTCTACGTCACCACGGCGCGCACCGGCCTGACGGCCTTCCAGCTCGACATGCAGCCTTTCGCGGGCAGCCTCTTCGCCATCCGGACCGACATAGCCGGCCGCCCTTGCGCAGAATGGTCAGGTCGCTAGCGAGCACATTTATCTGCCCAGGCCTGCTTGCGAATGCGACTTCCTGCACCCAGATGGCTTCACAATGGGCGCAATGCGGAGTAAGGCACTGGCGAAAGCGTCCCTGACCGCTTAAACCCCCGATATTCAGGATTTGATGGATGGCCGATAAGGACAAGAAAAAAAGCGTGGACCCGATCACTTTTGCCCGGCAGGTCGAAGCCGAAGGCCGCAAAGTGACATGGACCTCGCCCAGTGAGACGGTTCAGGCGACGATCATGGTTGTGATCATGTCGATCATCGTCGCGCTCTTCCTGTTCTTTACCGACCAGATCATCGCGGTCCTCATTCGCCTGATCACTGGTCTCGGCGCATAGATTTTCAAGGAGAGCCACAACATGGCCGCTGCCAAATGGTACATTGTTCACGCCTACTCGAACTTCGAGAAAAAGGTCGCGCAGGCGATTCGCGACCAGGCTGAAATGAAAAACCTGTCGAGCCTGATCGAAGAGATCGAAGTGCCGACGGAAGAAGTCGTTGAAGTGGTTCGTGGCAAGAAGAAGACGGTCGAAAAGCGCTATTTTCCGGGCTACGTCCTGCTCAAGGCTGAACTGACTGACGACGTCTATCACCTCGTTCGCGACACGCCGAAAGTCTCAGGCTTTCTCGGCGGTGACGGCGGCAAGCGTCCGCTCCCCGTTCCACAGCGTGAAGTCGACCGTATCCTCGGCACCTCCGACGAGCCGGCTGCAGAGCGCGTGCGTCCGCAGGTGACGTTTGAGATCGGCGAACAGGTCCGCGTCAATGAAGGCGCATTCCAGGGCTTCGAGGGCGGCGTCGAGGAAGTCGATGAAGCAGCTGGTCGCCTGAAAGTGTCGGTTTCCATCTTCGGCCGCGCAACCCCGGTCGATCTCGACTATGCCCAGGTCGACAAGATCAGCTAGGCCTTCAGCCTTGAAAGTGAATTTGAAAGCGCCCTTCGGTTGAAGGGCGCTTTTTATGTTTGGAGCCGCTTGATCAGATGATTGGTAACCGCATCCTTTGATCCCTCGCCGTCAGGCTTCAGGCGGCTCGCCATCGTCTTGCCCCGTTCCACGCCCCACTGGTCAAAGCTGTTGAGGCCCCACAGCACGCCGGCGAGATAGGTGCGATGCTCATAAAGGGCAATAAGCGAGCCCAGCTTTTCCGGTGTCAGCTCGGATGTCGAAATGAAGGTCGACGGGCGCCCGCCCGCATGAACCTTCTGCGCCGCGATCTCCGCCGGCAGGTCCGGCTCTTCCTTCTGCACTTCTTCCAGTGTGCGCCCATTGGCCAGCACTTCGGCCTGAGCAAGCGCGTGTGCCGTGAGCCCCGTCACGCCCGCTTCATCGGTTCGCGAACCCGGCGCCAGAATGAATTCTGCAGCGACAATGGACGGGCTCTGGTGCAGCCATTGATGATAGGAATGCTGGCCAATCGTCCCCTCGCCGCCCCAGAGAAGGGGGGTCGTCGCGCCGCCGACGCCCGCCCCGGCCGGGCCCACCGACTTGCCATTCGATTCCATTTCCAGCTGTTGCAGATAGGCTGGCAGGAGGCGCAGCCGCCGCGAATAGGCAAGCAGGGCGCGGGCCCCAAAACCCATGAAGGAGGCGTTCCAGTAATCGAGCATGGCGAGCTGAATCGCGGCATTTTCGTGAACTGGCGCAGTCTGGACATGGGCATCCATTTCGGCTGCGCCGCGCCGGAAGCCCTTCATGACATCGCTGGACAGTGTGATCGAACAGGCAACCGACCCAGCCGACCAGATCGAGAAACGTCCGCCAACGCTTTCCGGCAGGTCCAGGATCAGCCCCTTCGCACCGTTGAGCCAGGCTGTTGCGCGCTCGGGATTGGCTGTGACGAGAACGAAGTGCTTTGCCCAGTCGGCTGGCACACCAGCGCGCACCCAGTCTCTCGCGCGTGTGAGGTTGTATAGCGTCTCTTCGGTACCAAAGGATTTGGATACCCCCACCACAAGCGTCTCGGCAGGGTCGAGCCCGGCAAGCGCCAGTTCAAGGTCCAGTGGATCAAGATTGGCACAGTAGCGCAGCTCGACGTCTGGAAGTCGGCTGTCATGGAAAGCGTCGGCGATGAGCCGTGGGCCGAAATCCGACCCGCCAATACCGATGTGGACGATGGCCTTGAAGGGGTGGCCGTTTGCTGCGGTCTTGCGACCGTTGGCGATATCACTGGCTAGGGCTTCAGCGGCTTCTGACGATTTGCGAACACGCTCTGCGTCTGCAAATTCCGTCTCTTGCGCTCGAAGTGCCCAGTGGAGCGCTGCGCGTCCTTCCGATGGGTTCACTGTCTTGCCGGTGAACAGTCTTTCCACGGCGCCAGGCAGATCCTTCTGGGAGGCAAGCTTTGCCAGGGCGGTTTCCGCGTCCGCGTCAAGGAATTGCCGGGACACATTGATATTCCAGCCGCATGCGTCGAATTCGGAAATGGTTCGACCTGCCTCGACAACGGATTTGAGCGTTCTGGAGCGCAGCCGGTCAGCGTGAGACTTCAGGTCCATGCAAGTAACCTCTCAGGATCGGTAGAAAACGGTGAGCGCGTCGCCAGCGGCCTTGCGCATCAGGTTTACGGGAAGGGCCGGATCGCCGCGCTCATAGACGGCGCGTTTGCCGTCCCCCGTCATGAGGAGCAGAATGTGCCGCGCATGCGCTACCGCCGGATAGGTCAGTGTCATACGTTCGGTAATTTCGCCTGTGACCTCGGTTCTCGGTGCGTCAATGGGTGCCACGCTCAGCATATTGCCCGGGTCGGTGGCCGCGCCGAGACCTTTCGCATCAGCGAACCAGGACAGAGTGTGTCCATCCGGACCCATCCCCAGAACGAGAACGTCGATGGTGCGGGCAGGGGCGCCATAGTCCTTGTGAAGCGCCGCTTCGCTGCCAAAGGCGGACTCGCCGCCTGTCATCATCGGAAGGAAGCGGGCTTTCCCGGCCTTGTCCCTTAACAGCGTCCGCCGGATGAGGGCTGCGTTTGATGCCTCATGCGTTTCGGGCACCCATCGCTCATCGGCAAGGCCAATCGTGACGTTCGCCCAGTCCAATTCCGCGCCCGAAAGGGACCGGTAAATCGGCCCCGGTGTCGAGCCGCCAGAACAGAAGAGACTTGCCCGCCCACGGCGGGACAATGCGTTTTCCATCCTCTGCCGGATCCAATGCGCCGCATCGGCTTCAAAGGTCTCGCGGTCGCTGAAGGTGTGGAATTGAGGGCCTGATGTCATGCCTGCGCAGGGACACGCGCACCGGCTCGCTGTCAAGTCCGTTACCCTCCGTCTGCGCTGGAATTGTCATGGGTGCTTGAAAGCTCGCGCGCGCGTGTGTATGTCGCCCGCTTCAACGGGAATCAAAGGCCCGCTGGTAAAAGGAACCTGAACCCCGTCCGGCGGGCCGGACATAGCTAGAGGAGGCCTCCCATGGCCAAGGAGAAGTTTGAGCGGAACAAGCCGCACGTGAACATTGGCACGATCGGCCACGTTGACCACGGCAAGACGACGTTGACGGCAGCGATCACGATGACGATGGCGGAGACCTATGGCGGTGCGGCGAAGTCCTATGCGGACATCGACAATGCGCCAGAAGAGAAGGCCCGCGGCATCACCATCAACACCGCGCACGTCGAGTATGAGACTGAGAACCGTCACTATGCGCACGTCGACTGCCCGGGTCACGCTGACTATGTGAAGAACATGATCACGGGTGCGGCGCAGATGGACGGCGCGATCCTGGTTGTGAACGCTGCTGACGGCCCGATGCCGCAGACGCGCGAGCACATCCTGCTGGCCCGCCAGGTTGGCGTTCCTGCGCTTGTTGTGTTCCTGAACAAGGTCGACCAGGTCGATGATGAAGAGCTTCTCGAGCTCGTCGAGATGGAAGTTCGTGAGCTTCTGTCCTCCTACGACTTCCCGGGCGACGACATTCCGATCGTTGCCGGTTCTGCGCTGGCCGCTGTTGAAGGCCGCGACGCGAACATCGGCAAGGACAAGATCATCGAGCTGATGGCCGCTGTCGACGAGTACATCCCGACGCCAGAGCGTCCGCTGGACAAGCCGTTCCTGATGCCGGTCGAGGACGTGTTCTCGATCTCCGGCCGCGGTACGGTTGTGACCGGCCGTGTGGAGCAGGGCATCATCAAGGTTGGCGAGGAAGTCGAGATTGTCGGCATCCGCGACACGCAGAAGACGACGGTTACCGGCGTCGAGATGTTCCGCAAGCTGCTCGACCAGGGCCAGGCCGGCGACAATATCGGCGCGCTGATCCGCGGTATCGACCGTGAAGGCGTCGAGCGTGGCCAGGTGCTGTGTAAGCCAGGTTCAATCACGCCGCACACGACGTTCGAGGCAGAAGCCTACATCCTGACCAAGGAAGAGGGTGGCCGTCACACGCCATTCTTCACCAACTACCGTCCACAATTCTACTTCCGTACGACGGACGTGACGGGTGTTGTGAAGCTTCCAGCGGACAAGGAAATGGTTCTGCCAGGCGACAACGTCAAAATGGAAGTCGAGCTCATCGCGCCGATTGCCATGGACCAGGGCCTGCGCTTCGCCATCCGCGAAGGCGGCCGCACCGTCGGTGCAGGCGTCGTCTCCAGCGTGACGAAGTAAGAC
>NZ_NCSU01000011.1 GCF_002088945.1 Henriciella pelagia | reverse complement strand
CGGTGGCGCAAGGAGTATGGCGGGCTGCAGGTTGGCCAGGCCAAGCGGATGAAGGAGATGGAGAAGGAGAATGCACGGCTTCGCCGGGCGATCTCTGATCTGACTCTCGACAACCAGATCCTTCAGGAAGTCATCAAGGGAAAGTTCTGAGCCCTTCACGCAAGCGCGATGCGGTCGATCATGTGGTGGAGACACTCGGCGCAACCGAGCGCCGGGCCTGCCGCGTGATCGGCCAGCACCGTTCCACTCAGCGCAAGCCGCGTGTGCCACGCCAGGATGAGGACATGCTGACAGCGGCCATCATCGCCCTGGCCGAGCGGTTCGGCCGGTATGGCTATCGCCGCATCACGGCCCTGCTGAGACGGGATGGCTGGCATGTGAACGAGAAGCGGGTGTATCGCATCTGGCGGCGTGAAGGGCTGAAAGTGCCAATGAAGCAACCAAAGAGAGGCCGTCTCTGGCTGAATGACGGCTCCTGCATCCGGTTGAGGCCGATGCACACGGGCCATGTCTGGTCGTATGACTTCGTCCAGGACCGCACGCATGACGGCAAGGTGTTCCGCATGCTGTACGTGATTGATGAGTTCACTCGCGAATGTCTCGCCATCCGCGTCGAACGCAAGCTCAATTCCCGCGATGTCCTCGACACGCTAAGCGAATTGTTCGTGCATCATGGTCCGCCGGAGCATATCCGCTCCGATAATGGACCGGAGTTCATCGCCACCGCCCTGCGCGACTGGCTTGGCCGGATCGGCGTGAAGACGCTCTATATCGAACCGGGTTCACCATGGGAAAACGGATACTGCGAGAGCTTCAACTCCAAGCTTCGCGACGAGTTGTTGGCGAGGGAAATCTTCTTTGATTTGCGCGAGGCTCTCCACTAATCCGGCGACGTGTTCAAGCGAGGCACCCTTGCCATATCGTTCTCGGTCTAACCTGTGACCGAACAGGTCCCGACGGATCCGGTCATCGACACCTGCTGCGATCATGCGGTCTTCAAAGGAATGGCGAAGCGAATAGAATGAATGATCGGGTCCTCGCTTGAAAATCGCCACACCCTGCTCCTTTTGTGTAGCAAATTGTGTAGCATTTCAATGCAGAGGTGGGCCAATGCAGGCAAGGGCGTGCATTAATACACAACAAATACAGGGGTTTGTGGCTTTTCGGAAAGAACTGAAGTGGCGGAGAGGAAGGGATTCGAACCCTCGATACGCGTAAACGTATACGCCCTTAGCAGGGGCGCGCCTTCAGCCACTCGGCCACCTCTCCGCAACAGCCTGCCTGACTAGCGGCATGCTGGCGCAGCTGCAAGAGGGCATGTAGCCAGAAACTGACATCGCTCAGGGTGTGACGACCGGAAACCAGAAGTCCGGCGTGTCCAGCGTCATCAGAAACGCCCCTGCGGCCGCGGCTTCACCGCTGATCGTGAGGCGTCCAGCCGCCATCAGGTCAGGCACGCCGATCTCGCGCAGGATGAGGCTGTTGAAGTCAGTTCGACTGAGAGTCAGGCGGGCGACCGCCGCGTCGGTATCGGCTGCGCGTGGCACGACGACGTCTGTTCCGATTTCGACCGTGATCACTTCCGATGTGTCGGTAAAGTCGAACACAATGCTGAACGGCTCACGTGCGAGCTTCTGCGGATTGTACCGGCTGGCGAGGGCGTCGAAGAGATCGAGCGTCGGCACCGCCTTCAGGAAATCGGCATTGCCGAGATTGGGCGCGCCGGCATCCGGCACGCCGTTTCGAAGTTC
The DNA here is from genome assembly GCF_002088945.1 of Henriciella pelagia. Classification (GTDB taxonomy): domain Bacteria; phylum Pseudomonadota; class Alphaproteobacteria; order Caulobacterales; family Hyphomonadaceae; genus Henriciella; species Henriciella pelagia. The sequence continues at coordinate 858,168 of NZ_NCSU01000011.1, read as the reverse complement.
GCTGGCTGCGGTGAGATAATAGCTGCGCCATGCGCCGCTTTCGGCCTGGAAGCCAAGCTGTTCGTAACTGGCGGCAAGCCAGTCCTTTGCGGACTGATTGTCCGGTGCGGCAAAGACCGCCTGGTTGAACAGCTCTGCCGCCCAGCGATAGTCGCCGGTTTCAAACGCATCGACCCCTTTTGAGAGGACTGCGTCCATGCCGCCCATGGCTTCGACATAGCGCGCGGCAGTTTCCTCACGGGGCAGGGCGTTGTAATCGGCCGGCACGCCGCTCCACCAGCCATAATAGAACTGGTAGACCGCCTTGGCATTGTGATTGAGCGTTCCGTAATAGCCGCGGGTGGCGAAATCGGTCTGGCTGAAGCCTGGTTCGGGTATTGATTCGGCCGCCTCGGTCATTGTTGCGCCGGCATTGGCGCGGCGCAGTGTCTGGTCGTGGACATAGCGGTAGATGTCGCGCTGTCCCTTGAGGAAGGTTTCGACATTGTCCTCGCCCCAGGTCGGCCAGTGGTGGGAGGCGAAGACAAGATCGGAGCGCTTGCCATAATCGGCGAGGGCACGGTCGATCACGCGGCTCCATTTCAGGGCGTCGCGAACCTTGGCGCCGCGCGGCGTCAGCACATTATGAAAGGTTGCTGTTGCGACTTCGGCGGTGCAGAGCGCGCGCTTTTCGGGAAGGTAGAACATGAACTCGGCGGGCGCTTCGGTGCCGCCAGCATCCATGAACTCGAAGGTGACGCCGTCGATCACGCGCCTCGTGCCCCAGCCACCGACTTCTTCGGTCGGCAGGACGAGACCGGTCGTGCCCTGTGGCAGTCCGGGGCCGAGGCCCGTGCCGACATTGGCAATGTCAGAACGCGGAATCGTGTTGCCGAACATCAGAACCGCGCGCCGCTGCATGAGATTGCCCGCGATGAGGTTTTCGGCGACCGCGCTTTCGGTGAAGCCTGCTGGAGCGAGCACTGGCACGCCGCGCTCGGCAATCTCTGCTTCGCTGATGACGCCGCGCGCGCCGCCAAAATGGTCTGCGTGGGAGTGGGTGTAGATGACGCCGGTCACAGGACGCTGACCCAGCGTGTCATTGACGAGTTTGAGGCCGGCGGCAGCCGTCTCCTTCACGGTCAGCGGGTCAACGATGATCCAGCCCGTGTCGCCCTCGATGACACTCATCACCGAAAGATCATAGCCGCGAACCTGCCAGATGCCGTCCGCCACCTCGAAGAGGCCATGCTGGGCTGAAAGGCCGGATTGGCGCCAGAGCGACGGGTTCACCGTGTCTGGCGCATTGGCACTCAGGAAATCGAATTGCGGGATGGACCAGACGGTATTTCCGGCCTCATCGAGGATGGCCTTGTCCTGAATAGCCGCGAGGAATCCGCGCGCGGCGTCGTCAAAATCGTCCTGGTCGCCGAGTGGCAGGCGGTCCGCGAATGCCTGGTTCGCCTTTGCGGTCGCGTCCGTTGCAAGGCCGGCTTCGGGGGCGGCGGGAATGGCTGCCTGTGTAGACAAGGAGGATTCGCCGTCGCTTTGGCCTTGTGCCGAACAGGCCCAGAGCAGGAGCGCGGTACTCACGCTGATAGCCAGTTTCCAGTTCATCTCGATATCCTCCCTTTTTATTCGGGCAGGATATCGAGGATGATGGAGGGGGCAATCACTTCCTTGGCGAAGCGGAAAGAGGCGTTGGCGTATGTGCGCTCAGCCTATCTGCCCTTCCAGACCGGCGCGCGCTTTTCAAGGAAGGCACGAGGGCCTTCCTGTGCGTCCTCACTGGAGAAGACGATAGCGGCGGCCTCGTTTGATGCCTTCCAGAGGTCTTCTTCCGTGCCGTCATAGGCCTGGCGGGCGACTTCGAGGCTCTTGCGAACAGCGAGCGGTGCGTTCACACTGATCTGGGCAGCGAGGGCATGGGCTTCCCCCAGCACCTGGTCGGACGGCACCATGTGGTTGATCAGGCCCAGCTGGTAGAGACGTTCCGCCGGAAGCGGATCGCCGGTCGCAACGATTTCGAGCGCGATGTTTCGAGGCAAGGCGCGCGGCAGGCGGAAGACGCCGCCGCCACCGGCAAAGATGCCGCGCTTCACTTCCGGAAGGCCGAAGCGGGAATTGTCCGCCGCCACGATCATGTCGCAGGAGAGCGGCAGCTCGCAGCCACCCGCGAGCGCATTGCCGCGAACCGCAGCAATCCAGGGCTTGGTCCGCGGGTATTTTACGAGCCCGGCAAAGCCACCTTCCTTGGTCGAGAGTGCACGGGCATTGCCCTTCGAGATTTCGGCGAGGTCAGCGCCTGCGCAGAATGTCGATTCCAGGGATGATGTGAGAATGCAGACGCGGACATCGTCATCGCGTTCGGTTTCTCCGCAGATCCAGCCGAGCGCCGATGCAACGGCACCGTTCACGGCGTTGCGCTTGTCCGGGCGGTTCAGGGTAATCAGGGCGACGTGGTCCTTTACCTCGTAGAGCACTTCATTGCCGACGCTTTCCGGTTTGCCTGACATAGGGGTTCCTCCTGTTTCTGAGGCCCATCATGAACATCACCGGGGCGGTGCAAACAAGTGTCACCTTGGGGCAGATGCCGCCAATTACGACTCAGGCGGTTTTCCTGTCAGGCTCCCTGCCCAGCACTTCACGCCTGATCGGGCTGCCCGCGTCAATTGGACGTTCGCCGCAAATGATGCGGTCGCGGCCGCGCTGCTTGGCGGCGTAGAGCATGGCATCCGCTTCGGCATAAATCTCGTGGAAGGCGTTTGTCCTGCCGAACTCGGCAATGCCAAAACTTGCCGTGATCCGGCGAGTTGCATCGATTCCCGGATAGGACAGGTCGCGCATCTGCTTCTTCAGTCGCGCAGCCAGCCTCCTGGCACCATTCACATCGACGCCAGGAAGAAGAATGCAGATTTCCTCTCCTCCGACGCGACCGGCAATGTCGGAGCGGCGAATCTGCTTGCTGATGAAGTCGCCGATCGTCGACAGGACTGCATCGCCCGCCGAATGGCCGAAGGTGTCATTGACCGATTTGAAGTGGTCGAGATCCATGATGATGAGGCTGGCGGCGGTCCGGCCGGAGCGGCGCGTGCAGTAAAACTGTGCGCTTCGTTCAAAGGCACGTCGTGTCTGCAGGCCTGTGAGGTAATCCTTGTTGGCATCGTCATGGATGCGTTTGACATTGTGGCTCACGCAGACGGAGATCAGAGCCCCGGCGACTGCCAGAACCGACAGGAGGGCGACGACATTCATCGACAGCCAATAGGTAGAGGTGAAGAAGTTCTCGCCAGAAAGCTCGACACCGATTGTCGTGAGCGGCGCGATCATCAGAAAGTTGAGCGTAACGAGCGTGAACGCGACTACGACGGCGCTTCCTGTCCAGTGCTCCTTCCAGATCGAACGCAATCGGAAGAGGCCGTAAGCGGTCAAGCAGCCGTGAATGAGGTTGAGCGCGAGGATTCGATAGCTGAGACCGATCGCCGACGCCTGGATGGCAGCTGCGACTGCAACGCCGCCCACGGCAAACGCCGACAGGACAATCCAGGGCATGCGGCGATTGAAGGCGAGGCAGAGGCCTTGAAACAGGGCGACGAGGCCTAATCCATAGATCGTATTGTTGAGGATGGCATTTGCCATCGTGTCCTTCGCTACGAGGTAGTTGCTGATGCAGAAGCCGATAGCGCTGCAGGCAAAGGCCAGTGCGAACCAGAGCGGCGCCCGGAACTCGCGATTGTAATACCAGAAGCCCAGAAAGATTGCCGTCAGGCATCCTCCCAGACCCGGTATCGCAAGGCCGATCATCGCCATCTGGCTCAAAAGCAGGTCTCCCTCATAGTATTCTGACGAGGCTGCCTTAACAGATTCGGGCAACCAAACGCTTAACGCATTTCCGGTAATCTGTTGCTTGCGCGGCAGTCAGAGGCCGAGATTTACGCCGAGTTTCGAGACGGCATGGACAAAATTGTTGGGGGCAATCTCGATCTCCCCAGTCCATTCTACGTTCGGGAAGCGGGTCAGGATCTGGCGGTAGGCGCATTCGAGCTGCATGTTCGCGACCCGCTGACCGAGACAGACATGCGGCCCCATGCCGAAAGCAAGATGGTCTTTCGCATTGGCGCGTGTGACGTCAAACCGGTCCGGCTCTTCAAACACGGCGGGATCGCGATTGGCCGCGCCATAATACATGACGACCTTCTCGCCTTCGCCAATCTTCTGGCCGTGGATTTCAGCGTCCTGCGTTGCGGTCCGGCGCATGTAGATGACCGGGGAAACCATGCGGATGGCCTCATGCACCATGTTGGGAACGAGCGAGGCGTCGCTCAACAGCCTCTGCTTCTGTTCCGGGAACTCTGTGAGGAGCTTCATCGTGCCGGAGATGGAGTTGCGGGTTGTATCGTTTCCGGCGAACACGATCAGCAGCCAGGAGCCGTCGAGCATCTCATCGGAGAGGAGCTCGCCATCGATTTTGGCATGCGCAATCGCGCTGAGCAGGTCTTCCTTCGGGGCCTTGCGGCGGGCCTGGAGAACGGTTTTGCCATATTCGAACATGTCGAGCACGTTCTGGACGAAGGCACCGAAGAATTCCGGGTCGATGACGTCGCCCTTGCGCATCGTGTCTGCGGCGGTTTCCAGATAGTGCATCCACTTGACCAGTTTCGGCCTGTCAGCCTCCGCGACGCCAAGAATCTCGCTGAGCGTGAACAGCGGCAGTTCGGCGGAGAACATCTCGACCAGGTCAATCGGCTGGCCGGTGTCGCGCGCTTTCGCCTCCATGTCGTCGAGCAGGCTGGCGACCTTGATATCCACGCGCTTCCTGAGATCTGCGATATAGGCGGGCGTAAAGAAAGGCATATGCTCGCGGCGCAGCGGGATGTGATAGGGCTGGTCGAGGCAGATCATTGTATCGAGCGAGGCCCGGTGGAGCAGCGGGTGGCGGGCATCAGCGCTGCCATAATTCATCAGGATGCCGCCACGCTGGGACGAGAAGGTCTTTGTGTCGAGTTCAACCTTGCGAATGTCGTGATAGTCAGTGAGCGCCCAGAAGCCTGCCCCCATTTCTTCATCGTGCCAGCAGACCGGTGCGGTTTCGCGCATTCTCGCAAAGGCCTCGAAAGGCTGGCCGCGGGTGAAGAGGTCGATATCGGTGAGGTCTGCTGCTGGCCTGGCATCGAAGGCGAGCGGGTATTTGTGGCCTTTCGGGGCATCGGCCTCTTCAACGGCCGTCTCGCTGACATTTGCGAACATGTCCTGGTTCCTCCGACTTTTTCTGATTGAGTCGAGGATTCCAGAATTGCCCCCGGTCGTGAAGGTATGACCCGAGGAAAGCGCGGCCTAAATTCTACTCTGCCGGGCGCCTCGACGCGGCGTCTTCGAGTTCCTTGGCAAGCTCGTCTTCCTCGGTGGAGCGGGCCGTGCCGAACCGGGCGATTCCGAGATAGATGACCGGCGTCAGGAACAGGGTGAAGATGGCCGCGAGGCCAAGCCCGCCGAACACGATCCAGCCAATCGCATTTCGCGCTTCGGCGCCCGCCCCGCTAGACAGGATCAGCGGCAGTGAGCCAAGCACGGTGGAGATCACCGTCATCGCAATCGGCCGGACGCGGATCGTGGCGGCTTCGAGAACGGCATCACGGACATTGCGGCCCTGGCTGCGCAGCTGCTCGGCGAATTCGACCAGCAGGATACCGTTCTTGGCCATCAGGCCGATCAGCATGACAAGACCGATCTGCGAATAGATGTTCAGCGATCCGCCTGTGAGAAGCAAAGCATAGATTGCGGCCGCCAGAGCAAACGGCACGCTGAGAACAATTACGAGCGGACTGGTGATGCTCTCGAACTGCGCGACCAGGACCAGCAGCACAATGACGAACGCAAATCCGTAAGTCAGCATCAGGTCGCGATTGCTTTCCTCAAGCGTCTCGGCGTCGCCACGAAGAAGCAGGTTCACGTTTGACGGCAATACTTCGCCTGCGAACGCACGGAGTTCAGCAATTGCATCGGCAAGTGGAACGGCGGTCGAAACATCCATGTCCACCTGAATGGCGCGGCGTTGCTCTGTACGATCTAGTTGCGCGGCTACGCCTTCCTCGTGAATGGTCGTGAGTGTCGAGATCGGTATGAGATCTCCATTCTCTGATCGGACGTAGAGATTCTGCAGGTCGTCCGGATTGCGAATCGCATTGGTCTCGGATTCCAGGATGATCGGGATGGCCTGATCCTCGACATTGAGGTCGATGAGGTCTTCACCATCGACCATGGCGCGCAGAGTGACAGAAATTTCGTCCAGCGGGACGTTCAGGTCGGCCGCTCTGCGGCGGTCGATCTGGATCGAGAGCTGCGGTTGCGTCGGTTGGTAGGATATTTCCACATTGGACAGCACATCAGATTCGGTTTCGATTCTGCGTGCAAGTTCGCGGGCAGCAACATAAATTTCATCGTAGTCATTGCCGGTGAGCGCCACGCGCAAACCGCCGCCGCGTCCACCGCGCCGACCGCTCAGGCTCGAGCGCCCGAACACAGATACGCGGGAACCGGGGATCTGTGACATTGGTTCCTGCAGCTGGTCGATCAGCTCCTGCTGGGAAATGTCGCGTTCGGCCCAGTCGCTCAGGCGGGCGGTAACGCCGACGCGGTTTGGATCATAAGTTCCAACGACAGTGAAGATGGATTCGATGTCTCCGCGCTCTATAAATGGCTGGAGGATATCCTCAATCTGGTCAGCCTGACGCTCCATGTAATACAGGCCGACGCCGTCAGGGCCTTGTGCAGAAATCTCAATCACGCCCCGGTCTTCGTCTGGCACGAGTTGTTGTGGGAGGCTGGTGTAAAGAAGCCCAGCCCCACCGGCCACCAGGACGCTGACCAGCGCCACAATCCACGGATGATTCAGGCAGGTGTCGAGCGCAGTCCGGTAGCCACTTGCCAGCTTGCGTCCGAACGCCTCAAGGCGCGTATCCTTCGCGTCCAGGGCACGAAACCGGAATTTTGACGAAATCGCTGGTGCGAGCGAGAGCGCGACGAATGAAGAAATGATCACCGACACAGACAGCACAAAGCCGAATTCGCGGAACAGACGCCCGGTCGTAGAGGGCAGGAAGGAGATCGGCACGAACACGGCGACCAGCACGGCGGTCGTTGCGATGACGGCGAAGAAGACCTGCTGGCCCCCGATCATGGCGGCGGCCCGGCGGCGGATGTCCATCGATTGCTTGCGCTGGATATTTTCCAGCACGACGATGGCGTCATCGACGATCAGGCCAGTCGCGAGAACAAGCGCGAGCAGGGTGAGCAGATTGATCGAAAAGCCCATCAGCCAGATGCCGGCTAGCGTTCCAATCAGCGATACGGGTATCGCAACGGTCGGAACCAGCGTCGCCTTGGCCGATCCGAGGAATAGCCAGATCGTCGCAACGACGATCAGGACTGTGATGGCCAGGCTGGTCACGACTTCCTTGACCGAGGCCTGGATAAAAACCGCGTCGTCGGACTGCACGATCAGTTCGATGTCATCGAAGCGTTCATTGAGGGCAGCGATCTTTTCCTTTGCGGCCGTAGATATCTGGATCGTATTGGACTGTGCCTGGCGGATAATACCGAGGCCGATCACAGGACGGCCATTGAGGCGCAGGAGATTGTCGGCATCAGCCGGGCCGAGCGTGACCTCGGCGACATCCCCAATCCTGGTATTGTCCCGGATGATGATGTCCTTGACCAATTCCGGCGTGGCCGCCGTGGCTTCGGCACGCACGATCAATTCCTGGTTCACCGAACGAAAGCTGCCGACCGGCACGTCAAACGGGGCCTGCCGCAGCGAGGCCGCGACATCGTTTACAGTCAGTCCGAAACGGCTGAGGCGGAGCGGGTCGATCACGACGCGCATCTGCCGAAGGCGTGTTCCGAACTCGCCGACAGTGGCGACCCCATCAATGGCGAGGAATTCCGGAATGATGTCGCTTTCGATGATGCGCGTCAGCTCTTCTTCGCTATAGGCGTCGCTGACAACAGCGATGGTCAGGACAGGCTGGCCTTCATCGTCAGCCTTGGTGACGAACAGGTTTTCGACGCGCTCCGGCAGCTGCCGCTGAACGCGGCTGACCGCTTCGCGCACGTCAGAAGCCGCGACATCGAGATCAACGCCCGGATTGAATTCGATCCGCAGGCGGGCATTGTTTTCCTCGCTCGAGGATTCGATTTCGCGCACGCCCGACACGCGCGCAACGGCGCCTTCAATGATGCTGGTGACTTCCGCGTCGATTGTTTCCGGCGCGGCACCGGGCAAGTTCGCGCGCACCGATACAATTGGTCGGTCGACATCAGGAAGTTCGCGAACTTCGACACCGAGAACGGCGGCAAGGCCTGCGATCACGATGAGCAGGTTGAGAACCGCGGCAAGGAGAGGGCGCCGGACCGATAGTCCTGGCAAGCCGGAGCCGGGCGGCATCATGGGCGTGCGCCCCCCGCAGCCCGGTCTGCGGCCTCTTGGGAGCGGGCGATGTTCCTCGTCTGGTCAGGCATCTGGACAGGCGCGCCCTGGCGGACCTTGTGGACGCCTTCCTCAACGATCCAGTCGCCCTCCTGAATGTCAGCGCGGACCAACACGTTGCCCTCGGTCCGCCCGACGATGGTGACGGGAACACGCTGCGCCCGGCCATCTTCAACAGCCCAGAGATAGGCACCGTCGCCGCCCCAGACGATGGAAGCTTCAGGCACAGAAGGAAGGTTTTCACCGGGAACGCTGAAACCGATGCGGAAACTCATCCCCGGTCGCAGCATGTCGTCAGAATTGTCGATCGATGCGCGGACCGTGAAAGCGCGTGTTGTTGCGTTGACCGCGCTGTCTGTGGTCAGGATTTCGGCCTCGTAGGAGGCTTCGGGGTTGGAGAATGGCTGGACGGTGATGGTTTCGCCCGGCCGGATCTGGCTGAATGTGGCTTCAGGGGCGGGGAAGTCGATATACAGCACTTCGCGGTCGTCAATTCGGGTAATTGTGGTGGTTGTGGTGATGCGGGCACCGGGGTCGATGTCCGTCAGGCCGACATAACCGGAGAAGGGCGCGCGGATGGTACGATCGGCAAGCGCATCGCGGGCAACATCGAGTTTGATTTCGGCCGCCTTGAAGGCGACGTCTGCCCGGTCGAGTTCATTCTGGGCGATAGCGCCGGGGGCGCTCAGGCTGGCATAACGTTCGCGAAGGCGTCTGGCATCGGCGAGATCAACTTCGGCCTGGCTGACGGCGAGTTGTTCCTGGCGCGATTCCATACGCAGCAGGACGGCCCCCTTTTCGACATGGTCTCCAGCTTCGAAATTGACGGCGACGACTTCACCGGCCGTTTCAGGATAGATGGTCGCCGAGGAACGGGCGCGGGCGGTCCCGACGGCTTCGACGCGTGTGACCTGGCGCTCCATGGTCACCTTGTAGGGGATTATCTGCACGGCCCGTTCGCCGCGCGCGCGCTCGGTCGTGGCACCGTTGGCGCTGCTGTCGCCTCCGCCGCAGGCGGACACGGAAGCCAGAAGGGCCGTTGCGATCAGTGTGGTTCCGAAAGTTCTGGTCACTCGCCCGTCTCTATATTCCATTCCAATTTCTTTGGCGGGCCCGCCCATCCGGTCGGAAAGACGACGACATTAGCGCTGAACATGCAGACCCTGTTACGCTCTAACGACCGACTTGGTTCGTTCCGTCGCCGGAAAAAGCAAAAAACGTCATAAGCTTCAATTTTATTGCGAGGCCGGTGGTCGCCGCGAAACATATGCTGGAACGAATATAGTCTGGTTAACCGGTTCTGGCGAATTCCAGCCGGGGATTTGCAAGAGACTTAAAGGAGGGTGGCTAGGTTTTCTTCGGTCACAGTCCAGCAAGGTGCGTCCGACATGCAGATCTCACCGGTGGTTACCCTTATCCTTTCGATTGTATTCGGGGTTGCGGCCATCCTCGGTGCGCGCTTCTGGCTCGGATCCTCTGATGATGAGACCGGCGTGGAGACGGTCATCGAGGCGCCGGTCATCGCACGGGAACCGGTCCTTGTCGCCGTGCGTGATATTCCGCGCGGCGTCATGGTTGATCCAGCATGGTTCGAAGTCGAGGAAAGGCCAGCCGTTGAAATCCCCCGGGGGGCGTTCGCCGACCGCAAGGCGCTTGAGGCGACCGGACTAGGGCGCCCGACCCTGATCGAGATTGCCGCCGGTGACATGATGTCGGAAAAGCTGCTGCTTGCTGAAGGCATGCGTGCGTCACTGTCCTCCCGGATAGAGCCGGGCTACCGCGCCTATACCATCCGGATGGACGATGTTTCTGGCGTGGCGGGCTTTGTACTGCCGGGAGACCGGGTCGATGTGATCTTCATCGCCAATGAGGGCAGCCAGGCCATGTTTGACGACCAGCCTGTTTCCCCACGGTCGGAGAGTTCCCGCAGCGCCATTGTCCTGCTCCAGAATGTCGAGGTTCTTGGTCTCGACCTCAATGACGACATGATCGGAAATGATGCGCGCGTGTTCAAATCGGCCACGTTGTCAGTGTCGCTGGAGCAGGCGCAGAAACTGTCTGTTGCCAGTGAGTCCGGAACCTTGTCGCTCGCTCTTCGAGGCAGCGCGGACGAGCAGTTCATGCAGGCCGAGGCGGTCAATCTCGACCGGCCACGCCCGCGCCGCGTCGCCTCGAGCGTGCCGCGTCCGCTGGCCCCACGCCGCGCCTCTTCATCAACCGTGGAGGTGGTGCTGGGTGAGCAGGTGACGCAGTACGAAGTGCCCGTAAGCCAGTAGCGTCGCACCACCAGTGATTCCGGCAAGCAACCGCCAGTGGGCTCAGGTTGCAGAAAAGACGTCGATCAGGCGGACCACGGCTGGCAGCATCAGGACTGTGAGCAGGGATGGGAAAACGAACAGGATCAGCGGCACGACGAGCTTGGCCGGCAAAGCAAGAGCCTTCTCTTCGGCGTACAACATTCGCCGTTCGCGCATGTCGGTTGCGAAGGTGCGGAGTGTATCGCCAACGCTGGTACCAAGTTCCTCCGATTGTCGCAGCATGGTTGCGAGCGATCGAGCTTCTTCCAGGCCCAGGCGGTCAGCGAAATTCTTCCATGCTTCGATACGTGCGCGACCTGCGCGGGTTTCGAGGTTCATGATCTTCAGGTGATCGGCGAGGTTCGGATAGCGCTGAACGAGTTCTTCTGCGACGCGCTGCACGGCGCCATCGAGGCTGAGCCCGGCTTCGACACAGGCGACCATCAGGTCCATCATGTCCGGAAAGCCTTCGCGGTACTGGGCCTCACGCTGAGCGATCTTCTTGTCGAGCAGAAAGGACGGAGCGACGAAGCCGAGAACGGCAAGTGCACCGGATGCCATGATCAGTCCGTTCTTCGGCATGTGTTCATCTATGATGGGCCATGCGCCGACAAGGGCGAGCTGTGGGGCCACCAGGCAAACGAAGCGAATGCCGATATAGAGGTAGGGGGCCGATTTCGAGTAGTAGCCTGCCTGCATCAGTCGATGCCGGATCCTGGTGGTTTCCTGGGAGTTCGGGTCAGTGAATCTCCGGCCGAGCATCTCGATCAGGGAGTTGCGCGGTTTCTGCGGGTATCCGGCGCGGTTTGAGCGCGGCACATCGCCCTTGAGGCGCTCGCTGACCTGCCGGCGCCCCCGCACGATCTGGGACACGGCGTGCGCAAACAGGCCGAGCGCGATCACGGCGACCATCGAAATAGCAAGTCCTGTTGCGAAAGAGCTGTCTTGTCCGAACATCGGTGTGCGCGCTCCCTCAGACCTTGAAATTGATCATCTTGCGCATGAGCAGATTGCCAATCGCCATCCAGGCGACACACGCGCCGAGCCCATACTGGACGACGGGCTCATGGATGACGGAACCGTAGAAATGCGGCGTCATCAGGTGCATCATCGTCAGCACAATGAAAGGGGCTGCGGTGAGGATCATGGCTGAGGCCCGCCCTTCCGAGGACGCAGCCTTCACTTTCATGCGCATCTTCTGGCGCGAGCGGACTGTCGCTGCGTTTACCTTCAACAGGCTGGCGAGATTGCCGCCCGTCTTGGCCTGGAGGCGAACCGTGGCGGCGAAGAGCTCCACATCCGGCTGACGCGTCCGTTCCGCAAGCTTCTTGACCGCTTCCTGAAGACTCGACCCATAGGAGATTTCATCTGCGGCGAGGCCGAATTCCGAACCGATCGGGTCTGGCATTTCGTGGCCAACAAGGGAGACTGCGGTCGGCACGGGGTGTCCGGCCTCAAGACTGCGCACGATAATTTCGAGCGCGTCCGGAAGCTGTGCGCCCAGGAGTTTTTCACGCCCGCCTGCCTTCATTTTCAGGTACATCAGAGGAAGCACGAAACCGGCCACGAAGGCGGCCGCGAGGGAAATCAGGACGCTGTGCAGTAAGAAGAAGCTTGTGCCTCCAGCGAGGATGGCAAGGCTCGCGGCAAGACCGGCCCAGAGGGAGGGATTGAAACTGAGGCCCGAGCGGGTGACGAGATCATTGAACCAGCGCAATGCCATGGTCTGGTTGCCGTGCTGGTCGAGACCGCGCTGACGGCGTAGTTCCACGATAAGTTCAGCGACCGACGCGCGGCTTTCCTTGACCTTCAGGCGCTTGTTGATCCTGGTCTTTGCCACGGCCGTCTTGCCGAAGCCCAAGACCGACTGCATCGCCATGAAGGCAGAGGCAAAAGCCAGCACATATATGACGGTCGAGATATCCATTGGATTATTTCGGCACCGTCAGAAGCGGCCGGGACGGATCGAAGTATTCAAGCGGGAGATGGACGCCGCGGCGATTCATTTCATCGAGGCATTTCGGGCGAAGGCCGGAGGCGCGGAATTCGCCAACGACGGTACCGTCTTCGCTGGTGCTGAGACGGTTGAAGGTGAAAATGTCCTGCATCTGGATGATGTCGCCTTCCATGCCAGTCACCTCTGTGACGTGGGTGATGCGGCGAGAACCATCCGAGAGGCGCTGGGCCTGGATGATGATGCCGATGGCGGATGCGATCTGGCCGCGCACCGCTTCCGAGGAAATCCGAAGGCCGCCCATCGCGACCATCTGTTCGAGACGGCTGATCGCTTCGCGCGGATTGTTGGCGTGGATCGTGGCCATCGAGCCCTCATGGCCGGTGTTCATGGCCTGCAGCATGTCGAAGGCTTCTTCGGAGCGGACCTCGCCGAGGATGACGCGGTCGGGGCGCATGCGAAGGGCGTTCTTGACGAGTTCCCGCTGGCGGATCTCACCCTTGCCTTCGAGATTTGGCGGGCGCGTTTCCATGCGGGCGACATGCGGTTGCTGCAGCTGGAGTTCGGCAGCGTCCTCGATAGTGATGAGGCGCTCCTTGTGGCTGATCGCCTTGGATAGCGCGTTGAGGAGCGTCGTCTTGCCCGAGCCCGTGCCGCCGGAGATGATCGCCGTGACCCGGCATTTCACGGCGCCATGAAGGAACTCGGCAACTTCCTTTGGCATGGCTTTGAATTCGATCAGTTTTTCCAGTGTCAGCGGTGACTTCGAGAACTTCCGGATCGAGACGAGCGGACCGTCAATGGCGACAGGTTCGACCGCCGCGTTCACGCGCGAACCATCGAGCAGGCGTGCATCGACGAGGGGTTGGCTTTCATCGACGCGGCGGCCGACCGCGGACACGATGCGTGAGACGATCCGGCGAAGGTGGGCGTTGTCGCGAAACTTGGCGCTGGAAAGTTCCAGTTCACCGCGGCGCTCGACATAGACCTGATTATAGCCATTGATCAGGATGTCGGAGATGGTTGGGTCAGCAAGGAGTGGTTCGAGCGGGCCAAGCCCGGTCATCTCATGGTAGACGGAATCGGCGAAACTCGCGACTTCGGCCTGGTTCATCGGAATGCGTTCATCGCGAACGATCTCGGTCACGAGGCGGCGGACCTGCCGCATCATTTCGGTCTCGTCCAGCTTGTCGAGCATGGAGAGGTCAAGCTCGTCGATCAGCTTGTTATGGACGCGCAGCTTGGCGTCGAGCAGGTCGAATGAAGGGGCGTCTTCGTCAGTAGAGTGCGCCTCGGCCCTGGCTGGAGTATCGACCTCGTCAGCGACAGAAGCCGCCGGGATGCCCACGGCGGTCTCGGCGTCGATATCGGAGATCACCTCGTCGAGTGTCTGTTCAGTATCCTCCGGGCGCTTGTGCGCCTGTGTCTTCGAGAGAATGGAGAACCTTGCCATTATGCGCGCTTCCTTGATTTCTCGGTCTGCACGGTCGCGCCTGTGCCGGTTTCGAGCCGGGTGATGATTTCGGCGACATCCCTGGAGATCCGGTTGCCGGGCTTGGCCTGGCCGACGGCTTGTCCGAAGTTCACGGAGGAAAGGGCCGCTTCCCAGTCTGACGAGACGGTCGCAAAAACGCGGCGGCCAATGGCGTCCTCGGCCTGCGGCACGGTGACGGCGTTCCCGAAGAATTTTCTGGTCATCCGGTTGAGAATAATGTGCGGGCTGGCCATGCCATCCGTCGCATCTTCGAGTTCTTCGGCGCGATGCCGGGCTGCGTGGAGAGCCGGTACGGTGAGTTCACTCAGCACCAGAACCTCGTCTGAACCCATTACCACTGAACCCGACCAGGGCGACGGCCAGCGCGGCATGTCGATCACTACCATGTCATAGGCGTCGCAGGCGACTTCGAGCACCTTGAAGACGGATTCTGGCCTGATCGAGTTCCACGTCCGGGTGGATCGCGGCGCCGAGAGCAGGTCGATGCCGCTCTTGTGACGTGTGATGAAGGCCTGGAGCAGGGCTTCGTCAATTCGGTCAGCGGACTGCGTCAGTGCCACCTGGTTCAGGTTCGAGGGGCAATTCAGATACGACGCGCACGAGCCATCAAAGAAGTTGAGGTCGACGAGGCAGACCTTGTTTCGCTTTTCGCGCTGGCTGAACTGGTAGGCGAGTTCGACGGCCACGAGCGTTGCGCCTGCACCGCCCACGGAAGACGTCACCGTCCAGCATTTGCCGGCCGCGCCTTCGCCCTCCCGGCCTTCGCGGCGGCTGACATTTTCCAGGGCCTCGCGCAACGGCTCGGGCTTTACCGGCGCTTCGAGCATGTCCCAGCGGGCAAGCGAGATGATATGCTTAACCGCAAGGACGGGAATGTTCATGCCGACCACAATGCCCGGCATGTTGGGGTGGGTCTGGGAGACCTTCAGTAACAGTTCGACAAGATCAAAGCTCTGATCGTGCTCAAGCATGATCACTGAATTGTGGTCTCGGGATGTAGCGTTCAGCGCCGATTGGGCGTCCGGGTGTACGATCGGCGCGACCTGGCCAAGCCTGCCGGCGGCCTCGTCGATATCCGCGTGCCATTGCGGCGCAAAGACATGCAGGCGGGCGGGCAGGCTTGGCTTCAAGGTCTCCGTCATGTCTAGCGTGTCCCGGTCTGCGGTACGTATCCGAGATCCCGACGTACCAGCTGAGCATCGATATTGCTGTTCACGGCACTTCCGGATGCTGGTGCGGCGTCGTCGTCGAGCTTGCCCATCAGGACGCGCTCGGCTTCGCTCGGTTCGCGACGGCTGGTGAGCGGATCCACAAGCCGGGTGCCGGCACTCGCCGGGCGCACAAGACGCGGCGTGATGATGATCACCAGCTCGGTCTCATTCTCGCGAAAGCGGTTTGAACGGAACAGTGCGCCGAGGATCGGGACATCGCCAATCCACGGGGTCTGCACGGTCGTGCTGTCGACCGTGTTCTGGATGAGTCCGGCAATGGCGAAGCTCTCGCCATCGGACAGCTCGACAATCGTATTGGCGCGTCGCACGCTCAGTGCCGGGATCTCGACACCTTCCAGGCGGATGGAGTTTCGCGGGTCGAGCTGGCTGACTTCTGGGCTGACTTCGAGGCTCATCAACGAGTCTGAAAGAATGGTGGGCGTGAAGTCCAGGCTGACGCCGAATTCACGGAATTCGATGGTGATAACATTCTTGTCGGAGGCAACCGGGACCGGAAACTCGCCGCCGGCCAGGAAGCTCGCCGTCTCGCCGGAACGGGCAACAAGGTTCGGCTCGGCAAGGGTGCGGATAATGCCCTTCTGCTCAAGTGCGGAAAGGAAGACATCGATGTTGACGTCGCCGGCATTGCCAAAGATGGCGCCGAGCGTTTTCGGCGTGCTGCCGGACAGAATGCTTGCTCCGGTCGAAAAGACGAAGTCGCCGGCCTGGTAAATATCGCTGCCGAGTCCGATCTCATTGACGTCTTCACGGGACGCTTCGACGAAGCGGACTTCCAACATCACTTGCTGCGGGCTGGTGATCTTGAGGGCGTCGATGACACCGTCGGGTGCGTAGCTGGATGCGATGGCGAGGATTTCCGCTGCGGTTGCATCATCGGGAACGCCGCCGCGCACGTGGAGACGGTTGGCGATGGTGCGCAGGTCGAGGCGCACATCCGGAAAGAGGGCGGCAACATCACTCCTGATGGCGCCAAGATCGTGCTGGACGCGCACATCAATGATTTCGACGAGTTCGCCTTCATCATCATAGACCAGGATGTTGGTCGCGCCGATAGTGCGACCACGGACGTAGAGGCGATTGTCTGCGGTCGGCGAGGCGTCGGCGATTTCGGGCTGTGACACGGCGATGCGCTTGAAGGGGCGCGCAACAGTAATGGGGGTGGAGCGGTTGATAACGACGGTCAGGTCGGTCTGGAGGGGGCCGCTGGCACTGCTTTCAACGCGTGGTATTTCGCCGCCGCGTAGCGGGGGCGTACCTGACGCGGCGGGAGTCAGGCAGATCGCTGCAAGGCAGGCAAGCAGCGTGTTCCGCTTGCGCGATGTCGATACCATTTTCAGCCCCTGAACGTTCTGTTCAGCCGCATTTCCAGCGACTTAGAGCTGATCGGTCTAACAGTCAGGCATAAAGCCGCACTGAAACGGTAAAGCGAAACTTCTCAGAAATTTGCCGCTTTGCAGTGAAGTCCTGACAAGTGATTGGCGTTGTCGCACACTCATCAGGACTTCACAGGTCCGATCCAGACCTGCTGGGCGTTCACAAACTCCAGGATGCCGTGAGGACCGAGCTCGCGTCCGAGACCGGACGCCTTTGTGCCGCCGGAGGGCAGGCGTGGGTCTGTTTTCACAATGCCATTGACGCTGACCTGTCCGGTGTCGAGCTGAGACGCGATGGCCTCGCCGCGAGCCGTGTTCGTCCAGACGCTGGCGGCAAGGCCGTATTCGGTGTCATTCGCCATTTCGAGGGCGTGCGCCTCATCATCTGCGCGGACCATAACGGCGACCGGCCCGAAGGTTTCCTCGGTGAAGGCGCACATGCCGGGCTTCACGTCTGCCAGAAGGGTGACGGGATAGAAATAGCCCTCGCCATCAGGCAGTTCTCCGCCGAGAAGGCAGGTCGCGCCCTCGGAAATGGTCTGCTGTACTTGTCTGTGAAGGCCGTCGCGCAGGTCGGGGCGTGCAATGGGGCCGACCTGCGTGCTCTCATCAGCCGGATCACCGACTTTCAGTTGCGACAGCCGGTCTTTCATCAGCGCGGTCATTTCATCGTAGATGCTGGCTTCGACGATGATCCGCTTGGCGGCGATACAGGACTGGCCGGCATTGATGATGCGCGACAGTGTCAGCGTGTCTGCAGCTTTCTCAAGATCGGCATCTGCAAGCACGACGGACGGGTCGGAGCCACCAAGCTCGAGCACGGCAGGCTTGATCGCCGAGCCCGCAATCTCGGCCACTTTCGAGCCGCCCCGTGAGGAACCCGTGAAGGAGACGCCGCGGATGCGCCTGTCACGGATGACTGCCTCGACGCGCGGCGTCTCAAGGTAGAGTGCCTGGAACAGGCCTTCTGGGGCTCCAGCCTCGCGAAAGCATGTTTCGATGGCTTCGGCGCAGCCCGGCACGTGGGGATCGTGCTTCATGAGGCAGGAATTTCCGGCCATCAAGGCTGGCGCGCTGAATCGGAAGGCCAGCCAGAAGGGCGCATTCCACGGCAGGATGCCGAGGATCGGACCAATGGGCAGGTGCTGGACATAGGACAGGGAGGCGTCCGACTCGATGACCTGCCGGGTAAGGTATTGTTCGGCGTGATCGGCATAGTGCTCGGCGCACCAGGCTGACTTGTTTACCTCGCCGATCGACTCATTCTTCGGCTTGCCCATTTCCTCGGTCATGACGGGGCCGAGCGTGTCGACATGGTCGCGCATGTACTTCGCGACATCGCGCAGCAGCCTGCCACGCTCGGCGAAGCTTTTCCCTTTCCACGCCTTGAAGGCCTTTATGGAGGCTTCAATCTTGGCATTCACTTCGGCGTCCGTGTCGGGCGTAACCTCGCGCACGGTCTGGCCGGTCGCCGGGTTCACGGCTTTCAGCATGTCTGTCTCCTGTTTGGGCCGGTTTACTGTGTAACAGCTTCGCCGTTCGTGGCCTTTTTGGGCTTTGGTTTTGGCTTTGTATCGGCCGACTTCTCAGGCGGCTTGAGCGTGAACTCTTCTGGCAAGTCGAAGAAGCTCTCGCAGCCATCCTCGGTGACGTAGAACGTGTCCGAGATGCCGACCGTCTTGTCGCCATCCACGCCCCAGACCCATGGGATGATGTGGAAGGTCATGCCTTCCTTCAGAATCTGCGGGTCGCCCTGCATGAGCGAGAGAATGTAGCCTTCGTCCCAGCTCGGTGGAAAAGCGATACCGATGGAATAGCCGGACCGCGTGATCAGCGAGCCGCCATGACGGCCATCATTCACGATGTCGCGGACGATCTTGTCAGCGTCTGAGACCGTGAGGCCCGGTTGTACGGCGTCGCGCAGCTCCCGTAGCGCCTTTTTCATCTGGCGCTCGGCGCTTTCCATCGAGGACGACAGTTTCTTCTGCATGACGACGGTTCGCATCATGGCCGTGTGGTAGCGCCGGTAGCAGCCGCCGACTTCGAGGAAGACATGCTCACCTTCCTGCACGGTGCGGCCTTCCCAGGTGGCGTGGCCGATCATGGAGCGCGGGCCGGAGGTGACATAGGGCATCACGGCGGGGGGCTCGCCGCCTGCTTCGAACATGGCGGCGGAAATGGCGGCGCCGATCTCGTTCTCTGTAATGCCGGGACGTGCGATCTCGATGCCCGCCTTCATGCCGGCCTGGGTGGCGCGGGCGGCCTTTTTCATGATCTCGATTTCGTGTTTGGATTTGCAGGCGCGGCCTTCCTCGACGATGCCGAAGCAGTCCATCATCCGTCCGGTCGTGTAGGCAGAGTGAATCCGGTCCTGCTGGTATGCCGGCAGGAAGTATGAGTTCCGCTCATAGCCGATGGTACAATTGTTGAGACCGGCTTCGCGGAAACTGTCGATGAGCGTCTGGATGGCATCGCCATTATCTGCGAATGGCCGGGTCTTGCTGACCCAGGTGCGGGCGTGAACGTTGGACTCCTCCATGTTCCGCGTGACCATGTAGCACTCGCCTTCGCGCGGCACGACCAGCGCCTGAAAGAAGGAATAGCCGGTCGTCTGATAGTCCGTCATGTACATGATGTTCTCGGGATCCGAGATCACCACGGCGTCGAGATTGCGCTCATCCATGCGTTGTCGAAGGCCTTCGAGCCGCCGCACATATTCCTCGTGCGGGAAGGTCATGTCATCGCGCTGTCTCATGCTGGCACCAGAACGGCATTCATTGCCTTCTCGAGCAGGTCGAGCCCTTCATTGAGGTCAGCATCCTCGATGGTCAGTGGCGGTATCAGCTTGATCACGCGGCCTTCCGAACCGCAGCCGCCAAGAAGCAGGCCTGTGCGGAAGCATTCGGCGACAATCTTCTTGGCGAGAGTGCCATCCTTTGTGTCGATGCCCTGCATCATGCCGCGGCCGCGCACTTCCATGCCGGGCTGTGCCATCTTCTGCAGCCGTGACGCCATGACCTCGCCCTTGCGGCGGACCTCGGCCATGAAGCTGTCATCCTTGAAATAATCCATGGCGACCTTGCCGGCGACGAAGGAGATGCCCTGGCCGCGGAAGGTGCCGGTGTGTTCGCCGGGAGACCAGTGCTTGTCATGTTCCGGCTTGTTGAGGTTCATGGCGAGGGGCGTGCCGAAGCCGCCAATGCCTTTGGCCAGGGTGATGATGTCGGGATCGAGGTCCATGCCGTCAAAGCTGAAATAGGAGCCGGTGCGGCCGCAGCCGGCCTGGATGTCATCAATGATGAAGAGTGCGCCGCGATCCTTCGCGAACTGGCGGATGGCTTGCAGCCATTCCTTTGTGGCGACATTTACGCCGCCTTCGGCCTGGATCACCTCAACGAGGATGGCGGCTGGAGGCTCATATCCCGCCGAAGGATCAGCATAGGTCTCGTCCATGCCATCCAGCGGGTGCATGAAGGGCAGGCGCTCGACATAATGGAGCGGAATGCCCGCTGCGTTTCGGTAATATGCATTTGCGGTAGCGGCCAGCGCACCAACCGTCATGCCGTGAAAGCCGTTTGTGAAGGCGATGACGCGGCGACGTCCGGTGACGCGGCGGGCGAGTTTCAGCGCAGCTTCGACGGCGTTCGTGCCGGTCGGGCCGGTAAACTGCATGCGGTAATCCATGCCGCGTGGCTTGAGGATCGTGTCGACAAAGGCCTGCATGAACTCACGCTTGGTGGTCGTAGCCATGTCGAGGCTGTGCGGAATGCCATCAGACTGTATGAAGTCGATAATGGCTTCCTTCATCTTCGGATTATTGTGGCCGAAATTCAGCACGCCGGCACCGCCAAAGAAATCGAGATAGGACTTCCCGGCTTCGTCGACCTGCCGAGCATTCGAGGCTGTTTTGAAGACCGTCGGGTAGGCTCGGCTATAGCCCCGGACCTCGGACTCCCAGCGTTCGAATAGTTCCATATCTCTCTCCTTCTGTGGAAATGCGTGTGTCTGTGTCCTCAATCCTG
The DNA here is from genome assembly GCF_002088945.1 of Henriciella pelagia. Lineage (GTDB taxonomy): Bacteria > Pseudomonadota > Alphaproteobacteria > Caulobacterales > Hyphomonadaceae > Henriciella > Henriciella pelagia. The sequence continues at coordinate 837,331 of NZ_NCSU01000011.1, read as the reverse complement.
TTGAGACGTTGATTGGGGTGGCAAGGGTGCCCCGGCGAGGCGGGCGTAGATTCTTGTCACAATGGGCAAGAGACGGTCATTGAAGTCATAACGTGGGCTGTGACAGGGCTCATGATGCCCGTTTCCGTCATCTGCGCCAATCAGTGCGAAGGCGCCCGGTAACTCCTTCAGATAGTAAGAGAAATCCTCCGATGCCATGATCGGGACTGGCAGCTCTTCATGCAGCCAGTCGTTTCCGAGGTCCGCGGCAATGGCGGCGCGCATCGTTTCGGCTGCGTTGGCGTCGTTGATCGTTGCGTCATAGCGCGGAAAGAGTTCGATCGCGGCCTCTACTCCATAAGCGGCGGCCTGGGCGGTTGCGATTTCAGTGATCATGGCGTCGATGCGGGCGCGATCGGATGGATTTGCGATACGGATACTGCCAGCGAGACGGGCGCTGTCCGGGATGACAGTCTCACCACTTGGCGCGTCGATGGAGGTGACGCTGACCACAGCGGCATTCTGCGGCGTGATGCGACGCGATATGATCTGCTGCAGGGCCATGGTGACGGCGGCAGCGGCAAGAACCGGGTCGCGGGTGTTCTCCGGCTGGCTGGCATGGCCGCCAGAGCCCTTGAGAAGAATGCGGAATGTGCCATTGCCGGCCATGACGGCGCCGTCCGGGCAGACGGCCTTGCCAAAAGGAATAGCGGGCCAGTTGTGCCAGCCAAAGATCGCGTCGAGCCCTTCAAGCGCGCCATCTTCGATCATTTTCTTCGCCCCATGCCCGCCTTCTTCAGCGGGCTGGAAGATCAACGTGACCGGGCCCGGCAACGCGGCTTCATGCGCCTTCAGCCAGGCGGCGGTCGACATCAGGGCGGCGGAGTGGCCATCATGCCCGCACGCATGCATGCAGCCATCATGGGTCGAGACATGGGCATGACTGCTGGCCTCATGGATGGGAAGGGCGTCAATGTCCGCGCGCAGGCCGATATGACGGCCCGGTGCGAGCGGCGCGATCCGGGCTACTGTGCCGGTGCCAGCGCAGACTCTCCAGGGAATACCGAGACGGTCGAGCGAGGCGCGAATGGTGGCGGCTGTCTCAATCTCCTGCCAGGGAAGTTCGGGGCGTCGATGAAGGTTTCTCCGGAAATCGACGGAGGCCTTCTGTATCACTGCCCAGTCGGAGGCTGCTGCCCCGCTGCCGGTCTTGAAGGCGACGTCTTCCATCGCCTCACACTACGCGATCGGGGTGAGACATCAACTGCCCCACATGTGGAATGTTTCCGGTTGGCAGGGGGACATCCAGGCAGGGAAGGGCGGGGGCAAGGCCAGGAAATTCTGTCGCACCAGTATAGGGTTTGGGTTCGAGTGCTGACGAGGCATGGCGGAAGGTCTCGCCCCCGGGCGCACGGGCAACACGTTTGACTTCTGGTGTAGCTGGCTTCGCCGCGCATTCCGGTCCCTTACGCAGGGTGGCGATGATCGCTATCGCCGGTATATCCGGACCCGGCACGCCAATCCGTCCATTCTCGGCCAGATGGCCGCCATCCGGGCTGACGACGAAACACTCCTCTGCGAATCCCTGGCCAAGGGTTTTGGTATGCCCGCTGAAGGCGTGAGCCAGCCAAGGCTGGTGGCGGGCATGCTGATGGCCGGGTCATCCTATGTCATCAGACGCTTCGAGAATGACGACATCGACCTGGTGAAAGAGGCCGCCTGCGTGATCGACGAGGTGGAGGCGATGTTCGGATATCCGCTCGTTGAAAGATTCTGACCCGCTGTCCGATCAGGAAATCATGACGCTGCCAAGTTCATGAATTGACATTTTTGTAGTCAGGTATCACTAACTGGTTGGACGCAGCGCAGCTTCTCAGCAGAAGAAGCGCGCCGTCGGTGAACAAGTACGCAAACATCTACGGTCGCAGGTATCTGGGGCTCCAGGGAGGAAAATATGCGAAATCTGGTGCTGGCTGTCGGTGCAGCCGGCCTGCTGGCAGGGTGCACAGCCGTCGAGCCGACCGCAAACGGTCAGGCATTGCAGGCGAGTGCCGACAGCTCTGCCAAAGTCTACAGGGACCTGTCCGGTGTCTGGCAGGTGCTGAACACAGCGAATGACAATGTCGAGGCCCATGATGCCCAGCACGCCTACCAGCTGCGGGACGGGCCGTTCGGACCGGTTCCAGCCAAGAATGTCCTTGCGTTGGGGGCGGTCGGTGCCGTGCCGCCCGGGCCGAGCGTGATCAAGGGACGCCAGACGCTGCCCTACCTTCCGGGGGGCGCGGAAAAGGCAGCCGAAAACGTCGCCGACTGGGCGAACAGGGATCCCGAAGCGCTCTGTTATATGCCGGGTGTGCCGCGTGCCACATATCTGCCGTACCCCTTCGAGATCATCCAGAATGATGAGCAGATGCTGATCGTCTACGAATATGCCAACACGGTCCGGAACGTGTTTCTGACCGATCCGGGCGAGGCACCGGTCGACAGCTGGATGGGGCAATCCTATGGCTATTGGGATGGCGACACGTTCGTGATCGAGGTGACAGCGCAAAACGGCTCATCCTGGCTCGACCGGGCAGGCAACCATTATTCGGCGATGGCGAAGGTCACCGAGCGCTACACGCGTGTCGGCGAGCACCACATCGAGTATAGTGCAACGATTGAGGATCCGGACACCTTCTCTGAGCCAGTAACGCTGGAGATGACGCTCTATCGTCTGATTGGCGATGACGCCCGGATCGAGGACTTCAACTGTGTGCCATTCGTGGAAGAAAAGCTCCACGGGCACCTGCGTAAGGAGCCGCTGCAATGAGACTCACCCTGAAATCACTGCTCGCTGCTTCCGCGACCGCTATGGCCGCCGCCATGGTCGCGCCTGCTGCAATGGCAGAACCGCCCGAGACGGACTATGAACCCCCGCGCATGCCGGATGGTACGCCGAACATGCAGGGCATCTGGACCAATGCATCGCTGACGACGCTGGAAAAGCCGGAGGGAATGGCAGTCGTGGTGCCGGAGAAGCAGGCTCTCATTATGGCCGGCATGGTTGAGGCATCTGCGGAAGCCGACAATCAGCCAACTGATCCGGATGCGCCGGCGCTCGAAGCTGGCGGCGACGGTGTGGGCGGCTACAACCGTTTCTGGATGGACTTCGGGACTTCGCTGGCCAAGGTGCGGGGTGAATATCGCTCCACATGGATTGTCGATCCCGCTGATGGCAAGCTGCCCTACACAGAAACCGGCCGAAAGCTGGCCGAGGATCGGCTCGCAGAGCAGCGCGAGAACTTTGATCATCCGGAAGTGCGGGCGGCCGCAGAGCGGTGCACCGTCGGGTTCGGCTCAACGGGCGGTCCGCCGATGCTGAATGTTCTGTACAATAACAACTACCAGATCGTTCAGGCGCCGGACAAGGTGGCGATCCTTGTCGAGATGAATCACCAGACCCGGATGATCCGCCTCAATGAGGAACACCGGCCGGACGTGATGGACCAGTGGCTCGGCGATTCGGTGGGGTACTGGGACGGCGATACGCTGGTTGTCGAGACGACAAATTTCGAGCCTGACATTTCGCTGCGCGCGGCAACGCGGCACCGCCTGTACATGTCGCCAGACGCGAAAGTGACAGAGCATTTTACGCGGATATCGGGCGATGAAATCTTTTACGAATTCTGGGTCGAGGACCCCGAAATCTTCACCCAGACGTGGAAGGGGGAGATGATCCTCCGCAAATCGGAAGGGCCAATTTACGAGTATGCATGCCACGAGGCGAACTATTCGCTTCCGGGCATCCTGGCCGGCGCTCGCCGGGAAGAACAGGAAGCGGCATCAGCCGGCGGCTCGAAGTGAGAAGGCAGGCGGTGGGGTCAGCAAGCCCTGCCGTACACCATCTGAACCAATGGGAGACATTGATATGAAACTGAACAACAAGCTCTACGCCCTTGCCGGTGTTGCGGCTGGTGCTCTCGCGATTGTCGGGGCAGCCAGTGCCCACCACGCCTTCTCTGCGGAATTCGATGCCGATGCGCCGGTTCTCCTGCGCGGAGAGGTCACCAAGGTGGAGTGGGTCAACCCGCACACCTGGATCCATCTCGCGGCCGAGGAAGAAGGCAGTGAAGAAACGACGGCCTGGATGGTCGAAGGCGGCACGCCGAACACGCTTCTGCGCGCCGGCCTCAACAAGCGGTCATTGACGCCGGGCACGCCGATCATCGTGCGTGGCTACCAGTCGAAGGACCGACTGTGTGCGCCGGCCTGCAAGGCCAATGGCCGCGACATCACATTGTCGAATGGCGAAAAGATCTTCATGGGCTCCAGCGGCACAGGCGCGCCTCGTGACGGCACCGACCCGCGCGAACGCGGGCCGGTCACGACAGAGCTTCCTGACTCCGAAGACATGTAAGACGGCTCCCAGTAGCCGAATGTATCAAAGCCGCCTCGAATCCGGGGCGGCTTCTTTTATTGGTTGATGGCGGCTGCGCGCCAATCCAGTGCGAAACCTTTGCCGCTTACCAGAAGGCGATCCAGCGACCGGCGACAGCAGTCGTCATCCAAAGGGCGATGGTTGTGGCTGACCCTAGCCTTGCCATGAGCGGCATGGAGTCGGCGCTGCGGCCCGAAAGCCAGACCAGAATGCCCAGTCCTGCGATCATGATCAGGAAGGCGACGCGGGCGAGCAGGCTCGTCAGGGCAATGAAGACCCAGCCCCAGAGGAGGAGAGACACAAGACCGAAGACAATGGCGAGTGGTGTCAGCCTCCCATTATTCCTGATCAGGCTGTCGCGTGTGCCGAAGGTGAAGAGGACCGCACTGACAAGGGTCGCCATCTTCACCCAGTAGGGCGGGCTGTAGAAGAGCTTCATCACTTCTCCAAGCGCCAGCATCACGCCGCTCAGGACCAGGACGGCAAGCGCCGCTATCAGAAAGGGCTGCATCCTGCGGTTCAGGCTCTGGGGTGATTGGGAGTGCAGGCCGGGGCCGATAACGCGCAGGTCCGCCATGATGATCGCGCCGCCGAGCAGCGCAAGCGAGAGCAGGTGGAAGCATCCGGCCCAGGGCACGATAAGCATGGAATCCTTGACGGCCATGGCGATTGTGGACTGGTCAATGCTGTCGGCGATCGGAAGGAAGTATTTGTCGGTGAAGGAGCAATCATACGGCTCGCCTTCATAATAGCATGTGGCCATGGCGCTTACTCCGTCACGTCTGCAAATTCGATGGGGGGACAATCGGCGAGGGCGCTCATCACGCCATTCGGGTCAAGCTTTTCGCAATTGTACCAGTCATAGGCGATCATCCGCCCGGTGATCACGACAAAGACCCACGCCGAGAGGGAGATGGCAGCCGATATCCGGGCGCTCCGGGGCGGTTTGGGATCGCTGTCCCAGGCCGCCATGTCTTTCTGGATCCGGAAGTGATAGACGAGGATGTTGATCATTGCGGCGACAATCAGCAGGATTTTCAGCCGGAAGAAGAGACTGTGATAATAGACAAGCGGCTTGGCGTAGAAGAGCAGCAGTCCCGTGATGACGAGCAGGATAAAGCCAGCGACCGTCAGCGGCAGGATACGTCTGTCCATCTCTGACAGCGGCACGTTCCGGTAGACGAGGCCCAGCATTCTGAGATCGACCATGATGATCGTGCCAACGAACAGCATGAGCGTCATGACGTGACTGGCTTCCAGTATCGGCCAGACATAGAAGGACTCGCGAAGCGCCACACTCCAGGGCGTCTCGTTCATCCAGAGGAAGAAGTCTCTCATCCCTTACTCCTTTGGCATGGATCGCCGAATGGCATTGCCATCCCGGTACAGCGTCGTGGCGGCGAAGAAGCCGGTGGCGGTCAGTTCCACGGTGACCGGTTCAGCCGTCTCATTGGCCCAGTACCAGCCATGCTCGCCCTGGAATTCGGCGATGTAGGTTCCGTCCTGCCGCCTGGCGTCACCGGTCGCATAGGAATAGGCTTCGCCCTCTTCACCGCCGGAAGGCTCGGCGTGCATGTCGAAATGCAGTGGCGCGGACGCCTTCCATCCGAAGACGACGCCGGCATGCTCCTTGAGATCGAGCTTGTATTCGAGCGACTCAAAGCCGAGGAGTTCGAAGCTCTCATTGATGGTTACAGGACTTGCGTCTGCTGCCTCGAAGGCGCGTTCATCTTCCGCGGCCAGACTGGTGAGGCCCGTCAGCTTGCCAAAGCCGGTCGGGTCGATGCCGAACTCTGCTGGCAGGATCCAAAGCACAAGCAGGAGGGCTGCGCCGCCGAGACTGGCGAGAACCGGCCAGATCAGTTTGCGGTCTTCTGTTTGATCGCTCACGCGGCGCCCTCCATGAAGTAGCCAGTGAGGTGTTGGCCGATCAGCACGAAACCGCCCATCATCAGAGCGATGTTTGCGTACCAGGCATGTGTCTCGAAGCGAGGCGAAGTGCGCCAGATGTTCAGCAGCCAGACGACAAGCAGCAGGACGAGCACCTGGCCGATCTCCACGCCGATATTGAAAGAGATCAGGTTCAGGAGGAGGCCGTTATCGTCCATCGACAGGGCATGCAGCTTCGTCGCAAGGCCGAGGCCGTGAAACAGGCCGAAGCCGAACACGGCTGCGCGCATATCGACACTGCCGCCAAAAAGCTTCCTGAACCCGCCCAGATTTTCGAAGGCCTTGTAGACCACCGAGAGGCCGATCAATGCGTCGATCAGGAAGACGCTTACCGACACATTTGCGAGGACGCCGACAAGCAGGGTCAGGCTATGTCCGAGCGTGAACAGCGAAACATAGGTGACGATGTCGCGAAACTTCCTCAGGAAGAAGACGACACCGATCAGGAAGAAGACATGGTCCAGGCCAGTGACCATGTGCTTGGCGCCAAGATAGAGGAACGGGAAAGGGGCCGGGCCGCTGACCCCTTCGACGAACCTTGCGTTTGATTGCGAAACGTCATGCGCGACAGCTGGAAAAAAATCCCCCACATCAGTGCGAACAGCAGGCAGGCAAACAATCCCACCATTCGCGTTGGAACTGGGAGGAAACCCTGATGTGGGGGATAAGTGACCAGGCTGGGCATGGTCGTCAGCTTTTTCCGTACGTGCGAAAGCGCTCATGGCAGGAACGGCAGACGCGGTACATGAGGCCGCCAGCCTCGAACACCGCCTCTTCATCCTGCGCCAATGCAGCGTCCTTCACCTGACCGGCTGCCACGGCAAGACCTTCTGAATAGGTGACCCAGTCCTGCTCTCCGAGACTGTATGTCTCGGTGGCGAGGACTTCTGAAAGGGCGGCCATCTCGTCGGCTGCGTCAGCGACGGCCTGCCAGCCCTCATCCGTGGTCGGGAAGAGACTTTCCTCGCCTTCCACGGTGATGATGTAACCCTGATGATCCCAGATCTTGTCAGCAACGACGTCCAGTTCCTCATTCATGAAGTCGTGCATGGCGACGACATGGGCCGGTTCGCCAGCGTGATCGTCGTCCGGGCTGGTTTCGGTGCCATTCTCGCCGGAGCAGGCTGCCGTCGTCGCCAGCATGCCGACGATCGCTGCGGACATGAGAAGGTCCTTGATGGTCATTGGGTCAGTCTCCCTGTGCGGCGCGGAAGGCAATGAAGGCGTTGCCTGGCATCTGTCCGAAAGCGGCATAGCCGGACGGGACAAACAGCATGTCGCCTGCCAGTGATGGCCCGGAATTGTCGATGGCGCCGCCATGGGTCTCGACGCCGTTCACCGCGTCATAGGCCCGTACCGTATCGTACTCCCAGACGACCTCTCCCGTTTCGGCATCAAAGGCGCGCATCATGCCATTGAGCGCGCCGATGAAGACGAGTTCGTCATTCGATGCCGGGGCCGCTGAATAGCCGTACTGGAACACGCAATCGGGATAGGGGGTATCCCCGCCGGGGCGGACGGGACGTGCGCCTTCGGCACAATCGCGACTGGCAGCATGGCTCCAGATGATATCCCCGGTTTGCAGGTCCAGCGCGTAGAGCCCGGGCCTGGGAGTGTAATTGGGGAGGGGAAAGTCGGGGTCGGAGGATGGCGCGTAAATCACACCATTTGCAACGGTAAGACCCCAATGGATCCCGCCCAGGGCTGAGCCGGCGGAAATGCGGGTCTTCCAGATCAGCTCGCCCGTGTCAGCGTTGAGTACATGCACCACGCCGGCTTTCTGGCCACCCACGAGAACATCCGTACCGTCCGCAAGCCTGGTTAGCGTGATGGCGCCGCCAAAGTCGACATCGGGGCCGCGCGGGGAGGGGCAGTTGGGCCCGCCGCTGCCGAAGCCGCCGCACGCCATGTTGAACATGTCCTGTTCGGTTGCCTGATAGCTCCACAGGATGTCACCAGTATCGAGGTCGAGCGCAAAGATGGCATCGCTTGTGTCGGTCGCTGGTGCCGACGTGTTTTCGCCGGTGCCGAAGTAGATACGGTTCTTTTCAAGGTCGAGGGTTGGGGTCGTCCAGACCGGTGCGCCGGATGGGCCGTAGAGCTGCGTACCGACAGAAGACAGGGTGGTCGGCTCTGCATTCTCGGTCATGTGAGTGGCCCAGAGACGCTCGCCAGTATTGGCGTCCAGCGCCGTAACAGCTCCATGGCCCTTGCAGCACTCATATTTCGGATCACCAGCGGCTGCGACATCGATGGCGGAAAGCGGCACGATCAGCTTGTCGCCGGCCTGAACCGGAGCGGCGGTTCCCATATTTTGTGGCAAGACGCCCGCCCTGGCGCTCCACAGCACTTCGCCGGTGGCGCCATCCAGGGCGAACACATTTGTCGAGCCTTCCTGGAAGAAGATGGCGGGCGCGCCGCTTACCTCGCCAAGGGTCAGTGATGAGCGCACATTCACTCCGATTTCATTGTGCCACTTCGTGCAGCCTGTTTCGCGGTCTACCGCGAAGATGTGGCCTGAGGATGCGCCGACAAATACCGTGTCTTCTGTAATGACGGGATAGCCGCGAACATCGGATGCGCCGGGCAGGCCGAGCGTCCACGCGACTTCCAAGTTTGCCATGTCATCCTTGCCAAGCGAACTGCGCTCCGGGCCGTAATATCTGGTATTTGCGAGGTCGGGTCCCCAGCGCTCGACATAGGTCTTGTCGAAGGAGATCGATGTGTCCTCACACATGGCAGATTGCGCGGTCTCATAGTCATCGTCTGGCGTGCCAGCGAGGAAGGTGACGACATTGCGGATATCCTCATCGTCCAGGCCGGCGGCCTGCGCCTGCATCTTGCCCGAGGTCAGCGAAAAGGTGATCTGCGACGGTGCCATCCCCTGAAGGGCCTCAAGGGAGGGGGAGCGGGTCGCCTCCGGATTGTCATGGCAGGCGGCGCAGCGTTGCGCGTAGATTTCGGCGCCGGGATGAGGATCGCTGGCGGCCGAGACATGTTCTGTGCGCGGAACTTCGGCAGTCCCGGTTTCACTGGCCGCGCCAGAAGAAGACTGAGGGGAGCAGGCCGCGAGGACCGTTGCTGTAAACAGCAGGCCGAATGAGCCAAACGCACGGAAAGGCATGGATATATCGGCGTCGGCCTCACAGGCTCGCAGCATTGCGAGCTTTGCAATTTGCGCCATGGTTCGATTCCTCCCGCTGGTTGTTTGCCAACCTGCTTAATTGTAGTTATCTACATTTATCGATATGACATGGCACGCGCAAGTCAACAGCAAAGCTTGCCTTCGAGCCTCAAGGCGGGGAGGTGTGACGGTCTGGAGGGGTGGCTGAACTCGACGGGCGCAGTGCGGTCAGGCCTTGGATGCCTGACGGTCGGCTTCTTCCAGGAGAGACATGAACTCATCCATGAGTGGACCATTGGCGTCGGGCTTGTAGGCCGACTTCAGGCCTTTCGACATGGCGGACTGAAATGCCCGGCGCTTTTGACGCGGCTCGGTCATTCCATTTCGTCTCGTGCGTATGTTAGCAGTTTTTGTCATGGCTCAATCTCTGCATATAAAACAGGAATACTCGCCAAGTGTTCCAAGGAACAACTGCAACAGATGGTTAACATTCCGCCCGAGTGCTTTAACGCACGATGACTTGATGAATTCCGGATCCTGCCCTGAAAAGGTTGTCGGAATTGGGTGAGACGTGAATTTAGGAAAGCTTATGCCGGTCAAATACCCTTTGAGATCAAAACGGAAGGCAGAGACGCGCCGCAAGCTGGTGCGCGCCGCGCAGTCTGTGTTTTTTGCAAAAGGCTATGACGATGCGACGCTTGATGAAATTGCCGAAGCTGCCGGTGTTCATGTGCAGACCCTGTATCGTCACTTCGCCACCAAGCAGGAACTCGCAAGCGCGGGCGACAACTACTTTTATACGTTGTTTTCGGAGAGGCTTGAGGAGCGCGATCCGAATGCCACCGCATTCGAGGTGTGGAGGGACTGGCTGAAATGGTCTTATGGCCGGCTGGTCGCGAGCGGCAGTTTTTCATATCGTGAGTTTATCCAGACCCGTCATGCCAACCCGTCCATTCTCGGCGAGCTGTCGCGGATCAGGGTTCAGTATGAAGACCGCCTCTGCGAACTGCTTGCGATCGATTTCGGCATGCCGGGCGAGACGGGGGGGATGCCGCGACTGGTGGCCGGCATGCTGCTGTCAGGCAGTGCGTATGTGCAGCGCCGCTATGACCAGGGCGACATCGATCTTGTAGCCGAGGCGGTCGAGACGGTCGATCTTGCAGAAAAGCTCTGCTCGCACCTGATTGTGCCCAGGAACTAGGCTAGAACCAGCCCGCGACCGTTCCCCAGGGAACGAGCGTGATGGCCAGGCCAATGGCAATCGCTGACGTCGCATATCCGATCAGCATGAGAACGCCGTCGCGTGCCACGAAGGCGAGACCGAATACCATGATCGCGACGCCGGGAGCGGCGGCGGCAAAGGGCACGAGTTCGAGCGGAATCATCAGTATGGCGAGCACGCTGATGAGGATGGCGGCGATATAGACCGCCCAGCCGCCGGTGAGAAAGTCCATACGTTCGGAGATGAGTCGGTCGATGCGTTTCAGCCACTTGCTCCAGCGGTCCTCTGCCTTTCGCAATTTCTCCTTCTCGATCGACAGATTCTCGATGAAATCAGGCACCCATATGTGGCTGGCCCCGAAGACGATCTGGGCGCTGAACAGGAGGATGATCAGGCCGATGGCTGCCGGCAGACCCGGAATGCCTCCAACTGGCGGAATGACCGCGATCAGGCCCAGAAGGGCCACTACGGGCCCGAATGAACGGTGCCCGAACATGTCCAGCAGGTCACCAAATGATACCTTGTCGCCATCAGTTTCCTTGATGGCGCGGTCGAGGACATTTTCCAGAGGATCGTCAGTCGAAGCGGTCATATGCAGAGCAGTACTTTTGTCAGTTTCGTCAGATCACTAACCCGCAAGCCGCCATTTGGTTCACGCGTTCGCTGGCTCGTTCAGAAGATTATGCATCAGACTTTGGAAGAGGGGGATGAGCTTCTCCCGCTTCAGGCCCGGATTGCGCAGGACGCGGGAGGCGAGACCCCCGAACAGGGACATGAGAAGTTCTGTCCGGGCATCGGCGTCAGTGAGGCCAAGCTTGGTATTCAGGATATTGGAGAACAGGCCGCGGATTTTCTTGTCGTGTTCCTGCAGGATGGCGGCGATGTGGGGATTTCTTTGCGCTTCGGCCTGGATTTCCAGATTGAGCGCAGACTGGAAAGCGTCCGACTTGGTGACCACGATGTCCTCGGCGCGGTTGATCATGGCCGCTGCAATCTCATCGCTTGGCAGGGCGTAAAGTTCTGCAAAGCGTTCGACAGCCAGTTCAGATTCGCGATCAACTATGGCCGCGATGATCGCTTCCTTGCTTTCAAAATAATGGTAGATGTGACCGACGCTCATCTGCGCCTTCTTGGCGACTTTCGCCATTCCGGCTCCGTGAAACCCATGTTCGACGAAACAGGCTGACGCCGCATCCAGCACCTGATCGCGGCGCGCCTCGCGGCGTTTCTCGGCCCCTGTCATCGTTTTGTGTGCCTTTTGCACTAAATCCACCTTCTCGTGTCTTGACATGTTGCGGCGCACCATTAGATAGAACGTTCATTCTATAAAAGCAAGCGCGTGTTCAGACCAGAATGCTGGCGGACCTGCGTGAAGAAGGACAACATATGCTCCTCCCGGTTTCCTCCCAGATTGTTCCGGGCCGCGTCACCATGCGCCGTGCCCTGGCCGGACTGATTGGTGGTGTATCGCTACTGGCGCTCAGTGCCTGTGGCGGCGACAATGCCAGCGCCGGTGCGGTCGGACAGCAGATGCAGCCGCAGGCTGCGCGCGTCGAGGTCATGAAAGCGCAACCGGAATCGGTTGGCAGCGTGCGCGTCCTGCCGGGGCGCACCACGCCATTTGCGCAGGCAGAAATCCGGCCGCAGGTTACGGGCCTCATCCAGAACCGTCTCTTCACAGAAGGTGAGCAGGTGAAGGCGGGCCAGCCGCTCTACCAGATCGACGCCGCTGAGTATCACGCCGCCGTCGAAAGCGCGAAGGCCGCTCTTGCGAGGGCCGAGGCCTCCGCAGCGACCGCGCAGGAAACGGCACGTCGGTTCGAACGCCTCGCCGATATCAATGCGGTCAGCCAGCAATCTTATGATGAGGCTGTGGCCGCCGCGAAACAGGCGGCTGCCGAAGTGGGTATCCAGCGTGCCGCACTGGAGCGCGCGCGGATTGATCTTGCCCGCACGCAGGTTCGTGCGCCAATTGACGGCCAGATTGGTCGCTCTTCGGTAACGCAGGGCGCACTTGTGACGGCCAACCAGGCGACCCCCCTCGCGCGGATCCTGCAGCTCGATCCGATCTATATCGACATGACAGCTGCAAGTACGGAAGTCCTGCGCTGGAAACAGGATGTCGCGACCGGGAAGATCCGCACGGTCGGAGACACCGCCAGCGTGCCGGTGACTGTGCATTTTGAGGATGGCACACAATACGAGCATCGCGGGCACATCGAGTTCACCGAAGTGAGCGTCGACCAGGAAGCCGGCACCGTGATCGTAAGGGCGCAGGTTCCCAATCCGGACGACCTGCTCCTGCCGGGCATGTTCCTTAAAGCCGAATTTGCGGCAGGCTCATATGAAAACGTCTATCTCGTCCCGCAGCGTGCTGTGCAGCGCACACCGAGGGGCGACGCTTATGTCTTTGTTGCAAAGGATGGCGTGGCAGAGCAACGTCCCATCAAAATCCAGGAGTCGAGCGACTCGAACTGGATCGTGACTGACGGGTTGTCGCCCGGTGATGCGGTCATTGTGGAAGGTTTGCAGAGTGTGAGAGCCGGTGCCCCGGTTCAGGCAATCAATGCGGACGGCGCCAGCCTCGCTTCGCTGTCCGGCGACTCCACCGGTATCTCCCCAGAATAACGGAACGCCATAATGGCCAATTTCTTCATTGATCGCCCTGTCTTTGCATGGGTGATCTCCATCATTGTCATGCTGGCAGGTATCATGTCGCTGCGGTCCCTGCCGGTGTCGCAATATCCCGACATCGCACCGACAACGATCAGTGTGAACGCCATCTATCCTGGTGCCTCGGCAAAAGCTGTCGAAGATTCGGTAACGCAGGTTATTGAGCAGCAGATGACCGGGCTCGATGGACTGGACTATATCACTGCCTCGTCCAGTTCATCCGGCCAGGCCACCATCACGCTGACCTTTGAAACGGGCACGGACCCGGACGTCGCGCAGGTGCAGGTTCAGAACAAGGTTTCGCTTGCGACGCCGCTCCTGCCAGAACAGGTCCAGCGTCAGGGGGTGAGCGTTAACAAGGCAAATTCCAGCTTTCTGCTGATCACTGCGGTCTATTCACCGAATTCGACATTCGACCAGACCGACCTTGGGGACTATGTCCGCTCCTATATCTACGACTCGATCAGCCGGATCGACGGGGTCGGCAGCGTTCAGTTGTTCGGATCCCAATATGCGATGCGGATCTGGCTTGATCCCAACAAGCTGACGGAATTCAACCTTGTGCCCGCCGATATCATTGCGGCGATCCGCGCGCAGAACACCCAGGTGGCGTCGGGCGCGCTTGGTGGAGCGCCATCTGTCGAAGGGCAGGAAATCAATGCGACCATCACGCTGCAGTCACTCCTCACGACGCCCGAAGAGTTCAGGGACCTCCTGATCTTCACGACGCCGGAAGGCGGCTCCGTGAGGCTGCGCGATGTGGGGCGCGTGGAAATGGGGGCGGAGAATTATTCATTCCGGGCACGGTATAACGGATACCCGTCGACGGGGTTTGCCGTCTCCCTCGCGACCGGTGCCAATGCGCTCGATACCGCAGAAGCCGTCAAGGCAGAGGTCGAACGGCTCTCACAGGAATTCCCGCCGGACATGGAGTATAACTTCCCGGTTGATGCAACGCCTTTTATCGAGACATCCATACACGAAGTGCAGAAGACGCTCATCGAAGCAATTTTCCTGGTCTTCCTGGTTATCCTGGTTTTCCTTCAGAGCTTCCGCGCGGCGTTCGTGCCGATGATCGCTGTGCCAATCGTCCTTCTTGGGACATTTGCGGTTCTTTTCACGCTCGGTTTCTCCATCAATGTGCTGACGATGTTTGCCCTGGTCCTTGCCATTGGCCTGCTCGTCGATGATGCCATTGTGGTTGTCGAGAATGTGGAGCGGGTTATCGAGGAAGATGGTCTCGAGCCACGAGAGGCGACGCGCAAGTCAATGCGCCAGATTACAGGCGCGCTCGTCGGTATTGCGGTGGTCCTTTCCGCCGTCTTCATACCGATGGCCTTCTTCCCCGGCGCGGCCGGCGTCATCTATCGCCAGTTCTCTGTGACGATTGTGTCGGCGATGGCGCTATCGGTGATGGTTGCGATCATCCTGTCGCCGGCTCTTTGTGCAACTTTGCTCAAGAAGCATGACCCGGAGAAGAAGACTGGCCTGCTGGGGCGCCCGGTCGAAATTTTCAACAATGGCTTCGACCGGGTCCGTGCGGGCTATGCGGCCACCGTGCAGCGGATTGTCAGTCGGCGCTGGATATTCATGGGTGTCTTTGCGGTGCTGGTGGCGCTCGTGGCTGTTGGTTTCACGCGCCTGCCAACCTCCTTCCTGCCGCAGGAAGACCAGGGAAATTTCATCACTCTGGTCCAGCTGCCCGTCGGTTCAAGCCTTGAGCGGACGTCCGCGGTGATGGACGAGGTCTACAACTATTACGAGACAGAAGAGGGCGAGAACATTGGGGGCATGTTCGTGCTATCGGGCTTCAGCTTTGCGGGGCAGGGGCAGAACAACGGTATTGCCTTCGGTGCATTGAAGGACTGGTCTGAACGTCCAGATCCGAGCCAGTCTGCCGAAGCGATTGCCGGGCGCGCATCCGCGCACTTTTCTCAGAATATCGATGCACGCATTTTCGCCATTGTGCCTCCGCCGATCCGCGAACTGGGCAATTCCAGCGGTTTTGATCTCTATCTGCAGGATGCATCGGGCGCAGGACATGAAGCGCTTCTCAATGCACGCAACCAGCTTCTCGGCATGGCGAGCCAGAGCCCGGAACTGATGGGCGTCAGGCCGAATGGTATTGAGGACAGCCCGCAATTCAAGATTGATGTCGATTATCAGAAGGCGCAGGCCTATGGCGTGTCGCCATCCGACATTACCAGTCTTCTGGCCGTCGGTTACGGTGGGACCTATGTGAATGACTTTCTTGATCGCGGTCGCATCAAGCGCGTCTATGTGCAGGGCGATGCACCGTACCGCATGCAGCCGGAAGACCTGTCCAGTTGGCAGGTTCGCAATGCCAGCGGGGAAATGACGCCGCTCGAGGAGCTTGTATCAACCGAATGGAGCTACGGCTCACCACAGCTGCAACGCTATAATGGCTTGCCAGCCGTCAATATTCAGGGCCAGCCCGCGCCGGGTCAGAGCTCTGGAGCCGCCCTCGACAAGATGGAAGAGCTGATTTCGCAGCTGCCGGGTGGTTTCTCATCGGAATGGTCCGGGATTAGCGCGCAGGAAAGAGAATCGGGCAATCAGGCAACGCTGCTCTATGTCATATCGATCCTGTTCGTCTTCCTCTGCCTCGCTGCGCTCTATGAGAGCTGGACGGTTCCAATTGCAGTGCTTTTAGTGGCGCCGCTCGGTGTGGCTGGTCCGATGATCGCGGCGCACCTTGGTGGGCTCGCCAATGATGTGTTCTTACAGGTCGGCCTGCTGACCACGGTCGGACTTGCGTCGAAGAATGCCATCCTGATCGTTGAATTTGCGAAGGGCCTTGAAGAGCAGGGCAAGGCGCTGGTGGAAGCCACGCTTGAAGCCGTGCGCATGCGCTTCCGGCCAATCGTGATGACGAGCTTTGCTTTTGGCTTCGGCGTGTTGCCTCTGGCGCTCAGCTCGGGGGCAGGGGCTGCGGCCCGGGTCGCGATTGGTTCGGCCGTGCTCGGCGGTGTTATCGCCGCGACGCTCTTCGGCTTGCTTTTTGCACCTTTGTTTTACGTTGTTGTCCGTACAATCGGGTCGGCCTTCGGGCGCAAGCCATCGCAATCGCAGAAAGTGCACGCATGACCGGATCTTCCAGATTTTTCGCAGCCGTTTCCTCGCTGGTCATGGTTGCAGCCTGCCAGCTTATCGAGGAGCCTTATGAGCGCCCGGCTGCACCAATACCGGCAGCGCTACCGGTTCTCGACGCTGCGGGCAGCGAAGTGCAGCCGCTGGTCTGGCAGGATGTGTTTCTGTCCGATGACCTTCGCCAGCTTGTCGAGCTGTCGCTCGACCAGAATCGGGACCTTCGGATCGCCGCCGCCAATGTCCAACTCGCGCGGGCACGCTATGGCATTACGCAAGCGCAGCGTCTGCCGACCGTGTCGGCCTCCGGCAACCTCACGGAAGGCGGCACGTTTGATAGTGGTTCCGGTGCTGGCGGGTTCAGTGATAGTGTGAGCGCGCAGCTCGGTGTCACGGCCTACGAACTCGACCTGTTCGGCCGTGTCGCCAGCCTGAACGAGGCTGCGCTCCAGTCATATTTTGCCAGCGAAGAAGGCGAGCGGGCCGCAAAGATCGCGATTGCTGCGACGGTCGGTGAACTCTGGATGCAGCTGGCCGCCGACAAGGCGCTGCTGGCGCTTGCTGAAGACACGGTTGAGGTTCAATCGGAATCTCGCAGTCTCACCGATGAGCTTTTCCAGGCGGGTGTTGCCACTGAACTCGATGTCCGCCGGGCGTCGGCCAGTGTGGAGACAGCCCGCGCGCAAGCGGCGCAGTTTGCCGCCCGTGTCGAGCAGGACCTGAACGCGCTGCGGCTTGTTGTCGGTACGGATCTGCCGGCCAACACCTATGAAGCCGCCGCGCTCACGCCGTCGCCTCTGGCCAATGCGATTCCGGTCGAGCAGTCCTCACTCGTCCTGCTAAAGCGACCGGATGTCCAGTCGGCTGAACGCCAGCTCATGGCGGCGAATGCCAATGTCGGTGCAGCGCGCGCCGCATTCTTCCCGACCATTTCCCTGACGGGCCGTGTCGGCTATGCGAGTTCTGATCTCGCCGACCTTTTTGACGGATCCGCTGGATACAGTTTCGGGCCGTCGGTTTCACTGCCGATCTTTGACGGTGGTGCGCGCCAGTCCAATCTCGATGTGACGCAGGCCCAGCGCGACATTGCCGTGGCTGCCTATGAGCAGGCGATCCAGTTGGCGTTTCGCGACACCGCTGATGCTCTGGCCGTCGCGCGCACGATTGATGAGCGCGTCGAAGCGCTGTCGCGTCTGGTCGAGGATACGTCGGTCACGCTCAACCTTTCGGAAGAACGTTTCCAGGTCGGCGTGGATGATTATCTGTCAGTGCTCGATTCCCAGCAGCTCTATTATAATGCGCGCCAGCAGCTCATTCAGGCGGAGCTGACCCGCAACCTCAATATCATCGCGCTTTACAGGGCTCTTGGCACCTGGCCAGAGAATTAATCTGACGCATCCGTCACCTTTGCTGGCGAAGATCGCACGTATGAGCTACACTGAAGTCCAGGCCGGCCCGTGAAGAGGCTGGCGCAGACTGAACGGTAGGAAACAGCTTATGCGCAATCCCGATTTCGACGTCCTCATTGTTGGTGCTGGCCTTTCCGGCATCGGCGCGGCCTATCACCTGCAGGAGAAGTGCCCCGGCAAGTCCTTTGCCATTCTGGAGGGGCGCGATGCGATTGGCGGGACGTGGGATATCTTCCGTTATCCGGGCATCCGCTCCGACAGCGACATGCATACGCTCGGCTACAACTTCAAACCCTGGGAAGAACGCAAGGCGATTGCGGACGGGCCAGCCATCCTGAAATATGTGCGTGAGACCGCCGAAGAGAACGGCATCGACAAGCGCATCCGGTTCAATCACCTCGTTCGCAAGGCGAGCTGGGATAGCCCATCGGCGACCTGGACGGTGGAAGCGGAAGATGCAAAGTCCGGCGAGACGCACACGCTGACCTGCCGGTTTCTCTATATGTGTGCTGGCTACTATTCCTATGAAGGCGGCTACAAGCCTGATTTTCCGGGCGAGGAAACCTTCAGGGGCGAAATCGTCCACCCGCAGAAATGGCCGGAAGATCTCGACTACAAGGACAAGAAGGTTGTGGTGATCGGATCTGGCGCAACGGCGGTGACGCTGGTGCCGGAGATGGCGAAGGATGCCGCGCACGTCACAATGCTGCAGCGGTCGCCGACTTACGTTGTCTCGCGCCCGGCCGAAGACAGGCTGGCAATCAAGTTGCGGAAACTTCTGCCGTCGAAGATGGCCTATGGGCTGACGCGCTGGCGCAACGTGCTGTTCCAGATGTTCTTTTACAACATGGCGCGCAAGCGCCCGGAAAAGGTGAAGGAGCGAATCATTGGCCTTGCCAGGCAGGAGCTTGGCCCCGAATTTGACGTCGATACGCATTTCACGCCGCGCTACAATCCGTGGGACCAGCGCCTCTGCCTGGTGCCGGACAGCGACCTCTTCGCATCCCTGAAGGAGGGAAGCTCGTCCGTGGTGACCGATCACATCGAGACGTTCACAGAATCAGGCATCCAGCTCAAATCCGGCGCGACCCTGGACGCTGACATCATCGTGACGGCGACGGGGCTGCAACTTGTCTTTCTCGGAGGAATGGATGTCGAGATTGACGGGGCGCCGCTGGTTCCGTCTCAGACCCACGGCTATCGGGGCATCATGTTCGAAGGCGTGCCGAATCTGGCATCGACTTTCGGGTATACCAATGCATCCTGGACACTGAAGGCAGACCTGACGGCAGACTTCGTCACGCGCCTGCTAAAATTCATGGATCGCAAGGGTTACAGCGAGGTTCGCCCGGTTGCCGAGGGAGAGGTCGGTGATGAGCCGTGGCTGGATTTCTCGTCCGGCTATGTGACCCGTGTGATGGAGCAGTTCCCCAAGCAGGGCACCGAGACCCCGTGGCGACTGCACCAGAACTATCTGAAGGATATCTTCCTGCTGCGGCATGCGAATCTCGAAGATGGAGTCCTTCAATTTCGCACGTCTGAACGGGCCAAATCGCCCAGGAGCGTGGAATCATCAGACGCGGTGGCTGCAGAATAGCGGGTTGCCAACTGCATTGGTGTCCCAAAAAATCTTGAATGCCGCGCACCATCGGCGTATGTGCGTCGCCAGTGCCGCCTT
The DNA here is from genome assembly GCF_002088945.1 of Henriciella pelagia. GTDB lineage: Bacteria > Pseudomonadota > Alphaproteobacteria > Caulobacterales > Hyphomonadaceae > Henriciella > Henriciella pelagia. The sequence continues at coordinate 817,768 of NZ_NCSU01000011.1, read as the reverse complement.
AGCTCAGTTGGTTAGAGCGCTAGATTGTGGATCTAGAGGTCTCCCGTTCAAACCGGGAAGGCGGTACCATCTCCCCCGAAATCAGGGCAAATTTGGCTGAAAAGTGGCCACACCCGAACGCCTGTGTGGCGAGCCGCGCAGAATGTTGCATTTACATCGCGTTTTGGCGAAAAAGCTGGAAGTTTTCTTTTTTTTATACAAAGTCACCTCGTCTATGGAACAAAACTTCTTTAGATGAGTAATCACACGGAATGGTCCGTTAGTCTCTGCGGTCGGTGAGCAATGGTGCTCATGCGGCTCACAAAAGGGGATGAGTATGAAAAAAACTCTGATGTGCGCGACAGCCGCGGCCGCTATTGCGTCTGCTGGTAATGTTGCAGTGGCTGAGGACGGCTGGTACGGCCGTGCCGATCTTGGCTACACTTTTGAAGGAACGCTCGATCACGATGCGGAATCCGGTTCGGTTTATTCACTCGGTGGCGACTCCGATGTGGGTGACGGCCTTATCGGTGGCAGCATCGGCCTCGGCTATGGCTTCGCAAACGGCTTCCGTCTTGAAAGCACCTTCGGATATCGTGGCGGTGAGCTCGATCCAGACGGTGTTGTGAATGGTGGTCCAGCCACCGACATGCCGCCTGTCTACTTCCAGGAAGGTGGCGACGGCAACATCAGCATTTATGACCTGATGTTCAACGGCCTCTACGACTTCGACAATGGCGGCGCGTTCGTCCCATATGTCGGTGCCGGTATCGGCCTTGCCAAAATGGACGCGAAAGCGACGTCTCTGCGCGCTGGTGTGAACCAGGGCGGCACTGTGTCCACGTATGATGCCAACGGCTTCAGCGACGACGACACGAGCATCGCGTACCAGCTTCTCGCAGGTTTCGGCTACGAGCTCTCTGAGCAGCTGACCTTCGACATGGGTTACAAGTACTTCGTAGCTGAAGACTTTGACCTTGACGGCCGTGATTTCACGGGCGGTCCCGTTGCCTATGAAGGCACCTACTCGGATCACTCGGTAACGGTTGGTCTGCGGTATCAGTTCGCGGCCCCAACGCCGCCACCACCTCCGCCGCCACCGCCACCACCGCCGCCACCACCGCCACCGCCGCCACCACCACCGCCACCGCCGCCTCCAACGGATACGGCTCCGGCACCAGTGGCAGCCTGCTCCACGCTCAACCAGGCCTTTGTGGTCTACTTCGAGTGGGATCGCTCTGATCTGACGAGCCAGGCTTCGGCTGTGATCGACCAGGCGGTTGCTAACATCCGTGCCCGTCAGGACTGTGCTCCAGGTTCGGTGACGATTGTTGGTCACACCGATACCTCCGGTGCATCGGCCTACAACGCACGCCTGTCGCAGCGTCGTGCAGCATCTGTGGCTACCGCACTCACGAGCCGCGGTATCTCGGCTGACATGATCTCCACGGAAGGCCGCGGTGAGAATGACCTCGCCAAGGCAACCCGTGACGGTGTTCGCGAGCCTCTGAACCGTCGTTCGGAAGTTACGATCATCGTTCGCTAAGCGATCGATCATCTGATCAATGGAATGGTCCGGCCTTTTGGTCGGGCCATTTCTTTTTGTACGGATGTGAGAGCAGCGGGAGGCGAGCTTCGTGGATGTATCGTCCGGTCTGGCCCGTTTGCTGCCTTCAGTCATCGCGTGAAAAAGGCCGCCCCGATGATCACCGGAGCGGCCTGTCTTTCGTCTGGGCTCTTCGCTCCGTTCAGCGGAGCCGGGTCTTAGCGGTCCGCGTCACGTGAAAGATCAAGCGCGTCGCTCTTGCCGACTGCGGCCAGGGCAAAGGCGTACTCAATCGCGGTCTCCTTCAGCCCCTCAAACCGGCCCGTCGAGCCACCATGGCCGGCATCCATATTGATGCGCAGGAAATAGGGCCCGCCATTCGGTGCCTCGTGGCGGAGTTTGGCGGCCCATTTCGCCGGCTCCCAATAGGTGACGCGCGGATCGGACAGGCCACCGGTGATCAGCATGGCAGGATAGTCCTGGTCCGAGACCTGGTCATAGGGGCTGTAGGCGAGAATGGTGTCGTAGTCCTCAGCGCTGGTAAGCGGGTTGCCCCATTCCGGCCATTCCGGCGGCGTCAGAGGCAGTGTGTCATCCGACATGGTGTTGATGACGTCGACGAAGGGGACAGCTGCGATAATGCCGCCGAAGAGCGTTGGGTCCATGTTCACTGCCGCGCCCATGAGGAGCCCGCCAGCCGAGCCGCCATGGCCGACGACGCGACCCTCAGACCCGTAGCCCTTCTCGATGAGGTAACGACCGGTCGAGACATAATCCTTGAAGGTGTTTTCCTTTTTCTTCAGCTTGCCATCAAGGTACCACTGATAGCCCTTGGCTTGCGACCCGCGAACATGCGCGATGGCATAGATGAAGCCGCGATCCACAAGGCTGAGACGACTGGTGCGGAAGTCGGCCGCATTCGTGATACCGTACGAGCCATAGCCATAAAGCAGGAGCGGTGCGGAGCCGTCGACAGGCGTGTCGGCGCGGCGCAGGATCGTGACCGGTATCTGCTCGCCATCCCAGGCCGGAGCCTGGATTCGCTCGACAACATAGTCCTCTGCATTGTGTCCCGACGGCACTTCGCGCGTCTTGCGCAGCACACGCTCGCGCGTTGCCATGTCGTAGTCATAAGTCTGATCCGGAACGGCGGGAGAAGCATACTCATAGCGCATGATGGTCGAATCAAATTCGCCCGAACCCGCAAGGCCGAGGTCATAAGCCTCCTCATCCATGGCAATCGTGTGTTCGTCGCCCGTGGTGCGCTCGCGGATGACAATCCGGGGCAGTGCATTTTCGCGTTCGAGCCGGATGAGATGATCCTTATGGGCGTCCAGGCCGAGAAGGAGCGTGCCGGGGCGGTGCGGGATAACCTCTTCCCAGTTCTCCCGTCCCGGATTGTCGACCGGCGCCTTCATCAGCTTGAAGTCGACTGCGCCATCGGCATTGGTGAGAATATAAAACGCGTCATTCCAGTGCGTTATGGAATATTCTTCGTCGTCCTTTCGCGGCGCAATCAGCCTCGGCTTTGGCGATACCGCATCGGCTGGAAACACATAGATCTCGCCGGAAGTGTGGCCGCCGGTCTCGATCGTGATGAACGCATCCGATTCGGTCTTGCCGACACCAACGAAGAAGCCGGGGTCCGGTTCGCGATAGATCTCGACATCCGCGCCGGTCGCGATATTGCGCTGGAACACTGCAGTCGGGCGGCCATTCTCATCGCGCTCGACCCAGTAGAGAAGGTCGGAGTTCGCGCCCCAGACAAAGCTGCCATAGGTGCCTTCGATGGGCGTGCCCACCGGTTCGCCGGTTTCAATGCTGCGAACACTGATCGTGTAGTATTCGCTGCCCTGGGTATCGATGGCGGAGGCAAGCAGTTTGTGATCCGGTGACTGGTCGAGGCCGCGAATGGAGAAATAAGTCTCGCCTTCCGCTTCCTTGTCGCCGTCAAAAAGAATGGTTTCCGGTGCGCCTTCCTGAAAAGCCTGATCGGCTGGCTTGCGGGCATAGATCGGATATTCGCCGCCTTCACGATAGCGGACATAGTAGGCGTAGGGGCCATCCTTGCTCGGCACCGAGCTGTCGTCTTCCTTGATCCGGCCGCGCATCTCCTCGAACAGAGTTTCGCGCAGGCCGCTTGTCGGGTCTTCCAGGACGGCCTTGGTGTAAGCATTTTCCTCGACGAGGTAGTCGTGGATATCAGCGCGCAGCACGCTTGGGTCGCGCATCACCTTCTGCCAGTTATCATCCTTCATCCAGTGATAGGGATCGGTCCTGGTGCGGCCGACCTGTTCAATCGTCACCGGCTCACGCTTTGCAACCGGCGGTGTTGGCATTTCTGCTGCTGGCTTTGCAGTGGGGGCGGTCTCGGTCGTGGTATCAGTCAAGTCTGTCTGTCCTGTCGCCGTGGTGCAGGCGGCCATGAGGGCGCTGCCTGCAACGGTTGCAAGTAAAATGGAAAGGCGCATGGATGAGGCTCCGTCTTCGTCCAGTTACGAAGTGGTACAGGCTAACGTGACCCTGTCCATACGCCAGGAAAGGAAAGTTCAGGCGGGCCGGAAATCCAGGACAACGCCGTTAATGCACCACCGCTCGCCCGTCGGGGGCGGGCCGTCCTTGAAGACATGCCCCATATGCAGCCCGCAGGTCGCACAGTGGCATTCCTTGCGGGGCATGATCATCTTGAAGTCGGTCTTGGTGTCGATGGCGGTTTCGCGGATCGGCTTGTAGAAGCTTGGCCAGCCGGTGCCGCTGTCAAACTTGTGCTCTGAAGACCAGAGCGGTGTTCCGCAGCCGACGCAGTGATAGACCCCGTCGCGCTTCTCGTCATTGTGGTTGCCCGGTGAAAAGGCGCGCTCGGTGCCTTCCTTGACGCCCACCCGGTACTGCTCTTCGGTCAGCTGTTCGCGCCACTCCTTGTCGGATTTCGAGACGCGTTTGAAATTGGCGGCGGGTTTTGGAGGTAACATGGACGGCTCCCTGTGACAGCGTTGCCCAAATGATATAGGGCCGACCTGCGCCTGATAAAGGCAGCAAGACGGCCCTGGTGTCAGTCGCGGGTGGGGGACTAGAAGTCCTTCAGGGACAGGCCCCCCGCTTTCCAGGCTGTAAGGCAGTCACTGGCGTCATGATAGGCATCTGCTTCGAGCAGGGTCGTGTCGGTCTGGCCTTCCCCTTCGAAGCGGGGGTCATCACATTCGCCGTCATTCGACCATTCGCTGGCGTCATCGCCAAAATTCACACCATTGAACACAATGCCGTCTGCAGGCGGGGTGTCGAAGCGGGATGGATCAATGTCGTCGAGGCCTTCTGCTTCCAGCAGGGCTTCAAGCTCGGCCAGCAGGGCGAGATCGTCCTCGTCAAGCTCGCCATCGTCCAGCGCTTCCTCGAGTGCAGGATCGCCCGGCCCGCGAAGGCGCAGTGATCCGGCTTCCACGCCGGCCTTGCAGTCGCTGGCATCATGGCCGACATCGCCTGGCAGCAATGGAGGATCGGCCAGCGTATCGCCGATGAAGCGCGCATCATCGCATTCGCCATCATTGGCAAACAGGGATGCGTCATCGCCATAATCTATCTCTGCCGCAGACATTGGCCGCTTCAACGGCATCGAGTTTCGCAGGGGCTTCGAAGAGGATGCGACGGCAACGAGCGAGATCGTGCCGGCTTCGAAGGCCGCGCGGCAATCACTGGCATCGGCGCGTGTGTCGCCTTCTTCCAGCGGATCTTCTGCCATGCCAATGCCTTCAAAGCGTGGGTCGTCACATTCGCCATCGAGCGCCCACATGCTGTCATCTGTCCCGAAGTCGATCGTGCTCGCCTCCTGTGCGTGCGTCCCTACCGCCACGGCGGCAAGGGCCGCCACAGCGCAAGCCATTCTGAAGCTGGTTTTCATAAGTGTTCCCCTCTGGTCCGGACTCCTCGGATTTCAGAGTTGAATGGGTTTCCGGCAAAAGCAAGACACGCGGGAATGTTTTCGGGTACAAAAAAGCCGGCCCGCGAGGGGCCGGCAATTATTGTCGGTCGAGTGCAGGCCTATCCGTACACGACGGTTAGCGTCTCGGCGACGAGGGCAGGGCGCTCCTGTCCTTCCACTTCGATGGTCGCTTCCATCCGGGTCTGCTTGCCGCCGGCCTTGGCTTCCACGGCGAGGCACTTCTGGCGCAGGCGGACCTTCGACCCAACCGGCACCATATTTGTGAAGCGCACCTTGTCGGAGCCGTAATTGATGCCGCGCGTCGTGCCTTCGATGCGCAGGACCTGCGCGCCGAGCATGGGGAGCAAGGACAGGGTCAGGAAGCCATGTGCGATCGGGCTGCCGAGTTCCTTGGTCGCGCGTTCGACATCAACGTGGATCCACTGATGGTCGCCAGTCGCGTCGGCGAACTTGTTGACACGATCCTGATCGATCGTGACCCAGTCGGATACGCCGATTTCCTGACCTGCGATAGATTCAAGGTCGTTATAGTGAACTGTTTTCGGATCAGCCATGGAGCCTCCTCTTCCTGTTTTGATGTGGCTATGCATCTCCTAATGCGGACTTGGCTGGACTTTGCCAAGGGCTGACGTTGGAGAAGGGCTAGCTGAGGCGGGATAGACCGAACCAGATTGCCCTGATCGCCTGGCGCATTTCGAGCTGACGGGCCGCGTCGTGGCCGAAACCATCAATGGCCGCGCGGTCATAGGCACCGCTCATCAGGCTGGTCAGCGCGGCCGTGTCAGTATCGGCAGGCAGGCGTCCCGCGGTCTTGGCGGCGGCAATGCCTTCGGCGAGGGTCTGCGTGGTCGTGCATGTGTCGAGATCCGTCATGCGCTGCGTACCGAGAACGGCCGGCCCGTCGATCAGCAGGAGCTGTCGCGTCACAGGGTCAGACATGGCCGTCAGAAAAGCCTCGCCGCCTTCCACCAGATTCTCGACTGGATCCTGGCTACCCGTGGCGGAGGTGTCGATGATCCCTGCAATATGAGCGAATTCGGCTTCGATCACAGCTTCGAGGATGGCGGCCTTGTCCCGAAAGTGATGATACATCGCCCCGCGCGAGACCCCGGACGCGTCGGCAATCTGCGGCGTCGAGACCGACGTATAACCTTCCTTGCCAAACAGGCGCCGCGCCGTCGTTACGATGTCCTGGCGGGTCTTCGCGCTGCGCTCCGGATTTCTTGCCATCGATCTTGCCTCTCCCGGATGATAGTGTATAAAAACAGGCAGTCTGTTTGTTTTATGTGAGGGGATATTAAAATGCAAGCGGAAGGTGGTTGCCAGTGCGGCAAGGTCAGATACCGGATCGATGGAGAGATTCAATTTGCGGCGGTGTGCCACTGCCCGTCCTGCCGAAAGTCAGCGGGTGCGCCACTGGTAGGCTGGGCCATGGTTGAGACGGGGGCGCTCAGCGTCGACCGCACATCGGTCTCGATCTACATGTCATCCGAAGGCGTGCGCCGCTCTTTCTGCGGCACTTGCGGCACGTCGCTCTTCTTCGAGGCGGATTATCTCGACGGCCTCGTGGACATCACGACCGAGAGCTTCGATGAGCCGGACAGGGTACAGCCGACCGACCAAATCTGGACACGCCATGAAACAGGCTGCGTCAGGGCACTGGCAGGTATGACGCGCCACGAGGAGCTTCCGCCGCAGGGCTAGGCCAGCATTAATGGCGCCTTCATCCGGTGCGTCGCAACCGGTCCACCCCGCGCATAACGCCGATCAGACGATCGTGGAGTCGTGCTTGCCCCAATAGCGATCGCGCACGAGACGCTTGTAGAGCTTGCCGGTCGGGTGACGCGGAAGCTCCGGGTCGAAGTCCACCGATTTCGGGCATTTGATCTTGGCGAGCCTGGCGCGGCAAAATTCGAGCAGCTCTTCTTCAACCTCCTTGCTGGCGGCGATGCCAGGCTGAAGCTGGACGACGGCCTTCACTTCCTCGCCAAACTCTTCATTCGGCACACCGATTACTGCCACATCGGCGACTTTCGGATGGGTAATGAGGACGTTTTCAGCCTCCTGCGGATAAATGTTCACACCGCCGGAGATGATCATGAAGGCCTTGCGATCCGTGAGGTAGAGGAAGCCATCCTCATCCACGCGTCCAACATCGCCCAGGGTCGACCATTCGGTGTGCTTCGGATTGCGGGCGCCTGCCGTCTTCTCGGGATCATTGTGATAGGAAGGCGGAGTCGTGCCGCTATAATAGATTGTTCCGGCTTCGCCGACGGGCAGTTCATTGCCTTCGTCGTCGCAGATGTGGAGCTGGCCGTGGACAGGTTTTCCCACCGATCCCTTGTGCGCCAGCCAGTCCTTCGAGCCGATCCAGGTCATGCCATTGCCTTCGGAGCCGGCATAATACTCCTCGATCACCGGACCCCACCATTCGATCATCTGTTCCTTGACCGGAACGGGGCAGGGCGCGGCCGCGTGAATGGCGCATTCGAGAGACGAGACGTCATACTTCTCGCGCACGTCCTTTGGCAGTTTCAGCATCTTCACGAACATTGTCGGGACGAGCTGTGAGTGTGTGACCTTGTATTTCTCGACCAGGGCCAGGAATTTTTCAGGGTCAAATTTCTCCATGATGATCAGCGTCGAGCCGAAGCGCGTAAACGTCATGCACCAGCGCAGGGGCGCTGCGTGATAGAGCGGGGCCGGTGAGAGATAGATTGAATCATCTTCCGCCCTGGCCAGCGCCTTGGCGAGTGCCATAAGGACGTTTGGCTCATCAATGGGCGTGTCTGGAACAAAGGCTGGGCGAATACCTTTCGGGCGGCCGGTCGTGCCTGACGAATAGAGCATATCGGTGCCATGCATCTCGTCCGAAATCGGGGTTGTTGGCTTGCTGTCGCGCAGCTTTTCCAGGGAAGCAAAGCCTTCGATGTCGCCGTCAATGGACCAGTAGGCTTCAAGCTCGGTAATGGCATTGGCTTCGCGGGCGACCGGGGCGAGGCCAGCGGATGCGATCAGGATGCGCGAGCCGGAGTCGCTCACAATGTATTCGACTTCGGGGGCCGTCAGACGGGACGAGATACAGACATAGTAAAGCCCCGAACGCTGGGCGGCCCAGGCGATCTCGAAATAGCGGGGGCTGTTCTCGGCGAAAATGGCAATGGTGTCGCCCGGATTGAGACCCAGTTCGCGGAATAGGTGCGCGATCTGGTTCGACCGGTCGTCGAGCTGTTTGAACGTAACCGTCTCACCTGAATTGGCCATGATGTAAGCTGGCGCGTCGGGTTTGGTCCTGGCGTGATGACTCGGATGCATCTGATCTGTCTCCCTGGTGCGCGCAGGTCTCGTGCCGCGCGATCAACAACAGCCAGTATTAGCAATCGTCAGAATGGCGTCCATCACCGACGTTGCGTAAGGCAATGGAGCGGCGGTGCAGGTTTGCCGCCCTGTCTTTTTTGATGATGTGAATGCCGCAGCGCCCGTGCGGACCGGATGGTTGGGAGGAAACGCATATCCGGACTGCTGTCAGGAGCGACCAAGACAGGGCGCTGCGGCAAAGTTCAGGAGCTGTTTGAGGCTGATTGCGCGCCGGTTTTTAGCAGTGCATCCAGTTGCGCCGACAGCCAGGATGCGTGCTGTTCAATCTGCTTCGCATGTTGCGCGGACTCCGCGCAACGCGCCCAGGACTTGAGCTCAGCGAGCTGGGCACGAAGCCAGGCAACTGATTCATGGTCTTCGGGCATGTCAAAACTCCCGTTTGTGATCGAATCCATTATATGAGATTGAGAATGAGTTGCAACTTAAAAGTCTGCTTGGCCTACATGGATGTGCTGAGCCGCTGGACAGGCAGTGGACGGGTCAGGCTTTCGGGAACCCTGGCGTGCCGGCCTGGTCGGGATGTTCTGCCAGATAGGCGGCTTTAAGTTCGGATGAGCGATTGTGCTCACCATTGGGCTGCCATCCCGGGCCATTGACGAAACGCCGAACCCACCGGTCGGGGCGGGGTCCGTCGCGCCAGCAGTCGCGGGCGAGGTTGCCAGCCTCGTGGAAGGCCACCGTGATTGGGTTGTAGCTCTCCAGCGGTTCGACGATGCCATAGACCGGCGGGTCGCTTTCCAGCTCAGGCACGAAGCTGCCGAACATCTTGTCCCAGACAATGAAGACACCGGCATAGTTGGTGTCCAGATAACGCGGATTAATCGCGTGATGTACGCGGTGATGGCTTGGCGTGTTCATCACGGCTTCGAACCAGCGGGGCATCCTGTCGATCACTTCAGTGTGGATCCAGAACTGGTAGACGAGATTGAGGCTAGCGACGAAGAAAATGAAGAGTGGATGAAATCCTGTCAGAACAAGCGGGGTGCCGAGCAGGATGAGTCCCGAAAAAGGTCCGAACCAGGGCTGACGAAGGGCTGTCGTCAGATTGTACTGACGTGAGGAATGGTGCGTCACATGCTCCATCCAGAACCATCGCATACGGTGGGCGAGACGATGCTTCCAATAATAGATAAAGTCATAAAGGACGAAAAGAAGCAGTCCACTCCACCAGGTGACGGGAATATCGATCAGGCGATAGTTCCAGAGCAGCATCATCATCCAGAGCGAGATGGCACCGGTTAGCGTGTTCACGACGAGATTGCCGGCGCCCATAGCAAGTGAGGTGACTGCATCCTTCGTCTCATAATTGCCATTGGCGTGCCCGGATTTTACCGCCCACCATTCCCAGATGACGGACAGGATGAAGGCCGGCGCGGCAAGCGTCGTTGGTGCAATATCTTCAAACATGGAACTCCCTGCTGGCACTAGCAATGCTATGGCGACGCGGTGCGGTCCTGCCTGTAGATTTTGCTGTGTTTCAGAACAAAGTCCACATCCGCATGCAGCCGATCGCCCTCCACCTCCCAGGGATCGTCGGCACAGTTCGAATTGACGCGGCTGTGTTACAAAAGATTTGCTCTTCGCTTCAGTGGAGACTGTGACGGTAAAGGTTTGCGCGAACTCGATCTGAGGCCTCTCGCTCCTGATAACGAGATGCCGTCGGGGCTGGTGCGCGTCGTCAAGGCGACACGAAGAGCGCTTGACGACCCTAGCGTAAGCCGCCTTCCTTTGCCGCAACTGTTGATCAAAGGGAGACCAAGACATGACCGCAACCACGCTCGCGCAATTCGACGAAATCAAGCTTGAGAAAGAAGACGGTATCGCAACGCTCACGCTGTACCGTCCCGACAATATGAATGCCTTCACCGGCAAGATGATGCAGGAGATGATCAAGGCCTTCGACATCACTGACGCCGATGATGATGTAAAAGTGGTCATCGTCACTGGACATGGCGAACGGGCCTTCTGCGCAGGCGCTGATCTCTCCTCCGGCGCAAAGACGTTCGACTATGATGCTCGCGCGAATGACGGTGAGGCGGGCCGGTCGGAGAAGGTCGACATCCAGCGTGATGGCGGCGGCCGGGTCACCCTGCGGATCTTCGAGAGCCTGAAGCCGGTGATCGGTGCGATCAATGGCGCAGCGGTTGGCATTGGCGTTACGATGCAGCTGCCGATGGATATCCGGATCGCATCGGACAATGCGCGCTTCGGCTTTGTGTTCAACCGCCGCGGGATCAACCCGGAAGCAGCCTCCAGCTGGTTCCTGCCGCGCCTGGTGGGCATCTCACAGGCACTTGAATGGTGCTATACGGGCCGCGTCTTCCCGGCTGCCGAGGCATTGGCTGGCAAGCTTGTTTCGGAAGTCGTGCCGCAGGCAGACTTGATGAAGCGGGCAAAGGAAGTCGCGCGCGAGATTGCAGACAATACCGCGCCTGTCTCCAATGCGCTGACCCGGCAGATGATGTGGCGGATGCTGGGGGCTGGGCATCCGATGGACGCGCACATTGTCGATTCCGCAGCTATTTACGAACGTGGCCGTTCGCCGGATGCAAAGGAAGGCGTGATGAGCTTCCTGGAAAAACGTCCCGCCAATTACACGGTCAGCGTTTCCGAGGGCATGCCAACCTTCTTCCCTTGGTGGGAGGAAGAAGAATTCGAGTGGATTTCGAAGGTCTAGGCCTGTGATCGCCGGACGGTGCGAGAAGGGAGGAGCACCGTCCGGCTCTGCAGAGAAGGCAAGCGTCAAGGGGGAGGAAAGCTGCCTTCTGTCTTGATTGGAAGACTGGCGCGCCGACTTCCGTCGGAGCTCGTTCATTAAATCCAGTTCAGGTGTCGACGTGATCCTTGAGAGAAGGTGACGGGCGGCCCTGTGAAGGGAGGGAAAGGGCCGCCCGTCTCAAGAGTCCGGCTACTCGGGCGTCAGGTGGAGGAGATCCGGCTCTTGTTCTGTGTCTCAGCTAGCGTGGTCGCTCACCTCGCGGTGGGCCGCCAGAGCCCCGATTGCCAAAGCCACCGCCATCGCGCGAGCTAGCATTTGGCACGTCGAAAACAAGTTCGCTGCGCTGAAGGGTCCGGTCCTTCGACGCATCAAGCTTGTCGAACTCTGCGCCAAGTCTGATCTCGAACTCTTCGCGCGTGACCTGGCCATCGAAATTCGTGTCGAAGGCGACGGTCGATGGTTGCGCGTCTGGCGAGCCGAGCGCCTTGAGCAGCCAGTCGGACAACCGGAGGACGGAAACGTCATCCTCGCCATCTGAAAGCGTCGCCCATTCTGCGGCCAGCGCGGCGTTCGCTTCGGCGAGAGAGACGACCATGTCGCCATTGGTGTCGGTACCGGCAAAGAGCAGTGCGACCGGACGGGCGACAGGGCCATTCATTGCAGATGCGCCGCGCGGACCTCCGCTATCGGCGCCCGGAGGTCCTCCACGTTTTGGCGGGCCGCTTGAGCAGGCCGTCAGGGTGAAAGCGAGGATGGAGATGGCAGGGAGGAGGAAACGCATTCGTCGTCAGGACCTTCTTGGTGTCCGCTCGTGTCGGCGGGCTTTTGCATTTTGCAGAAGGTGAAAAGACCGAAGGAGCGCGTTCCGTCGCCGATGTTGCGTTAAACTGTTGTAATGACAACGATGTGCCAGGGGCTACCTGGCGTGGACCACGCTTTTCATGTTCCAGATTGGCGTGCGCAGCACCATCCAGGCGATCAGGATCGTCATGCCAAGTGCGGGGACGACGGCCACGCGCTGGGGCTGGTCGGGGAAGAAGTCGACCAGCCATCCCATGATCGCTGCGCCGAAGGGCGCGCCCGCCATGAAGCCAAGCTGGTAGATGGAAAGCACCCGCGCAAGCTGGTCCTTGGGAGCTGCGTCCTGGACGATGGAGCGGCTCATCGCGATCGAGATGCCGCCGGCAAGGCCCCAGATGAAGACGATGGTGAGGAAGACCCAGTGCGGCGGCTTGGCCAGCATGATGAGGATGGCGAGCGAGCCAATGAGCTGGGCGGTGAGAAGCAGACGCCCCTGCCGCTTGATATTCTTGAAGACTGAGAGCGCGACGGAAGAGACAAAGGCGCCGAGCCAGAAAGTGACGAACATGTCGCGAATGCCGTCCGATGCGAGGCCATACACATCGCGATTAATGATCGGCAGGACGACGAGGAAGGAGCCGATGACGAAAATTCCGACGCCGAACATCAGTGCCGTCATGCCCCAGAGCTTGCCGTCGCCCAGCACGACATGGAAGCCTTCGCGAATGTCGCCGAAGGCTGCGCCCATACCTGACCGGCCGGTCTTCACGCGGCGGCCATGGGCAAGGAAGATCGCAAACCCCGCACCGAGCGCGACAATGATGGCCTGGAAAACGAGAAGCTCCCAGCTTGGGACTGGGCCGACCGAAAAGCCGCCCATCCAGTCGGGCATGCGCGTGAGCTTGTCTGCGTAGCCGCCGATGATGAGTCCCCCGATCTGTGCGGCAAACTGTGCGATGGTGGCAAAGGCGACGCCCTGCTGGAGCGTAACGCCAGAGCCAACGCGTGAGCGCCGGTGAACCACTTCATTGATGATGGAATCGCGTGCCGGCATCATGAAGGCACCAACCGTACCCATGGCGAGGCCGTAGATGATCATGTAGCCATAGATGAGGTTTCCCGTCGCCAGCACGATGGCCAGGCCGGCTGCGGGCAGGGCCGCCATCAGATGGAGAATGACAAGCAGTGACTTGCCGGAAGCCCGTTCTGCCACAACGCCGCCAAGCAGCAGGAAGATCACGGACGGTCCAGACAGGGCCATGTTGGCGAGACCGAGTTCTGTCCCATCAAGGCCGAGGCGGTTTGTGATAAGGTAGGGGAACAGGACAAGCTGCAGGCCGAATGCCATGAACCAGCTGCACTGGACCAATAGATAGGCTGGCAATTCGGATTTCACCTTGCGGTGCGTGCGTCTGGCGAACAGGCTTCGGGCGGTGATCTCAAGCGAGGCGCCCGCATCGGTAGCGCTGTCGATCCCACTGACCGGAGATTTCACCTGCCCGGTGCGATCTTCATCGATCTCTTCCGGCTTTGACTCTTCGCTCATCGACCCGCGAACTCACCTGACTGTCCCAAACGCTCGCGACTGTATAGGCCGTGCGCCGAGTTAAAAGCAAAATTGCAGGTGCACCGCGCGTCAGCGTCAGCCAGCGCACGGGTCATGCCGCTGCCACGTTTCTCTGGCATAGTGGTTAACGCGCAATTGTGTTCTTCCGGTCAGGCGTTATTGTTTGCCGGTAGTTGCGGTGAGAGGGACGACTGCCCATGCGTGGATTACGGCTGCTGGCGAGCTGGGTACTGGCCCTGTTCCTGATCTTCATGTTCCTGCAGGCCACTGTGCACCCGCTGCCTGACCCGCCGGAAGGGGCAGTGAAACTGTTCGACCGGCCGGGCGAGAATATCGTTTTCCAGACGATGGCGCTCAATACGGGGATGGCATGGCTCGAGCCGACAGGCCGCGTCATTGTTGCCATCCTGGAGCTGATCGCCTGCGTCTTCCTGCTGATCCCGCCCACGCGGCGGTTTGGTGCGGTCCTGTCCTTCTTCATCCTCGCCGGTGCACTCGCGGCGCATTTGATGCCGGAGGTTCTGGGCCGGGAGGTTCCGCTATCGCTCTCTGCAGGCTCGACGGAAACAGACGGCGGACGGCTGTTCGCTCTCGCCATCGGCATGCTGGCCATCTCCATGCTGCTAATTTTCGTGCATCCGGGGCGGCGCAAGAACCCGTTCCGGTAGGATTTAGTCCTCACCGGCTGTTAACTTCTGTGTGGCAGGTTCCATAGTCTATAAGCCTTCCTGGTTAAGACATGGCCGAAATCACAGACATTTCAGACTCACAAGAAGCAGGACGGGCGCGGCGCCTGCTATTCCGGCGACTGATCGATTTTGTGGCCTTGCCGGCGACATCAGTGGCCCCACAAGACCGTTCGATGGGCGGCGACATCCTGCTCGACATGCTTTTTCACGCCAGCAAGGAAGAGCGACTGTTCTGCGCCAAACGCCTGAAGGTTACCAAGGAAGCCCCGCGCCGCCTGATGCGATACCTGGCGCAGAGCGATATCGAGATCGCCCGCTGCCTTCTGGAAGACAATGAGGTCTATGATTCGGCGGACCTGTGTGAGTTTGTCGATAAGACCACAATCGACCATCGCCTGCTGATCGCTGGCCGCAAGAGGGTTAGCCCGGCCGTCGCTGAAAAGTTGTGTGAGCGCGAAGAGGGCGCTGTTCTGAAGCGACTGCTCAAGAATGAGGGGGCAACGATTTCAGAGTCCGGCATGGACATGCTGGTCCAGCATTCCCGCAAGATTGAAGGCCTCGCCCCGCTCATCATCAAACGGCTTGAACTCATTCCCAGCCAGGCCATGGCAATGTTCTGGTGGTCGGATGGGCCAACCCGTCGCACCATCCTCCAGCGCCAGGCGGCCGAACGCACCGAGCTTGTCGACCTTTGTTCGGACGTCTTTGCCGTCGCAGCCCAGGAAGGTTGGTCCGATCCGGTCGCCCGCAAGACGCTGCAGCTGATCGAGCGGCGTCAGCGCAATCGTCCCGCCATCGAGAAAAGCCCATATGACAGTCTGGAACAAGCCATCGAAGTGGCTGCAGAGCAGGGGCTTGATCCGGAGCTTGCGCAGGAAATCGGTTTCCTCGCCGGCGTCAAGCCGATCACGATTGCAAAGATCCTGAGCGATCCGGGCGGGGAGGGCCTTGCTGTTCTGTGCAAGGCCACCGGGCTCAAGCGCCCATACCTCACATCGCTGTGGAAGGCGCTGCGTCGGCCGCTTGAGCTGGCGGAGGGCGATCCTCATCCGCAATTTGCCTATGTGCAGGAAACCTACGAGCTTCTTGCGGTCGCGAAGGCTCAGACGACCCTGCGTTACTGGAACTGGTCACTTTCATCCTCCTACTCTCCCCGCATGGCTGGAGCTGCTGCAGAAGACGGCGCGGAACTGACCACGGATGAGACATACTCTGCGTCACAACGTACCGCTCGGCTGGTTTTCGGCCGATAGACTGGTCTTGGCACTGGCCAAACCGAAATTGACCGGGTAACAGCGACCCTGTCTATTGTGTCTGAAGAAATCGGAGCGGGAGTTTCGTGGGCTACTTTCTGGGGCTGATCTTGGTGCTGGCAGCGCTCTGGCTCGGCCTGTCGGGAATCTACACGCCGTTGATCCTGACGCTCGGCACGATATCGATTCTGATCTCTCTTGTACTGGCGTCGCGGCTTGAAACCCTTGACCGCGAAGGCGCACCCTATGCGCGGACACTTAATCTTTTCGCCTATTGGGGCTGGCTGGTTGTCGAGATCTTCAAGGCGAACTGGCCCGTCATCAAGGCCTGTGTGAGCGCGAATCTCGACATCAATCCGGCGCTTGTGAAAGTGAAGACCCGCTGTGAGAGCGATCTTGCCAAGACCGTTTTCGCCAACTCGATCACGCTGACACCAGGCACGGTGACGGTTGAGGTGGAGGGGGACAAATTGCTGGTCCATGCCCTGTTCGAGGAATCGGCAACCCCGGAATCCTTCGCCGAGATGGATGAGCGCTCCTGGAAGGCTGCCGATGGCAGCAGGCAGGTGGCCACATGATCGGGGCTGCCGCTGTTGCGCTTATCGTGGCGATCGGGCTGATGCTGATTCGCGTCCTCTTGGGACCGACGCTGTACGACCGGGTCCTCGCCGTAAACTCCATGGGCACCAAGATCGTGCTCTTTATCGGGGTGCTGGGCTTTGTTCTGGGGCGTCCTGATTTTCTAGATATTTCAGTGCTTTATGCTCTTATCAACTTTGTTTCCACCATCGCGATCCTGAAGTTCTTCCGGTATCGCTCCTTCCAGGTGCCGCTCATGCGCCGCACCGCGCCGCGCAGGACTGTGCAGGGAGGCGACGATGAGTGAGCTGATTGATGTGATCATGGCGATCAAGCCGGTTCTCGGCGCATTCCTTTGCCTCGTCGGCGCAGGGCTGGCCATTATCGGGACCGTCGGCGTCCTGCGCTTTCCCGATTTCTACACACGGCTCCACGCAGCAAGTGTCACCGATACCGGGGCAGCCACGATCCTGATCGTGGGTATGGCACTGCTTGCCCCGACATGGCTTGTGGTCTTCAAACTTGCCGCAATCTGGCTGTTCCTGTTCCTGACTGGCCCGACCGGTTCGCATGCGCTCGCCAATGCCGCGCATACAGCAGGCTTGCAGCCGGTCATCGGACGACGGACCAGCAACCCCGAAGAAGAGGAGGCTGGCTGAAATGACAGGATATGAAGGCGCCGACCTCGCCATTGCTCTGATCAATGTTGTGCTGCTCGGCTTGCTGTTCGTCATTGGCGTGGCGATTGCCCGCATGCGCAGCCTGTTCGCCATTGTCATGCTTTCGGGCGTCTATTCACTGATATCGGCCACATGGTTTGTGGCGCTTGATGCGGTTGATGTCGCCTTTACCGAAGCTGCAGTGGGCGCGGGTATATCGACGGCCTTGCTGCTTGGGGCAATGTTGCTGACGTCGCGCACGGCCAAGCCCGAACCGCGTGCCATGCGGATCGTGCCGCTCTTCGCGGTCATCGCCGTCGGCTGCATGCTGGTCTATGCGACAATCGACCTGCCAGCCTTTGGTGACCCTGACAGCCCGGCCAACACTTATGTCGGCACGGCCTATCTGGAGCGCACGCCTGAAGACATCGGCGTGCCGAACATCGTGACGGCGGTTCTCGCCAGCTATCGGGGGTTCGATACGCTTGGCGAGACGGGCGTCGTCTTCGCTGCGGCGCTGTCCGTGATCCTGCTGCTGGGGTTTGGAGAGCGTTCGCTCTCGGCTTCGCTGCGCAAGAAAACCGACAAGAAGGGGTGAGGCGATGAAGACCGACCATCATGTCATCCTGCGGGTTGTCGCAAAGCCGCTGATTCCAATCATTTCGCTGTTCGCGCTCTATGTTCATTTCCACGGTGACTACAGCCCGGGAGGCGGTTTCCAGGCGGGCGTCATCATTGCGGTTGCTGTCATCCTGTATTCGCTGATTTTCGGCATCACGCCGGCGATGAAAGCGGTCCCGCCATGGTTTGCGCGGTCGCTCTCGGCGCTCGGCTTCATCATCTTTGGTGCTGTGGGTGTCTGGGCCCTGATGATGGGCGGCAACTATCTCGATTACGATGCTCTCTTCAATGAAGAGCCAGGCGGCCACTACGGTCAGCACTACGGCATCCTGTTCGTCGAACTGGGCGTGCTGTTCGCCGTGGCCGGCTCAATGCTGTCGATCTTCTACGCCTTTGCCGGCCGGGTCACTGAAATCAAGGATGAGGACTGGTAATGGTCGAATTCATCCTAGAGCGCGGCAATTACTGGGCGATCATCGGGCTGATGATGATCGGCCTCTACACGCTGTTTTCGTCTACCAATCTGATCAAGCGGCTGGTCGGTCTCTCGGTTTTCCAGACCTCGATCATCCTGTTCTACATCTCTCTGTCGCGCATTGATGGCGGCACCGCTCCGATCCTGTTCGGTGCGGACGCAAAAGGCCATGGCGGTGACCATGCAGAGGATGTTGCAGCTGCGGCAGCCCATGGGGCGGACGCAGCACATGGTGTGGCGGCTGACGCGGGGCATGGTGTCGCCGACACAGCCCATGGCGCTGCAAGTCATGGGCTTGAACACATCTATTCGAACCCGCTTCCGCACGTGCTGATGCTCACCGCAATCGTCGTCGGCGTGGCAACGCTCGCTGTCGGGCTCGCCATTGTTGTGCGTATCCGAGAAGCCTATGGCACGATCGAAAGCGACGAGATCCGCGAAATGGACCTTGAAGTTGCCCTGGCAGAATATGCCCATGACCATCCCGGTGAGGCCGACCCGGCATGATTGATCTTATCCTGCAACTCGCGCCGGCCTGGGCCGAAGCGCATGCGCCAGCGCTGATCATTGTGCTGCCGCTCCTGGCCGGGCCGATTTCGGCCTTCCTGCCCGGCAGTGGGCGTATCGCCTGGATCATGACCATGGTCGTGACCGCGCTGTGTACGCTTCTGTCCATCATCCTTCTTGCGCAGGTCCGTTCCGTCGAGGGTGGGGCCGTCATCTCCTATGCGATGGGCGGATGGGCTCCGCCTTATGGCATCGAGTTCCGCATAGATGCGCTGAATGTCCTCGTCCTGATGCTGGTCAGCTTCATCGCTTTCCTGACCAGCATTTTCGGCTGGCCGACCATCCGGGCGGAGATCAATGAAGAAAAGCGCGCCATGTTCTTCGGCGCGTTCCAGGTCTGTTTCATGGGCCTGCTCGGCGTTGCGGCGACAGGCGATGCCTTCAACCTTTTCGTCTTCCTCGAACTGTCCTCGATTGCGACCTATGTGCTCGTCGCGCTGGGCTCCGGCCGGGACCGGCGGGCGCTTCCAGCGGCGATCAACTATCTGCTGATGGGGACGATTGGCGCCAGTTTCTACGTTGTCGGTGTCGGCTTCCTCTATGCGGCGACCGGTACGCTCAACATGGCCGATCTTGCCATCCAGCTTCAGGATACGAGCGGCAACCGCGCCGTACAGGTCGGTTTCGCCTTTATCCTCGTCGGCCTCGGCCTCAAGGCGGCGATGTTCCCGCTGCACCAGTGGCTGCCGAACGCTTATACCTACAGCCCGAGCTTCGTCACCGCATTCCTTGCCGCAACGGCCACCAAGGTAGCGATCTATGCGCTCGTCCGCTTCCTCTTCTCGGTCTTCTCGCTCGAATTTATCTTCGAAGGTGCGAGCCTTGCGCTCATCCTTACGCCAATGGGGATCGCGGCGATGCTGGCCTGTTCCTTCCAGGCCATCTTCCAGACCGATGTACGCCGGACGCTCGCTTATTCTTCGGTCGCGCAAGTCGGCTACATGCTGCTCGGCATCTCGCTCGGCACAGCGGCAGGGGTCTCAGCCGGCATGTTCCATCTCGTGAACCACGCGCTTATGAAAGGCGCGCTGTTCATGGCGGTGGCCGGTGTTGTGCTGACCTATCAGGGCACGCGCATTCATGATTTTGCCGGGCTTGGGCGGTCCGCGCCGTGGACAATGACGGCCTTTGCCATTGCCGCCCTGTCGCTCATCGGCGTGCCGCTGACAGCCGGCTTCCAGTCGAAGTTCGCCCTGGTGTCGGCCCTTCTTGCGAGCGGCTGGTGGTGGGCGGCGCTGATTGTCGTGTTCTCCAGCGTTCTAGCAGTCGTCTATATGGGGCGCATCCTGCAGGCCGTTTTCTTCAAGCCGCCGAACAATCCCCAGAAGCGCCAGAAGGAAGCCCCCATGCTGCTGCTTGGGCCGCTCTGGGTGCTGGCGCTGGCCAATCTGTGGATCGGTATCAATGGCAATTTCGTTGTCGGCCTGGCCAATGACGCGGCCCAGGCCCTGTTCATCGGAGGTGTGCGATGAGCGGTGAGACCCTGATCATTGCAGCGCTGGTCCTGCCGGTGCTGACGGCAGTGGGCATCTTCTTTGCCGGCAAACTGCCCGATTTCCGGGAAGGCATCACGCTGCTCGGTGCGGCGGCGCTGTTTGTCACGGCGTGTGGTCTGGCCGGAACAGTGGGCGGCGACATGCCGGCCGAACTTGTGCTCGGGACATCTGTGCCGGGGCTGGATTTTGCGTTCAGGATGGAGCCGCTGGGCGCCATGTTCGCGCTGGTGGCGAGCGGCCTGTGGATCGTCAACAGCTTCTATTCCATCGGCTATATGCGCGGCAATCGCGAGCGCAACCAGACGCGCTTCTACATCTGCTTTGCCATCGCCCTGATGGGCGCGATGGGCGTCGCGATGGCGGCAAACCTGTTCACCCTGTTCGTGTTCTATGAGGTTCTGACCCTGTCGACCTTCCCGCTGGTGGCGCACAAGGAAGACAAGAAGGCGCTGAAGGGCGCGAGCATCTACCTGATGACGCTGCTCGCTACATCAATCGGTCTTTTCCTCGTTGCGATCATCTGGACCTATACGCTGGCCGGTAGCATGGATTTCGTGCCCGGCGGGCTGCTGAATGGCGTTGAAGCGGTCACCCCCATCATCGCGAGCGCGCTGCTCATCCTGTTTGCTTTCGGTATCGGCAAGGCGGCGCTGATGCCGATCCATTTCTGGCTGCCCAATGCCATGGTCGCCCCGACACCGGTCTCGGCCCTGCTGCACGCGGTGGCTGTGGTGAAAGCGGGTGTGTTCACTATGGCCAAAGTCGGGCTGTATGTCTTCGGCTATGACCTCCTGAAAGACACGCCGGCGCGCGACTTCGTGCTGGGCGTCGCCTGCTTTACCATTGTCGTCGCATCGCTGGTCGCCCTGACAAAGGACAATCTGAAGGCACGACTTGCCTATTCGACAGTGGGCCAGCTGGCCTATGTCACGGCTGGTGTGATGCTTGCCAATTCGGCCGGCATGATGGGGGGCAGCTTGCAGATCGCGGCGCATGCTTTCGGCAAGATCACGCTGTTCATGTGTGCCGGTGCCATCTATGTCGCGACCGGCAAGACTGAAATTTCGCAATTGCGTGGGCTTGGCCGCCGTATGCCCTGGGTTTTCGGCGCGTTTCTCATCGGCTCTCTCTCCATTATCGGTATCCCGCCGCTGGCCGGGGGCTGGCCGAAAGTCATGTTGATGCTCGGCTCGGCCGAGTCCGGTGACGGCTATGTGGCCTGGGTGCTGATCATTTCCTCGCTGCTCAACATTGCGTACCTGCTGCCAATCGCGATCCTGGCGCTGATGCCGCCACGCGGCACGCTGGAGCCTGCGCCGTACAAGCGACCGGAAGGCGCCCCCATGTTCACGGTGGCAGCGCCGGTCTTCACCGCATTCGGGACCGTCGTGCTCTTCTTCCTGATGGGTGAACTCTACGACTTCCTTCTGCCAGCCATTGGAGGCCAGCCATGAGCGATCATGTGACACCGCCCCACCTGACCGATCATGGCGAACATGAGCTGCCCGATGACAGCCAGACTTCGGGTTTCGCCAAACTGCTGTTCGGCTGGACGTCGAAACCCTGGGCCGGACGCGTTGTCTTTCTCGTTCTGGCGCTGGTTTCGGCTGGTCTGATTGCCGCTGAAGTCCTGCTGGAGGCCGCGTCGGGAGAGGGGCACCACTTCCGCCATGCCTATTTCGGAATCGATTCCATCACAGCCTTTTATGCGATGTGGGGCTTTTTCTCCTTCACACTGGTTGTGCTGGCTGGCTGGCCGCTCGGACGCCTGCTGCGCCGGGATGAGGCCTACTATGAGGATGAAGAAGAGCCTGCCGGAGAGGAGCCGCACGCATGAACGCGCTGATTGCCTCCATCAATCCGGGCCTTGTCCTGATACTTGCCGGCCTGCTGGCTGGCCTCACTCCGATCCAGCGCGTGCGCCAGGGGCTTGCACTCGGTGCGCCGGTCCTGGCCTTGTTCATGTTGCTTGCGGCTCCGCGCGACATCGATATTGCGACGATGGGAATGCTCGGCTTCGACATGGTGCTGTACCGCGTCGACTCGCTATCCTTCATCTTTGGGCTGGCCTTCCTGATCGCCGCGCTGATCAATGCGGTCTACGCGCTGCACAATGACAGCCGCCTCGAAGACAGCATGGCAATGTCCTATATGGGCGCCGCCGTTGCCGCCTGTTTCTGCGGCGATTTCATCAGCCTCTTTGTCTTCTGGGAACTGACGGCAGTCACGTCGGTCTTCCTGATCTTCAAGTCGGGTACGCGCGCCGCCTACAAGGCGGGCATGCGCTATCTCGGGCTGCATGTCCTGTCGGGCGTCCTGCTGCTGTTCGGCGGCATGCAGATCTATTTCGACACGGGCGACATGAGCATCCGGGCGCTCGAGCTGGGCGATCCGGGCGTGTTGCTCGTCTTCCTCGCCTTCGGCATCAAGGCAGGTTTTCCATTCCTTCACACCTGGCTCGCAGACGCCTATCCGAAGGCGACGGTGACGGGCACTGTGGTCCTGTCGGCCTTCACGACGAAGCTTGCCATCTATGCGCTCGCGCGGACCTTTGCCGGCGAGCAGAGCCTGATCTGGATCGGCGCGATCATGACGGTTTATCCGGTCTTCTTCGCCGTGGTGGAAAACGACCTCCGCAAGGTCCTGTCCTTCTCGCTGAATAACCAGCTTGGCTTTATGGTCTGCGCCATCGGGGTAGGGACGCCGCTGGCGCTGAATGGCGCGGCTGCACACGCCTTCTGCCACATCATGTACAAGTCGCTGCTGTTCATGAGCATGGGCGCTGTCCTCTACCGGACTGGCACGGCCAAGGCGACCGAACTTGGCGGGCTTTACCGGACGATGCCGTGGACGACGCTGTTCTGCCTCATCGGGGCGGCCTCCATCTCGGCCTTCCCGCTCTTCTCGGGCTTCGTCTCGAAATCGCTGACGATGAGCGCTGTGGCGGGGATTGGCGCGCTGATCCCGTGGCTGATGCTGCTCTTTGCCTCAGCGGGTGTGCTGGAGCACTCCGGCATCAAGATCCCCTATTTTGCCTTCTTCGGGCATGATAGCGGCAAGAGGCCCAAGGAGGCGCCGTTCAACATGCTGCTTGCCATGGGCGCGGCGGCGTTCATCTGTATCGGTGTCGGCCTTCCGGCCTTCCTGCCGGGCTTCGGTTTCGACTGGCTGTACAACATCCTGCCATACGCGGACGACCCGTATACGATGAAGTATGAGCCCTATACGGGCGATCATATCCTGACGCAGATGCAACTGCTGGTCCTGGCGATGTTTGCCTTTGCAGTGTTGCAGCGCATCGGCGCCTATCCTCCAGAAAAGCGCGGGATCATCCTTGATACCGATATTATCTGGCGCAGGGTTGGCTACGGCTTTGCCAAATGGAGCGGCACGATCTGGACCAAGGTCGGCCCAGCCATGACCGGCCTGTTCGGAACGCTGACGGGGCGCGCCTTCTCCCGGCTTGAGGCGGCCTTCAGTCCGCGCGGGACTCTGGCCAAGGGCGGCCTGTTCGATGGCATGGCCGTATGGACGGTGGTGTTGCTCGGTCTCGCGCTGATGATTGCCTTCTTTGTCCGCTAGCTGGGCTGATATTTCTTCTTTCACTTAGGTTAGAGGAGGATTATTCCAGCAATGGAATAATGTCGGGTGCCGAAACTCAAGTCACGGCTAGAATTTCGAAGAATACATTTGTGCAACCAAATGTGTTCTGAGGTGTTTCACGCTCACATTATTCGTCAGGAACCTGACGTGTTGAGATTGTGAGGGAGTAGAATGTGGACGCACCTGTAGAACACAAGGCATCCGATAGTGCAGCGTTGGAACTTACGACGGACATTGTCGCGGCCTATGTCAGCAACAATTCGGTCCAGAGCAGCGAACTGGCGAATCTAATCCGGAATGTTCATGCCACTCTGCGTGACCTGTCTGGAGATGCCAGTCAGACCAATGTCGAGATCAAGCCAGCCATTCCGGTGAAGAAGTCCGTCACGGACGAATACATCATCTGTCTTGAGGACGGGAAGAAGTTCAAGTCGCTGAAGCGCCACCTTCGCGCCAAATACGACATGACTCCCGAAGAGTATCGTGAGAAGTGGGGACTGCCATACGACTATCCGATGGTTGCGCCAAGCTATGCTCGCAAGCGGTCCAAGTTGGCCAAGCAGATGGGGCTTGGGACAGGGCGGAAATAGTCACGAAGACTTGTCGGAGACTTGTTGAATATTTCATGATCGGAATATTTCGCAACCGTAACGATAATTTTTTCGCAGTTATAGTTAACTTTTTGTAGTGACGACTCTTGATGGCGGAATCGAATTCCGCCACACCTGACTCTATCAAATCACCACGGGGGTGGCTGAACATGAAGAGTCGATCACGGTTCAATGGCCTGACGTCTGCACAGAAGGACATCATTGCCCACTGGCAGGCCGCAAAGGGCGCGAGGGAGCTGCCGCGCCGGTCTGACATCGATCCTGGCCGTTTGCGTGCACATCTTTCGTCTATTTCCATGGTCGAACTGGACGCAAAAGGCGATGCCTGGTTTCGTCTGGTCGGCTCGCGGCTTCAGGCCTATCTCGGACCGAATGCGGGCGGTCGCAACCTTCGCGAGTTCGGCAGTGTCGCAACGTCCATGTGGTCGCTCGGCCTCACCGCTGCGGCGGAACATGGCCGGCCAACAGGCGGTGTGGTCAACAGGAAGACGGACCGTCATGCCTGGCTTCGCCTGCCCCTGGCGACAGGCCATTCCGATCGTGCCCTGATCCTCTGTCATGATGTGGTGCTGGCCTGCGACACACCGGAAGAAGATGATCCCTTCGGCCTTTTCTCCGGCGGATCTGATCGTCTCGCAGCCTGATCCCGAAAGGGATTGCTTTCTCAAAATAGGAAAAATATCCTACACCTGATCGCGAGGACTAATCTGCTGTCCAACGCAAGATCAGGAGTTGGATGATGAACTATTCAAGGCGGCAACAGGATGAGCATCGTGTAAGGCTGGCGGCAGGATTGACCGGCTTTGCGCTGATGATTCCGGCCGAGCAAATCCTGTCGGCTGACAAGCGCGATCACAGGATTGCCCGCGCCCGACAGATCGCGATGTATCTCGCACATGTCGGTCTCGGCATGAGCCTGGCGCGCATCGCCACCGCACTCGACCGCGACCGTTCGACCGTTGCCTATGGCTGTCACAAGATCGAGGATTTCCGCGACGACCCGCAAATCGACGAATGGCTTGACGGGCTGGAAGAGCAGCTGCGCGGCGTCGCCGAGTATGGCCGCTGGTCTGCGACAGCGGGTGCTAGCGACCAGTCGCTTCGGCGGATGCAACTGTCCTGATGCGGGCGAGCATCGAGGCCAGCCCGTTGGAACGTTGTGCTGAGAGCGCGCCTGTAACGCCAATTTCGTCGAGGAAGGCGGGTGTGTCGAAGGCAAGGATGTCGTCACGGTGGGCGCCAGAGAAGAGGCGGATGAGAAGCGCAATGAGACCGGACACGATCATCGCGTCTGATTCAGCGCGGATCTCGATTTCATCATTCGCGGTCTCATTCAGAACCATCCAGACCTGCGAGGCGCAGCCGCGAACCCTGGTGTCTTCGGTGCGTTCATGCGGCTCTAGCGGTGGGTTCGCCTTGCCGAGATCAATGATATGCGCATAGCGCGTTTCCCAGTCATCAAGGAAATCGAACTCGTCGCGGATGTCTTGGGCGCGGGATTCAACACTCATACCTGCCCATGTGGGACATTCGCAGGCAAAAGAAAACCCCGGTCTCCATCTCAGAAGGCCGGGGTCAAGAGATTGAAAGTGGTGAAAGCTTTACTGACTGACCTTGCTTATGCAACGGCCAACATCAGCCAGCGCATGTTCACCGATGCAGAATGGCACTTCAAAGTGCTGGTGAGCGGCGGCGACACACTGCTGCAGGTTGAGCTGGGCCATGTTGAGGCAGCCAGCGGTCTGCTTTTCTGTCATCGCGCTCTGCATCGGCGCGGCAGCAGCTCCACCACTGCCAATGACGCGGTAGGCGGCCAGTGTGGCGATCTGGTCAGCAATCGGCTCCTTGCCAGAGGCAATGCGCGAATTGTTGATGCCGAGCGCGCCTTTCACATCCGGCACGCGGATGGCGGAAGCGGCGCTGGACACGTTTTCCCAGATGGATGGCGCGCCGTTCGAGCCGGCGGAAACCAGGACTGTGTCGATGCCAGGTGCAGTGAAGGCAGATACCATTTCCGAGCGGGCAGGGCGACCGGTGAGGGAGGCAGCCCGCAGGCTTGTGGCGATTGCGCCGGAATCACCAACCTTGCCCTTGGCCCAGCCTGCGCCTTGCAATGAATAGGCCTGTTCCTTGACGAAGGCTGCCGTTGCCGTCAGGCGGGCCGAATCCGCCTTGCCGGCCGTCAGCGCTGATTTGACCGCACTGTTGCCACCATTCAGCGAACGGGCGTAGCGCACATCATTCTGAAGACCGCGGACGAAGACGTCCTTGCCGTAGAAGCCTTCAATGTCACGTACAGCGGCGCGGAATTCAGGGTTCTGCGAGGCGACGAGAGCAGAATAGGCCATCCAGCCGCGCGTCAGCTGTTCAGAATTCTGGCCACCAAGATTTTTCAACGCGTTTTGAATGTCATTCGAGCTCTTGAATGAGTTCTGCTTGATGTCTGTGACGTCGCCATGGAACGTCGCATACACTGCCGCTGCAGAAGACAATGGATCCGGAGCAATCGCGGCGCTATCAGCGGCCACGGTCTGGACTTCGGGTGCAGCTTCTGTCTGCGCCGACGCCGAGAATGCAAGCGCAACAGCGCCCAGCATGCCAGCGTGGATTCTTTTGAATTTCATCGTCAGTCTCCCTCACACTACCTGACCGAATGGTTAACTACTTTCCCGGATTTGCAAAGCTGTTCCTAGCCCCGAAACGCGGTATAAACTGAAAATGTAATGTTCCAGCGACGATCAGAATGACTAACGAATATCACCGATCTATTAATGAAAAATCGGAAACCTTTCTGATGGGTATCTTTCTGCTCTGGCTTGCGCTGGTCGCAGTCGCGTCCGCTTTCGTGCTTTCCGGCGGGGTAAATCCGCTGATAATCGCAGCATTTGCAGCACTTTGTGTCCTGCCGGTCCTGACCACGATGCTGGTTGTCTGGAAGGGAAAGCAGTGGCCGCGCGGGCGCCGTGCACTTTTTGCATGTCTGCCCTGGATTCTCATGAGTGCCTTTTTTGTTGCGCTGTCGGGCGGGCTGTCTTCGCCTGCGCTCGTCTTCGCGGCTTTCCCGTCCCTTGTCGCTCTCAGCTTCGGATGGCGCAAGCTGGCCGTCGAGACAGCAATTTTCTCTTTGTTTGCGACTCTTGGCGCAATTGCGCTGTCGGTCAGCCTTGGAGCGATGCCGGGAATGGCAGAAGCGTCGCATGCCAGTGAGATGTACGCCTTCGCCGGGCTTTGCGTGCTGCCCTTTATTGTGGCGGCGCTTGTGGCGAGACGCTCAAGGACCGGAAGGTCGGATGAGCGTGCGTCCACTGCGCCACCTGCCGCAGAAGACCACCTCGCCGCGCTGGAAGAGGTCGGCGATGCGCAGCCCGGCGTCATGATTGTCGATGTGACGCGTGAAGGCCGGATCCGGTCGGCTTCGGGTAATCCCCCGGCAGGACTCCAGTTGAGGCCCGGCCGGGTCTTCCTCGATGCGTTCCCATCCACGCGCCGGGATGCCATCGCCCTGCGCTTTCGTTCGGGCGGCACCTTTGTCGAGACGCTGGAGAATGGCTGCGAGGTCGAATTCACGATTGACCGGCATGACCTCGGAACGCGCGTTTTTCTGGACGATGTGACCAACCGGAGCGGCGAGACGAAGCCTGAACCATCGCCCGCCGAAGCGGTGCCTTCAGAAGTTGCCGCGCTGAAGAGCGAACTGGCCGAGCGCACGGCATTCTTTGCCGGGCTGGGGCATGACCTCAAGACGCCGCTCAATGCGATTCTCGGCTTTTCCGACCTGATGCGAACGGAACTGCGCGGTCCGATGCCGGAGGCCTATAAGGACTATTCCAACCTCATCCACGAGAGCGGTCAGGACCTCCTGCTGATCGTTGAGGACATACTCGACTTTGCCAAGGCGGAAGCAGGCCATTCACGGCTCGATATTGAGCCGGTCGATCTGGTGGCGAGCGCGGACTCCGTCATCGCGCAACTGTCGGGACAGGCTGCTCGAATGGCGGTCGAGCTGAAAATGCTGGCGCAGGGTGAAGTCTGGGCCATGGCCGATCCGCGTGCGGTGCGCCAGATCTGGCAGAATCTCATTTCAAATGCGATCAAGTATTCCGAGGCTGGCAGCACGGTCACGCTCGACGCGCGTGCCGGTCGCGACGCGGTCGCGCTGTCCTGTCGCGATACAGGTGCCGGGATGGACGAGCATGACCTTGCCCGGATCGCGAAGCCTTTCCAGCAGGGCCGCAACGCCAAAGGGCGCGCTGGGACTGGGCTCGGCCTCGCCGTCGTGCAGAGCTTCGCGCAGCAAATGGGTGGCAAGGTCGTCATTGACACGGCGCCGGATGAGGGCACGCGCGTCCGCGTGATCCTGCCGAAGGCGTCAGCGTCCGACCTCGAGGGGCTAGTGGACGCCGCTCAATAGCGGAGCTTGCAAATCGATCTTAGTTTTCGCGATTTTCCATGCGGGCTTCCCGCATCAACAGGAGGAAGCCGGAGACGACAAGGCAGCCCAGAACGATGAAGGCGACTTCAAGCGGAAAGATGCCGGCAGACATGGTCTCTCCAGCCTTTGCGCCAAGAACGTCCTGGCCCGCAGACATGATTGTCGTTTGCCGACCTGTTTCGCTGGCGCCAAAAAGAGCGGGATGAATCAGGCTGGAAAACAATTTGATCATGGGGCGGTCTGTTCAGGGTTATTGAAGTATTAATGTGACACACCCGGTGCAAAGGGCATGCCGGATGGCGGTCGAATGATGGAAAAAGACGTATGATCGAAGAAAGGCTGCCAAGCTGGCTCTGGGTCGATGCCCTGATCAGGCGCGCCCAATCGGCCGGTGCATCCTGCTTTGTGCTGCAGAAAGGTGACCGTGAACGCGGCGATGTGCTGGTCAAGGTTGCAGACCTGAAGGGCGGTGCGCGAGCCTATGTGCCGCGCACAAATATGGAAGGCGCGCGCGTTTTCGCGGATCTGCGCCTGCAGGGTATGGGTGAGGCTGAAAACGATGTGGATGTTTATGTCCGGCGCGCCCGCGAGCGCGACAGCGATCTCTGGGTTCTGGAGATTGAAGACCGTGAAGGGCGTCACTTCCTGACCGAAGCTGTGGAAAGTCCTGACCAAAACGGCGGATGAGGCGATGTGGGACTTGGCAGGTCATACACCAGCCGCGATAGCTGGGCTTCATACACACCGCCCGCGACCAGGAGTCCGCAGACGATGGCCAAACTCTATTTCACCTATTCTGCGATGAATGCGGGCAAGTCGACCATATTGCTCCAGTCGGCGTACAATTATCGCGAGCGCGGTATGCAGGTCATGCTGTGGACGTCAGGTCATTACCGCGAAGGCGAGTCGGAGACGGCCGACATCTGCTCCCGAATTGGCCTCAAGGCTGAGGCGTATCTCTACCGCGACGAGCTCAACCTTTTTGAGCTGATATCGGCGCGCATGAATGAGGGGCCGCTCAATGCTGTGTTCGTAGATGAAGCGCAATTTCTGGAAGGTGAGCAGGTCTGGCAGCTGGCCCATGTCGCTGACCGGCTGGGCGTGCCGGTGATGTGCTATGGCCTGCGGACGGATTTTCAGGGCAAGCTGTTTGCCGGGTCAGCGGCCCTTCTGGCGATTGCAGACCAGATTCGCGAAGTACGCACCATCTGCCATTGCGGGCGAAAGGCGACCATGACCGCGCGCATGGATAGTGGAGGCAGGGCCCTGATCGAGGGCGCTCAGGTGGATGTCGAGAAGGCGCAATATGTGTCGCTCTGCCGGCAACATTGGGAAGAAGTAACCCATATTCATTCCACTTAGCAGGAACCGACAGGCCGCATCGAAGTTTGCTCTGGTACAGCGCAGAACGCGCTCGAACAGACCAGAAAGGACTTCCTATATGCCTACCCCTCAAGGCCATACGACGGCCATTCGTGGTTCCCGCGTCATAGGGACCAATGTCTACAGCCAGGCTGGCGAAAAGATCGGTGAAATCGAGGATGTGATGCTCGACAAGATGAGCAACAACATCATGTTCGCCGTGGTTGGCTTCAACGGCTTTCTCGGCATGGGCGAGAAGTACCACGCCATTCCTTGGGCCTCGCTCGACTATGAGAAGGACCGTGGCGGCTACATTGTGCCGTTCACGAAGGAACAGCTGGAACAAGGCCCGGCCGACTCGATCAACGAGCTCAGCAAGGATGATGGCCGCGCTTTCCGCGATGCCGCCTTCGAGCATTACAAGGTCGAGCGGTACTGGTAATTGCCGCGCCTGACATCCGGGAAAAGATTCTGCCGCGAGCGGGCATTGCCCTGTTCGCGGCAATTTTTACCCTCCAATGGCCCGGTCATGACCCAATTCCCGCCCCATTTCGGGAGCAGCCTCCTTTTTACGGGAAGAGGAGACTACGCCATGGGCGAACGTCGAAACGCTATATTCGGGCTGGCAGTGATTGTCGCCTTCATTGCATCGGGCCTGATGGCCAGTGCGCAGGAAGCCGCGCCACAGCAGGGTTCACCCGAGATCGACTATCCCGGTTTCGCAGCCATGACGGACGATGTCATGGCGTATCGTGAAAGCCGCCTGGTCAGCCTCGCAGACTTTAATGCCATGAAGGCCGATGCCCATACCATCGTTCTCGATACGCGCAGTGGGACCGCCTATGCGATGGGCCACATAGATGGCGCGGTGCATCTCAATTTTTCGGACTTCACCGATGAGAAGCTCGCCGCAGTGATCCCGTCGAAGGACACGCGCATCCTCATTTATTGCAACAACAATTTCGTCGATGATGTTGAACCGATCGTGCTCAAGCGGGCGTCGCTTGCGCTGAATATCCCGACCTTCATCAATCTATACGGCTACGGCTATGAGAATATCTACGAACTTGGCGAACTCGTCTCGACCACGGACGAGGACGTCAACTGGGTGACATCGTTGCAAACGCCCTGACCATTCCTGCGCGATGCACCTAACCGAGCGGATGTAGCTGGACCCCCGGCTACATCCGTTTCCTTTTTTAGTTCTGCTAATGCGATCATTTGCTGCCTTGCACAAAGCCTGCATCGCGGTCATGTGACGCGCTGACATGACCGAACAGTTTGCCGGAAGACAGATATGACGACTGCAAATGCCGAGACAGCCGCGCCGCGCGTGAACCCCAACGCCCCGACTGAGGAAACTGTCCTGTCGGTTCATCATTATACCGACCGCCTCTTCAAGTTCCGGCTGACACGCCCTGCCGCATTCCGGTTCCGCTCCGGCGAGTTCATCATGATTGGTCTGTACAAGCCGGACGGCAAGCCTCTGTTGCGTGCCTATTCGATCGCCTCTCCGTCCTGGGATGAGGAACTCGAATTCTATTCCATCAAGGTGCAGGATGGCCCACTGACCTCCCGCCTCCAGACGATACAGCCCGGCGACAAGGTGCTGCTTGGCAAGAAGCCGGTTGGCACGCTGGTGCATGATGCGCTGGTGCCCGGCAAACGCCTCTGGTGCTTCTCGACAGGCACGGGCTTCGCGCCGTTTGCCAGCGTGATCCGTGATCCGGAAACCTATGAGAAGTTTGATGAGGTGATTGTCACCCATACTTGCCGCGACGTGGCAGAGCTCGCTTATTCTCGCGAGATCGTGGATGAGACGCTGAACCACGAATTCCTTGGCGAGATGGCGCAGGGCAAGCTGCGTCTCTACGCGACGTGTACCCGGGAGGCTTTCGACCAGTCCGGACGCCCGACAGACCTCATCCGTTCCGGCAAGCTGTTCGAGGATCTCGGCATTCCCGCGCTCGACCCGGCCGTCGACCGCGCCATGATCTGCGGCTCCATGCCGATGACGCTCGAGATGAAGGACCTGATGATCGAGGCCGGCCTGAACGAAGGCTCGAATGCGGCGCCGGCCGAATTTGTGATCGAGAAGGCCTTCGTCGGGTAGGCTGTTTCTAATTGTTGCAAACGCGCGGTTAGACTTGTTCGGAAATCCAGTCCCTGAATCGCTCTGCGACCCTTGGGCGGAGGGAGGCTGGATTCACGATGGTCCAGTAAGCAAGCCCTTCAATGCTGGCATTTGGCAGATAAGGTTCGAGCAGGCTGTCGCGGACGAGATGGCTGACAAGAAGGTTGCTACAGAATGCGAGTGCCTGGCCTGAAAGCGCAAGGCTTATGGCGTGGTGTTCCTGATCAAAGCGACTGACCCGAAGATTCGCTGGATCCGCCTCAACTCCAGCAATGTCGAGCCAGGTTCCAAGATCGGCGGCCGGGTGGACGGGGCGCTGCCAGTCGGTAATGGCGAACAACGCGTCGGCAGGCGATTTCAGGCTCGCAATGTAGGAGGGGGTGCCGAACACGGCGAAGCGTTCGCGCGCCAGAAGCGAAGCGTCAGCATGCGGACATCGGTTACTGTATCGAATGGCGAGCCCGATGTCCCTGTGGCGGTCAAGATCAATCGGTTCGTGCCCGGTCTCGACCGAGAGCCTGATCCCGGCAAACGTGCGCCCGAACGCTGCTTGCCGGGGGGCTAGCCAGTTGGCTGCGAAGGCAGGGGTCGTCGTTACGCAGAGGCGGGCTTCAATCGAGCTGAGCTCCTGCAGGGCGCCGTCGATCATGCGGAATCCAGGCGAGATTCGAGATGAGAGGAATTCACCAGTTGGTGTCAAACTAATAGCGCGGACATGGCGCTTGAATAGCTTGAGTCCGAGTTGGCTTTCGAGAGCGCGGATTTGGTGTGAAACGGCTGTGGTAGTAACAGATAGCTCGTTGGCGGCCGCCTTGAAGCTACCTAGGCGGGCAGCGGATTCGAAAGTCTGCAATGCTTTTAGAGAGTAGGGCACAGACGCTCATTCGTGCTTCATGGATGGGAAAAACTCATCCGTAACTGAATAGAACCCGTTTGTCCAAGTCCGGCACTAGTGGCTTTCTGCGGCGGAACATAGCCTGAAGGAGCATGATCATGGAGCAGAAAAGCGTTCTCATTGTCGAAGCCAGTGCACGCCAGGACGGCTCGCTGAGTCGAATGTTGGCATCGCGATTCGAACACTACTGGAAACAGGGTCGTCCGCATGACGCCGTCGTGCACAGGGACGTCGGTAAAGCGCCTCCGGCGGCCATTAATGAGACATGGTTGGCCGCTGCGTTTACACCGGCAGAACACCGAAGTGCCGAGCAGGAACGACAGTTGTCGTTGTCGGACGTCCTCATTGCGGAGGTGCGTGATGCCGACATCATAGTGATATCCACGCCGATGTATAATTACGGAATGCCTGCTGCGCTCAAGGCCTGGGTCGATCAGGTCGTTCGAATTAATGAGACCTTTGATTTTGACCTCGCCCGGGGTGATTTCCCGCTTCGGCCCACCCTGAATGGAAAATGCCTTGTGGCGTTGACCGCATGTGGAGAATTCGGTTTCGAACAGGGAGGGATTAACGAAGGAAGTGGACACCTCGTGCCACACCTTCAAACCGTCTCGAAATATCTCGGTGTCGAGCAGTTCATCCATGTTGGAATCGAATTCCAGGAATTCAAAGATGCGCGTCACGATGCCTCGATCAGGCATGCCGTGGAAATGCTCGAGCGCAATGTGGAGCGGCTGATGCAGTCGCTGAATGCATGTGTCCAACCTTGATGGCGGGTCTGGGCGGCATTGGCATGCCTTCCTCTGAGTCATCTGTGGTAAAAAAGTCGGCACGCTCAAATTTTTGGGAACCTGATCGACATCAAGGTGTTGCACACTTGAGTTAGGCTCCGTCATAAGGCGGTAGGATCTCAATCACTGGGTGTTGCAGATGGACGCTTCCGATCGGATCAGACAGTGCCTGGCCGTCCTGATGGGGGGCATGTTTGTCGCCAGCGGATTCGTTGTCATGTTCGGAGATGCTCAGACAGCCAGCGCCGCTACAGGTGCTGGGGAGTCCACTTCCTCAATGTTCAGTGGCCTGACGAACCTGCTGGGCGAAGCCGGGGCTGGAAGTGCGCTTATCCTGTTGGGGATTGGGCTGACTGTGCTGTTGTTCAGAGCCGTCACGCGGCAATAGCCGCCTCGAGAGGGGCTCGATGAACAGGCGGTCCCATTCCTTTTTCCTGAAATTCATCGCCTGTGCTGTGGGCGGGGGTATAGCGGTCCTCGGATTTGGCGTTCTGTTTGGCGACGTGTTCCATCCCTACGCCGTGCAACTTCGCGGCTACGCGATATATGACGGAATCGCGGATCTGGTTTTGCTGATTGGCAAATGGCCGACGGGGATCGGCCTGGTCCTTGCCGGCATTGTGCTGTGGATTGTTTGCTACAGGCGGGTCGACTAGCGCCTAGCCGATCTGGCCGCGATGGCGCAGCTTCGCATCCGCCAGCACGCAAGCCAGCATGGCTTCGGCGACCGGCACCGCGCGAATACCGACACACGGATCGTGGCGGCCAATGGTGCGCACGTCGACTTCTTCGCCATCGCGCGTGACGGACTTTGTCGCCGACAGGATGGAAGAGGTCGGCTTGATTGCGATGCGCACGACCACGTCCTGGCCGGTCGATATTCCGCCCGCGACGCCGCCATTATTGTTCGACAGGAAGCGCACACCTTCATTGCCCATGCGCATCTCGTCGGCATTCTGTTCGCCGGAGAAGGCAGCCGCCTGGAAGCCCGCACCGATCTCGACTCCCTTGGCAGCATTGATGCTCATCATCGCGCCGGCGAGTTCGGCGTCGAGTTTGCCATAAACGGGCGCGCCCCATCCGGCCGGCACGCCAGATGCGTGGACTTCGACCACGGCCCCGGCGCTTGAGCCAGCTTTGCGGGTTGTATCGAGAAAGTCTTCCCAGACCTGTGCTGCATTCGGGTCGGGGCACCAGAATGGATTATTGCCTGTCTCATCCCAGCTCCAGGCATCGCGATTGATCGTATGCGGACCAATTTGCACCACGGCCCCGCGGATCAGGATATCATCGCCAAGCACGCGACGCGCGACGGCGCCGGCGGCGACGCGGGCAGCGGTTTCGCGCGCCGAGCTTCGTCCACCTCCGCGATAGTCGCGTACACCATATTTCTGGTCATAGGCATAATCGGCATGGCCGGGTCGGTAGCGGTCCCGGATCTCCGAATAGTCCCTGGACCGTTGGTCGAAATTCTCGATCATCATCGAAATGGGTGTGCCGGTCGTGACTTGCCCATCGGTGCGGTCGTCCTCGAAGACACCAGACAGGATCTTCACCTCGTCGGGTTCGCGGCGCTGGGTCACGAACCGGCTGGTGCCGGGCCTGCGCTTGTCGAGGAAGGCCTGGACCCATGCCTCGTCAAGCCTGAGGCCCGGCGGACAGCCATCGACCACACAGCCGAGCGCCTTGCCGTGGCTCTCGCCCCAGGTCGTCACGCGGAACAGGTGGCCGAACGTATTATGAGACATGGCTGTCCTTCGAGCTCGATCAGGCGCTAGCCGAACAGGTGTTCGACAGCGGCGCGTTCCTCGCGGAGCTCTGCGTCCGTCGCATCCATCTTGGCGCGCGAGAACTCATTGATTTCGAGGCCCTGGACGATCTCATACTTGCCGTCCTTGCAGGTGCACGGATAGCCGTAGATCACGCCTGGCTCAATGCCGTAGGAACCATCGGACGGGATACCCATCGAGACCCATTCGCCTTCCGGCGTCCCGAGCGCCCAGCTGCGCATATGGTCGATGGCGGCAGACGCTGCCGAAGCGGCGGAAGATGCACCGCGGGCCTTGATGATGGCAGCGCCGCGTTGCTGAACGTCCGGGATGAAGGTGTCCTGATACCAGGCATCGTCCACTTTCGGCTTGGCAGCTTCGCCCTTTACCGTGGCGTGGTGAATGTCCGGATACTGGGTCGCGGAGTGGTTGCCCCAGATGATCACGTTCTTGATGTCGGTATTGTGTGTGCCTGTCTTTTCGGCGAGCTGGCTCATCGCGCGGTTATGGTCGAGACGGACCATGGCGGTGAAGCATTTCGGATCGAGGTCCGGTGCGTTCTGCTGGGCGATCAGCGCATTGGTGTTGGCCGGGTTGCCGACGACGAGGACTTTCACATCGCGCGAGGCGTGGTCATTGATGGCCTTGCCCTGCGGGCCGAAAATGCCGCCATTAGCCGAGAGGAGGTCCTTGCGCTCCATGCCCTGCTTGCGCGGCATGGCACCGACGAGGAGGGCGAAGTCGCAATCCTTGAAGGCGACGTTCGGATCATCGGTCGCGACGATGTTGTTGAGCAGCGGGAAAGCGCAGTCATTCAGCTCCATCACGACGCCGTTCAACGCGCCGAGCGCCGGGGTGATTTCGAGCAGATGCAGGTCAACCGGCTGGTCCGGGCCAAGCATGTCGCCAGCGGCGATACGGAAAAGGAGGGCATAACCGATCTGGCCAGCGGCTCCGGTGACAGCAACTTTCACAGGCTTCTTCATGGGAGTGTCCTTCTTGGGGTTCTCGAATTTGGGCGCATCAATGGCGAATTTGACGCGCGAGGGCAAGCGGGCAGGCGTCCATGCCGCAGGCAGGCCCGTCAGTCATTCAGGTTTTCCGGAAAATACCAGACCCGCCGGATGCGGTTATCCTCGCTGATTTCGGCTGCACAGAGGAAGCTGCACGCCAACAGAAGGGGTGTGACCTGTTTCATGTCAGCATGCTCCTCGTTTCGCGTCCTGCCCGATCCCAGACAGCCGTTGCTATACGCCACAAACAAAATACTGTCGCGTCAAACAGGTAAGGAAGGGCGGAACAGATGGTTTATGACTTCAAGGGCAAGAACGCGGTCGTCACGGGTGCAAGCCGCGGCATAGGCGAGGCGATTGCGCGGACTCTGGCCGGAAGTGGCGCGCGAGTCGCACTCGTTGCCCGCAGCACAGAAGCGCTGGAGGCGCTTGCGAAGACCCTTCCGAATGACCCGGTGGTCCTGCACGCCGACCTTGGTTCAACGGATGGCTGGAAGCCGCTCGCGGAGGCCATTGTCGAGCAGCTTGGCCCGGTGGATATCCTCGTGAACAATGCGGGTGTCAGCGTCAGTGAGCCCGCCGGGAAGGTCACTGAGGAAGGTCTCGACATGACGCTGACCGTCAATGTGAGAAACCTCATCCTCCTCACCGATGCGCTGACCGAGAGCCTGAAATCGCGCAAGGGCAATGTCGTGAACATCTCGTCCGTTTCGGCGAGCACCGGCAGCGTCGGCCAGATTGCCTATTCGGCCTCCAAAGGCGCCGTGAACTCGATGACGCGCAACATGTCGATTGACCTTGGCCGTTCCGGCGTGCGGGTGAATGCGGTGGCGCCGGGAGTGATCGACGATGGCATGTGGACGACGGCCTTCGAAAGCGGGCAGGTCGATCGCGAGAAGACGATGGAGCGGATGCGAAAGATCCTGCCATTGGAAGGGCGCTGGGGGACAGCGCAGAACATTGCCGATGCTGTCGCATTCCTCGCCTCGGACAAGGCGGACTATATTACGGGGCAAGTCCTGCGCGTGGATGGGGGCATTCTCGCCTGATGCGCGGCGAAGAAGGGTTTCAGACAGAATGGCAGACCAGAAAATCATCCCACCAAGTCCGAGCGCTGACGATTATGCGCGCGATAGCGCCGGCAATCCGCTGATCCCGGATGTGGAAGAGCCCATTGGCCTCTTCCAAGCCTGGATGGCGGAGGCGCGGGAGAAGGAACTGAACGATTCCAATGCCATGTCGCTTGCCACGGTAGATGAGCATGGGCGCCCGGATGTGCGCGTCGTACTCCTGAAGGCGGTCTCCGAGGAAGGCTTTACATTCTATACCAACTTCGACAGCGCGAAGGGGCAGGAGCTGAAAGCCAACCCGGTGGCCGCGCTTGGCTTTCACTGGAAGTCGCTGCGCCGTCAGGTGCGCGTGCGCGGCGATGTCGTCAGCGTCCCGCCTGAAAAAGCTGACGCGTATTTCGCGTCCCGCGCCCGGCCGAGCCGGATCAGCGCCATTGCATCTGACCAGTCGCGTCCACTCCCATCCCGCAAGGTTTTTGAGGATCGCATCAAGGCGCTGGAGGTCGATTATGAAGGCCGCGAAGATATTCCGCGCCCGTCAAACTGGGGCGGCTACCGCGTCGTGCCGGTCGAGATCGAGTTCTGGCAGGATCAGGCCTTCCGCATGCATGACCGGCTGAAGTTCACCCGCAAATCGGGCGTCTGGACGCGCGAGCGGCTCTATC
Source organism: Henriciella pelagia (assembly GCF_002088945.1). Classification (GTDB taxonomy): domain Bacteria; phylum Pseudomonadota; class Alphaproteobacteria; order Caulobacterales; family Hyphomonadaceae; genus Henriciella; species Henriciella pelagia. The sequence goes on along the minus strand of NZ_NCSU01000011.1, from coordinate 779,157 downwards.
CCTAAGCCTGTCTACAGGTCATGCACGTTGGCACCGCGCGCTTCCAGCAAGGGTTTCATCTCCCAATAGGCCTTGGGCGTCCTGTAGAATGGGATGCGCGGGTGCAGGTGATGCACAATGTGATACTGCATGCCGAGCGACAGGACATTGCCAACGGCGGCGCGGAAGCTGCGCGTGTGCCGGTAGCGATCAGTCTCTTCGGCCGGATGGTGCGGTGCCCAGCTCAGATAATACTGGATATAGGTATAGGCGAGATGGTGCGGCAGCCACCAGAGGACAGCCGCTTCGATCGCGTGGCCGGTCCATGCCAGCGCAATGAGCAGGCCAAACCAGACGAAACGATAAAGTGCAGCCCCCATCAGGACGTCATAACGCTTCAGCCGGGCAAGCACCTTTGAGTAGGCGTTGAAGGCACCATTGCCGCGCGGCTGGCGGTTCTCGATGCTTCGCCAGATCGCATGCAGCGGACCGCGTGCGCGCGCCATATAGTCCGGATCGCGCGTCGGGTGATTGGTGTGTTTATGGTGTTCAAGATGGGTGACCCTGGCGAGCGGGTAGTACAGCGCAAGCGGGATGGTCGAGACATGGCCGACAAGTTCGTTCAGCCAGTAGAGTCTGGAGCCTGGCCGCGCGATGATGTCGTGCTGCGCCTCATGCGACGGCAGATAGCTTAGTATCGCCGTGATGGTCGCGATGATGAGGCCGAGCCACATCGGTATCAGGCCCATGAACAAGAGTGGCCAGAGCGACAGCCAGACTGCAAGGTTCACGAAGGCGCCGATGACCAACAGATAGGGGAATTTGTTGAGGTGCCTGCGCGCGACGGATCGCTCCATCCGCGCCAGCTCCTCGTTCGACAGTCTGGAAAGATCAGTCTGTGCTGTCATCAGATCCATCGCCCCCTGATCTGTGCAGGAATCCCGAGTAGACCCGCAACCACGAAGCCCATCGTCAGCGACGTCAGGCCAAGAGGTGTTGGTGCCCCCATGCGTTCGATCAATTGCGCGAACAATGGCGCAAGAAAACCGAAAGCAAAGATGAGCGGACTCACCTTGTATATCTCTTTAAACAAGAATACCAAGCGTACCCCAAATATTCAAAACACCGGAGCAGGTTTTGATTGCTGCCCCAGATCGTCAGCCCAAGTAAACCTATCGATTAAAAGTATGAAAATTCGGTTGCCACAGTGTCGAAATTTCAGGGAAATTGTCAGCAAGTCCCAGATTTGGAATATTGTGGTAGAAATTCAAACCTTTGCCAAAGTTGGTGTGTGCTGTCGTAGTCATTGAGATGTATCCGGATCCGGTGCCCAAAGTGCTGTTTGCGTTTAAGTTGGGCCGCCTCTAGATGATCGCCGCATCCTCTCTTGCCACAATCAGGTGGGGAATACCGTCGCTCGTCTTGGCCCAGGACACGCCATCTTCAGAGATCATTGCCGATACGCGCTGCCGCAATCCGGAAAAGCTTTCGAACTCAACGACATCGACCGGCTCGTCGAAGTGAAGCGTGACGTCATAGCCCATCCCCTCCGCAAGTTCGCGAACAGCGTGGACCCTGCCCGTAAAGGCCTGCTTCAGGTATTTCCCGGAAACGCGTTCACCAACCTGCAGAGGGATGTCCGGCTGGTTCGAGAGGCGGGCCGAGGCGGTGTTCCAGTCGCGGTACCCTAGCTCATGGGCGACAGACTCCAGTGCATGGGCGTGGCTCAGCGACCTGCCTGCTCTGGCGTGTTCTGACCGGATTTCGCGCGCCCGCGCTTTGGCTTGGGCGCGTGTGGTGATGGCATGTGTCATTGTCTGACCTTTCAGTGTCAGCCCGGTATCGAATTGCGGATGTTCGCCTTGCCGCAGACCGGTCTTCTGATCGTGAAGGGTCTGTTTGTCGAAATATCGGGCATTGGCCCGGAGATCTTCACCCTGAAGCCAAGGGGCTTCGCGAACGGCAGGCGTCTCTCACCTCGGCCGGGCAACTAGTCCGAACCGGAGAAGGCGTCAAGCCATCAGGGCAAAATCACCCGCCGAAGCATTCCCTGTCAGCCGTATGGATGGCCTCGCCGATGGGGCCGTCAAGCGCGAGCAGCTTGTAGGGCTCATCGGTGGCGAGCAGGACCAGTCCACCCTCGACAAACGCCTCATATTCGGACGGGTCGCCATCGGCCCAATACTGGTCATCCAGGCGTTCGCCTTTCCGGCCGAGTGTGCCGAAGGCGCTCTCGATCCCCTTGCTGGCAAGACCTTGCCACTTGCCGGGACTGGGCCGGTTCGTGCCAGTCCAGGCGATGAGCATGTCCGGATTGAGCCCTGCCTCCATCATGCGGGCTTCATGATCACGGTTCCCGATGCCGGCGGTCATCATCAGCTCCGGTGCGAGCTTTGCGACCTGCAAGGCTTCTTCATCCGTGTAGGTGATGATGATGACATTGTCCTCGGCGCGAGTTTCCCGGACCGCTTCGATGATGTTGCGGAAACTCGTCGTTTCCTTTCGGTCCAGCTCCAGGATCGCTCCTGTCTCGACAGCCCAGGCGAGCGCGGTTTCGAGCGTCGGCGGTTCGAAAGCCGTTACCGTCCCGAGTTCATCAACCAGTTTCAGCTGGCTGATCTCGTCCCAGTCAGCGTCGGCAACGGGGCCGCGGCCAGTGGTGGTGCGGCCAAGCGTGCGGTCATGCATGAGGAAGAGTTGCCCGTCGCGGCTCTCGGCAACGTCAACTTCCATGATGTGCGCGCCTTTGGAGAGGGCATAATCAAGCGTCGCAATCGCGTTTTCCGGGTAGCCATATGCCGGACCGCCGCGGTGCGTGGCGATAAGGAGGCCGCCCGCTTGCCGGACGCAGTCCATGGTTTCCGGCAGTGCCGCCCTCTGGATCGGTGGCAGGGGCTCTTCATCAGCAATTTCTGGCAAAGGCGCTTCGGACACTGTTTCGGGCGCCTCAGGATCGCTGAGGGGCTGAAGGCCGTCCTCAGCCGGCTGGCAGGCTGTGAGAAATGCGATACTTGCGACACAAGACGGAATAAATCTGAAATATTTCATGCCGGAAGCGGCCTTCCTTAGCTTGCTGCAGGTGCTAAGGGGTCATAAAAGGAAGTGCACGCTGGGCAAACCGCCAGAGGCAGAAAAAATCGGGAGGAATACCATGCAAGGTCTGATGCAGGACTGGCAGATGACGGTCGACAAGGTGCTTGACCATGCCGCTCACAATCACGGTAGCCGCGAGATCGTCACGCGCTCGGTGGAGACCGGCGAGTTTCAGCGAACCAATTACAGGACGCTGCGCCAACGGGCAAAACAGGTATCTTCTGCGCTGCTGGATGAGGGTATCAAGCTCGGCGACCGGGTCGCAACGCTCGCCTGGAATACATCGCGCCACATGGAGGCGTGGTTCGGCACGATGGGGATCGGCGCTGTGCTGCACACGGTCAATCCGCGCCTGCATCCGGACCAGATCGCCTGGATCGCCAATCACGCTGAAGACCGCATCCTGATTTTCGATACGACATTCCTGCCACTCGTCGAAGCTGCCAAATCGCAGCTTGAGACCGTCGAAAAGTTCATCATCATGTGTGATCCCGAGCATATGCCGGAGAATTCGCTCGGCGCGGTGAATTTCGAACTCTGGATCGATGGGCGCTCAACAGATGTCGAGTGGGGCAATTTCGATGAGCAGACCGCTTGCGGACTGTGCTACACCTCCGGCACGACGGGCAATCCGAAAGGCGTGCTCTACTCGCACCGGTCGAATGTGCTGCACACCATGATCACGATGGGCGTTGATACGATTGGCATGGGCGCGAATGATACGCTGATGCCTGTCGTCCCGATGTTCCACGCCAATGCGTGGGGGCTTGCCTTTTCCTGTCCGGCCACCGGCGCGAAAATGGTGATGCCTGGCGCGGACATGTCGGGCAAGGCGATCTATGAACTGCTCGACAAGGAAAAGGTCACGATTACGGCCGCCGTGCCGACCGTCTGGCTGATGCTGCTGACCTATCTTCAGGAGAATGACCTCAAACTGCCTTACCTGAAGAAGGTGGTTATCGGCGGATCGGCCGTTCCGGAGAAGATCCTGCGTGCCTTCGAGGAAGACTATGATGTCGAGGTGTTCCACGCATGGGGCATGACCGAGCTGTCGCCAATGGGCTCGCTCGGCGCGCTGCCGCCGGCACTCGCCGATGCCTCGCATGACGAGAAGATCGCCTACAAGCTGAAGCAGGGGCGCCCACCCTTCGGCGTGGAACTGAAGATCGTCGATGACGAAGGCAAGGAGCTGCCGCGCGACGGCAAGGCGTCGGGCCGTCTTCTTTGCCGTGGCCCCGCTGTGTCCAAAGCCTATTTCAAAGGTGATGGCGGCGAAGTCCTGGACGACGACGGCTGGTTTGATACTGGTGATGTTGCCAATCTCGATGAACATTCGACCATGCAGATCACTGATCGCGCCAAGGATGTTATCAAGTCTGGCGGAGAGTGGATCTCGTCCATCGACATTGAGAACTTTGCCGTCGGTCATCCAAAGGTGGCTAACGCCGCTGCCATCGGGATCTACCACCCGAAATGGGATGAGCGGCCGTTGCTGATCGTACAGCCCGCTCCCGGCGAGAAGCCGAGCAAGGAAGAAGTGCTGCAACAGCTCGAGGGCAAGATCGCGAAATGGTGGACGCCGGATGATGTCCAGTTTGTCGACGAAATCCCGCTCGGTGCGACCGGCAAGATCAACAAGCTGAAGCTCCGCGAAATGTTCAAGGATTACAAACTGCCGACCGCCTGACGCCTGCGTTTCGCCGTAGTGCCGGCGATGACTTCGCCTTGCTATCAGCGCCCGCCACGATATGTGTTCGGGCGCTGATATGTTTTTGGCGAGAGGGAGGAACGAATGAGTGAAACTGCTCCGTCAGCCGGATGGCGGTTGAAACTGGCCGGTGCCGCACTGGTGATTTCCATCCTTGCCGTGCTGTGGTTCGCTGCGGCTGCCCTCGGCTCGAAATATGGCCTCTGGGGCTGGCAGTTCGGGCTCGGCAAGATGACAATCGCCTGGGGGCGCTATGTTGCCTTCCTGTCAGTCGGTATCGCCGTGATCGCCTTCGTAATCGCCTTCATCAAGGCGCCGCGCGTACAGCCCGCGATCCTTTCACTGGCGGCTCTACTGATCGCGCTGATGCTCCTGTTCCGCTTGATCGGTTTTGGTGCGCAGGCCGCAAGCCTTCCGCCGATTCATGATATCCAGACTGACTGGAGCGATCCTGTCCGCTTCTCCGAAGCCTTGCTGGCGCAGCGCAAAACGGATGCGGCAATGAACCCGGTTCAGGATGAACCCGTGATTCCCGAAGCAGCGAATGCGCGCTGGCCCGGCATGGGCGGGCGTCTGGTATCGGAAGTCCAGGAAGAGGCCGAAAATCCGAAAATGGTCGATGGCGACGAAGTCGCGCCTGCCTATCGCAGGCCGATCGAGCCGCTCTATTTCGACCAGTCGCCAGGTGAGATCGCCTCCTATGCGACCCGTATCGCCGAAGCCCGAGGTTGGGCAATATTTACCCGTCCGGAAACAGGAGAGGATGTCCAGCAGACCATGCTCGAAGCCACAGCCACGACCGGATGGTTCGGATTCAAGGACGACATCGCCGTGCGCATCCGTGCTGTCGATGGCGCAACGCGGGTGGATATGCGCTCCGTCAGCCGTGTCGGTCTCTCTGATCTTGGCGCAAATGCGCGGCGGGTGTCTGCCTTCATGGATGAACTCGCCGACCGCGCGAATGGGCGGCTGGAGCCTTAGCGAAAGCCCGCTTTCTACGCTGCTGTCTCGCGTCACTCCCGATGAGCCATAGGCTCATCTGGGAGCCCAACTCCTGATTCCTCATTCCATCCAGCCCTGCGCGCGTCAGAAGCCGGACCCTCAAACCGCTGCGCGGTCGAGGGCGACGCTTGAATTGAGATCGACGGGCGGGCGAAAATTGGGTAGTGTGAACGAGCCGCGTAACTGACGCATGAGGTGGATCACCACCGGGGAGCGCAGCGATTCAAAGCCGGGCGTCTGGGCGTGAACCTCTAGGCAAGAGAGGGCGCCCATGCCCGAATTTTCTCCGATTTCCATCGCATTCCCGATCTTTCCCAACATCACCCAGCTCGACCTGACAGGCCCGGCGCAGGTGCTCTCGCGCCTCGGCAATGCGACGGTCCATCTTGTCGGCAGGACGATGGACCCCGTGCCAACCGATTCCGGTTTCCCGCTGCACCCGACAACCACATTCGCTGATCTCACGACGGCCGACATCCTCTGCGTGCCCGGAGGCTTTGGCACCGTCGACGCGATGCAGGATGGCGCGACGCTCGACTGGGTCCGCAGGGTCGGGGAGGGCGCAGACTGGGTGACGAGCGTGTGTACCGGCGCGCTGGTTCTGGGAGCGGCAGGCCTGCTCAAGGGCTACCGCGCGACGACGCACTGGGCGTCACATGAGCAGCTTGCCTTCTTCGGAGCGACCCCAGTGAAAGAGCGCGTCGTTGTCGACCGCAACCGCGTGACGGGCGGCGGCGTGACGTCGGGAATTGATTTCGGCCTGCGGCTCATCTCCGAAATCCGCGGTGAGGCGCACGCGAAATTCGTCCAGCTCTCGGTCGAGTACGATCCGCAACCGCCCTTTGATAGTGGTGATCCAGCCAAGGCGGACCCTGAAACGCTTGAGCGCTACTGGGCGCTCGTCAACAAGGCCGGGCCGGGGCGGGTTGAGATGGTGAGAGCGATTGCGAAGCGGCTGGTTTTTGACGCCTAAGCCGTCTTCTGCAGCGCTTTCCAGTGGAATTCTGAGCGGGTGGTCGGGTTGGCGTCGGTGGTTTCGACCATGCCGTCCTCGACGAGTTTCAACATGTGACCAAGAACTGACATGGCAGCAGCCGCATGCAGACGTTTTTCAACGTTGGCATACATCACTTCGACCATGCGGGGAATGTTGGTCTCTCCCGCCTTCAGGTGCTTGATGATTGCGCTTTCCCGGTCCAGCCGGTGCTGGCGATAGGCCTGGATGAAACCGTTGACATCCTCGCGGATCGGCGAGCCGTGGGTCGGCCACAGGATGTCGAAATTGAGTGCCTCGATCTTGTCGAGCGAGCGCATATAGTCGCCCATATCGCCATCGGGCGGCGCAACAATAGTTGTCGACCAGCCCATGATGTGGTCGCCGGTCAGGCACGCATTCTCTTCGCGAAGGCCGAAGCAGATATGGTTGCAGGTGTGTCCCGGCGTCTCGATGACGTCGAGCGTCCAGCCCGGGCCCGAGATCACATCGCCATCGCCAACCTGTACGTCCGGCTCGAAGCCGAGATCGTCGGCCGAGCCAAGCTCTCCCTTGGCTGTCGGAACGCCGCAATTTTTCGCATAGGTCTTGCAGCCAGCCCAGTCGGCCAGCGGTTGGGCCAACGGGGAATGGTCGGAGTGGCCGTGCGTGACGAGGACGTGGGTGACAGTCTCGCCTTCAAGGGCCGACTTCAAGGCCTCGAAATGGTCTTCCTGCATTGGGCCGGGATCGATCACAGCGACTTTGCCATGGCCGATAATGTAGACACCGGTGCCGACAAAGGTGAATGGGCCGGGATTGTTGGCGATCACGCGGCGGATGAGGGGGGAGACCTGCTCGACTTTTCCGTATTCGAAGTCGATGTCCTTGATGAATGGGATGCCCATGGGACCTCTTCGGCAGTTTCCAATCTCGCCCAATACGGCGATTCTAGGCTGACCGTTTCGGTGTGAACGCGGTGACAAAAGCGCGCGCCATGCGGCGGGTTGATTTCAGCTTGTCGCCAAGCTTCAACGCCACGGGCGGGCCCATATCCGTCTTGTTCGCGTCCACGATGTAGATACGGCCTGAAGCCCGGTCGCGTAACACATCAACGCCGCCCCAATCCAGACCAATATCTGCAGCAAACGACTTGATCACGTCAATTTCATCGCTCGTGTAGCATTTGCGAGGGTCGTCGAGCAAAACTTGGGCATTCTCGTTCAGGAAGCGGCGCGAGAGTTCGCGGCGCTTGCGGAAAACGAGAGTCGGTTCGCCGCCAACAATGCAGCAGCGCAAATCCTCGACCAGGCCCCCATCGATCTCATTGTCGATCAGGCGCTGATAGGTCTTGTCTTCGATCGGCTCCATCGGGCCTTCAATGATCCGGCCATCATGACAGGCATTCTTTTCCGACTTCTCGACCATCGGGCCTTCATAGATGAGGGGATCAACCTTGAGGCTGTAGCCGGCGGCGCGCTCGAAGGCTTCGGCGACCTTGGACTTGGAAATGTCGTTGCAGCCGAAATTCACCAGCTTCGCACCGGGTTTCGTCTGCGGGACGCTGTGATCGGCAAGGGTCGAGTCGTCGAACTGGAAAACGATGTCGGCCTTGGAAACGTCAGAAATCAGTTTGGCGCCGGAGGCGTGCATGACAGGCCAGATGAAATACCAGGGGCGCGGCTTGTCCGGGTGGAAGGCAATGGTCGGGCGCTTGTGGCCGGTGATCCGGCGCCAGGTGCGCCAGGACTGGGCGAGTGTGTAGAAGGTGAGCCAGGTGAAAATATCGTTGGCGAGCTGGAAATTGGCAGGCACGCGGTGGCCCGTCTTCTTTACGAGCCATGCACCGTCTTCATATTTGAAGTCCGTGAGCCAGTTTCTCGACATACTTCTACTCCCTCGCGCCCCCTCAGGCAGATGGGCGTGAATCGCACGCCACGGCCAGAGTTTCAACTCTTAACCTCTGCTTGTCATGTGAGCATCGTGTCACGATGGCACAAGTCGCCGTGATCAGAGCAACCGCTCCAGGCTGGACAGATCATAGCCTGCGCCTGCAGCAGCATCTACGATTTCCTCGCCCATACCCTGGCCGCCATGTGCGAGCGCCCAGGCTGTGATAGAGCGTGTTCCCGTCCGGCAATAGGCCAGGACCGGGGCCGGGGCCTCTGAGAGAATCGACTGGGTTCGTTCGATAATTTCCGGGGTCGGGGCACCAGAGAAAGGCAGGGCGACGAAAGTCAGGCCCTTTTCTTCTGCCCGGGCGCGAATCGAACCCATGCGGGGCTGGTCGACGCCGCCTTCGCCATCGGGGCGGTTCGCCACGATCGTCTTGAAGCCGGCGGTGGCAATTTCGTCGACATCCTCTTCTGTGATTTGCGGCGCGACCGAGAAATGGTCTGTCACTTTGCGGATGTCGGCCATGAATTACTCCGGTGTCATGTAGCGTTGACAAGCTATGCTCGGCTGTGAACCTAGGAAGCATGAAGGCGAGTGCCAAGGTGCGATCTCGTCCCAGTTGCAACGTAGAGAGAAAAGCGCGCCCGTGTCAGCCCTCCAGCGAAGCCTTTCCCGCGTTCCGTGGGCCTATGTTTTCCGGCGACTGCTCTTTGCCATTCCGACCATGCTCGTCATTATTGCTGTTGCATTTTTCATGATGCGTTTGGCACCTGGCGGCCCTTTTGACGGCGAACGCAAGCTGAATGCCGCCACCGAAGCGGCCATCGCGGCCAAATTCGGGCTGGATCAGCCGCTCTGGAAACAGTTTGCCGACTATCTGCTCGGGGTATTGCAGGGCGATTTTGGCCCGTCGATGAAGACGCTCGGCAAGAGCGTGAATGACCTCATCGCTGATGGCCTGCCTGTCAGCCTGGCCATCGGCTCGCTGTCGATGCTTGTTGCGATCATTGTCGGCACAGCGCTCGGCGTGTTTGCTGGCCTGCGCCAGAATACGACTGGCGACTATACGGTGATGGGGTTCGCCATGGCGGGCATATCCATTCCGACATTTGTGACGGGGCCGCTACTCATCCTGACCTTTGCGCTGGGCGCCGGGCTGTTCGCCGTCGGCGGTCTCGGCGAGTATCCGAATATCGGGATGAGCTTTCACAATATGACATTGCCAGTCCTGACGCTGGCGCTGCCGCAGATCGCCATCATTTCGCGCCTGATGCGCGCTTCGATCATTGAGACGATGCGGTCTCCGCACGTGCGGACCGCCCGCGCGAAAGGCCTGCCCGAAGGTACCGTGATCCGCCGGCACGTCCTGCCATCGGCGATCCTGCCGCTTGTCTCCTATGCCGGTCCGGCAATGGCGCGCGTCATGACGGGCTCGCTCGTCATCGAACGGATCTTCGGCCTGCCGGGCATGGGGTCCTACTTCGTGGATGGCGCGATCAACCGGGACTACACGCTCGTCATGGGCGCCCTCATCATCTACGCGACGCTCATCGTGATCTTCAATCTGATCGCGGACATCCTGTATGCGCTGCTCGATCCCAAGGTTAAATACGACTGATGGTTGATACGCTCGACATGACTGGCCGGAAGGACCCGGTGGAACAGGCTCTCGCTGGCGGACGGTCGCTCTGGGATGATGCCAAGCGCCGGCTGTTCAACAACAAGGCCGCGGTCATCTCCATGTGGGTGCTCGGCGTGATGTTTTTCCTGGCCGTATTCGGGCCGATGCTCTGGGTACACTCCTACAAGACGATCTCAGCGCAGACCGAACTTGCGCCGACTTTCGAGAACTGGCACCTGCTCGGCACCGATGAACAGGGCCGCGACCTTGTTGCCCGCAACCTGCTGGGCCTTCGTATTTCGCTGGCCGTCGGCCTCGTCGCGACGCTTGTCTCACTGATCATCGGGGTGACATGGGGCGCGATTGCAGGCTTTGTCGGCGGGCGTGTCGACAATATCATGATGCGCTTTGTGGATGTGCTCTATGCCATGCCCTTCATCTTTTTCGTCATCCTGCTGCTGACTGTGTTCGGGCGGAACATCATCCTGATCTTCGCCGCCATCGGCGCGGTCGAATGGCTGACGATGAGCCGGATCGTTCGCGGACAGACGCTTGCCATCAAGGGCAAGGAATTTATCGAGGCTGCCCGCGCAGCTGGCGTTCCGGGCTCTGCCATCATCCGCCGCCACATCCTGCCGAACGTCGTCGGCCCGGTCGCCGTCTATGTGACGCTGACCATCCCGGTCGTGATCATGGCCGAAAGCTTCCTGTCTTTCCTCGGCCTCGGCGTGAACGAGCCACTGACCTCCCTCGGCGTGCTCATTTCGAACGGCGCGAAAGAGATGCAGGACAAGCCTTACCTGCTCATGGCGCCGGCCATCCTGATGGCGGTCACGCTGCTCTGCCTCAATTTCATCGGTGACGGTTTGAGGGATGCGCTCGACCCGAAAGAGCGCTAGACGCCTTTTCCCATGATCAAGACACCTTTCCTCGACCTGCAGTCGACGCACAATCCCCATCGCTGGTTCCTTCCCGTGGAGGAGCGCTATTGCGTCGGCCCGCCCGGTAACAAGTTCCTGTTTGGCGGTGTGGGCCTCGCAACCGCCATAGCCGCACTTGAGCGCACGACGGGTCGGCCCTGTATCTGGGCGACGGCGCAATACCTTTCCTTCGCGAATCCGGGCGACGTGGTCGATGTTGATGTCCGGTCCAAGATGGACGGCAAGCACATCACACAGGCACGCGTTCTCGCGCATGTGAAGGACCGCGAAATCTTCACCTGCAATGCTGCCGTGGGCGAGCGCGATTCCGAGCATTCCCATCAATGGGTCGAGATGCCCGAAGTGGCAGGTCCGGATGATTGCCCGGCCATGCCGCGCTTCGGGCCGCAAGCCGATGACCTTCACTCAAACCTCGACATGCGCGTCGCGCAGGGGCGCTACGCGGCAGGCCGCAAGGTCGAGGGTGGTCGCAGCGATGATGGCCGTGTGATCCTGTGGGGCAGGTTGCGCAATGGTGCGCCGATTGATGCGGTGGCGCTTGCCGTCATCAATGATTTTGTGCCTTCAGGTACCAGCCACGCACTCGGGCTTCCGGCCGGTGCGACATCGCTCGACAATACGCTGCGCATCCGCAAGATCGTTGAAACCGAATGGGTGTGCTGCGACATTCAGGTGGAAGGGGTTCACAATGGCTTCGTTCACGGACGTGTCGCCATGTTCGCCGCCAATGGAGAGTTGATGGCGACCGGCAGCCAGTCCGGCATCATCCGCATCTTTGACCCGGAAGCCTTCAAGGCACGCTTTGCGGCGAAAAAGGACTAGTCGGCGAGCGCGGCATGCGCCGCAGCGCCGCTGACCGGGCATGATGCGACCACGCTGGCAGGTGACGCCGGTACGTCATGACCGGATGAGTGGACGGCGGCGACAGCGATCACCTCTGCATCGGAAAACATGGTGGCAAGACGGATAAGGCTTTCGCGGGTCTGGCGAGGCGACCGCGCTTCGTAAAGGGCGTCAAGCTGAACTTCGCCTTCCTGTGCCATGCCGCGGAAGATGCAGCCGAGATCGGACGGACCATGATTGGTGTCCACCCAGCTGCCAAGACGGGAAGCGGCATCTGCGAAGCGTGCAATCTCGGTTTCATAGTCCGCCGGGATCGTTGTTTCGCCCGCAGTGTCGACAGCCTCGATAAGTCCAACCGTTTCCTGGTAGAGACCTGACGCCTTCACGCCCCAATCCGTCGCCAGTTGAGGCGAGGCGGATGCTGCGAAGGGTAGGGCAGCGGCGGCGAAGGCAAGGATCAGGCGTTTCATGTCGGCACGGTCTCCGGATTTCTCCTGAGAGGCGAAGCAAAGGGTGTGCCGCTATAATTTTGGGAACCATATGGCGTGCACTGCGTTTTGCCGTCCGACTGAACGCAGGAGGCGATAAGCCGTCAGATGTCAGGACAAGATGAGGGACCGAAACGGACGCGGTCCCGATTAGAGCGGACTGTGCGTGGTGCCCGTCTGTTCATCCTCAGAACCAATCCCGCAAAACTTCTTCTTTTTGGTTATGTCGGTTACATGCTGGCTGGCTGGGCGCTGCTTTGCCTGCCCCTCTCGTCACAGACGGGGCCCATCAGCGCGCTCGATCACCTCTTCACGGCTGTGTCGGCGGTATCAACAACGGGGCTCGTCACCATTGACCCGGGCAGCAGTTATTCGCTGTTCGGTGAGGTTATTATCCTGAGCCTCATTCAAGTTGGCGGTGTCGGATACATGACCATCGGGTCATTTGCCATGCTCGCAACGGCGCACAAGCTGTCTCCGTTGCGAGAGCGCATGACGCGTGCCGCCTTTGTCCTGCCCAAGTCTATCAAGCCTGGCCAATTCATCCTGACCGTGGTCACTTTCACGCTGATTTGCGAGGCCATCGGAGCATTGGCGCTCTGGTTCGTGTTTACGTCAGTCGGACAGGACAATGCTCTGTGGAGCGCGATTTTCCATTCCGTATCTGCGTTCTGTACCGCTGGCTTCAGCCTGAATTCGACCAGTTTCGAAGCTTTTCGGGCGGACCCCGGTTTGAACATTATAGTATCGGTCCTCAGCCTGCTGGGTGCCATGGGGTTTCTTGTCGTCGTGGACATATGGCGGAATCTTACGTCGACGGCCTTCCATCTTTCATTCACCACAAAGGTCATCATCAGGCTGACGGGCGCCTTCCTGGTGATTGGGACGCTAATTCTCTTCGTGGCGGACCCGGGCATCGCTAAATTGCCGGAAGCCGAGCGCCTCATGGTCGCCTTCTTCCAGACGATGACGGCGACGACGACGGTCGGCTTCAACACCTATCCGATATCAGCCCTTTCCACGGCGGTGCTGGTCATCCTCTTCATTCTGATGGCGGTCGGCGCTTCTCCATCGGGCACGGGAGGCGGGCTCAAGACCACCACATTCGCGGCCCTGATTGCGCTGATGCGTTCAACCCTGAAACAACGCAGCCGGGTACGTTTCTTCAAGCGGCCGATATCTGCCGGAAGGCTGCAGGCAGCAGGCGCGTCCGCCGCTTACTTCATCGTGCTCATGTCGATCGCGATTTTCCTGCTCAGCCTGACGGATCATGAGGCAGCGTTCGTGGAGATCGTGTTCGAGACGATTTCAGCCCTGGGCACGGTTGGCCTCAGTATGGGCATCACAGGCGACCTGTCATCGCTCGGCAAGGTGATCATCATCATTCTTATGACGGCCGGCCGCGTCGGCATCCTGACATTCGGGATCGCAATTGCCATGCATGATGAGACCCGCAAGGAAGAGAAGGATTGTGAACTGCTGCTCTGATAGCGTCAGTATGAAAGAGCCTTCTGCACCGCTTCGCCGGCCGGCTTCAGGCCGCTCACCTTCCAGCGATCCTTGTCATTCTTCTGGACGCGATAGAGGCCCATCTTGCCTTCGAAATCGTCCCAGTAAGGCTCGTCGAGCAGTTCATAGATGAAGGCTGCCTCGACCCGGTATTTCGTCCGCATGCTGCGATACCAGGCGATCCGCTCCGTCAGCATGCGGGCATTGTCTTCCTCGGTTTCAAATCCGCCGCCACCGGCATTGAATTCGGTGATCCAGATCGGCTTGCCATAGCCGGCAAGAACCTCAAGGAAGCTTTCGCGCACCTGCTCATAGTCGTGCCAGATGGTGATGTCCCATTCGAGGCCGTCCTCGACGAACCGCTCGAATGCGCCGAGATGGCCCCAGCCCGCTGTGCCGATGGCGTATTTTGCATCCGGGTCGCCTTCGCGCGCACCGTCGAGCAGTCCGGACAGCGCGGCGCTGACCTTGACCCAGCGCGGCCCGTAATAGTCCAGCGCGTCCATGCCGCCGGCCGGGCCCCATTCGCAAGGGTATTGCGTGCCATCGTCCCGCATCTCGCAGGCTTCGATAATCGCAAAGTTCTCCAGTTCGTTGCCGAGCTCCCAGACCGGAAATTGTCCGCGATAGCGCCGCGTCAGCCAGCGGGCCCGCGAAAAGCTGTCCTCATAAAGCTGTTGCGGGGTCTTCTCGTCGAGCGGCCCATCCGGGTGAATGATGGGCAGGAGCGTGACGCCATATCGGTCTGCGACCTGCTTCAGTTCGGCGAGTTTTTCATAGTGCCACCCAATGCGGTAATGCGTCATGCCGAGTTCACGAACCAGTCGGATCTGGGTGTCGTATGAAATATCCGGATAGGCGCGGAAGGGGTGGCCATTCGCGCCCCAGATGAGATCATCGTCACGTCTGAGCGGCGCCAGCATCGCCCGCCTGTCGGCTGCGCATCCGGCAATCAGACCTGCGCCGAGCCAGGCCAATACGTCCCTGCGATTATGTCCCGCCATGCGGCGGACTATGCTGCATGACCGGGCAGTTGCCTAGCTCGAACCGGAGCAATTGCTTGACTTATCTGTGCCTGCCTCATATCCACCCCCTCAATGAACACGACGCTGCATCACCATCATCACCACGCGTGACGCGCCGAACGAGGCGCGAACCGGTCCGGCTGCGCCTCTCTCAAGTGTTCATCTCCACACATTGAACCGCCAGAGGCAGACAGGCCGACCCCCGGTCTCGCGTCCCGTCCGCCGCGCCTTGCTTCACACCCCGACCGGCTTCGTCTAAGCGAGGCCACAAGCGACCAGACACGAGACGAGACATGAGCAAGAAGACCAAGGATCAGGACGGACCAAAGACCGGCAAGGATCTCGCCCGCAAGCCGCGCGGCTTTCCCGACAAGCGCGAAGCCCTGATCCACGCGCAGGCGGAGATGATCGACCGCGTCACCTCTGTCTATCGCCGTTGGGGTTTTGAAGCCCTTGAGACAGGCGCCTGGGAATATGCCGACGCGCTTGGCAAGTTCCTGCCCGATGATGACCGCCCGAATGCCGGCGTTTTCTCGATGCAGGATGATGACGAGCAGTGGATCTCGCTGCGCTATGACCTGACGGCGCCGCTTGCCCGCTTTGCCGCCGAAAACTGGCAGACGCTGCCAAAGCCCTTCCGGCGTTATGCTGCCGGTCCGGTCTGGCGCAATGAAAAGCCGGGGCCTGGGCGCTTTCGCGAGTTCCTGCAATGCGACGCCGATACGGTCGGCGCAGCAGGCGCACATGCCGATGCCGAGATGATCGCGATGGCCGCCGAAGCGATGCGCGCGGCAGGCGCGGGCGACGGCGAGTTCGTGGTCCGCGTGAATACGCGCCGCCTGCTGAATGCCGTGCTGGAAGGCGTGGGTGCACATTCGGATGAAAGCCGCCTGACCATTCTGCGCGCGCTCGACAAGCTGGACCGGCTCGGAGAGGAGGGCGTGAGGCTACTCCTTGGCGCAGGGCGCGAAGACGAGTCGGGTGATTTCACCAAGGGCGCAGGTCTTGATGCTGGCGCGATTGCCAGGGTGATGGCGTTCGCGCAGGCGGGCCGGGATACTCGCGGCGAGACGCTGGAAGCGCTCGGCGCGGCGGTCGGCACGGGTGAGGAAGCGCAGGCTGGTCTCGACGAGCTTTCCGCCATTGCGCGAGGCCTCGAAGCCTTTGGATGCCCGGAGAGTGACGTCCTGTTCGACCCATCCGTTGTGCGCGGTCTTGAATATTATACCGGACCGGTCTTCGAGGCAGAACTTCTGAAAGAGACGGTCGATGAGGATGGCAATGTCGTCCGCATCGGCTCTGTCGGCGGTGGTGGGCGCTACGATGACCTGGTCGCGCGCTTCACAGGCGAGAAAGTTCCGGCGACAGGGTTCTCGGTCGGTATTTCCCGTCTCGCGGCGGCTTTTGCAATCAGCGGCGATATCGAGGCGCTGAACGGACCGGTCGTTGTGCTCAATCTAAACCGGGATGACCCGACCGAGGCGCTGAAGCTCGCTGCCGAACTTCGCCGCGAAGGCATCCGCGCCGAAGCCTATATGGGCTCGTCCGGCATGCGCCCGCAGATGAAATATGCAGACCGGCGCGGCGCGCCTGTCGCCGTCATGGTCGGCGAGGACGAGATCGCCAAGGGCGTGGTTACCATCAAGGACCTCAAGGAAGGCGCGAAACAGGCCAGGGCCATTAAGTCCAATGAGGAATACCGCGAAGCCCGGCCCGGCCAGTTCGAAGCGCCGCGCGCTGAGATGGTCGCCCGCATCCGCGAGATTGTGGAGGCGTCGGAATGACATCTCCTGCCGACATCTTCGCAAAACTGGGCGGTGAGCTAGTCGACCCGCCAATCGTCATGCCGGCGAACCAGCCGCTGGAACTGTCCGGCGAAGCGGTGCGCTCGCGCCTGTGTGTGTTTGTGGGGGAAAGTGGGGAAGAGTGTGCGCTGCGCCCGGACCTCACGCTTCCCGTTGCCATCGCGCAGGCCGAAGCCGGTGTGTCCGCCGAGACGATCAAGCGCTATGCCGCCCGCGCCTTCCGCCTGCCGACCATGCCGGGCGATGCGATGGAGTTCACGCAGGTCGGCTTCGAGCGCTATGGCGCGCCATCGAACGCCGACACCGATGCCGAATGTTTTGCCATTGTCTGCCAGGCCGCGACCGCTGCCGGGGCAGGCGAGAGCGAGACCCGCATGGGTGACCTCTCCATTTTCCCGGCCTTTGTTGATGCGCTGGACCTTGCGCCGGGGCTCGCAGAAGCACTGAAGCGCGCTTTCCGACAGGTGGGCGGTGTTTCGGCGCTGCTCAACGCGAAGCCTGGCAAGCCGGTTCACGGTCTGGCATCCCGCCTTCAGGGGGCGAGCGCGGATGAAGCCAAGGCCATCGTGGCCGATATCTTCGCGCTGTCCGGCATCCAGCCGCAGGGCGTCCGCACGCTGGACGAGATTGTCGAAGGTCTCCTTCAGCAGGCCTCTGACGCGGCCTATGGCGGAACGCCGGATCTTGCGCGCCAGACGCTTGAAGCCGTGATGGCCGTTGATTGCGCGCCTGAACAGGCGGCTGACTCGCTGCTCGCCATTGCGCGCCAGGCAGGTCTCAGCGGGGTCGAATCCGTGCTGGAGCGACTGGATGAGCGCGTCACCAAGATGAGGAATGCCGCGCCCAAATTCATGACGACTTCGCGTTTTGGCACGCCCTTCGGTCGGCGCTTCAACTATTATGACGGCTTCCTGTTCGAGCTGTTCCGCAAGGGAGAGCAAAGCAGCCGGCAGCCTTTCGGTGCAGGCGGGCGCTATGACACGCTTCTTTCCAAGCTCTCCAACGGCAGGGTTGATGCCACGGCGATTGGCGGTGTCGTTCGCCCTGACCGCCTCGCAAAAGGAGGTGCCGCATGACCCGGCTCACCATCGCAATCCCGTCCAAGGGGCGGCTGAAGGACAATGCCGAAGCCTGGCTTTCCAAGGCTGGCTTCAAGCTGAAGCAGGCTGGCGGCGAGCGCGGCTACACGGCGGAGCTGAAAGGCTTGCCGGAAGCCGATGTCATGCTGCTCTCGGCACGCGAAATTGCACAGGGCCTGATCGACGGGACGTTTCATCTCGGCGTCACAGGTGAAGACCTGCTGAATGACCTCTCACCGAATCTGAGCGCCGATGCGCAGGTGATCAAACGCCTCGAATTTGGCGGCGCGGATGTCGTCGTCGCCGTGCCGGCAGCGTGGCTCGACGTCAACACGATGAGCGAGCTCGAGGCAGCTGGTGCCCTTTTCAGGCAGCGCCACGGGCGCCGGATGAAAGTTGCGACCAAGTATATGCGACTGACGCGCAATTTCTTTGCGCAGAAGTCGGTCGGCGAATATCGCCTCGTCGAGAGCGCAGGCGCCACGGAAGCGGCCCCAAGTTCGGGGCAGGCGGAAGTCATTGTCGACATCACGTCGACCGGTGCGACGCTGAAAGCCAATGGGCTGAAAGTGCTCGATGATGGCGTCATCCTGAAGAGTCAGGCGGCGCTTGCCGGCTCACTGAAGGCGGGCTGGGACGAAGAATCGCTTGGCGGGTTGCAGAAACTTCTCGCCTCCATCGAGGCGCATGAAGCCGCCCAGGACAAGAAATTCCTCCTTGCCGCGAATTCCATCCCGGATTCTCTCCTGAAAGGCGAAGGGGTCGAGGCGATTTCGGCAACTTCCATTCTCGTGCCTTCCTATCTGGCGGTAGAAACTGCCAGAAAAATCGCAGATTCGGGGGCAGGACCTGTCTCGATTACGAGCAGCGAGTTCATTTTTGACCAAGAGTCGCCCGCGTTTAAAGGCTTTGTTACCAATTTAACATCTGCCGCTTGACAATGTGACAGAAAAACGGCGATACAGGTTTTGCAAGTTTCTGGGAGGAAACGCTGCAAGAACTCTTACAGGCGCGGCTCGATAGCCGCGCCGTTTTTTTATCCGGTATTCACCCTTCGAACAAAATCTGCGCAGTGGTTTTGATGATCACTATTGTTCGGCGCGGACTTTCATCGAGTCGCGCGCCGGTACGCCTAAGGTTATTGGCGAACCGAAGCACCGTGCAGCCCGACCACTTTATCTTGCCGAAAGGGTAGACTGCGGTGTTGTCGCCGCAGCCTGCCCGCCGAATTCTCAGATAAACCGGCCTGAGCCATGGATCAGGAATAGGCGCCGTCAGAATAAGTCAGCTCGTAGCTGTGACTGTAGACCTCGAATACGATCCCGAACGGGTCTTCAACATAGCACATGCGATATGGTTTCTTGCCGGGGAAGTATTCCCGGATCGGCATGCGTTGCTTGCCGCCAGCTCTGACGATCTTCTCCACCATGCCTTCGACGTCCGGGTCCTGAATGCAGAAATGGAAGGTGCCGTGCCGACGATAGTCGAGATTGTCCTCAGGTGCATAGTTGCTCGGGAATTCGAAGATTTCGATCCCGATTCGGTCGGCGGTCGACATGTGTGCGATCCGCAGCCGCTCCCAGCCCGCGCCGAATACATCCGTGCACATGATGCCTACCGCGCTGTCATCTTCGGTGACCTCGGTTGGTGGCATGATGAGGTATAGGCCGAGAACGTCGGAATAGAATTGCACGGCTGCGTCGAGGTCGGGAACGGACAGGCCGATATGTGAAAAAGTGCGGGGGGTGGTCATTGGTGTGTCTCCTTCGATCATTCGATGACCGAAAGGTGGACGCAGGCATCCAAAATATGAAATAATCAATCAGTCTATAATTGATAACAAAATGTAATGGCGATGTTGAACGCAACCTGGCTGGAAACCTTTGCCGTCCTTTGTGAGACCGGGCACTTCACGCGGACGGCCCAGCGACTGGGAATGACACAGCCCGGCGTGTCTCAGCACGTACGCAAACTGGAGGAGCAGGTTGGCCATCCCTTGATCTCCAAACAGGGCAAACACTTCTGGCCAACACCGGTTGGCGAATCCGTGTTTGCGCTCGGGTTGGCCCGCCGGGCGGAGGAGGAGCGGTTCCGCAAGAGCATCGAGGTCGACGATCCCGATAGCGGTGAAGTGAAGATTGCCTGTTCCGGAGGGTTTGCCATGAGCCTTTATCCGCACCTGTTGCCAGTGATGCAGGCAGCCCCCAATCTCGCAATCCATGTTGAGGCGGCGCCGCAAAAGAGTATTCGCGCGGGCATTCTGGAAGGCCGGTTCGACCTTGGTGTGCTTGCAAGTGATCCAGACCATCCTCGCCTCACTGCCCGTCTCATTGGCCGAGAAGAGTTATGTGTCGTGTTGCCGATTGACGCTGCATCTGCTCGCCTGGATTTCGAGGCGCTGGACGCGCGTGGCTTCATCGCTCATCCGGACGGCTTTGCATATGCCGATGCGCTATTCTCGCTGAACTTCCCGGATGAGTTCGAAGGAGCGGACCGGCTGCATGTCAGGGCCTATGTCAACCAGATCGGCCAGATCCCCACGCCCGTGGAAAATGGCATCGGCTATACCCTGCTGACGCAGAGCGGCATCAATGCCTTTCCGCGAAAGCATCGTCTCTGCACGCGCCAGCTTGGTCAGCGCATTCATCATGATCTGTGGCTTGTGGAGCGGCGAAATGTGGTCCGGAGTGCGCGTGTCGACCGCCTCGCGGGACTAATTGAGCAGGCAGCAACCGCGCTCGGCGACAATTTCGCCAGCCAAAAGAAAAGGCCCCTTTCGGGGCCCGATGAATGAAGTTCCAAGTGAGAGTGGACCCGACCGGCGGCTCAGGGTCAGGGCGTCAGGGGAAGCACCGACCGGGTCTCTGTTCTTATTGAGTTTCAATATGGACATTTATTGAAAAGCGTCAAGTCCATATCGAAAAACAACTATTACAAACGCGTTAGGGAGGGAACGTCTGTAATCAGTGCGAGCCACATAGTGCTTTTGCGGGCCAAGCAACACCCCTCCAACAACATGACTCTCATGCATAATTGCAATTGAAACTAATTTAATCTGACAATTACGGGTAGCTCAGGCCGTGCGAGTTGACTTTGCAATCCGCCGCAGCCATGCGGATGGCTATCAATGTTCAATGCCCTGGAGCCAATTCAAATGTCTGACCCTCGCGCCCACATCATGCCCGTCTACGCCCCGCCTGAGGAAGCGTTCGTGCGAGGCGAGGGCGTGCGCCTCTACACAGAGGGCGGCGAAGAGTATCTCGACTTCATCGCTGGCATCGCCGTGAATGCCCTCGGCCATGCCCATCCGCAGCTTGTCGCAGCGCTGCAGGAGCAGGCGGGCAAGCTCTGGCACCTCTCCAACATGTTCCGCGTCAAGGCGGGTGAGGAACTGGCCGACAAGATGTGCGCGCGCACCTTTGCAGACCGCGTCTTCTTTACCAATTCCGGCACAGAGGCTGTTGAGTGCGCGCTGAAAGCCGCGCGCAAGTATCACTGGTCAAAGGGTAATGATGACCGCATCGAATTCGTGACCTTCACCGGCGCCTTCCATGGCCGTTCGCTGGGCGCGATCAATGCTGGCGGCAATCCGAAATACCTGGAAGGATTTGGTCCGGCGATCCCCGGTTTCAACCAGATCGAATGGGGCGACCATGATGCGCTGAAGGCCGCCGTGACAGACAAGACCTGCGCGGTCTTTGTTGAGCCCGTGCAGGGCGAGGGCGGTGTGCGCTCCATGCCTGAGCAATGCCTCACTGGCCTCCGCGAACTCTGCGACGAGACCGGCACGCTCCTCATCTATGACGAAGTCCAGTGCGGCATGGGCCGGACGGGCAAGCTCTTCGCGCATGAATGGGCAGAGAATGCAGCGCCCGATATCATGTGTGTCGCCAAGGGCGTTGGCGGCGGCTTTCCGTTCGGAGCATGCCTGATGACCGAGGAAGTCGGCCTGCCAATGCAGCCGGGCTCCCACGGCTCGACCTATGGCGGCAATCCGCTCGCCATGGCTGTCGGTAATGTCGTCTGGGACATCATTTCCGATGAGGCGTTCCTGGCTGAAGTGCGCCGGGTTTCCGGGACTGTGGCGCAGGGCCTCAAATCCCTCGCTGACAGCCATGCTGACAAGGTGAATGGCGTGACCGGCAAGGGCCTCCTCACCGGGCTCGAACTCAAGGCCGCGCCAAAACCCGTGCAGCAAGCCTGCCGCGACAAGAATTTGCTCGTCGGTGTCGCCGGCAACAATGTGCTGCGCCTCGCTCCGCCGCTGGTGATCACTGATGAAGATGTCCGTCAGGCCGTCAGCGTGATGGACGAAGCGCTGAGCGAGTGGGAGCTGGAGGGGTAGGTGCGCCCCTGACCCTCCCCAAGGGGGAGGGGCGATGGTTGCAATCGTTTCGACTAACCGCCCGCTATGGTTCGACTTCGCTCACCATGTCGGGCTATTTCTGACATCGCATCAGACCGACATGGTGAGCGAAGTCGAACCATTCGGTCGCTGGCACAACACCTTCCCCCTCCCCTCGAAGGGGACGGTCGGGGTGGGACGCAGTGCGGTGTCCTAGGCCGGCACGCGCTCTTCATAGATCTTGTTGAGCGCTTCATACTTCGTCCAGAAGGCGTCGCGTTCGGTGCCGGACACTTCCGAGACCAGCAGGTCGAGATGTGAGTGCCAGCCGGTTGAGATGCCGACGCGCCCGGAGCGGGTCTCGATGCCGGTATGGGTGAGCGTCAGCAGTGTCTTTTCGCCCTTCTGTTCAAGCTTGAATGTGACCGTTCCGTTGCCCCATCTGAATTCGAGCTTCTCTGGTGGGTCAAATGTCACAATCTCGCTGTCGAGACTGTGCTCGCCTGACTTGCCTTCCGGGGCAGGGGCGTCGGGGCTGAGATCATCATTGCGCCAGGTCAGCGTGAATTTGTGACCGGGCGTCGGTGCCATGTCGCCAGCGGCCAGCCATTTGCGACGAAGGTCGCTGTCGGTGAGATAGTCCCAGACGCGTTCACGCTTGCCGGGAAGCCAGCGCTTGATGAGAAGCGTCGTCGGCGCGGTGAGGGTGGCGAAACTCTCTTCGCTGGGTTGAGGGGTCATTGGTGTTTCCTTGTGGGTTGGGTGAGTGAAAGCTGAGGAAGGGGGAGGGCTCAATCGGCCTCTGAGCAAAGAACATCCCGATAGGCACACAGGCTGGCGAGCAGGGCGCTGTTCTCGTCGAGGATGTCTTCCTGCTGGTCGGGGCTTGCGACATGGATCATGTAGCTTTGCGCGGCGTGCCCTTCCTTGAAGATGAACGGGTAGCGTATGTCGCCTGACATGCTGGCCGCGATGTCTACGTCGCTGACATAGGGCGCGTAGTACATGAGATGCGGCATGGGGCGCGCGTGAACGTTCATGTCCGGAAGCGTCCAGGTCCGCATGATCGGCGCCACCATGTAGGACAGTCCGGCTTTGTCAGGCGGAGAGTAGGTGCCGTCATCATAGCGGCTGTCGATCTCGGCTCGCAGCTCGTCCGGGCCCATCCCGGAAATGCGCAGGTCGGCAACGTCGCGTAACACCTTGAGATAGGTGGCTGAGCCGGCCGCATCATAGCAGAGGGGAACGTAGATATCGTCCCGGAAGTCGGCCCGTTCATATGCGGTTCGCGAAACCAGGCATTCCACGCCGTTCGAACCTTGCTCGGCGAGATAATAGCCTTGGGCCGGATCGAGCAGCCAGACTGAAACACCTTCCCGGATATGGGGCGGAGCTGCGCTCTTCGCGAATGCCAGTTCGAGTGCTTCGGGCATCCTTTCGAGGATGGGCAGGCTGCCTTCGCCTGCGTGAGTCTGGGGCAGCAGCCCGCTTCCCGCGATGCTGAACAGCGACGCGGCGAGAGTTTTTCGGTAGGTCATCCTAGTCGTCCTTGGGTTGAGGGTCGCTCGTGGTTCTGGAGCTTTCGGTTTCCTGCGCGGCCTCTTCGCGAAGCAGGCGGTCGAGGGTGTTGAGGCTGGAGGTCCAGAACTGTTCGTAGAAGCCAAGCTCGTCATGCGCGGCGGCGAGCGGGCCGGCCTCAAGATGGCAACGATGCGTGCGCCCCTCGACTTCGCGCCGGATCAGGCCGGCATTCTCGAGCACCCTGATATGTTTTGACGCCGCCGCGAGCGACATCGGGTGTGGCGCGGCAAGTTCGCTCACCGTGCGGTCGCTGGCGGCGAGATCGCGCAGCATCTGCCGGCGAGTGCTATCGCTGAGCGCCTGAAAGACTTCGTCCATATATGAGGGCCTTTGTTCAACCATGTGGTTTAATAACTTCGCCTGATTTATTAGTCAACCGATTGGTTTAATAAATTTACGCGCAGAGAGCCGCGCAAAGAAAAAGGCCGCCTCCGAAGAGACGGCCTTCCACCAATCGAAAAGGTCCCAGCCCTTATTTGAGACCCTTCATGCCCATGCGGCCGATTTCGGCGCGGCCGACCACCATGTGGTGAACCTCATCCGGGCCGTCAGCCAGGCGCAGCGTGCGCTGCTGGGTGTACATGTTGGCGAGCGGCGTCCATTGCGACACGCCGGTTGCGCCGTGCATCTGGATCGCATCGTCGATGATCTTGCAGACGCGTTCCGGCACCATGGCCTTCACCATCGAAATCCAGACGCGGGCTTCCTTGTTGCCGAGCACGTCCATCGCCTTGGCGGCCTTCAGTACCATGAGGCGCATCGCTTCGATCTCGATACGGGCGCGCGAGACGATTTCCTGGTTGCCGCCAAGCTTGATCAGCGGACGACCGAAGGCTTCGCGCGTCATGCCACGCTCGAGCATGAGGTCCAGGGCTTTCTCTGCCGCGCCGATGGAGCGCATGCAGTGATGGATACGGCCTGGGCCAAGGCGGAGCTGGGAAATCTCGAAGCCGCGGCCAACGCCGAGCAGGATATTCTCTTCCGGCACTTTCACGTCCGTGAAGCGGATGTGCATGTGGCCGTGTGGCGCGTCATCCTCACCGAAGACATGCATCGGGCCGAGGACTTCAACACCGGGCGTGTCCATCGGGACCAGGATCTGCGACTGCTGCTGGTGAGCCTGCGCGTCAGGGTCGGTCTGGACCATGACGATCATGATCTTGCAGCGCGGGTCGCCGGCACCGGATGCGTAATACTTCTCGCCATTGATCACCCATTCGCCATTCTTCAGGACAGCCTGGGTACGGACGTTGCGGGCGTCGGAACACGCCGTGTCCGGCTCGGTCATGGCAAAGGCAGAGCGGATCTCGCCATTCAGCAGCGGCTTCAGCCATTTCTCTTTCTGCTGGGGCGTGCCGACACGTTCGAGCACTTCCATGTTGCCGGTGTCCGGTGCGGCGCAGTTCAGGCTTTCCGAAGCAAGGCGGTTCTTGCCGAGCACGGCAGCGATATAGGCATAGTCGAGGTTCGACAGGCCTTCGCCGGTTTCGGCATTCGGAAGGAAGAAGTTCCACAGCCCTTGCGCCTTCGCCTTGTCCTTGACTGCATCGAGCAGCTCAAGCTGGCCCGGCACATAGGCGAAACGGTCCTTGCGATCCTTGCCGAGCTCGTGGAACTTGATGCTCATCGGCTCGACTTCCTCGGCGACGAACTTCTTCACCGCTTCATAGAGCGGCACAGCCTCTTCGGACATGCGCAGATCATTCAGCGGATCGCGTACATCCATCTTTTCCAGGGTTCCGGTATCCATTGGTTTCTCCTCCTCGGATTGTTCTAGACTGGTTTTAATACGCGCAATGATTTGCTTTTATACAGATCATTCCGTATTGTTTCACTAGTGAAGTATATCCCTCGGCGACGGGGCATGCAAGGGCAGGACATGGTTACAAAGACGAAAAATCCGCGGCTCTACTCCCGCTTGCAGATCGCCGCGCAGCAGTTGCGCAAGGTGACGGACAGGCAACTGGTAGAGGCGGCGGGTATTACTGCGCCGCAGCTTGGCGTGCTCACCCGTGTTGCTGCCGCCAAGGAATTGAACCAGACCAGTCTCGCGCGCGACCTTCGTCTCAACGATTCTGCCATCACGGCCATGGTGAAACGTCTCATCGGCCTCGGCATGCTGGAAAAGAGGCGGAGTGAAACCGACAGCCGCGCCTGGGTGCTGAAACTCACGGCAGACGGACAGTCCGCCATCGACCGCGCCGGCGAACAGATGCTCTCGATCAACCAGAAGATCGACGCCGAGTTCGGCCCCGGCGGCCTCGACAATTTCGTCGACGAACTCAATCGCCTGATCGCCATCTGCGACGCCGAACAGGCAGGTGAGGGTGAGGGTTAAAGCCGTCAGGTTGAAGAATAGCGTCACCCTCGACCGTGAAGCGGTCTGAGGGGCCATCTTCCGAACTCATGGTCGGGTGCTCAGGAAATGGCGGGAGATGGGCGCCCTGATGGCAGCGCCATTGGGCGTGACGACGGCTGGAAGGAAAGAAAAATCATGCCTTCACACTTTCCCGCTCCGCCATGCGGTCATACCAGGCGGCGAGGTTGGTCAGGTCCCGGTCAAGTGGCTGGCCGACCTGTCCGCCAAAGGCGACGAAGGAAAACAACAGGATGTCGGCAAGGGTGAAGCGGTCACCGGCGAGCCAGGTCTTGCCATCCATCTGGCCGTTGAGCCAGCGCAGCGCTTCCTTGACGCACTCCTTCAGGCCGGGAGCGGCATCCGGGAAGCAGGGCATGCGGCTCTGGAAAAGCTGAATGCCTTCGGAATAGCGAAAGGCGCGCGTCATCGGATCAATTACTTCGAAGTCCGTCCAGCGCATCCAGCGGCGCGTGACCGCGCGCTCTTCGGGCGTATTGCCGATCAGGCTGTCGCCCGGGCTGATCTCATCAAGATATTCGCAGATTGCGGTGATCTCTGTGATCAGCGTTCCATCCGCCAGCACAAGCGCGGGCAGCTGGCCGGCCGGATTGATCTTGAGATAGTCGTCCTTCCGGTTCTCCCCGCCCATCAGGTCAATATCAACCAGGTCCACGGTTACGCCGCGCTCGGCCATGAAGGTGCGAACAACCTGGGGGTTCGGGCCTACGGAACTGTAGAGCTTCATGACGCGTCCTCGTTCGTTTCTCTGGCGCGAGCGTATCGGTCGCCCACCATTCGGCAAGAGGTGACGTTGGGGCGCGCCAATCGTCAATTGTGCTTTTTCGGATGCTCTTCTTCGGGCTCCGGAGCTTGCTCGAAGGCTGTTTCGGTATCAAGGCCGCGATCCTTGCGGCTGAGGACGCCATTTGTTTCGGCGCCCGTGCAGATAGCGAACGCAGAAAGCCAGAGCCACATCAGCAGCGCTGCAACCGCGCCGAGCGATCCGAACGTCTCATTGTAGTTGGCAAAGGCTGACAGGTAGAATGAGAACCCAACCGAAGCGACGAGCCAGATGCCCGCGGCCACAAGAGCGCCGGGCAGGATAGGCCTGGCGGTCCGTTCCTGCGCTCGTGTCCGGTGCGGGCGTGCCGTTCGCAGGAAGGCATAGATGCCCAGCAGGAAGAGCGCGATCATTCCGAGCCATCTCGCGATACGCAGCAGTGCGTCGAGAATGGCACCAAGCTGGAGGGCTTCTATAATGGGAGGCACGGCCCCAATAGCCGCGAGCGATACGATAGCAAATACGATTGCTCCGGCGGTGAAGCCAATCGCAAGCAGGTTCTGTTCGATGAAGCCACGCTTTGCCGGCCGGTCATAGGTAACTTCCACAGCCTGAAGCAGGGCATTGGCACCGCGCGAGGCAGACCAGAGCGCAATGATGAGCGAGATCAGGGCGCCCCATGACAGGCCAGCCGATTGCGACTCGGCGATGCGGATCATCTGGTCGGTGATCAGTGTATAGGCTTCATCGGGCAGGAGGGGCTGCAACACCTCGAAATATTCGCGCAGGTCTGCCGACGTCGTGAAAATGCCCCAGACCATTAGCGCCGCAGCGACAGCCGGAAATATGGACAGGAAGGCGTAAAAGGCGACGCCGCCGGACACCAGCGCAACATCATCGCGTCCAAGCCGTCCGGCTGTGCGCGCGATCAGGCTTGTGACCGGACGAAAGCGGCGCCGATAGACGGGCGCTGCCTTTATTTTCCTGAGGAGTTTCAACGCGTTCATTGTCAGAACAACGCCGTGTGCATGCAGCTGTTCCGGTGCTCGGACTTGACGCTGCGGCTGCGCCATCCCCTACTGGCCGGGACAAGAGACTGAATGGAAGAGGCCGACATGAAATCCGCGAAAACCTGGCTCGCCCTGATCCTGCTTGCCCTGCTGGCGGTTTTCGCCCTCCAGAACATGGCCGTGATCCAGGTCAACTTCCTGGGCATGGGCTTCGAGACCCGGCGCATTTTCCTGATCCTGATTGCGGTCCTTGTCGGCTTCGCGCTCGGCAAGACCGTCAGGTTTCGCCACTAGCCCGTTAGGCGAGGGAGCGCGGCTGGCCGTGAATTGTCCTGTTTTCAGACCGTTTCTGGACGGGATCTGGACGGTTTTCGGACTGTTCCTGGCCGCGTTGTTTGCGCAAGTTTCCGTCGCACATTCAGAGCCACTGGAAGCGCCTGCGAAGGCGGTCTCTCCGACCGCAGTCGAAACCGATATCCTTACCTTCTGTGAACTCGTGCGGTCGCGCTATGCCTATTTCGAAAGCCGCGAAGCGGTCTGGTCGCAGACCTGCGAGCTTGCCATGCAGGAGGCCCGCTCGCCCCTGTCGCAGACCACATCGGGGCACCTTGCCCTGCTGGAGCGCATGGTCGATCAGCTGCACGACAATCATATCTCGCTGGACACCAATTCGGCGGCATCACCGCGTCTGGTGCCGTCGGGCAGCGACTATTGGCTGAGCATGGAAACGGGTGTGCCGGTGGTGCTTGCCGTTCGGCCAGGGTCTGGTGCCGCCGCTGCAGGCCTGAAGGTTGGCGATGTCATTCAGACGATGAATGGCGAGCCGCCGCTTGCCAAAGCGGCAGAGCGTATTCGGGCGGCGGGCGAGAGTGTCTCGTCAGCCCGTCTCGACTGGGCGCTGAATGCGCAGGCAGCTGGGTATCGCGGGATGGAGCGGACGGTTCGCGTCCAGCGCGGGCAGGACCTGCTGGACCTTGATCTCGGCAACCCGGAGCCGCCAGCCGCAGACGAATTCGTCACTGCGGAAATGTTGCCGGGTGAGATCGGCTATCTGCGGATCGAGGACGGGCTTGGAAGCAGCGAAACAGTCGCTGCTTTCGACGCAGCACTGGAAAAACTGAAAGGGGCGAGGCGCTGGATTGTCGATCTTCGGAACACACCCAGCGGCGGCAGCACGTCGACCGCTGAACCCATACTCGCGCGGTTTGTCGGCGGAGTGAAACCCTATCAGAAATCAGGGCCTCGCTGGCGCGGCGATCATACGAGATACGTCGCCTCCAGAGGCCCATGGCGCGTGCGAGGGCGTGTCGCTGTCCTCGCCGGACGCTGGACGGGCAGCATGGGGGAGGGCATGGCCATCGGCTTTGACGGGATGCGGCGTGCGCGCGTCTTCGGCAGCGAGATGGCCGGCCTGGCGGGCGGAATCGAGAGTTTCGAACTGCCCGGCAGTGGCTGGAGTATCCGGTTCCCTACCTATGACCTCATGCACATTCGCGGTGAAAGCCGACATGAGTGGCGCCCGCCTTATCCGGTCATTGCGGATAATGGAGACGGCGAAGATCTGGCATTGAGGGCAGCGCTGGACTGGCTGAAACAGTGAGCAGCTAAAGCGTAGCAGGATCTCTATCGAAGAATTCGGAAAGGGAATTGACGCCCTTCCGCTTTGCCATCTGGTACTGATATTGGACCGCATTGCAGGCATCAATGAACGGTAGAATGATCGTCGACGCAGCCACAAGCCCGGATGCCCGCAGTGGATAGTCGGCAGCAAGCGTCGTTAGTACGAAAAAGACGATGAAGCTGGAGACGCACGCCAGACCTGCCAAAAGCATGAGTTTGTATTTGAATGGTATCCTCAAGAGCGGACTTAGGGAACTCGCTATCGACGCAGGCAGAAGCGCGATCATCCACAGGCCGAACGTGAAACTGGGACCAAAGAATGGATAGGAAATTAGTGTCGGCAGAATATTTATTCCGGCGACCCAGAAAAGCGTTCGCCATTCGAGCCGGAAAACGCCCCTGCCGTGTGACGAACCCTCCGCCATTTAGTCGCCTGCATCCCCGTCATCGCCATCATTCAGCGCGCTCGAACCGCCGGATGGTTCGGCGTTCCCTGAGGGCTTTGTGTCGTGCTCGGGCGGCGCCGGTGTCGGCTTGGTGTCACTGACCTTTGCGCCGTCCTTGAGCATGGTGAACTCGCCGACATTGCGGAAGTTGATGTCGCGCTGCGGGAAGGGGATCTCGATCTCATACTTGTAGAGCGCGGTGTGTAGCTCCCAATAGTAATCGGCCTTCACACGGGACGGCTTTTTCACCGCTTCTTCGGTGAGCCAGACGACCAGTTCGAAGTCGAGGGCCGAGTCGCCAAAACCGGTTAGCCAGACCTGCGGTTCACGGCCCGGGATGCCGCTGAAGGTCCACGGCACAGCGTCTGCGGCTTCGAGGGCGGCCTTCTTCACAAGGTCCTTGTCGGTGCCATAGGCGACACCGAATTCGATGCGCATACGGCGGCGGGCATCGCGCAGCGTCCAGTTGATGACCTGCGCCTTGATGAACTCTTCATTGGGGACGAGGATGTCGACATTGTCGTTGGTGGTGACCAGCGTGGAGCGGACATTGATCTCCTTTACAAGGCCAGTCACGCCGGATTGTAGCTCGATGAAATCGCCGACCTTTATTGACCGCTCGAACAGGATGATGATGCCTGAAATGAAATTCGAGAAGATTGCCTGAAGGCCGAAACCGATACCAACACCGAGGGCGCCGCCAAAGACGGTCAGCGCTGTCAGATTGACGCCGAGGGTCGACAGCGCGATCAGGATGGCCGCGGCCATGAAGCCGATCTTCAGCACCTGGCCGAGCAGGCCCGCCATGGAAGGGTTCAGCTGCTTGGTCGAGGCGAGCTGCGACTGCGCCGCATCACCAGCCAGCCGCCCGATCCACAGCGCCACGATGGCAATGAAGATCGAGGTGATCACCCGTAGCGCCGTGACTTTCACGCCGCCAACCGAAAAGGCCGCCGCATTGAGCGCGCCAGTGACCGGATCAAGCAGGCGCAGGATATAGAGCGCAGCGATCGTCCAGGCGAGCACGGCAATAAAGGTCTGCCAGAAGCCGGGCTTCATGTTCGAAGTCACGAACCTCACCACGATCCAGGCATTGAGCAGGCTGGCCGCCACGCGCAGCCCGGCATTGGGCAGGCCGATTGCATCGAAAACCGCTGTAGCGATCCAGAGGAAGACGACGGTGAAGGCCGGCCAGACGATGCTGGAGAGCGAATGCGTCAGGCGCTGGATGATGTCCTTGTGCTCGCGCGCTTCAGCCGTCTTGCGCAGCCGGCCTGCCGGATAGCGCGACAGCACGTAAGCGAGCAATATTGCACCGACAACAGCACAAGCCTGCCAGAGCGAGCCCCACGATATGAAGTTTTGCTGGAAGCTTTCGAAGCCGTCGATGGCCTGCTGCTTGAGACTCGCCCAGTCAAGGTGGGACTCGACCAGGTCGTCCTCGTCTGCGGGGGTGGAGCCGGTTGCCGGGGCCTCCGGGTCGACAGACTGCTGGGCGAATTGAATAAGCGATCCGGTCACAGCCATTTGAGTTTCCTGAATATCCAGAATTGAAGGCCTATCATAAGGGCCAGCATGCCGACGGTGATCCAGAAGGCATAGCCGGAATCAACGCCAGGCATGCCGCCGACATTGATGCCGAGCAGGCCGGTTATGAAGCCGAGTGGCAAGAAGATCGCCGCTACGATCGACAGCATGTACATGGTCTGGTTCATCTTCGCGGCGGCCCGATTGTTAAGGTCATCCTGCAGGACGAGCGCGCTCTCCTTGGAGACGTCGAGATCGTCCAGATAGCGTTGCAGGCGTTCGCCGGTCTCGCGGATACCTGTCAGGTTTTTCTCCGACAGCCATGCCGGCGGATCGCGCTGGATGACCAAAAACGCATCTCGCTGAGGGGACATGTACCGCTTCAGGGCGAGGCAGTTGCGGCGGATGTCGGCGATTTCGGTCAGCAGGTCATCGATGTCGCTGTCGGCGTCGTCTTCCATCTCGTCGATGCGCTCATTCATCTCGACAATGGCGCGGTTCATCTTCACCACCATCTGCTCGACAAGATCCGTGAAGAGGTCGCCCGCGGTGTGCGGACCTGCGTCGTCGGTCAGCCGTGCGAAGATATCCCGAGGGGTCTGGAGCCTGCGACGCCTGAGCGTGATCAGGCGGTTGCCATCACACCAGATCTGCATGGCAATCATGTCTTCCGGCTCGGCACCTGGATTGAAGTTGATGCCGCGCAGGACGGTGATGAGCGCTTCGCCTTCCTTGAAGGCTCGAGGGCGGGTCTCATTGGACAATAGAAGCTCTGCCGTGGCCTCGTTCAGGTTGAGCTTGTTTTCCAGCCAGGTGTCGAGCCCGTCATGGACGCGATCAAGGTGCAGCCAGAGCGTCTGTGCGTCGCCTGAGGGTTGCCAGTCCATTGCCGTCGCCCAGTCGACCGTGGAGCAGCCGCCCTGACCGTCAAGGATGCAGCCAAACAGAAGCGGGCCGTCGGCGGGCGGATCATCCGGGGAACTCGGCGTCTCTGGCGTGGCGTCCTTCATCGTCAGGAGTTTAGGCTAGAACCGCTGCGAGACAAGCAGAAGCCGACCTCGCTCATGAGGGCGGTGCGCAGGCGAGCTCGGAGGCCGGTCATTGGTCCGTCCCTGGCTTCCTCAGCCTGTCGGAAACAGACCATAGCCTGTAGCACTCAATCCATGGGTGAAGCCACACATGCCTGTGTTGCTCGACTGATAGGAAATTCGCGGTTGTGTGTCTGGTTCCCGCACAGGCGAATTTATGCGCTGACCTATGCAGCGACCGGATTTTACATTAAGGCGCGGCCTTTGGTTTTCCTGAGACGGCAGGAGGTTTCGGCGGTGGCGATACGACATTTTCTCGATCTCTGGCAACTCGAAGCAAGCGAGCTTCGGGCAATTCTGGACGAGGCGCATGCAGCGAAACGGGCGCGTGACGGCTGGCCGAAGGGGCTGGTGGACGAGGGTGCACCGCTTGACGGGCATATCCTCGCAATGATCTTCGAGAAGTCCTCGACGCGGACACGCACCAGCTTTGACGTCGGGATCCGTCAGCTCGGTGGCTCGAGCATTGTCCTTAATGCTGGCGACATGCAACTTGGGCGCGGCGAGAGCATCGGTGATACGGCCCGCGTCCTGTCACGCTATGTCGACATGATCATGATCCGCGCAAACGATCATACCGATGTCGAGGATTTCGCCGATGCGGCAACGGTGCCAGTGATCAATGGCCTGACAGACCGCTCACATCCGTGCCAGATCATGGCGGACTTGATGACGCTGGAGGAACATGGCCTGGAGCTGAAGGGGGCGCGGCTGGCATGGGTCGGTGACGGTAATAATGTCTGCTCCAGCTTCATTCACGCTGCGCCAAAATTCGGCTTCACGCTCGCGATCGGTACGCCGGACCGCTATGCCCCGGACGAGGATGATGTCGAGCTTGCACGAGAGATGCAGGGCCGGATCGAACTGTTCGACACCGCCGAAGACGCGGTCGAAGGCGCAGACGTCGTGATCGCCGATACATTCGTCTCGATGGGCGATGTGGATGCTGAGGAGCGGCTTGAAGAGCTTGAAGCCTATGCCGTCACCGAAGAACTGATGGACCTTGCTCAGACAGGCGCGAAGTTCCTGCACTGTCTGCCAGCCCACCGCGGCGAAGAGGTCGACAGTGAGGTGATCGACGGGCCGAATTCGCTGGTGTTCGATGAGGCGGAAAACCGCCTTCACGCGCAGAAGGCAATCATGCGCTGGTGCGCGGGCAAGTAACTGACCGATCTTGACATATTAAAAAGACTGTCATATACAAGACAGTGTATTTTTGCTGTCAAAGGGTTGGGTCGTGTCCACTCCGCAATCTGCTCCTGCAGTTTATGCCGTCCTGACCGGAGACATCATCGCATCCAGCGGCATGTCGGCCGAGACCCTGTCCGGGGTTCGAGCGGGGCTGCAAGAAGCGGCTGAAGTCTTTTGCAATGGATACAAGAGCTCGGTCGAAGCCCGGATGGACCGGGCCGCGGATATCGACATGTATCGCGGTGATGGCTGGCAGCTGCTTTTAACCGAGCAGGCGCTCGCCCTCAGGCTGGCGCTCTTCCTGCGGGCCACCTTGCGGGCGAAACATGGAGCCGACACGCGCATCGCGATCGCAGTGGGTGGATGTGACGAGATCAATGGCGAAAAGCTTTCCCTGTCCGTCGGTGAGGCATTCACGCTGTCTGGTCGTGCCCTGGAAGGAATGACGGGCTATTTCGACATGACAGCGGTGCTGCCTGAGCGCGCCGGCGCCATGACGCGATGGGTCGCGGCCAGTCTGCACCTTGCCAGCGAGATCGTGCGCGGCTGGACGCGTCGCCAGTCGGAAGTTGCCGCGCTTGCTCTGCTGCACCCGAATGCCACACATGAAGACCTGTCGCGAATGCTGGACCCGCCGGTCGCCAAGCAGACGGTGACGGCATCGCTGGGCGGGGCTGGCTGGCGCGCACTGCTGGAGGCACTGGCGGCGTTTGAGGAGACTGACTGGCAGGTCGAGCTGGCCGCATAGGTTTTCCCAGGCAGAGATTTTTCGAACCAGAAAAAGGGCTGTCAGCGCGCAGACAAACCGATAGACTTGTCAGGAGCGGAGGCGGGAGGGCCGAATGACAGAGACACTCATCGCTCTCCTGTGCGCGCATCTCGTCGCTGATTTTCCGCTGCAGCCGGGCCTCGTCATTCGCAACAAGCGCAACCCGCTGGTTCTGGCCGGGCACGCACTCATCGTCCTGGCGGTCACCGTCCTGCTGCTTGGCGCCGCACCGACCTTGCTACTGTTCATCCTGCTGGCGACACATATCGCCATGGATGCGGTGAAGACCTGGCTCCTGCCGGACAGGCTGTGGGCGTTCGGTCTCGACCAGCTGGTGCATATCGCAGTCATCCTGGGGCTCGCCATTGCCTGGCCGGACATGGTGCCGACCGGCAGCTGGTCGACACTGCCTGCCGATGGGTATGCCTTTTACATCGCGAGCCTGATTGTAGTGAGCGGCATCATCCTGACCGTACAAGTCGGTGCGATCGTCATCCGGCTCGCCGTGCGCGATATCGATGCCGGAGTGAGCGATGCGGGCCTACCAAACGGCGGCTTCCTGATCGGTTGCCTTGAGCGCGGTCTGATCATGATCCTCTTCTTCATCGGACAGCCGGCGGGAGTCGGCTTCCTGATCGCCGCCAAATCGATCCTGCGCTTTGGCGAAATCCAGAAGAATGAGCGCAAGATGAGCGAGTATATCATTATCGGCACCTTCATGAGCTTTAGCTGGGGGCTGCTGATGTCGGCGGCGACCTGGCATGGCGCGTCTCACTGGTTGAGACTGTCACGGCTTTAGGGGAGGGCCTCGGGTTTGGCCTGGTTTCCCCTGCGGCCCCACTGGTCAGTGGCAAGGCCTTGATCCACAGTCCTCCAGAACGCCGACAGAGCGGATAACAGGAGGAAGACTAAATGAAAGCTGCCGTCATGCGGGAGGCGAACAAGCCTCTTTCCATCGAGGATGTCACGATTTCAAAGCCCGGCCCGCGCGAGGTGCTTGTACGGCTCAAGGCTGTAGGTGTGTGCCACTCCGATGTGCACTTCTGGGATGGTGCGTTTCCGACCGAGATGCCGGTCATCCTCGGGCACGAAAGCGCCGGAATCGTGGAAGAGGTAGGCTCCATGGTTTCGGCCGTGAAGCCCGGCGACCATGTCGTCTCCATCCTTTCGCCATTCTGCGGGAACTGCGAGTTCTGCCTGTCGGGCCACATGTCCGTCTGCCACACCGTGAACCGACCGCTTTTCAATCGCGAGCCGACCGAGGCGCCGCGTCTCTCTATCGGCAAGGAGAAAGTGAACCAGTTTTTGAACCTCTCTTCCTTCGCCGAGCAGATCCTGGTGCATGAGAACACGCTTTGCGCGATTGATCCGGAAATGCCGATGGACCGGGCCGCTCTGATTGGGTGCGGCGTCATCACAGGTGTGGGGTCGGTTTTCCATGCTGCCAAGGTGGAGCCAGGTTCGACAGTGGCCGTAATTGGCTGTGGCGGTGTCGGCCTGTCGACCATCAATGGTGCCGCGATTGCAGGAGCGTCCCGGATCATCGCGGTCGACCTGTCGGATGACAAGCTGAAGATGGCCAGGACGTTTGGCGCGACCGATTTCGTCAATCCAAAGAATGGAAACCCGGTCGAGCAGGTCAAGGAGCTGACGGGCGGTGGTGTCCATTACTCGTTCGAATGCATTGGCCTCAAGCTGACGGCTGAGCAGTCCTATCTGATGCTTCGACCGCGCGGTGTGTCTACCATCATTGGCATGATCCCGCCCGGCGTGAACATTGAGGTGCCGGGCATCGAACTGCTGGTGACCGAAAAACGCCTGCAGGGCGCGGTGATGGGCTCGAACCGGTTCCGGATCGACTTCCCGCGCCTTATCGACCTCTACAAGCAGGGGCGGCTGCATCTCGATGATCTGGTGTCCGACCGGATCGGTCTCGACGGCCTGACCGGTGCGCTTCAGAACCTCAAGGACAATAAGGGCACTGTTGCCCGGCAAGTCGTTCTGTTCGACTAGCCGCGTTTCAGCGCTGACACGAGGGCGCGCGTTGCGGGCTGTCTCATTTCCGGATGGGCCGCGATCAGACGCGCGAGCGTTTCACGCTCCTCGCGCGTGTTTCCGAGATCGTAGAGCCAGGCGGCTTTTGCCATGCCGCGAAGCTGATCCGCTGACGGCTCCGGTGCGCCGGTTACGTCGCTGTCCCATCGGCCGGCATGGAAGGAATATGTGACCTTGTCGTCGGCATTCGCGATCAGGAACAGAAAGCCGGACGGGGCCGATACATTCTTGATCCGAGCGTCGGGGATAAGGCCCAGCCAGTCCTGGTTCTGCTGCCACCGCCAGGTGTTCGGGCTGTTCTTGGTGCGATGCGTGAGTCCAATAATCCGCAAACGCCGCTGCACCGCATTCCAGTCGGTTGCAGTCTCGCGCGCCATGCGGTTAAGCACGCTCACCAGAGCCTCCATCGTCCCGCCATAGGCGATGAAATCGACAAGCGCGACGGGTCTCTGAGATGCGGCCAGCGCCTGTGGGGACAACCCGTTCGCTGCGAGGGCTTCGGCAAGACCGGAGAATTTGTGCGCGGCTATCGCGTCGACACCCCCTTCGCCGACCCAGCGCATCGAGAATGGGATGAGAGACAGGTCGGGCGTATCTGATATGCCTTCAAAACAGCCAGACAGGTAATCGTAGAAGTTCTCTGGCGAGCGACCGACAAAGGCGAGGTCTGCCCCATTGCTGAAAGCGAGAATTCGGGCTGCGGCGTTGCGCAGGGCTGACAGGTCATCGCGGTGCGGCGGGTGGAAGCGGTCAGCTCGGTCCAGCCAGGTGCCAAGCTGTTCGCGCTTTGCAAAGTTCCAGCGAAAAGGTTTGGCCATGCGCCCCGTCCCGATCCCGAGGGGAGCAGTATTCCGCCAGGCGACGATATCCTCAAGAGAAAGCCCGGACATGTAAGCGGAACTGATCGTGCGATCTCGTCGTTAGTCCGTCATGCTTGCGATCCGGCGGGGCATCATTGAAAGTCGGGACACAACAGATTTGAAACGGGGATTTCTATCAGCCCAACCGGGCACCGCTTACACACACTGGTCGATTATCGGGCTCTTTGTCCTCGCGGCGATTGTTGCGCTCGCCTATGCGCAGGCCTTCTTCATTCCCGTCGTGTTCGCGATTCTGATTGCTCTTATCCTCAGTCCGATCCGCAGGGCACTTGGCGGTGTCGGTATTTCTCCGCCATTTGCCGCGGCGCTGATCATGACGCTGCTGTGCACAGCAGGGGTGGTGACGCTTTTCCTTATCTCGAACTCCCTTGCGACCCTGCTCAGCGATGAACCGCAGCTGATGAACAAGGTGAGGGAGCGGATAGACCATCTGACGGGCGTGCTTGAACCGGTGCGCCAGGCCGGCGAACAGCTGGAAGCGATGCAGCAGAATGGTGCTGCCAATGCACCTGAGCGTGTCGTTGTTCGCGAAGAGGGGGTGTTCAGTCTCTGGGCGGAAACGACGCCCTATGTCCTTGGCCAGATCATGCTGGCCATTGTGCTCGCAACCTTTCTCATCGCCTCGGGCGACATGTTCTACGAAAAGCTCGTTCAGGTCATGCCGACGACCTCTGCCAAGGAGAAATCCCTGAAAATCGCGCGGGAGATGGAAAACCAGCTGTCGACCTATTTCCTGACGATCACCGCAATCAATATGGTGCTGGGAGTGCTGATTGGCCTCGCCATGTGGCTGCTGGGCATGCCGGACCCGGTCTTCTTCGGGGTGGCCGCTTTCGCCCTGAATTTCATCCCCTATATCGGCTCGATCTTCGGGATCATCCTCGCATTCGTGATGGGTATCGTGACCTATGAGAATATCTGGATGTCGCTTGCCCCGCCATTTGCCTATTGGCTGATCAATACGATTGAAGGCCAGTTCGTCACACCCGTTGCGGTAGGACGCCGCCTGCGGCTGAATGCGGTTGCAGTCTTCATCTCGCTCGCGTTCTGGGCCTGGCTCTGGTCGTTTGTCGGCATGTTCCTGTCGACGCCCATGCTGATCGCGCTCAAGGCGTTTTCCGAGCGCACGCCGCAGCTTGCCTGGCTGAACACGTTCCTCGAAGGCCGTAAGCCCTGCGAAACCGATGACCTGTCTGTCATGAGTAGCGTCATGGACCCGCAAAGCGATGCATGTTCACAGAATGACGAGACCGGGGCGGCCGAATCGAAAGACGGCGCGCCTGATGAAATGGTCCTTGAAGGCGACAGGCCCGCGCCAGCGCTGACCTGATCATCCGGCAGATGTGGGCTCGTTCTCCTGAACCTCTTCAAGCCCCAGCGCCGCCAGTACAGCCAGTGCACTCATCGCCGCCAGCACCATCAGCACCGTCTCGAGGCCAGCGAGCTGAGCAAGAAGGCTGAATGCGCTGCCGAGGAGCAGGAGCAGGCCGATGATCGTATTGGAAAGCGCCGTGTAAGCAGCACGTGTGTCTGCATTTGCCATGTCGACGAGATGGGTGGAACGGCCGAGGCGAACGCCCTGATAGGCGATCATCAGGGCAAAGATTGTGAGCGGCAACGCCCAGACTTGTGTCAGCCAGCCCAGAGCATTCAGGATGAGCGTTCCGATGAGCGCGATCGAAGCGGCAGCGGCCGAGAGGATCAGGACCTTGCGGCTGGATCGGTCAGCCAGGCGTCCCCACACATATGAGCTCAGAAGGGCAGCACCCGAGGAGGCAAGGACGAGCAGGCCGAGGCCGCCGAACATGTCATCAGCGGCCTGCTTCGAGCCAAGTGCAACCATGAAGGGCGGCGCGAGCGCCGTCGAGATAAGCAGGCCGCGGGTTGCGATAAAGCGTCTGAGCTGGACGTCGTCACGCAGCAGTGTGAAGTTCTGCAGGGCGGCCTTGAGTGGATTGCGTCCGCCTTCCGTCGCACCGCTTTCTTCCTGCAGCGTGGAAAACAGGATGGCGGCAAAGGCCCAGAGTGCACCTGCCAGAAACAGGGCTGCAACCACCACATCCATTCGCTCAAGAAACCCGCTCGCCAGGACGGCGCCAAAGATGATCACGAAAAAAGCCGACGCCGAAGTGGCGGTTCCAGTGGCTGTACCACGTCTCGACTTGGATACGGTTTTTCCGAGTACATCCTTGTAGGTGACGGAGCATACGCTGCGCGCAAGCGCGAGAACCGCCAGTGCCGAAATGATGGCGATGCCGGCGGCCACCCCTTCCAGCATCAATGCGGAAATACCGATTGCAATGGCGCACAGACCCTGCACGATGCTGCCGGCGGTCCAGGCATATTTGCGGAGCGGCAATCGGCGAAGGCTCGCTGCGGTGAACAGCTGTGGCAGCAGGGCACCGGACTCCCGAACCGGAACGAGCAGGCCAATGAAGACTGCTGGCGCGCCCAGTTGTGTCAGTAACCACGACAGGACGAGCTTCGGGTCAATCAGGCCATCGGCCGTCTTCGTCGCGCCGAGAGAGACGATGTGGGTGAAGAAGTTGCGGGGCTGGTGATTGCAGGCGCTTTCCGGAATGTCGAGGCATACGCGACCTTCGTCCTCCGAAGTCAACATCCGGTACACCGTATCGAGAGTGGAATTGCTCAAGGTCTGTATCCGCGCAAATGTCGTTAATCCGTGATGCACTTAGTGCGGCTGAGCGCGGCGACAAATCGCCGTATCCGTCGCATGTCATTTTTGTGACAATTGGGCGCGAGTCGTGTTATCGGGCGTATGCGGATGAAGGATGTACAGTTCATGTTCAAGGTCTCCACTCTTGCTTCGTGCGCCATGGGAACCCTCGCGGCAGGCGGCGTGTTCATCCAGCCGGCAGAAGCGCAGAATACCAGTAGCGTTTCCGGCCCCAACGTGAAGGAGGGCGAACGGAGCCTGGAATACCGGTCGGCATGGGTGCCGGCAGAAGATGGGGCAGATGACCGCTTTGGCCACCGCCTTGGCTATAACCATGCGATTGATGGCCGAAAACGCCTAACGGTTTTTGTGCTGGGAAGGGATCGCGGTGGACCGGATGGACTTGAATATGAATACGTGCAAGCGGAGCTGGCCCTGCAGCTCAGCGAGGAAGATGCGGCATTCTGGTCTACCGGCATCCGTGTTGATGCGCGGCTTGGGAATGGTGACGGCCCTGAGCAGATCGGGGTGAACTGGACGAATGAGTTCAAACTGTCTGACCGTTTGAGTGCGCGTCTGATGGGGCTCAGCGCAGTGGAGTTCGGCGACAGGGCAGACGACGGTGTAAAATTCGCGGCGCGCGCACAGCTGGCCTATGACCTTGGCGAGGGCATGAGTGTTGCGCTGATGAGCTTCAACTCCCTCGGCTCTTCAGAGGATTTCGGGCTTGAAGGTCGTAGCCAGCAGCTCGGTGCCACGGTCTCAGGAAAGCTGGATGGCGGCTGGAGCTGGACGGCCGGAAACCTGTTCGGCCTGAACGAAGCGACACCTGACAATGATGTCCGTTTCTGGATCTCGCGCGCCTTCTAGGAACTGGTAATTCGGTCGGAACGCAGACGCGCCCGCGTCGTTGAGTTCACATGTCCGAAACAGGCCAAGCGAACAAGCGCTCATTGCGACGCGTCGTATCAGACTGGGGGGAAGGCCCATGGTCGCTGCCGCTCGCAACGCTGATCGGTTTTATCGAAAACACGATAATTGTTGTGCCGATGGAGCCGATCTTCGTGCCGTTGATGGCATTGAAACGCAAAAAGGCCTTTCTGGTCGCGGCTGCCCTTCTACTCGGCAATGTACTCGGGGGGCTTGTGATGTACTGGCTGGGTGCAGTGTTCGCAGAAGAGGCCATACGCCCCATCGTCTCCATGCTGGATGCGGAGCGTTCGTATCATGAGGTGATGTCAAAACTGGAGTCAGATGGCTTCATGACGCTCTTCATGATCGGCGTGACGCCGTTTCCATTCCAGGTCGGTACGGCGGCGGCGGGGGCCGCTGGCTACTCTATCATCATGTTCATTGTGGCGGTGACGATCTCGCGCTCCATTCGCTATTTCGCCCTGGCCGGGCTGGTTGTTCTGGTTGGGCAGCGTGCGGAGGAAGTGCTCGAACAGCATGAACTGGAACTCACCATTGTCGGCATCATCCTGTTTGCCTTCTTTGTCGGCTATTTCTTCTTTTTCTGATCAGTTGCCGCAAGGGCGCTCTTGAAAGTGCTGGTCACTTCCAAAACAGTCGCGGAAAAGGACAGGAGGAAGGCTATGGCGAGTACCGTTCAGGGAAGCTGCGACCCAAAGTTCAGTGAGTTAAAGGACGAATTCGAACGCAACTTTGCCGAGCGTGGGGAAAAGGGGGCTTCGGTCTGCCTGAGCGTGAATGGGGAGACCCTTGTCGATCTGTGGGGCGGTGTTGCTGATGTCGACAGCGGCGAGCGCTGGCGCGAGGATACAGTGTCGGTTGTCTTTTCCTGCACCAAGGCGGCCACCGCGCTCTGCGCGCATATCCTCATTGACCGGGGCCAGCTGGAGCTGAAGGCGCCCGTATCGAAATACTGGCCTGAGTTCGCCAAGAACGGGAAGGAAAACACGACGGTCCAGATGATGCTGAACCATGAGAGCGCGATTCCGGCGCTTCGTGAGCCAGTGAAGGAGAAGGGCTTTCTCGACTGGGACTATATGATCAGGCGGATGGAAGATGAGGAAGCCTGGTGGGAGCCTGGCACCCGGAATGGCTATCACATGGTCAATTTCGGCTGGACGGTTGGAGAACTCGTTCGCCGCGTATCCGGCAAGTCGCTTGGCCAGTTCTTTGCCGATGAAGTGGCAGGGCCGACCGGTGCAACATTCTGGATCGGACTGCCGGATGGGCTCGACCTGCATATAGCCGACATCCTGCCTTATGTGCCGCAACCAACCGACACGCTGTCTGATTTCACCAAGCAACTGATTTCCGACCCGGCGTCCATCCAGGCCCTGTCCTTCATCAATAATGGCGGCTGGGGTGCGAATGACGCGGACGCCCACAGGGCCGAGATTGGCGGGGCAGGCGGCATCTCGAATGCGCGCGGCCAGGTGGCCATGTACACACCGCTCGCCTGCGATGACGGCTCACTGGTTTCGCATGAGCGCCTACACGCCATGACGATGGTGTCCACAGCAACGCAGCGGGATGCAACATTGCTGGTGCCGACACGCTTTGCATCAGGCTTCATGAAATCGATGGATAATCGCGGCCTTCCTGAGGGTCAGGACCAGTCCGCCATTATCGGCGAGAAGGCGTTCGGCCATGTTGGCGCAGGCGGACATATCGGTTTTGCCGACCCCGAATGCGGTCTCGCCTTCAGCTATACGATGAGCCAGATGGGCAAGAGCCTCCTGATGAATGAGCGCGGCCAGTCCCTTATCGACGCGGCTTACCGGGCGCTTGGCTACACGTCCAATGCGCCGGGTGCTTGGGTGCGCTAGCTAGACGACAGCGAGGCGAGCTGGAGGAACGTCCCGAACATCATTCTCAAACTCGATCTGCAGCACCATGTGCGTGTCGCCGGCCGAGAGCGGTTTGCTGTAATAATAGCCCTGAATGTAGACGCCGCCGAGATCGGTCACGAGGTCAAACTGCTCCTGGGTCTCCACGCCCTCGATGATGCAGTCCATTTCCAGATTTTCGCACAGGCCGAGAATTGAGCGCAGGACGTTCGCGCTCTTCTCATTCCGGGTCAGGTCACGAATGAAGCTGCGGTCGACCTTGAGGGTGTCGATGGGGAGACGATGGACATAGGCAAGGCTGGAGAAGCCTGTGCCGAAATCGTCGATGGCAATGCGGCATCCAGCGTTGCGAATGACCGCCAGCACTTCCTGGGCGCTATCAAAGTCCTTCATCACGGCTGATTCGGTGATTTCGAACATCAGCCTGTGCGATGGCATGCCGGCCCGGTCAGCTATGGAGAGCAGACGCTGGACTGGGCCAGCTGAAGTGAGGCTGATCGCAGAAAGATTGAAGCTGAGGATGAGATCAGCCGGCCAGTGGACGGCTTCGGCGACGGCCTTGCGAAACAGGACTTCGGTAAGATGCCCAATCATGCCGATATTCTCGGCGGCCTTGATAAACAGGTCCGGGCGGACGCGGCCGAGCTGCGGCGAGTACCAGCGCGCCAGTGCTTCCACTCCGCGTGAATGACCGGCAGAGAGGTCAAGGACCGGCTGGAACTCGACGGTCATTTCCTTTTCAAGATCCGCATGCCGCAGCGCCTGCTCCATGGCGCTGTTGGCAAAGATCAGACGCTCATGCTCATGAGAGAAGAAGACAGGTTCGGCCTTGGAGTGCTGCTTGGCATAGTAGAGCGCATATTCTGCGCGATCAAACAGATGGCTGCGTGTGTCTGCAGCTGTCGGGAAGCGGGCCATGCCGATTGTGGCTGTAAGGTTGGCTGAGCCTTCGTCGAAATTGAACGGCTTTTTCAGTTCCCTACAGGCGCGTCGGACCGTTTCAAGCACCTGCTCATCGGTGCCTGGCTTGCGGAACAGGAGGCCAAACTCATCACCACCGAGCCGGGCGACAGTGACGGGCTCATCTTCAAAGGCTACCTTCAGCCGCTCAGCTGTCTGCACCAGCACCTGATCGCCAGCTGGGTGACCAAAGACGTCGTTGATCGGCTTGAAACCGTCGAGATCCAGAAGGGCGACAACGAATTCCGAAGCATAGAGCTCGTGTCGCTGCACCAGTTCATCAATCTCGTGGAGGAATTGTCGGCGGTTGGACAGTCCGGTCAGACTATCGGTATTGGCGAGTTTCCTGTTCTCCTCGTTGAGGGCCTGAAGGCGCAGATGCTGACGGCGCTGCGCCTGCTTCTGGAGAATCATGCGGGTAAAGTCGCGCTCACTACTGAGCAGCAGTGTACCGAAAACGAAAGCGACCAGGGCCATGTTGAAAGCGATGGCCAGGTAGACGCTCGACTGCATCTGGACAAGGTAGATGCAGGTGGAGCCGGTCACGACGGCGAACATCAGCAAAGCGGCCTGTGGAAGGTGCATAAGACAGAATGCACAGGTCGCCGTGGTCAGGCCGATGAAGAAGATCAGCTGGGCATGATGTTCGGCGCTGCCGAATTCAAAGAAGGTCAGTCCCCACGCTGTAAAGCAGGTCGCCGTCATGCCAGTGAC
The DNA here is from genome assembly GCF_002088945.1 of Henriciella pelagia. GTDB lineage: Bacteria > Pseudomonadota > Alphaproteobacteria > Caulobacterales > Hyphomonadaceae > Henriciella > Henriciella pelagia. Next base: position 734,372 of record NZ_NCSU01000011.1, on the reverse strand, counting down.
CCAGACCGTATTGTTCAGCCTTCTGATGATGGCAGCATCCTCTATGACGCGGTGCCAGCTCATGACGAAATGGATGGTTCGCACCAGCATGAAGGCAATGAACAATGCCGGTATCACCACTGTCATGAAGACTGGTGCGACGTCGCGATGTGTCGTGGCCAAGGCCAGCATGTTGATGGCGAGGATGCCATACATGAGCGGCAATTGACGGCTCAGGGCGCGGTAGCGTGCGCGGTTGAGTTCGGGTTCATCGCGTCTGACGACGAATATGGAGCGCAAGTTTGGAGGCAAATTCTGGCCCTCTTTTGCTTCTGCAAGGAGAGTCGGCATATTACATCCTGTTTAAACTGAGCTTTTTCAGATAGATGAGATTTTATCTATCGAATTGATACACTGCTCGGGTGCGCCCCGTCTGTGCCGGTTACAGACCCGCTCTTGTGGATCGGTTACGAGGCGACCAAATGGGCGATCAGTCAACCGATTGGACCAGACCATTGAGTTATATTTCATCCCAACCGCAGGATTTTGTCGCCTCTTTCGCGTCGGAGACCCTTCCGATTGCCGGACGTATCGTGCGTATGGGACCGGCTTCGATTTCACCGATCCTGCATCGTCATGCCTATCCCGACCAGCTGGGCGAGGTTCTTGGCGAGGCGCTGATCCTTGCAACGCTTGTCGGCTCGGGCATGAAGCTCGATGGCCGCGTGCTGACGCAGGCGGAAGGCGATGGTCCGGTTTCCATGCTGGTGGGGGAATACAGTAGCGACGGCGCTGTGCGGGCCTATTCCAGGTTCGAGCATGAGCGCTGGGCCTATCTCGAAAAGGTCAACAAGGGCGACAGGCCCCACATGCCCCAGCTTTTCGGCGCCATGGGAGCCCTCGCGCTCATAATCGTGCAGAACAAGCCGAATGTTCAGCCCTATCAGGGCGTTGTGCCGCTCGCCAAAGGCTCGCTGGCCGAATGCGCCGAGGATTATTTCCGACAGTCGGAACAGGTAGAGACCTGCCTTCTCATGGCGGCGCGCAAGGATGTAGCGGGCGAGTGGCATGGTTCGGGTATCATGATGCAGCGTATTGCCGGAGATCTCGCGCGCGGTGAGACCGAAGAGGGCTGGCGTGAAGCCAAGGCCTTGTTCTCCACGCTGACGCTGGATGAATTGATGGCTGAAGACGTGTCGGCTTCCGATCTGCTGTACCGCCTGTTCCACGAGGGTGGTGTCAGGATGGAAGCGCCAAAATCCCTCATCGACAGCTGCACCTGTAATGAGGAAAGGCTGCGCAATACGCTGGCGAGCATGCCGGACGAGTCGCTGCGCGAACTTGTCGAGCCGGATGGTACGCTGAAGATGGACTGTCAGTTCTGCGCCCGCCACTACGACATTCCAATTGATGCAGTGACAGGGTCCCTGAACTAGAAGCGGCGCGTTCTCGGGGACAGGAGAGCGCGCCGCTGGGGACTTGAAGTTCTAGCGAATAGCGCCGCGTTCTGCGGTACCTATTCAGCAGTGTGGGGCGTCACCTGTTCTCAGGCTTGCACAGGACCTATGCGCCAATCACCCAGTTGGTTCCAAATGAACTGCACATGGTATTTTTGCGCTCGTTCCGAATGGTGAGTCGGCTCCCCTGCGTCATGGCTGGTCGGGCCGGAAGCCATCTCCTACACTTCGCTGAAAATGCATGGGAGGCAAAAACATGGTCACGAACAAGGTCTGGACGTTGCGCAAGAGACCGGTCGGCGATGTCAGCGATGGGGACCTGGAACTCGAAGAAGCTCCAGTTCCGGCCGTTGGCGAGGGCGAAGTCCGCATCCGGACGCTCTTTCTGTCGCTTGATCCGACCAACCGGATCTGGATGTCCGACCGCGACCAGTACATGCCACCGGTCGAAGTTGGGGACCCGATGCGCGGCGGCGGCATTTCCATTGTCGAGGAAAGCCGGTTTGACGGGCTTCAGCCTGGTGACATCGTCAATACGGGCCTTGGCACATGGTCGCTCTACCATGTGAAGAAGGGCAGTGAAGTCACCAAGCTTCCCGCACTGCCTGGGGTGCCCCTTACGGCCTTCATGGGACCGCTCGGCATGACGGGCATGACGGCTTATTTCGGGCTGATGGATATTGGCAAGCCGAAGCCGGGTGAGACGCTGGTCGTGTCTGCAGCGGCTGGCGCTGTCGGGTCGATGGTCGGGCAGATCGGCAAGATCCAGGGCTGCCGCGTTGTCGGGATTGCCGGGTCGGACGACAAATGCAGATGGCTGACGCAGACCGCCGGTTTCGATGCCGCGATCAATTACAAGAAGGAAGACGTCGGTGCCGCGCTCGACAGGCACTGCCCGGATGGCATCGACATCAATTTTGAGAATGTCGGCGGCGAGATCATGGATACGATCCTGACGCGGCTCAACGATTTTGCGCGCATGCCGCTTTGCGGTCTCATCTCGTCATACAATGCCACCGAGCCGGTGCCGGGGCCTTACAATTTCTCGATGCTCCTGATGCGGCACGTGACGCTGAAGGGCTTTATCGTGACGGACTATATGGAGCGCTTTGCGGAAGGCATGCAGGCCATGGCAGGCTGGTTGCTGGAAGGCAAGATCAAGTTCGAGACGGACATTGTGGATGGGCTCGAGAACGCGCCAGCGTCACTGGAGCGTCTCTTCAGCGGCAAGAATCTTGGAAAGCTGGTCGTGAAGGTGTCAGACCCGGACTGAGGAATCAGTCCGGCGGCGCGTCCATGCTGAACTGGCTTTCATGCCGGCCACGTGCGTCGGCGTAATAGGCCCTTATGAGTGGCAGGTCCGCATCATAGTCTCCCGTCGGCTGAAACACGCCGGCAATGCGGATGGTCCTCGTGCCATAGTCGAGCACGCTGATGATCAGTGGGACGCGGGCCTTGACCGCAATCCGGTAGAAGCCGCTCTTCCATTCCTCGGCAGCAGAACGCGTGCCTTCGGGGGCAACGGCAAGAGTCAGACGATCGCTCTGGGCGAAGGCGGCAGCTGTCTGCTCGACAATATCCGACGCAGCCTTCCGGTCGACTGGCACGCAGCCGAGCCAGCGAATGAGCCAGCCGAACGGATTGTCGACCAGCGACTTCTTGCCCATCCACCGAAGTTTCACGCGGTAAAATGCAGCGGCGAGGATCATCCACCAGCCATCCCAGTTCGAGGTGTGCGGCGCGGCGACGAGGACAGCCTTGTCGGCATCGCCGGGCCAGTCGCCTTCAACCTTCCATCCTGAGACCGCGAGGAAGAGCGCTGACACGTTTCGCATCAGGGAAGCGAAAACGCCGGTCCGGCTCGACGGCTTCGGCCGCGACCGGGATAAAGGATTTGCTGCCGCCATGCGCGCAATGTGCGCTGAACCGTCCGGCCGCACTAGCAATCCTGACGGGAAAAGTGCTGCAATTCATCCGGGCGGTGAAAAGATTGCCGTCAGCCCTTGCGCTTGACCGCGCCCTGCAAGGTGAAGCTGAAGGCCAGTGACAGGATAAGCGGCACCCAGATTGGCAGCGTGCCCAGACCCGGTGTTTCCAGCGCCGCGGCCAGATGATCATCGACGCACCACCAGAGCGGGAAAAGGAACATGTTTGCATCCTCCGTTTGCAGCGATGCTACCCGATACGTCGCTCAGCGCAATTGGTCCGACAGGCGAAAGCCACCGGCTATAAGCGACCGATGGCGGGAAATGACCAATCAACAGGGGCTGGCTGATGACAGCGAAGTCCTGGGTTCTGACGGCGCGTCCCGTCCAGATGCCGCCGCAGGGAGACTGGCGCACCTGGCTGATGCTGGGCGGGCGGGGCGCTGGAAAGACGCGGACGGGCGCTGAATGGGTTCGCTTTGCGGCCCTCCATGGCGGCTATGGCCGGATCGCGCTGATTGCTCCGACGCTCGGAGACGCGCGTGAAGTGATGATCGAAGGCGTATCGGGCCTGCGCGCCATTGCGCGAGAGGGCGAAATGGCCCCAGCCTATGAGGTATCGCGCCGTCGTCTTGTCTGGCCGAATGGCGCCGAGGCCCATGTGTTCTCGGCCGAAGATCCAGACAGCCTCAGAGGACCGCAATTCGATGCAGCCTGGTGCGATGAGCTGGCCGCCTGGCACTATGGCCTCGACGTCTGGGACATGCTGCAGATGACGCTGCGGATCGGCGCCAATCCGCGCACGATTGCGACAACCACGCCCCGCCCGATACCGCTGATCCGGCACCTGGTGAAGGACAGCTCGGTCGCAATCTCGCGGTCGCCGACTGCCGACAATATCGAGCACTTGTCGCCCGTCTTCCTGGAGCATGTCACGTCCAGATATGCCGGAACGCAGATCGGCCTTCAGGAACTGAATGGAGAGTTGCTGGACAATGCTGACGAAGCGTTGTGGCAGCAGTGCGACCTGGATCGTGCGCATGTGTCGTCAGCGCCGGAACGGTTCAGCGACATTATCGTGGCGGTTGATCCGCCAGCCAGTTTCGGTGCCGAAGCTGATGCCTGCGGGATTGTTGCTGTCGGTACCGTGCGTGCGCCCGGTTTGCGGGAGGAATGCTATGTGCTCGATGATGCGAGCGTGCAGGGCCTCACGCCATCCGGCTGGGCGAGCCGGTGCGTCGCGACCGCAAAGTCGGTGGGCGCTCGCCGTATCGTCGCTGAATCCAATCAGGGTGGAGAGATGGTGCGCGCGGTGCTGTCTGCAGCAGGTGCGGACGTGCCCGTCGTACTGACGCATGCGAATCTGCCGAAACTGATGCGGGCCGGCCCCGTGGCTGCGCTCTACCAACAGGGGCTGGTGAAGCATGTTGGCGTGTTCGCCGCGCTCGAGGAAGAGATGCTGAGCTTCGGCACGCGGGGCTTTCGGGGCTCTCCGGATCGGCTCGACGCACTCGTCTGGGCGATCACGGCCATCACCATTCCTGCCGGTGCCGAGCCGTCTGTGCGGGCTTTTTGACGGAGTTTCCCGTCCGGTGCTGTTGCCGGGCCGCTGAAGCCCGACATTCGACCAGACGGCAGACGGTGCCCGCATAGAGTTCACCCATCGACGCAAGAAGGAGCGATGGATGCGGTGGCCCTGGCAGAAAACGGAAACGCGTGCAGCTTCGTCGTTCGTGGCTCTCGCCAGCCTGCCTGCCAGCCATTGGGGGCGCCTGGATGCTGGCACGCTGATGCGTGAGGGCTATTCCGGCAATGCCGTCGTCTACCGCTGCGTACGCATGATTGCCGAGGCAGCAGCTTCCATTCCCCTGAGCGTCAGCAATGATGAGGATGCTGCGCACCTTCTCTCGAACCCATCCCCGGACGAGGCCGGACGCGTCCTGCTGGAACGCCTCTATGGCGACCTTCAGATCACAGGAAATGCCTGGGCCGAAGCCGTGACGCTGTCAGGCGATAGCGAACCGAAGGGCATCTTTGCCTTGCGGGCTGACACGGTGAGAGCCGAAACGAACGCGCAGGGCGGGCTGATCGGCTGGGCTGTGCGCCAACGCCGGGGTGAGCGGACCCTTCACCGGGAAGCCGATGGCTGGAGCCCGGTCCTGCACCTCAAACTCTATCATCCCTCCGACGGCATTTACGGGTTCTCGCCACTCGCCGCAGCCCGCAAGGCGCTGGACATTCACAATGGCGCAGCGGCCTGGGCGAAATCGCTGATCGACAATGCAGCGCGTCCCTCCGGCGCTCTGGTCTACGGCAAGAACGGCTCAAGCCTGACGCCAGACCAGTTCGACCGCCTGAAGGAAGAAATCGAGACAGCGCATGCCGGCAAGCACAATGCGGGGCGTCCGCTCCTGCTGGATGGCGGCCTCGACTGGAAGCCGATGTCACTGTCGCCAGCGGAGATGGATTTTGCGGAGACCCGTCATGCTGCCTCGCGTGAGATCGCGCTGGCCTTCGGTGTCCCGCCGATGCTGCTCGGCATTCCGGGCGACAATACTTACGCGACCTACAAGGAAGCCAATCTCGCCTTCTGGCGGCTGACGGTCCTGCCGCTCGTCTGCAAGGTCGCCGATGCGCTTCAGATGTGGCTCTCCGGCCGGTTCGAGGACATCACGATCAAACCCGACCTAGATGAGGTTCCGGCCTTTGCCGCCGAACGCGAAGCGCTCTGGTCGCGCCTCGAGGCAGCGAGTTTCCTGACCGCTGAAGAGAAACGCAGGCTTGCTGGGGTCGAGGCATGATTGAGCGCAAGATAACGGCGGCGCTTGTCTTTGCCATCGCTGTGCAGACAGGCGGGGCGCTTGTCTGGGCAGGTGCGGCGGCGCAGCGGATATCCACGCTGGAGGATCGCGTCGATCTCGCCCACCCCATTGCCGAACGCCTCGCTCGCGTAGAGGCGCAACTTGGCGCCGTGCGGGCCCAGCTTGATCGTATCGAGAGCAGACTGGAGCGGATCGATGAATAGGTCGGTACTGATCGAGGGCTATGCCGCGCTATTCGGTGTGCCGGACCTTTCCGGAGACGTGATCCGCGCTGGCGCGTTTGCGCGAAGCCTGCGCGCTGGAGGCGTTCCAATGCTGCTGCAGCACAGAAGCGGCGCAATTGCCGGACGTTGGACACGGCTTGTTGAGGATGGGCGTGGGCTGTTCGTCCGTGGGCTGATTGAGAGCAAAGGCTCTCTGAAGCTCGCTTCGCTCGGGCTTGATGGGCTTTCGATCGGCTTTCGGGCCCGGCTCTGGACGCCGCGCGTCGAGGGCGGTCGCGAGCTTAGCGATGTCGAACTTGTCGAGATCTCACTCGTCGCCGAGCCGATGCAGCCCGCTGCCAGATTTTCAATTGTTGGAGACGTCGCACGGGCGGCGTGAATGAGGAGAAGCGTCCTTGTGGTTCGACTTCGCTCACCATGAGGGTGCCACACGAGCAAGGCGAAGGCGCAAGTCGCCTGAGCGAAGCGAAGAGACGCGATTGAGCAGGAGAAACAAGTGACCAAGGAAACCAAGATGGCGGGAACAGACATGAAGTCCGTCGCCGCCGACATGATGGCCGCCTTCGAGGCCTACAAGCAGGCGAATGATGCGCGCCTGTCAGAGATAGAGGCTAAAGGCACGTCCGACGCGCTGCTCGACGACAAGCTGAAGAAGCTTGACCGCAGACTTGACCAGCTGAGCCTCAAGGCAGCGCGTCCGACTGACGGCGCCCTGCCGGACGATAGCCATGAGGAGCGCTCGCAGGCCTGGTCGCGATATCTGCGCTCTGGTGATGAGAGCGGGCTTGCCCGGCTTGATGTGAAGTCGCTGTCGGCCGGGATCGACGAGCAGGGCGGATACACGGCGCCGCCCGAACTCGACCGGATGATCGAAGCCCGCCTGATGCAGGCCTCGCCCATGCGCCAGATTGCGAGCGTGCGGCAGACGTCTGCTGGCGTCTATCGCAAGCCTGTCAGCCTTGGCATAGGGGCGGCCTGGGCGGGCGAGACCGATGCGCGGCCCGAGACGACGACAGCCGGCCTCAGCCTGCTCGAATTTCCCGCTGGTGAACTCTACGCCATGCCGGCGGCGACACAGACTCTGCTCAATGATTCCTATGCCGATGTTGATGAGTGGCTCGCCGACGAAGTCGAGGCAGCGTTCTCCATCCAGGAAAGCGCAGCCTTCGTCACGGGAGATGGCTCAGGCAAGCCGCGCGGCTTCCTCGACTATACGATTGTCGCTGAAGCCTCGCATGCCTGGGGCCAGATAGGCTCGGTCGCGGGCGATTTTGCGCTCGATGATGCGGGCGACCAGCTCATCGACCTTATCCAGACGCCGAAGAGTCAGTTCCGCGTGAATGGACGCTTCGTGATGAACCGGCGCACCGTGGCAGCGGTTCGTAAGCTGAAGGATGGCGATGGGCGCTATCTCTGGCGGCCCGGCATGAATGGCGAGGCGCAGACGATCTTCGGCTATCCGGTAACCGAGCTGGAAGACATGCCGGATATCGGGACGGGCAATGCAGCGATTGCGTTTGGCGACTTCCGCCGCGGCTATCTCATCGCTGACCGTCAGGGTGCGCGCGTGCTGCGCGATCCATATTCCGCCAAGCCCTACGTGCTCTTCTACACGACGAAGCGCGTCGGCGGCGGCGTCCAGAACTTCGATGCCATCAAGGCAATGGTCTTCTGATGCTGATCATTCGGGCGCGGCGAGGAATCCGCGCCCGGACGTCCTCCCAGACTTTCATCAAAGGAAATATCCATGTTTGAATCCATTTTCACGACCCTGGTCCGTCAGGCCGCTCTCCTGACCAAGCCTCAGCAGGACGAGTTCACCACGAAGATAGCCGAAGCGGTGGCGACGCTCATCAACTCGACTGAAACCCAGATTGATGACGAACTGCTTCGTTCGATCGCGCTGCCGATTGGCGGGGCAGTCATCGAGAAGCTTCAGACGCTGGTCTAAACGCCGGGCGCAACCGCAAACTCATTTAAAATCCGAAAGATAATCATGACACTGACGGTGATTTCACCGCCGGGCGAGGAGGCTTTGTCTCTCGCTGAGGCGAAAACCTGGCTGCGCATCGGCCATGATGGCGAGGACCAGCTGGTCAGCGACCTGATTGCCAGTGCGCGGTCGAGACTGGAGGAGGCGGCGGGACTCGCGCTCGTCACACGGACGCTGCGAAGGACGTTGCAATGCTGGCAGGCCGGTTTCCAGGCTAACGGTCTGCGGTTGCGCCCGACGCCCGTGGCCTCACTCGTCAGTGTCACTCTTATCGATACAGATGATGTGCCTGCTGACGTGACCTCCCACTTCGAGGTCATGCGCGGAAAGCTCCTTGTAAGGCAGACGAGCTGGTGTCCGCCATTGCCTTTTGGCGCGATCGTCGAGGTCGACTTCGAGGCGGGGTTTGGAGATGCCGTCGATGTGCCGGAGGATCTCGTCCAGGCGCTGAAGGCCATCCTGCTGGAGATGTATCGGCGAAGGTCTGACGCATCGATTCCGGAGGCCGCTCAGGCGGTCATCGCGGCGCGCCGGGAGGTGCTGCTATGAGCGCCGACGGCATGATCTGGTCTTCCGAGGCGGCCTTGCAGGGGGCGTTTCTTGAGGCGCTCCGCTCCGACAATGATGTGCAATCACTGCTCGGGAACCCGGCCCGCATCTTTGATGATGAAACAGACGCGCCAGCTTTCCCATACGTCGTGCTGGAAGGCCACGAATGGGAAGACAGGGGTACGTCACTGGCTGCGGGTCAGTCGCACACGCTGACCCTTGCCATCCGCTCGCGAGATGGTGGGCGCGCGGCAATCAAGAACATCATCGGCGCCTTGCGGGCAGGCTGTGAGCAGATGACGCTCTCGCTCACGGGCCAGCGCGTCGTGCTGATCCAGCCGCTTTATGGCGATGCCATGCGCACGCCCGACATGCGCGAGTTTCGCGGCTTGCTCCGTATCAGTGTCATAACAGAGGAGGCTGCGTAATGGCGGGGCAGAGAGGGCGTGACGTCCTGATCAAGCTGTCTGACGGACAGGAACCAGAGACCTTTGAAACACTGGCCGGAATTCGCACCAGTGAGTTCGAGCTCAACCAGCGTGCCGTTGATGCCACCAGCGCTGACAGTCCGCAAGGCTGGCGAGAACTGCTCGCCGGCGCAGGCGTGAAGTCGATGCGGGTGCGCGGGCGGGGCCTCTTCAAGGACAGCGCGAGCGATGCGCGCATGCAGGCGATTTTCTTTGCCGGCGCTATCGAACGCTGGGAGCTCATCGTGCCGGGTCTTGGTCAATTTACCGGTGCGTTCCAGATCGCGCAGCTCAGCTATTCAGGCACTCATGATGGCGAGGCGATGTTTGCGGTCGACCTGCAAAGCGCCGGAGAACTTTCTTTCGGAGCCGCCTCGTGAACGGCGCCCGGGGAGAGATCGAGATGCAGTTCGGCGGCAAGCGATACGTGCTGTGCCTGACGCTGGGCGCGCTCGCTGAGATAGAGACATCGCTCGGGTGCCGCTCGATCACTGAGCTGCAGCTAAGAATGAAGGCACTCACAGCTCGGGAGATTGCCGGCGTGCTCGCCGCGCTTCTGCGAGGTGGCGGCCAGTCCGGTGAAGGCCTGGACGCATTGTGTCGAAATGTCCCGGCCGGCGTCGCCGCGAGCGCGGTGGCGGAGGCATTTCATGCTGCCCTGGGCTGAAATGATGCGCGGGGCGGCCATGATCGGTCTTAGCCCCCATACGTTCTGGGCGCTGTCGATCCGCGAATGGCACTGGCTGACCAGCGACCGGCAGATCGGTCTCCCGCGCCCCGACTTTGACAGGCTTCAAAATACCTATCCCGACCGGAAGGAGGGGGATCATGGACGAGTTTGAATCGAATTTGACGCGGGCAGGCGATGCGCTGTCTGCGCTGTCCGACGGGCCCGGAACCACAGCTGCGAAACTTCTGGAAGACGCCTTTGCGGATGCGGGGCGGTCCATCGAGCAGACGTTGGCACGTGCCGCCCGTTCTGGCGAGCTCGACTTTTCCCGCATGGCGCAGTCGGTGCTCGCCGACCTCGCACGGATTGCGGCTGAGGCCGCCCTGGCGAGGGCGGGTGTGGGACAGGCGACGCAGGCGTCCACCGTCAACATCCACATGCCCCGACATGCTTCATCCAAAGCGGTCGGTTCACATGGCGAACTCAGCAAGGCGCTGGCGAAAGCGGCGGCATTGGGAGGGCGTTACCTGTGAGCCTTGAGACCTTTCACGAAGTACGCTTCCCGCTCGCACTTGGGCGCGGCGCTTCGGGTGGCCCGGGCTGGTCAACCGAGATTGTCGCCCTGTCGAGTGGCGGCGAAGTGCGCAATGCCCGTTGGCAGGCTGCCCGCCGGCGATGGGATGTGGCAAGCGCTGTCAGTTCGGTGTCGGACCTGTCATTGCTCGCTGACTTTTTCTCTGCGAGGCGCGGCCGGCTGCATGGGTTCCGCTTTCACGACATGCTCGATCACGCATCATCCGGGTATGGGGCAGGGATTGAGCCGACCGATCAGGTCCTCGGCACGGGAGACGGCGAGCAGGTCTCGTTTCAACTCATAAAGTCCTATGGCGCGGTAAGCCGCACCATAACCAAGCCGGTTGAGGGCACTGTTATCGTGGCGCTGGATGGCGTTGCTCAACCGGATGGCTGGAGCGTCGACACCACGACCGGTCTCGTGACTTTCGAGGAACCGCCCGAGTCGGGCGTTGAGGTGACAGCAGGATTTGAATTCGACTGCGCCGTTCGTTTCGACACTGATTTTCTCGACATCACGGTGGAGACCATCGGAGCGGGCCGCGCCGTCAGTGTTCCCTTGGTCGAAATTGTCTGAGGGGGGCCATGCGACTGATAGACAATACGTTCAGAGAGCGCCTTGCGAGTGGGTCACTGACGACATGCCTGTGCTGGACGCTGATACGTGAGGATGGTTTCACGCTGGGTGTGACCGACCATGACCGCGCCGTCCTGCGTGATGGCATCATTCACCAGCCGGGCGCGGCGCTTGAAGCGGGGCGCTTCGAGACGGCTGGCGGGCTGCGTCCTGGGCGGGCAGCGGCGGCGGGCGCATTGTCGGCGGATGCCATCACTGATGCGGATCTTGCGGCAGGGCTCTGGAATGGTGCCCGCGTGCATGTGTATCGGACAGACTGGGAGGCGCCGCAGCATTACGCCTTGGTCTGGACAGGGTATCTCAGCGAGGTGGTACAGACCGAAAGCGGTTTTGAGGCCGAACTCATCTCTCTCAAATCCGATCTTGAGCGACCGGTGGGGCGAACCTATTCGCGGCGGTGTGATGCGAAGCTCGGCGATGCCCGATGCGGGCTGACGGGCGTCGAGGGTGCGACGTGTGACAAGCGGTTTTCGACCTGCTGCGAGACGTTCAATAATGCGGCGAACTTTCAAGGGTTTCCGCACATGCCAGGGCCGGACGCTGTGCTCGCTGGGCCTGCTGCGATCGGCAATGATGGCGGCAAGCGATGAAGCGCGCGGATATCGTGACCGAGGCGCGCAGCTGGCTCGGCACGCCATACCAGCATCAGGCGAGCCGCAAGGGCGTCGGGACAGACTGCCTCGGCCTGCTGCGCGGTGTGTGGCGGGAGCTTTGCGGAGAGGAGCCGGAAGGCATGCCGCCGTATACGCCTGACTGGGCGGAGCTTTCGGGACGGGATGAGCTGCTTGAAGCCGCCCGACGCCACCTGGTCGAGATCGCGCCCGGCAATGCCGCGGCTGGTGACGTGATGCTTTTCCGCATGGGGCTTGGGTGTCCAGCCAAACATTGCGCCATCGTCTCCGGCGAGGCGCGCATCATCCACGCTTACTGGGGCCGCAGCGTCTGTGAGACGCGGCTGGTGCCGTGGTGGACGCGCCGCGTGGTTGCCGCCTTTTCATTTCCGGGACTGGAGGACTGAAGAATGGGGGAAATCATTCTCTCGCAAGTCGGCAGCTCGGCAGGTAGCGCGCTGCTCCCAAACGGCGTCGGTCTGGCCGGTGCACAGCTTTCCGGGGCGCTGATCGGGCGAACGCTCGGCGGTCTGGCTGGTCGTGCCATTGATGCTGCCCTGATGCCCGCCATTGAAGGGCCGCGTGTCAAAGCGCTGCATGTCATGGAAAGCCGGGAAGGGGCGCCAATGCCCTGCGTCTATGGACGCATGCGGGTCGGTGGACAGCTCATCTGGGCGTCCCGTTTCAGGGAAAAGCGCCGCGAGCGGAGCGTCGGAAAAGGCGGACCGAAAGTCGCAGACTATACCTATTCGGTGAGCCTCGCTGTCGCCATTGCAGAAGGGCCGATCACCCGCATTGACCGTGTCTGGGCCAATGGCGAACCGCTGGCGCTCGCGGGCCTCAACTATCGCTTCTACAAGGGTGACGCTAATCAGCTGCCTGATCCGCTGATCGAGGCCATTGAAGGGGCGGGACAGGTTCCAGCTTTCCGCGGCACGGCCTACATCGTGTTTGAAGACTTGCCGCTCGACGCGTTCGGCAATCGCCTTCCACAGCTCAGCTTCGAAGTCATTCGCGCCGGGACGGCTGCGTCCGGGATTAGCGCTCAAGTGCGGGGCGTAAATATCATTCCAGCGTCTGGTGAATTCGTCTATGGCACCGGGATCGTCCGTGAGCGCCGCTTTCCCGGCATCGAATCGCCCCTCAACATGAACAATGCGCAGGGCAGTGCCGACTTTGCCCTGTCGCTCGAACAGCTCGGCCTCGACCTGCCAGAGGTGGAGCATATCGCGCTGGCGGTCGGCTGGTTCGGTGATGATCTGCGGGCAGGCACATGCAAGGTGAGACCCGGTGTGGAAACACGCGGCAGGTCAACCGTGCCGTATGCGTGGGAGGTTGCCGGCGAGACCCGCAGCACCGCCTATCTCGTCAGCCAGAGTGCGGGCAGTGCAAACTATGGCGGCACACCGGCCGACAGGTGTGTTGTCGAGGGCATTGAGGCGCTGAAGTCCGAAGGCCACGCGGTAACGCTGTCGCCCTTTCTGTTCATGGATGTGCCACCCGGCAATGGACTGCCGGACCCTTATGGAGGGGATGAGCAGGGCGCTTTTCCATGGCGAGGGCGCATTACAGTGAGCGCGGACGGTACGAGCGCGGCGCGATCCGAAATTGAAGCCTTTCTCGGCACCGACAATGATTTCGGCTTTCGCCATTTCATCTTGCACCATGCGCGGCTGGCTGCCGAAGCTGGCGGCGTTGATGCAATCCTCATCGGGAGCGAAATGGTCGCCCTGACGCGAGTCAGGGACGAGACGGGCGCGTTTCCATTCGTCGAAGGCCTGACCCAGCTGGCGAGCGATGTAAAAGACATTGTCGGGCCGGATACGGCGGTTTCCTACGCAGCGGACTGGACTGAATATGGCGCATATGTTCCGGATGACGGCTCCGGAGACGTTCTGTTCCCGCTCGACCCCTTATGGGCGTGTCCGGGCATGGATTTCGTCGGTATCGACTGGTATCCGCCGGCCGGAGACTGGCGCGACGGCGAAACCCATCTTGACGCACTGGCCGGATATGCTGGCCCCGATGACACCGACTATCTTCAGGGCCAGATGGCGGGGGGCGAGGCCTATGACTGGTATTATGCGAGTGAGGCTGATCGGGACGCCCAGACCCGGACACCAATCATCGATAGTGCGCATGGTGAGCATTGGGTGTTTCGCCAGAAGGACATCTCGAACTGGTGGAGCGAGGCCCATTATGAGCGGCCGGATGGCGTGCGAAGCGCGACACCCACAACCTGGACAGGAGGGTTGAAGCCAATCCGGCTGATGGAGATCGGCTTTCCGGCAGTCGACAAGGGCGGCAATTCGCCGAACCTCTTCTTCGACCCGAAAAGTTCGGAAAGCGCGCTGCCGCCATATTCCTCTGGCGCTCGAGACGATGTGTTCCAGCAGCGTGCCCTCGAAGCAGCCCTTGGCTATTGGCAGGATCAATCCTTCGTCGACGCGGCATTTGTCTGGGCCTGGGACGGGCGTCCCTGGCCGGACTTTCCGGCCCGCACCGATGTGTGGTCGGACGGGCCGAACTGGGCTTATGGTCACTGGCTCAATGGCCGTGTGGGTCTGATTTCGCTGGCCGAAACGGTTCAGAATGCCTGCAACCGCGCTGGTGTGATTGCGGATGCATCGGGGCTTTCCGGGGTGCTGAACGGGTACACGCTTGAGGGGGCGATGCCTTTGCGGCGAGCGCTCGAACCGCTGCGGTCTGTCTATGGCATTGCCGCTCTCGAGCGGGAAGATGGGCTGGTCTTCAGGGCTGAGGGCGACGCTAGTCCGCTGGGTGTGGACCCCGAACGGCTTGGCGAACCGGGCGTGTCGGTCACACGCAACCTGCTCGACAAGCAACCGGGCCGTTTATCGCTCAGCTTTGTGCGCGCTGACGGCGCGTTCGAGCCCGCGACCGTCGATGCGCGATCTGACGAAGGCGATGCATCCTATTCGCTCGATGCTGCCGTGCCGCTCCTCCTCTCCGACACCGAGGCCGAGCTGATTGCCGGGCAATTGCTGGATGGTGCGCTGGATGCCGACAGTGCCGCGATAAGCCTGCCGCCAGAATACATCGCGCTGGAGCCCGGGGATCTGGTGTCTGGAGGTGGTCTTGACGGGCAATGGCTGGTCAGCGACGTGGTGGAAGACGGGCTGATGCGGCGCCTCAGCCTGTCGCGGCCGGTTGAAATCTTGCCATATCGTCAGCTTTTGGTTCCAGCATCGGGGGAGGCTGCTGCGGTCTTCCCCGCGCCGGAACTGGTTCTGATCGATGGCCCAGCCCTGCCAGGAATCGAGCATCGCGGTCCTATCGTGGCCACTGCAGCAGATCCCTGGCGTGGACGTGTGCAGGTGATGGCTGGACTTGGTGGCTCATCCCTTGTCGAGCGGGCAACCCTGTCGTTGCCCGCGCGGATCGGCAGGCTGTTCGGGGATCTTCCGGCTGGACCGCTCGGGCTCTGGGACCGGTCCGCGATCATTCATCTGGACATGCATGAGGCCGATCTGTCGAGCGTCGAAGCATTGTCAGCTCTGGCCGGTGCGAATCTCCTCCTGATTGAAAGCAGTGCTGGATGGGAACTTGTGGGTTTCGCATCGGCCGAGATGCTATCAGAGACAGAGTGGCGGTTGTCCGATCTGCTGCGCGGTCTGAATGGTTCGGTTGCGAGTGGGGCGGCAGCAGGGGCGACCTGCATCATCGTGGATAGCGCTTTGGCTGCATCGACCCTGTCAGCTGGTGAAGTCGGGCTTGAAATGAGCTGGCAGGCGTCGGATGGCGAGGTCCAGATGTTCACGCATGAAGACCGCGCCGGCCTGTCATGGCCAGTTGCGCACCTGCGTGCAACCGCTTCTGGGGAGGGGTGGGATGTCAGCTGGATCCCGCGCGGTGCAGACATTCCTGACAATCTCGATCTGCCGGATCCGTTGAAAAGCCGACGATATGCCGTCGAAGCCGAGCTGGCCGGACTTGTCACGCTGGAAACGGAGGTCTCTGAGGCGGGCTATTTTCTGACCGGCGAACATGATCTTGTGCGCGTTTCGCAGATCGGTGATGACGGACGGCGTGGCGCATGGGTTTCAATCGCGCTAGGAGGTTCCTAATTAGTGGCCTGACCACCATCATTGCAGAAAGTGACCTGACAGAGTTGAGCCGCGACCTTTATTCCATCCTCGGTATTTCAAAGACGGCGAGCGCCGATGAAATCCGAAAGGCCTATCGCAAGAAGGCCAAAGAGCTTCATCCCGATTTGCACCCGGATGACGAGGCCAAGGCAAATGCATTCAAGGAAGCATCAGCAGCCTTCGAAATCCTGAGCGACTCTGAAAAGCGCAGCAAATATGATCAGGGCCTGATCGATGCGGACGGTAATCCGACAGGATATGCCGGTGCTGGGGCGGGCGGCTTCGGCGGCGGATTTGGCGGCCATGCGCATGGCGGCGGCAGCTTCCAGGGCGATCCGTTCGAAGACATTCTCGCTGGCATGTTTGGCGGACAGCGCCGCCGACCCGGCCCGCGCAAGGGGGCCGACCTTCGTTACCGTGTCGATATTTCCTTCGAGGATGCCGTCCAGGGGGCCAAGCGCCAGATGACCATGGGAGATGGCAAGGCGCTCAACGTTTCCATCCCGCCGGGCATCGAGACCGGACAGGTCCTGCGCCTGAAAAGCCAGGGACAGCAATCGACCAGTGGCGGGCCTCCCGGCGATGCCTTGCTGGAAGTCTATGTCCGTCCAAGCAAGGTGTGGGCGCGAGACGGCTCGGACCTGCGCATGACTGTGCCTGTGCCGCTGGAAACCGCCGTGCTTGGTGGCAGTGTGGATGTCTCGACTCCGGGCGGTCCGGTGACGCTGAAAGTGCCGGAAGGGTCAAACACAGGAACCGTGCTTCGTTTGCGCGGCAAGGGCGTCCAGTTCAAGGACAAGCCGGGGCATCTTTACGTGCGGCTGGAAATTTCGCTGAAGGATCCGAAGGATGCGGGCCTGAAGGAATGGGCGTCAAAGCGCTGAAGCGGGCGCAGCACGTGACTAAATCCAGCGCGTTTCATTCAGGGACTGTTCAGGGCTTGTCCGGCATAAGGGGCTGCATGAAACGGATCGTGATTGCTCTTGCGCTTAGCGCCATGCCTCTCGCTACGCTTCCTGCGGCCACTGCGCAGGGCGGATGGGGCAATTCGTTCACGGCCGATGATGCACGCGATGCCCGAGAGCGCGGCGAGATCAAGCCGCTCAGCCAGATTCTTCGTCCCATCCAGAATCAGTATGGCGGAAACATGCGCCATTTTGTAGGCCTCTTTGATCAGGGCGGCCGCAAGGTCTATATAATTGACTGGGTGACGCGGCGTGGCGAACTCGTGCAATTTACGATAGACGCCAAGACTGGACGCGTGATCAAGGTTAGCTAGGCTAGTCTCCTAACTAGGTGAGTCTCATGAGAATTCTTGTTGTTGAAGACGATGCGGACCTGCGCCGGCAACTGGCCGACGCGCTGACGCAGTCGGGGTATGCCGTCGATCTTGCGGCGGATGGCGAAGACGGCCACTTCCTGGGTGACACTGAGCCCTATGACGCCGTCGTGCTCGATCTCGGCCTGCCCAAGATGGACGGTGTGACGATTCTCGAGCGCTGGCGCGAAGACGGAAAGGACTTTCCCGTCATGATCCTGACCGCCCGCGATCGCTGGAGTGAAAAGGTGGCGGGCTTTGATGCCGGCGCCGACGATTACCTGACCAAGCCATTCTATACCGAAGAATTGCTGGCCCGCCTGCGCGCCCTCCTGCGCCGGGCAACCGGACATTCTGCGGCCGCTCTCGAAGCGGGCAGCCTGCGTGTCGACACGCGGGCGGCGCGGGCGACCGTCAACGGACGTCCGATCAAGCTCACCGCGCATGAATATCGTGTCCTGTCCTATCTGATGCACCATCAGGGCCGGGTCGTGCCGCGGACCGAACTTGTCGAGCATATTTACGATCAGGATTTCGACCGCGACTCCAACACAATCGAAGTCTTCATCGGACGGCTTCGCAAGAAGATCGGCACAGACCGCATCCAGACCGAGCGCGGTCTCGGCTACCGGCTTGTCGTGCCGGAGGGTGAGACGGCCGGGCTTGCCGGTTAAGGCGGGCCCCGGCCCCCGACTGACCGGATGAGCGACGACAAAAGGACATCCCAGAGACCGAAACTTTCGCTGTCCCGGCGGCTGCTCATCGGTGCGATCATATGGAGCATAATCGCCGTCGTCGGCGGGATTATTGCCATGACGGTGTCCTACCGTGCGCAGACCATCCGCCTGCTGGAGCAGGAACTCGATTCGACGTTGATCACGCTTCCGCGCGCACTGGAAATCCTGCCGGATGGCCGCGTGGTGGATCAGGAGGACAAGCTTCCGAGCGACGTTCGATACGATCTTCCCCTGTCGGGCCGTTACTGGGCCATGATCGCGGTGGATGCGGACGGGACGTTCCGCTCCGATATCCGGTCCCAGAGCTTGTGGGATGGTCCACTACCGCTCGATGCCGAGCTTGCGACGGAAGCTCTCACCGACCCAGGCACAACCAAATACGGAAATGCGATCGGGCCCGCCGATGAGCGCCTGAGGATTGCTGCAAGATCGATTACCATACCCAATCGCGATACGCCGATCCTGCTATTTGCTGCCGCCGACCGGGAGGCGACGGACGAAGGTGCAAACCAGCTGCGTCTGCTGCTGCTGATCAGTATGACTTTTCTGGCGGGTGGCACGCTGATTGCGCTCTGGGTCGGCCTTCGATTGGCACTGCTGCCGTTCCGCCGCGTGCAACTTCACATCTCGCAGATCCGTAGCGGTCATCGCGCGAAGCTGGACGGTGACTATCCCGTCGAGGTGATCCCGCTCACCGATGAGCTGAACAAGCTGCTCGACAATAACCGGTCAGTCGTCGAGCGCGCCCAGACCCATGTCGGCAACCTTGCTCATGCGCTGAAGACGCCGCTGGCCGTCCTGCGCAATGAGGCGACCGGGAACACGCCGCTGGACGACGTCGTCAGGCGGCAGACGGAGTCGATGCGCTCCAATGTCGATCATTATCTAAGACGCGCCCAAGCAGCCGCTCGCGCCGAAGCCCTGGGTGTTCGCACCGAAGTCAAACCGGTTGTCGACGGTCTTGTCCGGCTGCTCAACCGATTGTTCGAGGCGAGCCGGATTGAAGTGTCGTCAACCGTGCCGGATGGCATTTTCCTGCGCATCGAGCAGCAGGACCTTGAGGAGATGCTGGGCAACATCATGGAAAATGCCTGCAAGTGGACGAAATCACGCGTTGAAGTCTCCATGGAAGCGGGCGAAAACGCGCTGATGATGATCCATGTCGACGATAATGGCGACGGCCTTACGGATGCGGAAATGGCTGCCGTGGTCAAACGCGGCGTTCGCCTGGACGAGAAAGCACCGGGCACCGGGCTAGGCCTGTCCATCGTCACCGACATTGCCGAGATGAATGGCGGGCAGTTCACCCTGTCGGAGAGTCCGATGGGAGGCCTTCGGGCAACAATCGGACTGCGCCGCTCGTGACACGCCAGACGCTCTACCTCCTTGTCGGAGCTGTCATTGTTGCAGCCGGGCTGTACCTCGTCCTGGGACGGCCGCTGCTTGCTGAGCAGCCCTATGCGGACCGGGAAGCAGAGATCGCATCGCGCAATCCTGCCGCGCTCACCCCTCCTGAAATGCTGGCCCGCCTGCAAATGGCGGCGCGGCAGGACCCGGACGCGCCGGAGCCGCACCATTTCATTGGAGTCATCATGCGTGCCGAGGGCCGCACGGACGACGCGATCCGCGCTTTCCAGTCTGCGCTGCGCCGGGACGACAGTCATGTGCCGTCCCTTGTGGCGCTTGCCGACCAGATCATGCTGCGCGATGGCGGTGTGGTAACGCCAGCGTCGGCCCGTCTGTATGATCGCGCCTGGCGCCTTGACCCGCGCGAGACGCGCGCTGGTCTCCTGTCAGCCTTGCCGGCCTATGCGGCGGGCGATGTCGAAGCGGCCGAAGCACACTGGGCCGAGATCCGAAAGGGCATGGAGCCCGGCGATCCGCTTCTTGGCATGCTGGAGGCTTTCAAGACCCAGATCGACGAAGCGAATGCGGAGGCGGGCAACTAGCCTCCGACCGGCGTCTGCTGGTGCTGGATGATGCGCCAGTTTCCGTTCAGCCTGCGATAGGTGGAGCTGCAGAGCGCTTCATACATGTCTGTCCCGCGCTGTCCGCGACCGGTATAAGCGAGCGTGACGGTCTCATTATCGGTGGCCATTTCCCTTGTCTCGTCAAACTCGACATCATCCCAGCGCGGCGCGCCTGCGACAGCTTCGAGGATGGCACCTCGGTCCATGATGCCGACGGGCCGCGGGAAAACCATGATGCAGCCGTCTGACATCCACTCGCGATAGGCGTCGACTCCGCCCAGCCATAGTGAGCGCTCGATGTTCCAGAGAGTTGCATTGTCTGGCATAGCTGGCCTCATGCGTGTTGCTGAGCCCGCTCAACGCACCGACCGCAGGGATGTTTCGGTCGCAGTGTCATTTGCCAGCGGACCGGATATAGAGGCTAGCGATGAGAGCCAGAACGAAAAGACTTTGGGGCGTGGGCGTCGTTGCCGCTCTGCTGATTGGAGCGGTTGCGCTGGCATCGGTCGCGCTGCGCCAGCATGCGGACCTGTTCTACACGCCGGGTCTGATTGCCGAGAAAGGCCATCCCGACGCCGGAAAGCGCGTGCGCGTCGGCGGCTGGGTCCAGACCGGCTCTCTTGAGTATGGCGAAGCGGCCGACATGGCTTTCCTGATCGAGGACAATAGCGGCGAAACCGTCGCGGTCAGCTATACCGGAATCGCACCGGACCTGTTCCGCGAAGGCGAAGGTGTTGTTGCGACCGGCCGGTTCGACGAAGCGGGTAACTTCACCGCCGAATCCATACTTGCCAAGCATGATGAGAATTACGAACCCCGCGAACTCAAGAAGGCAGGCCAGGCATCTTCATGATTGAAGCCGGTCATTTTGCGGCAATTCTCGCCCTGGTCTTCAGCGCGGTGCAGGCCTTCACCGGGCTGCGCGGCAACCGGGGCCAGTCGGGCCTCTTCGCCCAGCTGGCATTCGCCGCCATGGTGTTCGCCTTTTTCACATTGCTCTGGGCCTTCGCGCGGTCAGATTTCTCGGTCCAGCTGGTGGCAGCCAATTCCCACACGTTGAAGCCTTTCGTCTACAAGCTCGCTGGCACATGGGGAAACCATGAAGGGTCAATGGCGCTCTGGTGCGTTGTCGGGCTCGGTTTTGGTGCGGCGGGCGCGTGGCTACTGAAATCAGACCGCCCGGTATTCGAAGCCCGTGCGCTCGGCGTACAAGGCATATTGAGCCTCAGCTCTCTGCTGTACCTGCTGCTGGCCTCGTCACCCTTCACGCGGCTTGATCCGGCGCCGCTTCAGGGGCAGGGGCTGAACCCGCTCCTGCAGGACCCGGCGCTCGCGATCCATCCGCCCATGCTCTATCTCGGCTATGTCGGCTATTCCTTCGTCTTCGCGCTGGCAGCTGCAGGCCTGATCGAGAAGCGCGTTGACCGTCAATGGGCGAAAACGGCCCGGCCATGGGCGCTCGCGGCCTTTGTGCCGCTTAGCCTCGGCATCGCGCTCGGCAGTTACTGGGCCTATTACGAACTTGGCTGGGGCGGCTGGTGGTTCTGGGACCCGGTCGAGAATGCGAGCCTGATGCCTTGGCTGATCGGCGCGGCGCTGATGCACTCCATTATTGTCACCGAAAAGCGCGGGAGTTTCGCGGCCTGGACGTCGCTGCTGGCCGTGCTGGCATTCTGTTTCTCGCTGCTGGGGGCTTTCCTGGTGCGTTCCGGTGTCCTGACCTCGGTTCACGCCTTCGCCGTCGATCCGCTGCGTGGGTCGTTTCTGCTCGGCGGCCTGCTTGTGCTTGGAGGGAGTGCACTGCTGCTGTTTGCTTTGCGAGCGCCGAAGCTGAAAGGCGGTCCCGACTGGCTGGCGACGAGCCGGGAAGGAGCGTTGATGGGCAATAATCTCATCCTCACTGTCGCCACCGCAACCGTCCTGCTCGGCACGCTCTTTCCGCTCATCGCCGAAGCGGCCGGTCAGACGATCTCGGTCGGTGAGCCCTACTTCAATCTCACTTTTACGCCGATCATGGCGCTCGCCTTGCTGGCCCTGCCAGTCGTTCAGGCCTGGGCCTGGGGCAAGGCGGACCTTTCCTCGCTCTGGAAATGGGCGGGCGGTTTCGCCGGACTTGTTGCGCTGTTCTGGCTGGCCGGGATCGGCCCGTTCGATATTCCGCTCATGGCGGGGATCGGTCTTGCGCTCGGCGTCTGGCTGATCGTCGGCGCCGGGCAGGAGATGTGGCGGCGCGCAAAGTCCTTGGGGCGCCTGCCAAAGATGCCGCTCCGCGTCTGGGGCATGACGCTTGCGCATGCCGGTCTCGGCCTCTTCGTCATCGGGGCTGTGCTGCAGACCTCGGGACGCACGCAGACCACGCTGGCGCTGGAAGCGGGCGAGAGCGCCAATATCGCTGGATGGACCGTCACGCTGGAAGACGTGCGAAGCATCGAGGGCCCGAACTGGTATGCCGACCGCGCCCATCTCATCGCCACGAAACCCGGCACGAAGGCCGAACTCAATCCGCAGAAGCGCTATTATCCTGCTGCCCGCATGCCGACCACCGAAACGGCGATCCACAAGACCGGCACCGCCGATCTCTATGTGGCGCTTGGCGATGGCCGACGCGCAGCCGGCGGGCCGACGCGCTGGACATTTGAAGTCTTCGTCAATCCGCTGATCGACTTCATTTATGTCGGCGTTATCCTGATCGGACTTGGCGGCGCGCTCGCAATGTTTGACAGGCGCGGGTCCGGGAAAGTGTCATGAAGCTCATCCTCGCGTCCTTGCTCTTCCTCTTTGCGGCAGAAGGCCAACTGGCCGACCCGGACCAGGAAGCGCGGGCGCAGGATCTGATGCGCGAAATCCGCTGTGTGGCCTGCGAGAATGAGCCCATATCCAATTCCGGTTCTGACATCGCCGCCGACATGCGCGAGCGCGTGCGCACGATGATTGCGGACGGTGCAAGCGACGATGAAGTCCGCGACTGGTTCTCTGAACGCTATGGCGAGTTCGTCCTGTTTCGGCCATCGTCGAAGGGATTTGACGGTCTGCTGCTCTGGGGATTGCCATTCATTCTCCTGGTCGGTGGCGCGGCTCTCATTCTCGCCGTTCGAAGCCGCAAGGCCTCTGACGCCAACGCCATCAAACCGGTTCCGCCTGAGGACGTGTAAGCACGCCCGGCGCAATGGCGCGGCGTGGAAATCCAGGGACACAAGACCTATCTGGGAACGGCACGCAACCGAGGTCGTACGATGGTGAAGTCCTCCACTGTGAAATTTGCCGGCGCTCATGGGTATCAGCTTGCTGGGCGCCTCGACATTCCCGTTGGTCCCCCACTGGGATGGGCGCTGTTTGCGCACTGTTTTACCTGTTCCAAACAGTCCAGGGCCGCTCTGCGCGTTTCGAAGGGGCTCGCGGAAAGGGGCATTGGTGTGCTGCGGTTCGACTTCACTGGACTTGGCGAGTCCGATGGCGATTTCGAGACAACCGATTTCTCCGGCAATGTCGCCGATCTTGTCGCGGCCGCAAAATGGATGCAGGAGACCGGCAGATCGCCGTCACTTCTGGCAGGACACTCTCTTGGCGGAGCCGCCGTCATTGTCGCTGCCCGTGAAATTGAGGGCCTCAAAGCGGTTGCCACGATCAATGCGCCGTCTGACGCCGGCCATGTAATTCATCAGTTCTCCGATGATCTTGAAACGATCGAATCGGAGGGGACTGCGGAGATTCATCTTGCCGGGCGCCCTTTCAGGATCACGAAGGAATTTGTCGACGATGTTCGCGACGCGCGGGTAGCGGCAGCGGTTCGTGACCTCGATCTTCCGCTGCTCGTCCTGCATGGCCCCCGCGATGAAGTCGTCGGCATTGAGAACGCGTCGGCATTGTTTACGTCGGCGCGCCATCCCAAGAACTTTATCAGCCTGGACGGTGCCGACCATTTTCTCCGTCGCCCGGAAGATAGCGCTTTCGCAGCATCAATGATTGCCGCATGGGCTGGCCATTACATGTCGGACTCATCCCAGCCTGCCCCCGTCGAAGGCGTAGCCCGGATGCACGAAGTGATTGTTCGCGAGACCGGCGAGGCGAGCCGGTTCCAGAATGAGGTTTTTGTCGATGGGCGCCGGTACCTGATTGACGAGCCCCAAAGTGTTGGGGGTTCGAACACTGGTCCGACACCGTATGACCTGCTGGCTGCTGCCTTGGGCGGATGCACATCAATGACGCTGCGCATGTATGCCGACCGGAAGAAGTGGCCGCTGGACCGCGTGACGGTCCGGTTGGGGCATCGCAAGGTGCACGCAGACGATTGTGAAACTTGCGATAAATCCGACCGGATCGATGAATTTTCGCGTGTGCTGGAAATTGAAGGCGAGCTCGATGCAGAGCAGGTTGAGCGGCTTGTCGAGATTGCGGACCGGTGCCCGGTGCACCGCACACTTGAGCATGGCGTGATCGTGAAAACGGCGCTTGAAGGCCAGTAGCGTCAGAAAGTTCAATAAATTCGGTGGTCTGCCTCACTCATGTCTAAATGATGTTTAATGCATGAATTTGCTGGCAGTATCCTAGCTTCGACCACACTATCTATCTGCCAACACAGTTATTGGAGGAGAGTAGATCGAGATGAAAGCGTTTGGTTTTTCAAAACAGGCCCTGATTGCAGCTCTGGCAGGAGCAGGCGTGACCGGGGCGATTGTGTACGCGCCTCAGACTTTCCAGCAGGCCGACGCCAAACAGCCGATCACCATTGAACCCCCGATGGGCGCGCCCATGAGCTTTGCCGACTTGATCGAGGAGGTCAGCCCCGCCGTGGTCAGCGTAAACGTCGTTTCAGAACGCGAAGTTAGCGGGATGAACGACATGGAGGAGTTCTTCGAACGTTTCCGCGGCCTGCCGGGCTTTGACGATTATATGCGTGAACGCGAGCAGGAAGGCGGGCAGGGCGAGCAGGACACGCCCCGCACCCGTGAGGCTCGTTCGCTCGGTTCCGGTTTCTTCATCTCGGACGAAGGCTACATCGTCACCAACAATCACGTCATTGATGGCGCGACCGAGATCGAGGTCGTTCTGGAAGATGGCCGTGAACTTGAGGCCGAACTGGTCGGCACGGATCCGCAGACCGATCTTGCCGTGATCAAGGTCGTGCAGCCAGGTTCCTATCCCTATGTCGAATTCGAGAGCGACACCGAGCTTCGCCGCGGCGACTGGGTGGTGGCGCTCGGCAACCCGTTTGGTCTTGGCGGCACCGCGACAGCAGGCATTCTCTCGGCGGATGGCCGGGAGCTTGGTGGCGACAGCCCCTATACCGACTTCCTCCAGATCGATGCTGCCATCAACCGCGGAAATTCGGGTGGTCCGACCTTTGACCTGCAGGGCCGTGTTGTCGGCGTGAACACCGCGATCTTCTCGCCGACCGGCGGGTCGGTCGGTATCGGTTTCGCCATTCCGGCAGAGCTTGCCATCGACGTGACCAACGCGCTCATCAAGGACGGCAAGGTTTCGCGCGGCTGGCTCGGTGTGACCATTCAGGACGTGACCAAGGACATGGCCGAAGCCCAGGGCCTCGATGAGGCGCGCGGTGCCATCATCGCCGATGTGAACGAGCAGAGCCCAGCCAAGAAGGCCGGCCTGCGCCGCGGCGATGTCATCCTGTCTGTCAACGGCAAGGACGCAACTGATGCGACCTCCGTAACCCGGATGGTCGGAAGCCTTATGGCCGGATCCAGCAATGATTTCATGGTCTTGCGTGATGGCAAGCGGCAGCGCATCAGCGTGACCGTCGGTGAACGGCCGGCCAATCCGAACGCGCTGGTGGCAACCGGCTCGACCACACCGGGTTCGGACAGTTCCGAAGCTGAAGAAGGGCCGCTTGGCGTGAGCCTGCTGCCTCTCGACAATGCAACAAGGTCCGCCATGGGCCTTGATGCCGATGAAGCCGGCCTCCTGGTCGGCAAGATCGAAAATGACAGCCCACTGCGCGAGACAATCGTGCGGCCGGGATCGGTCATACTTTCTGCGGGCGGGGCTCCGTTGAAATCTGTCGCTGACCTGTCGGCAGCGATCGAAGATGCGAAGTCAAAGGGGCGTGGCAACTTGCTTCTGGCGGTGCGGAACGGACAACAGACATTGTTCGTTACCGTCTCGATAGAAGAGTCTACCGAAGACTGAGAGTAGAGAGGAGATCCCATGATGCGGGTCCTGGTAATTGAAGACGATCGCGAGCATGCGACATTCATCAACAAGGTCCTGTCGGAGGCCGGTCACGATGTTGAGACCGCCTATGACGGCGCCAACGGCCTTGCGCTTGCGCGAGACGGTGAATTCGATGCGATGGTCGTTGACCGGATGCTGCCTGAAAAGGACGGGCTGAAGCTCGTCGAGGAGTATCGCACCGGCGGCGGACAGACGCCGGCCCTGTTCCTGTCAGCGCTGTCCGATGTGGAAAACCGCGTCGAGGGCCTGAAGGTTGGCGCCGATGACTATCTGGCCAAGCCGTTTGCCCCGGCTGAACTGGCGGCGCGCGTGGAAGCGCTCGGTCGTCGCCAGGTCAAGGATGAGCCGCCGGTCACCAAGCTGAAGGTCGGCGACCTTGAAATGGACCTGCTTGCCCGCAAGGTCTGGCGAGCCGGTCAGAAGATCGACCTGCAGCCGCGTGAATTCCGGCTGCTTGAATTCCTCATGCGCCATGCCGGTCAGGTCGTGACCCGCACCATGTTGCTTGAGAAGGTCTGGGACTATCATTTCGACCCCCAGACCAATGTCATTGACGTGCACGTTTCACGACTTCGCGCGAAAATAGACAAGGATTTCGACGAACCACTACTTCAAACGGTGCGCGGCGCGGGTTACTGCCTACAGGCATGAAGTCTGGCCCCTTTGCGTTTGTTCGAACGACAACGTTCCGACTTGCGCTCGTCTACTCAGTCCTCTTCGGACTGTTTTCATTCCTGCTGCTCGCCTATCTCTTTCAGGCGACGGTCGGCTCTCTGCGTGCAGAGGCCGACCAGCGGCTTGATGCGGAAATGCGGGCGCTGGGCCTGGCCTACAATGCCGGCGGCATGGAACGGCTCGAACAGTCAGTGATCGAGAGGGCGCTCGTTTCGGGCGCCCCTTTTCGTTACCAGCTGGAAACCCCAGAGGGTGAGCGGATCATTGGCGACTTTCCATACCTTCCGGTCTCACCGCCTGATACGGTCGGCGAAGTCAGCATGGTCAGCCTTTCCATTGAAATGCCGCGCGGCGAGGGCACGTCCAGCGTCACCGAGGCAGAAGGACGGATCGTCCGGCTGGCCAATGGCAACGTGCTTTTAGTCGCGATTGAAACCGGTGAGCGCGGGCGGATTGTACGACGGATCACCCAGGCTGTGACGACCGCAGCGCCCATCGGCATTCTGCTGGCCCTCATTGGCGGCGTCTTCATCTCGCGATACGCGGCCCGGCGCGCTGAACAGCTTACACGCACGACAGAGGCCATCGTCGCGGGCGATCTCTCCGTGCGCGCGCCTGTTGCCGGATCGGGCGACGAGTTTGACCGGCTCGCCCAGCACCTCAATACCATGCTGGAGCGTCTGGAACGGCTGATGGCGAGTACGCGCCATGCCGGCGACGCCATTGCGCACGACCTACGATCTCCTCTTTCACGCCTGCGTAACCGGCTCGAGGGCGCGCTCATTTCTCCGATGACTGAAGAATCGGCCCGTGAGACGCTGGAGAGTACTGTGGTGGAGGTCGACAATGTGCTGCAAACCTTCAACGCCATTCTCCGTCTCTCGCGTCTCGATGCCGGCGCGGAAGGCCGGATGATCAAGTTCGATATCCATGACCTGATGTCGGAAATGGCGGACCTTTACGAACCGGCCTGCGAGTTCGCGGGGTTGAACTTTGTCAGCGATGTCGGGACTGGCCTTGCAGTTCTGGGCGACCGGGAACTTATCGCGCAGGCGGTCTCGAACCTGCTCGATAACGCTGTGAAATACACGCCGCAGGGCGGTACGATCCGGTTTTCGGTGCGCCGTGGCCCGAACGGTATTGCCATTACCGTCGCGGATGATGGTCCGGGCATTCCCGAACATCAGCGCGAACACGCCAAGGAGCGTTTCTTCCGCCTCGACAGTGCCCGCACACAGCCAGGGTCTGGCCTGGGACTCGCGCTCGCCGATGCGGTGGCTGAACTCCACAAGGGACACCTCGATTTGCTGTGGACAGAACCGCCTCCGAATGCGCGTGGCCTGAAAGCGGTTCTCACCCTGCCTCGGGACCGCTAAGACGGGTCGATGATCGAAATCACCTCACTCGCGACCAGCGAGGCGGAAGCCTTTCAAACTGGTTCTGAAATTGCCCCATATCTCGCGAGGGCTGCTCGCCGGGCCCCGCGCGCCATTGAAATCCTGAACACCGATGGTGCCGCCGCATTGCACGCCTGGTCCCTGGATCAAGCCCGTGCCGCTGCCGGGCTCGAAACCATCGATGAAGTGATGACAGCTCTCCGCCAGGCCAAGCTTGCCAATCATATTGCCGTGGCGGCGCTCGACCTCGCCCAGCGTGCGGCGCTGATCGAGATTACCGGCCATCTGACAGAGTTCGCTGATGTTGCCGTCGAATCGGCTCTTCAGGCCGCGCTGAAAGCGCGTGGCCTGTCCGGGGATGGCATCTTCCTGATTGCGCTCGGCAAGATGGGGGCGTTCGAACTCAATTATTCCTCTGACATAGATATGGCCGCTTTTTACGATCCGGACGTATTCGATGGGGGAAAGCTCGCTGCATCGGAAGCCGCCTCGCGCGTCGTGCGTGACGCGATGAAGATCCTGCAGGAGAATACCGGTGACGGCTATGTGTTCCGCACCGATCTGCGCCTGCGCCCGGACCCCAGCTCCACTCCGCTTGCCGTCTCTACGCAAATGGCCTCGATCTATTATGAGAGCGTCGGCCAGAACTGGGAGCGCATGGTCTGGATAAAGGCGCGCATCTGCGCCGGTGACCGGGGTGCAGCGGAGAAGTTTCTCGAAGTGCTCGAGCCTTTCGTCTGGCGCCGGCACATGGACTATTGGGCCATTGCGGACGTCCAGGCGATCAAGAGGATGATCAACGCCAAGGCTGGCAGTTCGGACATGGACGATGCGGCCGCTGACCTGAAACTCGGGCCGGGCGGCATTCGCGAGGTAGAATTCTTCGTTCAGACCCAGCAGATCATCATGGGCGGGCGAAATGACGCCCTGCGCAGCCGCAAGACGCTGAACGGCCTTCATGCGCTGGTCGCGCTCGGTGCCGTGGACGGGCAGGTGGGCACAGATCTTGAGCAGGCTTACATCCAGCTGCGCGGGGTAGAGCATCGTATCCAGATGCTTGAGGACGAGCAGACCCATAGCCTTCCGCAGGACGAGGCCACACGCCTGAAAGTCGCGCGGCTGTGCGGCGTGGACGATCTCAAAGCGTTTGACAAGGGGATTGCCGAGACACGCCGCGTTGTCAGCCAGCATTATCGCGATCTCTTTGCCGAAGAAGAACGCAAGGCCGAATGGGCAGCCAAGGGCAATCTCGTCTTTACCGGTGTCGATGATGATCCGGGAACGGTTGAAACGCTCGCTTCGCTCGGCTTTTCCGAACCCTCGCGGGTCATTTCGGCGATCGGTAACTGGCACCGCGGCAAGACGCCGGCCACACGTACGGAGCGCGGCCGGGGGCTGCTCACCGCGCTTCTACCTGATCTCCTCAATGCAATGAGCCGGACGGGTGAGCCCGACATGGCCTTCAACCGCTTCAGCCGTTTCTTCGAAGGGTTACGGTCGGGCGTGCAGACTCTCTCCATGCTGCTGGCCGAGACCACACTGCTCGAAGACCTTGTGACAACGCTTGCCATTGCACCGCGCCTTTCGGACACGCTAGCACGCCGGCCGGGACTGCTGGAGGCGCTGATCTCGCAGGCCGGGCAGGAATATCCGCCAGCGCTGAGCCGGGATGCCGATTTCGAGACGCAGATGGACGAAGTGCGCCAATGGCAGAATGAGCGGGCGTTCCTTATCGGCCACCGGCTGCTGCATTCGCGACTTCCAGCGCCGCAGGCCGCCCTGGCATGGAGCGATCTCGCCGACGCCTGTATCTCGCTCATGGCGGACGCCGCTGCGATCGAGACCGCGCGCAAGTATGGGCCGCAGCCCGGCCATTGGGTGGTGGGCGCCCTCGGAAAGCTCGGCGGCAAGGAACTGACGGCTGGCTCCGACCTCGACCTCATCATTGTTTATGAACCCTCTGAAGATGGCGCTGAAAACGCGCCTTTCTGGTTCGCCAAGTTTGCCCAGCGGCTGATCACGGCCCTCTCTGCCGAAACGGCGGAGGGGCGTCTATACGAAGTCGACATGCGGTTGCGGCCATCGGGGCGCGCAGGCCCTGTGGCGGTGTCAGTATCCGCCTTTGACCGCTACCAGCATGACGAAGCCTGGACGTGGGAGCTGATGGCCCTGACGCGCTTGCGCATCGTCGCCGGCGAGGTCGCGCTTGGCGAGCAGGTTTTGGAGATTGCGCGGCATGCGATCGTGAACCGTCCAGATGAAGCCGCCTGCCGGTTCGACATCCTGGACATGCGCCAGCGGCTCTGGCGGGAGCGTCCGCCGCGCGGGGACTGGGACATCAAGCTGGCGGATGGCGGGCTGGTCGATCTGGAGTTCATTCTGCAGCAGGAAATGCTCCTCTCCGGCAATGAAGCGAGCGTTATTCCCACTGTGCGCGACGCGATAGACCGGCTCGCTGAAACAGGTGCGCTGAGCGAAGAGGATGCCGGGACGCTGACCTCGGCCTTCCAGTTCATGCAATGCCTGCAACAGATCCAGCGACTTGCTGTTGGGGCGGAACTGACGGCGGAGAACTTCTCCCGCGGCCTCAAGAGACGGCTTGCCATGGCAACGAGTTGTGAAAATTTCTCACAGCTGGAATCGCGATATGTCGCTGTAACCAAAGCAGTTTCGTCTATCAGGTGCAAAAAGATCGGACCGCTGGCGACGGAAAGCTGACACCTCCTCGTTCCACTTAGTGGGGCAACCAAAGAGGTACTGAAAATGAAAATAGTCACACTTGCAGCGATCATCGCCAGCACCGCAACCCTTGGCGTAACCGGACTCGCAATGGCGCAGGGCGAACCCGATCAGGACCGCAAGTCCCGGATGATCGAACGGTTCGACACCAATGGCGACGGCGCCATTTCCAAAGCGGAAGTCGATGCCATGAAGGCCGAGCGCGAGACCCGGAAAGCCGAAAAGTTTGCCGAGGCCGACACAAATGGCGATGGCGGCCTGACAATGGCTGAGCTGGAAGCGTTCCGGAAAGTCGAACGCGAACGCCGCATGGAGCAGCGCAAGCAACGCATGTTCGAGCGTGCGGACGCTGATGATAATGGCATGATTTCGCTTGCCGAATTTGAAATGGCACGCAGCCATCATGGTCGACGCGGCGGCGGCGAGGGTGACATGTTCACCCGCCTCGACGCGAATGAGGATGGCCTGATCACAGCTGACGAACTGGAAGCGATGAAGGGACATCGCGGAAAACGCGGATGGCGTCATCATCGCGGTGGTGGCTCCGAGAACTGATCCGGACTGACGCGTAAGGCCGGAGCAGGACATGCAGTTTTCCACTCTCGCATCCTGCTCCGGCTTCGCTAAAGTGACCGCGTGTCTGTCATCAGTGAAACCGACCAGATCGCGCGCGCCGCTGCCGGAGACCGGATGGCACAGGCCGCGCTTGTCAATCGCCACATGCCGGTCGTCTGGCGTGTGGCCTATCGTATGCTGAAGGACAGGGAAGAGGCAGAAGACGTGACGCAGGAGACCTTTCTGAGAGCCTGGAAAATGCTTCCGGACTGGCAGGACCGGGCAAAATTCTCCACTTGGGCCTGCACCGTCGCCATCAATCTGTGCCGCGACAAGCTCAAAAAGCGTGCGCCAGTCCTGATGGATGAGCTGCCGGAACACGAGGATAGCGGGCTGAAACCGGACCAGGCCCTGTCCCAGAAACAGGCCGGTGAAAGGATTTCAGCCCTGATCGATGCGCTGCCCGACCGACAGAAAGAGGCGCTCACGCTTTGCGCCTTTGAAGGAATGGGCAATATTGAGGCGGCGGAATCGATGGGGATAAGCGTTGAAGCTCTTGAGAGCCTGCTTTCACGGGCCCGCAGGAAGCTGAGAGACCAACTTGCAGAGGTACAGGAGGCATGAAGAATATGACAATGACTGATGAGCGCCTTCTGGATCTGATCGAAACCTATGGCGCCGAGCCGATGGGCTGGCCGGAGGCGGAACGCGACGCTGCCCTGGCACATCTTTCGGCCAATCGTGTCCAGTTCGAGCCCGCCTTGCGGGATGCGCGGCTGATTGATGGTATTCTCGCGATCGACGAGATGCCGGACGTTCCATCAGGACTGGCTGAGCGGATCCTCGCAGTAGCGCCGCAGGCTGGCGCCAGCCGCCGCGGCATTGGTGCCCGGCTGCGGTCGATCATCATGCCGAACGGTGCCAGATGGCCGGCAGGGGCGGCCCTTGCGAGCCTCGCCATGGGACTTGTCGGTGGCTACGCGACTGCGGCCACATCGAGTGACCTTTACCCTTCAACCGAAGAAACGGTCGTCTATGCGGCGCTGGGTTATGACGGTCTCTCCAATTTCCTGGAAGAGGTAGACGGTTAGGCGCATGAAGAAGTTTTCCGCTCTCACCATCGCGCTGATCGTTTCGCTGATCGCCAATGCGCTCCTGATCGGACTGTTCGCGGGCTCCATGCTCGGCAAGCCGAAACATGACGACCGCGGCCCGGGCCGGGGCGATCCGGATTTCATGATCGCACGCGGCATTAAGAGCGTGGTTCCGGAAACCGAACGCCAGCAGGTCCGTCAGGCCTTCCGGGAAGCCATTGCCGAATCGAAAGAGCTGATCGATGCAAAACGCGACGCGCAGCGGCGTCTTCGTCAGGCCATGGTCGCAACGCCGTTTGATCGCGAGGCCGTCGACCAGGCCTTTGCCGACATTCGCACGGCTGACATAGCACTCAATGAACGCTTCCAGGCTTCATTGTCCGATGCGCTCGCAGATCTCGACGAGAGCGAGCGCGAAGCGCTCGGCGTCTGGCTGGAAGACATGGAAAAGCGCTTCGAGAGGCGTCGGTCTCGCAAAGATCGCGACCGGGACGGACGGCGAGGGCCGCCACCTCCGCCGCCAGAAGACTAGTCTCTGGACTTGTGCGCCAGTGCGCCGGCATTGGCTTCCCAGTTCTGACCATCAAATTCTTCAATCCGGGCTGAGAGCGACTGCCAGTCGTCGAGGCAGCGCCAGGTTACGGCAAATCCGTCGGGATTGGAGCGGGGAACGTAGAAGCTCTTGATGCCGCACACCTTGCAGAAGAGGTGGCGGGCTTTGCGCGAATTGAAGCGATACTCGGTCAGCAAGTCCCCGCCATTCAGCAGCCTGAACCGACTAGCAGGGACGATGATATGGTCATTGCCGCTCATCGCGCAGATCGAGCAGTTGCAATCCTCAACCTCGACATGATCGGGAAGGTCCGTCTCGAAGCGCACGGCGCCGCAGTGACAGCCGCCCTGATAGGTCGAAAGTGCGTCAGGCATCACATTATCCGAACCAGATTGGTGCGTGCCGGCCGGCCCATGGCGCTGCACGCTCAAGCTGACCTGCAATCGCATAGAGAAGGTCTTCACGGCCAAGGCGGGCGCCGAACATCATGCCGAGGGGCAGTCCGGCCCGGGTCATGTGCAGCGGCAAGGAAATCGCCGGCCATCCCGCTTGATTGAAGACGGGACACCAGGGCGCGAAGCTGGTGACGGCCTCGCCATACGCATCAAAATCTGACGGGTCGAGGCTGAGGACGCCGAGCTCAACGGGCGGGCGAGAAAGCGTCGGAGCGAGCAGCAGGTCATATTGGCCCGCATCCATGAAGGCCTCGAGCGCCCATGCCGCCTCGGTGAAAGCTGAGTTGGTCTTGACCAGTTCGCCCATGGGGACTGTGCGTCCAAGTTCGATGAAGCGCTGGCTGACCGGTTCGAAATCGTCGGGGCCGATCTTTCGGCCGAGCGTGGCTTCGCGTTCGTCGGCAATGGCAGCCATGGCTGACGAGACGATCATCATCATGCCCTTGCCGAGAGCTTCTCCATCGAGCTGGGGCGACGCTTCTTCGACTGTATGACCGAGCTCGCGTAGCAGTGTCGTCGTGCGCTCAAGACCGGCCTGCGCCTCTTCATCGGGGCGCACCCCATTTGGCGCGGTGGTCCACAGGGCGATCTTCAGCGGCTTCGGATCTGTCTGTGCGGCTTGAAGGAAGGTGGTCGGCGGCGGCGGGGCGATGTAGCGGGCGCCCGGCTCCTGGCCGTGTGTGGCGTCGAGGAGCGCCGCACTGTCGCGCACGCTGTGGGAGACGCAGTGATTGGTCGAGAGACCGAACCAGTTTTCGCTGAGCGGTGGACCCATGGGGACCCGCCCGCGCGACGGCTTCAGTCCGACCAGCCCGGTGCACGCTGCCGGGATGCGGATCGAACCGCCACCATCGCTTGCATGGGCCATGGGAATGACACCTGCGGAAACACAGGCCGACGCGCCGCCGGACGAGCCGCCCGATGTGTGGTCGGTATTCCATGGATTCCGCGTCTTTCCGTAGAGCGCGCTCTCGGTGGACGTGGTCAGGCCGAATTCGGGGCTGGTCGTCTGGGCAAAGATCACAAGGCCCGCCTTGCGATAGCGCTCGGTCAGCGTTGCATCTTCGGTCGCTACATTGTCCCTGAAGGCGCGCGAGCCGTTGGTCATTGGCTGGCCCTTCAGCTTCACGCCAAGGTCCTTGGTTGCAAACGGTACGCCCTTGAAGGGCCCATCTGCGAGGCCGTTCTTCAGTTGCTCGCGGGCAGGGCCTTCGAAGAAGCGGGTAAAGCAATTGACCTTGTCCTGCGCGGCCGCGCCGGCTTCCAGCGCTGCGTCGAGCAATTCCTCGGCAGAGACCTCGCGCTTCGCCACCAGCTCGGCCAGTCCCATCGCGTCGTATTCTCCAAAGCCCTTCACCGTCACCTCCCAATCATTTTGTCTGGAGATGTTATTCCGCTGCCTCCGCACGGGCGCAAGGCGCTTCCTGCGTCAATCTGCGTCCAGCAGTGCGTGCATCTCTTCATCCGACCAGCCGAAATGGTGGCCAAGTTCGTGGATGACGACATGCTCGATCAGTTCGGTCAGCGTGACGTCCGGCCGGGTTTCGAGCTCTGCCAGCAGTGGCAGGCGATAGAGAAAGATGCGCGGGCTGTCGGGGACCGGAAAAGTCACGCTGTCATGGATAAGCGGAATGCCCTGATAGAGGCCCGTCAGCTCGAGCGGATCGGTGATGCCGAAATGGTCGAGCACTTCGCGGTCGGCATAATCCTGGGCGTGAATGACAATGCGACCTGCGGCTCGCCTGAACCCTTCCGGCAGGCCCTGATAGGCCGCTTCGGCCATCTCCTGGAACTGCTCCAGGTCCGGTTCACGCGACGCCCCTGCAGCCACTATTGTGCGTCTGCCGTCCAGTGATTGATGTAGCTGGACAGGATTTCCTCGAAGCGTGCAAAATCGGTCGCGTCGAGACTGGCCTCACTGGAAATGTCGACGACGTAATCAATGCCGACAATATCATTGCCATCATCGCCCGGCACGACAAAGGCGCGCCCGAATGGGAAACTGTCATTGTAGCCGTTCGTCTTCATCAGCGTTGCTTCATCGGCCGCACTGCCGAGGTCAAAGGTCGCAAACATCATCGCGTAGTTGCAGAAACCGTTTTCATCGCAGCCGCCGAGCCGCACCGTCATGTTGATATCGCCGATCTGTGCGTCAATCGTATGGGCATCTTCGCCGACTGCCGTGGACGCTGAAAGGTTTGCGCCATAGTCGGCGAGGAGGTCTTCAGCCTGGCTTGGCGTGATGGGTTTCGCGGCGGCGGCCAGTCCGATGATGGTTGTGGCAGCGAGAAGGAATGCTGTTTTCATGTTTCGATCCCCGAATCTGTTCAAGCGAATCTCTGCTTTAACTGTTGCTGGTGAATGCAGCATGACCGCCGCACACCTGTTCAGTGTTCAGGCGTCAGAGACATCATGAATGTGGCATAGCGATGATCAGAGCCGAGATTCATGCCGACCGTGTGATCCGAGCAGACGAGCCCGCCCCGGCAGAAGGCGAGGTCTATGGGAATGGTCAGGAAGCGGGGAATACCGGGCGTGTCCATGACATCATCGATGTTCACGCGCCCCGGCCATGTGCCCACCGCGCGGTGATTGGCGAGCTGGAAGCCGAGATCGTCCTGCATGCGTTTTCCGATCCGTCCCCACGGCGCTGAATTGAAATCGCCGAGGACCAGCAGCGGCCCGGTCTCCTTCGCGAGCATCCTTTCCAGCGCTTCATAGTGCAGCATCTGCGCATTGGGCGGACGGAAGGGCCAGGGCCGCGTGAAGTGTGCGACGATTACGGTGACCTGTCCCATCGGCGTTTCGAGCTGCGCGCGTAGCGTCGCCGGTTCGAATTCGCGCTTGCGGACCTGATAATTGGTGATCGGGTATTTCGAGAACAGGCGCAGGCGGGCCCAGCTATCATCCCGGTCGCGGGCCACGGCGACGTGCGGCCAGGTCTGGCGCAGGCGCGCTTCATGCGGCCCGATCATGTCGTCGCGGACCTCGACGAGGGCGATGATATCCGGCTGTTCGCGCTCGACGGTTGCCACGATGCGGTCGATGACAATGTTTTCGACGTAGATATTGTGCTGGTACACTTTCAGCTGTGGCGCATCGGCGGCACCATGCACTGGAGGATCCTGGATGAGGGGGGCGCCGGCGACGAGGCCACACAGGGCAGCGACGCCGAAGATGCCGTGACGCGCGCTGGCCCCGGCAATGATCAGAATGATCAGGATGATTGGCGCTGCGACCAGCAACCAGATCGATGGCAGCAGGAATTGTGACAGCACGTCGAGAAACCAGTGCTGGCGGGAGAACAGCGCACCCAGCACCGCCATGATCGAACAGATCACCAGGCCATCCGTGGCCAGAGCCAGTCCCCCCCGAACACGCCCCATAGATTTATTCGGCCGCCGAATTGACCGGATCGTCCTGCAGCGCTTCCAGCATGGAGCGGGCCGCATCGGCGATCACCGTGCCCGGTGGGAAGATGGCAGAAGCACCGGCGGTGCGCAGCGCGTCGAAATCGCCCGGCGGGATCACGCCGCCGACCATGATGCGCGTATTCACGGCGCCTTCATTGCCGAGGGCGCGTTTCAGTTCAGGCACGAGGGTGAGATGGCCTGCCGCGAGCGAGGACGCGGCGACAATATCGACATTGGCTTCACGGGCGCTCCTGGCAGCTTCTTCCGGTGTCTGGAAGAGAGGGCCGATTTCAACATCCCAGCCGAGGTCCATCAGGGCAGAGGCGACGACTTTCTGGCCGCGGTCATGCCCGTCCTGACCCATTTTTGCGATATAGATCCGGGGCTTGCGGCCGTGACGCGTCTCGAAGGTCTGAGCGAGGTCGCGGGCTTCGGCAGCCTTGTCGTCCTTGCCGATGGAGCCGCCATAAACGCCCTTGATGGAGCGGATAACGGCCTGGTGGCGGCCCTGGCTGCGTTCAACCGCTTCGGAGATTTCGCCGACGGTCGCCTTGGCGCGCGCGGCATCAACGGCGAGGGCGAGGAGGTTGCCTTTTCCGCTCTCTGCAGCAGCAGCAATCGCGTCGAGCCTGGCATCGACTTCGGACTGGTCCCGGTCGGCCTTGAGGCGGGCGAGCTTGTCGAGCTGCATGCGGCGGACGGTGGCATTGTCGACCTTCAGGACCGGCACGTCCTCATCCTGGTCGAGCAGGAACTTGTTGACGCCGACGACGGTCTGTTCGCCGCTGTCGATGCGGGCCTGCGTGCGGGCAGCGGCTTCCTCGATACGCAGCTTCGGCACGCCTTCCTCGATGGCCTTGCGCATGCCGCCGAGTTTCTCGACTTCCTCGATATGCTCCAGGGCCTTGGCAGCAAGATCGTGGGTCAGGCGCTCGACATAGTAGGAGCCACCCCATGGGTCGATGGTCTGGCACGCGCCGCCTTCCTGCTGCAGGAAAAGCTGCGTGTTGCGCGAGATGCGGGCGGAGAAGTCGGTCGGCAGGGCGAGCGCTTCGTCGAAGCTGTTGGTGTGCAGCGACTGGGTCTGGCCGCCGACGGCCGCGATGCCTTCGAGGCAGGTGCGGATAACGTTATTGTAGACGTCCTGCGCGGTGAGTGACCAGCCGGAGGTTTGCGAGTGCGTTCGCAGGGAGAGCGATTTCGGGTTCTTCGGCGAGAACTCTTTCTCCACCAGTTTCGCCCAGAGAAGGCGCGCGGCGCGCATCTTGGCGACTTCCATGAAGGTATTCATGCCGATCGCCCAGAAGAAGGAAAGGCGCGGCGCAAACTTGTCGACATCGAGACCCGCAGCAACGCCGGCGCGAATGTATTCAATGCCGTCGGCGAGCGTGTAGGCAAGCTCGAGGTCCGCCGTCGCGCCAGCCTCCTGCATGTGATAGCCGGAGATCGAGATCGAATTATATTTCGGCATGTTTTCAGACGTGTAGGCGAAGATGTCTGAAATGATCCGCATGCTCGGCTTGGGCGGATAGATATAGGTGTTCCGGACCATGAACTCCTTGAGGATGTCGTTCTGGATGGTCCCGGCGAGCTTGTCTGGCGACACGCCCTGTTCCTCGGCCGCCGCAATATAGAGCGCGAGGATTGGCAGGACGGCGCCATTCATCGTCATCGACACTGACATCTGGTCGAGCGGGATGCCCGAGAACAGCGTGCGCATGTCGTAGATCGAGTCGATGGCAACGCCCGCCATGCCGACATCGCCTGTCACGCGAACATGGTCGCTGTCATATCCCCTGTGGGTTGCAAGATCGAATGCGACGGAGAGGCCTTTCTGACCGGCTGCGAGGTTGCGGCGGTAGAAGGCGTTGGAGTCCTCGGCGGTCGAGAAACCGGCATATTGCCGGATGGTCCAGGGCCGCTGGGTGTACATGGTCGGATAGGGGCCACGGCCAAACGGCGCGAGGCCGGGGAAGTCATCGAGGAAATCGAGACCGGCTGTGTCGGCAGCAGAGTACGCGGTAGCGAGATCGATGCCTTCGGGCGTGTCCAGCGTGCGCTTGCGGGATCCGGATAGCGCCTTCGCATGCGGCGTTCCGAGGTCGAGTTTCGTAAAATCGGGCAAGGTGGTCATTTGGCAACTCCCAGTTCGGCCTGTGCCAGCTCAAGGACCTCGACCGCGTCGCAGCCCATGAAGATGTTGGTGTCACTGTAGGCAGCTTCGAACTTGCCGGCGATGAAGACGCGTTGGGCGCCGGCCTTCTTCAGCGCGCGAGCCGCGTCGGCGGCTTTGGTTTCATAGCGCTTGTCGCTGCCGCAGATGACGGCGATGTGGCAGCCAGAGGCCTTGAACCCGGCGGCGATGTCGTCTGCGGTTTCCGGAAGCGACGGGGCTTCCTTGCCCTCGATGCCGCCGGCGGCGAACAGGTTGCGGGCAAAGTCGACGCGGGCATTGTGCTCAGCGAGGGGCCCAAGCGTTGCGATGAAGACGGCGGGGCGTATGCCTTTTGCCGTTTCGTGGGCATTGGCGCGGTCACGCAAGGCTTCGAAGTCGCGGGCAAGATGAATGGGCTCGAGCGGTTCGGCGGTTGTGTCTGCGCCGTCTTTCTCGGGCAGGTCTTTCAGGAAGCTGTGCAGGCCCTCGCTCGAGACCGATGTCGCCGAGCTTTCAAAGCCAGTTTCGGCCACGGGCGCATCATCCGCGTCGAGGAGCGGGAATTCGCTGACGCCGGTTATGGGCACCTTGCGCTTTGCTATGGATGTGAAGCGGGCTTCGCGCATGTCGGCGATGCGGCCCTGCAGCTTGCCGTCGATGAGGCTCTGGACGAGGCCGCCCTCGGCTTCGATGGCCTGGAATTCCTTCCACGCAGCGCTGGCAAGATCATCCGCCAGCGTCTCCTCGAACCATGAGCCGCCAGCCGGGTCGGCAATGCGGCCGAGGCGGGACTCTTCCATGGCGATGATCTGTGTGTTGCGCGCTGTGCGGCGGCCAAGCTCTTCGGGAATGCCGAGCGCTTCATTGAAAGCGCGGACGGTCACGATGTCGGCGCCGCCGACGGAGCCTGCAAAGCAGGCGGCGGTGTTGCGGAGCATGTTGGTCCAGGCGTCGTAGCGCGTCAGCATACGGGCCGAGCTGACGGCCTGAAGTTTCATCGGCTCCACGTCGAGATCCATGGCGTCCAGCACACGGGCCCAGAGGCGGCGCGCGGCGCGGAGCTTAGCGATCTCCAGCCCGTAATTGGCGCCGGTGGCGACGGTAAAAACGGTCTGCGCCGGGAAGGCGTTGACGTCATAGCTGGCCTTGTCGAGGCGGCGCATCGTATCGACAGCATGGGCGATCAGCACGCCCAGTTCCTGGGCTTCCGATCCGCCCGCTTCATGGACGGCGCGGGCATCGACGCGGAGCGTGGTCGACTTGGGATAACGCAGGCAGAGAAGGCGAGAGAGTTCGGCGGTGCGCACGAAGGCGGCATCGATGCCACCCTCGACATGGCCGGTTCGCATGAGGAGGCCGATCGGGTCTATGTTGAAGGCGAATTTGAGCTTTTCGGACGCGCCATTCTCCTCACCCCAGAGCGCGAGCAGTCCGGCAATGGACGTGCCCGAACCCTTGCCACGATGATCAAGCGCGATAGTCGCGATGTCGGCTTGAACGCCGTTGAGAGCCGCGGCGAGCGTGGCGCCGTCATGGATTGCGACGCCATCCTTGCCGGTGCAATCAACAGCAATCTCAACAGAAGCGACGCCGCGCTCAAGATCTCTCAGGATCTCGGCATTGGTCTCGGAAGGGTCGGGATGGGTGAAGGTCTGGCGGATGTCCCAGGGCAGGAAGGCGTCCGGTTCCGCGCTTGCTCCGCGCAAGTAAGGGGCTGTTCCCGGCGCGCCGAGTGGGTCGGTCGAGCTTGGGAAGTCGCTTTCGCGATAGAGCGGGCGAATGGAGATGCCATCATCGCTCTGACGGGTAATTCTCTCAATGCCGCCGCCTTTCAGCGCCTTCTCAACTTCGGCCAGCCACTGGGCCTCCGTGGCGTCTTCGAAACCGGCGCTCAGGGAAAGAAAACTGTCTGCCATCTACCTATCCGTACCTCGTCATTCTTGTAGCGTATAGGGTTCGACTTGACGTGAACGTCAAGCCTTGCCGTGGCGAAATGAGTGAGGCGATTTGTTGCACGTCCTGGCCCGTCGGGACCGGGGGTTGACGACTCGCATGCTATAGTGTGCAAATGAGAGGCATTCGCATCAATGGATCAAGGAGTTCGATATGGCGTATCCTGGCAATGAGTGGGCGATGAGGTCATCGGGCGCGCCAGACATGGCAGCCGGCAGTCCGGCCTCCGCTGGGGTGCGGAATAATGTCATGGGCCGTCACCGTTGCAGGACCACGCCAGCTGGCGGCGATGGGCTGAGCGCCGACAAGGCCCAGCTTCTGGGCTGGATCGAGAGCCAGTGCAGCGTCACGCAGGTCTGGCTCGACAGGCTCATTGCGGCAGGCGACCCTGACGACATGGTGAGCCTCATTCACCGTCAGGCGGCGTGGCTGCAGCTGGTCCGCGAAAGGCTGGACAGACACTGAAATCTCCGGCGGAAATGTCCGCGTCCATCCGGCGATTCTGACAGGCCGATTCCGGGCCGATTGTGGGCCGATCACAGGCCGATAAAGGTCCGGTGGCGAGCCAGAGTAGAGCCGGGCGACGAAGATGGCGGACAATCCGGACGCCATCCCGCGATAATCGCGGGCGACTATTGAGCCTAGCCCATTTCGCCCAGACCGGGCACCTGCGCCGCTATGATCAAGGCTCATGAAGAGGCGCGCCGACATTACAGACATGCCGCCGGGCCGTGTCCTGACCTTGCTGGCATTCCATGCAGCCCTGTCGAGCGGGCTCTCATTTGCAAAGGCCGCGAAGAAGGCAAGGATCGCCGAGAGTACGGGCAAGCTCTGGGCTGAGCGCCTGCGGTTTCAGAGGAGCGACCTTGCCGCCGAGACGCCGCAGATGCGGATCGAGCGGCTGAATGGCTGGTCGCTGGCCTTGAACGGGTTAGGTCGGCTGGAAGAGGCGGCAGCGTGCGAAGCCGAGGCGCGTCGGGTGGGCCGTATGCTCGATCGGCTGGCC
Organism: Henriciella pelagia; assembly: GCF_002088945.1. Classification (GTDB taxonomy): domain Bacteria; phylum Pseudomonadota; class Alphaproteobacteria; order Caulobacterales; family Hyphomonadaceae; genus Henriciella; species Henriciella pelagia. The sequence continues at coordinate 692,144 of NZ_NCSU01000011.1, read as the reverse complement.
GCGCTGGAGGCGGATGCGAGGCCGGGTGACGATGCGGCGAGCCGTGTCGGTGTCTTTCTTGCGCGGGTCGGCCCGGACCCGTGGACGTCATGGGAGACGGTGATGGCCTATTTCGCCGGGCTGCGCGCGCTCGGTGCGGAGCTCGCGCCGGACGGGAAGGCCACCTGGCCGGACGGCATGCCGGATGGTGTGGATGTGCCGGACTGGTTGCCCGAAGCGCCATGGTCCGTCTTTGACGAGAAAGGCTGGGAGGAGGAGGTCGGCGGTGCGATCCGCCTGCTCTGATCTCAGACCCTCTGCCCACAGGCGCGGCGGAAGCGGCGCACGGTTTCGGCCATGCCATAGGTCAGCGCATCGGCGGTCAGGCCGTGCCCGATCGAGACTTCAGCGAGTTCGGGAATCCGGGCGACAAGGGCGGGCAGATTGGCGACGGTCAGGTCATGGCCGGCATTGACGCCGAGTCCGAGCGCAAAGGCGGCGTCCGCCGTCTCGCCAAGCTTTTCGACTTCTCGGGCCGCGGCGCCCGCATCATCCCAGGCCGCGCCATACGGGCCGGTGTAAAGTTCGATCCGGTCTGTGCCGGTGGCGTGCGCGGCCTCGATGCCGGCCGGCTCGGGATCTGAGAAGAGCGAGACGCGGGCGCCGGCTTCCTTGAGGCGCGTGACAATACTGGTTAGCCGGTCCGCATGGGCCACGAAATCCCAGCCATGGTCAGAGGTGGCCTGGCCGGGCTCATCCGGGACCAGCGTGACCTGATGGGGCGCGATCTCTTCGACAAGATCGAGAAAGTCGCCGGACGGGTAGCCCTCAATATTGAATTCGCGGTCCGGGAATTCGGAGCGGATGAGGGCCTTCAGCTCTGGCAGGTCGGAACGGCGTGTATGGCGCTCATCCGGGCGGGGGTGCACGGTCAGGCCGGACGCCCCGGCCTCAAGGGCGATACGGCCAAGCCCGGTGACGCTCGGCCAAGGAAGGTCGCGGCGGTTGCGCAGCAAGGCAACGGCGTTGAGGTTTACAGAAAGATCGGTCATCGCCGCCAGGGCCCCTGATGGTGCGTGGTGTTCACGCCGTCATGTAGGATGCCCGGGCGGCGATGGCCATAGAGTCTTGGTATGAAAGCCTATTCGGGCTGGTTTTCGCCCGGAATGACGGTGGCTTCGGCGCTCGTTTCAGCGTCAATGGCATCGAGCGTCGTGTCGGTTTCGCCTTCTGCGACGATCACCGTCTCTGCCGAATCGCCCGGTGCGCCGTCAACGATCAGGGCCGGTGCTTCCACGGTGGTGTCGGTTTCGGCCGTGATGACCGTTTCAGTGTCCGGCTGTGCTTCGGCGATGTCGGTCACCGGCACTTCAGTGAACTCCGTCACCGGCTCGGCCGTCCTGTCCTGAGCGGTGGTGTAGTAATAGGCGACACCGCCGCCAACAAGCACGACGCCCGCTATGGCGGCCGCGATGATGTAATTGCGTGCGCTCATCTGCGCACTCTCCATTCTTGAAAAAGAGTTGGGCTGCGCCCATAGCGCAGTCCGCGGGTCTCATGTTCCGCGAGCGCTATATGGTGAGAGTCGAGTTCCGGCGAAAGAGGGCGCGGAGGGCGCTATCCAAAATTTAATCTGTGTGGGGAGGATTGTCGCTGCTTGATTTGCTGAAGGAGCAGGCGCATATCGCCAACTGCAATCCGGGCCCGTGTCAGAAACGACGAACCCCCGCGCGACGGCGGCCCGGTTGATGTGCTACCCCTCCAGAATGCTTATCCTTTCCCTTATCGCAGGCTTTGTCCTGCTTCTCATTGGCGGCGACGTCTTTGTTCGCGGCGCTGTATCCCTTGCGCGGCGGCTTGGCGTGTCACCGCTTCTCATCGGCCTGACGCTGGTCGGCTTTGGAACCTCGACGCCAGAACTCGTGACCAGCCTTCAGGCGGCGCTGGCCGGCTCGCCGGGCGTGGCGACCGGCAATGTGATTGGCTCGAACATCGCCAATATCCTTCTCATCCTCGGTGTGGCGGCCTTGATCCGGCCACTGCTGATTGATGGCGCGGCGCTGAAGCGCGACGGACTGGTGCTCGCGATTTCAGGCCTTCTGTGTCTCGGCGTGGTGCTGAGCGGTGTGCTCGACCGGCTTTCTGGCCTGGTCTTTGTCGCAGGCCTTCTGCTCTATCTCGGCTTTGCCATCTGGCAGGAGCGGCGCAATCTTGGCACGGCAGGTGCCGCGGGCCTGCCGGTTGAAGACGAGGCCCCGGCCGGACCAGCCTGGCTGGCCATTGCGCAGACGGTGGGCGGTCTTGCCCTGACGATCTGGGGCGCTTCGCTCCTGATTGACGGCGCGGTCGGCATCGCGACCCGCTTTGGCGTATCGGAGACGATTATCGGCCTCTCCATCGTGGCGGTCGGCACATCCCTGCCGGAGCTTGTCACCTCTGTCGTCGCGGCCATTCGCGGGCAGAGCGATGTCGCCTTCGGCAATATTGTCGGCTCGAACATCTACAATGTGCTCGGTATTCTTGGTGTGACGGCTCTCGTGCAGCCCATTCCGGTGCCGGACGAGATCATCGCGGTGGACATCTGGGTGATGCTGGCGGCGACCATCGTGCTGCTGGTCGTGGCGCGGACCGGCTTTCGCGTGACCCGGGCCGAGGGTGTCTTCATGCTCGCCGGCTATGGCGGCTATACGGCCTGGCTGGTGAGCCAGGTCTAGGCTCGGGTCCAGGCAGGGCTGAGGCCCGCCCGCACTCCCGCGCAGCGCTTGTCGGGGCCGGCCCATTACGCCGCGCCCCGATTTTTTCTTTTCAACCTCAGGCAGGCGAGATAGGTTTCGTTTCGCAGGCGTAATGAGTGGGGTCAGGACGTGGCGGAGGCAGACAAGAAGTGGAATCCGTTTCGTGATGAAACGATGCTCACTGGCTTCGCAGGACTGAGCGCGCTTTGGGCTGGCATTATTCTGATCACGCTCATTAAGGATGCTCGCGAGCCAGGTCATCTGCCTGATGATGTATGGTGGCCGGTGCTCATCGCAGCGTTTGGCGTGCTCTGGCTGGGCGCGCAGCTGTTGCGCCACGTCGCGGTTTGGAAAACCTATTGCGAGGCCTATGAGACTGTTTCGGCAGACCGCGACAAACCCCAGAAGAAGCGAGCCGATAGCGGGTTCAGGGAGTTCTTTCTGTATCCGGCACTCAGCCTGTCGGGACTCGGACTTGTTGCCTATCTTGCGGCGGCAAATGGGCGGATTGGCGCCATCGACGTCGCGATTTCGGGCGATCAGCTGAAGCCAGTGCACATGGCGACGTTTCTCGCTTTCTTCATTGCGGCGTTCTTGCCACTGATTGTTATCATCACGCGTCATGCACGGCTTGAGGCTGAGGCACGAAGGCGCGAAGGCCAGGGACCGGAAATTCTTCGAGACGATGTGGTCAGCAATGCGAGCTTTGTCACAACGCTGGTGCTCATCGGCCTGATCGTCGCGCTCGCCTGGGGAGCGGCAGGCGAAAAGTTTTCGATGAAGGAGGATTTCGGCGTCTTCATCACATTTCTTGTTTTGGTCGTCTTCTTTGTGATTATCCTTGCGCCGCATGTGATGCGTTTCCGGAATGACTATCGAGAGCGGCAGGAAGAAAAGATCATCGCTCGGGGGCGCGTGCTGTCTGCCGGCATATCAATCGCCAGCCCGGGCCGCTGGATCAGCTATGCAGATTCGATTCTAGTGAGGTTTGTGGCACCGCTGTCGGGCGCAACGCAGAACGGACCTTTCGTCCCACACCTGCTGGTCGTGATGGTCATTCTGCCGCTGAGTGCGCTCGGCTATGTGTTGGCGGCACCCTGGGGTCTCATTCCGATTGGTATCGCGATGTTGATCGCTTTGTCGCTCGGACGGCGCTGGGCGTGGGTGGAAGAAGACCGGGAGACAGCGTCAAGGCTTCGCTCGACGCGTGGCCGCAAGATTGCGATCGGCTTCCAGAACGACCTGAAGGACGAGGCTCTGCTGGGCTATGCATCACTGTTCGTCTTGGTGCCGCTTGCTCTGTCGCAGCTCCAGGGGTGGACCGGAACATTCGGCTACAAGGAGGAATTTTCGAGCAACAATGCGTTCATAGACTGGCTACGCTTCTTCGGGGCCGAGCTCGCCAAAGCCGTACCTTTTGTGGATTGGTGGGAAATATACAGCGTTGATATCGAAGCGCCCTACAGCGCCGAAGGTGGAAACGGCCAATTGGCCATGCATCTTACATTTGCTGCGCGCGCCATGGTCGACCTTGTCATCATGGCGGCACTGTTTCAGGCCATTGGCCTCTGGCAGCGCTCCAGGATCCAGCACAGCCTGTACAAGGGAGGCCAAGTAGATTCATTTGAACCCTTTGAAGAAGCGAACTTTTTCGAGCGTGGCATGATCAAGGACCCACAAACGAAGAAGCGTCGTGCCAAGCGCCAGTTCGAAGAAAGAATCGATCGTCACGTCGAGGCGCGCAAAGCCTTGGGGATGGCTGAAACTCCATACAGTCCACGGCGATTGAGCGAATTGATCCACTCAACCAATCCGGATGTGAAAGCCGGTGCCCTGTGGATGATCGAGAAGTACGATGTATTGGCGGGATCGCCCGCTGAGCAGTTGAGCCGTCTTAGTCGGCGCTTTAACGCACCGAGATTTGCGGTTGCAGCGACATCGTCCGAACCAGACGATGAATACTATGTACGAGCGCAGAAGGGTGAACTCGAAAGGGTTTTGTTGGAACTAGAGCAGAGGCCAGACTTGTTCCGCGATAAACAGGTCGACGAACTCGTTCAAATTCTGATTGTGGTGAAAGATCTTCCGGAGTTCACGTCGGCTGAAAAGACGTCGATCACTTTGTTTGAGCGTGAGCTTTCAAGGAAGTCACTCTTAGCGCTTTGCAATTTTATCATGGAAGACGACCACCGAGCCTCAAAAGCGGGTGAGCTACTGCAGGCCGCGATCAAGGAGGAGTTTGGAGAGCACTCCAACCTCTTCATGGGCCTCGCCCCAATGAGAGTTGATGTTTATTCCGCAATCGAAACACACGGTCTTATTTCGCGTTCAGGGGAGCCGCGCGACAGAATCGTCGACTTACTTAGATGGATGGGACAAGAATCTGACGAAATGTTTGGAGTGAAAGGTGATCGCGCTCAGCCAGCTCGGGAACGCGCCTTGGCGGCGGCGAACTTAATTGCTTCGGGACTAATGAAGCTTCCGCCATAGAAATCCCACTTGCCCCCCGTGCGACTCCGTCCTTTAGTGTAGTGGACTAGCGCCCCGTCAGAGGGTGACTGATGCTACAGGAGGACACCGTATATGCGACTATCGACGCCGCGCATCCCGCCACTTTCCGATGAGGAGATGGGCGAAGAGCAGAAGCAGCTGCTCGGGGAGCGTTTCCGGACAGGGAAGGTGTTCAACATCTTCCGCACGCTGTCGCGCTCGCCCAAGGCGTACAAGCGCTTCATGCTGTGGGGCGGCTATATCCTGTCGGATGCCAATGACCTGCCGGAGCGTGAGCGCGAACTGGTCATCCTGCGGGCCGGCTTCAACTGGAAGTCCGGCTATGAATGGGCCCAGCATGAGCGGATCGGGCTGCGCTCTGGCCTCACCGAGACCGAGATTGCGCGCATCAAGCTTGGGCCTTCCTCGCCCGACTGGAGCCTGGAAGACGCCGCGCTGCTGCAGGCGACGGATGAGCTGACCACCGACGCCTTCATCACGGAGGAGACCTGGGCGCGGCTCAGCTTCCTGTCCGACAAGCAGAAGATGGATCTCGTCATGACGGTTGGTCAGTATACACAGGTTTCCATGATGCTGAACACGTTCGGTATCCAGCTCGATGATGACCTGACGCTCGATCCGGACCTTAAGAAGTGAGCGATATAGACGTCTCGGGCCGACTGACCGGCAAGGTCGCGATTGTCACCGGCGCAGGCCAGACGCCGGGGCCAACGGTCGGCAATGGCAAGGCGATGGCGCTGCTGTTTGCGCGGGCCGGGGCGAGTGTCGTCTGCGTCGACCGGAGCCTGGAGCGGGCCGATGCAACGGTCGCGACCATCCGCGAAGAAGGCGGCGATGGGCTCGCCCTTGCAGCGGATGTATCGGACCCGGATGAAGCGGCGGGCATCGCGCGCACGGCGCTTGAGACGTTCGGCCGGATCAATGTGCTGGCGAACAATGTCGGCATTGGCGGGGCGGGTGACGGGCCGGCCAAGCATCTCACCGAAGAGGCATTCGACCGTATACTGAGCGTGAATTTCAAGGCGGCATGGCTGGTCATCCGGGCGTGCCTGCCGATCATGGAAAAGACGGGCGGGTCGATCATCAATATCTCGTCGCTGGCATCGCTCGCCGGGGCGCAGATGCTCGCCTATGAGACCAGCAAGGCGGCGATGAACCGGATGACGCAATCGGTTGCGCTGTCGGGCGCCAGGCATGGGGTGCGGTGCAATGCGATCCTGCCGGGCCTGATGGATACGCCGATGGCGATTGTCGGCATTTCGGAGCGACGCGGCATCAGCCCTGATGATTTGCGGGCCGAGCGGGCCGCGCGTGTGCCGATGGGGCATATGGGAACGGGCTGGGACACGGCGCATGCCGCGCTGTTCCTGGCAAGCGAAGAGGCGCGTTTCATCACCGGCGTGCTGCTCCCCGTCGATGGCGGGCAGGCGGCGCGGGTGGGTTAGGCGGGAGCCTGCGTAATCCGACCCGTCCAGCCCGCAATGGCGATCCAGATGGAGGCGGAATAGTCGGCGAGGCGCTGGAATGCGCCTTTGTGCCCGTCCCAGGCCGGGTCTGCCGCCAGTACGGTGCCGACGATGAAGGCAAGTGTGGCGGGCGGCGTGAGCCAGCGCATCAGCCGCGTGCCGCGTCTGAGGGCGATGGAAGCCAGCATCGCGAAGCCTGTCATGCCGCCGAGGTATTCGATGATGCCGGCGGTGTTGTGCAAGGCCTGCCGGCCTGTGCCGGGGACGGGGCAGCCCGGAAGGCAGGGAAAGACCACCGCGCCGAGATAGCCGATGGGGATGGCGAAAAGCAGGCCGAGACCGATGCGCGCCGTGATTGCCTCATCGGGTGCGGCGAGGCGGATAGCGAGGATGAAGGCCGAGGCAAACGCGACCGGCAGGAAGGCGCCATAGGTGACGAGCTGGTTATAGGCGGCGCCGTCCGCGCCGAGTTCGCTGAGATAGCTTGCCGAGGCGGAGTAGTCAGGCTGGATCAGCCCGATGGCGGTTGGCAGGGCGATGCCGGTCAGGAGCAGGATAATGGCGGCGATGCGGGTCATGGTGACTGGTAGCACGCATTTGTTGTCGTCGCGACAACTGCGCAATCAGTGGACGCTGGCCACTTTGCGCGCCATGCTTTTCCCAAAAGCCGGAGAGGGCATGATGAGCAGCGTACTTGAACAGTCACTGGAATTGCCATGTGGGCAGGTCTTGCCGAACCGGCTCTGCAAGGCGGCGATGACGGAGCAGATTGCCGGGCCGAAGAATGAGGCGGATGAGCGTCATGCGACGCTGTACCGGACCTGGGCGGGGAGCGGTTGCGGGCTGTTGCTCACGGGAAATGTGCTGGTCGACAGGATGTGCCTGGAGAGCCCGGGCAATGTCGCGATTGTCGGTGAGCAGAGCGCGGAGCATCTGGCGGCGCTGAAGGCGTATAGCGCTGCGGCGAAGTCTGACGGGGCGAAGGTGTGGATGCAGATCAGTCATGCCGGGCGCCAGACGCCGAAGATCGTGAACCCGCAGCCGGTATCGGCCTCCGACGTCAAGCTGGCGCTGCCGGGCGGGCAGTTCGGCAAGCCCCGGCCGATGACAGGCGAGGAGATTCGCGAGACGATTGCGGCGTTTGCCAATTGCGCGAAAGTGGCAAAGGAGACCGGCTTTGACGGCGTGCAGGTGCATGGCGCGCATGGCTATCTGATCAGCCAGTTTCTCTCGCCGCGTTCCAACCTCAGAAATGATGAATGGGGCGGGCCTCTGGAGAACCGGGCGCGGCTGCTGCTGGAAACGGTCGACGCGGTGCGCGCGGCGGTCGGGCCGGACTTTGCAGTGGGCGTGAAGCTCAATTCAGCGGACTTCCAGAAGGGCGGGTTCTCATTCGAGGATTGCATTCAGGTTGTTGAATGGCTGAACGGGAAATCCATCGACCTGCTCGAAATCTCAGGCGGCAATTATGAGCAGCCGAAACTGCTCGGCATTGACGGGCTGCAGGCGCCGGAAGAGCAGGCCGTGCGCGAAAGCTCCAAGGCTCGCGAAGCGTATTTCGTGGACTATGCGGCGATGGTGCGGGAGCGCGCGAAGATGCCGATCATGGCGACGGGCGGGTTTCGCACGCTCGCGGCAATGGAGGAGACCGTCTCTGCCGGTATGGCGGACATGATCGCGATCGGGTCACCGCTTTGCAGCGATCCGCACGGTGTGAAGAAGCTGCTCGCAGGTGAGGTGGACCGGCTGGAGAATTACGCCAAATCGATGCGGCTCGGCCCGGGCTTCCTTGGGCCCAATAGCGGCATTGGCATGGTGAAGATGATCAATGCGCTCGGCCAGATGGCCTGGAACTACATCGCCATCGAAGCCATGTCGGAAGGACGCGAACCGCCGCGGAATATCGGCCTTCTCAGCGCATATAACCGTCACGCGGGCAAGCAGAAGCGACAGGCGAAGGCGCTGATCCGTTAGAGCTGAATTTTCAGCATGGCGTTCACCACGGCTTGTCCGTGGTGCCCATCTCCTCCTGTCCGCAATTACGAAGTGACCGATGATGGACCCCACGGATAAACCGTGCGGTACTTAACTGCTATAGCCCGCGAATTCGCGGCGTTACAGGGTGATGACATTTTGCACGCCAATTGCGTTGAGGAAGGCTGTGTCGTGACTGATCACGATAATCGCGCCGGTCCATGCTTTCAGGGCGGCTTCGAGCAGTTCGACGCTTTCAATGTCGAGATGGTTGGTTGGCTCATCGAGGAGGAAAAGCTCTGGCGGCTCGCCGCCTGCAAAGGCAACGGCGAGGCCGGCGCGCAGGCGCTCTCCGCCTGACAATGTGCCCACCGGCTGGAGGGCGGCTTCGCCCCGGAACGCGAAGCGGGCAAGGCGGGCGCGGATGTCATTCTCGTTCAGCGCTGGCAGAAGGGCGCGGACATTCTCCAGGAGGGAGGTGTTCGGGTCGAACACGGCGACATGCTGGTCGAGGATGGCGATGCGCCTGGTGAGACGGGTGACAGTGCCGGAGGCCGGGGCGATCCGTCCACGGATAAGATTGAGCAGGGTAGACTTGCCAGAGCCATTCGCCCCCTTGATGGCAATGCGCTGCGGCCCGCGAACCTCCAGCGATAGTGGCCCAAAGAGGGTTCGGCCGCCAAAGCCTGCGCAGACATCTTCCAGTTTCAGAAGCTGGCGGCTGGATGGCAGGTCGGGTGACGGCAGGTCGATGCTGAGCGGCGTCACGATTTCCAGCCGGGCACTGGCTGCGGCAACCGCGTCACTCGCTGCGCCGAGCTGGCGGTGGGCGAGGTCACTGCCGCGTCCGGCGGTCTGTTCGGCGCGTTCCTGGCGCTTGTCGAGCAGCATTTTCGGCTGGTCGCCGCGGGTGCGGACGGCGCGGCCACGCGAGTCGGATTTTTCCTGCTTCTCGCGGGCCTGCTGCAGTTTGCGTTCGGTGGCCTTCAGCGTGTTGGCGGCGCGCTCCGCTTCCGCAGCGGCGCGGGCACGAGCCGCTGAGCGCGCTTCGGCAAACTCGCTCCATCCTCCGCCGAACACGGTGCAGCCGATGGGCGAGAGTTCGACGATCCGGTCTGCCTGTTCGAGCAGGGCGCGGTCGTGGCTCGCAATCAGCAGGCCGCCGGGCCAGGCCCGGATGAGGTCATCAATGGCCGCGCGGCCGGCGGCGTCGAGATTGTTGGTCGGCTCATCGAGCAGGAGGAGGTCCACCTCATCCAGAAGCAGGCCGGCCATGGCAAGGCGCGTGCGTTCGCCGCCGCTGAGCGATGCGATCCTGCGGCCTGTGTCGAGACCCGGAAGGCCCATCTGCGCGAAGGCCTGCTCAAGGCGGGGCTCCAGCGTCCAGTCGGCATGATCAAGATCTTCCGGCGTGCCGTGTCCGGCCGTAATGCGGGCGAGGCGCGCAAGCTCGCCTGCGACGCCAATGGTTTCGGCGACAGTCAGGCTTTCATCGAAGCGCTGGCGCAGGCGTCCGGTGCGGGCGTTGAGATGAATGGTCCCGCGCAGGGGAGCGGTGTCCTGCTCGATCGCTCTGAGCAGGGTGGATTTGCCAGAGCCATTGCGGCCGACAAGGCCGACGCATTCGCGGCCAATAGAGACGGTCAGATTGTCGAAAAGCGGTTTGCCGTCAGGCGTGGCGAGGGCGAGATTGTCGAGGGTGAGACAGGCGGTCATGGAAAGGAGTCCGGAAAGAATGGATGGGCAGCGCGATAAGGGTGCGTGCGAAATCCATTGTCGGGCTCCTTCAGGTGTGGTTGCTTCAGTGGTTCTGATAATGGCTGGAAGCGCAGCGTGCAAGCGCCTGACCGGGAAGGCTCGCGATCCTGGGCGTTGGCGTGCCTCAAGCCTCGCACACATTCACCCAATTGCCCAAAACGTCACGGAAGTCGAAATAGCGGATCGCTCCGGCGCTCTGTATTGGCGTCACTTCGAGACCTTCCGATGTGAGGAGGGCGTGAAGGGCGTCGGCATCGCCTGTCGCGAAATTGAAGGCGTAGTGGGCATCCCGGTCAATCTTGCAGGCTGGATAAAGGGTGATGGCGGTCTCGCCGCGGCCATCCCCGTCAAAGCGCAGGCCGATATAGCCTGCAGATTCGAAAATCTCCTTCATCTCGAACAGCCGCATATACCAGTCCGCCGCCAGCCGGGTATCGGTTGCGGGTACGAAGATGGTGTCGATCCGGCTGACAGGCGCCATGGTGTGATCTCCTGCGTGAACTTATGATGTTGAGGGGTGATTAGCACCGGATGCCAGCTATCTTGAAACTATCCGCTTGACCATGGGGCCCGCAGCCCTTGTGGACGGTCTGTGCTGTTCACTTTTACGTTGACGCGGGGCCTTGCTACGGCAATGGTTAAGGATGGGAGAGGCGCCAGGAAAGCCTGAAAAATGGACTTGTCGGACTATGTCAACGCGGTGTGCGAAGCCACGAACCCCGAGGCGTTAGACGCCATATTGCTAAAGATGATGGATGATCGCGGCGTCGCGGCCGTGTCAGGTTATGCCTTTCCGTTCGGAGGTGACGTCACCACCATCCAGAAACCGATCATCACGTCCTGGCCGCCAGAGGTCCGCAACGCCTATCGCTCCGACATGGCCGGTGAAGATCCGATCATGTATGCGTCGATGACGCTTGGTGTGCCCGTGCATTTCCTTGAAATCTATCCCTCGCTCAGCATTGACGGAAAGGGAGAGCGCGTCCTGGACGTCATGCGGGCGGCCGGATTCCGAGACGCCGTGACCACACCGGTCTATGCCAAGCCAGGCGCATTTGCCTATTTTGTGGCTGCCTTCCGCGAGGAGCGTCATGACATGACGGTGGCGGAGATGCGGCGGATAAAGCTTATGTTCACGGAATACTATGTCCGATACCTCGAAATTGCGCGGATTGAGGGGGCCGCGCTTTCAGATCGCGAACGGCAAGTCCTGGTCGCCATGGTGGCAAACAAGACGAATAGCGAGATCGCCGCGATGCTGGGCGTGTCGGAACATACAGTCGGCACCTATGTGCGCCGATGTTTCGGGAAGCTCGACGTGAACAGCCGCACGCAGGCGGTGCTGCGCTATCTCGGCGGCGGGGCGCTGGACCTCTCGGCCTAGAGTACACCCTGCGATCACAGTTTTGCGATCCGTTAGGCCCATTCCAGCTCTGACTGACGACAGGCCGCAGCGTGTGTTTTCCCGCCGCTATCAGCGCGCCTGCGGGTTCGCCGTTGCGCACACCGTCTCCCAACGTCACATCTTGCCGGGCAGGGTGACGGGGCTATTTCTGGCTAAGAGGAAACAGTCTAGAGGGAAATCCTGCCCATGGCCCTGCCACAAGTGCTCCAGAACATGCGCCTGCCGGTGATCGGCTCGCCGCTTTTCATCATCTCCAATCCGGATCTCGTGATCGCCCAGTGCAAGGCGGGTGTTGTCGGCTCTTTCCCGTCGCTCAATGCGCGGCCGATCTCGCAGCTCGATGAGTGGCTGGACCGGATCACGTCTGAGCTCGCCGCATATAACAAGGCCAATCCGGACAAGCCGGCTGCACCCTTTGCGGTGAACCAGATCGTCCACAAGACCAATAATCGCCTTGAGGAAGACCTCGAGCTCTGCGTCAAATACAAGGTGCCACTGATCATTACCTCGCTCGGCGCGCGGGTCGAGGTGAATGATGCGATCCACTCTTATGGCGGCATCGTCATGCATGATGTGATCGATACCTGGTTTGCCAGGAAGGCGCTGGAAAAGGGCGCAGATGGCCTGATCGCCGTGTGTGCCGGTGCTGGCGGCCATGCCGGGCGGCTGTCGCCATTTGCGCTGATCCAGGAGATCCGGAAGTTCTTTGACGGGCCGCTCGCGCTCTCAGGCTCCATCGCGAATGGCGGGGCGATCGCGGCGGCGCAGGCCATGGGCGCCGACTTTGCCTATATCGGCTCTGCCTTCATTGCGTGCGACGAAGCCAATGCGGTCGACGGCTACAAGGATGCGATTGTGCAGTATGGCGCCGACGACATCGTCTATTCGAACCTCTTCACCGGCGTGCATGGCAATTATCTGAAGCCATCCATCATCGCGGCCGGCATGGACCCTGACAATCTGCCGGAAAGCGATCCGAGCAAGATGAATTTCGGCTCGGGCGGCAACCAGAAATCCAAGGCGTGGAAGGATATCTGGGGCTGCGGACAAGGCATCGGCGCGGTCACCGAACGCATGCCGACAGCCGACTTTGTCGCGCGCCTGACGCGGGAATATGATGACGCCGTCGCTGCCCTTTCCAGAGGGCGTGCCTTCGCTCCGGCGGGCTGACCAAAAATTCCTGTTGCGTAAAGTGCAATTTCGGTATCCGTTTCCTCTATTGAGCCTGCGGTCGGGTCTGCAGGCGAGGAGGGGGCTATGACGACACTGATTGATCGCGCCAGGAATCTGATTCTCAAACCGGCCGAGGAATGGGCCGTGATCGAGGCCGAGCCGCTGGACAAGCAGGCTGTCCTGATCGGTTATGTGCTGCCTCTGGCGGCGATCCCGCTTGTCGCTGCGCTGATCGGCCAGACGCTGATCGGTGTGCCCGGGATTGGCCGGCTTCCGCTCGACCTGGTGATTGGAGGGATCCTTTACAGCTTTGCCGCCTCGATTGCGGGCGTCTTCGTGTTCGCCTTCATCCTGACAAAGCTCGCGCCCTATTTTGGCGCCGAGGCCGATTTTGACCGGGCGTTCAAGGTGTCTGCCTATACGCCGACGGCAAGCTGGCTCGCGGGGATCTTCATGCTCCTGCCATTTCTCGGCTTCCTGACGCTGCTCGGGCTCTATTCCTTCTACCTGCTGTTTCTCGGCGTTCCGCGCCTGATGAAGCCGCCTGCGGACAAGGCGACGGTCTATACGCTCGCTTCGATTGGCGTGGCCTTCCTGCTTGCCATGGTCTTTGCCGCCGTGCAGACTTTTGTGGTGATGGGTTCAGCGGGCTCGGCGACCGGACTGTAGGGCCGGGGCGGCGATTTCCCCGCGCCATCGCCCGTCAGTCCTGCGATCGGGCTGGTCGCGTCCGACCGGGCCAGGGCACGCCTTATCCTGACCTCCGTCAAAGGAGGAAGGATGCTTTTCGGAACGGGTGCAGCCGCGCAGACGGCCCTTGGTACAGACTGGAGCTGGGCGAACTTCTCCATCGCCGAACTTTCCTGTCGGTGTGGTGGGCGGTTCTGCGGCGGTGAATACTGGCACGATGCGCAATTTCTCGACGCGCTGGAGACGTTGCGGGCGGCGATGCGCGGCAGTCCGCTGATCATCACTTCCGGGCATCGCTGTGCTGGCTGGAATGCCGCCGTCGGCGGCGCACCCCTGTCGCAGCACAAGCGCATCGCGGCCGATATTGCCCTTGCGGGGCATGACCGGTTTGCCTTGCTGAGAGCGGCTGGGCAGGCCGGGTTCACCGGCCTCGGACTGGCGCGCACCTTCCTTCATGTCGACAGGCGGGCGCGGCCGACGCGCTGGTACTATCCAGGGAGCAAGGCGGTATGGAAGAGGTAGCAGGCCTCGCGGCGAGCGCGGCGGGCGGCGGACTCTTTGGTCTGGTCGGCACGGTGCTTGGCCGGTTCGCGGGCTTTTTCGAGGCGCGCCAGAGACAGGCGCATGAGCGGGCAAGGTGGCGCCATGAGACGGCGCTGCTGGAGCTGCAACACAGGGCGCATGCGGCAGAGACCGAGGCGGAGATGGCGCTCGCCGAAACCAGCGGCAGTTGGACCGGGCTGGCCGCCTCGATCGAGGCGGAGGCGGCAATTGCCTCGAGCTATCGGTGGGTCGATGCCGTGCGCGGGCTGACGCGGCCGCTGCTGACGCTGCTGCTGTGGCTGATCGCTGGCGGTATCTGGCTCGGCGCCGACGAGGCAGGGCGGAGCGCGATCACCGACACCGCAACCTTCGCGGCGACGGCGGCAACCCTCTGGTGGTTCGGCGACCGCGGGCCCAAGCAGGGTGGGGCGACTGGCCCATAAGCCGACCGCCCAAAGAAAAAGGCGGACCCAAAGGCCCGCCTTTTCCGGTTTTCTACAGTTCCAGGCTGAGCCTTAGAATTCCTTGGTGAGCTGCAGGAAGACGCTGCGGCCAAGGATGTCGTAACCTGCACCTGCCGGCACGTTGCCGATCAGGGTTGGGTTCCAGGCATTCTGGTCGACCAGTGGTGGATCCTCATCGAAGAGGTTACGCACACCGATCGTCGCGTTGAACGTATCGCCCGTGTACTCCACCGAGAAGGTGCTCAGGAAGTAATCGTCGATCGCCGAAACGATAGATGTCGTCGGAACGCGCGCACCGTTTGGCAGCGTGTAGTCGCGAGCGTCTGGTGCGGTGCCGAACAGTTCGCCATCTTCTGCGTAGCGATCCGCATCGACGGCACCGATATACTGCAGGCCGTAGAAGAACGAGATCGGTCCGGTTTCGAGACGTGCGTTCAGGTTGGCGCGCCATTCCGGGAAGCCAGTGTCACCAACGAAGTTCTGAACCGGCGAGTCAGAGAAGACCTGATTCTCGACCTTGTCGGAGTAGGTGGCAACCGTATCTGTCGTAAACGTCCAGTCACGACCCGCAAGGGAGAAGTCAACATCCGTGCGGAGGTTGATGTCTATACCTGACGTGCCGAAGCCAGAGAGGTTGAACGGCGTGATGTTGACCTCTGCCAGAGCGCCTGTGTTCGGGTCGCGAACACGCTGCTGACAGAATGGGTCGTTCGGGAACGAAGTCGACGTATAGCACTGACCAAGAATGAAGGATGTGCTTGGAATGACCGGTGCGTCTTCAACTTCGATGTCGTAGTAGGTCACGCCCAGAGAGACGTCGAACGCGTCAGTGAACGGCTGTTCGAACACGAAACCAGCAGTCCAGGCGGTCGAGGTCTCAGGGTCGAGGCCAACATTACCTGCGCGGAACGTCTCGATGGAGGAGACGCCAGCTAGGCCACGGCTGAATGGATCAACGCCCTCAGCCTGACAGTTCGAGATCACGATGGCCTGACGGGTGTCATTGGTCGGATCGTAGATTGGCGGCGTGCCTGGGTCGTTGTCGTGGTCCACGCGGGCAGCAATTGGAACCACACAAGGGTCATTGTTGCCGCTGGTGAATCCGGACTGGCCACCGAGGAAGAGTTCACGCAGGCCGGGTGCACGGAACGACGTACCATAGGTGCCGCGGATCGTGAAGTACTCGACCGGGCTATAGCCGATCTTGCCGGAGTAAACGAACTCGTTGTCGAAGAACTCGTGGTTTACGAAACGGCCGGACAGGTTGACGGTGAGGTCTTCGACACCCGGCCGATCAGCCAGAAGCGGAAGCTCGACTTCGCCGTATGCTTCCCAGATGCCGACCTGGCCGGTCGAACGGCGGTCAGCGAAGAAGCCTGCAGCACCGCCGGTTGCAGCAATGGTGTCCGTACCGGAGTCGAGACCGTCCTCACGGTATTCGAAACCGATCACGCCGCCGGCTTCACCGCCTGGCAGGTTGAACAGTGGACCCGTGGCAAAGCCGCCAAACAGCATCTGGTCAACCTTGGTTGTGACCGAACGCTCACCCGTGATGTAGTCAGCTTCGCGCTGGGTAGCGAATTGCGGGTTGGTGTTCGAGTACAATGATGGGGCGAACAGGTCGATTGGCACACAAGTCTGCTGCGAGTCGAAACCGAAATTGTCCGGGTTCGGATTGCCGCAGACCAGTGTTCCGGTGCCGTCGTCACGGGTCGTTGCGAGCGAGAGGTAAAGGCGCTCCTCAAGAACGGCCGGGCGAACCGAGTCGCCCACCGACCGTGAATACTGACCGAAGATGTCATATTCCCAGTTGTTCAGGAATGGCACGAAGTCGAGCGCACCGCGCAGACCGCCGGTGAAACGGGTCTGAGTGATGTCGACATCAATATTTGAACGCTTGATCGGCGAAAAGATAACCGGCGTCGCGTTGATGCCGAACGCACCGAACGGGTTTGTTGGATTGTCGGCTGACACAGTCGGGAAGAGCTGGCCGTGGAAACCATTGCGGACGAAAGTCTGGCTGTTCGCGTAGGACATTTCCATATAAGCATTGGTGTCGTGGCCGAAGATTTCGACATCACGGTCGCCAAGACCATACACGTTGAAAATCGTCTGTTCCGGGATCAGGTTGTCGTTGGCTTCCATGAGGCTTGCGCGCGTCAGGTAGGTATTGGACGTCTGAGCCGGATTTGGACGGAACCAGCCCGGGATGATTTCCGGACCTGTGCCAAATGGCGTGGTCAGCGTGATGAATTCAGCGGCTCCAACGGCACCACCACACAGCTTGTAGGTCGAGCCGTCATCGGCACGCTCATAGTCGAAAGAACAGGCGACGCCATTGTCGTCGTATTGCCAGTCGCGGTCCTTGAGGTAGAGGGCTTCCTGAGCGCGGTACTCGGCGGAGAGGACGAATTTACCCTCGTCACCGGTGGCGCCCATGATGACGCTGTAACGCTCGGTCTTGCCGCCGTCTTCCAGCGGTTCACGATTGAAGCTCTGGAACGCGATGCCATCGAATTCATCCCGCAGGATGACGTTCTGCACGCCGGCAACAGCATCGGAACCATAGATCGAGGACGCGCCGTCGAGGAGGGTTTCCACGCGGGCGATCATCGAAGACGGGATGAGATTGATGTCTGGAAGCTGTGGAGCGCCCTCCACACCGGCTGGTGCAAAGCGCCGACCGTTAACGAGGACCAGTGTTCGGTCCGAGCCGAGGCCGCGAAGGCTGACGTTGGACGCGCCTGGGCCACCATTGGTGACGAATGCGGAGTTGACGTTCGTGTCGAGCTGGACACCCTGAACCGACGTACCCGATTTCAGGATTTCAGACGAATCGATGAGACCGGCTTCGATTGCGGTTTCGCCGGTAAGGACCTGCAGAGGTGCAACGCTGGTGAAGCTGTCGCGGCGCAAACGCGAGCCGGTTACGACAACGCGTTCCTGACGGGCTTCGTCGTCTGCTTCAACTTCCTCGATGACGACGATTTCGTCTTCATCCGTCTCTGCATCCTGGGCGACGGCGGCGCCGGCCCAGATGCCGCCTGCAACGCCCGCCAGAAGCGTGGTCGCAAACAGCTTTTTCTTCCAGATATCTTGGGTCAAATTGACCTCCTCCTTAAGCGCCGCAGCGACTGGCATTGCTGCCAGACGCTGCGGCCTTCCCTGACAAATTTATGAGACTGATCGACGCCCGAGCAGCTCTGTCTGGCACGCTATTCGCGCGCCAAAGATTGCGTCAACCTGAATATGACCAATTTGTTATGTCCGGGTGAGAAAGGGGCGAAACTGTGGCATGAGGGACACATATGCCTCTCGCTACCGGTTTTGGCGCAAGACTTGTTTTCGTTTGTGCCGGTTTGAGGAGACAGGCTTGCCTGCAAAAATTGTAGTGGTCTCACGCCAACAGGTGGGGCAAAGCGCTGCTGTGTCTGAGGAAAAAGCTGGTGCCGCGAGACAGAATTGAACTGTCGACCTCATCATTACCAATGATGCGCTCTACCACTGAGCTACCGCGGCGTATAAGCTGGTGGGGTGCCCTTAGCTCAAGCCGGGAATGATGAAAAGACCGTTTCGGGAGGATCACTGAACAAATGGCTGCAAAAGACAGTGAGAAAGCGCGTGAAGAGCGGCTGAAATCGGCCCTTCGCGATAATCTGAGACGACGCAAGCAGGCCGCCCGGAAGGCCAAGGAGGCACCGCCGCCGGACCGGGGGTCCGGCGATCACGGCTGATGCGGTTCCTTGACCTCACGAGCCAGGACTATCTGCGGGCACCGCATGAGCAGCTGCTCGCCGCGATGGAAGAGGGCCCTTGGGCGCAGACGAAACTGCCCTTTATCGGGCGCCTCAAACTCCTGCTTGGTCATGCCGAATGCCAGGCGCTTCTGAAGGATCAGGACAAATTTGCTGTCGATGCGCGCAATGCGGGGCACAAGAGTGCCTTCGGGCTGCGCTTCCTGCCCAGATCGCTGAAGATCATGGCGAGCAATCTTCTTACCATGGATGATCCTGACCACCGGCGGCTGCGGGGGCTTGTTGACGAGCCGTTCCACCGCGTGGCGATCGATGTCCAGAGGCCGGTCATCCGCGAGACGTGTGAGGAGATTGTCGAGACGATGCTGCGCACGGGCGCGCGGGACCTTGTGACGGGGCTATGCCGCGAACTGCCGCAGCGTGTGATTTTCGACCTGCTTGGCTTCAGCCGGGACGCACGCACCCGATTGCAGAATGTCATGGCGGGGATCGCCGGCAGCACATCTGCCTTCGCGATGATTCGGGCCGTCATGAAGCTGAAACCGGCGCAGGCAGCGATGCGCGAGGAATTTGAACGCGTGCGCGCTGAGCCGAGACCGGGGCTGGTGTCAGAACTTGTCCATGCCGGCGAAGACGGTGAGAAGATGAGCGATGACGAGCTGCTGGCCATGGTGTTCGTTCTTTTTGCAGCGGGGCAGGAGACGACATCCCACTTCATTTCGTCGGCGGTGTGGACGCTGCTGACGCAGCCCGGCAAGGCCGACGAGTACCGCGCCGGTGACGAAGACGCTCGCGGCGTCGCCGTCGATGAGCTGATGCGCTATTGCACCCCCGTCCAGATGACCAAGCCGCGTCACCCGCGGGCGCCCCTCATGCTTCATGGTCAGGCGCTGCAGCGCGGAGAGAGGGTGCTCGCCCTGCTGGCTTCAGCCAATGTTGACCCGCGTGTTTTCGATAATCCCGCCGAACTCGACCTCAAGCGGCGGCCAAACAGGCATCTGGGGTGGGGCGGCGGACCGCACATCTGCCTTGGCCTGCATCTCGCCCGGGCAGAGGCGCAGGCTGCGTTCGACTGTCTGTTCGACCGCTTTCCGGGCCTTGCAATAGATGGCGACCCGAATGCGCTGAAATGGATCCCGCGCGCCGGAATTCGAGGGCTGAAAAGCCTGCCATTGCGTTTTCAGTAAGACTTGTGACGCCTCAGCCGCATTCCTGCCTTTTCCGCGCCGACAACAACACTATAACGGCTCGCCATGGACAGACTCAAAATCTCTGGCGGGAAACCGCTTTCCGGGACGATCCCGATTTCCGGCGCGAAGAACTCAGCGCTGAAGCTCATGGCGGCTGCCTTGCTGACGCCGGAGCCGGTCACGCTGACCAATATGCCGAACCTGGCCGATACGCGCTTTCTCTCTCAGCTGCTCTCGACACTCGGGGTCGAGGTCTACTGGCCGAAGGGAGATGCGACCTGTCACCTGAACGCGGCGGAGCTGACATCGACCATCGCGCCTTATGAACAGGTGCGGAAGATGCGGGCGAGCTTCAATGTGCTGGGTCCACTGCTGGCGCGCTATGGTCATGCGACGGTCTCGCTGCCCGGCGGATGTGCGATCGGGGCGCGGCCGGTGGATCTTCATCTGAAGGCATTCGAGGCGATGGGCGCTGACCTGCTGGTCGAGCAGGGCTATGTCAAAGCGGCGGCCATTCACGGGCTCAAGGGCGCGCATATCGTCTTCCCGTTTGTCTCGGTCGGCGCGACCGAGCACGCCATGCTGGCAGCGACGCTCGCCAATGGCGAGACCGTGCTGGAAAACGCTGCGCGCGAGCCGGAGATTGCCGATCTTGCCGACTGCCTGAATTCCATGGGAGCGAAAGTGTCCGGTGCGGGAACGGCGACGATAACGATCGAAGGCGTGGAGAAACTGCACGGCACGACGCATGATGTGATGGCCGACCGGATTGAAGCTGGCACCTATGCCATGGTGGTTGCGGCAGCGGGCGGAGACGTGACGCTGACCAATGCGCCGGTGGCGGCGCTGAGCGCGGTCAACCATGCGCTGCGCAATGCCGGTATCATTGTGGACGCCGACAAGGATGCAAGGACGCTCCGCATCCAGCGCAACGGTTCAAAGCTCAACGCAGTGAATATCGACACCGCGCCGCATCCCGGCTTTCCGACGGATATGCAGGCACAGTTCATGGCGCTGATGTCGCTGGCCGATGGCACATCGATCATTCGCGAGAATATCTTCGAGAACCGCTTCATGCATGCGCCGGAACTGTCACGGCTGGGGGCCAATATTTCGGTGCGCGGTCATGAGGCAATCGTGAAGGGTGTTGATGCGCTGAAGGGCGCACCTGTCATGGCGACTGACCTGCGCGCGTCTGTCTCTCTTGTCATTGCCGCGCTCGCTGCCCAAGGTGAAACTGAAGTCAGCCGCATCTACCATCTCGATCGCGGCTTTGAGAGGCTGGAACAGAAGCTTACCGCGGTTGGCGCAGATGTGCGCCGCGTGAGCGCCGAGGAAGAATAGGGGCTGATGAGCCAATGGCAGAGTCAAAGCCGCTCAGGCTGATTGCAGAAGATGCAGACGATCTCACCGTGATCTCGGCGAGTCTGCAGGATTCTGTCACAAAGGCCGAAAACCTGAAGTTCGAGGCTCGCCGCAGGCGATTTGCCATCGAGCTCAATCGCTTCCGGTGGGAAGAGGCGACCGGCATAAGGGCGCTCGGCCCAAAGACGCGGATACGCTCGCTACTGGCGATTGACGGCGTGCTGTCAGTGAAAGCGCGCGGGATCAGCCGGACGGCTGATCCCGACATGGTGTATTCGCTGCTCAGCCTCAGCTTCACGCCCGATGACGAGCCGCCCGGCGGCACGCTGACGCTGATGTTTGCCGGTGACGGCGAACTGGTGCTGAAGGTCGAGGCGCTGGATGTGACGCTGCTCGACAGTGATTATGAATGGACCACACGCCACACGCCCAGCCATGAGCGGAGGCGCCGCTGATGGCGCGCTGGATCGACGCCACGGCCCGCGATTTCGATGATGTCTTTCAGGCCTTCCTGAAAGAGCCGCGCGGCGCTGTCGAGAATGTCGCCGAGACCGTGCGGGAGGTTATCAGGGATGTACGCGAGAATGGCGGCGAGGCCGTTGCGCGCTACACCTCGCAATTCGACCGGCTGGTTCTCGACCCGACAACACTGCAGTCGGACAATGTCGATCTTCATGCGCTTGCGGCTGGCTGCCCGGCGGATTTGAAAGAGGCGATCGATTTCGCGGCCGCACGTATTGCGGCCTATCACGAGAAACAGCGTCCGGACGACCACCAGTTCACTGACGATGCGGGGGTTGAGCTTGGCTGGCGCTGGACGGCGCTGGACAGCGTCGGCGTTTACGTGCCTGGCGGACTGGCCTCGTATCCGAGCTCCGTCCTTATGAATACGGTTCCGGCCAAGATTGCCGGGGTAAAACGGGTTGTGATGACGGCACCCGCGCCGGGCGGACAGCTATCTCCAGCTGTGGCCTATGCTGCGCTCAAGGCAGGGGTTGATGAGTTTTACCCGATCGGCGGAGCGCAGGCGGTTGCCGCGCTGGCCTTCGGGGCCGGGCACCTGAAGCCGGTCGACAAGATTGTCGGGCCCGGAAATGCCTATGTCGCCGAAGCAAAGCGCCAGGTTTTTGGCGTGGTGGGCATCGACACGATCGCCGGTCCCTCAGAAATCCTGGTCATCGCTGACGAGACGGCAAACCCCGACTGGATTGCTGCGGACCTGCTCAGCCAGTCTGAACATGACGCATCTTCACAGTCGATTCTGATAACTGTGAACAAGGCTGTGGGCACGTCTGTGGATAAGTCTGTGGAAAAGCAGTTGAAATCTTTGTCCACAGAATTGCGCGCACGCGAAGCATGGAATGCGCACGGTGCGATAATTTTAGCACGGTCTCTCGAGCAAGCTGCTGAAATTGCTAATGAAATTGCAGCCGAGCATCTGGAGCTCGCAATTGCAGACCCCGACAGCCTGCTGCCATCCATCCGCCATGCGGGGGCTGTGTTTTTAGGTCATCACACACCTGAGGCATTGGGGGATTATGTAACGGGCTCAAACCATGTGCTGCCGACCAGCCGGGCCGCGCGGTTCAGCTCCGGTCTCGGGCTTTATGACTTCCTGAAGCGGATGAGCGTCCAGCGCGCCGGCAGGGAAGGGTTCGGGGCGCTGGCACCTGCTGCGCTACGCCTGGCCGAAGCAGAGGGCCTTCCGGCGCATGCCCGGTCGGTGTCCATTCGAACGAATGAAGGCGGAGGTCATGGCTGACAACCGTCTCATCTCCGTCGAAATCGATGAGGAGACGCTGAGCAGCAGTGGCCCGGACGCTGAGCATGAGCGCCGCGTCGCCATATTCGACCTGATCGAGGATAACAGTTTCGGCGTCATCGACCATGATGGCGGGCCGTATCTGCTGCGCCTGTCGATGATGGAGCGCAAGCTGGTGTTTCAGGTCCGGTCGGAAGAGGGCGAGGATGTGCACACATTCATCCTGTCCATTTCGCCTTTCAGGGGAATTATCCGCGACTATTTCCTCATCTGCGAGAGTTATTACAGCGCCATCAAGACTCAGTCTCCGCACCAGATCGAAGCGATCGACATGGCGCGGCGCGGCATTCACAATGAGGGCTCAGAGCTGCTCGCCGAGCGGCTTGAAGGCAAGATCGAGGTGGATTTCGACACGGCGCGGCGGCTGTTCACGCTGATCTGCGCCCTGCATGCGGGACAGACGCGGGCACCTTAAGGCTAGATGTTCCGAAGAGCGGACCGGGCGGCAATCGGCAGCGGCACAACGGTGCGAACGAGCAGGCCTTCATCGCGGTAGACGCGCTCCACCTTGATATTGGGCATGAAGTCCGTGAGTTGAGTGCCAAAGCCCGTCTGCGTCGGTTCTGTAATTCCGCTCAGTCCGGTTTCGGACCATTCCACGGCAAGCGTCTGAGCTGACAGGTCCACCTGCCAGGAAACGTGCAGCCGACCGTTCGGGTCGCTGAAACATCCATATTTGGCGGCATTGGTGGCAAGTTCGTGGATGATCATGGAGCCATCCTGGCTCGACTTCGGTCCGAGCAGGACCTCGGGACCCGTCATCTTGATGCGGTCGGATCCGACGCCGCCATATTGCTCGAGTTCGTGTTCGAAGATGTCGCTGAGCAGGAGGCCATCCCAATTGGTGTTCGACAGCGCCGAATAGGTCCGGCTCATGGCGTTGAGGCGGGAGCTGAACTGTTCGCGGAATTCGTCAATGTCGCGCGATCCCTGGCCGGCCAGGGACGCAACGGCCTGAACGACGGAGAAAAGGTTCTTCACCCGGTGATCGAGCTCTGCGGCGATCATCAGGTTTTTCTTGCGCAGCGCTTCGGCGTCGGTGATGTCTTCGGCGTTCTGGATGATATAGGCGACTTCTCCATCGGCCCCGTAATAGGGCGTCTGGACGCATTGCCAGCATTTCTCGCTGGTTGATCCATCAGATCGGGTGAGGAGGAAATACTGGCGCTCGAGACGGGTGATCTCACCCTTGAGCGTTTCCAGAAATTTAGCTTCAACCGTCTGCATGCGCTCTTCCGTATCCGGAAAACTGGCAAAGATATGCTTGCCTAAGATTTCCGACAGGTTGCGTTCGACTGTCTGCATGTAAGCGGGGTTGGCATACACGATGTGCAGGTTGCGATCCATCACCATGTAAGCGGACGGGATGTTGTCGAGCAGCTTGCGAAAGTTGAGGTAGACGGCCTCTGGTGGCAGGCCTTTGTGGGTCAAAACCATCTCAAGCATTCGTATCCGTTCTCGCAGCTTCACAACCAGAAGTAATCACAAATGGTATCCAAGCGGTTATCGACGCTACGTATTGCTCCCGTTGTGATGATAACGACTTGCTCTTCGAGGTGACGAAAGTTACGAACCGCCCCTATATATGCGCCGCGGAACCGATTCCGCGGCCGATACAGGAGTGCCAATGGCAAAAGAAGAACTAATCGAGTTCAACGGAACGATCATGGAGCTGCTTCCAAACGCGACGTTTCGTGTGAAGCTCGAAAATGATCACGAGATTATCGGCTATACGGCCGGCAAGATGCGCAAGAACCGCATCCGTATCCTGACGGGCGACAAGGTGCTCGTCGAGATGACCCCCTATGATCTGACCAAGGGCCGGATCACCTACCGTTTCAAGTAGGATGGCCGAGACGCGCGCGCCTCTGGTGCTGGCGAGCGCGAGCCCGCGGCGACGACAACTGCTCGAATTGGCCGGAATCCGGCCAGACAGCGTCGCTCCCGCCGACATTGACGAGACCCCTCTCAAAAATGAATCGCCAAGAGAGCTGGCCGACAGGCTGGCTCGCGAGAAGGCGCGTGCGGTCCATGCGCCCGGCCAGTTCACGCTGGGCGGTGACACGGTTGTGGCGCTTGGCCGGCGCATGCTGCCCAAGGCGGAAAGTGATGAGGAGGTCGCAGACTGTCTTCGTCTCCTCTCCGGCCGGGCTCATCAGGTCCTCACCGGCATCAGCGTGATTGCGCCCGATGGCAGGCAGTCGGTGCGGGTCGTGACGGCGCGGGTCGTGCTGAAGCGGCTTACGGATGAGGATGTTGCTCGCTATGTCGCGTGCAGGGACGGAATCGGCAAGGCGGGCGGTTACGCCATCCAGGGGCCGGCGGCAGCGCTCATCAAGAGCATCAACGGCTCCTATACGGCGATTGTCGGTCTGCCGCTCTATGAGGCCGTGTCGATGCTGGAGGGGCTTGGCTATCGGCGCGACGCTGCGCGTTAGAGCCTGCTCCCCGGTTTTATTCCTGTTCTAGCACAGGCGCTGCGTCCTGCAGGGCAAGCCTGGCATTGGTGACTGTAAGGGGCGCCGAATACGTCTTGACCGGCATCGCGCCTTCCGCCGACTGAGGCGCAAAGATGTTCTCGAAAGATACGGTCACTTGCGGATTGGCGGGAAGGGGGGCTGTCACGGGCGCTTCGAATTCGCGCACGGTGCCATCGAGAACCACAAGGTTCGAAATCGGGATGCTGACACGCTTGCCTTTGCCTTCAATGAGGACATTGCCTTCAAGACGCGCATGGGCGTTGCCTGTGTTCTCGATCATCAGGTTGATGACCTGATTTCCCTGGGACGTCAGCGAAAAACGGGCATCGCGGACGGCTGGGCTGCTCACCGCCGGGGCGGCGGTCAGATAGAACAGGCTCGCAATCTGGAACTTGCGCCAGAGGCCGGACTGTCCGGCCCGGCTGTCCGGCAGGAGTGTCGAAGCGAGCAGGGCAAACCGGTGGTCGCCTGGGCGTTCAAGCTGGGCCGGCACAATAATATCGACAATGACCTGCTGGCTTTCGCCGGGCTCAAGCGTCACGAAGGCGGGGCTGAAACGGGCCCAGTCGGATGCGGACTCCGCGCGCTCTCCGGGCGGGGCGAGCTCGATCTGTCCGTTGCGGTCGAGGGTCCAGTCGGCGAGGCCGAGAGTGAGCGAGACCGTCTTTCCCTGATCGACGTTAGCAATGTTGATGACCTGGCGCTGGCGGGTGCCGGGTTCTGCTGCCATTTCGATGGTGGTCGGTTGCAGGCCGACACCGAAGCCATGCGCGACGGGCACTGCCATGAAGGCAGCAATGAGCGATGCAATACAGGCGCGAGACGCAGAAAGGAAAGTCATCTGTCGGATCCAGGGCGCTCTTGGCCGAAAACTCGAACCTGAAAGCTAGCGAACCGAGGTTACCGCTTTGTTTAGGCTGGCGTGGCAGACTGGACTGCCTGCGGGGCTCGCTTGCCTTGTCTGGAAGGCTTCGATAGGCGCTGTGCATGACGCAAAACGATCAGACCCCTGGCCCAAAAAAGCGCAAGAAGAAAAAGGCGCCGCACATCGCGGCTGATCTCAGCGATCCGAAGGGGCGCGAGCGCGCAGAGCGGGAACTGGTGCTCGGCGATCATGGCTTCCTGCGCGAGAGCTTCCAGAACCTGCACCAGATCAGCCCGGAAATGTGGCGGGCCAACCAGCCCAATCCGCGTCAGGTCCGTGAACATGCAAGGCTGCGCGGCATCAGAACCATCATCAATCTGCGCGGCGAGAGCACCAAGGGCTACTACCTGCTGGAGAAGGAGGCCTGTGAGGCGGAAGGGGTCACGCTTGTCGATTTCCAGGTGTTCTCGCGCGATACGCCCAAGGTCGAGACGATCAATGCCGCGCGGGAGCTGTTCGACACGATCGATTATCCGGCGCTGATGCACTGCAAGTCCGGCGCGGACCGGGCGGGCCTGATGAGCGCCCTCTACATGATCTTCCGGCAAGGCATGCCGGTGGCCAAGGCCATGCAGCAATTGTCGGGCAGGTACCTGCATGTGAAATCCGGCAAGACCGGTATGCTGGACGCCTTTTTCGACGCCTATCTGACCGACACGAAAGACACGCCGAAGCCGTTTCTGGACTGGGTCAATGAGGATTATGATCCTGCTGAAGTGAAGGCCGCTTTCCTGAAGACATTCGGCAACAGGTTCCAGCTGGATCGCCTGCTCAGGCGTGAGTGAGCCGTTTTTTTCTGGCCAGCCTGCGAAAATCGTGAAAACCTCGCCTCTGTAATCGAATGAGGAAGGGGTTCGCCCAATGAAAAATATCGTTTTTGTCTCAGCGACCTTGTTTGGTCTCGCGGCCTGTGGTGGCGGCGGAGGCGGCAATCGCGCCGCGCTGGTCGATGCCTGCATGGAAGATGGCTCGACCGAACAGGCAACCTGCGAATGCATGGCGGACTCTGCAGAAAAGAACCTCAGCAACGACCTCTATGGCAAACTCGCCAAGGCCGCCAAAGAGGGCGAAGAAGCCGCAGAATCGATGATGGAAGACCTCACGCCTGAAGAGCAGGGGCAGTTCATGTCGTTCGCGATGCAAGCCGCGATGACGTGCGGCGCAAGCTGAGCTAAGTTACTTCGGGAAGGTCGGCCGCACTGACGACCTGCCTTCCCATATTGGTTGAAAGGGGACACCCATGAAGTTCTTTATCATCAACAGTTTCCGGTCGATGGTCTACGTCGCTTATATCGCGATCATTGTCGCCGGTATCCTGATGGGCGTGTACCAGCAGGGTGCGTTTGCAGGCGACCTGCTTGGTCTCGAAGGTACACCGGCCCGTGCCGTGGAGATCGCCATAGGTGCACTGGTCGGCTGGATCGCTGCCAGCCTTGTCTGCGGCCTGATCGTGACGCTGCTCGACATTCGCGACGACATCAATGATCGCCTTCCGGACGCCCGGCGCGACGACTGATTGTCAGCGCTGACACATTCTGAAGCCGGGGCGGGCGCAGGCTCGTCCCGGCATCTCTTTGGCAGCCAGGCCTGTTGCGAAACTGGCGAAACGACGCCAGAACACGGCTGATCATGACAGCCGCTTCCCTTTCAACGTCCTCTCTCACACGTGACACGCTCGGCCATGCCCGAAAGGTGTCGCTAAGTACGCTGCCTGCGCTGATCCTGTTTGTAGTGGCGGTGGGCATGCAGAGCTATTTCAATACGATTGCGAGCCATGGCGGACAGCTGATCTTCCTGTGGATGCTGACGGGGCTGATCACCGTCTTTGTCGGCTGTTTCTGGTCAGCTGACATGTATCGGAAGCTCCTGCCGGAGGCGGGCACGCGCAGTGTCATCTCGGACGCGATCCGGCTATTCCTCGCCAATCTGGCGGTTTACGGGCTGTATTTCGTCCTGCTGTTCCTGCTGACACTTTTCTTTTCGATCCTTGCTGGCGTGCTCATCGGCAGCACGGGGTATGACCCGTCCGAGACCCTCGATTCCACCGAGGCTGTATGGGAGTCGATCCGCGCCCTGTCTTCCTCGGGCGGCGCTGTGGTGTTGTACCTTCTCCTCCTCATTGCGGCCGCAGGGCTGGTCTGGCTCGGCCTGCGGCTGTTTCTGTTCGGTGTCGCAACGGTTGCGGAACGCGACCTCACCATCTTCCGCAGCTGGCCGTGGACGTCGAAACATGTGTCGCGTATCGCGCTGCTCTGGATTTTCCTGCAGCTCATTCCCTGGCTGATCCTGACCCTGGCTGCCACCGGCGTGATGTATGCGATGGGGTTCGAGGGTGTCTTCTCCTTCTATACCGGCGCACCCCCGGACGCCGATGCCAGCCGTGCCATCCTTCGCGGCGTTTCGACCGGTGTTGCCATGCTGGTGACGGCACCGTTCTACTGGCTGGGCCATGGCCTCGCCGTAGCGCTTTATCAGCGGCTCGCCCCCAACAGAGTTGACGCCGAGAGCACATTCGGCTGATCTGTTCGTGGCGCCATAGAAACCCGGGACGTTCGCGCCATGCTCAATCAATTCAGTTTCAACAATGCCGTCCTGCACTTTGCCAGGGCGAATGGCCCGCGCGGATTTATCTGGAAATACCTGCTGGCCTATGCGATTGGCGCGGTCCTGCTCGTCGCGATCGGCTACATGCTGTTCAGGCCCTTCTTCAATATCTGGTTCGACGTCTTCATCAATGTCGCCTCCGGCACGAGCGAGGCGGACATGGAGCGCCGCTTCGTGCGCCAGATCACGCAGATTATTGGCTGGCTGGTCTTTTCCTATATCGCGATGATTGTGCTGGGCGTCCTGTTCTGGGCGGTGTTCGAGGCGGCGATACAGAGGCGGTATGTGCGCGAGGAGGGGTTCCGCATCCGGCTTGGCGCGGACGAATTCAGACTGATTGCAGTCGGCTTCATCTGGATCGCCTTCATGGTGGTGGGACAGATATCGACCGGTGTCCTGACCCTCGCTGTCGCTAGCCCGATCATCAATGCGGTGGATGATGCGGCCATAGGCGCTTTGGTCGGTTTTGGCTGCATGATCGCTTTTGGCATGGTCTGGCTGTGGATGGCTGTGCGGCTCGCGCCAGCCTCCGCCATGACGATCCGCGATGGCAAGATCACCTTCTTCGGGGCGTGGGGCGCAACGAAAGGCCGGTTCTGGGCGATGTCTGGCGCATATGTCGTGCTAACCGTCATGATCTGGATCGCGGCCTATTTTGTCTGGACCGGTATCGGCGCGGCGATGATCGCTGCACTGACAAACCAGGTGCTCGCGCTCGAACAGGCCGCCAGTGAGAACAATCCGCTGAAGATGTTTACCATCATCATGAGCTTTGACGTGCTTGGCCCGATCAGCATGGCTTTCCTGACGGGCCTGCTGTCACAGGGCTTCTTCATCTATATGTGGGCGGGGCCGGCAGCGCTCGCGGCCAAGACCGATCCGCGCGGCGGCGGTGTGGCGCAGGCGCCCGATGTGTTTGCCTGAGGCCCCACCACGGGCCCTCTCCAGAGGGGAGGGCAATGATCGCAATCGTTTCGACCAACCGCCCGCCAGTGGTTCGACTTCGCTCACCCTGTCGGGCTATTTCTGACGTAACGCAGGCCGACACGGTGAGCGAAGTCGAGCCATCAGGCCGCCAGGCGTCACACGAGCACCTTGGCACGCTGTCATCCTCCTCCCCTCTGGGGAGGCACGGGGTGGGGATCATTCCGCCGCCTGTTTCGCCTTTGCCTTTGACGCGCTGCGCTTGATCTTGTTGCGGGCAGCGCGGCGTTCGTCCTGGCGGCGGAAGGTCTCGGCGAGGAATTTTCCGGTCCAGCTGTCTTCGACGGCGGCGACGTCTTCCGGGGTTCCGGTGGCGACGATCCGGCCGCCGCCATCGCCGCCTTCGGGGCCGATATCGATGATGTGGTCGGCGGTCTTGATGACATCTAGATTGTGCTCGATGACGACGACGGTGTTGCCGGTATCGACCAGCTCATGCAGCACTTCCAGCAGCTTGCGGACATCCTCGAAATGCAGGCCGGTTGTCGGCTCATCGAGGATGTAGAGCGTCTTGCCGGTGGCGCGTTTGGAAAGCTCCTTGGCGAGTTTTACGCGCTGGGCCTCGCCGCCGGAAAGCGTCGTCGCCTGCTGGCCGACCTTCACATAGGAGAGGCCGACGCGGTTCAGCGTTTCCATCTTTGACTGGATGGCCGGGACGGCGGAAAAGAATTTCTCGGCTTCCTCGACCGTCATGTCGAGCACATCAGCGATGGATTTGCCCTTGTAGAGGACTTCCAGCGTCTCGCGATTATAGCGCTTGCCGTCACAGGTCTCGCAGGTGACGTAGACATCCGGCAGGAAGTGCATCTCGATCTTGATCACGCCGTCGCCCTGACAGGCTTCGCAGCGTCCGCCCTTCACATTGAAGGAAAAGCGGCCGGGCGCATAACCGCGCGCCTTTGATTCAGGCAGGCCGGCGAACCAGTCGCGGATCGGGCCGAAAGCGCCGGTATAGGTGGCCGGATTGGAGCGCGGCGTGCGTCCGATGGGCGACTGGTCGATATCGATGACCTTGTCGAGATGATTGAGGCCCTCAATGCTCTCATAGGGCGAGGGGGCCGCCGAAGCGCCGTTCAGCTTGCGGGCGAGCGCCTTGTAAAGCGTCTCGATGATCAGCGTGGACTTGCCGCCGCCGGAGACGCCGGTAATCGCCGTGAACGTGCCGAGCGGTATGGTAGCGTCGACATTCTTGAGATTGTTTCCGCTCGCGCCCTTGATGGTGAGGGAGCGGGATTTCTTCGACAGGCGGCGCTTTGCCGGGATGGCGATCTCTTCCTTGCCGGACAGGAAGGCGCCGGTCAGGCTGTCGGGATTGGCGATGACGTCTTCGGGCGTGCCCTGGGCGATGATTTCGCCGCCATGGACGCCGGCGCGTGGCCCCATGTCGATGACATGGTCAGCGGTCAGGATCGCGTCTTCATCATGCTCGACGACGAGGACGGAATTGCCAAGATCGCGGAGGCGTTTGAGGGTTTCGAGCAGGCGTTCATTGTCGCGCTGGTGGAGGCCGATGCTGGGCTCGTCGAGGACATAGAGAACGCCCTGCAGGCCGGAGCCGATCTGGCTGGCAAGGCGGATGCGCTGGCTCTCGCCGCCAGACAGCGTGCCGGAGGAGCGCGACAGGGAGAGGTATTCGAGGCCGACCGCGTTGAGGAAGATCAGCCGGTCATTGATCTCTTTCAGGATGCGGCTTGCGATCTCCTTGTGCTGGTCAGACAACGTGTCCTCGACCTTGCCGAACCAGTCGCCAGCTTCCTTGATCGAGAACTCGGCGCTGTCGGATATATCGAGGCCGGCAATCTTGACCGCGAGGGCTTCGGCCTTGAGGCGTTTGCCATTACAGGCCGGGCAGGGCGCGGCGGACTGGAATTTTGCGATCTCGTCGCGCGACCACTGGCTCTCGGTCTCGCGGTAGCGGCGGTTGAGGTTGGGAATGACGCCTTCGAACGTCTTCTTCACTTCATAGCGGCGCAGGCCGTCATCATAGACAAAGTCGATCTCTTCATCGCCTGTTCCGTTCAGGATCACATCCCGGACGTCTTCGGGGAGTTTGTTCCAGGGCGTGTCGAGGTCAAAATCATAGTGATCGGCAAGGGCCTGCAGGGTCTGCGTCTGATAGGGCGAGGAGGAACGCGCCCATGGAGCGATGGCGCCCTTGGCGAGGGTAAGGTCCTTGTCGGGGACGACCAGTTGCGGGTCGACTTTGGACTGTTCGCCGAGACCGTCACAGGTCGGGCAGGCACCAAACGGATTGTTGAACGAAAAGAGGCGCGGTTCGATCTCCGGAATGGTGAAGCCGGAGACGGGGCAGGCGAAATTGGCAGAGTAAGTGATCCGCTTCGGCTCGGTCTCGCCGTCCTCAATGTCGGCATATTCGAGAACGGCGATGCCATTGGCGAGACCGAGCGCTGTCTCGAAGCTTTCAGCGAGGCGCTGCTCCATGCCTTCACGAATGACGATCCGGTCCACCACAACGTCAATGTCGTGCTTGAACTTCTTGTCGAGCGTAGGCGGGTTTTCGAGGTCATGGAACTCGCCATCGACCTTGACGCGCTGGAAGCCGTTCTTAAGCAGCTCGGCGAACTCTTTTTTGTACTCGCCCTTGCGGCCCCGGATCATCGGAGCGAGCAGGTAAAGCCGGGTCTTTTCCGGCAGCTCCATCGTGCGGTCGACCATTTCCGACACGGTCTGGGACTGGATGGGAAGGCCGGTGGCGGGCGAATAGGGGATGCCGACACGCGCCCAGAGCAGGCGCATATAGTCGTAGATCTCAGTGACCGTGCCGACGGTGGAGCGCGGATTGCGGCTGGTCGTCTTCTGCTCGATGGAGATGGCGGGCGAGAGGCCCTCAATGCTTTCCACATCGGGCTTCTGCATCAGCTCAAGGAACTGGCGTGCAT
Source organism: Henriciella pelagia (assembly GCF_002088945.1). GTDB lineage: Bacteria > Pseudomonadota > Alphaproteobacteria > Caulobacterales > Hyphomonadaceae > Henriciella > Henriciella pelagia. The sequence continues at coordinate 659,421 of NZ_NCSU01000011.1, read as the reverse complement.
AGGCCGAGAGGCTCTCGACATAGCGGCGTTGGCCTTCGGCATAGATCGTATCGAAGGCGAGCGATGACTTGCCGGACCCAGACAGGCCAGTCATCACGACAAGCTTGTCTCGTGGAATGTCGACGTCGACATTCTTCAGATTGTGTTCTTTCGCGCCGCGCACGCGGATCATGCGAAGGTCCGGGGAGGTCATCAGCTTTCGCCCTTGATCAGGTCTCTAAGTGTTCAAGCACATGTGTGCCCGGAGTCCAGCGTCGCGACAAGAACAAATAATGAACAAGGTGTCCAGGCGTGAGTTTGCTGCGTGCGCGGGCCCGTTGACAGCTGAATTTGGCATGATGCGGTAGCGCATCAAGGCCGCGAGCACACAAGACGTGCCTCGCACAGCGCCTGGCCTGCTGTTTCTGGTGCCGATCGCGGAAATGTTCAGCACGTTCTCCCTCTTCCGGTTGACTTGGGTTTGCAGAGTGGGGACGCTCAACGCTTCAGGGGTAGTGCGTAGCGAGGGCAAGCATGGCTGAGGCAGCGGAACATTTCGATATCCTGATCGTCGGCGCGGGCCTGTCCGGCGTGGGCGCGGCGGTGACGCTGAGACGGAAATTCCCCAATAAGCGTCTGGCCATCCTCGAGCAGCGCGAACGTGTGGGCGGCACCTGGGACCTCTTCCGCTATCCCGGCGTGCGCTGCGATAGCGACATGTATACGCTGGGCTACCGGTTCAAACCCTGGGCCGGCAAGGAAGCCATCGCCGACGGCGACAAGATCCGCGACTATATCGAGGAGGCCGCCCGCGAGAATGAGATTCTGCCGCTGATCCGCTTCGGCCACAAATTGCTGACGGCCGACTGGTCGACCGAGGATGCGCGCTGGACGCTGATTTCGGAGAAGACAGGCACGAACGAGCGCGTGACGCTGACAGGCTCGATGGTCGTCTTCTGCAGCGGCTATTACCGTTATGAACGCGGAAACGACCCGGACTTTCCCGGCAAGGAAGACTTTGAAGGCGTGATTGCCCATCCGCAATTCTGGCCGGAAGACCTTGATTATGAGGGCAAGCGGGTCGCGGTGATCGGCTCTGGTGCGACGGCCATTACCCTGGTCCCGACAATGGCGGAGAAGGCGTCCCACACATACATGGTGCAGCGCTCGCCGGCCTATGTCGTGGCGCGGCCAAGTGTGGACCCGCTGTCGAAACGGCTGCGCTTCCTGCCAAAGAAGGTGAACCACAAGCTGACGCGCTGGAAGGCGCTGACCATGCAGCAGCTCGTCTATGGCATGTCGCGCCGCAAGCCGGAGCGCGTGAAAGCCCTGATCGACAAGTGGATCCGCAAGGAGCTCGGCCCCGACTATGATTACGAGACGCATTTCACGCCGCGCTACAATCCGTGGGATGAGCGGATCTGCGTGTCCAAGGATGGCGACTTCTTCGAGGCGATCCGGCAGGGCAAGGTGGAAATGGTTACCGATGCGGTGGATCGGATCACGCCGACTGGCCTCAAGCTTCAAAGCGGGCGCGAGATCGAGGTGGACGTTATTGTGACGGCGACAGGGCTGGAGATGGTCTCGTTTGGCGGGGCCGACGTGCGCCTTGATGGGGTGTCTCTCGATCCGTCCGACCTGGTCAGCTATCGCTCCATCCTGTTTGCCGGCCTGCCCAATGCGGCCGTGATTTTCGGCTATGCGGGCGCGAGCTGGACGCTGAAGCTTGAGCTTGGCGTGCGGTATCTCTGCCGCCTGTTCAGCCTGATGGACCGGAAGGGCAAGCAGGTCTTCTTGCCGATTGGCGTTGAGGATTACGGACAGAAGAAAATGCTGCTCGACCTGACAGCGGGCTATGTGAAACGCGGCTCGAAATGGATTCCGCGCCAGGGCGAGGAAAAGCCCTGGGACAATCCGCAGAACTATTTCGTCGATTATCGCCGGCTGTTGCTTGAGCCGGTTGAGGATGAGGTATTGGCCCTGCGCAAGGCGGGCGAACCGCTGCCGGAAATCCTCGGTGCGGGCGGATCGTCCGAGGCGGCAGAAGCGTCCGCTCTCGCGGATGCCTGATTGATTTCCGACACCCTGTACCAGCGGTCTTGACGGCGGGAACATAAAGAGAACATTATGGGCGTGGCTGGTGTTGAGGGTGCGACTTGTGGAAATATGGGACCGAAGGGCGACAGGCGTCCTGTCTCGTATTAAACGGGAGCGGACGATTCGAAGACGAAATGATTGGAGCGCGACATGGCAGGTTCTGTAAACAAGGTGATCCTTATCGGAAATCTGGGCGCTGATCCGGAAGTGCGGCAGTTTCAGAATGGTGGTCAGGTCTGCAATCTGCGGATCGCGACGTCTGAAACCTGGAAGGACAAGAATACCGGCGAACGGCGCGAGAAGACCGAATGGCACCAGATTGCCATCTTCTCTGAGGGGCTCATCCGTATCTGTCAGAATTACCTCAAGAAGGGTTCGAAAGTTTACATCGAAGGCAAGCTGCAGACCCGCAAATGGCAGGACCAGAATGGCAATGACCGCTATTCGACTGAAGTCGTCCTGCAGGGCTTTGACGGCACGCTGACCATGCTCGACAGTGCCGGCGGTGGCCAGGGCGGCGGTGGTGGTGGCCGTTCGGGTGGCGGCTATGGCGGTGGTGGCGGCGGTGGTCCGCGCCAGCTTGACGGCCCGCCCCAGGACTTCGGGAACCAGGATTTCGAAGACGAAATTCCGTTCTAGGATCTGTCTGGAGCGGATCGGGAGAGGGCGATGCAGGACATGACGGGGCTGGATCAACTCGTCTCACGCCTGCGCGCCATCCTTGCTGAACGGGACTATCTCATTGTCGGGTTGACCGGCTCGGTCGCGGTCGGCAAGTCGACGCTCGCCAGAGCGTTAGGCGAGGCGCTGTTGCCCGATCCCGGCGCCGAGATTGTCGGAACAGACGGGTTCCTGCTGCCCAATGCCATTCTGGAGAAGCGCGAGCTGATGATGCGCAAGGGCTTTCCAGAGACCTATGACCGCGAGGCAATGGCGGCGGCGATCCGCTCCATCCGTCTTGGTCAGGCGCGCATCCCGGCCTATGATCACGAAACCTATGATGTGAACCCGGCGGGCGCCCGTACCCTGTCGCGCCCTGACATCCTCATCCTCGAGGGGCTGGGCTTTGAGCCGCCGGGAGGGCCGGTGAAGAAAACCGACCGGCCCGACATCCTCGTCTATCTCGATGCCGATCAGCGCGATATCGAGACCTGGTTCCTTGCCCGATTCATGCGTTTCTGGAACGCGGCCGAGCATGACCCGACCTCCTTTTATGCGCAGTTCCGCAATATGACAGTTCCGCAGGCGGAGGCCTTTGCCATGTCGGTCTGGCGCAAGATCAACCTGCCCAATCTGACCCAGCATATCGAGCCGCTTCGCGAGCATGCGGATATCGTGCTGAAAAAGGATGCCAGGCATCAGCTCACCGTGGTGTCGGACCGAACGCTTCAGGCCTGAGCGACGTGTGGTCCGCCGGGAACGCAGGCGCCCACGGCTCGTTTCTCCTCATTCGAAAGAGGAGTGTCTCGATGAGCTATCGTATTCTTGTGCCGGCCCTTGCCATGGCGATTGCCGCTTGCGGGGCCGATGACACGAGCGACCGCTCTGTCGTGCCCGAGCAGGCAGACCCTGCAGCCGTGGATGAAACCATGGACACGAATGATGTCGCGGTCGGAGAGCCGGAAGACACACTTCAGGTGTGGGCGGATGCGCTCGAGGCGCGTGACTGGGAAACGGCCCGGTCTGTCTGGGGCGAAAGTGGCGAAGCGAGCGGCATGACGCTGGAGGAGTTCGAACAGGCCTATGAAAAATACCGCACGATCAAGATATCGCTCGAGCAGGGGCGCGAGGAAGGCGCGGCAGGCACCGTCTATTACGAAGCACAGGTGAGCATGTCGGGTGAGCTGCAGAATGGAGATGCCTACCGTATGGAAGGTCCGGTCCTGCTCAGCCGGGTGAATGACGTTCCCGGCGCATCCACAGAAGACCTGCAATGGCACATTGAAACGAGCGACCTGCGCCCCGTCATGATCGAGGAATAAAAAGCCCGGCGGAAAGGCGTAGGGGAACGGTCAGCCGCCTCTCCGCCGGGAGTTCGCCCATCGGGAGCGGGCAACTCAGCCGGGTGTGCTGGCCAGTTGGCGGGCCGGTCCGGCAGGGGTCCGGATTTCGAAGTTTTGGAGCATGTTGGCAGCGGGGGTATAGTTCGGCTGCAAGCTGACGGCCGCGCTGAAATCCTCATAGGCGTTCTGGAACCGCTCCAGATCCCAGTAGGCAAGCCCGCGATTAAAATGCGCGACCGGGCGCAGATCCGGGTCGATCGATGCAATGTCGTCCAGCAGGTCGATGGCGGCTTCAGCCTCGCCCGCGCGGATGAGCGCTGCGGAGACGTTCACGCGAATGTCGGGCAGTCGCGGAGACAGTCGCTTGGCCTGGTCGAAGAGGTCGAGCGCCCCCGCGCTGTCGCCCCTGCGCATTTGCAGGATACCGTAATTGACGAGAGAAGCCGCCCGGTCCGACCGCAAAAGGGCGGTATCACGCACTGCGTCCCTGCAGGCTCCCATGGCGCCATAGTCTGGAATGCCGCCACTGGCGGCTGCTTCTGCGCAGGCGGCAGCGGGCGCGTCGCCAACGTAGAACTTGTCGACCTGCGCCGCCGCGCCGAGGCCGAATGTCAGGCCGACGATGACTGAGGATAAAGCCGAACGGTGAAGCGATTTCGCTAAATGCATATACAGGTTCATGTGTAAGTCCTTCCTGATTTTCCGGCCGACGCGATGCGATCTGGACCTATCGTGCAGTGCATTCGGCCAAGCTGGGAGGATGGCGTCCTGCCAGTCCCCATACTCAAGTAGATGTATATGCACTATATAAGTTGCAACGGACGACGAAGAGGTTTTCGATGAGCTTAGTTCAAGTGTGGCGATATAAAATGTATATGCACCATAAAGGGTTGTGGCACGCCTGGCGATGCGGTTCGCGGGGAATGTGTTCTGTGGTCTAGCTCATGCCGCGATAGCGGCCGGGCTTGTGGTTGATAGCGACAGTCAGGTTCAGCACGAATGCGCCGACAATGGACAGCGCGACCAACTTCAGCGGCAGCATGAACAGCGCCACGACGAGGATGGCGAGGTCGACAATGAGCTGGAAGATGCCAGCGCGGATCACGCCCTTGTCCTGCAGGAATTGCGACAGGATGGTGATGCCGCCAATGCCGGCGCGGTGGCGCAGCAGCATGACAAGGCCAACGCCCATCATCGCCGCGCCAGCGACCGATGCGAAGACAGGGTCGAGGGCAGAAAAGTCCATCCACATCGGAATAAGGCGCGTCATGGCGGAGATGAGCGCGATGGCAATGAAGGTCCGGATGGTGAAGCCCCATCCCATGCGCAGGACGGACAGGATGTAGAAGGGCAGATTTAGCACGAAGAAGACGAGGCCGAAGGACAGGGGGCTCGCAAACTCGACGAGAAGGCTGGTGCCAGCCAGTCCGCCCGTGATCAGCATGGCGGTGCTGTAGAGGGTTACGCCAAAGGATAGCAGCAGGGTGCCGAGGAGCAGGGCCTGAACGTCCTCATACCATTTGTGCTGTTCGAGTGGGGGCTCCTGGGCGTCAGTCATGGTCGCGGCTCATGGCGTGTAGATCTCCACTGCTGCACTCGTATCCTTGCCGCTCGCGCGAAGCGCACCGCCGATCACATGGATGTCGCCGCCAAGGGCGACGGCGCCGAGACCATGGCGCGGCCTCGGCATGTCGGGAATGGCGCTCCACCTGTCTCGATTGGCGTCATAGACCCAGGCATCGGGATAGACGCCCCCGCCATTGCCGGAGAAATACTCACCGCCAAAGGCGTACAGTCTGTGGCCGATGGCTGCAGCGGCCAGACCGCCCTGCGCCTTCGGCATGGGCGCGCGGTGCTCCCAGCGGTCTGAAGCAGGATCGTAGACTTCGTGCCTTGCGAGATTGCCGCCGCCGACTGTGCGCCCGCCGATGACGTGGATGTAGCCATTGATGACGCCGCTGGCGGCGCTGTTGCGAGCGGTCGGCATCGGCGCGGTATCGAACCACTTGCTGCCGTCGAAGGCCCAGGCGGTGGCGACGTCTGTCTGGTCATTCCAGTCAAGATTGCGGTCTGCCCTGGGGTGGCGCCCGCCAATCACGAAGAGCAGGCCGTCAGCGACTTCGGAAATGCTCTCGCCATTAGGCACAGGCATTGCCGGTGCGGCGCTCCATGCATCTTCAGCATCATCATAGCGCCAGACGCCGCCGCGCATCTGCCAGCCGCCCTGTTCGCCGGCTTCATATCCGCCAATGCAGTAGAGCCGGCCGCGATAGGAGATGAGCTGGGGGTGATGGCGTGCCGCGGGCAGGGGTGCCTTTACGGTCCAGTTGCCGGATGCCGGGTCGTAGGCGTGATGCATCGCTGTCGGCCCTGTAATGCGGCCATCCTCGGCGATGAAGCCGCCGGCAAGATGGATGCGTCCTGCATGCAGCGCCGGATAGATTTCCTGAACCGGGAAAGGCAGCGACTGGCCATTGCGCCAGCCTTTCTGGCGGCGTGCGCTGTCAGCTCCGGCGGCTGGCACCCATCCCGCGGCCAGGCCTGCAGCGGTCATCAGGAGGGTTGAACGGCGGCTCAGGGGTTTGGGGGCCATGGGCGATTCTCCGGACTCGACCGGGCGAGACTAGCGCCTGACCCGTCTGCATCAATGCCGGATGGCGGTTCGCGCTGACAGAGGATCACGCCGCGTCAGGCGTCCTGTTTGGGGCTGTGCAGGCCTGGCGGGGCAGATTAGCGTGGCGCCAAGAGACTTAAGGGAGAAAGCAATGTCGATCGATTTTACCATTCCGGATGAGGCCAAGCAGGTTCGCGAACGCGTTCGCCAATGGGTGCAGGATGAGTGTATTCCGGCCGAGAAGCGCCTCACCGATGGCGAGGATTACAAGACCGTCCTCAATGAGCTGCGGGCCAAGGCGAGGAAACAGGGCCTGTGGCTGCCCTTCATTCCGAAGGAGCATGGTGGCATGGGGCTCGGCCCGCTGGCCAATGCGCTGGTGCAGATGGAGCTCGGCCAGAGCCATCTCGGCGCGCTGTCGATGAACTCGCAGGGACCGGATGATGCGACCATGCTGACCCTGCTCGCGCATGGCACGGACTATCAGAAAGAGAAGTTCCTGAAGCCGATCCTCAACGGCGAAAAGCGGGTCTGTTATTCGATGACGGAGAAGGCAGCAGGGGCCGATGCGACGGGCATGCAGACCCGCGCGGAGAAGGACGGTAACAGTCACTATGTGCTGAATGGTGAGAAGTGGTTCTCATCGGCCGCGTCGGTGGCGGACATTGCCGTTGTCATGGCGAAGACCAATCCGGACGCGCCGCGCCATGAGCAGTTCTCGACCTTCATCGTCGAGCTGCCGAACCCCGGTTACAAGATCAAGCGCGACATTGAGACGATGGCGGTGCATGGCCCGCTCTACAACATCATGGGCGGTGGGCATGCCGAGATCGAGATCAAGGATCTGCGCGTGCCGGCAGAGAGCCTCCTTGGCGGCGAGGGCGGCGGCTTTTCCATGGGACAGCACCGTCTCGCTTATGGGCGCCTGCGCCACGGGATGCACAATGTCGCCATGGCGCAACGCGCGCTCGATCTTGCGACGGAACATGTCACCAAGCGCTCGACCTTCGGCAAGGGGCTGGAAGAGCGGCAGGGCGTCCAGTTCATGCTGGCCGAGTGCGCGAGCCAGCTCTATATCGCGCGGCTGATGCTGATGCACATCGCCTACAAGGCGGAAAATGGCCTGGACCTTCGCCAGGAGAATGGCATCGCCAAGGTGTTCCTCGCCAATATGGTTCACAAGGTGGTCGATACGGCGATCCAGCTGCACGGTGCGCTTGGCTATTCGCTCGATACGCCGCTGGCGGCCTGGTACACGCATATCCGGTCGCAGCGGCTGGTCGACGGGCCGGATGAGGTCCACAAGTGGATCACCGGCAAGAATGTCATCCGGGCCTTCAAGAAGGATGGCACGACGGCTGCGGCGGCCGGCGGGGATCTGCTCTGATCTTGCCAGCCCATTCCTGTCATCCCGGCCGACCAACGGGAGAGCCGGGACCCGGTTTGGGCGGGCCCTGCTCTTCAATTGACTGGGGCCGGGATATTTGCTGGCGCAAATTCCGGGATGACGGTCTGGGGGCTTGAAAAACAGAATATACGGCGCTGTGCAAACACCGGGCTGAACCGCCATCAGAGTTTGTGTCTGCTGCCCCCGCCTGCTAGGCTGAAACCCAGATTCGGCGGGCGATTCGGGCCCGCGCAGAGAGACCAGAGGCAGGGCTTCCGTGAGCGACGAAAATACACCGCCAGAAGAGCCGGAAAACGACGAACCGCATTACGAGGACGGGATTGATCCTGTTGATATCGAGGACGAGCTGAAACGCTCCTATCTCGACTATGCGATGAGCGTCATTGTCAGCCGTGCGCTGCCCGATGTGCGCGATGGCCTGAAGCCGGTTCACCGCCGGATTCTCTATGCCATGCAGGTCAATGGCAACACGCCGGACAAGCCTTACAAGAAGTCTGCGAACATTGTCGGTGCCGTGATGGGTAACTACCACCCGCACGGCGACAGCGCGATCTATGATGCCCTGGTGCGGATGGCGCAGCCATTCTCGATGGGGCTGACGCTTGTCGATGGCCAGGGCAATTTTGGCTCGATCGACAATGATCCGCCGGCGGCGATGCGCTACACCGAATCCCGGATGACCAAGGCGGCGCAATACCTGCTCGCCGACATCGACAAGGATACGGTCCAGTTCCAGGACACCTATGACGGCTCCCAGCAGGAGCCGATGGTCCTGCCGGCGCAGTTCCCGAACCTGCTGGTCAATGGCGGCGGCGGCATCGCGGTCGGCATGGCGACGAACATTCCGCCGCACAATCTTGGTGAAGTGGTCGACGCGACCCTCGCCATGATCGATGATCCGGCGATTGATGACGAGCAGTTGCTCGAGATCGTGCCGGGACCGGACTTTCCGACTGGCGGGCTGATCCTCGGCTATGCCGGATCGCGCAAGGCGTTGCTGGAAGGTCGCGGGTCTGTGCTGATGCGGGCGCGCACCGAGATTGAAGAGGTCAAGTCCGGCCGTCAGGCGATTATTGTCACCGAGATTCCGTATCAGGTGAACAAGGCCTCCATGGTGCAGAAGATCGCCGAACTCGTTCGCGAGAAGCGGATTGAAGGCATTGCGGATCTGCGCGACGAATCCGACCGCCACGGCATCCGCGTCGTGATCGAGATCAAGAAGGATGCGAGCGCGGACGTCGTGCTGAATCAGCTGTTCCGCTATTCGCAGCTACAGACATCCTTCCCGGTGAACATGCTCGCCCTGAATGGCGGGCGGCCGGAGCAGCTGAATCTGCGCCAGGTGCTGCAGGCCTTCATCCAGTTCCGTGAGGAAGTGGTCGCCCGGCGGACGAAATTTGAACTCAACAAGGCGCGCGACCGCGCACACGTCTTGGTGGGCCTTGCGCTCGCCGTTGCGAATATTGACGAGGTCATCCGTATCATCCGGCATGCGCCGGACCCGAATTCGGCGCGCGAGCAATTGCTCGCCAAGGCGTGGCCGATACTGGATATGGGGCCGCTGATCGACCTCGTTGCCGACCGCCGGACGCGCCGCGCCGAGGGCGACACGATCTATCTTTCCGATGAGCAGGCCCGCGCCATTCTTGCGCTGCAGCTGTCCCGCCTCACCGGCCTCGGCCGTGATGAAATCGGCAATGAAGCCAAGGGCTTGTCGGAGAAGATTGCAGACTATCTCGACATTCTGCGTTCACGTTCGCGCATCCTTGATATCATCCGGGGTGAGCTGAATGAGGTGAAAGAGAAATTCGCCGTGCCGCGGCGCTCCGAATTCACTTTCGCCGATGCCGACATGGACGATGAGGACCTGATCGAGCGCGAGGACATGGTCGTGACCGTCACGCATGGCGGCTATGTGAAGCGCGTTCCGCTTTCGACCTATCGCGCCCAGCATCGCGGCGGCAAGGGCAGGTCCGGTGTGGCGATGAAGGATGAGGACTTCGTCACCCGTCTCTTCACGGCCAATACGCATACGGAGATCCTGTTCTTCAGCTCCGAGGGCATGGTCTACAAGGAGAAGGTGTGGCGCCTGCCGGTCGGTTCGCCGCAATCTCGCGGCAAGGCGTTGGTCAATATCTTCCCGCTCTCCAAGGATGAGCGGATAGAGAGCGTCATGCCGCTGCCGGATGATGAGGAGAGCCGCAACTCGCTCGACGTGATGTTCGCGACCCGCTCTGGCACGGTTCGCCGCAACAAGCTCAGCGATTTCATTCGCGTCAATCGCAACGGCAAGATCGCGATGAAGCTCGATGAGGGCGATGGCATTGTCTCGGTCAAGATCTGCAATGAAGACAATGACATCATGCTGACCACCGCGCTCGGCAAATGTATCCGCTTCCAGGTGACGGATGTGCGGGTGTTTGCCGGCCGCAACTCGACCGGCGTACGTGGTATCCGTCTCGACAAGGGCGATGAAGTCATCTCCATGGGTGTTCTGCATCATGTCGAGGTCACCTCTGCGGAAGCGCGCGCCTATCTCAAGCATGCCGCGGCGATGCGCCGTGCGGCAACGGGCGAGGACGAGGATGATGCTGGTGACGTGATGGCCGATGACGAGGCAGAGGATGGCGTCGAAGAGGCCGCGCTCAGCCCGGAACGCATCGCAGAACTTGGTGCCCGCGATCAGTATATCCTGACCATTGCCGATGATGGCATGGGCAAGCGCTCATCTTCCTTCGATTACCGGGTCACCGGGCGCGGCGGGAAGGGCCTCGTCGCCCACAATATCTGGGGCCGCGACAAGAAGAAGGGGCCGGTCAAGCAGATCGCGCAATCTTTCACCGTCGATGATAATGACCAGATCATGCTTGTCACCAATGGAGGCCAGCTGATCCGTACCCATGTCGATCAGATCCGCATTGCCGGTCGCGCCACATCAGGCGTCTGGGTTCTTCGCACGAATGAGGGCGAACGGGTTGTGTCCGTGGCCCGCCTTGTGGAAGAAGAGGACGAAGATAGCGAAGAATAAGGCGAGACTGCTGCAATCGTTGCAGTTAGCTGCCTAAGTGGAGGTGCTGATGGAACGTGTCGGGCTTTATCCTGGAACCTTTGATCCGATCACCATGGGGCATCTCGACATTATCGGGCGCGGGCTGAAGCTCGTCGACCGGATGATCATCGGTGTCGCGGTGAACGAGGCCAAGAAGCCGCTTTTCTCGCTGGAGGAGCGCGTTGCCATTGTCGAGGCAGAATGTGCCGACCTGCCCAATCCGCGCAACGTCCCGATCGAGGCGCGCCCTTTCGATAATCTTCTCATGCATTTTGCCGAAGCGTGTAATGCGCACGTGATTATTCGCGGCCTGCGCGCTGTCTCCGATTTCGAGTACGAATTCCAGATGACGGCGATGAATGAGCAACTGAACCGCGAGATTGAAACTGTTTTCCTGATGGCAGATGTTCAGCATCAGGCGGTTGCTTCGCGGCTCGTGAAGGAAATCGCGAAATTTGGGGGCGATATCAGTTCCTTTGTCACGCCTCGTGTCAGGGAAAAGCTTCTGGAGAAATACAAGTGAACATCACCCGGACTGTTTCGATGGCGCTCGGCTGTGCCAGCATGATCGTGGCTGCTGCCTGTGCGCAGGAAGCGCCTGCTAGTGCAGAAACGGAAGCCGCCGCGCCGGCTGCGCCTCAATTCACGATAAACGACGTCGAGGCGGCACCGGATGAGTGGCGAGAGGTCGAGGCAGAGAACCTCTGGGTCCTCGATACGACCAAAGGCCGGATCGTGGTGGAAATGCTGCCTGAAGTCGCGCCAGCACATGTCGAACAGTTCCGCGCGATCACCAGATCCGGCGATTTTGACGGTACGGTCTTCCACCGCGTGATTGATGATTTCATGGCACAAGGCGGCGATATTTTTGCGCTGAAGGGCCGCGAATCCGGCCTGCCGAATATTGAGGGAGAGTTCACCTTCCGACGCAATCCGAATGACATGGTGATGAACCCGATCGGACCGGCGCAGGATGCCAAACAGGGGCTCTACAAGGGCTTTCCGATGGCATCGCAGGCGCAGTTCGTGGCCGAGATGACAGCCGACAATTTGCTCGACAGCTGGATCCCGCACTGTCCGGGCATTGTCTCCACGGCGCGTACCAATGACCCGAATTCGGCCAACAGCCAGTTTTTCCTGATGCGCCATCAGGCAAGCCATCTCGACAAGCAGTACACGGCCTGGGGCCGGGTGCTGGAAGGATTTGATGTCGTCCGCGCCATCAAGAAGGGCCCGGAGCCGAACGGAACGCCGATCGAGAATCCCGACGTGCTCAACAAGGCCGTCATGGCGTCCGACCTTCCTGAAGGTGAGCGCCCCAAGGTGTATGTCCAGCGGACGGATACGCAGGAATGGACCGACAGGCTGGCCGCCGCTGCCCAGCTCAAGAACGACATTTGCGACCTGCCAAGGGTGCCGGCGGTCGTCGAAGGCTAGGGCGTAAGCCTTGGATCTTTCAGCGTTTTCCTTCGATCTCCCTGAAGAGCTGATCGCATTGCGGCCGGTCGAGCCGCAGGATGCCGCGCGGCTGCTTGTCGTGTATGGCGATGGCCGACTGGAGGATGCGCATGTCCGCGACCTGCCGCACTATCTCGAGGCCGGGGACACGCTGGTCTTCAATGATACGAGGGTCATTCCCGCCGCGCTGAAAGGCGTGCGGCCGGCACGCGATGACGCCGGCGCGGACGTGTCCGTCGATGCCAATCTGGTCGAGCGCGTCGATGGTGCGACCTGGCGGGCGCTGGCCCGGCCGGGTAAGCGCCTGAAACCTGGAGACCGGATATCTTTCGGGCAGGGCTTTGAGGCGGAGCTGACAGGCAAGGCCGAGACGGGTGAAGTCACGCTTGTCTTCAATCTGGCGGGGCGGGAGCTTGACGAGGCACTCGACGCACATGGCGCCATGCCGCTGCCGCCCTATATCGCCCGGCGGCGTGCGGCGGATGCGAAGGACCGCCAGACCTATCAGACGAGTTTTGCGGGTGAGGATGCGCAATCGGTCGCCGCGCCGACGGCAGGGCTGCACTTCACGCCGGAGCTGCGCGAAGCGCTGGCCGCGGCCGGGATCGGCAGTGAAACGGTTCGCCTTCATGTCGGGCTGGGCACGTTTTCACCGCTGAAGCAAAGTCAGATCGAGAGCGGCAGGCTGCATGAGGAGTGGCGGCGGATCAGCCCTGAAGTCGCGGCGCGGCTGAATGATGTGCGTGCATCCGGGCATCGCTGCGTGCCCGTTGGGACGACGGCGTTGCGGACGCTGGAAAGCGCTGTCGAGAATGGCCGGCTTGTCCCGGCGACAGGGCCGACTGACATTTTTCTCAAACCGGGCGACAGGCTGCAGGTGACGGACGCGCTAGTCACCAATTTCCACCTGTCGGAAAGCTCGCTGTTCATGCTGGTCTGCGCGCTGATGGGCACAGACATCATGCAGGCCGCCTATGCGCACGCCATCGCGCAGAAATACCGCTTCTATTCCTATGGCGATGCGTGCCTGCTGCTGCCTTGATCAATCGCCATGCCGAATGGTCAGCCAGGGCCAACGTGTCCTGTAGCTTTCGGCTTTCCTCGTGAAGAGCGGGTCGTCGATGTTTCCGGGATTTGGCCGGAGGATGCCGTTCCAGAGGTCGCCCAGTCCGTAGGGCGCGTGGAGGTCGCCGGTGTCGACATTTATGCCGACGCAGGTACAGGCGACGAGGAAGCCGCCAATACCGTCTTCTGAGGATGTGATCGGTGCGATGGGGCGGCCGAATTTCTGTTCGTACCAGAGATGGACGCGGGCCTGGTTGCGGATTTCGATCACCGCATCGAGGTCTGCAAAGGCACTGGCGGCGCGCTGTATCACCGCGTCTTCAGCCTCGTAAGACGTGTCGCTGTCATCGAAATAGAACACGTCGAAATCGCTGATGCCCCAGGCTGGATCATTGCCGGAGCGATGGTTCCAGACAGGCTGGAACAAGCATCCAGCAGTCAGATAGCACTGCGACAGGCCAAGCTCAGGCAGGCGTGCCAGCAGTTCGACATTTGTCGGCACGGATCGGACATGGTGCAGGAATTCGGCTTCGCTCAGAGACATTGGGCCTGTCTTAGCCGATTTTGAGGACTTGTCAGTGCCGGGTCGATGCGCCAAACGCGCGCCATGACGACCTTTCCTTTCGAGATCCAAGCGCGTGACGGTGCGGCGCGGACCGGTGTGCTGAAGACATCGCGCGGCGACATTCGCACACCCGCCTTCATGCCTGTCGGCACGGCTGGCACCGTAAAGGCGATGTATATGGACCAGGTCGAGCAGGCCGGGGCCGACATTATCCTTGGCAATACCTATCACCTCATGCTGCGCCCTGGCGCGGAGCGCGTGAAGCGGCTTGGCGGGCTGCATAAATTCTCTGGCTGGAAAGGCCCGATGTTGACCGATAGTGGTGGCTTCCAGGTCTGGTCGCTGTCGCAGCTTCGCAAGATGGACAAGGACGGCGTGACGTTTCGCAGCCACATTGACGGTTCTGAGCACCGGCTGACGCCGGCGCGCAGCATCGAAATCCAGGCGGACCTTCTCGGCGCGGATATTTCCATGCAGCTTGATGAGTGCACCGACTTTCCATGCAGTCATGAAGAGGCGCTGCGCAGCCTGGAACTGTCACTCGACTGGGGGCAGAAGAGCCTTGATGCGTTCGGGGTGCGGGAGACGCAGACCCTGTTCGGCATTATCCAGGGATCGAACTTTGAAGACCTGCGCGAGCGTTCAGCGAAGGGTGTTGTGAGCCAGGGGTTTGGCGGAATTGCGCTTGGCGGCCTCGCTGTCGGAGAGGGCCATGAGCAGATGTGCCGGACCATCGACATGACGGTGCCGCACCTGCCGGATGAGAAGCCGCGCTATGTGATGGGTGTGGGCAAGCCGATCGACCTTGTCGAAAGCGTCGCGCGCGGCATCGACATGTTCGACTGTGTGCTGCCGACGCGGGCCGGGCGGCACGGTCAGGCCTGGACGTGGGACGGGCCGATCAATCTCAAGAACGCAAAATTTGCCGAGGATCTTTCCCCGCTCGATGAGGCGGTGAACTCTCCGGCGAGCAATGACTATTCAAAGGCCTATCTGCACCATCTGATGAAAGCCGGTGAATATCTCGGCGCGATGATCCTTTCCTGGCACAACACCGCCTTTTTCCAGGCGCTGATGGCCGATATGCGCGCGCACATCGCTGCGGGGACGTTTGAGGCGCGGCGAACTGAGCTCAGTCTTCGATGGGCGGATACGAAGTCGGCTCCGAAGCCGACTTAGCCTTGCGGTCTGCCTTGGTGTGGCCGTCAACATCATCCAGCGCATAGCTGTCAATGTCGGAGGGGACGAGGTCCCAATCCTTCGCGGGCGGCTCTGGCGGCGTCTCGACCTTTTGCGGTTCCGGCATGTAGCCATCAGGAGCATCACCGCGATAGACGACGCTCTGGTTCTGGCGGAGGGCGGCAAGGTTTGGCGCGGCGATGCCATCGCATTTCTTCATCTGACCGAGCGCCTTCAGATAGGTGCGCCGGTGTGAGCCCTTGTTGATGGCGCGCTTCACTTTCGCCTCGTGGCGCTTGGCGCCCGATAGCTGGCGTACCCAGCCGCGATAGGGGATAAGTCCGCCGGCTTCCGAGGCAACCGCGCCAAGTATGCCCTCGGAGGTCGCGCCGGCGGCCTTGTCGGAGAGCGACTCGTCGTCTTCTTCCTTCGGTGCATCAAAGTCCGGCCCGAGTACGGCGTCGAGCGCGGAGACCTGTGCGACGATCTCGTCACAGGTGATGTCGGTCGAGACTTCGTACGGGTTGTTGATCTCCTGCAGGATATGCGGAATTTCGTCGCGTTTGAGATTGAGGTCTTCGAGTGGGGTCATCGCCGCGTCGGCCATTCCAGAACGCGTCTGCGACACGACCTGGCCGGTCGTGGAGTCGGGCGATGGCGAGGCGCAGGCGGCGAGGATGAGAAGGCCGGCTGCCGGTAGGATGAGCGCGTGTTTCATAGCCCTGCAATTGCAAGCGAAATTGACGGCGAAATGATGGCACCAGCTGACCTGCAATTAGCAGGTTGCCGTGCGTTGACCTTCCCGGCGCACTCGACTAGGAAACCGCTTCGGCGCGCCCATAGCTCAGTCGGTAGAGCAACTGACTTTTAATCAGTAGGTCACAGGTTCGAATCCTGTTGGGCGTACCAAAACTCCAGACAATCCAGTCTGACACTGCTGCCACCGCCGTGAATTCAGCTGTGCGGCTGTGCTAGCCTTGCGCGGGCGTCCTGGAAGGCCGGGAGGCTGATCGGGGCGAGGTTCATGGCGCGGCGGTAGACCTGCAGCGTGCGTGCCCCAAATTCGTCGCGGTTCCAGGTTTTCGCCGCGTCGAGGCCGCGATGGCGCATCTGGACGAGGTCAGCCCGATTCGCAAATGTCGACATGATCGTGCGGGAGAGGCTGCCGGGCGTGCACTCTTGTGCCAGGCGCCCGCAGCCGTACTTTTCGACGAACTCCACCGCTGTCGGGTCTTCGGCGCAGGCGATGAGCGGGCGGCCGAATGCGGCCGCTTCCCGGTAGACTGAGCCGGTCGACTGATAGCGGGATGGCGCGATAATGCCATGGCAGCGGGCGAGGACATGGCTCATCGAATCGTCGGTGAGGCGTCCGAAATCGAGGATCTGTTCGCGCGCGATCTGTGACAGGGAGAGCCGATCCATCCGGGCTTCCATGTCATGGGGCGCGAGGCCGATCACATGCAGCTCGGGCAGGGGGTCGTCCTTTGCCTGTGCAGAATGCACGACGATGTCGAACGCGATCAGAAGTTCGTCCAGCCCCTTTCGCGGCGCTCCATCGCCGATATAGGCAAGGCGCAGGCGGGCATGCAGCGGCGGGTAGGGCAAGGATGCCCCGGTCCGGACGATCTGAGGATCAACCGAGACAGGCGTCACCATATGGATATTACCCGGCTGGAAGCCGTACCAGTCCTTGATAAAGCGCGCGTGGGTGCGCGTATTGGAAATGACTGCAGCAGCCGTGTTGGCGCATCTGGCTTCCAGACCTCGCGCAACAAAGCGCGACAGGCGGGAGCCGAAGCTGTCGTCATCAGCGGCATCCAGCGCGTGTGGAGCGGTGTTCCGGATGACGACCGGAAGGCCGCAATCCATCAGCATGGCGGCTGGTGCCCCGCAATTCGTCGCTTCGATGAGGTCAAAGGGGCGGCGCTCATGCTCGTCCTGCACGCATTCACGGAATGCAGCGGCGGCGGCGATGTGCTCGAGACCGGGAATGGTCTTCATCAGGCGCCGCAAGCCTGTAATGCGGCCCGCGCAGCCTATGACTTCAATCCGGTCATGGTCGGTACGAACCACGTCATCCCGGTCCATTGTGAAGACGCGCACATTCACGCCGTGTGCGGCAAGCGCATGCGCCGTCTCGCAGGCAACGCGGCCCTTGGCGGTGGGAATCGGTGGGTACTCCCAGGTCAGGAGCGCCACTTCGAGAGCAGGGCTGACATCCGGCCCATCAGCCGGCGCGCTCTGCACGGGGGAATGCTCTTGGGTCATGGCAGCTCAAACGCAGCACATGCATTCCGGTTGCACGGGCAGCATCACTCCCGGTTAAGCTGTGTGACCAATTTGTCACATTGCCCATAAGCGCAATGGTGGCGGGGCGTGTAGCGGGCCATCGGGCCAGTCATCCGAAACGGGCGCTCGAATATTGGGCAGGTTCAGCCCGCATGTCACGGTATTCGCGAAAGTTTTTGCCACTGACCTGCCCAGATGTATCATTCGGGTGATTGCAAGGAAGGAGACGGCGCACCAGCCAGCCATGCCGGACAACAAGATGCCCTTTGACGAAATGTTCGGACACGGAGAACATCCGCGCCAACCCTATCAAACCTATAGTGACTGGTTCCAGTCAGAGAACTCCAGAAGCCTGCGAAAGAAGGCGAAGGAGGCCGAACGCGCGTTTCGCCGAACAGGCATCACTTTCAATGTTTATGGACGTGAGGAAGCCAATGAGCGGCTGATCCCGTTCGATATCGTTCCTCACATCCTGTCCAATCGCGAATGGCAGAAACTGTCGGAAGGGATTGAGCAGCGTGTCCTCGCGCTGAATGCTTTCCTGCACGACATCTATCACCGCCAGGAAATCCTGAAGGCCGGGCGTATCCCGCGTGAGATGATCAGTCAGAATGCAGCGTTTGAGCCGAAGATGATCGGTGTCGATCCACCCGGTGGCATTTATACGCATATTGTCGGTACGGATATCGTGCGCACCGGCGAGGATGAGTTCTATGTGCTTGAGGACAATGCCCGCACGCCATCCGGCGTTTCCTATATGCTGGAAAACCGGGAAACGATGTTCGAGATGTTTCCGGACCTATTCATCCGGCACAAGGTCTGCCCGGTTTCGACCTATCCAAAGCGACTGAGGCGGTCTCTGGCGGCCTGTGCGCCATCGGCCTGCACGGACAAGCCTGTCGTGGCGGTCCTGACGCCCGGTATCCACAACTCAGCCTATTTCGAGCATTCCTTCCTCGCCGACGAAATGGGCGCGGAGCTGGTCGAAGGCCATGACCTTCGTGTCGTCAACGGCCGTGTCGCGATGCGGACGACGCAAGGCTATATGCCGGTCGATGTTCTCTACAGGCGGGTCGATGACGCCTATCTCGACCCGCTCAACTTCAATCCGGATTCGGTGCTGGGCGTGCCCGGGATCATGGACATCTACCGTGCCGGCGGCATTACGATTGCGAATGCGCCGGGCACGGGGATCGCCGATGACAAGGCAATCTATTCCTACATGCCGGACATCGTTGAATTCTATACCGGCGAGAAGGCGAAGCTGCCGAACGTGCCGACATGGCGATGCTCGGACCCGGACTCGCTCGCCTATGTGCTCGACAATCTGGAAGATCTCGTCGTCAAGGAAGTTCATGGGTCTGGCGGCTATGGCATGCTGGTCGGGCCCGCCGCAAGCCGCAAGGAGGTCGCCGCTTTCCGCGCCAAGCTGCAGGCAAAGCCCGACGGCTATATCGCGCAGCCGACGCTCGCGCTTTCAACGGTGCCGATCTTCACGAACCAGGGCCTTGCGCCGCGCCATGTGGATTTGCGGCCCTTTGTGCTGGTCTCGCCGAACGGCGTAGACATCACGCCGGGCGGGCTGACGCGCGTCGCCTTGAAGAAGGGGTCACTTGTGGTCAATTCGAGCCAGGGCGGCGGCACCAAGGATACGTGGGTGCTCGAATCATGATGCTTGGCAAGACAGCTGGCGGTCTGTTCTGGATGTGCCGTTACCTTGAGCGAAGCGCGAACAATGCCCGGCTGATCGAGGCCGGCTCACGCATGGCAATGACGCGGGCGGACGCGTCCGATGCCGAATGGATCTCGGTCCTGTCCACCGCCAATGCGCTCGACGGCTATAATGAACGCCATGACGAGATCAATCGCACGCATGCCATCGACTATATGCTGCGTGACCGGACCAACCCGTCCTCCGTCATGTCCGTCGTGGACGCGGCCCGGAACAATGCTCGCATGGTCCGCGTGGCGCTGACGCGCGAGGTATGGGAAGCGGTCAATGATACGTGGATGCGGCTGAAGGATGCGCTGGCACGGCAGGTCAGCGAGAAGGACCTGCCGAATGTGCTGGAGCTGATCCGCCAGCAGAGTGCGCAGGTGCGCGGCGCTTTGCATGGTACCATGCTTCGCAACGATATCTTCAATTTCTGCCGTATAGGGACGTTCCTTGAGCGGACGGATAATGTCGCCCGGATCCTCGATGTGAAGTATTACGTCCTTCTGCCATCGGTCTCGATGGTGGGCAGCTCCATTGACAATTTCCAGTGGGAGACCATCCTGCGATCAGCGGCGGCGGAGCGAAGCTTTGCGTGGCTGAACAAGGAATCGGGGCCGCGGGCCATCTCGGAATTTCTCATCCTTGACCAGCGCCTGCCGCGGTCGCTCGCATTCTGCTATATCAACCTGGCGCGCAACCTTGCCAATCTCGAAGCCGAATATGGCGAGACGAAACCGTGCCAGGCGATCTGTGCGAACATTCTCCAGCGTCTGACCACGACGGATATCGACGCGATCATGGAGGAGGGCCTGCACGAATTCCTGACAAGGCTGATCAATGACAATAACGGGTTGGGCACGCAGATCGAGGAAGACTACCGTTTTGCATACTAAGGATATCAGATGCAGCTGAAAATTGCGCATGAGACGCGCTATGAATTTCCTCAGCCGGTGGCGTACGCGTTGTATCAGTTGCGCCTGACGCCGAAGGCGCGGGCCGGTCAGAAAGTACTGAGCTGGGACGTTGAGGTCGAGGGCGGAACAGAGGAAGCGCGTTTTGTTGATCAGTTCAACAATGAGACCCTGCTGGTCAGTGCCGGTGCGGGTGCAACGAGCCTGATCGTCAGGGCGCATGGCGAGGCCGAGACAGATGACACAGCCGGCATCGTCGGAAAGCATCGCGGTTCCACGCCAATCTGGTTCTATGAGCGAACGTCCGAGCTCACCCGGCCGGGTCCGACCATACGTAGGTTCGCGAATTCGCTGGGAAGCGACTACGATAATGATGTCGACCGGATGCATACACTGATGCACGCCATCGGGGCGAGCGTGACATACGAGTCTGGCAAGACAAATGTCACGACCACTGCCGAAGAGGCCGCGAGCGCTGGCCATGGCGTGTGCCAGGACCATACTCACATCTTCGTTTCAGCCGCCCGCTATCTGGGCTTTCCGGCGCGGTATGTGAGCGGCTATCTGATGATGAATGACCGAGTGCAGCAGGACGCTTCCCATGCCTGGGCGGAAGTATATGTTGACGCTCTGGGCTGGGTCGGATTCGATGCCTCCAATGCAATCTCGCCAGACTCACGTTATGTCGCGGTTGCAACGGGGCTTGATTATAATGATGCAGCCCCGATTTCGGGTCTGTCCTTCGGGCCGGGCGCCGAGACTTTAGACGTGACGGTTCAGGTTCAGCAATAAGATGGGTTTTCCCCTTAAATCGGCATGACGTACTGCGTAGGTCTCCGCCTCGACAGAGGCCTCGTTTTCATGTCCGACACGCGGACCAATGCCGGTGTCGACAATATCTCCACGTATCGGAAGATGTTCACCTGGAGCAAACCGGGCGAGCGGACCCTCGTCATGATGACGGCGGGGAATCTTGCGACAACGCAAGCCGTGGTCAGCATGCTGGACGAGCGCACCAAGGCACCGGAAGAGCGCAATCCCTCCATCCTCGAAGTGCCGTCCATGTTCCAGGCAGCGCGCCTTGTCGGCAAGACGCTGCGGAACGTTATCCGCGAGAGCGCGCCGGATGAGGGGCCGGATGCGGAATCGCCGTTCAAGGCGACCATCATCCTTGGCGGACAGATCGCCGGTGCCGAGCCGCGCCTGTTCCTCATCTATCCGGAGGGCAATTTTGTCGAAGCCTCAAAGGAGACGCCTTTCTTCCAGATCGGTGAGACCAAATATGGTCGCCCGATCCTCGTGCGGGCCTACGAGCCGGACATGACGTTTGAGGCTGCGGTGAAGCTGATGATGGTGTCCTTCGATTCCACCATGAAGGCGAACTTGTCCGTCGGGCTGCCGCTCGACCTCCTGCTTTATGAAAAGGACAGTCTCGATATCATGGCGCAGCGGCGGATCGAGGAGGATGACCCCTATTACAACCTGATTTCAGCCAATTGGGGTGAGGCGCTGAAGTTCGCCTTTGGCTCACTGCCCGATTACAAGCTCTGAAAGAGCATTTGCCTTTTCTGCACTTCGCGACTACATGGCCAGCTCTCAAAACAGAATGCGCCTATAGCTCAGTTGGTAGAGCAGCTGACTCTTAATCAGCGGGTCCGAGGTTCGAATCCTCGTGGGCGCACCACTTCTCAGGGTCGATGCGCAGCTAGTCTGCTGTCTTGACGTGGCAGCGGGTCTTCCGCAGATCATCATGCCCATGAAAATAATTGGATGCATTCTGGCCGGTGGCCGGGGTCTACGGCTCGGTGGACGCGACAAGGCGGTTGTGGAACTCGCTGGTGGCCCGCTCTGGTCACTCGTCGCCGCGAAGCTGACGGGAAAGGTCGACGCGCTCGCCGTGCTGGCGCCGGAGCGTCCGGCATGGCTGGAGCGGGACTCCAGCATTGCGTTCATCGCCGACCAGGTGCCCGGCCAGGAGTCCATCGGGCCTGCGGGTGGGCTGCTTGCGGCGCTTGGCTTTGCACATTACCGCCACGGAGGAGAATCCGCTGTCCTGACAGCGCCGGTCGATGCGCCTTTCTTTCCGGACGAGCTGCCGGAACTGTTGAAGGAATCCATCGGTCAGGCGAAGGCGGCAATTGTTGAAGCCGATGGGCGGCTGCACCCGACCTTCGGTCTCTGGACATGCGCGGCGCTGGAAGATTTCCGCGCCTGCGTCGATGAAGGCGAGCTTGCGCTGCACAAGATTGCCGACCGGCTCGGTGCGCGGCGAGTTTCGATTGAAGCGGGCAGCGACCGCTTCCTCAACATCAATACGCCGGAAGACCTCGATAGGGCCGAAAGCCTCGTGCGCACTATGCCGGATTGAGCCTCGCCATCCGGCGAGCCTGCACGAGAAACCGGCAGTCGGGGTCAAAAAAAACGCAAACCCGTGCAGAAAATAAGCCTTTGGCGTGTCTCCTGGCGCGCGCAATTGCACTGGCGGGGCTCTCGGTACAATCAGAGTACAGCTTTGAATGATCAAAGACACGGCACCCGAAGCAGGGTGCACATCTTCGGTGAAGAAGAAATGAGCGTCGCCTGACCGGGCGATCAGGATCATTTGCGCCGGATTCCTCAGCACACGTCGAGCATCCGGCACCATACCGAGGACGAACCATGTCTTTTTCCAAATTGACCGCTTGCAGCCTGGCTGCACTCTGCGCCTGCACCACTTTCTCAACCGCTTTTGCTGATGTAGCCGACAGCGGCCTCCACGCGGCGCTGTCCCAGACCAAGCCAATCCTGGACCTGCGCCTGCGCTATGAAGGCGTCGACCAGGACGGGTTTGCCGATAATGCGGACGCGCTCACCTACCGGCTTCGCGCAGGCCTTCAGACTGGCGAATTCCTTGGCACGAGCTTCCTCGTGGAGTTCGACCATATTGGCGACATTGTCGATGACTTCAATTCGACGACCAATGGCAAGACGATGTATCCTGTCGTGCCGGATCCGGAAGCGACCGAACTCAACCGGCTGCAGCTGACCAACAAGTCTTTTCCGGATACCGCAATCACGCTCGGCCGACAGCGCGTCATTCTCGACGACTCCCGCTTTGTCGGAAATGTAGGCTGGCGCCAGAATGAGCAGACCTTCGATGGCCTACGCGTCCAGAACGACTCCATCGGCAAGCTGAAGCTCGACTTCACCTATCTCAACCAAGTGAATCGCATCTTCGGCGACGAATCGGCGATGGGGCGCTGGGAGGGCGATGTGTGGCTCGCCAATGCCTCCTATCCAACCCCTTTCGGGTCCCTGACCGGGTTTGGCTATCTCCTCGACATTGATGACGCGGGCGGAACCATGTCCTCCGAGACCTATGGCGTTCGCCTGGCGGGCGCGCGTGAGCTCGGCGAAGGCAAGCTCAGCTATGCCGCGTCCTATGCCAATCAGAAGGATTACGGATCAAGCCCGTTCGACTATTCGGCGGACTATTACCTCATCGAGGGCGATTACAGTTTCGGGGCCGTCTCCCTCGGTGCAGGGTATGAGGTTCTCGGCGGGGACGACCAGCGCGGGTTTCAGACTCCCCTCGCAACGCTTCACAAGTTCCAGGGCTGGGCTGACAAGTTTTTGGTCACGCCCGTGGGCGGTGTGGAGGATATCTATGCAAAAGCCGGCTACAAGGTCGGCGATGTCGGCCCGCTCAGTGGCGTCTCGATTGCGGCAATCTACCATGATTTTTCGGCAGATGAGGGCGGATCCGATTACGGTAGCGAACTCGACCTTTCGGCGTCTGGAACCTGGGACAAGGTCAAGCTGACCCTCAAGTTCGCAGATTATCAGTCGGACGGGTTTGCGAGTGACACGCAGAAGATCTGGCTGCAGCTGGATTTCGCTCTCTGACGGGAATGGCAACGTCGCTGGCATCTGGAGCCGGCGCAAATCGGGGTGCGCAAGTTAACGTGAATTCGTCAGACGTTCCTCTGCGCGTGCTCATCATCGATGACGACCCCGAACGCATCAAGCTTGTCGAGGAAGGGCTGGCTGCGAATGCTGTTGTACACACGGCATCTCGCACGCATGGCCGGCTCCTCCTCGACATGATTTCCCGCATTGGACCGGACGTAATCATCATGGACTGTAATTCACCCGACCGGGATACAATCGAGAGCCTGCGCCTTGTCGCGCGGTCGAACCCCAAGCCCATTGTCATGTTTGTCGAGGAAGAAGGGGGCGACCGCATGCAGGATGCGATTGATGCGGGCGTGAGCGCCTATGTGATCGATGGACTCATGCCGCGGCGCGTGCGGCCGCTCATCGACACGGCGATTGCCCGTTTCCGGCACATGGACGGGCTTCGATCCGAGTTGCAGAAAACCAAGGACGATCTCGCCGCCCGCAAAGTGATCGAGCGGGCCAAGGGGCTGCTCATGCAGCATCACGGCATGACGGAGGACCAGGCATTCTCCTCCATGCGCAAGATGTCCCAGCAACAGGGAAAGCCAATCAAGGACGTGGCCTCCAATGTGATCACGATCCTGGAGATGCTGGCAAACAAGGCGGGAGAGCTTCCGGAATGACGGCGCAGACATTGAATATCGGATTTGCTCCGTTGACGGACTGCGCTTCGCTGGTGGTGGCGCGCGAGAGGGGTATCTTTGCGCAGAATGGACTGGATGTCTCTTTGCGGCGGTTTGTGTCGTGGGCGGCGATGCGGGATGCACTGGGAAGTGGGGTGATCGATGCGGCGCATATGCTGTCGCCGATGGTCGTGGCGTCCGCTGCGAGGCTGGGCCCGTTTCCGGGAGACTTCACGACCGCCTTCACCATGAACCTGAACGGCAATGCCATTACCGTCTCGAATGCGCTTCACGAGGAAATGCGGCAGCGCGCGCCGGACCTGATGGAGGAGCTTCCGCTGACAGCGCGCGCGTTGAAGCGGGTCATCCAACAGCGACAGGCCGAGGGCGGCGCACCTCTGACCCTGGCACATGTCTATCCCCAGTCCATGCACAGCTATGAGTTGCGCTTCTGGCTGGCGGAGGCCGGTATCGATCCCGACCGTGACCTGAACCTGGTCGTTGTCCCGCCATCGCTGACGGTGGATGCGCTGTCGACGGGACACATCGATGGCTATTGCGTGGGTGAGCCGTGGAACAGCGCGGCCGTGGTTGGGGGATTGGGCCGTACACTGATCACATCGGGCGAAATCTGGTCGAACGGTCCGGAAAAGGTGCTGGCAGTTCGCAAATCATGGGCGTCTGACCATCACGATACGCATCTCGCTCTCATCGCAAGCCTGTCGGAGGCATCGAAATGGCTGGATGACGTGGCTAACCGGCAGACTGCGGCGCGGATGATCGCAGCGCCTGAATATGTGAATACGGCCTATGATGAGATTGTCAGTTCCCTGACCGGTGTCGGCGTCCAGACGGGCGGTCACCTTCGCCTCAAGATGCCGGACTTCAACGTCTTCCACCGCTATGCCGCGAATTTTCCGTGGCGCTCACATGCCAAATGGATCCTGTCGCAGATGGTGCGATGGGGCGAAGTGCCGGAGACTGTCGACGTGGAGTCGGTCGCGGAAAACGCATTCCGACCGGACATTTACTGCGAGGCTGTCAAAGCACTTGATGTGGCATGCCCCGTCTCGGACCAGAAGGTCGAAGGCGCCCATCAGCATGCCTGGCTGATGGAGACGCAATCGCAGCCCATTGCCTGCTCAGCCGACCGGTTTCTCGATGGCAAGCCGTTCGATCCGGCACGGTTCAGCGACTATGTTTCGGGGTTCGACATTCGCCGCGGCGAGGACAGGCTGGGTGAAAGCGACCGCAGCCAGGTCGCAGACCTTGGGAAATAGGGCGGATCAGGCCTGCTCGGCCTGCTGCGCGGAAAGCTGACCCGCCGCTGCACTCAGCGGATAGCGGATAAACAGGATGGCAGGGTTGCTCACGCCCTGTTTGCGGGCATCGAGGGCCAGCCTGTCCAGTCGGCTCGTAACACGTCGGGCGTTGGGACGTCCGGAATTCTCGATCCAGTCCGTTGCGATGTGCCCCGGAACGCCTTTCGCCATAAGGGCTGTCTGGATCCGCCAGGCCTGCGCCACGCTCATATAGAAGGCGACGCACACGCCGGGCTTCACGAGATTAGACCAGTCCGGGTCCTTGTTCGGGTCCGCTGATTTGCCCGTCGTCACGACAAAGCTCTGAAGTTCCATGCGTTCTGTGACGGTGATGGCGTTTTCGGCTGCCGCAGCAAGTGCAGCGGTGACGCCGGGCACGATTTCGATCTCGGCTTCCAGCTCGACAGCAATGGCGACTTCCTCTGCCGCGCGCCCGAACACCATTGGGTCGCCTGATTTGAGGCGGACCACATGACGACCGTCCCTGAGTGCCTCTTTGAGGATACAATTGATGTCGGCCTGCTGGCGTCCGCCATCGCCGCAGCCTTTTCCGACGTACCGCTTTTCGGCAAGAGGTGAGGCAAGCTCGAGAACATCCGGTTCGACCAGCCGGTCGAAGAGGACGAGGTCAGCCTCGCCGATCCTTCGGCTCGCGCGGATGGTAAGAAGGTCTGCCGCTCCGGGGCCGCAACCGATCAGGGAAAGTTTCGCTGACATGGTCTTCACTCCGCCGCTACGTGTTCGCTGATATTCACTGTTTCGAGGGACACCTTCAGAAGGCTCGCAATTTCGCTCTTGCAGGACCCGCAATTGGTGCCCGCGCCTGTTGCTGCTCCGACGGCGCTGACGCTTGCCGCGCCGTCTTCGATTGCGTCGAGGATGGTCTGGCTGCCTACGCCCATGCAGGAGCAGACGATCCTGCCACATGAGGCGCCAATGGGTGGCCGGCCCGCCAGAAGTCCGATGCGGACGTCGGATTGGAGGTCAGTGCCAATCAGGCCCGCGAGCCAGCTTCTGTCCGCTTCGACAGGCGCGCCTTCAGTGCCGATGACAAAGCCTGTCAGCGTCTTGCCGGCGAAACTTGCGATCGCTTCGCGGCCCGCCCCGGTCGAGAGTGCCAGCGCGTCCGGCTCCCTGACAATGGTGCGCAGGGCTGTGATCATGTCTCCGATACCAGCGACTTCGAGACGCCAGCCCTTGTCTGTGCGGGCAAGTGCCCAGTACGCAAATGGTTTCAAGGTTTCCGCATCCGGTTCCTCGGTCAGGACGGCAAAGGCCTGCCAGTCGATCTTGAGCGGACGCAACGCAACGGTGGAATGCTTCGATTCCGGCTGGCCGGATGCAGGATCGGTGTTCGGCGCGACCAGCGCGTCAATGCAGGCCTTGGCGCTGAACCGGTTCGTCCAGTGCATGGGGGCGAAGACGGTTCCTTTCGATACGCGGTCTGTCACCAGTGCCCGCAGGCGAGCAATGCCATAGGCATTTCGTGCCTCAACAAGGCAGGCCGGCTCAACGCCGATTGCCTTTGCGTCGTCGGGGTGAACTTCGAGGAAGGGCTCTGCGATGTGGGCCGACAGGCGCGCGGACTTTCCCGTGCGTGTCATTGTGTGCCAGTGGTCGCGGATACGCCCGGTATTCAGGATGAAAGGCAGGTCATCTGAAGGCTGGGACTGGGCCGGACGAAAAGGTGTCGCGATGAAATGCGCCTTCCTGTCCGGCGTGTAGAACTTGCCATCCGCGAAGAAGCGGTGCGAGCGTCCCTCAAGCTTGCCCGCAGGTGAAGTGGCAGCGGGTAGAGGCCACTGGAAAGGGGAGAGGGCGTCATAGTCGCGGTCTGAAATGTTGCCATGCGTGCCAATGTCGAAATCGCGCTGATCGTTGTTCTCGAAGCCCGACAGCGCGGCATATTCCCGGTAGATGTCTGCCGGCGAGGCAAAATCAAATCCGGAATAGCCAAGGCGTTGCGCTACGGCGCAGATGGCCTGCCAGTCATGACGGCATTCGCCGGGTGGCTTCAGAAAGCTGCGCTGCCGGGAAATGCGTCTCTCCGAATTTGTCACGGTGCCCGTCTTCTCGCCCCATCCGGTCGCCGGCAGTGCCACATGGGCATAGGCCACCGTGTCCGCACTCGACACCACATCGGAAACCACGACGAAGGGGCAGACGTCCAGGGCGCGGCGGACCTTGTCTGCATTGGGCAGCGAGACGACCGGATTGGTCGCCATGATCCACAGGGCCTTGATCTTCCCGTCAGCAACGGCATTGAAGAGGTCAACTGCCTTGAGGCCCGGACGGGTCGCCATATTTGGTGCGTTCCAGAAGCGGCCGATGCGGCTGACATTGTCCGGCTCGAAATCCATATGGCTGGCCAGCTGGTTTGCGAGGCCGCCCACTTCGCGGCCACCCATCGCATTCGGCTGCCCGGTGATCGAGAACGGCCCCATGCCCGGCTTCCCGATACGGCCGGTCACCAGGTGGCAATTGATGATCGCGTTGACCTTGTCCGACCCGGCTGAAGACTGGTTCACGCCCTGCGAGAACACTGTGACGGTGCGATCTATGGCAATGAACCAACCGAAAAATGTAGCGAGGTCCTTGTCGGATATGCCCGTCATGGCGGCGAGGTCGGAGGGGGAAACCGTGTCGATGGCTTCCAGCGCCGCCTCAAGACCGGAGGTGTGTAGCGCGACAAACCGGTCATCCCTCGCCTGTGACGTTGCCAGCGCGTGGAAGAGCGCGTTGAACAGGCGCACATCGAAACCGGGACGGATGGGCAGATGGAGGTCTGCGTCTTCGGCGGTCGATGTGCGGCGCGGATCGATCACGACCAGCCGGGTGCCGCGTTTCTCGCGGGCCGCGAGGATGCGCTGATAGAGCACCGGGTGGCACCAGGCGAGATTGCTGCCAACCAGAACGATGAGGTCGGCCTCTTCGAGGTCGTCATAACAGCCCGGCACAGTGTCAGTGCCAAAGGCGCGCTTGTGACCGACGACGGTGGACGCCATGCACAGACGCGAATTGGTATCGATATTGGCCGTGCCGACGAAGCCTTTCATCAGCTTGTTGGCGACGTAATAGTCCTCGGTGAGGAACTGGCCCGACACATACATGGCCACACTGTCAGGACCCTGAGTGTCTATAGCGTCGCGAAAGCGATCGGCGATCAGGTCCAGGGCACCGTCCCAGCTCGCGCGTTTTCCGTCGATTTGCGGGTGGAGCAGACGTTCCTCATGCGTCAGGGTCTCGCCGAGGGCTGACCCCTTGGAGCAGAGGCGTCCGTAGTTTGATGGGTGGCCGGCGTCGCCTCTGACTTCAGCCCGCTGTCCATCGGCCGACGGCCTTGCCAGTACACCGCATCCGACCCCGCAATAAGGGCAGGTGGTTGCGGTTTCAGGGAAGGGATGCTCGTCTAACATTCAGCCGCGTCTCGTCAGCGGGCCGGGAAGCGGACATGCACGGCGCGCCCGTCGCGCACTTCAACCGGATAGGTCTGTATCTGGCCTTCGTCAGCGCCTCTCGCCTTTCCGGTGGCAAGGTCGAACACCCAGCTATGGAGCGGGCAGGTCACGGCACAATCATGCACGATGCCTTCGCTGAGAGGTCCTCCCTTGTGAGCGCAACGGTTTTCGATCGCGTAGACTGCATCTTCGGACGTGCGAAACAGCGCGATCTCGACACCGTTGAAGCGCGTGCGACGCGACCCGCGGACCGGAATGTCATCGACCACGCAGACGTCTATCCAGCGTTCCATTGGAAATCCTCCATCCATGCCTTCACTCCGCCAGGACCAGTTCACTGAATTCGTGCGCATCCTTCTGGCCGCTCGCGCGCTCCGCCCATGGGTCGGTCTGCGCATTGCGCTGGGAGTCGAGGAAGCGGGCGTAAAGCGCGGCGCGGTTTTCAGCGTCGTCGACGATCTGTGCCTGGATTTTTTCGATTCCGACGCGTGCTGACCATTTGTAGATGCGTTCGAGGTAGAAGCCCTGTTCGCGGTAGAGCTGCAGCAGGGCTGCGCACATTTCGAGCGCGTCCGCCTCCGTCGTCACCTTGGTGAGCAGGTCAGTGCCCCGGACTTCCATACCTGCCGCGCCGGCGAAGTGGATTTCATAGCCGCTGTCGACGCAGACCACGCCAATATCCTTGCACGTCGCCTCAGCACAGTTGCGCGGGCAACCGGACACGGCGAGTTTCACCTTGTGCGGCGTCCAGGACCCCCACATCATCTTTTCAAGCTTGATGCCGAGGCCGGTCGAATCCTGCGTGCCGAACCGGCACCAGTCCGAGCCGACGCAAGTTTTCACGGTGCGAAGGGATTTGCCGTAGGCATGGCCGGAGACCATGCCAGCCGCATTGAGATCGGCCCAGACGGCGGGAAGATCTTCCTTACGGACGCCGAGCATGTCGATCCGCTGTCCGCCGGTATATTTCACGGCCGGGATGTTGAATTTGTCGACAACATCTGCGACGGCCCGCAGCTCTGCCGCAGTGGTCATCCCGCCCCAGGCGCGAGGGACCACGGAATATGTGCCGTTCTTCTGGATATTGGCGTGAACGCGTTCATTGATGAAGCGGGACTGGCCGTCATCAACATATTCGTTCGGCCAGCTGGCGATCAGGTAATAGTTAAGCGCCGGGCGGCATTTGGCGCAGCCGCAGGATGTCTTCCAGCCGAGCTCCTGCATCACCGCCGGGATCGATTTCAGCTGTTGTGAAACGATCAGACGGCGGACGTCGTCGTGGCCGAGGTCTGTACATCCGCAGACGGTCTTCTTCGCGGGCGCTGCAAATGCATCACCCAGGCGGAAGGCGAGCAGGCTTTCGACCAGGCCCGTACAGGTTCCACAGGATGAGGATGCCTTGGTACAGGCACGAACCCCGTCGAGGTCGCAGAGGCCATTCTTGTCGATGGCTCCGATGATCTGACCCTTCGATACGCCGTTACAACCGCAGATCTCTGCCTCATCCGGCAAGGCTGCAACGGCCGCCATAGGGTCCAGGGGGGCGCCCCCGGCAAATGACTGCCCGAAAATCAGGGTCGCGCGAGCCTCGGGCAAGATTTCCTCGGCTTTCCTGATCTTGTCGAAGAACCACGCCCCATCGGAGGTTTCGCCGTAGAGGACCGCGCCGATCAGGCGGTTCTGCTTCAGGACAAGGCGCTTGTAGATGCGCCGGGCCGGGTCACGGAAAACAATCTCGTCGCGGTCGTCGCCATCGGTGAAGTCACCGGCCGAATAGAGGTCGACGCCGGTGACCTTGAGTTTGGTGGCTGTCTCAGTGTGCACAAAGGCCTGGTCTGCCGATCCCGCCAAAGCAGCGGCACAGACCTTGGCCTGCTCGTAGAGCGGTGCGACGAGGCCGTAACAGTTGCCCTCGAACTCCACGCATTCGCCGAGCGAATAGATGGAGGGGTCGGAGGTTTGCATCCTTGCGTCGACCAGAATGCCCCGCCCGACATCGAGGCCGGCATTCTTTGCGACAGCGACATTTGGTCGAATGCCGACGGCCATCACGATGAGGCTCGCGGGCAGATCGGTGCCATCGTCGAGACGGATGCCTTCGACACGGTCCTTGCCGTAGATTTCCTTGGAATTCGCGCCGGTACGAATGGTGATGCCGCGGCCCGAAAGCTCCTTTTCCAGAAGGTAACCGGCGGACGGGTCGAGCTGTCGTTCCATCAGCGTCGGCATCAGGTGCAGGACGGTGACGTCCATGCCGCGAAGGCGAAGCCCCGCCGCCGCCTCAAGGCCGAGAAGGCCTCCGCCAATCACCACAGCTTTCGCGCCAGGTTTGCAGGCTTCGATCATCCGGTCCGTATCGTCGGCATCGCGATAGGCGAGAACGCCGGGCAGGTCGTGGCCGGGCAGGGGAATGATGAACGGGTTGGAACCGGTGGCGATGACGAGCCTGTCGTATGGGACATCGCCATTCTCGCCGCTCACAATCTTCTTTTCGCGATCAATCGCGACAACACGCTCACCGAACCGGCAGGTTACGCCATGTTCGGTATACCAGTCGTCATCATGAGTGACGATCTCCTCATAACTCTTCTCGCCGGACAGGACGGGCGACAGCATGATGCGGTTATAGGTTCCGCGTGGCTCAGCATTGAACAGTGTGACGTCGAAGGCATCGGGCGCAGTTTCGAACAGGTGTTCGAGCAGCCGGCCGGCTGCCATGCCAGCGCCGATGATGACCAGTTTCTGTTTGGGCATTGCGACGGCTCCTCAGCAATACCAGGCGACGACGTGCGAAAGCTCGCCGCCCCGGTAGATTGGAAAACAGACGGCGGATGCGTATCCGGCCGTGTCGGCCGGTGCGCTGGAGACGGCAGGCAGGCCCTCGCCGATGGCGCGGCCTATGAGACCGCGATAGGCAAAGACTTCGCGTGGCTTGTCTTCGTCCCAGAGCGGTCCGTCGCGTTCGCAGACCCCGTCGGCGAGAACGGCTTTGCCGGCGGACCCGACGACGGCCGGGCGCGCGTCCCAGATCTCGAAACGCCGCGCGATGGGCGTACCGCGCGCCGACAGGAGCGTGAGGACGATTGCATCGCCCGATGGTGTTTCAACCGGCAGGCCGAGACCCGTGGTAAGACCCGCCCGCCCGGCACTGTCGGCGCGGACAAAGCGGTATCCGGCGCCAAGGTCGCGAAACAGCATCGGGGTTGATGAGGCCCAGACGCCGCCGGGCAGGCCCTGGCCTTTCGGGAAGTGCGTGTGCTGCGATACCCATTCAAAATGCTTGGCAGCTCCGTAATAGCCATCTTCAAGCACCATGAGCCCGTTCTTTTCGGCCCAGAGCTCGATCGCACCCATGCGCTCGGCGTCGTCGCTACACAGCACGACCAGCACGGCCTTGAGCGTGTCCCCGGCAAAGACGGGGATCGCGGCTGCGCTTGTGAGGCCAGCCTGACGGGCGGCCGCTGCGCGCTTGAAGAGCGGGTCGCTCAGGTCTTTCAGGACGACGGGTCGCGCAAGGTCCCAGGCTTTGCCGGGCAGGCCTTCCGCCTTCGCGAAACTTTCCTCGGAGGAGGCCTGTTCGAAGTCAGAAAGCTCGCCATAGCTTCCGACGGAAAAGACGAGCTTTCCATCCTCCGGGACCCAGACTTCGGATGCGGAGACGAAGGTCCGTACCGGTGTTTCGACAATCGTTTCCATCACGCGACCTCCTCGACTTTTTTGTCGGGAGCTGGCGCCTTCTGCTTGCCGTGTGCGCCAGTCTCATAATCTTCCAGGAAGTCGAGAACCTGCTCGCGGTACATGTAATAGTCCGGGTGTTCGAGCAGCGCCTTGCGGGTGCGCGGGCGGGGGATGTCGATCTTGAGCACCTTGCCGATCCGGGCATTGGGCCCATTCGTCATCATGATGATGCGGTCGGCCAGCAGGATGGCTTCGTCGACATCGTGGGTGACGCACATGGCGGTCACCTGCGTGCGCTGCCAGACTTCCATCAGCACTTCCTGGAGTTCCCAGCGCGTGAGGCTGTCCAGCATACCGAATGGCTCGTCGAGCAGCAGCAGCTTTGGCGAGAGCGCAAAGGCGCGGGCGATGCCGACGCGTTGCTTCATGCCATTGGAGAGATCAGAGGCGCGCTTGTCGATGGCGTCGCCCAGCCCGACCTTGTGCAGATAGTATTCGACGACCTGCTCGCGCTCTTCCTGCGTTGCTTTTGGATAGACCCGGTCCACACCGACAGCGACATTCTGCTTTGCCGTCAGCCATGGAAAGAGCGACGGCGCCTGGAAGACGACAGCCCGGTCCGGGCCAGCGCTTGAGACTTCCTTGTTGTCAAGGATGATGCCGCCGCGGGATACGTCATTCAGGCCGGCGGTCATGGTCAGAACGGTTGACTTGCCACAGCCGGAATGCCCGATCACTGAGACGAATTCGCCCTTGGCAATCTTGATGTCGAAATCATCGACAACGGTGAGTGGGCCTTTCGGTGTCGGATACACCTTGTCGACCTGGGAATATTCCAGATAGCGGTGTTCAGCGATGCCGGTGGTTTCGGCTGCTTCGGCATAGGCCTTTGGCCGGCCAAGCGTGATCGGCGTGACATCTGGTAGGGGCGGCTCGACCTGGGCGCGCTTCTTTGCAATGCCGACATCCATCAGATAGGCGGTGACGTCGCGGCGCAGCGTCTTGAACCCTTCGTCATGATTCATCGCCGTGCGCTCGCGCGGACGCGGAAGGTCAACCTTGAAGGACGGTCCAAGCGTGGCGTTCGGGCCGGGATTGAGCGGGATGATCCGGTCCGCAAGGAGGATCGCCTCATCCACATCATTGGTGATCAGGATGACGGTCTTCTGGTCTTTCGCCCAGATTTCGGTGATCTCATCCTGCAGATTGGCGCGTGTAAGGGCGTCGAGCGCGGACAGCGGCTCATCGAGCAACAGGACCTCAGGGTCCATGGCGAGCGAGCGGGCGACGGCCACACGCTGACGCATTCCGCCCGACAGTTCGGACGGCCGACGGTCAGCGGCATGGTCGAGCCCGACCATTTCGATGTAGCGCTCGGCGCGCGCCTTGCGGCTCGCCTTGTCTTCTTTGGTGAAGACAGCATCGACCGCAAGCTGGACATTCTGCGCGACAGACATCCAGGGCATGAGCGAATAGCTCTGGAAGCAGACTGCGCGTTCCGGCCCCGGACCCTCGACAGGCGTGCCCTTGATCAGGACTTCGCCCTCGTCAGGAAATTCAAGGCCAGCGATCAGGTTGATCAGGGTCGATTTGCCAGACCCTGAAAAGCCGACGATCGCGACGAATTCACCTTCCTCGACCGAGAGGGAGATGTCCTGGAGGACCTCCATCCGGTCTGTGCCTTCGCCGAAACCCTTGGTGACGTTTTTCAGTTCTAGGATAGCCATCTCTTCGTCTCCGGATCAGCGGGTTGATGAGAAGGTGAACATCGTCTGCAGCGCGACCATGACGCGGTCGAGCAGGAAGCCGATGATACCAATGGTGAGAACAGCGACGATGATCTTGGCGAGCGACTGGGATGACCCGTTCTGGAATTCATCCCAGACGAATTTTCCGAGGCCCGGGTTCTGCGCCAGCATTTCAGCGGCAATCAGCACCATCCAGCCGACACCAAGTGACAGCCGCATACCGGTGAAGATCAGCGGAAGGGCGGATGGCAGGACGAGCTTCGTTACCTTTGTATAGGGCGTGAGCTTCAGCACCTTGCCGACATTGACGAGGTCCTTGTCGACGGTCGCAACGCCGAGGGCGGTGTTGATCAGTGTCGGCCAGAGTGAACAGAGCGTGACGGTGATTGCCGAGGTCAGGAAGGATTTCGACCAGCCTGAATCCGTTGCCACTGTTGCAGAAACGACCATGGTTACAATTGGTAGCCATGCAAGCGGTGAGACCGGTTTGAAGATCTGGATAAGGGGGTTGAACGCCGCATTCATCGAGGGCGACATGCCCATGATGATGCCCAGCGGGGCGGCTATGATCGTGGCGAGGAAAAAGCCGAAGAAGACGGTCTGGAGGCTGGTCCAGATCTGCTGATAATAGGTCTTCTTGCCTGTGTAGCCGACATCGCTGACATCGTCTGGACGGCCTGCCGCGATGAGGGCGGCATTTCGCTGTTCCTGTCTCTGATAGAAAGCATCAGCCTTGGCCTGTTCCTGCAAATGGTCCTGATGCAGGACGCCATACTGTTCCCACACTTCGACCGGGCCCGGGATCGCGCCGAGGGAGGTCTTCACCTGCGGGGCCAGTTGCGCCCAAGCCACCAGAAAGACGAGGATCGCGACAATTGGAATACCGAGGCGCTGCCAGAGCAGGCCGAGATTGCGTTTCACGCCATCACCGGCGGCCATCATGAGCAACGGTGTCACCCAGGACAGGGCGAAGACATCAAGGAATTTGGACGCCTTGTTGATGGCGGCGAACCATTTTTCCTTGCGGTCGGTTTTGGTGACTTCGGCCTCCGGCTCTGGTTTCGGCTCGACGACGTCGGGCTCTGTGGTTGTTTCAGTTGCGAGTACAGCGGACATTTGGATGCTCCTGCAGTAAGGTCTGGAGGTCGCCGGTGCCCGGCCCAGCGGGGCGGGCACCTTGCTGACCTGTTAGTTTGAGACGGCACCGTTCGAGACGGTCTGGTCGTCCTTGAGGCCGATCGGCAGGCTGCTCAGATACGCATTCGGAGCGCGCCCATCGAAGGTGATGCCGTCAATGAATTCGCTCTGCGGGGCCTTGTAGCCGTCACTGTCCCACGGAAAGTCCGCCTCATCGGCGAGGCCTTCATCCACCAGGGAACGGGCCGCTTTGAGGTAGATGTCGGGGCGGTAGACGGACCTGGCCGTCTCGTCATACCAGGCGTCGCTCTTGCCCTCCGGGATCTGGCCCCAGCGGCGCATCTGGGTGAGGTACCAGACTGCGTCGGAGTAGAACGGGTAGGTCGCGTTGTAGCGGAAGAAGACGTTGAAGTCGGGGACGTAGCGCTTGTCGCCCTTTTCGTATTCGAACGTGCCAGTCATCGAATTCGCAATGACTTCACGGTCCGCGCCGACATATTCGGACCGCGACAGGATATCGACCGCCTCCTGACGATTGGCATTGTCATTCTCGTCGAGCCAGATGGCCGCGCGGATCAGCGCCCGTGTGATCGCCATCGTCGTGACAGGGTTTTCCTCTGCGAAGGCGGCGTTGATGCCGAAGACCTTTTCCGGATTGTCTTTCCAGATTTCGTAGTCAGTGATCACCGGGACGCCGATGCCCTTGAAGACGGCTTGCTGGTTCCAGGGTTCGCCCACGCAGTAGCCATAGATCGTGCCGGCTTCGAGCGTTGCAGGCATCTGTGGCGGCGGCGTTACCGAGAGCAGCGCATCGGCCTGGATCTGACCGGAAACGTCATCCGGCGAATAATAGCCGGGGTGGATACCACCCGCAGCGAGCCAGTAGCGAAGTTCGTAATTGTGAGTGGAGACCGGGAATACCATGCCCATGTTGAAGGGCTTGCCCTCCGCCTTGTAGCTGTCGACGACAGGCTTCAGGTATTCTGCGCCGATCGGGTGTACCGGGCGACCGTCTTCCATGGTTGGAATGTTCGGCTTCATCGCAGCCCAGACATCATTGGAAACGGTGATGCCGTTGCCGTTCAGATCCATGGAGAATGGCGTCACGATGTGTGCTTCGGTGCCGTAGCCGATGGTTGCGGCCAGCGGCTGGCCTGCCAGCATGTGTGCGCCGTCAAGCTCGCCATCGATCACGCGGTCGAGCAGCACTTTCCAGTTGGCCTGCGGTTCGAGCGTGACGAAGAGACCCTCGTCTTCGAAAAAGCCTTTTTCA
This sequence comes from Henriciella pelagia, assembly GCF_002088945.1. Taxonomy (GTDB): domain Bacteria; phylum Pseudomonadota; class Alphaproteobacteria; order Caulobacterales; family Hyphomonadaceae; genus Henriciella; species Henriciella pelagia. The sequence continues at coordinate 621,909 of NZ_NCSU01000011.1, read as the reverse complement.
TAGGCGATGGCGAGTGGTGCCATGTCTGTAAGCTTGATGAAGCCGAAGGTGAGTTCGGTCTTCTCCAGCCCTTCCATCGGAATGACGATGGGCGCGTCTGATGGGGTTGCCGATGGCGTGGCGGTCGTGGTCGGTGCGGTCGTATCAGAGCCGCCGCAAGCGGCCATGAAGAGGAAAGAGGAGGCTGCGACCGCGCCGAGGACGCTGCGTGAGGTGCTGTTGGTGCGAACGTAAATGTTGAACATGGAAACATCCTGCCGATTGGGGCAGACCCTGTCGGGGCTGCGTTGAACTTTTGATTTTGAGGAGGCGCTTCGCTCACCAGAGAGCGCGCCGGCCACTTCAAAAGTCCTTCGGCGGACGTCTGAGACCCATGACTACGTCGTCATAAGTCCGCAACACCATGATGGTCGCCTGGATGCAACGCCGGAAACTCGATCAGTCCGCATCGGTGCCGAAACTTGTGCGAATTGCACGGGGTTTGGACACACTTGCCCGCGATGCAGGCACAGATTTGTTTGTTGAGGTTCGCCTGACTCCAGCGAGGTCCGGGGTGCGAATAGTCGAATAGCAACTGCGGGCTGGGCCGCAATCTGGTCGCTGTGCAAGCCGGTGTCGCGGTCTTATTTGATCAGCGCGGCTGCCTTCGCCGCGATCATGATGGTCGGCGTGTTGGTGTTGCCGGATGTGATGGTGGGCATGACGGAAGCGTCAATGACACGCAGACCGCCAATGCCGCGAACCCTGAGCGTCTCATCCAGAACCGCCATCCGATCCCCAGGCGGCCCCATTCGGGCTGTGCCGACAGGATGGAATATTGTGGTGCCGATATCGCCGGCCAGTTTCGAAAGGTCGTCACCAACGCTTTCGCCGGGAACACTTTCGACGGGATGGAAGCGTCGCAACGCCGGCTGGGACATCAGGCGACGCGTGACCCGGATGGCGTCTGCGGCGACGCGTCGGTCGTCGTCCGTATCGAGATAGTTCGGATCTATGACAGGGGGCGCCATAGCATCGGCGCTCGCAACGCGGATAGTGCCGCGAGACGTCGGGCGCAGATTGCAGGCGGCGACGGTTATGGCCGGGAAGCGGTGAAGCGGGTCTCCGAACTTGTCGAGCGAGAGCGGTTGCACATGGAACTGGATGTTGGCGCGCGTCTCGTCGGGACTGGATCGGGTGAAGATGCCGAGCTGCGATGGTGCCATGGTGAGAGGACCGCGACGGCGAAAGGCGTAGTCGAGAGCCATCGAGACTTTCCCGAAAGCTGAATAGTAGACCTGGTTGAGCGTTCGCGTGCCGGTCACCCGGTATATTGCGCGCTGCTGGAGGTGGTCTTGAAGATTGGCACCGACCCCCGGCAGGTCGATCTGGCATTCGATGCCAGCACCCTTCAGCAGTGCGGCGGGGCCGATGCCGGAGCGTTGCAGGATCTGGGGGCTTCCGATCGCGCCTGCGCAGAGGATGATCTCTGCGTTTGCCCTGGCTGAAAAACGCTGCCCTTTCTGCCTGAACTCAACCTGCGTGGCGCAGCCATCTTCCAGTATCAGCCTGTCAACGAGGACGCCGGTTTCCACCCGAAGATTTGGACGGCGCAGCGCCGGTTTGAGGAAACCGCGGGCTGCCGACCATCTGCGGCCCGATTTCTGGTTTACCTGAAAATAGCTGGAGCCTTCATTGTCGCCGGTGTTGAAATCGGCTGTTTTCGGAATGCCCATCTCTTCGGCCGCGTCCCGCACAGCGTCGAGAATGTCCCACTTCACCCGTGGCGGCTCAACCCGCCATTCGCCGCCTGCGCCGTGCATGTCGGTCTCACCCAGGAAATGGTCTTCGATCTCGCGGAAGACTGGCAGCACATCGTCCCATCCCCATCCGGGTAGCCCCAGGTCCCGCCAGCCATCATAATCGGCGGCCTGGCCGCGCATGGTGATCATTGCATTGATGGCTGACGACCCGCCAATCACCTTGCCTCGCGGATAAGCCAGCGCCCGCCCGTTCAGGCCTCGCTGCGGCGTTGTCTGAAACATCCAGTCGGAGCGCGGATTGCCGATGGCGAAGAGATAGCCGACCGGAATGTGAAACCAGATCCAGTCATCCTTGCCGCCTGCCTCAAGTAGCAGCACGCGTTTTTTCGGGTCGGCTGAGAGCCGGTTTGCAACCACGCAGCCCGCCGACCCTGCGCCGACAATGATATAATCATAGTCGCCGGGCAGGGGGCGGGTGGCAGTGCCCATCAGCCGGGCTGGACGTCAATGAAGCGGCCACCATCGCGGGCGAGACGCTTCAGCGTTTCAGCCGGAGCGAACCGTTCATCGTCTGCGCCAAGGCGTTCCATGGTGGCTAGAACGGTTTCGGCGCCCACCATGTCGCCATAGAGCATCGGCCCGCCCTTGTCGGCCGGCCATCCATAGCCGTTCAGCCAGACGATATCGATGTCGGAAGCGCGCTGGGCCTTCTTCTCCTCAAGAATCTTCAGGCCTTCATTGATCATCGGGTGGATACAGGCTGCGATAATTTCATCCTGGCCGGGGGCCTTGCCAGCTTCAATGCCGGTGACCTCGGCGATGATCCTTGCGGTCACGTCGGATGGGATCGGACGGCGGTTCTCATCATAGTCATAATAGCCCGCTCCGGTTTTCTGGCCGCGGCGGTCCAGCTCACAGAGCGCATCGCGGATCGGATTGGCCGTCGTCGCGCCCTTTTTCCAGCCAATGTCGAGGCCGGCAAGGTCTGACATCTGGTAGGGGCCCATGCGGAAGCCGAAGGCATTGAGCGCGGCGTCCACGTCCCACGGCATTGCCCCCTTGAAGACGAGTTTCTGCGCTTGTGCCTGGCGGGCATACAGAATGCGGTTGCCAACGAAACCCGGGCAGACACCGACAAGGACGGCGATCTTGTTGATCGCTTTCGCAAGGTCCATGCAGGTCATGATGACGTCGTCTGCCGTATGGTCTGCGCGCACGATTTCGAGCAGTTTCATGACATTGGCCGGGGAGAAGAAGTGCAGGCCAATCACATCTGCCGGCCGCTTGGTGACGCTTGCAATCTCGTCGATATCCAGCGCCGAGGTGTTGGTCGCGAGAATGGCGCCGGGCTTTGCGATGGCATCGAGGTCGGTGAAGATCTTTTTCTTGAGGTCCATATCCTCGAAGACGGCTTCAATGATGAGGTCGCAGTCCGCAAAATCGTTCATATCCAGCGTTCCAGTCAGCCGCCCCATGCGCGCATCGACTTCGTCCTGCGGAAAGCGGCCCTTGTCGGCGCTACGCTGATAGTGGCCGCGCACGACGCCCAGACCGCGGTCCAGCGCTTCCTGTTTCTGCTCGAGAATGGTGACGGGGATGCCAGCGGTCGCAAAATTCATGGAGATGCCGCCGCCCATGGTGCCAGCGCCGATGATACCAACCTTGCTGATCGTGCGGCGGGGTGTGTCGTGCGAAATGTCGGGAACTTTCCACGCGTCCCGTCCGGCCTGAGCGATATAGGCTGAGACTTCCTCCGGTGTCATAGAGATTGCTGGCATGTTGATCTTCTTTCTTTGTTGGGTTGCGAGCATCGTTTCCGTGATGCGAATATTGCGTAATCGGGGCTGCGTCAAAACGCGGATCGGTGCCGCAGGGGGCGCGTTGTTACCGAAAGCAAGAGCAGGACGCGTGCTGAATGTATCGAGTCCGGAAGCTGATCCTGTATCAAATGCGCCGGCTTGCGCCCCTTGGCGACAAAATGAACAAGAAAATTGCGATCACGCATATTCATTGTAATGCGCTACAATCATTACGCATTTCGAGTACCGACCTTCCGTGACGTCACTCTGAGAGTTGCGTCGCACAACAATAAATAATTTACATACAGTCGTGACTGTATTTGTATTCTCCTCAATCAAGACCCCTTAAGGGGCTGATTCAAGGGAGGAAAAATTGAACACACTCAAAGCGACCGCTTCGCTGGCGGCGATACTGATGGCTGCGCCATTACTGGCCATGGCGCAGGACGATTCGGTCGAACGGCTCGACGCAGAAAGCCCGAATGACGAAGAAGCAAGACAGGCGACCGTGGTCGTCACCGGTTCGGCGCTGCGGGGCACGCCTGAAGACGCGGCTCTGCCAGTCAACGTTTACTCGGCGCAGGATCTGGAGCTCGAAGGGTCTCCGACGGCGCTGGAGTTTGCAAAGGACCTGCCGCAATCGGGACCGACGAATGGCGAAGCCAACTATTTTGGCGGCGCTGAACTGACTGGCTCACCGAGTTTCAACCTTCGTGGCATTGGCGCCGACAAGACACTGACACTGCTAAACGGCCGCCGAGTGAGTGAAAACCTGTCCAATATTCCGGGCATCGCGGTGGCGCGAACTGAAGTGCTGAAAGATGGCGCGGCCGTGATTTACGGTGCAGACGCCGTTGGCGGCGTGGTCAATTTTATCACTCGGACTGGCTTTGAGGGGCTCGAGGCAACAGCCGATTACAAGTTTATCGACGGCTCGGATGGTGACTATGATCTCGGCATCCTCGCGGGGGCGATGATCGGAGACATCAGTGTGATGTGGTCTGCCGAGGTGCAGCATCGTTCGCGCCTGGAGTCAGAGGAGCGCAGCTTCTCCAGCCTGCCTTACTGGGTGAACCCGTCGCCATGGTCTAACCTGACCAATATTGCGAACTATACGCCGGTCTCCAGCACGTCAAACCCGCGCGCTTTCCTCGCCAGCCCGGTGACCGGATATTATCAGGACGCCACGCAGAATGTCTGCGAAACGCAAGGTGGCATCTGGCAGCCGACCCAGATTCTCGGGCCGCGCTGTGCCTATGGCTATGTGTCTTACTACAACCTCGTCGAGACGCAGGACATCTATCGCGCCTACGCCCAGCTTGAAACGCCGATTGGCGGCAATGCGAACTTCCATGCGGATGTCGCATGGTCGATGACTGATGTGCCGGAAGTGTTCGGATCGCCGTCGCTGCCGACGACGCGTGGTCCGGCTCCGGGGATTGGCGCGACATTCCAGTATCTTGTCCCGCGCTCCAACCCGCATGTGGCCGAATGGGAAGCGCGCAGCGGCGCTGCCGCCTTCCCGCTTGGCTTCCTGACGCAGGGCTATTCGATCTCGCTGCTGCGTCCGTTCGCGCACAATGGTAATCCGGTCGGCGGCCGCGGTGAAGGATTTGGCAACGCCGCCAGCGTGCAGAATGAGGTGTTCCGGGCATCGGCATCGCTCAATGGCGATTTCGGCGAAGCTTCGAACATCGGCTATGACTTCGCGCTTACCTTCAACCGCCAGGAATCGGAGAATACGAACCCGGACTATCTGGGCTTCCGCCTGCAGGATGCGTTAAACGGTTTTGGCGGGCCGCTGTGTAATGCGACCGATCTCGATCCGTCGACGCCCGGCATCCAGAATCCCGGCGCGGCCGGACAGAATGGATGTGAATGGTTCAACCCGTTCACCAGCGCATATGCCGGGCAACCCGAACTTGGCCTGGCCAATCCGAACTATATTCCCGGTTCGGAAAACTCGGACCAGCTGATCCGCTGGCTGTTCGATCCCAAGCTGGTGCGTTCTGAGGTCGAGAGCGTGACCTTTGGTGCGGTCATCAATGGCATGACTGGAATCCACCTTCCCGGCGGCGAAATCGGCTGGGCGCTCGGTGCCCAGTACCGCGACATCAGCTTCAAGGAAGACGTTCCGAGCTTCTACAATAATGGCAGCGTGCCGTGCTCCTATCCGGGGCAGACAGACTGCGGTGCCGACCCGTTTGGCGTCGGCCCTTTCGGCTTCTTTGCGATCAACTTCCCGGACGATGCCAGCCAGGACGTGAAATCGGTCTTCGCCGAAGTTGGCCTGCCGGTGACCGATGACCTGTTTGTGCAGGGGGCTGTGCGCCGCGAGGAATTTTCGGGCGATATCGCATCAACCGTGTTCAAGGTGTCCGGCAAGTGGCAGGTCGCCGACCCATTGGCGATCCGCGCTTCGTACGGCACCAACTTCCAGGCACCGCCCACCACGCTACAGCCTGGCCGGTTCACCACCGATGTGCGGTCCTATACTCGTGCAAGCGGTGCATGGCTTGGTGCTGACTTCCAGACTTTGGGAAGCATCGAGGCAGCAGAGGCGACGGCATGGAACATCGGCACCATCTGGCAGAGTCAGGGCTTCGCGCCGGACCATGATTTCAGCCTGATCCTCGATTATTTCAGCATTGAGACCGAAGGAGAGATCGGCCAGCTTGTCTCGCATAATGACCTGGCGAACTTTATCTTTGCCGCGACAGGCGTTGCCGACTGTTCCAACCCGCTGATCGGGCGGGTGACGTTCAACCCCAACCCTGTCACGGCTCCGGGCGGCGCATGTGTGCAGGGTGCGACGACATTCTCCGATTTCAACACGATCGTGACCGATGTCGGCAACGGCGCCGGGCAACTGACGTCGGGCGTGGATTTCTCGCTCACATATAACGTGCCGGTTGGCGCTGCCGACGTAACCTTCAGCACGACGGGTACTCGCGTTCTCGAACTCGAGACCGAGGATGAAATCCTTGACGGGGTTGTGGTCAATGCTGGCCGCGACCGGCTTGGTCAGCTCAATTTCTCGTCGGTGGGCTTTGCGGCTCCGGAATGGCGCATCAATGCCTTCGTGAACTACAATCGCGACAAGCATAATCTTCGCCTGACCGGACGCTATGTTTCTGCGCTCACGGACGAGCGTGGACCGGTCACGCCGGACGGTGTGATGCCTGGGACGCTCACGCTATTCGGTGAGATCACCAAGGGCGTGAAGATCGATTCGTCGTAGCGGTTCGACCTTAGCTATGTCTTTGAATTAACCGAGAACCTTCGTCTCTCGGCGACCGTCGAGAACATCGCCGATGAAGACCCGCCTTATGTGCGCAACGAGCTTGGATATGATCCACGTCTCGCCGATCCGCTCGGCCGCACCTTTGAAATTGGTGTGAAGGCAACCTTCTAAGCCAGGGGACCCGGCCGGCAAATGTGTCGGTCGGGCAACGCTGCGAGGTGATGCATTCGACTTTTGCCAGTCATCGGATTCACTTCGCAGTAGGAAACGCCGGCCATCCTCACGGAACCAAGGTCGGCGTTTCTGTTCTAGAGTGACATGTGTCCTCTATATGCTCTCGATTTGCGGGGCTGGCACGCGAATGCACAACACAGATTTCGGCTGAATCATAGGCAAAGCTGCCTTTTGGACGTTCCAATGCAACCAATTGCATTGCCACTCATTTCGTCATTTCCATTCTCTGTTGCGATGCAGCAATTGTGTGCTGCAATTGCGAGCAGTGCTGATTGGGAGGTGACGGGTGAAACGGGTCCAGCTTTTCCGAAGCGTCCTTCCTGTTGCTTTTCTTGCGTCACTGGTCATCGCCGCCTGTTCATCCGAACGGGAAGGGCCGATCACATCCGCACCGGAAACCGCATCGTCTGTCGACTCCGCTGCCAGGCAAGCGGGCGGATCAGGCCCGACCACCAAGGATGACAAGGCGCCACGTCGCCCCGACTTGAGTGTCGAGGACCCAGTTGGTGCGGTTCAGCCCGGTGACCCGCCCAAACCGCAGAGTAGTGAGAGCGGGCCGGTGATACCGGCCCAGGACGCTGCATCCTCTACAGACGCGCCCGGTCCGTCATTCGGCATGACGGATCTGGAAGCGATCGCGAGAGACCTGGCGTCCAGAGAATTTATTCCATCGATTCCACTGCCGAAGGCCGCAGCCGATCTCAATTATGATCAGTTTCGGAGGATTCAGAACCAGCCCAGCTCGGTTCTCTGGTCAGACGCGCCGTCAGATTACCGCGTCGCGCTCGATCCACGAGGATACTTGTTCGCCGACGAGGTGAGGATCAACCTGATTGATGAAGATGGGATCCGCGCCTTCAACTATGATGCCGGGCAGTTTTCATTTGAAGACCTGCCTCTTGATGACGAGACGCGAAGAACGCTTGGCTTTTCGGGCTTCAGACTTCAGGCACCGTTCAATACTGGCGGCAAGTTCGATGAGGTCATCAGTTTTCGCGGCGCGAGTTTCTTCCGCGCGCTCGGTGCCGGTTCTGTCTATGGCGCGTCTGCGCGCGGCATCTCTGTTGGAACGGCTTCGCCCGATGGCGAGGAGTTTCCCTTTTTCCGCGAATACTGGATCGAAAAGGCAAAGCCCGGCGACAGGACCGTTCCCATCTATGCTTTGCTTGATGGCAAGAGCGTCACGGGCGCTTTCATGTTCGAAGTTTCGCCAGGGCCAACCACGCGTGTATATGTGTCGGCCACCATCTTTCCGAGGAGACGCCTCGAAAACGTTGGCGTCGTGCCGCTGACCAGCATGTATTATTTCTCGCCTCATGACGTCACCAAGGTCAGCAGCGACTATCGTCCGGCGGTGCATGACTCGCAGGGACTTTCCTTCCGGCTCAGCAATGGCGAGTGGGTGTGGCGGCCTTTGACGAACCCGACCGAGCTTCAAGTGTCGGTGCTTGCGCAGGATGTGCCTCGTGGGTTCGGGCTCATGCAGCGGCTGCGAAGTTTTGATGCCTATGCGGATATCGAGGCTGACTATCATCTGCGCCCAAGCGTCTGGGTTGAGCCGGGTAAGGGCTGGGAGCGAGGGCAGCTGACGCTGGTCGAAATCCCGACGACGAATGAGTATAACGACAATATCGTCGTCTTCTGGCGACCCGGTACGCCTTGGAAGGCTGGTGAAGGTCACTCGCTTTCCTATACGCTGCACTGGGGGCTGCAGACGCCGGCCATTGCCGATGTCGTGCCCGTCAAGCAGAGCCGGGCAGGGCGCACGCCCGGCATGAAGCGACACCTTTTCGTGATTGATTTCGAATCCGCCGACCCGGCGCTCATGTCTGACATGGAAGCCTCGGTCTCGACCTCCGCCGGGACGGTCTCGAATGTCATCATCCGGCGTGAACCGGAAGCGGGACTGACGCGCCTCAGTTTCGAACTGGACGCTGAAAACGCACAATCCGCTGAGCTCAGGGCCCTGATCATGCGCGGTGGGCGACCGCTTACGGAAACATGGATCTATCGCTGGAGCCTGCCATGAGCGGCTATCGCGCGCGCCCGACGGAGTTTCCGCTGACCATGCCGGACCAGGCTTTCCGGTCCAAGCGGGCAAGAGTGCGTCATCGCCCGGAATCGAAGATGTGGCGCAAACTGATGGTTCTGGTGGCGTCCTTGCTGCTGACCGGCTGGGCAGCCCGGGAGATGTATGGCGTCCTTGCGGTGTCGAGCCTTACTCTTCTTGAATGGACGCTGCTCGTCATCTTTGTGCTGAATATCAGCTGGGTCTGTTTTGCTTTCGTCAATGCGACGGTCGGATTCTTCGCCGCACTGATCTCTCTGTACCGGCCTAGACAGGACCATGCCGACATTGACCTCACCAAGGCGCGGACCGTCATTGCGTTCCCAATCTATAACGAGACTGTCGAACATGTGTTCGCGACGGTGCTGGCAACCGCCCGGCTGATGTCCGGCGCGCCCGGCCGGTTCGAATGTTTCATCCTCAGCGACACAACTGATCCCGACGTGGCCCTGACGGAGGAAGCGGGCTATCGAGAGCTTCAGAAGAGCGCGCCGGGCGACGTTACCATCCGCTATCGCCGCCGCACGATCAATACTGATCGCAAGACCGGAAATATCCGGGACTTCGTGACACGCTGGGGTGGCCGCTACGACTATATGATCGTCTACGATGCTGACAGCTATATGGAGCGTGAGACGATCCTGAACCTGGTGGCGGGCATGGAAGCAGCGCCGCGAAACGGGCTAATCCAGACTATTCCTCAGCTGGTCGGTGCAAAGACGCTGTTTGCGCGTGCCCAGCAGTTTGCGTCCGCGCTCTACGGTCCTGTCCTTGGTCACGGCATCGCCTGGTGGGCCCAGAAGGAAGGTAATTTCTGGGGGCACAATGCGATCATCCGCATTCAGTCGCTGGCAGAAGCGGCAGGTCTGCCCATCATGCCGGGTCGGGCACCTCTTGGCGGCTCCATTCTCAGCCATGACTTCGTTGAGGCTGCCCTGCTTCGCAGGGCGGGCTGGAATGTTGAAATCCGGGCGGACCTTGCAGGCTCTTATGAAGAAGGGCCGCCCACCATGATTGACCTGGTGGTACGTGATCGCCGGTGGTGTCAGGGCAACATGCAGCACATGGCCGTCCTGTTGCGGACACGGGGGCTCACCTGGACCAGCCGGTTCCACCTCATCACGGGCATATTCTCTTATCTGGCCTCGCCTCTGTGGCTGATTTTCATTACGGTCGGCATGGCGCTCTCGCTGCAGAACACGTTCATGCTGCCGACCTATTTCGCTGACGGAGCCGTGCTGTTTCCAACATGGCCAGTGATCGACTCCGAGCGCGCGCTCAGCCTGTTTCTTGCGACCATGGCGCTCCTCTTCGCGCCGAAGGTATACGGCTTGCTCTACGGCCTGCTCAGCCGGGAATGGATAAGTACCACCGGTGTGTTTAGAACAGCTGCAGGGGTTTTCACCGAGCTTGTCGTGTCAGTCCTCAGTGCGCCAATCCTGATGGCCACGCAGACAGGCGCCGTGATCAGCGTGTTCCTTGGCCGCGATTCAGGCTGGTCTCCGCAGGCAAGGAGCGAGGGCGGCTACCGCTTGCAAACCATCCTTCGACACAGTCTCTTTCCGACATTGCTTGGCGTCGTCCTGACGGTTTCATCAATCGCAATTTCGCCGATCTATGCCGCTTGGCTCGCGCCGGCGACAATTGGCCTGATCCTGAGTGCGCCCATCACACATGTCACGTCAAAGCGGAGCGCCGGGACGTTGGCGGCCACCGTCGGCGGACTGGTAACGCCTGCCGACATTGTGACGCCGACCAGTTTTGCCGGTGCAACAGCGGCTCAGTCGAGCTTCGCCGCTCTGAAACCAGACCGGCTGCAATACCTTATCCTCGACAGAGATCGTCAGCTGGACCGGGATGGGCTTGTCGATCCGTACTGGCCCCTGCGCCAGTACGATGTGCATGAGCCGCTAGCCATGGCCCGTGCACGGGCCGAGCGCGCGACGTCCGCCTATGAATTTGCGACCATGCTCAAACCGAAAGAGAAAATGGCGCTGTTGAATTCCACCAGGGACCTTCAGGCGATCAGTTTCAAGTTCTCGTCATTGCGGCCGAGGAAGCCGGCAGGGGTGGACCAGAGCGGTGCGGCAAGTATTTCCAGACCGAAGCGAACGCACAGGCACCGAGGGTGATACCGCTCGACCGCGTTTCAGCTAGCGCGTAGGCGATCAACTGGCCGCCGCGTGCTGGTTCTCCATCGGCTGGGTCATCGGGCACCGCGATCACGTTGAACTGCCGGCCACTACGGGTGTAGGTGATCGGGGCGCTATTTGTCGTGGCCGGAAGCTTGGTCGATCAGAGCGTCTTGCCGTTTCGGATATCGATGGCGCGAAATGTCGAGTCCAGTGTTTCAACCTGCAGGATGAGGCCGCTGCGCGTCGTTGTGGTGCCTCCATAGACCGGTATGCCGACTTCAAAACAGGGCATGCTGGGTCTGATCCCGAAAGGACCAAGCTCGCGCATATTGCCGATTGGCCGGCTCCATAGAAGTCGATTCGTATTGAGGTCAATCAGGGCAAGCGGCCCATAGGGCGGCTCGAAGTACGACATGTCTGACGCGATGTCCGTGAAAGGAATGTTCCATTTCGACATGAAGCGCGATGTGATGCCATAGCGCGTCCGGGTCCCGCGCGCCTTGCCCGGTTGCTACGTTGTCCGTTGGCGGAGGAGCGGGCCGGCCGGTTTCGGCCGCGCGTTCGGCACGGGTCTGCATATACAAGCGTCGGCTGCGCCGGAACGTCATAGTCCCAGATATCGTGATAGACCGTGCGGTATGACCGACGAGTTCGCCGGTATCTCCCGTGAGGGCGACGATCAAGGCGTTGATTTGCTCATCGAATTCGCGTCGGCGCGACGCAGACCAGTTAGCGACAGTCGGATATCGGAAAAATATCAATTACAGTGCCGGCGGGTGCGCAGCCTCGTCATCGATTTATGGAAGACCACAATCTGGATCGGCAGATGCGCGGGGCGATCGTCTTGGTTAATTGCGCGCCGGATCCTGTTAACCCACTGTTTTTTATATACTAAGCTTAATAAAAAATACATCGCGAGACCGTAGTGGCTCAAGGATGTATAATATTCTCTCCTGCGTTCGCGACGAACATAACATCGTTTACGTGCTGGCTGCGGTGTTGGTGTGTGCCATTGGAGCCTGCTGTTCAGTTCTCGTCTTTCGACGCGCGCAGGCAGGGCGCACCCTAATCCAGCAAAGAATATGGGCGGCAGTGTCCGGACTGGTTCTGGCGACGGGGATCTGGGCGACGCATTTCATTGCGATGCTTGGCTACCGCCCTGGCTTCGCCTTCGATTTTGATGGTGTAACGACGGTCGCTTCAGTCCTGGTGGCTATGGGTGGCCTCGTCGGCGTCAGCCAGCTTTTGATCGGCGGTACATCCCGGCTGCGCCGTCTGGTTGCCGGACTGGCAAGTGCCGCGACCATTGGCATCATGCACTTCTATGGCGCGACGGCCCTGAAGGCGGCGGCATTCATTGAATTCGACATGACGTATGTCGGCGCGGCAGTGGCGGTCAGCTCTACGCTGTTTTGTGTCGCCTTTTATGTTGGCTTCGGAACCGCGAGCCGGTTGCGGGTTGCAGTGTCGACGGCTTGCCTTCTTCTCGCAGTCGCGAGCGTTCACTTTATTGGTATGACGGCGATGAACGTGATTCCGATGAACGGCTTTCATGCAGCGGCATGGGCGGTTGATCCGGCGCTCCTCGGGGCTGTGGTAGCCGGAGGTGTCATTGTCATCATTATCGCTGGCGCGCTGGCTGCTGGTCTTGACTCCGCCATTGCAGGGCTTCGCTTTCGAGAGCAACGCAAGTTTTCGCTGCTGGTCAACGCTGCAACGGAAGCCATTCTGATTGCCGACGGCAATGACGTGATCGTAGAGGTGAACGAGGCCGCGCAGACGCTGTTCGAGCAGAGCGAAGCGAGCCTGATCGGCCAGACGGTCGCCTCACTGACCGGGCTCGACCGGGACGAGCGGTGCACGAAGGATTCCGATGACGTTTTTGTGCGTGTCGGCAAGACCGAGGTGCCCGTTGCCGTCTCCGCTCGCGATCTCGATGACAGCGGCGCAGGCCTCGCCGCCATATCTTTCTACGATCTTCGCGAGCGACGTCGAAATGAAGAACATATCCGCAAGCTCGCCTATAGCGACCAGCTTACCGGTCTTCCCAACCGTGCGGCTTTCCAGAAAGCGCTTGGCGAACTTTGGCGCAGCGCCGACGAATCCGGCCAGAAGTTCAGCGTGTTTCTCATCGACCTTGATGAATTCAAGGATGTAAACGATCAGTTTGGGCACGATGCAGGCGACACCGTGCTCATGGAAGCCGCCACCCGGCTTCGTCTAACCTTCGGCGCAGAGGCCATTGTTTCGCGTCTTGGCGGCGATGAGTTTGCTGCGCTTCTGCCGGATGAAGATGATGACGCCAAGCTGGTCACGCTCGCTGAAGAGCTCGTGTTGAGCCTGTCGCGTCCGATCCGCCACGGAGAGGTGACCGTCCGAACCGGCGCGAGTGTTGGCATTGCTATCTCCAACACCCATGAAGGGATTATCGACCCGGCAGGACTGCTGACCGCAGCGGACCGCGCGCTATATGCGGCGAAGGGTGCTGGTCGTCGCACGTCGCGGCTGTACGATGAGGCGCTGCACGAATTGTCCGAACAGAAGCGTGTACTCGAAGCGGACCTCGTCCGAGCGGTCGAGCGCAAGGAATTTGTGCTGCATTACCAGCCAAAGGTATGCACCGATACGCGCGCGATCCTGGGGTATGAGGCGCTGATACGCTGGAACCGTCCGGGTGTGGGCCTGGTCATGCCGGGCGAGTTCATCGAATTTGCCGAGCGCAGCCTGATCATTCAGGATATAGGCCGCTGGTGCATCTATGAAGCCTGCCGCGAAGCTGCCCAATGGGAAAGCGGCCTGTCTGTGTCCGTCAATTTGTCGGCACGCCAGTTCATGGACCCGAACCTCAATTCAACCATCCGCGACGCGCTTCGTCGTAGCGGCCTTGAGCCGGAACGGCTGGAGCTGGAAATCACCGAAACGGCTCTCATCCAGAACATCATGGTTGCCTCGCGCATCCTGGAAAAGATCAAGAAGCTCGGCGTGAAGGTGGCGCTAGACGATTTCGGAACAGGCTACTCGTCTCTGAGCTTTATCCAGAAATTCCAGTTCGATAGTATCAAAATCGACCGGTCATTCATTTCTACGATGGGGACGGACCGCAAGTCCCAGGCAATTGTCGATGCAATCCTGAATCTAGGCAGCAGCCTTGAGATTCCCGTCGTGGCCGAAGGCGTCGAAACCGAAGACCAGGCGCGCGAGCTTCTGCTGCGCAAATGCCGGGAATTTCAAGGCTTCCTGATCAGCAAGCCGAAGCCGATTGAAACAGGTGCGTTTTCACCGCGTGTTGCTGTCGATAAAGCATCCTAAGATTAGAATTCTGTAAGGTAGGCGCGGCCTCCAATCTAAAAACGCTTTGCCTTCAAAGGCTTGATTCAGCACGGCGTTCAGCGCGCCGTGCTGCTTAGCAACTTGTTAAACCTCTCGGTCAATTTTCAGCATGTTGGTTAATGCCAGAGCTGGTATTGTTAAGAGGGTTGAGCATGATGAAACGTCAAGTGCGCTGGGGCGCGGACATTGGATACGCCAAGCCGGTCAAACCACTGGATGCCAAGGTCGTCGAACGTGAGCATGGGCTGAAGGGGTCGCTGAAGGAAGGCGAGCTTGGTTTCAGCCGGATCATAACCCGCAAGATTGCCAGAAAGGATGCCCGCGATGGAATTCCGACGTCTGAAGCGATCACCGAAGACCAGTGGTCAGAGCGTGAGCAGCAGATCGCGGAAAAATCCGAACAGGTTCGCCGCAGCCTGAAGACCTGGATGAGCGCCACATCGGCGGCCGTCCGCAATTTCATTTCAGACCTGACGCCGGCCGATATCCATCCCGATCACCTGCAGGAGGCCATCAAGGCTGAAGAAAACGAGTATCGCCACCACGAAGTCGACGACTCGACTGACGCCAAGGCGCATCACGAAGCCACCGTCATTGAGCTTGAGAGCTTCAAGGAGCGTTATGGCAACCAGCTGAACAAGCGCACGCCTGACATCAAGAAGAATGTCGAGCAGACAATTGCGATCCTGATTTTCATCCTGATCGTTGAAGGCTGCTTCAACGCACTTCTGTTCAAGGACGCTCAGTCATCCGGCCTTCTGGGTGGCATGATGGTCGCCTTCGGTATCTCGGCGGTCAACGTGCTGTTCGGGGTGACAGCAGGCTTTGTCGGGCTGAGGAATCTCAACCATCCGGACATGCACATGAAGGTGCTGGGCGGCATTGTTGCCGGCATCTGCATCATGTGCGGCCTGTTCGTAAACTTCTTCGTCGCCCACTTCAGGGATGCAGTGGAGATCGCACTGCATCAGGCGCTGGCCGATGGCTCGCTAGCCGGTTTCTCCATGTTCTCCATCGCCCCATCGGCCGTGATTGGCGACATGTTCCCGAACATTTTTGGCCTCGATAGCCTGGTCGCAATCGGCCTTCTTCTGATCGGCCTGACCGTCTTCGCAATCGCTGTGTATGAAGGCTATGACCGGATCTCGGACAAGTTCCCGGGCTATGGACGGGTCTGGCGCAAGGAACGCGCCGCGTATGAAAAACGCCAGCAAGTCCGCAATGGCGTGCGCGATGACCTGTCTGATTTCTTTTCGCGGTCCCGTATGTTCTTCGAGACCCAGCAGAACCGGCACATTGCCGCCAAGCGCGAGATCGAAAAGGCGATCAACCTGCTTGAGACCCGTCGCGATATCGCCGTTGAGATCGCTGCGCGGGCAGGGGACCAGGAGCGTTCTCTCAAGGTTGCCTACCGCCAGGCACACCGCCGTGAGCGCAATGCCAACCGCGAGCGCCTTGGCGAACAGGCACCGGTGCCGGCCTATTTCGACGAGATCGTGACGCCGAACCTGCCGGCCTTCGACTATTCCAAGGAACGCGAACAGGCGATGGCGGCAATCAAGCGGATCGAGCAGAACATCACAGCGCTCAACATCACCCGCGAATGGATGGAGCAGCATATCCAGCAGGTCCAGAAAGGCCTTTCCTCTATCGAGAAGCGCGTCGGAGACCACATTCAGGCGATCCGTGAAAAGCGGGAAGCCCAAGACCATGCGCGCAGCGCGTAACGGCAAGGAGAGATAGACTATGGCTAGATCTCGAGAAAAAGGGCCCTGGTTCTGGCGCGGCATGATCGGTGCCATGCTGGCGAGTGTGTTCGGCCTGTTCGCGCTCGCAGCTTTCACCGCGGCCCCTGCAACGGTTGCAGAAACCGGTTGCCGCATGGATCGCAAGGACCCGGCGCACACTGTGCTACTCATCGACCAGTCGGACCCGTTCAATCCGAACGATCTAGGCTGGGTCAATGAGTTCGTCGACAATGAAGCGCGTACCTTGCCACGCTTCGGACGCCTCACCGTCGTCACTCCGAACTCTGCAGACCCGTATGACGCGAAAATCATCTACAGCCATTGTTCGCCGGGCAGTGCAGATCATGCCAATGCCTTCCTGCAGAACCCTCGAATGATTGAGGATACCTGGCGCGACACATTCTATGAGCCGATGGCGAAAGAGATTGAAACGGCGCTGATGGACAAGCGCCAGCCAAGTTCACCGCTGTTCGAGGCTGTGTACTCTGTAGCAGACAGGGCTGATTTCCAGTCCTCGCGCGGCGACCGGCGGATTATACTCATCTCTGACCTGATGCAGCATTCGGAAGAGTTTTCGATGTACCGGTCGGGCACCAACAAGGAGGCCTTCTCCAGAACACGGATCGCCGGGCAGATGCCGCAGATGAGCGGCGTCGAGATCGTTGCCCGCGTCGTGCCGCGTCAGGAATACGACCTGCCCATGAGCGACGTCAAAGCCTTCTGGAACGACTACTTCGCCCAGACGGGCGCACAGTTCAGTTCAGTCAATTAGAGTATTCCGTCATCCTCATGGTGAGTGAAGTCGAACCCACGAGGATGACGGTCATTTTTGAAGCCCTCGTCCTTCGACTTCGCTCAGGATGGGGGCTTTTCTGCACCTGTCAGATATCCAGCACGATCTTGCCGAAATGCTTCTGCGCAACCTGGTGTGCAAAGGCACCGGCAATGTCATCCAGCGCGAAATGATCGCTGATGACAGGCTTGATGCCATTGGCCTCAATCGCGTCGATCATGTCTTCCTGATGCTTGCGCGAGCCGACGGTGATGCCTGACACCGTGCCGTTCTTGCCGAAGAGCGCTGCCGTTGGCACCTCTCCAGACACGCCGGTCAGCACGCCAATCAACGAGATGTGACCGCCCACGCGGATCGCCGAGATGGACTGGGCCATCGTGCCCGGTCCGCCGATCTCGACGACTTCATCGACGCCGCGCCCGCCGGTCAGCTCATAGGCTTTCTTTCCCCAGGCGGGAGTTTCCTTGTAATTGATCAGATGGTCGGCGCCAAGTTCCTTGAGTTTGCTAAGCTTTTCGTCAGAGGACGACGTTGCGATGACCCTCGCGCCGGCCGCTTTGGCAAATTGAAGCGCGAAGACAGAGACACCACCTGTTCCCTGCGTCAGCACCCAGTCACCCGGCTTTACAGTATTCTCCACGAACATTCCGCGCCACGCCGTGAGTGCGGCGCAGGTGAGGGTCGCGGCTTCAACGAAGGAATACCCCTCCGGCATGCGTGTGAAGGCGTGCTCGGATGCTGCGACCAGTTCGGCGCCAAATCCGTCAGCCCCGTCGCCGGGAACGCTCTGGAAGCCCGTCAGTTGAGGCCCACCGGAGTGCCAGTCGGGGAAAAATGTGGAGAGGACCTTGTCACCAGTCTTGAAGCGGGACACGCCGTCGCCGACCGCGACGACTTCGCCTGCACCATCCGACATCGGGATGCGCCCGTCGGGCGTCGGGATCATGCCCATGACAACGGCAAGGTCGTGATAGTTGAGCGAGCTTGCCTTGACGCGCACGAGGATCTGGCCTGGGCCAGCCTTTGGCTCCGGGCGGTCTTCGATTTTCAGGTTTTCCAGTCCGCCCGGCTTCTTGACCGCTGCTACTTTCATATTCGTGATCTCCCCTGATGTTGTGTTGTTGACCACACCAAAACATCGATACCGCTGCGACAGCCAAGGAGAAATCACGGTTTCGAAAGGGCTAGCCTAGCATCGCGGGTGTCCTTCCGATCCATGGCTGTGCGGCTTCAAGCTCATATGCGAGCGATAGCAGCACGCCGTCATCGCCCCTGCGGGCCGAGAACATTGATCCGACCGGGAGACCTGCATCCGTCCACTGGATCGGGACGCTCATGGAGGCTGAACCCGCCACATTCATCGGCGCTGTGAACGCTGCGAAATCGACCACTTCCTTGCGAAGCTCTTCAAATGGCCGGGTTGGGGCCTGCACACCGATCGCGGGCGGGAGCTTCGATACGGTTGGTGTGAGGATCACATCAATGTCGTCGAAGAATGAATGGTAGACCGGCTCGAAGGCCGTGAGATAGGCCTGCGCCGCGTCGAACTGGTCCTGTCTCGCCAGAAATTCCGCTGCCAGACCAAGTGTCCACGGCTCTACAAGGCTTGTGATATCGGTGTCCGGAAATTGCGCCTTTGCCTGGTCAACCAGTCCAGCTGCGCCGGAGGCCCAGAGAAGGAGAAAGTTTTCGGTAAACTCATTGCCATCGACCGGCATCGACCAGTCGATAACCTCATGACCGAGAGACCGGCAGAGTTCGGCCGTTCGTTCAATGCCGTCTCTAGTTTCGGCATCAAGGGATGCCCCATTGATTGGATCCGGTGCGAACGCAATTTTGAGGCGTTTCGTTGATGGACCGAGAATCTGACCTGTCGGCGTTAGCCCGCCATTCGGGTCTTCGCAGGCCGCAAACAGGGCTGCACTGTCACGGACGGTAAGCGTCACCGCATGCTTGATGCTAAGATCAATGCCGGATTCAGGCCGCGCTTGAATCAAGGCGCCACGCGACGGCTTCAGACCGAAGACGCCGCAACACGCCGCTGGAATGCGAATTGATCCGCCTCCGTCGCTGGCCTGCGCAAATGGGACGACACGGGATGCCGTCAGTGCGGCAGCGCCGCCAGACGATCCGCCCGGAATTCGCCCAAGGTCCCATGGGTTTCGTGTAGCGCCGGTCAGCACGGGTTCAGTGGATGAAATCAGCCCAGCTTCAGGAGTTGTGGACTTGCCCAGAACCACAACTCCGTTTTTCCGCCACTGTGCTGCAAACGCGCTGTCGCGCGTCGACATGAAGTCCTTGTACGTGCGGCTCCCGTATTTTGTCGGCGCGCCATTCCATTGTGTGAGGTCCTTGATGAACGTCGGCACCCCTCCGAAGACCCCTTGAGGCGCCGATGCAGCCTGTGCGCGCGCCTCATCGAACAGGGGCGTCGCGATCGCGTTGATCTGAGGATTGACGCGTTCTGCGCGGGCGATGGCAGCCTCCGTAAATTCAAGAGAGGAGATATCTCCAGCCGCGATGAGTTGCGCCATGCGGACGCCGTCCAATGAGTCGGAGGGTGTGGTCGAAGCGCTTAGGATCTGTGCCGGGGCGCAAGCAGTTGTGAATGGTAGCAGCGCGGCGATGGATGTGCCGGTGCGCAAAAAGTTGCGCCTTGTAAATTCGGTCATTTTGTCCTTCCGGTCTTATTCGCTTTGCACCGTGTGCTGGGTTGCGCGGGAAGGCAAGTCTTCACTCAACAATGACGTGGGACAAACGAAAAGGGCGGCAGATTGCTCTGCCGCCCTTGAAAGTGCTTCTTCCGATCAGCTTAACGCTGGACGGTGAACTCGATGCCGACCACGCGGCCTTTCTTCAAAGGTGAGAAGGTGCCGCCGCCCGGATAGGACTGGTAAGGCGTCTGAACACCGTTCGACAGCGGCCCAGGGAATGGGAGCTGGGTGTCGTTGCCGACCTGCACTTCGTCAAGCAGGTTGTCGCCGAAGAAGGAAACCGAGAAGCCGTCATATGGCGTTTCCCAGGTCAGGTCAGCGCTGAGCTGGTTCGATGCCTGGACCCAACCGAAGTTACTGTCGGTATAGGCAATGCGATCACGGAACTGGTAGTTGGCCGTGGTCACGAGCGCTCCGGAATCACCAAGGTCGAGGTCATAGATCGCGCCGACACCGTAGGTCAGCTGCGGAACGCGAGGCAGGTCGAGCCTGAGGTCCTTATCGTCGACTACGCCGTCGGTCGAGATGTCGAACTGGGCGTCGTCATATTCGGCGTCGATCATGCCAACGTTGAAACTCAACAGGAAATTGTCAGTGGCCGCCCAGCGACCTTCAACTTCAACACCCATGATTGTCGCGTCAGCAGTGTTCGTGATGTTCTGAACAACAGCGGCCTCAGGACCGGAGGTGTTCACCTCACGCTGCATGTCGCCAATCTTGGTCAGGAAGGCAGCACCGTTCAGCTGAACGCGGCCATCTTCGCTGCCCGACTTGAAGCCGATCTCGTACGCGTCAACTTCTTCTTCGTCGAAGCCGAAGTTGCCGGTCGTGTTGACGAGGTCCAGGAAGGTCGGAACGTTGGTAATACGGAAGTTGTAACCACCCGAGCGGAAGCCCTTGGTGTACGAACCGTAGGTCTGGAAGTTGTCGCTCCAGAAATACTGAAGGCCGAGCTTCGGCGTCCAGTTGGACCAGTCATCGCCATCGGTGAAGCCGTTAGGCTCGCCGGTGAACGGGTTGATGCCGTCAGTCGGGCAGGTGCCTTCCGAGATGTAGCATTCCGGACGCGGACGGATGTAGGTAACGCCGACATCCTTCTCTTCCTTGGAATAGCGAAGGCCAACCGTTGCGATCAGGTCAGGTGTGATCGAATAGTCGACGTTTGCAAACGCGCCGTAGACGGTGTGGTCCTGCGAGCCGCCGCCGTAAAAGAGTGGCGGATTGCTCAAATCGCTCAGAAGATCGCGGATTTCCGTGTATTCGAGGTCTTGCTCAAAGTAGTAGAGACCCGTGGTCAGATCCACGTTGCCAAACGTTCCTGCATAGCGAAGCTCGTTGGAAATCTGCTCCTGATTGAACTCCGCGCCGGAGTGGAACAGGTTTGCTGGTGAAGCGTCGATGTCGCTGTCAGTCAACGATTCGTATTTCCGGTAGCCAACGATGTTCGTGATCTGGCCATTGCCGAAGTCGACGTCATAGTCTGTACGCAGCGAAACGAAAGTCGTTTCGGATTCGCCTGAGCCCGGATTGTCGATCGCAAAGTCGAAGCTGTCGCGTTCATAGATGGCGCGGTTCTGGCCGGTCGGGCCGTCATTGCGGGCATCATTGTATTGACCCTTGAGAAGGAAGGTCAGGCGGTCAGATGCAAACCACTCAAGAGCGCCGCGGTAGATTGCCGTCTGTGCTTCACCGTGATTGTCGCCGTCAGCGAGGTTTTTGAAGTAACCGGCGTCCGAGTTGTAATACGCACCGAACTTGCCGTTCAGGACGCCTTCCACCAGCGGGCCGGAGACAATTCCCTGAACCGTCGAATTGAGACCACCACGATCACTATCAACCGGGCCGTCGAAACGGGCACGTGCCTTGTAGGTGAATTCGTCGGTCGGGTTACCGGTGTTCAGGACCAGAGCGCCGCCGGTGGTGTTACGGCCGAAGAGAAGGCCTTGCGGGCCGCGCAGGACTTCGACGCTGTCGAGGTCGAACAGGTCAACCACGACGCCGCTGTTCACACCGAGATAGACACCATCAATGAACACGCCAACGGCAGGATCGATCGACGGGATGGACGAGTTCACGCCCAGGCCGCGGATGGCGAAGTTTGCCGTGCCGCGTGAGGTGCCCACGTCATCGAGCGACACATTCGGCGCAGAATAGCTGAGGTCTTCGAGGGTGCTGACGTTCAGGGCGTCAAGCGTGCCTGAATTGAATGCGGTGACTGAGACCGGAACGGACTGGACGTCTTCCACGTCCTTCTTCTTGGTTGCCGAGACCGTGACGGTCTGCAGGACACGGTCAACTGCGGATTCGCGTTCCTGCTCAACTTCCTGTGCATGTGCTGACCCGAAGGTCAGAGCGGTGGCCATGGCGGCCGTGGACAGGAAGAATATATTGCGCTGCATAAAATGCTCCCAGATTGAGGTTTTATCATTATGTCGTTCAGTCTGCGTCATCCTCCTGAATCGGTGGACTGGCTGCAGGTTCGAACGTCTTTGGCTTATTTCAGTCTATGCGTTTCACGCAAAGGTTGGCGTGCACATCATGATGAAATGTGCCTTCTAGTGAGGCATTCACGCATCACTTGAATTTGAGTTTTAGTGCACTAACGCACGCTATATTGCGCTTGCGAAAAGGGCCAATCCGGGTGATTCTGCCTATCCCTTGTCGGTAGGGTACCTGCGCGTTAGGCAACGATTCCAAAAATACTAATCCGTCGGGTTATTGCCGAATGCTTTCCGTTCTGGACCTTTTTCGTATCGGCCTTGGGCCATCAAGTTCGCACACTGTGGGCCCTATGCGGATTGCGCGCCGTTTTCTTCAGGAAGCGGCAAAATCCGGCAAACTGGCCGGAGCCATACGCATTGAAATCGTGCTGCAGGGCTCCCTGGCACTCACGGGAGTGGGTCATGGCACCGACAAGGCAGTGATTCTGGGGCTGATCGGCATGCAGCCGGAGACAGCGGATCCTGCAGAAGCCGAAGCAGCATTCCGCCGGACGGTTCAAGGCAAAGAGATCAGGCTGATGGATGGCCCGTCAGTCGCGTTCAATGCTGTCAGGGACATCGTATTCGACACAAAGTCCGTTCCGGACCTTCATCCGAACGGAATGGTGCTGTGCCTGTTCAGTGGTGATGCCGAGCCCGATTTCTCGCGGACCTATTTCTCGACGGGCGGCGGCTTCATCGCCTCCAGACGCCAGCTCGAAAAGCCGGTTCGCAAGGACCTCGTCGATAGTGCCAGGGGGGCGCCGCACCCGTTCAACTCTGCAAAGGAAATGCTGGATATCTGCGCAAGGCAGGGATGGCGGATCGATGAGCTTATCCTGCGCAATGAAGATGCGCGCCGCTCGCGTGAAAAAACGTTGAAGCGGCTGGACACGATTGCCGATACAATGATGGCCTGTATTGATCGCGGCCTGTCGAGCACAGGTACGCTGCCGGGCGGGCTGGAAGTTTCACGCCGGGCCAGCGGCCTCTATGAGACCCTGCGCAACAATCCCGGTTCGAACGAACGCGAGCAGCTTTTCGATTGGCTGAACGTGTATGCCATGGCCGTGAATGAGGAGAATGCGGCAGGCGGACGCGTGGTGACCGCGCCCACCAATGGAGCCGCCGGGATCCTGCCATCGGTCATGCGCCACTATTGCAGCGAGGACGGCAAGCTGAACCGCGAGAACGCACGCCGTTTCCTGCTCGTCGCGGGCGGCATAGGACTGCTCTACAAGCAGCGGGCCTCAATCTCGGGCGCCGAAATGGGCTGTCAGGGAGAAGTCGGCGTGGCCTGCTCGATGGCGGCGGGCGGACTGGCAGCGGTGTGGGGCGCTGATGCTGAAATGTGTTGCGTGGCTGCCGAGATCGGCATGGAGCACAATCTCGGCCTCACTTGCGACCCTGTCGGCGGTCTGGTCCAGATACCGTGCATCGAACGCAATGCCTTTGGGGCGGTAAAGGCGGTGAATGCGGCCCGCCTTGCCATGCAGGGAACCGGGCACCACAAGGTCAGTCTCGATCAGGTGATCGAGACAATGCGCCAGACCGGCATCGACATGTCGTCGAAGTACAAGGAAACAAGTACAGGCGGCCTCGCGGTGAATGTGATCGCCTGCTAGCGGCTTGACCCGCCGTCAGCCTTCCCAGCGCAATCGGTGCGTGTCAGACTCAGGCGTATGGATGGCTTTCAAAGCAAGACACCGAGCCGGCCTGGGCTGGACTACCCGCTGGGTGAAACGACGCCGAATGTCGGGGAAACGATAGAGATTGTACCCGGCGTGCACTGGGTGCGCATGCCGCTGCCCTTCGCGCTGAAGTGGATCAATCTCTGGCTCATCGATGACGGTGATAAGGGTTGGACGATCGTCGATACGGGCATGCCCATGCCGGAAACCAAGTCGGCCTGGCGCAAGATATTCGATGAGAAGCTGGAGGGGCGGCCCGTCTGGCGCGTGATCGTCACCCACATGCATCCTGACCATATTGGCAATGCTGGTTGGCTGACACGAAAGTTTCCCGGCGCTGAACTATGGATCAGTCGCCTCGAATATGTGAGTTGCCGGATGCTTGTCGCGGACACCGGCCGCGAAGCACCCGAAGCAGGCATAACCTTCTACAGGGCGGCTGGGTGGACCGAACCGCAGCTTGAAGATTACCGGGCGCGCTTCGGCGGGTTTGGACGTGCCGTCAGTCAGCTCCCGGACTCCTATCGCAGGCTGAGCGATGGCGACCAGTTTGAAATGGCTGGCAAGACCTGGCGCGTCGTGTCCGGTAGCGGACATTCGCCTGAACATTCATGCCTGTACTGCGATGAACTCAACGTGGTGATTTCCGGGGACCAGCTACTGCCGCGCATTTCTTCGAATGTCTCGGTGCATCCGACCGAGCCCGATGCGGATCCGCTCAAGGACTGGCTCGACAGTTGCGCAAAGCTTCGGCGCGAATTTGCCGATGATGTTCTCGTCCTTCCCGCGCATAATGAGCCATTTACAGGGGCTCACAAGCGACTCCACCATCTGATCAGCGGTCATGAAACCGCGCTGAAGCGGCTTCATCAGAGGCTGGAGGAAGCTCCGCGGCGGGTCGTGGACGTGTTTCCATCCGTGTTTGGCCGCAAGATTGGCGATGATCTCGTCTCGATGGCGACCGGTGAGGCGGTCGCGCATCTCAATTATCTGGTCGCCAGCGGCAAGGCGAGCAAAACGCGCGATAAGGATGGCGTCGACTGGTACGCAGCGACCTGACCGCAAATACGCTGCCAGCCTGCTCCACAATGGCTCAGGCAAGATTTTTCATCGCCAAGCTTTCGCCATGTCTCTACTCTAGCCCGATCAGGCAGGAGGAGAGGCATGAACGAGCGCGGCGGAACGAACCTTCTTTTTGTTGCTGGAATCGGCCTCGTCATTCTGGGGGCGGCCATTTATGGCCTGTTCGTGCTTCTCGGGATCGGTTTCGCGGTAGGAGAAGCCTCACAAGAGACGGGTACGCCTGTTTACCTCATCCTTCTTGTTCCGGGTATTGTCGTGCTCGGACTTCTTCTGCTCTTCATCAAGGTGGTCGCGGACAGGTTGGCGAGCAAGGAAGATGACCACTATTCAAAGACAGTCGAGAAATAGGCGGGGCATATGATCGTAACCATGGCAGAAACCGTTCCTGGCCGGGAGGTTGGGGAAGTGATCGGAATCGCTCGCGGGAATGTGGTGCGCACCCGTTTCTTCGGCCGCGATATCATGGCCGGCCTGCGTAATCTGGTCGGCGGTGAGGTCCCCGAATATACAAAACTAATGGCAGAAGCGCGTGAGCAGGCCCTTGACCGGATGCGTGCGGACGCCCAAAGCCTTGGCGCCGATGCGATCGTCTCGATGCGTATCACCACATCAATGATCATGGGCGGATCTGCGGAACTGCTCGCATATGGAACGGCCGTCAGACTGAAATGACAGAATCCTCCCAGACTTCGAGAACGCCTGCAGAAGAGCGGTCGTTGAAAGACAAGCTGTTGCATGAAGCGCGCGAGTGGTTCTTCACGCTCGCCATCTTCATTCCGGCTTTCTACATCTTCTCCTTCCTGATCTATGAGCAGCGCGTCATTCCATCCGAGAGCATGGTGCCGAACCTGCAGGTTGGTGACCGGGTCGCCGTCAATAAATTCGCTTACGGCTATAGCCGTTACAGCCTGCCATGGGGCGCCTGGCGGCTGATCCCCTCTGGCGAAGGACGGGTGCTGGGCGGCAAGCCAGAGCGCGGTGATGTGGCTGTCTTCATGCACCCGCACACGGACCGTGTCATGATCAAGCGGATCATCGGCCTTCCAGGTGACCGCGTGCAGATGATTGACGAGCAGCTCTATCTCGATGGGGAACCGATCGACCGGGAATTCGTCCGCCGCATCACATACAATCCGAAGGGGCGCCGCCGTACGGTGGCCCGCGAGTATCGTGAGACGGTTGGCGACACGTCCTGGCTCACGCATGACTGGCAGCAAGGGCCGGATGAGTTCAACCGGCTCGATTCCACGCCTGAGTTTGTCGTGCCTGAAGGCTATTACCTCTTCATGGGGGACAATCGCGACAATTCCGAAGATGGGCGGTCGCTGACGGGGCATTGTCCGGAAAACGCGCAAGGTGTGGTGGACCGTGCCGGTTGCTCTCTGCCGCGAGGTATTTCCGCGGAAGACGCTTCGGTCGGTTTTGTGCCGGCTGAGAACCTGATTGGGCGCGCTGACACTGTGCTCTTCTCCACATATTCATGTTCGAAGGCGGATGCCGAACCCTGTATGAAAAAGCGTCTGTGGCGAGGACTTTAGTCCAGATTCCCTTTTTGGGGGAAACTGGCGCGCGCCTTGCAGTACTGTTTGCAGTATTTGTTTCTGTGATCAGGGATGGCACACATGAAGTTCAGGCTGCTTCACCCATCGGATATGACCGACGACCTCTGGCAGGCATTTGAGCGCCTGCGAGATGCGCGCACGATCTATGACGACCCGTTCTTTGACCCGCTTTTCGCGAGGGTTGTCGCCAGTGTGCGTCCTGATGTGCGGGTTGCCGTCGCATTCGAACAGGGCGTACCTGTAGGATTCTGGCCGCTTCATCGCAGACCCGGCGCCTGGGCCCGGCCCATTGGCGGCTGTTTCTCAGATTGGCA
The DNA here is from genome assembly GCF_002088945.1 of Henriciella pelagia. GTDB lineage: Bacteria > Pseudomonadota > Alphaproteobacteria > Caulobacterales > Hyphomonadaceae > Henriciella > Henriciella pelagia. The sequence continues at coordinate 594,972 of NZ_NCSU01000011.1, read as the reverse complement.
TGGTCCCGTACTGTCGGCGCAAACCAGGCTCAAGCCATTCGAATTCCTTCGCGGTGCAGGACTGCTGGGGATGTCGACCTATGGCTGGCTGCCACAGGATGCTGACAGCGAGCAGCGCCTGAGTTTCTGCGGCGCGAACATGAGCGATGTCAGCGGCGGGTGGGACGCTTTCATCGAGAACCAGAACCAGCGCTGGCCAAAGCACTTCAAGAAGATGCGTCGTCTCGGCCGCAACATTGAGCGCGATTTCTCCGATGTGGAGTTCCGCTTCGATAATGAGTGCGGAAAGACATTTGAGCGCCTCCTTGAGCTGAAACGTGAGCAATTTGCCCGCACAGGCCGTCACGATGTGCTTGCGCCACTCTGGTCGCGCCGCCTGTTTGACCGCCTTCGGACGACCAGTGGTCCGCGCTTCCGTTTGCGACTGGTCAGCCTTTATTTCGACGGCCGACACGCCGCAAGCGAGCTTGTCCTCCAGTCGGACAAGGTGATGCATGGCTGGATCACGGCTTACGAACAGGACTTCGCGCAGTACTCGCCCGGCAACAGGGTTGTCCACAACATGCTGGAGCGCATGGCACAAGGGGGTCCGGCGATCTATGATGCTGGTCCCGGACTCGACCATTACAAGCGCCATTATTCCAATTATCAGACGCCGATCGGTTCCGGAGTCGTGCGCGCGAAAGCCTTCGCCATGCGTCCCGACCGGCTGCTGGGGCAGGCCTGGCGCAGTGGTGAGAAGCACCTGTCAGGCAAACTATCCGGCGTGATGACGCAATCGCGGCGCCGGCTTGACCAGATCTGCCTTGCCGAGACTCATCTTCTCAGTCGCATGAGCGGTCTAAGCCGTGCCGTGAGCCGGACGGGTGCAGCTCTGCAGCTTGCCGAGTCGGACTAACCCATCTAATCGCAATTTCGGGAAAGTGAGCTTGAGGCGGTGGTTTGAACCTGCAGCCTGTGGCGCTAGGCTGAGAGTGTGATGGGTTCTTCAACTTCCGATCAGAAGACTTCGCGGCGTGGTCCGATCATCGTGTCGCGCCATGGCCGCCCGGCTCTGGACCGCAGCGCTGGCCCCCGGCTGGACTGGCGGCAATATCGCGACTGGTGGAACCGTTACGAAATCGGGAGCCTGGCCCCCGGTCAGCCGGTTCCGGATAATCTCAAGGACGCTGTTGCCGACGCTGATATTGTCCTGAGCTCGACCGCGCCCAGAGCCGTCGAAACGGCGATTCTGGCCAGTGGCCGTGAGCCAGAACAGTATGAGGTGTTCTGTGAGGCGCCGCTGCCGCCGCCGCGCTTCAAGAACCGTAAATATCTGCCCAAGACGTGGAATGTGCTTGCGCGGACGGCCTGGCTCTATGGCCATAGCCTTGATGGAGAGAGCAATCGCGAGGCCAGGGCGCGCGCCAGCCGGGCGGCTCAGCATCTCCATGAAGCCGCTGCTGGCGGCAAAGTCTACCTTGCGGCGCATGGCTGGTTCAATCGCATGCTACGGCCAGCCATGGCGAAACTTGGCTGGGTCTGTGTGCGCGATGGCGGCGATAAATACTGGAGCTATCGCGTCTACGAGTATCGCGGAAAATCTTGAGACGTGACCATTGTGAAGGCTGCGCCTCCTGCTTAGGGTGCGCGGCAATCGCGTAATGTGCAGGAGTGATCGAATGGCCGGCAAGGCAGATCAGGCGATCGACAAGATGAGTTTTGAAGACGCTCTCAAGGAATTGGAGGACATTGTCCGCCGGCTGGAGGGCGGGGATGTTGAACTCGAGAAATCCATCGAGATCTATGAGCGCGGTGCCAGGCTCAAGGCCCATTGCGAAGCCCGCTTGAAAGCCGCCGAGTTGAAGATCGAACAGATTGTGCAGGGCGCTGACGGCAAGCCGAAAACCGAGAGCGCGAGCTTCGACTGAGGGCCTAGGCATGGAGTTTGAGAAGCGGCTGACCGAAATTGCCGACAGGGTGACGGTTGCGCTTGACCAGCTTATCCCACCCGCTCAAGGGCCGGAAGCGGATCTTCTGCGTGCCATGCGGCATGCGGCGCTGGCCAATGGCAAGCGGATGCGGCCATTCTACGTCATTGAAACCGGCGCGCTTTTCGAGGCCGACGACAAGACGCTGCTTCGTACTGCGGCTGCGCTCGAATGCGTACACACCTATTCCCTGGTCCATGATGACCTGCCATGCATGGACGATGACGATCTGCGGCGCGGGCAACCAACGGTTCATAAGGCGTTTGGCGAAGCGACTGCCGTGCTTGCCGGAGATGCCTTGCTGACACTCGCTTTCAAGATTCTGGCGAGTGACGAGACCCACCCGGACCCGAATGTGCGCCTGCGCCTGATTGAACGTCTGGCGGATGCTTCCGGCGCGCGTGGGATGGTCGGGGGTCAGATGATCGATATGCTCGAGGATGACAGCCCGCGCGATCTCAACACGATCACCCGGATGCAGCGCATGAAGACCGGTGCGCTGATCTCGTATTCTGTCGAAGCGGCGGGGATTATTGGCGGCGCGAGCGAAAATGCCCGCCAGGCCCTCGCAGGGTTCGCTCAGGATCTCGGGCTCGCCTATCAGATCGCTGATGACCTGCTGGATGCAACCGGTGACCAGGCCGTTGTCGGAAAGACGCTTCGCAGCGATGCGGCGGCCGGAAAGGCGAATTTTGTTACCATTCTGGGAATAAATGGCGCCCGCGAGCGTGTGCGTCTCCTTGCCGCGCAAGCCAAGCAACACCTCGCATTTTTCCACGAACGAGCCCATATCTTGCTGCAATCGGTTGATTATGTCCTCGATCGAACGCGCTAAGACCGTTCGTAACCAACCGAAAACAGATCCTTCTGAAAGGACCGCCTGCTTATGACCGTCCCAGCCAAGACCCGCCTGCTCGACAGCGTGAATTCGCCGGACGACCTTAAAGGGCGTTCACGCGATGACCTCAAGCAGATCGCAGATGAAGTCCGCGCGGAAGTCATCGAGGCAGTGTCGGTGACCGGAGGGCACCTCGGTGCAGGCCTGGGCGTGGTCGAGCTGACCGTCGCGATACATTCAGTGTTCAACACGCCGGATGACAAGCTGATCTTCGATGTTGGCCACCAGTGCTATCCGCACAAGATCCTGACCGGTCGCAAGGACCGTATCCGTACACTCCGACAGGGGGGCGGTCTCTCGGGCTTCACCAAGCGCGCTGAAAGTGAATATGACCCGTTCGGTGCGGCCCATGCATCGACGTCGATCTCGGCAGGGCTCGGCTTTGCCAAGGCACGTGACCTCGCCGAACGTGACAACAAGGTTGTCTGCGTGATTGGCGATGGCGCGATGTCTGCTGGCATGGCTTATGAGGCGATGAACAATGCTGGCTCCGACGCCAGTCGCATGCTGGTCATCCTCAACGACAATGACATGTCCATCGCGCCGCCTGTCGGGGCGATGAGCCACTATCTGTCCAAGCTCGTTTCCTCGCGCTCCTATCGCGGCCTGCGCAAGTTCGCCAAGACCATTGTCAAGCCGATCGGTCTCGCCAATCCGGCCCGCAAGGCCGAGGAATACCTTCGCGGTTTCGCCATGGGCGGCACCATGTTCGAAGAACTTGGCTTCTATTATGTCGGCCCGATTGACGGGCATGATCTCGACGTCCTCCTTCCTGTCCTTGAAAACTGCAAGGCGATGCAGACCGGCCCCGTCCTGCTGCATGTCGTGACACAGAAGGGCAAGGGCTATGAACCCGCCGAGAATTCGGCAGACAAGTATCACGGTGTCGCCAAGTTCAACGTCGTCACCGGTGAGCAGCAGAAGTCGAAGTCCGGGCCGCCAAGTTACACCAAGGTCTTCGCGCAGAGCCTCATTGAGGAAGCACGCAAGGATGACCGGATCGTCGGGATTACCGCAGCAATGCCGGGCGGCACCGGCCTCGACCTGTTCGAGAAGGAATTCCCGGACCGGATGTTCGATGTCGGCATCGCCGAGCAGCATGCGGTGACCTTCGCCGCAGGCATGGCGGCCGACGGCATGAAGCCGTTTGCGGCGATCTACTCGACCTTCCTGCAACGCGGCTATGACCAGGTCGTCCACGATGTCGCGATCCAGAACCTTCCCGTTCGATTTGCAATCGACCGGGCAGGGCTTGTCGGGGCCGATGGTCCGACCCATGCGGGCAGCTTCGATATCGGTTTCCTCGGTGCCTTGCCGGGCATGGTCTGCATGGCCGCCGCCGACGAGACCGAGCTGGTGCGCATGGTCCGCACGGCTGTGGAGATCGATGACGGGCCAAGCGCTTTCCGCTATCCACGCGGCAATGGTGTCGGCGTGGAATTGCCGCTCAATCCGCAAGCGCTCGAGATTGGCAAGGGACGCATTGTTCGCGAGGGAACGAGCATCGCGATCCTGTCTTATGGTGCCCGTCTACAGGAGGCGCTGAAGGCGGCTGAGATGCTCGCAGCCCAGGGCCTGTCCTGCACGGTTGCCGATGCGCGCTTTGCAAAGCCGCTCGACAAGGAGCTGATCAACCGCCTCGCCAAGGAGCATGAAGTGCTTCTGACGATTGAGGAGGGGGCGCGCGGCGGGTTCGGTGCCTTTACGCTGGAGCATCTCGCCGAGACTGGCGCGCTCGACAGCGGCCTCAAAATCCGCACGCTTCACCTGCCGGACATCTTCCAGGACCAGGACAAGCCAGAGCTCATGTATGCTGAAGCCGGGCTTGATGCCCGCAGCATTGCAGCCCGCGCGATCGAAGCGCTCGGCCGTGGCAATGTGCAGGAACTTGAACGCCTCGCGCGCGCTTGAACCTAACATTTCAGTTACCGCCTATCGCGGAAAATGCCGGGCGATTAGACTGCTGAAACGTTCAGTAAAGAGTGTGAGTCGAGTATGCGTCTGACGCTGTGTAGCGCCGTGGCGATGATAGCAATCGCTGCCTGTCAAACCACCCCCGTTCCTGTCCATCTGACAGACGCAGAGTTCGCCGAACTTGTGACTTCCGCCAAGGCAGAATGGCATCCATATATCACGATAGAAGAATATTCCGCGGCGCTGGACACGGCGACGCTGACCGACGAGCAGCGCGCCCGGCTCTTGTTCGAACGCGGCAAGATACGCCGACTTGAACGCATCAACATTCCAGGCGCAATCGAAGACTTCGAAGCTGCAAAGCTCCTTGTGACAGACACGGAGCTTCGCTCCAGCCTGGAGGCTGAGTTGGCGTTTGCGGTCAGCGACCTTGAGCAGGTGCGCGCGCGCCTCAGCGGCCTGCAGACTCTGTCGGACTGGTTCGTCGATACGGTCGCTATTGGAGACTATGAGGCGGTGGCCGAGCGAATTCGGGCATCAGGCCTTTCACCATCTGTTGAACAGGCCCGCTTTCTTGAAGCGGCGGGATATATCTGCCGCGGCGTGGAAGACGCGCCAAGCAAGGACTTCACACTTGGTGAAGATGTCAGCCATCTTGATGGCGTCAATTGGTGCGAGACGCCCGCAGAATCCTGAAACCAGTCATATTATTGCCGCGGACGATGTGTCATCTCCTCAGGCGTCAACTGTATATCAGGGAGAAGTCAAATGCTCAGATCCATCCTCGCAGGTGCAAGCCTCGTCCTGCTCGCCAGCGCCTGCGCGTCATCCACCGATGCGCCCGTTGAGCCGGTAGAAACGGCGGCATCTGCAGAGCCAACCGAATTTGAACTTGCCATGGGGACGGTGAACTCGCTGGTTGAGGCTGGCAATGAGCAGATCGCTATTGATCGCCTCACCCAGCTTCTCGGTGACCCGGGCATGAACGATGAACAGATGGCCAAGGCGCTGTATGCCCGTGCCAAGCTGCGCCATGGCGGCGGGAATGATCTAACGGGTTCGATTGCGGACCTGAAGGAAATCGCCAGCGATTATGCGACGAGTTCGATCGCCGACGATGCTGCTGCCCTGCAGCTCGAGGCAGAAGCTGAGTTTGCGATGCTGAATGACATGCTGACCTCCGGTGAGCCGACGGCGATGGAACGGTTCGAGATCCTGTTCCGGCTCGGTCAGCATCAGGAAGCTGCAGACCTCATGCTGGCAGGCGCACTTGAACCTGAAAATGCCTACATCCTCGACATGTATCAGATCGGCTATCTCTGCGATGGTGATGAACTCGCCGGTCCCGTCTTTGAACTGGTTGAGCCGGATGGCACCCGCCGGTCGGTGCAGTTCTGCGAACTGGGCAAGTAGCAGACTTCCCATAGCGCGTCTGGCACGCTGATTGCTCCTCTCCCTGCAAATTTTCGGGGAGGGGACGCGATGCAAGATTTCAAGGATTTCCTGGTGGTCCTGCTGGCGGGTCTGGCGCTCGTCGGCGTGCTGGTGTTCTGGCCGGAACCTTATACGGAGCCGCTCGCGCCGGATGAAATAGCAGCCTATGAGCTTGCCATCACGCTCGAGCTTGGTGACGAGCGCAACTGACTGTCCTTTGCCTGCCTCTGCAACTGCGGGCGCGACAACAGATTACGTGTCAGCCTCTTCCTTTGCTGCAGCGCTCATGATTGATTGCGCGGGAAAAAGATATTGGAGGAAAATATGGCAGCAGATGGCAGTCCGGCATGGCCGGCAATTTCAATCGCGGAAGCCAATGCAAAACTGGCGGAGCCAGGAACACCGCTCGCGGTCAGCGAGGGCGTGATCAACGGCGTCACCATGAAGTATTATTCTGAGGCGCCGCCGACTATTCGCGCGCTCGTGGAAGCTTCGAAGGCGTTCGGAGACCGACCGCTGCTTGTCTATGAGGATGAGAGCGCCTCCTATCTGGCACACTATAAAGCGGTCAGTCATTTTGCCCACGTCCTGAAAGACAATTTCAATGTCAAACCAGGCGACCGCGTGGCGATCATCATGCGCAACTATCCACAATGGCCTGTTGCGTTTTTTGCTGCGCTCAGCATAGGCGCGATCGCGACACCAATGAATTCATGGTGGACGGCGGATGAGCTTGAGTACGGCTTACAGAATGCCGGCGTGAAAGTCGCCGTTATCGATCCACAGATCTTCGAGCGCATTCGCGAACATCTGGACAGACTGCCCGACCTGGAGTCCGTCATCATCGCTCGCGAGACTGAAGAAGAACGCAACAATCCGCGCGTTCATAATTTCGAGGACTTTGTCGGCGAGACCAATGACTGGGTGAAGCTGAGAGATGTTCCGCTTCCGGACGTTTCGATTATGCCGGATGATGACGCAACATTGATGTACACGTCCGGTACCACGGGGCGGCCAAAGGGCGCGGTGGCCACCAATCGCGCCGTAATCTCGAATTTCCTGAACGCGATGACGTGTCAGGCGCGGATGTTTCTGCGTCGGGGCGAGGCACCGCCGGAGCCGGACCTCAGCGAGCAGCGCGCGACATTGCTTGCCATTCCATTTTTCCACGCGACCGGAGCCTTTGCTGTCCTCATTCCGACATTGCTGCGCGGCGACAAGATCGTCTCCATGTACAAATGGGATGCCAGCAAGGCGCTACCAATAATCGAGAATGAGAAGATCACGACGATTGGCGGCGTTCCCGCGATTGCCTGGCAAGTGCTCGAGCACCCGGATCGGGACAAATATGATCTGTCCTCCATTTCAGTCGTCTCATATGGCGGGGCACCATCTGCTCCGGAACTCGTCTCAACCATCAAGAAGCGGTTTCCGGACGCGGCACCCGGCAATGGATGGGGCATGACTGAAACCTGCGCGACGGCGACGCTCAATATCGGTGAAGACTATGAGCACCGGCCCGATAGTGCCGGCGCCCCCCCCCTGGCGGTCGAGCTCAAGATTGTCGGCCCGGATGGCGCGGCGCTTCCACCTGGGGAAGTCGGAGAACTCTGGTGCAAGAGCCCCTCCAATTGCCGGTCTTACTGGAACCGTCCAGATGCCACAGCCGAGACGTTCAAGGATGGCTGGGTCGTCACGGGTGACCTTGCCCGTCTCGATGAGGAAGGCTTTCTCTATCTCGTAGACCGCGCCAAGGACATGCTGATCCGGGGCGGTGAAAATATCTACTGCATCGAGGTCGAGAGCGCGCTTTACGACCATCCAGCGGTGATGGACGCCTCCGTCGTAGGCATCCCGCACAAGGTGCTGGGCGAAGAGGTTGGCGCCGTTGTCCAGCTGAAGCCTGGAAAGACAGTCGGCGAGGACGAACTTCGCGCACACGTCGCCCAGCAGCTGGCCGCCTTCAAGGTGCCGGTTGAAATCCAGTTTCAGACAGACCCGCTTCCGCGCAATGCCAACGGCAAGATCCTGAAGCCAGAGCTTCGCGAGCGATTCCAGCCGCGTGGATAAAATCAGTATACGGAGTGCGAGATGAGTGTGACGCCACGAACAATTGGCGGTGACCCGGTTTATCCTATCGGGCTGGGTTGCATGAACATTACCCATGCCTACGGCCCGCCCATGGATGAAGGCAATGCGTTGAAGCTGCTCGGCCGCGCACTCGACCTCGGTTGCAATTTCCTTGATACGGCAACCATCTATGGCGCGGGCCGCAGCGAGGAGCTGGTCGGCAAGGCCATATCTGAGCGTCGCGGCGATGTATTCCTCGCCAGCAAGTGCGTCCTGTCCTTCAAGGATGGCAAGCGGATCCTCGATGCGCGGCCGGAGTCGATAAAGAAGGCCTGTGATGCGAGCCTGAAGCGGCTCGGTGTCGACATGATTGACCTTTATTACATGCACAGGCCGGACCCGAACGTGCCGATTGAGGAGTCGGTCGGCGCCCTGTCAGAGCTCGTCGATGCCGGCAAGATTCGGATGATTGGCCTGTCTGAAATGGGCGCGGGGCTGCTGCGCCGCGCGCATGCCGTCCACCCGATTGCGGCCATGCAGTCAGAGTACTCGCTCTGGGTGCGTAATCCGGAAATTGCTGTCATGGATGCGTGCCGGGAACTCGGCACAACGCTGGTCGCATTTTCGCCGGTTGGGCGCGGCTTCCTGGCGGATCCGCCTGCCGATCCTGCAAGGTTTCACGAGAGCGACATGCGGGGCATGGCCTTTCCGCGGTTCTCTGCCGAGAACTATCCCGGCAATCTTTCCCTCCTTGATGAGGCACGCGCCTGCGCGAAAGAAGCGGGGTGCAGCGTCGCCCAGCTGGCGCTCGCCTGGACGCTGGCCAAAGGGGAGCACGTCATTCCCATTCCGGGGACCACAAGTCTGGCGCACCTTGAGGAAAACCATCGGGCGGGCGCAGTCTCTCTGACGCCGGATATGGTTGCCCGTCTTGATGCGCACTTTTCGCCGGAAAAGGCGGTTGGCCCGCGCTATAGCCCTCCCGGCCAAGCCAGTGTCGATACTGAGCAATATGAATTCGAAAAGGCTGGTGCCTGAATTGGCTGAAAACGACGATCTTGGCAGTTCCGGCAAGGCGGTCGCCCTTGAAAAACGAGACACGGCGCAGGATGGGCGACGATTCTCGCCCTCCGCGGGACGGAACAAGGCTGTTATCGCCGATGTGCTGTCGCGTATTCTGAAAGCGGAGGCTCGGATCCTCGAGATCGCATCTGGAACGGGTGAACACGGCGCCCATTTTGTGTCTGTCATGCCGCAAATTCACTGGACGTATTCAGATGTCGATGCGATCAGCCGTGCCAGCCAGTCAGCTTGGGTGGCACACCACAATTTTGGTGGTCGATTGACCGGCCCGGTCGAGGTGGACGCAGCCTTTCCTGAATGGGGAGATGCCGAAGCCAGAGGCGAATGGGATGCGATCTTCTGCGCGAACATGATCCATATCGCACCGTTCGAGACGGCTGAAGGTCTGATTGCCGGGGCAGGCAGGTTGCTGCGCCCAGGCGGCATGCTCATCGTCTACGGACCGTTTGCGCGCAATGGAGAGATCGCCGACTCCAATGCGCGGTTCAGTGAAGACCTGAAGCGCAGAGACCCGTCCTGGGGTGTCCGCGATCTTGACCGGGATATCGCGCCGCTTGCAACCAGTAGCGGACTGGAACAGACCGACATCATCTCAATGCCGGCTAACAACCTCATAGCGGTATTCCAGAAGACTTGAGCATCGCTATTCTGCCGCGACCAGATGCGCAGGCCTGCGAAGCTCTACGGGTAGGGCATCGCCCATCAGGTCTATGAAATTATCCGCATAGAAACAATCTATCGCTGACTGTGGCAGGCCCTCGAGGCAGGAGTCGAACCGCTTTACCGGGTTCCGACCACCTTCGACATGAGGATAATCGGAAGAGAAAAGGCAGACCTGCTCACCGGCATTCCTGATAACCCAGCCGACATCCTCGTGCGGGTAGGGCGTTACGCGCAGCTGTCTCTGGACGATCTCTGATGGCTTCGACGACAGCTTCTGGAGACGCTCCTCATTGCGCATGAAGGCGTGGGCCGCTGAATCCATGCTGCGCATCCAGCCGGGAAGCCATGACGCGCCAAGTTCAATTGCTCCGAATTTGAGGTTCCGGAACCGGTCGAACACGCCATCGAAGATCAGCGTCGCGAGAGTCTGCATCGCTGAATTCGGGATTGGCATGTAGCTGATCGAAGTGAAATTATCGTCGCCGCCATGAAAGTCCGGCACGGGCGGCAGGCCGTTTTCCTTGTAGACCGGGTTCATCTTGTCCTCATAGCCAACATGGAACAGCATCGGCACGCCGGCTTCCTCTGCCATTGCCCAGAGAGGGTCGAGGGACACATGGCTTGGCGCATGGTTCCGGGGGCACCATGACGGCATGATGAGACCCCTGGCACCGATATCGATGGCCTTTCGAGCCGTTGCGACTGCGCCCTCAAAGGTCTCAAGTGGCACATATGCCGTTGGCAGCAGGCGGCTGTCGACCGAGCAGAAGTCCACCATCATCTGGTTATGGGCATCAGCGACGGCGTAGCAAAGTTCCATGTCGTCACTACGGTCGAGCCCAAAATTTCCGAGGGCGTGCGTGGTAAAGACCAGCTGGCTCGCAACCCCAAGAAGATCGACGACGGAGGGCCGGTCTTCTCTAATGAAGGCGCCTTTCGCTTCATAATTCTTTCGGAGCATCAGGTTTTCGTCCGCGCCCGCGCGAAACGCCGCGTCGGCATGTTTCTCGCGGGCCATCCTGAAATGCTCATGGCGTTCCATCCGGGCCCGGAACACAGGTAATTCGTGATATCGCTGTCGAAGCCGGTGTTCGAGGTATGGGTCAAGGCAGTCCACCATCTCCATGAGATGGCTGTCCGCATCGTGCACGAGCCTTCCTTCAATATAGGCCATTCGTTCCTCCGCTTTTTCCCTCATTCATTCACAGGATGTCAGGCGCAGCAAGTGAATTGGAATGAAGCGAGGTCTGTCAGAGCCAGCGCATGCGCCGGAACACAAAGATCATGACGGTGGTGAGCGCAACCATGCCTAAACACAGCAACGCGAAGGCGGTGTGGCTGGCCGTACCAGGCATGCCGCCAACATTGACGCCGAACAGGCCGGTGACGAAACCCAGCGGCAGGAAGATGGCAGAGATGATCGACAAGACAAACAGCCGCTGGTTCATCCGTTCTCCGCGTTCTTCGATAATCTGCTCCTGCAGCATGCTGGATCGGTCACGGATATTGTCCAGCTCTTCGCCAATGCGGGTAACGCGGTCAGCAATTTCACGCAGATGCAGGGCTTCAGTAGGCGAGAAGATTTCAAGCCCTTCGCGGGTCATCTGCGATAGTGCATCACGCTGAGGGATAATATAGCGGCGCAGTTGCAGGACCTTGCGCCGAAAGCTTCCGAGCGCAGACTTGGAAAGCTTGGCGGCTTCCTCGATCACCTGGTCCTCGAACTCGTCAGCCTGGTCTTCGAGGCTGGATATAACGGGCTCAATCTTGTCGGTGAGACGTCCTGCGATATAGGTGACGATAGCACCAGATGATTCCGGTACGTCGCCCTGCATGATGCGGTCGCGCAAATCCTGCGTAGCCATGATGTGAAAGGCCCGAAGAGACACGACGACGCCGGGCGTTGTCCAGATCCGGATGGCAACCATGTCTTCAGGTTCTGAGCCGTCATTCATGTTGACGCCGCGCAGATTGATCAGCAGGCCGGGGCCGTGCTTGACGCATCGAGGCCGCGTATCCTCCTGGAGGAGAGCACTGTCGATAACGGCATCGACGCCGCTTTTCTGGTCCAGCCATTCGCGTACCTGGGGTGACAGACGGTTGAGATGCAGCCAGCGCCGGACACCAGCCTTCTCGGCGGGGCCGGACGCGATCTCGTCCCAGCCCAGCCGACGGGCATTCCCATCAGCATCAAACTCGAAGGCGAAGACGAGCGGACTGTCTGTCTCCACCGTCATGAGCGGTACTGTTCCATCGCGATGTATCCGATGACTTCGACCCAATCGATGACGTCCTCGCCAACGCCTTCCTTGCGCAGGAAACCGGTAAAGGCTGGCACGAAGTGCTGCGGCTCAGAGCATTGCGCAATCGCTTCATTCAATTCAGGCATCACCATGCGGTCAAAATCACGCGCAAGGTCGTCAAAATCATCAATGAGCGAGGCAATCCGCAGCGCGGTCAGCGCAGACGGGTTGTCCACCTTTCCTGACAGGCTCCGCAACTCCCCAATCGTGCTGTAATTTGCTCGGGCAAACCGTGTCAGAACCTTATCGGTGCGCCATTCCACCCATTCAGGCGTGCAGGGCTGAGGGGTCACGCAGGCCGAAACGGACACGGCTGCGAGGCCACCAGCCAGGGCGAGCTTCACAGCGGAGAATGAATTCTTCATCGTGCATCACTTTCGAGTCGCGCCAGACCCTAACGTGACTTGCCGCTCAGACGAAGTGGAATGTGTTGACCTCGCCATCCTGTTGGACGCTGACTTTCCGGCCTATGGGGCTTTCTTCTTCGCGAAGGATCTGCAGGGCTTCGGGTGAAGCCTTGGCCAGGAAGCGTGCGTCGCTTTCAGTGCGGCCGAAGATGACACCCTGGGCAGGGCCATTGCGTCCGTGAATGACGGTGTATGTCTCCACCGCCCCCGATTGCGGCGCCGCGTCGAGCACCACCTTGTCGATCGGCTTCGCCATCTTTTCCACCGGTGTGAATGCCTCTGACCGGGCTGTGGACCAGACGCCGACGGCCTCCTTCGTCATCCAGCCGCCATTCGCAAGGACGAGGCCGAACGCTCCCGAATTGTCACGCAGCCACTCGGCCATACTGGCGATACCGTGCATGGAATAATTGTTTCCCGCGCCGCCAAAGAAGGGAAGACCGCCCGTCAGTGTCAGGGGGCGATCATCAGTAAAGGGATCAATGCCAAGCTCCTGAGTCGAGGAAAATACAGCACACGGAAAGCACGAGTACAGATCGAAAGTAGCCATGTCGCCAGCGGTCTTGCCCGCCTGGTCAAGTGCCCGGCCAATGGCCTGCTTCATCGCCCAGGAGCCATCAAGACGCGGCCGCTCGGAAATGAAATCATCGCCGGCTTCGCCGGCACCGTGCAGGTAGACCCGTTGGCTCGTCGGCACGCCAAGAGCGTCAGCTTTCTCTTCCGACATCAGAAGGATGGCGCCGCCCTGGTTCACGGCATCCTGAGCGATATGCCATTTCAGGAAGGGGTCTGCGAATTCGTAGTTCTTCGGTGATGGTGTCGCCAGGAAGTCGACGCTCCGTTCCTGCGGAAACTGCGCATACGGGTTGCTGGCGGCGACCTTGGTGAAGGGCTGGAACAGGCGCGACATAGCCTGCCTTTGTTCGCTGCGTGTTCGGCCTTCCCGGCCGGCGATTGCGTTCTCGAAGAGCGCGTAGAAATAGGCTGGCGCGACAATGCCATGCTTGATCTCGGGCCGGTTGATCATCTGGCCGCCGAGACCGCGGTCTTCATATTCAAGCGGGCTATCATCGGCCCAGTCGATCGTCACGCCATGCTTGCGCGCGCCTTTCGAAGCGCGGTTAGCCTCCGACCCGGCCACGAGGGCAACGTCAAATTCGCCTGCATGGATACGGCTGGCCATTTCGTTGGCGAGCGCCTGTGGGCTTTGGCCGCCCACATCGGAATAAATAAGCTTGGATGGCCTGGCACCGAGCTCGCGTGCGAGCGTTCCGGGCAGATTCGTATTGTGGCCGTGCGGGTGCGGCGCACTCGGAACGGAGTCCTCGAAGATCCGCACGAATGTGATCGCGTCGATCTCGCCAGCGCTGATGCCTGCATCTTTGAGAGCGGCTTTCGAGGCGTCGGCCGCGAGGCTGAGCGGCGATGGTGCGCCGTCAGCGCCTGTGCTTCCATCCCATTGGCTCATAGATTGCCCGACGCCGACCAGAACAGGCATTGATCCTTTGGCCATTCCTCATCTCCCATTCGTTTCCTGCCCTCCTGCATAGCGGCCCAGCGGGCGCCATCAATCGGTGACGCAACGCCAAGGCGGCCGGTGGGAACCTTTGCGATGAAGCTGCGGTTTCTCGATCATGGCTTTCTCACTCGCCCGCACTGAAATTGACCCTTCCGATGCGGGGCTCACCTATGTCGATACCGGCTCGACCGGCTGGACGCGCAGACCGTGCGGCAAGGGTTTCACCTATCTCAATGAGCGCGGCGACACGCTGGAGGGCGAGCAACGCGCGCGGGCAGAAGCGCTGGTCCTGCCGCCGGCCTGGAAAGACGTCTGGATCTGCCCGGACCCGAGAGGCCACCTGCAGGCGACCGGTGTCGATGAAGCGGGCCGGACCCAGTACCGCTACCATCCCGATTGGCGGGCTCATTGCGAACAGGCAAAGTTCGCCGACATGATGTACTTCGGCGAGGCGCTACCCAGACTGCGCAGGCGAGTGCGCGACACACTCAATCAGCCGAAGGACCATGTTGACCTTGCAATCGCCGCTATCATTCGCCTGCTGGACAAGGGGGCCATCCGTATCGGGTCCGAGCGCAGCCGTGAGGGCGGAGCGTTCGGGGCCACGACGCTTTACAAGCGCCATGTCCGCCAGACGGATGCCGATACGATCCGCCTGAAGTTCAAGGGCAAAGGTGGCAAGCAGCAGGACATATCCATCTGCGATGACGGGTTGAGCCGCGCCGTGGCAGCCCTGCAGAGCCTTCCGGGGCAGAGCCTGTTCGACACACCGGACGGAAAGGTTTGCTCCTCGCAGGTCAACCATTTCATCCAGGAGACGTCAGACGGGGCCTTCACCGCCAAGGATTTTCGTACCTGGGGCGGCTCGGTTGCCGCGACAAGAGCGCTTCGTAAGGGGGCCGACAGCATCAAGGCCGTGTCGGAGGCGGCAGCTGATCGGCTTGGGAACACACCGAGCATCGCCCGAAATTCCTACATTCACCCACGGATCATCGAAATGGCGCGGGATGGCCGCCAACCCGACATGGAAGACGGCCCCGTCCGGCTTCTGAAAGATGAAAGACGGCTCTTTGCTGTCCTGAAGGCCAGCGACTGAGCGCGCTACAGCGGGGTCGCTTCGCTGATCGTTATCGGAGTCTTTCGAAAGCCGAACGGCCCTTGGCCATCCCAGTTTCTGCCGTCCGGATAGCGCACTTCGACGCCGTCCAGTTCTTCGGACCCGAAAAGGCGCATGTTCACGCCGAACACGTCCGCGTCTGGATGCTGTGCCTTGAAGGTCGGGGCAAGTTCGAAATGGGTGGTCGAACCGCAGGTTGGGCAGGTGTGGACTTCGACACCCGCGTTCGGCTTGTCGCCGCGCATATAGGCGGCGGTCGCTCCCGAGGTGATTACGGCCGCAGAGCTGTAATAGCCCCAGGCGGCACCGGTTTTGCGGCACAGGCTGCAATTGCAGTCATGGATGAAGTCCGGCTTTGTATCGACTGTGACGCTAACGGCGCCGCAGAGACAGGTGGCAGTCATTTCAGGTCACCTCAAGAAGTGCTCAGGCTTTTTTCACGAACTCAGTCTTCAGCCCCATCTGACCGATGCCGTCTATCTTGCAGTCAATGTCGTGGTCGCCTTCGACGAGACGGATATTCTTTACGCGCGTGCCCACTTTTACGACCGATGAGCTACCTTTGATTTTCAAATCCTTGATAACGGTCACCGTGTCGCCATCCTGAAGCGCATTGCCATTCGCATCGCGCCAGACTTTTGCATTTTCTGCATCTGCCGACGGCGACCATTCGTGGGCGCATTCAGGGCAGATGAGTAGCGCGCCGTCTTCATAGACGAAAGCCGACGCGCACTGCGGGCATGGTGGTAGCGCGCTCAATTGATGATCTTCGCAGCGGTTTTCTCGTAGATCTCGTCACGCGTCACATCCGGCGCAATTTCCTTGATCTCGAGACCGCCTTCGACGACGTCGAACACGCCGAGATCGGTGATGATCCGGTTCACGACGCCTTTGCCTGTGAGCGGCAGGGTGCATTCCTTGATCAGCTTCGGTTCGCCCGCCTTGGACGTGTGGTCGGTAATGACAACAATCCGCTTCACGCCGGCCACAAGGTCCATCGCGCCGCCCATGCCCTTGACCAGCTTGCCGGGGATCATCCAGTTGGCGATATCGCCATTCTCGGCCACCTCCATAGCGCCCAGGATCGCCATGTTGATCTTGCCGCCGCGGATCATCGCGAAGCTCATCGAGCTGTCGAAGAAGGCCGTGTGGGGCAGTTCGGTGATCGTCTGCTTGCCGGCATTGATCAGGTCAGCGTCTTCTTCGCCCTCATAAGGGAAGGGGCCCATGCCGAGCATGCCGTTCTCAGACTGCAGCGTAACCTCGACGCCGTCGGGGATATAGTTCGCAACCAGCGTCGGAATGCCGATGCCGAGATTGACATACATCCCGTCTTCGAGCTCCTGCGCGGCCCGCTTGGCCATGTCATCACGTGTCCAGGGCATCAGGCAGTCTCCTTCTTGCGGACCGTGCGCTGTTCAATACGTTTTTCGTGCTGGCCCTGTACCAGCCGGTGCACGAAGACGCCGGGCAGGTGGATATGGTTCGGGTCAAGCTCGCCCGGTTCGACAATTTCCTCGACTTCCATGACGCAGATCTTGCCGCACATTGCTGCCGGCTCATTGAAGTTGCGCGCCGTCTTTCTGAAGATCGCATTGCCGGTGGTATCGGCTTTCCAGGCTTTCACGATGGCAAGGTCGGCGAAGATTCCTTCTTCAAGAATGTACTTCTCGCCGTTGAACTCCTTAACGTCCTTGCCTTCGGCGATCACAGTGCCGTAGCCGGTCTTGGTGTAGAAGCCGGCAATCCCTGCGCCACCTGCACGCATGCGTTCAGCCAGTGTGCCCTGTGGATTGAATTCCAGCTCCAACTCGCCGCCGAGATACTGGCGCATGAATTCCTTGTTCTCGCCGACATAGGACGAGCCCATCTTTTTCACTTGCTTGCTTTCCAGAAGCACGCCGAGGCCGAAACCATCGACGCCGGCATTGTTTGAGTAAATAGTCAGATCCTTCGTCCCTGCCTCGCGGATCGCGGCGATGGACAGTTCAGGAATGCCGCAAAGGCCAAAGCCGCCAGCGGCGATTGTCATGCCATCGAACAGGACGCCGTCGAGTGCGGCGGCTGCATCTTTGTAAATCTTGCTCATGAGGCCTGATAATGCATCGTAGCGGACCGGTGCAAGTGACACTTCACGACACTGTTGCTGAACACTTTCGCTCAGCTTGCGAGACGGACGGCATCCGACGCATTGTCGCGCACAGACACGGCTAGGGAGCCCGACAAGCATATGGTTTAGCGCTTCATCACAATTTGTCTGTCAGGAGCAAGCCGACCGAAACATTCGCGTGGCCCTGTTGACACAGGAAGGGTGAGCTGCGGATCATGTCCCGGGTCAGCAGAGTGGAGGGACACCATCATGCAGATCGTTTCAATTCGTTCGGGCCTCGTCGGTCTTGCCTTGGCCGCCATGGCGACGACCTTGGCGCCAGGTGCGCTCGCCTTTGGCGGCGAGGATATCCGTTATGGTCGGCCATGGCACCATCTTGATATGACGCTCAGGGCGTTGGCCGGTGATGAGGAAGCAGAGGCGGGCGTACCGGAGGATGTGTTTGATGGGGCTGGCTTCGATCGGCAGGCTGCAATGAGCGTTGCCTGGCACGCCGACTATATCGACTCCTATCTCTATAATCCGATCTGGTGGCTGCAGGGCGCGCCGGGCTCGCGCCGGTTCAAGGCCTCGATCTCGCAGTTTGATCACCTGGCAGCGATGCACCATGACGACACCTTCACGAACGAAGGACTTGCGGACAATTGGAAGCGCTACACAGCCGGCTTGCTCATCGGCCTGCGATGGGCTGCCGACAGGAATGACGTGGCGGCCGGGCACAATCTGCTCGGCATCGCGTCTCATGCCGTGCAGGATTTCTATTCGCACACGAACTGGATCGACGACCCGCAGCGACGCCAGTCTACCTGGCTGGAGAAAGCGCCTTCAACGCGGACTGGTTACAGCCTCTATTCGGGTGCGTACGAACACCCGCAATCGCAGGCACCCCATCATCACGGGGCCTATTCGCTTTCCTGCTCAGTGATCGAGCACGTGAACCTGAAGGACTCGCTGGAGACCTTGTGCGGTGGATATTCGCCCATGCAGAATACCTCGCTCTGTACGACCTATCGCGATTGCCGCGGCGCAACCGAAGTCAGCATGTCAGGATCCGACATAAATCTGGATGGCGTCGTCTACCTTCAACCGACCGGGATTGCGGTCGATACGACGCGTATCGCCATTGTCGGGGCAGGAGAGCGCGGTTTGGTCAACAGTGCGGGCGCTTTCCTGCCGGGAAAGGGCGAGCCGAACATGACGCTCGCGCAGTGTAATGCCGTGGTTAATTTTGGGGTCACTTGCGATCATGATACGCGCGGCGAAATCTGCACGAAGCCTGCAAACACCCGCACATGCGAGCGCGACGTCGATTTTCTTTTTGCGGACGCCAAGATGCTCGCGACCCGTTCGACCACCCAATACATGAAACTGGTCGAGCGCTCGATGCGATTTATGGATCCGCGCAGGAGTTGCACCGACGACGAATTGCGCAGGGCGAATTGCTCCGACAAATATGAAACCTATTGGCACCAGCTGAAGACGCGGCCGTCGAGCATGTCGCAGCGCACCCGCCAGTTTGAGAACTTTGCCCAGCTACCTTTCCAGTTCATGTCAGCGGGCAGCTATCCGGTCCGCAATGCGGCGACGTCTCATGCCCCCTATGTTGCGAGCTCTGACGGCTGGTTCCTCAGGGTCCGGATCAAGACGTCGGATGACCGACTGTCAGGTACTGATGCGGACATCAAGCTCGAAGTGGAAGGTCCGGGATACAGGCGTGCCGAACTGCTCGACTATCTGCCGACCAGCGACGCTGAAGGCCATGTCGACAATCGGTTCCTCGTCTACAATGACTTCGAGCAGGGCGATAATGACGTCTACACAATCGGGCCGTTTCCAGCCCGTCCGACGCGGGTCACGCTGATCAATGAGTCTGCCAATGCCGGCGAGGTCGCTGGCGCGCTCTGGGATGATTTCAAGCGGGGCATCAGGAACAAGCTGACCGACACACGAAGGTTGCTCATCTCAATCATTGGCGGCAATGCGGACCTGGTGGGTGACGCAGAGCAATATTACTCCCACGCAGAATTGAAGGCGATCATCGAGGGAGGTCGCCAAGGATTCTCCATGGAAGTCGACGGCGGTGATGAGGGTCGCTACCGCGTAAAGGTCCTGTACGAGATGTCGACGGCGGGACTGACCTCTGATGAACGGGCTGATGGCTGGAAAGTCTTCAAGTTCACGCTGGCGGAACTTCGCTGCTTGGAAGAGTCCACTTGGGATCGGGGGTCCAATTCCGATGAACCTTTCTTCTTCTTCTCTGTTGCGCCGCTCAACGGCGTTCCTGGCGAGCAGGTGAAAACCTATCGCGCAGGTCCGTTCAGTGATGTCGATGATGGCGAACGTCGAAACCTCACCGGCGCTGACCGGGTGATGGCCGTCAAGGTGCCGCCGCACGGCGGAATGGCGCTGGCCATGCAATTGTTTGAAAGCGATAACGAGAACAGCGGCGATCGCAATCAGCTTTACACCACCTTTAAGACCGGGGTGGACGAGGAGACGCGCCGTGGCAATGGCCGCTTCCTGGACTCAGTCGGCCGCGCGGTCGCCGAAGACTGGAAGGTGGTCGAGATGGAGGTCACGCCCTTCAAGCGTGCTGCCGTGCCACAGATGGCTCCGTCGAAGACATTCACAAATATCGGGTGGATTGAGGGCAAGGAACGCAAGTCCTTCACGCTTCCAACAGGCGCGACCTATGATGTCCTGCCGAGCAACACCTCGATGAAGGATGTGACGACCTGGTTCGTGAACACCAACCCGCTTCTGGTCGATGGGAATATCCGGGACAGGATTGCCAGGAACCCTGGCGAGCTGCAACTGCCCGTCAATCCGGGGACGCAGCCGCCCGTTCTCGATCCGGATACCATCAAGAAGACACCAGGCCTTCCAAAAGGCACCATTGGTTCGAACACGGTGATTGACAAGGAAAACCTGGGCACGATCAGCAATGGCCGGTTGGGACAGGTGGGCAATCTCTCCATCGCCTTATGGCAGGGCAGCTGGTCCTCGAATTTCGGGCCATTGCGCTTTCAGCAGACCGGCGATTCTGTTGTCGGTGACTATGCTGATCGTGGACGCATGACGGGCACCATCCAGCCAGGTACCAACACTCTTGCGGGCGAGTTTGCGAATGGGAATCGAACCGGAGAGTTCAGGTTTGAGCTCAACGGATCTGAATTCACCGGAAAGTGGAAGTGGAAGGGTGAGAAAACCTGGCGCGGAGAATGGACCGGCAAGAAAACCGACAGTGCAAAGCCTGTGCTCAAGAACAAGTGATGCCTGTTTGGGGTCAATAAAAAGGGCGGCACGCCATGTGCCGCCCTTTCTCGTACTGTGATGGGAGGGATTGCCGCTGACGCGGCCCTCCAGGCTTCTCTAGCCTAGAAGCCCATTCCGCCCATGCCGCCCATGCCGCCCATGTCAGGCATTGCAGGGCTGTCGCCTTCTTTCTTCGGAGCTTCGGCAATGCCAGCTTCCGTCGTGATGAGAAGGCCTGCGACAGAGGCTGCGTTCTGAAGGGCAGAGCGAACGACCTTGGCCGGGTCGATGATGCCCATCTTGTACATGTCGCCATACTCTTCGGTCTGGGCGTTGAAGCCGTAGCCGCGATCCTTCTGTGCCAGGATGTTCGCAACAACGACCGAGCCTTCGAGGCCGGCATTGTTCACGATCTGGCGGATCGGTGCTTCGAGGGCTCGGCGGACAATGTCCACACCGGCTTGCTCGTCAGCATTCTCACCTTTGACGTCGATATGCTGAGCTGCGCGGAGCAGGGCAACGCCGCCGCCCGGGATCACGCCTTCTTCGACGGCTGCACGCGTTGCGTTCAGTGCATCATCGACGCGGTCCTTGCGCTCTTTCACTTCGACTTCCGTCGCGCCGCCAACCTTGATCACGGCAACGCCGCCAGCGAGCTTGGCAAGACGCTCCTGGAGCTTCTCGCGGTCATAGTCGGACGAGGTGTCTTCGATCTGTTTCTTGATCTGGCCGACGCGGGCTTCGATCTCGTCCTTGGTGCCGGCACCGTCGACGATGGTCGTGTTGTCCTTGTCGATCTCGACCTTCTTGGCCGTGCCGAGCATGTCGAGGGAGACGTTCTCGAGCTTGATGCCGAGGTCTTCGGAGATGACCTGGCCGCCGGTGAGGACTGCGATGTCCTGCAGCATGGCCTTGCGGCGGTCGCCGAAGCCAGGGGCCTTCACAGCAGCAACTTTCAGGCCACCGCGCAGCTTGTTGACGACGAGGGTGGCGAGGGCTTCGCCATCGACGTCTTCAGCAATGATCAGCAGCGGACGCTGGGACTGAACAACGGCTTCGAGGATCGGCAGCATTGGCTGAAGCGAAGAAAGCTTCTTCTCGTGCAGCAGGATGAACGGGTCTTCCAGCTCGACAGCCATCTTGTCCGGATTGGTGACGAAGTACGGCGAGAGATAGCCGCGGTCGAACTGCATGCCTTCGACGACATCGAGTTCGGTTTCGAGGGATTTTGCTTCCTCGACTGTGATGACGCCTTCATTGCCGACCTTTTCCATGGCCTTGGCAATCATGTCGCCGATTTCCTTGTCGCCATTGGCGGAGATCGAACCGACTTGCGAAATCTCGGAGTTCTCTTTCACCTTGCGCGAATGATGCGCGAGGTCAGAGGTCACTTCGAGGACGGCCTTGTCGATACCGCGCTTCAGGTCCATCGGGTTCATGCCGGCGGCAACGCGCTTCATGCCTTCGCGAACGATGGACTGGGCGAGAACCGTAGCGGTCGTGGTGCCGTCGCCGGCAACGTCGTTCGCCTTGGAGGCGACTTCGCGCAGCATCTGGGCGCCCATATTCTCGAACTTGTCCTCAAGCTCGATCTCTTTTGCGACGGTGACACCATCTTTCGTGGTGCGCGGGGCGCCGAAGGATTTCTCGATGACGACGTTGCGGCCTTTCGGGCCGAGCGTCACTTTTACAGCGTTTGCGAGCGTATCGACGCCTTTGAGCATGCGCTCACGAGCGTCAGCGCTGAATTTTACGTGTTTTGCAGCCATGTTGCTGTCTTCCTTCTAAAATTCGGTTTCAGGGTTTTGAGGATTGAAAGACTTACTTCTCGATCACGCCGAGAATGTCGTTCTCCTTCATGATCAGAAGGTCCTGGCCGTCGACCTTCACTTCCGTGCCCGACCACTTGCCGAACAGGATCCGATCGCCTGCCTTGACGTCCATTGGAACGATTTCGTTGTCGTCACCGCGAGCGCCTGAGCCGACAGCGACAACTTCGCCTTCCTGCGGCTTTTCCTTGGCGGTGTCGGGGATGATGATACCGCCGGAGGTTTTTGCTTCTTCTTCAACGCGTTTCACAAGAACGCGGTCATGCAGAGGACGGAATTTCATTTTCTCTCTTACCTTTTCGTTTGCCCGGATGGGCAATATGTTCGCATGCGTTAGCACTCGGATCAGGAGAGTGCTAACGCTCGGTGAGTTAGGAAAGCAGGGGCGGGTCGTCAACAGGTTTTCAGCGGAAATTTTTCTGTCGCTGCAGCGGGTCTTGAAAAGGTCGCCGCGAGGGCTGCTAGCACATTATCAGAAGTGCTGCTAAAACATTGTTTTTTATGTGGGAATTGACGCCGTTCATCTCCGTGTCAGACTGCCTCCTATAGAATCATGGCAATGGAGGCAAATGATATGAGTGACAGCGATTTTAGAGACAGACTGGCTGGCGGTGGACTGCTGACGGCCGAGATAATCTATTATCGTCCGGACTTTCCGAAACTTCTGCAAAGCTTTGTCTGGCAGACCATTGACCTGGCACCACGCTTTCCGCGTCTGGCGCAATTTCTCGATCACTGGCGCCGCGAGATAGAGGCCGTTATTCATTCCATCAGCATTGCCCATTCGGACTTGCTTCAACCCGCGCAGGTTCGCTGGGTCGATGACGAATTGACGATCGGCAAACCGCACTAGGCGGCGAAACCACAGCCTGAAAAGCTTCCGGCGGGGAAGGGGTGGCATTGTGCATGTGCCCCACCTAAGGGTTGCACCAAAACAAAGCTTCTGGAGGAGCCCGCGCATGCCCATTGTGTCGCTATCCCGCATCATTGCCTATTGGGCTGATCGGCAACCGGACCGAGTTGCGCTTGATCATGAGGGCGACCAGGTGAGCTGGCATGAGCTGGAATTGCGAACCAATCGGCTTGCCCGCGCCTATGCAGAACTCGGCGTCAAGGAGAACGATTTCGTCACGATCGCACTGCCGAATGGGATCGAGTTCTTTGAGGCCTGCATCGCG
Source organism: Henriciella pelagia (assembly GCF_002088945.1). GTDB lineage: Bacteria > Pseudomonadota > Alphaproteobacteria > Caulobacterales > Hyphomonadaceae > Henriciella > Henriciella pelagia. The sequence continues at coordinate 571,222 of NZ_NCSU01000011.1, read as the reverse complement.
ACATGGAAGCTGGGCGCAACCCCGCAACCCGTGTCGTCGCGGCTACCAAAGTTCGAGCGGGACCAGATCATCGAGCTTGGCAAGCCGTCGCTCGTGGTTGGCGTGGGCGCGGACGAATACGCCCCGACACCATCGCTGGTCGAGGGTTATCAACCGGACGCGGGGCTCTCCGATCATGCGCTGCCGGAAAAGACTGCGCTCTCCTTCAAGGCCATGACGTCAGGCGGGTCGACAGGGCGTCCCAAGCTCATCGTGTCGCGCACACCCGCCCAGTGGGATACTGAACTGGAGTACCTCCAGATTCCGCTCCAGGGAGCGATGCTTGTGCCGGGGCCTCTCTATCACAATGGGCCGTTTTCATGGGCCATGGTAGCACTCTTCAGGGGCTGTACGGTGGCGGTGACAACACGCTTTGATGCCGAACGCACGCTGTCGCTGATCGAAGCGCTGAACATCGATATTGTGTACATGGTGCCGACCATGATGCGGCGTATCTGGGCGCTGCCGGAGGATGTCCGCACCCGCTATGATGTCTCCAGCCTTAAAACGCTCTGGCACCTTGCAGCGCCATGCCCGGCCTGGCTCAAGCAGGCCTATATCGACTGGCTCGGACCCGAAGTCATCTGGGAGCTCTACGGCGGAACGGAAGGGCAGGGCACAACAATCATCCAGGGCACGGACTGGCTCAATCACAAGGGATCGGTCGGCCAGCCGGTCGAAGGCTGCGAAATCAAGATCGTTGGCGAAGATGGCGAGACATTGCCGCCCGGCGAAGTTGGCGAGGTGTTCCTGCGACCGCTGACAGGGCAGGGCACCACCTATTATTATCTCGGTGCCGAAGCCAAGGCGATCGAAGGGGGCTGGGAAAGCCTGGGTGATATGGGCTGGATGGATGAGGACGGTTTCCTCTATCTCTCCGACCGCTTGTCGGACATGATCGTCGTCGGAGGTGCCAACATCTACCCCGCCGAAGTCGAGGCTGCGCTGGACGCGTTTCCGGGTGTGCGTAGCTCGGCGGTCATCGGTCTTCCGGACGAAGACATGGGGGCGCACCTGCATGCGATCATCGACGTGCCGAAAGGCTCTCTCGACGAAGATGCACTCAAGGCCCATCTCGCTGAGCGCCTCGTGCGCTACAAAATACCGAAATCGATTGAAGTGGTGACGGAGCCATTGCGCGACGATGCTGGAAAGTCGAGGCGCAAGGCGCTACGCGAAGCCCGTCTGACCCCGGCCTAGCGAGGCCCGTGAATCGCTTCGATAGAGCGGATCGCTTTCCAGGCCAGCACCTTGACCGCCAGCTTGCCGTCGGCATTGCGCCATTCAGCCTCGACATAGCCGGTCGAGCGGGACCGGTTCACGACATTGGCGGTTATTGTCACGTCGCCGGGGGAGACCGGCCGGAAGAGCTTTATCTGCAGGTCCTGTGTGGTGAAGGCCTCCCCCTCCGTCAGAGCTGAGAACATGCAGATCGAAACGACATGGTCCGACAGTGCGCCGACCCAGCCGCCGAATGTTCGGCCCGGCTGGACGTCGTGTGAGCCGTCATTCGGCCAGACATAATGAACGTGACCGGGTGTGATTTCCTTCAGCCACTCTTCCGGCATGATGCCGAGCTTGGCGATACCCTTCGGCTTTGTTGGCCAGTCACCAGTACTGATGCCTTCAAGGAATCCCTGAAACATTGGTGAAAAATCTTCTGGTTTGTACTGTAGCGTCATACGAGACGGGCTCCATCGGGGACTGGCGAATCTGGCGCTCCGAGTACGATCGCGCCCGTATCATCGGGAAAGCCGAGCGTGAGGACTTCGGACATGAACTTGCCGATCTGCCGGGGTGGGAAATTGACGACGGCCATGACCTGCCGCCCCATCAGCGCTTCCGGCGAATAATGTTCGGTAATCTGCGCCGAGGATTTCTTTCGGCCGACACCGGGCCCAAAATCGATGAGGAGCCGGATTGAAGGCTTACGCGCACCCTCTAGTGGCGCAGCCTCAACCACGGTTCCGACACGGATGTCGATCTTCCGAAATGTCTCGAAATCGGTTTCAGCTTCGGGCGGCTGGCCGGGCAGGTCTACCTTGTGCATGGATCAGACGATGACTGAGCCGCCATCGACGACGATCATTTGCCCGGCCATGTAGCGTCCTGCATCCGAGGCAAGGAAGATGGCGGCGCCGGCAATGTCGACGGGGTCACCAATGCGGCGCATGGGCGTGCCGCCTTCGATGCGCTTCACATTGTCCGGGTTCTCCCAGAGGGCGCGGGCAAAGTCAGTCTTGATCAAGCCGGGCGCGACGCAATTGACGCGGATATTGTGCGGGCCAAGCTCGATGGCGTAGTTGCGGGCAAGCTGGAAGTCTGCCGCCTTCGAGATGTTGTAGGCGCCAATAACGGGCGAGCCTTTCAGGCCACCAATCGACGAAATGATCACGATTGCGCCGTCCTTGCGCTCCTTCATTTCCGGCGCGACCATCTGGATTAGCCAGTGATTGGAGATGATGTTGTTGGACAGGATCTTCTCGAATGCATCGTCGCTGATCTCCTCCATCGGCCCATAATACGGGTTTGAGGCGGCGTTGCAAACAAGGATGTCGATCTTGCCAAAGGCCTTGCGGGTCTCGTCCACCAGGGTCTGCAGCTCGTCCTTGGAAGAGATATTCGCCGGAACGGAGATCGCCGTTCCATCGCCATGTTTCGCGTTGATTTCGGCTGCGACTTCCTGGCAGGGGCCGGGCTTGCGCGATGATATGACGACCTTCGCGCCCTGTTCGGCCATTTCCTCGGCGATCGATTTGCCGATGCCGCGCGATGAGCCGGTGATGACAGCGACCTTGCCGCTCAGATCAAAGAGACTGGCCATGATTTCCTCCGTTTTATTTCACATGTGTAAGATCGGCGCGCACCATATTCAATGCGTGCGTCTTGCCAATCCCCCTACGCGCCGAAATCGGTTCCAATCGTGCGAAGCTCATTCAGCATCGCGTCCCACGCCGCATCCATCTCTGCCGACCAGTCTTCATTGAGCACGTCCCGGCAGACGTCACGGACAGTCTCAAAAATGGTGTGAACATCCGCAGCGCTCAGCCCATAGCCGTCATGTTGCACGCGAGCGGCCTCAAGGTGCAGTCGAGGCGACTCACTGCCATCCGCGACGCCCAGAATGCAGTCAAAAACCGTCGCCAGCATGTTCGCGCGAACCCCGCCATCGGTGTCCATCACGAACAGGTCCTCGAAATGAGGGTGGGCCGCAAACAGGCGGGCATAGATCTGGTCTTTCGGGTCGCCGATACGCTCGGCCACTGTCTCCAGAGTTTCGACGATGATGGCGGAACGGCTCATCAGGCTGATTTCAGCGCAGCGACAGCAAACAGCGCCCAGCCCGCAAGCAGACCGAGGCCGCCAATCGGCGTGATGGCGCCGAACCAGCGCGGCGCGCCGAGCGCCATGGCGTAGAGCGATCCAGAGAAGATCACAGCGCCGATGGTCATGGCCCATCCACCCGAAGAGAACAGCCCTGTCTTGCCAGACAGGCCCACCGCGAAAATCGTGACGGCGTGAACGAGGAGATAAAGCGTCGCCGTCTCCCACCAGCCTTTCGCTTCCGTCGTCAGACGCCCCGACAGGCCATGTGCCCCGAATGCGCCAAGCGCGACACCAATAAAGCCAAGTACGGCACCTGAAATTGTCAGCATGGCTCAAGCCTCCTGCGGAATAGAATAAGTGACAACGGCGTGGCTTGATACCTTGTCGGAGCCTTCTGCTTTCAGATCCACCTCAATGACCGCGAGTGTGCGACCCAGTTTCATCAGGCGGCCATCTGCGATGATCGCTTCGCCGATGCAAGGTCTCAGGAAGTTGATGGTGAGGTTACTCGTCACTGCCATGGGCACAATGCCGAGTTTCGTGAACACGACGAAATAGGCGGCGCTGTCGGCCATGCTCATCTGCGTCGGTCCGGAAATATAGCCACCAGGCCGCAGGTTCTGTTCATCGGCGCTCATGCGACAGACGGCCCGCCCATCCTCCATGGCAATGATACGGTTGCGATTGCCATTTCCCGGAAATGCCTGGTCCAGAAACCTGTTGGCATCTTCCACGCTGACCTTTGATGTCATTGACTTAATCCTTTTCCCCGGCGTCAGAGATTGATCCAGTTTCTTTGAGCAGACACTTTAGATACGAGGCTCGACCCGCCAAGAGGTCACGCAAAGAGAGGAAACGCACATGCTCACCTGGGGCGATGAATACCCAATTCACCAGACACCGGAGCCTGTCTGGGTCGCCGGATCTGACCGTAACTTCTATGACCGCTACTTCTTCAACGGGTATTCCAGGGATGGCTCGGTCTTCTTCGGAGCGGCCTTTGGCGTCTACCCGCATCTCAACATCATGGATGGCGCATTTTCAGTGCTGAAAGACGGGGTGCAGAAGTCGATCCATCTGTCGCGCATCATGAACCATGAGCGTATGGATGTGCGTGTCGGCCCGATGAAGATTGACGTCTTGCAGCCGCTCCATTCGGTGAAGATCACACTGGATGATGCTGAAGGCATCTCCGCAGAACTCACATTTGAAGGGCGGCATTTTCCGATTGAGGAACCGCGCTTCCAGCGCAGGAATGGTTCGCGGACCGTCATGGATGTCACGCGCATGACCCAGAATGGTCGATGGACAGGGTGGATTGAGATCGATGGCGAGCGCATCGAAGTCGACAGTTATTTCGGCACACGGGACCGTAGCTGGGGCATACGCCCGATCGGTGCGCAGGACCCTCAACCAGTCATCCCGGAAAAGCCCTTCCAGTTCTACTGGGTCTGGACGCCGCTCAACTTTCCCAATCTGTCACTCTATTTTCACGTCAATGAGGATGAGAAAGGCAACAGCTGGAACACCCGGTCGGTCCTTGCAATGGACGGCGCCGGCACAGATGAATTGCTACATCTTGAAGCGCCGACGTTTGCAGCTGAATACGATGCAGGCACGCGCCGCGTTCGAAAGGGCGTCCTTACCGTGACCGATGGACAGGGCCGCGAGCACAAGGTCCATTATGAGCCGATGGCTGTCTTCCAGATGAAAGGCCTCGGTTACGGCCACCCAGGCTGGGGTCACGGTGTGTACAAAGGCGAATACGCTATCGAACGGGAAGATTTCAAACCGGACGTCATGCCCTGGAACCAACCGGACAATCTTCATATTCAGGCTATCAGCAAGGTTCGCCACGAAGGACCGGACGGCCTCTCATCGGAAGGCATCGGGGCGTTGGAGCAGCTCTATATCGGGCCGCATGCACCGTCGGGCTGGAAAGACGTGCTGGATGCTTGACCGGCGCGGCGTTCTTCTGGGGCTCACGGGCGGTCTGATCGCCGCCTGCGCCACGACTGAACGCCTGCGTCTTTCTGAATATGAAGCCAGGTCCGCGCCATTCTACCCTGTGGGTGTACGTGCCGAACGCATCAAGGAGATAGTTGTCGGCCTGCGGCCGGGACGTGATGGCGGCTTCCGGCTGGCGGCTGAACCCTTCGGTGACAAGATCATCGTGCACAATTACGGTCACGAAGGCGACGGCGTCACGCTGTCCTGGGGATGTGCCACACTTGCGACCGGCCTCGTGGCAGAAACCGAAGCGAACGATGTTGCCGTGATCGGTGCCGGCGCTCAGGGGCTGACGACGGCGCTTATTCTTGCGCGGCAGGGAAAGCGCGTAACCGTTTATGCGGAGAAGTTTCATCCCTATGTGACGTCGAATGTCGCCGGTGCGCTCATCCTGACAGCGGATGCCTATGGCGACGTCGATCCGGAAATCGTCTCGCGCGTCAATGCGCTCGCCCGGACAGGTTTCGATGCCTATGAGGACAAGCCCGGCACGGGCGTCACGCGCGTTCGCCACCACTTTCTCCAGCGTCGCCGACAGGATGCGGCTGAGCCGGGCGAGAAAACGCTTTTCGGCTGTCCCTTCAATGCGATGAGCCGCCCAACCATGATCGATATGAGCCTTTATCTGCCATATCTCATGCAGGAGGCGCGGGATATGGGGGTCGTATTCTACACAGAACGGTTTCAGTCACCGCAGCATACCCTGACGCTTGCTCAGCCGGTGATTGTGAACTGCACTGGACTTGGGGCAGGGGCATTGTTTGGTGACACAGCCGTGCACCCTGTCTGGGGACAGCTTGTGCGCCTGCATCCGCAGCCGGAAATCGATTATTCCTACACCGCGCACGCCGAAGACGGGCAGCTTTACATGTTTCCACGGGAGACGAGCATCGTACTCGGCGGAACGCGCCGACGGGACGTATGGTCGCTGGAACCCGATCCTGCCGAGACAGAGCGCATCCTCTATCAGCATGCGCGTCTAGCGGCACGCGCGCGGCAGGTCTTCGCCCTGAAGGCGGCTGTCTAGCCCCAGAGCTCGGGTTTGGGCGGATAGACATGTCCATCGAGATATTTGAGGCCGTGTGGCACGTCCTTGGCAAGCCAGAGCGGACCATCGAGATCTACCGCATCGGCCAGGCCGCCCAGCAACACGGCCGGCGCCATGCTGATTGAACCCGCAACCATGCAGCCAACCATGACGCCCATGCCAGCCGTTTTCGCCTCACGCACCATGGCGAGGCCTTCAGTCAGCCCGCCCGTCTTGTCGAGCTTGACGTTGACGACGTCATAGCGGCGCGCGAGGTCCTGCACATCCCGGCTCGTATGCGCGCTCTCGTCGGCGCAGATCGCCACTTCGGGCGGACGGCGCATCAGAAGCGCATCATCACCGGCTGGAAACGGTTGCTCGATCAGGACGACACCAAGTTTTGCCGAACGCATCACGATGTCCGGAAACACGCCGCCGTCGAGCGCCTCATTCGCATCAAGGATGAGCCTCGCATCAGGACGTGCGGCATGAACCGCTTCGACGCGGCTCATATCCTCGCGCCCGCCGAGTTTCAGCTTCAGAAGCCGGCCATCAGTCATTTTGGCCGCACGCGCCATTTCCTCGGCGCTGTCGAGCACAATGGTGACGGCCGTCTGCAGCGGCTGTGGCTCTGGAAGGCCGGCAAGCTGCCAGACGGGTTGTCCGCTAAGCTTGGCTTCGAGGTCCCAGAACGCACAATCAACCGCGCATCGGGCCGCGCCGGGACTCATTTCTTCCTGAAGTGCAACGCGGTCGAGACCGGATTTGATCTTAACCTGAAGCGCCTCGATCTCGGCAGCGACGGAGGCGACTGATTCTCCATATCGTCCGTATGGAACGCATTCGCCGCGTCCTCGCTTTCCGTCTTGTTCGAGCGTCACCACAATCGTTTCGGCGGACAGTTTGGATCCGCGCGAAATCGAGAAGCTGCGACCCAGAGGCGAGGAGATTTTCTGGAGAGAAAGCGTCGTCATCGCCTTAAAGGTACCTGATTTCTATTGAATTTCACACGATGCCATGCGGCATAATTAAAACTCGCCTGTTAAGGTAAATATCCAGCAGACCTCAAGCGAATAATGTCAGACGACCCAGAGTACACATACGAGATTGAAGGTGAACGCGGTGTCCTGACGCTGAAAGGCGACTGGAACGTGCACACGCTCGGCCGCGTCGAGCAGGCGCTGGCCTCGCTCGACCTCGGCGGCGTTTCCTCTCTCGAAACGGATCTCACCAATATTGGACAGCTGGACACGGCAGGAGCTTTCCTGATTGACCGGACTGCAAGTCAGTCAGGTCTTGAAAGTTCGCAAACAAAAGGCGCGAGCCAGCAGGCGACGTCGTTGCTCGAGCAGGCGCGCTCCCTGCGCCCACCTCCCGAACAACATGGATCGCGCTCTGAACCTCATGGTTTTGTTGACCTGCTGGAGCGGACCGGCCGCACGGTGATGAACCTTGCGAATGAGACCATCGACACGCTTGCCTTCCTCGGTGAGACGATTGTTTCCATGCTGAAGATGTTTGTCCGTCCGACCAGGATGCGCTGGACGGCCTTCGTCTCTGTTATGGAGGAATCCGGCCTCGACGCCGTGCCCATCGTTGCGTTTCTGTCCTTCTTTGTCGGCATGGTTATCGCTTTTATTGGTGCCACGACCCTGGAAGCCTTCGGGGCGACCATCTTTACCGTCGAACTTGTCGGCATTGCTGTCCTCAGGGAGTTTGGCGTCGTCCTGACGGCCGTAATCCTTGCCGGCCGGACCAATTCGGCGTTCACCGCGCAGATCGGCGCAATGCGGATGCGTCAGGAAGTCGATGCGATGACGACGCTCGGCCTCGACCCGATGGATGTCCTGGTCGTGCCGCGCGCCTATGCCATGCTGATCATGACGCCCGTTCTGACGCTCGTCGCCGTGCTCTTCGGCATTGGCGGCGGTGCATTCGTTAGCTGGCTGGCGCTGGAGATCAACCCGACCGTCTTCTTCGGGCGGCTTCGCGATTTCGTGCCTATCGAGAATTTCTGGGTCGGCATGTCCAAGGCGCCCGTCTTCGGCATGATTGTTGCGCTGATCGGATGTCGTCAGGGCCTGCTGGTGGGGGGGAGCGTACAATCGCTCGGCCAGTCCACCACACGTTCGGTCGTCCAGGCGCTGTTCTCGATCATCGTTGTCGATGCGCTGTTTGCCGTATTCTACATGGAGCTGGGCATATGAGCGAGCGCGTTGCGATCCGCGTGCGCGGCCTCAAGACTGCCTATGGCAGCCATGTCGTGCATGAAAACCTCGACCTCGATGTGTGCGAAGGTGAGATCATGGGCATTATCGGCCCATCGGGCTGCGGCAAGTCCGTGCTCCTGAGAGCGATTGTCGGCCTGAAGACGCCTGCGGCAGGAGAGGTTGAGGTCTTTGGTGAGGATGTGACGGGTGTCGAGGGCGACGAACTCAGCCGTGTCCAGCAGTTCTGGGGCATCATGTTTCAGGACGGCGCGCTTTTCTCAAACCTTACCGTCCGTGAGAATGTGATAGCGCCCCTGAAAGAGCACGCGAACCTGTCGCGGCCTTTCATGCGCCAGCTTGCCGATATGAAGATCCGCATGTCCGGCCTCGAAACATCTGCAGGTGACAAGTACCCGTCAGACCTGTCAGGCGGGATGCGCAAGCGCGCCGCGCTGGCCCGTGCGATGGCGCTCGATCCGCCGATCCTGTTCCTTGATGAGCCAACGGCCGGCCTCGACCCGATTACGGCCGCCGGCTTTGACAAGCTGGTGCGGGACTTGCAGCGTTCCCTGCATTTGACGGTGTTTCTTGTGACGCACGATGTCGACACACTTGCAGCCACTTGTGACCGCATTGCCGTGCTTGGGGACAGGAAGGTGCTGGCTGTCGGGACCATGGACGAATTACGCAAGGAAGAGCATCCTTGGATCAGGGACTATTTTGGTGGGCCAAGAGGCCGCGCTGCAGCGGCCGGGGTTGAGTGATGGAAACCAGAGCCAATTACGCAATGATCGGCGCGTTTGTGCTGCTTGCAGCCTTGATGGGGCTGGGCTTCGTGCTGTGGCTTGGTCAGTCGCAATTCAATCACGAATACGAGAATTACGACATCGTCTTCGAGGGGCCTGTCAGCCTCGAAGACGGCGCATCCGTTCGCTATATCGGCATCAAGGTCGGTGAAGTGACGCGCATCGGGATCGATCGGGAAGATGATTCCAAGGTCCGCGCGCGCATTCGCGTCGATGCAGAGACGCCGGTGAAAACCGATTCAACCGCAAGCATCGAGTTCGCCGGCATCACAGGCGTAACATTCGTTCAGATCAATGCGGGCTCGCCCAATGCTGGCTCTCTGCGCCGAGAGGCCGGTCAGGACGTTCCTGTGATCAAGGCGATCCAGAGCCCGGTATCTGAACTCTTTTCAAGCGGAACCGAAGTCATGGGCCGCGCGACGCTGGCGCTGGAACGCTTCGACAAGTTGCTTAGCGAAGAGAACATCGAATCTGTTTCTCGCACTATCGCAAACATTGAAACCATCTCGGCAGCATTGAGCGGTGAGGGCACATTCACTGCCGATTTTGCTGACGTCCTTGCCAACATCAATGATGCCGCCGAAAGCTTCGATCAGGCGTCCAGGTCGCTCGGCCAGTTTGGCAGCACTGCCGACGCGGAGGTGGCTCGTATCGGTGCGGAGGTATCCGCACTTCTCGGCGAGCTCGAGGACATCACGGCGACCGCCCGCGAAGGGATTGAGAGCGGCAAGCGCGCTGTTGATGCGGCGGCAACCGTGATTGAAGGGCCTGCAACCGATGCTGTTGTGGACTTCCGGCTTATCGCACAGGACTTGCGGGTCCTGATCCGCCGCCTCGACCGGTTGACCCGCGAACTTGAACAGAATCCACAGGGCCTGCTGAGAAGCGATCCCGTTCCTTATGAAGGAGACCGCTAGTCATGCGTTCGACGCCCCATAGAATCGGTTTCCTCGCCATGGTCCTCGGACTGTCAGCATGCGTGTCGGTCTTGCCGGAGCAACCGAAACCGAAAGCGCTCTACCAGATTGCCGGTCCAGCAACCAAGATTGCGCTGAGTTCGCATATCGTGATCCGGGAGCCGGATGCGCCGCGCCTGTTTGCGAGCCGGAATATTGCCGCCAAAGGCCCACAGGACGGGTTGCGCGTCGTGGAAGGCATTGCCTGGGCCGACCGCATGACCCGTCTGTTACAGGTTGCGATGGTCGATGCCTTCTCTTCCGATGGGGCAGGGCTGGCTGTTGACGATGCCACGGGTGTAAGCGGCGCCGCCGAGCTTTACTGGCGCGTTGCTGATTTCACGCTTGAGGGAAATGAAGGCGTCTGCGAGCTGCAGCTCACCCTGCTTGATGGGCGAACGCGTCAGCCGCTTGCGCAGACCAAGGTGAATGCACGGGCTGCCTCTACCAGCGACAAGGTGCAGGCCCGGGCGAAAGCGCTGGCGGATGCTGGGCAGGCCTGCGTGGACAAGGCGGCTGCTTTTGTGGCGGCCGAATCTGAAGGCCTTACACGAACCGACTGATCAGGCGACGTTGCGGTCCGAGCGGGCCGCATCTTTGCTGATCGGCAGGAAGAAGCTGACCATCGTCCCCTTGCCGACTTCACTGGCAATCGCGAACCGCCCGCCATGCATTTCGGCAAAGGATTTGGTGAGCGCCAGGCCAAGACCAGTGCCTTCATAATTGCGATCACGCGTCTCACTCACCTGTTCGAAAGGCTGGGCAAGCCGCGGCAGGTGCTCCTTGGGAATGCCAACACCTGTATCGCGAACGGCAACACGCACGAAATCATCGCGGCGCTGGACCGCCACCATGATCCGGCCGCCATCGTCGGTGAACTTGATTGCATTCGACAGGAGATTGAGGACCATCTGACGAACGGCGCGGTGGTCGGCATCGACTTCCGGCAGTCCATTCTCCGCCTGCAGGCTCATCGTGACGCCTTTGTCCTCGGCTTTCCGGCGGATCATGCGTACGGCCGCATCGACCGGGTCGACGAGGTCGATCGGCTTGGGGTCGATCGTCATCTTGCCGGCCTCGATCTTTGCGATGTCGAGGATGTCATTGATCATGTCGAGCAGGTGCTGGCCCGATGTCAGGATATCGCGGACATATTCGCGATACCGCTTGTGGCCCAGCGGTCCATACATTTCGTTCACGAGGATTTCCGAGAAACCATTGATGGCATTGAGCGGCGTGCGCAACTCATGGCTCATATTGGCAAGGAAGGCGCTCTTGGAATCGGCGGAGCGCTCGGCTTTCGCCTTTTCTTCATTGTACTTGCGTGCCAGTTCAGCATTGCGGCCCTCGGAGACTTCGAGCTCCTGCACCAGCGTCTTGAGCTTCTTCCGCTGCCGGTTCAGTTCCTCCTCGGCCTTGACGTCACTGGTGACGTCAAGGCCGAAACTGATCATGCCGCCAGAAGGGATCGGGCGTTCGATCAGCTTGATCCAGTCACCATTGCGCATGCCGAGAAGCGAAATGCCGGAATCGTCGGCGTTGGCTTTCTCACTTATGATATTTCCGCTGCGCGCCACCATGACCGTTTCGTGGCTCGTGCCTGGGCGCAGGATTTCGCCAAGCCCAAAAGTCGCCTCAAAGGACTTGTTCCAGTAGGCGAGGCGGCGGTTGCGGTCCCATAGCGCGAAGGGGCAGGGGAAACCTTCAATGGCGTTTCTGAGACGCGCTTCGGCCGTCTTCTGCCGCTCCTGTGCTCGAATTGTGCCGGTGACGTCGAAGAACACGCCCATGATGGCAGGCATGGCGGTGTCCTGGCCATAGACGAGGCTGCCACGGGCTTCGACCCAGTTCTCGCCGCCTGACATGGACGTTGCAAACACGCTTGAGAAAGGCACGCCTGATCGCGCCGAGGCCAGGGCTGCCTCGAATGCGTCGCGATGAGCCGCATAGACATGGCTCATCATGTCGGACGACATCATCTCGCCATGTGAATTCATGCCGAGTACGCGCGCACCCTGACTGTCGACAACGACCTGCCCGGTGTCCGGTTGCAGGCTCCATGTACCGATGCCGGCATGGACGGTCGCGGCACCGACGGACTTTTTGTCAGCCCCTGTCTCCGATGCGCTTGCGCGCTTTGGAAGCTCTGTTTGGTTGCGTCCGATCGTCGAGTAGAGGCCAGTAATGGCAAGGGTCGGTGCGGCGAGAAGGAGGAAGTATAAAAGGAGATCGATCCCGGTCTCGGTCGTCAGGAGCGGGCTGGCGCGTGAAACGCAGAGCGAGAATTCAGCTTTGCCAATTCCCACACAAGCGGTCGCAGACCGCTTTGTGATTCCGTCATACCGAAAGCCGGAACCGGTCCGCAGATTTTCGGACGACGGCGCCAGGACGCTGCGGTCGCCAAGGCTGGCCGTCGATGATCCGTAAATGCCGAGGCGGTCACCGCTGGCAGGTGCCGGAATCCAGCGCTCCGCAGCGACCGTCGCAATGATCGCGTTCCCATTTGCGGGCACGTGGACCAGCATCATGCGACCATCATTGAGTAGTCTCAGCCGTCGATCCTGCGCGATCAGTGTCGATGCCGTGTCTGCAAGCGCTGCCACTCCGGCATCATTGGAGGCCTTTGCTTGCGAGAGGTCCATCAGTGCATCGACGCCGACATAGGCCCGATCAATTCTGGCGAGACGCGTTCCGTCCCGAAGCTCGCGGTCCAGCCGGTCAATGACCCGTTCGACGTTGCGGTTAAGCCGCTCGCCTGCCAACAGGGCATCCCGCTGAACAAGCTGCAGGAGTTGCTGGTCTTCCTTGATGTGTGTGTTCCAGCCCATGAGGCCGAGCGCGACAGCAACAGTGACCAGCGTGCCGGCGAGAACGAATTTCAAGGTGCCGTTCTGCTCGGTCTGCGTCTGCGGCTTTCCAGGATTGGCAGATATATCGACTTTGCGCGCCAACGCCTCCGCCTCCGGCATGGTGAGTAAGCAGTCCAGTATTAAGGGGCTGCAATGCTTGAACTTAGGTTAATGACGCTGAGTCGGGCCTAGTCCAAAGCGCGGGCGACGATATCCATGGCATTCTTCGACAATCCACCGTCGCGCAAGCGCTCAAGCGTTGCTTTTGCACTCGCCTTCGCGACCGGCTCCAGTTTCTTCCACTGCTCAAAACTTGTCAGCAGACGGGCAGCGAGCGCCGGGTTACGCTTGTCTGCTTCTTCGATGATGTCTCCGATCACCTTGTGACCCGACCCGTCCGGTGCGTGGAACTCGGCCAGATTGGTCATGGCGAATGCCGCTGCGACCGAACGCACACGGTTCGGGTTCGAAAGGTCGAAATCCGGATGTTGGGATAGACGTTCGGCGTCAGCCGCCTTGCCCTGTCCGGCCTGCACGGCAAACCATTTGTCAATGACGAGCGGATTGTCTTTCCAGTCAGCGTAGAAGGCCTCAATAGCCTCATCGCGTTCCATGCTTTCGATGGGGATGAGGCTGCGCAGGCAGGCGAGCTTCTCGGTCATGTTGGCTGCCTGATCGAACAACGATTTCAGCTGGCGTGCGGCGTCCTGTGTGCCGAGCGCGCCGGTGAGGCCGATCATGGCTGTCCGTAGGGCGCGAATACCCGCCTGTTCGGCGTTTGGTGCAAATGGAGTCGGGGTCGGCTCGCTGAGGATGCGGGACGCATCGACCATTAGCGTTTCAGCCAGCGCATGACGCAGGCGTTTGCGGGCCTCATTCAGACCGGTTGGGTCAACCGGCTCGCGTTCCTGGAAGAGTTCCCCAATTTCCGGAAGTGCTGTCAGCAGCGCGGCGAAAGCCGGGTCCGACTCATTGTGCCGGACAGCGTCCGCAATTGCTCTCACCAATTCCGCGTCTGGCGGTGACTGAGGGTCGTCCAGAAGCCGGAAAATTTCAGTCTTCGAGAGCGTCTGGAAATTGTCCCAGATGTTGAACGGATCGGTTTCGGCTGAAGCAAGCTCCAGCAATTGCGCAGTGCCAAGGTCCCGTTTGATACGAACCGGCGCGCTGAATTCGCGATTTATGGACAGAAGTGGGCGAGCCGCCCCTTCCGGCAGTTTCACCTCCACCTTCTTTTTCGCCTCGTCCAGAATGATGACGGTTTCTCCATTCTCCCAGCCGTCGGCGGTGCAATGCCCGCCTCTGCCGTCAAGCAGAGCGGCGCGAAGGGGGATCGGAACGGGCTTCTTTTCCGATTGTTTCGGCGTCGCAGGAGTTTTCTGGGTGAGCTTTATGGTCAGAGTCGATTTTTTCTCGTCCCAGGACTCGTCGACCGTGACTTCAGGTGTGCCGGCCTGAGCGTACCAGATCCGGAACTGGCTGAGATCGCGTCCAGACGCTTTCTCGAAGCACGAATAGAAATCCTCAATGGTAGAAGCAGTACCATCGAATTCATCGAAATAGATCTGCATTCCTCTGTTAAAGGCCTCATCCCCGATCAGAACGGTAAGGGCGCGAATGAGTTCGGCGCCTTTTTCGTAGACTGTCGCGGTGTAGAGATTGTCGATCGAGCCATAGCTTTGCGGACGCACGGGGTGGGCAAGCGGCCCTGCATCTTCGGCAAACTGACGGCCGCGAAGGCGCATGACGTCCTTGATCCGCTGCACAGGGCGCGAACGCAAGTCGGACGAAAATTCCTGGTCGCGGAAGACGGTGAGGCCTTCCTTCAGACAAAGTTGGAACCAGTCACGGCAGGTGATGCGATTGCCGGTCCAGTTATGAAAATATTCGTGGCCGACAATGCTCTCAATGGCTTCAAAGTCGGCATCGGTGGCGCTTTCAGGATTGGCGAGCACATAGGCCGAGTTGAAGATATTGAGGCCCTTGTTCTCCATCGCGCCGAAATTGAAGTCGCGTACGGCAACGATGTTGAACACACCAAGATCGTAGGCGCGCCCGAAACGCTCCTCATCCCATTTCATCGAAGCCTTGAGGCTCTCCATGGCCCATTGAGCGCGGTCTGCCTGACCCTTGTCGACATACACGCCGAGATCGACATGGTCTCCGTTCATTGTTGTGAAGCTGTCGCGCCAGACATCATAATCGCCAGCGCAAAGGGCGAAGAGATAGGATGGCTTTGGATGCGGGTCGTCCCATTCGGCGTAATGACGGCCATCCGGAAGGTCGCCGCTATCGCCGGGTGTGCCGTTTGACAGCAGGATGGGATACCTTGCCTTGTCGGCATCCATCCGGACATGAAAGCGGCTCATCACATCGGGACGGTCAGGCCAGAAGGTGATGTGACGGAAACCGGTCGCTTCGCACTGGCTACAGAAACGGCCACCAGAAATGTAGAGACCCGACAGCGCCGTATTTGCAGCCGGATTGATCACCACTTCGGTTTCAAAGGTGAAGGCGTCCGGAACAGATCTCAGACGCAGGGTCTCGTCGTCGCGCTCATAATCCTCGAGCGAAAGTTCGTCACCATTCAACTTGATTGAATTGAGAAGCAGCCCGACACCGTCAAGCACGAATTCGCCCGGCCCCAGACGCCGGACCTGCATCCTCGTGCGCACGCGCGTGGCTTCGGGCTCAAGCGAGAAGTCGAGCGACACGTTGTCGATTGCGAAGGGGTAGGGAGTATAGTTTTCGAGCTTTACCGAAACCGGTGTGTCCGTGCGCATCCTGCCGTGTCCTTCAATCGTATTTGCACGATAGATAGGATGCGAGGCGCAACGCCACAATCACCGTTTTGGGGAGAGTCCAGTTATTCTGCAGCTTGTCTCGGCGCGTCCGCAATGTCGTAGACGTGACGCAGGATGAGCTTGCAATGGGACACGGCGGGCTTCAGCTCCTGCGGCACTGAATCGGGCGACTGGGCAGCCAGTTCAGCGATGGCTCGGCAGACCTTGAGCATTTTCGGCGAATTGACGATCAAACGGGCCTGATGCTCGATCTTGTGCGGGTCCCGGTCATACTCGGACCCGGGGACGCGCCAGCCGCCCCAGTCATTTTCATCTGTCATCACAACCGGAAAGGTGCCGGGATAAGGATGGCCAGATGTATCGTCGCCTTCTTGCCAACGATTCTTCACGCGCTGGATTCGCCAGTCGTCCGCAGCATTTTCATGATCGGTCTTCATCTTGTCGCGTCCATGCATCACGTCTTCCGAGACTAGCTCAGCGCCGGTGAAGTCGCGTCCAAGGCCTACGCAATAGGTGACCCGAAGTGGCTCTTCGACATCCTTCACCCAATGCGGGATGACTTTCTCGACCAGAGCCCAGGTGCCGACCGGCTTTACAAAGACGCGCTGCGACTTGTGAAAAAGTGCTTTTGCCATTTCGTTATCTCCAGAGTTGATGTCTTTCTGGCAAAGCGAACTTGAATTCTGGTGAAACGGGACTGTCAAATTTCACCAATCGGGCAATCTTGCTCCCTTACCTTGCGGGACGGCTTTTCCCTGTGCGCCCGCGCGCTATTGTCGGTTCAGACAATATATCCAAGGGAGCACACCTCTAATGAATTTCGACTTTTCGGAAGATCAGAAATTTCTTGCCAATGAGGCGCGGAAGTTTCTCGGGGCGCAGTGCACAACAGCGCATGTACGCGAAGTGCTGAATGATGAGTCGAAGAGTCATCATGACGGCGTCTGGAAACAGGTTGTTGAAATGGGGTGGCTCGGAACCGCCATTCCCGAAGAATATGGTGGTCTCGGCCTCGGCATGCTTGAACTCTGCGTGATCGCTGAGGAGATGGGGCGTGCCCTTGCGCCGGTCCCCTTCGCTTCAACTGTCTATTTCTTCTCTGAAGCACTGAAAACAGCTGGTTCCGAGGAGCAGAAGAAGCAATTGCTGCCCCAGGTGGTGAGCGGCGATATTGTCGGCTGCTATGCGGCCAGCGAAGGGCCTGGCAATCCTGACGTATCGAAGCTCAAGACAGTCTTTGATGGCTCCAAGGTGTCCGGCACCAAAATCCCTGTGACCGACGGCGACGTCGCTACCCACGCAATCGTCCTTGCCAAGGAAGGCTCCGGGGCAAGCCTCGTCCTGGTCGACCTCAACGGTCCGGGCGTCACTCGCAAGCCTGTCAGCACGCTTGAGCCAACCCGCAGCCATGCCGAAATCGTGTTCAATGGTGCGCCCGGCGAACGCATTGGTGCAGCTGGCGACGGCGAAGCCCATAATGATGCCTTGATGAACCGGGTTGCGGTGCTCATCGCATTTGAGCAGTTGGGCGGCGCTGACCGCTGCCTCGAAATGGCAACCGCCTATGCCAAGGAACGCTATGCCTTCGGACGACCCATTGGCGGCAATCAGGCGATCAAGCACAAGCTCGCTGAAATGTATGTGAAGAATCAGGTCGCCCGGTCCAATTGCTATTACGGCGCCTGGGCCCTTTCGACTGACGCCGCAGAACTGCCGGAAGCGGCGGCTGCCTCGCGCCTTGCCGCATCAGAGGCTTACTGGTTCGCGTCAAAGGAAAACATCCAGACGCATGGCGGTATGGGCTTTACCTGGGAGGTGGACTGCCACCTCTTCTACCGCCGCGCCAAACTGCTCGCCGTTCAGGCAGGCGCCCCCAAGATCTGGAAGGAAAAGCTCGTCTCCGCCCTGGAGCGGAAGAATGCAGCCTGATCATTCCACATTGGCGTCAGATCAGGGGCAAGTCGCGGCCTGCCCCTGGGCTGTCGCTTCGCTATCCGGCAACCTTGTTCAGACGGATCGTCTGTCCGGCAATCCTCATTTCGGCGGAATCAAAGTTCAGGTCGAAGTTTTCGGTCTGATGTCCGGTCTCCTCGCTGAAGGAGCTGTAGTTCATGATCGTGGCGTTCTTCAGGACCCACGTATCGCCATTGTCGAAAGTCACAGTAACGTCACCGAGAGATGCGCTGTTCGCGACGGCGTCGATGAAGCTTGCGGAGACCGCGTCGGCCGTGCGTGTAATGAAGACAGAGCCAAGCTCGACACGAGGCGGAACTGCAGTCAGCTGGGCGCCGGTTGCGGGGTCAAAATCATACATTCGATTGATGCTGAAATTCACCCCCGTGACAGAAGCGGATTTTGCGCCGGTGCCGGTGTTGAAACCGATCACTGGCTGGGCAAACGCCGGAATGCCGAGAATGGCAATGGCGGCGGCTATAGCGGATATGCGGTGAGTGACGAACCTGGCCGTCATTTTCGTAGTCCTTTTGAGGAAGCCCGCCGGTCATCCGGACGGACGCGGTGCGCTCGGCCCGCAGGTAAAGAATGCTCGCATGAGTTCGGCGGAATTGCGGCTGCCGCCTAGGAAAATTTGAAGGAGAAGAAATCATGGATTTCAACGATACCCCCGAAGAAGCAGAATTCCGCAAGGAAGCGCGGTCCTTCCTCGAAAAGCACCTCAAGCTGAAGGATGCCAACAGCCCGCGCCGCCCGTCCGGCGAAGACTTCCTGAAGCGCGCCAAGGCCTGGCAGAAAACCAAGGCTGAAGGTGGCTTTGCGCAGATCACCTGGCCAAAGGAATGGGGCGGGCGCGGCGGTACAGCCATGCAGCAAGTCATCTGGAACCAGGAAGAGAGCAAGTTCGAAGCGCCAACAGGCCCTTTTGCAATCGGCCTCGGCATGTGTGTTCCCACGGTGATCGCCTTCGGTTCTGATGAGCACAAGAAACGCTATGTGAAGCCTGCGCTGATGGGTGAGGAGATCTGGTGCCAGCTCTTCTCGGAGCCGGCTGGCGGTTCAGACGTTGCAGGCGTGAAGACGCGTGCCGTGAAGGATGGCGACGAGTGGGTCATCAACGGCCAGAAGGTCTGGACGACGGGCGCGCACTTCTCGGACTATGGCATCGTCCTCACCCGGACTGACCCAAAAGTGCCCAAACACAAGGGCATGACCATGTTCATTGTGGACATGAAGCAGAAGGGTGTCGAAGCCAAACCGATCCACCAGGCCTCCGGCGGCCGCGAATTCAATGAAGTCTATTTCACAGATGTGCGTATCCCTGACTCCGACCGCCTCGGCGAGGTTGGCGAGGGCTGGAAGGTCGCCATCGTCACCCTGATGAATGAACGGCTCGCTGTCGGTGGCTCACCCGGCCCGGACTGGAAGGAAATCATGGACTATGCCCGTGATACTGGCTCCCTGTCGGATCAAGCCTTCCGCGAACACCTGGCTGACTGGTATGTCGCCGCCCAAGGCTACAGCCTTACCAAGTTTCGCACCCAGACAGCTCTGTCGCGCGGTGAAACGCCAGGACCGGAGAATTCCATCGGCAAGATCATCACTGCCAACCAGTTGCAGGACATCTGTAACACTGCCATCGAGATGCAGGATCATTACGGCATCATGAATGACAGTGATTCCATGCCTGCAAATGCCCTGTTCCAGCAAAGCTTCATGTGGGCGCCGGGACTGCGCATTGCGGGTGGTACGGACGAAATCCTCAAGAACATCATTGCTGAACGCGTTCTCGGCCTGCCTCAGGACGTGCGCGTCGACAAGGATGTACCTTTCGAAGATTTAAAGCAGGGCTGAGGCGGATTCCTTGTAATACCGGGAGGGGCTTCCTAGCCTCAAACCGGTGTTACCCAGAAGGATACCTCCCATGAAACTGTCCGTTTCAACTCTGGCGGTCGCGGCTCTTGTCGCGATGGCCCCGGTTGCGGTCGCCCAGAATGGCGCGGCAGCTCCGAAAAGCGCTAGCGAGAAACCTGTTGCGCCTGCAGCGATGGCAGAAGCGCTGGCTGGCTTCCACGTCGCGATCCTGCGGGACGATGAGGGCGGTATCGCCTCTGTCGGCAACGGGTCGGGCCAGGCAGCTGTTGTCAGCTTTCTCGAGCCAGAGGCCGCCAAGAAGGCGCAGGCATCGCTCGACAGCGAAGCAATGCTCGTCGATGTCGTGCCGCTTGCCGCGATCATGAACAGCTGGGCCGGTCCGGTCGTATTCGAGACCGGCGCAGACGAGATTGAAAAGGCCAAGGAACTTGGGCCGGAAGGTGCAGAATATCTCGCGCCCGTTTTCTTCGTCACGACCGAGGGCAAGGAAACGATGATGAAGACGCCGACCGGCGACGTGACGCCTATCCTGCCAAGCTACCGGAATGCGACGCAGATGGTCGACAAGCTGGCGGCGCAGGGCATTGACGAGGATACGATCGAGATTGTCCCGATCGAACTCGCTGACGTCTTGCGTCAGATTTCTACCGTGCACAGCAATTCACATTACAGGGTATTCACCCATCCCGAAACAGTCGCAATGATCGAAGCAAAGGCAGAAGCTGCCCGCTCGGGTGGTGGATAAGGACACATATGGCCCATGAATTCCGCAACATCGACGTCGATGGCACCAGTATTCGCGTCGCTGTTGAAGGAGAAGGGCCGCTTGTCCTCTTCGTTCATGGGTTTCCCGAAAGCTGGTACTCTTGGCGTCACCAGCTGAAGGCGCTGGCCGCTGCTGGGTTTACGGCGGCGGCCATGGATGTTCGCGGCTATGGCGGATCCGACAAGCCGCATCCTGTCGAAGCCTATGACATGCAGTCGATTACGGCAGACGTCGCGGGCGTCGCACAAGCGCTGCAGCCGGACGCACCCGCAGTGGTGGTAGGACATGACTGGGGCGCCCCCATCGCGTGGAATTCGGCGCTGCTCTACCCGGACCAGTTCAGGGCAGTTGCTGGCCTGTCCGTGCCCCACATCCCGCAGGGAGAAATCGTCCAGATCGAAGCAGCGCGGCAGTTCTTCACGGCGCGCGGGCTTTTCTTCTATCAGATATATTTCCAGGATGAGGGCGTGGCCGAAGCGGAGCTGGAAGCCGATCCCGCGGCAACGATCCGGCGGTTCTACTATGCAATTTCCGGTGATGCGCCTGATGGGACATGGCCGACAGACAAGCGGCACGGCGATTCCTTGCTCCTTCGCCTTCCAGAGCCTGATATTCCGTTGCCTTGGTTATCTGACGAAGATGTCGCCTACTACGCAGCGGAATTTGGCGCGTCAGGTTTCCGGGGCCCGCTGAACCGCTACCGCAATTCCCATCGTGACAATGCCTATCTACGCTCGGCCAGTGACCAGATCATTCGCCAGCCTGCCTTGTTCATCGGAGGCACGCGCGATCTCGTCCTGAAAATGTTCCCTGGCGACATGGTCGCCGCCATGAAGCCGCATGTGCCGAACCTGATGGCCGCGCACTTGATCGAAGGCTGTGGGCACTGGACGCAGCAGGAGCGCCCCGACGAGGTCAACGCGCTCCTCCTGGACTGGTTGGCCCGGCTCTGACCTAGTCCGCTGAGAATAGCGAAAGCGCCGCTGCGGTCATTGCCTTCACGCCCGTTTCGATGGTGGGTTCAGGATCCGGCGCGAAGAAGGGTGAGTGCAGGGACGGCAAGGGCAGTGGTGCGCCCAGCGACTTTTCGTACTTTTCCTTCTCGACGGCGCCCAGCCAGAAGATCAGGCCCGGAACGTCGTGGGCCGTCCGTCCGAACTGCGAGAAATCCTCTCCGCCCATGACTGGGGTCACGGGGACAACATTCTCTTCACCCAGCACAGCGGACATTGCCGCAACCGCCTTTTCCGTAAGCTCGGGATCATTGAAAGTGGATGGGGTGTAGTCGTTGTCGATGCGGACTTCCGGCTCTGGTGCGCCGAATGCGGCGGCCTGGCCTTTCGCAATGCGTTCGATGCCCTCCAATAGTGTCTGGCGTGTGGCATCATCATAAGACCGGACGGTCAGCAGCAATTCGGCCTGGTCCGAGATAATGTTGTGCTTCGCGCCAGCCTTGAACGATCCGACCGTGACAACGGCGGGCTTTTGCGGATCGATATTGCGTGCGACGAGCGACTGGAGCGCGGTCACAATGGATGCGCCGATCAGGACGGGGTCCTTCGTGGTGTGCGGATACGCGCCGTGGCCGCCAACGCCCTTCACCAGAATATCGACGCTGTCGACATTGGCGAGCGCGAAGCCAGAGGAGTACGCAATCGTACCAGCAGGTGCAGAGGCCGAGACGTGGAGCGCGAGATTGTAATCGGGCACCGGAAAGTCGGAATAAAGCCCATCCTCGATCATTGCCTTGGCGCCAAGGCCGATCTCTTCGGCCGGTTGCGCGATCATCACCAGAGTGCCGGACCAGCTGTCTTTCTTCGCGATCAGCTCCCGCGCGGTGCCGACCCAGCTTGTCATGTGTACATCATGGCCGCAGGCATGCATGACCGGGCTCTCAACGCCTGTCCACGTCGTGCTGGTGACCTCTGATGCATAAGAAACGCCGGTCTGTTCAGGCACGGGCAACGCGTCCATGTCGGCGCGGATGAGGACGGTCGGGCCGTCGCCATTCTCGAAGACGCCCACCACGCCATAGCCGCCAACGCCATCGCGAACTGTGCCCTCATCGCGCATTGATTTTGCGCGAACCCACTCATCACCAATTCCGGTCGTCACGCTGAAGCCCAGTGAACGCAGCTCCTCTGCGAGGATGGCAGACGAGTTCTGCTCCTTGAAGGAAAGCTCCGGATGGGAGTGGAAGTAGGTGTAGAGATCGAGAAGCCCCGTCCCCGGCGCGGGGGCTGTGTCCTGCGCGCTGGCGAGGCCTGCGCCGGTGGTGATGGCCATGGCGGAGGCGGCGAAAAGGTGCGAAAGCTTCATGACAATGTCCTTCCGGATGAACGCTCTAGCGGCCACACTATCAAATAGACACCGCTCGCCTAGTGGGCGAATCCGAAACCGCTCGCGGGCAGGAATCGTTTGTCAGGCTGTGTCGCTTGGATAAGATGACAGCATTCCGGCTCTGATAGGGGGAGACGAAATGAGCGATACGACACCACCCGCACCGCCACCTGGTGGGCCAACGCCTCCACCCGAAGGGTCTTCGCCTCCTCCGCCGACCGCTGCGGTCAGTGCGTCACCGGCAAAATCCCCGGAGCCGCGAAAGGGCGATGTACTGGACAGGAATGTCCTCCAGCCCATGAAGATCTATACGCATTCGCCCATCCTCTACTGGTGGCCAATCTGGCTGCTGGGGTTTGTCTTCTATTTCCTGCAGGCGACCGGGATCGTCGGAGAACTTGTCAATCAGAAGGTTCTCGGCCTGATTTTCGTATTCACGCTGGCCTTCGTCATATTCTCGACAACCGTCAGGCTACGCGGCGCCAATTCGGTCATTTTCGGTCTCATCCTGCTCATTGGCTTCATTCTCCTGACCTTCGCGAACCTGTCCGGACCGATTGCCGATTTCCTTGCGCAGCTGGATATCCGCATGAGCGACATGTTCTACCTCGTCACGGCGGTCCTGATCTTCCTGCAGTGGGCACTGATGATTTTTGCCTTCGACAAGGTGCGCTACTGGGAAGTCGTGCCGGGGCAGCTGCATGAGCGCGTCTTCTGGGGCAGCGGCGACCGGGCCGAAAGCGGGGCAAATGCCCGCTGCCGGTATCGTTCAGACGATTTCCTGCGGCACCGCATCCTCGGCCTTGTGGTCACCGGCGACATCGAGGTCACGCTCGGCGATGGCGAGGTCTGGCACATGCACAATGTGCTCTTCGCCAAGCAACGCACCCGCAAGATCAATGAGCTGATTGTTACGCGGCCAGTCGATTGAAGCTCGGATGCAGGGTCGGCAGGTAGCCGCCGCGCAGCGCTTCCAGCGTGGCCGATGGCGTCAGGCACTTCACCGGCCCTCGCGGCAGCGCCATCGCGCCCTCATAGCCACTAAAACTCCAGGCAAAGGCCGTGTCCTGCCATTTCAGCCAGGCCTTGCCCTGATGCTCGAACATGGCTGCATCGGGCAGGGTGAGGGCATCGATAAATGCGAGGGGTAGATTGTGCCGGATGCGCGCCTGCATCTCCCCGGCAATGAGGCTGTCGATTTCACTTGCTGAGGGTTCATCCTCGAACACCTTTCGGGTCATCAGCGCCGCCCGGAACGCAAGCGCTTCAGCGCGCCGGCATTCGAAGCAGGGGCGATGGCCCGCCGCCAGCGCCGTCGCCTCATCCATGAAGAAGAGTTCGGTGTAGAGACCCGGCTGCATCAGCTTGCGGCGGCGGCCCTTGAATTCCAGGACACAGATAATCCACTGTCGGCTCGACCAATGCGTGGGCTTCAGGGTCTGGTCGTCGCGGTGAAAACATCCGCCGCGATTGCCCATGAACAGGCCCCTTGAGGGCGCAGCATGTATTTTTCCAAAGGGATCGACGCGGTTCTGCAAGGTCATGGCAGGGCCTCCTCAACAGCGATGCCCCGTTCAATTACCCCTTTTTAGTGTCGGCAATACGACATTGCCCGTGCGCGTTCAGCCTTCTCCGCCAAATGCCTCTGACCACTCAGCAACTTGGTCATCCTCGATCTTCCTGAAAAGGACGTCGGGCGGCGAAATTGCGTGACCGTGCGGCAGGGCATCGATCAGACCGGCGACATCGCCGAGTCCTTCGGCGTTCATTGTGCGGTTCTTTTCCGGAATGCCGATGGCATCCAGGATCATCTTCGCAGCTTCCGGAATGATCGGCTGTGCGACGATGCCGAACAGGGCTGCGAGGTTGAGCCCCGTGCGCACGCCAACGGCCGCGTCATCGACGCTCGACTTGTATTTTACCCACGGCTCGGCCTTGGTCAGATATTCATTGCCTGCAGCCCAGATCGCGCGTGTTTCAGCCGCGACCTTGCGGAAGTCCATGTTCTCATAATGCTGGACGAGTTGCGGCAGCCGCGTTTCCAGTTCGGTGATGATCCACGCTTCCGCATCGTCAGGCTGGCCAGCATCGGGCACCTTACCGTCGAATTTCGAAGCGCAATACTTGGTGATCCGGTTCACGAAATTGCCGAGCACATTGGCGAGGTCGGAATTGATCGACGCCTGGAAACCTTCCCAGGTGAAGGCGGCGTCAGAGCCTTCCGGCGCATTCGCGATCAGATACCAGCGCCAGTAGTCAGCGGGCAGCAGGTCCAGCGCCTGGTCCATGAAGACGCCGCGCTTGTTCGAGGTGGAGAACTTGCCGCCATACCATGTAACCCAGTTGAAGGCCTTCAACTGGTCGACGAGCTTCCATGGCTCCTTGGAGCCGATAATCGTTACCGGGAAGGAAACGGTGTGGAACGCCACATTGTCCTTGCCCATGAACTGGATGTATTCGACATCGTCGGCGCCTTCATCAGTGCGCCACCATTTGCGCCACTCATCCGGCTTGCCGATCTTCTTGGACCATTCCTCCGTCGCGCCGATATATTCCACCGGCGCGTCAAACCAGACATAGAAGACCTTGTTTTCGAAACCTTCTCTCGGCGATCCGTCGGGGCTTGTAACCGGCACGCCCCATGAGAGGTCACGCGTGATCGCGCGGTCGCGCAGGCCCTCATCCAGCCATTTGAGAGCGATGGAGCGGGCAAGCTGTGGCCAGTCTTCGGAGGCTTCGACCCAGGCGCGGATCGTGTCCTGCATCTGCGACTGGCGCAGGAACAGGTGACGCGTCTCGCGCACTTCGACATTCTTCGAGCCGGACACCGCCGAATACGGATCGATCAGGTCGACCGGGTCGAGCAGGCGCCCGCAATTGTCACACTGGTCGCCGCGCGCTTTCTCGAACTCGCAATGCGGGCAGGTGCCCTCGACATAGCGGTCTGGCAGGAAGCGGCCATCATCAATGGAATAGACCTGCTTCATGGCGCGTTCTTCAATCAGGCCATTGGCTTCCAGGACGTGCGCAAAGTGCTGTGTCAGCCGGGCGTTTTCCTCGCCCGAGGACCGGCCGAAATGATCATAGGAAAGCGCAAAGCCTTCGCCGGCCTTTTTCTGGATTTCGTGCTGTTCGTCGCAATAGGCGCGGACCGAAACGCCGGCTGCCTGCGCCGCAAGCTCTGCCGGCGTTCCATGTTCGTCGGTGGCGCAGATGTAGAGGACATCGTGGCCACGCAGCCGCTGGAACCGGGCATATACGTCCGCTGGAAGCATCGAACCGGCGAGGTTTCCGAGGTGTTTGACCCCATTGATATAGGGCAGGGCCGAGGTGACGAGGATGCGGCGTTTGCCAGTGTCAGTCATCATAACTTCCGTGAATCAACTTTTGCGGGCATTATCGACCCCGCCTTGCTGGGGGCCACTCATAGCGCGGCGAATGAAAAATGAAACGGGCAAGGGGAGGAAACCATGCCACGACTAGCAGGAGTGAACATTCTCGGCATTCTGATCGCGGCGATCGCAATCTATCTGGTCGGCTTCATCTGGTACGGGCTGCTGTTTTCTGAAGCCTATATGGGCGGCATCGGCGTCTATTTCAGCGAGGGGATGGAAACCGTCACCTGGATGACGCCGGACGGCGCACGGACAGAGACGCAGATGCCGATGGCGATGGGCTGGATGGTAGCGGGGTTTGCGATCCCCCTCGTACTGGCCTTCGGTCTCGGCTGGCACATGAAGCAGCGTAGCATCAAGTCACCGCAGACTGCTGCCTTGTTCGGCTTCTGGCTGGCCCTGCTGATAGGTGTCCCGCTCATGGCCTACGGGCTGGTCTATTCTCCGTGGCACTCGGTCCCGGCTTTCCTGGTGGACGCCTCGCACACAATCGTCACATTCGTGGTCGGTTGCGTGGCCCTGTCCTTCTTCGATTAACGCTCAGAAAAAAAATACCCCGGACTGCGAGGGCAGTCCGGGGCCGCTATGTGGCGTGTTGCAAGACGCCTCTAGCCGATAATGGCTGGCTCAGCTTTCATTTTGACATCGACGCCGCGCGCCATGATCACTTTGGCGGAATCAGCGGAGACATCGGTCTTGAGATTGGTCTTGGCCGACTGGATGCCGTGCGCGCGCAATTCCTGCATCACTGTGGCGCGGCGCGCTTCTGCAAGCGACAGCTTCGCGGCTTCCGTATCGGCATCGCCAGCTTTCGACGTGGCATCAATGTTCAGCACCGCGCAGCCGGAGAGCTGCTCGCGCGTTTCACGGATGGCATCGCGGGCGAAACTCGTCAGTTCGGCGGTGCCAGGTTCGAAATAGATCTGAAGGTCGACAGCGTCGCAGGTCGTGACCTCAGGCGCATAGTACGGTTCTGTCGGCGGTGCCGGCAGCGCTTCGTCTGCAAAGGCAGGGGCGACCATGATGGCCAGTGAGGTCGTGGCAGCAAAAATCGTCTTTTTCATTTCGGCTCTCCTTCTTGCAACACTGGATAAACAACGCTGTCAGGGCGAAAAGGTGCCGAAAAACTTTCCAAATGTGGCGAACAGGTGATCTTACAAAGGAATCTTGCCCCGCGCCGCGTGTCGGACTAAAGGGGCAGTCGTCGGCCGGTATAGCTCAGCTGGTAGAGCATCTGATTTGTAATCAGAGGGTCGGGGGTTCGAGTCCCTCTGCCGGCACCACACCATTCCTTTGGCCTTAGGGCGGCACTGATAGCGAAGCAACTACTTCACCGCTTCGGTATACCCCGACATTGTGGGATGCTTGGTGTCGAAGAACTTGATATCGCGCAGCGGCGCAAGGCGGCTTTTCAGATAGGCGCTCTTGCGGACGCTGGAAAACCCGGCCTTGGTCAGCATCCGCTCGAACTTGCCATGGTTCCACCAGTTGCAATGACAGCCCGGTGACGCGGCCTGCGCCTTCATGCAGAGGCCTGAGGTGATGCGGGTGGCGAATTCCTCGACTGATCCACATTCAGCCAGCAGGCGGGTAAGATCGTCAGCAGAATACTTCTTGTTACCGTCCTTGGGTGAATCATCCAGTGCGCGGCTGGCAAAGGATTTCACGAAGTGTTGCAGGAAGGTGTAGCCTGTCTGTGTCTCGCGCCACTTGTGGGGCTGCCAGTGCATGAAGAAGTCGATGTCTTCATCCTGTGCGGCTTGCCAAGCCGTATCGAAGTCAGGATAGACAAAGCGGACAGTGCCACCGGGTTTCAGGCAGCGATACACCTCATTGAAAAGGTGCATGTTGATGTCATCCGGCAAGTGTTCATTGACATGGCTGAAATAGAAGACCAGCGCTGAATTTTCCTCGATGGGCAGCGGCTTTAACGAGGCGGCGTCATATTCGATATCCGGGCGGTTCCCGGCGTACCGTTCAGGCGGGAGGTCAATGTTCTGGAAGTCCGGGTGGTACCAGTTGCCCGCCCCGAAATTGTAAAAGGGCTTGGTCGAGCAGATGTCGTCTCCGAAGTGGTTTCGGAATGTGACTGCGCGAGTCACCTGGATCGTAAGCTCAGCCATGATCTGTCACTCCAGATGGAATTACGCTACCACAACTTTTAATCTAGCCAAGATAGAAAAATTAAGTCAGCTTATCATTGTCGCGCCTGCGGGGTCATTGATGACACTGGCCCTCAAGCGCCTCATTGGGCGTAGCGAACCATACAATCGCTTGTTCAAGACACGTCCGGACTGTCGACCTGATACCACCTCACCAGGACGGGGGTCATACCCGGCCACCGGCAGCCCAGCTTCCCCTGCTTGTCTGCAGCTTCTGTCAGAAAAACGTCATCTACATAGCCTAAAGAGGCCGCTTATGGGATTTGATGCTCCGGGCTTGCGATAAAAAGTGCTATGCAGACCATCCGGGGACGTTGGAAGGTACGCTGGGATCGCTCGCCGGGGCGTAAGATGCCGGACCAAATGGCCGCAAGAGAGTGCGTCCGTCCAGTCCGGCGAGAGTGATGATGGTGACAGAGGGCAAATTCACGTTTCCGCACTGGACGCCGCGCCTTGTTGATGGCGTGCGCACGGCTGTGGAATTTGCTCTCATCATTGCCATAGCCTTCCTGCTCGCCAAGCTCTCCTGGCTCATCCTCGCCCCCGGACCTGCTGTTTCCCCGCTCCAGCCGCGCCCCCTCCCGTCCCCGATCAGCCAGTCATCGGACAGTGCCGTCCGTTCCGACCTCAGCCTCCTTGTGACGACCAATCCATTCGAGGCCAATTCTAGCGAGGTGGAAACTGCACCCGACGCGCCGGAAACGCAGCTGAATCTCAAGCTTGTCGCGCTCTTCATGTCGACGGGGGACTCCGGCGGGTCGGCCACGATCGTGACGCCGAATGGCGAGACGACACGCTATGAACTCGGAAATGAGATCCTGCCGGGCGTGATACTCGAACGCATTCTCTCCGACCGCGTGATCATTTCCCGCAATGGCGCCGAGGAGACGCTGATGCGCGGCGGACGCGATGCCGGACTTTCCGTCATCGGCGATATGTCGACCACGCGGAATGAAGCCAGCCGCGTCAGCACGCCAGCCACGCCGCGCTTTTCGCCGGGCGTAACGGCCGCCACGCTGATGGCCGGTCTTGAAGCGGTGCCCGAGACCTCGTCTGGCGGCGCGCTTTCGGCCTTCATCCTTCGGCCCAGGGGGGATGCGCAGCTGATGCGGTCAGCGGGTCTTCAGCCGGGTGACCGGCTGGTCGAAGTCAATGGCGAGGATCTGGGCACGCTTGATCCGGCCGCCCTGGCGGCACGTTTCGCGGCCGCACCACTTGTCAACGTAACCATCATTCGCAACGGCGAACGCCAGTCGCTAGACATAAATTTTGACATGGACTGAGACACTCATGAAGACGCTTCTAACCGCCTGCGCCGTCGCCGCTCTCGCCGCTCCGTTTGCCACTGCCGAGATGCAATCGCCTCAGGCTGCCCGCCACGTCCTCAGCCTTGACGATGTCGAGATCACCGCCCTGATCGATGACGTATCGATTATCACTGGGTACACCTTCATTCTCCACCCGGACGTCTCCCGAACGCGCGTGACAGTGCTCTCGCAGGCACCGATGACGACGGACGAAGTGTTCCAGGTCTTCCTGTCGACACTGCGCGTGCATGGATTTGCCGCCATCCCGGCAGGAAAAGGCGTCTACCGCGTCGTGCCTGAACAGCTGGCGGTTGGTGAGGCCGGGATCGCCAATGCTGGTCCGAATACCTTCATCACTGAAATTTTCAGCTTTGATTCCTTTGGTGCGGTGGAAGCAGCCCAGATGATCAAGCCGCTCGTCGATGCGCAGGGCCAGGTCGTTGCGAATACGCGGTCCAATTCGGTGGTGGTGGTCGACTATGCCTCCAACATGCCCCGTATCCGCAATATTGTTGAACAGCTCGACCAGGATGACCGCACTGAAGTCCAGACGCTGGCGCTGAAAAGCGTGCCTTCAAAGGAAATGGCGGAAATCCTGAAGAGTCTTCTCGGCTCCAGGGATGGCGAAACCGTCCACAATTTCGAAGTCTCATCCTCGCCGACCAGCAATTCCATCATTGTGCGCGGCGACGCTTCGATGGTGGCTCGCTCAATCAATATCGCCCAGCAGCTCGACCAGGCCGAACCGACGCGCGACAATCTCCGCGTCATTGAGCTCAACAATTCCAAGGCCGAAGAGATCGTCCCGATCCTTGAGAAGCTCGCCGCGACCATGGCTGAGCAGCGCCGACCCTCTGAAAACGCGGTTCCGATGGCGACAATCGCGCATCACCCAGAATCCAACTCCCTGATCATCAGCGCCACGCCGGATACGCTTCTGGCCATGGAGCGGGTTGTGGAAGCGCTCGACAAGCGCCGGGCGCAGGTGCTCGTCGAGGCGATCATCGTCGAGATGTCGGATGACACGGCGCGTGAGCTTGGCGTCCAGTTCCTCCTGTCAGGTACCGGCGACTCTGCGACACCCTTCGCGACAACAAATTTCACGCGGTCCGCACCAAACCTGCTGGCCTTGGCAGGCGCGATCCTCACCGATGACGATTTGCCGGGAGGCTCGAATGGCAGTCCCTTTACGGAAGCAGCGATCAGTTCGCTGCTCGGTGTGAACGGTTCACTTCTCGGCATTGGTGGTCAGAGCGGCGACACGCTGTTCGGTGCAATCATCAATGCCGTGGAGCAGGACACCAATTCTCGTGTGCTCTCCAAGCCGTTCAACATGACGCTGGACAATGGAACCTCGTCTCTGCTCGTCGGACAGGATGTACCGCTCACCTCCGGCGAGGTGCTGGGCGATGCCAATTCAAACCCGTTCCGCACGGTCCAGCGCGAGCAGGTCGGCGTGAAACTGGAAGTCACGCCGCGTATCTCCTCTGACGATACAATCCGCCTCGATATTTATCAGGAAGTATCGAGCGTGTTCGGTCAGGTCGGCACCGTGTCACCGGACCTTATCCTGAACACCCGCAATATCTCGACCAGCGTGCTGGCCGACAATGGTGAGATCATCGTGATTGGCGGTCTGATCGAGCAGACCGAGGCGAAGCAGAACTCCAAGGTGCCATTGCTCGGCGATATTCCGGTCGCTGGAAACCTTTTCAAGTCTGAAGGCGTCGGCGGCACCCGGACCAATCTCATGGTCTTTATCAAACCGACCATCATTCGCGACCGCGAACAGGCCTCCCGTGTGACCGCGCGCAGCTACAATTATCTGCGTGCGCAGGAATTGCTGAGAGACGATACGGTAGGCGTTGGCATCGACCAGTTTCTGGGTGAAGTTCTCGGTGAGCCGGGCCCGGTCGGCCCACCCCTTGAATAAGCAGCCGCTGAATGCAGGCCGAAGTGTATGAGTGACATCGCCAGCCGCCGAACACTGACCTACGCCTTTGCGCGCGACAAGGGTCTTGTCGTCCTGTCCGAGGCGGGCGATGCGGTCGAGCTTGGCGTGCGGGCAGGCGTTGCGCCGCAATCCATTATCGAAGCCCGCCGGGCACTCGGCCGTCCGCTGCGATTCACGCACCTCGATGCCCCGACATTCGAGCGTGAACTTTCCGAACACTATGCGCGCAGCGCGGTCGACGGCGGCGAAACCGAAGCGGCGATGGACGGGCAGGGGGATCTTCACTCCCTGATAGACGACATTCCGCAGACAGCTGACTTGCTGGACGGCGATGATGATGCGCCTGTTGTTCGACTGATCAACGGCCTCATCTATGAAGCGGTGAAGCGGCGGGCCTCCGATATCCATATCGAGCCGCATGAGGACACGCTTTCGGTCCGGTACCGGATCGATGGTGTGCTGCAGGAAGTGCTGACGCCCACGCGCCGCCTGGCTGCGCCGCTGACCAGCCGGGTGAAGGTCATGGCGCGCCTTGATATTGCAGAAAAGCGCGTGCCGCAGGATGGCCGGATATCGCTCTCGATTGGTGGCCGGTCCATCGATGTGCGTGTGTCGACACTGCCCTCCCGTTATGGCGAGCGGGTGACGATGCGTCTGCTCGATACGCGCAATGCGCTGCTCGGCCTGGATGAGCTTGGCATGGATGCCGACACGCTTGAGCGCTTCCGGTCCGTGCTGGCCCAGCCGAATGGCATCACGCTCGTCACCGGGCCGACCGGGTCCGGCAAGACGACAACGCTCTATTCCGCCCTGTCCGTCCTGAACAATGGCCAGCGCAATGTCATGACGCTGGAAGACCCCATCGAATATGGTCTTGAAGGCATCAGCCAGACCCAGATGCATCACAAGGTCGGCCTGACGTTTGCTGCGACGCTGCGCGCCATCCTGCGCCATGATCCGGACGTGGTCATGGTTGGCGAAATCCGTGACCTGGAGACGGCCAAGGTCGCGTTCGAATTTGCTTCGACGGGCCGGCCTGTACTCTCAACCGTCCACACCAATAGCGCCGCCGGTGCGATCCAGCGCCTGCGCGATATGGGGATTGAGCCATACGTCCTTGCCGCGACCATGCGCGCCGTGCTGGCCCAGCGCCTTGTGCGCCGCCTCTGCCATCATTGCCGTGCGCCGCATGAAGCAACGGCGGACGAGAAGGCAATGTTCGGCATTGCTGCGCATGAAGCCCACACCTTCTATCGCCCCGTGGGGTGTATGAGCTGCGCCCAGACAGGCTATGAAGGCCGTCTCGGTGTCTATGAATTGCTGCTCGTCGACCAGGCCCTGCGCCAGTTGATCCGCGAAGACGCGTCGGAAGACGCGCTCGAACGCCACGCCTTTGCCGACCAGGACAGCCTCTTCCGCAATGCCCGTCGATATGTGACCGCCGGGGAAACAAGCGTCGAGGAAGTATTGCGCGTCTGCCGCAAGGAGGAAGAGCGCAGTGGCGGTCTATGACTATCAGGCCATAGGCGCTGACGGTAAGCGCACCTCCGGTGTCATTACTGCAGATTCGGCCCGCGCTGCGCGCAAGGAGCTGAGGCTGAGACAGCTGTCGCCGCTCGATGTCAGTGAAAGCCGCAAGGGCAGGGCGCAAGACGGCGTGACAGGTCATGACCAGCGTCTGTCAGGCGGTGACCTGGTTGTTGCAACGCGCCAGCTTGCGCTTCTGGTGAAGGCCGGAACACCGGTTGAGGAAGCCATTGGATCGGTCGCCGCCGAGGCGGAAAAGCCAGCGACCCGCAAGGTGTTCATGGGCGTGCGTTCCTCCATCACGGATGGCTATTCGGTGTCGGAGGCTTTGAATGGAGCCCCCAGGGCTTTCCCGGCCTTCTACCGCGCTGTGGTCTCGTCCGGTCAGGCGTCCAGCAAGCTGGACGAAGTGCTCGAACGTCTCGCGACCCACCTCGAGAAATCACGCAAGATGAAGAACAAGATTCTCTCGGCGCTAATCTACCCGATCGTGCTGAGCGTGATTGCCCTCATCGTCGTGACCCTGCTCATGGTCTTTGTGGTTCCGGCCATTGTCGAACAGTTCGACACGCTCGGGCAGGACCTGCCGTGGCTGACCGATGCCGTAATCGCCATTTCAGTCTTGCTGAGGCAATGGGGCGTTGTCCTGCTGCTCGTGGTCATCGCAGCAGGCTGGGGGCTGAGGCGGCTGTTCCAGACGCCAGCCATCGCAGAAATGCGCGACCGGTTTGTCCTCTCACTGCCCGTCATCGGCAAACTCTCTCGAGGCGTTTCATCGGCCACCTTCGCGCGGACGTTCGCGACCCTGTCGGCCAGTGGCGCGCCGGTACCTGAGTGTCTCGGGGCTGCGCGCAATTCCATGTCGAATGCGGTCTTTCGCAAGGCAGTCGCAAATGTCCGCCGCAAGGTGGAGGAGGGCTCTTCTCTTGCCCGCGCCATGCGGACCGAACAGGTTTTCCCGCCCATGCTGATCCACATGGTGGCGAGCGGTGAGCGGGGCGGCGACCTCGCCGGCATGATGGGCCGCGCCGCAGACTATCTCGAAGACGAGTTCGACAATGCCACAACCGTCGCGCTCGGCCTGCTCGAACCCATCATGATCGTGTTCCTTGCGGGCATCGTCGCGCTGATCGTGCTATCCATCATGCTCCCCATTCTACAGATCAACACGCTGGCCATTGGCTAGGAGAGGAGGTGTCGAATGACCCTGAAACCAAAACGCAAACCATCAAAGCAAGCCGGCTTCACCCTGACAGAGATCATGGTGGTGATCTTCATCATCGGCCTTCTGTCGACAGTCGTCCTGTTCAACGTCCTCGGGGCCCGCACGGACGCTCAGGTGAAAACGGCCCGGACGAATGTGGCCGCGCTCACCAATGCACTCGAGCAATACAGCCTCGACATGTATGATTACCCAACCGAGCAGCAGGGCCTTGAAGCGCTCGTGACGGAGCCGGCCGGTGCGAATTCGGCCGGTTCCTACCGCCGCGGTGGATACATTCAGAAGCTACCGCTTGATCCGTGGGGGCGACCCTTTGTCTACAAACGCCCGGCTGAAAAATCCGACAAGGCTTACGATCTCTATTCCCTCGGTGCTGACGGCCAGGAAGGCGGGGAAGACGAGAACGCAGACATCGGGAACTGGAACTAGGCTTGCAGACTGCACCGGCATATCGCCGCGAGGCTGGCCTGACGCTTGTCGAAGTGCTGATGGTGGTCTTCATCATCGG
This sequence comes from Henriciella pelagia, assembly GCF_002088945.1. Taxonomy (GTDB): domain Bacteria; phylum Pseudomonadota; class Alphaproteobacteria; order Caulobacterales; family Hyphomonadaceae; genus Henriciella; species Henriciella pelagia. Next base: position 536,185 of record NZ_NCSU01000011.1, on the reverse strand, counting down.
GCTGGTCACCGGCGTGGCAGTGATGACACTGCCGGAACGTCAGGACCCCTATAAGAAGGCGCTCGCTGATGTGCAGGACACCATCGACGCCATTCGCGATCGTTCGATCATGACCGGCGAAGTGCTCGGCCTTTCCATCGACGACAATCGCATCGCCGTCGTCAGCTGGACCGGAACCGAGTGGCAGCCCACCGGCCGCGCCGCCTTCAATCTGCCGGCCCATGCCGAGCTTGAAATTGTCCGGGAGCGCGCAGATACGGGCGGCGCGGATGTGCCCTCGGTGATCATCTTCAACCCGCTCGGCGTAACAGAGCCGGTTCGACTGGACCTGCATGCCGGCCCGATGACCTTCGCACTGCGCCTCAATGAGAATGGTGAACTGGTGGACGCCCATGAAGGCTGAGCGCACCTCGAAGAAAGAAGATGGCTTCAGCCTCGTGGAGACCGTGGCGGCACTGGGCGTCCTTTCGCTCGCTGCGGTGCCGCTGATGCAGCTCGCATCCGATGCGCTCACCAATACCGGCCGACTGGAATCGAGGCTGCTCGCGCGGACCACGGCCGAAAATGTGCTCGCGCGCACCATGGCGGAGCGGGCGCAGATCACCGTCGGACAGCAGAATGGCCGCGAAGAACAGCTCGGCCGGGACTATGACTGGACCCTCATCATCATTCCGACTGACCGGGAGGACCTGCTCCGCCTCGAAGTGCAGGTGAAAGAAGCCGGGCGCGACCAGGTGTTGGCGCGGCTGGTTACCCTGAAGGCTGCGAAGCCATGACCGCAGATCGCAAGACTTCCAGGGCTTCGGAATCCGGCTTCACGCTCGCCGAGACACTCGTTGCGCTGTTCATCCTGTCGATCCTCGCGGTTGCAGGCGGGAGTTTGCTGCTGCGCGCTACTGAAGCTGGCAAACAGGTCCGCGACCGCGAAGCCACCATCCGGACCTTCGATATTGCACAGGCCTTCATCCGCGATGATCTCGAAGCAATGGTGCATCGTGGCTCGGTGCCCGAAGATGGCTTTGGCGAACCGCTGACCCTGGTTGGTGGCCAGACGAACCAGACTGATGCGGTGATGCGGTTCGTCCGGAATGGCTGGATCAATCCGGACCGAGTTGTCCCGCGCAGCGGGCTGCAGACTGTACGCTATGAACTCACCGGTGAGGGTGACCTCGTCCGCGCAGCTTATCTGCGCCCAGACCCGACCGCCAATACGCCTGTCGCCCGCCGGGTCCTGCTTCAGCACGTCGAAAGCGTAGACCTCACCTTCTGGCGCAATGGTGAGCCGTCCACCTATTGGGAAGGGCGCACTGTGCCTCCGGCAAACGTCCTGCCGGACCTGATCGACATGCGCATTGCGCTTCAGGATGGCCGCGTCTTCACGATCAGCAGTCTTGTGGGAGGGCTTCCATCATGACTGTGGGGGCACACAGCAATGAGCGCGGCGTCGCGCTCGTCACGACGCTGATGATCGTGGCGGCCATGTCCGTCGTAGCCGTGACACTCACCAATGCCGTCCTCGCAAGTACCAGTCGCGCCAAGTCCCTCGATGCGAGCGCGCAGGCTGACTGGCTGGCCTATGCCGCCGAAGAATATGCCCGCCTTGCCATTGATGACATCATGAGCGCCACCGAGGGGGCATTGTCCTCCAGTGTCGAGGTCATGAACCAGCCGCTCACCTTTGAGGCGGAAGGCGGCCTGATCACCATTCTGGCCCGCGATGCCAGCAATTGCTTCAACCTGAATAGCCTCGCCGCACCAAGGTCAGGCGGGGAGGGCAGTGGTCAGTCAGACACCGCCGCAGCAGACCTTGCCAGTCTTATCGACCTTGCGGATCTGGATACCGTTAATGCTGAAGGACTGGTGTCCAGCATCTCCGACTGGATCGACGCCGATCAATCGCCGGGCCTGAACGGCGCTGAAGACAGTTTTTATTCCAACCCCGCCATGAATTATCGTACGTCAGGCCAGATGCTAGCCGATGAGTCCGAACTTCTGTCGGTGCGTCATGTGTCGGCAGATTTGCTGGACGCTATGGAGCCATTCCTCTGTGTCCTCCCAGAACAGCTCCAGCCAGCGCTGAACATCAACACGATCAGTGAGCGCCAGGCGCCTCTACTGTCGCTTGCAGCCTCAGGCGCGCTGACCGCAGACAAAGCCCGCGATCTTATCTTCCAGCGTCCGTCCGGGGGGTGGCCATCCGTGGAAGATTTCGTCGGCCTGCCGGAAATCAGTGAAATTGCGCCCGAACTCATCCGCAATGACATGCTGGGAACCACATCGCGTTATGTCGACGTGACAGCCGCAATCGAGTATCGCGGGACGCGTAGGGTATTCAGCCTGCTTTTCTCTGTCGGTGATGGTCCGGCAAAAGTGGTGCGGCGCGAGCGAAAAGGATAGTCTTGACCGATCTCTTCATCCTTCTGCCCAAGTTGCCATCCGGCCGACCGCTCTTTGCCTGGCGCGCATCGGGCGAATGGATGTGCAGCGAGGAAAAGCCATCCGGTCGTTTCGGCAACGGAGTTGGCGCGGTCGCACTTGTTCCGGGGACAGCCGTGACAGCGCATCGGGTCGACATCGTGGCGCGAAAACCGTCAGAAGCGCGCCGGACAGCCCTCTTTGCCATAGAGGATGATGTCGCCCAACCGGTCGAGGCGCTGCACGCCGCACTCGGACCAGCGGGAGAAGGCAGCCAGCGCGCCCTGCATGTCGCATCCCACGAGGATATGAGGCGCTGGCAGGGATACCTGAACGCGCTCGACATTCCGGAAGCCGACCTTGTCTGCCTGCACGGGCTTCTGCCGGATGGAAACGTCGCGTTTGATACCGGCGAGGAGATCCTCTTCCGGGACGGCGACCTGACCTTTGCCTGCGACAGTGAAGCGCCAGACGATCTGGTCCGTACCCTCGCGGCCGAGCGGCTGGACATCGTTTACGGGACAGGTCTGGCGCGGCGCCTTCAGGCGAATGCTGAGATTGTGGATGTCGCCACACGCGAGGATCTGATCGCGCTGCTGGCGGGATGGTATAACGACAAGACGCCATCGGCGCACATCTCATTGCGCCAGGGCGATTTCGCCTTGCGGCGATCGCTGGAGCTGAAAGGATTTGACCGCTGGCGGCTGGCTGGCGCTCTGGCGGGCATAGCCGGTGTAATGTGGCTTGGAACAGCCTGGATAGAGCTACAGGCGCTCGACAGGCAGACCGCAGACCTTCGCTCGCGAACAAGCATGATCGCGCGGGCTTTCGCGCCAGATGCGATGGGCGATGCCGGCGCGGCGATCCAGACCCTCCAGCAGAACCAGCGGAACGCCGCTGTCTCTCTGCGACCGACCGCAGCGACCGCTGCGCTATATGAGGCTGTCGCCACGGATGAGAGCGCCGAAGTCCGGTCGCTCCGATATGATGCCAATACGGGCCGTCTGACGGCCATGGTCGTGTTCGACAATTACTCGCAAGCCGATGTGATCGGCGGCCGTCTGGAAAGCATGGGGCTGTCGGTGACACTCGGCGCCGCGCGTCAGTCGGGCTCTCGTGTGCTCGGCGAATTCAACATAGAGGCCGCATCATGACGAGCTGGTGGGAAAGCCTTTCGGTCCGCGAAAAAGCCCTGATCAGCGCCGCTGGCCTGCTGACCGTCTTGCTGATTGGCTGGTACGGGCTTGTCTCGCCGGTCTCGTCTGCTCGCGACGCGGCTCGCCTCGACCGCCAGGCCGCTGCTGAAGAGCTGTCGCGGATTGAACGGCTCACGGCGTCCATTCGCGCCCGTCCGAATGCCAATGCAGCGGTCGCTGTTTCAACAGGCGCGGTGTTGAGCGCTGACGCCTTCAAGACCGAAGTCACACGTCAGGCACAATCTGCAGGTCTCGCCATCGCTCGCCTGCAGGGCGGTGATTCGGGGCGCTTCTCCCTGGTTTTCGAACAGGCGGACCCGCGCCAGCTTTTCTACTGGATGAGCACGGTGGAAATGCAGCTCGGGGGGCGCATTGAAAAGATGAGTGTGGATCAGGCTGGCAATGGGCGCGTTAGAGCGACGGTTGAACTCAGTGGAGGTGCTGGCTCTTGATCCGTTTCCTGCTTGTCCTGACGCTGATCGTGGCGCTTGTCTGGTTCGCGGCCAGCCGTATTCCTCTCGGTATGGTTCTGACCCGCCTGCCGCTGAATGATATGGGTATTGAATGGACCCAGTCAGAAGGCACGATCTGGAAGGGCCGGATGTCCGGCGTCTATCTCAACGGACAACCGGTCGGTGACGTCGACCTGTCCTTGCGACCAGCATCGCTCCTGAACCTTTCGCCGACCCTCGAAGTCCAGTGGGGCGGGGCAGGGGGACGCGGTGCTGGTGTCGTGACCGTCAGAGGATCAAACGACATCTCGGCAAGCGACCTTCGGGTCGAACAGAATATTGCAGCGCTGGAAACCCTAACCCCCGACATCCGCTCCTTGGGCGGTATCCTCCGGCTCAACGGTGGCAGCGTGGAGATCGTCGACGGGGCCTGTCTTGACGCATCGGGCAATATCAGGACGGATACGCTCAGCCGAGCGGCGCAGCAGTTCGGGCGGGATTTCTCAGATCTGACAGGCACAGTTACCTGCAGCGACGGCGCCTTCAACATCGAAATGGCCGGTGAGAGCGAAGAAGGCGACATACTCGACTTCAAGGCCGTCGCAGATCTTTCTGGTGGCTCGCGGATCGATGTCCGGGCCCGCACGACCAGTGACGATATCGAAGCGCTGCTTGCGCGCGGTGGGTTTACGCGATCCGCTGATGAATGGACCTATCAGCAAGTGACTGAACCAGGCGGAGGGGGCGAGCAATGAAGTTCGCGCAGAGTGTATTGATCGCTGGCGTTGTCGCGCTTGGTGCCTGTTCGTCCGGCGGTGAGAAGCCAGGCGAGGCCGCTCCGGTTCAGGTCGATCCATCCACACTGCTCCCGGCCAGGAATGTTGTGCCGACAGGCGGGCTTGGACCGCAGCAATTGCTTTCTAAGGAATGCGGGCTCTTCCTCTGGAACAAGACGGACGCGAGTCAGCTCATCTTCTTCCAGAAGGCCCAGTCAGGATCCGCAACCATGAAGATCGGGGCGCAGACTGTAACCGTGAGCCAGACCCGCAATACCGGGGAAATTTTCGGCCAGTTTCTTACCGACCAGGGATTCGTCGGTCCGGCAGGTGAGCAAGTCCTGGTCAGCATCGTTCCGGGCGACGAGCTCAATGGCGGACAGCGCGTCCAGTCGGGCCGGCTGACCATCACCACAGGCGAGCGCTGGACCACCGTCATACCGGTCCTCGGCGTGCGGGCCTGCCAGCCTTAGGCATCTTCATTTCCAGGGAAGGGAAAGTGGCTCCGCGAGTAGGACTCGAACCTACGACCGGGCGATTAACAGTCGCCTGCTCTACCAACTGAGCTATCGCGGATCACTTGCGAGACGGCTCCAATACCAAAGCAGCGCCGCGTGTCAAACGCCCTCTTGCAGCAAGTCTAAAAAAAACGGCGGGAGACATGCTCCCGCCGAGGCGTTGGGTGATGGTGGGTGTCTCCAAAGAAGACGAGTGTAGGTATCTCGCGGATTGGTTAATGCGGCGTAAACGGATGCCGCGAAGCTTGATAGCACCCGTCAACATTTGGCTGCGCAGCTGCAGACGTGAAAGAGCGCCCTAGCTTGCCCAGCGTACCTCGAATCGTCCGGATTCCTGCCAATAGTCTTCCGACTGCGGAAGGGTGCAAAGTTGCAGGCGCAATTCAGACAGGGGAATGGCTTTCCTGGTATGTGCATCGCGGGCTTTCACGAGCACGAGGCTTTCGCCCGTCATGCTGTGCGTGTCTTCCTTGCCGGGCTTTGCGACCACGCGGCGAAGCTTGACGTCGACGAGCATTTGTCGGCCGCTGACATGCTGGAGTTTGTATACCTGCTCCGGCAGCACGTGATTCAGGAATCGTGCCCGTCCGATCACACTTCCCGTCAGGAGGCTTGCGCTCGCTGTCATCTCACCTGCAGGCAGAAGGATGTCGCTCTCGGCAAATGGCTTGAGAGAACCTGCAATGCGCCCCCAATGGTTCTCGCGGCGATAGTCGGGATCGGCTTCGGTACGGATATTCCAGCCCGACAGCACACCGCTCTGCATACTGTTGAGCGCGGCAGAGCCGAGCGCCGTAACCAGCTTGGCGTCATCAATATAGCCCGTCTTCGACATGGGCAGCCAGTCACCGGCAAAATAGTCCTTCGCGGAAATGATTCGGTCCGTGGTGACCGGCACATGCCGCTCAAGCAGGCGGCGAACAGCTGGCAGCTCCGAAGGCTTGCCCGTCAGGATCACGACGTCACAGTCAAACAGGCCGGCAATCTCGCCGTGGACTTTTGCAAGTTCGCTGAACCATTTCTGGATGATCGCATCGAGACCGCTGCGCTCCAGCTTCAGTGCGGTATCCGGTGCCAGAAACTCGCCTACCAGACCCGCAGCCCGCAGGATCGCATTCATCCGTTCAATCTGCGCAGGCGATGCACCCGCGGATGCAGGTGTAATCACAAGGTCTGCATCGGTGCTGGTCGCCATTTCTTTCAGCCAGCGCTGTGCGATGGGAACAAACACCGTGCGCGTGATCACGGACCACTGTGCCCGCTCGCTGTCGATCCTGGCGCTTTTGAAAAAGACTTCCTCGAAAATTTCGCGCGTTTCGACGGTCTTATGAAAGTCTGCGCCAATGAGCGGAAGCAGGGCCTGCTCGATGACGTCCTTGACCAGGCGGTCACCTGCATGGGTTGAGGAATCCTTGAAGACCAGCCGGCTCATTATGTCCATGCCGGCGCCCGGCAACGAGTCCTGGTATTCCACGACAGACGTGTCAGTCGTGCCGCCACCGATATCAATCGTCATCACGCGAATGCGGGCATCTTCGCCTCTTCCACGCCCATAAAGCTCGATCCAGTTCTCACCATAGTCGCGCATATGATGGATCTCGGCGTAGACAATGGCGAGCTGCGAAGCGACGGCTTCATCAATCGGCAGGCGAACTTCCGGAATGGGGCCATCGCTCACGGCGCGGCGGCTGAGAATGAAGATGTCGCGCGCGCGCTCCCATTTGGTGCGATATCGATTGACCTCGTCCTGCGTCCAGCCGGCCGGATAGGTCAGGATAACGTCTCCAAGCACGCGCCGCAGATACGGCTTGTTGCCTTTGCGCCAGGCTTCCGACTGGATCTGGCGGTCCGCCTGTTCGAGAATCGAGAGCGCGACCCAGATCATGCTGTCAGCCCGTGACTGATCCGGGCGCATGACCTGATCAGACTGCGTGAATTCGCTCCAGTTCTCGAGTGACCAGTCCGCATCGGCGTTCGGCATGAACCGGAAGATGTCGCCTTTCAGCGGAACCAGCTTCTGGGCGTCATGACTGCTGTCGCGCCAGGGCTGGCGTTGCATCGTCCAGTGGGTGTGTCCCTTTTCGCCGAGCGGTGCGTCATCCCAGACATAGCGTTTGGGTGACGACAGGAAGGACAGGCCGCCGGCCTCAGTGTCAAGATCGGCTAGGGCCTCTTGGGCGGCCAGTCCCATGACGGCCGGGGAGACCTGCGTGAAGATATGCGGCGCGATGGTGACGGTATCGGTACGAAGTCGGCGCCCGCGATTCAGGATTCGGTCGAGCAGGGTCGGTTTCCGGAAGCTCGGCTTGAATCCAGCGCTCAGCCGATGGGTTGGTTCGGACCTGAACAGATTCTCCATCAGCACGAACCAACTCTCCGGTACAGCTTGCTGGATCTTTGTGTCTTCATCATTGGCGGCCGAAGCCTCAAACCCGGCTTTCGGGAAAAGGATTGGCTTGCAGACGGAGGAGAGGCTGCCGCCTGCGTCGGTCTGCTCGAGACCGAGGACAACCGTTCTCGAATTGCCGAAATCGACGATCAGGTTCACCGGTATTGGTGCGCCGGCTTCCTCCGCAAAGGAGATTTCCAGCTCCATTTCATCAAAAGACGGCGGAAGGGCGAATTCCTTGTTCAGATTCAATTTGATTTCGCGCGGCAGGTCATCAGCGGTCGATGAAATGTATGGATTGTGACAACCCGCCTTTATTGCTGGCCCGTCCTTATCATCGATAATCCGTCCGGCAGTCCTGGACTTTTGCAGTGTGTCTGCCTCCGAGCGCGGGACCTCATAGCCTCGGTCTGGACCGCCGACATTTACATCCACCGCAACCCAGAAACCCTGGACTTCAGCCGGATCACCGCCGTCGACAACAATCGGTTTGGAGCCGATCCGGCCCTTCAGCCAGGTCTTGTCCATCGGGGTGCGCCATTCGCCCTGATCCTTCAGGTCGGCATTCTGGTCGCTCTGCGGGAAGAACAGCAGCTGGTGACCGCTATTGGGGAAAACCTTGATCGTCTTTTTCATGGCGTCAGACCTCATTGGAGTTGGCCGCGACGGGATCGCCGTCAGTGTCGTTCTGCGCCCCGCCCAGGGCGATCAGCTGGTCTGTGAGCGGGGCGATTACCTTCTGATAGTGCAGGGAGGTTTCGACCTCGCAGAGTGGGTTGGCCCAGTGGTCGAACACCGATTGCAGGCGTTCGCCGCACGAGCGTTCTCCTGTCGTATTGGGTCTCGGGCCGCCATGGATATCGGTTGTCATGCGTGTTGCCACATATCGGCGAGCGTGCGTGGCATGGCGAATGGCGCGAAGGTGACCGAATTCCTCGCACAGCCAGACGGCGAGACATTCGAGGTTGATGGCCGTCGGCAGGATTTCCCGGACGGTCTGGGCGTCGGCGCGAGATAGTCCGACGGCTGAGAACAGCGCTTCGAGGCGGTCGCTCTGGACCCAGCGGATAGTCTCGGAAATGAGATAGCTGCGCGCGGTCTTGTAATCGTGACCAAGCTGGACAGGAAGCGTATTCATTCTGTCCGGATCGACCGACAACGCCTGGCGCAGCAGGAAGCTCATTTCGACGACGGCGTCGCCGCGCCTCGCCGGGTCTTCGTGTCGGTATAGATAGTCATTGATGGCGTCGGCGAGGACTTTGCCTGGATTGGCTTTCAAAGCGATGACATCGGCGACGGGTTTGGGCGGCGCATCCGGTAAGACCGGACAATTCATAAGGTTTACCTGCGCATTCAGCTGCACGTTATTCCACATTTTTATCCCCTTGAACGTTTTCTACGTTGCACGGCGCTGGAGCGCAGCATTCGTGCCAGAAGGGAATCGGGCGCTGGTTGACAACCGCCTGACAGAAAAGCTTCAATTTCTAAAGTTTTGAAAAATATCGAGAAATGATTTATCGTAGTGGTCGCAATACAAAACCTAAGCGAGAGTTAAATTGTTCGGTCTGGTTGAAATCCGTGGTCTGACACGGTTATTTGTGCGACCGCCGTCGTGTTTCGGCACACCTTTGCCCGTTTTGCCCGGCAAGGCCGATCCATTGCAGGGCGTTGCCTGACTTGCGTGATTGTGCGGTGTCCGTTCTAAGTCGTGCTGTTTCTGATGACGGGGTGAGCCATGCGGGTTTTGTGGGCAATCTTATTCATTCTGGTCGCGTGGCAACCTGCGGCAAGCGCTGAGGATGAGGTGACATGGGCTGATGTCGTCGATCCGCTGGAGCATCGACCGGGCTTCATCGATCTCTATCTCGATCCGGACGCCAATGCCGTTTACGCGGCGCTGCCTGCGCCAGACAAGACCGGGCGCACGGTACGCTTTATTTATACGACCGGGCTGACGGGCGGTCTCGGCTCCAATCCGATCGGCCTTGACCGCGGCAATGCAAGCGCTGGCGTCATCCTCGGCTTCCGCAAGATTGGTGAGCAGATTGTCGCGGAGCAGGAAAATTGGCGATTTCGTGCCAGTGCGGACGATCCGCGTGAGCGGCTTGCCGTGGCCCAATCCTTTGCAAGCTCATTCCTCTGGTCAGGGGCAATCAAGGCTGAGCATGATGACGGCCGCTTGCTCGTCGACATTTCTGACTTTCTCACGCGTGATCAGTTCGGCATCGCCGCCCAGCTGAAGCATGGGCCGGACGCTGGCGACTATTCGCTGGATGACAAGCGCTCATTCGCCGACGTGGCGAGTGCACTGGCGTTCCCGGATAATATCGAACTCGACTCGTTTCTTACCTTTTCAACGTCAAAGCCCAATGCGCAGACCTATGCCACAGCGCCGGATGCGCGGTCGGTGACGCTGATTCAGCATCATTCCTTTGTTCGCTTGCCGGATGATGGTTATCGGCCCCGCAAGTTTGACCAGCGCACCGCAAATATCGGCTTCGGATTCTATGACTATTCGAGCGAGCTTTCGCAGCCCGTAGTGCAGCGCCTGTCCCGCCGCTTCCGGCTGGAGCGGACGGATCCGGTAGCCGCCACCAGCCCCGCACGAAAGCCCATCGTCTTCTATGTCGACCCGGGCGCCCCGAAGCAGGTTCGCGAGGCCCTGATTGACGGCGCGTCCTGGTGGGCCGAAGGCTTTGAAGCGGCCGGATTCGAGGATGCCTATCGGGTCGAAGTCCTCCCCGCCGACGCCCACCCGCTCGATGTTCGCTACAATATCATCAACTGGGTGCACCGCGAGACGCGCGGCTGGTCCTATGGTGGCCAGATCTCCGATCCGCGAACCGGCGAAATCCTCAAGGCGAACGTCATTCTCGGCTCGCAGCGCGTCCGGCAGGACCGGATGATCTTCGAAGGGCTGGCCGGCGTCTCCGAAACAGGGACGGGCAGCGCCAATGATCCGGTCGAGATTTCCCTTGCTCGGATCCGGCAGCTCGCCGCGCATGAAGTTGGCCATACGCTTGGCTTCGCCCACAATTTCGCGGCGAGCTCAAACGACCGCGCCTCCGTCATGGACTATCCCGCACCTTATGTGCGCCCGGTCAGTGGCGGCCTCGATTTCTCCCAGGCCTATGCTGTGGGCCTCGGTGACTGGGATATTTTCACGGTTAAGTGGCTCTATACCGAGTTTCCCGACGCCGCGACCGAGGACGCCGCGCTCGATGCCATGGTAGCGGAGGCTTATGGCTCTGGCTTGCGGTTCACGTCGGACGAGCATGCCCGATCTGTCGACACCGCGCATCCCTACGCTTCCGTCTGGGACAATGGTGCCGACGCGATCAAGACGCTGCACGAAACCATGCAGGTCCGGCAGATCGCGCTGCGAGACTTCGGTCTCGACCGTCTCGCAGCAGGGCGACCGACGTCCGACCTCAATGCTGTCATCGTGCCGATCTATCTCTACCACCGCTATCAGGTGGCTGCGGCCGCAAAATATATCGGCGGGCTGGACTTCGGATACGGCGTCACGGGCGCGAACCCATCGCCGGCGACGCCCGTTCCGGTTGCCGATCAGCAGCGGGCGCTGGACGCACTTCTCGCCACGCTCGACCCGGTTGTGCTGGACCTGCCTGACAGGGTGCTCAACCTGCTGACGCCGGGTGATGTCGGCTACGCAGGGGGTGGACAAACGCTTGAAGTGTTCCCATCGCGGACCGGGCCGGTATTCGATTTGCCATCAGCGGCCACTATCGCCGCCGACCTGACCCTGGATGCCTTGCTGGCGCCCGCCCGCCTCGAACGGGTCGCCGCCTATGAACAGAGGGGCATCTCGCTCGGCCTGTCCGACATGTTGACGCAAATTGAAAACTCAGTCTTCGAGCGTCCGGACGCCGCGCGCCATCAGGCGCTCGCCCGCATCGTGCAGAGCCGTTACGTCGAGGCGCTGATCGGTCTGGCCGTAGAGCCGGGCCTGTCGAGCGAGGTTGCCAGCGCCGTTGATGGCGAATTGCGGAGGATCGAGGACCGGCTGTCGGGTCGCCGCGTGGCCAGGTCCGACAGGGAGAAGCAGCATTTTGCGCGCCTGTCTTCGAGGATTCGCCAGCATCTTGAGGGTGAGACACCGACACCACCAAAAGCGCCTGATACGCCGCCCGGTGGCCCGATTGGTTCATATTCCAGCGACGAACTCTGCTGGCATTGCAGCCCATAGGGCAGGCGAATTTTGAAAGATTTCAGGTCGGGGAAAGCGGTGCGCTTGCGTCTGGAGGCCCCGCCCGGAATCGAACCGGGGTACACGGATTTGCAATCCGCTGCGTCACCACTCCGCCACAGGGCCGTTCAGAGCAGGGCGATCTGATAGCAGCGTGCCCTCGCGCATGCAATCACTGAAAACGGCGTTTCGCACATATGGCCACATTGCCAGTCGGGGCGGGCTCATATATTGCGGGCGGAAACGAGTCCGAACCATTAGAGGATGCCGCCCCATGAACTTCGCAAAACTGCGCCAGACCATGGTCGATACGCAAATCCGCCCGAATGATGTGACGGACCCGGAAATCGTTTCTGCTTTTCTGCATACGCCGCGCGAAGCTTTTGTGCCGAAGGCCGATCAGGCCATCGCCTATGCCGAGTATGAGATCCAGACCAGCGATGGCCGCGCGCTCTGGACGCCGCGCGACCTTGGAAAGATGCTGAAAGCGCTGGACCCGCAGCCAAATGATATCGCGCTCGTCATCGCCGCTGGCGCCGGATACGAGACAGCGCTGCTGGCCCGTATCGTTGAAACAGCCATCGCGCTTGAAGATGATGAGACGCTGGTCGACGAAATGTCGGACCGGTTCGGCAAGCTCGCCATTGACCGTGCTGTTGCTGTGCAGGGCAATCTCAAGGATGGTCTCCCCGATCAGGGCCCGTTCGACGTTATCCTCGTCACGGGAACGGTCGAAGAAGCGTCCGAAGCCTGGTTCAGTCAGCTCGCCGAAGGCGGCCGTCTCGGCGTGCCCGTTCCAGTCGGCCGCGACCTCGCTCGCGGCCGCGTCTATACGCGCGCTGGCAATACGACATCCTACCGGGACGTTTTCGATGGCTGCCCGCCAGAGCTACCCGGCTTCCGCAAGAAGAAGAGCTTCGCATTCTAGCACGAATTCCCGTGCCGGACTTGCCGCCAAGGAAAGAGTGAACACTGTTCACTTTTTTGAAATTCCCGCCTAGTCTACTCGCAGGGAGACTGGAGGAAGCGGGATGAGGCTGACATATCTACTCGCAAGCGCATCGTCACTATTGCTCGCCGGCGTGCCGCAGGCCAGCGGCGAAAACCTGCAGGACGCGCTCAGCGCCGCCTACCTCAACAATCCCGACATCCGGGCTCAGCGCATGGCCGCCGATATCGCCGAAGAGCAGATCGATCAGGCGCGCTCCCGGGGCAGGCCGAAGGTCAACCTCTTTGGCAGTTATGTCTACCAGTCCCTCGATTCTGGCGCTCCCTTCGCGTTCAACAATGGTGACAGGCCCGTTGCATCGGCCCAACTTGAGGCCCGCTTCCCGATCTATGCGGGAGGTCGCCTCGGAGCGGTCGTGCGCCAGGCCGAGGCTGGGGCGTTTGCGGCTGAAGCCGAACTTGATTCGGCCACCCAGACGCTTCTGCTGGAAACGATAACCGCCTATGTCGATATCATCCGCGACCGCGCCGTGATCGACATCCGCAATAGCAGTATCGACCTCCTGGAAGGCCAACTCACGGCGTCGCAGGACCGGTTCGATGTGGGTGATATCACGCGCACGGATGTCGCCCTGTCCGAAGCGCGCCTCGAAGGCGGCCGGGCCCAACTCGCGGCGGCCGAAGCCCAGCTTGAAGGGAGCCTCGCCTATTACGCCTTCCTGACCGGGCTCGACGCAGGAGATCTTGCGCCGGTGCCGCCAGCGCCGCCAATGCCAGAAACCTTTGACGAGGCCCTGGCGATTGCCCTTCACTCCAACCCCGCAATCGAGGGCGCTCGCTTTGCTGAACGCGCAGCAAAGGAGTCGATCGAAGTCGCAAAAGGGGCGTTTCGGCCCGAAGTGTCTGCCATCGCGCAGGCTGGTATTCAGGAATACCATTCGGACGGTTACAATGACACGAGTTTCACAGCTGGTGCCCAGGCCAGTATTCCGCTGTTCACCGGCGGCCTCAATTCATCCCGTCTTCGAGAAGCCAGGTTGCAGCGCAGTCAGGCGCAGAGTCAGATAGCGCTGAACGAGCGGTTCGTTCGTGCGCAGATTGCGCGTGCCTGGTATGGCCTGGAGGCGGCGCAGCGGGCCGTCGCCGCGTCCGAAAGACAGGTGGAGGCCGCCGAAATCGCCTATGAAGGTGCGCAGGAAGAGCTCAAGGTTGGTTTCCGCACCACGCTTGATGTGCTTGATCAGGAACAGCAGCTTCTCGAAGCGCGTCTCGCCGTCGTCAGTGCCGAGCGTGACCGGTATGTCGCCGCTCACCAGCTGCTCGCGGCTATGGGCGAATTGTCGCCGGAAGTCCTCGGCATCGGTATTCGCTAACTGTTCGTTGACGTGCAATCTTTCAGCGAATCCGTCATAACACCCTATTAACCGACGCGGTGTAGCCCAGAGTGGCAACACAAACTTTACCATTCGGGAGCTGGGAATGGCCGACAAAGCGCAAGCTGAACCTACCATGGAGGAAATCCTTGCCTCCATTCGCAAGATCATAGCCGATGACGGCGATACAGGGCACGGCGCGGCCAAGTCTCACCCAGAATCAGAGCCGAAGGTCGCTGTGTCGGTTTCCGACGAAAGCGATTTCGACGATTTGTCGCTCGATGATGTGCTGGAAGAGGCTGAAGGGGGCGGTGAGTCGCTCTCTGCAATCCCTGAAGAGAGCTTCGAATCACTTTCATCCGACGAAGGGCTTCTCACGGATGTCGATGAGGAGATGTTTGACGAGTTGACCGCCGTTGACGACAGCGCACCAGCCGAAACCGCTGCCACCGTCGACGAACTGGAAGAATTTGATTTCGATGCGGTTGATCTCGACGTCGACGAACCACAATTTGAAGATGCGCTCTCAGCCCCAGAGTTTGAGGAAGAAACCGTGTCTGCACCTGAATACATAGAGCCAGAATCCGACCCGGCCGCTCCGCCGGTGCGTGAACCATCGCCGCTGCGTGGCAAGACGGAAGCGCCAGCTGCGCCGGCTGATCCGGCACCCGCGTCGAATGCCGGCATCACCGATGAACGCATTGCAGGCGCTGCTGCAAGCGCACTCGGCAAGCTGATGGTCAAACAGTCCAAGGATGCGGGCAATCCGAACACGCTGGAAGGCCTGATGATGGAAATGCTCCGTCCGATGCTGAAGGAATGGCTCGATGCCAACCTGCCAGCCATCGTCGAGCGCAAGGTGGAAGAGGAAGTCCGCCGCATTGCGCGCATGGCAGGCTAGAACAGCTCACACTCTTTGATATAGAGACGAGGCGCGCCATAACCGGCGCGCCTTTTGTTTATTGTCCTGATGGAAATTGAATATGCTCGACCAACGCTTTGACCCTGCGAGTGCCGAACAGCGCATCTACAAGCGCTGGGAGGAAGCTGGATGCTTCCGCCCGACCGGTGACACCAGCGCCGAGGCGTACGCCATCGTCATCCCGCCACCAAATGTGACCGGCGTGCTGCACATGGGCCACGCGCTGAACAATACGCTGCAGGATACACTCGTCCGCTTTGAACGCATGCGCGGCAAGAATGTCCGCTGGCAGCCGGGCACAGACCATGCCGGCATCGCGACGCAGATGGTGGTCGAACGCCAGCTCGCCGAAAGCGGCGGCAATGAAAGCCGCGCCAGCCTTGGCCGTGAGAAGTTCGTTGAACGCGTCTGGGAGTGGAAAGAGAAATCGGGCGGCCAGATCATCAATCAGCTGAAACGTCTCGGCGCCTCATGCGACTGGGAAAATGAGCGCTTCACGATGGATGATGGCCTCTCCGAAGCCGTGAAGAAGGTCTTCGTGAAGCTCTACGAAGACGGCCTCATCTACCGCGACAAGCGTCTGGTGAACTGGGACCCGCATTTCCAGACCGCGATTTCGGACCTCGAAGTCGAGAGCCGCGATGTAAAGGGCCATATGTGGCACTTCAAATACCCGCTTCAGGACGGCGAAACCTACACCTATGTCGAGAAGGATGAGGACGGGAACATCACGCTCGAGGAAGAGCGCGACTATATCTCCATCGCGACCACCCGCCCCGAAACCATGCTCGGTGACGGCGCCGTGGCCGTGCACCCGGATGATGAGCGCTACAAGCCGATCATTGGCAAGCTTTGCGAGATCCCGGTTGGCCCGAAAGAACATCGCCGCCTGATTCCCATCATCACCGATGAGTATCCGGACCCCGATTTCGGCTCTGGTGCGGTGAAGATCACCGGCGCGCATGACGAGAACGATTATGGCGTTGCCCAGCGTAACAACATTCCGATGTACCGGCTGATGGATGTCCAGGCCCGCATGAGGACCGATGGCCCGTCCTATGAAGAGAGCGCTGCGGCCGCAAAAGAGATCGCAGGCGGCAAGTCCGCGACGGCGTCGGAGATCGATGCCCTCAATCTTGTGCCGGAAGCCTATCGCGGTCTTGATCGCTACGAGGCCCGCAAACGGGTCGTTGCGGACATCGACGCCGACGGCCTGCTGATCGAGATTGAGGACAAGCTGATCACCCAGCCTTTCGGTGATCGGTCGGGCGTCGTCATCGAGCCAATGCTGACGGACCAGTGGTTCGTGAATGCCGAGGAACTGGCCAGGCCCGCCATCGAGGCCGTGCGCTCCGGCAAGACCAAATTCGTGCCCGAGAACTGGACCAAGACCTATTATAACTGGATGGACAATATTCAGCCCTGGTGCGTGTCTCGGCAATTGTGGTGGGGCCACCGGATTCCGGCCTGGTTCGGACCGGATGGCCAGATCTTCGTCGCTGAAGACGAGGTAGGCGCGAACGCTCAGGCCCAGAAATATTACGGTGAACCAACCGCTCTGAAACAGGACGAAGACGTCCTCGATACATGGTTCTCCTCCGCCCTCTGGCCGTTCTCCACGCAGGGCTGGCCGGATGAAACCGAGGCGCTGAAACAGTACTATCCGACCAGCGTGCTCGTCACCGCGCATGACATCATCTTCTTCTGGGTCGCCCGGATGATGATGATGGGCCTCAAATTCATGGACGAGATTCCGTTCCATGACGTCTACATCCACGCGCTCGTGCTGGACGAGAAGGGCCAGAAGATGAGCAAGTCCAAGGGCAATGCCATGGACCCGCTCGAGATCGTTGATCAGTACGGCGCCGATGCCCTGCGCTTCACCTTTGCCCGGCAGGCCGCGCAGGGGCGCAATATCCGCCTCTCGACGCAGGCCGTCGAAGGCTATCGCAACTTCACCACCAAGCTCTGGAACGCGACCCGCTTTGCGGAAATGAACCAGTGCGAATTCGGCCACAACCTGCAGCCGGGTGATCTAAAACTTCCGCTCAACCGCTGGATTGCTGCCGAGCTTGCCAAAGCCGCCGAAGCCGTCACTGCTGCACTCGAAGCCTACAAGTTCAACGAGGCCGCAGATGCGCTCTACCAGTTCATCTGGAACGTCCTCTGCGACTGGTATATCGAGCTGATCAAGCCAGTCATGAATGGTGAGGACGAGGCCGCAAAGGCCGAGACGCGCAAGGCCTGCGGCTGGGTCATCGACCAGACGCTGAAGCTGCTCCACCCGTTTACACCCTTCGTCACAGAAGCGCTCTGGGAACAGACAGAAGACGAGGCACGTAAACGTCCCGGCTTCCTGATGATGCAATCCTGGCCGAATTTCAAAGGCGCCTGGGCCGATGCCGACGCCGAAGCCGAACTTCAATGGGTGCTCGACACCATTTCCGAAATCCGCTCGACGCGTTCTGTGCTCAATGTTCCTGCCGGCGCGCAGATTTCCGCTTCGCTGATCGGCGCTGCGGACAAGGTAAAAGGCTGGGCGGACGCGAATGAAACTGCCATCAGGCAGATGGCGCGGCTTTCTGAATTCGTTGTCGCCGCCGACAAGCCCGCTCGTTCCGTGACCATTGCTTCGGGCGACGAAACCATCGCGCTGCAGGTTGAGGTGTTCATCACACCTGCTGACGAAATTGGCCGCCTCGACAAGGAAATGGCCAAACTCGAAAAGGATATTGTGGGCACAGAGCGCAAGCTCCAGAATGAGAATTTCGTCTCCAAGGCGCCTCCGGAAATCGTCGAGGAGAATCGTGAGCGCGTCGTCGAATGGAAGGCCACGCTTGCAAAGCTCCGGTCCGCGCGCGAACAATTGGCGGCGATCAGCTAGGGGCGAAGCGATGTCATGAACATTCCGGTCGTCATCGCCATCATGGCCTTTGTCATACTCGACATGGCTGTGTTGTTCTGGCTGTTTAAGCGTCAGATAAACAAGACTGGCAGGGATGATTCATGACTCGATTTCTCATTGGACTGGTAGGTGCACTGATGATTGTTGCCTGTGGTTCCCAGACCGGTCCGGAACCTGAAACCGAAGCGCCTGAATGGCGCATTGTCATTCATGGCGGGGCAGGGGTCATCCTGCGCGAGAACCTCTCATCCGAACAGGAAGCCGCCTATACCGCCGCCCTCGAAACCTCGCTCAAGGCCGGCGGCGATGTCCTCGCAAATGGTGGCAGCGCCGTCGATGCTGTTCAGGCCGCCGTCCTCACCATGGAAGATGACCCTCTGTTCAATGCGGGACGGGGCGCAGTTATGACTGCTGCGCGCATCCATGAGCTCGACGCCTCCATTATGGATGGGCGGGACCGAAATGCCGGGGCAGTCGCGGGTGTGACGCGCGTGAGAAATCCGATCCTCGCGGCCCGCGCTGTCATGGACCAGTCCGAACACGTTATGTTTGCGGGGCCGGGCGCGGATGAATTTGCCGAGAGCGTCGGCCTCGAGCTTGTCGAGAATGCCTATTTCACTACCGAGCGCCGCGTCCAGTCACTCGAGCGCGTCCTCGAAGAACAGACCCGCACCGACGCAGATCGTCATGGCACGGTCGGCGCGGTTGCCATCGACAAGGATGGCAATATCGCCGCTGCCACGACAACAGGCGGGATGACCGCCAAGGCCGCTGGCCGTATCGGGGACTCGCCGATTATCGGCGCGGCGACCTATGCCCAGAACGGCGTCTGCGCTGTCTCCGCGACAGGACACGGCGAATACTTCATCCGCGTTGGTGTGGCGAAGACGATCTGCTCGCGCGTCGAACTCGCAGGAGAAACGATCACGGTCGCTGCCGAGAATGCCCTCGGCCAGGTCGAAGCACTCGGCGGCGATGGCGGGGTCATCGTCATGGGCGGAGCGGGCGAATATGCCTATGTCTTCAACTCCGCCGGAATGTATCGCGGCATGATGGACGCGAGCGGCACGCTGGAAACCGCGATTTTCGAGCCGGACGAATAGGCACCCATTGCCGCATGTGATGGGCCGACCCATTCTCGTTCTCAAATCAACACTCTACGATACTCAAAAACCGGACCATGCCTGATACCGACACTTCCCAACTGGTCGTGCGTGACGCGACGCCACAGGACTTGCAAGCCATCGCGGCGCTCTCGCGCAAGACCTTTTGCGACAAGTTTGGCCATCTCTACCGGAGCGAAGATCTCAACGCCTTTCTGGAAGAGTCGCATAGTGAAGCGTTTTATCGCCCGCTCCTTGGCCGCAAGGATCTCCTGATCCGCGTTGTCCAAACCGAAGCAGGGTCGCTCGGTGCGTATCTCCTCTGCTCTCCGCTCAGTCTGCCGGCGAAAAACCCGGCACCGGGCTCTGTCGAGCTGAAGCGTCTTTATGTCGATGCCTCGCTGCAAGGGCAGGGGCTGGGCTCTCGCCTCACGCAGGAAGCGTTTGACTGGGCCGAAGCGAGTCATGCGCCCGAACTCTACCTTTCCGTCTTCTCCGGGAATGAAGGGGCACAACGGCTTTATGATCGCATGGGTTTCAGGAAGGTGGATGAATTCTGGTTCCCGGTCGGCCAGCACAGGGATCTTGAGTATCTGATGTGTTGGACAAGGGCATGATCTTGCTCAAATAGGCGACGAAATCCGGCATTGGCCTGGTTTTGGACTGTTTCCGGACGGTGATCTGAGGCTCAAAGGGCAGGATATTTCACAGTTCATCAGGCGGAAATTTCGTCAAATGACTAGCGCCAGCGCGCTTGGCGTCCTATTCAGGCGGCGAGTTCAATTACCGCCCTGGAGGCCCCTTCATGAGCAAGACCTGGGACAAGTCACGCCTTCCCTCCCGACACGTCACCGAAGGCCCCGCACGCGCGCCTCAGCGCAGCTATTATTACGCAATGGGCCTGTCGACCAAGGACATTCAGAAGCCCTTCGTAGGCGTCGCCTCGTGCTGGAATGAAGCGGCCCCCTGCAACACCGCGCTGATGCGCCAGGCCCATGCAGTTTCCGATGGCGTCAAGGAAGCTGATGGCACGCCGCGCGAGTTCTGCACGATCACCGTCACGGACGGTATCGCCATGGGTCATGAAGGCATGCGCTCCTCGCTCGTATCACGCGAAGTCATTGCAGATTCCGTCGAGCTGACCATGCGCGGTCATGGCTATGATGCCCTGGTTGGCATTGCCGGGTGCGACAAGTCTCTGCCGGGCATGATGATGGCCATGCTGCGCCTCAACGTGCCGTCTGTCTTCCTCTATGGTGGCTCGATCCTGCCGGGGCGCTTCGAGGGCAAGGACGTCACAGTCATGGACGTGTTCGAAGCCGTCGGCGCGCATGCGGCCGGCAGCAATGACATGACCGAGGAAAAGCTGCACGCGCTCGAGAAGCTGGCTTGTCCTGGCGATGGCGCCTGTGGCGGTCAATTTACCGCAAATACAATGGCTTGCGTCTCCGAAGCGATCGGTCTCGCGCTTCCACTCTCTTCCGCTCTCCCTGCGCCATATGCCAATCGCGACGAATATGCGGTTGAGTCCGGCAAGGCCGTGATGCGACTCATCGAGACCGGCCTGCGCCCTCGCGATATCTGCACGCGCGAAGCCTTTGAGAATGCCGCAATCGTTGTGGCAGCCACGGGCGGCTCGACCAATGCAGCGCTCCACCTGCCGGCCATGGCGAATGAGTGCGGCGTAAAGTTCGAGTTGAAAGACGTTGCTGAGATCTTCCAGAAGACGCCCTACATCGCGTCGCTGAAGCCCGGCGGTGAATATGTGGCCAAGGATTTCGGGGCTGCCGGCGGCGTGCCCATGCTGATGAAGACACTGCACGAAGAGGGCCTGATCAATGCCGACTGCATCACTGTCACCGGCAAGACCTGGGCTGAAAATCTCGAAGAGGTGACCTGGAACCCGGAACAGAAAGTCATCTACCCGGCCAGCAAGCCGATCACCAAGACTGGCGGCGTTGTCGGTCTCTGGGGGTCGCTCGCACCCGACGGCGCCATTGTGAAAGTTGCCGGTTTGCAGAACCTAAAATTCCAGGGCCCGGCGCGCGTCTTCGATGGCGAGGAAGCCTGCTTCAAGGCGGTCGAGAACAAGGAATATGAAGAGGGCGACGTGCTTGTCATCCGCTATGAGGGGGCCAAGGGCGGCCCCGGCATGCGCGAAATGCTGTCCACGACGGCAGCACTATACGGGCAGGGCATGGGCGACAAGGTTGCGCTGATTACCGATGGCCGTTTTTCGGGCGCAACACGCGGCTTCTGCATCGGCCATGTCGGCCCGGAGGCTCAGGAGGGCGGTCCCATCGCACTGATCGAAACCGGTGACCTCATCACTATCGATGCTGAGAAAGGCACGATTGATGTGCGCCTCACCCCGGCTGAACTGGCAGAGCGCAAGCGCAAATGGGTGCCCAGACAGACGCAATATGGCTCAGGCGCGCTCGCAAAATTCGCAAGGCTCGTCGGGCCGGCGCATCTTGGTGCAGTCACGCATGAAGGCTATGACGGCGAGCGCCACGTCTACGCCGACCTGTAGTCGTCATTGCACATGCCCAATTGCGGCCCAGAAATGGTCAATCTGTTCAGCGAGGCTTCACGAAACAGGAATTAGGAGTGTCTCCCATGAAACACGTTCTTATCTTGCGTTCCGGAACCATCGTTGCGCTCTCGGTCGTCGCGGCAACAGCATCCATGCCTGCTCAGGCCGCTGCGAGCTGCTATAGTCAGGGCAAGGCACTGAAGGCACAGCAGGCCGAGGCTGTTGAACTCAAGGCGGAGCGCGACGAACTCGTTGTTACTGTTGAGGACGCCGGTGATAACTGGGAAGACATTGAAGCCTTGAGAAACTTCAGCGCCGAAAATGCGGCCGCTGCTGACGCGGCGAAAACGCGCTATGATACGCTCAAGGCAGAGCTTCACACGCTCGAAGCCGACCTTCAGTCAAAGGTCTCCACGCTCAATGAAGGCGTCGCCGCCTATAATCGCTCCTGCGTCAAGAAGAATTAGGTTCACGCGTCGCCGAGGACGGCGATGACGGGGACATGGTCCGACGGTTTGTCTAGGCCGCGTGCTTTCTTGAAAATCTCGACACTTTCCAGACGGTCCGCAGCCTGCGGTGACAGGAGCAGGTGATCGATGCGGATTCCGTGGCCTTTCTGCCAGGCGCCGGCCTGATAGTCCCAGAACGAATATTCGTGGGCCCGGCCATCCGCGGCCTCGAATGCCTCTGTCAGGCCGAGCCATTTCAGTCGCTGAAAGGCCTGACGGGTTTCCGGCAAGGCGAGCGCGTCATCGCGCCAGACGGCAATGTCCCAGCAATCCACGTCCCGCGGGATCGTGTTGTAGTCACCGGCGAGTGCGAAAGGCTCTTCGAGCGCCAGGAGCTCTCTTGCATGCGCTTCGAGCCGGTTCATCCAGGAAATCTTGTAGTCGAACTTGTCCCCCGGGGCCGGGTTCCCGTTCGGCAGGTAGATCCCGCCGACGCGAACCGGCGTTTCGGCCAGCACAAGCGCCTCAATGTAGCGCGCCTGGTCGTCACCATCATCGCCGGGCAGGCCTTTGCGAATGTCCTCAAGCGGGTGACGCGAGAGAAGCGCGACGCCATTGTAGCTCTTCTGGCCGTGCACCGCGCAGTTATAGCCCAAATCTTCGATTTCGAGATAGGGAAACGCGTCCGTCTCGCACTTGATTTCTTGAAGGCAGATGACATCGCAGTCGATCTCCTTCAGCACGTCCAGCACGGTGGGCAGGCGTGCCTTGATCGAATTCACATTCCAGGTCGCGACTCTCATGTCACCCGTATAAGCACCATTATCAGCCACGGCTATCTTGCGGCTTCGAAATTCTGACAAATCGCTTTAAGTCTAGCTGTAATCGAAAGGATGGCTGGGAAGCCTGATCGTAAGAATTACGAAGCCAGGAGGGCATTGTGCTCGCTCGAAACCTGATCATGGGGCTCTTTGCTCTGGCCATACTGGCCGGTTGCGGTCCAACGCCGCACCCAGCTGAACCAGACCTTTCCGAATTGTACCAGAAAGCGCCTCGAGGTCCGCTGCCGAGCGGCGTCGGGCCGACGGGTTATGAGATTGATCTTGTAATCGATCCAAGGCGCCAGCGCTTTGGCGGCAGCGTGACCATGGATGTGGCCTTCGATCAACCTGCAACCGGCTTCTGGTTGCATGGGCAGGGCCTTGAAATCAAGGCCGTCACCATCACTGACGGGGCGTCTGGGCCAGCGAGCGGATATTGGCGCGACGTGCTCAGATCGGGGGTGGCATGGGTCGGTTTCCCGCGGCGCGCCGGACCGGGCTTTGTGACCGTTCGCATTGACTATTCAGCGCCGTTCGACGCAAATCTGGCCGGCCTCTTTCGCGTGCAGGAGCAGGGCGATTCCTACGCGCTTGCCAAGTCCGAAAGCATCCAGGCCCGCCGTTTCATGCCTGGTTTCGACGAGCCGCGCTTCAAGGCACCCTTCAGCATTTCCCTGACAGTGCCTGAAGGCTACGAAGCCATTAGCAATTCGGTGGAAATCAGCCGCGAACCTACTCAAACGGGAATGCAGCGCATCCGTTTCAAGCGTACCCGGCCATTGCCAACCTACCTCCTGTCGCTCGCTGTTGGGCCATTCGACAGGGTTGATGCCCCATCGCTCGCGCCAAATGCCGTGCGGAGCGTAGCTGTTCCGGTGAAAGGCTATACGAGACGGGACAAGGGTGATGAAATCGCCTATGCGCTCTCGACCACCGCCGCCATGGTGGAATTTTTCGAGACGGCGCTCGAAATTCCGTACCCCTATGACAAGCTGGACATCATCGCTGCGCCGCAATGGCCGAGCGGCGCTACGGAACTTGCGGGTGCGATCACCTATCGCGAGAGTCGTATCCTGTTTGGGCCGTCGAGTGGCCCGGCCGCTCGCCGAGCCCTGCTCAACATCCACAGCCACGAGATAGCCCATATGTGGTTTGGCGACCTCGTCACGCCGCCGTGGTGGGACGATCTCTGGCTGAAGGAAGGTTTCGCCAGCTGGGCCACGGGAATCGTCTTGTCGGAACTTGAGCCGGACGGCGGCTTTGAGCTTGACGCAATCTCGGAAAGTATCAGCGCCATGTCGCTGGACAGCTTGCAAAGCGCGCGTGCGGTACGTGAACCGATCACCCTGAACGACGACATCCGGAACGCCTACGACTCCATCACGTATGATAAAGGCCTGGCCGTAATTGCTATGGTGGACGGGTATTTTGGTGCGGAGACCTTCAGGCCTGCCCTTGGACGCTACATTGCGCGCTTTGAAGACGGCGTCGCCGACAGTGCAGATTTCTTCAGGGTCATAGGCCAGGAGACGAATGAGCCGGATCTGACAAAAGCCTTTCGAAGCTTCGTTGAGCAGTCGGGACTACCGCGCATCGACGCAAGGTTGCAATGCTCGGAAAATCAGCCGCCACGCGTCAGGATCCAGCAAAGCCGCTACACGCCTCTCGGCAGCCCGATCGAGCAGGACCGGCGCTGGACAATTCCTTTCTGCCTGATTGCTGGGGCCGAAGGTGAGAAGGTCCGCCAGTGCGAAATGCTTGATAGCGAAGCCGCCGTCATCGCCTTCGATGAGCTGGAGTCTTGCCCGGACTGGATCATGCCGAATGCCGACGGCAAGGGCTATTGGCGTTTCAATCTCGACAGCCCGCAATGGGCGACGCTTGCCGTCCATTTTGCAGAGCTTTCGGGCGGAGAAGCGCTCGTCGCTGTCGACAGTGCAATCGCCGCTTTTGAAGCAGGTGACGCGTCGCTTGCGTCTGTTATGGCAGTGGTGAATGCCGGCGCAAGGCGTCCCGAACGGCAGGTCGTGAGCGAGGCCGTTTCAGCCTATGCCAAACTGCTCCAGTTCGTTCCGAAGGATAGCGAAGCCCGCATCGGATATGAGACGGAAATCCAGCGGCTGTTCAAGCCGCAGATCGAGATGCTCGCAGGGGGGGATGATGAAAACAACCGGATTCTCGTGTCCAAGCTTGAGTCCTTCGTGGCCCGCTATGGCAATGACACCGCACTACGTAGCGAGTTTTCCAATGCTGCCCGTGCATATATTGGATTGCGCCCCGAGGCGTCTGTGCGTGAACTCACCAGCGATGACTTTTCGACTGCACTCGCCATCGCCATGCAGGACGGTGGCAGACCGGTCTATGACGCCCTCCTGTCTGCGGTCGACAGGATTGACGATCCCATGTTTGAACAGGCTGCGGCCTATGCGATCGGGCAGAATACGGATGCGGACCTGAATCCCGAGATACTCGCCCTTGCCATTTCGGGCGAGGTCGGGACACGAGAAGCCTACACGCTGGTGTCGGGTCAGATGGGACGAGACGAAACTCGTGCCCAGACCTGGGATTGGCTGCGCAGGAACTATCCGGCATTTGTGAAAGTCATCCCGGGTCAGCGTCCGAGGTCAACGCCGCGAATGGCATCTGGGCTTTGCCGCCCAGAAGCCATAGGTGAACTCCAACGCCTGTTCGAACGCTATGGCGAGTTGGCGCCCGGCCATGAGCGCGCGCTTGCTGAAGCGAAAGAGAAGATTCAGCTTTGCGTCGCACTCCGGGCCGAAAAGTCAGATGAAGTTCAGCGTTATTTCTCCCTGCTTGTGCCGGTCGAGGCGGAGCCGGTTGAGAATCAGGCGGCTGAAGAAACAACACCTGACGAAATCAACTGACGGATCTCGCTCTCGGATTTTCCAAGCGAGCTGAGTACGGCCTTGGAATGTTGCCCAAAATTCGGGGCAGGGCCTTTCGGACCGTCATCGGCGCCGGGGAAACGAACAGGCGAAGCCGGCGAGGAGAAAGTCGAGCCGTCGCCTGCCGACGACGGCACCTGCACCACGCCGCCAGCGGCATGAACCTGGGGGTCCTGTGCGGCCTCCGCCATGGTCTGAACCGGTGACCAGGCGATGGAGTGCTCGTCCAGCTTCCTCGCCGCCTCTTCACGGGTCATTGCACCGAAACCCGCGTCCAGGATATCTACGCATTCGCGGTTGTTGGCCCTGCGCCCCTTCGCGTTGTTGAACCGTTCGTCATCGATCAGGTCTTCGCGGCCGATCACGCGGCAGATTGGTGCCCAGTCCGTTTCACCCTGTCGGGCGACTATGCAAAGCCAATGGTCGTCCGCTGTCTTGAAGAAATTCATGATTGGCACGGTCTGCTCATGGCGGGCCTTTGTCGAACCGAGACGGCCGAAGAACAGCTGGATGGCAAAATCCGATCCCATGGTGAACAGGGCGGTGCGCAGGAGTGATGCTTCGACAAGGCGACCCTTGCCCGTCCGGCCAGCCTCAACAAGGGCGGCGCAGATGCCCGCAGCCGCCGCGATGCTCGTCGTATGGTCGCCATAGGCTGTACGGCAAGGAAAAGGTTCGCCGCCCTTTGGGATGGTGGAGCGCGCCACTCCGGCACGTGCCCAGAAGCTGGCAACGTCGAAGCCCGGCTTGTCTGCGTCCGGGCCATCAAGGCCGTACCCGGTGAGGCTGCAATAAACGAGTTTCGGATTCACTTCTTTGAGGCCGTCATAGTCGAGGCCGGATCTCGCAAGGCCGCCCGGTCGGACATTGGTCAGAAACACATCCGCGGTGGCTGCAAGCTCACGCAGGAGTGCATTACCCTCATCGGTCCGCGTGTCGATGCCGATCGACTTCTTGCCGCGATTGTCGAAGTCGAAGACGGGATTGTCCTGGATGTCTGTGCCGAGAGTACGAAAGAACTTGCGAATCGGGTCGCCGCCCGGAGGCTCAACCTTGATCACTTCGGCGCCCCAGTCGCTCAATATGCTGCCTGCCCCAGGTGCAGCCATATAAGTTGCGTATTCAATGACGCGTATTCCTTCGAGCATTGATGTTTCCTCACTTGTTTGATGCGGCAAATCCCGATTGGTAAACCGGAAATTAACCGGCCCGACTCAATTGTCAGCACTAGAGTTTGAGGCACAGAGGAAGGCGCGTCCAAATGGGTATTGCAAGCATGCGTCCGCATTTGTCGCAGGATGACATCGAAAGGCTGATGAAAGGGGAGACGTCCGAAGAGCGGGCCAATATTGCGCATCGGCTGTGTCGGCGCATCGCCACAGATGCCCTGACCGACAAAGAGCGTCAGCATGCCGAGGATATCATCAGGATTCTCGCCGAAGATACGGCAGACCTTGTTCGCCGCACGCTGGCCGTCGCCTTGCGCAATTCCCCAAGATTGCCACGCGAGGTTGCGTTGAAATTGGCGCAGGACATCGAGTCCGTTGCGCTTCCTGTTCTGGAATTCTCACCGTCGTTTACTGATGAGGACCTTATCGAACTCGTGCTTGCCGTCACGGCGTCGAAGCAGGCAGCCATCGCCGCCCGCTCGGGGGTGAACAGTGAGCTGTGCGAGATAATAAGCGAATTTGCTGCGTCTGAAGCTGTTGTCACTCTGGCCCGCAACAAGGGGGCCAGTTGGACGGAGAAGGCCTTCGAGAACTCGATTGGGCGCTTCTCTGACAATGATGAGGTAAAAGCCGCGATTGTGAACCGTGAATTCATCCCGGTTCACATCGCCGAAAAACTTGTGTCGCTCGTCTCGGGGCAGGTTTTCGATGTGCTGGTAAACCGTCACGAGTTACCAGCGCAGGTGGCGATTGATCTTGCTTCCGGGGCGCGGGAACGCGCTACCATCGACCTCGTTGAACAGGCAGACCGAAGCCAGGACATGCAGCGCTTCGTGCACCAGCTGGACCTCAATGGGCGGCTCACGCAATCGCTGATCATGCGGGCGCTGTGTGTCGGACATATGAGCTTTGTCGAACATGCCCTGGCTGAGCTGTCGGGCGTGCCGCACAGCCGTGTCTGGCTGATGATCCATGATGCCGGACCGAGGGGCCTTGCTGCGATCTTTGATCGCTCAGGCTTGCCTCGCAAACTATTGCCGGCCTTCAAGGCGGCTGTGAGCGTGTATCATGAAACTGAGCTCGATGGCGGCACGGACGACAAGGCCCGTTTCAGGTCACGAATGATCGAGCGGGTCCTTACCCAGTTCCAGGCCATTCCCAAGGATGATCTCGACTATCTGCTTGAGAAGCTGGACGCTTATTCTGGTCAGGCGCAGGCCTCGGCTGACGACGAGACGTCAGGCAAGGTCGTTCGGACCGGCTAGGCGTCTGCGCGCGGGCGCACGCCGAGTTCGATGCCCATTTCGGCGAGTTCTGCGCCATCGCGATAGTGCACATTCTCCGCGACGACAGCCATGCCGCAGGCGACAGCAGCCTCCACGCGGCCTACTAGGTCATTGGATGACCAGAGCTGGTGGGCATCAATGCGAACGGAATCCAGCATCAATCTAAGCCCGGTATCAAGCGGCGTGCACCAGGAACGTGTGGCGTTGATACCCACCCGGAAGCCGCGTTTGCGCAGGGCCTGAATGCTGTTCGACACGTCCGTTCGAGACTGAGCGAAACAGGCGTCTTCCACTTCGATGCAGATTTCCTGCGGGCAGAGTCGGCCACGTGCCGCAGCCGCTTCGCACGCCATCGGCGTATCTGGGTGCATCATGGCCGCACTGGGGGCTTCAATCAGGATTGGACGAGCCATGGCATCTTCTTCGCGCGCCAATATGGCTGTCTGCTCAACCTGGTGAGCAAGCCAGAGGGCAGGACTGATGCGTTCTGCAATCAGCCCTGACGCGCCGAAAGACGCACGCTCTTCATAGCGCTTGGGCGTTTCGGCAATCAGGTTGACGATGTCACCCTGAACCAGGTGAATGACAGGCTCGAACCGCAGTGCTGGCATCAGGCCTGGCGTGTGGACTTTTGCTGGCGTGCGCGTTCTTAGCTGTTGCATAGGTCACCCGTTCTGTGATCGTCTGATAAAAACCAGATACGGCAACTGAATTGAGATCACGCGCACACCGGTGATTTGATTTCTTTCAAATTTGCTGGAAATGCGGAGGAAGAAGAATTGAGCAAGACTGCCCCGGATCCACTCCTGTCATCGACGATCCTGCTGCTGCGCGACGAGCCAGACCTGCAGGTCCTCATGGTCAAGCGCCATTACCAGATCGACTTTGCGGCGGGCGCACTCGTCTTTCCAGGGGGCAAGGCCAATGAAGAGGACGCGTCAGAGGATTGGAGCGACTTTACCGATGGCGGCTATGCCGGTGCCGAGCGTGTGGCCCGTATTGCAGCGGTTCGCGAAGCCTATGAGGAAAGTGGGCTGATCCTGGCGAGGCACGCAGGCTCGCGCGGGGTCGGTAAAGCCCTGGTAGGTGCTGACATCGCAAAATCGCTGGAACCTTTCAGGAGTGCGGTTGATCGCAGAGAGCGGAGTTTCGTTGAGCTGGTGCGCGAGCATGAGATTGTTCTCGCGCTCGATACGCTGGTTCACTTCGGACACTGGATTACGCCCACAATGATGCCGAAGCGGTTCGACACGCATTTCTATCTTGCCCCGACACCGCCGCAACAACTGGCAAGACATGACGGACGGGAAACAACTGATTCGGTGTGGCTCGAACCATCACGCGCCCTTGGCATGGCAGACAATAACGAAGCCACCATCATTTTTCCGACACGAATGAACCTCGGTAAGCTGGCAGAAACGCCCAATGTGCAATCAGCCATCGAACGGTTCGGCAAGGAAGCCGTGGTGACCGTCCTGCCAGTGGTCGGTCAGGATGAGCTTGGAAACCCCTGCCTGCACATTCCAGCCGAGGCCGGCTACATCCAGACGACCGAACCGCTCGAAAACATAGCGAATGTCGCCAAGCGCTAGTGCTTGTAGGCGAGTGGCTTCTCACTCTCATCGAGTGAGAGATACCGGTCGCGCAGCCTTGTCTGACGGCTCTCAAGGCTCTGTTCCACGCCGTCAATGAAGATCTTTGTCGGCGCGCTTGTGACTTCCAGTGGGTCGCCGTCCCAGATGACGACATCCCCGACGCTGCCACTCTGGAGGCTGCCATAGCCAGCCATTCCGTAGATTTGTGCGGGAACGGTGGTAATTGCCCGCAGGGCATCTTCGTGATCAACGCCATTTGCGACGGCGTTGCCGGCGACCTGCAGGATCAGGCGCGTCTGGTGGCTGTCATCGGTGAAATAGGAGAAGGCGGTAGGCACGCCGGCATCGATCAGACGCGCAGCATTGTATTGGGTGGCGCCGAGCGACTCAAAACGGCTGGGAAGGTTCGCAAACGGGTCAATAATGACCGGAATGCCTGCCTTAGCGAGCTCATCAGCGACCATCCAGCCTTCCTCGGCGCCGACCAGCGCGATGTTCAGACTGCTGCTCTCGGCCTTCAGCTCGATCACCTTACGGATATCGCTGGCGCGGCTCACGCGAATAAGGATCAGCTGGGATCCGCGGCTCGCCGGGCCGAATGCGAGGGCATCAACACGGCTGAGCGCATCACCTTCATTGTGCGCGAAGTATCTCGCTGGATAGGTACGCGCGTCGACCAGAGCTGCGCGAAGCTTAGCCCAGGCAGCTGGCCGCGATCCGCCGGAAAGGCCAGAGCCTGCTTCACCGAGATTGATGAACATGAAAGCCTTTTGCTTGTCGACTGAGTTCGCCGCTCCCGACGTATTGGCGATGAAGCCCTGTCCGCCGAAGAGTGAAGCTCCAAATCCCGGGGCCACTGCAATCCGCGTGACGCCCTGAATACGCGTGACCGCGACGTTCGTCTCCAGCGGATTGAAGCCATCGCTCATGTCGAGGGCTGCGGTGTACACCGAAGCGCCTGCAGCCGTATCATTCGTCGAGACCTCAGAACCGACTTCAACGATTCCGGCGCGTGAATAGGGCGCAAAGATACCCGGCGTCACCCAGGCACCTTCGACATCAATGGTCTCCATGCCGACAGGAATTGCTGCGCCGGTGCCCACGGCGGTGACTTCGCCATCTTCTATGACAACGGTGGCGTTCTCTATCATGCGATCGCCTGTCCAGAGCTTCGCATTCTGAACCGCAATGTCCTGAGCGCTCGTGCCGAGCGCACCAATGGAAGAGGCTGCCAGCAAGGCGAGAGTAGTGCGGATCATTTGGTGTCTCCTTCGCCAGGCTGGCCAAGTTCGAAATCTGTAACAGGGTTGCCGTCCGGATCGTTGAGGTCGTACATCAGCGCGCCGTCGATGAAGACTTTCTCGGCTTTCGCGTAGACGCTGAACGGGTCTGCAGTCCACAGCACCACATCGGCATCCTTTCCAGATTCCAGCGAACCAGTCTGATCAAAAATGCCAAGGGATTTGGCCGGGTTCGCACTCAACCATGCCCAGGCTTCGGCGTCGGATATCTCGATACCCGCGCGGCGCCCGTCAGAGAGCGCTTTCGCTGCTTCCTGATTCAGTCGTTGAATACCAATATCGCTGTCAGAGTGGACAACCGCGCAGGCACCGGCATTGTGCACCATCGGAATGTTTTCCGGGATGCCGTCATACGCTTCCATCTTGAAGCCCCACCAGTCTGCCCACATCGACGAACAGATGCCTTCCTCTGCAAGCTTGTCTGCGATCTTGTAACTTTCGACAGCATGGTGGAAGGCGGTGACCTTGTAGCCGAACTCCTTCGACATATCGATGATCTGCGCCATTTCGTCGGCGCGATAGCAGTGCATGTGGACGAGGATTTCTCCATCTAGAACGCCCTTCAGCGTATCAAGTTCGAGATCCCTTGCAGGCATGTCGCCGCCTTCTTCTTCCCACTTGTCCCACTTTTCCTTGTATTCCGCCGCCTTGATCCAGGAGGTGCGATAGCCCGCCAGATTGCCCATGCGAGAGAATGGTGCGCCGCCGGGGAAGCCGCCGCCACCGTATCCATAGACGCGTTTCGGGTTCTCGCCGCAGGCCATCTTCAGCGTGTAGGGCGCATCAGGAAACTTCATGCCCTGCGCTGTCCGGGAGAGGACATTCTTCACAATCACGCCCCGGC
The DNA here is from genome assembly GCF_002088945.1 of Henriciella pelagia. GTDB lineage: Bacteria > Pseudomonadota > Alphaproteobacteria > Caulobacterales > Hyphomonadaceae > Henriciella > Henriciella pelagia. The sequence goes on along the minus strand of NZ_NCSU01000011.1, from coordinate 504,071 downwards.
CGCCGAACAGGTTGGCGGAGCCAGGAAGGATCTGCATGGAAGTGACACCGCCAGCGAGGGAGCGGGTGAAGCCCGGGTCCTGTGGCCAGATGCTGTGCTCGGCCCAGACTTCCGCAGTAACCGGTCCTGACACTTCATTGCCATCGCCATGCGCGCTGACGCCTGGGGAAGGGTAGACGCCGAGATGGGAGTGATTGTCGATGATGCCCGGGGTGACGAACTTGCCGGTTGCATCAATGACCTCCACATCGTCGGTAGCCTCGATCGTTTCGGCGATTTCTGCAATGTTACCGCCGGATAGGAGAACGTCATAGCCGTCAAATGCGCCGCCTATTCCATCATAGACAGTGGCATCCTTCAGCAGGACAGGTGATGAAGGATAGGGTGTGTAGGTAGAGGGGTAAGGATTCTTGTTGATCTCGCCTGCGTCGGCATTTGCCGGGCTCCCCTTTTTGTCGCTAGATCGATCATTGTCGCCGCAGGCGGCAAGCCCGGCTGCGAGTAACAAGGCTGTCGCAAATCCGATAGTTCTTTTCATGATCACCCCTACAACCACTTCCAGGTTGCCATAGTGAGACTCTGGTATCGAGTTTCAATGCCTTTCAGTCAGTTTTGTGGGGTTGCTCAAGCGATTACATGCCTATGCCCCCTCATCAGACGGCAGCAGTCAGCAAGATTGGCGGCGCGACTGAATTCAGATCAGCGCCAGGTGTCAGAATCAAAAATGCATAAACGGCGCGGAAGGCTAGATCAGTGCTCGGGTGCAATTTGGAGCGGCCAGGTCAACAGCAAATGTCGCGGGTGTGACTGCAGCGGAATTTTGCGGCTTGCCGACGCGTTTGAAGGCTCGTGCGAGCAGCGCCTTGGACACCGTGCCTGCAGAGACAGAATGAGCCCGCGACGGCCTTGCGCCAAAGTCGCGCCGCAGCCGCCCATTGGCGTAAGTTGCGTTTGCCTTGATGAGTGCCGGCAGCGTCATGAATTCGCAGGACAAAGAAACGTTCAGCATGTTCCCATTCTGCACGCGGTGCGGCGCCGTCTGGGGCCAGGTAACACCCATGCCTGGCCGAAGCGGAAACTCCTGCGCCATCAGGTCGAAAGACGCGCTGTAGGGCAAGCCTTCTTCCTTCTCTCGCAGCGCAATGGCTTCGACATGGGCAGCAGGCGCGAAGCGTTCAGTCGGTGGATAGAACCAGACCGTTTTTTCCCCGCGCACCTGGAACAATGCGACCATCGGGATGTCCAGATGGTAGTGGACGTGTACGTTGGGTGACGAGATCAGCACGCCCATATCGCGCTTCAAGACGCGTTGGCCGCTCATATGTTGGATACTATTGAAGACCTGGTCGGCGATTGGGGCATAGTCTGCGACATGGCTGTTGGTTGCCCGAAGGTTCAGCCAGATGCGCCCGTTCTTGACTGCTTCGAGCAACTCCTCGCCCGACATGTCTGGCGCTTCGCCCTTCACAGGTGCTTCTTCGCCCTCGCCATGGTCCGCGAATGTCCAGATGCCCAGCTGATCGCGGGGGTAGAGATCGAGCAGGGCGGCCAGCGATCCGTCACAGAAAAGCGGTGAATTGTGAATTGAGTGGCGCGCTTCGATGATGGATTTGCCGAATTCTGCGCGCGCTGCCTGTGGCCAGTCTACCATGGGTCTCGTCCCGTCCTGATACATAACGGGCATTCGCGCATTAGAAAACATCGCTTTAGCCCTACTCGCCTGTCAGGAGAGCAAGATGCGGGCCGATGTTTGAATGTGGGTCTTCAGGCGGCAGCCAGATCAGACGTCGAGCTCATCCGCGAACTGCGCATTTTCCTGAATGAAGCGGAAGCGATGCTCTGCTTTCTTGCCCATGAGCGTATCGATGAGTTCTGCCGGTTTCATCTCCGTCAACTCGTCGAGCGAGTCGGGCAATGTGATGCGCGCAAGGGTGCGGGTGGAAGGATCCATGGTTGTTTCCTTCAACTGAGCCGGGTTCATCTCACCGAGACCCTTGAAGCGTCCGACTTCGACCTTCTGATTGGGCTTGAACTCAGCTTCCAGGAGGTCGGCTTTCTGTTCGTCATCCATGGCATAAACAGACTTGCCCTTGTAGCTCAGGCGATAGAGCGGCGGCATGGCCATGTAGAGGCGGCCACTCTCGATGAGGCCGGGTGTCATCTGATAGAAGAATGTGATGAGCAGTGACGCGATGTGTGCGCCGTCAACATCGGCATCGGTCATGATGATGACACGCTCATAGCGAAGATCATCGATATTGAAGCGCGTCTTCAGGCCTGTGCCGAGCGCCAGCATCAGATCGGACAGTTCCTGGTTCTTTTCCAGCTTGTCGTCAGATGCCGATGCGACGTTCAGGATCTTGCCGCGCAATGGAAGGATCGCCTGGGTCTTTCGATCGCGCGCCTGCTTGGCAGAGCCGCCAGCCGAGTCACCCTCCACGATGAAGAGCTCAGTGTTTTCTCCGCCGCTCGCCGAGCAATCGGCGAGCTTGCCAGGCAGGCGCAGACGCTTGGTTGCCGACTTGCGCGCGACATCCTTGGCTTTGCGGCGCTTGGCGCGTTCGTCGGCGCGCTCCATTGCCCAGTTGAGAAGTTTGTCTGATTCTTTCGGACTACCGGCCAGCCAGTGGTCGAAGCGGTCACGCACAGCATTCTCGACGAGGCGGAACGCCGCTGTGGTCGAAAGTTTGTCCTTGGTCTGGCCAACGAATTCCGGCCCGCGAATAAAGACCGACAGCAGGATGCCAGCATAAGACATGATGTCGTCGGCAGTTATCGTAGAGGCTTTTTTCTGGCCGGTCAGCTCGCCGTAATTGCGAAGGCCTTTTGTGATGGCTGAGCGCAGGCCCGCCTCATGCGTGCCTCCATCCGGCGTGGGAATGGTGTTGCAATAAGAGCGCGAAAAACCGTCCGCCTCGCCAAAGCCAGCGGCAGTCCACGCGATCGCCCATTCGACCTTGCCTTCTTCTGTTTCAACCAGGCCTGAGAACGCTTCAGATGTGATCGTTTCCTTGCCCTTGAAGACCTCGCCCAGTTGGTCGGCCAGACCGTTCGGATAGGTCAGGATGGCTTCGCTCGGGATCTTGGAGTCTTCCGGCAGCAAGGACGGGTCACACGACCAGCGCACTTCAACACCGCGATAGAGATATGCTTTCGACCGAGCCATCTGGAACAGACGGGGTGGCTTGAAGCGAAGCTTCTCTCCGAAGATTTCATGGTCTGGTTTGAAACGGACAGTGGTGCCGCGCCGGTTCGGTGCTGCGCCTTTAAGTTCCACCGGGCCGAGTACATGGCCGCGCTCAAAGGATTGCACATAGAGTTTCTTGTCGCGCGCCACTTCGACATCGACGCGTTCGGAAAGGGCATTCACGACGGATATTCCGACCCCGTGAAGGCCGCCTGCGGTCGCGTAGGCCTTGTCGGAGAATTTTCCGCCGGAGTGAAGCGTCGTCATGATCACTTCCAGCGCAGACTTGTTCGGGAACTTCGGATGCGGATCGACCGGGATGCCGCGGCCATTGTCAACGACTGTCAAATAGCCTTCGGCGTTGAGGTGCACTTCGATCCGGCTCGCATGGCCTGCGACAGCTTCGTCCATCGCATTGTCGAGAATTTCAGCAAAAAGGTGATGGTAGGCTCGCTCGTCGGTCCCGCCGATATACATGCCGGGGCGTTTGCGAACGGGTTCGAGGCCTTCAAGGACTTCGATGTCCTTGGCGGAGTATCCGGATTCATCTGGAGTCATACTGTCGAAAAGCTGCGCCTGGTTGGAAGCTGCCATTGGGAATCCCCGTCTAAACCGACTCATCGGAACGATACGAGGCCTAATGTCAGGAGGACAGTGTTAATGCCGCGTTAACCTTCGTTCTGTTGTGGGCAAAGTCTGTGGATCATGCGGAAACCGCTTCCATCAGTTCCTTGGCGCGGCTGAACACATTTTCGAACATTTCGGTGGTCAGGCGTCCAGTGTTCGTGTTGTACCGCGAGCAGTGATAGCTGGAAACAACGATAAGACCGTTCGGCGCGTTGTATTCTGATCCATGTCCGAAGGGATGGTCTTTCACCTTCATGCCAAGCGCCCGACACGTGGAGTCGTGAGAGATCTTGCCCAGACACAGGATGATCCGCAGATTTGGAAGTGCCGCAATCCGGGCGGCCAGATAGTCGCGGCAATTGTTCACTTCTGCGCCAACCGGCTTGTTCGCTGGCGGAACGCACCTCACGGCATTGGTGATCATGGCATCCTTCAGCTCCAGCCCGTCATTCGGGTGCGCACCGTATTGGTCATTTGAAAAGCCGAGCTTTCCAATGGTGTCGTAAAGGAGATCACCAGCCCAGTCGCCAGTAAACGGGCGCCCCGTCTTGTTGGCCCCCGAAACGCCCGGTGCGAGGCCGACGATCAGCAGCCTCGCTTTCTCGTCACCAAATGAAGGCACAGCGCCATTGAACCAGCCGGGATGTTCGAGGCGGTTCTTCGAGCGGTATGCGACCAGCCTGGGACACAAGTCGCAGTCTGCCGGAGCCTCAGCCGGCAAGTTCATGTTTTTTGTCATACGGTTCTCCAGTTCGCGGCCTGTATCGCGAGGCATCGGCGTATTGCCGGCCGGATCAAGCGATACACACGAATTATGATGGGGGGAGGTTGATCGGGCTTGCTACAGCCAGCCCGAGATGCCCGCCATTTTTATTGAATGTGCAATGCTGGCCGGAGGCTACCGGCGCACTGCATTCAACGCAAGTCGTGGGTTGTGCTGGCGTGCTGCGGCGCATATAAAGTGCGGCTACAGGAGATTTCCCATGGCACGCGTAACTGTTGAAGACTGCATTGAGCAGATTCCAAATCGTTTCGACCTGATTCTGGTGGCCGCACAGCGCGCTCGCATGATCCGCGAAGGCTCGCCGCTTACGGTTGACCGCGACAATGACAAGGATCCAGTTGTTGCCCTTCGCGAGATCGCTGAGCGCTCTGTGAGCCTCGACGTCGTCAAGGAAGGCCTCATCGCAAACCTTCAGGAAGTACGTCCGGGTGAAGAAGAAGAGCGTGAGGCTGACCGCGTTGCACTCGAGGCGGCACCGGCTGCCAGCGAGGAAGACGTGATGCGCGCATATCAGGCTGAGCTCGAATCAGGACGCGACGATAGGTTCTAGACCAGCATGACCAGTGCGACCGTAACGATCCCTGATCGGTCGCCCCCCAATATGGAGCGGCGCGTCGAAGGAGTACGCGCCGTAATTCCATCCAGGGAAGACCTGATCGAAGCGGTCAGGTCATATCACCCGAACGCAGACGCCAAGCGCCTTGGCATCGCCTATGACTTTGCCAAGAAGCACCATGGCGAACAGTTGCGTAAATCGGGTGATCCTTATTACTCCCATCCTGTAAAAGTCGCGATGCTGCTTGCACACATCAAGCTCGATGAGTGCACGATCATGGCTGGACTCCTCCACGACACGGTCGAGGATTGCGATGTTTCGCTGGATGAAATCGAATCTCTGTTCGGCAACGATGTTGCTGAACTGGTTGACGGCGTAACAAAGCTGGGAAAGCTTGACTACAAATCCGAAAAATCGAAGCAGGCCGAAAACTTCCAGAAATTCATTCTGGCCACGGTTCACGACATTCGCGTGCTGCTTGTGAAGCTCGCGGACCGGCTACACAACATGCGCACGCTTCATTTCATCCCGAAGGAAGAAAGCCGGCTGCGCATCGCCCGTGAGACGATGGAAATCTATGCGCCGCTAGCGCGCCGGGTTGGTCTTTACCAGGTCGCATCAGAGCTCGAAGACCTTGCCTTCTTTCATGTGAATGCTCCCGCACGCGACAGCATCATCCAGAAGCTGGAAGAGCTGACATCGGAGAATGCCGACGATCTCGAACGGATACGCTTTGCCATCAAGCAGGTTGTGGCGGAGCAGGGGATTGAGGCCCGAATCAAGGGGCGTCGAAAACAGCCATATTCGATCTGGCGCAAGCTCGAGAAGAAGTCGATCTCCTTCCGCGACGTTGCTGACATCTTTGCCTTCCGCATCATCGTTGAGCGGGTCGACGAGTGCTACCAGCTGCTCGGCGCTTTCCACACCGTATGGGCATGTCTGCCAGACCGGTTCCGCGACTTCATTTCCGTGCCAAAGCCAAACGGATACGCCTCACTGCACACGACTGTTCGCGCCTCCGGAAATCGTCTGGTTGAGCTTCAGATCCGTACCGAAGCAATGGATGATACGGCGGAGCACGGCGTTGCGGCGCACTGGACCTACAAGAATAGCGAGTATGGATTCGACCTTGAGTCGTCGAAAGCTGCCGGTCTCGACCCTGGCGCCAACCTCAGGGCGTTCGGCGAACTGCTGGCAGACGGTGCGGAGCCAGATGAATTCCTGGAGCATGCCAAGCTCGAAATGTTCCGCGAGCACGTCTTTGTTTTCACGCCGAAGGGGCGACTGATCATCCTGCCAGGCGGCGCGATGCCGCTTGATTTTGCCTATGCGGTTCACACGGCGGTTGGCGATACGTGTGATGGGGTCAAGATTAATGGAGTGGTGCGAACACTGCGGACGCCGCTCAATAATGGTGACGTTGTGGAAATCCTGCGCCGCGACGAGTCCCGGCCGGTCATAGGCTGGGAAGCCCTGACTGTCACCGGGCGTGCGAGATCGGCCATCCGGAGGCTGATCCGGGGCCGGGAACAGGCCGAATTCATCCGGCTCGGTCGGACGTTGATGGACAGGGATCTTCGCCGGGCTGGGCTCGACCCATTTGAAATCGATCTTCCGCGCATAGCCACGCGCGCGGACTTTGACAGCGCAGAAGCGCTTGCCGAAGCGATAGGCAGGGGCCGTTACGATACGAGCGATTTCATCCGCACGGCGTTTCCAGGCCATGAGCCGCCGGCTGCCGGGGCGAAAGACCGGACTGTTCTGGATGATGAGTATGCAAGCCAGATTGTCGCTGGTGAGGATCTGACTCCTGGCATTACGCTTCATCTCGGCGAATGCTGCCACCCAATTCCGGGGGATCGCATCATTGGGCTGCGCGAGCCGGAAAAGGGGCTCGTCATTCATACGATCTTCTGTAACCGTGTGGCGGATTTTGAGGACCGCCCGGACCTCTGGGTCGATCTACGCTGGAACGAGCTGTCGAAACAGGGCGTGGTCGCAATCGGTCGTATCAGCGTCCGCGCGGTGAACAAGCGCGGTGTGATGGCAAGCCAATGTTCAGCGGTTGCGCAGGCGGGCGGAAACATCACGCGCGTCGAGACAGGCGAACGCACGTCGGACTTTCTTCAGCTGATCTTCGACATTGAGGTTGAGGACCTGCGCCATCTGGAGCAGATAAAAGCCGCATTGCGGGCGCTTGCGGTTGTCGAGAGCGTGGAACGGCTGGAGGAGGTTCAGACTTGACCAATGAAGATGTGCTGAATGTGTTTCGTGAGGCAGGCGCTCTTCTCGAAGGTCATTTCATACTTTCCTCGGGCCGACGGAGCCCTGTCTTCCTTCAAAAAGCGCTGGTATTTTCGCAGCCAGAACTCGCCGCCAGGCTGTGCAGTGCACTCGCCGATCTGATTACCGAGAAATTTGGCCGGATTGATGTTGTCGCCGGCCCGGCTGTCGGCGGGATCGTGCCTGGATATGAGCTTGCGCGTCAACTCGGCTGCCGTTCGATTTTCGCCGAGCGCGTTGACGGCCAGCTGCAGTTTCGCCGTGGCTTTTCCATCGCAGAGGGTGAGCGCATCCTGATTGCAGAAGACATTGTCACCACGGGACTTTCATTTCGCGAGACCGTCATCGCGCTCGACAGGCTGCCCGGTGAGCTGGTTGGCGGATCCTGCATCATCGACAGATCCAATGGAAAGGCTGATGTCGGATGCGAACTTGTGGCGCTCGCCAGTGTCGACTTTCCTGATTACGCCGCCGATGAACTGCCTCCAGAGCTAGAAAAGCTCCCTGCCATCAAGCCAGGGAGCCGGGGGCTCGCCTGAGCGGGTTAGTGTGCGCCATGATCATCGGTATGGGAAACGACCTCTGCAACATCGAGCGGATCGAGCGGTCAATTGCGCGTTTCGGGGACCGTTTCAAACAACGCTGCTTCACCGAAACAGAAATTGCGCTTGCTGAACGACGCAGGCGGTCGGCCGAAACCTACGCCAAGCGGTTCGCGGCCAAGGAAGCTTGCGCCAAGGCGCTTGGGACAGGTGTTCCGCGTCGTGGGGTGCACTGGAAGCATATGGGCGTTGTCAATTTGCCAACCGGCAAGCCGACCATGAAGCTGATCGGCGGTGCTGAAAAGCGGCTGGCAGAGATTATGCCGCCCGGGCACGAAGCGCTGATTCACCTGACCATCACGGATGATCACCCATGGGCCTCAGCGGTTGTCATCATAGAAGCTGTGCCGCAAATAGCCTCGTCATGAGCAAACCGCGCCCAAAACGAAAACGCCTCCGCGCCGCAGGGCGATCCCTGCCGCGTAAACGCCCTGAGCTTGAGGCAGAAAGACGCGAGGCGCTGGAGAAGCGACTGGGGTACACCTTCAAGAATGTGGAATGGCTGCACCGCGCACTGACACACCCAAGCCTGATCGACAATTATGATGGCGACGCCCAGTTCTCCAATCAGCGACTGGAATTCCTGGGGGACCGGGTTCTGGGTCTCGTCATGGCGGAACTGTTGATTGCCAAGTTTCCTGCAGAGCGCGAAGGCTATCTTACCAAGATCTTCCATCAGCTTGTAAGTGGTGAAACCTGCGCCGAAGTCGGCGAGGCCATGGGGCTGGGAGACTACATGTTCGTTGATGCGTCCATGCTCAAGAACAAGAAGGGCAGCTACGACAAGAGCGTCGCGGACGCTGTAGAAGCGATCATTGCGGGTATCTACCGTGATAGTGGGATGGATGCGGCCCGGGATTTCATCAAACGCCACTGGGTGATGGAAATCGTCGAGCGCGAGGTGTCACAGCAAAATCCAAAAACCAGGCTGAGTGACTGGTGCGGTGCCAATCGCGCGCCATATGCGGTGTACAAGATCATCGAACAGTCCGGTCCCGATCACGAACCTGTCTTCACCGTCCAGGCAAGCGTGGAGGGCAAAGGGGCTGCAACGGAAACTGGTCGATCGCGTCAGGAAGCCGAAATGGCAGCCGCAGACCGGCTTTTGAGGGATTTGTTACGTGGTTGAAGAAAGCGACATCAGGAAAGCGGGTTTTGTGGCCGTGATCGGCGCACCGAATGCTGGCAAGTCCACGCTGACCAATGCCATGGTCGGTGCCAAAGTGGCGATTGTGACCCACAAGGTCCAGACGACCCGCTTTCCCGTCCGCGGGGTGGCGCATCATGGCGACGCTCAAATTGTGATTGTTGATACGCCCGGCATCTTTTCTGCAAAGCGGCGTCTCGACCGGGCCATGGTCAAGGCCGCCTGGGCTGGCGCAGATGATGCAGACGCAGTGGTACACCTGATCGATGCGGCCTCATGGATTGCCGACAGCAAAGGCAAGGCTGCGCCCGCCCAGAAGCGCTCGGTTGAAGATGATGAGCGGGTGATCGAAACGCTGCGCAAGACCGGCAAGAAAGTCATCCTGGCCCTCAACAAGATTGATCTCTTCCCACATGACGAGATCCTGCCCTTCATGCAGAAATTCAACGAAGCTGGTGTTTATAGCGACATCTTCATGATTTCTGCGGAGAACGGTGACGGTGTTGACGCTCTGATGGCGGAACTCGCGAACCGCATGCCTGAGGGCAGCGCGATGTTCCCGCCAGACCAGTCTGCCGACATCCCAATGCGGCTCCTGGCAGCTGAGATCACGCGTGAGAAGTTGATGCTTCGCCTGCACGAAGAGCTTCCATACCAGCTCATGGTCGAAACCGAGTCATGGGAAGATTTCCGCAATGGCGATGTGAAGATCCAGCAAGCCGTTATCGTCGGCCGTGACACACACAAATCCATCGTACTGGGAAAGAGCGGCCAGACGATCAAGGCTGTCAGCCGCGCGGCGCGCCAGGAGCTTAGCGACCTGCTTGAACGAAAGGTTCATCTGTTTCTTTTCGTCAAGGTCGATGAGAAGTGGCAGGAGCGTCGTGAGTCCTATTCCAGCGTCGGGCTGGACTTTGATCTCTGATGCAGTGGCGCGATGAGGGTCTGATCCTCGGCGGTCGCAAATTTGGTGAAAGCGGCCTGATCCTCGACGTGCTCACTCGGACACGCGGGCGTCGTTCGGGGCTTGTCTACGGTGGGGCATCGCGAAAGAAGCGGCCCCAGTTTGAACCTGGAAACTCAGTCGACCTGTCCTGGTCGGGACGGCTGGAGGAGCAGCTCGGTCGATTTGATGTGGCCGAAGCCACGCGTTCACGAACAGCCCGCCTGATTGACTTACCCGAAGCCTTGCTGGCCGTAGCATCCATTGCAGCCTTGCTCCGTGGCACCTTGAATGAGGGCGATCAGGCGGGCTCCTATCTTTTTGAAGCGACCGAGATGCTGCTCGACAGCCTTGAAGATGGCGAAGTCTGGCCCGCGCTCTATGTTCGCTGGGAGCTAGGATTGCTTTCAGCGCTCGGCTTCGGGCTGGACCTCGATGCGTGCGCAATCAGCGGTGAGAATGATGGCCTGACCCATGTCTCTCCGAAAACGGGCCGAGCTGTACGGGGGTCTGAGGCGGAAGAGTATGTTGATCGGCTGCTAGCTCTGCCTGCATTCCTGATCGATCCAAAACAGCCGGCTAGCGCCGCAGATGTCGCGGCCGGTCTCGAATTGACGGGCGTGTTCATCGAACGCCGTCTTTTTCACACAAACAACAGGGACATGCCTGAGCCACGACGGCGGCTTTATGCGAGGCTGCAAAAGCGTACTTAGCGGCAGATGCTGGCGTTGCCCATGTCGAAGTGGAAATGGTCTGCATGCGCTGCATTATAGTCCGGGCCCAGTACGACAGAGAACAAGCGGCACCCGCCATCATGGACTGCGTCCAGAAACGCGCCGAGATCGCTGTCTTCGCGCCAGTGCCGCCGCACATTAACGGTCCGACCATCGGCAAGTCTGAAACCACGAATATCGATCGCATTTGCGCGTCCATGTTCGCTGAGGCGATTTGAGCCTGCTATGGTGCGGCAGGAGAAGCTGCCATAGGTCAGCACTTCCTCCACCGGCGAGCCCAGGATATCTTCCGCTGCCGGTCCGACGATTTCCCGTTCCCAGACGTAAAGCGAGGCCATCTGGTGGCAGGTCATCTTTAGCGGCGCGACGGAATAGGGCAGAGTTGAGTTGTTCAGAACGGCTGTTCGCGAGAGCGGGCATCGCTCTGTGCTTGCATCTTCATTGGAGAGCAGCGTGTATTCCACGCCGGCCTTGAGTAGTAAATCATAGCAGAGGTCAGTATCGGCCTTGATGCGTTGCAGCTTGAAATGGGTCGCCACACCAATCGGGTCATTCAGGCTTATGGGTCGAAGCGGATTATGCTGGGCTGGCAGGTAGCGATTGGCAATGAAGATCGTGAACACAACAATGGCGATGATGCCGACCTGTTTTATGGTTCGTTGGAGCGTGTTGTTCATTCCTTAACCAATCGCGGCAATCTGTTAACGTTACGTCTGCTGGCTGATTCCCGACAGGGAACAAGAATAGGGAGCCGACATGTCCGACCTTCTGGACCATGAAGATGGCAAGATTATCAACGAGCCGCTCAGTGAGGCACTGACGAAGCGCTATCTCGCATATGCGCTGTCGACGATTACGTCGCGGGCGCTGCCAGATGTCCGGGACGGCCTGAAACCTGTCCAGCGCCGCATCCTGTACGGCATGCGAGAACTAAAGCTTGATCCCGATGCAGGGTTCCGCAAGTGCGCCAAGATTGTCGGTGACGTGATGGGTAATTTCCACCCGCACGGCGACAGCGCAATTTATGACACCCTGGTGCGTCTGGCGCAGGACTTTTCGGTTCGCTATCCACTCGTCGATGGTCAGGGCAATTTCGGCAACATCGATGGTGATAATGCGGCCGCCTATCGTTATACCGAAGCGCGAATGACCGAAGCAGCCAAGCTGCTTCTTGAAGGCCTCAATGAGGACGCGGTAGACTTCAAGGACAATTATTCCGAAACAGACACAGAGCCTGTCGTCCTGCCGGCAGGATACCCGAACCTGCTTGCGAACGGCGCGACGGGTATTGCGGTCGGCATGGCGACCTCGATCCCACCACATAATGTGGCCGAGGTGATCGATGCGGCGCTGCTGCTGATCGACAACAAGGACACGTCCATAACCGAGCTGATGAATGTCATGCCTGGGCCGGATTTCCCGACAGGCGGCGTCATCGTCGAACCGCGCAGCGCCATTCGCGAAGCCTATGAAACAGGTCGTGGCGGCTTCCGCATCCGAGCGCGCTGGCACGTCGAAGACCTGGGACGCGGGACATGGCAGGTCATTGTCACCGAGATTCCCTATCAGGTTCAGAAATCCCGACTGATCGAGAAACTGGCCGAACTCATCGAGAGCAAGAAGGCACCACTCCTGAGCGATGTGCGGGACGAGAGCGCAGAAGACATCCGCATCGTGCTCGAGCCCCGTGCAAAGACCGTCGAGCCGGACGTCCTGATGGAGAGTCTGTTCAAGCTCTGTGATTTCGAATCGCGCTTCTCGATGAACATGAACGTGCTGCACAAGGACGCGCCGCGCGTCATGGGTCTGCGCGAAGTGCTTCAGGCCTATCTCGACCACCGCCGTGAAGTGGTGGTGCGCCGGGCTGCGTTCCGTCTGGACAAGATCGAGAAACGTCTGCACCTGCTCGATGGCTATCTGATCGCCTATCTCAATATTGATGAGGTCATCCGCATCATTCGTGAGGAGGATGAGCCGAAACAGGTCATGATGGACCGCTTCGGAATTACCGACGTCCAGGCCGAAGCGATTCTCAATCTCCGCCTGCGCGCCTTGCGCAAGCTGGAAGAAATGGAAATCAAGCGCGAGCATGAATCGCTCATGGAGGAGCGCGCTGAAATCGAAGCACTGCTTGGGTCGACCCGCCGCCAATGGACGAAGGTCGGCAAGGAGCTCAAGGAAGCGCGCAAGTCCTTTGATCCGGAAAGCGAACTTGGCCGCCGCCGGGCTGCTTTTGAGGACGCGCCGGAGATTGATCTGACCGCTGCGCTCGAGGCGTCGACGCCGAAAGAGCCGCTGACTGTTGTCCTGTCGTCCATGGGCTGGATACGTGGCTTGAAAGGCCATGGTGTCGATTTGGAAACGACCAAGTTCAAGGATGGCGACTCGCTGTACCTCAGCGAGGAAGTCTACACGACAGACAAGATCATCCTGATGGCAAGCGATGGTCGTGCCTTCACACTACCCTGTGACAAGCTTCCTGGCGGGCGAGGACATGGTGAGCCAATCCGACTGTCCATCGACCTTGAAGACAATGTCGACATCGTTTCCATGTTCAAGCTGGAGCCGGCTCGCAAGCGACTCGTCGCGTCCGACATCGGGTACGGTTTCATCGTGCCCGAGAATGAGCTGGAGTCGAACCGTAAAGCGGGCAAGTCATCGGTGAATACGGGTGGCGGCAGGCTGGTGCTGTGCGAACCGATCGAAGGTGACCGGATTGCCGTTATCGGTACGAACAAGAAGCTCCTGGTCTTCCCGCTGGATGAGTTGCCTGAAATGCCGCGCGGCAAGGGCGTGAAGCTGCAGAATTACCGTGGCAAGGAGACACTTGCCGATGCGATGACTTTCTTCCGCGAAGACGGTCTCTTCGTGAAGGATGCAGCCGGACGGTCCCGTGGCTTCCCGGAATGGGAAGAGTGGCTCGGCAAACGGGCACAAGCTGGCAAGGTTGCGCCAAAAGGGTTTCCGAAGTCGGGCCGGTTTGCGGGCTAACTTGCCACGATCCGCTGGCGCGGCTACTGCATTGATTGATTTAGAGGGTGGAGGTCTTCAATGACTGTTCTTTACGTACTCTTGGGGGCGCTTGCGATTATCGCAGTGTTCCTGATCGGTATCTATAACTCGCTGGTTTCCAAGAAACAGCGCGTGAATCAGGCCTTTGCCGACATCGACGTTCAGCTAAAGCAACGCCAGAACCTGATCCCGAACCTCGTGGAGACGGTAAAAGGCTATGCGACGCACGAGCGGGAGACGCTGGACGCAGTCATAACGGCCAGAAATTCGGCGGTAGCCGCCAACTCTCCTGGCGAGATGGCGCAGGCTGAAGGCATGCTGACCAGTGCGCTTGGAAAATTGTTCGCGCTGGCTGAGGCATATCCGGACCTCAAGGCGAACGAGAACTTCAAGGACTTGCAGGATGAACTATCCGTCATTGAAGACAAGCTTGCCGCCGCGCGCCGCTTCTATAACGCTGCTGTTCAGGACTACAACACGTCGCGCGAGCAGTTCCCGAACTCCATCGTCGCCGGCATGTTCAATTTTCCAGAACGCGAATTCTTCGATCTCGGTGGCGACCGCACGGCGCTTTCCACGGTACCGGAAGTAAAGTTCTAAGCTGCGATCGATACGGTAAAATCGTTCAGAAGAGCCCGCCGGATGTGTCCCAGGCGGGCTTTTCTATTTTGCGACAAGCGACGGAAGCCAAGTCGCAAGGCCGGGCAGGAAGGCCACGAGCAGGATCATAAGGATCTGTAGCCCGATGAACGGCAGCGCGCCCTGCCAGATGTCGCCAGTTCTGACAGTATCCGGGGCCGCGCCACGAAGATAGAACAGGGCGAACCCGAACGGCGGCGTCAGGAAGCTAGTCTGCAGGTTGAGCGCCATCAGGATGGCGAGCCAGACTGGGTCGAAACCCATAACAATCAGCGGCGGTGTTACCAGTGGCACGACGACGAATACGATCTCGATAAAGTCGAGGAAGAAGCCTAACAGGAACATGACCAGCATGGCACCTATCAAGGCGCCCCAGCGTCCGCCGGGAATGGAGGCGAGAATGTCAGCAACCGCTTCATCCCCGCCAAACCCTCGAAAAACGAGAGAGAACAGGGACGCGCCGATCAGGATCAGGAACACCATGGATGTAATGTGGACGGCGCTCTTGAAGGCCGGTTGAAGCTGCTTCTGGCGATGCAAGATAAACATGCTCGCAACAATGCCGATCAACAGGAGTACCGCGGCCAGCATCGTGATCATTGCACCGACAATGGCCTCTGTGGACAGAGTGTCTACGCCAAGACGCAGATCGGTCAGATTGCGCACGGTCAAAATAACAAGCGTCGCTGCGAAAGCGGCAATTACGAGCCGCTGGAGAAGAATTTCCTTCTCAGTACTGAGGCGAAGCCCTGAGAGCAGGAGCGCGCCCGCGACACCAATCGCGGCCGCTTCTGTTGGCGTAGCGACTCCGCCGAGAATCGCCCCTAGAACCGCGATAATGAGTACAAGAGGCGCTCCAAGTCCGAAGAGGATTTCCTTGCGGGTGAGCGGCGGGCCGTCCTCATTGATGGTGGCCGGGCATGCTCTTGGCCGGGCGAAGGCCATGAACGCAATATAGCTGAGATAAAGACCGACCAGGATCAGGCCGGGAATGAGCGCGCCTGCGAAAAGATCGCCTACGGATACCACGAAACTCGCCGATCCGATCTGCGATGCGGCCTGACTCGCGGCATTGGATACGGCGTCGGCCAGCAGAATGAGCACGATGCTCGGAGGAATGATCTGTCCGAGCGTACCAGAGGCAGCGATCGTTCCGGTAGCGAGTCTGGGATCATAATTCTTCTGAAGCATGGACGGCAGTGCAATGAGCGTCATAGTGATGACGGTGGCGCCCACAATGCCGGTTGACGCTGCGAGCAGCGCGCCTACGAGCACGACGGCATAACCGAGGCCGCCTCTGATGCGTCCAAGCAGGCGGCTAGCAATGTGCAGCAGATCCTCTGCGACCCGTGAACGCTCAAGGATTACGCCCATGATGACGAACAGCGGTACCGCAACCAGCGTTTCGTTCTGCATTATTGAGCCGCCTTGTATGCGGCTTGGCAAGGAGAGCAGGAGCGGTTCGGGAAACACTCCTAGAGCGATACCGAGAAGGGCAAATAGCAAGGCAACGCCGCCAAGGGTGAGCGCGACGGAATATCCTGCGAGCAGGGCGCCGATCGCGGTTGCGAACATCAGGAGAGCGAGGAGAACTTCAAGCTCCATAGTGTTTGCTCTCTGGTTCGGTATGGCCGCCTTTGCCCGGAGAGGTGCCCGTGAGGCGAAGGGCCGCTTTCAATGCGATTGAGAGCCCCTGCGCAAGAAGGAGCACAGCGAATGCGGGCACGAGCGTCTTGAACAGGAAGAGGAGTGGCAGGCCATCGGTTTCACGCGACCCTTCGAACAGGGACCAGGAGCGAGCGAGGCCCTGCTCTCCAGTCATCAGAATTCGGATGCAGATCGGGAACAGAAAGAAATAGGTGCCGGCGAGCTCGATCCAGTTGCGTCCTCTTTCGCCAAATCGCGGACGCAGGATGTCCACACGCACATGAGCGTCATCCATCAGCGCAGAAGCGGCGCCCAACATGAAAATTGTTGCGAATGCATAGATCACCGTCTCCGAAAGCCAGGTCCATGAGAGCGCAAATGCATAGCTCGCGATAACCACAGTCAGCTGCAGCAGGAACAAGAGGACCGCTGCCACGATAGCGACCGACAGGGCGAGCCGCGTCAAACGGTCAAGCTGGCGTGAGAGGAAGGTTGATGCCGCTTTAGAAATCTCGGGCAGAACGAGCGTGATCAATGGCAGCAGAAACAGGGGAAGCAGGCACAGCCCAATCCATTTCAGGACGCCACCGAGTGCAAGAAAAAAGTCCGCCCCCATAATACCTGAATTACTCCGACGATCCGAGTTCGCGTGCGGCGTAATAAGGTCCGTCCGAGACCGCGGCCCATTCGCGCATTGTCTTGAGGCCTGCCTCAAAGCTTGCGTAAATGCGCTTCTCAATTCCGTCCCGCCCGGAAGCGGCGCGGACATCAGCAGCGGCTTCGGCCATGGCTTTTACGACATCGTCCGGGAACGAGCGCAGCTGGACACCGTGATCATCTTTCAGAATATTGAGGTAGACCGCGTTCTGATAGGTGAATTCGCCAAGCGAAAGGTGGTTCACGGACTGGCAGGCCGCCTTGATCAGCGCCTGTTCGCCGGGCGTCATGCTTTCCCAGACCTTGAGGTTCACTCCTACGGCTAGACTGGCGCCCGGCTCATGGAAGCCTGGCCCGTAATAGTAGGGCGCTTCACGGTAGAAGCCGAGCGAATAGTCATTCCACGGGCCGACCCATTCGGTCGCATCGATATTGCCCGTCTGTAGCGCCTGATAGATTTCACCGCCCGGAAGCGCCTTGGCCGAGCCGCCAAGCGCGCGAAGCACATCTCCGCCCTGACCTGGAATGCGCATTTGCAGCCCGATCAGATCGTCCAGGCTGTTGATCTCCTTGCGAAACCAGCCGCCCATCTGGTGGCCCGTATTCGCGCCCTGAATAGCCTTGATGCCGAATTGTGCCGAGAGCTCGTCCCACAGTTCCTGCCCGCCGCCAAAGTCGATCCAGCCCATGATTTCCTGTGCCGTCATTCCAAAAGGCACGGCGGTAAAGAATGGGTAGGCGGTGGATTTCGCGGTCCAGTAATATTCGGCGCCATGGTACATGTCCGCTGAACCGTTGGCGACGGCGTCGAAACACTCAAATGGAGGAACGAGTTCGCCAGCCGCGTACACCTTAACCTCGATCAGGCCTTCGGACATTGCCAGGATCGATTCAGATACCCGTTCCGCGGCACGACCGAGGCCCGGCAGGCCCTTAGGCCATGTCGTCACCATGTTCAGGCGCCGACGGTTCCGGCTTATGGCGGGCGCAGCAAGATCGGCTGCCTTCTGTGGGTTGCCAAAGGAAGCGGCTGCTCCGCCAATACCAAGCAGCCCAGCGCCAAGCAGGTTGCGTCTTCGGATCAATCGGCCCTCCCGACCCTTCTGACTTTTCCCGCCTCTTTCGGGCGGGCAAAAGCACTACTCGTCGTCTTCAAGCCGACGCCAGACGGGTCCGTCAAGCACTTCCAGCGGCTGAAAGCGGCGCTTATAGTCCATTTTCTGGCTGCCCTTGATCCAGTAGCCAAGATAGACGTGTGGCAGGGCGTAGTCTTCAGCGCTCAAAATATGGTCGAGCACCATATATGTGCCCAGACTGCGCTGCGACTGCCGCGGATCAAAGAATGTATAGACCATTGAGAAGCCGTCCCGCAGGACGTCCGTCAGAGATACGGCCACCAGCGGTGAGTCGGGCTCTGACCCTTCGCGGTACTCGAACAGGAGTGTCTGCACCGGCGACTCGTTTATCATGCCGACATATTCGCGATAGCCCATGTCGGACATGCCGCCGCCCTTGTGACGCGCGAGAAGGTAATTCTTGAGCAAGCGGAACTGTTCGCGCGTTGCTTTGGGTTCGACGGGCGTGCGAACGAGATCCCTGTTCCGGTTGACGATGCGTGACTGGTTACGGCTCAGTTTGAAATTATTGGCATCAACGCGAACACTGCGGCATGCATTGCAGCTTGGGCAGGCAGGGCGATAGGCAACAGCCTGGCTGCGACGGAAACCTGCTTCGCTCAGCTGATGATGCAGGGCGTCCGGGGATGCTTGAGCGAGATGGGTGAAGGCCTTGCGCTCGAACTGGTCTTCCAGGTACGGGCAAGGGGTTGGCGCGGTGACGTAAAACCGCAACCCTCGGCGCAAGCCGGGAACAGAAAACAACGACTCATCAAGTTTCATCGTCATCAATTAACGCACTCAAAGTCCAAATCGCCAAGGGGCCAACAGCGTAAACGCCAACCATATCACCACAATCAATGGGCCACCAAACTTAATAAAGTCGAAGAACCTGTAATGACCAGGCGCCATGACAAGCATGTTCGTCTGATAAGCGATTGGCGAAGCGAAACTGCAATTGGCGGCATATATGACGGCCAGGATGTATGGAAGCGGATCTGCGTTTGACGCGTGTGCCGCTTCCAGGGCCACCGGAGCGAACAGGACGGCAGTCGCTGCATTGCTCAACACGTTTGTGAGGACTGCGACGCTGAGGAAAATCGCGGAGATGATGGCCAGTTCGCCATAGGGCGCAGCCGTAGACACAACGAGCTGCGCTATCAGGGAAGCAGCGCCCGTCATCTCAAGTGCGGTTCCCATTGCAAGCGCAGCTGCAATGACGAGGAAGATTCTCAGGTCGAGTGCCCGGCTTGCCTGCCGCGTATTTACGCACTGGAACAGGATCATGGCGACGGCGGCCGAAACCGATGCGATGAGAATGGACGTGATATTGAGGGCTGCCAGTGCAACCATGATGAGAGCAATGAGGCGTGCTGCCTGTCCTTTGGCGGTGATAGGTATTTCGCTTTGGGACCATTCCAGAAGTATGATGTCGCGACTGGTGCGTAGCCCCTGGAATGCGGAAGTCGGCCCGCACAGGAGAAGTGTGTCGCCTGCCTCGAGCCTTATCTGTCCAAGCTTTGCGCGGATCATTCTGGACCGGCGTTGAATGCCGAGCACAACAGACGACGTCAGGCGTCGGAAGCCGAGCATCTCAACGGTCCGGCCGGCCATTCGAGAGCCAGGTGCGATTACCGCCTCGACAAGGCTGAGTTGGGGCGCACTTGTGTCAACAGCCTCATCATCGTCCGCGCCCTGCCAGATCTGTTGCAGCATACCCGGGCGGGAGGCGAGCAGTTCAGTCAACGATTTGCGTGTGGCCGCCACAATCACCAGATCACCAGGACGCAATTGAAGGTCATCAAACGGCGGAAGGATGGCCCGCTCACCGCGCTGGATCATTCGCACTGTCATATTCTTGAGATCCGGAAACATTCCAGCTACGGGCGACTTCCCGATCAGGAAATGGTCCTCCGTCACTTCGATCTGCGCGACAAACTGTTTGCCGGTCGGCACGATTTCCTCTGCGAAAGTATCGCGGTTGGGCAGCATGAATTTCGAAAAGAGGAGAATGTAGATCATTCCGACAACCGCAAGCATCAGGCCCATGGGCGTCTGCGTGAAAAAGCCGAGTTCCGTACCTTCGATACGGACATAAGCATCGGCTGCCAGAAGGTTGGTGGACGTGCCGATGAGCGTTGTCATGCCAGCGAGGATCGAGACGAAGCTAAGGGGCATCATGAGCTTTGAGGGCGACGTCTTCATGCGCGCCGCGATGGCACTCATGATCGGGAGAAACATGATGACGACAGGCGTGTTGTTCGTCAGGGCGCTGATCGCGAAAACGGCCAGGAATGTTGTCAGCAATGTCAGGAAAGGCCGCTTGCCATAGGAAGACACAAGCGCCTTTGTCGGTCCGTCTATTGCGCCGGTCTGAAAGATACCCTGGCCAACGACAAGGAGCGCCATGATCGTTATGAGCGCCGGATTGCCGAAGCCCTGAAGCAGATCGTCGGCCCCGATAGGGCTACCATCCTTGCCGTTTGCGCCCGGCAGGGAAAAGATGATCATGAGCGCCGTTACCACGCCAATGGAAACAATCTCCATTGACCAACGGTCTAGCATGTACAGGACAATTGTGATCAGGACTGCAATCAGGCTGACCCACATGGGCCAATTCGATATGAGTTCTGCGGCCATTCGGCCTCCTCGCCTGCGATCTGGATCCCAGCGGATCACCGGATCTATTTAATGTGAACCACTATGCTCAAGCGCCGGTTTTGAGGCAAGTCAGACGGCCCATCCTGCAAGGGCCGCGTTTCGGCGAGGCCGGCGACGCTCTGAATGAGCGATCCATCTACACCGCCTTCGAGCAGGCCCCGGCGGGCAGCATTCGCCCGGTCAGCAGACAATTCCCAGTTCGAATAATTGTCCCGGCTTATTGGGTCGCTATCAGTGTGACCTTCGATGGACACCGGCAGGCTCAAGGCTGAAACGGCCTTTGCTGCCAGAGCAATTACTTCCTGACCACGCGGGTTAAGCGACGCATTTCCCTTGTCGAAGAGGGGAGAACGATCAAGGTCAACAAGTTCCAGTCGGATCAGCTTTCCATCTGCGTGCACGATGACGTTCGTCGCATGGTCGCGCAGCAGCTCCGATTCTTCCAGCGTCTCCATGACCGGCGCAATCGGATCGATTGGCAGAGCCGAGAGACTGGTGGTCGAGGCCGGGTGAGAGCCGAACTGACCGGCGATCTCTGCGCGCTGATCCTTCGATGCCCCGTGAATTAGCCACATGACGAGAAAGAAAGCGCACAGTGCCGTCAGGAAATCAGCATAGGCAAGTTTCCATGCGCCCTGGCGGCGAATGGGCGCGAGGGGCATTCTGCCAGCCCGGCGATATGAAGCGCTGTAATCAGCCATAGTGTTCCGATCATTCTGATCTGGAAACGTGGTTAACAGCTCTGTCTTGAAGTCTCGTCTCGCAAAACTGTTGAATTTGATGCAAATCAATCTGGTTTGAAAATTCCCGCAATTCTCCATCCACGCGGTCGATAAAGCTGGCTGCCCGATCTAGGTTGGTCAGGTTCGAGAATTCCAATCGGTGAGGCAATTATGAGCAAGTGCGCATTTCTGGGACTGGGCGTCATGGGTTTTCCCATGGCAGGTCATCTTTCGAGAAGCGGACATGATGTCAGTGTATGGAACCGCACTGCAAGGAAAGGCGCGGACTGGAGCAGCAAATTTAAGGGAAGCGTTGCCAAGGATGCGGCATCTGCAGTTTTCGGAAAGGAGTTTGTTCTTTTGTGCCTGGGAGATGATCCTGACGTAGAAGCCGTCTTTGACGAGATCGAGCCCAACCTGGCCGCCGGCATGATCGTCGTTGACCATACCACGGCCAGTGCGGGACTGGCCCGCAGGCTGAATGAACGCTGCCAGAAGCGGGGGGCCAGTTTCATCGACGCTCCGATATCCGGTGGTCAGGCCGGAGCGGAGAACGGCAAGCTCACTATCATGTGTGGCGGTAAAGACGCCGCGATGGCGAAGGCCGAACCCGTGATGAAGGCGTACGGGCACAGGATCACGCACATCGGGGAAAGCGGTGCAGGGCAGTTGGCCAAGTCCGTCAACCAGATCTGCATTGCGGGTATCGTCCAGGGGCTTTCTGAAGGGCTCCACTTTGCAGAGGCGAATGGACTCGACGTCGCCAAGGTTATTGAAGCGATTTCGGGCGGCGCTGCGCAGAGCTGGCAGATGGAAAACCGCTGGAAGACCATGTCGGAACGCGAATTTGAACATGGATTTGCGGTTGACTGGATGCGAAAGGATTTGCGAATTGCACTAGCAGCCGGAAATGCGGCCGGTGCATCGTTGCCGCTCACGGCTCTTGTCGACCAGTTCTACGCTGACGTCCAGGCAGCAGGCGGGCGTCGTTGGGATACATCCAGCCTGATTTCCCGCTTGAAGACGATCGAGAACTGATGTGCGCCAACTCGAAATTCATCTGAAGGCGCGAGATAGCGAAACGGTCATTCGGGCGATCAAGGCGTTTGAGCCCGTCGACTGGGTTCAGTTCAAGGTCCATCAGGAAGACCGGGTCTATCTGAAAGTCGTCATGCACGATGGTCGGTCTCAGGCGCTGTCTGACGCCATCTACAGGGCACTTGATACCTGCAAGGATTGGCGCGTAACCCTCATTCCGATCGAAGCGGTCATTCCGGCCCCGGAACCTCTGGAGGAGGAAGACAAGAAAGCTCAGCTGAAAGTGCTGCGGGAAGAACTGCTCGACGATGTGACGCGGGATGCCGCGCTGACGAGCGACTTTCTCATTCTTTCCGGGCTTTCAACCATCGTGGCGGCTATCGGCATGAATTCCAACGGCGTGGCAGCAGTTATCGGTGCCATGGTGATTGCGCCGCTTCTCGGTCCGATCCTGGGGTTTGCCCTGGGCAGTGGGCTTGGCAACATGGTCTTGCTCAAGGAGTCCGGCAAGACGCTGGTTGCAGGTTTGACGATTGCCTTGATTGTTGCTTTCGCGCTCTCCTTCATCCTGCCGATTAACTTTGAAAGCCAGCAGCTGATGTCGCGCACCCAGGTTCGCCTCGATAGCGTGGCGCTGGCATTGGCGGCGGGCGGCGCAGCTGCCTTGTCGATGGCGCAAGGCAAATCGGCCGTACTTGTCGGCGTTATGGTGGCGGCGGCATTACTGCCGCCAGGAGCGGCCCTCGGCCTCTTTCTGGGAGCGGGTGAGTTCGGGCTCGCATCGCGCTCCGCAATGTTGCTGTTCCTCAATATTGTATGTCTTCTGGTATCGGCGCTGGCGGTGTTCAGGCTGAAACAGATCAAGCCACGTGGCTGGATCGATCAGCAGAATGCTGATCGCGCTTTCTGGATAAATGTCGGCCTGTCAATCAGCCTGCTTGTCCTTCTTATGGTATTGATTGTCGTACTGGACCTCGGCGAGGCCGTGGACCTTGGATGACAATGGGCGTTCAGCGCTGGTCCGGTGCGGGAGAGGGGCATGGCGAAATCAGACAACAAAACAAAACAGACCGAGCAGTCGCCTGAAGCCTTTATTGCGTCGATTGATCATAAGACAAGGCGCGCCGATGCGGAGAGACTTCTGGAGATATTCAGCGAAGTCACAAATCTCGAACCAAGGATGTGGGGTCCGAGCATAATCGGGTTCGGCCGCTATCACTACAAATACGAGAGTGGCCGGGAAGGCGATTTCTTGATGACTGGATTCTCGCCACGAAAGGCCAATCTCGTCATCTATATCCTGCCGGGTTATCTCGATCTCTCGGACAAGCTGGAACGCTTGGGTAAACACAAGCTCGGCAAGTCCTGCCTGTACATAAACAAGCTCGCGGATGTTGATGAAGGTGTCCTTCGCGAAGTCATAGACTTTGGGGTGCAATATATGCGCGCCAAATACGAAACGTGGGACGACTGAATCAGAGGTTGGATATCAGGTTCAGGAGAGCGTCGTCGATCAGACGTCGAGCTTCCCTGTGGGTCAGGCCGCTATCATTGACAAAGATAGCAAAGGCATAATTTTCGCCACTGACGCCCGTAAAGTAGCCCGCCAGCGCATCCGTGCCGAACACGCTTCCAGTCTTGGCGCGGATCACGCCTGGCATGAAAGAGGAGACAAAGCGCCGGGACAGTGTTCCGTCTTCACCGCTGCTGGCGATGAGCGGATACCACTCCTCGTACCAGGATTGCTCGCTCGCCCAGGCCAAGACGCTCGCCATCGCACCCGGAGAGATGCGGTTATAAACTGAAAGCCCCGACCCGTCGGCGATGTTGTATTCAAACTCGTTTGCACCTGCTTCTGCGAGAATATGTTCTACTAGCCAGATGCCGGATTCCGGCGTGCGGTCCGACAAGGTTAGCGAAATGTGGTGAAGCAGGGTTTCGCTGTCCACGTTACTGCTATCGTGCAGGATGGCTTGAATGGTCGAAATTGGATCGGGCGTCGGCAAGGCGTAGCGGGCGATTTCGACCCGGCTGTTGTGGCCGGATCCTGCCGGTAATGGAGCGCGTACGACATTGCCTGCTACGGAGACGTCGCGCTGCACCAACATTGAGCGCAGCACCTGCCCGACATAATAGGATGGGTCGCTGAGACCGAAGCGCAGGGGCAGGCTGGTGCCGGGAGGCAGATTTCCGCTGAACACAGCGCGATTGGTGCCAACCTGGAGGTCCAGCTCTAATTCCTGGCTGCCCGGATGCATGGTCACCGCGGACGTTTCGACATCGAAGGCCGGGAAGGAGGACCAGGCGAAGACTGGAGCAGACGCCGTTGCGTTTCTCGGGGCCGATATCTGGGCTGCCGCTTCTCCCCGGTCTGCGCTGAGCGCTGAGATTGCGGCCCCATAAGCGAATTTTAGATCATCATGGCTCCAGCCATCGGGGCGGTAGGGAGAGCGAAATAGCGTGTCATCCACGATAACCGAATCCACCTGTCTGATACCGGAGCTAGCCAGCGCGTCAGCGAGCGAGGATAGACAGTTGTTCTGGCAATCCTGTGCGACAGACAGCGTCACATCACCGGTACCAATGAGGCGCACATCCGGAAGGCTTTCTGCATCTTCGCGTACCTCAACCGAGAGGACCGTCCCTTTCGGCCATCCCGAATTATCGAAGTCGCCGAGATAGTGAAAGGCGGCAATAGTGGTGAGCAGTTTCTGGCTGGAGGCTGGCAGGAAGCGTTGTCTGGCATTGCGCTCGACGACTGGAGTGCCGTCCAGACGCATCACCGAAAGACCGATATTTCCGCCCTTGAGGTCCAGCGAGTCTAGATATGCACCCGTTGACTGGGCGTTCGCCGTCATCATTCCGGTAGAGCCGACAATCGCGGCTGCAATGAGCCGAATGATCAAACGTCGAGAAAAATGCCAGGTCCGCATCAGTCGTTCAGGAGTTCGCCTGCGTATTCGGCAAAGTAGGTGATAATTCCAGCGGCGCCGGCCCTCTTGAAGGAAAGCAGGGTTTCCATCATGACCCGGTCTCCATCGATCCAGCCGCGCGCGCTAGCCGCCTTTATCTGAGCATATTCACCTGAGACCTGAAAGGCGATCGTCGGGATGGCGAAGGTTTCGGAAACCCTGCGGACAATGTCGAGATAGGGCAGGCCGGGCTTGACCATCACCATGTCGGCGCCCTCAGCAATGTCCATGGCCACTTCACGCAAGGCTTCATCGCTATTCGCTGGGTTTTGCTGATAGGTTTTCTTGTCGCCCTTCAGGGCAGTCGCCGAGCCAATGGCATCGCGATAAGGACCATAGAAGCCGCTGGCATATTTCGCTGCGTAGGAGAGGATCATCGTATTGGTGTGCCCCGCCGCCTCCAGGGCTTTGCGGATGGCTCCAATCCGGCCATCCATCATGTCCGATGGCGCGACCACATCTGCGCCGGCTTCCGCCTGGACAATCGCTTGCTGCACCAGCATTTCGCTGGTCTCGTCATTCAAGACGTAGCCTTCGGAATCGATCAGCCCGTCATGTCCATGCGATGTGTAGGGATCCAGAGCGACATCGCAGATAATGCCAACATCTGGCGCTGCGTCTTTCATTGCCTTGATGACATCAGGAATAAGCCCGTCCGGATTCAGGGCTTCTCGGCCTGTTTCGTCTTTTCGCGACGGATTGATGTGCGGGAAAATTGCGATCGCTGGAATATTCAGGCTGCTGGCCTTTCGGGCAGCCTTGACGGCCTCAGAAACATTCAGACGATAGAGGTCGGGCATCGAACCGACGGGTATGCGCGCCTCATCGCCATCGTGCACGACCATCGACCATATCAGGTCCGATGGAGTGAGCACGTTTTCAGAGGTGAGAGACCTGATCCAGCCATTCTGGCGAAGGCGCCTGAGCCGTGTGGTCGGGAACTGCTGTGGAAATGGAGAAGTCATACGGGCTTCTTAGCGCGAATGAACCGCTTGCGAATACGCTTTCTCATAAAGATGCGCTTTGAAACGTCCATGAACGGGGCTTGCGCTTTTTCAATATCGACCATGAACGGTTCGTAATCTGTGCGTTTCACCGGTTTGTAGCCCAGGCTCGCATAGAAGGGGCCGTTCCATTCAACATCGCGAAAGGTCGAAAGCACGATTCTGGTCTGGCCCAGCTCCCTGGCCTTCGTCACCAGCTGGCGCATCAATGACCGTCCGATGCCGGATCGACCATATTCCGGGTGGACGCTGATCTGATCAAGATAGAGGGCGGTCGGTTTCAAGGTTACGAGGGTGAATCCGACGGCTCGTCCATCGGGGACTCTTGCGACGTCGAGACGATGGGATCGTATCGCCTCCTGCATGATATGCTTGGGTACGTGATCTTTAAGGGCCTCGCCGCTAAGAAGGCCGGTGGGGGCGAACAGCTGTCCGGCGGCCAGATCAACTTCAATCAGGCGGGGGATATCAGAGGGGCCGGCAGGTCCAATCGTAATATCCGGAATTGGCTCGCTCCTGAGATTATAGCGTGATGGTTTCAGATGAGATCAGGCGAACGCCGAGCAAGGGCCCCCGTTGCCACTGCTTGGCCGCCTTGCATTTCTTTATTTTCTGATGATCCGGGCTCACGATTTCGATAATGAACTTCTCGGGGACAACGAAGGTATTTGACAATAAAAGCTTCGCCCCGCGTTGAGAAATGTCCTTCACCACAAACGTAACCTTGAAGCCCGATTCCAGGATCAGCGTTCCGGTTGTGTTGATCTGAAACCGTACGTGCTCGCGATATTCTTCCATGGGCGCCGGGTATCCTGATTTGGTTGCGCTGGCTTTAACTTATCATAATGCCATCACGGTACCAGCAGTACGACGCAAGCAACCGGCTGCAGTTCAATCTGCAATAAGTAATCCAGTGAGCAACACCGCATCAGCGCATGCGCAATTCTATGTTGGGTGTAGAATAATTGACGTGAAGCCGATCCTCAAAACAGCGAAAATGAATAGAATCGGGGCGAAACATTAACGAATCGGGCGTCCGGAACGGCCATGTTTAACGAAATATCAGGAAGATCGGCGTAACTCTATTCAAACTACAACAAAAGTTGAGTGATGATGGTGGTAAATATGAACAACGCTGCGCAAGCAGTGACCGGTGAAGACACGGTTGCTGAATCTTTCCTGAAATCCCTTTCGCTGCTCGAGCAGGCTCATCGCCGTCTGCACGATGTCGTCAAGGATGATCTAGAGCGGGGCGGCGAGCGCCACCTCACAGGTGTCCAGGCCCTGCTGCTCTATGAAATTGGCGAGGGCGAAACGCCGGCTTCCACGCTTCGTGCCCGAGGCGCTTTTGCTGGAACGAGCCTGTCCTATAACATCAAGAAGCTGCAAGAGGGCGGATATTTGCTCCAGTCGCGCTCCGAAGCAGACAAACGAACGGTTCACCTTCGACTGACAGATCGCGGTCACAAGGTACGCGAGCGAGTGGAAGGCCTCTTTGCCAAGCAGGCGACCGCACTGGAGCCGACGGCCAGCGTCCGCCCGAACGATCTGACGCAGCTCAACAAGACTGTCTCGCGACTTGAGCGCTTCTGGTCTGACCAGATCCGCTTCCGCCTTTAATCTGGGCGCACACTTTTCAACGTATGACGGAGGGCCTATAACGCCTTCCGTCTATGCTGAGGTGGGGCTGTCTCGTTGCGATCGCGTGCTGGGCTCCGGCTGCGAATGCCGGTCCCTGGACCCGCCATGACGACGAATTCTATACCCGTCTTGCGATATCACGATCATCCGTTCAGTCGCTGAATGCGGTGCGCTACGATACTTACTCCGAATATGGTGTAACCGATCAGTGGACCGCCACTTTCAAGTATGAACGGCTGGATTTCGACCGCTACCCGGAATTCAGCTCAGATGGCTGGCGCGCGACAGCAAGGCGCGGTTTTCGGTTCTCTCCCAGCATCGTCGTGTCCTTGGAGGGCGGCGTGCTGAGGGGCGCTGCGATTGGTGGTGCAGCCGCTTGCGAAGCGTTAGGCGCTGAGGCCAGGGCCGGGCTTGGGCAATCGCTGACCTACAAGCTCAAAAAGAAGTCCGTGCCGGCGTTCTGGTTTGCAGAGGCTGCCTATCGTATTCACGAAGACGGCTGCAACCGCAAACGCTTCGAGGTCGGCTACGGTCAGGAGGTTTTTTCGAACGTCTGGGCGATCTCGCAAGCCTGGTTCGACGATGGCACCCATAATGCCGGTTCCAGCAAGTACCAGTTCGAGTATCTCTGGAAGGCAGAGACGTTTGAGCTTTCTATCGGATCGCTCACCGAATTTGGCGGCGAATTTGAAGAAAGCGCCGTATTCCTGGCAATTTCACGGATCTTCTGACGGAGGCGCCGCAGGCGGCGTGTATCCACTTTCCAGCATCAGATAGGCGATGACAGCAGTGCGGTCGGTTGGCTTCCGTACGCCGAGAAAGCTCATATTGTTTCCCGGCAGGTAGGATTTCGGATTGGCAAGCCATTCATCAACATGCTTCGGCGTCCAAACGAAATCCGCTTCTTTCAGCGCGCTCGAATAATTAAAACGCTCCAGTGAACCGGCTTTGCGCCCAAAGATGCCGTGAAGGTTAGGGCCGACCAGATTCTGACCGCCTTCGGTCACTGTGTGGCAGGCTGCGCAAAGTTTGAAGGTCCGCCGCCCCAGAGAATAGCTTGCCTCAGAATAGGGCGCGGGCAGTGCTGAGAAATCGCCTGAGCCCTCGGGGCTCCTGGCAGAGGAAGTATCGCCTCCACTCCCCGTCGAGGTGATCTCAGGCTGTTGAGGCGCATCGGGGGACTGATTTTCGACACCACCACAAGCAGCCAGCACTGCAAGAGCTGAAAAAATAGAAAATATTGTTTTAAATTCAGGCATTATGACGCGCCTTTGATGGGAATTCCGCGAAATTCGTTTGAGCGTGGTGAGCTTGCTTCATCGATTGCACAAACAGGTCGACGTGTCGTGGGGCCAGATGTCGCTCTGCCTGAGCCTTTCCCTTGCTGCAGATGCAGCCCTTTAAGGTGGATATTAACCGCCTGCAGCTACGATTTCCCCAAGAAGAATAATTATTGGGTGTTAAAATGTTTTCATTGCGATCTGGCCTGCTGGCTGGAGCGCTGGCCTTTGCGGGCAGTGCTCTTGCGGATTCTCGCAGTGCCGATGTGTGGTTGTCCAGGACAGTGGAGCAGGTAACTGACGGACGGAGCGTGACCACGCTGGATCAGACGTTCGAATTAAGCAGCTTGTCATCCCATCCGCAAATCGTTGTCCACTCGTCGGGTAGAGTCGGTCGCCAGAGCTTTCCTGCCCAGCTTGCCGAAGACGGCCCGTCATCGCCGGAATGCCGTGCGCTGACCAGTGCTCCTGCCTGCTGATTATTGAGGCTGCGCCGGCGTTCGGCGCATGAGAATGGCTCTCCGGTTCGACATATCTGTCCTTGTGACATTGATTGTGCTGGCTGCGACTCCGGTCACAGCAGCGCAGGACGGTGCGCGCAATGATTCGCTGACGGTCACGCAGCCAGAGGCATATGTCGTTTCCGGCGACGGCCAGACAGTACAAGCGGGGGCATTGATCACCGACGGAACGCCAATCGAGTACCGGGACATCACCGTGGACGGTGTCGTGACATCCGTGCGGACGCGCCGAGTGACGCCTCACAGCGAAGCTTACCTGCTGCAGGCGGAACCGATTGCCGAAATCCTGCACGGCCGGTTCGAGCGTAAAGGCACAATCCTGAGTTACTTCCGCATGCAGGATGGAGCGGTAATGACGCTCGACTTTGCCGACGGCAAGGTTCGCTCGAACGGCGTTGTTCTTGGCAAATTGCCAAACTTTGAGCCGGCAGAGCAAGCCAGTCTTTGGCTCGACCCGAATGCTGTCGCCGTCCTTACTGGCACCGTTCTCAGCCACGCCGCCGATGGCGAATTGGTTTTCGTTCTTGACCAGCGGCTTCGGTCGAGATTCGATTTCGATCTGTGGGTCAACGGGCGACCAATCGATGCGCGTGGCAGTGAGGCGCGAACGATTGGGCCTGTTCTGCTGGTGCCATTGCGCCCGGTGGCTGCGGCTCTTGGGCATGAGGTGAGGTCTGAGTCAGGCTTCGTCACAATTGTTCGCGCTCAGGATTCTGCGGTAATCCGGCTAGACCTTGCATCGGGGCTTATCTCGATCAACGGGACGCCGCGCGGTGTGGCAGCGAACATGTCGTTCGCCGATCGCGATCAACTGCTTCTGCCATTCTCCGCAATTGAAACGCTTACGGGTACGCATATCACCGTGCAGTCCGGCTCCAACCGTATCAATGTGCAACTCGGTGACAGGCTGGACGGTGCGGCGCTACCAGGCGAAATGGTGGCTTCAGAAATCGGCAATACGCCGTTTACGCCCGAAGCCCTCAGCTACCAGCTGAGCGATCGCGGTCCGGTTCGCGCCGAATTCAGTAGCCGCGTCGCCCGTTTCAACTCGCGCCTGACCTATGAGAGTGCTGGCGGCCTTCAGCGTTCGAAAGAGCTGCAACCACGCTGGTTGTCTCTCGACGTGCAGAGCCTGGATGGCTGGGTTGGTAGCGTAGGTGATTATAGCGACCGGTTCCGCGAATTGTCCGGGGTAGATGTCTCTCGTATTCGCGGTCTGTCTTATCGAGAACAGACGGATGACGGGTCGATCGTTGCGGTGGCTGCCGGCGTCACGCTGACTGGGTCTGAACGGCTTAGCGAGACCGCGTCAAAGCCGGAATTCGCCGACTTTGCTGCAGGCGTGCGGCTGATGCAGCTGGATGGTGCGCAGGAACTCGGCGTATCGATGAAGACCTCCGATGATGGCAACACGTCGGCATTCGTATTGTCCGGCCAGAAAGTGTTCGACACAGGCGACCAGGAAGGCCCGCTTCAATCTGTGTATCTCTCAGCTGATGCGGGCCATTTCGACACTTCCATTGGTTCAGGTCTGGAAATGCGTGCCCGCGTTGAGACCCGATATAAGCTGACTGACCAGATCAATGCCGCCATTACTGCTTACCGGGATGGCGAAAAGTTCGCTGCTGCTGCAAGCGAGTCCGCTTTTGAGGGTGTGTTTGACAACCGGATTGGCGCGCGCACCGGCGGTTATGCCTCGACGGACTGGCGGAGCGCTGACTCATGGGGCGTCCTGCAATACGTCGCGGTCGGCGCGCGGGTAAGTTACAACCATGTGTCGGGCAGCAATGAAATCACGACGCGGTCGCTGGCTGCCTCGGTGAGTACGCGCATCGGGCGGGAAGGACCGGATCTGTCTATCGACGTCGATCAGACGCGGGCGGAGACCGCTGGAGCGGGTTCAGATGCCGTTTCGGTCCGCGCGCGCGCTTTCCAGCGATTTGACTGGGGCAATGGTCAGGCAAGTTTCACGTCACAAGAGGGTGAGGCGGGCACGACCCAGCAGGCTGTCGTTACCGTGCAGACCAACCCTCTGCGCAAGAGCTTCGGTGATGGAGCATTCGCATCGGTAGCGCCGTCTACAACTCTTGCCTGGATCGATGGTCGTGCGTCCCTGCGGGCCGGCGCTTCGGCGGCGTTCTCGACGGGTGCGAAACTCGGAGACAGAGTCACTGTAGATGGCCAGTTCGCCGCGCTAACAAGCGTGAAGCCGGACGATAATGCAACCCGCTATTTTGCCAATTTGCAGGCGCGCTACCTCATCAACGCCAAGACGGAGTTTGTCGCGACGTATTTCGACGACCTGCAAGGACAGAACGACCTGTCCGTAGCCATTCGTGGAACCATCACATTCAACGAGCCGCGAAAGCACACGATCCCGCTTGAAGATCGCGGTGTGCTGACGGGCAGGGTGTTTGTCGACCTCAATCGAGACGGCGTTCGGCAGGAGAACGAGCCGGGGCTGCCAGGTGCTCGGGTCAGTGTGAAAGGCACGCGTCTGTCCTTCGCTGCAGACAGGGACGGGAATTTCACGATCCAGAACATGAAAGAGGGCCTGTTCGGCCTTTCGATCAGTCGGCAGAGCCTTCCGCTCGGCTGCATGGTCGCGGAAGGTCAGATGTCGAAGGCGACGATCTCTAGTGGACGCAGGACGAATGTCGAGATCCCGGTCATCATGTCTGGGCAGCTGCGCGGCGCCGTCTTTATCGACATGGATGGTGACGGCAAGGCCTCTCCGGGCGATCAGCGCCTGGAAGGGCAGACGATCCAGCTGATCGAGACGCAAACATCCAACACCACCGAAGCAGCGTCCGCATCTTTCGGGCAATATGCATTCGAGAACCTCGCTGCAGGTGAATACAAGTTGCGTGTGATGATCGGCTGGCAGGAATTTGTCGTCACGGCTGTTTTGACGGACGATAATTTGCTGCAGGTCGTGCCCATAGCCATTCCGCCCGACCTGGTTGGTGCAGACACCACGCCAGCGAGCGAGCCTACCGTCGAAGCCGCGGAAGCAGCATGAAAAAAGCCCGGCAGCGAAAACTGCCGGGCCCAGGATTTTCAATTCGGCGAAAAACTATTCTTCGTCTTCCTTGAGGAGGTCTTCCCTGGAGACCTTCTTGTCGGAGACCTTCACGTTCTCGAGCAGGTAGTCGACAACCTTGTCCTCGTAGATCGGGGCGCGCAGCTGCGCCATTGCGTTCGGGTTCTGCTGGAAGAACTCAATGACCTGACGCTCCTGCCCTGGATAGCGTTGCGCTTCGCGGATCAGGGCCTGCTGGACTTCCTGCTCGGAGATCTTGATGTCCTGAAGACGGCCAATTTCCGCCAGGACCAGACCAAGGCGAACGCGGCGCTCAGCAATTGCGCGGTATTCTTCCTTCAGCTTTTCTTCCGGCTTGTCCTTGTCTTCATCGCTTGCGCGACCGGCATCCATTTCTGACTGCAGCTGTTGCCAGATCTGGTCGAACTCCATGTCGACCATTTTCGGCGGAAGCTCGAAGTCGTGGGCCTTGTCGAGCTCGTCGAGCAAGGCGCGCTTGGCTTTGGCGCGTGATGCGTTGTCGAGCTCGGCCTGAAGCTGGTCGCTGACAAGCTTTTTCAGCTCTTCCAGGGAATCGATCCCGAGGCCCTTTGCGAATTCCTCGTCGATTTCCGGCGTCTTTGGTGCGCGAACCTCATGAACGGTCACTTCGAACACAGCCGCTTTGCCGGCGAGGTGTTCGGCCTGGTACTGCTCGGGGAAAGTGACCTCGACATCCTTCTTGTCGCCGGCCTTCGTTCCAACCAGCTGCTCTTCAAAGCCGGGGATAAAGCTGCCCGATCCCAGAACGAGCGAGTGACCTTCTGCAGCGCCGCCTTCAAAGGCTTCTCCGTCAACCTTTCCGACGAAATCAATCAGCACGGCGTCGCCATCGCGAGCTTTTGCGGTCTTGCCGCGGGCTTCAAATTTCTGATTGTTTTCAGCGACGCGGCCAAGCGCTTCGTCCAGCGCGGCGTCATCCACTTCCGATACCGGACGCGTGATCTTGATCTTGGAAGTATCGGCCGGTTCGAAGTCCGGCATGACATCTACGTGCATGTGATAGGCGAGGTCTTCCTTGCCATCGAGCACGGCTTCCATGTCGCTTTCCATGTGCATGTCTGGCTGTGAAGCCGGACGGATATCCGCGTCGGCGATGGCCTTTTCGCTGGATTCCTTCATGGCAGCTTCGACAACTTCACCCATGATGGATTTGCCGAACATCTTCTTGACGTGAGCGGCAGGAACCTTGCCTGGGCGGAAGCCTTTCAGGCGCATCTGCGGGCGGATTTCTTCAATCTTTGCGTCGAAGCGGGTTTTCAGCTCGCTTGCAGGCACCTTGACCTTGTACATGCGGCTCAGGCCATCGGTGGTTTCGGTGCATTCCATGTCTGTCATTCCTTGTGCCGGGTCGGCCTTTGCGACCGGACGTTCTGGCATCGATTATCCTAGAAGCGGCGGTGTATGTCACAGCGTGGCGCGACTGTCTACGCGTGGGACATGACCAATCTCACATGGTGCGGATGGAGGGACTTGAACCCCCACGCCTCGCGGCGCCAGAACCTAAATCTGGTGCGTCTACCAATTTCGCCACATCCGCTATGTGTGGAGGGCTCTCGTACTCAGCTCCGCCGAACGGTTCAAGACCGCGATGCATAAAAGCTTGCGAGGATGCCAGGCAACATTTCGGGCAGGTCTTCCGCGATCATGCCGGGGCCAAACCGGAGACTGGCATCGCCATGTACCCAGACGGCCGCGCAGGCCGCGTGATAGGCCGACATGCCCTGCGCCATCAGCCCGCCCGTGATGCCAGCCAGGACGTCACCGCTGCCGGCGGTCGCCAGAAAGGGTGATGCATGGCGGTTGATCACGACCCGGCCATCTGGATTAGCGATTACAGTTTCGGCGCCCTTGAGAATCATGACGGCACCCGACACGGAGGATGCGCTCTTCGCAGCTTCAATGCGACCAAGCTGATCCAGCAGGCCAGGAAAGACTCTTTCGAATTCGCCTTCATGTGGTGTCAGCACGGTCGTCGGACGGAGGTGCTTGAACAGATCTTTCGGCGCATCCTTGAACACCGTCAGCGCATCGGCGTCCAGCACGGCGCTTTCTGCAGTCGCCAGAACAGATATGACGTTGCGGGCCGTGGCTTCGGTGACGCCAGCTGCTGGGCCAATGACGGTGCAATTCGTCTCGCTCGCCAGAGATGACAGGCTGTCGCTATCGTGAAAGGCCTTTACCATTACAGCTGTCGAGTGAACGGCGTTGACCAGAACCGAGGCCGGCGGCGAGAGCAGGCTGACCAGACCGGCCCCAATG
The DNA here is from genome assembly GCF_002088945.1 of Henriciella pelagia. Classification (GTDB taxonomy): domain Bacteria; phylum Pseudomonadota; class Alphaproteobacteria; order Caulobacterales; family Hyphomonadaceae; genus Henriciella; species Henriciella pelagia. Next base: position 468,955 of record NZ_NCSU01000011.1, on the reverse strand, counting down.
CGAAGACCCGCGCGCGCGGCCAGGCGTGCGGCCCCGGTCGCAGAGGGAGGGCCCGTTACGCAGCCCAGGTGACCACGCCGGTATTTGTGCCCCTCAGCATCCGGCCAGGGCCAATGCTCAAGCCACAGCTCAGGTGAATTTTTCTCAGGATTGATCTTTGGCAATCAGACATCTCCGGCCGGTTCAGCTTGGCCATGTTTCCATAGCAAATTCAGATTGAAAAGACGGCCCGTGAGGTGCGAGGCAACCGTCCAGTAACCGTCCAAATCCCGTCTATTGCTACAGGATCCGAGTTGCTGCCTCGCTTCCGAGCTTGTCGACGCTGAGCGCCGACCCGGATCTGGTCAACGTCGTGATCGAGCAATTGGCAGGACGAAAGACAGTTACGCCCGGGACATTATTGAGGTGGCCGACAATGGCGTTGATGGCAACGAAGTGGGTGAACACGGCTGTATTGTCTGGAAGTCCTTCGACCGCCGCGATGAGGCCATCGCGCCAGTCCTTGAGGAGGGCAGGGGCCGCCGACCAGTCACCGGACATGAAACCGGACAGCCACGCGCGGCGATCATCCAGGCCGGCGGGTGTCGGAATCTCGGTCACTGCATTCACTGTGTCAAACGACATTCCCGACCTGGACGTGAATGCGTCTGCTGTTTGCTGGCAACGCTTCATGGGACTTGAAATAGCACGAGTGACGGGGGCAGACCTAAGGATGTCAGCCGCGTGGAATGCCTGTTTCCGCCCAAGCCCGGACAGACCGGGATCGTCGGCATCGCCCCAGCCGGCCGCTGCCTCACCATGCCGGATGAGCCAGATCATGCGGCCGCCGCAAGCGGCTGGATACCTGCGTCTTCAAGCATTGACTTGGCGCGTTTGTAGAGAGCGGGCTCGTTGATGTTGAGTTCGGCCCGCACATCTTCGAGCTGGCGCGGAAGAAGCGCCAAAATGTCCTGTTCGATAATGCGTTTCGCGACCTTCCCATGCTCGCGGCCCTCGCGCAACACAGCCCGAATGTTTGCTGATTTTGGCGCGACTTTCGAGATTTCCCGGCCGCCCATGAAATTGATGAAGCGAATTCCCAGTCCGCCATTCTGGCTGTGGGTGAAACCGAGAAGCGTTGCTTCGCCCAGCGCGTCGCGACCATAGCCGGTCAGGATATGGAACATGTCGTGCGTGTCCCGAAGGCGGTTGGCATACCAAAGCAGATCATCGTCGTAATCGCGCCAGTCCGACTCGCGCGTTTCGCTCTCGGTGACGAGCCCTGCGGCTGTCAGGCCCTCCCGTTCCATGAACTCGGCATAGGTTCGTCCGACGCTGCCCTCCGGCATGTTGTGGAGGGGGCCGTGCTGGTCAAGAATCGGCGGCAGGTATGTGCGCTTCTGCAGCTCCTCAACGCCACGGTCGGAGGCCAAAAATCGCTCAAAATCCTTCTGAAGGTTGTTGCCATTCAGCGACTCAATGATCAGGAATACCTGTTCGGTATCTTCCTTGTTCGCTATCAGCTTCTGCATGTGGCTCCACGCCTTCAACGGACGAAATTTTGGCTGACGGCGATTGGGGTCAATGTTCGCGACGACAGTTGCGCTCATGGTGGTTTCCGATTTGAAATAAGGATTAGGGAGCCTTTTACCATGGGCCAGTTAACAGAACAATGACGCAGGCGTCATTTTTGAGTGTGGCCAAGATGCCCAAAACTCAGTCAATGGCGCTGAAAAACTGTGCAGAAGCACATAGCGATCTCGCATTTCGATAATGGAATTACCGGGCCAAGCGTAGGCCTGCTAATTCACAGCAAAATCAAACGTAGGAAGAAGGGTCTAGAGCCAATGAAAAAGATCGAAGCGATCATCAAGCCGTTCAAACTGGATGATGTAAAAGAAGCGCTTCACGCCGTTGGTATGCAGGGCATGACCGTGACGGAAGCAAAAGGCTTTGGGCGTCAGCGTGGCCATACCGAGCTCTACCGCGGCGCAGAATATGTCGTCGACTTCCTGCCGAAGCTGAAAGTTGAGCTGGTCGTTGCCGATGGCAGCATTCCTGGCGCGATTGAAGCGATTTCCAAAGCAGCGCACACCGGAAAGATTGGCGACGGAAAAATCTTTGTGTCAGAAGTGACCGAGGCTGTCCGGATCAGGACGGGTGAGACTGGCGAGGGCGCGCTCTAGCCAGTTATCCGCGTTGGTCGCGGGCCAAGAGACAAGAATTCAAACAGGAGGGCTAAATGGCCGAAAATCTACTAAAACTCATGAAGGAAAAGGATGTCGAGTTTGTCGACCTGCGCTTTACAGATCCGCGCGGCAAGCTGCAGCATGTGACGTTCGACAAGGGCATGATCGACGACGACTTCTTCACTGAAGGCCAGATGTTCGACGGCTCGTCCGTTGCTGGCTGGAAAGCGATCAACGAGTCCGACATGCTGCTCATGCCTGATACGAGCGCAGCGCTCATCGATCCATTCTTCCAGCAGACCACGCTGGCCGTCATCTGCGATATTCTCGACCCGATCACTGGCGAAGCCTATGGCCGCGACCCGCGCACAACTGCGAAAAAGGCGGAAGCTTATCTGAAGCAGACCGGTATCGGCACGACCGCTTATTTCGGTCCGGAAGCCGAATTCTTCGTCTTTGATGATGTTCGCTGGTCCACCGACTCACACAAGACGGGTTATTCCTTTGATTCGACGGAGCTTCCTTCGAACACGGACAAGGAATATGAAATGGGCAATATGGGTCACCGCCCACATGCCAAGGGCGGTTACTTCCCGGTTCCGCCGATTGATTCCGAGCAGGACATGCGTTCTGAAATGCTCGCCATCATGGGCGAGATCGGTCTCAACCCTGAAAAGCACCACCACGAAGTGGCGCCGGCCCAACACGAACTTGGCATGAAGTTCTCGACCCTCACCAAGATGGCCGACAACCTTCAGTACTATAAATATGTGATCCACAATGTGGCCGCGCAGTACGGCAAGACCGCGACCTTCATGCCGAAGCCGATGTTCCAGGACAATGGCTCGGGCATGCACGTCCACCAGTCGATCTGGAACGGGTCCTCACCGACCTTTGCAGGCGACCTCTATGCCGGCCTCTCCGAGACCTGCCTGTTCTACATTGGCGGCATCATCAAGCATGCCAAGGCGCTGAACGCGATCACTAACGCGTCGACCAATTCCTACAAGCGTCTCGTGCCAGGCTATGAAGCCCCGGTCATGCTGGCCTATTCGGCTCGCAACCGTTCGGCGTCGATCCGCATTCCTTTCGGCTCGAACCCGAAGGCAAAGCGTATCGAGACCCGCTTCCCGGACCCGACGGCCAACCCGTACCTCGCCTTCGCAGCCCTGCTCATGGCGGGCCTCGACGGTATCGAAAACAAGATCCATCCGGGCGACGCCATGGACAAGGACCTTTACGACCTTCCGCCAGAGGAAGCGAAGTCGATCCCGCAAGTCTGCGGATCGCTTCGTGAGGCCCTTGAAAATCTGGATGGTGACCGCGAGTTCCTCAAGAAGGGCAATGTTTTCGATGATGACCAGATCGATGCCTATATCGAGCTGAAGATGGAAGAGGTCGAGCGCCTCCAGCTCCATCCTCACCCGGTCGAATTCGACATGTACTATAAGGTGTAAGTGCAGGCCGACTGATACAAAGATTGCGCCGGGGTCTTGCCCCGGCGCTTTCGATTCAGATTAAGACTTTATCCACCGGCCACATCAGATCACCTCTTGCGTGCGATGGCTGGTAGACAAATATGCCAACGTCTGCGACCACAGTCGTGACGAGAACAACAGACTACGCTGGAAACTCTAGAATGTCCGATCCCTACACCACCGCGCTGAACCTGGTCCCAATGGTCGTCGAGCAGACGAGCCGGGGTGAGCGGGCCTTCGACATCTTCTCCCGCCTCCTGAAAGAGCGGATCATTTTTGTCACGGGCGGAATTGATGACGGCATGGCCGCACTGATCACGTCCCAGCTTCTCTTCCTGGAATCCGAAAGCCCGAAAAAAGAGATCGCCATGTACATCAACAGTCCGGGCGGATACGTCTCCTCCGGTCTCGCGATTTATGACACGATGCAATATATCCGTTGCCCGATCTCTACGGTCTGCATTGGACAGGCCGCATCCATGGGCTCGCTTCTTCTCGCGGCCGGAAAGAAGGATTTGCGGATTGCCCTGCCGAATGCGCGCGTCATGGTTCACCAGCCGTCAGGGGGCTATCGCGGCGTCGCTTCGGACATTGAGCGCCATGCGGAAGAAATTCTCGAACTGAAACGGCGTCTGAACAATATTTACGTCAAACACACCGGTCAGGATTATGACACGATTGAGCGTAAACTGGACCGCGACACGTTCATGACCGCTGAGGAGGCCAAGGAATTTGGTCTGATTGACCAGGTATTTGAGCGTCGCAAAGGCGACGACGAATAATAATCAGGGCTGATGCGCTGCTGCACTTGCGCGTTTCGGCTTAAAAAATAAGATCATTTTCGTGCGAGAAACCCGCGCGGCATAAATCGTGCGTTAATTGATCGCAAGCATTGAGGTAGCCATGACCAAACAAAACGGCACCGGCGATTCCAAGAATACGCTCTACTGCTCTTTCTGTGGAAAGAGCCAGCACGAAGTAAAGAAGCTGATTGCGGGTCCAACCGTGTTCATCTGCGACGAATGCGTCGAGCTTTGCATGGATATCATCCGTGAAGAGAGCAAGGCTTCTGGTTTCAAGTCGAAAGAGGGCGTTCCGAGCCCGCGTGAGATTTGCGACGTCCTGGATGATTATGTCATCGGGCAGGAGTACGCCAAGCGGATCCTGTCCGTGGCTGTACACAATCACTACAAGCGACTGTCCCATGCTTCGACATCAGACGGTGTTGAACTGGCCAAGTCGAACATTCTTCTCGTCGGTCCGACCGGTTGCGGCAAGACGCTGCTGGCACAGACGCTGGCGCGCATCCTTGATGTGCCATTCACGATGGCGGACGCCACGACGCTGACCGAAGCCGGCTATGTCGGTGAGGATGTTGAGAATATCGTGCTCAAACTGCTTCAGGCGGCCGACTATAATGTCGAACGTGCCCAGCGTGGCATTGTCTATATCGACGAAATCGACAAGATTTCCCGCAAGTCGGACAATCCATCCATCACGCGAGATGTTTCGGGCGAGGGCGTTCAGCAGGCGCTTCTCAAGATCATGGAAGGCACAGTTGCATCCGTGCCGCCGCAAGGGGGGCGCAAGCATCCTCAGCAGGAATTCCTGCAGGTCGATACGACCAACATCCTGTTCATCTGTGGTGGTGCTTTCGCTGGTCTCGACAAGATCATTTCCTCGCGCGGCGAAGGGACCCGCATGGGCTTCGGCGCGGATGTGAAGGACCCTGACGATCGCGGCGTTGGCGAAGTCCTGCGCGATACGGAGCCTGAAGACCTTCAGCGCTACGGGCTTATTCCTGAATTCATCGGTCGTCTGCCCGTCATCGCAACGCTGGAGGACCTTGATGAGGACGCCCTGATCGAGATTCTCAGCCAGCCGAAGAACGCACTGCTGAAGCAGTACCAGCGTCTTTTCGACATGGAAGACGTCAAGCTGACCTTTACTGAAGAGGCGCTGACAGCGGTGGCTCGCAAGGCGATCGCCCGCAAGACGGGCGCGCGTGGCCTGCGCTCGATCATGGAAGGCATTCTGCTGGACACCATGTTCGAGCTGCCGAATCTGCGCGGTGTCGAAGAGGTTGTCGTCAACGGTGAAGTGGTGGAAGGCAAGGCGGCTCCACTGCATGTCCATGCCAAAACAGCCAAGCCAAGCGAAGCATCCTAATTCTGTGCAATTCTTGATGCTCTGACTGGCTTGAATGGTCTGAGTTTACCTCCACATCTTTCATCAGAAGCCGGAATCGTCCACCCTTGGGCGAGCGGCGGATCGCTGCTGAGCAGGATCCAGAATAGAGGAGGCATAGAATGCCCAGAAAAACCCTCCCTGTCCTTCCTTTGAGGGATATTGTTGTCTTTCCGGACATGGTGGCGCCGCTGTTTGTAGGTCGCGACAAGTCCGTAAGGGCGCTTGAAATGGTCGATGAGGGCGAGAACGAGATCATGCTCGTCGCCCAGAAGGACCCGTCCACTGATGACCCGACCGCTGATGACGTCCATCAGCTCGGCACGGTTGCGACGATTCTGCAGCTGCTGAAGCTTCCTGATGGCACGGTCAAAGTGCTCGTCGAGGGTTCGAGCCGCGCGCGGATTGTCGAGTTCAATGATCGCGACACCTATTTCGACGCTGAGGTCGACCTCGTGGAGCCGGAAGCTGGCGATACGGGTGAGGTGCAGGCACTCGCACGGGCGGTGATCGACCAGTTCGAAAACTATGCGAAACTGAATCGCAAGATTCCGCCGGAATCCGTCGCGACAGTCTCCCAGATTACCGACGCTGGCAAACTTGCGGATGCCGTAGCATCGCAATTGCAGGTCAAGCTCGGCGACAAGCAGGAATTGCTGGAAGTCTCCAATGCCCGTGAACGCCTTGAGAAGGTGTTTGCCCTGATGGAGGGCGAAATGGGCATGATGCAGATGGAGCGGAAGATCAAGAACCGCGTCAAGCGTCAGATGGAGAAGACCCAGCGCGAGTATTATCTCAATGAGCAGATGAAAGCGATCCAGCGCGAACTCGGAGATGCCGGTGAAGAGCGTGATGAGGTTTCAGAGCTCGAAGAGAAGATCCGAGAGACGCCTCTCAGCGAGGAGGCCCGCGTCAAGGCTGATCAGGAAGTCAAAAAGCTTCGCCAGATGAGCCCGATGTCGGCCGAATCGACAGTGGTGCGGAACTATCTCGACTGGCTCCTGGCGTTGCCATGGGGTGATCACAAGAACATCTCGACCGATCTCAACAGGGCTGAGGAACAGCTCGACGAAGACCATTACGGTCTAGAGAAGGTCAAGGAACGCATCCTCGAATATCTTGCCGTCCAGAAGCGGACCAAGAAGATGAAGGGACCGATCCTCTGCCTCGTCGGACCTCCTGGCGTCGGTAAGACGTCGCTTGGCAAGTCGATTGCAGAAGCCACCGGCCGCGACTTCGTTCGTGTGTCGCTTGGCGGTGTCCGCGATGAAAGCGAAATCCGTGGCCACCGTCGGACCTATATCGGTTCGATGCCGGGGCGGATCATCCAGTCGATGAAAAAGGCCAAGTCCGGCAATCCGCTCTTCCTGCTCGATGAGATCGACAAGATGGGTATGGACCATCGCGGCGATCCGGCCTCGGCGCTTCTCGAAGTGCTCGATCCGGCGCAGAATTCGACGTTCAACGACCATTATCTGGAAGTCGACTACGACCTTTCGGATGTGATGTTCGTGACGACGGCGAACTCACTGAACATGCCGCAGCCGCTTCTCGACCGGATGGAGATCATCCGCATTGCAGGCTACACCGAAGACGAGAAACTTCAGATCGCGGTGCGTCACCTCATCCCGAAAATCCGCAAGGATCACGGGCTGGCCGACAGCGAGTGGCTTGTGCAGGAAGAGGCGGTCCGCGACCTCATCCGCTATTACACTCGCGAAGGCGGTGTGCGTAGCCTCGAGCGCGAACTTGCCAAACTTGCCCGCAAGGCGGTCCGGAAGATTACGCAGTCGGATGAAACGGTGATCGAGATCACGTCTGACAATCTCGGCGATTTTGCGGGTGTCCGGAAATTCCGTTTCGGCCTCGCTGATGAAGAGGACCAGATTGGAGCCGTCACAGGCCTTGCCTGGACAGAAACCGGCGGTGACCTGCTCACGATCGAGGCTGTCCAGATGCCAGGCCGCGGCATGATGAAAGTCACCGGTAACCTTCGTGATGTGATGAAGGAGTCTATCCAGGCGGCGAGTTCACTTGTCCGGTCGCGCGCCGTGATGCTGGGCATCAAGCCGAGCCAGTTCAACACGACGGACATTCACGTCCACGTGCCGGATGGTGCGACGCCAAAGGATGGCCCTTCTGCGGGCATCGCCATGACGACGGCCATCGTGTCACTGCTGACCGGCAATCCGGTTCGCCGCGATGTCGCGATGACCGGCGAAGTGTCGCTACGCGGACGCGTCTTGCCGATTGGGGGCCTCAAGGAGAAGCTGCTTGCGGCGCTCCGCGGCGGCATCAAGACAGTGCTTATTCCGGAAGAGAATGAAAAGGATCTCGCTGAGATCCCGGACAATGTGAAGGAAGGCCTCAGGATTGTTCCGGTGACAGACATCAATGAAGTCTTCGCGCGGGCGCTGACGCGGCCTCTGACGCCGATCGAATGGTCGGACGAGGATGAAGCGGCGCTTCAGGCATCGCTGTCCGGAAAGCCGGCAGACCCAGATGCAGCCGAGTCGCTGCGCCACTAGTCAGGTCTGAATTTCAGATCAAGGGCGGCCTTCTGCAACATTCGCAGAAGGCCGTCTTGCTTTTCGCGCCGAGCATGCGCAAAAGGCTTTTCAGGAAGGGCGGTTAGCTCAGTTGGTAGAGCATCTCGTTTACACCGAGAGGGTCAGCGGTTCGAGCCCGTTACCGCCCACCAGTTTCCTCTTTCTGCAATGAAGCTTCGGCGCGAGCGCCGCGAATGTCCTCGATCATGTTTCGAAAGGCATCTGGGAGCGCGGGAGAAGAAGACGTGATGCCCAGCAGGCGCATGACGTCGGATATCGAAACGCGTTCTGTCTTGTCCCTGCTCACGAAACGGGCGACTACGCGCACACATGCTGTTTCCACCCCGTCCCTCAGGAAGCGGTGCTCCAGGCAAAGATAGGTGTCATCCCAGCCGGCAAGACGCGTTACCACTCGAAACGCCTGGTGAGCGCGAAGCATCTTGCGAAACACGACTGCTTCGCCGGCCACGACCGGCATCCAGCCCCGCTTGCGAAGGTGCGGCCAGGCGTCTGTCCGGATCATATAGTTGATGGTGGCCAGATCGCTGAAGGAGAAATAGCGACTGTTCGTCATGTGCGCGAACATGTCCTGGTCCGTCAGCATGACACGTGAGCGAATTTCCGTCTCATCGAGGAAGTCCGCATCTCTTTTGGAGAAATGCGCACGAAAAAATACGATGAGGAGGCGAAAGAAAAGGTTCATTCAGGCATTCCGCAAATTTCAGCCTGGAGAATGCATCTTTCGCACCAGTTCAGCATTGAAATTCACAATGTGAGAGACCGCTTCGTGAGAGTAGATGGCACCCGTGTACCATGTTCGCTGCGCTCCCTGCATCGTTTCAAGACGGGTCATCAGGCCATCCCGAATCGCTTCCGGCTTGTACTGGGCGTTATACTTCCAGAGCTTCTGAAGGATGATGTTCTTCACTGTGCCGCCATATTTGGTGATGTCCGTGCGCAGTAATTCCTGGAGTTCGGGGCCGGTATAATCTCCGCTGAGTTGCCCTGTTAAGTAGAGGTCGCCGCCAAAGTCGTCGCCTCCTCCTTCGTAGCGCGCCGAAAGGAGCTGGCCCCGGGCAGCGCCAGGCAAGACCGAGTCGAGATAAGCTTCGACGTGTACATCGTTGAACCAGTTGTCCACGGCGACAAGCGTTGTTGTATAACCATTCCAGATGACTGATGACGCGACATATTTTTCGTCTTCGGTCGGCTCGGTAATTTTTGCGAATTCATCAAGTGGAATCGCACACACAATTTCATCAAAGGTCTCTGTCAGGCCGTTCGCCGTCGTTAGAGTTACGCCGTTTGCCGTTCGGTCAACATGTGCAATGCGCTGGTTCAGCCTGATGTCAAACTCAAGGGAAACCCGGCGCCAGAACTCCGTCCAGCCTTCGAGGGGCATTTTTAGTTGTTTCAAAATGCCCGTAATGATCAGCTTCATGTCATTCCACCGCAGGGCCTGAACGGTCGGAGTTTCGTCGATGAAGCCGTAAGCGATGTTAGTGGTCGAACGGAGCATGAACTTCTCGATCTTGCCGAGATTGCGTTCCTTGAGCCATGTCTGGATCGGTAGGGCGGCTTCGTCGAGTGCGGATTGTTCCGGGCGGGTACGGGCGAGCGCCTTTTCAAGGCGGCGCTTTGCGGTCCAATAAGTCATGACTTGCTTTGGCAGGGAGGGGCCGTAACCGGACTTCACGAAATCCATGAAGTCTGCACCATCGAAGCGCTGCTCGCCGAGGAAGCCCATCGGCATGCGCATACTCTTCATCCATCGGTTGGTGATCTTGTGTGAGAAGGTTGCATAGCAAGTCCCCATCTCAACAATATTGCTGCCATGCCGGTAGGAATAGGACTTCCCGCCAACTTCGCCCAAAGCTTCAAACACAACCGGCTTATATGTCCCAGTGTCGTTGAGCAGTTTTGCGATGCTGAGTCCGGCTGGTCCGCCGCCTATGATCCCGATAGTTTTGGGTCTGTTCACGTCATCCAATCCAATAAGTCTCGTTGTCGCGCTACCGGAACAATCATTTCACATCCTGAGCAAGGCACGCTCTGCAGATTTGATACCAAGCTGTAGCTGCAATCGATGAAATTCGTTGTCCCGTTTTGGTGAGGGTTAACTAATTTCGGCTATTGCCGGTGTTGATGATGTTCGATCGCGATCCTTCAGCAAGCCTCCGTGCGCTTGTCGGGCGCTTGCCGAAGCCGGCAAGCTCTTTACAGCAGGACGTATATCGCGAGCAGCAGCTAATCCTTGTCAAGCATCAGTTGATGATGGGTGGGATGAACATCTTCAATGGTATGCTTGTAGCGGTAGGCGCCGCGGCAAAGGTTCCGCCCCTGCACGCCGCAATTTGGTTTCTGCCAATCTTTCTCATCGGCGCCATGCAGGTCCTGTCCTGGTTCAAGCTGCGGAATCTGCCACCGCCTGACAGAGTCTCGGGAAGCTATCTCAGGAAGGCCGAATTCGGGGCGATCGTCCTCGGCGTAATCTGGGGTTCTGCTTCCGTATTCCTGGCTGCGGAAGCTGATGCAGCTCATGCAATGTTTATCTGGATGATGCAGGCAGGCATGGCTGCCGGCAGCACAAGTATCCTCGCTCCTGTTCCGCGCGTAGCCTCTCGCTTTGCGTTTGCCTGTCTGATGCCGGTCACCATGATCAACTTTGCCCGAGGCGGAGACTATGCGCTGACGATTGCGACTCTCGGCCTTGTTTTTCTCGCGGCGCTCATTCATGGCAGCGTCAAGAGCTATGGTCAGCTGAAATCGATGATCGCAACGGTTCATGCAAGCCGTGAAGCACGCGAGAAACTCGCCGATGCGATCAATTCGTCGAATGACGCCTTTGCCTTTTATGACGACGAGAACCAGCTGCTTCTCGCCAACAAACGACACAAGGACTGGTTCGGTGTAGATCGTCCTGAGTTTTCCATGGGTGAAGAGTCTGTGCCTGTCCTGCTGAAGAGCGGGCGCTGGCTGATGCGATCCAGCCGCGAGACTGGAGAGGGCGGCGCCGTCGTCGTCCACACCGACATCACTACGCTGAAGACACGAGAGCGCGAGTTGATTGAGGCGCAAAGGGAGGCCGTGGAAGCCGACGCGTCCAAGAGCCGATTCCTGTCGACAATGAGCCATGAACTGCGTACGCCGATGAACATCATCCTCGGCTTCTCGAAGCTAATGACCGGCGACTCCAAACTACGCCTGTCGAATGAAGAAATCCGCGAGTATGCCGACAATATTCATGCGAGTGGCACGCACCTGCTGCGCCTGATCAACGATATCATCGATTATTCAAAGGTTGGCCTGGACCGGATCGCGATCAATCCGGTCCGCACGGAAACCAAGACACTCCTGTCCGAGGCGATTACGCTGGCTGCGGGATTCGAAAACAAGTCGACGCTCGATTCCTTCGATGTCGCTGTCTCATCGAAGATGGCCCATCTGATGGTGGATGAAACGGCGATAAAGCGGGTGCTCATCAATTTGATGACCAATGCCATCCGCTTTAACCGCAATGACAAGAAGGTCGTGGTTCGAGCCGGTCTCGATTCAGCCGGAAATCCGTTCATTGCAGTGCGGGATTTCGGTCACGGCATTCCGGAAAACAAGATGGAGCGGGTGTTCGAAGCGTTCTATCAGGGCGACAACGAGCTTGACCGCAGTCATGGCGGCACGGGCCTTGGCCTCACACTGTGTCGTCATCTGGCGCGCTTGATGTCTGGGGATGTGATCCTGAAATCTCGTGTTGGTGTTGGAACAACCGCCATTCTTGCATTGCCAAAATCGGTTCTTCTGGACAATGGAAACGATGAAGTTGTTCCATCGGTCAGCGACGTCCGCGGCGCACGTAGCGTTGCCTGACTATCGCCAGAGCGCTTCCAGGGCCTCGGCGATCGCGTAAGCCGGTCGCGCCATTGGCGGGCTGGTGCGAAGGCCGATCATGGCGGATCCTTCGAGGGCAGAATCCTTCGTTGAGAATTCCGTCCAGCGTGTACCGGCTACAAATCCATAATCCAGGCTGGCAACATACTGCCCGAATTCGAGCTCTCGCTCATCCCGGAACAGGGGCAACCAGACAAGGAATGTCGCCCGTGGCCAGCGCTTCATTGCGCGGGGAAGCCAGTTGGCAAGCGCGTCCATGTCCCGTTCAGTTTCGTAGCTTGGGTCAAGAAAAACCAGCATTCGCTCACCCCGGCGGGGCTGAAGGGTGAGCGCCCCCTGGTAACCGTCATCCTTGACGGCTCTTGTGCGGTCGTCTCCTGAAAGAGCGGCTTGGAGTTTCTGGTATTCAGCGGGGTGACGCTCAAAGAACACCATCCTGTCCTGCGGCCGAAGGCAGTGCTGCGCAATCACCGGCGAACCTGGATAGGCTTCAGGCCCTCTGGATTTCACGAAATCAAGCCAATCAGCCATGGCGGGGCAGGGGGCATTCCGGTTCAGCATCGGAATGACGCCCGTCTCTGCTTCCCTGGTTTTCAGGGCCTGCTTGCCTGTCAGGTCATAGGTGCCCGTTGCGGCATGCGTTTCCATGTACAGCCACTTCTCATCGGAACGTGCGGCGGTCTGCAGGACAGAAAACAGGACCGCGTGCTTGAACACATCGGCCCTGTTTCCGGCATGAAATCCATGTTGGTAAGAAAGCAAAGCTTACTCGCTGTCGCCAGCAAGGGAGGCCTTGCGGATGGCTTCGAATTCGTTGCCCTCATACCAGGTCGGCCATTCGTCTGAATCCATGATGTCCAGACCGACCTGATAGAGCGCCGTGACGTCTTCGACCATGCCAGCAAGGTCCCAGCTGTCCGAATATTCGTCCATGGGCTTGTGGTAGCGTTGCGCTGTGTACGCCTCGGCAGCAGCCATGCCTGCGGCTTCGCCGCCATCCCGTTTGTCGGAGCCGCCATCTGCATAGAGCATCGGGACGCCCTTCTTGGCGAGGGAAATATGGTCCGAGCGGTAGAAGTAGCCGGCTTCCGGTTTTGGATCAGGCTTTACGACGCGGTCCTGCGCCGTGAGCTTATCGGTGAGGAGGTCTTCAAGCTCGGATGCTCCATAACCCACGACGACCATATCCCTGGTGCGCCCCACCGGTAGCATCCCATCCATGTTGATGCCAGCGACCACCTTGTTCAGTGGTACTGTCGGGTTCTCGGCATAATAGGCCGATCCAAGCAGGCCGGACTCTTCCAGTGTGACCGATACGAAGAGACCTGATCGCGCGTGCGGTTCGGCGGCCAGTGCTTCTGCGATTTCCAGCATGGCGGCCGAGCCTGTCGCATTGTCGACGGCGCCATTAAAGATGTCGTCGCGGTAGAAATCTTCGGTCGGCGCGCCGGATTTCTCGCCGGACTTCTTGCCAAGATGATCCCAGTGTGACGTGAACAGCATGTATTCATCCGGCGTTTCGGTGCCGGGCAGGATGCCAACGACGTTCCTGGACTCGGTAGTCGTCACGCTCTGGACAACCTTGCCAGTTGCTGTCAGGTTGCCCATGTCCACCGCGGTGAAGCCCGGCTCTTTCGCGGCTGACTGAAGTTCGTCAAAGTCGAGATTGGCTTCGGCGAAGAGCTTGCGGGCAACGTCCTCGGTAATCCACGATTCGTAGACTGTTCGATCTTCGCCACCATTCTGACGAACAAGGTCAGCTTGTGCACCGGACCAGGAGTTGGAGACAACATCCCAGCCATAGGAGGCTGGAGCCGTCTGGTGAATGACGATAGCGCCTGTGGCGCCCTGACGGGCAGCTTCTTCGTATTTGTAGGTCCACCGGCCGTAATAGGTCATGGCCTTGCCATTGAAGAGGTCGTCAGTGCCGTGCGCAAAGCCTGGATCGTTCACCAGCATGACGACCGTTTTTCCGGCCGCATCAACACCTTCATAGTCGTTCCAGCCATACTCCGGCGCAACGATGCCGTAGCCGACGAAGACCAGTTCGGAATCAGTGAATTCAAGCTCCTGTGCGTTCTGGCGTTTTGTCCACAGGACGGCATCGTCCGGCAGCGACATGACGTAGGACTCGCCGGAGCGGCCGCCGTTGAACTCCAGACCGGATGCGGTTGTATCGAGGGTTTGCTCAACCATGCCGACCGTCTGGAACCAAGTTCCGTTATCACCGCCCGGTTCAAGCCCGATCCGCTCCATCTCAGCGGCGATCCACTCTGGCGCCTTTTCACCGGCCTCACTGCCGGGCCCGCGTCCTTCGAAAGCATCGTCGGCCAAAGTCTTGATCCGGATCGCAAGATCGGATGCGGTAATGTCTGCACTGGTTGCTTCGGGAAGGGGAAGAAGCAGGCCTGCACTATCGCTTGACGGTGCGAGTTCTTGGCTGGGCGTTTCGCCTGTTTCGGGTTCGACTGTCTCGGTTGAATCGACGGATTCACCAGAACAGGCAGCCAGGGCCAAGAGAGAGATAGCGGGCCAGAGAAAACGCTTCATGATGGATCTCCATAGGTCTTCAGTTGCGCACTTTGTTGCATAGGCAATCATTGCTCACAAGCAATGTGCTGCGCGGAGAATGAAGAGGTTACTGGTCTTCCGGTAGCGGAATGTATTCATGCTCGTCGTCGGGCAGGGAGAAGCGCGTACCTGTCCAGTTTTTCCGGGCGGAAGCGCGCCAGTCTTCACGTGCCTTTTCGATAAGTGAAGCGTCAGAGGCGACGAGGTTCCAGTCGATCTTTCTCGGACCGTCCATGGCTTGACCACCAGCGAGAAGAATCTTGCTTCCGGAGGGCATGGCTATGCGTGCCGGTGCACCTTGCCTGAGGACCGCCATGCTGCCTTGAGGCACAATACTTCCCGCTATGTCTACAGGGCCCGCTGCGACATAGACTGCACGCTCTTGAGCAGCGTCCGCTGGCACGTCGAAACCCGCGTCTTCTGGCGCATCCACGGCGACGTACCAGATACCCCACGGGAATTCGACGGGTGATTTATGACCCCACGCTTCGCCTGCCAGTAGCCGCGCGTGTGCACCACCAAGCTGGAATACTGGTAGTGAGTCCTGAGGATGGTGCGTGAAGGAGGGGGCGCAGGTTTCGAAGTCCTTTGGAAGGGCAACCCAGGTCTGAATGCCGTGGATCGTCATTCCGGCATCGCGCTCTTCAGGGGGTGTGCGCTCCGAATGAACGATGCCATTGCCGGCGACCATCCAGTTTACTGCACCGGGCCGGATGACGATGTCCGAGCCTACCGTGTCCTTGTGCGCTATCGCACCCTCGAAGAGGTATGTCACAGTCGCGAGACCGATGTGTGGATGGGGGCGAACATCCATGCCATCTCCGGGCTTGAATTCTGCGGGACCGAAATGGTCGAAGAAGATGATTGGGCCAACCATGCGCTGCTTGTGAAAGGGCAGGATACGGCGGACCTTGAACCCGTCACCCAGATCCTTTTCGCGGCCTTCAATGATCAGATCGATTGCATCACTCGTCATGTTCGTCTTCCTTGATTTGGAACTGGATGTCCTCACCTTGCATGTGTGAGATGTGAACTCCAGCCACTGCTAGACAAGGTGCGGGCCTGCACGCTCTGCAAAGATGACATGCAGCGCGCGCCAAACCCGGTGCTGAGAGCGCAGGAAGGCGCGCGTATCCTGATCGCAAGCCAGGCACCCGGAAACCTCGCGGATGTCCAGTCAAAGCCATTTGCCGATCCGTCCGGTGTGCGGTTGCGAGACTGGATGGGTGTCAGCGATGAGGAATTCTATGACGAAACCCGCATTGCAATCGTTCCGATGGGTTTCTGCTTTCCGGGTTATGACGCGAAGGGCGGTGACCTCCCACCGATGAAAGCCTGCGCGCCTGCCTGGCGGTCGCAGATTCTGGAGCAGCTGCCGAACATCCAGCTCATTCTGGCAATTGGTGGTTATGCTCAGCGTTGGCATCTGGGGCCGGCATGTTCGAAGACGTTGACCGAGACGGTGAAAGGATGGCGAACGCATCTGGAGGGCGGTATTCTGCCCACGCCGCATCCGAGCTGGCGGAACAATGGATGGCTGAAACGTAATCCATGGTTTGAAACAGAAGTCTTGCCGGAACTTCGACGCAGGATCAGAACTCTATTATGATGAGAGTTCTGCTCGCTATGGCACTGCTTGCCTTGGTCTCTTGCGCAACGCCAAAAATCCAGGAACCGCTCGCCGTGTCGACACCAGTCACGCCAGAATTTGACATCGGTACGCAGCGCTTCATCAGTTTTGACGGGGCCGAGTTAGGGCTTTCAGTGTGGCCGGCCAAGGAGAGCTCTCCGGACTTCGTCATTATCGGGCTGCATGGCATGAATGACTATGCCAACGCCTTTCACAAGATAGCGCCCTGGCTCGCACGGAATGGCGTTACGACCTACGCTTATGACCAGCGCGGGTTTGGGCGTTCGGTGAACCGGGGACTGTGGCCGGATCAGGCGCTGCTGCAGGGCGATCTGCGCGCAGCCATCGCAGCGGCACAGCACCAGCATCCGGAAACGCCGATCGGAGTTATTGGTATCTCGATGGGAGGCGCGATCGCCATGACAGTGTTTGGGGCTGATGACCCGCCTGACGGAGTCGACCGACTTATTCTGTCCGGCCCGGGACTACGAGGTTGGGGCGCGTTAAACTGGCTCTATTCGAGCAGTTTGTGGGTCTCCACACATGTAAGGCCTGGCTGGGTTGTCCGGCCACCCAGGGGCGTGAAAATTGAACCGTCCGACAATGTCGAAATGCTGAGAGAACTCTGGTTTGATCCACTTACGCTGAAGGATAACCGCATCGATCAGGTCTACGGAGTTGTTTCTCTCATGGAGACAGCGCACAAGGCAGCGGGGCAGCTAACCTCGTCAGTCCCGACACTGATGACATATGGCGCTAGGGATATCGTCATTCCGAAGTCCGCCATGAAGCGCACCGCCAGGCGGCTCCCGGCTCATGTTCGCACGGCATATTATCCCGACGGCTACCACATGTTGCTGCGGGACCTCCAATCTGAGATCGTGTTTGCCGATATTCTTGCATTCCTGAATGATCCTGCCGCGCAATTGCCGTCCGGAGTGGATTCCGTTCCGCTGCAGTGAAGATGCGGGTTGACCGTACCCACAGGGGCGTTATGGCGCAGCCACGACCAAGCGGAGATCTCCATGTTTGACCATCCTTCCTATGATCACCATGAAGGCGTTCACTTCTTTGAAGATGAGCGGTCCGGCCTCAAGGCGATCATCGCGGTGCATTCGACCGCGCGCGGACCTGCAGCTGGCGGCTGTCGCATGTGGGACTATGACACCGGAGAAGACGCGCTTCGCGATGCGCTTCGCCTGTCGCAGGGGATGAGCTTCAAGAACGCCATGGCGGATTTGCCGCTGGGCGGCGGCAAAGCCGTTATCTGGGGCAACTCCAGGACCGGCAAATCGAAAGAGCTGTTTGAGGCCTTCGGGCGGGCGATCGAGTCGCTAAACGGTTCCTATTACACGGCTGAAGACGTTGGCATCGATACCGACGATATCGCCATAGTTTCAACACAGACGAAGTATGTGGCTGGTCTCGATACGGGCGCCGCTGCAAGTGGGGATCCGTCACCGACAACCGCTCTGGGTGTGTATCGGGGTATCAAGGCATGCGCGGAGCGCGCGTTTGGGACGGGAGACCTTTCCGGACGGGTGATCGCGGTGCAGGGCGTCGGTTCGGTTGGAGGTTATTTGTGCGATCACCTTGCGAATGAAGGGGCGAAGCTCTTCATCGCCGATATAGACAAGGTGGAGCTGGAGGCCGTCCGCTCACGAACAGGCGCTGAAATCATCGCGCCTGAGTCTATTTATGACACCGATGCCGAGATTTTCTCGCCGAATGCTCTTGGCGCGATCATCAACCCTCAGACCTTGCCGCGGCTCAAGGCAAAGGTCATCGCAGGCGGTGCAAACAATCAGCTGGCATCACCGGAAATGGGGTTCGCGGTGCAGGAGAGGGGCATTCTTTATGCCCCGGACTATGTCATCAATGGCGGCGGAATCATCAATGTCGCGGCCGAGATATCGGGTGAATACTCCCGCGATTGGGTGATGACGAAGCTCGACACGCTCGTAGATACGTTGGGACATGTGCTTGACGAAGCCCTGTCAGCCAATGAGCCGACGCATCTGGTCGCAGACCGGATGGCGCGGGCCAGGATTGCTTCTTCCAGGCCCGCCTGATCCTTTCAGCAAGACCGCTATTAGCGACCGCGCGACCACCAGCCGCGTTTCTTTGGCTGACTTTCTGCTTGAGACGTCTCATCCGTGGTGAGAACAGGTTCGCTCGCAAGTGGTTTGTCCGCCTCAAAGACTGCCGCAGTTTTCGAAGGGGAGGATTTTTCCTCCGGTGCAGCAGGCGCAGGCTCTTCTTCGGTACTGGTCACCGCGGTCACAGCCTCTGGCTCCGGGGCCTTGGCGACGACTTCTGGCGTTGGCATTTCGTCGGAGGTGCCATTGTCTGCATCCGTCGCAACAGGGGCGGGCGCCTCTTGCGTTTCACCAGATTCGGCTGTTTGCTCCGCTGCTCTGTTATCGGCTTTCTTTCCTGAGCGACGGCGCCGCGAACGGCGTTTTCTGGGAGCGTCAGACGTTGTTTCCGAACTGTTGTCACCGACCTCCTCGGCAGATGTTTCCTCGGACTTCTCAGCTTCCAAGGCCACGGTTTTGGCCAGCTGAGGCTGCGAAGCTGTCGCCTGGTTCATCTCATCCGGATTGGGCAGGGCAGGCGGCTCCTCATCGAGCAGGGCGGGCGCACTGATTGCAATGCCGTCCAGCAAAGCGCCCCCATCAGCGGGCACGATCGGTTTCGACTCGCGGCGCCGCCGGCGTCCACCGCGGCGCCCCCTGCGGCGGCGCTTTTTCGATGAACCGCCATCTTCTGAAGCCGCGGAGCGCTCTTCGGATTCTGCCGCTTCAGACGAGGTTTCAAGGATATCCTCTTCCTCATCGTCAGATTCATCAGGCAGCTGGTCATCGTCCACATCACCCTGGATGAGTTTGGCACGATCCGGCCCCTTCGAACGCCGACGCGATTTCTGGTTCGGATCCTTTTCCGCGTCGATCTTGAAATCGCCGGGGAGCAGTTCATCAGACGAGCGAACGGAGATCGCAAAGCCCGCCGTTTCTTCGATTTCGGTGACGGCCTCGCGCTTGCTGTTCAGCAGGTAGAGCGCGACTTCAGTCGGAGCATGTACCGTGATGGAAGCAAGTCCGCCGCTCGCGGCCCGGGCCTCGAGCGCACGCAGAAGCTGAAGCGCGGCAGACGGGACAGACCGCCGACGACCCGTACCCTTGCAGGCATCGCAAGGGTCTGACGTTGCCTGCAGCACACCTGCACGGCGACGCTGGCGAGAGATTTCCATCAGGCCAAACTGGGAAATCTTGCCCATCTGAACGCGCGCACGGTCAATCTTGAGGCATTCCTTCAGCTTCTTTTCGACGGCGCGATTGTTCTTGTTCTCCTCCATGTCGATGAAATCGATCACGATGAGACCGGCAAGGTCGCGCAGCCGCATCTGACGACAGGCTTCTTCGGCTGCTTCGAGGTTGGTGCGCAACGCCGTCTGCTCGATGTTGCGTTCGCGGGTGGATTTGCCGGAGTTCACGTCGATGGCGACGAGGGCTTCTGTCTGGTTGATGACGAGATAGCCGCCTGACTTCATCTGCACAGTCGGGGAGAAGATGGAATCAAGCTGCTCTTCCACGCCTTCGGAGACGAAGAGCGGGGCGCTGGACTTCCACTGTTTCACCTTCCGGGCCTGGGTCGGCATGATCATCTTGGAGAGATCCTTGGCCTCGCGATAGGCGGTCCGGCCGTGGATCACGACTTCCTCGATGTCCTTGTCGAACATGTCGCGCATGGCGCGGTGGACCAGGCCTCCTTCTTCATGAATGAGGCAGGGCGCGATCGATTCGAGCGTCTTGGAGCGAATATTGTCCCAGAGCTTCTGCAGGTATTCATAATCGCGGCGAATGTCGGTTTTTGTCCGTTTGGCGCCGGCCGTGCGAACGATCAAACCCATCCCGTTTGGAACATCGAGACTCGACATGATGTCCTTCAGGCGCTTGCGATCTGCACCATTGGAGATCTTGCGGGAGATGCCGCCACCACGTGGGGTGTTTGGCATGAGGACGCTGTAGCGACCTGCAAGCGACAGGAAAGTGGTGAGTGCCGCGCCCTTGTTGCCGCGTTCTTCCTTGACAACCTGGACCAGCATGACCTGCCGGCGGCGGATCACTTCCTGAATCTTGTAGCGCTTCAGGTTTGAGCGGGGCCTTCGTTTTGGAGCGGCATCTTCGCTCTCATCATCACCATCGTCTGATGCGTCCGACTCGTCATCGTCAGCGTCCATGAGGGACTTCTTGTCCTCATCCTCATCATCGGGATCATCGGCCTCAAGGTCGTCATCGGCAGCTTCCGCCGCTGCACGAGCGGCATCAGCCAGCAGCGCTTCGCGGTCTTCCTGTGGAAGCTGGTAATAGTCAGGATGGATTTCGCTGAAGGCGAGGAAGCCGTGACGGTTGCCGCCATATTCGACGAAACAGGCCTGTAGGGATGGTTCTACGCGGGTGACCTTTGCGAGGTAGATATTACCGCGGAGCTGTTCCTTGCCGGTTGTCTCAAAATCGAAATCGTCAACCCGGCCATCCGAAACGAGCGCCACCCGGGTCTCTTCCGGGTGAACGGCATCGATCAGCATCAATTTGCTCATATGTATTCGCCTTGTGAACTGGCGGCGCTGTCAACCTGCTGTTGAGGTTGGGTCTGCGGCAAACGCCAGGAATGTTGTTCAGGGAGTCATCGGGCAGAAAGCATCGCGCGCCTGAAGGCGCGGTATCGAATGCGGTTTGTAAGAGCCCGAAAGACATTGTTTGATATCCGTTTCCAACCTGGCTGCCTGCGGGGTGTCAAACCCGGTCACGCGCCTGTCGGGGATTTGTTTCGCCCAGATGCCTGGGATATCATGAACATGCCCAAAGCCGGATAAGATGAAAAGGAGAAAATGTCGTAAACCGGAAAAAACACAGCCACGGTCGGACCGGTAAATGTTGGATTAATCATCAATATGCAAACACCTTAGCAGGCGGGATTAATGAGTTATGGTGTGCAGGTGATTCCAGCGCTTCGATTTTTCATTGCGGTCTGGGCAGCAATCTTGGCTGCCGCGTGCTGCCATGCCGCGCAGATCAGCGCGATTGAAGTCACGGGTGACACTGAACATACCCGAATAACGCTCATCGCATCTGAACCCGTGGAGCATGGATCCTTTCTGGCTCAAGCCGGTGGTCTGGCCCAGATCGAAGTGATGACCCCCGGATCGCTGGTCCTTCCGAATGCTGCAACACCGCCGCCGGGCGGGGCTGTGAACTCCTATGAGATCCGGGACGATGAAATCATCTTCAACTTGATGACGCCCATGATGGTGTCCCGCACACTGGATCTGTCGCCGACGACGGTCGAGCCGAATCACCGCCTCGTAATTGATCTTGTGAGAGTTGCGCCTGTCCGCTTCCAGCGGGCTGCTGCAGCGCAAGCCGATAACAAGGCCGCCTATCGCGCGAAGATGGCGAGAGCACTGGCCCAGCACAATGGCGTGCCCCCCGAAGCGGCAAGACCGGATCAATACGTGATCGTCATTGATCCGGGGCATGGTGGAAAGGACCCTGGCGCATCAAGCCACAACCAGCGTCGCGAGAAAGCGATCGTGCTGTCTACATCCCTCAAATTAAAAGCCATTCTCGAGCAGAATCCCCGCTACAAAGTTCATCTGACGCGCGAAAACGACGTCTATGTGGAACACGAAGATCGCGTGTCCATGGCCCGCAATTGGGGCGCAGACCTGTTTATCTCGGTTCATGCGGATGCAGCTGGGAATCCCGGCGTATCCGGCGCGACGGTCTATACGTTATCATCGCGCGGGGAGCGGCGAGTAGACGGGACGGCGAGGACAAATGGTTGGGATCTTCCGATCGAAGACGGCACGCCTGTTGAAGTTTCCGGTATCCTGGCAGACCTGATCAAACGCGAAACCAAATCGAACTCGTCGATCTTCGCGGAGATGCTCATTCCTGAACTTGCCAAGGCCGGCCCGATCGTCCGGAACAGTCACCGGCAGGAAAACTTCTTCGTCCTGCTCGCCCCTGACGTACCGGCTGTGCTGGTGGAGATCGGATTTCTCACCAATAGAAGCGATGTCGCGCGCCTCAGTTCTGATTCGGGACAGCGAAAGGCCGCTGACGCGATTGCCAATGCAATCGATCAGTATTTTGAGCAGCGCGATCTGCTGTATGCAGCAAATTAGGCCATTTTGACTTTCACCTGACAGGCGAGCGCCTTACTCTGGCCAGACTGTGCTGCGAAACAGCGCAATCTGCAGGGTATAAGCTCAGACTGGAATCAGAATGACAGACGAAACAGCCAATAAGCGGTTTCTGACATGGAAGCTCGCAAGGCGTGTAGCTATCGGACTCTTCATCTTGGTAGCGCTTTGTTTCATTGCAGTTTTCTTGTGGGTTGCATCGCTTGCAAGGGATCTTCCATCGCACGAGCGGCTAGCCTCTTACGAGCCGCCCATCACCTCGCGTGTTCATGCCGGTGACGGAACGCTAATCGCAGAATTTGCCGAAGAACATCGCGTCTTCGTGCCCATCGAGTCGATCCCCGATCACGTGGTCCAGGCCTTCGTGGCCGCGGAAGACAAGAAGTTCTTCAGCCACAAGGGGCTCGACTATATTGGCATTCTCAGAGGCGCGATCAATTCAGCAAAGATCAAGCTGACCGGTGGCGGCAATCTGCAAGGTGGTTCGACCATCACCCAGCAGGTTGCGAAGAACATGTTGCTGACGCGCGACCAGACAATCCAGCGGAAGGTCAAGGAAGCGATCATTGCCAGGCGCATGGAAGAGGCGTTCACCAAGGATGAAATCATCGAGCTGTACCTGAACGAGATCTATCTCGGTGCCCGCTCTTATGGCGTGGGTTCAGCCGCGCTTCTCTATTTCAACAAGTCATTGCCGGAGCTCGATCTGTCCGAGGCTGCGATTCTCGCATCGCTCGCAAAAGCCCCATCTGCGGTCAATCCGTACCGGCGACCGGAACGCCTGCTTGCACGCCGGAACTATGTGCTCTCGCGCATGGTCGAGGACGGCTACATTTCCAAGGAAGAAGCAGAGGTCGCCAAGGCCAAGCCATTGCAGGTAACCGAGCGCCTTCGCGGGCCCGAATATGCGGCCGCGACCTATTTCGTCCAGGAGCTGCGCAAACAGCTCATCGAGCAGTATGGCGAAGAAGCCTTGCAGCGGGGCGGTCTTTCAATTCGCACGACGATAGACACCAAACTGCAACTGGCGGCGCAGGAAGCCCTTCAGAACGGCCTTGAGGCCTATGATCGCCGTCACGGCTACCGGGGGCCGTTTGCCACTATTGACCCCAATGGGAATGTTGCCGAACAGCTCCGCGACCTGACGCTTCCACCAGGGTATGGAACCTGGGAAGCCGGGATGGTGACGCAGGTCTCTGCCGATGGCGCGACGATCACCCTGAACGACGCGCGCATGACGTCGATCTCAAAAGAAGACGTGGAATGGGCTAAACGCTACAAAAACGAAGAGACGGGTAAGGCCGGTCTTTCGAAAGGCGATGTGGTTCTGGTCGAAGTGGAGCGGACTGAGCAGAAACGTCCGGGCTCGGATTCTGACGAAGATGCCGAGGAAGAAGACTGGATCTATGTTCCGGCGAAGTCGGCAACGCTGCGCCAGGTGCCCGACGTTGAGGGCGCCATTGTCGCGCTCGACCCTCATACTGGTCGTGTTCTCGCTATGGTGGGGGGCTATTCCTTCTTCAAAAGCCCGTTCAACCGGGTGACGCAGGCGCTGAGGCAGCCAGGTTCGTCCTTCAAGCCTTTCGTCTATGGCGCGGCGCTAGAGAACGGCTATACGCCATCGACACGGATACTCGATGCCCCATTCGTCTATTATGACGAATTCACGCAAGAAACTTGGAAGCCCGAGAACTATTCGGCGGGGCGCTCCTATGGCGAAGTAACCATGCGAGCCGCGCTTGAGCGATCGTTCAACCAGGTCACCGCGCGGGTAGCCGTCGATATCGGCATGCCGGCGGTTTCAGAGTTTGCCGAAAGGTTCGGTCTGTACGATGATCTGCCGCCGTACCCCGCCATGTCGCTTGGTTCAGGCGAAACCACACCGTGGCGGCTCGCAAAGGGCTACGCGGCCTTCGTGAACGGCGGTAAGGAAGTTACGCCAACCCTGCTCGACCGCGTGCAGGACCGCCACGGCGCAACCATGTACAAGCATGACACCCGCGCCTGTGAAGGGTGCTCGGCCGAAGCGTGGGATGGTGAAGAACCACCGCAACTTGAAGACAATCGTGAACAGCTCGTCGATCCGATCATCGCCTACCAGATCGTGCACATGCTCGAAGGCGTGGTCGAACGCGGCACGGCGCGCCGTGCCAGCCGTATTGGAAAGCCGCTTGCCGCGAAGACCGGCACGACGAACGATTATGTCGATGCGCTGACGTTTGGATTTTCGCCGGACCTCGTGGTCGGTATATGGGTCGGTTTCGATACCCCAAAGAGCCTCGGGGAAGGGGAGGCAGGCGGATCGGTCGCCGGCGTCATCTTTACAGATTTCATGGAAGCCGCACTTGAAGACGAGCCTGCACTGCCGTTCCGGATACCGCCCGGTGTGCGCCTGGTCTCCGTTGACCACGCCACAGGCGGCATACCGACCGGTGGCTCAGGCGAGATCATTGTCGAAGCGTTTCGGCCCGGTACCGAACCTGGCGCTGTCTTTGACGACCGCGGAGGTTTCTCCATTTCAGGCAATCGCGGGGCGTCAGAGAATGGCAATGGCGATACAATCGACCCGTTCGCAGAAGGGCTGCCATTTGATCCGACGGACACGCCGGATGATGTTGCGGACGAGAGCCTGAGTGACATTTATTGACGTTGCGCCTGGAATTGTGCATCGCCTGACATTCGAAAAATCAATTTGATTCAAGGTCAATCATGTCGACAGAAATCAACTCCCTCCTGGAAGAAATCAAGCAGTCCGCCGCGCTGCTGAGGAGGCGTCTTTGACTGGGACGTCGCTGAAAAACGTCTCGATGAGCTGAATGCGCTCTCAGAACAGGCCGATTTCTGGAACGACCCGGAAGAGGCGCGCAAGCTGATGGCTGAACGCCAGAGACTGGAAGACGGCATCAAGCTGGTCCTGAGTCTCGAACGCGAAGCCGATGACGGTGCCGAACTGCTTGAACTCGCCGATGGCGATGAAGCGATGATCGGCGAGGTTGCCGCCTCTCTCACTGCGACACGCGAAAAGGCAGCGAAGGCAGAGCTTCAGGCGCTCCTGTCTGGCGAAGTCGATGCCAATGACTGTTACATGCAGATCAATGCGGGTGCGGGTGGCACTGAAAGTCAGGATTGGGCGTCCATGTTGCGGCGCATGTATGTGCGCTGGGCCGAAAAGAGCGGTTACAAGGTGGAAGAGGAAGATGCGCATGAGGGCGAGGAGGCTGGAATCAAGTCCGCGACCTTGCTGATTTCCGGCCACAATGCCTATGGCTGGCTGAAGTCCGAGACGGGCGTGCACCGTCTCGTGCGTATATCGCCATACGATTCGTCTGCGCGGCGGCACACATCCTTTGCATCGGTAACGGTTTCTCCGGTGATCGACGATTCCATCGAGATCGACATTGACCCGTCAGATGTTCGTACCGACACATATCGGTCATCCGGGGCAGGGGGACAGCACGTCAACAAGACAGATTCGGCTGTGCGGCTGACACACGAACCTACAGGCATTGTCGTTGCTTGCCAGGCCGGCCGCTCGCAGCACCAGAACAGGGCGAAGGCGTGGGAAATGCTGCGTTCAAAGCTTTATGAGCTGGAACTGCAGAAACGGCGCGAAGCCGTCCAGGACAGTCACGATTCCAAATCGGATATTGGCTGGGGCCACCAGATCCGGTCCTATGTTCTCCAGCCATATCAGCTGGTGAAGGACCTCCGCACCAGCCATGAAACGTCAGATACGGGTGGTGTTCTGGACGGAGATCTGGATGCGTTCCTGAGCGCTGCGCTTGCTCACTCAGTTGGCGTCAGCGCTGACGGCGACCAATAAAAAACGCCCTCCGCAAACTGCGAAGGGCGTTCCTGAAATCTTCCATCTGTCCGCTTAGGAAACAGCCGTGGATGACGATCCGCCAAATGGGCGAACGGTCGATGATGATGAGCTGCTCGAGGAAGAAGCACTCGTTGACGATTTGTCGGAATTGGCAGCCTTTGGAGCAGAGCTTTGCAGCGGGTCCTGGTCATGCTTGACTTGGCCTTCGAACATTGCGTTTGGCTGAATGCTGAGCGACGAGTGTATGATGTCGCCATGGACCTTTGCTCCGGTCTCAAGCTCAACCTTGCGGGCGCGGATTGAGCCGCGTACTTCGCCTTTGACCTTTACTGCTTCGGCGCGAACTTCGCCTACAACACGGCCACTTGCGCCGATCGTAATGTCGGCGGCATTCACGTCACCATCGACGACACCGTCGATCTGGAGAGCACCTTCAGATGTGATCGATCCGTTGATCTCCATGTCACCACAGATGATCGACGCAGCCGATCGAGCCGTAGGTTTGGACGCAGCTCCCCGGATTGCATCCTGCGCTGGATTAACGCTGGGAGTGGGAGTGTCGCTGTCTTTGTTAGTTTTCGTGAACATGTTTACCCGCCTTCAGAAATTCTACTGGATCGTAGGGTTTATCATTGAACCATACCTCATAATGAAGGTGTGGCCCAGTGCTTCGGCCTGTCGACCCCATGGCGCCTACGACATCGCCAATTGCAATCGTGTCACCCTTTTTCACATTGATGCGTTTAAGGTGAGCGTAACGCGACTTGAATCCGTGGCCATGATCGACTTCGACGAGGCGCCCGTAACCGGAGCGTGTGCCTGCGAAGCTGACCTTGCCTGGGCCGGTCGCTGTGATGGGTGCGTTCCAATAGGCGCCGATATCGACACCATTGTGCCAGCCGGGACGCTTGTTGAACGGATCGACGCGCAGTCCGTAATTTGAGGTCAAACGCCAGTTGACGCCGACCGGATCTGCAAGCGGGAGATTGGATACGACTTCTTCGTAATAGCGAGCTTCTTCCATACGAGCGGCAACCTGGGCGACACGCTCTGCAAATGCCGCTTCCTCAGGGGTGTCGAATTCGCCTTTGGCAAGGCTGGCAAACTCGACAATGGGCCCGCCCATTTCCTGGTTGTTTCCAATACGGTTGCTGCCAACAGCGGTCAGCCGAAGGACGCCGCGCGCTTCCTCGGCGCGCTCAACAGCAATCTCTTCGACTTCATCGAGGAAGGCCTGTTGTTCGCGCTGGATTTCACCAATCTGGCCGCGGAGGCCGACATTTGTCGCATCGGTTTCCTCATAGCTGGAAGAGGGGCGCGACTGGCGGCGATCAGCTTCGTCGATGGACGCATTGACGAGAAGGGGAGCGTCATTGCCGCGAAGCGCTGCGGCTTCAAGTTCGCCGCCATTCTTCAGCGTGTTCAGCAGGGTTTCGAGCGTCTGGTGGCGGCGCTCGAAATTGACAGTGGCATTCTGGAACGCCTCGGTGCGTTCGACCAGCTGGGAGCGCGAAAGGGCATCACGGGCACGGAGTTCCTGTACCCATCTTTCATATTTGTCGATTTCATACTGGCCGCTGGCGACGACGCCCTGTTTTGGCATGAAGACGAGGTTCGCAGTGGCATAAAGGGACCAGCCGACGGCCGCGGCTACAGCAGCAGCGAGAATGGCTTGTTGGGAAGGAGAGATCGTAAAATAGCGAACGGTACCGCCGCTGCGGTGATAGATCTGACGTTCGGGAAAGAGGCGACTGAAAAGTTCGCGAACCTTCATCGTCTTCTTTTTCATCTACGCGCCTGCCCTTCGTGTACTCTAATCTGTCGTAGTCGCTACGACCGCTCCCCAGCTGCAATACTAGTAACTCAATTCGCCCACCTGCGAAAAGGGTTCGATGCCACATTTCTTCCGACTTTTTTCACAGCTTGGTAAAATTGCGCTTAAGAAGCTCGAAAAAGCTGAATCCCTACAAGCGCGTTGCCTAAAGAGCGGTCAGAACTGTTTTTGCATGTTCCTTGACTTTCACCTTTCGCCAAACCGCTTCAATCGTGCCATCAGGCGAGATGACAAAGGTCGAGCGCTCTATGCCCATATATTTGCGGCCATACATGTTCTTTTCGACCCAGACTCCAAAGGCTTCACAAGCCTGTCCGTCCTCGTCGCTCGCCAGCTGGATTGTGAGCTCCTGCCTGGCAATGAATTTGTCATGCGAGGCCAGGGAATCACGCGATATACCGACGATATCGTAACCCTTCGCCGCAAAATCAGCTTTCAGGGCGGAAAAGTCCTTTGCTTCATTTGTGCAGCCGGGCGTGCTGTCCTTGGGATAGAAGAAGACTACCATGCCTTTGCCAGAGGGTATCTTGACGTTGGAGCCACCGGTTGCGGCGAGCTCGAGTTCAGGGGCCTTGTCGCCCACAGCGAGAGCTGCAGTCATGATTGGATTCGTCCTATTTCTGCTTCAATAAGGTCCTATCGCATTAGTGAACTGAATTTCGAGAGGAAAGTCTGAATTGGTCAGGCAAACTGCCACGGTCGTAACGCTGGAATTGATAGGCGGCATTCTGCTGCTGGCTGTCGCCGCTGTTGTAATCCTGGCGTTCATGCTGGCCAGCGGTCCTGTTGAACTCAACATCTTCAAGGCTGATGTGGAGCGCGCCATCAAGGAAGCCCGTGACGGTAGGGGTGTGTCGATCGAGCGGCTCACCTTGCAGTGGTCTCCATCGGACCGCCAGATGATCGTTGCAGCGGACAATCTGAAGCTTGCGGACGAAAGCGGAGAGACGGCCGGGCAGGCTGAGCGTGCCGTCCTGACGCTTGATGCCGGGTCTCTCATATTCGGCAAGACTGAGATTTTACAGACCGAACTCGAAGGTGGATGGGCAGAGGTCCAGCAGGTGTCGCCGACCCAGTGGACTTTTGCCGGTGAGCCATTGCCAGAGTTTGAAGCCCGTGGTTTGCCTGAAACGCCCGAGCAATGGCTCGCCCTCAGCGACCGCGTGCTTGGCGACATACTGGGGGGGCTGAAAGTGACACGGCAGACAGGCTCGCTCGAACAGGCATCCTTTCAGGACTTCGAATTGCGGTTCGTCCAGATGGATGGAACCGCTTTCGGAACCATGGCGCAAGCATCCGGGGCGATGGTCCGCAATGATGGTGGCCTGCAGATCAGCCTGAAGGGAAGCGGCAGCGGAATTGGCCTGCCAGGTGACCTTGACGCTGTGATGCGGATCCCCGCAGCCTATGACCGACTAGGCCTTGATGTGGGTATTGTCGACTGGAGTCTCGGCGAGCTTGCCGCGCGCCTCGGAGCGCCCGAAGGCAGAGTGTCGGGCTTTCCGGCTGACATCGTTTTCGTCTTCGTATTCGAACCGGGACAAGGTTTCACGCAATTTGGGCTCCAGGCAGAAGCAAAAGACGGCAATCTGAAGCTCGGCTCGGATACGTTTTCAGTGAATGAGCTGGATTTTGACGTTGCCTATGACCCGGCCGCTGACGAGCTTCAGGTAAATTCAGCTTCCCTTGTGTCGCCGCGTCTGTCGGCAACGGTATCGGGTCTGATCGAGAACGCTATTTCCAGCGGTGTACCAACAGAGTTTGACCTTGTTTCGAACGATGTGTCGCTGGACCTGATGCCTTATTTCCCAACGGCCTGGTCGTTCAGCGATATCGCTCTGGATGGCTCTTTCAATGCTGATTACTCGAGGCTCACACTGGACTCATTCTCATTTACGACGTCGGGTACGAAATTCAGCGGTGAGCTGAATGCGCGTCGGCCAGACGAGGGGGCTGTCCCAGGCAAATTTCCGGCCTTTCTGGATGTAACAGCCGAAATTGACGGCGAGTTGACCGTCCAGCAAGTGCTGGACTTCTGGCCAGAAACACTGGGAGCGGGTGCGCGACGCTTCGCTGTCAGGAACATTAGCCAAGGCAGAGCAACGGCTGCGG
This sequence comes from Henriciella pelagia, assembly GCF_002088945.1. GTDB lineage: Bacteria > Pseudomonadota > Alphaproteobacteria > Caulobacterales > Hyphomonadaceae > Henriciella > Henriciella pelagia. The sequence goes on along the minus strand of NZ_NCSU01000011.1, from coordinate 438,504 downwards.
ATGTAAGGCTCAATCTAAAGCCCGACAGCTTTGAAGAAGGCTTCCTGCGAGATGAAGACCTTGAAGTCAGCTTCTTTGTGGAAGGCGCGCAGGTGAAGTTCCTGGACGACCTGCCACCAGTTACCGAAGGCGTCGGTTCTGGCAAGCTGACAGGCAACGGGTTTTCCGTTCAGCTCACGAGTGGTGAATATGGCGGCTGGCAGCTGACCGAAGGCGCTGTCCAGTTTTCCAAGTTCAATCCAAAGGGTGAGCTGTTCCGAGTGTTTGCAAGGGGGCACGGGCCCGCCGTCGACGGAATGCGCCACCTCTCTGAATCGAGACTGCAGATAGAGGCCAGATCCGGCTTTGACCCGGAACGCGTGTCCGGCGATGCCGAGATGACGTTCGAGATGTTCCGTCCAGCCCTTGATGATGTGCCGATCGAAGAAATAGATATCGATGTTACCGGGGTCATTCGGAATGCGGGGCTTACCGCTGTGCTTCCCGGGCTCGATCTTGCAGACGGTGAAGTCGAGCTGCAATTTTCCGACAATATCCTGATCCTGACGGGGTTTGGCGATGTTGGGCCGGCTCCAGTACAGTTCACATGGCGGGATAATTTCAGCGATGATGGCCTGCCGGCCAATTTGTCGGCGAGCGCGTTCGTATCTCCCGATTTCCTGAACCGGTTCGGCTTTATCGGGCGAGCCTATGTAAGCGGGGATATTCCGGTTGAACTGCAGGCACTTGTTTCGGCGGAAGGTGTCGACAGCGTCGAGATCGGGTTTGAATTGCAGCAAAGCCGCATTGATGTGTCCGAAGTAGGATGGATCAAGCCGGCCGGAGAACCGGCGCAGGCAACCTTGTCCTATGACAGTCAGCGCGAAAGCTCCGCCTCGACCTTCATGTTCAATAGCGACCAGGCAAAGTTTGATGGGGACATCAGGCTTTCGGACGGGGGGCAACTCCAGGCGCTCGATGTGCGTCGCGCCTATCTCAAGGATTTTCTTGATGTCAGCGGTAACATCATGCGAGCCGCGGACGATTCATTTGAGAGTACACTTGAAGGGGCTTTTCTGGACGCGAGTGCTTTCTTCGGAGATTTTGGCAGCGGCGGCCAGGCGGGAAGTTTCTCATTTCCTCTCAAGCTAACGGCAAATCTTGAGACGCTCCGCTTGCGTAAGGGCCTCGATCTCAATGGCGCCAATCTGGATTTCGTGAGCAACCGGACCGGCGTGCGTGAGGTGTCCGCGAGCGGCAGGATCGGCGGTGGGACTGGCACGATACAGGCGGTTTATTCGGGCCCCACCGCAGAGAAAGCCGCCGCAGTGCGGCTCGATAGCGATGATGCCGGTTTCTTCATGCGCGGCATGCTCGGTCAGGACTTCCTCTCCGGCGGGTCGCTGAAACTGTCAGGAACCTTGTCCCGAGGAAACGAGCCGGCGCGTCTGAAGATTGCGCTCAGCAATGTGCGCATGCAGGAGGCTCCATTCCTCACCCAGGTGCTGTCGCTGGCATCGCTGCGCGGCCTCGCGGACACGCTGAGCGGGGAAGGGGTGCTTTTTACCAATATTGATGTGCCGGTCACGATCGCGGGGGACCGGTTCATTGTGGAGGGTGCGAGGGCGAACGGGCCGGCACTGGGGCTCACCATGAATGGATGGTTCGAGCAGTCGACAAATGACATCCGGATCAGCGGCGTGTTGGTGCCCAGCTTCGGCGTGAATTCGATGCTAGGGGGCGTGCCGATCATTGGCGACCTGTTTGTCGGCCGTGACGGGGAAGGCATCTTCTCGTTGACGTATTCAGTGCGTGGTTCACTCGACAAGGCTCAGGTGGCCATCAATCCGTTGTCAGCGGTGACGCCCGGTATCCTGCGCCGGATTTTCGAGAATCCTGCCGACACGTCCATTCCCGACAGTCTGCCGACCGATCCGAACCTGACCCCACCGGCCCCGCCCATGCCGGATGCTGAATTCATACCCTCCGCGCCAGGCTCAAACCCGTGAGCCTGTAAGCCGGGAAAGCATGATCAGGCTATTCCTTCATCTTGACGCGGGTCCATAGCGCATCCTGTTCGGATAGGCCGAGAGAAGAGAACTCTTTATTTTCTGTTGCGGCCAGCGCCTCCATGGCACGAAACCGTCGCTCGAACTTGTCATTAGCTTTCCGCAAAGCGATTTCTGGGTCGAGCTTGAAGCGGCGGGCGAGATTGGCGGTGACGAATAGCAGATCGCCGATCTCATCTTCAATCTCAGCCAGATTGCCATTCTCAATTGCGTCTTGGACCTCATCTGTCTCCTCGGCGAGCTTCTCGAGAATGTCTTCCGGATTGGTCCAGTCAAAGCCGGTACGCGCCGCGCGCTTCTGGAGTTTTTCAGCACGCATCAGGGCCGGAAGCGCCTTGGCAACGCCTGCAAGGGCCGAGCTGTCCTCGTCTTTGATTGAGCGTTCGCTCGCCTTTATGTCTTCCCAGGCTCGCGTTTGCTCCTCTGCCGTGCGATCGTCACCATTCCTGAAAACATGAGGATGGCGTCGCACCATCTTGTCATTAATGGCGCGGGCGACATCGTCGACCGTGAAGAGGCCGGCCTCTGAAGCCATCTGGCTGTGAAAGACCACCTGGAGCAGCAGATCTCCCAGCTCGTCTCGCAGGTCCTCGTAATCTTCGCGCTCAATGGCGTCGGCGACTTCATAGGCCTCTTCGATCGTATAAGGGGAAATGGATGAAAAAGACTGCTCAACATCCCATGGGCAGCCCGTTTCCGGATCCCGAAGTTTCGCCATAATGCCGCGCAAGCGGTCAAATTCGGATGATGGGGGAGGAGGGGACATGGCAGAGCAATCCTTCCAGTCGCGATAGGGGTGGGAGCAATGAAAACGTTAATGACTGATTCAGTGTCGGCCAACTGCGCCGGGTGCATTGAGCTGGAAAGTGCGTGAAGAAGGACCGGACCGTTGGCTGGCGATGCGGTGCTCAGACGCGATGTGATTGCCGCTGATCTCGATCCAAAAACGGATTGCATAATCTATATTATGAGAAATACGGAATTCTCTTTAGTGCGCAAATTCAATGCATAAGCCATCATGGGCAGGCCGCACATGCGGCGGCAGTTCCTCGCACAATGTCCTGTAATCCATGTCGATATGAAGATTCGTCAGGTATGCCCGTTCTGGCCTTATCTCTTCAATCCAGCCAAGAGCACGTTCCAGGTGCGCATGGCTTGGGTGCGGCGTGTAGCGCAAAGCGTCAAGCACAAGGACCTCTGTTCCCTTCAGCCTTTCCAGGCTCTCTTCAGGGAAGTCATGAAGATCATTACAATAGGCAAGCGACCCGATCCTGAAGCCAAGGCTTATTATCCGGCCATGAAACTGCTTGATCGGTTCAAGCTCCAGGGGCCCGCCTGGACCATCGACTGAAAACGGACGGCCGATTTGGATGAGCGGTTGTAGATCGAGGATGGGTGGATAGCCCCCCTTCCCTGTGAAGCAGTATTCGAACCGCGTGGTCAGGGTCTGTGCGGTTGGTGCGTCTAGGAAGGTCGGCACTTGCCTTCGCATCCGCATCGCAAGCGCCCTTACATCGTCGATACCATGGCTTTGGTCGGCGTGGTCATGTGTGTAGACCAGACCATCAAGGTGTGAGACGTCCGCCTCGAGAAGCTGTTCACGCAGGTCTGGCGGTGAGTCAATCAAGACGCGTGTGCAGGATTCAGGATTTATTGGATCACCAAGATCAATAAGGGCTCCGCATCGCCGGCGCCGGTTTTTGGGCTCATTGGGATCGCAGTCGCCCCAGTCATTCCCGACGCGCGGCACGCCGCCTGAAGACCCTGTTCCAAGAAAGGTGAAGCGCGCAGTTGTGGTCATGAAGCGGTTAGTTTTTTGAACAAATTTAGCGCATTGGCCTCGCAAATTGATGTTATTTCTGCTCGTTCACGGCCTGTCAGACTGGCAAGCGCGTCGGCAACATATGGCAGATATGACGGTTCATTCCGGCGGCCCCTGTACGGCACCGGTGCGAGATATGGGCAATCCGTCTCGAGAATGATCCTGTCGAGCGGCACCGTCTCGATGACGCTCCTGACATCCCTGGCGCTCTTGAATGACAGGATGCCTGAAACTGAAACGTAAGCTCCAAGCGCAAGCCCTCTGTCTGCCAGGTCCTGACCGCCCGTATAGCAATGCAGCAAGATGCCGAAGGCGCCGCGCGCATACTCGTCCTCGAGAATATCGGCGGTCAGTTCATCCGCTTCGCGGGTGTGGACCACTAGCGGCAGCCCAGTGTCACGAGCCGCAGATATGTGCCGCCGGAAATTTGCGACCTGATCGGCTTCGTTCGAATAGCCATAATGAAAGTCGAGGCCTGTTTCGCCTATGGCAACGGTCTTTTCATCGTTGGCTGCGGCCACCAGCAAGTCGCTGGTGAGGTCAGTGAAATCCTTGGCGTGATGCGGGTGCACACCGACCGTGTTCCAGATATCTGGATGCTCATTCGCGATGGATTTCACACGGTCATAATTGTCATAGCGATCACAGATGGCGAGAAACCGCGTCACACCGGCTGTTCTTGCTCGCGCCAGAACCTCGTCCAGATCTTCGCTGAACGCTTCAGCGTGGAGATTTACATGCGTGTCGAACATACGGACGGTGTCTAAACGTTCCCGAAACCAGATTGAAGGCATCCAATCAGCTTGGACGCAGCCTGAACCGGCGGCATGTGAAGGTTCCGCTGCGAAGCGACAATCTGCTGGCTTTCGAACCACGCTCCGGACCAACTGGGGTCACGATTGGTCTGGGTCTCCAGCCAGCCCAGTATTTCGCCTGCGAAGACCCGGAACGCCGCATCATCCTCGGCGGCCGACGAAATGGCCTGGGACAGGATCGCCTCATTGGGGCGTGGCATGGCCTTCAGCAGGCTTTGGGCGGCGCTGGCAGCGGCAAGGACCTTTGCGCCTGTCACTTCTTCGGCTCGTCCGGGACGGCCCCTGACCAGCGAGAGTGCGCCCTCCGCATTGTCGATGTTCATGTCTGCCAGTACTTGCCTGGTGTCGTCTTCGCTCAAGGCCTTCAGGCGCAAGGTCTGACACCTGGACCGAATGGTGGGCAGGATTGGCGTGGTCATATGCGAAATCAGGAAGATTAGGGCTTTTGCCGGCGGCTCTTCGAGGGTTTTCAGGACGGCATTGAGGCCGCTGACGTTCATTTCGTCCAGCGAGTCCAGAATTCCAATACGCCAGCCACCCATGGCGGGCTTCAACGAGAAGAAGGCGTTGAGCTCGCGGATCTGTTCCACGGCGATGTCCTGTTTCAGGTTTCCCTTGTCGTTCAGCTGACGTTCGACGTGTTTCAGGTCGGGATGGCCAGCCGACAGGACTTTCTGCATGACCGGATCATCCGCTGTCGCTCCGGCTGGGTCGTCCGGTGTCGCAACTGCTCCGAGCAGGATTGAGGCAAGACGCGTCGCAAACCGGGCCTTGCCAATGCCGGAAGGCCCTTCAATGATCCAGGCATGGTGCAACCGCTGGCTCTCCACAGCGGACAGGAACTCAGCCTGTACGGCCCGATGACCGTAAAGCGGAAGTGCCGACGTGCTCATGAGGCGCTGACCCGTTCATCAATGACGCTCAGGACGTCTTCCAGTACGCGGCTCGGGTCCCGCGAGGCGTCGACAACTTTACACCGGTCCGGAGCTGCCTTCGCAATTTCGAGAAAACGTTCGCGAACAGCCGTGTGAAACCCGATCGGTCGCCGCTCGAAGATGTCGCTCGTCCCCCGTGCGGTGCGTCGCTGAAGCAGCTCATCAACCGGTCCGTCCAGGATGAATGTGATATCAGGCGCGGCGTCTTTGGTGACTTCGGCCTGCATGGCCTGAAGCATGGTGTCATTCACACCCCCAATGCCTTGGTAGACCCGCGTCGAATCGGCAAAGCGGTCACAGATCACCCATTTGCCGGCTGCAAGTGCGGGCGCAATCTTCTTTTCGACATGGTCCGCACGTGCCGCATTCATCAGCAGCGCTTCGGCGAGCGCGCTCCACTGCGTCTCGCCAGGTGGATGAAGCACGAGGTTTCTGATTTCTTCAGCAAGAACGGTTCCGCCCGGTTCCCGGGTGGTAACCACGTCAAGGCCACGCGCTTCGAGCACCTGCTCCAGACTCCGGATGAGTGTGGATTTCCCGGCGCCTTCACCACCTTCTATCGTTATGAAGCGCCCACGACTCATGATGCGGCCGCGTCATCTCCTGACAGTTTGAGGCTGAGTCCTTCGACCGCGCGGCCGATGAAGCCCAGCTTTGCTACGTTTTCAGTGGCGACGAGAGGCGCGATTATCGGCTCATCCTTGCCTTCCACTGTGATGACAAGTTTTCCAATGACATCTCCGGCAGAAACGGGCGCCGTGATTGGGCCGTCATAGACGACTTCCATCCTGGCGTCATCGAAAGCGCGCTTGTGCGCGGCGACACGAACCGGCTCTTGCAGTTTCACCGCAACGGTCCGGGTCTCGCCGTTCCAGACAGGAAGGCTCGTGAGCGGTTTGTCACTCGGTTCAATGGTACGCGTATCAAAAGCCGTGAAGGCGAGGCGCATAAGACGTTCGGCTTCATCAGCACGGGCGCGTGAACTGTCGAGGCCATTGATTACCAGAATACGTCGTTTCCCATCGCGAACGGCGGACGCCGTCAGTCCATATCCAGAAATCTCAAGATGGCCGGTCTTCAGGCCATCGGCTCCATCCATTGAATATAACAGAGGGTTCCGGTTGCCCTGGGTGATGCCGTTCCACGTCATCTCTTTTTCGGAGTAGTATTTGTAATATTGAGGAAATTTGTCGATTTCCATGCGCGCCAGACGAGCGAGGTCTGCAGCCGAAATGACATGGCCCTCGGCATTCAGACCGCTTGCATTTTTGAAGCTCGCCGATGTGAGGCCCATTTCCTGCGCAAGATCTGTCATTCGAGCTGCAAATGCCTCTTCCGTGCCGGCAAGCCCCTCAGCCAGAACAATGCACGCATCATTTCCCGACAGGATGATCACGCCCCGAAGGAGGTCTTCCACTGTTGGCGTCTCGCCGATTCGCAGACCCATGGTGGAGCCGCCCGTCGCCCAACCGCCTTCTCTCCACGCGCGTTCGCTGACAGGCAGCGTGTCGTCCAGGGAAATCTCACCATTATCGATCGCCTCATAGACGACATGGGCCGTCATGATCTTGGTCATTGAGGCCGGGATCATCGGCTCGTCGCCATTCTTTGAGAACAGGATATCCTGTGTCTCATAATCCATGATGACAGCGTAGTCGGCCTGAGTGTCGATAAGCTGCGCGGATGCTGGCAATGTGACGGCAAGTGCGCAGGCGATTGAGGCGCAAAGTCTGGTGAAATTCATTCTGCTTTCTCCAGGTCAGGAGCGGGGTGGTTTCCACTCGTATCCATGACCTAGAAAAAGGGCCGCTTTGAGACAGGCGTCAATGCCTGCTGCGCAATTATCTCAGGACAACGAACCCATCTGTAATGCCCCGCTGGCTGAGCTGGTATTTCGCCATATCAGCGGCGCTGCGGGTCGGAAAAGGCCCGACCAGAACCCTGAAATAATCAGCACCGTGCACACGAACCGACTCTATGTCGACAGGATAGGTTCCACCCACCTGAGCATTCATGCCTTGTGCATTGCTTATATCCGCGAACGAGCCGACCTGGACAAAAATCTTTGGCTGGAATTTGGGGACCGAGTGTGATGCCGAAGGCGTTGCGGCGGCTTGAAGCGGACGGGGAGCCGGCCCCGTCGTTGTCAGAGCGCTGTCCAGCGACGCTTCGCGGACAGGCGCAGGCGATAGATCGAAATCGGGCTTGGGGGCGGGCGGTGTCGCAATCGAAATTCTTGCCGGCGTTGCAACAGTCTGGCCGGGGTCAGGCACACCCAGCGACGGCTCCACGCCACCCATAAGGATGTCGCCATAAAGGTCCGTTCGCGGCTTCGGATCGTCGCGAACAGGATCAGCCGTTGTCTCCAGTTGGGCAAGCTGGACAGGTTTACTTGCCACTTCAGGGGCCGGTCCAAGATAGCGAACAGTCACCTTGGCCTCTCCTTGATCGACGATGTCGAGCGCAGACGCAGCCTTCATTGAAAGGTCAATGATCCTGTCATCCACAAAGGGACCGCGATCATTGACGCGAACGACGATTTCCTTGCCGTTTGCTTCATTGATCACCTGTGCCAGGCTTGGCAACGGCAAGGTGCGATGTGCTGCAGTCATCGCGTACATGTCGAATGTTTCGCCATTTGCTGTGGTGTTGCCGTGGAACGCCTCGCCATACCAAGACGCAATCCCGGTTTCTTCAGCATATGCATTGAGGAAATCCGGGGTGACGGATTTCGGGCGCTGGTCAGTCAGGGAATTACGCGCTCCGGCTCCCAGAACCAGTGAGCGCGGCGCGCTGACGGGTTGCGCGGTGGGCGTGCCAATCGATTGCGTTTGAGGCCAGGCTGGGGAAGCAGAGCGCTGGATACCGCTCGCGCGAGGCGTTGATTCGATGCTTGCCATCTGAGCTTGCGGGCGAGTGCTGACTGGCCCGGTCGAGCCCGGATAAGAAAAATTGAGTTGAACGCGCTGTTGCGGTGGCGCTGATGGATTTGATCTGATGACTGGTCCTCGCCAGGGGTCCTGCGTCGCTGCCGTGTTGGCCCTGGGCACACTACCCTGCCCTACATATTCAATTGGTGCGCCAGCCTTACGGTCCGCTGCCGCGTGCGGCGTCGCAGACACAGCGACAGCTGCGGCCAAGAGAAACGGATAGTTGAGGAGCTTCAGACTGGACATTCGAACCTCGTTCTGTGGTCGGCTTTCAACGTGCCTCAACTTCTGCCAAGCGCACGACACAACTTCTGTTGATGGTTGCATTTACCATAGTGAAATGGATGCAGGGTGAACATGCGAGGAAAGTTTCCGTCCGGCCTGAAACGCCCCGTTAATAATTCGTCCAATTGAGGCAAAAATGAGGTTCAGCCGCCCTATTGCAATTCGTGCCGGTTTGCCCGAAACAGACGCCCGGCCACGGAGGAGTGGCAGAGTGGTTGAATGCGGCGGTCTTGAAAACCGTTGAGCGTGCGAACGTTCCGGGGGTTCGAATCCCTCCTCCTCCGCCACGTGGCCTGCGTATAGGATAAAAGAATTCAGCACATGGCGGCGCACCTGGAGCGGTTCGTCGTCCGCTCGCTTTGTCAATGACCGACGACCGCCTGTGGGAACCTGACGCCAAAAATGAAAGACCGCACCCTTCCGGCTTGGATGGATGCGCCCTGCTCAGGAAGGAAGCTGGAAGTCGTAGCTCAGCGACACGCCCTAAGTGCGGGGCCGACCGGCAAAGCGCAGGACAACGTTCGCATTCGAAGTAATCTGTACCATTCATATTCATCGGTGATATTCTGGCCCCCAATAGTCTTGGCCCGTCAGAAACCGCGGCAGATAATACTCTTTCTGTTCTGGCGTTCCGTAGCCAATGATGCAGGGGCCGACCATTTCAAGCCCCATAGGTGCCGACGGAGGTGCGCCCACCCGTGCACATTCCGATGCAAAGATGTATCGCTGCATCTCGCTCCACCCTGCTCCAATCCTCGACCATGTTGGAAAGCCATATGCCAAAACGCTGTTCAAATGGTTCGATCCGAAGCTGCACTACTGGAATGACCGGACGTTTGCCCCCCCCCGGTCTGGTTTTATCCAGGCGTCCCGCATCTGTGCCGAGCCGTTCCTGTTTGACGGCACGAAGCTCAAATCGTGGCGCCCGAACCAGGCGCTGGACGCGTTCAATGCGAATGCGGATTACGATGCGTTCGGCGTAGCAAGCGCGATTATACGCCCGTGCTACATACCTTTCGGGGTGATTGGCACGCTCGTCTGGGCAACCAATGAAACTGTCGCCGACATTGATGCTGTCTTCTCAACACACGCAGGGGAGATGCATCCATTGAGCCTGCATTTTCTTTCGCGTTATCGGGAAAATGCGGCCCACGCTAAACTTCCTGAAATCGTTGAGCTGACGCGACGGGAGATCCAGTGCCCAAAGTGGGCCGCGCTGGGCAAGACTGATAGCGAGATCGCGGAAATCGTCGGGATTTCCGTTCCGACCGTGCGTTTTCACCTTACGAACTCCGGCCACAAGATGGGGGTCGTCGGGCGCGCGCACGCGGTAAGGGTTGCAACAAATCCGGGCTATGTTGGCCGCAGCGCAGTTTAAACCCGGCTGGAACGCCTCGGTCATGACTGTCAGCGCCGACCTTCGCTTCAAGCGGCGGCGCGTCTCTCTTCAGACCGTTCCACCGACTCTTCCAGGATGCCGGTAGCGTCCCAGCTGCCTTCGGGACGGATGAGAAGATACGGGTCGGACAATGGAGAGATGGATTTGGGGTGCGATGGTATGGGAATGTCGATCTCAAGATACTCGAAATCCGAAAATGCGAAGCTTGGTCGGTTGTCTCTCAATGTGCAGTGAATGGTTTTTTGCCACATGGGCCAAAGCCTGGCCTGTATCTGCCCGGTCATCAGTCTGAAGCCCTTCCGGGAAGCCAGCTCAAACGCATGCGCAAGGAGAACCCTTTCCAAGTGCTTGCCACGTGCCGCAGGAAGAATGCAGACGCGCTCCACTTTGCCAAAGCTTGCGAACCATCTGAGCCGCAAGGTCGCAACCGGTTCGTTCTCGACGGATGCAACCAGATGGCATCCGGCAAGGTCATTGCCATCGAACTCTTCGTGATATGGACATACCTGTTCGGCCATGAAGACGGCGGAACGGATCGCAAAGGCCTGCAGCAATTCGTCGACCGTTCTCACCAGTCGGACCGACGCTCTTTCAAGCGCGGCAAACGACGGTTTTCGCCGCAAGGCCTGCAGACCAACTTCAGGGTAAGGAAGTCCAGTACTCATACTCTATTCGATTGGATCAAAGACAAAGAGGTCGGGCAGGCCACCGGACAGTCGGCGAAAGCCTAGCCGGAGCATTGAGCGCTGCCCGTCTTCCGTGGCACCTCGCGCGTAACAGGGGACTGGGGCAAAGAGCGACACTCTCACCGAGGCTGATGCGGCCATGATATTCCTGCGGGCCTGCTTGGAAGCTGCTGCATAGACACCGACATAGAGACCGAAGATCGGCGTGTTTCGGGGCGCTACGTGACGCAAGGCCGGATCTGCCGGATTAAACTCACCGTTTTCAACAGCCACCCTTCCCTCTTCGGTCAGCGGCACGGTAATGTATAGCCCATCAATCGGGTCGCCGATGATCCACATCGTCATCTGGGTGATGGCATCAAGCGTTGTGATCACCTCTTTTCGCGCCAGTTTACCGCCCAGCAGTTGTTCGCCGATCCGCAGGGCTTCGCGTATGTCGGACCCCGCACAAGGGCGAAGCCCGAACTGCCCCATGTCTCGAATCATTTCAACGGGGCTGACATAGCAATATGGGCGGGATGAATTGGATACAACCAGATGGTGAATCGACATACAACATATCTCCTTGGTGGAGAAATTGAAGAATACACGTAGCAGTTGTCAACTATGTATTTTACAATCTAGCATTTTCGCGGCAGGAAAAATTTCAGAACTGAAAGACTCACACCAGTGGTGGTAGAATGATCTCGAACAAGCTGGACTGGGACAAGCTGAGAATCTTTTCCGCTGTGGCCGAATTAGGCAGCATGACAGCTGCAGCAAAACAGGTGGGCGAATCGACGCCCACTATCAGCCGCAAGATCGATGATCTCGAAGACAGCCTGAATTGTCGTCTTGTCGTTCGAAGTACGCGGGGAATCGAGTTGACGGAGGCGGGCAAGCTCGTTCTAAAGCGCGCCATCGCAATGTCCGAAGAGACCAATGCCTTGCTGGCGGAAATGTCGGACGTCGATCAGGCCGCGGCCGGTGACCTTCGTATTGCGTCAACGGATGGCGTGCTATCGCATTGGCTGACGCAGAGCCTGCCGCAATACCTGGCCAAGAATAACCAGTTGGAACTGCATATAAACATCTTGGAACGGGAAGCGGATCTGCTGAATGGTGAGGCAGATATGAGCTTCGTCTTCAGCAAGCCGCAGCATCGCGACCTCCATTCTTTGAGAATGGGTGTGCTGCATTATATGTTCTTCGCGTCAGCGTCTTATCTAGAGACTTATGGTCGCCCTGACAGCCTGTTCGACCTGCAGGGACATCGCTGTCTTCTGCACGACGCCTATGTGAATCAGATCGACCGCTGGTCGCCGAAAGCATCTGAGCTGAAGAAGTTACTTCGCTTCAGCCTTGTGACCAATTCTGGCACCGTATTGAAGGAAGTTTGCGCAAATGGCGGAGGCATAACGCTGATGCCGTCTTACGTGGCCGAACTGGACGATCGTCTGATCCCGCTGGACTTGCCGGAACTCGTCCCCCTTGAGTTCTGGCTTTCCTATACTCAGCGCGTCCAAGGTCTTTCACGCGGCCGCAAATTCATTGACTGGATCCGAAGTCAATTCGAAACGGAATCCAACCCATGGTTCGCTGAGACCTTCGTTCATCCCAAACACTGGAAGTCTGATGCGCCGCCGCGTTCCGATTTAAAGGCGGGGTAGTTCTACTGTTCGGATTCTACACCGTTTTGAGAATGGTGATAATGGCCTCCAGCTTCTTGGGGTCATCGATGGTTCGAACAATCCGGCTGACTTCTCCCCGGTACTTGTCGACTTCGCTGTCTTCATTATCGTTTTCGCCGAGAAGCACGTCTTCGGGAAACAGGTGTTCGACGGGAACAGCCAGAATGTTTGCAATGGCAGCGAGCGTGCCAGCGCTGATGCGGTTGGTCCCATTCTCGTATTTGTGAACCTGCTGATAGGACAACCCCAGTTTCTTTGCGAGGTCGTCGAGTGTCATACCAATCCGACGCCGTGCCTGACGCACCAGCTGACCGATACCACGATCTGCATCACTGACTTTTCGCGGCGATGCCGACATCACTGTTCCCATAACCAATTCCCAGATATACTATCACTATGTGCCTGATTGCATGAGCTGATTTCCACCTAAGATCACGTTACAGCAAGGGGCAGAGTTGCAACATTTCTGCAACATAGCTGATCCGGTGCGCGAGCAGTCAGGGCAAAAAAAATTGGCCACCCGATTGGCGGCCAAAGTTTAGCAAGAAGGACATCAGGAATGAGACCCAACCAAATTTGGTTCGGCTCTTCGCTGATGAATCCTTTCTAGCAGATGATATATGAACACCTTCGCTCAGACCCGTTGTGCAGGGTTCATCAAGGCAAATGAGTGTCTAGTATGCTGCCAAATAGCCAATAGTGACGGGATTATGCGATTTTCCAGTCCTGCAGGATTTCGTCGGTATGCGCGCCCGGGCTGGCTGGCGCACGCTGGACTTTGCCGGGTGTCTTCGAGAAACGAGGGGCGGGTGCGGGTTGCACCACGCCTTCGATCTCTATGAAGGTCTCTCGGGCAACATTGTGAGGGTGTTTGGGAGCTTCGGCGAGCGAAAGCACCGGCGCAAAACACACATCGGTGCCTTCCATTATGTCGCACCACTCATCGCGGGTCTTGGTTTTAATTGCTTCAGCAATTTTCGCCGACAGCTGCGGCCATGCCTTGCGATTCATCTGTTCCTTGAAGCCAGGGTCAGACAAGCCGGCCTTTTCCAGGAGCAGTGCGTAAAATTGCGGTTCGATTGATCCAATCGAAACATACTTTCCATCACTCGTTTCATAGCAATCATAGAAGTGAGCACCGCCGTCGAGGAGATTGGCCTCGCGCTCATCGCTCCAGACGCCCATGGCTTTCATACCGTAGAACATTGAGGTCAGCGAAGCGGCACCGTCAGTCATGGCGACATCAACGACCTGCCCTTCCCCCGAACTGCGAGCGTGAAGAATGGCGGCAAGCAGTCCGAACGCAAGGTAAAGTGCGCCGCCGCCGTAGTCGCCGATCAGGTTCAATGGTGGATACGGACGTTCTCCCTTGCGCCCCATGGCACCGAGCGCGCCTGTCAGCGCGATGTAATTGAGGTCGTGCCCTGCGGCGTGCGAGAGCGGACCCGTCTGCCCCCAGCCTGTCATGCGACCATAAGCGAGTTTCGGGTTGCGATCGAGGGCGACATCGGGCCCAAGACCGAGACGCTCCATGACGCCGGGGCGAAAACCCTCGATCAGACCATCGGCCTTCTCAATGAGTTTAAGCGCCGTCTCGACATCAGCTGGATCCTTGAGGTTCAATGCAATCGACCGGCGTCCTCGGGACTCGACATTGGCGGGCGTTGCTGCCCGACCGCCCCCACCGGACCGATCAATCCGGACAACGTCTGCGCCCAGATCGGAAAGGAGCATCCCGCAGAAGGGGCCCGGGCCAATTCCCTGGAATTCAACTATCTTTACGCCTGTAAGCGGACCGCTTGCCATATCGGTGTCTCCCTGAAGATTTATGCAGGTTCAGAGCATAGAAGGTACGATGGGAGTGCCAAGCGGTGCCGCAACGGATGGCTGGCAACAAAATTCAGCGAGGCTGAGCCAGAGCAAGAGCTGAGAGCTCACGGAGCAAGCCGCGGATCATCAGGATTCGCTTGTCCTTCTCGTCAGGCACTCGCGTTATGACCAGCTTGGAATCAGGACGAAGCTTGAGCTGGTTGGGGCGCGAGCGCACGAGCGACATCAGCTTGGTTGGTTCAAGCGGCGTATCATCCCTGAAGGCCATAACCACCCCTTTGGGGCCAGCATCAAGTTTAGCGATGCCGATTGATTTACAGGCAGCCTTGATGGCCGTCACATCCAGAAGCTGTCGCGTTTCGTCGGGCAATGGGCCGAACCGGTCGATCAGTTCGGCCGCAAACCCTTCGCGTCCTTCTTCGGTGTCGATCTCTGCCAGCCGCCGGTAGAGACCCAGGCGCACACTGAGGTCTTCGACGTAAGTGTCCGGGATGAGAACGGCAACGCCGAGATTTATTTGTGGCGACCAGTCGTCGGCAATTTCTTCCTCGAAGTCCGAAACGCCCGCCTTCAGCGCGTTGACGGCGTCTTCAAGCATCGACTGGTAGAGCTCCACGCCAACCTCTCGCACATGACCTGACTGCTGGTCTCCGAGCAGATTTCCAGAGCCCCGCATGTCCAGGTCATGACTGGCGAGTTGAAAGCCTGCGCCGAGCGAATCGAGAGACTGAAGGACGCGGAGGCGCCGTTCCGCACCCGGGGTCATGACGTGATCGCTGGGCGTTGTGAAGTAGGCATAGGCGCGTATCTTGGATCGCCCGACCCGTCCGCGAAGCTGGTAAAGCTGCGCCAGGCCAAACCGGTCGGCCCGATAGATGACAAGTGTATTGGCGCGCGGAATATCAAGTCCGCTTTCCACGATGGTAGTGGAAAGGAGCACATCGTATTGCCCCTCATAGAACGCCGTCATGATGTCTTCGAGTTCGGTTGGCGGCATCTGGCCGTGGGCAACCACGAAGCTGATCTCCGGAATATTGTCCCGAAGGAACGTCTCGAGGCCATCGAGATCCTGGATGCGCGGGGCCACGAAGAATGCCTGTCCGCCGCGATATTTCTCTCTCAGGAGTGCTTCGCGTATCGTGACAGTGTCAAATTCGGTGACGTAAGTCCGCACCGAAAGCCGGTCGACCGGCGGCGTGGCAATAATCGACAGATCGCGAATGCCCGTGAGTGCCATCTGGAGGGTTCTCGGAATCGGCGTCGCTGAAAGGGTCAGTACGTGGACGTCTGCTTTCAGCTCCTTCAGCCGTTCCTTGTGTTTGACGCCAAAGCGCTGCTCTTCATCGACGATGACGAGTCCGAGACGCTTGAATTCGACGCTGCTTGACAGCAAGGCGTGTGTGCCCACGACGATATCGACCGTGCCAGCCTTGAGGCCTTCTTTCGTTGATGTGGCGTCCTTCTGGCTGACCATCCGCGACAGGTGCCGTACCTGAACCGGCCAGTTCGCAAAGCGCTCGAGAAACGAATTATAGTGCTGGCGCGCGAGCAGAGTTGTCGGAGCGACAACCGCGACCTGCATTCCGCTCATGGCGGCGACGAAGGCCGCACGCAGGGCGACCTCGGTTTTCCCGAAGCCGACATCGCCGCATACAAGCCTGTCCATCGGCTTTCCGCTGGCCAGGTCCGTCAGCGTGTCTTCAATTGCATTCAGCTGGTCATCGGTTTCCTCGTAAGGGAATCGAGCGGCGAACTCTTCATAGAGCCCATGCCCTGCCGTCGTGGGCTCAGCCTGCCTCAGCGCTCTTGCTGCAGCGATATCGAGCAGTTCAGCGGCCATTTCGAGGATCCGCTTCTTCGCGCGGGCCTTCCGGGTTTGCCAGCCGACACCACCAAGGCGGTCAATGGCGCTGTCCGCGTCCTCGCTGCCGTAACGACTGATGAGGTCGACATTCTCGACCGGCAGGTAAATCCGGTCGCCTCCCGCATAAGAGAGCTCCAGGCAGTCATGAGGAGCGCCGGTCAGCTCAAGCGTCTTCAGGCCTTCATACCGTCCGACTCCATGGTCGACATGCACAACAAGGTCGCCAGTGTTGAGCGATGCGGCCTCTGAGATAAAATTGGCAGACTTGCGCTTTCTGCGAGGGGCTGCGAGACGGTCACCCAGGACGTCGGGCTCGGAAATGATCGCGATGTCGGAGGCGACATAGCCTTTTTCCAGCGGAAGTTCCGCAATGCTGAGTTCAGCTTTCCGCGCCGCTTCCAACGAATAGACCCGTGGCAAGGCGCCAAGGCCATGGTCCTCCATCACTCCAACGAGACGCTCGGCAGAGCCGGCCGTCCAGGCCCCGAGGACGACAGTCAAACCCTTGGCGCGAAGCTCCTTGGCGTGAGCGGCGGCTTCTTCGAAGACATTGAGGTCAGGACGCGTCCGCTCTGGCGCGAAGTCGCGGCCCGGAGCGCCTCCAAGATCGATAGCCGCTGGATCTGGCGAGGGAGAGAAGCGCGCCACTGTCCGACTGGCCAGTGCAGCATCCAGCTCTTCGGGTTCGAGGTACAGACGTTCTGGTTTCAGCACCCGCGCAGGCCGATCCGAAGTTGCAGCCTCGTGTCGCGCCTCATGATAGTCTCGGACCTGCGTTTGTCGCTCTGCTATCGCTTCTCCGGCTAGGTAACTGAAGCCGACAAGGGCGTCGGGGCCGATATAGTCAAAGAGTGTATCAAGGTGCGGATGGAACAGCGGGAGCCAGTTTTCGAGACCCTGGCGTCTGATCTGGGCGCGTGCCGCTTCATACATGTTGTCGCCCGCCGGGGCTCCAAGCTCGGAAAGATATTGCTCCCGAAAAAGGCTAAGCGTGTCGGGTGAGAATAGAATTTCCGAAACCGGCGACAGTACCGCTGATTTCAGCGACCGGGTCGATACCTGGGTTTCCGGGTCGAAGGATTTCAGCTGGTCCAGCGTCGAGCCAAACAGATCGAGCCGGATGGGCTCGACGCTCGTGGGTGGATAAATGTCGATGATACCACCACGAACCGAATACTCACCGCGTTCACTGACCGTGCTGGACCGAACATAACCATTCACGGCAAGATAGTCCGTCAACGCGGCCTCATCGACCTCTTGCCCGACGGCGAGCGAGAAACTCGCCGTCTGCATCGTCGCTCGAGGTGGCACACGCTGCACAAGAGACGAGCCGGTCGTGACGACAAGCAGCGGCCCCGAAGCGCCTGCGTGTTGAGCAAGTTGCGCCAGTGCCGCACAGCGCTGCGAGGCCACTGCCGGGCTCGGGCTCATGCGGTCATATGGCAGAATATCCCAGCCCGGTAGATGGACGACCTCCATGGCAGGATGGTTGAACTCGGCAAGTTTCAGGGCTGCGGCAGCCGTCTTGTCATCGCGCGCAACATAAAGGCCGATCCGCGACGTCCCCTGCAGGGCATCCTGCATGGCAAGAAGGTCCAGGCCGAATGGTGCGCCGGCAATATTTGTGGGCGCCGAGAGCTGCGCCAGTGAGGGGGCATTGGGCATACTTGGTCTCGAAACTCGGCGGTCAGAATCGCAAAGCGCTCAGCGCTAGGCGCGTGGGTCGTACTCGAATGCGAGCAGTCGGTCCATGACCGGTCCTGCATAATTCGCCGGGACCGATTTATTACCAATGATCCACGCGTAAACTTCCCAGTCGGGCGTGGCCAGGAGGCGCTCGAACTCAGCGAGTTCTTCATCGTCCATCGAACCAATGTGGCGCTCGGCGAACTGACCCATGATGAGGTCCATTTCGCGGAATCCACGTCGTGATGCACGGAACTTCAGTTTGCGTCGTTTTTCGTCCATGACGGATTTTCCTGTACCGCGGCGGCCAATAAGTTCAATTGCAGGTGCGTTACCTTCGACTATTGTCAACTGCAACCATGCGAGACAAACGACTCTATCCCCTCTTCCAGCCCATCGACAGCCTTCCCGGCATCGGCCCCAAGCTGAAGCCGGTGTTCGAGCGGCTCGTGGATGGTGCACATGTCTGGGATCTACTTTTGCACCTGCCCGACAAGTGGCTGGACCGGCGTGTCAAGGCGTCGTTCGATGAACTCCTGCCCGGAGAAGTGGCGACCGTCAAAGGAGAGGTCCATGCCTATAAGGCTCCATACAATGATCGAGCGCCACATAGGATCCAGCTATTCGACGGAACCGGTTTCCTGACGCTCATATTCTTTCGGGCAGATCCAAGATGGCTGCAGGGGCAATTCCCGGTCGGCAAGGAACGAATTGTTTCCGGGGTCGTCGGCGAGTTCCAGGGCGAACGACAGATGACGCATCCTGATTATATCATTGATCCGGCACGCGGGGAGATGCCGCCTCAAGTCGAGCCGATTTATTCGTTGACCGCCGGCCTCACCAACAAGAAAGTCCACAGCGCTGCAGTCGCCGCACTCGCAAGCGTGGAAAGTGACCTGCCAGAGTGGATTTCGGCGGATCTGCTTGAAAAGCGCGGTTGGCCGAGCTTCAAACAGGCCCTGTCCGGTCTACACGAACCAGCCGTTTTTGACGAAGCGGCGTTTGAAATTTGCCGGCAGCGTCTCGCCTATGACGAGGCGTTGGCGCGCGAGATGGTCTTCGCCATGGCACGAACCGCTCGCAGTCAGAAATCCGCGCCGAACCTGAAATCTACGAATGACGACATGAATGCGGTTGCTGCGGCGCTGCCGTATAAACTCACACGTGCACAAATCAGGGCGATCAAGGAAATATCGGCGGACCTTGCCGAACCACACCCCATGCGAAGGATGCTGCAGGGCGATGTGGGTGCGGGTAAAACGCTTGTCGCGATCATGGCTGCCGTGAAAGCCGTGACGAGCGGACATCAGGCTGCCTTCATGGCTCCCACAGAAGTTCTGGCCCGCCAACAGTTCGAGACGGTTTCCAGCTTGCTGGCACCGATGGGCTATGAGGTAGCAGCCCTGACCGGGCGTGACCGAGGGCCTGCCCGCGAGGGAACACTGATGGGGCTGGCAGACGGCTCCATCCAGATCATCGTTGGTACGCAGGCGCTGTTTCAGGACGCGGTACGCTTTCATAAGCTCGGGCTTGTCATTGTTGACGAGCAGCACCGCTTTGGGGTCGCAGATCGAATGAAACTCGCCGGGAAAGCTGAAGGCCCACATATGCTGGTAATGAGCGCAACGCCCATCCCTAGAACGCTGGCGCAGGCCGTTCATGGTGATCTCGACATTTCAGTTCTCGACGAAAAACCAGCCGGTCGCCAACCCATAGAGACGCGGGCAGTTCCCGATACCCGCATAGACGAGGTCATTGAGGGCGTCGGCCGCGCCATCGACCGCGGTGAACGCGTCTTCTGGGTCTGCCCGCGCGTCGATGCCGACGAAGATGATAGCTCGGCGGTCTTTCGGGCTGAAGCGCTACGCAAGGCGCTCAATGTGCCCGTCGGGCTCGTGCACGGCCGATTGAAGGCAGAGGAAAAGGATGCAGCGCTCGAAGCCTTCCGTACAGGCGACAGCCGCATTCTGGTCGCCACGACGGTGATAGAGGTTGGCGTCGACGTGCCAGATGCAACAATCATGGTTATCGAGCGGGCCGAAGGGTTTGGTCTCGCTCAACTGCATCAGCTTCGCGGCCGGGTCGGCCGCGGGAATAGAAAATCCTTTTGCCTCCTTTTGTATCGTCCGCCCCTGGGCGAATTGGCCCGCGAACGCCTCGATACATTGCGTGCCACAGAAGATGGCTTTGAGATCGCTGAAGCAGATTTCCGGCTCCGAGGTCCAGGAGACCTGCTCGGCGTGCGTCAATCGGGCGCCGTGGATTACCGCGTGATCGATCTGAAGCGAGACGCCGACCTCATTCCAATTGCGAGGCAGGATGCACGTTTCCTCGTCGAACTGAGTGGAGGCGCGAACCCGAAGCGGCTGGAAGCCCTGGCATTATTGCGGGAGTTGCTCAGTCCGCTCAGTCGGAATGCCAGCTGAAGCAGCGTGATCGGTTTCTGGCTGGACCTTTTCCGGCACGATGAGTCCCGCCGAAAGGATCATCTTCGCGCCCTCTTCAATGGACATTTCGAGATCTATGCATTCGGACTTATTCACGTACATGAGAAAGCCGGACGTCGGATTGGGGGTGGTCGGAACGAAGACACCGATGAACTCCGGCCCCAGATGGTGCCGGATCTCACCTTTCGCCTCAGATGCAACAAAGCCGATGCACCATGACCCTCGCTTGGGATACTCTACCATCACGACGCGGTCATAGGACGCTTGCTGATTGTTCGCTAACACCTCCGTGAGCTGTTTGAAGGCCGCATAGACGTTCCGGACAAGCGGAATGCGGGACAGGATCCGGTCGGTTGCGCTGATGACCGATCGACCAATGAGGTTCGTAGCAATCGCACCAAGGATGGTCAGCGCAACAATCATCACCAGGACGCCGAAGCCCGGAATAGCATAATTTGTATAGGTTTCTGGCTGGATTAACGGCGGCAGAAGCGGCTTCACCCGGTTGTCGATGAAGTTGATCAGGAATTGCAGGACGAAGATCGTGATTGCGATGGGTGCAGCGATCACCATGCCGGCGAGGAAGCGGCCGCGCAGCCAGGCCCAGACGCTGAGACGCTGGGGTTTAGGCTCTATGTCCATCAAACCACTGTCTTTCTTGCGTCTTTTGGGCATCAAGGCGCTCCTGGGTCCAAAGGGTTTACGTCGAGTATGGCTTGGAAGTGATCTTCTTTCCGTTAATTGTGGCGAAGATGAGTGAGCTACAAGATTTCGAACGCAGGCTATCTGCTGTCATTGAACGGATTTACAACGGATCGGCGAAGCTGGCGGCCGCCGATCGCCTGTCGGGAGGCGCCAGCCAGGAAACATGGCTATTGTCCCTCACAGGGACAGATTCCCCACCCGACATTATTCTGCGCCGCTCTCCAGCCGCGACTGCAACCACGCCGGAGTCGAATGCAATTGGTCTTTCGAACGAAGCCCAGTTGATCGCCAAGGCCGCCGAAGTCGGCGTGCCGGTTCCTAAGGTTCTTTACGTCCTCGAAGAATGCGACGGCCTGGGAGAAGGCTTTTTCATGAGCCGTGTATCTGGGGAGACGATCGCAAGGCGTATATTGCGCGATGAGCGATTCGGGCAGGCCCGTGCAGCATTGCCTGGTCAATGCGGCACGGCACTCGCGGGCATTCACTCCATCTCGCCGACCGGCATAGAAGCCTTGAAAGTCAGCGGAGGCCTCGATCAACTTAAGCGCTACGATGAAACCTATCAGACCACCGGTATTCGTCGCCCGGTCTTTGACCTTGCCGTTGTCTGGCTTCAGGACAATGCGCCCAAGCCGCTACCGCCCGTACTGGTTCACGGCGACTTCCGGTTGGGCAATATCATGGTTGACGAAACCGGCCTTGCATCAGTTCTTGACTGGGAACTCGCCCATCTTGGTGACCCCAGAGAAGACATTGCATGGATGTGTGTAAATTCCTGGCGGTTCGGCCAGTCTGAGAACCGGTTGGGTGGCTTTGGCGATGTCGAAGCGCTGCTGAGTGCTTATGCTGAAGCCGGCGGAGCAAGCTTCACGCCTGCCGATATCGACTGGTGGGAAATCCTGGGAAGTCTTAAGTGGGGCATCATGTGCATGATGATGTACGAGTCCTATCGGTCTGGCGCTGCACCAAATGTTGAACGAGCCGCCATCGGACGCCGCGTGTCGGAAACAGAAATCGACCTCATGAATCTGTTGGAGAAGCAGTAAATGTATAACCAGCCGAGCGTTGCCGAGCTTGTAGAGGCGGTGAAGACATTCGTGGACGAAACGGCTATGCCGGAACTTACCGGCCGCTCCGCATTCCATGCGAGAGTCGCGTCAAATGTTCTCGGCACCATCAGCCGCGACATTCGGGCCCGCGAGACGAATGATGCGGAAGAGCGCGCTCGACTCCAGTTACTATTGGACCTGCCAGACGAAGAGGAACTGAGCGTGCTCAATGACGAGTTGAGCCGGCGCCTGAGAGCAAGAGAAATCTCGGCAAATTCAGCAAAGCTGATGAGTCATCTAAAAAAGACCGCAATTGCGCAGGTAAAGGTGGATCAACCGTCATATTCGGGACTGTTGCAGGCACTGAAGGAAGTCTAATGCGCCGCGGCTTGATCGCTATCCTTGTTGTTCTCGTAGGCTGGTTCGTTTTCAAGGACCTGATTTATACCTCATTTATCGGTCGGTCAGATACAATTCCGCCGGCCCCTGACTTCTTTTACGACGATGTGTGGCTGGAAAGACCATCTGAAGACACAGATGGCGGCTGGGTGACACCCTGGGGAGTGGATCTTTTTGTGGTTGCCCCGCCCTCTTTTCACCCCGCGCCTGCAGGCCTTGTTGCGGCGGACGCGCCTGATATCCACGATTCATTCAAGTCCTTCCTGTCCGAGACAGGTCTGCAGCACAGTGATTTGAGCCTGTACGCGCCATCTTTCCGATCTCCTTCGCCTGCTCTGACCGGAAAGCCACGCATTGAAGCGATCAACACTTCGAAGACCGATATTCAGGATGGCTTCACGCGTTACCTGACCGTAGACAATCGCGATCGCGGCGTTGTTATTCTGATCGCGCCAGGCGCGGAAGAGTTCGTACCCGCAGTCGTGGCAGCGCTGCCTTCAGACGATATCTTCCGGGAGCGCTTTGGCGGGATCATTGTCCCGGCGTCCAGCGCCATTGAAAGCCTGGACGAAAGCGTCGGTGCGTGCAGCAATGCATTCGAGGCCTGCGTTCTAAAGGTCGAACTTGGTTCAGAACCCTCAAGAAAGAGGTGGATATTGCCTAGTCTTCCCCATCCCAAGCGGACCTTCATTGCAGGCGACTCCTTTATCCCTGCGCTGGAAAGCCGAGCTGCGGTCCTTTCGGAGTGGCTCGATGCAAATGCCGTCAAGCCGGCAGAGCCGTTTGATTCCTGGGCGGCTGACGAAGTCGTCGACGTGGCGCCGATACGTCGCCCCAATCAGGACGAGGACATATCGGGTGACCGGGGCAATTAGGACCGGGACCGCTCGATAATCTGCGTTGTGGATTGACCCGGCTCGAGGGGCACGATGTGCACTTCGCCGCCTGCGGCAAGCACGGTGTCAGCACCAACAATGGTTTCGACGGTATAGTCTCCACCCTTGATGAGGATGTCGGGAACCAGGAGCCTAATGAGCGCTTCTGGCGTGTCTTCTTCGAACATAGTGACGGCATCGACCGCGCTGATACCAGCCATGATCGCCGTCCTGGCTGCGCCGTCATTGATCGGGCGGGTTTCACCCTTCAAGCGCTTCACCGATGCATCTGAGTTGATCGCCACGATCAACCGGTCGCATCGCGAGCGCGCTTCCTGTAGCAGCTTGAGGTGGCCGGGGTGCAGAATGTCGAAACACCCATTCGTAAAGCCGACACGCAGCCCGGCCTTTTTCCACTCAGCCCTCCGCTTGGCCAGATTGTCATGGTCGACTATTGGCGCCTGCAGTCCGTGATGCTGGGGTTCGAGGACGCGGCGGATTTCATCGGCGGACACGGTCGCTGTCCCGGCCTTGGCGACGGCAATACCGGACGCCGTCACAGCAAGCGCGACCGAGAGTTCCAGTGGGGCACCTGCGGCGTATCCGAGAGCGATAGCCGCCATGCTCGTGTCGCCAGCGCCAGAGACGTCATAAACTTCGCGCGCTTCGCCTCTTCGGTGCTTCACAGCTCCGTCGGACAACCAGGACATCCCCTTCTCCGCACGCGTAACAACAAGAACCGTTTCAGGCAGTTGAGTCTTCAATTCTGTTAAAGCGCGCTCGATTTGGGCATCGTCAACACATGCTCGCCCCACAGCCGCCGCAAGTTCATGAGCGTTCGGTTTGATCAGACGCGCACCCCGGTAAATGCTGAGGTCTTTCGCTTTGGGGTCAACCAGGACCGGCAAGCTCTTGCTCCTCGCTGCATCGACACATGACTGAACAATCGCTGGCGTCACGCTCCCTTTGGCGTAATCGGAAATGACGACGGCGCTGCAATCATCGCGCGATAGCGCGGCGGAAATGGCTGAGGAAACCACCGCGCCTGCGGCGCCTATGTCCGGCTGATGCGCTTCTGTGTCGACGCGCAACAGCTGCTGATTGCTCGCAATGAATCGCGTTTTCACGATTGTCTGACAGGATGACGATCGTGCCAGACGCGCCTCAATACCGGGCTGCTCATTCATGAGCGCCGAGAGACGCTGACCGTCTTCATCGTCTCCGACACAGCCAACGAGGATAACGTTGAGGCCCATGGCTGCGAGATTTCGTGCAACGTTTCCGGCACCACCCGGCATTTCGGACACGCGCGACTTATGCAGCACCGGCACAGGCGATTCAGGCGAAATCCGGGTCACCGAGCCATATACAAAACGGTCCAGCATGATGTCGCCGACACAGAGCACTGTCTTGCCGCGGGCCTCATCAAGCAGGCGGACGAGTTCTTGCCTCATGCACTGTCTCCTGTCGCCCGCCGCGTCGCATTCGTCATGCGCCGTCTTCTAGAGAAGGACGCTTCGTAGCGCCAGCTCGCGGTGTAATTCACTTCAGACTCATCCAAATCCTGTCTCCACACGTACACAAACCAGAACGCACACATTGGAGGCGATACTGCCAGACCTCAAAGGTAAAAAACTGATCGTCTGGCTGAGACGTGATTTGCGCCTTCGCGACAATGCAGCAATTGCAGCAGCGGTCGAGACGGGCGCTGAGATTATCTGCCTCTACGTCCTGGAAGAGCACGCCAAACTGCGAGGACTGGGGGGAGCCTCGCTCTGGTGGCTGGATAAATCTTTGAAATCACTTCGCTCGGATGTTTCCAGCCGTGGCGGGAAACTCATCTGCCGAAAAGGAGACCCCGGTGCGGTCGTCATGGACCTCGTCAAGGAAATCGATGCGGCAGGCGTGTATTGGGGGCGTCGATATGGACGAGCTGAACGCGATATCGACGGTCATCTGAAGGAAACGCTAGCAAATGACGGGCTCTGCGCCGAAAGCTTCACCACCGCACTGCTGACAGAGCCATGGACCATCAAGACCTCATCTGGCGGGTACTACAAGGTGTTCACGCCGTACTGGCGCGCCGTCAAGACGTGCTACGAGGCTCCGGCGCCCTTCCCTGCTCCAGAAAAGCTTGGAGGCCAAGGTATTGACGGCGATCGCATCGAGGATTGGGGACTTCACCCCACGGACCCTGACTGGTCGTCTGGTTTTGACGACAAGTGGACACCAGGCGAGGATGGGGCTGTAGCCCGGCTTCAACGGTTCCTCGACAATGGTCTTCGCGAATACAAATCGGCCCGAAATCGGCCTGACCTTGAAGACGGAACTTCAGGCCTCTCTCCGCACCTGGCGTTTGGCGAAATCAGCCCGGCTCAGATCTGGCGTTCGGTGACGTCAAAGATAAACCATGGCTTCAAGCAGGATGACAGCGCCTGGACGTTCCTCTCGGAAGTCGTGTGGCGCGAATTCTCCTATGTTCTTCTCTACCACAATCCGGAAATGACCCGGAAAAATTACAATGACCGGTTCGACAGTATGCCGTGGCGGCCGAATGCGTCCCGTCTGGAACGCTGGCAGAAAGGTCAGACCGGTTATCCGATCGTAGACGCCGGCATGCGCCAGCTGTGGACGACAGGGTGGATGCACAATCGGGTCAGGATGATTGTCGCATCCCTGCTCACCAAACATCTCCTCACCCCTTGGCAGGACGGGGAAGCCTGGTTCTGGGATACGCTCGTAGATGCAGATCCGGCGTCCAATGCCTGTGGTTGGCAATGGACAGCAGGCTCTGGCGCAGATGCTTCGCCTTATTTCCGCGTGTTCAATCCGATCACGCAGGGCCAGAAATTCGATGAAACGGGTGAGTATGTCCGCAAATGGTGTCCGGAACTCGCGGGCCTGCCCGACAAACACCTCCACGCTCCGTGGGAAGCCGATCAGGAGACGCTTGAGAAAGCAGGCGTCACTCTGGGTGAAACCTATCCAAAACCGATCATAGACCATTCCGAAGGACGCCAGCGTGCGCTCGAGGCCTGGGATACACTAAAGAAGCAGGAACCGGCATGAAGAAGATCGCTATCATTGGATCCGGAATAAGCGGACTGGGCGCAGCCTACGCCCTTCGAAACACAGCTGATATTACTGTGTTCGAAGCAAGAGACCGGGCGGGCGGTCATGCCCATACTGTCTCTGTCGATTATGATGGCGCGCAGATCGATGTCGATGTGGGCTTTATCGTTTATAACGGTTTGAACTATCCGAACCTGACAGGCTTCTTCGACGCGCTAAATGTGGCTACCGAGCAAAGCGATATGAGCTTTGCCGTATCTAATCCAGACGGGTTTGAATGGGCATCGACCATAACCGGCATGTTTGCTCGGAAACGGAATCTTTTCCGGCCACGGTTTCATCGGTTCTGGCGAACGATTCTGAGATTCAACGATACCGCGCGTGCAGCGCTGGCGAATGGTGATGTTCAATCGGAAAGCCTGGGCTATTGGCTGGACCGTCACCGATTCTCTAGAGATTTTCAGGTAAATTACATCCTGCCGATGGGCGGTGCTATTTGGTCGACGCCTCCCGGAGAGATTCTTGAATATCCGGCACTTAGCTTTTTCCGGTTCTTCGAAAACCACCGGCTGATGCACAAGGAACGCCCAAAGTGGCGGACCGTGTCTGGCGGGTCTCAATCCTATGTCCGCAAAGTTCAGAACGCACTGGGAGCGCGCCTCAAACTCGGTAGCCCTGTAAAACAAGTGACGCCCTTCGGGACCAAGGTGCGCGTGAGTATTAACGGCGCCCCCGACCAGATATTCGACGATGTCATCCTGGCGGTTCATTCCGACCAGGCACGCAGCCTCCTTTCAGAGCAATTCGAAATGCCCCGATTCCTGCTGGGCTCCATTCGCTACCGTCCGAACGAGATTATCCTGCACCGCGACCCCGACTTCATGCCAGCGCGGCGTGCCGCCTGGGCGAGCTGGAACGTTCTTGGAACCCAGTCCAGCGATCAATCAATCTGCCTGACTTACTGGATGAATCGGTTGCAGAACCTACCGCAGGACAAGCCACTCTTTGTGACGCTTAACCCCAAACAACAGCCAGCCACAGCGGACACTTTTCTGCAGGTCGAGTTTGACCACCCGCAGTTCGACGCTGCCGCCGATGCCGCCAAACGCTCGCTTGAACGCCTTCAGGGAGAGCGCGGCATCTGGTATGCTGGCGCGTGGCTGGGCTCCGGCTTTCATGAAGACGGCCTGAAGAGTGGGTTGCGGGCTGCGCTGTCGCTCGGCGGCGCGGTTGAATGGGCTGCAGAGGGTGTCGAAACGGTCGATCTTCAGCCTCGCTTCGTTCCATCCGAGCGCGCAGTCACGAGGGTTCGTTCGTGAGATTAGATTATCCTCTTAAGCTTCACTATGGGAAGACCCGGCACCGGCGCTTTGCCCCCTTTCAGTCCAGCTTCATCTACAAGGTCTTCATGATCGAAATCGACATCGACCGCTTGGATGAGGTTCATAAACAATGCTCATTGTTTAGTGTCGACAAGGCGAATCTGTTCGCCTTCCGTCAAAGGGACCATGGTGCTTGCGGTGCCGTACCGCTTCGCGACTGGGCCGAGAACGAACTGCTCAAAGCCGGTGTGGTTGCCGACAGGCTTAATATCAAGCTGGTCACGTTTCCCCGTCACACTGGATACAAGTTTGCACCGATATCGCTCTGGGTGGCGTCCGATGGAAACACACCAGTTGGCATCATCTACGAAGTGCGGAACACGTTTGGAGAAAGGCATTGCTATACTGCAGCTCTCAACGGTTCCTGGAGTCGACACGCTGCGCCGAAATCATTTCACGTGTCGCCCTTCTTCGATGTTTCGGGAACATATGAGTTCTCACTGCAGGTTACAGAGCGCGGCATCCGCCTCGGTGTAACCACGACAAAAGACGGTAAGCCTCAGCACATGGCATCGCTTGCAACACGGGCGCAAAGCGCAACCGACAGCAAGCTGCTGACCGCCGCCATAATCCGCCCTTTTTCGACGTTGGGCGTAAATCTTGCTATTCATTGGGAAGCTCTGAAGCTCTGGCTTAAAGGGGCAAAGTATCACCCGAAGCCGCAGCTTTCCAAGCAGAAAACGACCGTCGCTTCGAAAGACGGCCCAGAAGGGAGAAAACGCGCGGCATGAGTGCAGGCGAAATTATCAAGGCATCGGGCGCAGCCCTTCGCAACCTCAGGGGTGTTCCGGCGAGCTTTCGCCTGACAGGCATGATGCTGCTGCGAACCGAGAAAGGATCGATCCGATTCGACCTGCCAGACGGGCGAGCAGTCGTTTTTGAAGGCAGTGAGCCCGGTCCTCATGCTGTGGTCAAAGTGCATGACTTCAGCTTTGCAAAGAAAGCCCTGGCGGGGGGCGATATCGGCTTTGCCGAAAGCTATATGGATCAGGATTGGTCAACGTCGGATCTGACTGCGCTGCTCGAATACTTCTCCGCAAATTTCGAAGCGGCTGGCAGGCTGGCTGTAGGCGGTACTGTCGTCAAAGCCCTCAACAAGATTCGGCACCTCTTTAACCGCAACAGCCGGTCCGGTGCACGCCGCAACATCATGGCGCACTATGATTTGGGCAATGATTTTTATTCGTCATGGCTCGACCGCTCCATGACCTATTCATCCGGCATTTTCGACCGGCCAAATATGAGCCTCGAGCAGGCCCAGGCGGCAAAATACGACCATATCGCGAAACTGATTGGTGCGGGACCAAGCAGCCACATTCTCGAAATAGGCTGCGGCTGGGGCGGCTTTGCTGAACACGTCGCCAAGGTCCATGGCAGCCGCGTGACATGCCTCACAATATCGGAAGCGCAGCATGAATTTGCCATCGAACGTATGAATCGCGAGGGGCTCAGCGACCGAGTGGAGATCCGCCTTCAGGACTACCGGGATCATGAAGGCAAGTATGATGGAATAGCCTCCATCGAGATGTTCGAGGCGGTTGGCGAATCCTACTGGCCAAGCTTCTTTGCGAAGGTTCGCGATTGCCTGAAGGAAGACGCGAAAGCAGCCCTGCAGATCATTACAATCAGGGACGATTTGTTTTCACGATATCGCAACCGGGCCGATTTCATCCAGCGCTATATCTTTCCAGGCGGCATGCTGCCAAGCGAAGCCGTCCTGAAAACGAGTTTCGACGATGCATGCCTCAGATATGACGGCGTGCACTACTTCGGCCAGGATTATGCGCGCACTCTGAAGATGTGGACCGACCGTTTCGAGGATGCCTGGTCGAGAATCCAATCCATGGGATTTGATGAACGTTTCCGCAGAATGTGGCGATATTATCTCAGCTACTGTGAAGCTGGCTTCCGTAACGGACGGATCAATGTAGGCCAATTTCAGGTATCGCGTACCTGATCAGTAAAGCGCGTCCAGCACATAGTCGATTTGCTGTCCGCGTGCTTCAAAGCTTAGCTTTACCCAACGATTTCGCTCGTCATACCAAAGGTCAACGGTGAGGTCAGATACAAGTCGATACTGCATCGCTTCGACAGGCTGGCCATTAATTGTCAGGGTTTCCTTGCCTAGTGGCGTGACCTTCGTATCCAGGATAGCTCCGGTTTCCGTGGACAGTATCTCAGAGCTGAAGGCCTGTTGAATGTTCCAGTGGCTGGACGGAATAATTCCGGCAGGCGCTGTGCCAATGTAAGCGCTGCCTTGTATTTCGAGTTCGCCACCAATCAGTTCAGCCGACACCCGTTTTGTTTTGCCGTCGTCATTTGTCCGACTGTTAACGGCGACGAGCTGGCCATCTTCCCATTGTTCCGTGGCTGACAGATCATATTTGAACATGGTGATCGGTCCGAGGCCTGCCTTCAGACTGACATTGGTTTCGACCTCATACGAACCATCCTTATCCACGTCGAAATCGACCGTATGAGTCCCGAACGCTTTGCCCTTGCGCAAGACCGTAAAGCTGATCCTGTCACCGTCCTCCGGTTGCCAGGCTGTTGGCGCATTCGCTGCCACAGGCGCCCCTGCTGGAGCTGCATCCGCGAATGTCGGTACAGAGAGCGCGGTGGCCAGTGTTACCAAAGCAATCATTTTAGTCATGTCAGTCTCCAGAATTTGGTAATCTGCTTTGCGACGAAACAGGTGCAGGCCTTGTTGTCTGCCGCCGACGGGCGGTGCCTGACACCGGGTGTCGCGAGGACAATCTCACCGGGGCGATAACGTCCGACACCGTCGTCGAAGACCCCTTCAAGCACGACCGTCGCCTCGAGCGCCGAGTGACCGTGACTAAAGACACTCTGTCCCGGTTTGAGGTGCATCAACTGCCCACCCGTTCCCGATTGTGGTGAGTACCGGACACCCGATATGCCACGCCGCCAAGTGACCTTGTCGAAATCTGTGTGGATGACCGACAAGGCGGCATCTACGTCCGCCTCTGCAGCTGAGAGTTCAGCTTCTAAATTTTCCCGTTGCAGGATTTCGCTCCGCGCGATTTCCCAAAGCGTGGCAGACTCATCGCCTTCTGATGTCATCAGCCGATGAATCGTCGCTGCCGTATGGAACGCGGGCGAAAGCCGCCCGGCCACATAGTCCAGCATGAAACTTTGATAGGTTTCCTGTTCAATCATGTGCATTCGCGTCCAGAAATTCTAATCCTTATTGTTACGAACGCAGCTTGAGATCGGATCACCGGGCGCCATGTTGTCAGGCAGATGTGTCGAAGTTACACGAGACCTGTAGTGGAGAAGTCGAAATGGTGAAGAATTCCGTCCTGGACGCCATAGGGAATACGCCCCTGATAAAACTGAAGCGCGTATCCGAGGAGACGGGATGCACAATTCTCGGCAAAGCCGAGTTCCTGAACCCGGGCCAGTCCGTCAAGGATCGGGCAGCTC
This sequence comes from Henriciella pelagia, assembly GCF_002088945.1. Classification (GTDB taxonomy): domain Bacteria; phylum Pseudomonadota; class Alphaproteobacteria; order Caulobacterales; family Hyphomonadaceae; genus Henriciella; species Henriciella pelagia. The sequence goes on along the minus strand of NZ_NCSU01000011.1, from coordinate 407,158 downwards.
TCGGCATTGTCAGAGATGCCGAGCGCAGGGGCTTGCTGAAGCCCGGTGGTCGAATCGTGGAAGGCACTGCGGGCAATACCGGTATCGGGCTGGCGCTCGTTGGCTCCGCCCTTGGCTACAAGGTCACGATTGTGATGCCTCGTACTCAAAGTCAGGAAAAGAAGAATGCCGTGCGGCTGCTTGGCGCTGAACTCATTGAGGTAGATGCCGTCCCTTACGCCAACCCGAACAATTATGCGCGCTACTCGGGGCGACTGGCAGAAGACCTCGCCAAGACGGAACCAAATGGCGCAATCTGGGCGAACCAGTTCGACAATGTGGCCAATCGCGAAGCTCACTATGAGACCACAGGGCCTGAAATCTGGAATGATCTGGACGGCAAGGTCGATGGTTTTATCTGCGCCGTCGGTTCTGGCGGCACGCTAGCAGGCGTCGCTCAGGCGCTTCGTGACAAGCGCAAGGACATCAAGATCGGCCTTGCTGATCCCGGTGGGGCGGCGCTCTATCAGTACTACAAGACGGGTGAGCTGAAATCTGAAGGCACATCCATTACCGAAGGGATCGGTCAGGGCCGCATTACCAAGAATCTGGAAGGGCTCAATGTCGATTTCCCGTATCGCTGCAGCGACACTGAAGCCCTGAACATCCTGTATGACCTCATACTTGAAGAAGGTCTGTGTCTTGGAGGGTCAGCGGGCATCAATATCGCCGGCGCGGTCCGGCTTGCAAAGGAGCTTGGACCCGGCCACACAATCGTGACCATGTTGTGCGACTACGGTAATCGTTATCAATCCAAGCTCTTCAACCCCGAATTCCTCAGGACCAAGGATCTTCCTGTCCCGCCCTGGATGAAAGACTGATCTAATGACCGACTCGCCTCTCGTATCTGCCGAATGGCTGATGGAAAACATCGATGCTCCGGACCTTCGGGTGATCGATGCCAGCTGGTATCCGTCCTGGGCTTCCCCTTCGAATGCTGGCCGCGACACCTATGCGAGGGGCCACATTCCGGGCGCCGTATATTTCGATATCGACGAGATCGCCGACACGACAAGCGACCTGCCACATATGATGCCGGATTCGGTAAAATTTTCTTCCCGCATCCGGAAGCTGGGGGTCGGCGATGGCAACCGGATCGTGGTCTACGACGCCAATGACTTCTTCGCTTCGGCGAGGGTCTGGTGGATGTTCCGCCACATGGGGCACAAGGACGTTTATGTCCTCGACGGTGGGCTGCGCGCCTGGCAGGGTGCAGGCGGTGAACTGGAAGACTTGCCGCCCGTCGTGACCGGTGGCCGCCATTTTACGCCACGTGTTCGGTCTGACCTGATTAAGACGATGGAACAGATGCAGACCCTTGCGGCGACGTCAGCCGCGCCAATCCTTGATGCGAGGCCTTCTGGCCGGTTCAACGGCGTCGAGGCAGAGCCGCGGGCCGGCCTTTCGTCAGGTCACATACCCGGTAGCGTGAATATACCATCCAGCGCACTCATTGGCAGCGATGGAAAGCTGGTCGACAAAGCTCACCTTGAGGTCCTTCTCGGTAAGTGTCGATCATCGCCCGCGGTTGCAACGTGTGGCTCGGGTGTCTCAGCTGCGGTGATTGCCCTGGCTCTGGCCGAGCTCGGCAATTACGACGTCGCTGTGTATGACGGCTCCTGGACGGAGTGGGCAAGCCATGCGGACAATCCCGTGCAGAAGGCAGATGCATGAAGAAGCCCACAAAGCTGATTCACAACCACGCCGGAACGGGATCCCGCAGGACCGTTAATCCTCCGATCGAACGCGCATCAACTGTAATTCTACCGGACCGCAAGACCCTGTATTCCGCGTCGCCGGGTTATGGGCGTATGGGGCTCGCCGTTCAGCGCGAACTTGAATCGGCAATGTGCACGCTTGAAGGCGCACAGTTCTCGCGACTGACACCGAACGGCCTTTCTGCATGCGCAATAGCAATCTCCTCGCTGGTAAAGGCTGGCGACACGGTTTTGATATCAGACTCAATCTATGGCCCAACGCGCCGTTTCTGCGAGCGCAGGCTGAAACGGATGGGAGTGAAGTGCGCGCGTTTTGCCCCGAGGGACCTGGACGGCATCCGTCAACAACTCAACGCGGGTGTGGCGGCAATCTTCCTCGAATGCCCGGGTTCTCTGACTTTCGAAATATCGGATATTACTGCCATTACAAAACATGCACGCGAGTGCGGTGCCCGCGTCGTCATGGATAATACGTGGGCTGCGGGCGTATTCTGCCAGCCATTGGCGTTGGGGGCAGATCTCGTTGTGCAGGCGCTCACGAAATATGTCGTGGGCCATGCTGATGCTTTCGGCGGCGCAATCATGACCAATGACCGGGCACTCGCCACCGAGTTGGAAGAGATCACCGAGGATTGGGGCGTGTCGCTGTCGCCAGACGATGCCTATGCAGCTCTCCGTGGCACTCGAACGCTCGTTACACGTCTTCGCGAACATGAAACGACGGCCCTCATTCTCGCAGAGTGGCTGGAAGCCCACCCAAAAGTCGCCGAGGTCATCCACCCTGCCCTGCCATCTCACCCGGACCATGAAATCTGGAAGCGGGACTTTTCCGGAAGTAACGGCCTGTTTTCCTTTCTGCTTGATGCAGAATCTATTGCCGAGCTGGATACATTCATTTCCGGTCTGAAGCTCTTTCAACTCGGTTTTTCCTGGGGCGGTTTTGAAAGTCTCCTCATTCCCTGTGATGACCAGCTAAAGCGCATGAAATCAGACTGGACCACATCGAAAAAAGGCTATTTGATTCGGGTACATGCAGGGCTTGAGGATGCCAGTGATCTCGTCGCGGACCTCCAAGGTGCATTCGAGACTATGACAGGCGAAAAAATCACTTGAAATCGATATGCGATTTCTCTATCTCCCGCTCCTGACAAGCAAGCGAGCTACGACGGTCCCGTAAGGGCGTCAGTACGGGTGAGCCCAACTGTCTTCACTTCATCATCGGTCGAGAGGCCGGTCATGCTTGACGAGGATACTTGGATGACACCGGAACAGTTCGCTTCTGCGACCTCCCATTCTTTGTTGGCTGTGGCCTTTGACACGGGCCTTTATAACTATGTGGACAAGAAATTCGGAGATTATGCGGCTGCTGTCGCTGAACTTATAAGGCCGTAGCGGGCCACCTGAGTGCCCGCCGAACCTTGCCGCGCCTCGCACGTTGTTAGCGTGTGAAGCAGTTTCAAAGTTCACCGGCTTGATGCCGGCCTAAATTCCGAATCCCCACCATGTTCAAGACCGACTATGCGCCTTTGGCGCGCCCTGCCATTCTTCCAGATTCCGACAACCGCTCGGGCCTTCCGGCCTTCGCCAGCGTTGGTGACGTTCTGCGCGCCTATGAAGGTGACGACGCGATCTTCGTGCTCTACCCGAAGAAAATTGCAGCGGCTGCACGCACATTCCTCAACGGCTTTCCGGGCAAAGTCCTGTATGCGGTTAAAGCGAACCCACACCCAGCCGTGATCAAGACGCTCTGGACCACCGGCGTGCGCAATTTCGACGTTGCTTCGACCCGTGAAGTTGAACTGGTGCAGTCCATCGCACCATCGGCAAAGCTGTTCTTCATGCACCCTGTGAAGTCGCGCGCAGCGATCCGTCACGCCTATGCGGCGGGCGTCCGCGACTTCTCGTTCGACAGTGCTGAAGAGCTCCAGAAGATGCTCGAAGAAACCGGTTATGCGAATGATCTCTGCCTTCACCTGCGGGTCGCCCTTCCAAAAGGGAACGCGGCGATGCCTCTGTCCGGCAAGTTCGGCGCTGATCGGGAGGCCGCTGTTGATCTCCTGCAGGCCGCCCGCCCGCATTCGATGCAGCTAGGCGTGACCTTCCATGTCGGCTCACAGTGTCTCGATGTTGAAGATTATGACCGTGCCCTGCGCTATGTCCGCTCGGTTCTGGGTGATGCAGATGTGGCTATTGATTCGGTTGATTGTGGAGGTGGTTTCCCGGTGGCTTATCCTGACATGAAGCCAGCACCAATGGGTGACTATTTCTCTGCAATTCGTAAAGCGCTGGACGCGAACGGATTTGCCGGCCTCCAGGTCCTCGGTGAACCTGGCCGCGCGCTGTGCGCTCAAGGTGGCTCCACGCTGGCGCGCGTTGAAGCTCGCAAGGGCCGCGACCTGTACCTCAACGATGGCAGCTATGGCTCACTTTTCGACGCCGCGCAGTGCGCGTGGAAGTTTCCAGTGAAACTTTACCGTTCTGCGCCGCGTCCAGACGCTGGCAAAGCAGACTTCCGTTTCTTTGGCCCAACCTGCGACAGTCTCGATGTCATGGAAGGCCCTTTTGACCTTCCGGCGGACGTACAGGAAGGCGACTGGATCGAAGTCTGTCACCTTGGTGCGTACGGTCAGGCACTGGCCTCCCGTTTCAACGGCTTCTACAGCGAAACCACTGTCGCCGTCATGGCGTAAGCCGAAAACCAGACGCTCATGGAATGCCCGATCCTGGTATCGGGCATTCTTCCTGTCTGGACCCCCTATTCACCCCTCGTTACAACGCCTCCAGGCAAATGGAGTCCCTCATGGCTGATCAATCCAACCGCAAGGCAGAACTGCTAAGCAAAGTCGTCGAGCATGTCGACATGACATCGTTCGATGCGCGCCCAATCATCGATGCAATGGGCAAGATGTCCTTCTCGTCGCGTGACCTCGCTCGCGCAACGGAAATCTTTAACATGGCGCTCGCCGATCAGGACTGCTCAATCATTTTGACCCTCGCCGGCTCGACCTCGGCAGGCGGCTGCATGCACATTTATCGCGACCTCGTGAAATATGGCCTCGTTGATGCCGTCGTCGCCACTGGCGCGTCGATCGTCGACATGGATTTCTTCGAAGCGCTTGGATACAAGCACTATCAGGCCCCAGAGTCTGTCGACGACAATATCCTGCGCGACCTTTATATCGACCGCATCTACGACACCTTCATCGACGAAGAAGAGCTCCAGGCCTGCGACCACATCATCAAGGACATTGCCGATAGCCTCGAGCGGCGTCCCTACTCCTCTCGCGAATTTATCTGGGAGATGGGCAAGTGGTTGAAGGACAACGCCAAGAAAAAAGGCTCGCTGATAGAGACCTGCTACGATCACAATGTTCCGATCTTCGTGCCGGCTTTCTCTGATTGTTCGGCAGGCTTCGGCCTTGTAAAACATCAGGTCGAGAATCCGGGCAACTATCTCTCGATCGATAGCGTCGCTGATTTCCGCGAACTGACCGATGTGAAGATCGCAGCCGGCTCAACCGGCCTCCTTATGGTGGGTGGCGGCGTGCCCAAGAATTTCGTTCAGGACACAGTCGTCTGTGCCGAGATCCTCGGCAAGGAATGCGAGATGCATAAATATGCCGTGCAGATCACCGTTGCCGACACACGAGATGGCGCGTGTTCATCCTCAACGCTCAAGGAAGCGGCAAGCTGGGGCAAGGTCCAGACCGTGTATGAGCAGATGGTTTTTGCCGAAGCCAGTTCTGTGGTTCCACTCCTCGCCTCGGCCGCATGGCACGAAGGCAAATGGAAGAACCGTAAGCCGCGTGAGTTTGCAAAACTGTTCCTCTAGAAAAGACAGCAATTGAGCGTGACGCCGGGACAGGGATTGTCCCGGCGTTTTTGTTTGAACAGATTTGGCGAAGATCCAGATTGGGAGGATAATCAATGTCAGAACGCATTAGCGTGACAAAAGCCAACGGTGTCGCAGACGTAAAGCTCGTCCGGTCGGACAAGATGAATGCGCTCGACGATACTATGTTCTCGGCGCTCATCGAGACCAGTGAGGCCCTGGCAAAGGACCCTGAAGTGCGCTGCGTTATACTGTCTGGTGAAGGCCGCGCCTTTTGCGCAGGCCTGGACATGGGTAACTTTGGCAAAATGGCAGATGGTGGTGGCAGCGGTGGAACCCCCAGCGGACGTCAACCGCTCGCTGAACGCACTCATGGTATCGCAAATCGCGCACAGCAGGCTGTGTGGGGCTGGCGTACCCTGCCGGTACCGGTGATTGCAGCGGCGCACGGTGTTGCGCTCGGCGGAGGCTTCCAGCTTCTACTGGGGTCCGATATCCGGATTGCACACCCTGATACGAAGATGTCGATCATGGAGATTAAATGGGGTCTGGTGCCAGATATGGCGGGCACACCCATCATGAAGGCTCTCTGCCGGGACGACAGGCTGCGGGAGCTAACTTACACCGGGCGCATTTTTTCCGGCGCCCAGGCCGTCGATTATGGGTTTGTGACAGAACTGTCGGACAACCCGCACGCTGATGCGCTCGCCCTTGCAGAGACGATAGCTGGAAAGAATCCGGATGCAATTCGGGCTGACAAGAAGATCTTCAACCAGCTTCAGGATATGACGGATGCGGAAGCCCTTCTGCTGGAGTCGGTGCTGCAGGACGAGATTATCGGTTCGCCGAACCAGATCGAAGCAGTCAAATCGGAGCTAGGGAAACGCACACCTGTGTTTACGGATGGTCGGTGAACGTTTGAGCGTGCGCAGCAGCAACACGTCGCACCGCGCGGACACGCTTTGCGATTAGATTTGGTAAACCAGTATTTCATTCGATCCGTAAGGCACCGAACTCCAGTTTACCTTTCGAAATAGAGCGATTTCTGAACCCAATGACTCCGGCGTGCCATCCTCAGCGTTCGGCTGGCTAATGATCAAGCTGTGAAGCTCCAGGCCATATTTCGCCAGCATATCGATTGCGGTTAAGCTGTGCGACACGGCGCCAAGATAGGGCGCAGCGACCAGAATAACGGGGAGAGCCAGGTCAACCATAAAATCGATCTGCAGTTTTTCGTCCGTTAGCGGCGACATCACCCCGCCTGCCCCTTCAACCAACGCGACATCTGCGGTCGACGCGCAAAGCCTCTGTCGGGTAAACTCCAGGATCGCGTCATAGTCCTGGGAAACGCCGGTCTGGCGCATCGCGACGTTCGGAGCCAACGGTGCTTCGAACCGCTGAAAGCAAATCTCGGAGACTGCTTGTGGTGTTACCTGACAGCCAGATGCCGCAAGCAATTGTCCGGCATCTGACTCTGCAAGATCGACCTCTCCGAAGCCACTCATAACCGGCTTCAGTGCATGCACAGACTTTCCGGCCGCGCGCCATCTCTTCAAAAGCAACGAGCTGACATAGGTCTTGCCGATTTCTGTACCAATGGCTGTGACGTAGAAACTTCTCATGATTGAAGAAGCCTGTTCAGGGTTTCGCTGAGACGCCTTACATCCGCTTCCGTATGGCCCGTCGCAAAGGTGATACGAAGCCGGGATGTGCCTTTGGGCACCGTAGGTGGGCGGATGGCTGTTACGAGATAGCCATCTCGCTCCAGCGCTGCCGATATATTCATCGTGCGTGCTTCTTCCCCGACAATGACCGGCACGATGACGCTTTCTGGTGCCGGCAGCCTCATCAGGTCGCAAAACAATGCTGCGTGGTCTTTCGCCCGATCCGCCCGATATGGTTCTTCGCACATAATGTCGAGGGCCCGAATTGCAGCTGCCAGAACAGGAGCGGGTAATCCTGTCGTGTAGACGAAACTTCTTGCCCGACTGACCAACATGTCGATGACTTCAGCGGGACCACAAACATAACCGCCATAAGCGCCCGCAGCCTTGGACAGAGTCCCCATCTGAATAGGGGCCGGGTTCGGTGCATCCAGAATACCAAGACCGTGCGCGTCATCGGTCATCAGCCATGCACCGGAGTGTTCGCAAAGTGCATTGAGTTCCAAAAGCGGCGCCCGGTCACCATCCATTGAAAAGACCGTTTCGGTCAGCACAAGCACTTGTCCCTGAGCGCGCTCGATCAGTTCTCTGGCATGCTCCACGTCATTGTGACGGAAGATATGAATTTCTGCACCGGACAAACGCGCACCTGCATACATGCACGCATGAGAAAGTTCGTCCAGCAGAATAGTGTCAGCCTGTCCAACAAGCGCCGGGATCGTTCCGACATTTGCGAGGTAACCAGACCCGAAGACGAGGCACGCTTCAGTCCCCTTCATGGCGGCCAGGCGGCGCTCAAGAACGGAATTCAATGGGCAATCACCGGTAATGAGCCGTGACGCACCCGCACCAACGCCATACTGCTCTGCGGCGTCACACGCAGCACGGATCACTCGTGGTTCACATGCAAGCGAAAGATAGTCATTGTCGCAAAACGAAATGAGTTGCTGCCCATCTCTCTCGGCTTGCGCATCCGATTTGCGATGAGTGGGCTTCACCACGCGGTGTTGCCCAGCGGCGTGTATACGTTGCAGACGGGCATCTGCGTGTCGTTTCAGTCGCTCTAATGAACTCATGCAGTCAGGCTTTCTCGAACTCGTCGAGGCCATGTCCTACTGAGCTCAAATTGACCCGCAACTGACCCATCTGATCAGAAGGACTAAACATGGCAAATCCGAATAACTGGTTCAGGAGCGGGCTTCACCACATCTGGCTGCCCTATGCGCAGATGAAGACAATTCCCGATCCCGCTCCGGTCAGTCGGACGCAGGGTGCCCTTCTCGAATTGGCTGACGGACGTCAGCTGATAGACGGCGTCGGGAGCTGGTGGACAAGTGTGCATGGTTACAATCACCCGACTCTTCTGGATGCAGCACGCGCACAATTGGAGACCATGCCGCATGTTATGCTGGGCGGACTCGCGCACGAACAGGCCTACAAACTTGCGACGCGCTTATCCGACATCACGCCGGGCGACCTTGACAAGACGTTCTTCACGGAATCTGGCTCAGTCGCCGTGGAAGTCGCCATGAAAATCGCCGTCCAGTATTACATGAACCTGACCGGTGAGCGACGCACACGGTTCCTCAGCTTCAAGGGCGGCTACCACGGAGACACGTTCGCAACCATGTCCGTCTGCGATCCTGACGAAGGCATGCATAGCCTCTTCGCAGGAGTCGTTCCGGAACAATATGTCACTGACCTCCCAATCAATCCCGAGCAGCAGGAAGCTTTTGATCGCCTCTTATCCCAGCAGAAGGATATTGCGGCTGTGCTTGTTGAGCCGCTCATTCAAGGCGCCGGCGGGATGCGAATGCATTCGGAGGATACATTACGGTTCATGCGCGCGGCGTGCGACCGCCATGGCGTTCTCCTGATATTCGACGAGATCTTCACAGGATTCGGCCGAACCGGTGAAATGTTCGCCGCAACAAGGGCAACGGTTCCGCCCGACATCATGTGCGTTGGCAAGGCTTTAACGGGCGGCATAACGCCGCTCGCAGCGACTATCGCCAGCAGGAAGGTATATGAGGCATTTCATACCGACTCCTCCGAAAATGCGCTCATGCACGGCCCAACATTTACTGGGCATGCAGTTGGCTGCGCGGTCGCCAACGCCGGCCTTGACCTTTTTGAGAGGGAACCTCGCCTGTCGCAGGTCCGGTCAATCGAGCAACAACTGAGTAAGGAGCTGATGCCAGTAAAGGAGCTGCCTCTCGTCAACCGCGTGCAGGTCTGTGGTGCTGTTGCCGCGGTTGAACTCTCAACAGATTTTAATGTCGAGAAAGCTCGCCGCTGGTTTATCGACCGCGGCGCATTCATTCGCCCGCTTGGCCGCGTTGTTTACCTGACGCCAGCCTTTGTGATCAAACCAGACCAACTCCGTGCACTGACCTCTGTTATCGCTGATTTTGCACAGCATGCAGACCAACTGAGCTAAACTCCCGAAAAGGTCGTTTGCAGGAACCCTCCAGCTGCCTCGAGAGGGCACCTGCTAAGATCCATTGGAGTTGTATTGCGATTGTTAGCGATCTGGCGGTGCCATTTCCGGAGAAATGGCGCGAGTGACGGGGCTCGAACCCGCGACCTCCGGCGTGACAGGCCGGCACTCTAACCAACTGAGCTACACCCGCCCAGATCGGACACCACACTTGGCGGTGAGGCGCCTGATTAGACAAGCGCGTTGCACTGGTCAAGCACCAACTGCCATCAGTTTGCCATGACTTGCAGCTAGCGTCCCCAAATTGGCACGAACAGTAATGGTCAGATCTCATGAAGCGAATTCTCATCATCGGCGGTGGAGTGATTGGTGCCCTCATTGTCGCTCTGCTGATCTTGCCCTTCCTGATCCCAAGCTCCGTGTACAAGTCGCAAATCGAAAAGGCGGCGTCGTCGGCATTCGGGCGGGATGTGACTGTCGCAGGCGACGTTTCGATTTCCGTTTTTCCGGGGATTACTGCTTCTGTTGAGGACGTCTCTGTCGCCAACCCAGAGGGCTTCCCTCAGCGCAACATGGTCACCGCTGGCGCCCTGCGTGGCTCTGTCCGCCTGATGCCGCTATTCTCAAAACGCGTGGAAATTCGCAAGATTGAATTCGTCGATGCGGCTGTGCAGCTGACCCGGCTCGAAGATGGCCGCGTTAACTGGGTGTTGGGTGCTGGCAATACTGACAAAGAGGCCAACTCCGCGCCCGATGAGGGGACTGATGTGTCGGCGCGAATCGACAGGATCAGCTTGCAGAATGCATCGCTTCTCTATGAAGACTTGTCGGCGGGCACGCGTTATGAGCTCACAGAACTCGACGCCGGCACTGCCTTCACCTCTCCGTCCGATCCTCTCGTGCTGAAGGCCAAAGGAAAGTTTCAGTCCCAGGTATTCACGACCGATCTCACACTGTCCACTCCGCAAACGTTTCAGGAAACATCACAGGCGAGCGTGGCCTTCGAGTTCAGTTCTGACCTTGGTTTCGTAAGCTATGTCGGCAACGTGCAGGCGGGCGATGATATGGCGCTGGATGGAACCTTTTCTGCCTCCCTGCCCCGATTGAACGACGTGGCTGGGTTTCTGGACTTAGACCTTCCCATAAACCCTGCTCCGTTGGGGACGCTGAAAGTAGACGGTCGCGTCACCGGACCAGTAAGTGGCCTGCAATTCAATTTCAGCAAGCTTTCATTGGCCGGAGACGGATTCAATGCAGACTATAGCGGCTTGATCAATCTCGACGACGACATCCTCCTGGACGGAAAATCTTCCATAACGATCCGAGATGCGGCCAATCTGGCCGCAAGGCTGGGGTTCGACCTTCCGCAAATGGCCTCGATCCAACAGGTTACGTTCTCGTCTAATCTAAGCGGTCGCGCTTTGACCCCCTCCCTGACCGGCGCAGACATTCGCACGACCAGTCCCAATCTTCAGTCGTCCTTTTCAGGTGATCTCGCATTTGCAGGTGCAGGTCGGATCGATGGAGACCTGAAGATCGAGACGTCTCAGCTCCGGACAGTGTTGGCGCAATTTGGCGTCGCAGTGCCCGAAGGCCGGACGATGAAAGTGTTGAAGGTGAATAGCCGCGCCGAGGGTACTTTCCAGAACCTGAACTTAGACAAGGGTGTTTACCAGCTGGACGACATCCGAACCACCGGCTCGCTCGGCGCTGATCTGGGCGGCGCTATTCCCGTAATTCGGGCAAACCTGAAGACCAATGATCTATCTCTTGACCCATTTCTGGGCGACTCAAAGACGAGCTCGACACAACAAAACTCTGGCTGGAGCGACGCACCTCTGGACCTTCAGGCTCTCAAACTGCTCAATGCGGACATCAACCTGCAAGCCGAAACGATCAGGATTGGCCCAATCAGCCTGACCGACAATGTCTTGAAATCGACGCTGACCAATGGTGCCCTTTCAACAAGGTTTGAGCAATTTTCTGTTTTCGGGGGCGCTTGGACTGGGCTTGTGCGAGTTGATGCTTCGCCTTCGGTTCCCCAGTTTGGTTTTGATCTGGATGCAAATAGCGTTTCGGCTCAAAGCCTGCTAGGCACACTCACCGGATTTGACCGCCTCAGCGGTGATGGCGGTTTTGCGATCAATGTCACGACCAGCGGATCGACCCTCGATCAGGTCGTCAGCAAGATGAACGGTACGGCCTCGCTCAATATTGCCGATGGAGCGCTGAAAGGGATCAATCTTGGCCAGCTTGTACGTAGTGCCGGGTCGCTGCAGGAGCAGTTGACCAGCGGGAATCTCACCCTTGCTAGCCTTGGTCAGGTCGTGTCTCCGAAAGCAGAGACAGATTTCACCAACTTCACAACGCAGCTGACGATCTCTGAAGGGGTAGCGGACATTCGCTCCCTGCAGCTCACGAACAATGTGCTGAATGTGTCGGGCACTGGCCAGATCAATCTCGGCGGTCGGTCCATGGATGTGAAGCTGACCCCGGCCGTCGACCGGACGGGCCGCGGAAACGCATCCGCTGTACAACTGAACGGCATACCGATTCCCATTCGCGTATCTGGAAGCTGGGTTGCGCCAAAGTTTTCACCAGACTTTTCGGGTGTTCAGACGGCCTTGCAGCAAACCGTTCGAGACCGCGCAGCGGGCGCCATAGCCGGCCAGTTGAATGGCGAGTTGGGAAACATCATCGCTGGAGCACTCGGAGAGCCGCCTACGGCCCAATCAAGCCCCGTGGATGCCGGTGGTGCACCAGATGAAACCATTCCGGACGAAGAAGATGAAGGCGAAGAAAAAGTACCTGCAAACGAAGACCCCCGCGAACGGATCATCCAGAACGCTCTGGGCAGCATCTTCGGACCGAACTGAGCCCTACACTGCTGCCTTCTTTTCAAGCCGAACGGGGTTGTCGGAGCCTTCTTTGGACGCGGTGAAATAATCTTCGCCAACAATCGTGGCCTCGTTTTGAGGCATACTCTCTGGCTCAGGCGCAAGATTGATCAGGTGTTTCAGCTTTTCGAGGGGCTGCGGACGGCTGATCAGATAGCCCTGCAGTTCATCACAACCAATATCGGTGAGAAACTGCTTCTGGCACTCCGTTTCCACACCCTCGGCCGTACACTTCATGTTAAGCGCCTTGGCGAGGGTCAGCGTCGCCTTCGTAATCGCACGGCTGTCTTCATCATGATCAATATCTTCCACAAAGCTCTTGTCGATCTTCAGCCGGTCGAACGGGAAGCGACGCAGATAGCTGAGTGACGAAAAGCCGGTACCAAAGTCATCCAGGGATATTTTCAGGCCGATCTGCTTGAGCTGATTCAGCCTGTCGAGCGTAAACTCAGTATCCGTCATAAGGACTGATTCTGTTATCTCCAGCTCAAGGCGACCCGGATCAATACCATTTGTGGCCAGAGCATTTATAATCGTCGAAACCAGGCTCGCGCTGTGGATCTGAAGCGGCGAAATGTTCACGGCAATGTGCATATGCTTTGGCAGACGTCGCGCTTGTGACAAGGCTTCACGAAGTGCCCAATTGCCGAGCCGCGTAATAATTCCACTATCCTCAGCATGCTGAATGAAGCTTCCCGGCCCGATGAGACCGCGTGTTGGGTGATTCCAGCGGATCAGCGTTTCGCAGCCTACTATTTCACCCGTCTTTGTAGAGACCTGCGGCTGGAAATAGAGCTGAAGCTCGGAATTCTCGACCGCACGGTGCAAGTCCATCTCGACTGAACGACGTGCTTCAGCGCGATCTGCAAGTTCTGACGAGAAGACACACCAGGTCCGTTTGCCCGATTCTTTCGCCTGATATAGTGCCAGGTCTGCATGCTTGAGCAGCGTCTGGATATCCATATTGTGCTGCTCGACCGGACGCACGCCGATACTGGCGCCGCAATGCACGATCGAACCCCAAATTTCATAGGGTGCATTGAGCGATTCACTCATTGATCGCACTAGATCTTCAAGTGCATCCTGGTCTTCCACTTCCAGTAACACTGCAAACTCATCACCACCGAGTCGCGCGACAACATCCGCATCCTGAGCAGCGCTATTCAACCGTTTGGCGACCTGACACAGCAGTTCGTCGCCGGCCGGGTGCCCCATCGTATCGTTGACCCATTTGAAGTTATCGAGGTCGAGCCACAGAAGTGCCCGCATGCGACCGTTTTCGATTGGCCGCAACGCAGCCTTTTCGAGACGTTCATGAAGGCAGGCCCGGTTAGGCAGACCCGTCAGCGGATCATAATGAGCCATGTAAGCGATGCGATCCTCGATGGCTTTAGACTGGGTGATATCACTCGCGACGCCCCGAAAGCCGATAAACTTGTTGTTGCTGTCAAATATCGGCTTGCCGGTCAGCGACCACCAGCCCCCCTCTTCACCCTCGACCTCAAGCATGAGGTCGCGGAAACCTTGCCGACGTTCCAGCGATTTCTGGAGCACGCGTTGAGCGTCCGATTTCTTGAAGAGGGCGTGGAGGTCCTGACCGGGCGCCATCGCGTCGAATTTTGTTGTATCACCGAGAGTCGGCATCGGAATTTCGATGATCTCAGCGAATTCGTTTGTTTGCCAGAGCCAATCGGACGTGCTCTCTTCGAAGTCACGCAACAGCAATCCAATCAGCTGCGCCTGTTGTTGCACTGCAAGAGCACTGAGATGCTGTTCAACGAACTGACGATAAGACCAGCGGGTCGAAGTCCACAGCACGGCGGCATAAAACACGGCAAGAACGGATAGAAAGCCGTTGCGCGGATCCTGCCCCAGCTGAAGCCCGACAATATAGCCGATCGTTGTCGGAAGCAGGAATGATACGGCCGCTTCCGGAATTCGGCCTACCAGGAGCACACCGCCGAACATGATCCCGGCAATAATCACACTGACGGCCAGCTGGCTGGTCGGGTCCGTAAATGGCATGATAAGCAGCGGGAGAATGCCCCACAGCAGACCAAGAAAAGACGCGAATCGCGCATATCGTTCAATGCCAGCCTGTGTACCCTCCACAGAATAGCGGTCGGTGTCTTCTTGGCCTTTCCGGGCCTTTGACCGAAGATGGCCAATGACCATGATTGCGGTCGCAATGACGAATGTAGAGCACCAAATGCCGATCAGCCGGTTGCCCGGAGTGTTCCAGAAAGACATGACCACGACTGACGCGTTCACCAGATTGGCGAGGGCGATTGTCGGTGTAAGGCGGCCAACGGTTTCCAGCTGCTTCGCGCGGATCACCGGTTGCTGATCTTCAGGGATTTCGACTGATTTGATGAGGCTTGCCATCAAGCCATTTTCAGCGTCCGCCTGCGGCTGCTGGTCCTTCATCCCCGACTCCTGCTTGCATTTGCTCGGCAGCGTGAAAGTTACCGATAAAGCGTGAAGATCAGAGTAGGCTAATCCGTCAAATTTGATCTATCTGGCCGAAATCGACGTCTCAGTTTACGGTTCGAAAATGATTAAACGTCCACTCATTCTATGTCTCGATCAGGGCACCACCTCCAGCCGTGCGCTCGTATTTAACACGCATGGACGCATCGTTGCGCTTGCACAGGAAGAGTTCCCTCAGCACTTTCCACGATCCGGCTGGGTGGAGCATGATGCCGAAGATATCTGGCTATCGACGCTCCGAACGGCGCAGAGCGCCATGGCAGAGGCGGAACGCGGTGGCGACGCCGAGATTGTGTCCATTGGCATCACCAACCAGCGCGAAACCACCGTCACATGGGATGCCGTTTCCGGCGACGTTATTGGCCGCGCTATCGTCTGGCAGGACCGAAGAACTGCGGACATTTGCACACAGTTGAGAGCAGACGGACGCGAGGCTGCAATCAGTGAGCGCACCGGTCTCACGATTGATCCATATTTTTCAGGCACCAAGCTTGCCTGGATGCTGCGCAATTGGGATCGGGCAGCCCGCCTGTCTTCGGACGGCCGACTCGCCTTCGGTACGGTCGACAGCTTTCTGATCCATCGTCTAACGGGTGGGCAGATGCACCTCACAGATGAAACGAATGCCAGCCGCACGCTCATCTACAACATTCAGAATGGGGGCTGGGATCGTGAAATTATGGGATGGCTGGGCATCGGGGAAATTCAACTCCCGGAAGTAAGGCCCAGCTCAGCTTGGTTCGGTGACACGAAGCCCGATCTCTTTGGTCGCTCCATTCCAATTATGGGTGTCGCCGGCGATCAGCAGGCTGCGGCGTTCGGACAGGCATGCTGGCATCCTGGAATGGTCAAGAGCACCTACGGGACAGGTTGCTTTCTGCTGGCAAACACAGGAGGCGAACTGGTTCAGTCGTCCAACCGCTTGCTGTCGACCGTGGCATGCCGAACCGGTACCGAACCGCAATATGCGATTGAGGGCTCAATCTTCATCGCCGGTGCCGTCAGCCAATGGCTGCGCGATGAAATGCAGCTCATAAAGTCTGCTTCCGACACAGAGGCTCTTGCGAGTTCCGTCGAATCCAATGCGGGGCTTTACATGGTTCCGGCGTTCACGGGTCTGGGAGCGCCCCACTGGGACGCGGATGCCCGGGGGGCTATTTATGGACTGACGAGGTCTACCAGTCAGGCCGAATTGGTCCGGGCTGCGTTGGAATCGGTCGCCTACCAAACGCTCGACCTTGCAAAAGCCCTTGAGGCAGATGGTGTGAAACTAAACCGGCTTCGCGTCGATGGTGGTATGGTTGGAAATAACTGGTTCGTGCAGTTTCTTTCAGACATTCTCGACGTTGATGTCGATCGCCCAGAAATAATCGAAAGCACCGCACGCGGTGCAGCTTTTCTCGCCGGTCTCAATGCGGGCGTATTCAGCAGTGTCGAAAAACTCGAAGACCTCTGGCAGGCAGAACGCAGTTTCACGCCGACGATGAACAGCAGGATCCGTAATCAGTATATTTCCGGCTGGGACAAGGCGGTAAAATCAACATTGTACCGCGCCAGCCTGGACCGGTGAGGAAAAATGGTCGGAGCGGCGGGATTCGAACCCACGACCCCTTGTCCCCCAGACAAGTGCGCTACCGGGCTGCGCTACGCTCCGACTAGCGCCTGCTTAATCGCGGTCATTTTGGAATGCAATCACTCATGCTGCGTCAAGCCGCGCGAGCCAGCCTGACCGAATCAAGCCGTTGCTTGATGTCTTCAAGATCGGAGAGCATGGCTTCGAGACGATCGCGCGCCGCCCCGGCCGGGGCGGCAACCGACGTCTCTGCCGTATTCTGACTTGCTGCGAACGCTGCCTGCACGGTTTCCTGCAGTTTTCTCGCTGGACTGTCCATGGAGGCGTCGTCGCCCGCAACGGTCAGGATCGCCTGCCCTGCCAACACCTTTTCGACGCCTTGCTCGTTGAGGAGTTGTTCTGCGCCTTTGAGAGTGAGTCCACGATCGTGTACCAGCAGCTGAATCGCCTTCAGAGCCGTCATGTCTTCGGGCCGAAACATGCGTCGGCCGTCGGGCCGCTTGAGAGGCTTCAGATGGCGCGTAAATTTTCCTTCCCAATAGCGCAGCACATGGGGTTGCAGCCCAAGCTCGTCAGCAGCTTCTCCAATCGAACGATAGGCATCGGCTGATTTCTCTACACGTTTGGCGGCTGCAGGCATGTGCTATCTCTCTCAATTTGCTTCTTCGACCTTGGACTTGAGCATGGGAGAAGGTTTGAACGTCACAACACGGCGGGCGGAGATCTTGGCTTCTACGCCCGTCTTCGGATTCCGCCCGGACCGGGCAGCTTTCTTCCGGACAACGAAATTCCCGAAGCGTGAAAGCTTCACTTCGTTCTCATGCTCGAGGCTTTTGCCAATCATTTCGAGCATACGGTCCAGCAAGTCTCCCGACTCCTGACGCGTCAGCCCTACCTCGCGAACAATCGCGTCGGCCAGTTCTACTCGTGTAACGGTCTTACTGCTCACTGATCAGCTCCTCTGGTTAACAGATAAGGCTGATTTCTTAATGAAAGAATTACAGCCTGAAGAGAGAGGCACCCCATGAAAAGCCGCCACCCATGGCTTCACTTAGCACAAGATCTCCAGATTTGATCCTGCCGTCGCTAATCGCTGTGTGCAAGGCGAGGGGAATGGATGCAGCTGATGTATTTCCGTGCTTGGCAACTGTCGAGACGACTTTTTCTTCGTCGAGCCCCATTTTGCGGGCAACGCCATTCAGGATACGCTGATTGGCCTGATGCGGAACGAACCAGTCGATATCTTCAACGGAGTGATCTGTATCGTCGAGGACCTGCTGAATTGCACTCGAGATATTGGTTACCGCATGCTTGAACACCTGGTTGCCCTGCATGCGGACGTGACCGATCGTTCCGGTCGATGACACGCCGCCGTCAACGTAAAGAAGGTCCTTCTTGGTGCCGTCAGTGCGGATGTGATGAGCAATGATCCCTTCATCGCTGTTGCCCTGCGCGGCCTGCAGGACGACCGCGCCGCTTCCATCTCCAAACAGGACACAGGTGCCTCGGTCGGACCAGTCCAGGATGCGCGTGAAAGTTTCGGCGCCAATAACCAGCGCCGTATTGAACAGTCCCTGGCGAAGCATGGAATCGGCAGTGGCCAGCGCAAAAAGGAACCCTGAGCAAACCGCCTGAACGTCGAATGCTGCGCCGCCATGAATGCCGAGCTTTGCCTGGACAGAGGTTGCTGTCGCGGGAAAAGTCTGATCCGGAGTCGTTGTCGCAACAACGATCAGGTCCACGTCACCTGTATCAATCCCGGCATTGTCCAATGCATCGCGCGCGGAGGCGGTTGCAAGATCCGACGTGACCTCATCGTCTGCCGCAATGTGCCTCTGATGGATACCGGTTCGTTCCCGGATCCATTCATCCGACGTGTCGACCATGCGGGACAGGTCGTCATTTGTGAGAATGCGGGATGGAAGATAGGCACCAGAGCCTCGGATAAAGCTTGTTCTTTGTGTCATTATTCAACTGTTTCCGGAGAAGTCCCGAGCCTCGACACCCGGTTCAGACCTGCAGCCACCTCATCCATATAGCTGCTCTGGGCGAGGTCCGCAGCCAATTTTACAGCGGTGGAGAACCCTTCCGCGTCGGTACCGCCATGGCTCTTGACGATGACCCCGTTCAATCCGAGCAAGACCCCACCATTGACGCTTGAAGGATTGAGCTTTGATTTCAGTTCGCGGAGGCCGGAAGCGGCCAGCGCTGCGCCTGCCTTGGACAGCAGGCTTGAGGACAGGGCCGCGCGCACATAGGTCGAGACAAGCCGGGCCGTGCCTTCCGCCGTCTTCAGTGCCACGTTGCCGGTGAATCCGTCCGTCACCACGACATCGACCAAACCGGTCGATATATCATTGCCCTCGATGAACCCCCTGAAGTCGATACCCAGGTCACGGTTTCGAAGGAGCTCAGCGGCAAGCTTGATGGCGTCGCGACCCTTCTCTTCTTCCGAGCCGATATTCAGCAGACCAACCGTTGGCTTTTCCTTGCCGAACACTGCGCGGGCATAGGATTCACCCATGACCGCAAACTCAACAAGCTGTTCGGCGTCGGCATCCAGATTGGCACCGACATCCAGAACGACGGACCGCCCTTTGAGCGTCGGCCAGACCGCAGTCATTCCAGGCCGGTGCACACCAGGCATCTTGCGGAGCGCAAGCATCGACATCGCCATCAGGGCACCCGTATTGCCGGCTGACACACCAGCATGGGCTTCGCCCTGCTTCACAGTTTCGATCATGCCCCACATGCTGGTGCCCTTCGCTCTGCGCAATGCCGATGACGGCTTGGCATCCATGGCGACCACATCGGGTTGGTCCACAATTGTACAGGCGTCGGACCATGACCGCGATTGAACCGAAGTCGTCAACAGATCGGCATTTCCGTGAAGGATGACATGTGCGTCCGAGCGGGTCGCGAAAAAAAGGTCGAGACCATCGATTACCACGTCCGGTGCGGCGTCGCCGCCCATGGCATCAACAGAAAGAGAAATCGGTTTCATAATTATCTGATGGGCCCGTGACTCGCGCGGACACTAGCACCCTGCTTTTCCGAAGCAAGCGACGGCTACCGCTCAGTCTGCCCTTTTTCCCATGAAGACTAGTCCTGCATCTCCGTCGAAGAGCGTTTCATCCGACAGGCTCGAAAGATGTTGTGCAAAGTCAATGACATAGTCGGCAAGCTTGTCCGCTTCATCTGCGGCGGCCACTTCATTGCGTTCCAGCACAGCAGCAATACCAGTCCTGCTGTCTGATGCAGCCAGGGCGTCTCTAATGGCATTGCCCAAGCCGAAGAATGATTCTCCGAACTTTCGAACTTTTCTGGCGATTGACGCATCACCGACCCCGGTTTCGCGTAAACCTGCGTCGAGTCCATCAAAGATGCGCGTGTACACAGCGCGCGACAAGACCGGACCTCGCCCTCCCCTTCGCTCAAGTTCCGGCAAAAGCAATCCGCCATGCAACGCTATGGCATTGAAGCGCCCACTAAAGCTGTCCTCGAATCCGCCCTCCGTGAACAGCCACGTCGAACGAGCGGCATGAACCAGGCCTTCGTACAGGCGATCCGCAGCGCCTTCTATCGCCGCCTTTTTCGGAAACAATCTGTCCATCAACCAGCTCAATTGTGCGCTCCGTAACTTGCCAATAGGCTCCCCGGCCCTGTAATCGGTAAGGAAGTAGAAGGAAACCCGAATGGTCAAACGCTCATTCATCGCCAGCCTGGCCGTCGCCTGCCTCGCAACCGGCTGCATCTCACCCGTAAAAGCCTATCACGGCTATGCGCCCGACGAAGTAGCACCGAATGCGATTACTCCAGGAATTGACACACGCTCAAGCGTGCTCGCCCAACTTGGCTCACCTTCAACCGAGAGCATCTTTGACGACAACACCTGGGTGTACATTAGCACGATCCAGGAGCGTTTCGCATTTTATCGCCCCCAGATTTCGACCCGGACGGTAACCGCCATCCGCTTCAGTGATGAAGATGTTGTGGAGGAAGTGCTGGAATACGACCAGGACGATGGACGCGTCATCAACTACGCCTCGCGTGAAACACCAACACTCGGCCGCGAGTTGGGGCTTTGGGAACAGATCTTCGGCAATGTCGGCCGCGCTGTGCTACCCGCCACAAACGAAGCGACGCCTGGGAACCCCACCGGACGACGCAACTAGTCGAGTCAGACAGCAAGCATGATAAAAAAAGCCCCGGCCGATCTGGCCGGGGCTTCTTGTTTTACTGGCACTCAACAATCAATGCGCCAGCACTGCGAGCATCAGAAGCGCTACGATGTTCGTAATCTTGATCATCGGGTTCACAGCTGGTCCTGCGGTGTCCTTATAAGGGTCACCAACCGTGTCACCTGTCACAGCAGCCTTGTGGGCTTCTGACCCCTTGCCGCCGTGATTGCCGTCCTCAATGTACTTCTTGGCATTGTCCCACGCACCGCCGCCGGACGTCATCGAGATGGCCACGAAAAGACCGGTCACGATCACACCGAGCAGCATGGCGCCGACAGCGGCGAGCGCTGAGGAAATTCCAGCGATCCACCAGATAACCAGAAGGAGCACAATTGGCGAGAGTACAGGCAGCATGGATGGAACGACCATTTCCTTGATGGCTGCACGGGTGAGGATGTCGACCGCACGACTATAGTCCGGCTTTACCTCTCCCTTCATGATACCTGGCATCTCGCGGAATTGCCGACGAACTTCTTCCACGACTGACTGCGCCGCACGGCCGACAGCCATCATGGACATGCCGCCGAACAGGAATGGCAGAAGACCGCCGAATAGAAGGCCGACAACCACGTATGGGTTCGCGATGGAGAAATTGACTGCAACACCCTGAAGAACGCTGCCCTCTGCGGCATTGACCGCAAAATACTTCAAATCCTCCGAATAGGCCGCAAACAGCACGAGCGCACCAAGACCGGCAGATCCGATTGCGTAACCTTTCGTCACGGCCTTGGTGGTGTTGCCAACCGCGTCGAGCGCATCCGTTGTGTCGCGTACCGAGCCTGGAAGGTCGGACATTTCAGCGATGCCGCCAGCATTGTCCGTCACCGGGCCAAATGCGTCCAACGCCACGATCATGCCGGCAAGAGCAAGCATCGTCGTCGTTGCGATGGCGATGCCGTAAAGTCCAGCCAGATTGAAGGTCAGGATGATGCCTGCAATGATGGTAATTGCTGGCAGAGCGGTGGATTCCAGCGACACGGCGAGCCCCTGAATCACATTCGTGCCGTGACCGGACTCTGACGATTTAGCCACGGATTTAACCGGACGATATCCGGTGCCGGTATAGTATTCCGTGATCACCACGATCAGTGCTGTCACGCCGAGTCCTGCGACGCCGCAGAGAAACAGGTCCATACCTGTCACTGTCGTTGCAAGACCGAGTGCGGCACCTGCGCCATCAAGGACACCAAAACCGTTCGGAAGGCCCCAGTTGATAGCAACAGCGAGACCGATCAACGAGAATATGCCCGTTGCGATAAGGCCCTTGTAAAGAGCGCCCATAATGTTCGTGGAGCCCTTGCCGAGCTTCACGAACCAGGTCCCTGCAATCGAGGCGAGGATACACACCGCGCAGATCGCGAGCGGCAGGAGCATGATGGAACCCAGATAGCCAAGGCCACTGAAATAGATCGCGCCAAGAACCATGGTCGCGACAATTGTCACAGCATAAGTCTCGAACAGGTCAGCTGCCATGCCGGCACAATCGCCGACATTGTCACCCACATTGTCCGCGATTGTCGCGGCGTTGCGCGGATCATCTTCCGGGATACCGGCTTCGACCTTGCCGACCATATCGCCGCCAACATCAGCACCTTTGGTAAAGATACCGCCGCCGAGACGTGCAAAGATCGAAATCAGTGACGCACCGAAGCCGAGTGCAACGAGACCATCAACAACCGCGCGGTCGCTCGGCTCATATCCGACGGCACCCGTCAGCAAGCCGTAATAGACAACGACGCCAATCAGGGCGAGACCGACAACAAGCAAGCCTGTAACAGCCCCGGACTTGAATGCCATGGCGAGACCGCCAGCAAGACTCTTGCTTGCTGCCTGCGTCGTGCGGACGTTTGCCTGCACGGACACTTTCATGCCGATGAAGCCGGCTGCACCGGACAGTACAGCACCAATGACGAAGCCAAGGGGAACTTCCCAATTGCGAAACGCAATCACCAGGAGCACCACAACGACAACGCCAACCATGGCAATGGTGGTGTACTGGCGCTTCAGATAGGCATTCGCGCCTTCCTGGATCGCCGATGCGATTTCCTTCATTCGATCTGTGCCAGCATCCGCAGCCATGATCGATCGTGACTGCAACCAGCCATAAAGCACAGCAGCCAGACCGGCGGCGAGTGCCACGTAAAACCATAGGGTCATTTTTGCCCTTCCTCCCTTTTTGCCTTTGGCCCAGCCAGAGACTGCGACCATTTGGCCTTATTGTTAGTGACTCGTCACTGCCAAAGTGCATTCAGTTAAGCAAGCTTCTTCGCACAATCGGTGATTTCACTACGCAAGAGCTAGTGGGTGTAACCTTTTACAGATGGTAAAGGTATGGCGACGCCGGAACGATGGATTTTCACCCCAGAACCTTCCGACACAGACCCGACCTGTTGGAAGAACAGCCCCCTCTCAGAAGCTAAGGTTTCGAATTTCTCGAATCGATCCGCCGAAACTGTGAACAGGGCCTGATAGTCATCGCCCCCGGTGGCAAGTGCGAGCATTTCTTCCAGGTCACTCGGCTCCGCCGCCCAGGGCACCTGATCTAGGTCAATGGAAAAGGCCAGTCGGCTCGCGTCGGCCAGATGAGACGCATCAGCAAGCAATCCATCCGAAATATCGAGGGATGACGTTGCGAAGTCCGAAATGACTCCAGCCCACTGCTCCTCGGTGATTTCAGGACAACGATAGTGATCTAGGTATACGCCAGTGTTACCGGTTCTCGCGACCTGAAGGCCCAGATACCCTGCCCCTACTACTCCGGTGACGATTAACACATCGCCAGGCTTTGCTCCATTGCGGTGCGTCGGCCCCTTCAGTTCGCAGCGGCCTGTCATCATCATGGTCAGCGTCAGGGGACCCGAAAATCTGATTGTGTCGCCGCCGATGAGCGATATTCCGCGCTGCTGGAGTTCGCCTCCTATACCATGGCAGAGCGTTTCAAATTCCTGCTCCGAAAAGCCATCAGGCAAAGCGATGGACAACAAAACCTGCTCGGGTAGTCCGCCTTTGGAAATAATATCCGACACGTTCACCCGGACGAGCTTGCGCCCAACCAGGTCCAGCGGGTCAGTCTTTAGGAAGTGAGTGCCCGCCGCCAGCGTATCCATCGTCGCGATCCTGACCGAACCACTGTGGCTCAGCAGCTTTCCGACATCATTCGACAGCCCCATAGCTTCGGGCGAAGGGGCGATGGGTTTCAGGTAACGTGCAATCCAGTCGAATTCGTCCATGCTGGATACGGTCGCTATTCTTCTGGTCGAAGGTCCCGGGCGATATTGTCCAGAACTGCGTTCACGAAGTTCGCCTCGGTCTTGTCAAAAAAATCGTGCGCAAGAGACACATATTCATCGAGAATCACCGCCTTGGAGAGTTCGCCGTGCTTCAACAGTTCAGCCGTGGCCGCCCGCAAAATGGCGCGGCTCGTTGCGTCCAGACGCGAAAGCTTCCATCCCTTGTTCAGTCTGGCCAAGATTGCTGGATCGATTTTTCCCTGTAGTTCGATCACACCGTTGACGATGGACTTGAACAGGTCGGGGTCTGCTTCTTCGACGGGTTCCTCGTCTGGTCCGAACCCCAATCGATCTTCCATAAATTCACGAATGACAGCCCTGGACCCCTCACTCGTCTGCTCCATCTGGTAAAGCGCCTGTACAGCGGCAAGCCTCGCGCCAGCCCGCCTTGCGCGGATTACTTCAAATGGAACTTTGCTTGTGTCGATCATCCGACAAATTTCTTTCTAAGCTTGATCATCTCAAGGCAGGCAATCGCAGCATCACGCCCCTTATTCTTCTGCTTGCGATCTGCGCGCACAAGCGCCTGCTGCTCATTTTCCACGGTCAGAATGCCATATCCGATCGCGAGGCGGCGTTCGACAGCGAGATGCATAAGGCCGCGGGCGCTCTCTCCACACACATAGTCGTAATGGCTTGTCTCACCGCGAATAACGCAACCCAAAGCGATATAGCCATCATAGCGCCCACTATCTGCAGCCATGGCAATAATCCCAGGCACTTCAAATGCGCCCGGGACTTCGATGATTTCTGCGGTCACATCTTCGCCTTCAAGCGTTTCGGCTACTCCAGCCTCCAGCTCGCGGGTGATGTGTTCGTAATAGCGCGATGTCGCGATCAGAATGCGGTGGGGCATATCAGTCCTTGCTTTCGTTCAGGGTTTGCCAGCCTGCAATGCTGAGGCCATAGCCTTCCAGAGCGGCAACGCGCGTCGGCTTGGTATCGGAAAGGAATACCATTTTCCGGACGCCGAGCTCGCGGAGAATCTGAGCGCCGACACCATATTCTCTTAACGGCAAGGTCTTGTCATCGCTGTCGCCCGCTTTAAGACCGAGGCGAGCAGCAATTGAATTGGGACGCATCGTGTTGACGAACACAACCACGCCTGCCTTTTCAGATTGGGCGATAATCTTCATGGCCCGCTCCACAAGATTTGACCTCGGTCCCTTTTGGCCCAGAATATCCGTGAGAACGTCCGTGCGGTGAACGCGCACCAGAACTTCCTCGTCGGCTCTGATCTCGCCATGCACCACCGCGATGTGTTCAATATTGTCAATCGCATTTCGGAACACGACGGTCTTGAAGCCTTCGCCATACTCGCTGTGCAATGGCGCTTCGACACGGCGTTCAAGGTAGCGGTCATTTTTCCGGCGCCACGCGATGAGGTCTGCAATCGTGCCAATCTTGAGTCCGTGAAGCTGTGCAAATGAGACAAGCTCCGGCAGCCGCGCCATTGTACCATCATCATTCATGATTTCGCAGATGACGCCCGCTGGGAACAGGCCGGCCATACGCGAGATGTCGACCGCAGCTTCCGTATGTCCTGCACGCACCAGCGTGCCACCTTCACGGGCAATCAGGGGAAAGACGTGGCCGGGAGATACGATGTCGTGATGATCCTTTGTTGGATCGATGGCGACAGCGATGGTCCGGGCGCGGTCGGCTGCAGAGATGCCAGTCGTCACACCTTCCTTCGCCTCGATCGAGACCGTGAAGGCTGTCTGCATGCTTTCGCGGTTATCGCGGGCCATCATGTCGAGGTTCAGCGTCTTGGCGCGCTCCAATGTCATGGAGAGACAAATCAGGCCACGTCCGAAGCGGGCCATGAAATTGATGGCTTCTGGCGTGGCGAAACTTGCCGGGATGACAAGGTCACCCTCATTTTCGCGGTCTTCGGCGTCAACGAGAATGAACATGCGCCCATTGCGGGCATCCTCAATGATTTCGTCGATTGAAGAGATCGCTGCGTGAAATTCGTCGCTCATAGTTTACCCATTTTCCGGAGCATCAGCCCCGATCATTCGCGCCACGTAACGTGCCAGCATGTCGATCTCAAGATTGACCATGTTGCCAACCTGTAAATTTCCGAGCGTTGTGACCTGCCATGTGTGGGGAATGATAGCGACTTCGAAAGTTCCATCCTCATTCGCACGTGCGACCGTCAGTGAAACTCCATCAATGGCGACCGACCCTTTGGTCGCAAAATACTTCATCAGGTCAACGGGTGGACGTACTGTCACGCGCTGGCTTTGTCCTTCCGGCTGAATGGCAGTGACCTCTCCAACTCCATCTACATGCCCGAAGACAAAATGGCCTCCCAGCTCATCTCCGAGTTTCAGCGACAGTTCCAGATTGAGTTTCCCGCCAACATCAACACGGCCCAAATTTGTCTTGGCGAGTGTTTCTGGAACGGCTTCGACGTCGAACCAGCTTCCCTCGCCTCGTTCGCCAAGCGCGACCACGGTGAGGCACACGCCTGAGTGCATGATCGATGCGCCCATACTGATTTGCTCTACCGGATAGGAAGATTGGACGCGCAGTCGCCGAAGGCCATTTCGGTCTTCTACACGCTCAATCGTGCCGGTGTCGGTAACCAGTCCGGTAAACATTACAGCTCTCCTCGGTGCCCATATATGAGGCGACTGGCACGGGGCCAATCACTCACGTCAGGTCAATCTTCGAAAGGTTCCCAGATTTCAAGACTGTCGCCGTCTATCAACTCGCGATCGACAAGCGTCCAGCGCGACGTCTGCTCCATCATTTCCATGCCAAGAGACCCAATCGCGGGAACACCATCACCCCCAATAATGATCGGCGCTCGAAACCAGAATATTCGGTCCACGAGCCCGTGTTGAATGAAGGAGGCGGCCAGCGTGCCGCCGCCCTCGAGAAAGATCGCATCAACCCCTTCAGCGCGAGCGCGGCGGCAGAGTTCAGGAGGTGAGACCTTTCCTTCCTCATTGCCAACATGCCAGAGATCGATTTCATCCCGATTAAGATGCGCAGGTTCATCTGTACGCGCATGGGCCAGTACCACCCGGCCGGCAGACGCTGTCTGAATGAGCCTTGAATCGGCGGGTGTCCGCAGTCGACTGTCCGCAACAATGCGAACCGGTTGTCGACTTGGAAGCGGAACAGTGCGCGCCGTCAGCAGTGGGTCATCGGCGAGCACAGTACCAATACCGACGAGCACGGCATCATGCTCGGCCCGCATCTGATGGGTTCGTGCCCTGGATTTGCTGTTTGTGATCCACTGACTCGTCCCGTTTGA
The DNA here is from genome assembly GCF_002088945.1 of Henriciella pelagia. GTDB lineage: Bacteria > Pseudomonadota > Alphaproteobacteria > Caulobacterales > Hyphomonadaceae > Henriciella > Henriciella pelagia. The sequence continues at coordinate 379,703 of NZ_NCSU01000011.1, read as the reverse complement.
CAGCGCGATCCTGGAATCAAGCGAAGTTGCAATCTTGAGAGTGACCGATGCGCGCGCGCTCACGTGTCTTCGCCGCCATCTTCCAGTGCTGACGACTCAATGAACCTCGCAAAGTCGCTCGGATCCTTGAAGTTCTTGTAGACACTGGCATAGCGCACATAGCCGACAGGATCGACAGTCTTCAGGGCATCCATGACGAGCTCTCCAATATCTTCGGAGCTCACTTCAGTTTCACCACTGCTTTCAAGTTTTCGAACAATGCCGGAAACGAGCTGCTCAACACTCTCGTCCCCAACGGCTCGCTTCCGAAGTGCTATCGTTACCGATTTTGCGACCTTTTCACGATCAAAGATCGCGCGCTTGCCATCACGTTTGACGACAATAATGTCGCGCAGTTGCACCCGTTCGAAAGTTGTAAAGCGCCCTCCACAGACTTCACATGCACGCCTGCGCCGGACTGCCGTGTTGTCTTCAGCCGGACGGGAATCCTTGACCGCCGTGTTCTCGGCTGTGCAGAACGGACACTTCAAGTCAGACTCCCAGGCCGTTGTAGATGGGATAGCGCGCGGTCAGCTCCTTCACTTCCTCACGCACCCGCTGTTCGACGCCTTCCGACTGGCCTTGCGCGACCGCATCGACCACTTGACCAATCCATTCACCGATCTGACGGAACTCTGCCTCGCCGAAGCCTCGTGTCGTTCCGGCTGGAGATCCTACGCGAATGCCGCTCGTAATCATCGGCTTCTGAGGATCAAATGGAACGCCATTCTTGTTGCAGGTGATGAACGCCCGGCCGAGCGCCTCTTCAGCATCCCTGCCGGTAACATTCTTCGGGCGAAGGTCGACCAGCGCCACATGGGTATCGGTGCCGTTAGAGACGAGATCAAGCCCGGACGCCTTGGCCGCCTCGGCCATCGCCCGCGCATTCGCGACAACGTCATGTGCATACTTCTTGAAGGCCGGCGTCAACGCTTCGCCGAAGGCTACAGCCTTTGCTGCGATAACATGCATGAGCGGGCCGCCCTGGATACCCGGGAACACCGCGGAATTCACTTTCTTGGCAATCGCCTCATCATTCGTGAGAACCATGCCCCCGCGGGGGCCTCGCAGCGTCTTGTGGGTCGTCGTCGTCGCGACATCGCAATAGTCGAGCGGGTTTGGATGGGCGTCGCCAGCCACGAGCCCTGCGAAATGCGCCATGTCCACCATGAAATAGGCGCCGACTTCATCCGCTATTGACCGGAACGTCGCAAAATCGATCTGCCGCGGATAGGCCGAGCCGCCCGCAATGATCAGTTTGGGTTGATGTTCGCGGGCAAGATCACGGACCTGGTCGAAATCGACAAGATGGTTGTTTTCACGAACGCCATACTGGATGGCGTTGAACCATTTGCCAGACTGATTGGGTTTTGCGCCATGGGTAAGGTGCCCGCCTGCGTCGAGACTCATTCCGAGAATGGTATCGCCGGGCTTGATCAGTGCCTGGAAGACCGCCTGGTTCGCTTGGCTACCAGAATTCGGCTGGACGTTGGCGAAGTCGCAATCAAAAAGCGCCTTGGCACGGTCGATGGCAAGGTTTTCCGCAATATCTACATACTGGCACCCGCCATAATAGCGCTTGCCAGGGTAGCCTTCTGCGTACTTGTTCGTCAGGACAGAGCCCTGCGCCTCAAGAACGGCCCGCGAGACGATGTTTTCCGACGCGATCAGCTCAATTTCATGCTGTTGGCGATACTGTTCCTTGGCAATGGCTTCGGCGAGCGCTGGGTCGGTATCTGCAACGCCAGCCGTAAAAAAACGAGACGCATCGAAATTGGTCGACGGGGCTGAATCGGGCATCGGCTGACTCCTTTGGCTGAATTCGCTTTCGTTTAAGCGTCATCGCCCCGGTCAGCAAGACAGGGAATGTCAGCGGCGTCGTGAGGAATGCTTAAGCAGCTTCCTCGAGACCAAGCTGCTTCCATACGGCGAGAATCGCCGCGACAAGCTCATCCATCATCGCTTCATCGTGCACAGGGCCCGGCGTGAAGCGCAGGCGTTCGGTGCCTCTAGGAACCGTCGGATAGTTGATCGGCTGCACGTAGATGCCGAAATCAAACAGCAATGTATCGGACAGAGCCTTGCACTTTTCAGGATCGCCAACCAATAGGGGCACAATATGCGTCACACTGTCCATGACGGGCAGCCCGGCATCGCGGAACTTGTCCTTCAACAGCTGCGCGCTTGCCTGATGCTTTTCGCGAAGTTTTACGCCTTCCTCGGAGCGAAGCTTGCTCACGCTGCGCAAGGCGCCTGCCGCCATGACGGGACATGTCGATGTCGTGAAGATGAATCCGGAAGCCATTGAGCGGATCGCGTCCACGATGGTCGCGTGGGCAGCGATATAGCCACCCATCACGCCATAGGCCTTGCCGAGCGTGCCTTCAATGATGTCGACGCGGTCCATGATGCCTTCGCGCTGGGCAACGCCGGCCCCCTCGGCGCCATACATGCCGACAGCATGCACTTCATCAAGATAGGTGAGCGCGTCGAATTCATCCGCCAGGTCGCAGATTTCCTTGATCGGGCCGACATCGCCATCCATCGAATAGACGCTTTCGAACGCAATCAGCTTGGGACGGTCAGGATCGTCATTCTCGAGCAGCGCCCGCAAGTGGCCGATATCATTGTGGCGGAAGATACGGCGGTCCACACCTGAACGCCGAATGCCCTCGATCATGGATGCATGGTTCAGTGCATCGGAATAGATGATGAGACCTGGCAGGATCTTGCCGAGCGTCGACAGCGTCGCATCATTTGCGACATAGCCTGACGTAAACAGAAGCGCCCCGGTCTTGCCGTGAAGGTCAGCGAGCTCGCGTTCGAGATCGACATGATACCGGGTCGTCCCAGAAATATTGCGCGTGCCACCCGAACCAGCACCGAAGTTGTCGATTGCGCTGTGCATGGCTTCAAGGACGTCATCATCCTGCCCCATGCCCAGATAATCGTTTGAACACCACACAGTGATCTCGCGTTCACCATCTTCAAAACGCGCTGTGGCCTTCGGGAAAGCGCCGCGATGCCGCTGCAAATCAACGAATACGCGATACCGCCCCTCATCGCGAATAGAATTCAGCGCATCTTCAAATGCTTTCAGGTGTCTCATAATACCTTGTCCCCCTCGGGGCATGTCATCAGCGGTCTATATGGCAAAGCAGCCACGGTCATTCCAGACCGTAATTCTACCTATGTGTATTTGTCACACCCCGACTCAGGCGTCGTAACCCGGCGATTCGCGGTCGAGCTTCCGCTTCATGGCGGGCCAGATGAGTTGCTCTGTCAGCGTGTGCATACCGGATCGCTCACCGGTCATCCCGCCCTGCCCGGCCACCTTCTGCTGCAGTCCTTCATCGCATTCCAGCACGCCATCTCGACCCGCCGAAAGAGCCATGATCTGCATCTTGCATGCACGCTCCAGGAAGAACATCCGGGTGAACGCCATCGAGGCGGTTGCACCACAGGTCAGCGTTCCGTGATTTCGAAGCAGCATGGAATGCTTGTCTGGACCGAGGTCAGCGACGATGCGCTCGCGCTCATCCAAGTCCAGCGCAATGCCCTCATAATCGTGATAGGCAATGTCGGCACGAATGGCCATCGCTGTCTGGGATATGGGTAAAAGCCCTTCCTTCTGGGACGACACGGCAACGCCCTGATCAGTGTGAAGGTGCATGACGACGTTTGCGTCCTCACGGTTCATATGCACCGCTGAATGGATGGTGAAACCCGCCGGGTTGATAAAATAAGGTGATTCCATCACGACGTTGCCATCGAGATCGACCTTGACGAGCGAGGACGCAGTGATCTCATCGAACAACATTCCGTATGGATTGATGAGGAAGTGATGATCGGGTCCCGGCACACGATGAGAGATGTGGGTGAAGATCATGTCGTCCCACCCGTGCAGCGCTGTCAGCCGGTAGAGCATGGCCAGGTCTACGCGCGCCTTCCATTCTTCGGCGCTGACAGATCCTTTCACACTGATCGGCTTCATATCGTCTGGCATGTCTTCCTCCGTTCGTTTTCTCGATCATATAGCAAAATGCGCCGTCAACACTAGGTGCCGTTACGGATGGCGCTTGACCAAAGGCGAATGCCGTCCGACATGGTCGCCATGAAAATCAGTATTTCATTCAGCGCGTCACGCCGGCCTGAGGCCCAGGAAGCCTTGCAACGCCTCACACACAAATACGGACAGGTCGCAGAAGAGGACGCTGAAGTAATCGTCGCACTCGGAGGCGACGGCGCCATGCTGGATGCCATGCGTCGACGTTTTGGAGACCGCAAACCGGTTTACGGCATGAATCGCGGCACGGTCGGCTTCCTGATGAACGATTTCGAAGAGGATGATCTTTATCAGCGCATCAACAAGGCCGAGAAAGCCACTGTGATGCCGCTGAGAATGGTCGCCACCGATATTCATGGCGAGCCGCACGAACGCCTTGCGATCAACGAGGTGTCACTCTTTCGCCAGACAGCACAAAGCGCAAAGCTCCGCATCCGCGTCGATGGACGCGAACGGATGAGTGAGCTGACCTGCGACGGCATCATGGTTGCGACGCCAGCAGGTTCAACAGCATACAACCTGTCTGCACATGGCCCGATCTTGCCGATTGGTGCCAATCTGCTCGCCCTCACCCCTGTCAGCGCGTTTCGACCGCGCCGCTGGCGGGGCGCCCTGCTGAGACACGACGCAAAAGTTGACTTCGACATTGTCGAACCGGATCGACGACCAGTTGCTGCCGGGGCTGACAATCAGGAAGTGCGCGACATTGCTCACATCACAGTGACCGAAGACCGCAGCAAGCCTTTGACCATGCTGTTCGATCCTGGGCATGCGCTAGATGAGCGCATTCTGCGCGAACAATTCTCGTTCTAATCAGACGCCCTGGAAGCCGACGACCTCGCGTTTCGGCTTGTCTCCGCGATCAATGCCCAGCTGCAGAACCAGCGCAGATGCCACGAAGATTGACGAATACGTCCCGATAATCACACCGAAAATGAGTGCGAAGCTCATGCCGCTCAATACGGTGCCACCGAAAATGTAGATGCTGAACAAGGCCAGCAGCGTGGTGCCTGAGGTCAGCAAGGTGCGCGACAGGGTCTGATTGATGGCAAGATCGATCACCTTGCCGAGTTCCAGCTTCTTGTATTTGCGCGCCTCCTCGCGGACGCGGTCAAACACAATCACGGTGTCATTCATCGAGTAACCGACAATCGTCAGGAGCGCGGCAATGGTCGAAAGATTAAACTCAAACTGTGTGAGCGCGAACATTCCCATCGTGATGATGACGTCATGGAAAAGCGCGGCCACTGCACCGAGTGCATATTGCCACTGAAACCGGACTGAGATGTAGAGCATCATCAGTGCGAGAGCGACGCCGAGCGCAATAAGACCGCTGCGTAGCAGTTCCCCAGACACTTTCGGACCGACGGCCGCGCTGCTACGGATATTCACCCCTGGAAAGGCGTCTTCGAGCGCCGCTCGAACACTATTATTGGCTGTCTGCTGCGCCGCTTCCTGGTCGCCCCCATCCGCGTCCTGGGTTGCGAAGCGGATGACGATGACCTCAATGCCTTCCACGCCAGTGCCGCGGGCTGCATTGACCTGCACTTCACCCAGGCCAAGACCGCCCAAAATGCCGCGAACATCCTCTTCATTCACGTTTGCAGGCTTTTCGATCTCGATCACTGAACCGCCCGCAAAGTCGATCCCGAAATTGAGCCCCTTGGTGAAGATCAGGCCGAATGAGGCCGCAATAAGGATCACTGAGAACAGGAGCGCTGGCAGACGCAGCGTCATGAATCTCACATCTGTTTTCTGGGGCCAGTATTGCAGAAGCATTCGGTCAGCCTCCCCTTAAATCGACAATTTGCGCGGTTTGGCGAGGCGCAGCCACATGGCCGTGAACCATCGCGTCACTACAAAGGCGGTAAAGACCGAGGTCACGATGCCAATCGCCAGCGTGACGGCAAAACCCTTCACCGGACCAGAACCCAGCATGTACAGAATAGCGGCCGCGATGAAGGTTGTGATGTTGGCGTCGAGAATGGTCGACAGCGCGCGTTCATAACCGGCGATGACGGCTGTGTTCGGAGATCGCCCTGCCCTCTGCTCCTCCCGGATCCGCTCAAACACGATCACATTAGCGTCCACGGCCATACCGATTGTCAGAATGATACCGGCAATACCGGGCAGCGTAAGCGTCGCGCCAAGTCCCGAAAGCGCACCAAGTATGAGAATGATGTTGGCAAGCAGCGACCCAACGGCGAAACTGCCGATCAGGCCGTAGGCAATGATCATGAAGATTGCGACGAGCACGAGACCGATCAGGCTGGCGCGCGTTCCGGCGCGAATGGAGTCCGCGCCGAGACCGGGGCCAACTGTCCGCTCCTCGATAAAGCCAAGCTTGCCTGGTAACTCGCCCGCTTCAATGATGGCTGCGAGGTCCTGAGCCTCCTGCATCGTAAAATTGCCGGTGATCTGGACGTTGCCACCCCAGATCGGTTCGTTGATGCGGGGCGCAGACATCACCTTGCCGTCCAGAACAATGGCAAATAGCTCACCACGATTATTCGCTGTCGTGCGACCAAATCGTTCAGCACCGCTGCCCGTAAGCCGGAAATCAACGGCCGGCGAGTTATCGTCCGGGTCATAGCCCTGGTTGGCAGTCGCGATGTCGCTGCCGGACACAACCGGCGTACGATTGATCAGATAGGAAATGCCGTTCTCGTCCTGCACCAATTCCCAACCTGGGCGCGGCAGACCCGACTCGGCCGCTGCAATGGAAGACGGGCTGCTATCTGCCATGTTGAACGTCATGCGGCCCGCGCGGCTGAGAATGTCCTTGATGCGGCGAGGATCAGCCTCACCCGGTGCTTCAATAACGATACGCGTGTCACCTTGCGGCGTAATGGAAACTTCACTCACGCCATCAGGATCGAGCCTGCGGCGGATGATCTCGATCATCTTGTCCTGAGCATCAGCGGCCAGCGCCTGCCGGGCCGCCTGGGACACCGAAATCATGATGAGGTCGTTGCCCTGGGCCTCGATGCTCATGATCTTTTCGCCGCCTGTGGCACCAATGGTTGGATTGATGCGCCGAAGGCGTCTCAGCGCATCGTCCATCTGCTCCGGATTGCGCAGGCGGATCGGCAGGGTGCTGCCTTGCTGCTCGGGCACATCGCGTGTGATGAGGGGGGCACTGTTCAGGACGTCACGAATATCGGCCTGCAGGGTTTCAAGTCGGTTGGCTGCGACTTCGTCAGGATCGATCTCGGTCAGGAGATACACACCGCCCTGCAAATCGAGCCCGAGATTGACCTTGCTGGTTGGCAGCACGCCCGGCCACCAAGAGGCTTCCGCCTCTTCCATCTGCTGCTGATACTCCGCAATCGACTGAGGGTCAGTAGCGCCCGTATCGCGCGGTTCAATACCGAGAAATCCGTCCGTAAACGCATTTGGCAGCGCCAGCAGTCCACCCCAGAGCAGGACCAGACAAATGAGAGCGACTTTCCAGGCCGGAAAATTCAGCATATTCGGTATCCCTCGTCTGGTGGACTAGGAAGCTTTGGAATCGTTGGCAGCAACCGGTTCATTCTTGCCACGAACGTCAGCAATCATTCCCTTGACGATACGCACGCGAACGCCCTCTGCGATATCAACGCTGACTTCCTGGTCCGTTACCTTGGCAACTTTACCAATAAGGCCGCCGGACGTGATCACTGTATCGCCTTTCACGACCGCTTCGATCATCGCGCGGTGTTTCTTCTGGCGCTGATTGGCCGGCCGGATCAGCAGAAAGTAGAAGATCAGGATTAGCGGCACAAAGAAGATGAGCTGCGCCAGAAGGCCACCGCCGCCGGCTCCCTGCTCCTGCGCAAGCGCAACAGGCGCAAAAGTGAGCGACATCAGGCCCATCGCGGCCAATCTCTTGATCATGGTATCTCTCCCCGGAAATTCAGGCTCGTGCCTATATCTGTGAAGGGCATACTTTGCAAACAAGTCCGTTCAAGCAATCAGCGCAGTTCCTCGGGAAATTTGCTTCGCTGCCCGCAGCTATGCGGCCGTCAACTCGTCGGATGCCTCCGCCTATGGCCGCTCGGAAGCATCATTCCGGGAAAAATTAGTAAGCGCTTACTTGCGTTTTTCCTCAAGCGGGCATAGATACCCAGCGAATAGAGGAATACGACATGCCCGATTCCACTCTCCCCAATAAACGTCGACGATCGGCCAAGCCAAGAATCGAACGGGCCGCGCTCAAACTTTTCGTGCACGACGGATTCGACGCTGCGACAACGCGGGAAATTGCAAATGAAGCTGGGGTATCTGAGGGTGCCCTCTATCGTCACTACAAGGGCAAGGACGAGCTTGCCCTGTCGCTCTTCATGACAATCCACAACCGTCTCGGCGTAATGCTGAGAGATGCGCTCGCATCAGAAGGCACGATTGAGCAAAGGATTTATCGCGCTGTTGAGGCCTATTGCCAGCTAGCAGATGAAGACTGGCTACTTTTCTCCTTTCACCTCGTATCTCTGAACCGATACCTGCCGAACGATACGCGACGAGATGACGACCCAGTCAGCATCCTCGAAAAGATTGTCGCAGCCATGATGGAAGCAGGTGATGTGCCAAAGAGCGACCCTGCAGTCGTGGTTTCAATGTGTCTTGGCGTGGTAATGCAGACAGGACTCTCGAAGATCTACAACAGGATCAGCGGACCGATGTCCGACCATGTCGACATCCTGTCAAAAGGCGTCCTTGCTGTGCTGATGCAGAAATAGACCGACATGATTCGCGGCATCCTTTTCACAGGCGTGTACTATATTCTGTCCGTCATCTACATTCTTGTGGCAATGGCGACGCTTGCGCTGCCCGGTCGCAAGGCAACGCAATTCGTCATCCGCTCCTATACGCGCGCGGTCCGGATCGCTCTCTGCCTGACGGCCGGCATTTCCACCGATGTCCGCGGAAAGCAGCACTTGCCGGAGGGGCCTTTCATCCTGGCAGCGAAACATCAGAGCTGGGGCGATGGATTTCTCATTTATCCTGAGGTGGCCAATCTGTCCTTTGTGACGGGTGACCATCTGGAGCGATTTCCCCTGGTAGGCCGAATCCTGAGGAAGCTGGGCGCCATCATCATCGACACTTGTGGTGGAGGTGACCGGAAAGCCAGATCGCTTGCTGAAGGCATGGAAAAAGCCCGGGAGCAAGGCATTCGTATTCTGGTATATCCGGAAGGCCATCTTGCGGCTCCTGGCACACATTATCGATACAAGGCCGGTGTGTGGCATATGCAGAAGGCGATGAACGTGCCCGTGATTCCGGTCGCAACCAATCTGGGCCAGTACTGGCAGCAGCAGAAACTGAAAAAACGTCCGGGTCGGGCTGTGGTGGAATTCCTGCCACCTATCATGCCGGGCCTTCAAAAAGCCGAGTTTCTGGAAACTCTCACAGACAGGATCGAAACCCGCGTGTCCGAGCTGTTTGCTGAGGCCAGCCGCGGCGAGGCCAGCACATCAGTCCTGCTGCCCGATCCTAATTGAGCGTTGCCCGCATTTTAGCCTGCCACTGCAGGAACAATTGTCACGCTTTCACCGCAGCCGCAGGCATCTGTCTGGTTAGGGTTCGAGAACACAAATTTCTCATGCAGAGCCGTCGTCTCGAAATCGACGACCGATCCCAGCAGGAACAGGACCGCTTTCGCATCAACGACGATCTGCACGCCTTTATCTTCGACGATTTCATCCATAGCGTCCGGGGCACTGACATAGTCCATGACGTATTCCATGCCGGCGCACCCACCATTTTTTACGCCAACACGCAGATAGCCGGCGCCTTTTTCCGACATGATCTGCTTCACGCGATCAGCGGCGGCATCGGAAAGTGTAACGAGTTGTGGTCGAGGTCTTCTGGCCATGAGCGTTAGATGAGGTCCGGCTTGGAAAATTTCAATCAGAGCATGTTCAGGGCAAGTCGCGCTTCGTCCGACATCCGGGAGGGGTCCCATGGTGGATCGAAGGTGAGGCGCACTTCAACATCTTCAACGCCTTCGACTGTGCGGGCGGCGTTTTCAACCCAGCCAGGCATGTCGCCCGCCACGGGGCAGCCCGGCGCCGTCAGTGTCATGTCGATATCGACCTTACGATTGTCATCGATATCGACCTTGTAGATGAGCCCAAGTTCGTAGATGTCGACCGGAATTTCAGGATCGAAGACCGTCTTGAAGGCTGCAATGAGAGCGTCAGTCATACGGTTCAACTCATCCTGCGGAATCGCAGACACATCTTCTGCGGCGCTCGCTTCTGCAGCGGCCTTTGCAGTTTCGCTCATTCTCATATCATCTGCCATGTGGGCACCTTATAGCAGCATTCCACGCGCCTTGTGGAGAGCTTCGATGAAAGCGTCCACATCGGCATCGTTGTTGTAGACGGCGAAACTTGCGCGTGCGGTCGCTGTAGTACCTAGATGGGTCATGAGAGGCTGAGCGCAATGGTGTCCTGCACGTACAGCGACGCCATATCGGTCCAGAAGCTGTGCTATGTCATGGGGATGAATGCCCTCAATGCTGAAGGACAATATCGGACCCTTGCCCGGCGCATGACCAAATTCGGTCAGGCCGTTCACTTTTGCCAATTCGCTGGATGCACGCGCGTATAGCGCATGCTCATGGTCGCGTATGGCCTGCTTGTCGAACTGGGAAAGCCAGTCAATGGCTTCCCCAAACCCAATGGCCTGAAGAATTGGCGGCGTACCAGCTTCGAATTTGTGAGGCGCTTCATTGTAGGTGACGCGGTCTGTTTCGACGATTTCGATCATTTCCCCACCACCCTGATACGGGCGAAGACGCTTCAGGGCTTCGGGCTTGCCGTAGAGCGCACCGATACCGGTCGGGCCATATATCTTGTGAGCCGTCAGTACATAGAAATCGCAATCAATGTCCTGCACATCAATGTCGAGATGGACGCCTGCCTGGCACCCATCGAACAGCACCTGTGCACCGGCTTCATGGGCAAGAGCTGTAATCTCTTTTGCGTCTGAAACAGTGCCGAGTACATTCGACATATGTCCGATCGCAACCATGCGTGTGCGGGGGCCCAGCATTTCGCGGAAAGCATCCATATCGATGCTGCCATCCTCCAGCAGCGGCGCCCATTTTAGAACGGCGCCGTGACGTTCTCGCAGGAAGTGCCAGGGAACAATATTCGAATGGTGCTCATATACGGACAGGATAATTTCATCGCCGGGCGATATGTCCGCAGCAAGACCAGCCGCCACCAGATTGATGGCTTCCGTGCCACCTTTGGTGAATATAATCGTTTCGGGCGATGGTGCATTGATGAAGTGCTGGACTTTCGAGCGCGCCCCCTCATAGGCCTCGGTGGTCTCATTCGCCAATGTATGAAGACCGCGATGCACATTCGCGTATGCTGTCCGGGCCTGCTCGCTCATCTTGTCCAGAACGCGGTCGGGTTTCTGCGCACTTGCGGCGTTGTCCAGATAGGCCAGAGGGCGTCCATTCACTTCGCGCCGAAGGATTGGAAACTGGGAACGGATCGCTTCGATATCTAGAGGCATGACGCCGCCTTATCCCTCTGCACGCAAGAAATTGCGGGCCTCATCGATCATCTGGTCGCGTACGGCTTCATGCGCCGTCTGCAAAGCTTCCACAATAAACGCTTCGGTCAGCAAGGCCCGTGCCTCGACTGCCGGTATGCCTCGCTGCCGCATGTAAAAGAGAGCAGCCTCATCAAGCTGGCCGGACGTGTTTCCGTGGGCGCATTCGACATCGTCTGCATATATTTCAAGTTCCGGTTTCGCGAACACTTCTGCACCGTCCTCAAGCAGCAATGCCTGATGCTGCATATCGGCATCGGTGAACTGTCCGATGCTGCGCGGGACCAGAAACTTGCCCTGAAACACGCCGCGCCCGCCTTTGCTCACTGCGCCCTTGGTCAGTTGCCGCGTCGTGCACGAGGGGGCCGCATGCGTCACATGACTGGTAAAATCTATGTGATGGTCATCACCCGCCAGATATGCCGAATTCAGCTCCGCATGGGCTTCAGCGCCCTCAAATCTAACATGGGTCTCAACACGGCACACTTTCGCGCCAAAACCAAGCGCAGTCTGAACAAACGACGCCTTCTCCCCAAGCACAGCCGTCGCGGTAATACCCACAGATTGCGCCGTCGACGCACGCTGGACAAAGGTGCGGTCGACAGACGCGCCACTCTGGAGCCGAAACTCAATCAGTGTCGACGAAAACGCGGCATTGCCCGAGTGCGCCTCGATCAATCTCACCGAACAGTCAGGCAGGATATTAAATGCCAGGCGCGCGAAAGCCGTTTCCGCCGGAGCGCTCGCAAAGTCGAGGAAGATGGGTTGGTCCACCTTCCCTGAAATTTCGATCGAAACAAAATCGGATGAGGAATCCTGTCCTGTCATTGATGCAGTGAGCTGTCCAAGTGGCAGGCCTTCGATGGTCTTCAAAGGTGTAGCGTCCGACTGTCGATGCGCTGAGACACCTTCGGGCAGGGTCTCTGGAAGTTTCCATGCCACTCCATCAAATATCAGGACACACGCGCCCTCAGGCACCTCCACAGTCTGCTTTGCAAGGTCGATGGACGGCGTCTCCAGATTCGTCAGAGCGGCACGAATATCCGTCCACTTCCACTGCTCCATCCGGCGGTGCGGAAGACCTGTTTCGGCAAAAAGACCAAAAGCAGATGTCCGGCTATTAGTAGCTCTCATCGCGCGACAGCGATCAAAAAGCTTCTTCTCAGCAATAGTCGGGTTTGAGAGCGGATTGGAGGCGTCGGCTATGGTCAAGCTGGCTCTCCCAGAACTCCGTCATAGCCTTCCTTTTCAAGGCGAAGAGCCAGGTCTGGCCCACCTGAGGCCACGATCCGGCCTTTTGCGAGCACGTGGACACGATCTGGTCTGATGTAGTCGAGAAGACGTTGATAGTGGGTAATGACAAGCATGCCCCGGTCAGAACGCCGAAGGACATTTACCCCGTCCGCTACTGTTTTCAATGCATCGATGTCCAGGCCTGAGTCTGTCTCATCCAGGATAGCGAAACGAGGCTCGAGCATCATCATCTGGAAAATCTCAAGCCGCTTCTTCTCACCGCCGGAAAATCCGACATTAAGCGGCCGCTTCAGCATCTCTGCATCGATGTTCAACGCGGCGCCGACTTCCCTCGCCTTTTTGATGAACTCCGGCGCGGAAATCTCATCTTCCCCCCGGAGCTTTCGCTGCGCGTTCATAGCTGTTCTCACGAACGTCATGACGGGAACACCGGGAATCTCGATCGGGTACTGGAACGACAAGAACAGGCCTTTAGCGGCGCGTTCTTCTGGCTCCATGGACAAAAGATCCTCTCCCTCGAGCGTCGCGGAGCCTTCGGTAACCTCATAGCCTTCCCGACCGGTCAGAACATATGAGAGTGTGGACTTGCCGGCACCGTTGGGCCCCATGATGGCATGTATTTCACCTGCAGGTACCTCGAGAGACAGGCCATTGATGATCGGCTTTGCCTCGTCGCCCTCGCCTACGGTTGCGTGCAGATTCTGAAGATTCAACATGCTGCGCATGTAGAGACATACGTGCCGAATTCAAAGCCTGTTTATGCGGCGAATCGGCACGACCTTCAGCGAATATTGCTGAGACCATAGAAGTTCTGGCCAGAAACGGCAGTCTCAAGATCAACGGGTTCTACCAGCAAGGTGCCGATGAAATGCAGGCTCTCCTCCTTACCCATAAGCACACGCTTCAGCGCCGTATTGATCGGCGTCGCTACACCTTGGGGGCCGACGAGGACGAAACTGTCGAGACCAGGCTCGACGCCATAGTGTTCGACAAAGTACGGATTGGCGCTCAGAAAACTGTCAAAGCGCTGCCAGTTCCAATTGAGCGAGGAATTTGCCCGGATGACTTCGCCAAGGTACAGGCCGGCGAACATCACCGAATTATCGCCGCGCCCATCGCTGACCAACGACTCACCCGCACGCCCCTGATCGGCCTGCAGTTTATTGATGGTATGAATGTCATTCAGCCATCGGTCCATGATTTTCAGGCTCTCAAGAGAGAAGTCTAGGTGACGCTTGTCGAGCCGGTTCGGTAGGAGAATTAGCTCGTCTCCTGAAGGTGCAAGAAATGCGTCGAGGGATGGACCGATATCAGACACGGCGACATCCGATGAGGAAGCAACCGTTTGGCCCGCAGTAGCTCCAAACACCGAGACAGTGGCTTGAGCGCCAATCGGCAATGTCTGGCCGTATCCATTGTAGGGGATCCAGTATGGCTCCGGTTTAGCCTGCGTCGAACAGGCTCCCAGAAACACTCCCAATATGAGACACCAACGCGTCATGGTGCTCCATTCAATTCGATAAAAACTAATTGCCCAGTGTAATCAGCAATGAATGTGCCGCCAGACCTTAAGCGTCGAAATCTCGCATGAGATCGTCTTGTCCGGGTTCCAGCTTGTGCCACCACTGCTGGAATTCCGTGCAAAGCCCTTTGGCATTGAAGCGGGCCTTCAATATTCCTTCAAGCCGTACAGGGTCATCAGTCCCGGCCCTGGTGAACGCATTTTCCCAAATCGCCCATCCAACATTCGGTTCGATACCGATGACTTGCGCTGAAAATCGGCTCTCTCGTCGCAGGTTCGCCATTTCATCAATCGCGGAACGAATGGCGGCGCGCCCCTTTCGTGGAGCATTGAAGGGCGCTTCATAAAAAACCGCATTGTTTGAGAAAAGCGCTGCGAAGGCGAGCCCATCCATCTCATCAAGCGCTGTTTTCAGCTTGTCGAGCCAGGACGCGAATGCAGCTGCTTCCATCAGCCAACACTACCTTCGAGACTGACTTCGAGCAGCTTCTGGGCTTCGACCGCAAACTCCATTGGCAAGTGCTGCATCACGTCACGCACAAACCCATTGACCAGAAGCGCAACCGCCTGCTCTTCGCCGAGACCTCTCTGACGTGCATAGAATAGCTGGTCTTCAGACAGCTTGGTCGTCGTCGCCTCATGCTCCAGCTGCGCATTGGCGCATCGATTCTCGACATATGGAACCGTGTGGGCGCCGCAGTCTCCGCCGATCAGCAAGGAATCGCATTGCGTGAAATTCCGTGCCTTGGAAGCCTTTTGATGCACAGAAACAAGCCCGCGATAAGTGTTGTCGGACCGTCCGGCGGAAATCCCCTTCGAGATGATTCGGGATCGAGTGTTCTTTCCGAGATGGATCATCTTTGTGCCGGTGTCCGCCATCTGACGTCCGTTCGTCACTGCAATCGAGTAAAACTCTCCGACGCTGTCGTCTCCGCGCAGGATACAGGACGGATATTTCCAGGTCACCGCAGAGCCAGTCTCAACCTGCGTCCAGCTGATCTTGGAGCGGGGACCTCTGCAATCGCCGCGCTTGGTTACGAAATTGTAAATTCCGCCTTTGCCATTCTCGTCGCCGGGCCACCAGTTCTGGACCGTTGAATACTTGATCTCGGCATCCTCGAGCGCAACGAGTTCAACAACTGCGGCATGTAGCTGGTTTTCGTCCCGCATTGGGGCCGTACACCCTTCCAGGTAGGAAACATAGGCGCCCTTGTCGGCGATGATGAGTGTGCGCTCGAATTGTCCTGTATTCTCAGCATTCATCCGGAAATAGGTGCTGAGCTCCATAGGGCAACGCACGCCTTCTGGCACATAAACAAATGTGCCATCGGAAAAGACCGCACTGTTCAGCGTCGCAAAGAAGTTGTCCGACTGCGGCACCACCGTGCCGAGATACTTACGGACCAATTCCGGATGTTCGCGAAGCGCCTCGGAAATCGACATGAAGATGACGCCGGCCTTCTGAAGCTCCTTCCGGAACGTTGTCGCCACCGAAACCGAATCGAACACGGCATCCACAGCAACTCGCGTTCCGGCGGGCTGCGTCGTGCCGCGGGCATCCGCAGCCGTATCAGCGGAACCTTCAACCCCAAGCAGGACTTCCGCTTCCCGCAGAGGGATACCAAGCTTTTCGTAAGTCTCGAGGATTTCCTTTGGAACATCGTCGATGGACTCGTATTTCGCGCCAGTCTTGGGCGCTGCGTAGTAATAAATGTCCTGGTAGTCGATCTTCTCATACTCGACCATTGCCCAGTTCGGCTCTTCCATGGTCAGCCAGCGCTCATAGGCTTTCAGGCGCCACTCCAGCATCCATGCTGGCTCGCCTTTCTTTTCAGAGATGAACCGAATAACATCCCTGTTGAGCCCTTTCGGCGCGTATTCAGTCTCGATGTCCGTGGCAAACCCGGCCGAATAATTCTCCGATTGCAGCGCTTTTGCGGCTGCAACGGTATCGGCATCGATGCCATCCTTAACCCTGATATCGTCAGCCATGTCAGGCTGTCTCCTTCATTCTGCGCCGGTCAGCGACCTCCAACCAGGCTGCCGCGGTTCTGCGAAAATCTTCTTCAGAACTCTTCCAACCATAACTGGTGCGGATTGCACACTCCGCAAGTGAGTCTGGTACTCCCATTGCAGCCAGCACCAGAGACCGTTTGACCTTTCCACTCGAGCAGGCCGACCCTGATGAAACTGCTACGCCAGCCAGGTCCATGGCCATGACTTGTGTTTCAGCGCGGAAACCTTCCGCGGCGAAATTTGACGTGTTGGGCAAGCGTGCAACGGATTCACCAAAGATCGTCACGCCTGCCACTGACTTGAGTTCAGCTTCCATCGCGTCACGCCATTCCGCAAGTTTGTCCATAAACATATAGTTACGGTTAGCGGCCTCTGCAGCAGCTCCAAAGCCAGCAATGCCTGACAGGTTTTCTGTCCCTGAACGAAGCGACCGTTCCTGCCCGCCTCCCAATAGGCCGGCCATAAGCGGCGCCCCGGCGCGCAGCCAAAGAGCCCCTGCCCCCTGCGGCCCGCCAGTTTTATGCGCAGATAAAGCAACGTAATCAGCGCCTAATAGAGAAACGTTCACCTGGATTTTTCCGAGCGCCTGAACAGCGTCGCAAATCACCAGGCCGCCCGCTTCATGAACTATGGCCGCAGCTTCCGCAACGGGCTGGATCACGCCGGTCTCATTGTTCGCCATCATCAATACGAGGATGGGCGTACCCGAAGCTGTGAGGTCCCAATTTCTTAGCCTTTGCTGAAGCTGATCAAGATCAAGTTGACCGTTCGTGTTGACATAGGCGGTCTCGACTGGCGCATTCGCGAAGCCGGCATTCTTTGCGGAAGCTTCATGTTCGATCGCCGAGACCAGCAAGGTACAATCACCGTCCAGCTTCCTCACAGAACCGTGGATGGCAAGGGCAATCGCTTCTGTTCCGCCAGAGGTGAAAATCACGTCCTGCGCAATTCCGCCAATGGCTGCTGCCACCTGGGACCGGGCGGTTTCCAATACCTTGCGTGCCGCTCGCCCCGGGCCGTGGACGCTCGAAGGGTTGGCACCGATGTCCAGCGCAGCCATCATTGCAGTGTGCGCTTCAGGCCGCAGCGGAGCAGTGGCGTTGTAGTCTGCGTAAATCATGGCTCACCCATATGATAACACGCGCACGGCTTACACAAAAACTTGCATTTCCTTGCGCGTTTCACGTAAAGCGCCTCCTTCCAGATCTTCTAAGCGCTAGTCAGAGAGGCGCCGTACATGGCAGAACTCATCATTCCCGGTCCCGCAGGTCGAATTGAAGCTCGTTACACCGAGCCGCCGCAGGAAGGCGCGCCGATCGCACTCATCCTGCATCCGCACCCGCGCGCTGGTGGCACCATGCAGGACCCGATCACGATCCGCCTGTATCAGATGTTCGAGAAGCGCGGCTTCGGCGTGCTGCGCTTCAACACGCGCGGTGTCGGTCGCTCGCAGGGCGTTTATGATCAAGGCGTCGGCGAGCTCGAAGATGCCGCCTATGTTCTCGACTACATGGAAAACCTCACCGAAAGCCCGCGCTTCGTCTGGTGCGCCGGTTATTCCTTCGGAGCCTGGATCACGCTTCAGCTTCTGATGCGTCGCCCGGAAATCGACGGCTTTCTAGCCATCGCGCCGCCGTGTAACCATTATGACCTCTCATTTCTCGCTCCTTGTCCGGCCTCCGGTCTCATTATCTCAGGCGAAAGCGACAAGATCTCCGGCCCCAAAGACGTCGAGCGCGCCCTCACCAAGGTTCGCGTCCAGAAGGGTGAGGTCATTGAACGCGACTCTGTTGCTGGTGCGAATCATTTCTTCCAGGGCAAGCAGGACGAGCTTCTGGCCCTTTGCGAAACCTATGTCGACCGCCGCCTGATCGAAGACGAGCAGAAGATGCGCGCTGAAGTGGACACGAAAAAAATACGTGGACAGGCCGCAATCACCAACAAGGCCGATGAGGACGATGGCGAACTCGACGGCGACGATGGCGACATCGACGACGAGGACTAGGGCAAAACCTTGCCGCCTGTCATGGGGTGAGCGACGCCCGTCGTACCCGGCCAGCTGATCGGTAGCCCGCGCAGCGCCCTGACAGCCAGAAACGCAAATGCCTGCGCTTCGATGGAATCACCGAGCCATCCTGCCTGTTCGGCAGTCTCCACAGGGCATGGAATACGCCTTTGCAGCTCTGCCATCATAATCGGATTATGCCGCCCACCGCCGCAGACGATCAGCCGTTGAGGAGGCGACTCCAGGCGCTTTACGGCCTCAGTCACTGCTTGCGCTGAGAACGCCGTCAACGTGGCTGCACCGTCCTCTAGCGAAAGACCGCTGGCGAGGCCTGCATTGAAGTCAAACCGGTCGAGGCTTTTCGGCGGCGAAATTGCGAACCATGGGTGAGACACCCATTGGTTCACGAGGTCTTCGTGCACCGTGCCTGAGGCAGCAAAGGTGCCGCCTGCATCGTGGGTTCCAGCATTATGGCTCTCGACCCACTCGTCTATCGGGCCGTTTGCCGGACCGGTGTCGAAAGCGAGCAGCTCTCCGTCGGGCCTCATGCAGGTAATGTTGGCCACGCCTCCCAGATTAAGCACGGCAGCGCTCCGACCAGCGCCTCCCATGCGCAAGAGAGCCGCATGGTAAGCTGGCGCCAGCGGAGCGCCCTGCCCGCCTGACGCGACATCTGCGCTTCGAAAGTCGTATGCGAGTGGCACGCCCAGACGCGCGCGTACAGCCTCCGCATTGATGAGCTGAAGTGTATCTCCTGTCCGCCCGCGCATGGGCGGGCGATGGAGCACGGTCTGGCCATGCACACCTGCAATGGCCGGTCGGTACATCGCCTCACTGATCAGCGAATCCCACGCTTCTCCATGCGTGCGAGTAACAACCGAGCGTGCAGCGCTGAACTCAGTTTCAGGGCGCGCTCCGGCCCAGTTCCATGCTCGGGCCGCATCCGTTGCCTTCTGCAAGACCCGACGCTCCTCAGCAGTATATTTTCGTTCGGCGACGGGGCCGAATTCAAAGATCTGTTCACCATCGGTCAAAATAAGAGCGCCATCGACGGCATCGATCGATGTGCCCGACATGAAACCTGCAGCCCACACAGGCTCAAATTCATCAGTCTGCTGTTCCACTTTTCACCTTACCCGTGCTAGCAGCGCTCTCGATAATGGAGTTCGCCGTATGAGCCAGTACAAATCTGAGTTTCTCCGCACGCTCGAGGAACGTGGTTTCATCAAGCAGATTACACACCCGGGCGCATTGGACGAGTACTGCAAAACGTCCGTGCCGGTCGGCTATATCGGCTATGACGCAACCGCCGACAGCCTCCATGTCGGCCATCTCGTGCAGATCATGATGCTGCGACACCTGCAAAAAGCGGGCGGCAAGCCGATCGTCCTGATCGGCGGCGGAACGACCAAGGTCGGAGACCCGACCGACAAGGAGAAACAGCGTCCGGTCCTGACTGACGCACAGATTGCGGCGAACATGGCTGGAATCAAGAAAGCCTTCGAGCCTTTCCTGACGTTCGGTGACGGGCCGAACGATGCAATCATGCGTAACAATGACGACTGGCTCGGCCAGGTTGGCTATCTCAACCTTCTCCGGGAGATCGGAGTCCACTTTACCGTCAACACCATGGTGAAACAGGAAACAGTGGCGCGGCGGCTGACGAACGAGCAGCCCTACACCTTTCTCGAATTCAACTATCTCATCATGCAGTCGTATGATTTTCTTGAGCTTTTCCGGCGCGAAGGCTGCCGACTGCAGCTTGGAGGATCTGACCAGTGGGGCAATATCGTTGGCGGAGTGGACCTGATCCACAAGGCCGAGGGGGGCGAGGCATTCGGCCTGACGGCGCACCTGATCACCACCGCATCCGGTGCCAAGATGGGCAAGACGATGGACGGCGCCGTCTGGCTCAACGCAGACCGGAAAAGCCCGTACGAATACTGGCAGTTCTGGCGCAACACCGAAGATGCCGATGTCGGCCGCTTCCTGCGTCTCTTCACCGACCTGTCGCTATCAGAGATCGAAGCACTTGAAGCGTTGGAAGGTGCTGAGATCAACACTGCAAAGATCGCCTTGGCCAACGCCACGACCACCCTGCTGCATGGTGAGCGGGCGGCGAAGGAAGCCGAACGCGCTGCATCTGCCGTCTTCGGCGGCGGCAGCGTGGACGAGGCACTGCCGACAACTGACGTCCCCCTGGCTGATATTCAGGCAGGGCTGCTGACGGCAGCGGCGTTTACGGCGGCTGGCTTGACGCAATCGAACGGTGACGCCCGCAGACTGATCAAACAAGGGGCGGCCAAAGTGAATGACGCGACTGTTTCGGACCAGAATGCTGTGCTTACAGGGGCGGACATTTCGAATGATGGCGTCATCAAGCTGTCAGCGGGCAAAAAACGACACGCCCTCATCAAGCCAGTCTGATCAGACCTTCTGCAAGGCTGCCTTGAGGGCAGGAAATTCGGTCGCAAACCGGCCCCGGTGTTTCTCGCTGAGTGCAACGTCAATGAGCACGCGGCCATCGGGCTGCACGCGTTCTTCATTTACCGAGCCATGTTCGTAGAGCCAGGCACGCGCGGCACCATGCTCAGGATGCAAGGTAATCTCGAAGGCCTGCAGGTCTTCCTGGATGGATTGGACAATAAGAGCGATGAGAGCGTCAACGCCCTGGCCGGTAAGCGCAGATGTTACGACGGCCGGCGGTTCATGAAGATCTGAACGTGCCGACAGCATTATCGATTCCTGAATGTCCTGCGGCAGCAGGTCAACCTTGTTCCAAGCCTCAATCATCGGCGGCAAGTCCTTGCCGGACTCGTCCTGCAGCCGCTCGAGCACCTTCAGAACGTCCTGCTTTCGCTCTTCATCGAACGGGCTGGACCGGTCGCGAACATGGATCAGAAGGTCCGCATCAAGCGTTTCCTCAAGCGTTGCCCCAAAACTGTCGATCAGATGCGTAGGAAGATCGGTAATAAACCCAACCGTGTCGACCAGGGCGCCATCCCCCATCTGGGGCAGTTCGATCCGACGAATTGTCGGATCCAATGTCGCAAACGGCATGTCGCGGGCAAAGACATTTGCGCCGGTCATCCGATTGAAAAGAGTGGATTTCCCAGCATTGGTATACCCAACGAGCGCAATGACGGGAAAACCGGCCTGGCGGCGTCCGTCGCGTTGCAGGGACCGGGTCCGCTTCACGTCCTCCAACTCGGCTTTTAGAGAGGCGAGTTGCCGGTCAAGCATGCGGCGGTCAGCTTCAAGCTGCGTTTCACCCGGGCCACTGAGAAAGCCGCCGCCACCCCTCTGGCGCTCCAGGTGTGTCCAAGTCCTGACAAGACGTGAACGCTCATAGGAAAGGCGCGCCAGTTCAACCTGCAGCTTGCCTTCATTGGTGCGGGCGCGCAGACCGAAAATCTCCAGAATGAGACCTGTGCGGTCGATGACCTTCGTATTGAGGACCGTCTCGAGATTGCGTTGCTGAACGGGTGACAGGGAGGCATCCACGACGCAGAGCGTACAGCCGACGTCAGTAATGTCGCTTTTCAGTCGCTCCAGGATACCGCCCGATAGCAGGTGAGACGCGCTGGGTCTGCGGACGTGCTCGGCCCGCAGGAAAGCAAGGTTGCAACCCAGAGCTTCAACAAGACCAGCCGTTTCGTTGAGCCGTTCCCTGTCCGGGCGATCGTTAAGTTGCGTCCATGGGATGACGACCCCGGCCCGGTCTTCAGCCGGTGTGCGGTCAATTAGTTCTGAGCTCAACCGTCGTCCGATGCAGTTTCCTCATCGAACAACTGGACTGGAGCACCAGGTGCAATTGTCGAGATGGCATGCTTGTAGACAAGCTGTGGTGGGCGACCATCGCCCCTCAGCAAGACGCAGAAATTGTCAAACCAGGTCACTACGCCCTGCAATTTCACACCATTGACGAGGAAGATAGTGAGCGGTGTGCGTGATTTCCGGACTGCGTTAAGGAAGGTATCTTGCAAGTTCTGTTTTTTATCTGACGACATGATCTTGAGCCTGTTCGTTATGCTTTTTTGCAGGCGCTAACTGCATTGCATGATATTGGCAAGGCCTGCCTTGTTCAACGTCTCCAAAATGAAGCAGTTAGGAGCGGTACGAAGGCAAGAACCTCCAGTCTGCCCAATATCATGCCGAGCATGAGCCAAAGTTGCCTCAGTTCGTTGGAGCCGAGCCCCTCCAGTGCGATCAGGTTACCGGCATTGGTGAGACTGCCAATCGTATCAGCAATGGATTCCTCAAAACCGGAGCCTGTGAACGAGAAAAGCAGCAGTCCACAAACCGACGCCATGATGTAGGCAACAAGATACACCCAGATTCCCATGATGGTGCGATCAGACTGAACCCGTCTTCGAAAACTGAATTTCATGAGAGATTGGCGAAATCCCATGCGCAGGAATTCCTGCCCTACTCGCCGGCTCAGGACATAGAGTCTTGCAAGCTTGATCCCGCCGGCGGCCGAAAGCGCTGCGCCACCGATCATGGGCGGCGCCAATTGCAGGGCGAGCGGGAGCGATTGTGTCGAGACCGGGGAAACCAATGCGATCCCGCTGGTGGAAATCGCTGATAATGACCAGCCAAATGCGTTAAAGAGCTTCAGGCCCTGAGTGAATGCCAATGCGGCAAAGACCGTCAATGCTGCAAGAAATGTCAGCACTTCAGCATCAACCAGCATCCTGCGAAAATGTCCGGACGTCGCCTGAACAATTATGAAGAGTCCGAGCGTTCCGAGCAGCAGTCCAATGCTGAGACCAATGGCACGCGCTTCCCTCGTCACGTCAGATGAACTTCCGCTCGGGTCCACAAGGCCTGTAGTAAAAGCACTGACCGCGTCGAAAAACGCCGTTCCAGCTGGAATGCCGCCGATAACTTCGATCGAGAATACGAGAATCACGCACACAATCGCGACGACGACGACAGTCCGCAACACGCGCGGGATCGAGTCAAAGAAGCTCAAATCCGACAGGCTGAACAGGTGATTACGGTGAATCCCCGGCCCGTCGAGGTTCAACGCGGCCAGGACCGTTGCAGCGAAGGTAATCGTTGCAATGGCTCCCGCAAGATGAAGGATGGCCCGCCACAACAGTATCGAAGACGGTAGCGTACCAAATTCGAAGGCACTGTGACCCGTCGTCGTCAGACATGACACCGATTCATGAAGTGCAGTGACGATGCTCTGATTAGGCAAGCCAACAAGAAATGGAGGCGCACAGACCGCAGCTGAAACGAACCAGAACGCAACCATGAAAGCGAGGCCGTCAGAGGGCAGAGCCCGACGCCTGGGTGAACCGGTCAGCACCAGGGTGGATACCGACACGGTCGACATGATGACAGACGTCGCCAGAAAAGATTTGACCTGCGGCGTCTCACCGGAAATGAGCGCGACCACCGCGCAGAGGATCATGGCACTGGAATAGACCAGCCCACTGAAAGCAAGCATTCGAAAGATTGCGGCATAGTTCATGAGGCACAGCCAAAATCTACCATGATGCGGGCGATCAGAAGAAATCCGCGCTGACGCGGAAGAATTGTTCGACTTTGCTCGTCATGGCCTGCTCATAGAACAACAGCACGTGGTCATTGGCCCGGGGCGTAACGTCTGAGCCGGCGAAAACGACTTCACCATCACGAAGAACCGCAGCGGCCGTAATGCCCTTGGGCATATCGTCATATCCGAGAGACTTCCCGATAAGCGGAGAGGTTTCGAGGGTTACACCTTCTGCAATTTCTACCGCGCCATCTTCGAGCGACTGCAGGGCGAGAATTCGTCCCCGGCGCATTTTCATAAGAATTCGCGACACGGTGAGGGCTTTCGGGTCAAGCACAGCATCGACCTTCATTTCCCGGGCGAGTTGCGCCAGTTCGGGCGCGTTCACAAGCGCAAGCGTTCGCTTCGCACCCATCTGCTTTGCGAGTTTCGCGATCAGGATATTCGTCTTGTCGTCATGGGTGGTCGCGATCACAAGATCAGCTGTCGTTGCGTCGGACTCTTCAAGGATATTGCGGGTCAGCCCATCTCCATGAATCACAATTGTCCGATTCAGCTCCGATACTGCCCTTTCAGCCTGCTGCATGTCGGCTTCGATGACCCTCACACGCACATCCGACTGCTTTTCGAGCCCTCGCGCCACGTACAGGCCAACATTTCCTCCACCGACCACCACAACCTTTCGCATGTCAGTATCCGGGCGATTGAAAATGCTGTTCAAGCGGTTTGACTGGGATTTCAGCACAGCAACATAGGCGGTGTCACCGACCTTCAGATGGTCATTGCCGCGGGGCGCGAATGCGTGTCCCGCCCGGCTGATACCAACGATGCGTGCGTTTAGACTAGGGAACAGTCCCTGTATCTGATCCAGAGCCGTATCCAGTACAGGGCTGTCCGGCAGCACTTCAATACCGATCAACTGAACATCACCTCGCCCGAAATTCACGCTCATCAGGGCACCGGGGGTTTTGAAGCGTTGCAGGATCGCATCGCCCACCTCGATTTCTGGTGAGATAACCAGGTCAATCCCCAACCCCTCTCTTGAGAAGAGCGAACGCCATGCCGGCTCAAGGTATTGTTGAGCCCTGACGCGAGCGATCTTTGTGGGGATGGAAAAGAGCGTATCTGCAACCTGGCAGATCACCATATTGATCTCATCAAAATAGGTGACCGCGATGATCATCTCGCACCCTTCGGCACCAGCATTCCGCAGCACGTCTGGATGTCCGGCATGTCCCTGAATTCCGCGAACATCTATCTCGGCCTGCACTTGATCGACCAGGCGAGCATCCTGATCGATCATAACAATCTCGTGGCCTTCTCTTGCGAGACGACGGGCAATGCCCTGGCCGACACGGCCAGCGCCACAAATTATAACCCGCATAGTTCAAGCTTCCGTACGGTTCGCAGACGCGTTTACACCAAGAGCTTTCAATTTTCTATGAAGGGCTGAACGCTCCATGCCGATGAATTCGGCCGTACGGGAAATATTGCCATCGAACCGGGTGATCTGAAGCGTGAGGTATTCGCGTTCGAACTGTTCTCGAGCATCTCGTAGCGAAAGACCAACCAGTTCAGCCGACGCCGAAGGTCCAGACCGGCCATCGGCCACTGGGCGTTCCTGTGGCAGCTCATCTACAGAAACCGGGCGCTTCGCGTCATTGGGCGACAGGATCAGAATACGCTCCACGAGGTTTCGCAGCTGGCGCACATTGCCAGGCCAGTCCATGGACTGCAGGACAGCAATCGCCTCAGGAGAGAAACTCCGCGGATTAAGTCCTGTGCTGTCGGCGATCCGCGCGGCAAAATGCGCAATGAGGTCAGGAATATCGTCCCGCCTCTCCGACAAGGGAGGAACTTTGATCGGCACCACACTTAAACGGTAGAACAGGTCTTCGCGGAACCGCTTCGCCTCTATCTCTTCTTTGAGGTCCTTTGTGGAGGCGGACATAACGCGCACATCCACCCTCACATCCGACTTTCCGCCAACCCGCTGGAAACGCTGCTCCGTCAGGACCCGCAGAATTTTATTCTGTGTCCCCAGAGGCATGTCAGCGACTTCATCGAGAAGCAGCGTGCCATCATGCGCTTTTTCGAACAGGCCAATGCGAGTCGGGCGCCCTTCGCTATCTTCTTCGCCAAACAGTTCCTGTTCCATCCGGTCCGGCGCGATATTAGCGGCATTCACTACAACGAACGGTCCTTCCCTTCGGTTGGAATGCAGGTGGATGAGCCGGGCGGCGAGCTCCTTGCCAGCGCCAGCGGGGCCAACAATCATGACCCTGGAATTTGTCGGGCCTACCTTTCCGATCGACGATCGCAAATTGGTTGCCGCATGGCTGTCGCCAATCCAGTCATCGCTGCTGCCGACCATGTTGCGCAGTGAAGCATTCTCACGCTTCAGCGCGGTCGATTCCAGGGCGCGGGCGACCAGGTGAAGCAGTCTGTCGGCCTTGAACGGCTTCTCAATGAAGTCATAAGCGCCTCGCCGGATCGCCGCCACGGCCGTCTCGATATTGCCATGTCCGGAAATGACGATGACGGGGATCAGCGGGTCAATCGATTTCAGGAACTTGAGCAGTGATAGCCCGTCCATGTCGCTACCCTGCAACCACACGTCCAGGATGACCAGGCCCGGTGCCCGCATTCGAACTTCTTCCAAAGCCTTTTCGGCGGTTGCTGCACTGCGCACCGCATAGTTCTCGTCCTCCAGGACGCCGGCGATGAGCTCTCGGATATCCGGCTCATCGTCCACGATCAGGATGTCGGTACTCATTTGTTTGCCTCCGCAAATTCTGGTTCGGCGCTTGCGATATTATCTGCATTTTTGGGCAGGATTATCCTGACCAGCGCTCCGCGTTTTCCCTCAGCCCGCTCCTGCAGTGAGATAGACCCGCCATGGTCCATGATAATCCGGTTCACAATGGCAAGCCCAAGGCCGGTCCCCTTCTCCCGCGTTGTCACATACGGTTCCAGCAGCCGCTCCCTTGCCGCTTCAGGAAATCCCGGACCATTGTCTTCGATGACCACTTCGATCGTGTCGTCATGATCAATCGTTTTGACCTCGATGAGACCCGCAATTTCCACTTCCTCAGGAAGGCGGTCGATCGCTTCCGCAGCGTTCTTCACGATATTGCCAATGGCTTGGCTCAGCAGGCGCTCGTCGCCTGTAATGACGAGGGGCCGGGAGCCATGGTTGATCTCCACTTGAATGTCAGGACTGACCACATTCTGGGCAAACCCCGTCTCTTCAATCAAACTCGCTAGGTCGAAGCTCTCAAGGGTCGGCTTTGGCATCCGCGCAAAGCCGGAAAACTCCTCAACCATGCGCCCAATGTCCGATACTTGCCGCATGATAGTGTCCGTGCACTTTTCAAAGACGAAGTCATCTTCAGGGATGTATTTCGTGTAACGTCGCCGAAGCCGCTCTGCCGATAGCTGGATTGGCGTCAGCGGATTTCGTATTTCATGCGCAATCCTGCGGGCAACATCGCGCCATGCGAGTTGACGCTGGGCATTCACCAGCCTGGTAGCATCATCGAAAGTCAGTACCAATCCACCTGACGTATCCTTTGTCACCTTAAGTCTGAAATGCCGGTTGCCATTGGGGTCAGAGACATCCAGCGAGGCGTCAATTGGTTGACCGTTGGCGAGCACTTCCTCGGAATAGCGCTTGAAAGCGGGGGCAATGTCGATGAGATTCGCCCCTTCAAGTTCCGTTTCCGTACCGAGCAGCTGTGCCGCTGAAGGGTTTGCAAGCGTGATGCAGAGCAGGTCGTCCACCCGGATCACGCCAGCACTGACTTCGGCTAGCAATGTTTCAAGAAACAGTCGGCGATCTTCCGCCTCTTCTCTTGCCGTCACCAACGCAGAACGTTGTGCGCCAAGTTGCTCCGTCATGACGTTGAATGACCGTGTCAGCGCGCGCACCTCATCCTTGCTGCCTGGCAACGGCACCCGAATATCGAGGTTCCCGTCCCGCACCGACTGGGCAGCAATGGCAAGACGTCCGATCGGCCCGGTAATGCGTCCAGCGGCTTCCAGCGCGAGCCGAACAGCCAACAGCAGGACGAGCACCACAATTTGTCCATATGCAATCACGAAGAGCGCTTGCGACCGCGCACTGACTTCTCCTGCGGCGCGGTAGTCCTCCAGCGCCTGCTCGGCGCGCCTTAAGCGGGCAAATGCTTCCCGATCCAGCGGCTTGGCGAGATACAGATATGTGTTCTCCATGCCATCTAGCGCGATCAATGACGTCGCGAAGCCATCCGCCTCCTGAAGGGACAACACCACTTCCCCGCGCTCGGCTTCTTCGTATGCGGAGGCGGTGGGCCGTCTGAAATATCCGCTACCGCTAGTATTTTCGCCGATGGCCAGTGGCAGTCCACCATCGTCAATAATGTACGCCGCCGGCATGTTCCGGACATAGGCCTGGATCCCTAGATAGGATGCAAAACGTTCAGGGTCTTCGGTCAGCCCCTCAAGCGCGTTGTTCACGTCCGTTGCCATTAGACGCGTGTCTTCTTCCAGGACATCGCTGTACTCTTCGACATTCTGACGTGCGACGGTTGCCGTTTCCTCGACAAGCGTGACGATCCGTTCGCCAAACCAGGTGTCGAAACCACGAGAAATGGCGGCCCAGAGAAAGACGGAGACAACAAGCGCCGGAATGGCGGCCGACAGCCCGAAAAGGAGAAGAAAACGGCGCGCAAGCCGTTCGCCTTCTTCACCGCGTTTCGCGGTTCGGGTCGCCACGTAGCGCTGGACAATGATCAGCGCCAGAATTCCGATGATCAGGGCGTTTGCGACAAGCAATACCTGAACATCGCGGTTGACCGGATCGATGGGATCCATGTCCGAAACCGCCACAAAGGTGACAGTTGCCGCCAGGAATGCTGCAACCAGAAAAAGCCACTGGAAGAGCGTCCAGCCTGATTGCGAATTGTTGGACTTCAGGAACCCGACCAAACTCGAACCTCACACGTGCGGCTGTGCTCAATCCGCAACACTGAGGATTTAGAGCAACAGAACGCCGAAAGGTCAATTATTCGTCTGCGATCCCAAGAGAGTTAATCCGCGCTCGAAGTGTGTTACGATTGACGCCGAGCAGGGCGGCGGTCCGGAGCTTGTTGCCCGAAGTGACTGAAAGAGCGAGCTTTATCAGCGGACGCTCCACCTGCTCCATGACCTCCTGGTGGATTTTGCTTTCATCAGGTGAGGCTTGCAGAAGGTCGGCCATCACGAAGCGGTGCAACAAGGCTTCCACTTCCTTTTCAAAGCTGGAATTCGATGAAATGTCCTTGAGCGCCTCGGCACGCAATTCCCTCTCGATCTCCCTCTGCGAAATGACGGCGTCAGGGCTGAGCGCAGCCAGACGCATGATGAGGTTTTCGAGTTCACGCACATTGCCCGGCCAGTCATAGGCCATCATCAGGTCCATTGCGGCCGGCTCAATCTGCTTGGACGACAGGCCTTTGCGGTGGGCCCTCATCAGGAAGGCGCGCACAAGTTCCGGAATGTCTTCCTTCCTCTGGCGCAGGGGCGGCATGAAGATCCGAACCACATTGATCCGGTAGAAAAGGTCTTCACGAAAGCGCCCTTCATCGACCAGCTTTGCGAGCGGCTGACGGGTGGAGGCAATGATGCGCGCGCCCCCGGCTTCTCGCATGAGTTTCACAAGCTGTGTCTGGGCTTCGGCTGGCAGGTCACCAATTTCATCAAGATACAGCGTCGCTTCCTTGTCGAAGGCAAGGCCCGGCTCGGTTTCGGTACCAAACAGGTCGCGGCTGATCTGATCGGTCGGCATGGCAGCCAGATCGAGAGCCTTGAACTTTCCATTCTTGCCACTGCCAAGCTGGTGTATCGCCTGTGCGGCAAGCTCCTTGCCGGTTCCTGACTCGCCTTCGATAAGCACAGTCAGGTCAGTGTTCATCACCCTCGAAATGATCCGATAGACCTCCTGCATGGGATCAGACCGACCGATGAGCGGAAGATTACCTTCGACGTCCGACGATGCCGATGCTGCATCCTTCTTCACCGGCCCCTTCAGCGCCCGGCCAACCAGGCTCGACAACTGGTCAATGTCGAATGGTTTCGGCAGGTAATCAAACACGCCATGACGCGCAGCGGATGCCGCGGTCAGGATGGTATTCTGACCGCTCATTACGATGACGGGGAGCTCTGGGCGCGCCAGCTTGATTGATGGAAGCAATTCGAAGATCGCTGTGTCACCGAGATACACGTCCGTGACGACGACATCGCCCTCCCCATTGCGTATCCAGCGTTCTAGCGCGTCGGCCGAACTGGTGGCTCTTACCTGGTATCCTTCAGTGACGAGCGTCTGGTTGACGACAAGCCGGATGCTGGCATCGTCTTCGGCAAGCAGGATGGTTTTCTGGCTCATGGGCGTTGATCCTGTTTCATGGGCAGGAAGACCGAAAAGCGTGTCTGTCCTGGCCGGCTCTCAACTTTTATACGGCCCTCATGGGCCGCGACGACCTCGGAGACGACGCTGAGACCAAGCCCCCTGCCCCCGGCTTTTGTCGATGAAAACATGTCGAACATCTGTTCTCTCTGGCGCGGTGGAATGCCTTTGCCATTGTCTTCGATTGTCACGCGGATGGCGCGCTGCAGACGCTTTGCGTTCCGTGTCTTGGAAAACGCGAAACCAGTTTCGAAGGCCGTCTGCAGTGTGACCTGACCGCCACCATCACTTTCCGAGGCGGCCTCCGCCGCATTCCGGACGATGTTCTGGAAGGCCTCATGAAGATGATCTTCATCTCCCAGTATTTCCGGCAAGGATGGGTCATAGGCCCGCCTGAGCCGGATGGCACCGCCGTGGGCAGCTTCTTCCGCAATCAGCACCTTGTCCAGCAATTCATGGATATTGAACCGGTCCCGACGGGGAGACGAGAAGAGCTCGAACGCTGAGAGACGACTGACGAGCCGCTCGATGCGGTGGGCTTCGCTGCGAATGATATCGAGGAGTGGCGCCTGCTCTTCATTTGCACTTCGCAGCAAGAGTTGCGCAGCACCCGAAATACCAGCGAGCGGGTTTTTGACCTCATGCCCAAGTATGCGGCCAAACCCGGAAATACCGACCGCTCCGCCGGCAGGATCTCTTGCGGGGGATTCCGATATGACAAGGATTGCTCCATTCGGAGAAATAGGCCGTAGTTTCACATCGTACAGCCGATTGCCCGCGATCGCCGGCCCAGACACGGCAACGCCGTGGGCACTGACATCGCCTTCCTGGTCGTACACGCGGTCGAGTAATTCAAAGAGCGGAGAATCGTGAAACACGAATTCGCTGAGGGCTTTGCCTCTGAGGGTCGATTCCGAATGGCCCAGCACCATCTGCGCTTCAGTATTTGCGGCCTCGATACGTCGGCGGGCATCCAGTTGCAGCAGCGCAAATGGGGCAAGGTCCGAGAGGTTCAGTGTGGCCATCATGCGGCAAGGCTCCGCTCTTCCAGATATATGTCACGTAGCGCGCCGATCAGCGTCACCGGATCTTCTATTTGGCATACGGTAGACCGCGTCTCGCGGCGCTCCTTTTCGCTCCAGCTTGTGTCGAGGTGGTCAATCGAAGCCGAAATGTGTTTTCGCACGATCTTCGCTCCCAGTTGAACGCCATAAAGCGATAAGCTGTCCTCAATCTGTTCGACGAGACTATCGAGCTTCGTCTCTCTATTGGGCTCCATGAAGCTCTGGCCACGCAGGTCCGCTGCAATTTCGCCAAGCACCCAGGGCCGCCCCATCGCCGCACGGCCGACCATCACGCCATCTGCCCCGGACAATCGCAGCGCTGCACGAGCGCTATCCGGTCCATCGATGTCCCCGTTCGCGACGACAGGAACCGTAACTGCATCCACCGTATCACGGATCGCTGCCCAGTTTGCAGTTCCCTTGTAAAACTGACATCTCGTGCGACCGTGCACCGTAATCATTCGCAAGCCGACACTCTCTGCATAGCGCGCGATTTCGGGCGCATTAAGCAATCCATCGTCCCACCCCAGTCGCATCTTTAGCGACACCGGGCGACCAGCCGCCCCCTCAAGCGCCGCGTCAATGATCGACCGCGCAAGATCTGGTTCTCGCATCAGGGCTGACCCTGACTGCCCGCCCGTCACCTGTCTTGCCGGACAGCCCATATTGATATCGACCTGGTCGACACCGGCTTTCGCCACGAGAGCGGCGCCGGCACGCATGTCTTCCGGCTTGCGGGCCGCGAGTTGAACGATCCAGCGGCCTTTTCCCTCATGTCGGCACGTGCGCCGAACCATATCCGGCCGAGCTGCTGCGAGCGTTTCTCCGGCCACCATTTCAGATACAACAGCGTCAGCGCCGAACCGGACGGCCTGACGACGAAACGCCGCATCCGTCGAGCCCGACATTGGAGCAAGCCACACGACCTCTGCCAAATTATTGTGCACTGTACCCATTACCGTTTTCTCACTCATCTTGCTGCATTGCACAATAGGGAAGCACTATCCCGCACAGCATTTAGCGTCGTCCCTGTGGCCATCCTGCATCAACCCGACTATTGGCTAGGGTGATGAAAGTGCACGCCATTATCGTTGCAGCCGGCCTTGGAACGCGGGTCGCGGGAGACATTCCCAAACAGTTTCGAATGCTTGGAGGCCGGAAGGTCTATGAGTGGTCGCTGAAGACATTTCTACGCCACGACGCGATTGACTCTGTGTGTCTTGTCCTGCCGAAGCCTGCGTCCGTGCGGCCTGCAATCACCGATTCCAAACTTATTGCCACATCAGGCGGGGAGAACCGCTCCCAGTCGGTTCGCAATGGACTGGCCGCGATCGGCGCTCGAGACGATGATATCATCCTGATTCACGACGCAGCCCGCCCCGGCCTCGCGGCATCTCACATTGACGATTTGCTCGCAGCTTTGGATCAGGCTGACGCGGCCGCCCCTGCCCTTCCAGTTTCCGACGCGCTCAAGCGTCAGACAGGCACTCTCCTGGAAACCGTCGAACGAAATGGACTTTACAGGATGCAGACGCCGCAAGCCTTTCGGGCGTCTTTCATTATTGCTGCACTCAATCGTCCGGATGCCGACTATGTCGATGACCTCGCCGCTGTTGAAGAACTGGGCGTCACAGTCAAGCTCATTGATGGGGATATCCGCCTCGACAAGATCACCTACGAAAAGGATTTCAAATCGATGGCACAGCTACTCGATCTTGTTTCGGCTCCAGTCAGGGTAGGAAGCGGATATGACGTTCATCGCTTTGCTCCAGGAGATCATGTGACAATTTGCGGGCTGAAGATTCCGCATGACCAGTCACTGCAGGGCCATTCAGACGCGGATGTTGGATGGCACGCTCTGACTGACGCAATTTTTGGTGCGCTCGCGCTGGGTGACCTCGGCGACCATTTTCCTCCGAGCGATCCGAAATGGAAAGGCGCCGATTCGGGCATCTTCCTGACCCACTCTCTCCAACTCGCCAGCGACAAAGGATGGGCCCTCGACAGCTGTGATATCACGATTATCTGCGAAGCGCCCAAGGTCAAACCTCACCGCGATGCCATGCGGAAGAGAACAGCGGAGCTGACCGGGCTATCGATTGACCAGATAAGTATCAAGGCGACAACAACAGAGGGACTTGGCTTCGCAGGACGCAAAGAAGGCATTGCGGCTCAAGCAATTGCCACGCTATGTCAGAAGCGGCCCTGAGAGGACTATAAATGTTTCCAGACCGGCTGAGAAATCTCTGTCTACTCGTCTCCGACGAGGCGAGAGAGCGTAGAGTAAAAATCGTGACGGCGGAGTCCTGCACCGGCGGAATGCTCGCCGCTCTCTTTACCGAATTTTCCGGCTCGTCCGACGTCTTCGAACGTGGCTTTGTCACGTATTCCAATCGGTCCAAGGAAGAAATGCTCGGCGTGCCGGGAGATATGATCGCCGATTATGGTGCCGTTTCAGAGGCTGTTGCACGTTTGATGGCCGAAGGCGCGCTGGAGAACAGCCGAGCAAACCTTTCGCTCTCAATCACCGGGATTGCGGGCCCTGGCGGCGGCACTCCCATGAAGCCCGTCGGCACGGTCCACATCGCCTGCGCCCGCGAAAACAAGGCCGTGATGCACGAAGTCTGCTATTTCGGAGACATCGGACGCGCCGAGATCCGCCTCGCCTCGATTGAAACGGCCCTCGAAATGATCCGCAAACAGATTCCCTGATCGTTTCAGCCGTATCGCCGGTCAGCTTCCTGCCTGAAAGCCGTCATGATCTTCGAGACTGCAAGATCCGTGTTGGCGCGCGCCAGCAGCGAAAGCACAGGATTGCGGAACTCATAGTCGATAAAGAAATCGACCAGCGTCGTTCCATCTGATGCCTTCCCAAGCGCCCATCGGTTCTTGAGGCGACGAAAGGGCCCTCGCACGAGACTTACGTCAATTGTATGCTTCTCCGGGTCGGCGGCGACGTCGGTGGAGAACCGCTCGGAAAAACCCTTGAAACCGACACTCGCTTCACCGCGAAAATATCGGATGCCCTGCTCTTCACGAAGACCTGAGACTTTCATGTCCCGTATCCACTTTATGAACTCCGGATAGCGCGCAACATCCGACACCAGATCGAAAATCTGCTCGGGCGCATATGGGATCGATATTTGCTTCGAAAGGGACGGCACAAAAAAGCTACGCGTTGGCCTTCAGCCGGGCGGCTCTCATCTGCTCGAAATCCTCACCGGCGTGATAACTGGACCGTGTCAGGGGCGAAGCAGAGACCATTAGGAACCCTTTGGACCGCGCAATTTCTTCGTACGCTCTGAACTCATCCGGATCAACAAAGCGATCCACGGCGGCGTGCTTTCTGGTGGGCTGAAGGTACTGCCCGATCGTCAGGAAATCGATGCCGGCCGATCGCATGTCATCCATGACCTGCATGACCTCTTCCTTCGTTTCGCCCAAGCCGACCATGATGCCAGATTTCGTGAACTGGTTCGGATCCCGCAGCTTTACGCGTTCCAGCAGGCGCAGCGAATGGTAATAGCGTGCGCCAGGCCGGATCGACAGGTAAAGACGCGGCACTGTTTCCAGATTGTGATTGAAGACGTCCGGCTTCGCATCAATGACGCGGTTCTCCCACCCATCCTTGCGCAGAAAGTCCGGCGTCAGGATTTCGATAGTCGTGCCTGGAGAGGCCTGACGTATCGCTTCAATCACCGTTACGAAATGCAGCGCCCCGCCATCTTCAAGGTCGTCGCGGTCGACCGAGGTGATAACAACGTGTTCAAGCCCCATCTCAGCCACCGCCTCAGCCACACGGCGGGGCTCGTCATGGTCGACGGGCGACGGTTTCCCAGTGGACACGTTGCAGAATGAACAGGCGCGAGTACAAACTTCACCCAGGATCATCATGGTTGCGT
This sequence comes from Henriciella pelagia, assembly GCF_002088945.1. Taxonomy (GTDB): domain Bacteria; phylum Pseudomonadota; class Alphaproteobacteria; order Caulobacterales; family Hyphomonadaceae; genus Henriciella; species Henriciella pelagia. The sequence continues at coordinate 344,351 of NZ_NCSU01000011.1, read as the reverse complement.
GTTTCTTGGTCCAACACTCGCCGATATTCGGACAGCCAGCTTCCTGACACACCGTCACGAGCCCCTTGGACCGAACGATTTCCTGCGTTTCAGCAAACCCTTTACTGGTCGGCGCCTTGACGCGAATCCAGTCCGGCTTGCGCAGGACCGGCGTATCGGGCCGGTTGCGCTTTTCTGGGTGCCGGAACTTGGGCTTGCCGTCGATGAGAGTAACCATGGCCCCTAAATGGACCGGCGCGGCGAAAGCATCAAGCTGCATATCCACATGGCTGGCCTTCTACGGGTGTTACTATCCGTTTGATTTGGTGCCGGAATATGACAATCTCTTTCACCAAATAACGATAATTTCCAAAGGTGAGGCCGCATATGCCCAACATACCGCAACCGATACCTTTTCAGCCGAAACGAACCCGGATTGATATATTTTCGGCCGTTCTCAGAGCAAAGAAGGAATTCGGCGGTTCCAAGGTCGCAATCGTCGATGGTGATGAACGCGAACTCACCTACACCGAAATCGTGCGCGCCTCCTTCGCACTCGGCTCAGCCATTAAGGGATTGAGCCGCAAGAATGAGTCACTCGGCATCATGCTGCCGACCGGCGCGGGTGCCGTCATTGCGTTTCTAAGCGTACTCGCGGCCGGCCGGACGCCAGCAATGCTGAATTTTACCGCAGGGTCCGCGAACCTCATCTCGTCCATGAGAGCAGCCCGGGTCTTCAGAATCGTAACCGCAAGAAAGTTCGTGGAGCTCGGAGGGCTTGAGCCCCTCATCGAAGCTCTGCAGGAACACGCGGACATCATTTATCTGGAGGACGTACGAGAAAATCTAGGCCTGGGAAACAAGATTGCCGGTGCGCTTGGTCCAGTCATTCCCCGGCTTTTTCATCCCGGGCAGTCTGCGAAAAAGACCGGAGTCATTCTGTTCACGTCGGGCACTGAAGGCGAACCGAAGGGCGTTGTGCTCAGCCACGAGAACGTTGTTTCGAACGTCGAGCAGGTGCGCGCTCATATTGGCCTGAATCCCGACACCGACTCGGTCTTCAACCCGCTGCCAACCTTCCATTGTTTCGGCCTGACTGTTGGCGCCCTCCTGCCACTGATTGCAGGTGTAAAGGCCATATTCCATCCGACACCTCTACAGCCCCGGGAGATCGCCAAACGTATCCGCCAGACCGGGGCAACCATCCTGCTGGCAACCGATACGTTTATTTCCCAATACACACGCGCTGGCGACGACGGCGACATGACCTCCGTGCGCCTGGCAGTATGCGGCGCAGAGCGTGTAAAGGATGAGACTCGTCAACTTGTCCGTCGAAAGTTCGATATCGAGATACTGGAAGGATATGGCGCCACCGAAGCCTCTCCAGTGGTTGCTGCCAACAGGCCTGAGATGAACAAGGCAGGCACTGTCGGACAACTCATGTCAGGCATGGAATGCGAACTCGTTCCCGTCGAAGGAATTGAGGAAGGCGGAAAGCTTCGAATTCGCGGACCAAATATCATGCTCGGCTACATGCGTCCTGACAATCCCGGAGTGATCGAGCCAACCGACAATGGCTGGCACGATACCGGTGACATTGTTGCAATCGATGAAGATGGCTGCATCTGGATTCGCGGCAGGGTCAAAAGGTTCGCGAAAATCGGCGGCGAAATGGTGTCGCTGTCGGTCGTTGAGAATTGCGCCAGCGCCATCTGGCCTGACGACATGCATGCGGCGGCGGCAATCCCGGACGCTCGCAAGGGAGAACAGATCATCCTTTTCACCACGGCTGCGGATGCAGACCGCAGCGCGATTCTTGCCTGGTCACAATCGCATGGCGTGTCGGAACTTTCTGTTCCGAAGAAAGTCTATCACGTTGACGAGATACCCGTTCTGGGAACCGGAAAGATCGACTACGGTGCGGTGAACAGGATGGTCCTCGACTACGCGGAAGTCTGAGCAACACTATGATCGCAGCATCTGCCATCTCTTGATCACAATTTGAGTGTTGAAGGACGCCCGCAAGAAAGACCCCAAAGGAATCACTCATGATACTCAAGAGCCATGTCGCCGCGATCCTCGCGATGTGTATCGCTGCCTCACCTGCCATCGCCGATTCCGATAGCGACGACAAGCATGTACTTGGCTGGCTGGAACACGTTCGCATTGCAGATCTCGACATCGAACTCGACGCGAAACTCGATACCGGTGCCACAACCTCATCCATCCACGCCGAAATCATGTCAAAGCCCAAGAGGAAGGATTTCGAAGACGAAACCATCAGTCGGGACATCGTATTCAAGGTAATCAATGAAGATGGCGACGAACGCATCATCGAAACCAAAGTCATCCGATGGGCCGCAATCAAGACGAAAAAGGCAGGCGTAATCTATCGTCCCGTTGTCGATCTTGAATTCTGCCTCGGGGGGAGACTGATTGAAGACGAAGTGACTCTCGCAGATCGGGCACACTTCAACTACGAAACCCTCATTGGCAGAAACATGTTGAAAAAAGCAGGTATAATTGTCGACTCAAGTGAGATTTATACCAAAAAGGCACGCTGCAGCTGATTCCAGCTGCACGCGTCTTTGAGGTCTGAAGGGGTCGTCGCGTGAAACGCACTCAACTGCTGATAATTGTTGGCGTTCTGATCGCGTCGGCGCTTGGCATTTTTTCCTACAAGGTCACTCAGCTCGGCTTTCCCGTTATCCCGGACCTTGATTCCGACACTTGGACACTCGAAGCAAAAGTTTCATTCCGTGGTGAAGGCGAGCCCGTCACATTGAGACTGGCTCTGCCCGAGTCCGAAGGACAGTTTTCCGTCGTGGATGAAGCGTTCATCGCGTCAGGTTTCGGAATTGAGACGACAACCGATGAGACCGGACGCCGCGCCGTCTTTGAACGAAGGGCCCAGGACGGAAATGCCGTTCTGTTTTACCGTGCTAAACTCATCTCCGTGGACCGCCGCCTCGGCAACAGCAGCACTCAGCCGACGCCCGAGGCGATTTCCGACTATCGTCGCTCCGAACGGCGCCGCGCAATCCAGGAGAACGCAACGCCGCTTCTCGTGGCGCTCGATTCCGTGCTGTCGGAGGCGCTTGAAAAGTCCGCTGGCGAACGCAGCTTTATCGCCCAGCTCGCGCGCCTGAGCGCCGATGAGGACGATGACCGGATCACCACCATCATTGAAGGTGGCCCGCCGGAAATTCGCAATGCCTCCGACCGGCTCGTCTTTCTGCTGAACGCGGCCGGCACGCCCGCCCGTCTTGTCCAGGGCATCATGCTGAATACCGATACGCGGCAGGCGCCACTCGAAAGTTGGGTAGAGTACTGGCTCAATGAGCAATGGGTCAGCGCCAGTGGCCGCACAGCTGAGCCGCTCGACCACACTCGCGCCCTTCCGATCGTCTACGACCGAGCACCCATCGTTGACGGCGATGGATTCCGCCGCCTCGGCGTATCCTGGTCGGTTGCCCGGAACTTCGAAAGCCAGCTCGTTCGCGCCATGGAACGCGGCGAAGAGTATGCCCCGTGGGTCAATGCGACGTCCCTCCTCACCCTCCCGATCGACCTGCAGCTCGTCTTTCGCGTACTGCTTCTGATCCCGCTGGGCGCGCTCATCATTGTGCTATTAAAACAGATCATCGGCATGCCAGCATTCGGCACCTTCATGCCCATCCTGATTGCGCTTGCCTTCCGGGAAACGTCTCTTCTGACAGGCATGATCCTGTTTGTTGGAATTGTCGCTATTGGCTTGTTATTGCGCGCTTATTTCAACCAGCTGCAACTCCTGCTCGTGCCGCGCCTTGCTGCTGTCCTGATCATCGTGACATTCCTGATGATGACGATTGCTCTAATTGGTGAGGCCACCGGCATTCAGACCGGCCTCTCCATCTCACTCTTCCCGCTCGTGATCATCACAATGACCATCGAACGGATGTCGTTGACCTGGGAAGAAGACGGCGCGAAGGACGCTCTGAAGAAGGCTGCAGGATCACTCGCTGGTGCCGTGGCGGGCTATTACGTCCTGACCAATGAGTACATTGAGCACGTCGCGATCGTATTCCCGGAACTGCTGCTCATCGTTCTCGCAATCGTGCTGATGCTCGGTCGCTACACCGGCTACAAGGTCACGGAATTCTTCCGCTTCAAGGTATTGGCCAACGAGGCCGAAAAAGTCGGAGATCGGTGATGAAGCCGTTTACGCGTCTCGCAAAAGCCGGTGTCCTGGGCATGAACAGCCGCAATCTCGATTTCATAGCGGCTTACAATCCACGGCGTTATTACCCGCTCGTCGACGACAAGATCATCACAAAGAAGCTGGCCATAGAGGCCGGCGTGACAGTGCCCGAGCAATTTGGCGTGATCCGGTATGGCGGCGAGATCAACATCATCGAGCGGATTGCCAAGAAACGCGCCAGCTTCGTCGTGAAGCCATCTCGCGGCTCCGGCGGCGGCGGCATCATGGTGTTTAATGGTCTTGCGAAAACCGGCCTTCGACGCATGAACGGCCAGATCACACCCTGGGCCGACGTCAAATACCATATAAGCAACATGCTATCGGGCATGTTTTCGATGGGAGATGGCTCGGACTCAGTTCTGATCGAAGAGAGGCTCGTGCCTCATTCTGCTTTCTCAAAGCTCGCGTTTGGCGGCGTTCCGGATGTACGCGTGATCGTTTTCCGAGGCATCCCCGTCATGGCAATGCTGCGCCTGCCAACGGCTGAGTCCGATGGCAAGGCGAACCTGCACCAGGGGGGCGTGGGCGCTGGCATTGATCTGGTCACCGGAATCACGACGCGCGGCGTCCAGCACAATGATTCGGTCGATCTGCATCCAGATTTCGAAACGCCCGTACGTGATTTCCAGGTTCCTGCCTGGCCCGAAATCTTGGAACTGGCGTCCCGCCTCGGCCACCATATTGGTCTTGGATATGTGGGCGTGGACATCGTCATATGCGAACACAAGGGCCCGACGCTGCTCGAGCTCAATGCGCGGCCAGGCATTGCGATCCAGACGGCGAACCTGCGCGGCCTACGTCCCCTTCTGATGCCCGTACACAAGCTGCCTTCTGTTCCGGAAGACGTGCATGAACGCATAGAAATCTGCAAGGCGAACTGGCGCGGCGAGCCGCTGGACCGCTTTATAGCACCGGGCGACGAAGTTTAGACTGTGCGCTGCGCCTTATCCTTGGCATTCGTCGCCTCGATAGCGTCGCGCGCCGCTTTCCATTCAGCGTCTCCCCATGCTGTAAGAGCGGCGAAATTGCCTCCGGTCGCATTGTAAGCAGCGCCATCGATCGCGATGGTCTGACCATTCACATATTCAGCACCTGGTCCCATCAGGAACACGGCCAGATTGACCAGCTCGTGCATTTCGCCGACGCGCCCCATAGGATTCGATGCCCCTGAATCCATACGCTTCGCACCTTCTGCATCCGGCGCCAGCCGCTTTGACATGCCTTCAGTCGGGAACGGACCGGGTGCAATCGCATTGAACCGCAAGCCGTAACGGCCCCACTCCACGGCGAGACTTTGCGTCATCGTATTCACCGCCGCCTTCGACATGGCTGACGGCACCACGAAAGGCCCGCCATTCCACACCCACGTTGTAAGGATGGAGGTCACGCTGCCTTTGCGCTTCTCCGCAATCCAGCGCTTTCCGATGTCGTGGGTCATATAAAAGCTGCCACGAAACACAATGTTGGAGATCGCATCAAAACCGCGAATGGAGAGGTCTTCGGTCCTTGATATGAAATTGCCGGCGGCGTTGTTGATCAGACCCGTCAGGGGGCCATGGGCAGACCAGATCGTGTCATTCATGTCGGTGATCGCTTCGGCCGCACGGATATCGCATGTATGCGGGACAACTGTCCCGCCGTGCCGCTCCATCAGTTCGCTTGCAGTGTCCTCACAGACCTTGCCTCGACGTCCGCAAATATGAACCTCGGCGCCAAGCTTCAGAAAACCCTCGGCCATTTCCTTCCCGAGGCCTGTACCCCCGCCTGTCACTAGAATGCGCTCTCCATCCAGCAAACCGGGTTTGAACATGAGTTTTGAAGTATCCAATGTTGCCTCCCTTTTGGGCCACCGTACGCGTGTGCCCCTATTTTCGAAAGGGAAGACTTGCCAGACGCCACAAGACCCATAGTGGCAACACGATGCTGGCGCCGGCAAGCAGCGGCTTCCAGAAGTTCTTGATAGCCCAGACAGCCGCACCTGCGAGGTTCTTTACAAGATCGGTAAGCGCTCCGAGGACGTTTACATCCTTGGCTGCCGGATCAAACTCCAGGGCGAGCAGAAAGAAACCAACCAAGATGCAAACCACGGCGAGCTTGGTGCCTCCCCAGACCGAAATGCCGAACAAGCGCAGCAGCACCGGTCGCTTTTTCGGTCGCGCAGGCTTTGCAGACTGTGCCGAAGGCGCATCGACGGGCGTCACAACCGGGTCTTCTGCGGTTGATCGGTTCACCCTGATGCTCCTTCGACGGTCGTTTGGTCCTTAGCTAACCTGCTTCTGGACAATTGTACGATGTGGGAACGGGATAGAAATGCCCTGACGATCGAATTCTGCTTTAACATCCTTCGTCATTGCAAATTTAAGGTCCCACAGATCGGTGGCCTTGCACCATAGGCGTGCCTGGATATCCACAGAACTGTCGCCCAGATTGACCACTTTGACGAACGGCTCCGGATCCCTCAATACACGTTCGTCCGCCTCAGCCAGTGAGCGAATAATGCCGATCGCCTTGTCCATATCGTCATCATAATCGATGCCGAACGTGATGTCGCAACGACGGGTATCAAAGCCGGAATAATTCTTGATGATGCCGTCAATGGCTTCCGTGTTCGGAATGATAATCTTCACATTGTCAACCGTCGACAGGATGGTCTGGAAGAGATTGATATCCTTCACCGTGCCTGACTGACCGGAGATTTCGACGAAGTCCCCCATCTTGTAGGGCCGGAACAGCATGATCATCACGCCCGAAGCAATGTTGCCGAGCGCGCCCTGGAGCGAAAGACCGATGGCCAGTGTTAGCGCACCCAGAATGGCCACAAAACTCGTGGCCTGGACGCCAAAGACCTGCAGCGATGCGATGAAGACGGCAGCTGTCGCGAACCAGCGGACCACAGAACCGAAGAAGTTGCCGAGCGTAGCATCCACGCCTGGCCGCCTGGTTGTGTGCTTGCGCACCGAATTGGCGAGCCAGCCGGCGATGCGAAGCCCAACGATCAGAACAAAGAGCGCGCCGAAAACCTTGAGGGCGCCGGACATGACGACCGGCCAGTATTCTGCCCAGAGGGCGGCGTAATCTATGTTTTCAAGCTGTTCCATAAAGTGAAGTCCTACTACGTGTTCGTGTTTGGTCTCTCGGCGCTACAAGCGCCAGCCTGATCCGCCGGCATACCCGCGCCTGTCCGGAAGCAAGGTCGCGCGATCGACAAACCGGACTCCCGGGCCACTCGAAGCGAAATGCATCGGGCGACTGGAAAAGCAAGCGGCGACGACAGGATCAAGGGCATTAAGCCCACCCGTCAGTGTTCCCAGAGACGGCATAACCAGGCTATCACCGTCCGTGACAAAGCATTTGCGACGGACCGACCGCCCTCTTCCACCTATTTTCACAACAGGGTGCAGGTGACCCGCTATTTCTCCGACAGCGCCCGTCGGTTCGTGTCTGAAGACACACGATCCGATACTCAGGGCATGCGTGCCCCTGCCGCCTAGATGTGCCGGGGGATCCGGGTCATGATTGCCCTCCACCCAATGCCAGTCATACTTGGCCGTCAGCGCACGAATGCGCACACAATCCTTATTGGACAAACGCTCTTCAGAAGCACGGTCGTGGAAGCTGTCACCCAACGAAATGATCCGGACGGGGACGAATCTCGCCGCAAGTGCCTCGACCATCTGCAGGGTCGAGGCTGTATCGTAAGGCGGCAGAAGCTGCCCCCCCTGCGCGTAGCTAGACCCCTTTTCCAAATGCAGATCAGACACGATCAGCGTCTTCTGCGCAGGCCACCACAGCGCGCCCTCGCAAGTCGGGACAAACATTTCACCTGCAATCCAGATGAACGTTTCTTCCTGAAGTCGAGAGACAGCTTGCGACATGGCCGGAAGGTGAATGCCATCGCCCATCCGGTCAAGCCGCGCAAACGCTACATGTGCAGAACCTTGCCATACGCCGCCAGGACCGACTCATGCATCATCTCCGACAGGGTTGGATGCGGGAATATGGTGTGCATGAGTTCAGCTTCCGTCAGTTCACCCTCGCGGGCGATGACGTACCCCTGGATCAGCTCCGTTACTTCGGCGCCGATCATGTGCGCCCCAAGAAGCTCACCGGTTTTCTCGTCGAAAATGGTCTTGATCATCCCATCTCCAGCACCGAGCGCGATGGCCTTGCCATTGCCGATGAACGGAAACTTGCCGACCTTGACCTTATGTCCGGCTTGCTTGGCCTTAGCCTCGGTCAATCCGACACTCGCCACCTGCGGATGAGAGTAGGTGCAGCCGGGCACGTTAGACGCATCGAATGGATGAGCCGTATTAGCCCCTGCGATGCCCTCAACGCAGATCACGCCCTCGTGACTCGCCTTGTGCGCCAGCCAGGGCGGACCAGTCAGGTCACCGATGGCATAGAGGCCCGGGACACCCGTGCGGCCAAATCCGTCGACGACGACATGGGTCTTCTCAATTTTCACACCGAGCTCTTCCAGGCCGAGGTTCTCCACATTGCCAACAATGCCAATCGCAAGGATTACGCGATCAGCTTCGATCGACTCTGTTTTGCCGCCGACAGACACTTCGGCCGTGACGCTATCCTTGGCCTTCTTGAGAGACTTGACTTGCGCTCCCGTATGGAATTTCAGGCCCTGTTTCTCGAATTGCTTGCGAGCCATCGTGGAAATTTCTTCGTCTTCCACAGGCAGGATGCGGTCGAGCGCCTCAACGACCGTCACATCGCTTCCAAGCTCATTATAGAAACTGGCAAACTCGATCCCGATCGCGCCGGAACCGATGACGAGCAGCTTCTTGGGCGTCACGTCTGGCACCATCGCCTCCCGATAAGTCCAGATCAGCTTGCCGTCCGGCTCGAGACCCGCCTGCGGGATCGAGCGTGCACGAGCGCCGGTGGCCAGCATGACGTGTTTCGCCTGATAGTCCTTTGACTTGCCATCCTTGTCTTTCACGACAACAGTCGGCGCTGGCTTGCCCTTCTTCAGGCTCGCTTCGCCCATGATGACGTCGATCTTGTTCTTCTTCATCAGATGGGTCACGCCCGTGGAAAGCTGTTTCGCGACATTACGCGACCGCTTCACTACCGCGTCCAGATCAAAGTCAATCTTGTCGATCTTCAGACCGAAATCCTTGGCATTTTTTGCGAGGTGAAGGACCTCCGCAGACCGCAGGAGCGCCTTTGTCGGGATACACCCCCAGTTCAGGCATATACCGCCAAGACTGTCGCGTTCGACAATCGCAGTCTTCATGCCGAGCTGCGCCGCACGAATAGCAGCGACGTATCCGCCGGGGCCTGAGCCAATAACGATCAGGTCATAGTCAGCCATCTTGGCCTCCAGTTCTAAAGCAGCATGCTCTCTGGGCTCTCGACGTAGCGCTTGAAGGCCTGCAGCCAGCGCGCGCCTTCTGCTCCACCGATCACCCGGTGATCGCAGGTCAATGTTACCGTCATGACCGTGGCCGCAACGATGTCGCCCTTTGCGTTCACGACCGCCCTCTTCTCACCTGCGCCGACAGACAAGATCATGCCCTCTGGCTGGTTGATGATCGACGCAAATGATTTGATGCCAAACATGCCGAGGTTTGAGATCGAGAAGGTGCCGCCAGTGTATTCCTGCGGCTTGAGTTTGCGGTCCCGGGCGCGGGTCGCGAGATCCTTCATTTCCTCGGAGATTGTGGCGAGACCCTTTGACTGGGCGTCAAAGATGACGGGCGTGATCAGCCCACCTTCGATGGCGACCGCCACCGAGACATGCGCCGACTTGTGATAGGCAATGCCGTTGTCGGTATAACTCGCATTGCACTCCGGTTCCGCCATCAACGCCATGGCTGACGCCTTGATGAGCATATCATTGACGGAAATCTTCACACCTTCCGGCGCCGCCTCATTTATTCCGGAACGTGCAGCGAGTAGCTTGTCCAGCTTGATATCCACGTTCAGCGGGAAGTGCGGCACCTGCATGAAGCTCGTCGTGAGGCGCTTGGCGACCGTCTTGCGCATGCCATCCAGGGGCTTCAGCTCATAGCTGTCCGGGGCGTAAACTCGGTCGTCCAACACCTGCGGCAGGATGAGGCCGTCTGGCGCCACTGGCGCGCCTGTGGCCGCTTTCGCCTGGCCGGGCTTTGCACCCTCGACGTCCTTCCTGACGATCCGTCCGTGCGGCCCCGAGCCTTTGATCGTCGAGAGTTCAATTCCACGTATCGCAGCAATCCGGCGTGCCAGCGGACTCGCCTTGATCCGATCGCTACCGGAACCGACAGGTGCCAGTTTCATTGGCGTCGACGCGAGTTCGGTCGCCACGTGGCTTCCACCAAAGCTGCCTCCGGTGCCGTTCTTTGCATCAGGCTCGGGCGGAGGAGCTCCCTTCGTGTCTTTGACGTCCGTTGCCTTTTCGGGAGCAGTATCGGCTTCTTCAGCCTCAGGCTCGGCGGACTTGCTTTCAGCCGGAGGTGCAGACGCTGGCGCCTCCAGATTATCGGCGTCCTCACCCTCTTCAGCGAGCAGCGCGATGACGGAGTTGACCTTTACGCCTTCAGTGCCTGCCTCGACGAGGATTTTCGCAACTGTGCCTTCGTCAACGGCTTCGACTTCCATCGTCGCCTTGTCGGTTTCGATCTCGGCGATGACATCACCTGAAGACACAGTGTCGCCCGGCTTCACCAGCCACTTGGCAAGTGTGCCCTCTTCCATGGTCGGGCTCAGTGCCGGCATTGTAATATTGATGGCCATCAGGTCTCGACCTTCGTTGTCGTTCCAGAAAGAATTGGCGCATGACGCAACCGCTCGGAAATGCCACCGAGGATCTGTTGCATGATTTCGTTCGGTGACGGACCGTCCGGGTTCGCCTCGCGCATGATTTTTATCACATGTTTGGCGATATCCGCGAGGATGAATCCCCACATGGCTGGCTCTGCTTTCGGATCGCCCGCCTGACCGACAAGCAGGCTCACATGATCATTGTTCTCTGACACCCAGAAGCGAACAAATTCCTGCGCGTCTGCTTCATCGCGAATGGAATCAGGTTTTGAGAGCGCCTTGTGTTTATCAGACATGACACACCTTCTTTGCCGCTTCGATGATATCCGCGGTCCCTGGCAGGCTCATCGCCTCCAGGTTTGCCGCATATGGCAACGGCACGTCCTTCTGGTGGACCCGCGTCGGTGGTGCATCGAGATAGTCGAAGGCCTCATTCACCACAGTCGCGCAGATCTCTGCGCCAACCCCCATATAACGCCACCCTTCTTCGCAGGTCACAATCCGGTTCGTCTTCTTGACGCTCTCGATAACGGTGTCGGTGTCGAGGGGGCGAAGCGTTCTCAGGTCGATCACTTCCGCATCTATGCCGTCTTCGGCGAGCTTCTCGGCAGCCTGAAGGGCGAAACCAACCATGCGAGAATGGGCAACTAGCGTCACATCGGTGCCTGACCGGCGCACCCGCGCCTTGCCAATCGGTAGAACGTAATCTTCGACCTCAGGAACTGGAAAGCTCTCACCATACAGGAGTTCGTGCTCAAGAAAGACAACCGGGTTCGGGTCACGGATTGCCGCCTTTAGCAAGCCCTTGGCGTCGGCGGCGTCATAAGGCGCAACGACTTTCAGACCAGGCACATTTGAGTACCAGGCGCTATAGTCATGGCTGTGCTGAGCGCCAACGCGGGATGCTGCTCCATTTGGACCGCGGAACACGATCGGGCACCCCATCTGGCCGCCTGACATGTAGAGCGTTTTGGCAGCTGAATTGATAATCTGGTCAATCGCCTGCATGGCGAAATTGAACGTCATGAACTCTACGATCGGCTTCAGCCCACCGAAGGCCGCACCCACACCAAGACCAGCAAAGCCATGCTCCGTGATCGGAGTATCTACGACGCGCTTTGCTCCAAATTCCTGAAGCAACTCTCGGGTTACTTTATACGCACCCTGATATTCCGCGACCTCTTCACCCATGACAAACACGGCGTCGTCCCGGCGCATCTCTTCTGCCATGGCGTCTCGAAGCGCGTCGCGAACAGTCGTGTCCACAAAGCTCGTCCCTTCCGGAACGGTAGGGTCCTTGAGCGTGGAAACAGCAGGGGTCGGCGGACCGGCTTTGTCTGAGACCTGCGCGTCCTTGTCGGACTGGTCGCTGCTCTGCTCCGCTGGCACAGCATCAGCCTTTTCCTCTGCTGCACCGGGCGCTGCTGCTTCGACATCTGAGGCCGACTCGCCGTCCTCGGCGAGACGCGCGATGACTGAATTGACCTTTACGCCTTCAGTGCCTTCATCCACGAGGATCTTGGCGAGGACGCCTTCGTCGACAGCCTCGACCTCCATGGTCGCCTTGTCTGTCTCAATCTCGGCAATGACATCGCCTGAGGATATCGTGTCGCCTTCTTTCTTGAGCCATTTGGAAAGCGTACCTTCTTCCATGGTCGGAGAAAGAGCGGGCATGAGAATATCAATAGCCATTATACCGACTCCACCTCACGCAATACATCTGTCCAGAGCTCGCTCGGGTCGGGTTCCGGGCTGTCGAGAGAAAAGTCGGCCGCCGCCTTCACGATATCCTTGATCTCCTTGTCGAGCGCCTTGAGATCGTCTTCAGTTGCCAGCTCTTCCTTGAGCAGCCGCGCCTTCAGGCCATCAATCGGATCATGGTGGGTGCGGATATCGTCGACCTCTTCACGCTTGCGATACTTCGCCGGGTCGGACATGGAGTGTCCGCGATAGCGATATGTCTTCATTTCCAGGATGTATGGGCCCTTGCCTGACCGCGCATATTTTACGGCCTTCTCACCGGCCTCTTTCACCGCGTAGACATCCATGCCGTCCACTTCTTCTCCTTCGATCTCAAAAGAGATGCCGCGCTTGAAGAGCTCGATTTCCGCAGAGGCGCGCGCCACGCTGGTGCCCATCGCATACTGATTGTTCTCGATGACGTATACGACGGGAAGATCCCAGAGTGACGCCATATTGAACGATTCATACACCTGGCCCTGGTTCGCTGCGCCATCACCAAAGTAAGCGAGACAAACATTGTCCGTGCCGCGATACTTATTCGAAAACGCGAGCCCGGTGCCGATTGGCACCTGCGCACCGACAATGCCATGACCGCCATAGAAGTTCTTCTCTTTCGAGAACATGTGCATCGATCCGCCCTTGCCTTTGGAATAACCATCGGCCCGCCCGGTCAGTTCCGCCATGACACCCTTGGGGTCCATGTCGCATGCAAGCATGTGTCCATGATCGCGATATCCGGTAATGACCTGATCGCCTTCCTTGAGGCAGGCCTGCATGCCTGTCACGACGGCTTCCTGACCGATATAAAGGTGACAGAAGCCTGCGATCTTCCCCATTCCATAAAGCTGCCCAGCGCGCTCCTCAAAACGCCTGATCAGCAACATGTCACGATAGAATTTTAGCGCTTCTTCCCGGTTCAGCTTGTTCTTCCTGGTCGAGCTCTTGCTCTTGCTAGGCGCCTTCGCCATGTGACCTCCTGATTTGATACTTCGCTTATGTATCCAGAAGGTGGGGTTCGTCCAGTTTTAGCACCTATGTCAAAATGCAGGTGACTTCGTATCAGTCATGAGGACGAATTCATCTGGATATACAAACCCAAGGTCCTCGCGCGCCAGAAGTTCCACAAGATCGGCATCCACCGTCCCGGGTGTCAGGCGCGCAATGTCCGCGCGCAGCGCGTCGTTGGCCTTTTGAATTGCACCAAGCTCAGCCTGCTTTTCTTCCAGGCTGGCCTGCATGTCGCTCCAGTGACCAAGCCCCTGCTCTCCCGCAAAGGCGTGATAGGCAAAGTAAGCCGCCAGTGCGCTTAGCGAAGCGGCAACGTATTTAGGCGCCATGATCTACCCCATGCCGAAAACGAATCGGCAGTGGAATCGATCGGGGTTAATAAAACCTTACGCTAGGCATTGATCAGGGCGCGGCCAGCATAGAGTGCTGCAGCGCCAAGCTCTTCTTCAATACGAATCAGCTGGTTGTACTTGGCCAGACGGTCAGAGCGCGACAGCGACCCAGTTTTGATTTGCCCGCAATTCACAGCGACAGCCAGGTCGGCAATCGTTGCGTCTTCGGTTTCGCCCGAACGGTGAGACATGACAGAGGTGTAGGCATGACGGTGAGCCAGTTCGACAGCATCAAGCGTTTCCGACAGCGTGCCGATCTGGTTGACCTTGATCAGGATGGAATTCGCTGCCCCGCGCTCAAGACCCATGGCAAGGCGCTCGGGATTGGTCACGAACAGGTCATCGCCAACAAGCTGGCAGCGGTCGCCAACGAGTTCGGTGAGCACATTCCACCCATCCCAGTCATCTTCCGCCATGCCATCTTCGATAGAGATGATCGGATAGCGGCTGACCAAGTCTTCAAGGTACTTTGCCATGCCTTCGGCGTCGAGCGTCTTGTTCTCGCCCGCAAGGACGTATTTGCCATCCTTGTAGAATTCCGTCGAAGCGGCATCGAGCGCCAGCGCAACTTCGTCCCCCGGAGCATACCCAGCCTTTTCGATTGCTTTCATGATGAAGCCGACCGCCTCGTCAGTCGATGCGAGGTTGGGCGCAAAACCACCCTCATCACCAACGGCTGTGTTGTGGTTGGCATCGTGCAGGAGCTTTTTCAGAGAATGAAACACTTCTGCGCCAATCCGGACACTGTCGGCGCAGCTCTCGGCTGCCACCGGCATGATCATGAATTCCTGAATGTCGATCGGATTGTCTGCGTGCGCGCCGCCATTGATGATGTTCATCATTGGCGTCGGCAGGATACGGGCATTTGTACCACCGACATAGCGGTAGAGCGGCATGCCGCAGCTCTCAGCTGCCGCCTTGGCAACCGCCATCGAAACACCGAGAATCGCATTCGCTCCCAGACGCTTCTTGTTGTCTGTGCCGTCGAGTTCAATCATGAGACCGTCAATCAGGCGCTGTTCGGTGGCATCGATGCCGACAAGTTCGTCATTGATCTCGCCATTCACCGCATCGACCGCCTTGTGAACGCCCTTGCCGCCATAAGCGTCTTCGCCGTCGCGAACCTCATGCGCTTCATAGGCACCGGTCGAGGCACCGGAAGGAACAGCGGCCCGCCCCGTCGAGCCATCCTCGAGTGTCACGTCAACTTCGACAGTCGGGTTGCCCCGGCTATCCAGAATCTGACGGGCAAAAATATCGACGATCTCGCTCATGGCGCATTCCTGTATAGTTCGGCAAATGTAAGTACGCCCCCGGACTTCATCCGAGGGCGCCTTGTCGGTAATTCGTGTTGCTGGAAGGCGCAAGCCTTCAAGCCGGACTTAGTAGTCTTCTTTTGGCTCCAGGACCTGGCGACCGCGGTATACGCCCGTTTTGAGGTCGATATGGTGCGGACGACGCAGCTCACCGGAATCTGCGTCTTCGATGTAGGTGTTGTTGTTCAGCTTGTCGTGCGCACGGCGCATGCCACGCTTGGACGGCGTTGTTTTTCGCTTTGGGACTGCCATGGTCGTGTTCCAGAAGTTTGCAAGCCGATGGCTCGCGTGAATTCAAACCGCGCGTATACTTGCGCGTCCCGCCGAATGCAACCCGTCAGACGAGGCGGGACTGCACTTTCGCAGCTTCGATGAAACTGGCGAACAGAGGGTGCGGTTCGAAAGGACGAGATTTGAGTTCCGGGTGAAACTGCACGCCGATAAACCACGGATGATCCTTGAGTTCGATCGTTTCCGGTAGCAAGCCGTCCGGCGACATACCTGCAAAGCTAACGCCGGCCTTTTCCATTGCGTCGACATAGCCGCGGTTCACTTCATAACGGTGGCGATGGCGCTCCGAAATTTCGGTCGTTCCGTAGATCTCGGCGATCTTGCTGCCTTTCTTGAGCAAGGCAGGATAGGCGCCGAGGCGCATGGTGCCCCCCTTGTCGGTGTTCTCATCGCGCTGGATTTTCTCATTGCCTTTGGTCCACTCCTCAATGAGGCCAACTACAGGCTCATCGGTCGCGCCAAATTCCGTTGTCGATGCTTTTTCAAAGCCGGCCATATGGCGCGCCGCTTCAATAACGGACAGCTGCATACCATAGCAGATACCGAAACATGGAATATTGCGCTCACGGGCGAACCTTGCCGCCCGCATCTTGCCGTGAGCGCCGCGTTCGCCAAAGCCGCCCGGTAGAAGGACTCCATGAACGCCTTCCAGAATGTCGAGCGGATGATGCTCATCATCGAACTGCTCAGAATCAATCATGCGGACCTTCACCCGCACCTTGTTCGCAAGTCCGCCATGCACCAGCGCTTCTGACACGGACTTATAGGCATCCGGCACATCGGTGTATTTTCCCACAAGCCCAATACACACCTCGCCATCAGGGTTGTGGATCGTCCTGGCGATTTCGTTCCAGCGTGTCAGGTCTGGCTTCGGCGCATCCGACATCCGGAAATGCCACAGCACCTCCGTGTCCAGTCCCTCAGCATGATAGGCAGCCGGAACGTCGTAAATGTGGCCGACATCGCGCGCTTCAATCACGCTCGACGGGCGGACATTACAAAAACTGGCAATCTTGCCCTTTTCGGTTTCCGGGATCGGACGGTCGCAGCGGCACAGGAGGATCTGCGGCTGAATGCCAATCGAACGAAGCTCCTTGACGGAGTGCTGTGTCGGCTTGGTCTTCATCTCACCGGCTGCCGGAATGTATGGCAATAGCGTCAGGTGGATAAAGCAGGCACGCTCCGGCCCGAGCTCCTGGCCAAGCTGACGGATCGCTTCGAAGAAAGGCAGGCCTTCAATGTCTCCCACCGTGCCGCCGATTTCGCAGAGCACAAAGTCGACGCCTTCGCCCGGATCGGACAGGACGAACTCCTTGATCGCATCGGTGACGTGCGGAATCACCTGGATTGTCGCACCGAGGAAATCGCCGCGTCGCTCCTTCTCGATGATCGACTGATAAATGCGACCGGTGGTGATGTTGTCGGACTGTCGGGCCGAAACGCCGGTAAAACGCTCATAGTGGCCAAGATCGAGGTCCGTCTCGGCGCCATCGTCCGTGACGAAGACCTCGCCATGCTGGCGCGGCGACATCGTACCGGGGTCGACATTGAGATACGGATCAAGCTTGCGCAGGCGCACCTTGTAGCCGCGCGCTTGGAGGAGAGCCCCCATCGCGGCAGATGCAATGCCTTTTCCCAGCGAGGAAACCACGCCGCCCGTAATGAAAATATAGCGGATCATGGGATATCAGTTTGCCCGATTCGCTGCGCGCCGCCATCAAGACGAGCACTAGTTGTTACTGAGGCTGCTCTTCTTCCACAGCTTCTTCGTCGGTATTGGGTGCAACGTCACTTTCGGGAACGTCAGTCGCCAGTGGATCATCGACCTGGGTATCCGTTGCAAGAGGATCAGTCGCTTCCGGCTGCGTCGAAAGAGGTTCAGACGGTCCATCATCCAGGAGCGGTGCGGTTGGATCGTTCAGCACGTCGAGTGGATCAGTGCCGAGGCCGCCGCCCGATTCCTCATCCAGCTGCCGCTCAATCGCTGTGCGGGTATCGCCCATATGACGGGTCGCAATCGTCGTTAGCACCAGACTGGTAACGAAGAAGATGCCGCCAAAAATAATAGTGGTGCGCACAAGCGCGCCCGCAGCGCCGCGCCCGGACATCAGTCCGCCGCCGCCACCGCCCCCACCAATTCCAAGCGCACCGCCCTCGGAGCGCTGCATCAGCACAACGACGACAAGCACAAGGCTCACTAGAATATGGACGACGAGGATGACAGTCATTGAAGTCTCTTTGGAACGCTTGAGGCGCCGGATAAGCCGTTAAGCCCGCCGCGCCAAGCCCCCTATCTCACAATTGGCTTATACACGCGGCGTAAATGGCGAGGAAATCATCGGCTTTCAAGCTGGCGCCACCAATCAGGCCACCATTGACATTGGATACGGCCAGGAGGTCGCCGGCATTGCCTGGCTTCATGGAGCCGCCATATAGAATGGGTGTTTCAGTGCCTTGCGCGCCGAAACGGCTTTCAAGGGCCGAGCGAATGGCATCGTGCACTTCCGCGACCTGCTCGACCGTCGCGACTTTGCCGGTGCCGATGGCCCAAACGGGTTCGTAAGCCACGACAAAATCGGCACCGGCAGCTTTATCGGGGATTGACCCGACCAGTTGATTACCCACGACATCAAGGGTGCGGCCTGCCTCCCGCTCCTGCAACGTCTCCCCGACACAAATGATCGGAACGAGGCCGCCGCGAAAGGCAGCCTTCACTTTTTCCGCGATACCGTCATTGGATTCGCGATGGTCGGCGCGGCGCTCTGAATGCCCGAGGATCACGTATGTGCCGCCGGCATCTGCGATCATTTCCGCTGATACATCACCCGTGTGGGCGCCAGACTGAACGGCGTGACAATCCTGAGCGCCGAACTTCAGCCTTTCTGTCGCAGCCGAGGATGTCATTGATGCGAGAAGCGTAGCCGGCGGGCAAATCAGGCAATCGGCTTTGTCTTCGAACGCCGCCAGTCCCTTCTCTATCTTTTGAGTGACTTCAATCGACCCAAGAAGACCGTTCATCTTCCAGTTCCCGGCGATTAGTGGCCTGACCATACGGCGTTCCCCATCTTGCAACTACCAGCGGCCTCGCCTAGCAAGCTCATCTGTACGAGACAAGACAAACGGTGAGGTCATCCGCGTATGCTGACCCTGTTCAGGAATATGCTCCGCACAAAGCTTGCGGGCCTTCTTTTCCTTCTTTTGATTATTGCCATGGGCGCATGGGGTGTAACCGACGTCTTTTCCGGCGGGATCGGCAGCAACCTTGCCGTCGCAGGCAATACAAAGCTCACCGAAGCCCAGCTTGACCAGGAGGTCGAGCGAAGATTGCGAACGGCAACGGATGATCGCGGTCGCGCCATCAGCAAGGCGCAGGCTGTCGAACAGGGCCTCATCGACCAGATTTACCAGCAGGAACTCTTCCGGACCACCATGATGGCATATGCGGATCGCCTGGGCGCGGTCGCAACGGACAATGCTGTCCTCAACGTCATTCGCGAGGATCCATCCTTCGCTAGCGATACAGGCACGTTCGACGCGGTTCGGTTTCAGCAACTGCTGCAGGCCAACGGATTTTCCGTACCGCTCTTTGAGACGTTTCTGAAGCGTGACATGACGATCTCGCGTCTTACGGGGGTGTCCCAGACGGCCCTGCGACCACCGCGTCCCATTACGGCGTTGCAGGCTTCCTACAATGGAGAGCTTCGCAAGGCGGCATGGTTCATCCTGCCACGTTCCGCATTGCCACCAGCCGAAGATGTGACGGATGAGGACCTGCAGACATATTATGATCAGCAGAAGCAGGCTTTCGCCCAGCCCCAGCGTCGCTCTATCAGCCTCATACAGCTCAAGCTGGACGATTTCCTCAATCAGGCCAACCTGACTGAAGAAGACCTTCGCGCATATTATGAAGCGGTGAAATTCCAGCGTTATGCCGGGCCCGACACGCGCACCTGGACTGAATTCATGTTCAACAGCGAAGCCGAAGCCCGTCAGGCACTCGGGCGGATCGCGGGCGGTGCCAATGCTGACTCCATTGCCGGACTAGCCAATTCTACGCAGCGTCGCGGTCCCCAATCGACAATGGCAAGCGCTGCACTTGCCGAGCGTGTCTTCGGCCCGTCGGCTCAACAGGGTGGCATCTTCGGACCGGTGCAGACCGGCAATTACTATACCGTCGCCCGGCTTGAAGCGATCGAAGCGGGTGAAGTCGAACCGTTTGAAGCCGTCCGCGAAGACATCTTCGATGCATTGTCACGAGAGCAAGCCATTGGCCTATATTACGACTCACTCAGCCTGTTAGACAATCTGATTGGCACCGGTGCCGGACTCGAAGAAATCGCCAGCGAAATGGGCACACCGGTTCTGAGCTTCATTGCTGTCGACCGAACTGGCGTGACGGAGCTTGGTCTTGCCCCGAGCGTGCTTCGCGCCGACCCTGAAATTCTCACGCGGGCCTTTGACCTGACTGAGGGGGCAAAGACCGCCAGGTTTGGACAGGACGAGACGGCCTACATGCTCCGCGTCGATTCCGTGACCGAAGCCCGCACGCCGGAGTTTGCAGAGATCCGCGATGATCTTCGCGCCATGCTGCAAGCCCAGCGAAACAATGAACTACTTGGCAGCAGTGCACAGAAGGTCAAGTCCGACATTGAGTCTGGCGCCACGACCTTTGAGGCTGCAGCCGCAGAGTTTGAAAGCGAGATCATATCCCCCGACATCGCCTTCACACGACGGTCCTCGAACTCTACGGTCGTGCCAGCCCAATATGTCGCTGCCGCTTTTGCGATGCAGGCTGAGGGTGATGTCTATATTGCACCGACCCAGAACCGCGATGAAGTCGCCATCGTTCAACTCGTATCGATCGATCGCGCTTCCCCAGACGAACTGGACGCACTGTCTGCAATATCCGGACAGCAGATCCAGCAGCAGCTTACGAATGACCTGTTCGAGGCCTTTGCAACCGAAATCCAGAAGGATGTGCAACTGGAAATCAATCAGAGCTCGCTCGAAAGCTACAAAGCACGCGTGAATCCAGACTCATGACCCGCGACCACCTGATTGTGAGACGGCGGATCGGGGATATCGAGACGCCGGTATCTGCCATGCTCAAGCTGGATCCCGAACGGGCTGGATCTTTCCTTTTTGAATCGATCCACGGCGGCGAGCGGCTCGGGCGATACTCCTTCCTCGGAGTTCAGCCGATAAAGTGGTTTCGCATCCATGACGGCATTTCTGAAGTGGCCGACAATCCGGAATTTGCCCATGCGGAACGTCTCGACATGACGCCGGTGGAGGCCCTGCGTCACTTTGCCGAAGCCGGTCGTGCCGAAACTGGCGAGGCGGACCTGCCGCCGATGGCATCAGGCACATTCGGCTATATCGGCTATGACATGATCCAGTATGTCGAACCGGTGACAATTTCAGCCCCGGACCACTTGCAGGTGCCAGATGCTCTGCTGGTCATACCCGGAGCGGTCCTTGTCTTTGATCACCTTTATCAGGAACTCATCCTCGTGGCCCGGCACAATGCCGGCGACGAATCCTCAGCCCAACGATTGCTGGATGAGATCGAGGACGCGCTTGAGAAAGTGCCTCCGCTCTCACCCCGCGAAAACACGGCGGATGCCCTCGATTTCAAATCGAATACGAGCAAAGAGCGCTATTTCGAGATGGTCGAGGCCGCGATCGATTATGCAAGGGCCGGCGACACGTTCCAGATTGTGCCCAGCCAGCGTTTCTCTGCGCCGTTCAGCCGCCGGTCGATCAGCCTGTATCGGGCGCTACGCAGGCTAAACCCTTCCGCATTCATGTTTCATATGAACCTGGATAGGGTCCGGCTTGTGGGGTCCAGCCCTGAAATCCTGGTCCGCGTCAGGGATGGCCGCGTTGCAATCCGCCCGATTGCAGGCACCCGCCCGCGTTCAGGCGACCCGGTGGAGGATGCGAAGCGCGCTGCTGACCTGCTCGCCGATGAAAAGGAATGCGCCGAACATCTTATGCTGCTCGATCTCGGACGCAATGATGTCGGGCGTGTCGCCGCCTACGGCAGTGTGGAAGTCAGCGAACAGTTTATCGTGGAGCGCTACAGCCACGTCATGCATATTGTCAGCCATGTGGAAGGCGACTTGCGCGAAGGCCTCGACAGTGTCGATGCGCTACTGGCGGGCCTTCCGGCGGGCACCGTTTCCGGAGCACCGAAAATCCGCGCCATGCAGATCATCGACGAACTCGAAACATCGCGGCGTGGCATTTATGGCGGCGCCGTCGGATATTTTGGCTGGAATGGAGACATGGATACCTGCATCGCCTTGCGCACAGCAGTTCTAAAGGACGGCCAGATCCATGTTCAGGCTGGCGGCGGCGTCGTGCTGGATAGCAAGCCGCAATACGAGTACGACGAAACGGTCCATAAAGCTGGCGCCCTGAAGCGAGCTGCTGAGCTCTCAGCCATTTACGAGTTCGATCAATGATCCTCGTCGTCGACAATTATGACAGCTTCACCTGGAACCTGGTCCATTATGTCGAACAGGCCGGAGGACGAACCAGAGTTATCCGCAATGATGAAATGTCGGCGAACGAAGCTCTGGCGCTCGCGCCTGCCGGAGTGGTGCTTTCACCAGGACCCTGCACCCCACTGGAGGCCGGCATCTGCGTCGATCTCGTGAATTCGGCCCCCGACGATCTGCCAATCCTCGGTGTCTGTCTCGGTCACCAGTCGATTGGTCACGCGATGGGCGAGCCTGTTGTCCATGCTCAGGCCATTCTGCACGGCAAGATTTCCCGCATCAGACATGACGGCACCGGCCTGTTCGAAGGCCTGCCGAATGAATACGATGTCGTTCGCTACCATTCGCTTGCCATTCCGGCGGCCAGGCTTCCGGAGACCTTGGTCGCTGACGCCTGGACTGCGGATGGGGAGATCATGGCCGTGCACCACAAGACCCGGCCCGTTTTCGGCGTCCAATTCCATCCGGAATCCATCAAGACCCAATACGGCCACGAACTTATCCAGAACTTCCTGAAGCTGACATGACGGATGACATTACGGTCAGGGCCCGGAAATTACTGAACGAAATGCGTCCGTTCGCACCCAGCGCCGCGCCGGGTCAGAATCTCCTGCCCCCAGAAACGCGCCGCGACATTGACGGAGACTTTGCATCCACCCCTGTCTGGCGCGCTGGTAACGGTCCCGACACAACCCTGTTCGTTCATGGCTGGGACGATAGTCATCGCGTATGGCGAAGCTTTGCGATGAGGTATCTGCAAACGGGGCGTCCCGTCCTGCTTATGGACCTTCCGGGGCACGGAGCGTCGAAAGCCGAACATTGTTTATGGCCCTATGCTGGCGCGGCCGTTCGTAGTGTGTGCGACGCAGAAGGACCGATCGAAACGATCATTGCCCATTCCTTCGGATGCGAAGCCGCTGTCCGCGCAGTCGAAACCGACGCCGAGGTACAAAATCTCGTACTCATTGCCCCTCCGCTTCGCACCCCGGATCGCGGCTGGGCGCGCCGAATGCGCAGTGAGGGAATCGAGGAGGCAGTCATTCACAAGGCTCAGGACCTTTTCAGGGCCCATAGCGGTGCCGACATTGAAGGACAGAATTTCCGCGGCACGCTCGAGGCATTCAACGGACGCATCATTCTGGTTGGATCAGAAACGGACGAAGATTGCCCGCTCCCGCCCATACGGGACCTCGCCAGCGCGCTTCCAAATACACAGTTGATTGAAGATGATGACCTCGGTCACCGCGACCTTGCATTGGACCTTGGAATACTGTCCAGAATATCTCACTTGCTTGCCACCTGACCGATTGTTCAAATGCCAAATTCTGCCCTCTCTGACTCCATCAAGGCGCTCGCGCGCTGTGAAGAACTCGCCACCGAGACACTCGAGGCCGCGTTTGACACACTACTTTCAGGTGGCGCCCAGCCAGAACAGGTCGGAGCGTTCCTTATGGGCCTCGCAGTCCGCGGCGAAACGTCCACTGAACTTTATGCGGGTGCCCGAGTCATGCGGCAGCACGCTCGCACAGTGGATATTGCTGGTCCGCTTCTGGATACGTGCGGCACTGGCGGACTTCCCTGGACCTCGCTCAACACGTCGACAGCGAGTGCCCTCGTTATTGCCGCTGCTGGCGGCAGGGTCGCAAAACATGGCAATCGCTCAGTACCGCCGAAGACCGGATCGGCAGACGTGCTTGAAGCGCTCGGTGTCGAGCTCGATATACCAGCCTCCCGCTTTGTTCGCTCAATTGAGCAAGCAGGCGTCGGTTTTCTGTATGCGCGCAGCCATCACTCGGCGATGCGCCATGTCGCACCGATCAGATCTACGCTCGGCATCCGCACAATTTTCAACCTGCTCGGTCCACTCTCGAACCCGGCCAGGGCCACGCACCAGATCCTTGGCGTGTACGAGCCTCGCTGGCTCATGCCGATGGCCGAGACACTGCAGAAGCTCGGCGTACAGAAGGCCTGGGTCGTGCACGGTGTCGACGGGGTGGACGAATTGTCGATCTCCGGAAATTCGGACATCGTCGAAGTGACATCGGAAGGCCTGAAGTCGTTTTCCATCTCACCGGCCGATGCCGGGCTGGACACCAGTCCGCTCTCCGCACTCGAAGGTGGCACAGCCGAGCAGAACTCAGCCGCCATACGTGATCTCCTCGAAGGCCGCCATGGACCGTTCCGCGACATGGTGGTCCTGAATGCGGCTGCCGGCCTTCACATTCTAGGACTTGCGGATGATTTGCGCGCGGGAGCCGACCTTGCGGCCCGCGCTATCGACGGCGGAGCAGCCCTGCACACGCTCGCGACGCTCGCAGCCATCAGTCATGGAGCCACGTCAGCATGATCACGGCGCTCGACCGCATCATTGAGTACAAGCGAGATGAAGTTGCAGCCCTGAAGCGACGGCACTCGGCAAGCGATCTTCTGCGCACCGCCAGGACTGCCGCGCCCCCTCGCGGTTTCGAGGCCGCCTTGTCGCAAACAGTGAGCGAAGGCGCGAACGCACTCATCTGCGAACTGAAACGCAAATCCCCCTCCGCCGGCATGATCGAAGCCGGAGCAGACCCTATTAGCGTGGCTCAGCAGTACGAACAGGGCGGCGCGGCCTGTCTGTCCGTCCTAACTGACATGCCAAGTTTCGGAGGCTCACTGGACGACCTTGCTGCGGTACACAATTCGGTTTCGCTCCCCATCCTGCGCAAGGAATTCATGATCGACACGCTGCAGGTCATGGAAGCCCGCGCCCATTCAGCGGATGCCATCCTCGTCATCCTGTCGGCGGTCGACGATGCCCTTGCTAGCGATCTCATTTCCACCGCAAATGATCTTGACATGGATGTCATCGTCGAGGTCCATGATGAGGCCGAACTTGAACGGGCCAATCGCCTACCAACCACACTCATTGGCGTAAACAATCGCGACCTGAAGCGGATGGTCACGGACCTTTCCGCGACTGAACGACTGGCGCCACAACTGGCAGCAGGCAAGACACTGATTTCCGAAAGTGGGATATCTACCCCCGAACACATCCAGCGGCTCCGCAAGGCTGGTGCTCGCAGATTTCTCATCGGCGAGAGCCTAATGAAGTCCACCGATCGCATCCAGGCGTGCAAAGCTTTGTGCAACGCGACCTGATATTGACCTGAAACGAGAACGCATGTAGAACATGTGTGAACAAATCTAGTTGATTCGGAGAGCCATCGTGCTGACAAGTAAACAGAAAGAGCTGCTTCTCTTCATTCATGAGAGAATCAAGCAGGATGGAGTGTCGCCCTCATTCGACGAGATGAAGGAGGCCCTGAACCTCGCATCGAAATCCGGCATTCATCGTCTCATTACAGCGCTTGAGGAGCGTGGCTTCATCAAACGGCTCGCAAACCGCGCGCGCGCTCTGGAAGTGTTGAAGTTGCCGGACTCGGCGACGCCATCCGCGCCGCCCCGTGGGCGACAGGTCTTCCGGCCCAGTGTTGTCGGCAGTGCCCCTCCACGCCTCTCCGATCACACCATTCCTGTCCTCGGCCGTATTGCCGCAGGCGTGCCTATTGAGGCGATACAGCATGAGACCGCCCGTATCCGTCCGCCAGACGATCTGCCGGAGGGCGACGATCATTTCGCACTCGAGGTAAAGGGCGATTCAATGATCGATGCCGGCATTCATGATGGTGACCTGGTGATACTGAAACGCACGGATGACGCTCATAGCGGCGATATCGTCGTGGCGCTCATCGATGAGGAAGAAGCGACACTGAAGCGTCTGCGCAAGAAGGGCGCGTCCATTGCGCTCGAGGCTGCCAATGCCGCTTATGAAACCCGGATCTTCGGACCGGATCGCGTGCGCATTCAGGGTAAGCTTGTCGCACTGGTTCGCCGCTACGACTAGGGTGAGCCCTCGCCTTCTTGGCAGGGCGTCCATGGCCGGTGCCCGCATCGCGGCCGCGATACCTTCACGCTGCCTGTCACGGTCGCATAGAGGGAGACAGGAGCATCTGCCGCGGTGAAGGACCAGACAGGCGCGTCTGCGCATTCAGTTGCGGGCTCACGGCTCGATATGAGCGCTAGAGTGTCACCACAAGACGTGGTTTCGCCTCCTGACGCTCCGATGACTACGATTCCATTCCTAGTAGGGACACGGCACACAACCTCACGACAGTCTCTCGCAGTGCTGATATCCGAGAACCGCAAGGGCGAAAGACCGTCGCCGTCGCCATAGACATAACGCTCGACCAAACCTTCCGGAACGGTGATGAATGCGTCTCCCGACGCCGATACGTGAACGACCTGCACGGGTGACAGAACGAAGGCCCCAGCGGCAGAACCTGCAATCGCACCCACAAGGCTGGCTCTTTTCCAGATACCGTCGACGAGACAGGCGACGGCAAGGGCTACAATCAGGCACACGAAAGTGAGATCCGGCATGGCGCGGCCAAGTCGAAACCCCTCACCGCCTCCGTTCGAAGCCCATGCGGCTATGTCCTGAATACGCTCCAGAGACATGCCAAAAATGCCAAGGAACACGTTGGACAGGCCCAGTGGCCAGGTCACCAGGGCGAGCCCAGCGCACGGCGCACTGATAAAGGTGAAGATGGGCATGGCGAGAAGATTCGCTGCGAGCCCCCAAGGTGCGAGACGGTCGAAATGATAGAGCGCAAAAGGTGCCGTAGCTGCGGCCCCGACGACCGACGTCAGAACCAATGACTTCAACACCATGCCGATACCCCCGCCATAGATGCCCCGGAGCCTGCGATGCCGCGTCCAGGCCTCAAAACTCGCAATCAGGCCACCGGTCGCTGCAAATGACATCTGGAAGCCGGGCGACATGACGCTTTGAGGCTCAAGGATGACGACAAGGATCATTGCGATCGCGAAAGACCGGAGGCTCAACGGCGACCTGTCGAGAACGATGGCCCCGAAGAACACCGCTGCCATTATGAAAGCCCGCTGCGTCGATATACTCGCTCCCGACAGGGTCATATATGCAGCAGTGGCTACAATTGCGGCGAGTGCAGCGACCTTTTGCACTGGATAGCGAAGCGCCAGCCATTCCCAGAGCGCCAGTCCTCGTCGAACAGCAAAGTAGACCAGCCCGCCTACAAGTCCGAGATGAAGGCCGGATATGGCGAGAAGATGCGCCAGACCGGAGTTTCGCAGCGCCTCCACATTGTCTTGGTTCATGAAACTTCGGTCGCCCGAGGTCAGGGCCGCCGCAAATCCTCCAGCCTCTGGTCCAGCCTTGTCTGCTACATGTATGGCCAGCGCGCGCCTCCACTGCGCAATTCTCGTTTTGACGCCGTCCAGGCCCGGCCGTTCTCCGCTAAGCGCACCTCCCCTGCATCGCCCCTGTACATATCCGACAGCGCCAAGACCGTCGAAATAGGCTTGCCTGCTGAAGTTATAGTCGCCTGCGACTGCAGGCTGAGGCGGAGGTCGCAGAACGCCCCAGCACCGCACAAAGCGGCCTGGCTCCACATTCAGGGACAAGGTATGCGTCATCCGGACTTCAGGCGGCAGCGCCGTGCTCGGCTCCCCGCCAATCGCAGTGACGTCAATGCGAAGGCGCGGCCCTTTCTCCCCTGGTTCGATATTTGTGATCCAGCCCTCAATCATGGTTGGGCCCAACGTACGAGTGAGCATGGGAGACGCCCGCAATTCCGTATGGGCCTTTCCGGCCAGCGCACCTGCCGTTGTGCCGGCGGCCACAATGCAGATAAGCCGCAGCAAAACAGGAAGATCTATATGCCGCACAGCTCTCACGGCGGCGAAAACGAAAACGCAGACCATGGCGACTTGCACGACCGCGGGTTCGAAGGGAAGTGAAAAGTAGGTCGCTGCACCGGCACACATTCCAAGCGCGAAATAAACCGGCGCTTTCAGAATCCGGCGCGAGACAGCCCTTTCCGGGCTGGTATCGCTGCTGAATTCAGCCCACCTCTTGCCTGAAGCCGTGTGAGCGTGTTCATGGCGATCAAACTGATTGGAACCGTGAACTTTCGACCCAATGTCTGACGTATGACGACGATTACCCGTTTTGCCCCCTCCCCGACCGGTATGTTGCACATTGGCGGTGCCCGGACTGCCCTTTTCAACTACTTGTTTGCTCGCCGCAATCAGGGAAAGTTCCTGCTTCGCATTGAAGACACTGACAAGGCGCGATCAACTCAGGAAGCCGTGGATGCCATTCTGGACGGAATGAGCTGGCTTGGACTTGAGTCAGGCGAAGTGCCGATTTTCCAGGCTGCGCGCGCGGACCGCCACGTCGAGTGCGCTGAGCAAATGATTGCCTCCGGCAAAGCCTTTCGTTGCTATGTGACCCCGGAAGAGCTGCAGGATCGACGCGAAAGAGGCGAAGCAGCAAGAGCGAGCGCGAAGCAGGACGGCATCAGCGAAACCGAAAAAAAGGCGCTCCTTGCGCAAGCGAGCGAATTACTGGCTCCATTCCGTTCTCCATATCGCGATGGCCGCACGCCAGCTGATACTGATGCGCCCTACACGGTACGACTTCGCGCGCCTGATTCCGGAGAGATATCCGTTGCCGACAAGGTACAGGGCGATATCCGCATCAAGGCAGACGAGATTGACGATCTGATCCTGCTGCGTGCGGATGGTTCGCCGACCTACATGCTCGCCGTAGTCGTGGATGATCATGATATGGGCGTTACCCACGTGATCCGCGGCGATGACCACCTTCGCAATACATTCCGTCAGGTACCGATTTACGAGGCCATGGGTTGGGACATTCCGGT
The DNA here is from genome assembly GCF_002088945.1 of Henriciella pelagia. Taxonomy (GTDB): domain Bacteria; phylum Pseudomonadota; class Alphaproteobacteria; order Caulobacterales; family Hyphomonadaceae; genus Henriciella; species Henriciella pelagia. The sequence goes on along the minus strand of NZ_NCSU01000011.1, from coordinate 315,371 downwards.
CTTTGCGCACGTCCCGATGATCCATGGCGACGACGGTGCCAAACTGTCCAAGCGCCACGGTGCTCTCAGCACGACAGCCTATCGCGACATGGGCTATCTGCCAGAGGCATTGAATGCCTACCTGCTCCGCCTCGGCTGGAGCCATGGGGACCAGGAACTCTTTACTCTGGACGAGGCCTCCGAAGTATTTTCCCTGGAAGCCATCAACAAATCTCCTGCGCGCCTGGACCTCGCGAAACTGAATGACGTGAACGCCCATTTCATCCGCACTTGCGATCCTGAGCGCTTGATGACCCTGCTCAAGCCATGGCTCGAGAAAGCGGCGGAAGCTCCCCTGTCATCTGACATACTCGCGAAGATCGAGACCGCACTTCCCTCGATGAGCGACAGAGGCGCGACCCTGCCTGAGCTGGCTGAGGCGTTCAGATTCTTCTGGACCGCCAACACTGATAACCTGAACAAAAAGGCCAGGAAGGCCTTGTCAGGAGACGGGCTCGCTCGTCTGTCGAAATTGCGGCTAGCCATTGCCAATGTTACGGAATGGAGCGATACCGCATTGCAGCAATTGCTGACGTCTTATTGCGAGCAGAACGAACTGTCATTTGGACAGATCGGCCCCCCCATCCGCGCGGCGCTGACAGGGGGTTTGCCTGCGCCAGACCTCGCTCCCGTCATGGCATGGCTGGGCAAGGACGAGACGCTCAGGCGACTGGATTTTCACCTCGCTTCCACCGAAGCGCAGGACAAGTAAAGCAAGAATAGAGGGCTGATATGGAAAACAAGACGAAACCAGCTGGCACGGCCAAGCTTGAGCTGAATGGCAAAGGATACGAACTACCGGTACTGAGCGGCACTCACGGCCCGAACGTTATTGATGTCGCTGCCCTGTACAAGCAGGCAGGTGTCTTCACGCTCGATCCGGGCTTCACCTCAACCGCTAGCTGCGAGTCACAGATTACATTCATCGATGGCGATGAAGGCATTCTTCTTCATCGCGGTTATCCAATTGATCAACTTGCTGACCAGTCTGGATATCTCGAGGTCTGCTACCTGCTGCTCAATGGCAAACTCCCCAACCAGACCGAATTCAAGACCTTCGCCCGGGAAATCACGCAGCACACAATGCTTCACACGCAGATGGACCGCTTCTTTGATGGCTTCCGGCGCGACAGCCACCCGATGGCGATGCTCACCGGCAATGTAGGCGCTCTTTCCGCATTCTATCCCAGCTCAATGGACAGTGCTGATCCCGAAGAACGGCGCCTCGCCTCCATCAGACTGATTGCCAAGATGCCAACACTGGCTGCTCGCATCTACAAGTATTCCATTGGTCAGCCCTTCGTGAACCCGCGCAATGAGCTCTCTTATGCAGAGAACTTCCTGCGTATGTGCTTCTCGGTGCCTGCAGAGGACTACAAGATCAGTCCGACACTCTCCAAGGCGATGGACCGCTTCTTCATCCTCCATGCCGATCACGAGCAGAATGCGTCGACCTCCACCGTCCGCCTTGCCGGATCGTCAGGCGCTCACCCATATGCGGCCGTTGCCGCAGGTGTTGCCTGCCTGTGGGGGCCGAGCCATGGCGGCGCGAATGAAGCCTGCCTCAACATGCTGCGTGAAATCGGATCGGTTGACCGGATTCCCGAATTCATTGCACGGGCGAAAGACAAGAGTGACCCGTTCCGCCTCATGGGCTTCGGACACCGCGTCTACAAGAATTACGACCCCCGCGCCAAGGTCATGCAGCAGACCGCTCATGAAGTTCTCGACGAACTCGGCGTTCGCGACACGCCAATCCTCAAAGTGGCGATGGAGCTTGAAAAGATCGCGCTTAATGACGAGTACTTCATCGAGAAGAAGCTCTACCCGAATGTCGACTTCTATTCTGGCATCATCCTTGATGCGATGGGCTTCCCGACCGAAATGTTCACCGTCCTGTTTGCCCTGGCCCGTACCGTTGGCTGGGTGTCACAGCTGAACGAGATGCTCGACGACCCAACGCAGCGTATTGGCCGTCCACGCCAGATCTACACCGGCGAAGCGATGCGTGATTTCGTTCCGGTGTCGCAACGCAGCTGATCAGACCATTGAAAGTATTGCAGCCGCAGCAATCTCGGCTGAATTTTCCTGGCCCTCTCCCATTCGGGAGAGGGCTTTGTTTTGCGCAGAAACCTGCTCTGAGCGTGCGGCAGGACTATCGAGCATCTCAATCGCCTTCAACGCCATGCGCTGCGCGCTGAATTTCGTTTGAACGAATTCAGGCACAACTTCGGTGTCATCGGCAGCGACGTTCAGCAGCGTGATATGTTGTGGCTTGAAGAGAAAACCGCGGGCCAGTCCCCAGGTGATCCAGCCCGTCTTATAACCCACGAGAAACGGCACCGACTGCATTGCAAGCTCGCTGGTCACCGTGCCTGAACAAGCCAGCGCATAATCGGCGCTAGCCATAACGTCGAAACGGTCTGCATCCGGGCGTGTCAGCGTCGCCCAGTCCGATAGACTGCGAAAAGCATCAACGAAGTTCGCTCGGACGGACGCTGCAGGCTGGAAGACAATTTGCGTTTCGGGGCGGGCAGTCTTCACCCGATATGCCGCTTCGACAAGGACAGGTGCCACATTTCTGATTTCGCTCGGTCGGCTTCCCGGCAGGACCAGCAACATGTCGGACTGTTCGGATACGCCAACCTGCGCCCTGCCCCGCTCCCGAGAGCCCTTGTAGCCTCTCGATAATGCAGGATTTCCCATTACGGTAACAGGCAGGCCAAACGGCTCATAAAACGGTACTTCCATGGCGTGAATGCAAACCAGGTGATCGACTGTGGTAGCCAGGGTCTTGGCTCGCCCCGGGCGAGTGGCCCAGACCTGCGGCCCGACCACTTTCACCAGCCTGATCTGCGGTGCACGCTCGCGAATGCGCTGGGCGACCCGCAGCGTGAAGCCCCATGAATCAACCAACGCTACAACATCAGGCGCGAAAGCAATGATTTCATCGGCGGCCGCGTCGGCAATCTCGACGACCCGCTTGTAGACCTTCAAGCCTTCGATCAGGCCGATCACCGACAATTCAGAAACATCAATATCTGAGCGTACACCGCGGGCGGCCATCTCTTCTTTCCCGACGCCGGCAATCTCGCAATTCGGTTCCGCGCTCCGGACGGCATCGATGATTTCGCCAGCGAGGAGATCACCGGACGCTTCTGCCGCTACGATGAAAACCTTCGTCATCGCGCGATCATTCCCACTCGACCGGGAAGCCGTACACGAAGATGCCGGTCTCCTGACAAAGTTTCCCGATGTCAGTACGATTTAGAAGCAGCGCCCCTCCGGCTTCGACTCCGATGCCTGAAAGACCCGCATCAGCGGCGCGGCGAACAGTGTCCGGACCGATTGTCGGCAGATCTATGCGCCGCTCCTGGATTGGTTTTGGACGTTTGACCAGAACACCCTTGGCCTTGCCTCTCCTACCCCTAATTTCTGGCTCAAGACCGGCAACCCGCTCCAGCATCCTGTCGGTACCTTCCTGAGCCTCGACGGCCAGGATGAGGCCATCGCACACGACAGCGCCCTGCCCGATGTCCAGGCGGCCGATCTCACCTGCAATCTTCGCCGCCTTCTTCATGTCCGCTATCGCCTCTTCGGACGGCGCCGGACCGAACAGAACACCCGCGCCGGCCTTGAGGTCGGAAGCGGCGTCTTCGGCAGCGATAACTTTGAACCCTTCGGACTCCAGTTCTTCAACGATGACACGCAGCAAAGCATCATCACCATTGCGCGCAGCCTTGAGCACACGAGGCAACAATTTTGCGCCGCGAAGGTCCAGCTTGATATCCGAAAAGTTCGGGCGTTTGACGATCCCGGCGAACACCACTTCTTCGCAGCGTTCCGCCTTGAATGTCTTGATAAGCCTGCCGATCTGACCAATCCCGACAGTTGTTCCGGCATAGGATTCGAGCTGCTTCTCTTCAAAACCTGCCAGTCTAGCGACATAGACCTCATCACCACCGGCCGTCCGCGCTTCAGCAATGCTGACCGGCAAGTCTCCCAGCCCGGCAATAATACCAAGTTTGGGCATGCTTCAGACTACTCCGGCAGACACAGCGCCCGGCTCTTGCCGGCTTTTATGAACTCGATGATCTCGACCAGCTCCGGACAGTCCCCATAGGTTTCCTCAGCATCCGCCACACGTTCGCTGAAGGTGCCTTCCTTCGCGAACAGCATGCGATAGGCCGCCCGCAGGTCGTGAATGGACTTGCGGCTGAACCCCCGGCGTTTCATGCCGACAATGTTGAGCCCGGCCAGATGAGCGTGGTTCCCGATTACAGAGCCGTAGGGAATGATATCTGCAACAACGATGGCACCACCGCCAACAAATGCGTGGCGACCGATCCGGCAGAACTGATGCACTGCGGCGAGCCCGCCCATCCAGACCTGGTCACCAACGATAATATGGCCACCGATCTGAACCCCATTGGCGAAGACGCATTTATTGCCGACATGGCAATCATGCGCCACATGCGCGCCCACCATGAGCAGGCAGTCGTCGCCGACGGAAGTCAGGCCACCATGCGTCGGAGAGCCGCCGTGAATGGTGACGTTTTCTCGCAAGATGGTCCCCGATCCGATGGTTAGCCTGGACGTTCCATCATCCTTGAAGCCGAGTATCTGCGGCGCACACCCGATAGAGGCGCCCGGATACACTTCGACCTTCGCTCCCAGTTCCGACCGGCCAATGACAGTGGCCCGCTGATGGATCTTGCTTCCATCACCAAGCTTCACCTCGCTTCCGACATATGCAAACGCGCCAATGCTGACGCCTTCGCCCAGCTCGGCGCCGTCCTCAACGATAGCGGTCGGATGAATGTTTACACTCGTCACTTCTTCTTACCTGACTCTACCTGCCTGTTGATCCAGGCAATTTCCTTCATCCACTGGCGCAACGGCTTGGCAGGCGTACCGCCCCAGGTTTCACCTGCTGGAATCTCGCGAAATACGCCCGCTGAGGCCGCAATCTGTGCGCCGTCGCCAACTTGGACATGATCGGCGATACCCACCCGGCCACCGAGCATGACGCCATCACCAATGGTGACGGTCCCGGAAATGCCCGCAAACGAAGCCATGAGAACATTGCGCCCAACAACGACATTGTGCGCAATCTGGCACAGATTATCGATCTTGGTGTGCTCACCAATGATGGTGTCGTCAAATGCTCCCCTGTCGACACAGGAATTGGACCCTACCGTCACATGGTCCTGAAGAATGACGCGGCCAAATTGCGGCGCGTCGGTCGCGCCATCCGGTCCGGGCATCACGCCAAAGCCGCTCTCGCCAATCCGGGCACCCGAATAGACCTTCACATAATTCCCGATCAGTGCACTCTGGATACTGGCATTCGCTCCAATCTCGCAGTCGCGGCCAATCTGGACACCGGGGCCAATCACAGCGTTCGGACCAATGATAGTCCGGTCACCAATCGCCGCCCCTGCGCCAATCACAGCGCCCGGCGAAACCTTCGCTGACTCGTGGACATTGGTCGGTTCCGTCTGTCCGGCCTGCTCTGACCAGTTGCGATACCGCACGAGGCTTCTCGACGCGATATAGTGCGCATACCTTGGCAACGCGACGATGAGGGCCGCGACGCTCTCTGGCAACGCATCAGCAAATTTCTGTGTGACGAAACAAGCCGACGCCTCCGGGTTTATATCCCCCGGTGCTGGCGGCTTTGTGCCCTCATAATAGCAGACTTCGCCTCGGCCCGCCGAACGAGAAGCGGCGACATCCATGATCTGGACAACGCCGTTTCCTGAATAGCTTGCGCCGGTAAGTGTAACGATCTCGCTGAGCGAGACCGGACCGAGATGCTCGTAAAACCGGCTATCAACCGCCATTTCCGACTACTGCTGTTGCGGTTGGGTCGGCAGCTTCTGGCGAACAACGTTTACAGTCGGCAGCTTCGCATTCATTTTCGAGATGACGAGATCAGTCGCATCGACAGCGCTACCGGCCCAGACGGCGTCGGAACGGTCAAGCATGATGTCAGCACCTTTCTCAGCAACCACTTCCTGCAGGACTGGCTGCATGGCCGTGAAGAAATCACTCCATGCCTTACGCTCGGTTGCCTGGAGTTCCGCAGAGGCAATCTGGCGCTTGCGGTTGAAGTCCTGTGCCTTGCGGGCATAGGCCTCGACCTCTGCACGCAGCGCGGCATCGGCGCTGATCGCTTCCATGGTCATGTTCGCCGTCTTGGCTTCAAGAGCCTGGCCTTCGGTTGCGAGGCTGTCAGCGGTTGGCTTCAGTTCATTCTGCATGGTGGTTTCGATACCATTGACCTTTGTGATGATATCCTTGCCACCGGCACTGTCCCGCATGATGCGTGCCTGATCGATGACGACCACGGTCGAGCCTTGTGCGGCTGCAAGCGGCGCTGCCACCGTGGCACCCGAAATGAGCATCGCTAGTGAAGCCAGAGCGGCTTTGAAGAGTTTCATTCGTTCCTCCTGAGAACTTTAGAATCGTGTCGACGTGCTGAACCGGAAGGTTTCAGTTCTGTCGTATTCCTCCTTGCGGAGAATGTGAGAGAAGTCGAACCGGATGGGTCCGAACGGTGAGTCCCAGCCCACTGAAAGACCTGCTGAGGCACGAAGCCCCATGCCATATTTGTACAATTGCGAGGTAGCGGTTCCATCGCTGGGGTTGTACGTCGCTGTCGGTGTTCTGACGTCAATATCATCAAGCATGCCGACTGAACCTGCCTCCACAAACAGTGCGGTATCAATACCATATTCCTCGGGCAGGAAATTCGGCAAAGTCAGTTCCGCTGTACCTTGGTAATAGGCCTTGCCCCCCAGCGACCTGCCCCTTCTGAGGCGCACCGTATTGCCTTCGGAATCGACGGTCCTGTAAATTTCGCGCGGCCCGAGACCAGCAACGTCAAAGCCCCTGAACGAGCTGCCGCCGCGGAAGAAGCGATTGTTGATGCGGATGCCATCCTCTTCTTCAAAAGGCATGATGTATCCACCTGACAAGCGGACACTGGCGCGCACGCCCTTGAAGATGCCCTTATAGGTCGCAGCTGACGCCTCTGTACGAAGATACTGGACGTCCCCGCCGAGGCCCGCCACGTCCTGGCTAAACGACATGTCAAACCCACCTGTTGGCTCGATCGGGTCGTTTCGGCGATCCCAGTTGAATGTGTAGCCGAGAATTGAAGAAATTTCAGACCGTTCCTGGCGACACGCTGCGAAGTCACGGCCCACGTAGAGCGGCGAACAGGACTCGACAACCATAGCGTCGGCAGGAAGATCAGTATCGCTTGGAAAGGCGACGCGCTGATAGGTGAAGTCGTCAGTCGGGTCATCTGGTGTGTTGTTATCATCCGTGATCGTAACCAACGTCCGAGTGCCATCCGGATTGATCACGACCTCTCCCAGATTAAGGTCAAGCTTGTCAGACTGCAGGCGGTAACGCAGGCCGAGATTTGTGTTTTCGGTCAGGGGGAAGCCAAGGTTCACGCCGGCACCGATCGTGTCCGACGTAAAGCCGCCGAGACCGATATCGCCAAAGTCCGAGCGCGATGAGAAAAGGTCGATGCCGGCTGCAAGGTTCCGGTCAAGGAAGCGCGGTTCGCGGAAGCGCAGGTCGACATATTGCTGGCGTTGTGACGCCGATACGCGCGCCACGACCGACTGGCCACGCCCACGCAGGTTACGTTCCGAAACGCTGACATCGAAAAGGAAGGCGTCGACCGAAGAATAGCCGGCCGCAAATGACAGCTCACCTGTCGGCTGCTCCTCGACAGCAATGTCCACGACCGTCCGGTCCGACTTAGACCCCGGATTCTCTGTGATCTCTACGTTCTTGAAGTAGCCAAGCGCACGCACGCGGTTACGCGAGCGATCGAGAAGGACCCGGTTGAAGGCGTCGCCCTCAGAGACACGCAGCTCTCGGCGGATAACCCGGTCTAGCGTGCGGGTATTGCCGACAATATTGATCCGTTCGATATAGACCCGCGGCCCTTCATCAATGGCGAACGTCACATCGACGGTGTTGGTTTCGGGATCGGGTCGCAGGTCCGGTGTAATGTCGACAAACGCGTAACCTGCAATACCTGCGGCGTAGGTCAGCGTATCAATCGCGTTCTCAATCCGGTCACCACGAAAAAGGTCGCCCGTCTGCATCGACAGCGCCCCGCGCAGGGCATCGGCGTTTAGCTTGTCGAGTTCCGTCTCGACCTTGATCTCACCGAGATTGTACTGATCGCCTTCTTCAACCGTATAGGTGATGTAGAAATCTTCCTGGTCCGGCGTCAGGTCAGCTACGGCCGAAACAACACGAAAGTCGTAATAACCGTTGTTCTGGTAAAACTGGCGCAACAATTCGCGGTCATATTCCAGACGGCCCGGATCATAATTGTCGTTTGAGCTGAAGAAACGCCACCAGCGTGACTGGCGGGTGACGATCTCGCTGCGCAGACGGCGATCCGAATACTCTTCATTGCCGATGAAGTTAATGGCCCGCACGCCGGTGACCGGCCCCTCATTCATGACGAAAACGAGGTCAACACGGTTCTGTTCAAGCGGCTTGTATTGTGGCTCGACCGTCACGGCGAACCGGCCAGACTGACGATAAAGCTCCAGAATGCGCTGAACGTCCGCCTGCACGCGCGCTGCGGTAAAGATCCCGCGCGGCGCGACCTGGATTTCCTCGCGCAGCTTGTCGTCGTCCAGCGCCCTGTTTCCTTCGAAGATCACCCGGTTGATGATCGGGTTTTCCACAACGCGGACGATCAGGTCCGGCCCGGACTTTTCGAAGGACGCATCGGCAAACAGTCCCGTCGCAAACAGAGTTTTGAGCGACAGATCAATGCGCTCGGAATCAAACGGATCGCCCGGCTCGACGAGGAGGTAGGACTGAACCGTGCGGTCCTCGATACGCTGATTACCCTCGACCAGGATGGACCGAATGGTTTCGCCGGGCTGTACATCCTGTGCGTTTGCGGTTGGTGCTGAGCCCGGTGCCATGGTCGTACCAAGGGCAGCAGCGAGACTCATCATGGACACGGCGAAAACTGATCGCATTGGGGAACTCTCGATTTACTTTGAAGATCGGCTATCAGCCTTGGGCGGGGTTGAACAGTCCTGTTTCCAGTACATCGCCCCACGTGATAAACACGAACATTCCCAGCAATAAGACCATTCCTGCCATCAGAGCACCCTCCTGGATACGCGCCGGAAGAGGTTTTCCGACTATGGCTTCATAGCAATTGAAAACGATGTGGCCACCATCGAGAACAGGAAATGGAAGTAAATTAAAGAAACCGATTCCTACAGAGACCGCCGCGCAGATCGTCATCATGCTCCAGAACAGCGACTCCACCCGTTGCCAGAAGGGGATTCTCTCATTTGCCATGGTCTGGTTGACGATCCTGCGGCTGACATCGCCGATGGCGACCGGACCGCTCAAGGAGCTCAGCGCCTCCTTGCCCGTGATCATCCTGCCAATCATGTCGGTGGTCATCACCAGCGTCGACCAGGTCTGCTCGCCGCCTTTGCCAATCGCTTCGACAGGATTGTAGGTAATATGGTGGGCTTCGTCGGAGACCTGATGCAGGGAGACTCCGATTGTACCGAGCTGCTGCATCTGGCCGACACTGTTCTCACGCAACTGGCGCTGAGGCGTCACAGTAAGTTCCACCGTCTCGCCCCCTCGCTCCACAATGGCGTCAAGCGCGGTGCCGCTCGACATCGACACAATCATCTGCAACTGCCCGGGACCGGTGATCTCCTTGCCGTCGAGAGACACAAAGATATCGCCAGCCTCGATTCCGGCCTCAGAGGCGGCCCCGCCCTCAACGACGTTTCCCACACCAACGCGTGTCTCATAGGTACCGTTGAACCAGAAGAAGAGCGCAAAGATCAGCGATGCCAGAAGAAAGTTCGCAACAGGCCCGGCAGCGGCAATGACCGTACGGCCCCAGACGCCGACTTCGTGAAACGGTTTCCCAACCGGGCCCTGCTCGAGCTTGCCGACATCACCGGGCAGCTGGCTCTCGCCCACAAATTTCACAAATCCGCCAAGCGGGATCCAGTTTATGCGCCAGCGCGTCCCGCGCTTGTCCTTGCGCTCGAAGATCGGCTTGCCGAAGCCGACCGAAAAGGATTCTGCTGCAGCGCCATAGAAACGGCCGGCCAGATAGTGCCCGTATTCATGAACGACAACAACAATGCCCATCATGAAAATCAGGCTGATCAGGAAAATCGGGCCCTGACTTAACACTTCCATCATTGCGCTTCGCTCCTTGAACGGGCGCCCAGTCCCGCGATCAATTCAACACACCGATGCCGGCCTTCCTGGTCCAGCGCAATGACATCGGACAGGCTGAGCTCTTCGCCTGCTCGCGAGGCCTGCGCAATATCCAGACCAAGTGCCTTTTCGACGATCAAGCTTATGTCGCTGAACCGGCATTGGCCCGCAAGAAAAGCAGCAACCGCTACTTCATTCGCACAGTTCATGATGACGCTGGCGGAAGGTCCCTCCGCCAGGGCCTGGCGGGCAAGCCCAATGGCCGGGAAGCGCTCATGGTCAACCGGAAGGAAGCTTAGCTGCTGGAAATCCAGCAGGTTCAGGCGTTTGACACTGGTTTGCGTGCGGCGGTCCGGCCAGCTCAATGCATGCGCAATCGGCGTTTGCATATCCGGCGTCCCTAGCTGGGCCAGCGTTGAGCCGTCTCGATATGCGACAAGCGAATGAATGATGGACTGTGGATGCACCAGCACATCGATGCGGTCTTCCGGAAACTCAAAAAGGTAGGCCGCTTCGATCAGTTCCAGCGCCTTGTTCATGAAGGTCGCGCTGTCGACCGATATCTTGCGCCCCATTGACCAGTTTGGATGCGCGCAGGCTTCGTCCGGCGTGACATGGGCGAGCTTGGAAAGCGGCGTATCGAGAAACGGGCCACCGGACGCCGTCAGGATCAGGCGCTCGACATCTTCAGGGCGCTCCAGAACCTGGAACATCGCATTGTGCTCAGAATCGGTCGGGACGATGGCTGCTCCCGTCTTCCGCGAGAGCTGTTTCAGAAGCGGACCGGCGCAAACCATGCTCTCCTTGTTCGCAAGCGCCACGCTATTTCCAGCAGCAACGGCAGAATAAGTCGACTGCAGGCCGGCAATGCCGACGATGGCAGCGACCACGCGATCAACCGGCGTCTGCGCTAACTCAATCAGAGCATCGGACCCTGCCATTGCTGCAATGCCCGTTCCAGCCAGCCGTTCTTTCAGCTCAGCATATTTTGCGGGGTCGGCAATCGCAGCGCAGCGCGCGCCGTGCTTGATGGCAAGATTCGCCAGACCGTCTGCATCAGTGTTCGCGCTCAACGCCTCGACTACGAATGCCGGCTCATCTTCGCTGGCATTTGCGTGCGCGACGACGGAAAGAGCAGAACGCCCGACCGAACCTGTCGCCCCCATGATGGTCAACCGCTTGGCCATATCAGGCCTTCAGTCCAAGAAGTTCCGGCGCGCCGGAAGCAAACGTCAATACGAGGACGGCGGCGATGCAGGCCATTCCAAGACCGTCCACCCGGTCCATGACGCCGCCATGACCGGGTACGAAGCCGCTTGTGTCCTTTACGCCAAATCGGCGCTTCAGAGAGGATTCAAAAAGGTCGCCCCACTGCGCCGCAATTGAGATCGCGATGCCGGCGAACAGCCAGGGAAGACGGGATGCGTCGAGAAGGCCTGCGGCAATAAGGCCACACAGCGCACTGCACAACAGGGCGCCAAACGCTCCGCTCCATGTTTTGGAAGGCGAATCCTTCGGCGAGAGCGGTGGGCCCCCAAACCCTCGACCAGCGAAATACGCGCCCGAGTCAGAAGCCCACACCGTGCCCATAAGGATGAGCGCGGCGGCCTGTCCGTCCCAGTCACCGGAACGCAACAGAAACAGGCCGAGCGGCAGGCCGGACGCGTAGATCAGCCCAAATCCGCTGATGAGTTTTTCTCGAGGCCCTGATGGATGGAAGGCGCCGACAATAACCGCGCACAGCCCCAAAGTCAGCAGCGCGACCTCAATCTTGAAAAAGATTGCGGCAATGAGTGGAAGCGCGGAAAACACGGCATGCAGCGGCATGATCGGCGAAGCCGTCATGCGGGCCCATTCATACCCCATAACCGCAGCAAACACCGCGCACGCCCAGCCCAGAATCGGCCCGCCCTGGGAAACGACAAGCAAGGCGAACGGAATGAGCACAGCCGCTGATATCAGCCGAAGGACCAGCTCCCGGCTCTTATGGCTCGCTGGCGCGGACGCAACCATGTCAAGCTGCTCCTGATTTAAGACCACCAAACCGTCGCTCGCGAGAAGCGAACGTTTGTATCGCACGGATGAGGTCGAGCTCACCGAAATCCGGCCACAGCACATTCAGGAAGATAAGTTCCGAATAGGCGGCCTGCCAGATCAGGAAATTGCTCAGCCTGTGTTCCTCGCCCGTGCGGATGATTACATCCGGATCGGGAAACGCGTGTGTATCGAGCGCGCGCCCGATGGTCGCTTCGTCAATGTCGTCTGCCTGCAGCTTGCCGTCGGCAACATCCAATGCCAACCGTCGCGCAGCACGAGCAATCTCTTCGCGGCCACCATAATTGAAAGCAATGCCGAGGTTGAACGCTGAGTTGTGAGCTGTTTCGCTCACGGCCTTGTCCAGCAGCGCGAGAATATCCTCCGGCAATCCCTCGCGCGTCCCGAAAACCGATATGCGCACACCTTCACGTTTCAGACGTTCAAGGTCCTGCTTTACGAACGTTTTCAAGAGCGCAAAGAGCGCACTCACCTCAGATACAGGCCGACGCCAGTTCTCAGTCGAAAAGGAATAGACGGTCAGGAATTCCAGCCCGAGCTTCTGCGCGGCTTTGACAGTGCGCCGAAGGGCTTCGACGCCGCGCTCATGACCGATCGCGCGCGGCATACCATGGCCGGTCGCCCAGCGACCGTTCCCATCCATGATAATACCGATATGACGGGGCAGGTCCGACGGTCCTGATGGCTGGCTTGCAAGCCCGTGAGATGAGGCCGAACCTGTCGTCAAACCTGCATGATCTCCGCTTCTTTGTTTTTCAACACCTCATCGACGCGCGCGATATGGGCATCGGTGAGCTTCTGAACGTCCTCAGACAGACCGCGCGCAGCATCTTCACTGATTTCACCGTCCTTTTCGGACTTCTTGATCTCATCCATGCCATCCCGGCGCACATTCCGGATCGCAACACGGGCCTGCTCGGCATACTTGCCGGCGACCTTGGTCAATTCAATCCGGCGCTCTTCATTCAGAACCGGAATTGGAATTCTCAGATTCGTGCCATCGGTGACCGGGTTCAGACCAAGACCGGATTCACGGATCGCCTTGTCCGCCGCACCCACGACCGATTTATCCCAGATATTCACTGCTATGGTCCGCGCATCCAATACCGAGACTGAGCCAACCTGGTTCAGCGGCACTTCCGAGCCGTAGGCCGATACAGTGACAGAATCGAGGAGATTGACCGATGCACGACCGGTTCGAAGGCCCGCAAGGTCAGATTGAAGCGATGTAATGGCGCCGTCCATGCGGCGCTCCAGATCTTTTTTGTTCAAACTCATGTCTTTACTCTCGCATGTTACGAAATGACCGTCGATGTTCCTTTGCCGGTCAACACATCCTGAAGCGCGCCCTTATTATGGAGCGAAAACACAACAATCGGAATATTTGTGTCACGCATGAGGCTCACGGCCGACGCATCCATGACGCGCAGGTCCCTCGCCAGCACTTCCTGATAGCCAAGCTGGTCGTAACGTTCTGCATTGGCATCCTTCTTCGGGTCTGCCGAATAGACGCCATCGACCTGCGTGCCCTTGAACATCGCGTCGCAATTCATCTCGGCGGCTCGCAGCGCTGCGCCGGTGTCGGTCGTGAAATATGGGTTGCCAGTGCCTGCCGCAAAAATAACGACCCTGCCCTTTTCCATATGGCGAATGGCGCGTCTGCGAATATAGGGTTCACACACAGTGTTCATAGGGATGGCTGACTGAACCCGGGTCGGGACGCCGATCTGTTCGAGGGCGCTTTGCATGGCGAGCGCATTCATGACCGTCGCCAGCATTCCCATCGAATCAGCCTGGGCGCGCTCCATGCCGTTCGCAGCGCCCGCCAACCCGCGAAAGATGTTTCCGCCACCGATGACGAGACAGAGCTCGACGCCCGTCGCTTGGAGCGCTGTGGCTATTTCTTCAGCGAAACCAAGGCAGGTCGGCATGTCGATACCGAACTCGGACGGCCCCATCAAAGCCTCACCCGACAGTTTCAGGAGAACGCGTTTATAAACGAGATCGTCTGCGGGTTCACTATTAGAGGCCATTTCATTCTCCTGAGCCGGTTTGCTGGTAAAGGATTCCCGGCTGCCTGTCATGGGCAGCCGGGCTCTTTTTGGGTGCAAATTCGGAGGCTTAGGAGCCCGATGTCATGGAGGCCACTTCTGCAGCGAAGTTGTCTTCAGCCTTTTCGACACCTTCGCCGAGCTTGAAGATAACAAACCCAATCAGTTTCGAGCCTTGCTCCTCGATATATTTGCCAACGGTCTGGTCAGGGTTCATCACGAAGGGCTGCTCCACCAGAACAACTTCCTTGTAGAACTTTTGCAGACGGCCTTCGATCATCTTCTCGATGACATTGTCCGGCTTGCCGCTTTCACGGGCCTGGTCCGTGAGAACCTGACGCTCGCGTTCGACGAGTTCCGGATCGAGGTCTGCAACCGTAGCAGATGCCGGGCTGGTCGCTGCGACGTGCATCGCAACCTTGCGGCCTGCTTCGGCGGTCTTGGCAGCATCGGCGCCTTCAAGAGCGACGAGCACGCCAATCTTGCCCATGTTTTCAGCTTCAGCGCTGTGCACATAAGCAGCAACCTGGCCATTCGGCGCGTCGATCTTGGCGGTACGGCGCAACGTCATGTTCTCGCCAATGGTCGCGACCAGGGCGGTAATCATGTCGCCAACCGTGCCGTCACCGGCTGGTGAAGGCGCGTTCGCAACCGCTTCCACCGAACCGTCGGTCGACATCGCGACGCCGGCAATCTGCTTCAGCGCGGTCTGGAACTTCTCGTTGCGGGCAACGAAGTCCGTTTCAGCGTTCAGCTCGACCAGAACACCGGACTTTCCGTCATCGGAAACGACAGCCGCGACGAGACCGTCAGCCGCAGCCCGGCCCGATTTCTTGGCAGCTTTGGAGAGGCCTTTGGCGCGGAGCCAGTCGACAGCCGCTTCCATGTCGCCATCATTTTCGACGAGCGCCTTCTTTGCGTCCATCATGCCCGCGCCTGTGCGGTCGCGCAGGTCCTTGACCAGAGCGGCGGTAATCTGTGCCATCTCGAAGATTCCTTCTAGAAGTGTTTGAGTTTAGCTTTCAGCTTTGGCTTCTTCTTCACCGGCGTCTGCCGCAGCTTCGTCTGCGACGGCCACGTCAGCTTCAGCGAGCAGGTCGACATCTTCGGATTCGCCCAGGTCAATGCCGAGGCCAGCAGAAGATTCGGCCAGGCCATCGATCACGGCATCAGCAACGAGGTTACAGTAAAGCGCGATCGAACGCGCAGCATCATCATTGCCCGGGAACGGGAAGTCGACATCGTCGGGGTCGCAATTGGTGTCGATAACGGCGACGACAGGGATACCAAGCTTCTTGGCTTCCTTGATCGCGATCGACTCCTTGTTGGTGTCGATGACGAACATGAGGCTCGGAAGGCCGCCCATATTGGCGATACCACCGAGGGCACGTTGAAGCTTGTCGCGCTCGCGCTCGATATTGAGCAGCTCTTTCTTGGTGAGGCCGGATGCATCACGGTCAGAGAGAAGTTCATCGAGTTCGCGCAGGCGCTTGATCGACTTGGAAACCGTCGCCCAGTTGGTCAGCGTGCCGCCAAGCCAGCGATGGTTCATGTAATATTGTGCGCAACGCTGGGAAGCCTCGGCGATCGGCTGTGCAGCCTGACGCTTGGTGCCAACGAAGAGAACGCGGCCACCCTTTGCAACCGTGTCGCGAACCTGGACGAGTGCCTGGTGCAGCAGCGGGACCGTCTTGGACAGGTCCATGATGTGGATGCCGGCACGGTCGCCATAGATGAATTGCTTCATCTTCGGGTTCCAGCGGTGGGTTTGGTGACCGAAGTGGACGCCAGCCTCAAGCAGCTGACGCATCGTGAACTCGGGAAGAGCCATGTCTAATTTTCCTTTTCCGGTTGACCGGCACGGACACTATCGGTCTCAAACCATAGAGACCAACACCGGATAGTCCGCGCATCGGGGGTTGTGCGGCTGGCTTATACAAAGTTCAGCACACTTGGCAACCGTGCTTGTTCAGGCTGCTCTGGTGTCCACTCTCGTGACGCCCGACGCCATCTTGAGCGCCCGAAGCGCCTCCAGGCCCGTCGCATAGGTTTCCGGCAGTTTCATCATCACAAGCCTGCCGTCTTCCAGCGGGATTTCGAAGAAGATGTCACCGCGGTCTGCACCGGGCGCCGTCTCGAGCCTTTTGGCCACCGCGGCAAGCTCATGATAGTTCGCCCCGCGCGACAGGCGCACAAGCAGCGCCTTGGCTTTCTTGCCGATGCGCGCTTTCTCAATTGGCTTGACGGTCTTGGCAGACAGGCGAATTTCTTCCTCCTGTCGCCTCACATTGACGGTCATGCACACACTGCTTCCGGGCGACAGCATATCCCGGTAAGTCTCCAGAACTTCCGGCATCACCATGAGTTCGACTTCGCCAGTCGGGTCGGAGAGCGTCAGGAAGGCAAACTTGCCGCCCGAGCGGGACAGTTTCTCGACCCGCCGCCGGACGACACCAATCAGTTCCAGCGGGCGTCCGTCCATCGCCACGTCGGCGATATTGGCGGACAGTGTGATCCGCCCCTCCTCAAGGCTCTCAAGCACATCGTCGAGCGGGTGCCCGCTGAGATAAAATCCGACGGCGGCAAATTCCTCATCGAGCTTTTGCTGGCCGTTCCAGGCAGGGGTCTGTGGCAGTGTCGCTCGAATGGCGGGTTCAGCATCACCAAACAGCCCCCCCTGCCCGCCTGCGCGGTCTTCAGCGGCTGAAACAGCGGTTGCAGCCAGCAACGGCGCAGCGGCCAGCGCACTTGCCCGGTTCGGCTCCAGTGAATCAAACCCGCCAGCCCGCGAAAGCTGTTCGAAACACTTCTTGTTCACAGATTTCGGATCGACGCGTTCGGCAAAATCGTGGAGCGACCTGAATGGACCGGATGCTTCCCGTTCAGCCTCGACATGACGCATCGCCTCAAGACCCACCCCTTTCAACGCACCGAGCGCATAAACCAGAGCCCCCTCCTCGACATCGAAGTCAGCGGTGGACCGGTTGACGTCCGGCTGGATGACCGGAACGTTCAGGCGGCGCGCCTCCTGCACGAAGGCCGCGAGCTTGTCGGTATTGTGCAGGTCAAGGCTCATGGATGCGGCAAGAAACTCGACGGGAAAGTGGCATTTGAGATAGGCGGTCTGGTAGCCAATCAGCGCATACGCTGCAGCGTGGGACTTGTTGAAACCATAGCCCGCAAACTTCTCCATCGTATCGAAGATTTCATTGGCAAGCGGTGCCTCTATGCCTTTCAGCTCTTTCGCACCTTTAAGGAACCGCGCCCGCTGCGCGACCATTTCCTCGACCTTTTTCTTGCCCATGGCCCGCCGCAGAAGGTCAGCCTCGCCCAGCGAATAGCCGGCGATCTCCTGCGCCATCCGCATCACTTGCTCCTGATAGACCGGCACGCCGTACGTGGCTTCCAGAATAGGTTCCAGGTCCGGGTGCTGGTAGCGAACGTTCTTGGGATCCTCCTTACCGGCGACATAGGTCGGAATGTTATCCATTGGACCCGGCCGGTAGAGCGAGATAATCGCAATCACGTCTTCAAGATTGCCCGGACGCACCTTGCGCAGCGTGTCGCGCATACCCTGGCCTTCCAGCTGGAAGACACCCAGCGTATCGCCGCTGGCCATCAGGTCATAAGTGGCCTGATCATCGAGCGAGTCCCATTCCGGGCCGACATCACGCCCATCGCGGCGAATGAATTTCAGCGCGCGATCAATGACGGTCAGCGTCTTCAGCCCCAGGAAGTCGAACTTCACGAGACCTGCAGACTCGGCCCATTTCATGTTGAACTGCGTCGCCGGAAGGTCGGACCGCGGGTCATTGTAAAGCGGCACGAGCTCTGTCAGGGGCCGGTCACCAATCACGACACCCGCCGCGTGCGTACCCGCGTTCCGATAGAGCCCCTCAAGCGCCAACGCTGTTTCCAGCAATTCGCCCACCCGCGGGTCCTGTGCGATCTCGTCCTGGAACTTCGGTTCCTCGTCGATCGCTTCCTGCAGTTTCGGCGGATTGGCCGGATTGAAAGGGATGAGCTTTGCCAGACGGTCGACCTGGCCATACGGCATCTGCATGACGCGGCCCACATCCCGCACCACAGCCTTTGCCTGCAATGTACCGAAGGTAATGATCGCAGCCACACTATCGGCGCCGTACTTGTCGCGCACATAGCGGATGACCTCGCCGCGCCGCTCCTGACAGAAGTCGATATCGAAGTCGGGCATCGAGACCCGTTCCGGGTTCAGGAAGCGCTCAAAGAGAAGGTCAAACCGAAGCGGATCAAGGTCCGTAATCGTCAGAACCCAGGCAACAACCGAACCCGCACCGGAACCACGGCCCGGCCCGACCGGGATGTCATTGTCCTTCGCCCATTTGATAAAGTCGGCAACGATCAGGAAGTAGCCGGGAAAGCCCATCTTCTCGATAATGCCCAGCTCATATTCGAGCCGTTCTTCGTACACACTGCGCTCAGCATACAATTTGGGTGCTTCGGACAGGCGTTTGTCGAGACCTTCACGCGCCTGCAATTTAAGTTCATCAATCTCGGAGCGCGTGCCATCGCCGAAATTCGGCAGGATCGGGCTACGCTTCGTCGCGCGTACACCACAGCGCTGGGCGATCTCGACAGTTGAGGCAATCGCCTCCGGCAGGTCGCTGAACAGTTCGACCATCTGCGCAGAGGTCTTGAGGTACTGCTCAGGCGAGACGCGCTTTCGATCATCCTGTCCCAGATACTCGCCATTTGAGATACACATCAGCGCATCGTGCGCCTTGGCATCGCCCGGCTTCATGAAACGCACATCATGCGTTGCCACGAGCGGCAGGCCCAGCTTGTAAGCTGCCTCAATAAGGCCGGGCTCGCTATTCGCCTCATCCGCTTCGCCATGGCGGGTCAGCTCGACATAGCAACGCCCCGGATAGGCCTTTGCAAAGTCCGCCAGAGTCGCTTCCGCCTCGCTTTGCTTGCCCTTGAGGATGTACTGCGCTGCCTCACCTTTCGATCCACCCGTCAGCAGGATAAGGCCATCGGTCTTTTCAAACAGGTGCTCGCGTTTCAGGCGCGCAACACCATCTTCGGCTTCGAGGTATGCCAGCGAAGACAGCTCCATCAGCCGCTGGAAGCCCGCCTCATTCTGCGCGTAGAGCGAGACCTGCGTGATCCACTCCTGGTGCGCGCCGTCCGTCACATCGAAACAGCACGCCATGATGGGCTGCACGCCTGCGCCAGACAGGGTTTCGGAAATCTCCAGCGCGCCGAACAAATTGTTCCTGTCCGTCACCGCCACGGCCGGAATAAAATTTTCTTCCGCCCATTTCTGAAGCGCTTTCGGCGTCAGCATGCTTTCGAGCAGGGAATAGCTCGTGCGAACGGCAAGATGGATAAACAACGAATCAGACAAGGGGCAGCTCCAGACGCTCAATCTATCATGACGCGTCTCGCACCAGAACCGAAGGCGTCAGCCGGTAAAGGTTGTGAGTTTCCCGTCCTGCAGTGTCAGCACCCTGTCCATATGGCGTGTCAGCGCCATATTGTGCGTCGCGACAAGAACAGCTGCGCCTTCGCTCCGCGCAATCTTGATCAGGCTGGCGAACACCCGGTCCGTCGTCGCCGGGTCGAGATTACCTGTCGGCTCATCAGCAATGACAAGCTTCGGATCATTCGCAAGCGCCCGCGAAATCGCAACGCGCTGCTGTTCGCCTCCAGACAGTTGTCCGGGCTGATGAGTGGCGCGTTCCGCGAGCCCCATTTCGGCCAGCATGGAGCGCGCTTTCTCTCTCGCCGCTTTGCGCTTTACCCCGTTTACCATCAGCGGCATCGCCACATTATCGAGCGCATTGAACTCCGGCAGCAGGTGATGGAACTGGTACACGAAGCCAAGCTTCTCGCGGCGAAGACGCGTGCGCACCGAATCCGAAAGCTTCAGCACTTCTTCGCCATCGAGTAGAACCTCGCCGCCTTCGGCCCGTTCGAGCAGGCCTGCCGTATGCAACAGCGTCGACTTGCCGGAGCCGGACGGCCCGACGAGCCCCACCAGCTCGCCCCGGTTTAGCGTCAGATCCGTGCCGTCGAGCACTTTCAGAACGGTGGGGCCGCTCTTGTACTCCCGCACGATCCCCCGAAGTTCCAGAACAGGCGTTTCCACTATTCGAACCTCAGCGCTTCTACAGGGTCGAGGCGTGCAGCCGACCAGGCGGGCCAGATGGTCACCAGGACAGACATGCTCATCGCCCAGAGGGTTGTGAACAATGCTTCCCCCCAATCAAGTTCTGCCGGCAATCCCTGCAGGCCATAGGTTTCGGCATCGAAGATCTCGCCTTGCCCTGGAATGAGGAAGTTAAGCAGTGCTTCGACCGCCCCGATATTGAGGACAATGGTAATGCCAAGGATCAGGCCAATCAGCGCGCCTGTGAGGCCAAGGATCGCGCCGATCATGATGAAAGTCCGCATGATCGCGCCGCGCGTCGCGCCAATCGTCCGCAGGATGGCAATGTCACCGGTCTTGTTCTTCACGAGCATGACAACGCCGGTCACGATATTGAGCGCCGTAATGGTGATCAGGATGAGCATGATCATCCGCATCATGCCACGCTCGACATTCAGGGCATTGAGATAACCGGCCCGCTGCTGTTTCCAGTCCTGCAAATAGAAGTTCTGGCCGATTTTAGCCGTGATGTCCCGCTTTGCCTGATCCGCCTTCATCGGATCATCGAGACGGACATCAAGAAGCTGATACTCGCCGCGCTTGTTAAAGAAGAGCTGCGCCTGCTGCATCGGCATCAATACGTAGAGCTTGTCGAGTTCGACACTCCCCGTCGTGAAAACGTCGCCAACGGTATAGGACTTGCTGCGCGGGGTGACGCCGAATGGTCCGGACACGCCTTCAGGCGCAATCAGCTTGATCTGGTCACCCGGCCGAATACCAAGGTCCGATGCGAGGAATGCGCCGATCAGCACAATATCGCCGCCATTGCGCCCTTCCCCGAAACCAGCCGCATCTGCCGTGGAGCGACCAGCTTTCAGATATGGCAGATTGTCGAGATCCTCAGAGCGGACGCCGCGCACGACAGCGCCCGTGCGGGCATACTCACTCGTCGCAAGTACCTGCTGCTCGATAATGGGCGATGCACTCTTGATGCCGGGCACTTCCAGGACCTGCTGCGTCAGGTCCAGCACATTGTCTTCCGGGTAGCCATCGACCGTCACGAACACGTGCCCCTGCCCGCCCAGCAAGGCGTTCAGCAGCGTCGAACGAAACCCGGCCATGACGGACATGATCACGATCAGCGCCGTCACCGCCAGCATGATTCCGAAGAAGGAGATGATCGAGATCAGCGAAACGCCGCCATTCTGGCGTTTGGCGCGCAAGTAGCGCCAGGCAAGCGCGCGCTCAACCTCGCCAAATGGGGCTGACTTCGCCATTAGTCGGCCTTCACTTTCGCAATGGCATCTTCCAGCGTCACATCGAATTTTTCACCGCTCTTGCGATGCTTGAGCTCGACCTGACCGGCTTCAACACCGCGGGGCCCGATAACAATCTGCCAGGGCAGACCGATCAGGTCCATGCGGTTAAATTTGGACCCTGGGCGCTCATCTGTTTCATCGTAAAGCACGTCCAGGCCGGCATGGGTGAGCGCCGCATAGGCGTCATCAGCTGCCGTCGACACCGCCTCGTCTTTCGGGCGCATGGAAATCAGGCCAACATCGAACGGCGAAACCGCTTTCGGCCAGACAATGCCATTTTCGTCATGGCAGGCCTCGATAATTCCGCCAACAAGACGTGACACGCCGATGCCATAGCTGCCCATCTGGACAGGCACATTGGTACCATCAGCCGTCTGCACCATTGCGTTCATAGGCTTGGAATACTTGGTGCCGAAGAAGAAAATATGACCAACTTCGATGCCTCTCGCGGAAACCTGGCGGTCACTCGGCACGGCAGCAAATGCGGCTTCGTCATGCATTTCTTCCGTCGCTGCGTAGAGGCTGGTCCGCTTTTCCACTTCGCCAGTGAGGTCAGCTTCGAAATCCAGATCAAGACCCGGCGCACCCATGTCGAGCAGGTCCCGGTCGCAGAAAACAGCGCTCTCACCCGTATCGGCAAGCACGATGAATTCGTGGCTGAGGTCACCTCCAATCGGCCCGGTATCGGCCTGCATCGGAACCGCTTTCAGCCCCATCCGGTCAAACGCGTTGAGATAGGCGCAGAACATGCGGTTATAGCTCGCCCGCGCCGCTTCTTCGGTCAGGTCAAACGAATACGCATCCTTCATCAGGAACTCGCGGCCCCGCATCACGCCAAAACGTGGACGGATCTCGTCACGGAACTTCCATTGCGTGTGGTAGAGGTTCAGCGGCAATGCCTTGTAACTTTTCACATAAGCCCGGAATACGTCGGTGATCAGTTCTTCATTCGTCGGCCCGAACAACATTTCACGATCATGGCGGTCGGTGATGCGCAGCATCTCTTTGCCATAATCGTCATAGCGCCCACTCTCCTCCCAGAGTTCAGCCTGCTGGATGGTCGGCATCAGCAATTCGATGGCACCGGCACGGTCCATTTCCTCGCGAACAATCTGCTCAATCTTCTGCAGGACTTTGAACCCCAGCGGCAGCCAAGTGTAGATGCCCGCACCATTCTGACGAACCATGCCGGTCCGCAGCATCAGCTGGTGGGAAACAATCGCTGCATCAGCGGGAACATCTTTGGATACGGGAAGGAAGTAGCGGGACAGGCGCATAATGGTCGCAATCAATCAGATTTCGTTACGCGGCCTTGTTATTTGGGTGTGAACTTATTGGCTAGTGGCTTGATGCAAATAGGCGTCTCTCCGCCCTCCCTTTTAGCCACCATAAGCCTGCAGGAGCGGGGTGATGATCAGTCCCGCAACCACCGTACAGATGGCAGCCCCAATTGTCGCCCAGACGAGCTTCTTCGGCATCATGTGATGCGTTGGAGCGCCTTCTTCGGTCCCCTCGACAACTTCGCCATCCTCAAACTGTCCCCTCACGCCGATCGGCAGGACGGCAAACAAGCACATCCACCAGGAGATGATGAAAATGACGACGCCGCCGACAAGGTTCATCAGTGATCCCCTTTGGGCGTTTCCATAAGCTCGATCAGGACACCGTTCGAATTCTTCGGATGCACAAAAATGATAGGCGTGCCATGGGCACCGATGCGCGGCTCACCTAGCACCGTTGCACCCCGTTCCTTCATGACCGACACCGCGTCATGGATATCGTCGACCTCGAAACAGACATGGTGCTGGCCACCTTTCGGGTTCTTCTGCACAAAGTTCCAGATCGGGCTCTCTTCGCTGAGCGGCTCGATCAATTCGATCTGGCTGTTCGGAAGATTGACGAAGCAGACTTTCACCCCCTGCGCCGGCATGTCGAACGGCTCGGTGATGTCTGTTGCGCCATAGAGCGCGCGATAGGTCTCGATCGCATCCGGCAGTGACGGCACAGCCACACCGACATGGTTCAGCGGGCCAATTGTAAATGGTTTCGACATGGGGTTCCTCACACTCTCATTATCGTGACGTCGACCAGCGGCTTTCTTCCGAACACGCGTTCACAGGTCCGACGAATTGCCCTTACCAGAAGGGTCTCAACCACCTCGTCGTCAAGGCGTTTGCGACGTGACAAACCGTCCAGCGCCTCGTCGCAAGCCGCTTCCACCGCATCGAGCGACTCGTCAGCAAGGCTGCCATCTTCCTCAGACAGACCGCGTGCGGACACGTAGGGGCCATCTGCAATACTGCCATCTTCGTCAATCGATACGCTGGCCGTGACATATCCATATTTAGAGATGGCGACGCGTTCTCTCAATCCTTCGGACCCGGCTGGAACAAGCCTGTTGCCATCGAGATGCAGCCGCCCGTTTGGAACGACATCAATCACTTCAACCTTGCCCGGTGCCAGGCGGATCAGATCGCCATTGCGCGGGGTCACCGCATCCGCAACCTGCAATGATTTCGCAAAGGTCGCGTGCTCCATGATGTGACGTCGCTCGCCATGAACCGGAACGGACACGCGCGGCCTGACCCACTGATACATGCGCTCCAGCTCGTCACGTGCAGGGTGACCGGACACATGGATCGGCTCCTTGCTCATCTTGTCAGTGATGATCCGCACGCCCTTTTCCGCCAGCGTGTTCTGAAGCTCGAAGATCCCCTTCTCATTGCCAGGTATGACGCGCGACGAAAATATCACGGTATCGCCCGCACCAAGGCTGATGTGGCGGTGCGTGTCACTGGCAATCCTGCCGAGCGCCGCGCGTTCTTCGCCCTGGCTGCCCGTGCAAAGATAGAGAATCTTGTCCGGCGGAAAGCTTCCGGCATCAGCCTCATCTACAAGGTCTGGCAATTCGGTGAGGACGCGTGTCGACACGGCCGCGTCCACGATCTTGTGCATGCTTCTGCCAGCAAGGCATACGCTGCGGCCTGAGAGGCGAGCCGCCTCGATAACGGTCGCCACACGCGCTACATTCGACGCAAACGTCGCCACGGCAACGCGCCCCGAAAGGGAGCCTATCAACTTGATGAGATTACGACGGACCGTCGCTTCAGACCCACTTTCACCTTCAACGAAAACGTTGGTGCTGTCGCACACCATTGCGAGGACGCCTTCATCCCCAAGGCGCTTGAGCGCATCGACGTCGACCCCTTCGCCAATCAGCGGGTCAGGGTCGATCTTCCAGTCGCCTGTATGAAGTATGGTGCCCGCCGGCGTCTTGATAGCCAGCGCATTCGGCTCGGGTATCGAGTGCGTCAGCGTCACATAGGTCACTTCAAACGGACCAGCCTCGACACTGCCTTCAAGCGGAACGACATTCACATCGACGTGCGACAGACCGCGCTCCGCCAGCCTTCCGGCAACGAGGTGGGCAGTGAAAGGCGTCGCATACAGCGGCGCGCGCAGTCGTGGCCAAAGCAGGCCCACTGCTCCGATATGGTCCTCATGCGCATGCGTCAGGAAGATAGCTTCGATCTGGTCTGCATATTCTGTAATGAATTCAGGATCGGCGCAGATGAGATCAATACCCGGCGTCGTATCGTCACCAAAGGTCACTCCCAGATCGACGAGTATCCATCTCCGGTCGTCAGCAGGCCCGTAGCCATATGCGTTCAAATTCATCCCGATCTCGCCGCAACCGCCAAGCGGCAGGAAAACGAGTTCGGGCGTGTCGAGATTGGGCATGTCAGCCTTTTTGGTTGCGTCTGAAGATTTCCAGAAGCCCCGATTCCATCAGCGTCTGGTCATAGTGGTCAATCGTGGCGCTCGCCCCCTCGAACAGGGACGCGACGCCGCCCGTTGCGATCACCGTCATCGGCTGGCCGTACTCGTCCTTGACCCGGCGCACAAGCCCGTCAATGAGATCAATATACCCCCAGAAGACACCAGACTGCATCGCAGCTACGGTGGAATCGCCAATGACTTTCTCAGGTCGCTGGATCGCAATCCGCGGCAGCTGGGCCGCGGCGTCATGCAATGCACGCATTGAAAGGTTGATGCCCGGGCTGATGATCCCCCCCTCAAACCCGCCATCAGGCCCGACAATGTCCAGCGTTGTCGCCGTTCCGCTATCGATCACGATCAAGGCGCCAGGATAGGCGACATGGGCTCCGATTGCTGCGACCAGGCGGTCGGCTCCGACCTGTTCAGGCCGCGCAATGCGGATCGGAACACCCAATTCCACACCCGCCTCGCCAACGACCAGCGGCTCCACACCAAAATACCGGCGAGCGAGGTTTCGGAAGTTGAACAGGGCTTGCGGCACCACGCACGAAATCACGCACGCATCAATGTCGTAGAGGGACACCTTGCGCATATCCATGAGGGGGCCGAGCCACACCACATAGTCGTCCGCCGTCTTGCGAGGGTCGGTTGCGCTGCGCCACATGGCGACCCATTCCTTGCCATCATGGAGGGCAAACACCGTATTGGTATTGCCGATATCGATTGCCAACAGCATCTCAGCTCACCTCTCTGACGAGTTCCACATCGCCTGCCCTGATTATCCGAACAGAACCATTGGGCAATTCCAGTCGCAATCCACCATCTGGCTCCAGGCCAACAAATCGTCCGGTGAGCGCAGGCTCTTCCTTCCCGATGCGGACGGTCTCGCCTAGTCCTTCTGCCCGCGCTTCCCACTGCCTCAGCAATCCTGGAAAATCGTCGCGCGCTTGCGCAACGCGTTTCGCAAAGGCCGGGCGAATAGCTTCCATCACCATGTCGGCATCGACAGGTGTTCCGGGTGCGAGGTTTTGAAGACAGGTTGCGAGCTGGCCGACGCTTTCAGGAGCCGTCTGGACATTCGTGCCCATTCCCGCAGCTATCCAGGATGTACCGCCCGGGCCGGCACCAGCCTCAATGAGGATTCCGCAAAGCTTCGCGCCATCGACGCGAACGTCATTCGGCCATTTCAACCTTACCGGCGCTTTCGGCGCAACAACCGCACAGACGTCTGCGATAGCCAGCCCTGCGGCAAACGGAAGCCGCGTCGCGACGCCTATGCCGCCTGGCTCCAGGAAAAGCGCGGTACAATAAAGGTTTCCTGTTGGCGAGGCCCACTGACGCCCCAGACGGCCACGACCGGCTGTCTGTTCCCGCGCTGCGATCCACAGCGGTCCGTAATGGCCAGCCTGCGCAAGACGGCGCGCCTCTTCATTGGTGCTGTCGATAGAAGCGTGCCACTGAACCGGCGTATCTGGCCTCACTGAGCGAACCCGGCTGTCACCGCAGTCGCCCAGTCGGTAAAGGGCGCGATGAAGATGAAGAGCGCGATACACGCCGCCGCTGCAGCATAGATCGACAGAGTGACCGTGGTGTCGATGGGCTGGAACTTCTCGGCAGGTTCTCTCACCCACATGATCAGAATGATCCGGAGATAATAACCGAATGCAATGACCGAGCTGATCACCAGGATGATCAGCAGCGGCAGAAGCCCTGCATTCCAGCCGGCTTCAAAGATCAACAGCTTGCCAAGAAAGCCGACGGCCAGCGGGAAACCCGCCACCGAGATCACCAGCACCGTCAGCGCAATGGCAAGACCGGCACGTCGCCGGACAAGGCCCGCAAGCTCATCGATGCTTTCTACCATGCCGCCTTCGCGGCGCATGGCCAGCACGCCGCCGAAAAGACCAATCGAAGCGATGACATAGCTCGTCATGAAGACGAGGAGCGCCGCCGCGCCATACTGGGCACCTGCAGCGATCGCGACCAGCGCATATCCCATGTTTGCAATCGAAGAATAGCCCAACAGGCGTTTGAGGTTGGTCTGGATGAGCGCACCAAAGGCCCCGATCAGCATGGACAGTGCCGCGATGATGGCGATGATCATCTGCCAGTCTTCAAAGACGGTCGGGAACGCCGTGAACATCAGGTTCGCGAAGACGACCATGCTGGCCATTTTCGGTGCCGTCGCGAAGAAGGCGACAACCGGGCTCGGAGCCCCCTCATAGACGTCCGGCGTCCACACATGCATCGGCGCGGCCGACACCTTGAACGCCAGGCCGGAAATCATCAGCACCATGCCGAAGAGAAGGCCAATGCCGCCCTCGGCTTCTGCAATGCCCTCATAGCTCGTTGTTCCGGCAAAGCCATAGACCAGAGAGATGCCGTAGAGCAGCAGGCCGGACGCCAGCGCACCCAGCACGAAATACTTGAGGCCCGCTTCCGCCGAACGCATCGAATCACGATGGAAGGATGCCAGCACGTAGGAGGACAGGCTGAGCGTCTCAATGCCCATGTAGAGTGTCATCAGGTTCGACGCGGACAGGATGATGCCCATGCCAAGCGATGCGAAGATGATCAGCAACGCATATTCATAACGGATCGTCCCGTGCCGCTTCAGGAAGTTCTCGCCCATGAGCAAGGTCGCGGCGCCGGCGCCAAAGCTGACCAGCTTTGCGAAATTCACGAACGGGCCCGTCGTAACGAGGCCGCCAAACGCTTCTCCGCCTTCCCAGCTCATCAGCACAAAGGCTGCAGCCACCAGAAGGGAAAGCGCGCCGAACTTGAAGGACACGCTGTTGAAGCGGTCCCCCATGACAGCCCCTAGCAGGACGCCTGTCAGGCCCGCGGCTGCGAGAAAGAATTCCGGCCCGATTGCCGCTATCATCGCCTCGAAATCAAACATGGGCGACTAACCTCCGGTGATCATCTGCAGCGCGCGAAGGCTCGTCTCGCGCGTGATCGTGAAAATGAGATTTGGAGCCACACCCAGCAGGATCGTGCCAATCACGAGCGGCACGAGGCAGATCAGCTCCTTGGTGTTGACGTCCTTGATGGATTCAAGGGCCGGATTAGTGATCTGCCCGAACACCGTTCGACGATAGAGCGTCAGCATGTAGACAGCCGAGAAGATCACGCCGAGCGCTGCCCCGGCAGCCGCCCAGGTCGACGCCTGGAAGGCGCCTGCCATGGTCAGGATTTCACCGACGAACCCGCTTGTCCCTGGCAGGCCGACATTGGCCATGGAGAACAGCATGAAAATGGTCGCATAGACCGGCATCTTGTGGACCAGCCCGCCATACGCCGCGATCTCGCGCGTGTGCATCCGGTCATAGACCACGCCAACGATGAGGAAGAGTGCACCTGATATCAGGCCGTGGGAGATCATCTGGAAGATCGCACCCTGCATGCCGACTTCGGTAAAAGAGAAGATGCCAAGCGTGACAAAACCCATATGTGCGACGGACGAATAGGCAATCAGCTTTTTCATATCCGTCTGGCGCCACGCGACGAGCGAAGCGTACACAATCGCGATGACCGACAGAGCAAACATCATCGGCTGGAAGAGTTCACTCGCATCCGGAAACATCGGCAGGGAGAACCGGATGAAGCCATAACCACCCATCTTCAGCAGGATCCCCGCCAGGATGACGGAACCGGCCGTCGGCGCCTGCACGTGCGCGTCCGGCAACCAGGTATGAACCGGCCACATCGGCAGCTTCACCGCAAAGGAAGCGAAGAAGGCAAGCCATAGCCAGGTCTGGACTTCGGGCGCGAATGCGAACGTCTCAAGGACTGCAATGTCAGATGTTCCGGCCTGCAGATACATGAACACAACAGCGGCCAGCATGAAAAGAGAGCCAAGAAGCGTGTACAGGAAGAATTTGAACGATGCGTAGATGCGGTCAACGCCGCCCCAGACACCGATAATGATGAACATCGGGATCAGGCCAGCTTCAAAGAAAACGTAGAAGACAACGAGGTCGAGCGCGCAGAACACGCCGATCATGAACGTCTCGAGCACGAGGAATGCGATCGTGTATTCGGTCAGGCGCTCCTTCACCGACCCCATGGACGCAATCAGGCTAATGGGCGTCAGGAATGTCGTGAGCAGGATGAGCAGCAGCGACATCCCATCGACGCCCATCTTGTACTGGATGTTTGCAAACCAGCTGACTTCCTCAACGAGCTGATAACCCGGTGCGGACATGTCGAAGCTCATCAGCATGACGAGCGATGCCAGGAAGGTCGCGAGCGAGAAGATCAGTCCAGCCACAAGCGATTTTTCGCCGCCCGTCGCATCGCTGTCCTGCCCACCCGTCATTGCCCGCACGAGCATGATCAGCACAGCGCCAGCAAGCGGCAGGAACGTTACCGCGGTCAGAATCGGGAAATTGCCCATCAGCCCGCGCCTCCGACGCGCCAGAAGATCACCGCGCCAAAGACGAGCGCTGCGCCGATGATCACGAATGCATAGTGATAGAGATAGCCGGTGTGCATCGCAGACAGTCTGCGCGAGCCCCAGCGGACCAGTGACGTCACACCATCTGGGCCGAAGCCGTCGATGATCTGCTTGTCGCCCGTTTTCCAGAAGAAGTTTCCGAGAATGCGCGAGCCGCGAATGAGCGTCGCATTATAGATCTCGTCAAAATACCATTTGTTCGCAAACAGGCTGTGCAGGGGACCGCCGGATGCTGCGATCTTCGCACCGAAGCCACGATTGAACAGATAGGTGAAGGTCGCAATCAGGAAGCCCGTCACCGTCACGATGAGCGGTGCCCAGAACACCCACTCCGGAACCTCATACTTCTCTTCCAGCAGATGGTTTGACGGGGTCGTGTAGATTGCTCCGGCCCAGAAGTCGGCCTGATGGTGGCCGACAAACGATCCGTAGAAGATCAGACCAGCAAAGATCGCCCCCAGCGAGAGCAGTCCGAGCGGTATGAGCATGACCATTGGCGATTCGTGCGGATCACCGTGATGCCCGTGAGCGTGATCATCATGGGCGTGGTCATCCGTTGCGAGATGGTCGTCGGCATGGCTGTCGGCTTCATGCGCATCCGCAGGCATCGAATCCTCACGCGGCCCATGAAACGTCATGTAGATGAGTCGCCATGAATAGAAGCTGGTCAGAAGCGCCGCCAGGATACCGAACCAGAAAGCGACCTGCGCGAAGGTGACACCATTCTCGCTCGCCGCAAAAGCTGTTTCAAGAATGGCATCCTTCGAAAAGAAGCCGGCAAAACCGAACTGCGAATGCGGAAGGCCGAGGCCGATGATCGCGATGGTGCCGATCATCATCGCCGCATAGGTCAGTGGCATATACTTCGCGACCCCGCCCATCCGGCGCATGTCCTGCTCATGGTGCATGCCGTGAATGACGGACCCCGCACCAAGGAAAAGGAGTGCCTTGAAGAAGGCGTGTGTGAACAGGTGGAACATGGCAGCCTGATAGGCACCAATACCTGCCGCAAAGAACATGTAGCCGAGCTGCGAACAGGTCGAATACGCAATGACACGCTTGATGTCGTTCTGCGCAAGGCCGACCGTCGCCGCATAGAGTGCGGTGACAGCACCGATAATTGTCACCATTCCGGCGGCGACAGGTGCGTATTCGTAGATCGGGGACACAAGACAGACGAGATAGACACCCGCGGTCACCATGGTCGCCGCATGAATCAGTGCGGACACTGGCGTCGGGCCTTCCATCGCGTCCGGCAGCCAGACATGAAGGAAGAATTGGGCCGACTTGCCCATCGCGCCGATGAACAGCAGGACACCAATTACTTCCAGGGCTGGCAGGTCCCAGTTGAGGAATGGAATGACGAGCTCCTGAACCGGCGCAGCGGACGCGAGCGCAAGCGGCGTCACCGTCGCATTGGACTTGATAGCCTCAAGCACCGGCCCGAATTCGACAGATCCAAAAACAAGGAAGACGGCCATGATGCCAAGCGCGAGACCGAAGTCACCAACCCGGTTGGTCACGAAGGCCTTGATGGCAGCATCGTTCGGCGCCTTGTTCTGGTACCAGAAGCCGATCAGCAGATAGGAAGCGAGACCAACGCCTTCCCAGCCAAAGAAGAGCTGGATGAAATTGTCTGCCGTCACCAGCATCAACATCATGAAGGTAAAGAGCGACAGGTAAGAGAAAAAGCGCGCGCGGTGCGGGTCTTCAGCCATGTATCCCCATGAATAGAGATGCACGAGGCCGGAGACGCCCGTAATCACAGCCATCATCACGATGGAGAGCGCATCAACCCGGATGGCCCAGTCGGCTTCGAACAGGCCCACATCCATCCAGGTCATCAGCTTGATGACATGCTGGAAGGCTTCAACAGCAACTGCGCCATGACCACCATCTGCAGGGGCTGCCGTGTGCACCGCCTCGACCGCGCCATGACCTCCGAAAGCGAACATGAAAAGCTGGATGATCGACAGGATGCCGGCGAGGCCGACCGTGCCTGTCGTGATGATCATCGCGCCACGATCCGTGACGAGCTTCTGGAACAGGCCCGCGATGATCGCCGCAAGGCCCGGTCCGAGGACGATAAAGAGAAGAAGGGAATCGGAAAGCATGTCTGGGTCAGCCCTTCATCAGATCCACGCTCTCGACGGCGATATCGCCGCGATTGCGGAAGTAGACCACCAGGATCGCAAGCCCTACCGCCGCTTCAGCAGCGGCAACGGTCAGAACCAGCATGGCGAAGATCTGCCCCGTGATTGTTCCGGAAAAGACCGAAAACGCGACAAGGTTCAGATTGACCGACAGCAGGATCAGTTCGATCGCCATCAGGATGACGATGATATTCTTGCGGTTCACGAAAATGCCCACGACACCTGTCGTAAACAGCACGGCCGAAACGGCCAGGAAGTGATTGACGGTAATGTCCATGGCTACAGCCCCTCACCTGATTTGACGTCGAGCTGACGGGTCGCATCCTTGCGGCGGCGAGCCGTCTGCTTCGCGATGTTCTGGCGTTTGACATGCGGGCGATGACGAAGCGTCAGCACGATCGCGCCGATCATGGCGACCAGTAGGATCAGGCCCGAAAGCTGGAACAGCAGAAGATAGTCAGTGTACATGACCTGACCGATCGCCTCGGCATTGGTTTCAGCGCCCGGATAGGGGTTGAAATTGTCGGCCGTGTCACCGCGGGCAAACGTCGCGAGCGCAATCTCGGCAATAAAGGCGATGCCCATGAGCGCGCCGAAGGGCAAATAGCTGAGAAACCCTTGCTTCAACTCAACGAAATCGACGTCCAGCATCATGACGACGAAAAGGAAGAGCACTGCGACCGCGCCGACATAGACCACGACCAGAAGCATGGCGAGAAATTCCGCGCCGATCAGCACGAGCAGTCCTGCCGACGTAAAGAACGCCAGGATCAGCCACAGCACAGAGTGCACCGGGTTCTTGGCCGCAATCACCGACACGGCGGAAATCGTGACGATGGCCGCCAATATGTAAAAGGCAATCAGTTCCACCGGGTCAGCCCCAATTC
Source organism: Henriciella pelagia (assembly GCF_002088945.1). GTDB lineage: Bacteria > Pseudomonadota > Alphaproteobacteria > Caulobacterales > Hyphomonadaceae > Henriciella > Henriciella pelagia. Next base: position 282,235 of record NZ_NCSU01000011.1, on the reverse strand, counting down.
TTGCGACGGCCCTCGCCGCCAATTCCTAAATCCAACGCCGCCCTAGCGGTACGGCGCGTCGAGTTCGAGATTGCGTGCGATCAGCCGTTCCCAGCGATCTCCGTTCGCAAGCAGTCTCTCCTTGTCGTAATACAGTTCCTCGCGGGTTTCCGTCGCGAATTCGAAGTTCGGTCCTTCGACAATGGCGTCCACCGGGCAAGCCTCCTGGCAGAAGCCGCAATAGATGCACTTCACCATATCAATGTCATAGCGCGTGGTGCGACGTGAACCGTCCTCGCGAGGCTCTGCCTCGATCGTGATGGCCTGCGCCGGGCAGATCGCTTCGCACAGCTTACAGGCGATGCAGCGCTCTTCACCGTTTGGGTATCTGCGAAGCGCATGCTCGCCGCGAAAACGCGGGCTGAGCGGGTTCTTCTCGAATGGATAATTATTCGTCGCCTTGCGACGGAAGAATTCGCGCAAGCCGAGGCCGAATGCACTGAAGAAGTCAGTTAGCAGGGCGCCGCGTAGGGTCTGGACGAGGCTCATGACTGAACTCCCATGTAAACGACATATCCGGCGACGATGAAGACAGCGACGAGCGAGGTCGGCAGGAAAATCTTCCAGCCAAGGCGCATCAGCTGGTCATAGCGATAGCGCGGCACAACGGCCTTCACGAGCGCAAACAGGAAGAAGCAGAAGACGACTTTTGCCATGAACCAGGCGAGATGACCAAGATTGACCAACCATTGCGGGAAGTTCGCAATAAAATCCTCTCCAAACGCGATCGGTCCATGCCAGCCGCCCATGAACAGGATCACCATCATCGAACACATCAGCACGATGTTGAGGTACTCACCGATCATGAAGAGCAGATATGGCGTCGAGGAATATTCGACCTGATAACCGGCCACGAGCTCGGATTCTGCTTCCGGAAGATCGAAAGGCGGACGGTTCGTTTCGGCGAGCGCCGATACGAAGAACATCACAAACATCACCACCATGACCGGGAAGAGCAGGATGTGGTTGAAGCTGAACACATGCCAGGTCCAGAAACCGCCGGACTGATTGTCGACGATTTCAGACAGGTTCATCGACCCGACCAGCAGGATCACCGTAATGATGATGAAGCCGATGGAGACCTCATAGGACACCATCTGCGCGGCAGAGCGCAACGATCCCAGGAACGGATATTTCGAATTCGACGCCCAGCCGCCCATGATAATGCCGTAAACACCGAGCGAGGACACCGCGAACAGGTAGAGAATGCCGACATTGAGATCAGACACGACCCAGCCCGGTGCGACCGGAATGACGGCCCATGACGCGAAAGCCAGTGTCAGAGACAAAATCGGCGCGAGCAGGAACACCGTCTTGTTGGCACCCGCCGGAATGATGATCTCTTTCAGCAGGAACTTTCCGAAATCGGCAAAGCTTTGCATCAGGCCAAATGGGCCAACAACGTTCGGCCCCTTGCGCATCATCACAGCCGCCCAGACCTTCCGGTCCATCAGCAGCAGGAAGGCCAGCGACAATAGCAGGACAATGGTGAACAGCAGGATCTGACCGATCACGGTCAGCCAGCCAAACAACAGTCCGTGTTCCTGGATGAATGCACTCATGGCGCTCGCCTACTCCGCTGCTACCGGCGTTTCAAGGCCACGCTTCATCAGCGAGCACTCAGCCATTGTCTTCGATGCCCGGGCAATCGGGTTGGTCAGGTAGAAATCTGCAAATGGCGCTTCAAAAGGCCGCGCCTTAACAAGGCCTTGCGGCTTCGCTGGCGCTTCCTTCAGCGCAGCGTGGCCAGACGCACCGGGCGCAAATCCCAGTCCTGCAAACACTTCATTCTGCTCGCGAAGCACCTGACGAAGCTCAGCGTCCGAATCGTAGCTCAACGTCTTGCCGAGAACGTCGGACAGCGCCCGGAAGATGGCCCAGCCATCTTTCGCTTCTCCCTTGGGCTGAACGGCCTGGGTCGTCATCTGCACGCGCCCCTCCGTGTTTACATAGGTCGCATCCAGTTCCGAATAGGCTGCGCATGGCAGGATGATGTCTGCCTTCGAAGCACCGGCATCGCCGTGATGGCCGACATAGATCGTCTTGGTGCTTCCAAGACCGGAGAGGTCAAGCTCATCGGCGCCAAGCAGGACCAGCGTATCGACGCCGCCACTTAACATTTCAGCCGTATCGGCCCCGCCTTCACCCGGCACAAAGCCGACATCCAGTGCGCCAACCCGACCTGCCGCATTGTGAAGAACACCAAAGCCAGTCCAGTCTTCGCTGATCGCAGAAGCCTCAAGCGCGAGATCGTGCGCAGCATTCAGCACATCTAGACCGGCATCACCGAGCAGTGCTTGTTCACCGACAACGACCATCGGCCGTTTTGCATTGCGGAACGCCTCCATGAAGACGCTGTCGCGGCTGAAGAGTCCGGCAAGGCTGTCTGCTCCAATACCGAGATGCTCATAGTCGTAAGTGAGATCGACCGGCTCACCGACGACCCCCACCTTGAGATCATTCCAGAGCCACGCCTTGCGGATGCGGGCATTCCAGACGGCAGCTTCCACGCGCGGGTTTACCCCGATCAAGAGCAGCGCATCGGCCTCTTCCACACCCATAAGGGTCGGGTTGAGTATGTAGCGCTCACGCACACCGTCCAGACCGTATTTCGCCCCTGCCGGCCGACAGTCCGTGGACTGGATGCCAAGGCTGCGCGCTAGGTCGAGCGCGGCCTTCGCCTGTTCGACTTCAACCAGGTTTCCAGCAATGATGCCCATTCTGGACGCGTCGCCTTTCAGCAGCTCTGCAGTGGCAGACAGCGCTTCACCCCAGCTTGCAGGACGGAGTTTTCCATTCTCGCGAATGTACGGCTTATCGAGGCGCTGGCGGCCAAGGCCGTCCCAGATGAAGCGCGACTTGTCTGACAGCCACTCCTCGTTCACCTCTTCATTGATGACCGGCATAATGCGCATGACGGCATCGCCCTTGGCATCGATGCGGATCGCCGAGCCGAGTGCATCCATCACATCGATCGACTCGGTCTTGCGCAGCTCCCAGGGGCGCGCATTGTACGCATAAGGCTTGGAGGTCAACGCGCCGACCGGGCAGAGATCGATGACATTGCCAGACAGCTCCGACGTCAGCGACTCTTCAAGATAGGTTGTGATTTCGGCGTCTTCGCCGCGCGAGATCATACCGATTTCTTCAACGCCCGCGACTTCCGCCGCAAAACGGACACAGCGCGTGCACTGGATACAGCGCGTCATGATCGTCTTGACCAGCGGACCCATATTCTTGTTTTCGACCGCGCGCTTGTTGAGGTCATAGCGCGAACCAGAACGGCCATAGGCCATCGCCTGGTCCTGCAGGTCGCATTCGCCCCCCTGGTCGCAGATCGGGCAATCCAGCGGGTGGTTGATGAGCAGGAATTCCATGACGCCATTGCGCGCCTTTTCTACATAGTCACCCTTGGTGAGAATGTTCGGCGGCGTGCCATCCGGATTCATCCGCATCTCGCCCACGGTCTGCGCGCAGCTCGCAATCGGCTTCGGCGCGCCCTTCCACTGGACGAGACACATGCGGCAATTACCAGCGATCGACAGGCGCTCATGGTAACAGAAGCGCGGGATTTCGGCGCCGGCCTCCTCACACGCCTGCATCAGCGTGTAGGACTTTGGAACCTCAATGTCCCTGCCATCAATGTTGAGCTTGAATAGATCGTCAGCCATGAATCAGAACTCTTTCACGGGATTGAATTCGGCTTTGCGCACAGCGGAGTTCCAGCGCGCCAGCAAATAGGTCGGGATGATAGTGAAAAGCGCACCCTGCAGGCCGCCGGAGCGCCAGGTTCGCTGCGCCAACAGGTCGAAAGACACACCCAGCAACATCCAGAGCACAGCAACAGCGAGAACCGCCCAGAGAAACTTGGTGGAGGCGAGTGACATGACACCCAGAACCGCCATCAGTGCGAGTTTCGCCGTCCACAGCCAGGCACCAGCCGAGATCGCGCCGTCCAGACCCACTACCTGAATGAGCGTGATCAGGCCGAACACGTTCAGCCCAATGATCACCGCGCACCAGATCGCAGTCAGTATGTTGCGCAAAAGGTTCATGCCCAGCCCTGTTTCCCTCTACTCAGCCGCCACAACAGCGCCCTGAACCAGCGCACGCGGCGCCCGGTACTGGGTGATGCGGTCTTCGATTTCGTGGCGGAAGTGGCGGATGAGGCCCTGCACCGGCCAGGCCGCCGCATCGCCAAGCGCACAAATCGTGTGTCCCTCAATCTGCGTTGAGACATCCAGCAGCATGTCGATTTCATTGTGCTCAGCTTCGCCTTTGGCCATGCGTTCCAGCACACGCCACATCCAGCCCGTACCTTCACGGCACGGCGTGCACTGACCGCAGCTTTCATGCTTGTAGAAGTATGAGATGCGAGCAATTGCCTTGATCAGGTCGGTCGACTTGTCCATCACGATCACGGCCGCAGTACCAAGGCCTGACTTCAGGTCTCGCAGCGTGTCGAAATCCATATAAGCGTCCATGATCTGTTCGGCCGGCACCATTGGCACCGATGAACCACCCGGGATGACAGCCTTGAGATTGTCCCAGCCACCGCGAATGCCGCCGCAATGGGTATCGATCAGATCCTTGAACGTGATCGACATCTCTTCTTCGACATTGCACGGCTTGTTCACATGGCCGGAGATGCAGAACAGTTTGGTGCCCGTATTGTTCGGACGGCCAAAGCCGGCAAACCATTCGGCGCCGCGGCGCAGGATGGTCGGTGCGACCGCAATAGATTCAACGTTGTTGACCGTTGTCGGGCAGCCATAGAGACCCGCATTTGCCGGAAATGGCGGCTTCAGGCGCGGCTGGCCTTTCTTGCCTTCGAGGCTTTCGAGCAGCGCTGTTTCTTCGCCGCAGATATAGGCCCCTGCCCCGTGATGGACGTAGAGATCGAAATCCCAGCCATTCTTGTTGTTCTTGCCGATCAGGCCAGCCTCATAGGCTTCCCTGACGGCCTTCTCGAGCGCCTCGCGCTCCGCGATGTATTCGCCGCGCAGATAAACGTAGCAGGCATGTGCCCGCATCGCATAGGATGCGATCATGCAGCCTTCGATCAGCAGGTGCGGATCGTGGCGCATAATTTCACGGTCCTTGCAGGTGCCCGGTTCCGATTCGTCGGCGTTCACGACGAGGTAATGCGGGCGATCGCGCACCTCTTTCGGCATGAAGGTCCACTTCAGGCCTGTCGGGAAGCCAGCACCGCCGCGCCCGCGAAGACCGGATGCCTTGATCTGGTCGCAGATCCATTCCGGCGTCTGCTGAAGCATTTCCCGCGTCAGGTGCCACGCGCCCCGCTTCTTTGCCTCTTCAAGGCCGGGCGAATGCACGCCGTAGAGATTGGTAAAGATCCGATCCTTGTCCTGTAGCATCAGTTCCCGCCCTCTTCCTGGCTCGATTCAACATCGCCCGCATCGACGCGTCTGGAGAACTCGGTGTCCTCGCCAGCGGCCAGCGCCTTGGCCTGACCAATCCAGTCCTCGCGCGAAATACGGCCGCGAAATGCGAGGTAGCCCTCGACCCATTTGACGTTCTCGTCGCTCCAGGCTGCAATCTGCGCGAACTTGTAGATGCCAAGCTCGTTGAGCTGGTCCTCATTCTTGGGGCCGATACCCTTGATGCGCTTGAGATTGTCTTCTTCGCCGGCCGTCACGGACGCCGCTTCAGGCCGGTCACCTTCGATTTCGGGCACCTCAGCGGAGCCAGCCTTTTCAGCGTTGTCCTGCTCAACCACCTTGCTGTCGGCCTTGACCTCTTGCTTGGTCGGCTCTTCGCGGTCGACATTTGTCGGCGCGGGCCGGTCGGGCTTGCCAGCAGCTTCGGCAGGCGGCTCTTCGCTTTTGGTCGCTTCGGGCAGGTTCGGAATTCTGGCGATACTGTTGCGGCTGCCGTCATAGCAGGCATCGTCCTTCAGGGACGTCACGCCGCCTTCCGGCGCGCTATTGATCCGGTCGACAAATGTTCCGGGCGCCACGTCAACCCCGTTGGAGAGCTTGCCGAGGATCTCCTCGAAGCTTTCTGGCGTGAGATCTTCGTAATAATAGTCGTTGATCTGGACCATGGGTGCATTCACGCACGCGCCGAGGCACTCAACTTCTTCCCAGGACAGGCGGCCATCATCGGTAACCGCCATCTTCTTGCCGATCTTCTTCTCGCAGACTTTCTTGAGGTCATTCGCCCCGCGCAGCATGCAGGGCGTCGTCCCGCAAAGCTGGATATGGTGTTTTCCGACCGGCTGGAGGCGGAACATCGTATAGAAGGTCGCGACTTCGTAGACGCGGATATACGGCATTTCGAGCCGGTCCGCGACTTCGCGCATGGCAGGTTCGGACAGCCAGCCAGCATTGTCCTTCTGGGCCAGCCAGAGCAGCGGGATCACCGCCGAACGCTTCTTGTCCTCGGGATACTTGCCGAGCCAGAACGCAATGGTCGGCTCAGTTTCCGGCTTGAAGGCAAAGCTGTCGCCGCCGGCTTCAATATCAAATCGGCGCAGGGCCATTAGCGGTCAATCTCCCCAAACACGATATCCAGCGAGCCCAGAATGGCCGAAACGTCTGCGAGCATGTGGCCTTTGCAGAGGTGGTCCATGGCCGCTAGATGCGGATAGCCTGGCGCGCGAATCTTGGCGCGGTAAGGCCGATTGGTCCCATCAGAGACCAGATAGACGCCGAACTCGCCCTTCGGCGCTTCCACGGCCGCGTATACTTCACCTTCCGGCACGTGGAAGCCTTCGGTGTAGAGCTTGAAATGATGGATCAGCGCTTCCATGGAGCGCTTCATGTCGCCGCGGCGCGGCGGTGAAACCTTCGATCCCGCAAGCAGGACCTCGCCTGTCGGCATGTTTTCAATGCACCATTTCATAATGTCATTGGCGATGAGCATCTCATCCATGCGGCAGACATAACGGTCGTAATTGTCGCCATTATTGCCGACCACGACCTTGAAGACATCGCCCGGAATTTCGTCATAGATTTCATAGGGCTGCGAGCGGCGCAGGTCCCATGGGAGACCGGAGCCGCGAACCATCACGCCGGAAAATCCCCATTCCATGATCGTCTTCTCGTCAACGACGCCGATATCGACATTGCGCTGCTTGAAGATGCGGTTCTCGGTGATCAGGCCTTCAATATGCGCAATCGCTATCGGGAACTCATCACAGAAGGTCATGATGTCATCAATCAGATCCTGAGGCAGGTCCTGGTGTACACCGCCCGGCCGGAAATAGGCCGAGTGCATGCGTGAGCCGGACGCGCGCTCATAGAATCCCATCAGCTTTTCGCGCTCCTCAAAGCCCCAGGTAATCGGAGCGAGCGCACCGCAGTCCATGGCCTGCGTGGTGATGTTCAGCATGTGAGAAAGGATGCGGCCCATCTCCGAGTACAAAACCCGGATGAACTTTGCACGGCGTGGCACTTCAAGGCCCAGCAGGCGTTCGATCGCAAGGCACCAGGCATGCTCCTGGTTCATCGGCGCCACATAATCGAGCCGATCGAAATAAGGCAGGCCCTGCAGGTAGGTCTTGTATTCCAGCAGCTTTTCAGTGCCGCGGTGCAAGAGACCGATATGGCTGTCGATCCGGTCCACGACCTCGCCATCCAGGTCCATGATCATGCGCAGCACACCGTGAGCCGCAGGATGCTGCGGCCCGAAATTCAGTGTGAACTTGCGCTCGTCAACAGGCGTTGCGTCATCAGCCATCTGCCTGCTCCTTCTCAGCCTTCTCGTCGCCGGGAAGTTCTTTGGTCATGCCTTCCCATGGCGAGAGGAAATCGAAATTCCGGTATTCCTGCACCAGCGTTACAGGCTCGTTCACGACGCGCTTTTCAAGGTCGTCATAGCGGACTTCGGTGAAGCCGGTGAGCGGGAAATCCTTGCGCAGCGGATAGCCCTCAAAACCATAATCGGTGAGAATACGGCGCAGGTCTGGATGACCAGAAAAGCGGATACCGTACATGTCGAACGCTTCGCGCTCAAACCAGTCCGCACTCGGATGCAGGTCGATCAGGCTTGGAACAGGCGTCGCCTCATTCGTCGCAATCTTCACCCGGATACGCTGATTCAACCGCATGGAGAGGAAGTGATAGACGACGTCAAAGCGCTGATTGCGCTCCGGCCAGTCGACCCCGCAAATATCAATCAGGGTCTCGAAGACGCACTGATTGTCATCCTTCAGGAACTTCGCGAGTTTCAGGATCGAATCGCGCTCGGCAATAATGGTCAGCTCGCCATGCCGCACATAAAATTCCTTCACGGAATCAGCGCATTCGCCACCGATATGGGCGCCGAGATCTTTCAGGGCTTCAGACATGTCTTTCATCCCTCTCGCCTATCGCTCGATCGAGCCTTCGCGGCGGATCTTCTTCTGCAATTGCAGCATGCCGTAGACCAATGCTTCAGCTGTCGGAGGACAGCCGGGAACATAGATATCCACCGGCACGATCCGGTCACAGCCGCGCACGACCGAATACGAATAATGGTAGTAGCCGCCACCATTCGCACACGAGCCCATCGACACGACGTAACGCGGCTCAGGCATCTGGTCGTAGACCTTGCGAAGCGCCGGCGCCATCTTGTTGGTCAGCGTTCCCGCCACGATCATCACATCGGACTGGCGGGGTGACCCACGCGGCGCCATGCCAAACCGCTCAAGATCATAGCGCGGATTGCCCGCCTGCATCATCTCGACAGCGCAGCAGGCCAGACCGAACGTCATCCACATCAGCGAGCCGGTGCGCGCCCATGCGATCAGGTCATCCGCCGCGGCGGTAAAATAGCCCTTGTCGGCGAGGTGGTCGGACAGACCAGCGAAAAACGGATCATCGGCGCGAACCTGATGACCGCCCTCAACGCCGGCGCGGCCTGCGCCTAGTGCATATGGCTTGTAATCGTCGGCCATTATTCCCACTCCAGCGCGCCGCGGCGCCATTCATAAATAAAGCCTACAGTCAGGACCCCGAGGAACACGACCATCGACCAGAAGCCAAAGACCCCGATCGTTCCGAGGCTGACAGCCCAAGGGAACAGAAAGGCGACTTCCAGGTCGAAGATGATGAACAGGATCGAGACCAGGTAAAATCGAACATCGAATTTCATGCGCGCGTCGTCGAATGCGTTGAAACCGCACTCATATGCCGAATTCTTCTCAGGGTCGGGATTCGACGGCGCAAGTATTGCTGCACCGATGATGAAAAGCAGCGACAGGATCACGCCCAGCCCCAGAAACAGAATGACGGGCAGATAGTCGAGTGCGAACCGTTCGATTTCTGTCATCTCAGATCAACTCCCGAGAGCTAGCGGCTGAAAGCGCCGGACTAGGACGCTTTCACCGGAATGGCAACAGGCCAGCTTCACCCTTTATAACGGTTTCAACACAGGATTTCGCGTCTGCAGCATGCGGCGTGGTGACACGCATGCCCCGGCGCCTGCCGCTAACCTGACCAGCAACACAGATGTCGAAAGGAAAATGGTGCCCGGGGGCGGATTTGAACCACCGACACGCGGATTTTCAATCCGCTGCTCTACCCCTGAGCTACCCGGGCGGGCCGTGGGGAAACGGCGTCATAGCCCTGCTGAGAGGCCTTGTCCAATCCCCTTTTTGAAGTTTTTGCAGCAAGCCCCGCCAGTCCTCAGCTATAGCGCGCGTCCACCGGCTTTTTCTTTGCCGCTTCGCCGTTCCGAACCGCGTTGCAAGCCTGGCCCAAATCGGCAAGATAGTCATCGGCAACGTCTGCATGCTTGGGTGAGAGCATGAGATGAAGGCTCGGCGGTTCCTTTGTGACTGAGGTAAACCAGCCGCGCCGGTAGATTTCACCATAAATCGCGAATGCGTGCAGTTCGGGATGCCGAAACGCCATCAAGCCCAGCATCGGGTTGCCGAGCACTTCAAAGCCAAGCGCCTTTACGCCGTCCTCGATCTTTTCACGCGTTGCGCAAACCCTGCCCTGAAGATGGCAATACCCCTCTTCGCCGAGATAATTCATAACCGCCCACGCTGCCGAAATGGCCCCCCCGGGGCGCGTGCCGGCCAGCGTCGGTGTCTTCATCGGCGCCCCCGACCAGCCCGCAAGATCAAACGGCATGTGGGAGTAGAGCTCTTCTGACCGGAACAGGACCGTCGACGCACCTTTGGCGGCGTAGCCATATTTATGCAGGTCCGCGCTCATCGAATGAACGGCCGGGAGCTCGAAGTCAAAAGCAGGCACCGGCAGGCCATTCATCCGCGCGAAGGGCGCGAAATAACCGCCAACGCACGCATCGACATGAAGCCAGACACCGCGCTTTTCAGCCACCGCTGCGAGCTCTTCAATCGGGTCGATGATTCCGTGAGGAAAGTTGGGCGCTGAACCGACCACCATCACGGTCGAGGAATCACAGGCCTCTCCCATGGCGGATGCGTCTGCTTCATAGGAACCGTCCTGCTTCAACGCAATCCTGCGGACCTCGATGTCCATGAGGTGCGCGGCCTTGTCGAAGGCAAGGTGCGCCGATTGGGGCAGCACGATATTCCCCGCCCCGTCCAGCTTGCCGCACGCACGAGCGCAATCACGCGCCGCTTTCAGCGCCATCGTTATCGAATCAGTCCCGCCCGATGTAATCGCGCCGGTCGCGCCCTCAGGCCCATGCAGCAGGCCGAGCGCCATGGAAATGACGTCCTTCTCCATCTGCGCCAGCGACGGAAACGCCAGCGGACCAAGCCCATTTTCCGACATGAAGGCCGCATAGGCCTGCTTCTGCACCTCGGCGATGTCTTCACCCGCATTGAAGACGTACACCGCCGTCTTTCCGTCACGCCATTTGGCATCCTTTGAGCCACGCGACAGCATCTCTGCTTCGATGTCGGGCCACGGCCGTCCTCGTTCTGGCAATTTCATGCGTCACTCCTCCTGCCTCGGAGGATAACCAAACAACCGGCAATGGCGACCCCTACAGGACTTGAACCTGTAACCGTCGGATTAGAAGTCCGGTGCTCTATCCAGTTGAGCTAAGGGGCCGGAAGCGGACGCCTAGTGGGTCCAGGGTTGTTTGCGATTGGCGGAAAAGTTTTCCGAATAGGATTTCACGAGGCGCTTGGGTTCTCTCGGCTCTTCGACTGTGAAGGTGATCTTCTCGCGTTTGGCATAGTCGATCGCCTGCTCGCGTGTCTCGAAATGCAGGCGCACCTGCCCCGTCGTGTCGTTGATGCTCGTCCAGCCCATCAGAGGATCAGAGAAGCGCGCGTCTTCGGAGCGGAATTCCAGAACCCATTCCTGGGTCTTTGCGCGGCCGGACTGCATGGCAGATTTTCTGGGCTTGAAGATGCGAGCGTCCATTAAAAGCCTCCGGCTTGTCCGGTTAACCGATGGTCGGAGCGAGAGGATTCGAACCTCCGACCCCCTGATCCCAAATCAGGTGCGCTACCAGGCTGCGCCACGCTCCGACATCGGACGCCCCTTCTATGCAGGGCTTTCGCGTTGAGCAAGCCCTATTTGGCTGTGCGGCGCAGTGATCTGAATGTTGCGTCTGCGCGGGCGCCCAACTTTTCCCCATCAATGAGCAGATCTGCGCAGACATGGACGATTCCGTCCTCGGAAGACACGACCACGGGATGTGCCTCCAGCCAGGTACCGGGACGAATCGTATCGAAGTAACTGATTGTCAGTTTCAACGTCACGGACATCTTGCGGGTGGCATCCCATACTGCCCACGCCAACGCCCCATCTGCAAAGGAACTCACCATGCCGCCATGCATGAAGCCCATGCTGTTGCAGTGGCGTTCAAGGACACGAATACCGCTCCGCAGGTCACCGGGCGCGGTAGCGCGGTAGACTGGTCCGTTATGAGTGGTGAAGGGTCCGCGCGACTTGGACCGTTCAAACCCCGCGGGAACGTCCGCCTCGACAGCGGACTCAGCCGGCATCAGTCTGGAAGATCGGGTGATTGACCGTATCGCCGGGCTCTATACCCAGCTCCGCCGCCCTGCCACCATTGATCTCGAGCACGCCTTTCACCGGCATGCCAGGACTGATCGTGCGCCGCGATCCTGGAACAGTGTTACGTGCGATCATCTGGATGGTGCCGTCACTCGAAACAAACAGCATGTCGAGTGGAATAAGCGTATTCTTCATCCACATCGAAGGCTCGCGAGGATTGCCGAAGTCGAACAGCATTCCTGCATCCGGATCCAGCGATTCGCGCTCCATGAGGCCGAAAGAGATTTCTTCTGGTTCGTCAGCAATCTCTATCGAAAAGGCATGCGTTTGCTCGCCAGTATCAATAGTCAGATTGCCGGTCTCGAGGGACTGTGAAAGGGCGCACAGCGGCAGCGCTGCAGCCGCCGCAATCAGATAAGACAGTCTGTTTCTCATGAAGGTCATCTAGCGCCTCGCGCCTGGCGCCGCAACACAATTGGTGCGATGCCTACTTCGCCTGCACACTGGTTACATGGGCCCCTTTGGGGCCCACTTCTACCGTCGCATCGAGAATCGTTCCTGTCTCCGTGGTCTCGATACCCGCACGCCGCAGGACGGAGATGTGCAGGAATATATCATCGGGATCATTCGGCCGGTTCACAAACCCGAATCCCTTCGTGTTGTTGAACCATTTGACAATGACCGTCTCTGGCTCAGGAGCAATCCCCTGTTCCTTGGCTATAACGGCCTTGGGACGATCCATCTCCAGGATGTGCTCGACCTGCCATCCCCGGTCACCGCGGACAGCGTCGCATACAATGCGCGCGCCCTCATCGGCATAAGGCTCACCAAATGTGCGCAGACAGGAAATGTGCAGCATGACATCAGCATTGAGCGAAGCTTCGCTCACAGAGGCGGGAACGATGAAACCATAGCCCTTGGCAACATCGAACCATTTGACGTGGCCAATTACCCTGACCATCGCAGAAGGTTCCGGTGTCTCATGTTTTGAATTTACAGCCGTCATTTATTATCAACCCCAATGACAAAGAGTAGGTAAGCAACCTTCCAAAGTCATCCCTTTTTGGGAGACTTATTCACTATAAAAGCGAGAATGTTGCGAAACTGGCACTCCCTAGGGGAATCGAACCCCTCTTTCCAGGTTGAAAACCTGGCGTCCTAACCGATAGACGAAGGGAGCGCTCGGTTGGAAGGCGTGCGTATAGCGGGGCTTTACGGGCTGTTCAAGTCGCCTTTCAGCACCAAGACCAGTTTTTGTCAGTTATCTCCCGTTTCAGCAGCATCAATCAGCTCAAACTGGGCCCGCCGACGGCCATTCCATTCATCCGCCTTCAAACGCCCGGCCACGTGCAACATCCTTCCGGCGAACAGCGCCTGGCCAATTTCCATGTCCGCTGTGCGCCAGGATACGCATTCGACCCTGCCGGTCGGATCCTCCGCATAAAAGCGGACATGATTCTGTCCGATCCGGCGCGCCGACACAGGTTTGATCCTCTGCATTGCGAAGACCGGCTGCGGAGCCCCCTGCCCGAACGGCCCGAGCGTCTCAAGCTGATCGAAAAATTCCGGCGTGACCGCTCCCGGCGAAACCACCGCATCAATGTCCAGCCGTCGCGCCTCGGCACGTTCCTCAGCAAACTGGTCCATATGCTCCACTATCCACCGGTCGAAGGCGTCGATCCCTTCAGGGTCGACGCTGAGCCCTCCAGCCATCGCGTGCCCACCACCTGACAGCAACACCCCTTCCCTCGCCGCCATGGATATCGCGTCGCCGATATTCACGCCCTTGACCGACCGGGCTGATCCCTTCGCGACCGGTCCGAGATCATCGCCCCAGCCAATCACGATCGTCGGCAGATGGAAGCGGTCCTTGATCCGGCCTGCAACGATACCGATCACGCCGGGATGCCAGCCCTCTCCCGAAGCGATGATCACGCCGCGATCCGGATTCGCTTCAATCTGCTTTTCAGCCTGGTTCGTCGCGGCTTCGAGAATCGCCGCCTCGACGGCCTTGCGTTCGTCATTGAGGCCGTGCAACCGTTCGGCCAGCTCAATCGCCTCCTGGCGGTCATCCGTCGCCAGCAGCTTTGCAGCCAGCCACGGATCGCCAATCCGGCCGCCAGCGTTCAGCCGCGGCCCGAGTACGAAGGTGGCATGATACACCGACTCGATCGCGCCGATCCCAGCCACATCTGCGAGCGCTCTCAGTCCCGTATTCGTGCTGCGGGCCATGATCTTGAGCCCCTGGCGCACGAAGGCCCGGTTGGCATCGCGAAGCGGTGACATGTCGCAAAGCGTGCCGAGCGCGCACAGGTCGAGCCACGGAATGATATTCGGCAATCCGCCCTCGGGGGCTACACCTCTTTCCCTGGCCACCCTGTTCAGCGCAGCCAGCAGGACAAACACGACACCAGCTGCAGCAAGGTGCCCATAGCCCGAACGGTCGTCAGGCCGATTCGGATTGACCAGCGCCGCCGTCACCGGCAGTTCCTTGCCCATCAGGTGGTGGTCGACGACAATCACCGGCAGGCCAATCCGCGCCGCTTCTTGGAGTGCGGGCGTTGCCGCCGCGCCGCAATCAACCGTGATGACGAGGTCTGCGCCCTGATCCTTCAGGTATCGAAATGCCGCCGGAGACGGCCCATAGCCCTCTGTCAGACGGTCCGGCACATAGAGGCCAAGCTCCCGCCCCCAGGAACGGAAATACCGCGCCAGGAGCGCAGAGGACGTTCCGCCATCCACATCATAATCGGCAAAGACCGTAACCTTGCGGCCATCCAGCAGAGCATCGACAATCAGCGTCGCCGCTTTCTCCATGTCCTGGAATGTCGACGGGTCCGGAAACAGGTCTTTCAGCGTCGGCTCCAGAAACGAGCTGACCGTTTCGGGTGTCACATTCCGGCTGACCAGAAGACGGGCCAGAATGTCGGGCACCCCAGCACTCTGCGACATTCTTCGGACCGCAGCTTCATCGGTGGGCTGGAGCGTCCAGAAGCGTCCGGACAGCGAGTCCGAAACGCTGTAGAGGCAGTCCTCCCCCATGCCGTCAGGCCGAGCGGTGGCGGGACGTAATCTTGCGGACCATGCCGTCAGCCGAGCTCATGACCAAAGTGTCGGTAACTGTTACGCCCTTGCCGACGACGACACCGTCAACCAGGCCGCCCTTCGTCACGCCTGTCGCGCAGAACACGGTTTCGCCGCTTGCCAGCTCGCTCAGTGCGTACTTCTTGTCGAAATCAGTAATGCCGACCCGGCTGGCACGGCCACGTTCGTCTTCATTGCGGAAGACAAGACGCCCCTGCATCTGTCCGCCAACGCACTTCAGCGCCGCAGCCGCAAGCACACCCTCAGGCGCACCGCCCTGACCGACATACAGGTCGATTCCGGTATCGGAGTTGGTCGTGTTGATGACGCCTGCGACGTCGCCGTCAGAGATCAGGCAGATACGTGCACCGACACTCCGCAGGCTTTCAATGATATCAGCATGGCGAGGACGGTCGAGCACACACGCCGTCATGTCTTCAACCGGTTTCCCAGCGACCTTCGCCATGGCCGTGATGTTGGCGGCAGGCGTCTCATCAAGGTCAACGACGCCTTCGGGATAGCCCGGACCAATCGCAATCTTGTCCATATAGGTGTCCGGCGCATGCAGCAGGCCGCCGCGCGGCGAAATCGCAAGGACAGCGAGCGCATTTGCCATCGCCTTGGCGGTCAGCGTAGTGCCCTCAAGCGGGTCGAGGGCAATGTCGATTGCTGGACCATTACCTGTGCCGACCTCTTCACCGATATACAGCATCGGCGCTTCATCACGTTCGCCCTCACCGATGACGATTCGTCCCTGGAAGTCGACAGAGTTGAAGGCCCGCCGCATGGCATCGACCGCCGCTTGGTCAGCGGCCTTCTCATCGCCTCGGCCAACCATTTTGTGAGCCGCAATTGCAGCGATCTCGGTGACGCGAACCATTGCGTCGGAAAGGTGCGGTACCAGAACACTATCAGACATCTATCTTCTTACTCGGCCATGCAGACGGCCGGCCCTTCTAGTCAGTTGAAGCCTCGATCGCCATGATCTGCGGCTGCCCTATATTCGAATCCAGAGCACGCAGGCGCTCCCTGGCTTGCTCAATCTCACTGCGCGCGCACACATGCGTCACGATTGCGACCGGCGCGGCACCGTTTTCATCTGCAGAATCTTGCAGCAACTTGTCGACGGACACGCCACTCTCGGCGAGCGCTTCAGTCAGCTCCGCAAGCGCCCCAGCCCGGTCAGCCAGCCGGACACGCAAGAAGAATGCCGATTTCTCGTCGCTCTCTGCATAAACGAATGCGCGCACATCATGGTGGTCAGCGCGGCCAAATGCCGGACGCGCAATCGGATTGAAGAGTTTGGCGACGTCCCCCATCACCGCACTTGCGGTTGGCCCAGGTCCGGCGCCCGGACCGGTGAGTGTGACCGCGCCCAGCGGCTCACCCTCTACCCTGACCGTATTCAGGCTACCGTTCACTCGCGCCAACGGATGACCGACAGGCAGTGCCATGGGTTCGACCCGGCAGACAACACCATCATTCGTGATCTTGCCTTCAGTGATCAGCTTGATGCGCAGGCCAAGCCGGTCGGCAAGATCGAGATCCAGCAATTCGACCTCATCGACGCCCCGCACGGACACCTTGGAGAAATCTAGATCAGCCGAGAACGCTATCGCGGCGAGAATGGCTGCCTTGTGCGCCGCGTCCATGCCGGACACATCTAATGTCGGATCAGACTCCGCATATCCAAGCCGCTGCGCTTCGGCCAGCACCACTTCATACGGCCGCCGCGTTGTCAGCATTTCAGTGGTGAGGAAGTTACAGGTCCCGTTCAGGATGCCCGTCACCCGCCGGACATCAACACCGGCCAGCGAATCTCTGAGCACACGGACGACCGGTACGCCGCCAGCAACGGCGGCCTCGAACAAAAGGTCTACGCCGTTCTCACGCGCTAGCTCGGCGAGTTCCTGACCATGCATCGCTATCAGCGCCTTATTGGCCGTGATCACGGCCTTGCCTGATTTCAGCGCCGTTTCAACCGCCACCTTTGCGGGGCCATCCGAGCCGCCAATCAGCTCAACGAACACATTGATGCCATCGTCTGCAGCGAGCTTGGCGGCGTCATCGAACCATTCATAGCCATCGGTCGAAACCGGCCGGTTGCGAGAGCGATTGCGCGCCGTCACGCCGGCGACCTCTACCCTTCCAGGCAGCCGAAGAGAGTCCTGGCGCTGAACGAGATCGATCAGCCCGCACCCAACATGGCCCAGGCCGGCGATACCGAGCTTTAGTGTTTTCAAACCCAGACCCTCCGGTGCGACTTAACTAGACGGCGCACCTGCTATCAGCTTCCTTCGTGAGAAGAAACCGTTTGATGTTGCGAGCGGCCTGTCGAATGCGCTGTTCGTTCTCAACCAGGGCAATTCTGACAAATCCGTCACCACGTTCCCCAAATCCTGCCCCCGGCGCCACCGCGACGCTGGCCTCATTGATCAGCTGCAATGAAAACTCAAGGCTTCCCATGTGCCTGCACGATTCCGGAATGGGCGCCCAGCAGAACATGGAAGCCGACGGCACGGGAATTTTCCAGCCCGCACGGCCAAAGCTCTCGATAAGCGTGTCACGCCGCGACCGATAAATCTGCCGCATCTCTTCCACGCAATCCTGCGGGCCGTCGAGTGCGGCGCAGGCCGCTACCTGGATTGGTGTGTAGGCGCCATAATCGAGATACGACTTGACCCGGCCAAGCGCGCCAATCAGCCGTTCATTGCCTGCGGCAAACCCGATCCTCCAGCCTGCCATGGAATAGGTCTTGGACATGGTCGTCGTCTCGACGGCAATATCCTTTGCGCCATTGACCTGAAGGATCGAGGGCGGCGGATCGTCGAAATAGATCTCGTTATAAGCCAGATCCGACAGCACCCACAGGCCATGCTTTTTCGCGATCTTCACGGCCTCCTTGTAGAAGTCGAGATCAGCAACAGCCGCGGTCGGATTTGACGGATAGCAGAGCACCATCGCCGTTGGCGGCGGGACGCTGTACTGAATCGCGTTGGCAATGTTCTGGAGGTACTGCTCAGGTGTCTGGGCAGGTACGCCGCGAATGGACGCTCCAGCAATGATGAAGCCAAATGAGTGTAGTGGATAGGACGGATCCGGCGCGAGGATCACATCACCCGGCGCGGATATCGCCTGCGCAAGGTTGGCAAATCCCTCCTTGGAGCCCAGCGTCACGATGACTTCCCGGTCCTTGTCGAGCTCCACATCAAAGCGGCGCTTGTAATAATTGACGAGCGAACGACGCAGCCCCGGAATTCCTCTGGAGGCCGAATATCCGTTTACGTCAGGTTTGCGGGCCGTTTCGCAGAGTTTGTCGACGATATGTTTGGGCGTCGGCAAGTCGGGGTTTCCCATGCCAAGATCAATGATATCCGCGCCTTGCGCTCGCAGGGCCGCCTTCTTGCGGTTCACCTGTTCGAACACGTAAGGAGGAAGTCGTCTGATCTTGTAAAACTCGCCCGACATGGGCCTCTACTCCTGCTTGGAATTGCCTAAAGGGAAGACGCCTAACGGCGCGCTCGCGGCCGGTCAAATAGCGATTTCAAGCGCGCAATGTCCGCATCGGACAGAAAGCTGGCCTGCGTGAGCTGCTGATCCACGCGTGCACGCAGCTGCCGGCTCCAGGCGAGGATCTCCTCAGGCGTCTGGTCGGCAGGCGCTGAGCGCGGGTCTTCCTCGAATGCAGTAAGCAGCGCGTTCTGCTCTTCTCGGGAAAGCACCATGGCGGCCTGCTGACGACGATAGGTGGTATTCTGCGGAATGTTCGCAAGACTCGGATAGCCTTCGCCGGCGAGCTCCGTCTTGCGCGCCTCATACCAATCGGGCGCGACCTCTCGAATATCGGAGATTTTGTCCATCGAACCGGCACAACCGGTCAGAAGGACACCGAAAAAGAGCAAAAAAGGCCGCATACCGTGAAATTACCGCACGTCTTCATGATTCTCGAAACGTTTCTTCCCTATACGTGTTCGTGTAGAATGGCGAGAATAAGGTGATGAAAAGCCTAAACACATGGCAGATAGAGAAAATCGCAGTCTGAACGAAATCCTGGCGGAGCAGTCGCCAGCCCAGTTGCAGGCGATTGGAATTTCGCTTGCAGAAGCCGCCGCTGAATCGCAGGCGCTTCTCACTGAAGTGATGTCCAGCAGCCGTCCGCGAATCAAGTCGTCCGAGAAAAGTGATCCGTTCGGCATGATGGGCGCCTATGGGCGTCTCGGCCAGTCCCTTGCCACGAACCCTCAGGCCCTGATCAACGCCAACATCGAATTATGGATGGGCTGGGTGAACCTCTGGAAGGATTTCACGCTCGGCGAGGTCAGCGAATCTCGCGATCGCCGCTTCTCCGATCCTGATTGGTCGGCAAACCCCGCCTTTGAGTTCATGCGCAAGGCCTATGAGCTGAATTCAAGCTGGATGCTCTCCCTGCTCGACTCCGCCAGCGAACTGACCACGGCCGAGAAGCGCAAGGCACAATTCTACACTCGCCAGACCATTGATGCGCTTTCGCCCAGCAATTTCTTTGCGACCAATCCCGCAGCATTGAAGGCCATGGTGGAATCCGGCGGCCAGAGCCTGGTCGATGGGCTGCGCAATGCACGTGCCGACATCAAGAAAGGCCACGGCCGGCTGTCCATCAGCCAGACAGACGAGACACCTTTCGAGGTGGGCGTGAACGTCGCCACTGCACCCGGCAAAGTCGTCTTCCGCAACAAGCTGATCGAACTCCTCCAGTTCGAACCGACCACCGAGAAGGTGCACGCCCGCCCGCTTCTGATCTTCCCGCCATGGATCAACAAATATTACATTCTCGACCTTCGCGAAGAGAACTCGATGATCCGCTGGCTGGTCAGCCAGGGACTGACTGTCTTCGTTGTATCGTGGCGGTCCGCCGATGAGGTCACGCGCGACTACACCTGGGATGATTATATCGAACAGGGCGTCATGGCGGCGACGCATGAAGTCCTCGCTCGTACCGGAAGCGATGATCTCAACGCTGTGGGCTATTGCATTGGCGGCACTCTCCTCACAGGTGCCCTCGCTCACATGGCCAAGAAGAATGACAGGCGCATCGCCTCGGCCACATTCTTCGCGTCCCAGTCTGACTTTTCCGACGCCGGTGACCTCATGGTGTTCACCGATGAAGAGTCCCGGCGCAACATTGACGAAGTCATCAAGGTCAATAATGGCATCATGCCCGGCGAAATGATGGGCGACACTTTCAACTGGCTTCGGCCGGTAGACCTTGTCTGGCGCTATGTCGTTGACAATTACATGCTAGGCAAGAAGCCGCGCCCATTCGACCTTCTGTACTGGAATGCTGATCAGACAAACATTCCCGGCAGGACTCACCATACCTACCTGAATGACCTTTACGGCGAGAACAAGCTGAGCAACGGCCTTTTCAAGGTGCTGGGAGAGAACATATCCATGAAGGATATCGAGATTCCGGTGACCATTCAGGCAAGCCGCGAAGACCATATCTGCCCCTGGCACTCCATCTATCGCGGTGCCCAGCGCTATGGCGGAGACGTGAATTTCATTCTCGCCGGATCCGGACATATCGCTGGCGTGGTAAATCATCCGAATGCGGAGAAATACCAACACTGGACCAACAATTCGCTCCCCGGCACACCCGAAGCATGGCTGGCCGACGCGAAAGAAACCAAAGGCTCTTGGTGGCCAACCTGGTGGACCTGGCTCAAGCCGAAATCCGGCCCATTGAAGGCCGCAGAGCCCGTCGCAGATGCTGGCCTCGGCAATGCCCCCGGCAGCTATGTAAAGATGCGCCTTGATGCGATTGCAGCCGGTGAAAAGCCGTCGGATCAATACTCCAGACCTTCGGCGATCACGTCAAAACCTGCATCGGTGCCAGAGCCGAAAAAGCCAACTGCCACCCAGTCTGCGAAGACGACCAGCGCGGCGCCGAAAAAAACACCAGCGAAGCGCGCTGCGGCGGCCAAGAAGACACCGGCTACCCGCACTAAATCCAAGGCGAAAGCCAATGGTGCGGCGAAGCCGAAGACGGCTGCCTCGAGCAAGTCGACGTCTGCGACAAAGAAGACGGCATCCACGAAGTCAGCCACCGCCAGGAAACCAGCGGCGGCGAAATCAAAAACACCATCAAAGTCTTCGGCCGCCAGGAAGACTTCGACCAAGCGTCAGGGAAAGAGCGGCACCAGCACGTCGAGGCCTAAAGCCTGATCCCATCCCATCATGAGATTGAGATTCTGGATCGCCTGACCGCTTGAGCCTTTGACCAGATTGTCGATCACGCCGATCACGATCACGCGGCCCTTTACGCGGTCCGGATAGACAGCGATGCGGCAATCGTTTGTCCCGCGCACATGACGTGTGTCCGGGGGTGGGGAGCCGAGTGGCAGCACTGTGACGAATGGCTGATTCGCATAGGCCGCCTCCAGCGCGGCCTGGACGTCGTGGACATCCCCGCGCAGATGGCAGGTCACATGTTCGCCCCGCGCCATCGGAAGAAGGTGCGGCGTGAACGTCACTTCGATGTCACTCTTCCCAGCGCGAAGGTTCAGCTCCTGCTCGATTTCCGGCGTATGGCGGTGCGTCCCGACACCATAGGCATGGGTGCCCTCTGTCACTTCGCAGAAGAGATTACCTTCCTTAAGGCCCCTTCCCGCACCGGACGCGCCGGACTTTGCATCGATGATGATCGAATCGGTATCGATGATCAGCGGTGACATGAGCGGCAGTAAGACCATCAGGATCGCCGTCGGATAGCACCCCGGGCAGGCGACGAGGTCGGCCCCCTTCAATGATTCGGCTGCGTGCTCGCTCAACCCGTATATGGCACTGGCGGTCCGCTCCGGCGCAATGTGCTCGCGGCCATAGGCCTTTGAATAGGCAACCGGGTCACGAAAACGATAATCCGATGACAGGTCTACAATTTTCACATTGGACGGCAATGTCTCGATCAGATCCTGGCTGGTACCGTGTGGCAGACAGCCGAACGCAACATCTATCTCATCCCAGCGAACATCTTCTGCCTTGATGACGTCGAGGTCACCGCGTCCGCCAAGGTGCGGAAAAATGCTGGAGAGCTTCTGCCCAGCCAGCGCATTTCCGGTGGCGGCAACAGCCTCAACATGAGGATGGTTCCGCAGGAGGCGGACCGTTTCCGCGCCGGTATAGCCCGACGCGCCAAGAACGGCGGCTTTCAAAGTTTTCTGTGTCATGGGGCTCTCCTCTCACGCCTCGGCGCAAAGAAAAAGGGCGCTCCCCGAAAAGAAGCGCCCCGTTCCAAAATTCTGTTTTGAAATCGCGTCTTAGCGCTTCGAGAACTGGAAGCTGCGGCGTGCTTTTGCACGGCCATACTTCTTGCGCTCGACGGTACGCGGGTCGCGGGTCATGAAGCCGAACGGCTTCAGCACGCTGCGCAGGCCTGGCTCATAGTTGACAAGCGCGCGGGCAATGCCGTGACGCACAGCGCCGGCCTGACCAGACAGGCCAGAGCCCTTGACGGTGCAGATCACGTCAAACTGGGTGCGGCGGTCAGCTTCGACGAGCGGCTGTTCGATGACCATGCGCAGAACCGGACGAGCAAAATACTGCTCCTGATCCTTGCCGTTCACAGTGATCTTGCCAGTGCCCGGCTTGATCCAGACGCGAGCTGTAGCCGACTTGCGGCGACCGGTGCCGTAGGCGCGGCCGAGATCGTCGATCTTCGGTTCAGCGGCAACGACTTCCGTCTCTGCTGCTTCACCGCCGGTCACGGTTTTCAGGTCTTCAAGAGAATTTGCAGTGTCAGACATGATACTTAGTCGGCTCTCTGATTCTTGGCATTCATCGACGCGAAGTCGACGGCTTCAGGCTTCTGGGCTTCGTGCGGATGCTCGGCGCCGGCATAGACGCGAAGCTTCGAGTACTGCGCTTTCGCAAGCGGGCTCTCGCCCGGCATCATGCGCTTTACAGCAAGCTCGATGGCACGCTCTGGGAAACGGCCCGACAGGATCTTCCCGGCAGTGGTTTCCTTGATCCCGCCCGGATAGCCCGTATGGCGGTAATAGGTCTTGTCGCGGAGCTTGTTTCCGGTGAAACGAGCCTTTTCAGCATTGATCACGACGACATGGTCGCCGGTGTCGATGTGCGGCGTGTAATCAGCACGGTGCTTGCCCCGCAGGCGTTTGGCGACATATGAAGCAAGGCGACCGACAACGACATCCGTCGCATCGATAACGATCCACTTGTTCTCCACGTCAGCTGGTGCGTTATAAGTCTTCATTGCTCCTCGGGAGCCTCTCAATCGGAGTGTTGGAATATGTTCAAGCGCCCGCGTTTAAGCGCGCAGACCTTCCCTGTCAACGCAGGGATCGCCGGTTTCCTGCTTTTCTATGCCGCGTCCTGCAGTGGACCGCAAGAGCCAGAACCGGAACAGCCAGCCATAGAGGAAAACAGCAGCTCCGAACAGCCGGTTGAGCCTGAGTCCGCCGCGGATACGCTTCCCGCCGTCTGGTCCACGGATGCGCTGGATTTCCCGGTTCGAAGTCTGGGCATTGCGGGCGGCGCGAGCTCGACCTTTGCAGTCGCCTATGAAGGGGGTGGCTTGCAGATTTTCGACTTCAATGCCGACCGCGTCACCAATGTAACCGATACGGATGTCGTGGCGCTGGCGGAGGGCCGATATGCCATGCTGTCCGGCACGCCGGTCACGTTCTTCCCCGGCATTGACAGCGACGGCGATATCACCGTCTGGATCCACGGCGGCAATCTGCGCGAGGCCATTCCATACGAGTTGCAGATCAGTCAGTCCGGCCGCGCTGAAGGGCTCTGTGCCGCGCCCCCTGCTCCCGGATCAGAAGCGCTGCACAGGCTGGCCTACTGGACGGCCGGATCAACCACACTGCTGGTCGGAGAAATCAATGAGAGTGATGGCGAACTCGCCTGGTCTTCTGTCGAAGACATCGAAACCGGACAATTGATCGGGGCCTGCACCTTCACTTTTGCCGGCATAGAGGTTTATGGCGACTCCATCGCGGAGTCGTCGAACCTGCGCCATAGGGGCCGCGAAACGCTTCTCACATTGTCTGAGGCCGGCGGGCTCAGCGTTCTGTTCGGCGACGGGGAGGAGCAGGCCTTCGACATCACTCCGGGCATTACGGTCCGGGTCCCCGACATGTTCACCTCGCTGGCCGCAACGGGTGATCCGCGAGGCGGAGGTTACCCGGATGGACTGATCATTCTGGGCGGCACTATCGGCAATAGCGACCATCGCGCCATCCTTGTAGATCCAAAGCGGATCACGGCATCCTCAATCCCGATCCCGCCGGGCGGCCGGTAAGCCAGACGAAGCGCACGGCGGCAACAAAGAGCACAACGCCGAGCGCCTGATGGATGATAGCCAGGCCAAGTGGGGCGCTGCTGACCAACGTCAGAATGCCCCACGCGGCCTGAGCCGTCACCAGGACGGCCATCGTGCCCGTTTCCCGCCACCCGTCCTTGCCGCGCATCAGGGCGATTCCCGCCAATGCGACAAACCAGATCAGATAGGCGATCATGCGATGGTTGAACTGGGTTGCGGCTCGCCCCTCAAAAAGGCTGCGAATGCCCAGTTCGGCGGGCATGTAGGATGACGGAATAAACTCACCCGACATAAGCGGCCAGTCATTATAGGTCCGCCCCGCATCGAGCCCGGCCACAAGGGCGCCGCTCGCCATCTGCACTGAAATCAGCACGAGAAGAACTATCGCGAGCCATCGACCAGCAGGCCCAATCGAGAGACGTTCCTTCTTGCCGATATCCAGCCACAGCCACGCCGTGTAGCCGATAATTACCAGCGCCAGCACGAAATGTGTCGCCAGACGGTATGGCGCGACATCAAGCCGGTCTGTCTCGCCGATGCCGCTCGACACCATCCACCAGCCGATTGCTCCCTGAAGCCCGCCCAGCGCGATCAGCGCGAGAAGATGCATCGCCAGCGTGCCCCCGATCCATTTCCGGATGGCAAAGACCGTAAATCCGCCAACGGCGATCAGCCCGATCAGTCGCCCGAACAGGCGATGCCCCCATTCCCACCAGTAAATGTACTGAAACTCGGCCAGCGTCATATTGTAGTTCTGCTGCTGGAACTCCGCAGTCTGCTTGTACTTGGAAAATTCGCTCGCCCAGGCGTCCGCGCCGAACGGGGGAAGCGCGCCGCTGATCAGGTCCCATTCGGTAATCGACAGACCGGAATCGGTCAACCGCGTCATCCCGCCAATCAGGATCATGGCGTACACCATGAGCCCTATCAGGATCAGCCAGCGGCGCACCCAAAGCGTCGCAGTTTCGGTCTTTGCCATTTGTCTCATGGCTCTCTATCTGACTGCAGACGCCTGACAGGCAAGCCGCCATGGCGTCGCATGTGCAGCTGCAAAGGACTATCGACCATGAGAAAGATTGTCACCGGCCTGGTGTTGCTCGCTTTCATCGCACTCTGGATCTTCCTTGCCGGCACGATCGGCTCATGGCTCGCCACAAAGAATGACTGGCTGCAGCTTGGCTTCTACATCTTCGCCGGCGTGGCGTGGATCATTCCGCTTCGTCCCCTGCTGCGCTGGATGAACCGGGCAGAGCCTCCATCCGATCAGGTCTGATCGTCCTCGCCGGATAACTTGCTGGCTTCGCGGCGCAGGCGAGCAAACATTTCAGCCGGGTCCTCTGGCTTGGCCGATTTTGCCTTCACTTCCTCTTCGACGTCCTCGGCCACCTCCGGCGGTGTGGTATCCGGCGTCGCCAAATAGTCAGCATCGAGTTCGGTCGGTTCCTCTTCTTCGACGACGTCAGGTTCCGGCACTGCCGCTACTGCTCCATATCGCCAGATGGCTGTCTCGCCGCCAACGAGTGTCCGACCGGGCTCGACCTGCGGCGCCCCGCCCAATGGAACATAAACATCACACCATCCGCCCAAGCGTCGCGTCGCTATGGTCTTGCCAGCAGGCACGTGGTCTCCGGCATCCGCCTTTGATACCAGTCGCGGGCCCAGACCGCCCGTCGCGACCCGCATGCCGACCTTTCCGATGGCTCCGGTCAGGCTGAAATACAACACTTCAAGGCCCGGCGTGTCCGGCCGCAGCGCTGCAAAGTTTTCCGCGGCGCCCATCTCCCGCTCCGTGTGTTCGATCGCCCCTTCAGTCACCGCGTGAATATTGTTCGCTGCAAACGGAGACGAAGAAATCCGGATTCGTCTGTGTGGCCCGACCAGGCCGAGTGGCTCCGGCGGGTCCGCCTCTTCAATCGAGACCACTGCGCCGTCGCAGGGCGCCAGGATCAAGGCCCCGTCTTCAGGGCTGACCCGTTCTGCCGTCCGCGTCGCGAAGAGAATTACGACGCCTGGAATGAAGCCGATCCAGAATAGCGGCCCCCACAACATGCCGAGCAGGATGCCGATAAGCCAGCCAGCGAGAAAACCCACAATCCCTTCAAGATCGAACCCACTCTGCAACCAGGGCAGCGAGCGCTCAGTCATCGGTTTTCCACGTTTAGCCATGCGAACCCCTTTCTATTCGGCGACGGCGGCGAGTTCATCGCGCGCAATCTGGCGCTCCCACATACGGGCATAGGCGCCATCCTGTTGCATCAACTTAGCATGAGAGCCACGTTCAACGATACGTCCAGCTTCCAGCACGATGATTTCATCAGCGTTCTGCACGGTCGACAGCCGGTGCGCGACCATCAGCGTGGTGCGCCCCCGAGATGCTTCGTCCAGTGCCTCCTGCACCGCAGCTTCGGTCGCACTGTCCAGCGCAGACGTCGCTTCGTCCAGCACCAGAACAGCAGGGTCGGCGAGGATCACCCGCGCGATACCGACGCGCTGTTTCTCACCGCCTGAAAGCTTCAGCCCCCGTTCGCCGACACGCGTGTCCCAACCTTCCGGCAGTGCCTCTATGAAAGGCAGGAGCTGTGCGCGTCTCGCCGCATCGCGAAGATCATCGAGCGTCGCATCCGGTCGTGCATAGGAGAGGTTGGCGCGGATCGTGTCATTGAAAAGGACGACATCCTGCGGCACGAGTCCCAGCGCGCCGCGCAGCGATGCCTGTTTCAGGCCGCGCACATCAATGCCGTCAACCTTCACCGCCCCGCCTTCGACGTCGTAGAAGCGGAAAAGCAGCTTCAGCAGCGTCGACTTGCCGGCGCCGGATGTACCCACGAACGCAATCTTGCGACCGGGCTCCACTGTGAACGAGATGTCCTGTACACCGACAGCCCGGCCATCGTGCGTGAAGGAAACCTTGTCGAATACGACCCGCCCCTCTGGCTGCTCGAGCTCGCGCGCATTCGGTGCGTCGGCAACTTCCGGCTTCATGTTCAGAAGGCCGTGCAGCTTTTCAAGGTCCACCGCGCCCTGTTTGATTTCCCGCCATGCCCAGCCAAGAATATTCAGCGGCGCATAAAGGCTCAGCAGCACCATCATCACGGCGGTGAGGTCACCGATCTCCATCGTGCCCTGCTTGTAGTTCCAGGCCGACAGCGCGAGCACGGCCAGCAGCCCAGCATTCATCACGAAAGCCTGGACACCATTGAGCAGGTACATGCTGCGAACCGCCTCAACATAGCGCTTGTTGTAGCGTTGCATCGCGCCATCATACCGAAGCGTCTCGCGCTCTTCGGCGGCAAACGCCTTCACGGTTTCGAAGTTCGTCAGCGTGTCGATGGAAACGGCGCGCAGCTCTGTGTCCGCCTTGTTCATCCGCCGCCGCTGGCGCACGCGCCACTCTGTAATCACCACGGTCGCGATGACGTAGATGACGATTGTAACCACTGCGATCAGCGACAGACGATAATCGTAAGCGACACCGAGCGCAATCGACGCCAGCGCCAACCGGACGAATGTCGGCCCGATATTGAAGGCCAGGAACCGGATCAGGTAGTCAATCGCGCTGGCACCGCGCTCGATGACGCGATTGAGCGCGCCGGACCGCCGCGTCTGATGAAAGCCGAGCGAGAGCGATTGCGCGTGCCCAAAAGCGTCCACGCACGCGATTCGTTGCGCATCCTGGCTGACAGGACTGAACAGTGCATCTCGCGCCTGAGGCAGCGCCGCTGCAAGAAAGCGCAGGCCGATAGCCAGTGCGATCCACAAGACGGCAACCGTGAGCGTCGCCGCGCCAGTCCCTTCAGCCGCAACCTTGTTGATCGCATCGCCGAGAATGATCGGAGAGACCACTTCAAGAACCGCAGCCGCCAGCGTGAGTATGATTGCGACAAGCATGACTGGCCGCCATTTTGACAGTTCCGGGCGCGCCAGCAGTTTCAGGATCCGCACTATGGCACCGCCGAGGCCGCCATCCGCGCTTTCGATCTGGTCCTTGTCCGACTGCGTCGTGTGTGTGTCACTCATTTGCGCCATATGGGGAGGAAACCAGTTTCGAACAGGGCAGCTCTGGTGCGAATCTGCCCAAGCCATTAAATGCCCGGTGGATTACACGATAGGAAATTGAATGCCCAAGCTGAAATCGATCTGCGTCTATTGCGGCTCTTCAAATGAAGTGAAGCCGGGCTATCTGGAACTTGCGCGTGCACTGGGACGCCAGATGGCGCAGAAGGATCTGCGCCTCGTCTATGGTGGTGGCGGTGTTGGCCTGATGGGGGCCTGCGCCCGCGCGGTCCACGAAGCCGGCGGCGAGGTGCTCGGTGTCATGCCGCGCTTCCTGCTTCAGAAAGAGCGCGTGTTCGAAGACGTTGAGCACGTCATCGTGGATGACATGCACACCCGCAAACAGATGATGTTCGATGAATCGGACGCGTTCATTGTCCTGCCCGGTGGCATCGGCACGCTTGAAGAAGCCGTCGAGATGCTCAGCTGGGCACGCCTGGGCCTTCACGCCAAACCGATGGCCTTCCTTGACGAGGACGGATTTTGGTCACCTTTCTTCGAACTGATGGATCACATCATCGAAGGCAAGTTCACACCGGAAGAGTTCAAGTCCTGCCTTGTCCATGTGAGTACGCCAGAGGCAGCAATCGCGGCGCTCAATGACCGGATCGTGGTGATGAACGATTAGGCGCGCGACAGACGCCGTTCAATTGCTTCCCGGCCGATTAGTGGAAGGATCGTGCCCATGTCGGGTCCGTGTTCCTGACCGGTCAGGGCCTTGCGCAACGGCATGAAAAGCCCTCGCCCCTTACGCCCGGTCTTCTCTTTCAGCGCGCTAGTCCAGTCGCCCCAGGACTCACCCGTCACCTCACCAGCCGGCAGCAGCATCTTCGCTTCGGCAATGAAGGCGGCATCTTCATCATCAATCAGGGATTCGATGCGGCCATAGGCGATGTCGGCGAAGGGCTTTGCATCCTGCACGGTCTGACAATTCTCACGCACAGCCATCCAGAACGCCTCATTCGCAGCCTCTGGGGATATTGCCGCAAGCTGATCCTTTACGGCATCGAACGACATGGCGTGAACCAGTGTTGCGTTCAGTGCAAGCAGGTCGCGCTCATCAAACTTGGCTGGCGCACGGCCAATCTTCGAAAAGTCGAAATCGGCGGCGAGCGCATCAAGCGTCTCACGCACCTCAATATTGTCAGACGTGCCGAGCTTGGCCAGCAGCGACAGGATTGCCATCGGCAGGATACCGCGTCCATTCAGCGTCCCCATGTCCAGAGACCCCAGACGCTTCGAGAACGCCCCACCTTCAGCATCCACCAGGAGCGGTGTGTGCGCCATCTCGGGTGCAGTCCCGCCGAGCGCTCTGAAGATCTCGATCTGCGCGCCTGAATTGGTCACATGGTCCTCGCCGCGCACCACATGCGTGATGCCGGCGTCGATATCATCGACGACGGAAGGCAGCGTGTAGAGATAGGAGCCGTCCTCACGGATGAGGACCGGGTCGGAAACGCTCGACGTGTCAATGCTCTGAGGCCCGCGGACGAGGTCCTTCCATTCGACACGATTGCCGGACAGCTTGAACCGCCAGTGCGGCTTGCGGCCTTCGGCTTCCAGCTTCGCCTTTTCTTCGTCGGACAGGTTCAGCGCCGACCGGTCATAGACGGGCGGACGTCCCCGCGAGAGCGCAATCTTGCGCTTGCGGTCCAGCTCGTCTGCTGTCTCATACGCCGCATAAAGCAGGCCCATCTCGCGCAGCTTGTCCGCCGCCGCATCATACTGCGCAAACTTGCCAGACTGGTTGAACGTGTCATCCCATTCCAGCCCGAGCCATGTGAGGTCCGCCTTGATCTGATCCTCATAGGCCTTCGTCGAACGCTCAGTATCCGTATCGTCGACGCGCAGAATGAACTTGCCACCCTGCCCTTTCGCGAACAGCCAGTTGATCAACGCCGTGCGGACATTGCCGACATGCAGCTTGCCGGTCGGCGATGGAGCGAATCTAACGATGGGAGAAGTCATCAATCATCCCTGAAACGGTTGGTAATCGGATAGCGCCGGTCGCGGCCAAAATTCTTGCCACCGACCTTCACGCCGGGCGGCGCCTGCCTACGCTTGTATTCGGCAAGATACAAGAGATGCTCGATCCGCTTTACAGTTGCCTCATCATGGCCGCGCGCCATGATATCGCGAATGTCTTCTTCCTCATCGACCAGCCCGCGCAGTATATCGTCGAGCTTGTCATATGGCGGCAACGAATCCTCGTCCTTCTGGTCCTCACGCAGTTCAGCAGAAGGCGGCTTCGTAATGATCCGCTCCGGAATCACTTCGCCTTTCGGCCCGAGCGCACCAGACGGATGGTTGAGGTTGCGCCACTTGCAGAGCTCAAAGACTTCCGTCTTGTAGAAATCCTTCAGCGCATTGTAGCCGCCGCACATGTCGCCATAGAGCGTCGCATAGCCGACCGCCATTTCAGACTTGTTGCCGGTCGTGACGACCATGTGGCCGAACTTGTTCGACAGCGCCATCAAGGTCACGGCCCGAAGACGCGACTGGATGTTCTCTTCTGTCGTGTTCGGCTGAGTTTCGGCAAACTGCTCGGCCAGCATCTCATCCAGCGCATTCACACCCGGCCGGATATTGATGATGTCATAACGCGCGCCGAGGGCTTCGGCGCAGGCCTTCGCGTCTTCAAGACTATCGGACGATGTATATTTCGATGGCAGCATCACGCACCAGACGCGGTCCGCGCCCAGCGCATCCACGGCAATCGCTGCCGTCAGCGCGCTGTCGATCCCGCCGGACATGCCGAGAACGACGCCCGGAAACCTGTTCTTGTTGACATAGTCGCCGAGCGCCAGCATCGCCGCGCGGTATTCCATATGCCAGCCATCATGATCGAGCCGGCAGCCCTTATCCTTCAGGATCAGCTTTCGCGCCTCGAGATCGAACTCGACAATCTCCGTGCCCGTCACGAATTGCCCGACAAGCCCGCAGCGTTCCGCATGCGTTGTATTGGTCGCGTAGGACGCTCCATCGAACACAAGCTCATCCTGCCCGCCAACCTGGTTGACGAAAAGGTAGGGCATTCCAAGCCGGCTCCACCGGTCAAAGGCTTCAGCGCGCTGCTGATGAATGCTGCGGCGCCAGGGAGACCCATTCGGAATGACAAGGAGTTCAGCGCCCGCTGCCCGCGCCGCATTCGGCACCCGCTCGAACCAGACATCCTCGCAGATGGCGAGACCGATCTTCACCCCCTTCACCTCGATGATGACGGCCGGTGAGCGTCCCTTGGTGAAGAGGCGTTGCTCGTCAAAGACACCGTAATTCGGCAATTCCTGCTTGTCGTAGCGCGCGCCTATCTTGCCGCCGGTACAGAATAGAGCGGAATTGTACAGCCCGCCATCGTCCGCCCACGGCGAACCAATTACAAAGTCAGGAAGACCGGCGCTCTCTTCGGCGATCTGTTTCACCGCCTTCATGCAGTCTTCAACCGCGCTCGGCTTCAGCACGAGGTCTTCAGGCGGATATCCCAGCAGGAACATCTCCGGAAAGACGACGAGATCAGCGCCTCTGTCTGCGCCTTCCTTCAGCGTCGCGCGTGCCATTTCCAGATTGCCGTCAATATCTCCGACAATCGGATTGAGCTGCGCGACCAGTATCTTCAGCGTGTCTGCCATGGCGCTGACTTAAGGTGCGTTTTCAGCGCTGCAAAGCCCCCAGAAGTGCGTCGCAGACGCGATGGACCTGATCTTCAGACAGATAAGGGTGCATCGGCAGGCTCAGAACCTCCCGAGACGCCTTCTCGCATTCCGGCAGTCCGCGCGCAGGCGCGAACTGTTCAAAGGCCGGCATCTGGTGGATCGGCGTGTCGTAATAGATTGCGGTCGGAACGCCAGCGTCCTGCAGTTTCGCGCGAATCGCGTCGCGGTCTGGTACACGCACCGTGTAAAGCCCGTATGCGTGCTCATCGGCCTGCGAGGCAGTCTGGCCCTCCACCTTGCCCTCGAGGCGCTGATTATAGATCGACGCGGCCGTGATACGGCGTTGGCGCTCACCCTCGAAGATGCCGAGCTTTTCCGCCACGACCGCACACTGGATCGAGTCGCAACGGCCATTGATCCCGACCCGGATCGATTCCTTGCGATTGTCACCCGTCCCGTGCCAGCGGATCGAGCGAAGCAAATCGCCCATCTCCTTGTCACGCACCAGGATCGCGCCGCCGTCGCCATAACCGCCAAGCGTCTTGGTCGGGTAGAAGCTGGTCGCGGTAATCTCTGCGAGCGTGCCGAGCCATTTGCCGTCCTGCTTTGCACCGAAGGCCTGCGCACCGTCGCCCACAATGACGAGCCCATGCGCATCAGCGACCTCCTGAATGGCCTTGTAGTCAGCGGCGAGACCATAAAGGTCGACAGGGATGACAGCTCGCGCGCGAAGGTTGCGCGTGCCTTTCACGCGCTGGATTTTCCGCTCCAGGTCCTCAACGTCCATGTTGAATGTGTTCGGATCGATATCGACCAGGACGGGGGTCGCACCGGCAAGCAACACAGCATTCGCCGTCGCATTGTACGTGAAGCCAGGAATGAACACCGCGTCGCCATGACCGTAACCAAGCGCGATCAGCGGCATGACCAGCGCCTGCGTCCCGGAGCCCACAGCAACAGCGTCCGCAGCCCCTGTAAACTCGCACAGTTTCTGTTCGCACTCATCGACTTCCGGTCCGCCGATATACCGGCCATGATCGAGGATGGTCAGCCAGCGCTGCTCGAGTGCCGGACGGATCGAGGCCTGCTGGGCCTTGAGGTCAAAGAACTGGATCGGCGCATCGCCGGGAAGTGCATTAAGGGCAGCGGCCATGGTTCAGGCTCCAATCTTCTCTAGGGCGGACTGTTCGACTTGTTCGGCAAGCCGCACCGCTTCGGCAGCTTCACGTCCGGGTATAGGGGTTTCACGCTCGCCAAGACATGCGGCGAAGAAGGCTTCATCGGCCGCGCCAAGCGGGTCCGGCAGACTGCCCGAAATGTCAGCCTCGATAACATGGCGCGTGGAATTTTCGACCTTGCGGGTCAGGAAATCCACATGGATCGAGCCGGACGGATAGGTCACCGTCATGTTCCGGCGTCGCTCCGGAGCGGCACGGCTCGCCGAAACTCTTGCCGTTCTCGCATCGTCGAAGACCAGGCGCGCGTCGGCCTGATCGATATGTTCCGTATGGTGAATCTGCCCGCGTCCCGTCGCCGTCGCACCGCCTCCCATCAGGCGCGCGACCAGATCAAGGTCATGGGTCATCAGGTCCCAGATTACCGAGACGTCCCCGGCCCGCCCATCCGGTGCTGGCGGGCCCTCGCGCACCGCCTCGATTGAGAGCGGCGCCTCGGCAATATCGAAGAATCCCATTGCCTCCAGAACCAGTCTCTCCTGATGGCCGACCTGCAACACAAGCGACTTGTCGTCGGCAATTCTGGCCAGTTCGAGCGCAGCCTCTCCGGTAAGCGCAAGCGGCTTTTCAACCAGCACATGCAGACCGGCCGTAAGCGCCTTGCGCACGACATCCGCATGATAGGTCGCCGGGCACGCGACAACCAGAGCATCGCTTGCGCCGTGCAGGTCTTCCTCGCTCTTGAAGGCGGGCACGCCGTGTTTATCCGCCAGTACTGTCGCGCGATCCGTATCGGGATCAAACACGCCTGCAAATACGGCACGTCCCGATGCAGCTGCCTTGCCGGCATGATATCCGCCGAATACGCCTGCGCCGACCAGCCCCACTTTCAGAGATGACATTGGATACTCCACCTTGCTGGGCTTCCCTTCGCACCGGTTTGCACACGAGAACAAGCCTGCCGGACATACAAGCCGATCAAAGAGTCTTGCGAATTCTTTCGCCGGACCCTTCACAGGATACGCGCCGCAGCCCATGTGTCTGGCCATAGATAAACCAGGAGGACACTTGAATGGCTACACAGAAATCAAAGCAATGGGCGCTCGCAGCGCGCCCGGTCGGCATGCCGAAACTTTCGGATTTCGCCATGAGCGAAGCCGAAGCAACCGATCCGAAGGATGGCGAGATTCAGGTTCGCAATAGCTGGATGTCGGTCGATCCTTACATGCGAGGCCGCATGTATGACCGCGAAAGCTACGTGCCCCCGTTCCAGATTGGAGAGACGCTGACAGGCGGCGCCGTAGGCAAGGTCACCGCCTCTGCTCACCCTGACTACGCCGTCGGCGACCTTGTCACGTCCATGGCAGGCTGGCGCGAAGCGTGGACTGCGGCTCCAGATGCCATGATGGCGAACAAGGTTCCGCAAACGGGGCTGCCCGACTCCGCCCTTCTCGGCGTCGCGGGGATGCCGGGACTGACCGCCTATGCCGGACTTCTCCGCGTCGCGGCGCTCAAGGAGGGCGACACGGTCTTTGTATCAGGCGCGGCAGGCGCTGTCGGCTCCACCGTCGTCCAGATCGCCAAGATCAAGAAGTGCACTGTCATCGGATCGGCAGGCGGCACGGAAAAATGCAATCTCGTCAAGTCACTGGGCGCCGATGCTGTCATCGACTACAAACAGCATAATTCCTACGAATCCCTCCTCGGTGCGCTGAAAGCAGCAGCACCAAAAGGGATTGACGTTTACTTCGACAATGTCGGCGGCGACCACCTTGAAGCGGCCATCGAATGCGCTCGCCCCATGGCCCGTTTTGCTGAATGCGGCATGATCAGCCAGTATAACGCGACCGAACCCACGCCGGGGCCTCGAAACATTATACAGGTGGTTGGCAAGCAACTGTCGATTCGGGGCTTCATCGTGTCGACCCATGCTGATATGCAGCCGCAATTCCTGCAAGACATGGCAGGCTGGATCCAGTCAGGCCAGATGAAATTCGAGGAAACCGTCATGGAGGGGATCGAAGCCGCTCCAGAAGCTTTCCTTGGTCTCTTCCAGGGTCGCAACAAGGGCAAGATGCTCGTCAAGCTGGGCTAGCCGGCACATTACGATTGAGGTTGGGGATGGCACGGCTTTTCGATGCCTACATCATTGTTGACTGGAGCGCGGCCAGCAAACCTGCGCAGGGTGCCAATTCGATCTGGATTGGCGCCCTCGCGCGGGATGCTCGACTGAAATTCCAGTTTCAGGCGGCCAACCCCTCCACTCGTCTCAAGGCGCGCGACATGATTGCCAGCCTCGCCGAGCGTTTTACGGCGCGCGGCGACAAGGTGCTTGTCGGTTTTGACTTCAGCCTTGGCTATCCCGCCGGCACCGCTAAGGCAGCCGGGCTGGAAAAGGCGGGTGAGCCCGCCTGGAAAAGCATGTTCAATCACCTTTCTTCCAAGCTGAAGGACAAGGAAGACAACTCCAATCGGCGGTTCGCGATTGCCGCCGGGATCAATTACGCAATCTCGAAAGGGCCTCAGCCTTTCTGGGGTGCTCCGGCTCGCGACCAGATTACGACGCTTTCCGGCAAGAAGGGTGATTTTGCAGAATTACCTCTCGCCGAATACCGCATTGCTGAGGCCTATGTTCGAAAGACCTTCAAGGCAAAGCCGAAATCGGTCTGGCAACTCTATGGGGCGGGTTCGGTCGGCAGTCAGTCGCTCTTGGGCATTCCGACTGTGAACGCGCTCTCGGAAATGCTTCCGAATTCGAAGGTCTGGCCATTCGAAACCGGGCTTCAGCCGCTGGACAGCGAGGCCCTTGATGGGACCGATATCGTCTTCGCGGAAATTTATCCATCCTTGGTAGAGGTTCGCCCGGAAGCAGGCGAAGTGATCGACCAGGCTCAGGTTCGCGCACTCGCCCACCATTATTACAGTCTCGACGAGGCTGGCAAACTGGGCCCGCTATTTGGTCCTCCCGCAGGGCTGGAAAGCACGGAAATTGCGCAAATAACCACAGAAGAAGGCTGGATTCTGCTGAAATAGCCCGTGGCTATTGGGTTTTCGGGCTATTTACCCCTTCCGAATCGTGTAGAAGACACAAGCGGCAAGACATCGCCGTAAGCTAAAAGGAGAGCCCAATGAACAAGGGTGAACTTACAAAAGCCGTCGCAGAATCTGCTGGCATGTCTCAAGCAGACGCCGGCAAGGCGGTAGACGCAGTTTTTGACACCATCTCAGGTGCGGTGAAGAGCCGGAAGCAGGTGGCAATCGCCGGCTTCGGCACGTTCCACGCAAAAACCCGTGGCGCACGCGAGGGTCGTAACCCAGCAACGGGCGAAACGATCCAGATTCCTGAGAAGACATCAGGCGCTTTCAAGCCAGCTTCGGCTCTGAAAGACATCTAAGCTTCCTGACTAATCTTAGATCACTTGGCGGCGCGTCGGTTTCAACCGGCGCGCCGCTGTCATTTCCAGCAGCATGGTCTGCATCAGCCCTGCAAAGAGCGATGCAATCAGAACAGCCTGCATCATGCCCATGGCTCCACCGTCCTGCACCATACCGAGATACCAGGCCAGTGGCAGCATAATGACGAAATACGAGCCGAGGTGAATGAAAGTCGGCGGCCAGATCACATTCTGCGCCCGCATCGCCATGGACGCGACATTCTGCAAGCCGTCAAACACGATCACCAACGAGGTGAACCCGATAATCGGAACGAGCGCTTCATGGATGGCGACGCCGGCAATCTCCGCATCCGATTTGATGAGGATCGAGGCGAGCGGCACCTGGAAAATCCAGACCAGCGCGCCGAGGGCAATACCAATCATCACCGTCGCCACGACGCCCAGACGCGACGCTTCGCGCACCTGATCGGTATTCTTCCTGCCATAGGCCTCCGCCACGCGCACGCTGGTCGCTGTTCCAAGACCGAGAAACGCCATGAAGCAGAAGCCGATCACATGCACCGCCATGCCATAGATCGTGTTCACAGCCGTGCTGATCAGCGTTGCGATAATAAAGGTCGAATTGAACCCGCCCCACTCGGCCACGTTTGACACGGCCGTGCCATAGCCGACTGAAAACTGCCGCTTCGCCTCCCTTGGAGGGCCATCAGCCGACGGCCTGAATGCCGGCGTCAGCTTCCAGACAGCCACGAGAAAGAAGATGACCAGCACCCAGCGCGTACCCGTCGTCGCAATGGCAACACCGTCCGCGCCCATCTTGGGCATGCCCCACCAGCCGGCGACAACAGCGAGGTCGATGACAAGATTTATGATCACGCCGGCATACATGATTGCCGTGACAATCAGGGGACGCCGCAAGGCTTCAAGGTAAGATCCGGCCACATGCGTCAGCATATGGCCGATCAGCCCGATGGCGAGAATGCGCGTGACGGAAGCAGTGCCCTCTGCCACATGTGCTTCAAATCCGAACATCCGGAACATGGGCCCCGCAATCAGCAGGATGAGCAGTGTCAGGACCGCTCCGAACCACAGCGAAAACCTCACCCCTCGCCTGAAAATGCGGCCGCTATTGTGCGCGTTGCCGACACCGGCCAGC
Organism: Henriciella pelagia; assembly: GCF_002088945.1. Taxonomy (GTDB): domain Bacteria; phylum Pseudomonadota; class Alphaproteobacteria; order Caulobacterales; family Hyphomonadaceae; genus Henriciella; species Henriciella pelagia. The sequence continues at coordinate 244,440 of NZ_NCSU01000011.1, read as the reverse complement.
TCTGCCGTCAGGACGGATACGCCCATTAGCAGGCCCATGGTCAGGCCCAGAGATACACCAATTGGCAGCCACGAGTTCAGGACAAAGGGCAACTCTCCCGGCGCGTTCTGGCCAAGTACGATCACGTCCGTCAGGCCCATCAGCATCATCGCGGCGCGCGAGACAGCGATCGGCCCTGACAGCCGCAATAGGTCTGCAATGTCGGATGGCCTCGCCCAGGCGGGCCAGACCCGCCTGCGACGCATGGCTCGTCTCCCTCTTAGCTCGCGGCGCGCGTCTCAGCGCTGACGGCGGCTTTCATGTGCTGGAGCTTCTCTGCGATCAGGAAGGCCAACTCAAGCGCTTGTTCGCCATTCAGACGAGGATCGCAGTGAGTGTGGTATCGAGACGACAGGTCCGCTTCGGAAATCGCCTGAGCTCCGCCAATACATTCGGTGACATCCTGTCCGGTCATCTCGAAATGGACACCGCCCGGATAACAACCTTCCGATGACACGATTTCGATGAACTGACGCACTTCGGACAGGATCCGGTCAACCGGACGTGTCTTGAAGCCGCTATCGGTCTTCAGCGTGTTGCCGTGCATCGGATCGCAAGACCAGACGACATTCCGCCCGCTCTTCTTGACCGCCCGCACGAGCGGCGGAAGCCCTTCCTTGACACCTTCAGACCCGAAACGGGCGATCAGAGTGATCCGCCCAGCCTCGTCCTTTGGATTGAGCGTCTCGATGAGGCGCACAAGTTCGTCTGTCTCCATGCCGGGTCCGCACTTGATACCAAGCGGGTTGCGGATGCCCTTGCAGAACTCGACATGCGCATGGTCGACCTGGCGCGTGCGATGACCGATCCAGAGCATGTGCGCCGAGGTGTCATACCAGTCGCCAGACGTTGAATCGACGCGCGTCATGGCCTCTTCAAAGCCGAGCAGCAACGCCTCATGCGAGGTGTACACATCGACCTGCGCCATCTGCGGCACCGTCTTCGAGTTCACGCCACATGCATTCATGAAGGACAGCGCGTCCGAAATGCGATCGGCCAGCGCCTCGTAACGCTCGCCCTGGGGTGAGCGGTCCACAAAGCCGAGCATCCAGCGATGCACGTTGGCGAGGTCAGCGTAGCCACCCTGCGAAAAGGCGCGAACGAGGTTCAGCGTCGAGGCCGCCTGGGAATAGCTTTTGATCAGCCTCTCCGGGTCTGGAAGCCGGGCTTCCTCAGTGAAATCCATGCCATTGATATTGTCACCGCGATAGGATGGCAGTGTGACACCATCAATCGTTTCGGTCGGAGACGAGCGCGGCTTCCCGAACTGGCCCGCGAGGCGTCCAACCTTCACGACGGGTTTGGACGCCGCGAATGTCAGCACCACCGCCATCTGCAGCATCACGCGCAGCGTGTCGCGAATATTGTCGGCACTGAATTCCTTGAAGCTCTCAGCGCAGTCGCCGCCCTGCAGCAGGAAGGCATCGCCCGCCGCAACAGATGCCAATTGTTGCTTGAGCTTGCGCACCTCGCCAGCAAACACCAGCGGCGGAAACGCTTTCAGGCGGGTTTCCACGTCAGCAAGCGCCGCAACATCCGGATAATCTTCCGGAATATGTTTGGCAGGCTTTGCTCTCCAGCTGCTTGGTGTCCAGGTCATGTCTCTACTCCTCAGGCGCGCGTCTTAATCATAATGGCGGCTGTCGCACAAGTTTTACCACATTTCTTGGGCAGTTTGTGTGGCGGAATCACCACCTTTGCCGTACCCAGAGAGCCAAAAGAAAGCGGAACCTCCCATGTCGCACGCCTTCATCGTCCACGGTCTGAAAGATGTCGACAGCCTTCTGAAAGTGCATGAAGCGCTGCGCCAGGCAGGCGTGCCGGTCTGGTATGACGCGCCTGGCGCGGACACCGAGGAAAGTCGCGCCACCATATCGGAGGCGATCGACAAGGCCTTCGCCATGATTGTGCTCGTATCAGCAAGCAGCGTGCGTTCACGCGAAGCACAAGGCCAGATCGAGCGCGCCATTGCTCGCGGCACCACCATCTTCCCGTTTCGTACCGACAATGCCCGCCTATCAGGTGTCTTCAAGAAAGAGCTCGCCAGCAGTCTGACGACCGGCCTGATGGACGAAGGCGGTCTCGAAAAGCTGGTCAGTGATGTGCGCCGCCGATATCGCCGAAAATGCCCGGTCCTTTCAGTGATGAACCTCAAAGGCGGCGTCGGAAAGACCACCATATCCTCACAGGTCTTTGGTGCCTGGCAGGCCACGCTTGGCGGACGCGTTCTGCTGATCGACCTCGACCCCCAGTACAATCTCACCCAGACCTTCTTCGACATGGAAGCGGCCGACCGCAGCGCCATCAGCGACAAGTCCGTCATTTCACTGTTCGAGAGAAGCCGCCTGCATGCGAGCGATGCTACCTCTCCCGCCGAAACGTGGAGCAGCCTCTCTGTCGAGCCTTTCCCGGCGCCCGCCCCTGAAGAGATTGCGCATCCGCTCATGGAGGAAGGCGCGCCGGGCGGTGTCCTGGACCTGATTTCCGGCCAGTTTGAAATATCCAAATACGCCTTCGCGACGGACGCCGCTGCGCTTGCGGCCATTCGCGATAATTTCCTGCGCATGATCGACCACCTGCGCAGCGCCTATGATCTCATCGTGTTCGATACCAACCCCAATGCGACCTTCCTCACCAAATGCGCCCTTGAGGCCAGCGACCGCGTCATCGCGCCCATGCATCCGGACATGTATTCCCTGCGCGGCGTAAAGCTGCTCAATCTGGTCCTGAACGAGCAGATTGCAGAGGACGTACGCCCGGCCCTGTCGGTTCTCTTCAACCGGGTTGCCCGCAACGAACAGTCATCCTTCGAGGCCGATGCCCGCAATGGCGCGCACGACCAGCGGGCAGGCTTCAAGCTGTCCGAAGCTCTGCTTCAACATGCAGTGCCAAAAAGTGGACATCTCACGGTCCGCGCGCCAGAGCCGGATGAGGCGCCGTGGAAAAGCCTGGTCATCCACAAGGGACGCGGCGGTGGCCTGAAAGCCGTCCGCGAGGCCCTGAAGGCCTCAGCGAATGAGATCCATGATCTGGTGGCTGCGCCTTAGGCCGGTTCGACTTCCGGCACCCATTTCTGGCGAAGCGTCACAATCTCCTCGGCGATGGTCGGATGGACGGCGCAAGTGCGATCAAAATCAGCCTTTGTGGCCCCCATCTTCACGGCAACGCCGATCATCTGGATCATCTCGCCGGCATCCGGGCTGACAATATGAACGCCGACCACTTTCTGGTCATCCTGCTTGACGACAAGCTTGATGAGGACACGCTCTGTCTTTTCGAGAAGTGCGCCCTTCATCGGCTTGAAACGCGTCTTGTAGATGTCCACGTCGCCGAATGCCTTGCGGGCCTGCGCCTCTGTCATACCCACTGTGCCAACTTCCGGCTGGACGAATACGGCCGAGGCGACATTGTCATGGTCAAAGGACCACTCATTGTCCCCAAACAGACTGTCAGAAAAGGCATGGCCTTCGCGGATGGCGACCGGGGTCAGCGCAATCCGGTCAGTAACATCGCCAACCGCAAAGATGTTCGGCACACTCGTGCGCGAGGCATCATCGACGATGACGGCGCCCTTCTGCTCGAGTTCGACCCCCGCCTTGTCACATCCAAGGCCACGGGTTGAGGGACGACGGCCAACTGCCATGACGATCACGTCCGCCATGATTTCCGTCTCATCGCTCAACGCCACCTTATAGGGGCAAATTTCGCCTTCAACCTCATCGATCCGGTCGAAGATGCAATTGGTGATGACGCGTACGCCCGCCTCCTTGAGGCCCTCATGCACGGCTGTGCGAACATCATAGTCAAACCCGTTGAGGACAGTGTCCCCGCGATAGACGAGACAGGTCTCGACTCCGAGACCGGCAAATACATGCGCAAATTCGCACGCGATATAACCGCCGCCGGCAATCACGATACGCTTCGGCAGCGCCTTCAACTGGAAGATCTCGTTCGAGGTAATTGTGTGTTCAACGCCCGGAAGCTCATCAGGCGATGGTCGCCACGGCTCTCCTCCCGTCGCGATCAGGATCTTGTCGACGGTGAAGGATTTGCCTGTCTCTTTCAGCAACACCTTGTTCGGTCCATCCAATTCGGCACGCTCTTCAAAAACCTCTACGCCAGCATTGGCGAGATTGCGCATATAGATGGCCGAAAGGCGGTCGACCTCAGCATGCATGTTCGACATGAATCTCGGAAAATCAAAGCCGGCCTCCTCGACCTTCCAGCCATACTGCGCCGCTTCATTGATCTTCTTGCCGTAGTCGCTCGCATAGACCATGAATTTCTTCGGCACGCAGCCGCGGATCACGCATGTGCCACCAATACGGTACTCCTCGGCAATCGCCACTTTCGCACCCGCCTGGGCAGCGATCCGGGCTGCGCGCACCCCGCCCGAGCCGGCTCCAATGACAAAGAGATCATAATCGTATTGCGTATCGGCCATTCGGGGCGTCCTTCGGGTGCTGTTGTCGTTGTTGCGCCCTTACATGGCCCGTAACGGTCAGTGTTCAATCACCGAAGCGCCATCTTCGTCTCCGACAATGACAGTACGTGCCATTCCGATGAACAATCCATGCTCTACGACGCCGGGGACGTTCGATAGCAGCGCAGCTGCTTTCGGCGCATCGGGAATGACCCCGCACTGGCAATCAAGAATGTAATTTCCACCATCGGTGACGAGCGGCTTGCTGCCGCCAGCGGTACGAACGTCAATCTTCGGACGAATAACACCTGCCGCTTTCAGCGCGTCGAAGACTTTCTTGGCGGTGATGGTGTAGCCGAATGGCGTCACTTCAACGGGCAACGGAAAAGCGCCGAGCACGTCCACCACTTTCGACGGGTCGGCAATCACAACCATCAGATCGCTGGCATTTGCGATAATCTTTTCCCGCAGAAGCGCCGCGCCGCCGCCTTTAATCAGTTGCGCGTCGCCATCCACCTCATCGGCTCCGTCCACGGTCAGGTGGATCCGGTCGACGTGTTCGATAGGCAGAAGCGGAACTCCGAGCGACTCGGCGAGCCGGCGCGTATCCTCACTGGTCGGAACACCTTTCACCATCAGCCCGTCAGCAATCTCTTCGGCCAGCATTTCGACGAAGAACTTCGCCGTCGAGCCCGTTCCCAGTCCGACCGTCATGCCGTCCTCGACAAACTCGATCGCTGCTGCGGCCGCATTTTCCTTTTCTTTCTCGAATGCCATCGCCCGGTACCCTTATGTCTGTGTCTGTTTCTTTTTCTCGGCCATTTCAACGCGGAAATGCGCCGCCCATCCGGCCTTCTCCACCTGCCGACCACGACCTATCGCCAACGCATCCGCAGACACGTCTTCGGTGATCACAGAGCCAGACCCTACATAGGCGCCCTTCCCGATCGACACCGGCGCAACGAGCGCACTGTTGGAGCCGACAAACGCCCCTTCGCCGATCCTGGTCGTGTATTTGAGGAAACCATCATAATTGCAGAAAATGGTTCCCGCGCCGAGATTGGCATTCGCGCCGACCTCGCCATCGCCGAGATATGCAAGATGGTTGGCCTTCGCGCCCTTGCCAACGCGCGTTTTCTTCACTTCAACGAAATTGCCGATCCGCGCACCTTCTCCAATCCTCGCACCCGGCCGAAGCCGCGCATACGGCCCAATCTGCGCGCCTTCGTCCACGATCGCTCCCTCAAGATGGCTGAACGCGCGAATGACCGCGCCACTGCGGACATGCACCCCCGGCGCGAACACGACATGCGGCTCGATGACCACATCATTCTCGATGATGGTGTCGTGGGCGAGAAAGACAGTGTCCGGCGCCGTCATGGTGACGCCTGATTCGAGCAGTTCCTGGCGCCTGCGGGACTGGAATGCGGCTTCGGCGACGGCAAGCTCGACCCGCGAATTCACCCCCATCACATCCGCTTCCTGGCAGGTCACAACCTTGCAGGTCGCGCCCTCGTCCCGCGCCAGCCCGACAATATCGGTGAGATAATACTCGCCCTTCTTGTTGTCATTGGTGACCCTGGACAGCAGGCGGAAGAGCCGGTCCGACCGCACAGCCATCACGCCTGAATTGCAAATATCGATCTTTAGCTGTTCGGGCGAGGCGTCCTTGGCCTCGACAATGGCTTCGAGCTCGTCATTACCATTTGTCACAAGGCGGCCATAGGCACCGGGCTCGCGCGCATGAAAGCCGAGCACGCCCACGCCGGTGCCCTGCTCAAGTTCTCCGAACAGCGCCTCAACCGCCGTCGACGGAATGAGCGGCGTATCGCCATAGAGGACGATGACATCGCCGGTGAACCCGGACAGTGCCGCCTCTGCAGCCCGCACGGCATGCCCTGTCCCCAGCGGAGGGTCCTGAATGGCAATGGCACTGTCACCGAGAGCCGCCGTGACATGCGACTTGAGCGCATCAGAATTAGGGCTCACAACCGTAATGATCTTCTCGCAGCCGACCCGTCTCGCCAGTTGTATCGACCAGTCGATCATGGATTGTCCGCCAACCGGATGCAGCACCTTCGGCAGGGAGGATTTCATCCGCGTCCCCTGTCCTGCGGCCAGAATGATTGCGGCTCTTTCCGACATGACTTTCCAACTCGTTCTGCTTTGACTTCTCGCCTAAACCATCTGACGAATTGATGCGAGCCATTTGGAGCAAACTGATGGAAACACGCGACCTGCAGGGCTGGACGATTGTCTTCGACCTTGATGGAACACTCGTCGACAGCGCGCCAGACCTCCACGCAGCGCTCAATCACTGCCTGATGCGCGCCGGTTTCAGACCCGTCCCTTTCGAGCTGATCAGCGGAATGATTGGCGAAGGCGCAAAGGCCATGATCCGGAAGGGGCTGGCCTATCAGAAAGTGGACAATGCGGACGCGGCCGTTGACTCACTCTGGGACGATTTTCTCGATCATTACCGGCGCAATATCTGCAATCTCAGCGAGCTTTACCCCGGCGCCGATGCCGCCCTTGCCCAGCTCGCGGATGCTGGCGCCATCTGCGCCGTCTGCACGAACAAGACGCAAGCCCTGTCGGAGGCCGTTCTGCTAGGTCTTGGCATTTCTCACCGGTTCGCGAGCATTGTCGGCGCTGATGCCGTCCCCAGCAAGAAGCCGGATGGCGACCACATTATCCAGGCGGTCCTGCGCGCGGGCGGCACAACGAACTGCGCCATCATGATTGGTGACAGCCAGACAGATGAAAAGGCAGCCCGGAATGCCGGACTGCCTTTCGTGTTTGTACCGTTTGGATACGGGCCGTCGCCGACCGATCTGTCAGAGGTCTCAGGAATATGCGAGACTTACTCTGAACTGCCCGGACTGATCCGGGCGATCATAGCCTAGGCCGCTTCAGTCGCGGCGTCGGCTGGACGATACGACGTGCGAACATCTTCCTGGGCCTTTGCAACGCGGCGACGCGGCATGCCGTTCACCATATTGCTGCGAAGGTCGGTACGGGCGCTGCGCATCGCAGGCACAAAGCCAGCATCTACGAGGTCGACGTCGACTTCATAGCCACGCTCTGCCCAGTACTCACGGATCTTTTCGCGAAGGCGTTTTGCACCTTCATTGTTACACCAGTCTTTCATTTCAATCTCTCCAGGCTAAATGAGGGGTGCTTGGAGGGGGACCTCCAGCAAACCTGCCCTTCTGTTTGCTATTTTTTTTCATAACGACAGACTCAATAACGTTCCGCCGTTCGTGACGCTTAGATGACGGCTCTTTGGGCAAATCTCAAGGGCTAATCTCGATGAAATTTGATTTAGCGACTTTTATGAACAGCTGTTCATTCTGAATATCTGTTCATCTTTGCGCGGTATTTTGCGCCATTCAGGCCTGCCTTGCGGTCGATCGCCTTCAGCCTGTTGATTTCATATGCAATAATCAAATTGTGGCAACATTTAGCTCACGTCCCCTGATTGGGCGACACTTTGACGCGAAAGATTTGACCTCTAACTTTTCGAAAAATAACTCATGCTACTTTGCATGTCTGCTTTGCACTTAAAGATACACATTGGCCCTTGCTCAGCCGCTCTGCATTCTTCGTTTGACGTGTTGAGCCTGTCTCACTATGACCGCTCCTCCTGATATCGGGCGATTAGCTCAGCGGTAGAGCACTGCCTTCACACGGCAGGGGTCACTGGTTCGATCCCAGTATCGCCCACCACCTTCAGATGGCTTGCAATATTTTGCACAAATAGGCCTAGGCGCGCTCCCCAGGTTCGCTATTCGTCACCTATCAACTGTATCGAGTATGCACGGTCCACCTCGGCACCGCCTCACACAATTGGCGCAATCTCGTCCAGCGGATACGGCAAGTAGCCCCTTACGTCTTCGAAACCTTTCCCGTCTTGAAAAACCCGGTCAGGGTGTTCTGCCACTAGGCCCTGAGCGCAGCTCAACAGGGCGCGGCTTGTTTTTGGCCTTTGCCTATTGCGACAACGCCTCCTAAAAGGACGGCTTCGATGAAATCCCTCCTGCGCCATCCGATTGTCTCGTCCGTGCTGGGCAGCCTGATCTGGGCCTATATGGTCCTGTGCGCCCGCACGATCCGCTGGACGGTGGAAGGCGAAGACAGGTTCCGTGAAGCCTGGAAGGCCGATAATGGCCTGATCGTGGCAGCCTGGCATTCGCGGATCATGTTGCTTCCAACGATCTGGAGCAGGATCGCCCGCAAGCTCCCTTCAAAGGCCCACCCCACCGCCATGTTGATATCGCTGTCACGAGATGGTGAAGCGGTCGCGAAGGCAATTGAGCACCTTGGACTGGAATCGGTCCGCGGCTCGTCCACACACAAGCGCAAACGAAAGGACAAGGGCGGGCTGGCCGCGCTCGCCAAAGCCAGCAAACGGCTTCGCGCAGGCAGCGTAATGTGCATCACGCCGGACGGACCTCGCGGCCCTGCAGAGACCGTCCAGCCCGGCCCCATCGTACTGGCCCAGCGGACGGGCGCGGCCATCGTGCCATACGCACTCGACTGCGCACCCGTAAAGCGGCTGAACACCTGGGATCGCTTCATGATACCCGTTCCGTTCGCCCGAGGGGCGATGGTCATCGGCGCCCCGATTTTCGTCGACAAGTCGCAGGAAAGCGAAGCCTCCATCCAGCAGGTCGGTTACGCCATGGAGGCCGCCTATACACGCGCGGCGGAATTGATTGGTCGTAAAGACTGACCGTTACGGGCGACGGACAGGAATTTTCCCGTTAGAAGACACGCCATGAGTCTGGGCCGAACTCTCTACCGAACTGCGACACGCGCCGTGCACCCGTTTCTAGGGTTGCTGATTTCGCACCGCGTGCGCACGGGCAAGGAAGACGGCGAACGTACCGCAGAACGCTTCGCGAAGTTTGACGCCAAGCCTGGTCCCGGGCCGGTGATCTGGATGCACGGCGCCAGTATCGGCGAGACCCGCCTGTTGCTGGCCCTGGCCGAAGCCCTGCATGAAAAGCGGCCCGAGTTCAGCTTCCTGTGCACGAGCCAGACCCGCACCTCGGCGCAGTTGGTCGCAAAATCCATCGAAAACAGCACCGCCCTGAAGGACCGCGCCATCCATCAGTTCGCGCCAATCGATGCGCCCTCGATTGCAAGGCGTTTCGTCGCCCATTGGCAACCAGCGGCGGCAGTCTTTGCCGAAGGCGAAGTATGGGCAAACCTTCTGACTGAATTACACACGGCAAACATACCGACAGCCTTGGTCAACGCCCGCATGACCGAGCGCAGCATAGCCGGCTGGCAGAAATGGCCGGGCTTTGCTCGCGAACTGTTCGGCAAGTTTGATGTCATCCTTGCCGCTGATGCGAAAACAGCCTCCGGCCTTGCCACACTCGGCGCGCAATCGGTTCTCGAGCCTGGCAACCTCAAATCCTCCCTGCCCGCCCCCACCTTCGACCCAGACGCGTTGGCACGGCTCCAGTCCCAATTCAAAGGCATGCGCCAGTGCCTTGCGGCGATCTCGACTCATTCCGAAGAAGAGGCCTTTGTTCTCGACGCTATGGACCGAATGCCCGAACGCCCCTTCTGCGTGATTGTGCCGAGGCACCCTGAACGCGCACCTGACATCATCGCGCTGCTCGAACAGCGCGGCTTCACCTATCATCAGCGCTCAACCGGCAAGCCCCCCTCCGGCCCTGTCGATGTGCTGCTCGCCGATACGCTCGGCGAAGTGGGCCTGTTCGCGGCGCTTGCCGACACCGTCTACCTCGGCGGCGGACACGCAGGCGGCATAGGTGGCCACAATCCCATTGAAATCCTGCAGACTGGTACGCCCGTGCTGACCGGCCCGGACCTCTTCAACTTCCAGGACATTGCCGCAGAACTCTCCGGCAAGGGCGGCTTTGACATCGTCGAAGCTCCACAGGATCTCGCAGACAACTTCCCGGCCGCCCAACCGACCGACGACATGCGCGCCTTCCTTAATGAACGCACGCGCAAGCCAATGGACGAGACGGTGGCGGCACTACTGAACATTCTTCCGGCGGCAAAGTCATGATGCGTTCGCCTCGCTTCTGGGACCGCGATGTCGACCCGAAATCGCGCGAGGCCGCGTCGCTGACGCGCATCCTCCTCACGCCGCTGGCAGCGATCTATGCTGGCATGACAAAGCGGCGGATCGCTCAGGCGGACCCGCACACGCTCACCATCCCTGTCATTTGTGTCGGAAACATCAGCGTGGGCGGGACCGGAAAGACCCCCGTCGCCGCCGCGCTCCGCGACCGCCTTTCCGCGCAGTTGCCGGGCGCCCGGATCGCAACGCTGTCACGCGGTTATGGCGGCTCTTCGAAGGGGCCTCTCAAGGTCGACTTCACGGTGCACACAGCCGGCGATGTCGGTGACGAAGCCCTGATGTTTTCCTGCTCCGGCGAAGCCTGGATCGGTGCGGACCGCGCGCTAGCCGGGCAAGCCATGGAACAGGACGGCGTCGATCTCATCATCATGGATGACGGTCACCAGAACCCAGGCTTGCACAAGGACCTCTCGCTGATCGTGGTTGATCGCCAGTCCGTCTTCGGCAATGGCCACGTCATTCCCAAGGGCCCCCTGCGCGAACCGGTTGCCGTCGGGCTGTCACGCGCCGATGCCATCGTGCTGACCGGATCCGGCGATATGCCCGAGGAGTTGGACGCCTGCCCCCTCCCCATCATCCAGAGCCATCTCGTGCCACGCTCCGCCAACCTGCCCAGAACTTATGTCGCCTTTGCCGGCATAGGACGCCCTGAAAAGTTCTTCAGCACACTTGAGCAATGCGGCGCCAGCATCGCCGAAACCGTGCCCTTCCCGGACCATCACGTCTACACCGACAGCGACATCACTTACCTCAAAGCGCTGGCAGAAAAGCGCGAAGCGACGCTCATTACCACCGAGAAGGATTTTGTTCGCCTGCGCGCTTCTCAACGCACAGGCATTCTAGCGTTCCCGGTGAGGGCAGAATTTGAAAATGACGACGTGTTGGACCATCTGCTGGAACCACTGGTCCAACGGGCAAGACAGGCCAAATGAGCGATACCGAACAATATATCCGCCCGACGGACATCGATGAGCGCTCCACTTTCGGCCAGCGCGTCGCCTGGCGGCTGGAAGCGATCGCCTGGGACCTGGTCTACTGGTGGCCGATGAAACTGCTCGGGCCAGACCGCGCATCCAATACTGCTGGCTGGATCGTCAAGCGTATCGCGCCGCTGCTCAGCCAGAGCAAGACCGTGAAACGCAATTTGCGCATGGCTTTTCCGGACTGGGATGAAGCCGAAGTTGATCGCGTCGCGAAAGCCAGCTGGGAGAGCGTCGGCCGCACGGCGGGCGAACTCCCTCACCTGCCAAAGATCCATCCCTATGAAGGCAACCGGGTAGAAACCGTGTACCCAGAGCGCCTCGACGCCGTCGAGAACAGCGACAATGGCGCGGTCTTCATCTCCGGCCATTTCGCGAATTGGGAAGTCATGGCCGCCGTCATCTGCCGCCGCCCGGTCGACTGCCTGGTGACCTATCGCGCGCTGAACAATCCGCACATTGACCGGCGCATCAACAAGGTGCGCCACGAATACGGGATTGGCGTTCTGACACCCAAGGGCCTCGGCACGCGTGAGCTGATGCGGGCGCTCTCGGCGGGTCGCTCTGTGGCGCTCATGAACGATCAGAAGTTCAACAAGGGCCTCGCCGCCCCTTTCTTTGGGCACGATGCCATGACGGCACCCGGCCCGGCCCGGCTCGCGCTCAAATATGATGTCCCCATCATTCCGGTCTCGACGCTACGCACGGGCCCGGCCCGGTTTCGTGTAACCATTCATGAGCCGATCCGGCCTGAACCGGGTCTTGAAGGCGACGAAGCGGTCAAGGACTGCGTCTTCAAGATTACAGAATTCATAGAGGCTGAGGTCCGCGCTAACCCAGAGCAATGGTTCTGGCAGCATCGGCGCTGGCCAAAATCCGCCTGGAAGGCCGCCGGCGTCTGATCCGCTCTTAACTCGCCGGTGACGCGCCTCGATCTACACTAAAAGTCAGGCCGCACCCGGAAGGAGACCAGATGAGCGTTCTCACAATCATTGCCGCCCTTGCCCTTGGCGCAGGTGCCCTGATGGGCCTCGGCGCACTCTTTGCCCCCGGATGGGCGCAGGGCGTGGTCCGCCTCGTCCCCGATCCGGACCCGGCGAGGCCCGGCGGCTATTCCGAATTCCGCGCCACATATGGCGGCCTGCTGTTCATGGTGCACATGACCGCGCTGGTGATCCTGCTCAAGGTTGGCGGGTTCTATTCCCTGTTTGCAATCATGCCGGTCGCCGCCGGCTGGTTCGGCGCGGGGCTGGGACGGTCCCTGTCATTGCTGCTCGACACGAAAGAGAACCGCGCCGCCGGGATGATCCCGGTCTGGATCCCGCTCGAACTCGCTCTTGCCCTTGCAATCGCCTGCCCCGTCCTTCACATAGGCTGACGCCCTTAAAGGACAGCCAGAAATGACGGATCGTCGTGAGACGCCCCGGCCCGCAAGACGGACCAGTTCGCCCAAATCGAAACACACCGCACCTGATGACTGGAGCGAAGGTGAGCGCATCGCCAAATGGCTCGCACGCGCCGGCATCGCCTCACGCCGCGAAAGCGAAGCGTTGATCGAAAAGGGCCTTGTCACGGTCAATGGCAAGAAACTCACATCTCCCGCCTTCAAGGTGACGGGGAACGAAACCATCCAGGTCCGCGGCAAAAAGGTGAAACAGCCTGAGGCCACACGGCTCTGGCGCTATCACAAGCCGTCCGGACTGATCACCACGACCATCGACCCTGCGGGTCGCCGGACTATTTTTGACGAACTGCCCAAACACCTGCCGCGCGTGATGACAGTCGGTCGTCTCGACTTGACCACTGAAGGCCTGCTCCTCCTCACCAATGATGGTGAACTCGCTCGCACGCTCGAACTGCCGCGAAACGAGTTCCAGCGCAGCTACCGGGCCCGCGCCCATGGCAAGGTCACGCCTGAGAAACTGAAAGAGTTGGCGGACGGCATCACGGTCGACAGGGTCACTTACGCACCCATCATTGCAGAACTGGAACGGGAAACCGGCACCAATAACTGGATCCGCGTTACGCTTACCGAGGGCAAGAAACGTGAAGTCCGACGCGCCCTTGAAGCAGTGGGACTGGAAGTGAACCGCCTGATCCGCACCCATTATGGCCCATTCGAGTTGGGCGACCTCCCGCCGGGCGGGGTCGAGGAAGTCCTCCCCTCACAGCTCAACGAATTGCTCGGGTCCTATCTGCCCGCACGGAAACCGACTGGCAGACCCAGCCAGAAGCGCGCACGCGGCGGCCAGAGGGCCGGACAGCGCCGCACGCCCTCCAAACCGCGCCATCATCAATAGCCGTGCACCGTGAATTCCGTACGCCGGTTGCGGGCATAGGCTTCAGTCGTCTGCGCATAATCGAGCGGCCGGCTTTCACCATATCCCACTGCGGTCAGCTTTGATTCTGCGACCCCGTGGTCGACCAGATACTGCTTGACCGCATCCGCGCGCTCTTGCGACAGGCGCAAATTGAAGGAATCTGCGCCGCGCGCATCCGTATGCCCGCCAATCTCGATTGTGTAGGCCGAACAGATCAGCGCAGCCCCCGTCACGGCATCCAGAAGGCGGGTGCTATTCTCGGAAATGCTGGAATTCCCACTTTCAAACTCTACATTGCGGCCGTCCATCACAGCCGTCAAAGTGGCCTGGCACGCTTCCGGCGTTGGTCGGTCATTCAGGCCCGCAAGGGCAGCGCCCACGCCTGAGTCTCCGCCCTGCACTGAAATGCCGTCGACAACGAGATCGATATTCTGCGCGCCGGCAGGGCTGGACAGCACCGCATTCCGGCCGGCCGAATAAGCCGCCTCCTTCGTGTCTTCATCCGGCGCTGTGCCTACAAGCGTCGCCACTCGTCCTGCGACGCGAACCGCGAGCCAGTCATAGCCCATCTCGTTCACATGATCGGTAACATCGTCCACCCATGCGACCTCAATCTGGCTGACCGGCGCCGGAAGGTCGATTGCCATGTCTTCGCTGGTTGGCGTGAATTGACCATCAGTAAACAGATAATAGCCATCCGGAATCTCGACACAGGCGCTCGTCGAGACCATGTTGGTCTCGGGTGCAGCCGTGTTCGATCCGCACGCGCCGAGCATTGCCGACACGATCAGCGCTGCTGCACACTTATGAATTGTCGCCTGATGCCGCATGGTCTGTCTCCGCCCGCCCAATCTTCTCTTTACCGTATCCTTACCCAGTCTAAGCTTCGATGCAGGAACTGTGCAATTTTCACTGAAGGTCCAGCGATGTTCAACAGATTTCGCTCCAGACTGGCAAGCGCCGCCCTGGTTTATGCTCTCATGGAGGCGACGTTTCTGAGTGCCGACGCGCAGGAGATCGCGTTCGACGCACCATCCGCCAGCCTCGATGCCGAAGTCGAGGCCTGTCTCGCCGCCGGAGGAGTGTCCGTCCTGCCGGACACGCAGACAATCTGCTACAACGCCGCCATCTTTCCGGGACAGTTCCTGCAGCTCGCCGACATGGCGCCGGCCAGCCGCATCATCATTACGAGCCCTGGCGGAAACGTCGCTACAGCGCGCATGATGAGCCGCATTCTCGACCAGCGTAACGAGCCCATCATTATCGCCGGGCAGTGCATGTCGGCTTGCGCAATGGTTCTGGTTCCCGGTGCTGACGATCTCACAATCCATCATAGCGCACATCTATCCGTGCACGGCATTGTTATGATGGGCTTTGACCAGTGGTTTGGTTGGCTACAGACTGGCGCCAAGGCATCGAGCCGCGACAAGCTGGTCGCGGGCCTCGGCTACAATTTTCCGTACACGTTGCATAAATCCGGTCAGGACCACATGGTCGAGCACCTGAAAGGACAGGATGTAGACGTCGATTACATCCGGACCATCAGTGACCGCATCCTATCCGATGCCCTCGACCATGATTGCCGCGTCGACCCGAATGCCTATTGGGGCATGATCGACGCCGCCCACCTCAGGACCTTTCTTGGCGACCGGATCACCCGCATGGAAGCCTTCGCCCAGACCTGGGACGACCCGGCAAACAAGGTGTACAAAAGCGTTACTGTCCCGATTGCAGACCAGACCTACATTTTCGAACGCGACTATGACGACGCTGTCTGCACCGCATCAGACTAGCTAGCTGGGCAGCAGCTCCTTCGGGTAATCTGGATAGCTTGCCTTCATGATCCCGTGATTGAGCAGCATCTGCGCTTTCAGCTCATTGCCACTCTCATCGAAAAAGCTTGTCAGCACCCAGTAGTTTTCCACGCGGCGGCTCTGGGACAGCGCGACGACTTCGCGCTTAAGCCGATAGGTCTCCCCCACGAAGAGCGGACCACTGACCATGCGGATTTCAAGATCGGCGAACAGGCCGATTGACGGGCGCTTGATTGGCCATTTGATCATGCCGCCCGTATAGTTTCCGATAACGGATACCATCTCTGTCGGGATGATCGCCCGGCCCCATGGCGAGGCAGCCGCGTCCGAGTACCAGTCCATCGGCTCGGTGATCTTGCGGAGCTTGTCGTTCAGGGAGAAGGGGTAGAGATTGCCCATATGCTGATCGGGGTCCATGCGGACGATCTCATTGTCCGGCCCTTTCATCCCGACTTCCATGTCGGCCAGGATGACCAGCTCGCCCGCTGGGCGCAGCTTCGCCTGGCGCGCTTCCAACAGCGTCTGGCCATGGTCCGGACCGAGTGTTGCGCTGGCCTCGAGGACTGGCGTGCCGTCTTCTTTCTCGGCCCGACAGTAGGCCGAGGTTTCGGACTTTGGCTCCACGAACACGCGAACCGCCTCGCCCTCGACAACCATGTTCTGGAAGTGCGCTGAAAAGCATCCGCGTTCGAACCAGTCTTTTCCGAACAGGTCAACCAAATAGGGCGAAAACTGGCTGAAATGCGTCGGCCCCTCAATAGGTCCAGCCTTGATACCGAGCTTTTCGGCTTCACTGTCATCATGCAGCGACTTGTGGCCGTCATAGGACTGGTCGGCCAGCATCTGAGCCGGCTTGCGGAGTGGCCCCTCGATGATCTTCGACATGATGCTAATCCTTCATCCCGGCCATGCGTGCACGTTCCGCTGCAAACGCCGCGAGCGGGCGCACACGGTCAGCATTCTTGGCAGCGTTGGCGTTTGATGCCGTTCCATCGCGAACCCGGCCGACTATGCCCTGCAGGATGCCGGCCAGCCGGAAGGCGTTGTAGGCAAAATAATAGTCGAGCTGCGGCAGACCATCGCGGCCAGTGTGCTCACAATACATATCGACATACTCCTGCATGGTGGGGATTCCATGCGCCTTCAGGTCCGGAATTGACGAGAGCGACCCGCGCGTCTCGTCACCGCTCGGCATCACCCAGTTCATGAGGTGATAGGAAAAGTCCGCAAGCGGATCACCAAGCGTTGAAAGCTCCCAGTCCAGCACCGCGATGACTTTCGGCTCGGTCGGGTGCAGGACCATATTGTCCAGCCGGTAATCGCCGTGAACGATCGTCGTCGTATCGCCCGGAGGAATGTTCTCCGGGAGCCATTCGATCAGCTTCTCCATATCCTCGATATGCTCGGTTTCGGACGCCTTGTACTGCTTTGTCCAGCGATGGATCTGACGGGCGACATAATCGCCCTCCTTACCGAATCCTTCCAGCCCTGCAGCCTTCCAGTCCGTATTGTGCAGGTCCGCAAACGTCTTGACCTTGGCCTCATAGATCTGGCGACGCATCGCTGGCTCATAGTCCGGCAGCGTGCCATCCCAGAGAATGCGTCCGTCGACACAATCCATCACATAGAACATGGTGCCTATGACGCCTTCATCCGCACACAGACCATAAGGACGCGCGACCGGGAAGCCCGTTGGGTAGAGCGCATTGATCACGCGGAATTCCCGGTCCACTGCATGCGCCGATGGCAGGAGCTTGCCGGGCGGCTTGCGACGCATCACATAGACCTTGTCTGGCGTGAAAAGCTTGTAGGTCGGGTTGGACTGTCCGCCCTTGAACTGCTTGACAGTCAGCGGTCCCTGATAGCCTTCGACATTGGCCTCCATCCACTCGGCCAGTCTGCTTTCATCGAATCTGTGGCTCTCGGCGACTTCCTTCGTACCAGTGAACATTTCCTGCGCGTTTTCGGCCTCTGCCATGTTCTGCTCCCTGCGATATCTGTTGAAGCGTACCCTAGCGCTTGCAGGTGCGGCTACAAGCTTATCGCAGGGTCAAATCGCCACATCGAGATAGCCTGCTATCCCGCCTTCGGCCAGCAATGTGTTTGCTTGGGTAAAAGAAACGACCGCCTCCGGGGAGACGGTCGCTCTCATCTTATCATGCGGGGCTTTAGAACCTTGCCTTTTCGGTCATGTCGGCAAATCGCTCCCCATGTAGGGCAGACGCCTGGGCGCGCTCAAGCAGTTCGCGTGTCGGCAGGTCGATATCCTTGCTATCAAGTTTCGACGCCACTTGTTTGGCCAGGTATTCCTCGCCATCCTCCACCGCTTCCAATGCCGCCTTTTCGTCATCCTGGAACAACGACGTAAAGTCGGCCCAGGCGCGGTGCAGCGATCCGCCGACCCCGCCTGATGTGGCCGGTTCGGCGCCATAAGTGCGCACCTGGGTCTGAAAGCTCTGGATCAAATCGGCTCGTTCAGCGGCAAGCGTCTGAAACTTGTTGCGCAGAGCATGGCTGTCATCGGACATTTCGCACACCTTTTCATAGCCTTTCTGGCTATCGATCAGGGTCTTCGTAACATCATTCAGGGCATCAACATTGTGATTGGTCATGAGGTTTCTCCATCATATCAGGTGATGGAACAGAAACGACCTTGCCGCCCGCCGGTTGCCTGCAACCTGTACAGATTACATTTATTTAAGCGCCCGGTGGGCGATGTCCCTGCGATAGAAGCCTTCCGGCCAATCAATCGCGGCCACTCCATGATAGGCGCGATCGACCGCCTGCCTGAGATCGTCGCCCGTCGCCGTCACGCCGAGGACGCGCCCACCGGCTGCAATCAGCTCGCCTTTCTCATTCATGTCCGTGCCGGCATGGAACACTGTAACGCTGTCGATCGCATCCGCATTGTCGACACCGGCGATGACGGAGCCCTTCTTCACGGCGCCCGGATACCCGTTCGCGGCCATGACCACCGTGGCGCTTGGCCTGAATTCCGACAGGCCCATCATCTCACACAGAGCCGCATGGCTGCTGACAAGCCCGCCCGTCGCACAGACCAGAAGCGCCGGTACAATATCTCCGGGCAGCCCTGCCATCAGGACTTGGCATTCCGGATCACCGAACCGCGCATTGAACTCGACCACTTTCGGGCCGGACGGCGTCACCATGATCCCGACATAGAGAACACCCTGATATGGCATGTCGTCATCGGCCATGCCGGACAGCATCGGCTCGACGATCATTGTCTGGACCAGTTCAAGCGTACGAGCATCCACAACCGGTGCCGGGGCGTACGCCCCCATGCCGCCTGTATTCGGTCCCGTGTCGCCATCACCGACCCGCTTGTGGTCCTGCGCCACCGGAAGGTAGATGGCGCCTTCGCCATCCGTCATCACAAACACGGAAGCCTCTTCGCCTTCCATGAACTCTTCAATGACGATCTCCGCCGACGCATCGCCGAAGCGGCCCGCCATGAATTCCTCGACCGTGTTCTCCGCCTCTTCCAGTGTCTGTGCGATCACAACGCCCTTGCCAGCGGCAAGCCCGTCAGCCTTGATCACATAGGGCGCGGTCATCCCTTCCAGGTATTCCAGCGCTTCGGTGAGATCCGTGAAGCGGCCATAACCGGCTGTCGGCACGCCATATTTCTTCATCAGGTCCTTGGCAAAGCCCTTGGAGCTTTCCAGCTGCGCCGCTTTCTGGCTTGGCCCAAACACGTCAAAGCCGCGCGCACGCAGCGCATCGCTCACACCGGCCGCCAGAGGGGCTTCCGGCCCGATAACGATCAGGTCTGGCACGATCTGCAGGGCGAGTTCCTGGACCGCCTTCAGGTCTGTCGGGTCAAGGTCGAAACATGGGCCGATCTTGTCCATGCCGGGATTTCCCGGCGCGGAAAAAACTTCATCGACGAGCGGAGACTGGGCGATTTTCCAGGCCAGCGAGTGCTCGCGGCCACCAGAACCAAGGAGGAGTATTTTCATGGATGAGGGAGATGAACGCCCGACCTCGTTTGATCAAGCCCCAATCTGCGCTTTACCCTGTCATCATTGGGCTTTCACAGGAATTCGGAGCTGAACTCACTGTCAAGCGCAGAAATGGCCTTGATGATGCCATCGAACGCAGGGCAAGGTACCCCTATGGCAAACAGTTCCCCCAAACGCCGTCGGACCAAAGATCTGAGCGGTCTGTGGACAGGCTTCTACGCCTACGACCTCACAGACGATGCTGTCATGTTCACGGCCTGGATCAAGGAAGAGACCGGCAAGGTGACTGGCTCCATCCTTGAGGAGAACCTTACAGAAGATCGCGACTTCGCCGAATACGAAGCCCGCATCACCGGCTATCGTCAGGGTCTGGATGTGCACTTCACCAAGATCGCCATCGACGATGAAAGCGGCGAGCCCTTCATGCTGCGCTATCATGGTGACGTGGATGCCGATTGTTGCCTCATCAGCGGCGTATGGTTCTTCGATGACCCATCGGACTGGACCGGCACATTCATGATGACGCGCATTTCCGGTGAACTGAAGGCCCGCACAGCCGTCGCCGCTTCACAGACGCCGCGCGATCCGGACGCGGGCGCAAGCTAGGCTTATGTCTGAAGAAGCGCCGTCCAACGTTGCCGAGCTTTCTGTCTCGGAACTCGCTGCGAATCTTAAGCGGACCATAGAAACGAATTTCGACCATGTGCGCGTGCGCGGCGAACTCGGCCGCGTGACCATTGCCCGGTCCGGCCACATGTATGCCGACATCAAGGACGACAAGGCCGTCCTCAACACAGTGATGTGGAAGGGATCGGTCCAGCGCCTGCCTTTCAAGCCGGAAGAAGGCCTCGAAGTGGTCGCGGAGGGTCGGCTCTCCATATATGCCGGGCGCTCGAATTATCAGATGATCGCGGACTTCATGCGCCCGGCCGGCGCCGGCGCGCTGATGGCGCTGCTGGAAGAACGCAAGAAGAAGTTTGCCGCTGAGGGCCTCTTCGATGAGCGCCACAAGAAACCGCTCCCCTACCTGCCGCGAACGGTTGGCGTCGTCACAAGCCCGACTGGCGCGGTCATCCGCGACATCCTGCACCGCATACGCGAGCGCTTCCCCGTCCGCGTGATTCTCTGGCCGGCCCTGGTGCAGGGCGACAATGCCGCTGCCCAGATCGAAGCTGGTATTCGCGGCTTCAATTCCATGACCGGTGATGGCCGGCCCGACGTACTGATCGTCGGACGCGGCGGTGGCTCGATCGAGGACCTCTGGCCCTTCAATGAGGAAAACGTCGTGCGCGCGGTTTTCGAAAGCGAGATCCCGCTCATCTCCGCCGTCGGTCATGAGACAGACACTACACTCATCGATTACGTATCCGATGCGCGCGCGCCGACGCCCACCGGCGCCGCAGAGATCGCCGTTCCGGTCCACTCGGACCTTCTCATCGCTATCGAGGACCGCGAGCAAAGCCTGAAGCGCGCCCTTGCTCGCCGTGTCCGGCATGATCGCGACCGGCTTCGCGCTTCGCGCCTGCCGAGGCTCGCAACACTGATCGCCCAGAAGCGCCAGACAGTCGACTATCTGGAGACCGGCCTTCGCACTGGCCTGTCCAGCGCCATCAAGACGAAACAGATACACTTGACGCGCGCGGGTGCCCGGCTGCGGCCAGAGCCGCTGAAGGCGGAGACCAGGCGCAACCGGCAGAAGCTCATCGACGTGGCTGTCCGCGCACGCCCTGCCCTCTCGCGGATCATTGAAGGCAATCGCACAGCGCTCTCCTCTGAAGCGAAACTGCTCGAAACACTCTCCTATCAGGCGACTCTTGATCGCGGCTTCGCTATCGTGAAGGACGCATCAGGCAAGGTGCTGAAGGCGGCCGACAGCGTCAGCAATGACGCGCAACTCGGCATCACCTTGTCGAAAGGGTCGCTGCAAGCAGTCGTGACGGGCAGCAAGAAAGCGGCGGCGCCAAAGTCACCGCCGAAATCCGAGAAGCCGAAGTCCAAACCCAAACCCGACGCCGAGAAGCCACCTCAGGGCTCGCTCTTCTGATAGACGGTTTCTGGACTGTTTCTGGACTGTTTTTGGACGGTATCTGGACGGTCCTCAGACCGGTTTTATCCGCAGGACATTCCCGGCTGTATCCTCGACAATCACGCTGGTTCCTGCTGCCGGGTTCGACTCGTCCACCGTCTCGGCGGACCATTCGGTATCGCCCAGTTTTACCCGGCCCGATCCTCCGGAGAAATCGTCCATGACAACGCCGCGCTGCCCCACCGTGCGGTCCATCCGCTTGTTCAGCGTGGGGTGTTCTCCGGCAAGTTTCCGCATGCCTGCGAAAACAGTGCGACCCAGGATGAGCAGGCCCGTCGCGGCAATCGCAAAGAAGATCAGCTGCCCTTGCCAGTCGCTAAGGCCAGCGGGCGCAATGGCGGCGAAGATGGCCGTAATGCCCGCCGCTATTGCAATCCAGAGCAAATCAAACGTGCCGACCGCCATCTCAATACTGAGCAGGATCAGGCCAATCGCAACCCAGTGCCAGGCCGTCAGCGGCCAGATCAACTCATTGAAACCTTCCATGACTAGTCCTCCCGCCGCCTCGTCGGTGGAACAGCCCCGCCTGAACGCGTCGCCGCAGCATTGTCAGCCAGGCCGCGAATGCCTTCAATCGTCCCGAGGATGGAGCTGAACTCAGCCGGAATGATGACGGTCTTCTGATTGTGAGCCGTTGCCAGTTTTTCGAACGCCGTAACGTATTGCTGGCCAAGGAAGTAATTGATTGCGTTGACGTCGCCTTTCGCGATGGCTTCCGAAACCATGGCAGTTGCTTTCGCCTCAGCCTCCGCCTCGCGTTCACGCGCTTCAGCGTCCCGAAAGGCGGCTTCCTTGCGCCCTTCAGCTTCGAGAATTTGGGATTGCTTCAATCCTTCGGCTTTCAGGATGGCCGACTGCTTGTCGCCTTCTGCCGTGAGGATCTCGGCCCGCTTCAGACGTTCCGCCTTCATCTGACGCGCCATGGCTTCTGTAATGTCTGCGGGCGGCGTGAGGTCTGCGATCTCGATCCGCGTGACTTTCACGCCCCACGGATTCGTCGCGGCATCGACAACACTCAAGAGGCGCGCATTGATCTCGTCGCGATTCGACAGCACCTCGTCGAGGTCCATTGAGCCGACCACCGTCCGGATATTTGTGAGGGACAGGTTCTGGATGGCATTCTGGAGGTTATTGACTTCATAGGCCGCCGAAACGGGGTCAATGACCTGGATGAAAACCACCGCGTCACAGGACACCATCGCATTGTCCTTGGTAATGACTTCCTGGGTGGGGATATCGAGCACGCTCTCCATCATGTTCATCTTGCGCCCGACGCGCTGATAGAATGGAACGATAAAATGAAGCCCCGGGCTCAATGTCTTGGTATAACGGCCAAAATTCTCGACAGTAAAATTGTAGCCCTGCGGGACAACCTTCACCGCAGACGTCAGCAGGACAAGTCCAGCAACTGCGAGGATAATCGCAACGACAAATGATGGCTCCATAGTGTTTCCCTCCTGCTACCTATGGATTAGATCGGTACGAGTTTGCCGTTTTTCAATAAAAACCGCCCACAAAAAACGGCGTGCACCGATCTGGTACACGCCGCCCATAAACTGCTTTGCGAAAAAGCGGGACTCAAATCTGGCCGAGCAGATAATCCGCACTGGAGACTTTGAACTCGCCGCCATCCTCGACATTGAGCTGTTCAACAACGCCATCCTTGACCAACATGGAATAGCGTTTCGAGCGCTCTCCCATGCCAAAGCCGCTAGCGTCCATCTCGAGCCCCAGTGCCTTGGCAAAATTGGCATTTCCGTCTGCCATCATGCGAACCTTGCCACCAGCTTTTGCTGACTCGCCCCAGGCATTCATGACGAACACGTCGTTGACCGATGTGCAGACGATGTCATCCACGCCCTTGCCGTGCAACGCTTCGGATTTCTCGACAAATCCTGGCAGGTGCTTGGCCGAACAGGTTGGCGTGAACGCGCCCGGAACGGCAAAGAGAGCGACGGTCTTGCCCCCGAAAATATCGGCTGTCTTGCGCGGCTCCGGCCCATTTTCAGTCATTTCCATGAGAACGGCTTCCGGGATTTTGTCGCCAACTTTGATTGTCATGATTTTCTCCTGATTTCCTGCTCGCTACTTAGGCATTGTAGTGGTTGCGATCAATCGAGGCTTGCCAATAATCCGGAGGTGCGTCAGCCTGCTCAGTAAGAAAGGTGTCGTTCGTCTATGACAGAGGATCTGACTGGAAAGCTCTTGATTGCCATGCCGGGCATTGGAGACCCCCGGTTTGCCCGCTCGCTCGTCCTCATCTGCGCCCATCAGCCTGACTATGCGATGGGGATCGTGGTGAATAAGCCTATTGATGACCTGACCCTTCCACAATTGCTCTCTCAACTCGACATCGACCAGGAAATTCGTGTTCCTGAGCGTGCCGTCCTCAATGGCGGCCCTGTCGGCACGGACAGGGGCTTTGTTGTCCATTCGGGCGATTTCCACTGCGACGGCGCCACCATGGATGTCAGCCCTGATGTCTGCCTCACTGCAACCCGGGACATTCTCGAAGCGATTGCATCGGAAGATGCTCCCCGCGATTCAGTGATGGCACTTGGCTATTCTGGCTGGGGCGCGGGGCAGTTGGAAAACGAGATCGCAGAAAATTCGTGGATTATCGGAAATGCTGCGCCAGACATTGTTTATGGTGACCAGCATTCACTGAAGTGGGCACATGCACTGGACCTGCTCGGCATCGACGCGGCCCGCCTTCACTCCGGCGGCGGAAACGCCTGAATTAACCCGCCAGAAGCGAGAGCGCCGCATCCGAACTGATCGGCCGCGAAAACGCAAATCCCTGCGCAAAATCGAAGCCGATGGCCTTGAGCCTACTGATCTGGCCAAGATCCTCGACCCCCTCCGCAGTAGCGTTCATACCCAGCCTGGATGCAAGCAGAGTGACGGTCTCAAGAATCGTGTCGACCTTGGGATTGCCAATCTGCCGCGTCAGCTCCGGATCGATCTTCAATCCGTCCGCCGGCAGAGCGGCCAGCCATGAGAATGAAGAATGGCCAGAGCCGAAATCATCAAGGATGACGCCAGCGCCCGCCTGCTTAAGCGCAGCGGCAACACGCACGGCCTCAGCCGCGTCCCGCAAGGCCGCCTGTTCAGTAATCTCGATCCGCAGCTGTCCGGGTGAGAATCCATGTCCCGTCACCAGCGCATCAACAAGACCCGCCAGATCATCACGCGCAAGATCACGCCCGGTCAGGTTTACATTGACAAACAGGTTTTCGCCGAAGCCATCCTTGCGCCACAGCGAGAGCGCTTCACTCGCCCGGATCAGCATGTTCGGAGCAAGCGCGGCATCACCAATGCCCGTGTGCCCCACATGATGCTGCGGCGCCTCTCCATCCCATCGGGCAAGCGCTTCAAAGCCAGCAATATCACCGGTCGACAGTGAAATAATTGGCTGGAAGACAGCCTGCAGCCCCGGTCCGGGAGTCCCTGATGCCGTCAATCCGGGCTCAATCTCCTGGATCAGGTCTCCGCCTGCGGAACCGTGCGCTCCGAATTCGCCGACAAGCCGGATCGCTCCACCATTAGAAAGTCCGAGAACGCAGGCAAAACGCGGATCATGGCGCCGCGATGGATCAAGCGCCCTTTCCAGTCGGCTGCGGCTCAATCCATCCAGCAGGACGCCTATCGAATCGAGGGTCCAGCTCCCGCCGAGATCATCAAGTGAGGAGTGCGCAAGCGGCTCGATCTCAAGACGCCGGGCGCCAGCATCCCAGCTCCAGCGTCCGACTCTCGTGTCCGATTGATTGCCCATCTGCCGAATCCTAGCGATTTACGGCGCGACTGGCGAGAGTCTTCATGTTCTCTGATGTGTAAGAATATACTCTCGAACAGCACCCGGATCGGCGGCCATTTTCTCGAACACTTCGGTACGGCCAGCAAGCGCCTTGACGCGATCCGGAAAGGGGGCGTCTCGACCGGTCGCCTGCTCCACGGTCTCCGGGAATTTGGCCGCGTGCGCGGTCGACAGGACAACCGTCGTTGATTCTGATGGCGGCAGGCTTCGCGCGACGGCAGTTCCGACAGCGGTATGCGGGCAGATCAGCCAGCCGGTTTCACCCAGCACCGTTGCCATTTCCGTCATGGTTGTATCATTCGAAATCGACTGGGATGACAAACCGCTACAGCGAAGGGGGCCCTTGATCTGACTTGGCAGATCCACGTCGCCTGTTTGCGCGAACTGGTTGTAAACCTGACGAATAAGGCTCGCGTCACGGCCAGAAACTTCAAATGCGATACGCTCGAAATTGCTCGGCACTGAAATATCCATAGCCGGACTCGGCGTCGCAACAGCCTGCTCACGGCGCATCCGCCCTTGCTCGAAGAGGACATTGAGCGTGTCGTTCTCATTCACCGCGCAAACGCCTTCAAAGCCGGACAGCATTCCACACCGGGCGGCAACATATCCGGCCAGCGCGTCCCCCATATTACCGCTCGGCACAACAAACCTTAGCGGTCGATCCGAGCCCAGCGCGGCCTGCGCCGTGGCATAATAGACCGATTGGGCGGCAATGCGGGCCCAGTTGATTGAATTGACGCCAGACAAGCTGGTCTGACGCACATAATCCCGGTCAGCAAACAGCGCCTTCACGATGGCCTGACAGGCATCGAAATCATCGGTGAGCGCCAGATTGTGAACATTCGGCGCGCCCGTCGTCGTCATGAAAAGGCGTTGCACCGGAGAAATGCGTTCGAAGGGATGAAGGATGAAAAGATCGACATGCCCGGCACCGGAAAAGGCCGCAGCGGCCGCGCCGCCCGTATCGCCGGAAGTCGCGCAGGTGACGCTCATTCGCTCACCACGTTCAGCAAGGACATGATCGAACAGTTGCGCAATCATCTGCATGGCGACGTCCTTGAACGCCAGTGTTGGTCCATGATGAAGTTCCATCATGAATGCATTCGGACCGGTCTGAACAAGCGGCGCGACGGACTGGTGAGAGAACCTTTCATAGGCCCGCGCACAGATGCCGCGAATAACTTCGAGAGAGAGCTCGCCGTCCGCAAAGGCAGCGATGACGCGCGTCGCGACATCCACATAGCTTTCTTCTGTGGTGGCAGGCGCAATCGATGGCCATTCTTCGGGCACGTACAGCCCGCCATCCGGTGCAAGGCCAGCAAGGCAAGCATCCACAAAGCCGACGGCCGAAGCCTCGCCTCGAGTCGAAATGAACTTCATCTAATTCCCCTTGAAGCGCAGCCGCTTCTGAGCGTGATGGAACGCGAAATACACACCTAGCAGTGCAATGGCCATCCCCCACCATGTCAGCGCATAGCCAAAATGCCGCTCCGGCGGCAGCGGATCCCTGACTTCGGCGGTTGCGTACGGATTTGTCGTGACGCGGCTTCTCGACAAGTCTTCGGCCAGCCTCAGCGTAATCTGATCCGGTTCGATCACGTTGACCTCTGCCTGCTCATAGCCAAGCTGTCGCAACATGGAAGGCCCATCAAAGCGATACCAGATGTCTTTTTCCGGCTGATTCGAACTCGCAATCCCACCAGTCTTGGCTGCTCGGACGAAAACATTGGAGCGACGCTGGAAATCCTCGACATCTGAAATCGCGAGCGGAACCGGAGCCACGCCTGAAGTGGCATCAACCAGCGCCAGGACAAGACCGTCTACGCCCTCGACACGCGCCGGTACATAGCGGCGCCAGACGGCCTCTCCATCGACAATCCCATTTAACTGTTGAGCCATGCCGGGATTATCGCGGTCCACGCGGACGAGGACAGTGGCAAAGCTTTCCGTTACTTGTTCGGGCGGACTGGACTTCTTCTCGACATAGCGGCCGTATTGCCAGTTGCCGAGCCAGACGAGGATAGCGAGGCTGATCAGGGTCAGCACCGTAAGCAGAGGCATGGGTCTGAACGTCATGGCTCGGATCGGCTGCCGGTCTGGGTGGGGCCACCCCACTGCGCTTCCTCCGCATTGTTTGTCCACTGCAAGGCAAACATCAGAGACTTGAATGGACGCAGCAACAAAATAGCGACGCATGTAATGACCGGCGTCCAGATCAGCGCATGGACCCATACCGGCGGCGAGAACAGTGCCTGCACAAGTAAAACTGGCGGCATGATGATAATGCCCAACAGGAACATCACGAAAAAGGCGGGTCCGTCGCCTGCATCAGCATTGGAGAAGTCAGCGCCGCATGCGGTGCATGCCGGCGCCAGACCAAGATAGGATTTGAAGACTGGCCCTTCTCCACATGCGGGGCATCGGCAACCGAGCCCCGCTAAAATTGGAGAAATAGAACGGGTCACGACAAGATCAGTGTCCGAGCACCAGATATGGAATGACGTACACAAAGGCGAAGAGGAACAACCACACCACGTCCACAAAGTGCCAGTACCAGGCCGCAAACTCGAAGCCCAGATGCTTCTTGGCACTCATGCCCCCCGTCATCAGACGGATCAGGCAGACTGTCAGGAAGATGGTACCGATGACAACGTGTGCGCCGTGGAAGCCCGTCGCCATGAAGAAGGCCGAACCATAGATCGTGCCGTCATAGCTGAAGCCTGCATGCTGGTATTCGAGGACCTGGAGGCCGGTAAAGCAGATACCCAGGATGATCGTGATGGCCAGCATGGAGATCGCCGATTTGCGATTGTCATGCTGCAATGCGTGGTGCGCTGCCGTTACCGTGGTGCCGGAGAGAAGCAGGATCAGCGTGTTCATCAGCGGCAGGTGGAAGGGATCAAAGACTTCCACACCCGCAGGCGGCCATTGTCCCCCAACAGCCTGAAGCGCGTCGGCGTAAAGCGGGTTGGTCGCATCGAATGTGCCGCCAACGCGCGCGCCGTGGAAAATTGAGAATTCAAAGAAGCTCCAGAACCACGCCACGAAGAACATGATCTCGGATGCGATGAAGAGGATCATGCCATAGCGAAGGCCAATCTGGACAACAGGTGTGTGGTCGCCGCCGCGGCTTTCCTTGATGACTTCGCGCCACCAGCCGAACATCACGTAGATGACTGCAGCGAAGCCGACTGCGAGCAGCCACCAGGTGCCTTCCGGCATGCCGAAGAGGCCTTTCATGTAAGTGACTGCGCCGATCGCCAGCACAACCATGGCCATCGAGCCAAGCAAGGGCCATGGCGATGGATTCACCAGGTGATAATCGTGTTTCACTTCATCATGAGCCATTGGCCATAACCCCTCGAGTCTTCATTTCTGGCGCTTTTAGCCTGCGCCGCACAAGTGTCGCAACAGTTCAATTGAGCGCGGCTGAATTCGCCGCACCCTCAAAACTGTCAGTCTCATAAAACGTATAGGAGAGCGTGATGGTGCGCACATCCTGCATGTTGCGCTCTTCATCAAGCGCCGGATCGATAAAGTAGACGATCGGAAGCTTTTTCGTCTCTCCGGCCTGAATGATACGCTCTTCAAAGCAGAAGCATTCCAGCTTGCTGAAATACAATCCGGCCTTGTGGGGGGTCACATTGTAGGAGGCCATCAGGCTGACGTCGTGGTCCGACGTGTTCGTGACCTCGTAGAATGCGAGCCCATGCTCACCGAGATTGATCTGCATTGACGTCTGCAATGGGCGAAAAAGAACTGGCGCGTTCATGACATTCGCGTCGAATCTCACCGTGAGCGCACGGTCAATGATTGCCGCTGGCGCTTCCTCGGCGATCTGGGTGGTGCCGCCAAAACCAGTCACGCGGCAGAAAGTATCGTAGAGCGGCTTCGAGGCGAAGGCGAGCCCAAGCATCGCGAGGACGACAACGCCGAGGCCGACAGCAATCATGCGATTGTTCAAACCGGCCCCTCCTCGCTGTCTGCATCATTGTCGGATGGCAGCTCGGGCATCGGTGCCTGCTCGCGCGGTTGCGGATCGTTGCGCCAGTAAACACCGCCATCCTTGCTGAGGTCCGCGTCGCCGAGCCGTATGACTGTGGTGACGCCGACAATGACCACGAAGGCAAACAAGGCGAGCGCGAGCCACATATTGCGCTTCTTCTGAGCGGCGAGGCGCGCCCGTTCTTCGGCCTGCCCTGCATTCGCGGAAGGATGATCACCCGTTTCGTTCATCAGACCAGTGTCACCGGTAAATAGGCAGCAAATCCATGTTCAACGATGAGCATCGCGAACAGGACGAAAAGATAGAGAATGGAGAAGGCAAACAGCCCTTTCGCCTTCTTCAGATCCGCTGCTGGAGCATCGCCATCGCCCGCCTCGCTGCGCCAAACCTTGAAGGCGAGAAGAAGGAATGCGGCGCCGAACAGGGCAGCGGTCACGCCATAGAGCATTCCGCCAAGCCCGGTGACAACCGGGACCAGGCCAAGAGGCGCAAGCAGAACGGAATAAATCATGATCTGGTTACGGGTCGCCTTTGCGCCGCGAGCGACAGGCAGCATGGGGACATTCGCCTTCGCATATTCCTTGTGTGCCAGAAGCGACAGCGCCCAGAAATGCGGCGGCGTCCACATGAAGATGATGGCAAACAGGATCCATGCATCAAGTGGTGCGCTCCCGGTGACAGCAGCCCAGCCAATGACAGGCGGAAACGCCCCTGCCCCACCGCCGATGACGATGTTCTGAGGCGTCCGGCGCTTCAGCAGCATGGTGTAGAACCAGCCATAATAGGCGATTGAGCCTGCGAGCAGCAGCGCAGCCAGTGCGTTTGAAGCCAGCCACATCATCAGGACAGAAACGCCTGACATGATCAGGCCCATGGCCAGCGCCTCTTCGCGAGGAACAGCGCCAGATGGAATGGGCCGGGTCGACGTGCGGGTCATGACCGCGTCGATGTCGGCGTCATACCACATGTTGATGGCCCCGGCGGCGCCCGACCCGAGTGCCACAGCTAGCGTCGCGATGACGGCCATAATCGGGTTCATGGAGGCGCCCGAAACGCTTTGCGCGGCTACAAGACCGGCAACAGCCGTGAACACGACCAGCATCATGATGCGTGGCTTCATGA
Organism: Henriciella pelagia; assembly: GCF_002088945.1. Lineage (GTDB taxonomy): Bacteria > Pseudomonadota > Alphaproteobacteria > Caulobacterales > Hyphomonadaceae > Henriciella > Henriciella pelagia. Next base: position 213,716 of record NZ_NCSU01000011.1, on the reverse strand, counting down.
GCTGCACATAGTCAGCCGCCGTCGCATGGCGCCGGGTGTGCTGAATCATGTCTGCTGTCTCTGAATGTGCCATGTCCATTTCCAGGTTTTGGAGTGGAAACGGCCCGTCACGTGCTCAACGTGAGGGCCGCCCCCGAAATACGATTCGTAGCGCGGACCTTAGTGGTGGCTGTCCGGCTTGACTTCCGGCAGTTCATTGAACTGGTGGAATGGCGGCGGTGAAGGCAGCGTCCATTCCAGCGTGGTCGCCCCCTCGCCCCAAGGATTGGCCGCAGCCTTGCGACGGCGAATGGCCGCCTCGATCATGCCAACAAAGAAGATCGCCGTTGCCACCAGGGTCACTGCATAGCCCATCGAAGACCAGAAGTGCCAGGTCGCGTAGCCGTCAGCATAGTCGATATAGCGGCGTGGCATGCCATCAAGGCCGAGGAAGTGCTGCGGGAAGAAGAGCAGGTTCGAGCCGACAAACATCGTCCAGAAGTGCGCATACCCGATCGTCTTGTTGTACTTCACGCCGAACATCTTCTCAAACCAGTAGTACCAGCCAGCAAACAGGCCGAACACAGCGCCGAGCGAGAGCACGTAGTGGAAGTGCGCGACGACGTAATAGGTGTCGTGAAGCGCGTGGTCGATACCGGCATTCGCCAGAACGACGCCCGTCACGCCGCCCACGGTGAACAGGAAGATGAAGCCGATGGCCCAGACCATCGGGACTTCGAAATCGATCGAACCGCCCCACATGGTCGCAATCCATGAGAAGATCTTGATACCGGTTGGCACAGCGATGACCATGGTGGCCGCCACGAAGTAGGCCTTCATGTCAGACGGCATGCCGACGGTGTACATGTGGTGAGCCCACACGATGAAGCCAATCGCACCAATGGACACCATGGCATAGGCCATGCCGAGATAGCCGAAGATCGGCTTTTTCGAGAAGGTCGACACGATGTGCGAGATGATGCCGAAGGCCGGCAGGATCATGATGTAGACTTCCGGGTGACCGAAGAACCAGAACAGGTGCTGGAACATGATCGGGTCACCGCCGCCGGACGGGTCGAAGAATTGCGACCCGAAGTTACGGTCGGTCAGCAGCATGGTCAGTGCACCTGCCAGTACCGGCAGCGCCAGCAGAAGCAGGACAGCCGTCACCAGCACAGACCACGCAAAGAGCGGCATCTTGTGAATGGTCATGCCCGGGGCGCGCATGTTGAGTATGGTCACGATGAAGTTGATGGCACCGAGGATGGACGCAATACCTGCCGTATGAAGCGACAGGATTAGGAGGTCCATGGACGGTCCGGGGTGACCCGTCGCGCTCGAAAGCGGAGGATAGAGCACCCAGCCACCACCAAAGCCCAGGAACTGGCCTGTGCCTGGCACCAACATGGAGATACACGCCATGATGAACGCCGCAACGGTGAGCCAGAAGGAGATATTGTTCATGCGCGGGAACGCCATGTCAGGCGCGCCGATCATCAGCGGAACAAACCAGTTACCGAAACCACCTATGAGGGCCGGCATGACCATGAAGAAGATCATGATCAGGCCGTGATAGGTGATCACGACATTGTAGAAGTGCTTGGCATGCTCAATCGCCTGATCGCCCTGATAGCCGAACATCTCCATGATGCCGGTGAGCGGACCGATACCCGGTTGGGCAAGTTCCCAACGGATCAGACCCGACAGCGTATAGCCAACAATACCGGCGCACAGCGCGAAGACGAGATAGAGCGTCCCGATATCCTTGTGGTTGGTTGAAAGGAACCAGCGTGTGAAGAAGCCCGGCTTGTGATCATGGGCGTGATCATCATGGGCGACTGAGACTTGATCCATTGGCATGTCAGATATCCCTCTGAAATCCTATTGGGCCTGGGCGAGGCGCAGGGCTGCGTCCGTCGGCTCTTCAATTGAAGCAGTGATGGCGGGGCGGATGGCGTCGAACGCGGCATCAAAATCCTCGCCGGCTTTGAGACTCTCGATCCAGGCCTCGTACTGGTCGGCCTCGACGACGCGAACCTCGATCGGCATGAATGCGTGATCCTTGCCGCAGAGTTCCGAGCACTGGCCGTAATAGGTTCCCGTCTCCTCCACGAGGAACCAGCCTTCGTTGAGGCGGCCCGGCACAGCATCAGTCTTCACGCCAAACGCGGGAACGGTCCAGGAGTGGATCACGTCCGACGCAGCGGTCTGATAACGGATATAACGGTTGACAGGCAGCACGAGCGGATAGTCGGTTGCAAGGTTGCGAGGCCCATTGGCTTCGGTGCCGCGGTCTGAGCTGAGGCCGCGCTGAAGCGGGTTGGACACGAATTCGACAGGGTATCCGCCGCTATCAAGCTCATCCGGGAAGGAATAGGTCCAGTTCCACTGGTTTCCCTGTGCCTTCACAGTGATCCAGCCTTCACTGGCCGCTTCCGGATAGAGGTTCGGATTGGCATCTTCCACTGCCGCGATCGCCTCAAGGTCCGGCTCGTTTTCCTGATAGAAAAGGTTCGAGAAGGAAGGACCGGCAATGACAACCAGAATGATCACGGGCACGACGGTCCAGACAATCTCGACAACCGTATTGTGGCTGAACTTGTGCGCCACCGGATTGGCCCGCTTGTTGTAGCGCAGGCAAACCCAGATCAGCAGCGCCAGCACGAACAACGTGATAATGGTGATAATGACCAGCACGCCGAAATGGAAATTGTGAATACGCTCAGCGATCCGTGTCGCAGCTGGCTGGAAATTAATCGCGCCAGGTTCTGGTTGAGCAGCCAGCGCTGTCGCGCCAAATGGCAAAATCGAAAGAAGAGCGATCAGAAAACGCACAGCCCGACTCCTTGGTAAAACTTTGAGCCCTGCCATAACTACACTCTAAACGCCCGTCCACCCAAGCCGTCAGTCATATCAAATATGTCGCAGCCCGTTCGCTTCATTGGCGAAAAGGAGTATATTGCAACCTACAACAAAATTGGAGGTATCAATGTCGACATATCGGCTTGGCAGCATGGCAGTCGCAGCCATCTTGTTTGCGGCAACCGCATCAGCCCAGGTCTTCGTGGTTGGCGGTGGATTGGCCAAGGAATGCTTCGATGAAGCCAAGAGCGGAAACTATGTTTTCCGCCTTGCGGAAGAAACCTGTTCGCGTGCCTTGCGCGAGGAAACCATGAGCCGCGACAATCGCGCGGCGACCTATGTAAATCGCGGCGTGATCCGTATGCGCGAAGGAGAGTTTGACGGCGCGTTGAGCGACTATTCTCGCGCGGTCGATCTCAAGCCCGAACTGGGAGCCGCCTATCTGAATGAAGGTGCCGCTCATATCTATCGCAAGGATTTCGAGGCAGCATTGCCGCCGCTTAACCGTGCCATTGAACTTGATTCGGTGGACATCTTCGCCGCTTACTACAACCGGGCAATTGCCCGCGAAAACACCGGCGATGTCAGCGGCGCCTATTACGACTTCCAGAAGGCGCTTGAGCTCAAGCCTGGATGGGAACTTGCCGAGCGTCAGCTGAGCCGGTTCAGCGTTAAGCAGTAATCCGCGGTGATTCTTTCGGATGAGCGCTTGCAGGGGCCCTGCAGAGTGCTCATTCTAACGGGATGGATCACACTGAACTTCCCTTTGACCGCAACGAGGCGACGGCCTTGCTGGCGGAAGCCTGCGATGGCGCCGATGATGGCGACATCTATGTTCAACAATCGCGCTCGGAGAGCTTTCTCTTCGATGACGGTCGCCTGAAGTCGGCAGCATTTGATACCAGCCAGGGCTTTGGCCTGCGCGTGATCGCCGGTGAGACCAGCGGCAACGCCCATTCCGGCGAACTGACCATTGATGCCATCCGCCGCGCTGCTTCGACTGCGTCAGCCGCAAAGCGTGGCTACAAAGGCAATCTCGATATTGGGCCGCAACCGGTAAACCGCAGGCTTTATGCGCCGATTGATCCCACCGAAGCCCCCGGTTTCACGGTCAAGACGGACCTGCTCGCGGAAATAGACGCCTGGGTGCGGGCGAAAGACCCGAAAGTGGTACAGGTCTCGGTTTCGCTGGCGGGCATTCACGAAGAAATTGACGTGCTGCGCCCGGCCGGCGATGCGTTTCACGATGTACGCCCGCTGGTGCGCCTCAACATATCGGTAACACTAGAAAAGGATGGCCGTCGCGAATCGGCATCTGCCGGCGCCGGTGGCCGCGCCGAGTATGCCGAATGGATCAGGCCGGAACGCTGGAAGGCACTTGCCGAGCGCGCGCTTCGCAAAGCGGAGATCAATCTCGAATCAATCCCTGCCCCCGCCGGTGAAATGGAAGTCGTTCTCGGCCCGGGCTGGCCAGCCGTCCTGCTTCATGAAGCGGTGGGACATGGTCTTGAAGGCGATTTCAATCGCAAGCAGACCAGCGTCTATGCCGGCAGGATTGGTGAACAGGTTGCCGCCAGGGGCGTGACAGTCATTGACGATGGCACGATTGAGGCGCGTCGAGGCTCCCTGTCCTTCGATGACGAAGGGACGCCGACACAGAAAACGGTCCTCATCGAGGACGGTATCCTGAAAGGCTACATGCAGGATCGCCAGAATGCCCGCCTGATGGGAATGACGCCCACCGGCAATGGCCGCCGCGAATCCTATGACGCAACCGTCATGCCGCGCATGACCAACACCGTGATGCTCGGTGGCAAGGACGATCCGGAAGAGATCGTCAGTTCCATCAAACGTGGCATCTGGGCGGTCGATTTTGGCGGCGGTCAGGTCGACATTACATCCGGCAATTTCGTGTTCCAGTGTACCGAGGCTTATCTAGTCGAGAATGGCAAGGTGATTGCCCCCGTAAAAAACGCGACCCTGATCGGACACGGCCCCACAGCGCTGAACAAGGTCTCGATGATTGGTGACGATTTCGCGATGGATGATGGCGTGGGGACCTGCGGCAAGGCCGGACAATCCGTGCCAGTCGGTGTTGGGCAACCGACGCTGAAGGTCGATTCGCTGACCGTCGGTGGTGCCGGTTAGGTCGCGCACCTGCTGCCAGCTGGAACGACAACATGGTGAGCGTCGACGAATGTGGTATCATGAACGCATGAAGCGTTTCCGACTGACCGCGCGCGCCATCCTGATAACTGCAGGCACACTATGCCTGTCGGCAGGTGCAGTGGCGCAAGGACTGCCCGCTGAAATGCCCGTTCCGCGCGCCGACCTGATGGTGCGCAAGGCTGACGGACTTCTGATCGATGTACGCACACCGGAAGAATGGGCGCAGACGGGGGTTCCCGTAACGGCTCACACCATCTCTCTGGATGACGACGCGTTCGTCGCCCGCATCGAGAAGATTGCTCGCGGCGACAAGTCCAAGCGCATCGCGCTTATTTGCAGGACAGGGAACCGGTCGGCACAAGCGCGCGATGTTCTCCTTGCTGCCGGGTTTGAAAACGTCACAAGCGTTGCGGGCGGCGTGGCCGGCACGGAAGGCTGGATCGACGCCGACCTGCCAGTACGGCCTTACCCCTAGTCGAGATTTCGCTCCAGGGTCGCGCCGGCCGCATCGACCTCCGCCCGCTTCTCTTTGATGCCATTGCCGTTGATTCCCTCAGCATGACGCGTGAGCTTACGTAGCCAGGGGCTCGCAACCAACAGCACGATCCCCAGCGCTACGGCTGCACTGCCGAGTTGCAGATACACCGCATTATAGGCTGCAAGGCTCTCCTCGGGCGGCGCGCCTTCTGGCACCTGCGTCTGCTGGGCGACTGCCGCAGCGATGACATTCGCATAGGACGAAGCCAGGAACCAGTAGCCCATCATGAAGCCGACAATCTGCTTGGCGGAGAGTTTGGTCACCGCCGAGAGGCCAACGGGTGACAGGAAGATCTCGCCCGTCGTGTGCAGCAGATACATCAGCATGATGAAGAGGACCGAAATCCGCAACATGCCATCCGCGTCCGGTACCGCGGTCTGGATGCCAAGGTTCAGCACGAAGAAGCCCGCGCCGATCTGCACCATGGCAAGGCCAAACTTGATGAAGCTGTTGGGTTCCATTCCGCGATTGCCTAGCCACGTCCAAAGGACGGCAATCAGGGGAGCGAAGTACATGATGTAGAGCGGGTTTGCGGATTGAAGTACCGGCGCCGGGAATGGCGAGCCCATGACCTGATTGTCCACATGCGCGGCAGCAAACAGGTTGAGCGAGGTTGGCCCTTGGTCAAATAGCGCCCAGAACAGTACTGAAGAAACCGTCAGGATCAGGAGGCCGATCATGGCGTTCCGGGTGTCGTCCTCCAGCTTGGTGAGCATGTAGATGATGATGCCGAGCGTCACGATGGCGAACACGCCATGCATGGCCAGCGTCATGATGCTCGCGATCTGCAGCAGGAAGAACGCTGCGAGCGCAAACCCAAGGCCGGCCGCATAGACCAGCCATTCGCGGTTGAGGCCTGCGAAGACGGGGGTCTTCAGGTCGACGCCGGCAGGTGGATCTGCGCGGCCTTCAAGCCAGCCTTGCCCCCACACAAAGACGATCAGGCCTGCCAGCATGCCAACAGCGGCGAGGCCAAAGCCTGCCCACCAGCCAAACTGGGCCGCTGCCAGCGCGCAGAAAATACCCGAGAGGAAGGAACCGAGATTGATTCCCATGTAATACAGGGTGAAGCCGGAATCGCGGCGCCGGTCGCCGGTGTCATAGAGGGCACCGACACAGGTCGAAATATTGGGTTTCAGAAATCCGACACCCGCAACGATGAGGGCCAGCGCGGCAAAAAGAATGGTCGCGAAGAACGGATTGCGGTCTTCTTCCAACGTGCCAATGAGCACCGTTTCTTCGCCATTCTGGGTAAAGGTGACCTCGCGTGTCGTGGACCCTTCCTCCGGCTGCACGAAGGAATCGATAGCGATCTCCTGATCGTCGATCACGATGAAGCGTTCGCGCGCCTCACTGTATTCCGGCCTCTCCAGCTCGTAAACGGTCCCGTCAACTGTCAGCGTTTCGGTGGCCGCGGGGCCATGAAGGCCCATCAGCCCGTGCCCCGCCACGAGCAGGATCGCACCAAACGTCACGGCCTTGCGAAAGCCGATATACTTGTCCGCAAGCCAGCCGCCGAGAAGAGGCCCGAGATAGACGAGCGCAACATAGGCGCCGTAAAGCGTCAGCGAGAAACTGCTCTCGAACAGGAAGTGCCAGGTCAGGTAGAAGATGAGCAGGGCGCGCATCCCGTAATAGGAGAACCGCTCCCACATCTCTGCAAAGAACAGGATGTAAAGCCCTTTTGGATGCTTGCGAAGCTGCCACATCGTGAAGACGATCGGCGGCAGCGCCACCAGAATCGCAAAGAGTGCAATGCCCATGAAATGCCCTTCCCTGAAACGGACCTGCGCGTCACGCCGAATCCCGAACGGCCATACTTTCAACACGCGATTTCGCGTTGCTCAAGCAACTTTGTGCCATTTTCCCGGTTGAGGGCGCAAATACCCGCTAATAGGCGAGCGTTTCGAAGACCGGTTCTACCCGCCCGCCCCATTCGCCATGATAGAGCTGCAGCAGGCGGTCTGATGGCGTCAGCCCGCTTTCAGCGATTTCGTCCAGTTCGGCGAGGAAACCAGTCTCATTGTCGCCCGCCGTATTCGGCTTGGCCCGCGCCTTGAGGCCGGAGCGGCTGATCGCCAGAGCGTCGACCGCAAGATCCTGCATCGTCCGGCGTCCAGGAACGGGCGTCCGAAGGCCAAGCGTACGAACTGACTGGCGCATGGCTTCACGCTCGGCAGCGGTCCAGTCCTTGACGAGATCCCACGCGGCATCGAGCGAGGACTGGTCATACAGAATGCCAGTCCAGAGGGCCGAAAAAGCACAAAGGCGGCTCCACGGGCCGGAGTCCGAGCCGCGCATCTCCAGAAAGCGCTTCAGTCTCACTTCCGGAAAAAGTGTCGACAGGTGATCAACAAAATCGTCCATCGCAGGCTTCTCGCCCGGAAGAATCGACAATTCACCCTTCAGGAAATCCCGAAAGCTGAGCCCACTCGCATTGAGATACTTCCCGCCGCGGCGAACAAAATACATCGGCACATCAAGCGCATAGTCGACATAGCGTTCAAAGCCCGCGCCATCCTCGAACATGAAAGGCAGCATGCCCGAGCGATCCGGGTCCGTGTCGGTCCAGATGTGAGAACGGTATGACTGGAAACCGTTGGTCCGGCCCTCTGTGAAGGGCGAATTGGCAAACAGTGCCGTCCCCAGCGGCTGCAGTGCAAGCGACACGCGCAGCTTCTTCACCATGTCAGCTTCGGACGAATAGTCGAAATTTGCCTGCACGGTGCATGTGCGGAACATCATCTCCCGGCCGAGCCGCCCGACCTTCTGCATATAGTCCCGCATGATCTTGTAGCGGCCTTTCGGCATCATAGGGGTTTCGTCCATACTCCAGAGAGGAGACGACCCCATACCGAGAAAGCCAATGCCCAGCGGATCGGCGATTTCACGAACTTCGCGCAAATGATCGCCAACCTCATTACAGGTCTGGTGGATGTGCTCCAGCGGTGCGCCAGAGAGTTCAAACTGGCCACCGGGCTCGAGACTGACACTGGCGCCGTCTTTCTTCAGCCCGATGAGATGGCCGCCCTCTTCGATTGGCTCCCAGCCAAACCGGTCACGCAAGCCTTCAAGCATCGCCTTCACCGAAATGTCACCATCATAAGGCAGCGGCTTCAGGCCCTTGCGAATGAAGCCGAACTTTTCGTGTTCCGTGCCGATCTTCCAGTCCGCTTTCGGCGTGCTGCCCTGTTCGAACCACTCGACCATTTCCGATTTTGACTGAATGCGCGGTGCGCTCTCATCAATGTCTGACGTTGGAGTCGTCATATCTATTCTCCGCCCCTAAGCGATCCGCGTGTCAGGCAGATAGGGACGTTCTCTCCAGTCGCCAACCATTGATTGCCAGAGTGTGAGCGCAGCGACGGCAGCTGTCTCAGCTCGCAGGATACGTGGCCCCAGCGTGACCGGGACGACAAATGGCAGACTGCGTATTTTCGCTCTTTCCTGCTCGGAAAAGCCGCCCTCCGGTCCGATCAGGATGCCTGCTGGGCCATACTCTGTCTCGGCCAGGGTCTGCGCCATCGGATGGGCCTCACCTGCCTCGTCGCAGTAATACAGCGGTCGCGACGGGTCCCAGGCGTCGAGCGCCTTGAGCAGTGGCACATCATCGGCCACGACCGGCACGTCCATGCGTTCTGTCTGTTCGGCCGCCTCGATCACGACCGATTGAAGCCGGTCCGATCGCACTCGGCTGGATTGTGTGCGCTCAGTCATGACAGGCTGAATATGTTGCACCCCCAGTTCGCAGGCTTTCTCCACGACGAAATCGGTCCGGGTTTTTTTCAGGGGCGCGAACAGAAGAGTGAGGTCTGGCGCGGCCACCTGTTGGCGTGTCTGTTCGTCAGGGACGACAAAGACCTTCTTGCCACTCCCCAGCTCAAGACGAGCCTGCCATTCGCCGTCCTTGCCGTTGAAGAGACGAACGATTGCTCCATCATTAAGCCGCATGACACGGGTCAGGTACTTTCCCTGGCTGTCATCAAGCTGGATGTGGTTGCCCGCTGACAAGGGCAGGCTCACGAATAGGCGGGGAATGGAACTCATGGGCCCCATATAAGCTTCACACCTGTAAGAGTTAAGCCACCGAAGAGACAGAAGATCATGACAGTGCGTTCAGTAAACCCGGCCACAGAAGAGCTGATCGAGGAATTTGAGCCTCATTCGGAGCTGGACGTGGATCAGGCGCTTGCAAATGCCGCGGAGCGTTTCCAGTCTTGGCGGCTGACCAGCTTTGACGAGCGGGCCAAGCTGCTGCACGCAGCAGCAGACGTCCTCGATGCGCGCAAGGACGATTTCGCCCGACGGATGACCCTCGAGATGGGCAAGCCACTGAAGCAGGCCGTCGCCGAAACTGAAAAATGCGCATGGGTTTGCCGCCACTACGCAGACAATGGTGCGCGCTATCTTGAAGACGAAAGAATCGAGACCGATGCGAGTGCATCCTATGTGCGTAATCTTCCAATCGGGCCGGTCCTCGCCATCATGCCGTGGAATTTCCCGTTCTGGCAGGTGTTCAGGTTTGCAGCACCCGCACTGATGGCTGGAAATGTGGGGTTGCTGAAACACGCATCGAATGTCTGGCGAAGTGCGCTGAACATTGAAGACGTCTTCAGCGAGGCGGGCTTTCCAGCCGGCTGCTTCCAGACGCTGCTTATCGGCTCTGACAAGGTGGAAAATGTGATCCGTGATCGACGCGTCCGCGCGGCATCGCTGACAGGCTCAGGCCCAGCTGGCAGTGCTGTTGCGTCAATCGCTGGCGATGAGATCAAACCGACCCTGCTGGAGCTCGGCGGCACCGACGCCTTCATCGTCATGCCCTCCGCCGACCTGGAGGCAGCTGTCGCAACCGCGGTCGACGGTCGGACGCAGAACAATGGCCAGTCCTGCATCGCCGCAAAGCGCTTCTTCATTCATGCCGAGGTGTACGACACCTTTCGCGATCAGTTTGTGGACAAGATGAAAGCGCTCAGGATCGGCGATCCCATGCGAGAAGAAACGCAGATCGGCCCGCTCGCCATGAAGTCGATCCGCGATGACCTCGCCGTGCAGGTTGAGATATCAATCACGGCGGGTGCCAAGCCGCTCATCCCAAAAATGGAACTTCCCCAGAAGGGCTACTGGTTCGCGCCCCAGATCCTCGAGAACGCACCTGATACGGCCCCGGCAAGCCGGGATGAGATGTTTGGCCCTGTTGCCTCGCTGTGGAAAGTGTCGAGCCTTGCAGAGGCCATCGGGCGCGCGAATGACAGCGAGTTTGGCCTCGGGTCTGCGATCTTCACCAACGAGAAGTCGGAGGTCGAGACAGCAATCCGGGACCTTGATGCCGGCTCGACCTTTGTGAACTCCAAAGTCGCCAGTGACCCGCGCCTGCCCTTTGGCGGCGTGAAATCATCCGGTTACGGGCGCGAACTGGCACGTGACGGCATTCTGTCCTTCATCAACCGAAAGACTGTCTCTATCGCCTAACCCTCAAAATTCGCTATAGGGGCGGCATGAACGATTCAACCAACACTGAAGAGGATCAGGACCCGATTGAGGCCGAGTTCAGCGAACAGGCTGAACGCTCGCCGCGGGCACCTGCCGACAGCGCGCTACCGGCCTGGCTGACCTCTCTACCTGACCAGTTCCGCCCTTACGCGGCGCTGGCTCGACTCGACCGCCCCATCGGCACCTGGCTCGTCCTGCTCCCAACGCTGATCGCGTTGTCCTATACGCGAATCGCGACAGGCTTTTTCTGGATTGATATCTGGTGGGATGTGCTGTTCGTCATCGGCGCTGTCACCATGCGGGGCGCCGCCTGCACCTGGAATGACATCACCGACCGTAAGTTTGACGCGCAGGTCGAACGGACCGCAAATCGCCCGCTCCCTGCCGGTGATGTGAGCGTGACAAACGCATATGTCTTCCTCGGTGTGCAGGTCCTGATCGCCTTCCTTGCCTGGCTGTGCCTGCCCTTCGACGCCAAGATCGTAGCCGTTCTTGCCCTGCCGCTGATTGCGTCCTACCCGTTCATGAAACGGGTCACCTGGTGGCCGCAGGCATGGCTCGGCTTCACGATAAACTGGGGCGCGCTGGTCGCAGCCGCTACGGCGACCCATGTCTCATTCGGCACGATCCTTCTCTATTTCGGCTTCGTCTGCTGGACGATTGCCTACGACACAATCTACGCGATCCAGGACGAGGAAGACGACGCACTCATCGGCGTGATGTCGACAGCGCGGCTCTTTGGAGAGCGCGTTCTGACTTGGGCGTTCTGCTTTTTCCTTGGCGCAGCGGCCTTCTTCGCGGCCGCAGCAGCGGCGGCTGGTGCCCCCCGTCTCGGTGCGCTCGCCGTCATTGGTTTCCTTGTTCATGCGGCGTGGCAGATCAATATGGTGGGCAAGGACAAGGGCGCAGCCCTTCGCGCCTTCAAGTCCAATGCGTTTGCAGCGCTCATCCTGCTGGTCGGCTTTACGGTCGCAGCCATCCTGTAGGGGTGCCGACAGCGGAAAGATGCGCGGTTGCATCGGATGCGGGCGCCCCCACCTTGAATGAAAGCAAAAAAATCGGGAAGGAAACCACATCATGAGCAAGCTGACGATCGAGATGGTGTCCGACCTTGTCTGTCCGTGGTGCTGGCTGGGCCTTCGCCGGATTCGCGAGGCGATCGATCTGGTGCCGGAGATTGAAGTCGAACTTCTGTTCCGCCCATTCGAACTCGACCCGACCATTCCGGAAGGGGGCGTCAATTATCGCGACTACATGGCGAAGAAATTCGGTCCCGAGACGGAAGATAGCCGCTGGGCCAGCATGCGCCAGGCGCTCATCGAATATGGCGAGTCCGAAGGCATCCCCTATCGCTTCAATGACCTGAAGCACCGCCCCAACAGCTTCAATGCCCACCGCCTCGTGCGCTGGGCACAGGGGCAAGGCAAAGGTGCCGAGGCAAAGGAAGCGCTGTTCTCAGCCTACTTCGAACATGCGCGCGACATCGGAAACGAGGATGTCCTCGCCGATATCGGTGAGGAGATTGGCCTGGAACGCGACATCGTCGAAAAGCTTCTCGCATCCGATGCCGACGTGGATGAAACCCGCAAGGAAGAAGAGCTCTTCAGGCAAATGGGGATTGGCGGCGTGCCGACTTACATCGCCATGCGCCGCGTCGCCGTCCAAGGTGCTGAAAGCGCCGAGAAACTGGCGAAATTTATTCGGGCAAGCGCTGCCCAGCTGCCCCAGCAACGCGGTTACGGGTGAATTCTGCATACTGATACGACGTGGAACCCCTGGTGGACTGTCGATTAGCATTCTGACGGCACTGTGGGCGGTCAGCTCAGCTGTAGCTCGACAAGTTTTCGATAGGCACCGCCGGCCTGCATGAGCTCGTCATGGGTACCTTCCTCGACCAGCTTGCCATCATCCATCACGAGAATGCGATCTGCCGCACGAACCGTGGACAGTCGGTGCGCGATGATAAGCGTCGTGCGCTCCCTGGCATATTCATTGAGCGCAACCTGCACCTTGGCTTCGCTTTCTGCGTCTAGCGCCGAGGTTGCCTCGTCGAGCAGGAGGATGGGCGCATCACGAAGGATCGCCCGGGCGAGCGCGACGCGTTGGCGCTGTCCGCCCGACAGGTTACGCCCCATCTCACCGACGGGTGAGTCGTAGCCTCCTGGCAGTGTCAGGATGAAGTCATGCGCGTTTGCAGCCTTTGCGGCGGCCTCAATTTCGTCCCGCGTCGCGCCGATCCTGCCGAGAGCAATGTTGGCCGCTATTGTATCATCGAACAGCAAAGCTTCCTGCGCGACCAGCGCCGACGCCTTGCGCAAGCTACCGCCGGTGAAGGTTCGAATGTCGTTTCCATCAATCGCCACCGACCCAAAAAGTGGATCATAAAGCCGTAACAAAAGATTGAAAACAGTCGATTTTCCTGCGCCCGATGGGCCAACCAGCGCAACGGTCTCTCCGGGATTTGCCGAAAAGCTGAGACCGCTCAATGCCGGCGATCCGTCAGGATAGACAAAGTGCACATCACGGAATTCGACGCCGCCACGCGCGCCCGACAGGTCCACGGCATCGGTGCGGTCGGAAATGCTTGGCTCGGCATCCAGGATCTCGAAGACGCGGTCCGCTGCGGCGCCGCCCTCCTGTGCCACAGCGTTGAGCGTGCCGAGCGCACGCAGCTCCGGGGCCGCCACCGCCACGGCACCGATCACGCCGACAAAATTGCCGAGCGAGGTATCGCCCTCTGCGATACGCCAAGCCGTCAGCCCGAGAATGCCGACCAATGCCAGCCCTCCGGTAATCTCGAGGATCGGGTCCACCGCCGCCTTGTCGGTCAGGACTTTCAGGAAGAGCCGCGAGCGCTCAACAAAGCCCCTCTTGGCCCGCGCCTTTTGATAGTCCTCCAGGCCATACGCCTTTACGACACGCGAGGACTGAAAGCTCTCGGACAGGAGAGAGGCAACTTCACCGATCTGCTTCTGCGCTTGTTTCGAACGCTTTCGCACCCGGTTTCCAAGCGCGATGACGGGGCCAAAAGCCAGAGGATAGATGACAAGCAGGACAAGCGTCAGCTTCCAGTCCATGATCAGCATTGTGATCAGCACGCCAATCACCGTCAGGACGCCTTTGGTGAGATTGTTGGCGAGCCGGAGGCCTGCTTCCCGGAGCGCATTCACATCATTGATGAACCTCGACACGAACCCACCTGAGCGGTCGCTGGACAGGCGCGCAAAATCACCATCGGTCAGGGAATCGAACTGGTCGGCCTGAATGTCGACGATGGCCCGCTGCACGCCGGTATTGTTCGCCAGGGTCATGCCGTAGAGCGACAATGACCGCAGCGCTGCGGCGATACCGATAATACCGATAAGCCACCACAGCCCCGATGGAACAGTCGTGTTCGCCGGGTCGGCCAGCCGCTCCAGACCTTCAACAACCAGCTTGAGAAGATAGCCATACGACGCCGCCGCAATAGAGGTCAGCGCGGCGCACGCTGTGCCCAGCGCAAACCAGCCCCAGTGCGAACTGAAGCGTTCACGGATCAGCCGGTACAGGCTGCGCGCACGCGGTCGGTGCGCATTTTCCGCCTTAGACGTGATGATGCGACCCCGTTTCCGGGTCTAGCAGGCGGTGTGCGTGCAGGATGAAGTATCTCATCTCGGCATTGTCGACCGTGCTTTGCGCAGCAGACTTCCAGGCATCGTAGGCGGCCTTGTAGCTCGGGAATGCGCCCACGAAATCGATCTTTGATAGATCTTCAAACTCGACGCCGCTGACATCTTTCAGCTCGCCGCCAATCACCAGATGAAGAAGCTGCTTGGCTTCCGGCATGTCTGCCATGGGTCTTTGCTCCGTTGTTTCAGTCTTTTCATAAGGTCGCACGGTCCAATTTGGATCGGGCAATCTCACGCCTTTGACGCGCTCCACTAACAGAGGATGCAGGGCCTTTCCAGCCGCGATCAAACTCCTTTGTGCAGGTTCGCTGCGATTGAACAGGAATGGTTCTCCCAGATGCGTTGTTGCCAGTCCACCCGCCTCTTCGACGATAATGCTCCCGGCCGCGAGATCCCAATCCGACTTTCGCCATAGCGCGAGCGTTGCGTCCCATTTGCCGGTCGCGACCCAGCACATACGCAGAAGCGTTGCATTGGGCTTCGGATTGGCCAGCTCCATCTTCGGCCAAGGCACACGCCACGCCGGATGCGTCAGCATCGATTGGGCCGCAATCATCTTGCAGCCGTCTTCCTCGCTGCGGTCACTGGTCGAGATCGGCTCGCCGTTGAGATAGGCGCCTCTTCCCCATTCGGCGACATAGGTTTCGCCGAGAAGCGGTGCATGCACGACGCCCGCGACGGCCTGCCCGCGCTTGACGAGCGAAAGACCGATGCACCAATAGGGCTGGCCGCTCATGAACGCCCTGGTTCCGTCGATGGGATCAACGCACCAGACGGTCTGTTCAAGTTGAGTTGCCTTGGAGAGCGCCGTTTCTTCCGACAGCCAGCCATAGTCCGGCCGCGCCTCCATCAATCGCTTCCGGATCAGAGTGTTGGCCGCAATGTCGGCTTCGGTAACCGGGTGGCCCGGATACTTTTCCCAAGTCGGCGTCTGCCCTTTCTCGAAATAGGCGAGCACCAGGCTTCCAGCCTCGATTGCGACATCCTTCAGAAGCCGCGTATCGTCTGAAAGTCCGGCCTCAGTTTCCTGCAATCGACATGTCCTCGATGAGAAGGCTTGGCGCATTATTCCGCCCACGGAACTCCAGGTCCGAGGCGGGAACAAGCCGGGCGAACATGGAGGGCAGGTCGCCGGCAATCGTGACCTCGGAAACCGGGTGCTGGATCGCGCCATCTTCATACCAGAAGCCGGCCACACCCACCGAATAGTCGCCCGTATTCGGATTGATGGACGGACCAAACATGTCCGTCACGAGCAGGCCCATTCGCGTCGCTGCCATCATCTCTTCTGGCGATTGCGTTCCAGGCTCAATATGCATGTTGGACGTGCCAACCCCGGGCGGATTGCCGAAGCCACCGCTTGCAAATCCGTTCGGCGCCATGCCCAGCTGTTTGGCAGAGGAAGTGTTGAGAAGCCAGCGCGTCAGTACGCCATCCTCAACAATGTGGGTTCTCTCAACCGGGAGACCCTCACCATCATGACTGCGACAGCCGAGCGCCTTCTCAAGGAATGGATCGTCGATCAGATTGACTCCCTTTGCAAAAACCGGCTGTCCCAGCCTGTCTTTCAGGAAGCTGACACCGCGCGCCACGGACGGCCCTGATATGGCACTAAGAAATGCGCTTATCAGGCTCGCCGAGACCCGCTTGTCATATATGACAGCCGCTTTCTGGGTCTTCACCTTTCGGGGTCCGAGGCGGGCCACTGCTCGCTCACCGGCCGTGCGGCCAATCTCCTCAGGCGATGGGCGGTCCGCCATCCTGCGAACGCTCCAGCTGTCATAGTCCCGCTCCATCGCCCCGTCGCGCTCAGCAACCGCGGCAAGGCCCAGTCCAGTCGAACCGCCTGCGAGGTATGAGCTGAACCCGTTGCTTGCGGCAACCCAGCGCTCCGACCGGCTCCAGCCATTGCCGCAGCCTGCAACTGTCTTCACGCCGGAAACGGCCAGAGCTGCGGCCTCGGCTTCGATGGCATCCTGTTCCAGCTTTTCCAGAGGAATTTCACCATCGCCCGAAAGATCGAGCAATGGCGGGTCCTTTGCAAGCAGCGCCTCAGGCGCAAGGCCGGCGAACTGGTCCTCAGGAACGGCTTTCGCCATCGCGACGCACCGTTCAGCCATTGCCGTCAATGCACTCTCGGAAAGATCAGAACCGGAAACGTGCGCCTGCTTCTGTCCAAAGAGCACGCGCAGGGAAACGCTGCGGGACTCCGAACGCTCGACAGTCTCCAGCTTTCCATCGCGTACATCGACACTGACACCCTCCGAGAAGCCGAGGCTACAATCGGCAGCGCTAGCGCCGGCCTTGAGTGAAGTGTCGATCAGTTTCTGAAGAATGTCGCCCGGCGGCGCTTTGGAAGATGAAGTCATGCCATGCAGTTAGCCCCTGCCCCGCCCAGCGACAACGCCCAAGATACGCAATTTACATGTCGAGCGCCGCTGCGGCCTCCGGAGCGATCTCTTCGATCGCGTCCAGAAGCCGGTCGATATCGCTGAATCGCGTCCGATGGTTGGTGATATTGACCCTGATCACAAGCCTGCCCTTGATCATCGTCCAGGAGGGGGCCGCAATTCCCTCTTCCTGCAGGCGTATAACGATCTCCTGATTGAGCGAGTCGAGATCGTCGTCCGAAAGGCCATCTCGCCTGTAGCGAAAACAACAGATGCTGGTTTCAGTGGGCGCCAGGCGTTCCAGGCTGACGTGCTGGTCGATCCGGTTCGCAAGATAATCGACCTGCTCGCAATTATAGGTGATCAGAGCGCCCAGCCGCTCTTTGCCAAACTCCATCAGATGCGCCCACACTTTCAGAGCGCGAAATCCGCGAGACAGCTCGGGACCGAATTCGACCGGCCAGGGATTCGCAGCCGCCAGCCCACGCTCGACGCCCGAGAGATAGTCGGGCCGGTCAGAGAAAGCCTGCCGGTGGAGGTCTGCATTGCGGATGAGCACGAAGCCAGCATCGTAGTTGACCTGTAGCCATTTGTGGAAGTCGAAGGCGAGCGAGTCGGCACGTTCTATTCCTGCGAGCCGTGGCGCAAGACGTTCACTCAGGATGCCCGCAGCGCCAAATGCACCGTCCACATGGAACCAAAGGTCCTGCTGCGTACAGAGATCAGCCAGGTCGGCAAGTGGGTCGATGGCCCCCGTATTCACTGTTCCGGCTGTGCCGATGACGATGGACGGCTCAAAGCCTTCGGATCGGTCGCTCTCGATCATCGATTTCAGGGCAGCAATATCCATTCGGAAGTCCGCATCGCACGGCACGCGGCGCAGCGCGCCCGAACCCAATCCGATAATGTCAAAAGCCCGCGCATTGCAGGCATGTGCCTCTGCGGAGGTGTATCCGACAAGCTTGCGCTCATCCACGCCGCGCACACGATTTTCGAACCCGAGTCCAGCATCTCGCGCTGTCTTCAGGGCGATCAGCGTTGCCATTGAGGTGCCGGAGACGACAAGTCCACTGGACGATTGCGGAAAACGGAAAATCTCGCGCACCCAATTTGAAAGTTGCCGCTCGACATGAATCGCGGCGTGATCGCGCCCGCCGGCATTTGCATTCATGGACGCTGCTGCGATGTCGGCGACAAGATTGGCCGGCGTGCCGGCCCCATGCACCCATCCGAAAAAGCGTGGATGCGTATTGCCAACACCGTGGGGTAGCAGCGATTCGATCGCCTCATCAGTGACAGAGGCCCCTGACCCGGCATTCGCAAGATCGTGCTGCAACGCCGTCTTCAGCCTCTCCGGCAGCGGCGACCAAACACGTTCTTCCTGCGCCGCCATCATCTTGTCCACCGCCTTGTCGACCATGGCGTGGGCGCGGTCTCGAAATTCGTCCCAGTTTTCTGGATCGAGGGTCACTGGGGATCGGTGCGTGGCGTCATGATAGTCCTGCATGGCGACCTCTTAGCAGCGCCGGCCTGGCGGTCCAGACTGCGCCTGCGAGACAGCCGATCTGAACCACTGCCTTGACCGCGGAGGCACACGGGCGCACATCGCCGCTCATGAGCATCAAACCTATCCACATCATCGGCGGCGGAATGGCCGGCTCCGAAGCTGCCTGGCAGGCCGCCAATATGGGCGTTCCCGTCATCATACACGAAATGCGCGGCGTGCGCGGCACTGAAGCCCACCAGACTGACAAGCTGGCCGAGCTCGTCTGCTCGAACTCGTTCCGGTCCGATGATCACACCTCGAATGCGGTCGGCGTCCTGCATGAGGAGATGCGGCGCGCGAACGGGCTGATCATCACCAAGGGCGGCGAGCATCAGGTCCCCGCAGGCAGCGCCCTCGCGGTTGATCGCGAAGGGTTTTCCGAAGACGTCACCGCGGCGCTCGAAGCGCACCCGAACGTGACCATCGTACGCGAAGCTATCGACGATATCCCGCCCGAAGACTGGGACAGTGTCATCGTGGCGACCGGGCCGCTGACGTCGGTGAAGCTTGCGGAAGCCATTCGCGCCCACACTGGCGAAGACGATCTCGCTTTCTTTGATGCCATCGCGCCAATCGTCTATTTCGACTCGATCGATATGAGCAAAGCCTGGCGCCAGAGCCGCTATGACAAGCCCGGTCCGGGCGGCGACACAGCGGCCTACATCAATTGCGCCATGGATGAAGACCAGTACAACGCCTTCATTGACGCGCTGATCGCTGGTGAGAAGACCGAGTTTCGCGACTGGGAGAAAGACACGCCGTATTTCGAAGGATGCCTGCCCATCGAAGTTATGGCAGAGCGGGGCCGTGAAACGCTTCGTTTTGGCCCTATGAAGCCGGTGGGTCTCACCAACCCGCACAATCCCGACGTGAAAGCGCACGCTGTCGTACAGCTGCGCCAGGACAATGCGCTCGGCACACTATGGAACATGGTCGGCTTCCAGACCAAACTGAAATACGGCGCGCAAAGCGAAATCTTTCGAATGATCCCCGGTCTTGAGAATGCACAGTTTGCGCGGCTCGGCGGCATTCATCGCAACACCTTCCTGAACTCTCCAAAACTGCTTGATGAGCAGCTGCGCATGAAGTCCATGCCGCGGCTTCGCTTTGCCGGTCAGGTCACAGGCGTTGAAGGCTATGTCGAGAGCGCCGCCATGGGCCTCCTGGCCGGACGATTTGCTGCGGCCGAACGCCTTGGCCGTCAGCTTGCCCCGCCCCCGCCGACGACAGCGCTCGGTGCCCTCATCGGCCACATCACGGGCGGCCACCTTGAAGGCAAGCAGAGCTTCCAGCCGATGAACATCAATTTCGGCCTCTTTCCCGATCCGGAACCGGGCACCGTCCCGACAAAGGATGAGGAAGGCAAACGCATTCGAGGCAAGGCCAAGGGCCGCGCCAAAAAGGGCGTACAGGCGGCGCGGGCGCTCCACGATATCGATGAATGGCTGGCTGCGCAGGCAGAGAGCGTCGTCGCAGAATAGACGCTAGCCGATCTTGTCTTTCGCGCGCGCGCGCCACTTACCGATATTGGCGAACTCCTCATGCGGTTTCCACTGCATGACACCGGCAAACCCGCAGAAGCAGTTCAGCGTGATGTCGGCAATCGAGAAGCGACCGGCGGCAAGAAAATCATTGTCGGCGAGATGGGCATCAATGCGCTTTGCCATAGCGCGGGCATTCTTCTCCGCCTTCGCACCGACCTCCGGTAGCTGTGGCACTTCGAGCGGCGCCATGGCCGGGTGGGCATTGCGGAACCAGGTTGCGAACTGGATGAAGAGCATGAGTTCGACGCGACGGTCCCACATTTCAATCAGCGCCTTTTCTTTCGGGTCTTCGCCCATCAGGTTTCGTTCCGGAAAGATACCTTCAAAATAGGTACAGATCGCCCGGCTCTCGGTCAGCTGCGTTCCATCATCGAGGATAAGCGCGGGCACTTGCGCGAATGGAGAAACCTTTCGGTACTCCTTGGTCTTGTGTTCCTGCTTCATGATCGAGACTTCCTCGATCTCGACCGCATCCAGCTTGCCCTTCGCTTTCAGGAATTGCGTGACGCGCTCCGGATTTGGCGCTTTCGGGCTGTGATAAAGCTTCATGATTTCCTCCTGTTATGGGCAAGGCGTAACCTTCATCAGCGTCGATGTCGAAACCTGACGTAGCGCTAATTGAAGCGCTTTCGTATCCCAAAGGTGGCGTTTAAAGGTTCACCCGGAAAGTAGCGATTGTTTCCGAAGGCATAGTCAGCACGGTCGGCATAATTGAGATCAAACAGATTGCGCACGATCACAAAACCTTGGAGATCTTCGGAAAAGTCATACGCCACACGCAGATTGGTGAGCGTATGACCAGAATAAGTCTGCTGATTGGCCGGGTCAGTGAAATATTCTCCGACATATTCTGCTGACACGCTCGCTTCGAACCGCTCGGTCGGCGTCCAGCGAAGGGTGAGGTCGCCAAGCCAGTCGGGTGCGGTATCAACCTCATTGCCAGACCGGATTATTTCCGACCCGTTTCCGACGATGCGGTCGAACGTATAGGTGTGCTCGGCGAAGCTGACCGTGGCCGAAACCGTGAACTGATCGCTGAGAACCCAGTTGGCCTGTCCTTCGATGCCCTGATGGCGCGTCGAGCCGTCCGTCACGTTCAGCCCATCGGAATCGCGGAAGAAGAAGTTATCTTTCTCGGCATAATAGGCAGCGACATCAAACGCCAATGCGCCGCCGAATACCAAACCTCGCGCACCGATTTCAATACTGTCCATTGTCTCGACGCCGGCCTCAGCCACGCCCTGCTGAGACTGAAGCCGGTAAAGATCTGACGCCTGAGGCGCGCGTTCACCGCGCGCATAATTGGCGTAATAGCTGACAGTGCTTCCGGATGGCGTCCAGATCGCGCCGAGCTTTGGCGTCAGAAGGTCGAAACTGTCTTCACGGTCGTCCGGGACAAGAAAGCGGCCATAGGTGCCGGCAGGAACGTCTGTGGTGTAGTCGTAATCATGCGTCTCACCGCGCAGGCCAGCCAGGATGATCAGGCCATCGCTGACTTTCCATTCGGCCTCGCCCCACAGGGCTAACATGGTCGTATCGACCGTGTAGTCATAGTGAACGCCCGTGGGAAAACGCGTATCGCCCGGAAAGAAACCGAACGGGTCTGGCTGTGTTTCCTTCAGCCAGCCGGATGAAATGTCGACATCAGCGCCAATGCGCCAGATGACAGGGTCGCCTTGCCCAATTTCATATTTCGACATGAGACCAAAGCCGTCATGGCCATTTTCCTCAAAACCGCCATTGGGCAGGAAATGCTGCGCAAACTCCATCTCCTGCCAGCGATAGAAGGGCGTCAGTGTGAGTTCGCCATATCCAACTTCTCGCGAGAGCCGGACAGCCCCCATCGCCCATTGCGCATCCCTGTAGGCTTCCGGATTCGGGTTGGTGGTGGCGGTATCGTCGTCCCGATAGGACTTGTACCCTTCAAGGAAACCGGCAGTTTCCTGATTGAGATTGGATGCGCTCAGCCAGGCAAGGCCGTTCCAGCCGGCCAGATCGAACCCGTAATTCGCTGAGAACTTCTGTTGTTCGACACCCGTGAAGTCGCGCCAGCCCGCATCATCCTGCAAGGACAGTGACACTTTCGCAGTGTTAGAGAGATTGCCTGTGAGGTCGGCCCGATACCGATTGAGCGTCGAACCCGTCAGACGGGCGTCGAAGAAATCACCGGGTGCCGGTTCGTCGAGAATGACGTTGATCAGCCCATGAACGGCATTTGACCCGTATTTGGCCGATCCTGGTCCGCGAACGATCTCGATGGCATCGGCGGCTTCATGATGAATTTCAAACAGGCTGTTGACGTTGCCGAAGGCTGGCGCAAGGGTCGGCACGCCATTTTCGAGGATCAGGAAGCTGCCCTGCCCGGCCCCGCCTGTGAGCACTGGTGAACGAAGCGCGATGAGGTGTTCCTGTCCGGAATTCATCTGGATGTTGACGCCGGGAAGCTCGTTCAGGATTTCGGCGGGATGGTCAGCATTGATGTCGCTGATCGTCTCAGCGCCGACGCTGGACACACTGCCGGGTTGCGTCGCCGACCGGTCGCCATAGATTTCGACAACAGGAAGACGAGCGTCGGCGACAATAACTTCGCTGTCCTGAGCGCTAGCGATGCCCGCAACAGATGTCAGAATAGCAAGGCTGGCGGTTGTCGCGAGCAGGCGGCGAAGCGGCATCATTTCTTCCCTCGATGGTCGGTGGAGTTTACTCTCTTTACCTGCCATCTAGCGCGGCGGCATCACTTTGACGAGTGCTGATGCTGCGTCACCCCGCCCCAGCAAAGAGCGAGTAAGGCAGCGCCCCAACAATTGCGCCGGACAGGCAGGTTGCCAGCGTGCCCGCCAGCAGGGTCCGCCAGGCCAGCGAAAGGAAGTCGTCGCGGCGCGCCGGCTCAATGATGGAGAGACCGCCGATCAGGATGCCCATCGAGCCGAAGTTCGCAAAGCCGCAAATGGCGTGCGCCGTGATCATGCGGGTGCGCGGATCCATTGCGTCAGCGGGCACTTCCGCAAGCTGGATGAAAGCGACGAACTCTGTAAGCACAGTTTTCACGCCCATGAGAGAGCCTGACTGAGCCGCTTCTCCGATTGGAACGCCGATCATGTACATGAGTGGCGCGAAGACCCAGCCGAGTACCCGCTCAATCGAAAGCGGCGCACCGTCCACATCGGGCAAAGCGCCGAGTCCCGCATTTATCAGCCAGAGCAGAGCGAGCGCGGCGATCAGCATGGTGGCAATGTTGAAAACAATCTTCAGACCATCGGTCGCGCCGGTCGAGAACGCATCCATCGTGGAGGAATAGGCGAAGTCCGGTTCCTGCATGCGCTCTGTGCCGGGTGTCATTTCAGGGATCATGACAAGCGCCACCGCGACAGCGGCAGGCGCTGCTATGAGCGAGGCTGCCAGCAATTGTGGTAGCGGATTGACCATCTTGCCTTCGAGGAAAGAGCCGTACACCACCAGGACCGAACCTGCGATGGTGGCAAAGCCGGCCGTCATCATGATCAGCAGCTCTGACCGTGTCATGCCTTTGATATAGGGCCTGATCAGGACCGGCGCTTCGGTCATACCCATGAAAACATTGGCGGAGACAGCAAGGGATGTCGCGCCGCCAAGTCCCATTAGGCGCTGGAAGACATAGGCAAAACCATTAGTGATCCAGCGAAGGATCCGCCAGTGCCAGAGAATGGCGGACAGGGCTGCCACAACGATGACGATGGGCAAAATCTGGAAGAAGAAGAGTGGCGGCGGCGATCCGTCCATGACCTGGCTCGCGGCGACATTATCTCCCACATAGCCGAACACGAAATTCGTACCGGCTCGCGTTGCCTCCTGAAGCCCGTCAACGACGACATTGGCCTGAAGGAGGATGCTGCGGATCGGCGTTACCCAGAACAGGATGAGCGCAAATGCAAACTGCATGAGTGTTGCGCCGACAACGATCTTCCAGGGAAAGGATCCACGGCGCTCGGAAACGAGCAGGCAAATGCCATAGATCAGCACGATACCAATCAGCGCGCGCGCATTGTCCCAGCCCCATTCCATGCCCGACTCCCTCAACTCACGGATCAATCAGCCTTAGCCTGCGATCTCTTATTGCTCTACCCCCGAACTTCATTGCCTGTGGTGATCACAGGAACAACGGAGGAAGCGAACCGTTGGTTTGGTGTGATTGAACAACCCGAAAGGAGCGAGACATGAAAAAGAAGACATTCACGCCACTCAGGGATCAAAGTGTTCGTGCCGAGCCACGTCCTGTATCAACCGATCAGGTCGATGGTGTCGCGATGTCATCAGAGGCGATGGACATCAAGCTGGCGAAACTGAACACGCTGCGCCAGCGTCACCATGAGTGGTCGTCAAGACAGGCAGAAACCGATGGCAAGCCCCTGCTTCGTTATATCGATGGCTATATCAAGCGCGTCATCCACAATGGCGACCTCAAGCAGATCGAAGCAGCCTGAGGCAGGTGGCAGCAGGAAAAAAGGCCGCAGCGTTCGCTGCGGCCTTTTGCTTGGGCCGAGCGGTCAGCCCAGCTTGCAGACGCAGATCTTGTTGCCGTCCGGATCGCGGAAGTAGGCGCCGTAGAAGGTGGGCATGCGGTTGCCGGGCTCGCCTTCGTCCTGCGCACCGAGTTCGAGTGCCTTCTTGTAGACCCTGTCGACGGTTTCGGTGTCAGGGGCGGCCAGGGCTGGCATGACACCATTCCCCACTGTCGCTGTCTTCTCATCATACGGCCCGCCAATGGCAAGCATCGGTTGTCCGGCCCCGGTGCCGTAGAAGTACAACCTGCCATTGTCGAAAAAGCGCTTCGCGCCGAGCTCCGGCATCAGCGCATCGTAGAAGGCCTTTGCTTTTTCCACATCGTTCGAACCTAGCGTCACATATGCCAACATTGTGCATCTCCTCCTGATTGGTGCCCTGTTATGCAACATGCGGAGAGGCGGCGCACAAGCGCTGACCTTGCGCCAATGCTTGACGTTTGCGTGAACGGGTGCTGGAAGGCTCGCCAACTCAATCAAACCATACAGTTCGGGAGAACTTCATGACCGATATTCGCTTTGATGGAAAAGTCGCCATTGTCACCGGTGCAGGCGGCGGCCTCGGACGGTGTCACGCTCTGGAGCTGGCCCGGCGCGGCGCAAAGGTCGTCGTCAATGACCTTGGCGCGGCCATGGACGGATCAGGCGGCAGCTCGGAAGCGGCAAATGATGTGGTGAAGGAAATCGAAGCGCTGGGCGGCGAAGCTTTTGCCAATGGCTCTTCTGTCTCCGACACGGCCGGTGTCCAGAAGATGATCGACGACACGATGGCCAAATGGGGCCGCATCGACATTATCATCGCCAATGCGGGCATCCTGCGTGACAAGTCTTTCTCGAAGATGACTTTGCAGGACATCGAGCTGGTTATGGATGTTCACCTGATGGGCAGCTTCAAGCCGATCAAGGCAGCCTGGGACATCATGAAGGAGCAAAATTACGGCCGCATTGTCGTGACAACCTCCTCAACCGGCCTCTACGGCAATTTTGGCCAGGCTAATTATGGCGCTGCGAAACTCGGCCTCGTCGGCATGATGAACACGCTCAAGATTGAAGGCGCAAAGAACAACATCAAGATCAATGCCGTCTGCCCCGTTGCCGCTACGCGCATGACCGAAGGGCTCATGCCGCCGGAAGTTCTCGCCCAGCTGAAGCCTGAATATGTGACACCCGGTGTGATGAACCTCGTAAAGGAAGACGCACCGACGGGCATGGTGCTTTCCGCAGGTGCCGGAGCCTTTTCCATGGCAGAAATCGTCGAAACCAATGGCGCGTTCGTTGGTCAGGGCGACGCTCTCACAGCAGAGGCTGTGGCGGCGAAGTGGGACCAGATCACCGACAAGTCTGTCCAGACTCACTTTGAAATGGGGTCCGCCCACGGCCAGAACATCTTCCGCCTGCTTTCCGAGGCGGCTAAAAGCTAGGCATTAAAAGGCTGGCAAGCCGAATTTTAAATGCAGAGCTTGCCAGCCCGCCACTTACATGGCCCAATCAGTGAACAACGAACTCTCAGCGGGGCGAATATGAGACTTCTGGCGATTGCACTTACATTCGGAATTTTGGCGGCGTGCCAACCTTCGGAGACGGACACCAATGAAACCGTACCTGAAACGCCGAAACCGGTCGAAGAACCGGTAAGCCAGCCAGAACCGGCGCCTGACGCTCAAGGTGCCACTTGCGGTGGTATTGCAGCGATCGAATGCCCCGCCGGCCTCTACTGCAAATTCCCGGATGGCCAATGCCTCGAAGTCATGGACGGCACCGGCACGTGCGAGCCCGTCCCTGAAATCTGCACGCAGGAATATGCGCCTGTTTGTGGATGTGATGGGCAGACCTATTCGAATGCCTGTGTCGCCGCTTCGGCGGGCGCCAGTGTCGCAGCAGACGGCGAATGCGCCGCGAGCGATCTCGAATAAGGCCAAGGGCCTCTACAGAGCAGCGGATACGCCCGACCTCAGAACCGATAATGGTTCGAGGATCGGGAAATCCTGCGTGTCACCATTGGCAGCGATTCGGCGAATCACCTGGTCCTGACCGGACCGGTTAAACGGGGTCACGAGGGTGCCACCACGCGCAATCTGCTGCACGAGCTTCTCCGGCACACCGGATACCGCGCCCGTCAGCAGGATGCGCTCGAAAGGGCTGTGCTCCGGCCAGCCTTCAAGGCCATCCCCATGTCGGAACGTGACATTGTCGACCTTCAGTTCGAGCATTCGCGCCCGCGCCGCTACCACCAGATGCTGATACCGCTCCACCGCCCAGACGTGCCGGCCAATGAGGGCGAGAAGCGCGGTCATGTATCCCGCGCCCGCCCCCACTATCAGAATCCGGTCTTCCTTGCCTGGTGAGGCCTGCAACGCGCCGAGCAACTGCGCAACCACCACGGGCTTGGGAATCACCTGCCCGCAAGGGATGGGGAGCGCGGTGTCCTCATAAGCCAGCTCTTCCAGCTTGGGATCGACAAACACGGCCCGGTCTATGGTTTCCATGGCGGCCAGCACCGCATCGTCTCGGATGCCCTGCCGCCTGAGCAGCAGAATGAGCCGCGCGGCCCGGAAAGGGTCAGCGATCAGGTCTGCCATGACGCCTTCAGTGATTCGAGATACCGGTTATGGGTCAGATCGACGTGCAGCGGCGTCACCGAAATCCGGCCCTCATAGATCGCCCGCAGGTCCGTGCCTTCTTCGGGGCGGGACAGCTTGCTGCGGAAACCGATCCAGAAATAATCATTCCCGCGCAGGTCTTCGCGGCGTTCGGTGGTGATGATGGATTCGTCCCTGAAACCTTGCCGCGTTACTTCGACACCCGCGACATCTTCGGGTTCGCGGTCGGGGAAATTGACATTCATCACCACATCATCCGGCCAGCCCTTTTCAATGAGCGGCCGAATAACCCTGGCGCCCCAGGCCTTTGACGTTTCCCAGGGCAGTGAGAGGCGTTCGCGAAAGCCCAGCGCCTGGCTTAGCGCAATGGAGGGAATGCCAAGATGCATTCCAAACATGGCGCCGGCGATAGTTCCGGAAAGACTCGTATCCTCAGCAATGTTCTGGCCGCGATTGACGCCCGACAGGATGAGGTCCGGACGATCCGGCATCAGGTCATGCACGGCCAGCAGGACGCAGTCAGTAGGCGTTCCCATCACAGCCCAGCATCTGTCGCGCACCTGCCGAGTGCGAACCGGCTGTGTCAGCGTGATAGAGCGCGACTGGCCGGACTGTTCCACTTCCGGCGCCGCGATCCAGATATCGTCTGAAAGTTCGCGCGCGATGGATTCCAGCACGGAAAGGCCCGGTGCGTGGATGCCATCATCATTGGTGAGGAGTATTCTCATTCTAAACTTCCGCTCGTCGCCCATCCTTCGACCAGCTCAGGATGAGGTCCGAAATAAAATGCAACCTCATGCTGAGCTTGTCGAAGTATGATTTACTTGATGACCTCGAGCCCGCCCAGATAAGGCTGCAGCACCTTCGGCACGGCAATCGAGCCGTCTTCCTGTTGATAATTCTCAAGCACAGCGACGAGGGTACGCCCGACAGCCAGGCCTGAGCCGTTCAGCGTGTGCACGAATTCCGGCTTCGGCTTGGGGTTGTCCTCGCTCGCTTCCGGCCGCCAGCGCGCATTCATCCTGCGCGCCTGAAAATCCCCGCAATAGGAACAGGAGCTGATCTCGCGATAGGTGTCCTGCGAGGGTAGCCAGACTTCAAGGTCATAGGTCTTGCGGGCGCCAAAGCCCATGTCTCCGGTGCACAGCAGCATACGGCGATATGGCAGCTCAAGACGCTCGAGAATGGTCTCGGCGCAGACCGTCATCCGCTCAAGCTCGGCGAGCCCCTCTTCCTCATCGCGGACGATGGAGACAAGCTCAACTTTGTTGAACTGGTGCAGTCGGATCATGCCCTTCGTGTCACGGCCCGCACTGCCCGCTTCAGAGCGGAAGCAAGGCGTGTGCGCGGTCATGCGCTTCGGCAGTGCCCTGGCATCCAGAATGCTCTCACGAACGCTGTTCGTCAGCGGAATTTCGGAGGTAGCGATGAGCCACATATCGTCCGTCGTCCGGAAGGAATCTTCGCCAAACTTCGGAAGCTGGCCCGTTCCGACCATCGCGTCTGAGCGGACCAGAAACGGAGGCGTGGTCTCCTCATACCCATGCTCACCGGTCTGCACGTCCAGCATGAAACTGGCCAGTGCGCGCTCGAGCCGGCTCAGTGCGCCGCGCAGCAACACAAAGCGCGAGCCGGACATCTTCGCCGCCGTCTCGAAGTCCATCAGGCCAAGTGCTTCGCCAAGATCTGAATGATCCTTGGGTTCGAAATTGAAACCGCGCGGCGTGCTCCAATGCTTCTCGGCGACGTTGCCTGCCTCGTCTTCGCCTTCTGGCACATCAGCCAGAGGCAGGTTTGGCAAGCCGAGCAAAATCTCGTCCAGCAGCTTGCGCGCTTCGTCTTCCTGTTCACCGGCCGCTTCGATGGTGTCCTTTGCCTCGGCGACGACGGCCCGCAGGCGTTCGAATTCAGCCTCATCGCCCTTGGCCTTGGCCTGTCCGATCAGCTTGGAATTCGCATTGCGGACGCTCTCGGCATCCTGTTTGTCCGTCAGCGCTTTGCGCAGGGCGGTACCGTGCGCGAGGATGTCATCGACAGCGTCGCCGAGTCCCGGCTTGCGACGGTTCCAGGCAGTTCGGAATGCGTCAGGGTTTTCGCGGATGGCGCGGATATCAAACATCAAACAAGACCTTGAAATTCACTTCTCTGCTCGGCTCTAGACCAATTGTCCGCGCAGCGGAACCGCTGATCTCGCGGCGCTGCAGCTAGGTTTCAGCCTGACGTGCGGCTTCCTCTTCGGCTGCCTTTTTCTCCATCATGGAAACACACCAGATTGAGATTTCATAAAGGCCATAAACCGGCACAGCCAGCATGATCTGAGAAATCATGTCAGGAGGGGTAAAGAATGCAGCAGATACGAGAATGGCGACGATGGCGTATTTGCGTCCACTACGAAGCGTGTCTGCGCCAACAATTCCAGCGCGGCCCATCAGTCCCAGTACAACAGGCAACTGAAAGCTGAGACCGAATGCCAACATCAGCGCCATGACCAGAGAGAGATATTCCGACACCTTGATCTGCGGCGTGATGGCGGCGAGCCCCTCCCCGCCCTGCTGCTCGAAGGACAGGGCAAAGCTGGAGATGAGCGGCAACATGACGAAATAGACGAACAATGCGCCGATGACGAACAGGACCGGCGCTGCGATCAGGAAAGGTAGCACAGCACCGCGTTCATTCTTGTAAAGTCCGGGGGCCACGAAGGAGTAGATCTGCCAGCCCATGACCGGGAAGGCGACGAAAACCCCCGCAAACAGGGCAAGCTTCAGCTGCACGAAGAAGACTTCGAGCGGCTGGGTGTAGATCAGATTGAACTGCGTATCACCACGCTCCACTTCCGCCACGTGGACAAGCGGGCCCAGCAGCCAGTTATAGAGCGGCTTTGCAGCAAAGAAGCAGACGAGACTGGCGATGGCGAGCGCTGCGATGCTCCAGATGAGGCGGCTGCGCAACTCGATCAGATGGTCGAGCAGTGGCGCACGCGATGCCTCCATCTCGTCCTCATCGGTGATGTCGGGACGCTGGTCTGCCGGTAGGTCCTTGCTCATACCTTGTCGGCCCTGCGCTCTGGATCGGCGGCATTATTGTCGTCTGGCTCAGACATGGAGGCCGCATCGGTCGTGATTTCCGCTGGCGGCTCTTCACCTTCTGGAGCGGGTTCAGGCAGCGGGTTTTCCATCATGACCTGCCTGTTGATGTCCGCTTCGGTTTTTTTGAGTTCGTCGACGGCCTGGGTCAGCGCGTTTTCACGGCGCAAATCCTCGATTTCTTTACGCAATTCGTCGAGTTCGGCCTGTTTGGCAATGTCGTCAAAAGCCGACTGGAACTCCCGCGCCATGGCTTTACCCTTGGCGACGAACTGGCCGAGCTTGCGCATCATGAGCGGCAAGTCTTTCGGGCCGACCACGATCAGGGCAACTGTCGCGATCAGCAGAAATTCAGTGAGTCCGAATTGCGGAAGCATTAATCAGCCGGCCTCCTGCGCCATACTAGCTGGAGGTTTTCGACTTTTCCTTCTCAGGCGTCACGTTGACCATCTTGTCGTCGTCGAGCTTCTTCTTCTCGCCGTCGGCTTCGTCCTCATCATTGAGGCCCTTGCGGAAGCTGCGAACGCCCTTGGCCATGTCACCCATGATCGAAGAGATGCGTCCCCGTCCGCCGAACAGCAACAGGGCCACAATAAGTACGATAAGAAGCTGCATCCAGCTTGGGGCCATGGGAATTCTCCGGATCTAGTCGCCGCACCATTAGCGCCATTACCTGACAGCCTCAATGGTTTGCAGACACAGCTTAGTCTTCCTCGGTCTCACCGTCCATGAAATCTGTGACAAAAGCTCCGTTATCATCGTCGTTTTCAGCATCTGGCTGCAGGTCGCCCAGCGGCATGTCGACTTCTGATGCATCAAAATCGTCCGGAACCACGTCAGACAGAAGGCCGCCCGCTTCGAGCTCGGCCCGCCCCGGCAGGACGTCGAGGCTTTCCAGTCCGAAATGCTCCAGGAAGCTGTCTGTCGTGCCATATGTTACCGGTCGGCCAGGCGTCTTGCGCCGCCCCTTGATGCGAACCCAGCCGGCCTCCATCAGTTGGTCGATCGTGCCTTTGGAGACGGCCACGCCGCGAACGGCTTCGATTTCAGCCCGGGTGACGGGCTGTCCGTAAGCGATGATAGCCAGTGTCTCGAGCGCCGCCTGAGACAGTTTCTTCTGCTCATGGCGCTCTTCCACGAACAGGTAGGAAAGGTCCTCGGCGGTCTGGAAGCGCCATTTGCCTGCCACTTCGACAAGGTTGACGCCTCGATTGGCATAAGCGGCCTTGAGCGACATCAGCACCTGCGCGGCGTCGGCTTCCTGTGGCAGGACCTCAGCTATCTGCTCGGCAGACAGGGGCTCGCCCGCAGCAAACAGAACCGCCTCCGCACGGCGCAGCGCCTCCGAACTCGCATCGATGCCCGCATCACTGACGTCAGAAAGGCTTTCTGCAGAGCGCTGATAGGCGAAGGAGAGCTGGCGCACGGCCTTGCGGATATCTTCCGGCTCATCATCCATCGGGATATCTTTCAATTGAGGTATCGCATTCATGCGTGAAGCCCTCCCCTCTCTTCCTGAGCGCCGCGCAGGTATAGCGGCGAGAAATGCTGGTCCTGACGCAGCTCCACATCGCCATCCCGGGCGAGTTCCAAAGCTGCGGAAAAGACACTGGCGGTGACAGAGCGCGGCGGAATATCGCCCGCAATGTCCGTCATTCTGGCGCGAAGCTGGTCAAGGCTCGCCCAATCGTCGATCAATTTGCTCAGCGACTTCAGAGAATCGCGCGCATTCTCGAGCGGCAGCACGAACTGGTGCTCGACCCGATGCGGTGCAGCTTCTTCGCGGCGCTGGCGAATGGAGCCGAAAGCCTGCATCAGATGCCAGAGCGTGGTGTCGTATTCGGTCTGCTTGATCACACGCGGCTTTTCCGGGGCTCCGCGCACGAACACGTCCTGCCCGAGCTGCGCCAGTTCCATGAGCTGGTCGCCGGCCTCTCGCATCGCGTCGAGACGTTTCAGGCGGAAGGCCAGCCGTGCAGCCATCTCCTCACCGTCAATCTCGTCATTTGCCGCCTTTTCAGGCTTTGGCAGCAGCAACCGCGATTTCATGAAGGCGAGCCAGGCCGCCATGAGAAGGTAGTCGGCCGCAAGGTCTATCCGCTTGCGTCGCACTTCCTCGATGAAGCCGATATACTGGTTGGCGAGCTCCAGCATGGAGACCTTGAGCAAGTCGACCTTCTGCTTGCGGGCCAGATCCAGAAGCAGGTGGAGTGGGCCTTCATAACCGTCGAGATCGACCGAGAACATGTCTTCGGCTTCGATATCGTCCTGTTCGATGAGGTCATTGGAGACAAGTTCAAGGCTCATGCGTAGGCCGCTCCCATGTTTGAGAGCAGCTCCTTGAAGCGCTCCCATCCTGCTTCGGCATCAAATTCCGACCCCCGATTGGACGCTGCTTCCGCTTCGGTCGCACGCTCCAGCGCCTTACCGGCCAGGACCGGAGCCGCCTCAGCAACTTCCGTCATTTCAGCGAGGATGGCGTCTGGCTCTTTCAGGAAGCCCGAACAGTGCAACAGCACGTCACAGCCCGCCTCAATGGAAGCGTTCGCGCGATCTGTAAGAGAGCCCCCTAGGGCCTTCATGCCGAGATCATCCGTCATCAGAAGGCCATCAAACCCGATTCGGCCACGAATGACGTCCTGAATCATCGGTTTCGAAACAGTCGCCGCACAGCTGGCGTCAAAATGGTCATAGGCAATATGCGCAGTCATCGCCATCGGAGCATCCTTGACGTGCACGAACGCTGCGAAGTCCGAGGACAGCTCATTGTCGTCCGCAGTGACGCGAGGCAGCTCCAGATGGCTGTCGGCCATCGATCGGCCATGACCCGGAATGTGCTTGATCACGCCCGCCACATAACCGTCTTCAAGTCCTCTGAGGGCTGCCCGCGCGAGCGCGCCAACCTTGTCCGGATCCGTCCCAAAGGCCCGGTCGCCAATCACATCGTGGGCACCGGGTTGCGGCAGGTCGCAGACGGGGGCACAGTCGGCATGGACCCCCATGGCGGCAAGCTCAGCGGCAATGAGGCGGTGGCCGAGCCAGATCGCCTCCAGTCCGGCTTCAGGATCGACGTCATAAAGGTCGCCATAGACGTGACCGGCAGGGAAAAGCGGCCATTCAGGTGCTTTCAGGCGCGCGACACGTCCGCCCTCTTGATCGATGAATATCAGGATCTCTCGACCGACGGCCGTCCAGATGTCCTGCACCAGTTGCGTGACCTGTTGCCTGGAGAGGCAGGAGCGTCCCATGAGGATCACGCCCCATGGCTTGTGCTCGGCCAGAAGAGCGGCCTCTTCGCGCAACAGGCTTGCCCCCGCCACGCTCAGGATACAGGCCTTATTGTTCATGCAGCCTCGCGAACAACGATACAATCACCGCCCTTTTCCTTCAGCGCATCGCAGAACTCAGACGCCGTATCGCGTGTACCGAATGCGCCAGCACGGAGACGATAGAAAATACCTTTCGCGCCGAGGTCTGCCTTCTCGATGGACATGCGGGCTCCTTCGAAAATGTCCGGATTGCTTCGACGTGCTTTCGACCATGCTTCGGTCGCGGCTTCCTCGCTGCGCAGCGCCGATATCTGGACAAGGTATTCCCCACCGGGCGCAAACGCAAAACGATATGCAGGTTCGCCGTGCTGCTCGGTATCAAGCGCAGGGAGCGCGGGGAGCTGCGGCTGTTCCCGCGAAGCAGATTCCACCGGTTGCGGATCGCTGCGTGGTGGCTCGACGGCCGGCAAATCCTCTTCCCGCACAGCCACAGGAGCCGGCGACTCGGCCCGGCTCGTTTCAGCGTCGCCTGCAGGCCGCAGATCTAAAGGCGGCCCACCTCTAAGATAGCCTTCGGACGTGTTGGCGACCTGTGTGGGTTCCGGGCGGCGCGTCGAGCCATCCATCGCATCGTAGAGACGCCGGTCCAGGTCCTCGATCTGGATACCACCCTTGTCGTCCGGGACACGTTTGTATGGCTGCGCTTCTGCAACAACCATGGGCAGTGCGCCATCCGTCGGACGGACGCCCTGGCGGTAGGTATTCCAGACGACAGCACCGAATACGATCAGCACACCAATGGCGAGCGACAAGATCAGTGGTCCGCGCGCGGAGTCATCATCTCGGATTTCGAAGCCGCGATATTCTTCCTCGTACGGCCCCAAATCATAGTCTCGGTTACGATTGCTCATTCTGGTCATCAGCCCCTGGATGAATTGGTCTTTGGTTAAGATTAAGGCGGGTTTCGTTAACGATCGTTGAATCGACAGGAACACAGCCAACCCGGCCTCAGATCATGCTTTCCAGGTTGAAGACCTTGCGGTGCAGGTCGATGGCATAATTGTCCGTCATTCCGGCGATATAGTCACAGACAAGGCGGGCCCGCCGCTCCTTCGGTGCCTGTTCTGCATCCTGGCGTAATGGTGGTGGCAGGATGTCCGGTTCGGCAAGGAAAAGCTCGAACAGCTCCTTGAGCACCCTTTTGGCCTGACTGCGCATGCGGTTCACCTTGTAATGCTTGTACATGCGCTCATAGAGGAAGGCCCGCAGTTCACGCTGCTGGGCTTCGAACTCCTCGGAAAAGGAAATAAGCGGTTCCGGCAAGGCACGCACTTCAGCGGCCGATTGAGGGTTGTACTTTTTCACACGCGCAAGGGTTTCGGTGCAGAGATCGTCAATCCAGAGGCCGATGAGGCGGCGGACGGCCTCATAGACGGTGCGCTGGGTATCTAGCACCGGATGCTCGATACGGACGCCGCGGAAGACGTCGCCTATGAGCGGAATAGTCAGCATGTCGTCAATCGTGAAGAGTCCCGCTGCGATGCCATCATCAATGTCGTGATTATTGTAGGCGATATCATCCGCCAAGGCGGCGACCTGCGCTTCCGGGCCAGCGAACTGATCCAGCTCAAGTTTGTCCAGATATGCAAAGTCCCTGAAGGCGGCCGGCAGGGAAGAAACAGGATTATCCGCCGTCACCAGCGGTCCGTTATGCTTGACCAGTCCTTCCAGCATTTCCCAAGTGAGGTTCAGGCCATCAAACGTCGGATATCTCTGCTCAAGGCGGGTCACAACACGAAGAGTCTGCGCATTGTGATCAAAGCCTTCATAGTCGTGCATGCTCTCATCGAGTTGGTCCTCGCCCGCATGACCGAAGGGCGGATGCCCAAGATCGTGCGCGAGCGCCATGGCTTCAGCGAGGTCTTCATCGACGCCGAGCCGCCGCGCCACCGACCGCGCAATCTGCGCCACTTCGAGCGAATGGGTCAGCCGTGTGCGGTAATGGTCCCCTTCATGGGCCACGAAAACCTGCGTTTTCTGCTTCAGGCGGCGAAAGCCGGAAGAGTGAATGATACGGTCGCGATCACGCTGAAACGGCGTGCGCGTTGCAGATTCAGCCTCCTCGTGAAACCGGCCGCGCGAATTTTCCCACAGGGTCGCAAACACTGCTCTCTTTTCTGGAAGCGCAGGCTTTCCTATCTTGTCCGACATGACCGACGTCACTCTCTCTTCCTCAGCTGCCGAGCGCATTAAGGCGATTCTGGCAAAACAGTCCGGCAAAGACTTCCTTCGAGTATCCGTTGAAGGCGGCGGCTGCTCAGGCTTTTCCTATAAATTCGACCTCGATGATACGAAGAACGAAGACGACATTGTGGTCGAACGGGATGGTGCGCAGGTCCTGATCGACGAGATGAGCCTGGAGTTCATGCGCGGCTCAGAGATCGACTTCTCAACCGAGCTGATCGGCGCTGCGTTCAAAATTAAAAATCCGAATGCAACTGCAGCCTGTGGCTGCGGTACGAGTTTTTCGCTTTAGCGCTGAGGCGGCGTCCAGTCGCTCTCGTCTGTTCTCCGGCTCAGGCGCAGGGCGAACCCCACGGCCACGCCAACTCCTATAGCAACCGTAAGGTCGACCAGAACCGTCAGGACCATGGTCAGGACGAGAAGCATGCGGTCGCTAAGCGGTGCCGTCGCATAGTTCTTCCATTTGTGCGGCTCACTCATATTCCATGCGGTCAGCATTAGGAGAGCGGCGAGTGCTGGCATGGCGAGATATCCGGCGACCGGGGCGGCGATCAGCATTATCAGCAAGATAACAATAGCATGCACGATACCCGCGACCGGGGTTTTACCGCCCGCCCGTACATTCGTCGCTGTCCGGGCGATAGCTCCTGTTGCCGGTAGGCCGCCAAACAGTGCGGAGACAACGTTGGCAGCCCCTTGCGCGGTCAGCTCGGCGTTCGGTCGGTGCTGACCGCCGATCATCCGATCGGCGACCATGGCTGAAAGCAGGGATTCCACGCCGGCCAGGAAGGCGATGATAAAGGCGGACGGGACGAGTTCCACTATCCGGTCCCAACTCAGCTCAGGCAGGTGTGGAATTGGCAGATGGTTCGGCAACATACCAAAGCGCGAGCCGAGCGTGTCGACGGGCAGTCGCAGAAGCACCACCAGCGCCGATCCGATCCCGACGGCCACGATAAGCCCCGGATACTTTGGGACGAGCCGCTTCAACAGCAGGATCAGCACCATTGTGACCAGACCGACGATGAAGGCCTGCATGCTGAATGTCGTCCTTGCCTCCCAGAGCGCTGGGAGCTTTTCGACAAAATCAGCGGGCACGCTGTCCAAGGAAAGGCCGAAGAAATCATTGAGCTGGCTTGCGGCGATGATGATGGCAATGCCAATGGTGAAGCCGTTTACGACGGCTTCAGGAACAAAGGCGATCAGACGGCCTGCCCTGAAGTATCCTGCAACCAGAAGAATAAGACCCGCCATGAGCGTCGCCAAAACCAGTCCGTCATAGCCATGCTCGGCAATCACGCCGAACACCACGACAATGAACGCGCCGGTCGGCCCGCCAATCTGCACCCGCGATCCGCCGAGCAATGAAATCAGGAATCCCGCAACGATGGCTGTGATCAGGCCCTTTCCGGGGTCTGCACCAGACGCGATCGCAATGGCGAGGCTGAGCGGAAGAGCAACAAGCGCCACCGTCACTCCGGCCATGAGGTCGGCAAAAAGAAGCGACCAGGAATATTGCCTGATCGTCGTAAGGATTTTGGGTTTCCTCATGAAGCCAGCGTATTAGCCCTTCGGTGACGCTTTGGCACTGTGACCCAGTCACGCAGGAAATTTTGCATGCACCCTTCCCTTCCGCAGCGTCGCACCCCTAGATCAGTCCCCAAACCGGGAGGATCGACCATGGATGTTACGCAAGCCGTCAATCAGCGCATTTCAACACGCGCTTATCTCGACAAACAGATTACTGAAGCTGAAATTCGCGACTGGCTGACAACCGCCCAGAGGGCACCGTCGGGCGGTAACCTTCAGCCGTGGCGGGTCATCGTCGTGACGGGAGACGAAAAACAGAAGGTCATCGACCTTGCCCAGCAAAAGCTTGCCGGTAACCCTCGCGGTGAGCCGACCGACCGCCCGATTTACCCGAAAGACCTGTGGGAACCGCACGAAGCGCGCCGCCGCCGAGTTGGCGAGATGATGTATGAGACGCTCGAGATCCCGCGCGAAGACAAGGCCGGTCGGATCCAGTGGTTCGCCCGCAACTATCGCTTCTTCGATGCGCCCGTGGGTGTGTTCTTCGTGATTGATGAGCGCATGGGCCATGGCCAGTGGGCCCATACCGGCATGTATATGCAGACCCTCGCCCTTCTTGCCGAAGAGCGCGGCTGGGGGACGTGTTTCCAGGAGTGCTGGGGCATCCTGCGTCCCACGCTGAAAGAGCATTTCCAGCTCGGTGAGACTGAGATGCTTTATTGCGGCATGGCCCTTGGCTATCCGGACCCCGACCATCCGGTGAATGCGCTTCGCGCGGAACGGGCTGACCTGTCTGAATTTGCCGAACTTAAAGGCTTCCAAAAAGCCTGACCTCTGCCCAAATCGCGCCAAAACTGGCGGACAGATTTTGTCTCCATGAGGACGAGGAGACAGTTCATGGCAGGTCTGGGTGCGCTACCACTGGCAGCCAACAATGCAGGCTGGCAGGCTTTTTCTCAATCAACTCAACTGGTTGCGGCGGCGCGGCGGCAGATCGGCGTGACGCTCGACTATGATCCGGCCTATGTGCAGATTGACTATCCCGGCGGGGATGTGCCGCGCGAATCGGGGGTCTGTATCGATGTCGTGATCCGCGCCTATCGCGATGCGTTCGGCTACGATTTCCAGACATCCATCCACGAAGACATGCGCGCCAATTTCGGCAGATATCCTACAAACTGGGGCCTGTCCGGGCCTGACCGGAACATCGATCACAGGCGGGTGCCGAACCTCGAAACCTGGCTTGTCCGCAACGCAACCGAGCTTCCGCCAGAAGACTGGCAGCCGGGTGATCTCATCACTTGCCGCGTGGACCGGTCCCTGCCCCATATCGCCATTGTCTCTGACAGGAAGATGAGCTGGGGCGAGCCTTATGTGATTCACAATATCGGGCTCGGCACGCGCGAAGAGCGGCTTATCGGACGGTTTGAAAATGAACGCCGGTTCCGGTTTTTCCCCGCGGAAACCTGAGCAAGTTTCGACGGTTTTCGACCGTCCAGAACCCGTCCAAATGAAAACGGCGTTCCGATTCCCCGGAACGCCGCCTTCGAAGGAGACCTTTTTGAGGTCAGGTAATCGTTATTTCACGTCATAGCGGTCAAGCATCATGACCTTGTCCCAAGCTTTCACGAAGTCCTTCACGAACTTCTCACCATTGTCGGACTGGGCATAGACTTCAGAGATTGCCCGCAGCTGCGAGTTCGAACCGAAGACGAGGTCGACGCGGGATGCCGTCCACTTCAGGTCGCCGGTTGCCCGGTCGTGACCTTCGAACAGCTGGCCCTTGTCGTCGGATGGCTGCCAACCTGTATTCATGTCTAGCAGGTTGACGAAGAAGTCGTTCGTCAGCTGCCCCGGACGCTTGGTGAACACACCGTGCTTCGAACCACCGACATTGTTGCCGAGAACGCGCAGGCCGCCAATCAGGACGGTCATTTCAGGTGCCGACAGGTTCAGCAAATTGGCGCGGTCGATCATGATCTCCTCGGTCGGAACCGTGAAGTCGGTCGATTCGACGTAGTTGCGGAAGGCTTCTGCGCGGGGGCGCAGCGGCTCGAATGAGTCGGCATCCGTCATCTCGTCCGTCGCGTCGGTGCGGCCCGGCGTGAACGGTACCGTCACATCGTAGCCTGCTTCCTTTGCCGCTTTTTCGACGCCAGCGCAGCCGGCAAGGACAATCAGGTCAGCGAGAGAGACCGGCTTGCCAAAGGACGATTTGATCTCTTCGAGCTTGGAGAGAACCTTCTGCAGCTGGGCTGGCTGGTTCACGTCCCAATCCTTCATCGGCGCGAGTCGGATGCGGGCACCATTAGCGCCGCCGCGCTTGTCCGAACCGCGGAAAGAAGCCGCAGACGCCCAGGCCGTGGAGACGAGTTCTGACACGGTGAGGCCGGATGCGAGAACCTTGGCCTTGAGATCCTTGATGTCCGCATCGCCAACCAGCGGATGATCGACGGGTGGAACCGGATCCTGCCAGATCAGGTCTTCAGCAGGCACTTCGGGGCCGACATAACGAGATTTCGGGCCCATGTCGCGGTGGGTGAGCTTGAACCAGGCACGGGCAAACGCGTCGGCAAACTTCTCCGGATTGGCGTGATAGTCGCGGGAGATCTTCTCGTAGGAAGGATCCATACGCAGCGCCATGTCAGCCGTCGTCATGATAGTGATCTGCTTCCTGGATGGATCATGGGCCTTCGGCGCCATGTCCTCTTCCCTGACGTTCACGGGCTGCCACTGGTGTGCTCCAGCCGGGCTCTTTGCGAGTTCCCATTCATAACCGAACAGCATGTCGAAATAAGTCATGTCCCATTTCGTCGGCGTCGGCGTCCAGGACCCTTCGATACCGGAGGTGATGGTGTCGTCACCAATGCCTGTACCGTGCGTGCTGGCCCAGCCAATGCCTTGTGCCGCGATGTCAGAGCCTTCCGGGTCTGCGCCGACGAGGCTTGCATCGCCTGCGCCGTGACACTTGCCGAAGGTGTGGCCGCCAGCGACGAGCGCGACGGTTTCCTCGTCATTCATCGCCATGCGGGCAAAAGTCTCGCGGATGTCCTGAGCCGAGGCGAGCGGATCAGGATTGCCGTCCGGGCCTTCAGGGTTCACGTAAATGAGGCCCATCTGGACAGCAGCCAGCGGGTTCTCGAGAGCGCGGCCTTCGGAATAGCGGCTGTTTGGCTTGTCGCTGGTTGCGAGCCATTCTGCCTCAGAGCCCCAATAGACTTCTTCCGGCTCCCAGGTGTCTGGACGTCCGCCAGCAAATCCAAATGTGTTGAAGCCCATATCCTCAAGCGCGACATTGCCTGCGAGGATCATCAGGTCAGCCCAGGAGAGGGCGTTGCCATACTTCTGCTTGACCGGCCACAGGAGGCGGCGGGCCTTGTCGAGGTTGGCATTGTCCGGCCAGGAGTTCAGCGGTGCGAAGCGCTGCTGGCCTGCGCCTGCGCCGCCGCGACCATCACTGATTCGATACGTGCCTGCGGAGTGCCAGGCCATGCGGATCATGAACGGGCCATAGTGGCCATAGTCTGCTGGCCACCAGTCAACGGACGTGTTCAGGACCTCCGCGATGTCCGCCTTGACGGCCTTGAGATCGAGCTTGTTGAATGCTTCGGCATAATCGAAGCCTTCATCCATCGGGTCACCGGCCGGATGGTTCTTGTGCAGGATGTCGAGATTGAGAAGCTTTGGCCACCAATCCTTGTTCCGCGGTCCGCGGAAAAGCCAGTGTCGCTCCTGATCACCCGAAAATGGGCATTTCATGTCGTCGGCCATAGTGTCTCCCATGTTTTTGAATTGACGAACTTAGGTTCGGACTGGTTGTAGCGTCTTGCGATCTATAGGGCCAATCGAAATGAATGCACCTTAGTATAGGTTTTCTTTATAGGACTGCTGGAGAGTCGATAATTGCGCGCGACGCGGCGCGCCATTCCGCAATCACAGGATTACTGGTTCCAGCCTCTGGGCGGTTTTCCGTGGCTGCCCGTGCTTTCCCACTTGGCTTCTTCAGCGCGATTGCGAATTTGAAGATTGAACAGGACGGCCTTGAAAAGCGGCAGCAATAAGAGCGCCAGACCGAACATCGTCGACAGCAAGATGATCCAGAGCACGATTTTGAGGACAAGAGGCGCGCTCACCATCGGCAGGATGAAATAGAATGGCGCGAACAGGATCATGACCAGAAAGCCCACGAAGAAAGCCGGGCCATCCGCCGTATCGGCAACACTAAAGTCTTGGCCACAGCTGGGGCACTCATCGCGGAATTTGAGATAGGACCGGAACAGGCTACCCTGCCCGCACCTCGCGCAGCGCTGCTTCAGACCTCGTTTGATCGGTTGCTCGAACATGACGGGAGATATGAGACCTTTAGGGTCACCCGTGGAGTGTGGCAGAGCGGCGCAGGTGGAAGCGGGAGCCAACGCTTATCAGAGCACATCGCAGAAAGTGCCTTGCGGGCGGGAGGGCTCCATCGGCATCCC
Organism: Henriciella pelagia; assembly: GCF_002088945.1. Classification (GTDB taxonomy): domain Bacteria; phylum Pseudomonadota; class Alphaproteobacteria; order Caulobacterales; family Hyphomonadaceae; genus Henriciella; species Henriciella pelagia. Next base: position 171,791 of record NZ_NCSU01000011.1, on the reverse strand, counting down.
ACTGACTGCACGAACCACAACAGGACAGGGCGCGTGATCCACCCTGTGCCCAAGGGCTTTGACTACCCTTGGGGAAGCGCTCTAGCTTTCCCGCGAACAACAGAAATTCGGGAGGTCGAGGATGGAATATGAAGAGGTGGTCCGTAGCCGGCGCAGCATTCGAGGATATCTCGACAAGCCTGTGCCCAAAGCGCTGATCCGGGAAATTCTCGAAATTGCCATGCGCGCGCCGACATCCCTGAACTCACAGCCCTGGAACTTTTATGTCTGCACTGGCGAAGTGCTGGACAAGATCCGCAAGGGCAATGTCGAGCGCAATGTCGCTGGCGTGCCTCACAGCCGCGAGTTTCGCCTCGGTCCTGACTATGAGGGCGTGCATCGCGAACGTCAGATCGGCATTGCGGTGCAGCTTTTCAAAGCGATGGGGATCGAGCGTCATGACAAGGAAAAGCGTACCGACTGGGTGCTGCGCGGTTTTCGCCAGTTCGACGCGCCGGCCTGCATCGTGGTGACCTATGACAAGGCGCTGCAGGGCGGCGACATCGCGCCCTTCGACTGCGGCGGCGTAGTCAACTGTATCGTCAACACGGCCTGGTCCAAGGGGCTGGGCTGTGTGATCAACAGCCAGGGCATCATGCAGAGCCCTGTCGTGCGTAAACATGCCCAGATTCCTGATGATCAGGTCATCCAGACGTGCGTGGCCATAGGCTGGCCCGACGAATCGTTTCCCGCAAATGCCGTGGTGTCGACACGCAAGTCGGTGGATGAGGCAGCGACGTTCCGCGGGTTTGACGACTGATTTGAGACCATCGTTCGGTATAGTTGCCTCAACGTCATATCTCGAACAATCGTTCGAAAACGTCATTATGGGCACGTGGACGAAGCATCCACCAGCGCAAGAGCTGACAGGGAGGAAGGATGCTCAGCTTCTGACGAAGCTGACGAATGGGCATGGACGGCAATATTTCATCCACTCCGTCTGAGAGCGACACGCGGTCTCGCCGCGTGGCCAGCTTGCTTCGTTCCCGGCGCACACGGCTCTGGCTGGCGATTGTCGCGGGCCTCCTTGCGGTCATCCTGATCGTGCGCTTTCTTTCGGACCGCGCCGCTTATGTGTCGACCGCCGACGCGCGCATTGCTTCGGACATGATCGCCGTTTCGACTGACATTTCCGGAAGGATCACCGATGTCGCTGTCGATGAGGGTGACAGGGTGTCTGAAGGCGACGTGCTGTTCCGCATTGATGATCGCGAAGCCTCCCTCCTTCTGGCCCAATATGAGGCCGAGGCCGAGCGGCTTCGGGCCGAGATCGCGCGGGAGGACACGCGCGTCACGCTGGCTTCGTCCAAGGCTGGAAGCGAAGTTGCAGCCCGCGCCGCCGGTACGCAGTCTGCCTCAGCCTCCGTCCAGTCGGCACAATCGGACTATCAGACCGCGAAGCTGGATTTCGACCGGACAAAGGACCTGTTCGACCGAGGCCGGGTGTCCCGCGCCGCCCTCGACCAGGCGCAGAATGCGCTCGACACGGCTGAACAGGCCGTCAGACGCGCCGAAGCCGACCGCCAGCGCGCTGCTGCTGAGCAGCGCACTGCCAGCATCGGCAGCCAGGAAGTCCAGCTCATCGAACATGACCTCTCTGTCCTGCGCGCCGCCCTGCTTCAGGCTGAAGCGCGTGTTGATGCGCAGAAGGTTGTCCTCGACCAGCATTCGATCCGCAGTCCCATTGACGGGGTCGTTGACGAGATTTTCTATGATGTGGGCGAGCATTCACTGCGCGGATTCCGCATGGCGCTGCTGCACAATCCAGACGATGTCTGGGTATCGGCGAACATCAAGGAGACCGACATCCGCAATGTCCGCCCAGGCGCGCCTGTACTGGTAAAGGTCGACAGCTATCCCGGTATCAGGTTCAGCGGTACGGTGGACCGCGTGCATGATGCAACGATTGGCGAAGCCTCGCTGATGCCAAACCCGAATGCGAACGGCGTATTCACAAAGATAACCCAGCGCATCTCCGTCAGCATCACGCTTGATGAGGCTGATGTCGCGTTGCGACCCGGCACCATGGTTCGTGTACGCATCCGCAAGCAAGCCGACGGCGATGCCCGGTGAGCACAAGCGCGCATCCGCCGCGACCCGGCGCATTTCGCGCGCCGGTTCCCCTGCCAGTCGATATCCCACCGCTTGCCAATGAACCGGTACGCGAGCGCTTTGCGCAATTCGGTCCGATTTATCGCTGGCTGCTGCTTTTTTCGATGCTTGTCGGCTCCATGTCGACGCTGCTGGCTGCAACAACCATCAATGTCGCCCTGCCCGCGATCATAGGTGCCTTCGGTCTCGGGCAGGACCAGGCGCAGTGGATGTCGACAGCGTTTCTTGCAGCTTCGACGATTGCGATGCTGGCCAATGCCTGGGCCATGTCGAATTACGGACCGCGGGCGACCTACACATTCGGGATGATTGTCTTCATTGCCGGGTCCTCGCTCGGCGCGGTCAGCAGCGCGCTGGAACTGCTCATCGTGTCGCGAGCCATGCAGGGCGTAGCGGCAGGCCTGCTCCAGCCCATGTCCATGTTTCTCATCTTCCAGACCTTTCCGGACAGGATGCGTGGCACGGCCATTGGTCTTTTCTCGATTGGCGTGGTGCTGGCCCCTGCCTTTGGGCCGGCGCTCGGCGGGATTGCGGTCGACATATCGAGCTGGCGCCTGGTCTTTGTCGCAACCGTACCGCTGGCGCTCGTCGCCCTGATCGCTGCGCCCTTCCTGATGCCGCATGTCGACCAGGAGCAGAAAGCCCAGCGACGTCCTTTGGACTGGCAGGGTCTCGTACTGCTGGCCATCGGCATTGTCTGCCTTCTGTCAGGGTTTGCGGGCGGCAACAGGGATGGCTGGGATTCAGACCTTTCGCTCATCAAGTTCAGCCTCGGCATTGTGTCCCTGATCGTGTTCTTCCTGTGGGAGCGACGCCATCCCTTCCCGGCGCTCAATCCCGCGATCTTTGCCTACAGGCAGTTCTGGGCGACCGGCATCATCATTGCGGCAACAGGAGTCGCGATTTACGGGTCGACTTATCTCATCCCGCTCTTCGTCCAGCTGGTGCAACACTATTCGCCAACAGCGGCAGGCGTGATGATGATCCCTGCCGGGCTCGCCATGGTGATGGGATTCCCGATTGCCGGGCGGCTGAGCGACAAGGTGGACACACGGTGGCTGCTCGCTTTCGGCATCGTAAGCTTCGCGGTGTCGGCCTATCTGCTGTCGCATGTCACGGCGCTCACACCCTATTGGGTCCTGGTCTTCTGGATCGTGCTCAGCCGCGTGGGCATCAGCTTCTGCATGCCGCCGAGCAATACGACTGCAATAAGGGCGGTACCGCCACACCTGCTGGCATCAGCGACGGGCGGCGCATCCTTCCTGATGCAGGTTGGCGGTGCATTCGGCGTGAATTTGCTCGCCATCCTGCTGCAGAGGCGGCTGATCTTTCACGGCGATCACCTGGCCGCCAGCCTCAATGAGTCGAACCCGCAACTTTCCTACGCCCATGCCATGACTGCGCGTGAGCTGGAAGCGGCAGGCCTTCCGCAGCTGCCTGCCTTCCAGACCGCCTTCAGCGAATTTGGCCGGCAGATATCCACTGATGCCAGCGTGCTTGCCTTTCGCGACTGCTTCCTCGCCGTGGCGATCTGGTTCATCGTAATTTTCGGGGTCCTGTTCCTCATGCCGAAACCACGACTGGACCGCCCGGGCTAGTCAGCAATGGGATGTTTTGCAGGCATGGGCGCCCGGGTCAGACTTCACCTGACATCACGGCGCGAAGGATGCACAGCCGCTTGGCGAGGCGGCCGGGTTCTGTCGACTTGCCGTAGAGCCGCCGCAACCGGAAGTGCGCGATGGCCGGGCGGATGGCCTTCGGCACGGTCGGGACGACTGGCCCATATCCGACGCGCTCACCTCTCCGGAGCGCGGCAACATGCGGCGCGAGCGCGTGGACGTGGCGGCCCCATCCATGCGCGGGCGCCAGGACGCGGGCCGCCGTTGCCGTGAGAAGCGTCTCCGGCTGGCGGGCACGGTCCGACGCTTCGAAGGCGTCTTCGTAGAGATCGATCAGCCGCTTCAGGGCATCGGGCTTGAGCTGGCCGATCGCGACCTGATCGGCAAGCGCTGAAACAGTCTCGTGGGCGCGCGGCGTCTGTCCTGATTCGATTTCTGAAATAGCATCGCGCCACCACTGGAAACGGATCGCCCCCAGCCCCGGCTCAGTCACCACAAGACGCACGCGGGCGAGCTCGACGGCGAACGAATAGAGCGCGACGAGGCCCCGGCGCTGCGCGCCAGGTGCATAGCGCGACGAAATCCAGCGATCCTCATCGGTTTTTCTGAGCTGCTTATCAATATTTGCCCACATTTCAGGGCTTGTCAGGGTGGCAGAAACTGGCATGGAACCCATATGGAGTGCGACGCGCTACAAAACTAAACCTACGCAAATGCAAGGAGCGACCCTTATGGCTTTTGACCTTCCAGCCCTACCCTATTCCCGCGATGCGCTGGCACCACACATTTCAGAAGACACGCTGAATTTCCACCACGGAAAACATCACCAGGCCTATGTTACCAATCTCAACAAGCTGATCGAAGGCACCGACCTTGAAAACAAGTCGCTTGAAGAGATCATCAAGGTGGCAGCATCCGATTCGTCCAAGGCCGGCCTGTTCAACAATGCCGCGCAGGTCTGGAACCACACTTTCTACTGGCACTCGATGAAGCCAGGCGGCGGCGGCAAGCCGAGCGGCGCCATCGCAGAGAAGATCAATGCTGACTTCGGCTCCTATGAAAAGTTCGCTGAAGAGTTCAAGGCAGCCGGTGGTGGCCAGTTCGGTTCAGGCTGGGCCTGGCTTGTCCTGAAGGATGGCAAGCTCGCCATCCGCAAGACGCCGAATGCTGAAACGCCGCTGACAGAAGACGGCGCAACGCCGCTCCTGACCATGGATGTCTGGGAACACGCCTATTATCTCGACTACCAGAATTCCCGTCCGAACTATATGACGGCCTTTATCGACAATCTGGTCAACTGGGACTTTGCGAACCAGAACCTCGCAGACGCGAGCTAGTTCAACATCGCAAAAACTGAAGAAAGTCCGCCTCTCAAAGGGGCGGGCTTTTTTGCAACTGTAAGACGCAGAAACCATTGCAGCCTGTCCATAATCCTTTTGCACGTGCGAAAATTGAGCTATGGCGGCGCGAGATACGCACTTCCGGGCATGGATTCGCCCGGGCCAGCCGCCATACGGGCGGATTACCGAGCGACTTTGACTTACTCCATTGCCCGAAAGGCACGCTTTTGACCGAAGAAACTACCGACACCCCGAAGACCACCTTTGCCGCCCTCGGCCTTGGCCCGAAAATCCTGCAGGCCATCGCAGAAGCCGGCTATGACAGCCCGACGCCGATCCAGGCGCAGGCGATCCCGCATGTACTGCTTGGCGGTGACGTGACCGGCATTGCCCAGACAGGCACCGGCAAGACCGCTGCGTTCGTGCTTCCGATGATCCATCGCCTTGAACAGGGGCGCGCGCGGGCACGCATGCCGCGCACGCTTATCCTGGCGCCGACGCGCGAACTCGCTGCGCAGGTTTCGGAGAATTTCGAGAAGTACGGCAAGCACCTGAAACTGGAAATGGCCCTGCTGATCGGTGGTGTTTCGTTCAAGGAACAGGAAATCAAGCTGATGCGTGGCGTGGACGTTCTTATCGCCACGCCCGGTCGCCTGATTGACCAATTCGAACGCGGCAAGATCCTGCTGACGGGTGTCGAAATCCTCGTCATCGACGAAGCCGACCGCATGATGGATATGGGCTTCATTCCGGACATCGAGAAGATTCTCGGCCTGCTGCCGCCGCGTCGCCAGACGCTGCTCTTCTCGGCAACCATGCCGCCGGAAATCGCCAAGCTCGCCAAGACCTTCCAGAAGGACCCAAAGCGGATCGAAGTGGCGCGCCAGTCCATGACCGCCTCGACGATCACGCAGCATGTCGTGAAAATCACGCGCAATGATGACAAGGCGAAACGCACGGCGCTGCGCCGCGTTATCGAAACGCGCGACGTCAAGAACGGCATCGTGTTCTGCAATCGCAAGCGCGAGGTCGATATCGTGACGAAGTCGCTGATCAAGCACGGCTTTGACGCGGCGGCCATTCATGGTGACCTGCCGCAGGCCTATCGCACACAGACGCTCGAGCGCTTCCGCGATGGAGAACTGAAACTGCTTGTCGCGTCCGATGTGGCCGCACGCGGTCTCGACGTGCCGGATGTCGGCCACGTCTTCAATTATGCGCCTCCGCCCAAGGATGAGGACTATGTCCACCGTATCGGCCGCACGGGCCGCGCAGGACGCACCGGCGAGAGCTTCACGATTGTCAGCCCCGAAGACGAGAAATCCTGGGCCGGCGTGCTGCGCCTGATCAAGACCGAAGTCGAGACATTCATGCCGGAAGGCCTCGCAGAGGAACTGGAAAACCTGCCGGAAGACACAGGAGGCAGAGGCCGGGGCCGTGGTCGCGGCAGAAGCGAGCGCGGTGAGGGTCGCGGGCGTGGCCGCGGAAGCCGTTCCGGCGGTCGCTCACGCTCGAGGGCAGACGAGACCGGCGATAGAAAGACCGAAGCAAAGGCACCGGAAAAGGCCGAGGAAAAGCCTGCCGCCGACGCACCAGAAAAATCCGAGAAGCAGAAACTGGAATCGAAATCCCGGCCGAAGAAGAACAAGTCCGGTGACCGCAAATCTTCCGACCGCCGCTCCAGGAAGGATCTTGAGCCGGCGAATGATGGTGTTCGCGGCTTCGGTGGCGATGTGCCGGATTTCCTGAAGCGCTAGGCGCTCCTGGACTGGCGCGATGGGGTCGGCTCAGAGGAGGCTGGTGCTTTGTGCGGCGCCATATCCTCCTGAGCAAAGCTGATCGTGTGACGGGTTCCGCCTGAGCCGGTCTCGCAATCGACCTGCGCCCCAAGGACACTTGTCAGAGCGTCGACCAGAAGCGTTCCGATGCCCATTCCGCTCGGGTCAACGGCGCCCTGCTTGATTCCGATGCCGTCATCCATGACGGACACCATCACCTCTTCGCCCTCGCCGTCAATCAACAGGGTGATGCGGCCATTCTTGCGGCCGTCGAAAGCATATTTGCAGGCATTGGTCAGCAGCTCTGTCACGGCAAGACAGAGCGATACGGCCTTGCTGATCGACAGGACAATCTCGCCGCGCGCGTCGCATGTGAGCTTGATCCCCCGCCCAGCCTTGTAGGTCTCGACGATCTGGCTGCAGATACCAGGCAGAAGCTTCACGCAGTCGACGCGGTCATGCGTGCCAAGTTCGTAGAGGCTGCGATGGGTGGCGGAGATGACGTCAACCCGGTCGCGGGTCTGGCGAAGTGCTTCGCACGCTTCCTTGTCCTGTAGTTTCTGTAGCGGCAGGGACACAATGGATGAAACAATCTGCAGGCTGTTGCGGACGCGGTGGTTGACCTCAAAGAGCAGCATTTCCTTGAGATACAGCGCCTCCTTCAACCCCTCCTCCGCATGGTGACGCTGCGTATCATCCCGCATGGTAAGAACCGCGCCGACCTGCTTGCCATCCTCATCCAGGACAGGGCGGGCCGTTCCGACGGCTACAACGACACTGCCATCCGGGCGTTTGATCTTCCACGCGGCATCGGTCACCGTTTCTCCCTTCAGCACGGCGCGCGATAGCGGCAGCTCATTCGTCGGAAACGGCTCATCCTGCATGGTCAAGAGCTTGTAGGTGTCGCTATAGTCATCCGGCGGCACATCAAGGCGGACGCGGCCGTGAATTTCCTCTGCGGCGCGGTTCACGGTGAGTATCTTGCCATTGGCATCGGTGACGATCACACCTTCACCAAGCTGGTCCAGCACGTGCGCCTTGAAGCGTTCGATTGAACTTAACATGCTGCCTTGCCCTGTCCCATCCCCTGGCCTGGCTACGGACCGCGTATCACGAAGTTCGCCTGCATCCGTTTTATGTGAATATGTCAGCGCTTCAAGCGAGATTCTACCTGCTTGCGAAACTTTTCCCCGTAAGGTGGCCGAATGACTGCCAGCAGGTCGGCCCCGATCTGGGTGTAGACAGACTTGCGGTGGCTGAACTCCCTGAAGCCATCAATGCCATGATAGCTGCCCATGCCGGAGGGGCCGACCCCGCCAAATGGCAGGTCTTCCTGGGCAACGTGGAAAATCACATCATTCACCGTCACGCCGCCTGACGTCGTGTTGTTGAGGACATAATCACGCTCGCTTGCATCCTGGCCGAAATAATAAAGGCCGAGCGGACGTGGGTGAGCATTGACATAGTTCACCGCGTCTTTCGTGTCGCTGTAGGACTTGATGGGGAGGATGGGACCGAAGATTTCATCCTGCATCACCTTCATGTCATCAGTCGGATCAACGATGATATGCGGCGCCATTTTGTGATGAGGCTGCTGGGTGAAGTTCTCACCCCTGGGATTGATCTCGATAATCTCCGCACCCTTGGCGCGGGCGTCGTCCAGATAGCCATTCAGACGTTCGAAATGACGCTGGTTCACCACCGAGGTATAGTCGTCATTCTCCTTCAGGCCTGACGGAAACATGGTTTCCACGGCGCCGGTCGCGGCGGCAATGAATTCCCGCGTCTTGTCCTTGGGCACAAAGGCGTAGTCTGGCGCAAGGCAGATCTGCCCCGCGTTCAGCGTCTTGCCGGCCATGATGCGTTTGGCGGCCTTGTCGAGATCTGCCGAGTTCCCGAGGATAACGGGCGACTTGCCGCCAAGTTCAAGCGTGAGTGGCACAAGGTTGTCGGCCGCTGCGCGCATGACATGGTGAGCGATGGACGTCGCGCCCGTGAAAACGAGATGGTCAAAAGGCAGGGATGAGAAGGCCGCACCGACATCCGGACCGCCGGTGACCACCGCCACTTCCTCCTCGGAATAATACTCGCTGATCAGCTTTTTCATAAGATCAGAGGTGGCCTCGGTGAACTCCGACGGCTTGATCATCGCGCGGTTGCCCGCAGCGAATATACCGGCGAGCGGAGTGAAGGTCAGGTTCACCGGAAAGTTCCAGGGGCTGATCACGCCAACTGTGCCTTTGGGCTGAAAATGCAGTCTCGCCTTTGCGCCAAACATGTTCAACGGAAAGTCGACAGACCGCTTCTCCGGCTTCATCCAGGATTTAAGGTGCTTCTTTGCGTATTTCAGTGCGGCGATCGAGCTCGCAATGTCTGTGAAGTCCGACTGGTCCCTGGATCGGTGGCCGAAATCCTCGCTCATGGCCCGGCCAAGCGAGTCGCCATGCGTCACGAGGAGGTCAATCGACCGCTCCAGCCAGTCATATCTCTTCTCGGCGGACGGAATGCCGTCGCGAATGTGGGCAGCCTTCTGGGCCGCCAGAACTGAATTCATGTGGCCTGCAGGGCCGCCTTCGAGTGGCATGTTCGTTCTCCCGGAGCATGTTCTGTTTTCCCCATCATACATGAGGTTGAGCGCATTGAAAAAGTCTTCCGCCACGTCACGGTTTTCAGGGCGGCGCGATCAATTACATTGCCGCCAGACAAAAGAGGATACGCCGATGAGTTTCGAGAAGATCACCTATTCCGTCGACGACGAAATTGCCGTCATCGCCTTCAATGACCCGAAAACGATGAATGCAGCCGGCGTCGACACGATCGAAGAGATGAGCCATGCGCTTGAAATGGCGGGTGACGAGGCACGGTGCACGATCATCACCGGCAATGGACGCGGCTTCTGCTCCGGCGCAAACCTGTCAGCCAAACCCGGCAGCGGTGCGGGACCGAAGCGCAAGCCCGATGCCGGCCGCGAACTCGACCGCGTCTACAATCCCTTTATCAAGGCGATGAGAACGCACCCACACCCGATCATCACGGCGGTGAATGGTGCTGCGGCAGGTGTAGGCTGTTCGATTGCACTGATGGGCGATTTTATTGTGGCGGCGGAAGGCAGCTATTTTCTGCAGGCCTTCAGACGTATCGGCCTCGTACCGGATGGCGGCTCGACCTATTTGCTGGCCCGCACCATCGGCCGGGCCCGCGCCATGGAAATGACGTTGTTCGGCGAAAAGATCCCGGCCAAGCAGGCACTGGACTGGGGCCTCGTTAATCGCGTCGTCGCAGATGACAAGCTCATGGACGAAGCGCGAAATTATGCGCTCCAGCTCGCCAATGGACCGACGACGGCGCTCTCCATGATCCGCGACCTGGTCTGGCAGGCAGAAGACAATGATCTTGATGCGCAGCTGCAGGCTGAACGCTTTGCCCAGCGGACCGCTGGCCGCTCGCCTGATTTTGCCGAGGGCGTGAAGGCATTCCTCGAAAAGCGTCCGGCCGATTTCAGGAAAGCCTGATCGGCGTCATCCGATTTCTGGACGTCCAAGCCGGTAGATCCCCTTGAAATCATCGGGGTCTGCCGGCTTTCCTTTTCGGTAAATCGTAATCTCGCCTGCATGCGCCAGCTTCACGGCGCGGACGCGCACTTCGCCCATGAGCTGCTGCCAGTTTTCGGGCCGGAAGGCCCGGGCCACTTCCGACGGACAGATAGTCTTGCCCGCTCCGCGTTCGCAGGTGAGGCGCAGGATGATCTCATCCAGCGTCTCTTTCCTCTTTTTGCGTTCTTCCTCGCTCACCAGTCGATGGCAGCGTAGACGAGTTGCTGGAATTGCGGGCGGATCGGGTAGCAGCCGGACGGGATCATCTGCGTCGCCTGGATCGCGATCAGCTCTTCCTCGAAATCGATCCAGAAGAAAGTGTTGGCGAGGCCGCCCCAGCTGAATGTGCCGAGCGATCCGGGTTGCATGGTCTCGGCGACATTGATGATGGTGCTCCCGCCGAGGCCGAACCCATTGCCCTCCATGCGGGCTTCGGAGAAGGTCTTGTCGCCCATCTGCCTGATCGTCTTGTTCTCCGGCAGATGGTTCATCCGCATGAACTCGACCGTTTTCGGGCTGAGAAGACGCGCGCCTTCCAGCGTACCGCCGTGCAGCAGCATCTGGCAGAAGCGATGGTAGTCACGCAGCGTCGAAACAAGACCGCCGCCCGCATTCAGGAGCGGCGGCTGTGCGCGATAAAGCTTCGAGTCGGCGCCCGCGCCATCGCTCAGCGTTATGGCACCTGTGTCCGGGTTGCGGTTGTAGCAGGCCATGAGTCGGCGCAGCTTCTCTTCCGGCACGTAGAAATCGGTATCCACCATGCCAAGAGGCTCGAAAATCCGCTCGCGGAAGAAGGTGTCGAGCGTTTCGCCGGAAGCAACTTCGACGACGCGGCCAAGCACGTCTGTCGAATGGCTGTAATTCCAGCGCGTTCCCGGCGAGAACAGGAGGGGGAGCTGTGCGAGACGCGCGCACATCTCTTCCAGAGTTTCGTCCGGGCGGGCGATCTTCTCGCGGCGATAGATTGCATCCACCTCATGCTGCATCAGGAAGCCATAGGTGAGGCCGGATGTATGGGTGAACAGGTCGCGCACTTCCATCTGGCGCATCGGCTTGCGGGTCTCGTAATCGTCAATCGTGCCTTTGACCCAGACCTCTGTATCGGCAAATTCAGGGATGTATTTGCTGACAGGATGGTCGAGGCGGATCTTGCCCTCCTCGAACAGCATCATCGCCGCCACCGATGTGATCGGCTTGGTCATGGAATAGATGCGGAAGATCGTGTCGGCATTGATCGGGTCGCCGCCATCGATAAGGGTGCGGCCTCGATAGGCCTCGTGCACGACCTGGCCATTGCGCGAGACCATGGTCGCAACGCAGGGAAGCTTTCCAGTGTCGAGGTATGACGTCGCAAAGTAAGTCGGAATGGCCTTCAGGCGCGCTTCATTGAGCCCGACATCCGCCGGTCCGATTTCATCCTGGATCGTCATATCAGCCCCTGCTCCCTTCAGTCCTGCACGCATTCGCGATCACAACAGGTCTGCCGCCCCTGCCTTCTTCAGCTCGCGGGCGATGATGATCTGTTGAATCTGGCTCGTTCCTTCGTACAGACGGAAGATGCGGGCGTCACGGTAAAACCGCTCAATACCATAATCGGAAATGTAACCGGCACCGCCAAAGACCTGCACAGCCCGATCAGCCACGCGGCCGTTTGCTTCGGTTGCGAACAGTTTGGCAGACGAAGCCAGCAGGGTGACATTTTCACCGGCATCACGCTTCCTCGCGGCATCAAGGATCATGCACTTTGCGGCGTAGGTTTCCGCCTGGCTGTCGGCGAGAAGCGCCTGGATCATCTGATGTTCGATGATGGGCTTGCCGCCCTGCACGCGCTCGCTCGCATAATTGACCATTTCCTTGATGAGGCGCTCGGACATGCCGGTCGCAACAGCCGAAATGTGCAGACGGCCCTTGTCGAGCACGCTCATCGCGACCTTGAAGCCCTCGCCTTCATTCCCGATGAGGTTTTTGACCGGTACGCGGGCGTCTTCGAAGATCACGTCGCAGACATGCGCGCCCTGCTGGCCCATTTTCTTTTCCGGCTGGCCTACGCTGACGCCGGGCGTGTCACGTTCAACCACGAAGGCGGAAACACCTTTCGGGCCCTTCACGTCCGGTGCGGTGCGGGCCATGACGGTGAACAGGTCTGCCTTGTTGGCATTCGTGATGTAGCGCTTCGTGCCGTTGAGGACGTAGTGATCGCCATCGCGGATGGCTTTGGTGGTCAGGCTGCCAGCGTCCGATCCGGCCCCTGGCTCTGTCAGGGCGAAGCTGGAAATGAGGTCGCCGGACGCGATGCCTGGCAGCCACTTCTCTTTCTGCTCAGGCGTACCGAAAAGAACCAGCGCTTGTGAGCCGATTCCGATATTGGTGCCTGCGACGGACCGGAATGCCGGTGATGTGCGTCCCAGCTCCAACGCGACCAGGCATTCGGTTTCCATATCGAGACCAAGACCGCCAAAATTTTCAGGCACAGCAAGACCGAACAGGCCGAGCTGTTTCATCTCATCGACGATGTCCTGTGGCACTTCATCGGTATCGCCAACCTGGCCTTCGAGCGGAATACATTTTTCCATGACGAAGCGGCGAACCTGTTCAATCAGCGCCTGCCGGATTTCAGCATCGAATGCCATGATAGTCTCCTACACCTATTTTCTTTCATCATACGCTTTGATGGCAATTGAGTCGAAGGGCAAGGCTGGACGTTGGGGCATCATCGTCGCAGTTTGCGCACGACCGAGCGATTCAGGAGACATGCGTGACGAAAACAGTAGAGATCAAGCAGGGCGAGTTTGCCGGCTGGCAAACCTGGCCGACCGAGCCGTTTGAGTATGAGACGGCGGGCCCGTTCTATTTTCGCGCGGATGAACAAGGGCCGGTCGCCGCTTTCCGGGCCGAGCGCAAGCACATGAATGCGGGCGGTGTCGTGCATGGCGGCTGCCTGATGGCCTTCGCCGACTATGCCCTTTTTGCGATTGCGCATGAACACATCCAGGACGAGTATGGCCTGACGGTGGCGTTCAACTCCGAATTCCTCTCAGGCCCTGTCGAAGGGACCTATATTGAGGCGCGCGGAGACGTGCTGAGGGCTGGCCGGTCCCTCATCTTCGTACGTGGCCTCATCACCGGTGACGGAAAGCCCTGCCTCAATTTCTCGGGTACAATCATGCGCAAGCCAAAGAAGTAGCTGGCTACGGTCGCCGCGAAGCCGTTTTACTTCTCGCCCGGTTCGCCTCATGCTATCTGGAGGGTCGCGGCGGTGGGCCGCATTTTGTGGAGGGGACGCATGTCACTGAAAGTCATCAGCGCCGGCTTTGGCCGGACAGGAACTATGTCGCTCAAGCTGGCGCTGGAGCAGCTGCTCGGCGCGCCGTGCCATCATATGGAAGAAGTGGTGAAGAACGGACCCGAGCAGGTGCCGCTCTGGAATGATGCGGTGGACGGAAAGGCCGACTGGAACGCGATCTACGATGGCTTTTCAAGTGCCGTGGACTGGCCAACGGCGGCCTTCTGGCGCGACGTCCACGCTGCCTTTCCCGAGGCGAAGATGATTCTCTCGACCCGCTCCGCTGAAAGCTGGTGGAAAAGCTTTTCAAACACCATTCTGCCCAGCCTGCTCGACGAGCGCGGGCCGCCGCCGCACCTCCAAGGCTGGATCGAAATGGTCAAAAAGGTCGTGATTGGTCGCAGCCTGGGCGGCATGACGGACAAGGACGGCGCGATCGCTGCCTTCGAGGCACACGAAGCGGCGGTGAAAGCCGCCTATCCAGAGGGACGACTGCTTGTCCACGAGGCCAAGGATGGCTGGGAGCCACTTTGCGCCTTTCTGGGCGTCCCGGTGCCTGACACGCCGTATCCACGCACCAATTCGACTGACGAGTTCCACGAGCTCATGAAATCCTTTGTCGAAGGGCCTCAATAGCTCTTCGGCAGTCCGAGCACGCGCTCGGCCAGGAAATTCAGGATCATCTCACGGCTGACCGGGGCAATGCGGGCGAGCATGGCTTCGCGCATGTAACGCTCGACATGATACTCTTTCGCGTATCCCATGCCGCCATGCGTGAGCACGGCGTTCTCGCACGCGCGGAACCCAGCTTCGGTGCCGAGATATTTCGCGGCATTGGCTTCAGCTCCGCAGTCCTGACCCATATCGTAGAGACCGGCCGCCTTGTAGGCGAGGAGTTCGGCGGCTTTCAGCTCTGCCCAGCTCTTGGCGAGCGGATGCTGGATGCCCTGGTTCTGGCCGATCGGGCGGCCGAATACGACGCGTTCATTGGCATAGGTTGCGGCGCGCTCAAGCGCGGCGAAACCGAGGCCGATGGATTCGACGGCGAAGAGGACGCGTTCCGGGTTGAGGCCCTGGAGCAGGTATTTGAAGCCCTCGCCTTCCTTGCCGATCAGATGCTCCTTTGGCACTTCGAGGCCATCGATATAGAGCATGTTACATTCGACCGCCTTGCGGCCCATTTTCGGAATCGGCTTGCGTTCAATCTTGTTCGGGTTGAGGTCGGTGTAGAATAGAGAGAGGCCGAGATACGGCTTGGAACACTGATCCTTTGGCGTTGTGCGCGCAATGATCAGGATCTTGTCGGCTCGCTGGGCGCCCGTCGTCCAGATCTTGCGGCCATTGATCGTATAGCCGGAATTCGTGCGCTCAGCCTTTGTTTCCAGGCTGGATGTGTCGAGGCCGGAATTGGGCTCGGTGACCGCAAAGCACATCTTCTCTTCGCCGGAGATGATGCGCGGCAGGTTTTCCTGCTTCTGTTCCGGGGTCCCGAACTTTTCCAGAGGCTTCGGGCCAAAGATGTTGAGGTGGATTGCCGATGCACCTGAATAGCCAGCGCCGGAGCGGGTTACCGTCTGCATGACGAGTGCCGCTTCCGTCAGGCCAAGGCCGGCACCACCATATTCTTCGGGAAATGCGACGCCGAGCCAGCCGCCCTCTGCCATCGCGTCGCAGAAGGCCTCTGGCCAGTTGCCGGTCTCATCGGTCCTGGACCAGTATTCATCGTCAAACTGGCTACAGGTCCGCTCCACAGCGTCCTTGATCGCGAGCTGATCTTCCGTCATCTGACCGATTGAGTGCATGTGTGTATCCTCCTACAGCCAACCACCTAGACTGGCCACGTCCTGAAATCCAGTTTCAAACCGTCGCAATCGCCGGACGGTCTGGTGAAAAACTTTCAGCACGTGGCGAACTGGGTTTGCCTTCGACCATGTCGGCAATCCGCTGCGCGGTGGCCGGCGCGAGCAGAATTCCATTCCGGTAGTGTGCGGTTGCGACGAACTCCCTGTCACTGTGCTGGCCGATGATGGGGGCGGCATCGACCGAGCCTGGGCGTAGCCCGGACCAGCTTTCCAGGCGGCGGGCCGTGCGCAGTCCCGGGACAATGTTGCAGGCGGACCGGAAGAGCGCCTCAATTGCGGCTGCATCCACCCCCGGATGTGAATAGGTCGCTTCACTTGTCGCGCCGATGATGATGCGGTCGGGCTTCGGCACGATGTAGCCACTTCCGAACCGGACCACTTCCGCCGGCATGCCCTCGACCGGATGCAGTGCCAGCGCCTGCCCTTTCACATGCCGGGTCACGCCACGCTCATGGCAGCCGCGCGCCCAGATGATCGCATCGAAGGGAGCTGAACCTCCGAGCCGGCTAGCGTCTTCGAGTGAGCCAATGTGGTGACTCACCACGGCCCCGCCGAGATTGCGAAGCCCGGTGCGGAGGGCTGTGAGCAGTCTTCGATTATCGACCTGATGGTCGCTCGTCAGTTCAAGCACGGCATCGACACGCGCCGAGAGACCAAGCCGGGATATCGCACGCTCCCGGTCGATCCAGTAAGCGGTGTGGCCAATCTCTCTCAGCGCGGCCTGTAGTGCCCGTAGCCCTGCCCGTTGCTCGCTCGACTGGGCGACTGCGAGTGTTGGCGCATTGCTGTATCCGACGGGCATGCCGGAGACCTGTCTGACCGCCGGCGCAAAACTCTCCCAGAGGCGCGCACTTTCAAAGGAAAGTTCGTTGAGCGCGCTGCCAGTTTCCCCACCGTGAAGATACATTTCATAGGCTGGCGCAATCATGCCGGCGGCCGCCCAGCTGGTCGTCCGGCGGACATCGCCGCCGTCGAAGCATGTGACGGCGTGCCCTCGCCGGGCCAGCTCGAAAGCGCAGGACAGGCCGATAACGCCCGCACCGGCCACGGCGATCCGCCGCCGGAATGAGGGATTGGATGAGGCGCTCACTGTCATCGACACTGCATGTAGTCGGGCAAAGGCGCCGATCCTAGCCTCAACCGCCAGAATGACGCGGTTCGACACGTTAAGTGAGACACTCTGCCTCTCCCAGTTGCGAATGCTTCTCAATTGTGAGACAGCCACTATATGGCTCTGATGAAAACACTTCTCCCAGCACTGGCGCTGGCAGGCGCGATGGCAGCCTGCTCCCCCGCCCCATCCGAAAACGCACCGGCAAATACGGATGTGGAGGTCGGCTCCAATGGCACGCTTCGCATCTATTCGGCGCGCCACTACGATTCCGACCGCCTGATGTATGAAGCCTTCGAAAAGGCATCCGGGGTCAAGGTGCTCTATCGCGAGGCGGGCGCCAATCAGCTGCTTGAAACGATGAAGGCCGAAGGCGAGAACAGCCCGGCCGACCTGATCATCGCTTCGGATGCCGGCGCACTTTGGCGGTTCGAGGATGCCGGCCTGACGCAGGCGCTTCCCGAAGGCGAGTTTGAAAGCCGTATTCCCGCGCGCCTTCTGGATGACGGGCGCCAATGGGTGGGGCTTGCACGGCGCGTGCGCGGCGTTGCCTACGATCCGGAACGCATTTCGGCCGATCAGGTCGACGAGTGGAAGGACCTCGCCGACCCATCGCTCGAGGGCGAAATTTGCGTGCGCTCATCGACCAATATCTACAATTTGTCCCTCATGGGCGAGATGATCGAGCGCTGGGGCGCGGATGAAGCTGCTGCGTGGGCAGAGGGCGTGGTCGACAACATGGCTCGCCAGCCGCAGGGCGGTGACACAGATCAGATCGAGGCCGTCGCTGCAGGCCTCTGCGGTGTCGCCATTACCAACCATTATTACTGGGTCCGGATGACCGAGAGCGGCTCTTCGACCACCCGCAATGCCGCGAACGCGACCGAACTCCTCTTCCCGAGTTTCGGGCCGGAGACAGGCGTGCATGTCAACATCACCGGCGCGGCCCTTGCCGCCCATTCGCAGAACGCAGATCTTGCCTTGCAATTCATCGAGTTTCTGCTGACCCCTGAAGGTCAGGCCCTGCTGGTCGATGAAACCAAGGAGATTCCAGTGATTGAGGAAACCGAGCGTCCAGCCGGTCTCGAGCGCATACCTGCCTTTGAAGAGAGCGACATGCGTCTGAGCGCCTTCGGTGAAAATCAGGCCGCAGCCCAACGCATCTATGATGGCGCAGGTTGGAACTAGCCTGGATCCAGATGCAAGCCGCACCCTCGACCTTCAAACTCGCAACGCGCATGAGATCATTGCCGGTCATCACGCTGATTGCAGCGCTGGTGATCGGCGCACCCGTCCTGATCGCCCTCATGACCGGTCTGGTCGGGGGCGGGGGCGAGGCGTGGTCTCACATCGTATCGACACAGCTGCTTGGATACACGCTGACGACGCTAGGCGTGCTGTTATTGACCGCACTGCTGATCATCCTCTTCGCGGTGCCGACAGCATGGTTTGTCAGCCTGTATGAGTTTCCGGGCCGCGGCTTTTTCGAATGGGCGCTGATCCTACCGCTGGCGACGCCGGGCTATGTGCTGGCCTATTCATGGGCCGACATCATGGATGTTGCCGGCCCGCTGCAGAGCGTCCTGCGCGAAACGACAGGATTGTCAGCGCGCGACTACTGGTTTCCGAGCCTGTATTCGGTGCCGGGCCTCTCCTTCGTGATGGCCTGCGCCCTGTTCCCCTATGCCTATCTCACTGCACGGGCCGCGTTTTCGAACCTCTCCCTCTGCACCATGGAAGCTGCGCGGAGCCTTGGCGCCTCGCCGCGCCGGCTGTTCCTGTCGGTCGCCATCCCGGCGGCACGCCCGGCCATCTTTGCAGGCCTCGCGCTCGCCCTCATGGAGACAGCCGCCGACTATGGCGCAGCGAGCTATCTCGGCGTCCAGACGCTCAGCGTCGGTATTTTCCGGGCCTGGCACAGCTTCAGTGAACCGGCTGTCGCTGCAAGACTGGCTTTCCTGCTCATCCTCATCGCCTTTGCACTACAGTTCGCCGAACGGGCGGCGCGCGGCAGGGGCGGCATCCAGCAGACGGCCACGCGGTGGCGTACGCCGAGACGGCAGCAATCAGGCAAGGCCGCGCGGTGGCTGATCTTTGCGGGCTGTAGCGCCGTGCTCCTGCTTGCCTTCGTCTTCCCGGTCTCCCGACTGATCTGGCTGAGCGCCGAAACCGGCCTCGGGCATGGCGAAATCTGGCGCCCCTTCTTCAATTCGCTGACGCTGGCAGCGGCGGGCTCAGCGCTGGCATTTGTCCTGGCGCTGGCCGTCGTGATCGGCGCGCGGCAGAACAGGACGAGCCAGCTCATCGGGCGGATCAGTGCTGGCGCAGGATACGCCGCGCCCGGCATCGTCCTTGCCCTCGGCGCGCTGTTCATCCTGTCCTGGACCAGTTTTTCGGTGGCCGGCCCGGCCGCGCTGGTCTTCCTGGTCTGGATTTATGCAAGCCGCTTCACAGCCGCTGGCGCCGAACCGCTGAGCGCGGCCTTCTCGCGCGCCCCGGCCAGTCTCAGCCATGCGGCTCGAAGCCTCGGCGCACACCGCATGCAGCGCCTGTTGCGAGTCGACCTGCCGGTCGCCATGTCTGGCGCCGCGGCGGCGGCGATCATCCTGTTTGTCGAAATCCTGAAGGAACTGCCAGCGACGCTGATGCTGCGCCCGTTCAACTGGGACACGCTCGCCGTGCAGGCGCATGCCTATGCGAGTGATGAACGGCTGGCCGCCGCAACGCTGCCAGCCCTGCTGATCACGGCTGCAGGCCTTGTGCCCGTGATCCTGTTGTCGTTACAGCTCACGCGTGCAGGCGAAGCGAGGTCGGCGGGATGACAGACAAATTGCCATTGATCGCCGACGGCGTATCCCGCGCCTATGGCACCAAAGGCGTGGTCAACAAGGCATCGCTGACGCTCCGTCCGGGCGAGATCACAGCGCTTCTGGGCATGTCCGGCGCCGGCAAGTCGACCTTGCTTCGGCTCATGGCAGGGCTGGAACCGGTCAAT
This sequence comes from Henriciella pelagia, assembly GCF_002088945.1. GTDB lineage: Bacteria > Pseudomonadota > Alphaproteobacteria > Caulobacterales > Hyphomonadaceae > Henriciella > Henriciella pelagia. Next base: position 152,059 of record NZ_NCSU01000011.1, on the reverse strand, counting down.
GAAGGGGAAATCCGCCTCGGCGACGATGTCCTGTCTTCCGTAAGCGGTCAGGTTCCGGCCGAAGATCGCAATATCGGACTGATCTTTCAGGATTTTGCGCTGTTTCCGCACCTGAATGCTATCGACAATGTCGGCTTTGGCCTTGCCGGCACGCCGAAGACGGAGCGGCGGCGGATTGCACTGGAATGGCTGAACAAGCTCGGCCTCAGTCACCGCGCCAACGCGTTTCCGCATCAGTTGTCCGGCGGCGAACAGCAGCGCGTCTCGATTGCGCGGGCCCTGGCCGCGAAGCCTGTCGCGATACTGATGGATGAGCCCTTCTCCGGGCTTGATGTTACGCTGCGCAGCGATGTCCGGCGGATTGCGCTGGAAGCTGTTGCTGCATCAGGTATTCCGGCCCTTCTCGTCAGCCATGACGCCTCCGAAGCGATGCGGGACGCAGACAGGGTCGCGGTGATGAAGGATGGCGTCATCTTGCAGGAAGGCACGCCAGAGGAACTTTACCTGCATCCCAATTCGCTGGCGGTCGCGCGGGCCCTTGGTCCGCTCCAGAGCGTCAGGCGCGAAGACATGCCAGAGAGCTGGCGCTCTCAGCTGCCAGAGGCCGACACCTATCATCTGCGCCCCGAAGCCATTCAGATCGACCCGCAGGCCTCGGCGTCTTTTCGTGTACAGGCCTCCAAGCGGGCGTCGACGTTGATCGAACTCGACCTCATCGATGAATCCGGTGGCACATTTCGGGCGGTGAGCATTGGGCCTCAGCGTCCTCTACCGGGTGACATGGTCAAGGCGACACTCTCGCCGGAATTTGCATTCATCCTGCCTTCAGACGCAGAATGACAGTGCAGTCATCGCGTAATCCGCGTCTCGCCTTTGCCGTAATCTTTGCCTAGGCTGGCGTTCAAGACATTCGAGGCCAACAAATGACGTTCCGTCTCTTCAAGACCGCCCTTGCCGCCATCGCCGCCGTCGCCTGCGTTGCAACGGCAAGCGCCCAGAGCCTGATCCGCGATGCAGAGATCGAGACCACGCTACGCGAGTGGACCGATCCGATTCTCGATGTTGCTGGTCTGAAGCCGCAGGATGTCGGCCTGTACATCATCAATGATCCGAGCCTGAACGCCTTTGTCGCGAACGGACAGCGCATCCACTTGCATACTGGCCTGCTGATTGCGGCCGACACGCCGGAGCAGCTGAAAGGCGTCATCGCCCACGAAACCTGCCACATTGCCTGCGGCCACACGGTCTCACGCAGTCGCGCAGCCTCTGTGGCCAGCCGCCCCGCGCTTGTCTCGATCGGTCTTGGCGTGCTCGCCATTGCAGCTGGCGCTGGCGATGCTGGCGCAGCGCTGATCGCCAGCTCGCAGCAATTTGCTGCCCTCAACTTTTTCGTTCACACTCGCGCAGAAGAAGCGACCGCCGACGCAGCGGCCGTGTCCTACCTCGCCGAACTCGGCCAGTCGCCCGCAGGCATCGTGGAATTCTTCGACAAGTATCGCTATCAGGAAGTGCTGTCGGAGGCGCGCCGGTACCCTTATTTCCGCTCTCACCCGCTGGCGTCTGACCGTATCCGCACGACCCGTGCCCTTGCGCAGGACACCGGCCTGATGGATGTGCCGACCGATCCGAAGACGCAACGCCAGTTTGAGCTGATGCAAGCCAAGCTGATTGGTTTTCTTGAACCGCTGGCCCGGGTTTACCAGAAATACCCGCCGGGTGACGACAGCGAAGCGGCACGCTATGCCCGCGCGATCGCCTCCATGCAGTCGGCTGACCTCACTGGTACGCTTAGGGAAATCGACTCGCTGCTCGAGGAATTTCCGGAAAACCCCTATTACTGGGAAGTGAAAGGCCAGGCTCTGTTTGAAATGGGCAAGGCGGCAGAGTCGGTGGAACCGCATGCCAAGTCGCTGGAATTCCTTCCAGATCATCCCTTGCTGCTCATCAATTATGCGCGTTCGCTGATCGCACGGGCCGATGAAGGCGATGTGGAAGCAGGCGAAGAAGCCCTGCGCGATGCGCTGATCACGGAACCAAACAATTCATTCGCCTGGTCGCAGCTTGCCATCGCATTGGAAAAGCAGGACCGGCGTCCGGAAGCTGAACTTGCGACAGCGGAGTCCGCCTATCATATCGGCGACTATCAGCGCGCCTATATCTTCGCCCAGCGGGCGCTTCAGGACCTTCCGAAGAACTCCTTCGAATCGCGCCGCGCGAACGATATTCGCAACGTCACAGACCCTGCCCTGCCGGAGAATCGCGACTATTGGCGGCGTGGCTAGAATCGCCACCTTCACGCAAATGTCAGATGCCCGCCTCTCGAAGTTGAGGCCGCGTCAACTTATTGGCGTTAGGAAACGCCCGATGAAACACCAGACCAAGGCCATTCGAATGACCCGTAAACTTGCTCCGCTCACAGCACTGGCACTTGTCGCTCTTACCCCGGCTTGCGCGCAGGGCGATGTCGATCTCACCAACAAGTCTGCGATCGAGAAGATCGTGCGCGACTACATCCTCGAAAACCCGGAAATCATCGAAGAGGCGCTCATCGCGCTTTCCGAGAAAAAGGCCGAGGAAGAAGCGGCAGCAGCGCGCAAGGCGATCACCGACAATCATGACCTGATCTACAAGAGCAAGAACGACTTCGCCATTGGCCCGGAAGACGCGCCAGTCACATTGGTCGAATTCTTCGATTATCGCTGCGGCTACTGCAAGCGGTCCATGGAATGGACGATGGCGCTGCCGGAAAAATATGACAACAAGGTTCGCGTCGTCTTCAAGGAGTTTCCAATCCTGACTGCCGAGAGCGAAAAAGCCGCGCTCGCAGCGCTCGCAGCGGGGGAACAAGGCAAATACGCCGAAATGCACCGCGAACTCATGCAGCTCGACAATTCGACCGGCTTTGACAAGGATGACATCGATGCTGCCGCCGAGCGCGCCGGCGTCAACGTCGACAAAATGCGCGCCGACATGGAGTCCGTGAAGCTTCAGAAGGTCGTGGCAGACAATAAGAGCCTCGCCCGCAAGATCGGCGTCGATGGTACGCCAGCCTTCTTCGTCGGCGACGAATTCGTTCCTGGCGCGGACCAGAGCCGGGTCAACATGATGATCGAGAACGCGCTCGCTGAAATCGGCTGATCAGATCAGCCCTGCCAGGGGTGAGGACGGGTCTGCATAGCGTTTGCGGCCCATCCGGCCCGCCAGATAGGCTTCTCTTCCCGCGATCACCGCATGCTTCATGGCCCGCGCCATGCGAATCGGATCCTTCGCCTCGGCAATGGCGGTGTTCATCAGGACACCATCACAGCCAAGCTCCATGGCCTGCGCCGCATCTGAAGCGGTGCCGACGCCTGCATCGACGATGACAGGCACGCGGGCCTGCTCCACGATGAGGCGGATGTTGAGCGGGTTCTGGATGCCAAGGCCCGAACCGATCAGGCTGCCAAGCGGCATGATGGCACAGCAGCCGGCCTCTTCGAGCTTACGGGCATACACCGGGTCATCCGAGCAATAGACCATGACTTCGAAGCCATCGGCGATGAGCGCTTTTGCCGCCTTCAGCGTCTCTTCCATGTCAGGATAGAGCGTCTTCTGGTCGGCCAGGACTTCCAGCTTGACGAGGTCCCAGCCGCCGGCTTCGCGTGCCAGACGGAGGGTTCGGACTGCATCGTCTGCAGTAAAACAGCCCGCCGTGTTCGGGAGGTAGATGAATTCGTCGGGCTTCAGATGGTCCTGCAGGCGCTCTTCGTCAGGGTTTGACCAGTTCACGCGGCGCAGCGCCACCGTGACCATCTCTGCCCCTGCTGCACGTGCAGCCTCGGCATTCTGGGCATATGACTTGTATTTGCCCGTTCCGACGATGAGACGCGAGGAAAACTCCCGTCCCGCAATGGTGAGTGTATCGCTCATTGAATAATCCTTGTTCAGCCGCCACCGACAAACTGGACAACTTCCAGCCTGTCCCCGTCTGCGAGCTGCGTCGTGGCGTGAGCAGATTTCGGGACGATTTCGCGATTTCGTTCGATCGCCATGCCGCGCGGATCATCGGTCAGTTGCCTGACCAGATCTGCCACAGTGGCGCCTTCAACGATTTCCATCGCATCTCCATTCACGAAAACCTGCATGGGCTGCCTTTCCATCTTCTGCGCACGCCTTGCCTTGTCAGAGAAAGCAGAGCAAGACCTGCAGCATGACGAAGCCGATTTATGTCCTTAATGGGCCCAACCTCAACCTTCTGGGCTCACGCGAGCCTGAAATTTATGGGCATGAGACGCTGGACGATATTCGCGACTCGATGCGCAAGCAGGCCGGGAATCGCGATATCGACTTCCGTCAGACCAATTCCGAGGGCCAATTAGTGGACTGGGTACAGGAAGCCAACCGGGAGGCCAGCGCGCTGATCCTGAATGCGGGCGCCTATACGCACACGTCCGTTGCACTGCACGATGCACTGCGCGCTTGCACCCTGCCCATCATTGAGGTTCACCTTTCAAATCCAGCCGCGAGGGAACCCTTTCGGCAAACCAATTATGTAGCGCCCGCAGCCACCGCAACGATTGCAGGACTGGGGTCTCGCGGTTATCACTTTGCACTAGATGCCGCGATAAAAATGACAGCTTGAGGACACACCATCTATGAGCACGGCAAAGACCGGCCTTGATACAGGCCTTGTTAGAGAGCTCGCTTCCATCCTGCGCGATGCAGATCTAGGCGAGGTCGAAATCGAACATGAGGGCCTGCGGATACGGGTCAGCAAATCGAGCCCGAATGCACCGGCCGCGATCCAGTACGCCGCTCCGGCTCCAGTCGCGGCCGCGTCTGCCGCAGCACCAGCACCAGCCGCAGCCGCTCCGGCAGCAGCCGCTGCCCCCGCCGCGGCGTCTCACGCCAATGCCGTGACAAGCCCCATGGTCGGTACTGTGTACCTGTCGCCAGAGCCCGGCTCGAAGCCTTTCGTAGCGGTTGGCGACAAGGTGAAGAAAGGCGACACGCTGATGCTTGTCGAAGCCATGAAGACCTTCAATCCGGTCGAAGCTCCCGCTGCCGGCACAGTGAAGGAAATCATCGTGGCAGACGCTCAGCCAGTAGAATTCGGCGAACCCCTGATCGTCATCGAATAAGGACGACGGCATGATCGAGAAAGTTCTGATCGCCAATCGCGGCGAGATTGCCCTGCGCATCCACCGCGCCTGCAAGGAAATGGGCCTTGCGACAGTCGTGGTGCATTCCGAGGCCGACCGCGATGCGATGGCCGTTCGGCTGGCCGATGAAAGCGTCTGTATCGGCCCAGCACCATCCAGCGAATCGTATCTCAAGAAATCACGAATCCTGGCGGCAGCCGAAATCACCAATGCCGATGCGATTCACCCCGGCTACGGCTTTCTTTCGGAGAACGCGCAGTTCGCCGAAATGGTCGAGGCGCACGGGCTGATCTTCATTGGCCCCAAAGCCGAGCACATCCGCACCATGGGCGACAAGATCGCCGCCAAGCAGGCGATGATCGATGCTGGCGTGCCATGTGTTCCAGGGTCCGATGGCGGTGTGGGAAGCATCAGCGAAGCCAAGAAGATCGCCAAGAAGATCGGCTATCCTGTGCTCGTGAAGGCCGCTGCCGGCGGCGGTGGGCGGGGCATGAAGGTTGCCCAGACCGAGAAAGACCTTGAAAACGCCGTCCGCACGGCGAAGACCGAAGCCAAGGCTGCTTTCGGCGACGATGCGGTCTATCTCGAGAAGTATCTCGGCAAGCCGCGCCACATCGAAATCCAGGTGATCGCCGACAGCCATGGAAACGTTGCGCATCTGTGGGAGCGCGATTGCTCGCTGCAACGCCGCCACCAGAAGGTTTTCGAAGAGGCCCCATCGCCTGCCCTTAACCAGGCGCAGCGCGAAGAGATCGGCACGATCGTCGCCAGGGCCGTGGCCAAGATTGGCTATCTGGGCGCAGGCACGATGGAATTCCTCTATGAAGACGGAAACTTCTATTTCATCGAGATGAACACGCGCCTGCAGGTCGAGCACCCGGTCACAGAGATGATCACGGGCATTGATCTTGTGCGTGAACAAATTCGCATAGCTGACGGAAAGAAGCTGTCTTTCAGCCAGGAAGACGTGATGCTCGTCGGTCATGCCATCGAGTGCCGGATCAATGCTGAACATCCGGAAACATTCGTACCGTCACCCGGCATGATTACGGAATTTCATGCGCCAGGAGGCCCGGACGTGCGGGTCGACAGTGCGGCCTATGCGGGTTACCGCATTCCACCAAATTACGACTCGATGATCGGCAAGCTCATTGTCCATGGCCGCACCCGGAACGAATGTATCATGCGTCTGCGCAGGGCGCTCGATGAGATGGTGGTTGGCGGCGTCAATACGACCCTGCCCCTGCACCAGCGCCTGGTCGACGCCAAGGATGTCGTCGATGGCAATTACAATATCCACTGGCTGGAGAAATTTCTCGCCAAGGGGTAATTGTCCGGGTCAGCATGTCTGAACGCATTGATACGGAGATGGTCCTCGACTTCTATCGTCGCGGCGTCTTTCCCATGGCCGATTCCCGTGAGGATGAGACACTGTTTCTCATCTCACCAGCCGAGCGCGGTGTCCTGCCACTCAGGGGGTTCCATATTCCGCGCCGCCTGAAACGGACAGTGCGGCAGATGCCGTACAAGGTGACGGTCGACACCGCATTCAATCGCGTCATTGATGCCTGCGCCGAGGAACAGCCCGACCGGCCCACCACCTGGATCAATACGCAGATCCAGAACATCTATGGCGCGCTTCATCGCGAAGGACACGCCCACTCCATCGAATGCTGGAATGATGAAGGCCAACTGGTGGGAGGTCTCTACGGTGTGAAGCTCGGTGCCGCATTCTTCGGCGAGAGCATGTTCTCGCGCGCAACGGATGCGTCAAAGATCGCGCTGGTTCACCTCGTGGCGCGGCTGATCGAAGGCGGGTTCGACCTGCTCGACGCGCAGTTCCACAATCCTCACCTTGAGCAGTTTGGCCTGCAGGAGATTCCCAAGGCCGAGTTCATGGTGATGTTAAAGGCCGCGCTCTCCAGGGAGGCCGACTTCTACTCTTCCGGCGCCGCTGGTGTCGACGGGCTAACGGGCGAGCGTTCGGTGCACCTGATCACCCAGACGTCGTAGACGGGATGCTCGAGCGCGCTGAGGCCGGGCGTCGATGCAAACATCCATCCCGAGAACAGCGTTTCAGCCGGATCGTCAGCGTCATCACCTGTACTGGACGACTCTACATCGCTCGCGAGCTGCGGCTCGGTCATCGACTGCATGCGGGTCGCCGTCGCAGTTTCAATCTGCAGGAAGGCAGCCGATTCCGGCGGTTCTTCGGGCGGTGTCTGGAAGCAGACCTCAAGGTCGATCTTTAGCGAGCCGTAGATGACAGGCTCGCCGACCTTGATTTCAAAGTCGGTTGAGCGGCCCGTAATCTTGTCGAGCGCCCGCAAGGTCGCCGTCTGCTCCTGATTGTAGCTGACGGCAGCCGATGGCAGAGCGGTCGCTCCTGCAATCAGCGCTGCAGCAAGATATGGCGTGAGACGCACTTATCGATCTCCTGAATTACCCAGCTCTGGACCGGTTTCATCGATTTCAGTCGATGAATCGGGAGATTCTGTGTCCTCAACTGCGTTGTCCTGACCTTCGTCGTCGCCAAAGGCGCTAAGCGAGGGCGCATCGTCTTCATAATCGGATGACGCGCCGGTATCGGATCCATCATCACCGCCAGAACCGCTCGCGAAGGATGCAAACAGAGTCAGCAGGTCGACACTGCCCTGAGTATAAAGAATTTCACCGCAGCCCGTTTCGCCGAAAAGCTTTTCGCCTTCCGGGCATGGCTCGATGGTGCCGAAGCCAGCAGCCGGCTCAAGGTTGATATAATTGCCGCCGAGCAGACCCTCGGCCTGGATCCGCGCAGAGGTGCCGTCTTCGAGCGGCACCAGATCCCGGGAGATCGCCATGGTGACGAGCGCTTCAGCGCGCTCAACATCGAGACCGATCTTGCGGACGGTGCCAACCTTCACACCCGCCATGCGGACATCCGTTCCGGCGCTGACACCGCTAACGCTGTTGAAGCGCGCACCGATTTCGACGCTGCCCGATGGCGAAGATGAGGCTTCACCGCCGCGCGCCATGGCAAACCACAGGAAAACGCCAGCAACAACCAGGACGACCGCGCCGATCAGGGTTTCGAGGATGGATTCACGCATCTGGCGTCCAGGCCTCGTAATCGCCGTCTGCCTTGCGCCGATCACCGCCTTCGCTGATCGCGCCCTTCGGACGGTAGGCAAACAGCGTTCCTGTCATGTTGGGCTTATGGTCTGTTTCCCAGGCCCGGCGATTGAGCGGCGCTTCGGTTGGCGGCTCATCAAAGGTGTAGTGCAACCAGCCATGCCAGTCTGCCGGAACCTTTGATGGTTCAGCGAGACCTTCATAGATCACGTAGCGCCGGTGGCGGCCTTCCACAGATTTCTTGCGGTCTTCATAATACTTGTTGCCGTATTCGTCGGTACCGACATGCGTGCTGCGACGCTTGATATCGAACCAGCCGCCCGGCGTGACGCCGTTCCACCAGGTGAAGAGCTTGAACATTTCTCGAGACCTCGAATCTTTCAGTCGTACTGGAATATGGGGCAAGCCATGTCGCGAATCCAGTTATGCATGGCCACACAATATCTGAACCCTACCGTCAAGACCGCAGAACACCAGTTGGCGTGTGGTCACATCGCAAACGGTAACCGCGACCTTCGGGAGTAAGCCATGAGCCAGTCAGCCGGAAAACCAGGATTGCTACAGGCGGCGCTCGCCGATGGCCGGATCAGCCCGGTGTGCCGACTTGACGACCTTGTTGCCCTGCCCGTCATGGCTCCGGAAGGGCATGAAAGCGATGCGATTGACCTTGCTGTCCGGAAACGCGAGACGATGGAGCTCTCAAAACGGACAACGCTAGGCATGGCAGACCTTGTCGAGCAGCTCGGTGCGCGGCCACGCAATGCGCAGATCGCCGAGGCGATGCTTGCCGGCCTACCGCAGCCCCTCGTCGAGGCCGGCCTGCAGCATGAACGGGGATTTGCCGGACTGGAACAGCAATTGCGCGAACAGGCGATGACTCCGCTTGCCCAGGCACCGGTCGGCCTGTCTGGTGAGCGCGTCAACAGCCTCGGTGAGCCGCTCTCCATGTGCCGCCGCAAAGGCATCAGCATCTGGGCCGGGATAGCGCCCGAATTCGGCGCATCCACGCCCGCCGTCGCCATCGACCTGTCCGCCTTCACGTCCGAATCCGGCTTCGAGGCGCAACTTGCCGCAGACACGCTGTCTTCGGTGTATCTGTCTGCCGGTTCGCCCGAACAGATGGTCGTGCTTCTGCATGGCGTGCGAGCAGCGGCGCTGGCTCTGGAGTCTCAGGGCGAGGCCGATTGCGCCAAGCGGGCGGCGGCCCTTCTTGCCTTGATGGGTGCGATGACGAGCAGCACCAGTCTGACCAAGGCTGACGCTGTCCGGCTCGGACTGCCGGGAGCGCCCGACATTTCCGTGAACCGGAATCTGATCATCGCTATCGCACCGCTGCGTCCGGATGCCGATCTTGGCTTTGCGCCTGCGAGCGATGGACTGGATGGCGCGCCCGCCCTGACGCTTTCGGATGAAGACGGGATCACCCAGCTCGCGCCGGCAGCGGCCCTTGCAGTGGCCGCGCGGGGACAGGAGACGGTGGATCAAGTCCAGGCGGCCATCGATCAGGGGGGCAACCTGGATCACCTTCCTGAAATCAATACAGAATCCCTGCGCCTGCGCGGCTTCTCAGACGAAGCCATAGCGCGGCTTCGCAATGCCATCGCCGAAGGCCTGCCCTTCAGCGCCGCCTTTTCGCGATGGGTGCTGGGCGATGATGTCCTGACCCGGGACCTGAAGCTCACGCCGGAGGCCTTTGATACAGATGGCGTCGCCCTGCTGAAAGCGATCGGGTTCTCTGACGGTGCCATCACCGCTGCAGAGGCGGCGTCCGACGGAGCGATTGAAAAGGCCGTGCTGAGCGTCTTCGAGACAGCCGGACTGACGATCCCCGACGAACCCTCATTTGTCCTGGAAACGGTCCGGCTCGCGCGCAAGCACCTCAATTCGATGCTATGCGTCGATGCATCCTTGTGGACCGAAGAAGACGTGGAAAGAGCGATTGCCGCGGGGATGTCCGTCTGGCTTGGGGCAGAACCAGAGCATGTCGACCAACGGGCCGAAGAGCGGATGTCTGAAATTCTCGCACTCGCAGAAGACCTTGCCGCAGAGTATGAGCGCGAAGCCACTATTCCCGACCTCCCGGCCGCAACCATGGGCCCCGGCTCTGCGCCGGTCCAGCGCACGCGGCTGCCAGACCGGCGCAAGGGCTATATCCAGAAGGCGACCGTGGGCGGACACAAAGTCTATCTTCATACCGGCGAATTCGACGATGGCTCGCTCGGAGAGATTTTCATCGACATGCACAAGGAAGGGGCTGCTTTCCGTTCGCTGATGAACAATTTTGCGATTGCCGTGTCGCTTGGCCTTCAATACGGCGTGCCACTGGACGAGTATGTGGACGCGTTTGTTTTCACCCGTTTTGAGCCGGCCGGCGACGTGACCGGCAATGACAGGATCACGAAAGCGACTTCCATTCTTGACTATATTTTCCGTGAACTCGCGATCTCGTATCTCGCACGAGAAGATCTTGCCGAAATTGGCGCTGACGTCAGCCATGACGGGCTGGGTCGCGGCCTGAAGGATGGCACGCGCGAAGCCCCCCAGCCTCTGCCGGACGAGGCGGTGCAGTTCATTTCAAGGGGATTTTCACGTGGCCAGCTACCAGACAATATCGTCATTCTCGACAAGAAACGCGCCGAGCGCGTCGAGGCCGCCGCCCAACCGGAGTTGCTGACTCCTGCAGAAGGTGATCCGGATTACCTGGCACAGCCCTGCCCCAATTGCGCGAGTTTTACGCTCACGACTCTCCCTGAAGAAGAAGCGCTTCACTGCGAAACGTGCGGCGAGGAAACCAGCCCGGAGAGCATCTTTAACTGAGGGCGTAACAGAGCTTGAGGCGTTAACAGGCCCGTTCACTTCGCGATAGAAACTGGCAAGCCGATTGCGACGGGCAAGGCGAAACCCTTCGTCCCTCGCTTAAGGTGTTCCATGTTGAAACAAATTGTTATCGCAGCCGCCGGCCTTTTCATGTCCGCGAGCGCGTTTGCGCAGGACGCGAGTGAGATCAGCAAGGTGCAGGCTGGGCAATCCTGCATCGGATGTAACCTCTTTCAGGCAGACCTTTCCTACCTCGATGCAAAAAATGTCGATGTTTCAAAGTCGAGACTCCGTCAGTCCGACATGCAACTGTCGACGTTTGACGATTGGAACCTGTCGGGAGCCAATCTTTCCATTGCGAACATGTTCGGGGTTCGTTTCAACCGGTCCAACTTTTCGGGCGCCGATCTGACACGCGCCAACATGGTAGGCGCCTATGTCGGAAACTCGGATTTCTCGGGCGCAAACTTGACAGAGGTTAATATTTCTGGCGCTGATTTCTCTATCGCCCGGGGACTTACCCAACACCAGTTGGATCGGGCATGTGGGGACAATTCGACGATGCTTCCAGAGGGGCTAAAGGTACGGCCATGCGCCTGATCCACCATCCCTGATGGTGCGACACGCATGCAACACCCCACACCTCTTTCACGGTCTGTCGCCGAATTAAGTTAATTGAGTGGTGGAGGACGAATAAATTATGGCCATGAGAAACACGGCCCTCAATTTTTCCATCGCAGCAATCGCAGCATTGGTACTGGCGCAGAACGGCTCTGCGGACGCGCAGGAATCCAGTCATCATGTTGCTTGGGCACCGTCTTATGGCGGGTCATGCCAGGCGTGCGACCTGCGAGGCCGCAACATGTCCGGATGGGACATATCGCGCGCGAATTATCCGGATACTGATCTGTCGGAGTCCCTTTTGAGGGGCACGCGTGCCGTCGGCGTTGTCTTTACGAACGCTGTTGCTCTGAACACTGATTTTCGCCAAGCGACGCTTGATGATGCAAAGTTCATCGACGCCCATCTTGAGACCTCACGCTTCGACAAGGCAAGCTTGCGCAATGCTGACCTGTCCAGGGCTGTCATGACCGACACAAAACTTCGGGGTGCCATCCTGACGGGCGCGACAGCGCGGCGGACTGATTTTTCCGGCGCTCTCGGCCAGAGAGCCGACTTCTCAGGTGCAAATCTTGGAAATGCACGCTTCGTCAACGCCAAACTCAACAATGCCGTTTTTTACAATGCTGTCCTGACCGGCGCGACATTTGCCGGCGCAGATCTGAGCGGTGCCAACCTGTCCAGTATGCGGCTTAGTGAAGTGAACTTCGACGGCGCGACGGGCCTAGAGACGGCAAACTTCGAAAACAGCTGCGCGGCAGCAGGAACGATCCTGCCCGCCGGGGTAGAGCTCTCACCCTGCCCTCCGCTGGAGGGCACGTTCACCCTGAATTTCGACTAGGTTCTGCGCAGACCAGAATTGCAAAGGGCGCCCGGTGAGGCGCCCTTTTTGTTTCAGTCTTTCTTCACTTGCGGTGCAAGGCGAAGATTGAGCTCTTTCAGCTGAGCATCTTCCGCCGGTGCAGGTGCGCCCATGAGCAGGTCGACGGCCTGCTGGTTCATCGGGAAGAGCGCAATGTCGCGCAGATTCTTCGCACCGCACAGGATCATCACGATCCGGTCGATACCGGCCGCCATCCCGCCGTGCGGAGGCGCGCCATACTGGAAGGCGCGGTAGAGGCCGCCGAAGCGATCCTCGACGTCCTGCTTGAACAGTCCGACCTTCTCGAACGCCTTCACCATCAGCTCCGGCACATGGTTGCGGATACCGCCCGACACGATCTCGTAGCCGTTGCAGACAAGGTCATACTGCCAGGCCTTGAGGTCGAGTGGGTCCTGAGTGTTGAACGCTTCGAGACCGCCCTGCGGCATGGAGAACGGGTTGTGCGAGAAGTCGATGCGCTTCTCTTCCTCGTCCCATTCATAGAAGGGGAAGTCGACAATCCAGGCGAGCTCAAACCGGTCGCGGTCGATAAGGTTCAGTTCCTCGCCGACGCGGGCACGGGCTGCGCCTGCAAAGGTCGCGAAGGATTTCGGATCGCCAGCTGCGAAGAAGCAGGCATCGCCCGCTTCAAGACCGAGTTGCGCGCGAATGGCTTCGGTGCGCTCTGGGCCGATATTTTTGGCGATTGGACCTGCGCCAGCGACGGCGCCCTCTTCCTCGCGCCAGAAGATATAACCGAGGCCTGGCTGGCCCTCGCCCTGCGCCCACGAATTCATACGATCACAGAAGGCGCGGCTGCCGCCCGTCTTGGCCGGGATGGCCCAAACTTCAACTTTCGGGTCGCGCTCAATCATGCCGGCGAAGACCTTGAAGCCTGAGCCAGCGAAATGCTCGGTGACGGCCTCCATCTCGATCGGGATGCGAAGGTCCGGCTTGTCGGAGCCGTATTTGCGCATGGCCTCATCATACGGGATGCGGCGGAATTCCTGCGTGACCGGCTTGCCCTCGCCAAATTCCTCAAAGATGCCGCGGAAGACAGGCTCCATCGTTGCGAAGAGGTCGTCCTGTGTGACGAAGCTCATTTCGAGGTCGAGCTGGTAGAATTCGCCATAGAAACGGTCGGCGCGCGGGTCCTCGTCGCGGAAGCAGGGCGCGATCTGGAAGTACTTGTCGAAGCCAGAGACCATGAGCAGTTGCTTGTACTGCTGCGGGGCCTGCGGGAGGGCGTAGAACTCACCGGGGTGCAGGCGCGACGGCACGAGGAAGTCGCGCGCGCCTTCCGGCGAGGAGGCCGTCAGGATCGGGGTCTGGAACTCTGTGAAGCCCTTGTCCTGCATGCGGGTGCGCATTGAGGAAATGACCTTGGTCCGCGTCATGATATGACCGTGCAATGTCTCCCGGCGCAGATCCAGGAAGCGGTATTTAAGGCGGACCTCTTCGGGGTATTCCGGCTCACCAAACACAGGCAGCGGCAGCTCAGCAGCGGCGGACTGGACCGTCACCTCGCCGGCGACCACTTCGATCTCGCCGGTTTCGAGATTTGGGTTCACAAGCGACTCATCGCGCGCAACAACCTTGCCGTTCACGGTGAGGACGCTTTCCGCACGAAGGCGCTCAACGGTCTCAAATCCCGGCGAGCCCGGATTAAACACGCACTGGGTCAGCCCATAGTGATCGCGCAGGTCAATGAAGATAACGCCGCCATGGTCGCGGCGACGGTGCAGCCACCCAGACAGCTTCACCGTCTCCCCGACGTGAGACTTCGTAAGTTCGCCGCAAGTATGCGAGCGGTATGCGTGCATTCTATCGCTCCGAGGATTTTCTCATTTGAGACAAGCTTTTGACCAGCAAGCCTCTCGCCTTTGTTCTGCGGATGCGATACGCGTGCGCGCCATGACTGACAAGACACTGACGCCTATTAGTGAACAGGGTGAACTGCAAAAGTTCTGCGATTCCCTGTCGAAAAGCGATTTTATCTGCGTCGATACGGAATTTCACCGCGAAACCACTTTCTGGCCGGAGCTGTGTCTCATCCAGGCGTCGGCCCCCGGTGTCGAGGGCCTGATCGACCCGATGGTCAAAGGATTGGACCTCAAACCTTTCCTCGACCTGATGGCGGACACCAGCCGCGTGAAGGTGTTTCACGCCGCGCGGCAGGACATGGAGATCTTCAACAAGCTGATCGGTGCGCCGCCCGCGCCGGTCTTTGATACGCAGGTTGCAGCGATGGCGCTGGGTCTTGGCGATTCGATTTCCTATGACAATCTCATCCAGCGCACCCTGCGCCGCCAGATCGACAAGTCGAGCCAGTTCACCGACTGGAAGCGCCGCCCGCTTTCGGACAAGCAGCTCGCCTATGCGCTTGGCGATGTCACGCATCTTCGTGATGCCTATATCCAGATGCACAATGAGCTTGAGAAGCTCGGCCGGCTTGGCTGGATTGAAGATGAGATGGCAGCAATATCCGATGCAGCTCTCTACAACACCGACCCGAAGGAAGCGTGGCAGCGGCTTAAATTCCGCAAGACGCACAAGGATTACCTAGCTGTGTTCGTGGCCGTGGCCGAATGGCGCGAGCGTCAGGCCCAGACCCTTGACCGGCCGAGACGGCGTATCCTGAAGGATGAAGCGATCCAGGAGATTGCCGACCAGAAGCCGAAAACCGCCGAACAGTTCGACCGGCTTCGGTCTGTTCCGAACGGCTTCATCCGGTCTCGCAACGCTGACGGCCTGCTGGAAACGGTTGAAGCCGCAATTGCAGATCCCGACGCCTATGCGCCGAAACTTCCAAAACGACAGCACAATCCTCAAACACCCGCAGGCGCACCGGAAATGCTGAAGGTGCTGCTGAAGGCTGTCAGTGATGATATCAACGTCGTGCCGCGCCTCATTGCGAACGCCGCCGATATCGAACGAATCGCCCGCGGTGAGACCTCAAATGATATTCCAGCGCTCACGGGCTGGCGTAACGAAGTCTTTGGAACGAAAGCGCGGGCGCTGCTGACGGGCGAACTCGCCCTGTCATTCCAGGACGGACAGGTGCGCCTGTTCGAACCGAAGCACTAGGAACTGGCCGACTCCAGCACCGACACTTCCGGATTGAGGTCCATTATGGACGCAAGCTGGCTTAGGCGTTTCTGAACGGTCGCGGAAACCATGTCTTGACAGCCTGGAACGACGTCGAGGACGAGTTTCGATTTTGTCGTCCTCAGGCGTATCTGCTTCAGCAAGGGGGCTGTCCGGCCGGAGTAGACCGCGCCCAGCCGCATCGCCGCGCCCATGACGCGGGCCAGATGATCGTCGGAATCCCTGCCTAGCCGCGTGAAGGCCTTCGGACGCTGGAATTTGTGCGTGTAGCGCGCGCCAGTCGCATGAGCCAGAAGCACGCGGTCTTCATGCGACATACTGCGGATCGGCGAGCGGAGAATGAGGTAATAGGCCATGTCCGCACGATGATCAGGATGGAACCGTCCGCCGCAATCAGCCATCAGACAGGCCGCGCGGAAGATCCGCTGCTTGGCAACTGATTTGGGCAGGACGGGTCGCACGAATTCATAGAGGGCAAGGCCGAATTCATACTGGGATTTGTCCAGCCTCAGAAACGCCGCCGTCCCATCGAGCAATGGATCACCAGCTGGGCTTCCCGTCGATTCGAACAGGACCTGGTCGCGCTGGTCGAACAGGACGCCATCCCTGAGGCCATTTGCCGAGATCACGACTTCCTTGAACTCGCCGGCATCGAAAACTTCGTCGAGGACCAGCGCTGCATGGATGATGGTGTCGAAGCGGCGGCCGACGATGGAAGACACCCGGCTCGCCATGTCCTTGTCGCGCTGGATCGACAGGATTTCGCGGGTCAGAAGGCGGATCGCCGATCCGTTCATCCGGTAGCCGTGCAGGATGCCGAGCGGATAAGCCGTCAGTTCGATATGTACACTCGCCAGCGCCCGCCATGACCCTCCGACGGCATAGAGGCGGCGCGCGCCCGACTTGAGGATGTCCGATTGTCTGAGCACGCGGCGGATTGCCTTCCGGTGATCGGCAATCCGGGTATCGTCGCTCATGGAGAGTGAGAACGGGCCGAGCGGATGGGTCTCTCCCAGTCCGTCCTGACCGGCGGGGGTGATGCGCTGGAATTCGAGGCTGGAGCCGCCAAGGTCACCAACGATGCCGTCCGGCATGTCGAACCCTACCCTCACGCCGAGCGATGACAGCCGGCCCTCATCCGCCCCCGACAGGATGCGGAGCTTTGCACCGAGCTCCGTCGCAGCGCGCCGGGCAAATTCCGGCCCGTCGGCAGCTTCGCGGACCGCTGCCGTGGCAACGGCGATCACCTCGTTGACATTGAGACCCGTGAGGATGGCGCGAAAGCGGCGAAGCGCAGCAATGGCCTGGTTCACACCTTCCGGGGACAGACGCCCCGTTTCGGGCAGTCCACGGCCAAGTCCAGCCAGCACTTTCTCGTTGAAATACGGCAGCGCGGCCGACCCGGTCACTTCGTATATGACAAGCCGGACCGAGTTCGACCCAATATCGACGACGGCAGACTTTTCCGGTGACAGGGATCTAAGCATTCTGTTTCTTGTTGCGCTTCTTCGGGGCCAGGCGCGGCGGGATACTCACGACGAGCGCGTTACCGCGACCTGAAAGGCTCGGATTTTCCATGAAGTAACGGTGAGCACTGAAGCCGTCGCCGCGTTCGGGCGGACGCAGGCGGAAGAAGCTTCCGTCGCCGTCCATTTCCCAGCTTTGCTCGTCATCATTGAGATTTGCGATCATGATCTGGTTCAGGACCTGCCGGTGTACGGTGGGGTTTTCGATGGGCACAAGCGCCTCAACGCGCCGCTTGAGATTACGCTGCATCCAGTCCGCAGAAGAAATGAAGACCCTGGCCTTGGCGGATGGCAGGTTTTCGCCATTAGCGAAGCAGACGATGCGCGAATGTTCGAGGAAACGCCCGATGAGGCTTTTGACGTTGATATTCTCAGACAGACCCGGCACTTGCGGGCGCAAGCAGCAGATTCCGCGGACGACAAGATTGATCGGCACGCCAGCCTGACTGGCGCGGTAAAGCGCATCAATGACATCACCGTCCACCAGCGAATTCATTTTTGCCCAAACACCGCTCGGCTTGCCAGCCCTGGCATTTGCGGCCTCCCTGTCGATGAGATCGACCAGCGTCTTCTCAAGCGTTCGCGGCGACATCGAAATCTTCTCGAAATCTGGCGCATTTTCAGGCGGTTCGCGATAGGCGGTGATGTAGTTGAAAAGCCGGTTGGCGTCCCGTCCTAGGGCTGCGTCGGCGGTGAACAGCGACAAGTCTGTGTAGATGCGGGCCGTCACCGGGTGATAGTTTCCCGTTCCAAAGTGGGTGTAGGTCTGCAGCTTCGAGCCTTCACGCCGCACGACAAGCGAGACCTTTGCGTGGGTCTTGTAGTCGATAAAGCCGTAGACGACCTGCACCCCTGCCCGCTCCAGATCGCGCGCCAGCCGAAGATTGGTCTCCTCATCGAAGCGTGCCTTGATTTCGACCAGGGCGGTGACGTTCTTGCCCATCTCGGCTGCTTCGGTCAGCGCGGCGACAATGGGCGAATTGAGCGTCGTGCGATACAGGGTCTGCTTGATGGCGATGACGTCCGGATCAATTGCCGCCTGCCGGATGAACTGAACGACCACGTCGAAGGATTCATAAGGGTGGTGAACGATGAAGTCCTTGGCTCGGATCGAAGCGAAACAGTCGCCTCCCATCTCGCGAATGCGTTCCGGATAGCGCGGCTCGTAGAGTTTGAACTGCAGGTCGGCCCGATCATCGACAATCAGTTCTGACAGGCTCTTCATGCCGAGCAGGCCATGCAGGATCATGATGTCGCGAGGCTCTGATCCGATCTCGCGGGTGATGAATTCGCGTAGCTGGTCGGGGGCGTCGCCGTCGATATGGATACGCACGATCCGGCCTCGCCGGCGTTGCTTCAGCAGGATCTCGAACTCATGGATGAGGTCTTCGGCCTCTTCCTCGATTTCGATATCGCTGTCGCGAACAATGCGGAAGACGCAGTGCCCCGTTGATGTGTAGCCGGGAAACAGCATGTCCATGAATTCGGCAATCACGCTTTCCAGCCGGATGAAACGAATACCCTGCTTAGCCTTGTCCGGCAGCCGGATGAAACGGGGCGAGAATGCCGGCATTGGCACGAGGCCGACCATAGCTTCAGCGCCCGGCTGGTCAGGAACTAGCTGGAAGGCCACCGCAAAGCCGAGATTCGGAATGAAGGGAAACGGGTGCGCCGGGTCGACCGCCTGGGGTGTCAGGATGGGAAAGACATTGTCTGCGAAGTGAGTTTTGAGCCACTTCAGGTCAGCCTTGGACAGCTCCGAAGTTGGCTCCACATGGATTTTCTCCTCAGCCAGAAGATCCCTGAGCTCTTTCCAGCAGGCCTGCTGGGCTTCCATCAGGGAGGCAGACTGCTTCTCAATGGCTTCGACCTGCTGGCCGGGCGTCATGCCCTCCTGGCTGACCTTGGTCACGCCTGCACGATACTGCTCGCGCAGGCCCGCATAGCGCACCATGAAGAACTCATCGAGATTGTTCGCCGAGATCGACAGGAAACGGAGCCGCTCAAGCAGGGGGTGGGAAATGTTGTGGGCTTCCTCGAGGACGCGCTCATTGAAGCGGAGCCAGGATAATTCCCGGTTCAGAAACCGGTCGGGGCTTTTCATGAGAACCGCTGCAGTCTTTTCATCGGTCTCAGCAGCCTCGGGCATCAGTCATCCTCATCTTCGAATAGCGGTCGCGTTCCGTCCATCTCATCCAGAACTTCCCGGCTGAGCGGAACGGTTACCTCACGGCCATCTATCATCTCGTGAAGATTTTCAACGAAAGTTTCTATGGCAATGTAGCTGCGCTCAATGCGGGCGAGGAGGTAAGTCTCAACTTCACTCGGCAGTTTCAGGTAGCGGCGCTTCATGGCCCGTTTCAGCCGGATGGAGACCATCTCGTCGTCAGGCGGTGCGAGTTCGACCAGCGTCATGGATTTAAGACGCGATGCCAGATCCGGAAGCTTCACGCGCCACTGGGCCGGCGCAGTATTTCCTGTGAGGAGCAGTGACCCGCCTGCGCGCGCTGTGAGATTGATCGCCGAAAGCAGATTGTCCTCATTGCGGACATCCTGCGCGACGTCGATCGCGAAGGGCTGGCTGGCCAGTTTTTCAAGTTTCTTATGGGACAACTTGTCGAACGCCTTGGCCGACAAGAGCACGCCGCCTGCATGCTCAGTCCAGGCGGCGGCCGCCGTGGTCAGACCCGATTTTGGCCCGCCAACCAGGGCAAGCGCAGGCATGCGCCAGTCAGGCCAGCGCTTCAGCGTCGCGATCGCCGTCCGGTTGCATGCCGTGACAGAAAGCGTTTCCAGCGTCAGAACAGATTCAGGGAAGTCGAGTTTGAGCTGGCGACTTTTCTTCGGCTTGTCTTCAGAAGCGGTCAATCTTCACTCGGCGTCAGAATACTGGGAGACTGCCGACGTCATAACCCAGCCCATCATATCCGGGTCAAGGGTTATCCCGCGTTCGCGAAGATTGCTGACAAGCCTCTGTTCATCACCGGCATAAACAAACTTCACGACAGCCCCTTCCTTTGAAAGACCTTCCACCGCGAAATCGAATATCAGCGGGGAACGCGCAAGTGCAGTGCGAAGCGTGTTCCATTCGACGAGAGAGGTGAAGAAGACTGTGGAACGAGCCGGCGTCCGTGTCGTCGTCCGGATGATCGACTGATCCTTCCAGATCGCGTCCAACGTTTCAGCAGCTGCGATGGCGGCCTCTTCGAGAGTCGGCGCGGAGCCGGTTGAACCAAGTTCAATTTCGCCCGCGGCCGTGACGGAGACGAGATCCACGCGGAAGGCACCCATGTTGCCTCTCAGGATCGCCTTAATGGCGCGGCGGGCGTCTGAGGCTTCCACTTCAGGGCGCATCGCGAACCAGCCCGCATCGGCCGATATGGCGCTGGAGCGCGACACGGTGAACGGTGCGAGTCTACCCTGCGACTGTTCGGGCCATGCGGAAGCCCAGGCGAAACTGTCAACCTGGTCAGACACTGGGAATACGACGGCGCGCGGGGCAGAACTGTCCACATACGGGATGGAGCGCTCTTCGAGGAAGGTACGAACCATGACCGGATTGTAGACCACTGCGATCTTGCCGACATATCGTCCGCCGCCGCGTGTCTCTTCCTCGACGTCCACGGCAGCCGCAAGGCGATTTGCTGTTTCAGCATCGATCATGCCTGGTGTGATCTTGCCTGCGCGGTCCTGTGGCAGCGTCAGGCGGTCGATCAGGCGGTAGGCCCCCATGATGCGTGCGGAGGTGAAGGCACGTTGCTGAGCCTCGATGACAGATGCGGCGGTTTCGTCGACCGGGATGTCACGGATCGTATAGACTTCGCGGATCTGCGCATGTGCAGCGCTTGCAAGGCCAAACAGGACGGTCAGGCTCACAATCAACACTCGAATCATCTGCATGCCTTTCTCGAATCCGCACCCGGTCCTTCCTAGCAGGCCAACCCGGTCTCTGGAACCGCTTGTTGTGACTGGCAGAAGCAGGACGCTCATGCTAACGCGCTCATCCATGACGACCAAAGACAATACTCCGCTTTCTTATAAGGATGCCGGTGTCGATATTGAGGCAGGCGAACGCCTCGTCGACGCCATCTCTCCCCTCGCCAAGGCGACCAGGCGCGCTGGCGTGATGGGTGGGCTCGGCGGGTTCGGTGCCCTGTTCGACCTGAAGAAGGATGGCTGGTCCGATCCGGTCCTCGTCTCGGGAACAGATGGCGTCGGCACAAAGCTCATGCTGGCCTTCGATACAGGCATTCATAACACTGTCGGCATCGACCTCGTCGCCATGTGCGCGAATGACGTGTTGGCGCAGGGAGCTGAGCCGCTCTTCTTTCTCGACTATTTCGCCTGCGGAAAGCTGGAGGGAGGCATCGCTGAGGCGGTGATTTCCGGCATTGCGGAGGGGTGTAAGCAGGCCGGCTGCGCGCTGGTTGGCGGCGAGACGGCCGAGATGCCCGGCATGTATCCGCCAGGCCATTATGATCTGGCCGGGTTCGTGGTCGGCGCGGTCGAGCGTTCCGATATCGTGCCACGCATGGGCGACATGAAGGCCGGCGATGTCCTCATCGGTATCGCCTCCTCCGGACCGCACTCGAATGGCTATTCGCTGATACGCCGCATTGTGGAGCGCACAGGCCTGAAATGGGACGCGGCGTCGCCTTTCGGAGCGGGAACATTGGGCGAGGCGCTTCTGACGCCGACCCGGCTCTACTCGAAGGCTGCCCTGCCTCTCATCAAGGGGGGCAGGATCAAGGGCCTCGCGCACATTACGGGCGGCGGTCTCACTGAGAACGTGCCCCGTATGCTACCCGACCATCTGACGCCCCGATTCGACCGCTCGAGTTGGACAGCGCCGGACGTGTTCCACTGGCTTCAGTCGGAAGGCCGGGTTGATGAGGACGAAATGCACCGGACTTTCAATATGGGTATCGGGCTCGTCTTTGCTGTCGCCCCGCAAGATGTTGATGAGATTGTGAGCGAGCTTTCCGACCTTGGCGAGAGACCTGTGATCATTGGCGAGGTTTCCGAGAAGTGAGCCGGTTGCGGCTTGCCATCCTGATTTCCGGGCGCGGCACCAATATGGAGCGGTTGCTGGAAGCAGCGTCTGAGCCCGGTTACCCGGCCGAAGCCAGACTGGTCCTGTCGAACAAAACGTCGGCAGCGGGACTTGATACGGCACGACGGGCCGACGTCGAAGCGCTTGCCATTCCGCACCGCGACTTCGAAGATCGCGAAAGCTTCGAGCGCGCCATGGACAGAGCCCTGCAGGAGCGCGGCATCGAGATTATTGCGCTGGCCGGCTTCATGCGGGTCCTGACGCCGTGGTTTGTGGGCCGTTGGTCGGGCCGGCTCATCAATATTCATCCATCCCTCCTGCCGAAATATCCGGGGCTCGATACGCATGCACGCGCCATCGCGGCCGGTGATGAAGAAGCCGGATGTTCGGTGCATTGGGTCACCGAAGGTGTCGACGAGGGGGACGTGATCGCGCAGGCGCGGGTTCCTGTCCTGAAGGACGATACAGCGGAATCGCTGGCGGAGCGCGTTCTGATCGAAGAACACAAGCTCTATCCGGACGCACTTGCTGAAGCCTGCCGGCAGATCACGCGGCGTCCCGCATCCTGACGCTGGTGACAAACGCACGCAGATAGACATTCAGCATGGGATGGTCTTCGAACTCACCGGACTTGCAGCTACCCACCACCGACATGATGTCGCCGAGGAGTCGCGTCTGCATGGCTTCAAGGGCCTCTCCAGGACGATAGGCCATGGTCCAGTCCGGAAACATGCGTGCTGCAACGGGTTCAGCCAGCAGGGCCTTGCAATCAGTGTGGCGCCAGTCACGACGGATACGAGCATAAAGCTGCGTCAGCGTGCTGTGCTCACCTTCGAGAACCTGAAGGAACACCCCTTCATGAAAGACGAGCAGGCCGGTTATGCCGACATTGCGATTGTTTGCTCGCGCGTGCCCCAGGATATCGTTGATGTGCGACGGCTTGAGGTTGTATCGCGCCGAACTCGTATAGATGAGGCGTTGCATTCTCTAAGACCTGCAGGGAATTCACCTCGGACTCTGGCCCGCATCGGTTAATGCAGGTTTACCTATACAAAAAAGCCCCGCCGCAAGCGACAGGGCCTTTTTTCAATCGTTTTTGACAAGCTTAGCCGACAATGTCGGCCAGGCTGAAGAATTGCGCGATCTCGATCGCTGCATTCTCTTCGCTGTCGGAGCCGTGGACGGAGTTTTCGCCGATCGATTTTGCAAAGAGCTTGCGAATGGTGCCGTCTGCCGCTTCGGTCGGGTTGGTGGCGCCCATGACATCGCGATAGGCTTTGACGGCGTTCTCACCTTCGAGGACCTGAACAACCACGGGGCCTGAGGTCATGAAGTCGACGAGTTCGCCAAAGAACGGACGTTCCTTGTGAACGTCGTAAAAGCGTTCGGCCTGCTCGCGCGTCATCTTGATGCGGCGCTGGCCAATAATGCGCAGTCCGGCCTTCTCGATCACCGCGTTGACGGCGCCGGTCAGATTGCGCTCGGTCGCGTCCGGCTTGATGATGGAAAATGTACGCTGGATAGCCATGAACGGCTCCTTGTTTATCAGGTGAAATGCTTGGCGCGGCCTATAGCTGGACCGCGCGCCGGGGGCAACAGCTGGCTGACACGAAGACGCGCATCGGCTAGGCTAAATGGTTCACGGCACGGATTCGAAAGGAAACCAGCATGACCGGAATATTGCGGCTGATGATCGCCCTCGCCCTGATGATTTCGGCGGTCTATGCCGTCATCTGGCTGTGGACGGGTACATTGCCTGATTATGGCCGCGAAATCCTCGGCACGCTCGGTATCATTACCCTCGTATCACTTGCGGTGCTTTTGCTGTCGAAGCCGGCAGGTGGGAAACCGAACTCCTAGCCCGCTTCTTTCCAGCCGCCCTGCTCGGTCTGCTGGAAGTATCGGGTCGTAAGGCCGGCATCCGAAGCGGACTTGTAGAGCTGACGCGCCTTGTTGCGCACAGGCATGTCGCCATCATCAAACATCACCATGCACCGCTCATAAGGAGCATGTATCGCCATATCCGCGCCATCCATCAAGAGGGCGACAGCGGCTTCGTTGAGATTGTCGCTCTTTTCGGCGATCAGAATGGGTTGGCGTGCCGGATCGAGACCTGCTGCTTCCGCCTGGCCGTGCGGCAGGAAACTCTGGTCGTCATATTTCCAGAGCGCCTGATCGAGCGCGCCTCGGCGACGGATATCGGGGCTGACGGCGAGGACGCGCCAGCCCCTTTCCAGGCATTTCTCAAGCAATGGACCAGCCGCTTGCTCAAGCGTGGTGCGCTTGAGATGGTAGAACCACCATTCAGGCTTGCCGGTCTCGCTCAATCCTAAGCCTCGTAATTGTCCGCAATCCAGCGATCGAGGAGGCGCGGGCCGTAGCCGGACGCCCAGCTTGGATCAAGCGGCGACTTCTCGCCTTCGACCCAGGCGACGCCTGCGATGTCGAGGTGGGTCCACTTCTGACCGTCGCGGATAAAGCGCTTGAGGAATTGCGCGGCCGTGATCGAGCCGGCTGGGCGTCCGCCAATATTCCGCATGTCGGCGAATTTCGACTTGAGAAGCTTGTCGTATTCCGGGCCGAGCGGCAATCGCCATACGCGCTCGCCGGTTTCGAGGCCTGCCTTGGTCAAGCCTTCCGCCATGCCATCATCATCGGTGAAAAGACCTGCATGGTAATGGCCGAGGGAGATGACGATCGCGCCGGTCAGGGTCGCGAGATCAACAATCGCCTCTGGCTTGTAGAATTCCTGCGCGTACCAGAGCACATCAGCGAGCACGAGACGGCCTTCAGCGTCGGTGTTCTGGACTTCGATAGTCTGACCGGAGGCCGATTTCAGGATATCGCCGGGACGAATGGCATTTCCGTCGGGCATATTCTCGACGAGACCGACGAGACCGACGACGTTCGCCTTTGCCTTCCGCTTGGCGAGCGACAGCATCGTGCCGACCACTGCTGCAGAGCCGCCCATGTCGCCGCGCATGTCTTCCATGCCTGGTCCGGGCTTAATGGAGATGCCGCCGGTGTCAAAGCAGACGCCCTTGCCAACCAGCGCGACGGGCGCATCGCCGGACTTGCCGCCATTCCACTTCATAATGGCGAGCTTGGATTCCTTGACACTGCCCTGGCCGACACCGAGCAGTGAGCCCATCCCCAGCTTCTCCATTTCGGCTTCGCCGAGAATCTGAACTTCGAGACCTTCCTTCTCCAGCGCCTTGATGCGGTTGGCATAGGATTCCGGATAGAGGTCGTTCGGCGGAAGGTTTACCAGGGTGCGGGCGAGCGCCGTGCCGGCTGCTGCGGCTGCGAGCGGCGCGTATGCTGTCTTAGCCGCTTTGGCGTCAGGCACAACGACCGTGAACGTCTTGAGGCTGGGCTTGTCCTCCGCTTTGAGCTTGGTGAAATAGTCGTCGAAGCGGTAGGCAGCAAGCTCTGCGCCCTGCGCAGCGTGTGTCGCTGTATCGATATCATCCACATGAAGCGCCAGTGACTTGAAGCCGCTATTGGCCTGGGTCTTCACCAGAAGTGCGCCGATCTTTTCCTGTGCCCGGGCATCGCGTTCCTTGGGCTTGCCACCGCCAATCAGGACGGCACGGCGCGAAGGGGCGGATTTCGACAAGACGACATAAGCCTGCTGGCCAAGCTTGCCCGTGAAGCGCTCCTGTTCAAGCGCTTCGGTCAGCAGGCCATCACTGACCTCGTCCAGTGATCTGGCTGCTGCAGGCAGCGTTCCATTCTCGTCGACAACAAAAGCAGCGATGTCTGCATCGACTTGTTCTGCGAAAGCAATTTTCATGAATAAACTCCGTTTGTTGCCGAAACTAAACATCGACGCGCGCCAATCAACTCGCTAGGCAAGGCGCAGAGCAAAAAATAGCACCTGACTCGCCCATGAATCGCATCCAGAGCTATCTCTTCAAGCAAGTGTTCCGCTCTGTTGTCGTAATTGTCGGCGGCCTGACCCTGCTTGCCATTCTGGCGCAGGGCTTGTCGCAGACCGATTTGATCATCGAGAACCGGCAATCGGCGCTGACCTTCTTCTATGTCGTGGCGCTTGGCTCTCCGCAGATCATCGCTTTGCTGACGCCACTCGCCATTTTCGTCGCAACCATCTGGTCGCTGAACAAGCTCCACCGGGATAATGAAATCGTTGTGGCCGGCGCCGCTGGCATGACGCGATGGCAGATCGCATCGCCGATCATCCGGCTTGCAGTCCTTGCTGCGCTCGCCCTGCTTGCGGTCAATCTCTGGGTCCAGCCGACCGCGCAACGCGCCCTGCGCGAAACGGTCACCGAAGCGCGCGCCGATCTCGCCACATCTCTCGTCCGGCCCGGACAGTTCACCAAGGCCGGTGATGATCTCACCGTGTTCGCCCGCGAATCACGCGGCGGTGACCTTATCGGCGTGCTGATTTCGGACAATCGCCAGGATGCGCGGGACTATCTCGCCCAGCGCGGCCGTTTCGTCGAAGTTGACGGTTCGCCAAGCATCGTGATGTGGGAAGGCCAGATCCACCAGACTGATTCCAATGGGGCGCTCAGCATCCTCGATTTCGACCAGTCAACCTTCGATCTTACCCCCTTCATGGAAGACCGCGGCGCCGTTGTGCTGAAGGCGTCGGACCGCTACCTGCACGAACTCGTCAATATTGACCGCACCAATTACCAGCAGATTCAGGACGCCGACAAATTTGTCGCTGAGGCGCATGCCAGGCTGACGACCCCGCTTGTCAGTATCACCATGGCGCTGATCGCGATCATGGCTGTGCTGGGCGGTGATTTCAATCGACGCGGGTATAACCGCCGGATCGTGTTCGCGACGACCGGCGCGATCGGCCTCGTCATGGTCCAGCTTACCATCCAGTCGGCGAGTGCTGACAATGTGATGGTCAATTTCGGACAGTGGCTCGTTCCGCTCGGGACCTTGCTGGTTCTGGCGATGATCTTCTTCAAATGGCGGCTGAAGCCCGCCCACAGGGTCCAGGGGGTCACGCGCTGATGCTCAACCGGATCCAGCGCTACATCTTCATGCAGTGCGTGACCAGCCTCGCCCTGGTGATCACGATTTTTGTCGTGACCATCCTGCTGGTCGATGTTGTCGAGCAGCTGCGCACGGTGGGCGGAGACGTCGACCTGTCTCCAATGCAGGCCGTGCAGCTTTCTGCGATGAAGCTTCCCGGACTGATCGAGGAGACCCTGCCATTCGCGATCCTTGTCGCGGCGATGATGGCATTCAGCCGGCTCAACAAACGCTCGGAACTGTCGGTCATTCGCGCGACGGGCATGTCGGCCTGGCAGTTCCTGCAGCCGCTCATTGTGATGTCTGTCCTGCTTGGTCTGTTTGCGGTCGGCGTGCTGAACCCGCTTGGCTCGCGCCTTTCAAACCAGTTCGAGGAAACGCGAAACGCGATCCTGATGTCCGGCGGCGTGCAGCCTGATTCCAGCCGCACGGATGTCTGGCTGCGGCAAGGCGACGGGAATACGCAGATCGTGATCCATGCAGAGTCCGTCGACAGTACGGGCCAGGTCTTCGAGAATGTGAAACTGCTGGAGGAAGGCCGGGTCTTCGTCGATGGCCGCCCCACCCAGCGTTTCAACTTCGTCCGCCGGATTGATGCCGAACGGGCCCGCATCATCGATGGCTTCTGGCAGATCGAAAACATTGTGGAGAATATTCCAGGGTCGCCGCCCGAGCGGCTGCCCAGCCTCGCCATTCCTACCGACCTTGATCCCGATACTCTGCTGGACCGTTTTGTGTCACCAAGCACGATCGGTTTCTGGCGCCTGCCCGGGTTCATCCAGCAGACCGGGAAGGCCGGTCTCGATACGTCGCGCTTCCGCGTCCGTTTCTTCAGCCTGACGGCTATCCCCGTCTTCTACACATCCATGGCGCTGATTGGTGCCATCGTCTGCCTGAGGCTGTCGCGGCTGGGCGGCACAAGCCAGCTTGTGGCGATCGGCGCGCTGTCGGCGATGGGGGTGTTTTTCATCATGCAGTTCTCGTCCAGCCTCGGCGCGACAGGCGCATTGCCACCCGTTATTGCAGCATGGTCCCCTGCCCTGTTTGCCCTGTTCGCCAGCCTTACCGTCATTGCCTATCGCGAGGATGGCTGACGCAAGCACGGGTTGACAGTTGTCAGCGTCACCACCAAGTTCCGGCGCTCTCTGGAGGAGCCCCATATGAAAGTTGTTGTTGTTGAGTCGCCGGCCAAGGCAAAGACGATCAACAAGTATCTCGGAAGCGACTACAAAGTGCTCGCCTCCTACGGGCATGTCCGCGACCTACCTTCCAAGGATGGCTCTGTCGATCCGGAAAACGACTTTGAAATGGTCTGGCAGGCTGACAGCAAGTCGGCTGGGCGCATACGCGAAATTGCCGAAGCGACAAAGAACGCGGAAAAACTCATTCTTGCAACCGACCCTGATCGCGAAGGCGAAGCGATCAGCTGGCACCTCCTCGAAGCGCTGGAAAAGCGCCGCGCGCTGAAAGGTATTCCGATCGAGCGCGTGGTGTTCAACGCGATCACCAAGAATGCGGTCACGACGGCGATGGAAAAGCCGCGCGAGATCGACCAGGAGCTGGTCGATGCCTATCTCGCCCGTCGGGCACTCGACTATCTGGTCGGCTTCAACCTGTCGCCGGTTCTCTGGCGCAAGCTGCCCGGCTCCCGGTCTGCTGGCCGTGTGCAGTCGGTTGCGCTGCGCATCATCTGTCAGCGAGAGCTGGAGATCGAAACCTTCCAGCCACAGGAATACTGGACCATCGAGGCCGATCTTCGTTCCAAGGATGGTTCGGACTTCAAGGCGCGGCTCTATGCGCTGGACGGCAAGACGCTGAAGAAGTTCGACCTGCCAGACGAAAAGTCTGCAACCGACGCGCTCAATGCTGTGAAGGTTGGCGGTTTCTCGGTTGCATCGGTTGAATCCAAACCGGTCCGTCGCAACCCGCCGCCGCCCTTCATCACGTCCACCCTGCAGCAGGAAGCCTCGCGCAAGCTTGGCTTTTCGGCCAAGCGGACCATGCAGGCTGCGCAGAAGCTCTACGAAGAAGGCCGCATCACCTATATGCGGACCGACGGCATCAACATGGCAGAGGAAGCCTATGGTGCAGCCCGTCGTCAGATCGAGACTGACTATGGCGCCCGCTACCTGCCGGAGAAGGCGCGGCGCTACTCCTCCAAGGCCAAGAATGCCCAGGAGGCGCACGAGGCCGTCCGCCCGACCGATTTCAGCATTCGCCCTGAAGCCTATCGCGGCGATGGCGACCTGAAGAAGCTCTATACGCTGATCTGGCGCCGGGCCGTAGCGTCACAGATGGAAGCAGCAGAATTTGAACGCACGACGCTTGACTTCCTGTCCAAGGACAAGCGTGCCACGTTGCGCGCGACCGGTCAGGTCGTGGTCTTTGACGGCTTCATCAAGCTCTACACTGAGGGCCGCGATGACGGCGAGGATGATGAGGACGCTGAAGGACGCCTGCCGAAAATGAAGGAAGGCGAACATGCCGACCTCAAGGAGGCAAAGTCCGAGCAGCATTTCACCCAGCCGCCGCCGCGCTACACAGAGGCGTCGCTGGTCAAGCGCCTCGAAGAGCTCGGCATCGGCCGACCTTCGACCTATGCCTCAACCCTCTCGACGCTCGAAGACCGGGACTACGTGCGTCTCGAGAAAAAGCAGCTGATTCCGGAAGACAAGGGACGGCTGGTCACGGCCTTTCTGGAAAACTTCTTTGCCCGATATGTCGAGTATGACTTCACGGCCGAACTTGAAGAACAGCTCGACGTCATCTCAGACGGCAAGCTCGACTGGAAAGCCTTTCTTCGCGACTTCTGGAAACAGTTCCAGGCATCCATCGACGAAACCAAGGAGCTGCGGGTTTCTGACGTCCTGGACGCGCTGAACATTGCGCTGGGACCGTATGTCTTTCCGTCAAAGGACGAGAATGGCAACCCGAAGGAAAACCCGCGAGAGTGTCCGCTGTGCAAGGAAGGCGAGCTTTCACTAAAGCTTGGACGGCACGGGGCCTTTGTGGGCTGCTCGCGCTATCCGGACTGCAAGTTTACCCGCCCCTTCTCTGCTGATGCTGAACAGGATGGCGCAATCAATCCGGACGGCGAAGAGCTTGGCATCCATCCGGAGACTGGACAGCCCGTCCTGTTGAAGACCGGGCGGTTTGGCCCCTATGTCGAGATGGAGACCGACGACAAACCTAAGCGCACCAGCCTGCCCAAGGGATGGCAGCCTCAGGAGATGAACCTCGACAAGGGCGTGAAGCTTCTCTCGCTGCCGCGTGAAGTCGGCAAGCACCCGGAAGATGGAGAGCCCATCCTTGCCAATCTCGGACGCTACGGCCCTTATGTGCAGCACCTTCGCACGTTTGCGAACGTGAAGGATATCGAAGAGCTGTTCGATATCGGCCTGAACCGCGCCGTCACCCTGATCGCCGACAAGAATGCAAGCCGGGGCGGTGGGCGCGCCAAGGTCGAGCCGCTGAAAGAGCTTGGCAAGCACCCCGGTGATGATGCGCCGATCCATGTCTACGAAGGGCGCTACGGGCCTTATGTGAAGCATGGGAAGACCAATGCGACCCTGCCCAAGGAGGTGACACCGGATACGGTGACGCTTGAGCAGGCGATCGAACTGATCGACGCCAAGGCCAAGAAGCCGGCAAAGAAGAAAAAGGCACCGGCCAAGAAGAAGGCCCCAGCCAAGAAAAAATCGACGGCCAAGGCCAAGGAATAGGTCGACAGGCGGGCAACCGAGCAGGCATGAATAACCCGTGCCTGTTATCATCCGCCCCGCTACCCGAGATGACTTGCCGACCCTGCTCCGCTTCGAACAGGGCATCATCAGTGCTGAGCGGCCCTACGATGCCCTGCTCAAGCCTGACCCCATAAGCTATTACAACATCGGCGAAATGATCGATGCTCCGGACGCGATTGTCATGGTCGCAGAGATCGACGGCGAACTGGTTGCTTCGGGTTATGCGAAGAAGCGGCGGTCAAGGCACTATACATCGCCAGACTGGCACGCATTTCTGGGCTTCATGTTTGTCGCGCCTGACCATCGCGGCAAGGGATTGAACCGGCTGATCGTCGAAGCGCTGACTGGCTGGGCGAGAGATCAAGGACTGACGGAAATCCGGCTCACTGTCTATCCGGGGAATGATCCAGCGCTTCGCGCTTACGAAAAACAGGGATTCCAGCCCTATCTGACGGAAATGCGCCTCGGCCTGGAGGATGACTGACTGCCCTTTCCTTTTGGAGAAGCTGAACCAGTTCGTGTCCTGCACGTTACTGAACTGAATGAATTCGATCGAAAGGAGACAGACATGTCTGAGGCAAAGCTGAACACAGAAGAGGCGCGTCAGGGCGAAACCGGCTTCGGAATGCGCTGGGTGCTCATTATTTCGACAGTCGCGGCGATTTTCGGCCTCGGCATCGTGTTTGGGACGATGATCTAGCCTCGCTGGAAGGGTGTATCTGAATGAGTCCGAGCAATCGGGCTCAGAATCTCTTATATGCCGGGTATGAGTTTTCCTGATCGCGAGACTGTTCTCGACTTTATTACCAAAAATCCCTCGCTCACCACCAAGCAGGAGATTGCGCGCGGCCTGAAGGTGAAGGGCCGCGAGCGCCAGACTTTGCGTGCAATCCTGAGAGAGCTGGAATCGGAAGGCGTGCTGGAGCGGACTGGCAAGCGCGCATGGGCGAAGGCGGATACACCGCCGCCGACGGGCGTCATTGTCTTCGAAAGCATTGACGAGCATGGCGACCTGATTGCCCGCGCGGTGGGCCGCGACGGGGCCTTCGGCCCGGCGATCCATTATGCGGGCTATCAGGGTAAGTCGCGCGGCCCGGCACCGGGGGTCGGTGATCGCGGTCTGGCCAAGGTGGACGAAACCGGCGGTGAGTACCGAGCAAAACTTATCAAGCTCTTCGAAAAGGGTGATGAAGAGACGCCGATGACAGGCCGTTTCGAGCGCACCCCGAAAGGTGGACGTATTGTCCCGGCCAACCGCAAGGACAAGCGCTCTCTTCTGATTTCCGAAAGCGACCGCAATGGCGCTGAAGACGGTGATCTTGTCACGGCCCTGCCGAAGCCGGGAAAGCCCGCTGGACCGGCCTTCGGTGTGGTCACTGAGGTTCTCGGGCGTATGGATGACCCGCGAGCAGCGTCACTGCTGGCGATCCACGCGCACAACATCCCGGTCGAGTTTCCCAAGGATGTGCTGAACGAGGTCAAGACCATCAAGCCGCTGTCATGCCGGCGCGAGGATCTTACCGGTATTCCACTGATCACGATTGACCCGCATGATGCGCGCGACCACGATGATGCGGTCTATGCCGAAAAACTGGACGATGGCTGGAAGGTCATTGTCGCGATCGCCGATGTCGCCGCCTATGTCCGCCCGGGCACGGCGCTCGACCGTGAAGCGCAGAAACGCGGCAACTCCACCTATTTTCCAGACCGCGTCGTTCCGATGCTGCCCTTTGAGCTGTCCGCCGATGCCTGTTCGCTGCGCGAACTGGAGGACCGCCCCTGCATGGCGGTCGAAATGATCTTCGACGAGTCGGGCACAAAGCGGAAGCATCGCTTTATCCGCGGCACGATGCGCTCGGCTGCCAAACTTTCCTACGAAGAGGCGCAGGCGGCCATCGACGGCAAGACCGGGGGCAAGGGCGACGCGTTTCTCGAACCGGTCCTGAAGCCGCTATGGG
This sequence comes from Henriciella pelagia, assembly GCF_002088945.1. GTDB lineage: Bacteria > Pseudomonadota > Alphaproteobacteria > Caulobacterales > Hyphomonadaceae > Henriciella > Henriciella pelagia. The sequence continues at coordinate 119,100 of NZ_NCSU01000011.1, read as the reverse complement.
GTGCCTACGAGGCGCTCGGACAGGCCCGCGAGCATCGCGCACCGCTCGAACTGGATCTACCGGAACGGCGCGTCGAGATTGGGGAGGACGGCAATGTCTCTGCAATCACGACCAAGGAGCGATTCGACGCGCACAGGCTGATCGAAGAGTTCATGATCCAGGCGAATGTAGCGGCTGCTGAAACGCTGGAGGCACAAGGTGCCCCCCTGCTCTACCGAGTTCACGACCAGCCGAGCGACGCCAAGCTCGCCGCGCTTGCCGATTTCCTGCAGACGCTGGATATGAAGTGGCCACTCGGTGAACGCCCCCAGACAGGTCGGTTCAATCGCCTGCTGTCGGAAACGCGCGAAACCGATCATGCCGATGTGATCTCGGAAGTCATTCTCCGCTCTCAGGCGCAAGCGGTCTACCATCCGGAAAATAACGGACATTTCGGCCTGAACCTTGCCAAATATGCGCACTTCACCTCACCCATTCGCCGATATAGCGACCTGGTGGTGCACCGCGCCCTGATCAGTTCCCTGAAGCTCGGCGAAGACGGGCTGACGAAGGAGATGGCGGCGTCGCTCCACGATCTTGCCAGCCATCTCGTTGACACTGAACGCCGGTCCATGGCGGCCGAACGAGAGGCGACAGACCGCTATCTCGCGCTCTATCTGTCGGACAAGGTTGGCGCCGAATTCGAAGGGCGGATCACCGGTGTGACACCGGCCGGTCTCTTCATCCGCATGGCGGGGACCGGAGCGGATGGATTTGCCCCCATCTCCAAGCTGTCAGACGAGTACTGGGTCCATGATGAAGGCTCCATGGCGCTGATCGCACGTGGCAGCGGCAAACGCTACGAAATGGGCCAGATTGTCCGGGTGTCGCTGGAAGAGGTGACACCCCTGCAGGGTGGCCTCCTCCTGGAGGTCCTGTCTCTGCCCCGCCCCCGCAAACCCGGACAGAAAACGCCAGGCTCTCGCGGCGGCAGGACTGGCCCACGCGGCAAGAGCCGTGGCAGCATGTCTTCCAAGCCTCGTCACAAGAGGCGCAAAAAGGGAGGCAAACGCGGATGACCGTCAAACTTGGCAGCGCGTACGACAAGGAAGATGATGGCGACATCATACAGAAGGATCGCCCGACACCTCGACCGAAAGATGCTGCGACGCTGATCCTGGTCCGGCGCGACCAGGCCCAGCCGAGGCTGCTCATGGGAAAGCGCTCTGGCAGGCACACCTTCATGCCGGACAAGTATGTGTTTCCGGGCGGACGCGTCGACACGGCGGACGGACGAGTCCCGAGCCTTTCGGAATTTCGCCGTCCCGTCGAGAAGAAGCTGCTTCACAAAACCCGGCGCAAGCCCCGCGCCTTTGGTCTGACGGCGATCCGCGAAACCTTTGAAGAAACCGGGCTGATTGTCGGCCGCGCGAGCGCGTTTCCCGGCAGGCCAGCACACGACTGGGCAAAATACGCATCGCTTGGCGCTGCGCCTTGCTTGAAAGGCCTGACTTTCATCGGCCGTGCCATTACGCCGCCTTACCGCCCGAAACGGTTTGACGCGAGATTCTTCATGGCCGAAGCCGAGGACGTCCTCATCGATGAGCGCCCGCCCGTTGACGGCGCGGAGCTGCACGACCTGCAATGGGTGACGCTGGATGATGCCATGGCACTCGACCTGCCTAATGTGACCCGGTTCATGATCGGCGAAATTGGCGAGCGGCTGAATCAGGGCGATGTCGACGCTGTGCGGCCTCCTTTCCTTCGCTGGACACCCAGCGGACACTCGCGTGAGCGCATATAGAAACAGCCGGGTGTGTTGTGGCGCTTGACTTTAAGGGTCCTGGCCTCCATTAAGCGCCCTTCGAATTCCAAGAACACCCGCAAAGAGCAACCGTCATGGCCAAGCCGACCACAATCAAGATTCGCCTGAACTCGACCGCCGGGACTGGCTTTTTCTATGTCACGAAGAAGAACCCGCGCAACATCACAGAGAAGCTGGTGATGCGCAAATACGACCCGGTCGCGAAGAAGCATGTCGAATTCAAGGAAGGCAAGATCAAGTAAGATCCGCCTTTGATAGAGACTTCAAGAAGCCGGACGTTTCGCGTCCGGCTTTTTCTATGCCACGAACTACGCAAATCTACGGATGGAGCAAAACCCCGTCCGGCATGTTATTCTCTGTATATCCAAGGAGGATGTCATGGCTCTTGAATTCAACAAGGTTGTCGCTGTTATCGATGTGGATGACGATCTCGCCGGTCTGGTTCTCGATATTGCCTCGAAGATGACGTCAGCGTCCGGTGAACTGCACGCGATTGATTCCAATCCGTACATTACCACCTTTGAGTCCCCCTATGCGGCGGGGGCTATCGAAGCGGATGCCCAGGCACATGCGATGGACGAAGAGCGTCGGCTGGAAGCGATGAACGAACTTGCGGATACCCGGGCCATCAAGGCCACCGTCGCCATTCTTGACGGCAATCCATCGCAGGATGCGGCAAGCTACGCCAAAAAGATTGGTGCGGACCTCATCGTAATCGGATCTCACCAGAAGAAATGGTGGCAGAGATTGCTGGAAGGGTCTGAAAGCGCAGACATGATCCGGGAAGCGCCGTGCGCAGTTTTTGTCGTAACCACCGCTTACAAGAAGAAACTGGGTTAGACGGCTCTAGGCCGCGACGCTCTTTACCTGATTGCGTCCCGCCGACTTGGCAACATAAAGCGCCTTGTCGGCCCGCTTCAGCATGTCGGCAGCGGTATCGTCATCGCCAGTATAGGTGGCAACACCCGCACTCACCGTGATGTCGATTTCCTTGCCGGAAGCCGAATCGATCTCGAACGGCTCGGCAGCGATTGCCCGCCGGATGCGCTCGGCTGCTGTGCAGGCCAGGTCGCCCGACGTTTCCGGCATGATGACCAGGAACTCCTCGCCGCCCGGTCGGCAGACAATGTCCTTCGGACGCACATTGACCATGATACGATTTGCAAATTCCTGCAGCACACGGTCGCCGGCTTCGTGACCATACATGTCGTTCACTGCCTTGAAGTGATCGATATCTGCGGAGACCACCGACATGGGAGATCCCCCCTGCGCGGAGCGGCGCAACCAGAGCGCCATCTGGTTGTTCATGTACCGACGATTGTACAATCCCGTAAGCTGATCGACGACTGACAGTTCCAGTCCCTTGTCGACACGCTGGCGCAAAATCTCGACATAGCGGGCGCGGCGGGTCTGCGTTGCCACACGGGCGATCAGCTCTTCGGGAATGACCGGCGTGCTGATGACATCAGTCGCGCCAAGGTCGAGGGCTTTCGCCACAATTTCCCGGTCGCGATCATGTGCCATTACGATGATGGAGACGCTGCGCGTCGATCCTGTTGTGCGAAAATGCGCGCACAAGCGCAGCGGATCATAGGCCTGGTCGCTGAGTGCAAGCAGGACGATATCAAGCGGGTCCGTCATCAGCGCGCTTCGACCTTCAGCCTCCTCCAGGGTGAGGACCGAATGTCCGGCCGCTTCAAGAGGGTAGCGGATCTCCCGGATCGTCCGCGGGTTGGTGTCCACAACAAGGATGTTCGCGCCGCGCTCGAGCGCTTCATTTTCGTCTTCGCTGAGCGCACCGGACTTCACCCCGCTAGCTTCACGCTTGCGAAGCTCCAGCGCGACCGCATTGTAGCGGTTCAGGGCGCCGATGCGCGCCATCAGGGCGAAATCATCGACGGGCTTGGTCAGAAAATCGTCTGCGCCGGCTTCAAGCCCGCGAATGCGGTCACTCGCTTCACTGAGCGCAGTGAGCATTACAATCGGAATGTGGCTGGTCGCGGGATTGCCCTTGAGGCGACGGCAGACTTCATAGCCATCCATCCCAGGCATCATGACATCGAGCAGGATGATTTCAGGCTGCTCGGTTTCGGCGACTTGAAGGGCCTGCACGCCGTTTTCTGCCAGCAGCACGGTGTAATACTTGGCCTCAAGCTTTGCCTGCATCAGCCGGCGGTTCGCCAGGATGTCGTCTACGACCAGGATCCGTGCGCTCATGCTGCCTGCCTGCCGCCCGTCAGTTCTTCCACGGTTGAGAGAAAAGACCGCATCTGGATCGGTTTGGAGAGATAGCCTTCACAGCCTGCTTCGCGCACACGCTGTTCGTCCGAGCGCATGGCGAATGCCGTAACGGCCAGGACAGGAATGTCGCGGGTCGATTCGTCGTCCTTGATCCAACGCGTAATGTCCAGACCCGACACTTCCGGCAACTGGATGTCCATGATGATGAGGTCGGGGTGATTCTCACGTGCGAGTTCGACAGCCTTTGCGCCGTCCTTGCACTGAAGCGTATCGAATCCGTAGGCATCCAGAAGGTCGCAGAACAATCGCATGTTCAGCTCATTGTCTTCAACGACAAGCACGGTTTTCTTTGCGCCAGCGGCCATCAAAGCAAATCCAATTGATCAATCGTCTGATTCGAACCCGGTAAAGGTAGACTGCCAAGTCTTAATCTTTGTTTGCCCCATGCAATACAACTTGCTCCAAACACGAGAACATGAGATGAACAAACATGTATTTCCTCTGCCGGGATTGCTCGCATCTTGACGAGGGACATGCGCTTGCATGCCCTCGATGCAGCAGTAGCCGGCTTATTTTCCACCCCCAGCTGCCCACCCTCTCGGTTGCCCATATCGACTGCGATGCCTTTTTTGCAGCTATTGAGAAGCGCGACAATCCCGATCTGCGAGACAAGCCTGTCATTGTGGGCGGCGGCAAGCGCGGCGTCGTTGCGACATGCTGCTATATCGCACGGCTTGATGGTGTCCGTTCGGCCATGCCCATGTTCAAGGCCCTCAAGGCCTGTCCGAATGCTGTCGTCATCAAGCCGAACGGCCAGAAATACTCGGAAGCGTCGAGGCAGATACGAGCGAAGCTGGAAGACATGACCCCGCTGGTGCAAATGGTTTCGATCGACGAGGGCTATATTGACCTTTCGGGCACCATGCGCCTGCACGGGCGCGCTCCCGCTTCGCAGCTTGCCGCCTTGGCGCGCGAGATCGAGCGCGATGTCGGCATCACGATTTCTATCGGCCTGTCCGGAAACCGCTTCCTAGCCAAGATGGCAAGCGAAATGGACAAGCCGCGCGGCTTTGCGGTGATCGATCCTGCTGAAGCCGCCAGTGTTCTCGGCCCGATGCCCGTCAGCGCCATCCACGGTGTAGGGCCGGCCTTTGCGTCCAAGCTCGCCCGCGACGGATTCCGGCTGATATCCGATGTTCAGTCTGTCGATCAGAAATCCATGATCGGGCGATATGGCGAGAGTGGGCAGCACCTCTGGCAGCGTGCGCACGGCATCGACCATCGCCCCGTTTCGGCGGACAGGGAACGCAAGTCGGTTTCTGCAGAACGCACATTCAATGAGGATATTTCCTCGCGCGATGTCCTGACCGACCGGCTCTGGTCGGTCTGTGAGGAAACCGCGAACCGCGCCAAGAAGCACGGTGTGGCTGGTTATGTCGTGACACTCAAACTGAAGACCAACACCTTCCGGTCCCTGACTCGGAGCGTGACACTGTTGGAAGCGACACAGCTCGCCGGGACCCTGTTCCGGATAACCCGCCCCCTTCTCGACAAGGAAACTCTGGGCGGTACGTCCTACAGGCTCATCGGCGTCGGCATTTCCGACCTTCATCCTGCCGGGGCCGACCAGATCGACCTGATCGATCCGGGAATTGCCAAGCGGGCCGCAGCCGAGCGCGCGGTCGACAAGGCCCGCGACAAATTCGGCGAGGCAGCCGTGCGGACAGGCCGCGCCATGCGGTTCGAACAGCAACGACGTAAATGAGTTTGCTGTCAGTGGCTTGCCGCCGGGTTTGACCTACGTCTATGAACTGCACTCGACAGTCACATTAGGAGCGTCCCGGCCATGAGCACACCAGAAGAGCGCCTTTCCGAGCTCGGAATCACCTTGCCGCCGGCCATGAAAGCAGTCGCCAATTACGTGCCTTTCGTAATTAGCGGAAACCAGTTGTTTGTTTCCGGTCAGGTCTCTGCCACGCCAGATGGCCGAATCACCGGCCGGCTCGGCGAAACGATGGACCTGCCAGCCGGTCAGCAGGCCGCACGGTATTGTGGCATCAACCTGATCGCTCAATGCAAGGCAGCCGTCGGTGAACTATCGAAAATCAAGCGAGTGGTGAAGCTGGGCGGCTTTGTGAACTGCCACCCGCTTTTCACGGATATACCGCAGGTCATAAATGGCTGCTCGGACCTGATGGTCGAAGTGTTTGGCGAGAATGGCCGCCATGCCCGTTCGGCGGTCGCGTGTCCAACGCTGCCGCTCGGCGTTGCTGTTGAGATTGACGGCGTCTTCGAAATCGATTCCTGATGAGGCATGGCCTCAAGGTTCAACATTCTCGACTATTCATATGCGCATCGCGGCCTCTGGTCTAACGATACGCATCCCGAAAACAGCCTTGAAGCCATTTTGGCGGCAGCCGATCAGGGATATGGCTGTGAGCTTGATGTTCGACCCGCGGCCTGCGGGACGCCGATCGTCTTCCATGATCCGCTCCTCGACCGGATGACCAGCCAATCGGGACTTGTGTCTGCGAGGTCGGCTGGCGAGATCACGGCGCTGCGCCTGAAGGGCGGCGGCACGCTGCCGAAACTGCAGCAAGTGCTCGATCGGTGGCCGAGCCATGCCCCCATCCTGATAGAGCTGAAGATCGACGGTGAGACAGACGCGGAGGGGTTTGCAACAATCGTTGCGGATATGGTGGCGAGTTATAAGGGCCCTGCCGCGCTGATGAGCTTTTCGAGACGTGCCGTATCGGCCGTACCATCCTCGATCATGAAAGGCGCGCTCATTCTGCCATCCACCATGTCCGATGACATCACGCTGCCTGCGCTGATCAGCTCGTCGGCAGGCTTCAAGCCTGATTACATCGCGTGCCATGTGACAGACGCAAAGGATGCCGCCATCCTTGCGACAGATTACGGCCTGCCCGTTGCGACCTGGACTGTGACGAGCGCAGCCATGTCGTCGGAGCTCGGCAAACTGCCGGTGGCGCAAATCTTCGAAGGTTTCGACATGGCCTTTGCCCTGCAGGGCTAGCGATACTACCTTGGTTCACATGGACGAGACTCGCTTCCAGATCCGCTTGATCAACAATCTCAGTGAGGTGAACGCGCAAGACTGGAATGCCATCGCGAATCCGCAGGGCATGAGTTACGATCCGTTTGTGAGCTGGGAATTCCTTGAAGCGCTTGAAGCGAGCGAAGCTGCCTCGCGAGCGACAGGATGGGCGCCGCATCACCTGCTCATCGAGTCAGCGGGAAGCGGACTGGTGGGCGCCATGCCGTTGTATCTCAAGAGCCATTCGCAGGGCGAATTCGTCTTTGATCATAGCTGGGCTGACGCCTATGAACGGGCTGGCGGGAGATATTATCCAAAGCTGCTCTCGGCGGTTCCGTTCACGCCAGTTTCAGGCAGGCGGAGGCTTGCCCGCCCCGGACCAGACCAGGCGATGATCGAAAGAACGCTGATCTCCGCCGCGGCGCAGATTGCCGACCAGAATGATATCTCCTCGCTGCACGTGAATTTCGTGACCCGTGAAGAGGCGGCCAATCTCGACCGCGCTGGTCTGCTCATCCGGACGGACCAGCAATTTCACTGGCACAATCATGGCTATGAGAGCTTTGACGATTTTCTGGCTGAGCTTTCATCGGCGAAACGCAAAAACCTTCGCAAGGAGCGCGCGAAAGCACAGGACGGGCTCGAATTCGTGCATGTGACGGGCGATGAGATCACAGAGGCGCATTGGGATGCCTTCTATGAGTTCTACATGGACACAGGCGCGCGCAAATGGGGATCGCCTTATCTTAATCGCGATACGTTTTCGCTGCTTGGGGAGCGTCTCGCAGAGCAAATCCTGCTCATCTTCGCCACAGAAGACGGCGTGCCGATTGCCGGCGCGCTGAACATGATTGGCGGCGACCGCCTGCTCGGTCGATATTGGGGCACCACGTCACCGCGCCCGATGCTTCACTTTGAGACCTGCTATTATCAGGCAATTGATTTTGCGATTGAACACGGGTTGCAAACCGTCGAGGCGGGCGCTCAGGGCGGCCACAAGCTGGCACGCGGCTACGTGCCCGAAACCACCTATTCTGCGCACTGGATTGCGCATGAAGGGCTTTCGCAGGCTATCGAGGACTATCTCGACCGCGAGCGCGCCATGGTGGATCGCGAATCCGACTTTCTGCGCGGGCGAACGCCGTTTAGAAAAAACGAATAAAGGACCTCATCATGACCCTCCATGCCGCTTACGACCCAGACAATATCTTCGCAAAAATGCTGCGCGGTGAGGTGCCAGCCGTGAAGGTTTTCGAAGATGATGTTGCCCTCGCCTTCATGGACATTTTTCCCCAGGTCGAGGGCCACACACTCGTCATTCCGAAAGATGTGGAAGCGCGAAACCTGCTGGACATGCCTGCCGACAAGCTCGGCCCGTACATGCAGCGCGTCCAGACCGTAGCCCAGGCCGTGGAGAAAGCGCTGCAGCCGGATGGCGTGCGCGTCATGCAGTTCAATGGTGCCCCTGCGGGCCAGACCGTTTACCACCTCCACTTCCACATCCTGCCTATGGTTGACGGATCTGAAACGCGCCGCCACGCAAGCGGCGCGCCTGCAGACATGGATGAACTTAAGGCTCTGGCTACAAAGATCTCGGCGCACCTATAGCAGCGCCCCAACCGACTTTTAGCAGTAACTTAAACGACTTTTGGCAGTTTGAGGCACGATCATGTGACACAATCTCTTGTTGGGCCCGGGTATAAGATGGGCCCACAGGCAAAAAGTTGTTCTTCCCATGACCCAAGATGCACAGGCTATCTGCCGGCAGCTTCTGGACTGCGAATCGCGCAGCACTCAGGAGCTTCTACGGACAGCCCCCGACGGCCCGATTACATCTTTCACTCGCAACTGGCTGGTGCTGCTGGAAGACTTCCTGCACCTGCAAGAAAAGACCGGTCGACTCAGGGAGAGGCTGGATGACAAGGTGCTCTCATCCATGGTCGAAGCGCGCGCCAATGGGCTCGCGGCCAGCCTGAAACATCGCATCTACGATCTGGCGACCATCCAGAGCCAGGAGATGCTGGACGTCTGTTGCAAATGTCTCGTGCTGGACGCGCTTATCGAGCGGATTCCAGCAGGTGAAGCGATGTCAGACCTGCTGCGCGCCAGCATTCAGCGCGACATCCGCGACCTCGATCTCGTGCCTTCTGCGAGGACAACCCGCTGTGGGCAATAAGGCAGGTTACAGGCCGAGCTTCTGCCGCAGGATCTGGTTGACGGCCTGCGGATTGGCCTTGCCCCCGCTTTCCTTCATGACCTGACCGACGAACCAGCCCATCGCTTTAGGTTTTTCCTTTACGGATGCGGCCTGCTCTGGATTTTCGGCGATGATCTTGTCGACGATTGCCTCGATGGCACCGGTATCGGTGACCTGCTTCAGGCCATGCTTCTCGACAATCGCGCCCGGAGCACCTTCCCCGTCAATCATCCGGGCAAAGACATCTTTCGCAATCTTTCCGGAAATCGTGCCATCGGAAATCAGGTCGATGAGTTCGCCGAGTTCGACCGCCGAAACCGGGCTGTCTGCAAGTTCCAGGTCTTCGCGGTTGAGGTAGCCGAACAGTTCCTGGCTAACCCAGTTCGCAGCGAGCTTTGCATCGCGGCCATGCGCCACCGCTTCGAAGAATTCGGCGCGCTCTGCGTCGGCTGTCAGGACACCGGCATCATAGCGTGAGAGACCGTAATCCTTCTCGAAACGGGCGCGTTTCTCGTCTGGCAGTTCCGGCAGGCTGTCGCGAATATTTTCGATGAAGAGATCGGTGATTTCGAGAGGCAGCAGATCCGGGTCCGGGAAATAACGATAGTCGTGCGCATCTTCCTTGGACCGCATGGACCGCGTCTCGCCCTTGTTCGGATCGAAGAGGCGAGTCTCCTGATCAACCGTGCCGCCACTTTCAATGATCTCGATCTGGCGACGGGCTTCATATTCAATGGCCTGCTGGATGAACCGGAAGGAGTTCATGTTCTTGATCTCGCATCGCGTTCCAAGATGGCTGAAATCGCCGGTCTCGCGAAACTTTTCATAGGCGCCCCGACGACAGACCGAGACGTTTACGTCGGCGCGCAGATTCCCTTTCTCCATGTCGCCGTCGCACGTGCCGAGCGCAACCACGATGGATTTGAGCTTCTTCACATAGGCTGCCGCTTCGAGCGGCGTTCGCACATCCGGTTTCGAGACAATTTCCATCAGCGCGACGCCCGAGCGGTTGAGGTCCACATAAGTTGCGTCCGGCGCCATGTCGTGGATCGACTTGCCGGCGTCCTGTTCAAGATGCAGACGTTCTATGCGGACCGGGAAGCTGTATGCCGGGTCGCCATGAGCGGGCTCGACGTCAACTTCGATCTCGCCTTCTCCGACAATCGGGAATTCGAACTGGCTGATCTGATAGCCTTGCGGCAGGTCGGGATAGAAATAGTTCTTGCGATCGAAGCGTGACCATTTGTTGATCTTCGCCTTCAAGCCAAGGCCCGTGCGGACAGCCTGTTCGACACATTTCCTATTGATGACAGGCAGCATGCCAGGCATGGCCGCATCGACCAGCGACACATTGCAGTTCGGGTCTGCACCAAAAGCGGTTGATGCGCCGGAAAATAGCTTTGCTTCCGACGATACCTGTGCGTGGACTTCAAGGCCCATCACGAGTTCCCAGTCGCCGGTTTCACCAGTCAGCGTATATGTCGGACGTTCGGTCATTTTTCATTTCCGCATTGAAATCTGTTGGCGGGTTTTAAGCATAGGGCCAAGCAGCTTGCCATAGGCCCTGCGGCTCAGTTTCAGCTATTTCCGGAAGCCTGCTCCTGCTTCTGGCGGGCCGCATCGACGCGTGCTTTGCGGGCGGCCATCCGGTCATCGATATTCTTGCTTAGCCGACTTGGCGTATCGACGCGGTCCTGTCGCTGGCTGCGCCGGTATTGCAGGCGCTCTACGAAGAGCGCCCCGCGAAGGGAGAGGTAAAGAGCTGTGACGACAGCCGCCAGCCAGTACATGCGCGTGCGCGGATGGAAGGGGTCCACACCCTGCTGCCATGCCATAAGGACGATCATGAACAACATGATCGCAAAAGCACTGGTAGCATAGATGAAGGTTCGCGTCTTTCGGCTCATTGGCGGAGCTTACCACCACTTGTCCGGTTTAGCGACAAAGCCAGCCGCCTGTTCCAGCGCGCCGCCAACGCGGAAGCAGGCCTCTTCGTCGAGCGCCTTGCCGATCACCTGAAGGCCGAGCGGAAGCCCCTGACCGTCCAGCGCCGCTGGAACGGAGATGCCCGGCAGGCCGGCCAGGTTTGCCGTCACGGTGAAGATGTCGTTGAGGTACATCTGCACAGGGTCGCCCGCCTTCTCACCATAGGCAAAGGCCGCCGAGGGGCATGTCGGCGTAAGAAGCGCGTCGCAGCTTTCGAATGCATTCTGAAAATCGTTCAAAATCTTGGTGCGGACTTTCTGTGCCCGGAGATAATAGGCGTCGTAATAGCCAGATGAGAGCACATAGGTTCCAATCATCAGGCGGCGCTGGACTTCCTGTCCGAAGCCGGCGCTGCGTGTGCCCTCATAGGTGTTCACGAGATTATCGCCCGAGACCCGTGCGCCATACCGCATGCCGTCATAGCGCGCCAGGTTCGATGACGCTTCGGCCGGGGCGACGATGTAGTAGGCCGGCAACGCGTACTTCGTATGCGGCAGCGACACATCGACGATCTCGGCACCCTGCGCTTTCAGCCATTCCACACCCTGGCTCCACAGGGCCTCGATCTCGTCCGGCATGCCGTCGACCCGGTACTCCTTCGGAATCCCGATCCTCATGCCTTCAACACCCCGATGCACCGCGTCCCGCCAGTTTGGCACCGGCTCAGGCAATGACGTCGAATCTTTTGCGTCATGACCGCACATGGCTTCCAGCAGGATGGCGCTGTCTTCGACCGTCTTGGCAATCGGTCCGGCCTGGTCGAGCGAAGAGGCAAAGGCCACCATGCCGTAGCGGCTCGCACGCCCATAGGTCGGCTTGATGCCGACCGTACCGGTAAACGCTGCTGGCTGGCGAATGGAGCCGCCAGTGTCAGAGGCCGTCGCACCGAGACAGAGATCAGAAGCCACCGCAGCCGCAGAACCGCCCGACGATCCACCGGGGGTCAGCGTCTGGTTGGAGCCGGACCTGCGCCATGGGTTTGCTGGCGGCCCGAAGCGCGATGTCTCGTTCGACGAGCCCATGGCGAACTCGTCCATATTTAGCTTGCCCAGCATGACGGCACCGCGATCCCACAACTGTTGCGTGACGGTGGATTCGTAGGTGGGCGTAAACTCGCCCAGAATGTTGGAACAGGCCGTCGTGCGCACACCCTTGGTGCAATAAAGGTCTTTCACACCCAGCGGCGCGCCTTCCAGCGCTCCGGCAGCTCCGGAAGCGATGCGCTTGTCCGAAGCAGCGGCCATTTCAAGCGCCTTTTCGGGCGTTTTGACGACATAGGCGTTCAGCGTGTCGTTAGACGCTTCGATGGCGTCTATGAAAGCCTGCGTCAGCTCTACGGATGAAAAAGACCTGGATCTGAGGCCATCGAGTGCGCCCGCAAGCGAAAGTTTTGTAAGGTCGGTCATGGAAGTCTGGTATGTCCGGAAGCGAATTTCGGCTCTGGTATGCTGGCCTTGGCCGAAAGTTCAAGCCCCGAAGGATGATCCTGCTGAATTGCAACAGCTTGACCGGATGACCAGTTGTTCATCAGGAGTACAGAAATAGACGTCTAATACCGGCCTCAAACAGGGAGCTCACCATGAAACAGCTGAATGGAATGACGATTGCCGCGATCACCGTGCTGATGGGATTGGCGGGATGTTCGACCACCTCCGAAACGGGTGAACAGGACGAAGCCTGGCGCACGGATGCGCGGCTCGGCGAACAGGTCGACAGGATCTGTTTCCGCTCTTCCATCGACAATTTCCGGGCACCGACGCGCAACACCGTTATCGTGGAAAAGGGCGTGGATGATGAATACCTCATCGAGACCATGGGCCGGTGTCACGACCTCAGCCACGCGCAATCGCTGAGCTTTGACACGTTCCCGGGTGCTGGCTGTGTGTCGCGCGGCGACTCGATTTACGCCTTTGACAGCGTCTTCGGTCCGGACCGCACCGACATTCCGTCCGTGCGCTGCCCTATCGCCGCGATCTATGAGTGGGATGAAGACGCAGCCGAGGCAGCTTCCGAAGTCGAAACCGAAGAATAGCTACTCGACCGATTTCGGGACGACGAAGAAGCCGTCATCGCTCTTTGGAGCGTTGGCTAGCACCTGGTCCTGGATGTTGCCGTCAGTCACGACGTCATCGCGCATTGGAAGCGTCGCGTCGACCACGGACGTCATGGGCTCCACGCCGTCCACGTCGACTTCATTGAGTTGCTCAATCCACCCCATGATGGACGTCAGCTCATTGGCTAATGGCTCGAGACGGTCCTCGCTCACGGCAATCCGCGACAGGCGGGCGACCTTGCGAACATCATCCTTGCTAACGCTCATGGGCTTTCTCCAATCGACACAAGGCTCCGTTACGCGCTAGGCAGGGCAAATTCAAGAGAAGAGCCCACACTCCGTCATGGCTGTAACTGACCTTTTCGACCTGCCGGCCTTCGGTGTCCTGATCGGGATCGATCCGGGGTCGAAGACGCTCGGCATTGCCGCCTGTGACGGGGCACGCCTGATCGCATCGCCGGTCGAGACGATTCAGAAAGGCCGCAAGCTCGGCCCCTCGCTCGACCGCCTCATGGCAATCGTGGACGAGCGGCGCGCGGTCGGCATCGTCATGGGACTGCCCCTGAACATGGACGGATCTGAAGGACCGCGTGTTCAGTCTGCCCGCGCACTGGCCCGCAATATTCTCGAACGCCGTGACATCCCGATTGCCTTCCAGGACGAACGGCTGACCAGTTCCGAAGCCGAACGCGCCATGATCACGGCAGACCTTTCGCGCGCCCGACGCGCAGAACTGATCGACGCATCTGCTGCCGCCATCATCCTGCAGACAGCCATCGACAGGCTGGCCAACGCGTCATGAACGCCTTCATCAGCGCGCTCATCCCCGTCATGGCCATCGTTGCGCTCGGCCGTTTTCTCGGTTGGCGGACAGTGCTTCCTGACGATGGCTGGCGCGCGATTGAGCGGCTCGCCTACATCGTCCTCTTCCCTGCACTTATCATCCGCGCGCTCGCCAATGCGCCTTTTGAGACAGCGCCATGGAAGCTGGCCTTGATCCTGATTGTCGCCCAATGCCTGCTTGGTGCTTTCGGCCTGCTCGCGCGGGCCTGGCCGAAGATCACCGGGCCGGCTGTGGGATCAATCATCCAGTCCAATGTCCGCTGGAATACCTTTGTCGGTCTTTCCATCGGCGGCAGCATTTTCGGCACTGAAGGCCTCGCACTGGTTGCCATTGCAGCCGCCGCCATGATCCCGACCGCCAACATATTGAGCGTCGCCGCCCTCACCTCCCATGCCGAGCGCACCGACCTGCCGAAGCGCAACCCGGCGGTCGAGCTTGCCCGCAATCCGCTCATCATCGCCTGCGTCATCGGGATCGCACTCGCCGCAACGGGCGTCGAACTGCCTGCGCTTGTCGACGAGACGATTGACCTTCTTGGCGCCGGTACAATCGCGCTTGGTCTTCTGGCAGCGGGTGCCGGCATGGATATCGCGGCGCTCGGCCGGGCCGGTACGCGGACGCTCGTCTGGTCGCTCGTGCGCCTGCTCGGGCTGCCCGCGCTGACAATTGCAGGCGCGCTAATGCTCGGTCTGACAGGCACGCCCTTCGCCATCGCCGTCATCTGCGCATCTGTCCCGACCGCAACGAGCTCCTATATCCTCGCGCGGCAGCTCGGCGGGGATGCACCGCTCGCAGCAAACCTGATCGCCATGCAGACCGTACTTTCAATTGTAACCATGCCGGCAATCTGGTTTGCCTGTCTTGCGGCGGGGCTTTTCTGAGGTGCTGGCTGCTGCCCCTTGCCCTTCGCAGGAATCGCGCATAAACCGCCAAAAATCGAAAGGCAGCGCATGGCCATTCCGGGCTACAGCTACGAATTTGAGCACCGCCACCTGTTGAGCATTGAGGATCTTTCCCGGCTCGACATCGAACACATTCTCGATCTTTCCGAAGAGTTTGCGGAGGCGACCCGAGCCGGTCATCGGCCTGAGCCGCACCTGAAGAACATGACGGTGATCAATCTCTTTTTCGAGAATTCGACGCGGACCATGTCCAGCTTCGAAATTGCCGCAAAGCGTCTCGGTGCCGATGTTGTCTCCATGCCCGTCGCCGCTTCCAGCGTGAAGAAGGGCGAGACGCTGATCGACACCGCCATGACCCTGAACGCCATGGCACCCGACGCAATCGTTATCCGGCATTCGGCCTCCGGCGGGGTGAAACTGCTTTCCCGAAAGGTGGATTGCGCTGTCATCAACGCCGGTGACGGCACGCATCAGCACCCGACCCAGGGCCTGCTCGACACGCTCACCATCCGCCGCGCCAAGGGACGCATCGAAGGCCTGAAGGTCACGATCTGCGGCGACATCCTTCACTCGCGTGTGGCCCGTTCAACAACGATGGCGCTGCACCTGCTCGGTGCGGAGGTCACGCTGTGCGGTCCGGCAACGCTGATGCCATCGGGCACGGATACCTGGGGCGCCATCCGCGCGATCAGTGACTTTAACGAAGCCATTGAAGGGGCAGATGTCGTCATGATGCTCCGCTTGCAGCTCGAGCGGATGAACGGCGCATACCTGCCCAGCCAACGAGAATATTTCCGCAATTTTGGCCTGACGGCCGAACGCCTCGAACACGCCGCGCCCGATGCAACCGTGATGCACCCCGGCCCGATGAATCGCGGCGTCGAGATCGAGAGCGCAATTGCTGATGGTGAACGGTCTGTGATCACCGAGCAGGTGGAAATGGGGGTAGCTGTTCGCGAAGCCGTTCTGAAGCTTCTCTCGGGGAGACGCCGATGAAGACGCTGATCAAGAATGCGCGTTTGGCCTGTCCGGCTTCCGGGCTGGATGAAAGCGGCTCGCTGTTTCTGGAAGACGGTATCATCGCGGCGATTGGTGACGTGAGTGAACAGGCCGATGAGACTGTTGATGCCGGTGGTCTCATTGCAGCGCCGGGCCTGATCGACCTTCGCGTCAAGACGGGAGAACCAGGGGCAGAGCAGAAAGAGACACTTGCGACCGCCTCCCGCGCGGCGGTGGCTGGCGGCGTCACCAGCATGGTCGTGATGCCGGACACTGATCCTGTCATTGATGATGTGGCCCTCGTCCAGTTTATCGCCAATCGCGGGCGGGAAACCGCAAAGACCCGAATCTACCCGGCAGGAGCGCTCACCAAGGGCCTTAAGGGTGAGGCCATGGCGGAGATCGCGATGATGTCCGGCTCGGGCGCAGTGTTTTTCACGAATGGCGACCTGCCCGTCGAGAACGCTTCCGTCCTTCGCCGGACCATGGGCTATGCAGCGAGCTGCAAGGCGATTGTGTCCAGCCGTCCGAATGAGCACTCCCTCGGGGTCAACGGCGTCATGAATGCCGGTGCACAGGCTGCGCGGATGGGGCTTTCCGGGCTGCCCCGCGAAGCCGAATGGATCGGACTGGGCCGCGACCTGCTTCTCGCCGAAGCGACGGGCTGCACGCTGCTGGTTGATCAGGTTTCGACGGGCCGAAGCATGGAGATGATCCGCGAGGCGCGCCGACGCGGCGTGCGTCTCCACGTTAGCGTGGCCGCGCATCATCTCTTTTTCAATGAACTCGATGTCGGCGACTATCTCACCTATTGCAAGGTCAACCCGCCATTCCGCCGCGAAGAGGACCGCCAAGCCCTCATCGACGCACTGGTCGCAGGCGAGATCGATGCGGTGGTGTCCGCCCACGACCCCCAACCCCCAGAAGAAAAGCGGCTGCCATTTGGCGAGGCCGCGTTTGGTGCTGCTGGTCTGGAAACGGCACTTTCGGCGCTACTGGCCCTTGTGCAGGATGAGCGGATTGGCCTTCTCGATGCGCTGCGCCCCGTAACGGCGAGCCCGGCCGACATCATTGGCGTGCCACAGGGGCGTCTCGCCGTGGGAGCCCCTGCCGATATCATACTGTTTGACCCGAACAAGCCTTGGCTCTGCGAGCGTGAAGACCTTCGGTCGCGCTCGCTGAACTCCCCTTTTGATGGCCGTCGAATGGTCGGCCGCGTCAACCGGACAATCATTGCTGGCGAAACAGTGTTTGAACGCTAGTCGAAGAGGCCGAAAATTGCATCGAGCCGTGATCGCATCCAGGATTCTTCGACGGTGCCGCCCCTGGAAAGCACTTCAATTTCCACACCCCGGCAGAAACTGACGGCGATGCCTGCGATATAGTCCGGGCTTGTCGCGCCCGCTTTGCGCAACCCGTCGGCAACGGCCTCCTGCAACAAGCCCGACCAGCGGCTCACCGGATCCTGCAGGGCTTCATTGTGGCGCGCGTAGAGGATCATCGCATATTCAATGCGGGCCAACTCGGAATCCCCGGCATCCAGGGCCGTCATGCGAGTCAGGAATGTCGTTACATCCCGGACGGTTCTCAGCGGCCTCGCGTTCAGCGCGTCGATCAGCGCCTTTTCATAGTCTGAAACGTACAGCGCAAATGCCCGCTCCACGAGGATGTCGAGCGAACTGAAATGATAGGTCGCCGTACCCGGAGAAAGCCCTGCTTCCTCCGCAATCATTCGGTGTGTCAGCAAATCGGGACCGTTTTCGCCGATCAGGGTGATGGCTGCCCTGAGTATTCTTTCACTGGCGTCGATTGTCGTCTCCTGTCCCCCGAAGCGAGCGTCCACACTAGATCAAGTTCCGCTAGGGCGTCGAGCCCCTGAACGGCGTGGCTTGTATCCTTCTACCTTGACGCTCGCGGCTGTTGACGAAACAAGCTAGGCAACAAGGCAGGCTTCGGCCTGCGCCAGGATGATGCGATGACTTACCTTCCTTATATTGTTGCAGCAGTCGGCGGATACCTGCTGGGGTCGATCCCATTCGGACTGATCCTGACGCGGGCCGCCGGGCTCGGGGATATCCGCCAGATTGGGTCTGGTAATATCGGCGCGACCAATGTGCTTCGGACCGGCCGGAAGGACCTCGCATTTGCGACCCTGATCCTCGACAGCTTCAAGGCGGGGCTTGCTGTATTGTTCTTCACCTTCGCGTTCGCGAGCCGCAATGTCGGACTCATTGCTGGTGCCGCTGCCTTTCTCGGACACTGTTATCCGGTCTGGCTGGGCTTCAAGGGGGGCAAGGGTGTTGCCACCTATGCCGGCCTGCTGACATTTGCCTCCCTGAAAGGGCTGATGGTTGGCGGTCCTGTCTGGCTCGGCATGTTTCTCCTGTTCAGGATCTCGTCTCTTGCCGCGCTCACAGCCGCCGCGATTGTCCCGATTGGCGCCTATCTGCTGGGTGAAACCCATTTTGCCGTCGGTGTCCTGGCCGCCCTCAGCCTTCTCGTCTTCTGGACCCACAGGGCAAACCTTCAACGCCTGCTGAAGGGAACCGAGCCGAAATTTGGCGAGAAGAAAAAGCCGGCAGAGACGGAATGACGAACCGTCTGGGGGAACATGAGCGGCTTGAATGGCTCGCTCTGGCGCGCACACCAAATATCGGCCCGGTCAGCTTCTTTCAGCTCATCGAAAAATTTGGCTCTCCAGCAGAAGCATCGAAAGCGATCCCGCGACTAAAGCCTGACCTTGCAGCCGCCCGTCAGGAAATCGAACAAACCCGGCAAGCCGGCGGCGTGCTTCTGTGTGCGGGTGAGGTAGACTTTCCGAAAGCCCTTTCGCCCCTTTCCCCGCCCCCGCCTGTACTTTCAGTGGTTGGGAATGTCGACCTATTCACCCGTCCGACCATAGCAATCGTCGGCGCGCGCAATGCGTCGGCTGCCGGCCGCAAGCTGGCGCGCCTGATTGCAGCAGGCCTCGGCGAAGCCGGTTTCGTGACCGTGTCAGGCCTGGCTCGCGGCATAGATGGTGAAGCACATGCTGCCAGCCTGGATAGCGGAACAATCGCCGTTTTGGCGGGGGGTGTGGATCAGTTGTACCCGCCGCAACACCAGGAGCTTTATCAGGCGATCTCACGCCAGGGACTCATTGTGTCAGAGCGGCGTTTCGGCCACCGCGCGACGGCCAGGGATTTTCCGCGTCGTAACCGCATCATTACGGGACTGGCACTCGGCACTGTCATCGTCGAAGCAGCGGAACGCTCTGGTTCGCTCATATCCGCGCGCATGGCAGGCGAACAGGGGCGCGAAGTCATGGCGGTTCCCGGCTCGCCTCTCGATGCCAGGACAGCTGGCACCAACCGCCTGCTCAGAAACGGTGCAACGCTGGTGCGGCACGCCGATGACGTCATTGAGGCTGTCAGCGCGCAGATCGACCGCCAATGGGATCTGCTCAATCACAGCGCCCCTTCGCGCATCGACGAACCTGAAACAGACATTTCCGACGAGCTGGCTGCACGCGTTTACGAGGCGCTCTCGCCTACTCCTCTCTCCATCGACGATATCGCACAGGCGAGCGCCTGTTCGGCGCGCCAATGTGCGTCGGCCCTGATGGAACTGGAGCTGGACGGCCGCGCCATCACGCATGCCGGGGGGTTCGCATCCCGGGCCTGAAGCCGCGTCGGCTTTGTCCGGGCTGCAACACCACGCGTGAATAACCCGCAAGGGTGGCATGTAAATCTGGACGGGCCTGACAAGGCCGCTTATGCGGGAATCACCGGGTATTTGGTAAATTTAGGAGGCCTCATGGCCGTTTGGAAAACCGCATTTGCTGCGATCGCACTGGGAGCGGTCGCTCCGCTCGCGCTCGCGCAGGCCGCCCCGAACGAGGCTGCGGAATCCAGAAAAGTCACGCTGCAGGCTGACAATGTCTATGTCCTCGAAAACGAGAACACGGTCGTCGCCGAAGGCAATGTTTCTGCAGAATATCAGGGCCGCGTGCTGACCGCTGACCGGCTGACCTATAACCGCTCTACAGCCCGCGTCCGCGCGCAGGGCAATGTGGTCATTCTCGAACCTGACGGCACGCAACGCTTCGCCGATGAGGTGGAGACCGATGCTGACCTTGCAAACGGGTATGCGGTCGAGTTCGCCATGCGCTCACCGGATGGAGCAACCGCTTCTGCCAATTCCGCCCGCCGTGAAAACGAGACGCTGAATACGCTGGATCGAGCGATCTTCACCGCATGCGAGCTCTGCGAAGGGGATACCACACCGACATGGGCGATCCGGGCGCGCGAAGCCGTGCTCGACGAAGACGACGGCATGTACACGTACAAGGACGCCGTCCTCGAAATCGCAGGCATTCCGGTCATCTACCTGCCCTATTTTGCGCACCCTGACCCCAAGGCGGAACGCCGGTCCGGCTTTCTCATCCCGACGCTGGGAAGTTCGTCCAAGACCGGGTTCAATTATCAGCAACCCTATCTCTGGGCCATTTCCCCCTATCAGGATCTGACTATCTCTCCGGCCGTGTATTCGAAGGTAAATCCGCTGCTGGAACTGGACTACCGAAAGCGGTTCTGGTCGGGCAATCTGAACATCAGTGCAACCGTCACGAATGAGAAGGAATTCGATTCCGATGGTGAGAAGTTCGGTGAACAGGAGTGGCGTGGGCACATTTTCGCCGATGGCCAGTTCAGTATCAATGAGAACTGGCTCTGGGGCTTCGGCGTCGAAGAAACGACGGACGACCTCTATATCGAGCGCTACGATATTCGCGGAGAGAATGACAAACGCGGCCTGTACACAAACCAGCCGAGAACGCTGCTCTCACAGCTCTATGCGGTGGGACAGTCATCCAACTGGTATGCAGACGCCTCCGTTCTGACCTTCGACAATTTGCGGCTGACCGATCAGAGGGAAGCGGCCATTGCTGACGTCCTGCCCCTCGGTTATGCGCAGTATGACCTCGACCTTGGCGCTTTTGGTTATGCTGGCCTCAATGCCTCAACTGCCTTTCTTTCGCGCCAGACCGGCCCGGACAGCCACCGTCTCACGGTTGGCGCAGACTGGTCGGTCCAGAAGATCCTGCCAGGCGGCGTTGTCGCCCAGCCATTCGCTGAGGCCCGGTTTGACCGGTATGAGTTGAACGATTTTCCAAATACCGGAGATGGCGACACGGTGGACCGGGGTGTCGGCGCGATCGGCACGGAGCTCTCCCTTCCCTTCTATCGGCCAGGAAAGAGCGTGGACATCATAGTGGAACCCATTGTGATGGCTGCGGTCGGGACAAAGGGGCCAAACGATGCCGAGATACCGATTGAAGATGGCCTGTTCTACGAACTCGACACATCTTCGTTGTTCGACGCCAATGGTCAGGCAGGCTACGACCTCTACGAGGGCGACGGCAAGATCGGCGCCGGCATATCGACCGTTGCGCGCTGGAAGTCCGGGGTGCAGCTGTCGGCCCTGGCAGGGCGTCGCTGGCGGGACCGCGATGATCCAGCTTTCGACGTTCCAAGCAATCTTGATGGCACGGCCAGCGACTGGCTCGGCGCAGTGTCCCTGGACTGGGGGCGTCCGTTCACCTTCAAGGCAAAGGTCCGTCTCGACGACGACAGCCTGGAGCTGAACCGCCTTGATACGAGCGTTGACTTGCGGTTCGACCGATTTCTCGCTTCGGCAATCTACTATCAGATTGACGAGGAAATTACGCAGGCCGGCATTCGTCAGGAAGGCGTGATCCTGCAATCCGAAGTCTCGGTTACAGACAACTACTTCGTCACCTACGGTCTGCAGCGCGATATTGAAAGCAATCGCGACATTCGTCATTCCATTGGCGTTGGATATCAGGATGACTGTTCCCGGTTCGAACTGGTATTTGAACGCTCCGAGCAGGTGGACCGCCAACTCGGACCATCCGACTCGATCATGTTCCGCTTTGGTCTGAAGACACTCGGCGACTTTGGTTCGAACAGCTTCGACTAATTCAGTGCAGGTTCATTTGCACGCAGCCATATACGCTTTGGCAACTGGCATCTTCGGATTGCTTCACATGTTTCTGACGGTATGGTCTGCCATAATTTAAGCGACATCGGCTGGCATGGCGGTCGTGGAGGTAAGTATGATGAAATTCGGCATCGCCGCACTCGCTCTCGCATTTTCGGCGCCTGCGCTAACACCCGCTCCCGCCGCGCAGGAAGCCCAGACGATCGAAGGCATCGTCGCAATCGTCAATGACGAACCGATCTCCTACAGCGACGTGCGCGAACGTGCTGCGCTGCTCCTTCTGACGCTCGGCGTGCAAAGCCCGAATCAGCAGCAGGTGCAACAGATCACCGCTCAGGCACTGGATGAGCTGATCGACGAGAAACTGCAGCTGCAGGAAGCGAATGAGTATGAAGTGGAAGTCTCCGATCAGGACATCGCGTCTGCCGTCTCTGATATGGCCCGACAGTCCGGCATGGACCGGGACGGACTGATCAATGTACTCCTCGCAGCCGGCGTAAACCCCTCCAGCCTGCAGGAACAGATGCGCTCGGAAATCGCGTGGCGCCGGATCATGGGAGGGCTGTATGGCTCCAGAATCCGGATTTCCGAAAACCAGATCGATGAACAGCTAGCACAATTGAAGGCCGCCTCGCAAAAGACCCAGTACCGGATTGGCGAGATCTTTCTCTATGCGCCGGGAGACGCGGAAAAGGAGCAGGCGACCGCAGGCGCCAATACCATCCTTGAGCAACTTCGGGCGGGCGCCCCATTCGAACTTGCAGCTCAGCGATTTTCATCCGCTCCGACAGCCGCGGCCGGCGGCGACATGGGCTGGGTTTCCATTGAGGACCTGGATCCTGCCGTGGCCGAGGCTGTGCAGGCCATGCCGCAGGAAGGCCTTTCCGACCCGATCCGTGTAGACGACGGTATTTACATTATTGCTTTCCAGGGCAAGCGCGAGCCCACCGAAACCGTTGCCCTGGTCGATCTCGTTCGTCTCGCTGTGCAGGATGGCGACGAGGACAAGCTCAGGACCGCAGTGGCAGCAGCAGGCAGCTGTGACGGCGCAGAAGAACTCGCGGAAAATGACCCAAACCTCAGCGCTTCGCGCCTAGACGATTTCCGCCTTGCCGATCTTGGCCCGGAAGGCCGCGCCCTTGTTGAGTCCACCAACGTTGGTGAAGCGACCGACATCTTCGCGATGTCCGGCACACTTGCCGTCATGTTCGTCTGCGATTTCGACGAAACCGGCAGCACGCTGCCATCCCGCGAGGAAATTGAGGATCGTTTGTTCTCACGCCAGCTGTCGATGATTTCCCAACGGTCTCTTCGCAATTTGCGGCGCGAAGCGACAATTATCCAGCGCGGCAGCTAGTCAGGCAGAGCCTTGAACGCTGCAGCGCTTCTCAAGTAAGCAGCTGCGATGACCGATAGTGCCCTCCCCCCTCTCGCCATCAGCATGGGCGATCCTGCTGGCTGCGGACCTCAGATTACGGGCGAAGCCTGGAAGGCGCTGCACCAGTCTCCCGGTCACGCCTTCTATGTGATTGGTGATGCATCGCTTTATGATGTTCCAGTCGCCATGATCAGCCATCCCGCGGATGCGGCCAGTGTGTTCGGGTCGGCACTTCCCATCATGCCGCTCAAAAGCCGGCTGCAAGGTGTCGTGCGCGGAACGCCGGACGCATCCATGGCATCCGGCATCCTTGAAAGTATTGAACGGGCAACGCTTCACGTACTGTCCGGCGACGCCGCAGGCGTGATCACAAATCCAATCTCGAAGGCCGTTCTGTATTCCGCAGGGTTCAACCATCCCGGTCATACCGAGTTCCTGTCGGCCATCTGCGAACGGGAGAAAGGCGGGGTCTTCCCACCCGTCATGATGCTCGTTGGCGGAGGCCTGAGGGTCGCGCTGGCGACCATTCATGTTCCCCTGCTCGATGTGCCGCAGCATCTGACGCCTTCGCACCTGCGGCAGGTGACGCAGATAACGTGCGCGGCACTGAAACAGGATTTCGGCCTGAACGCCCCACGCATTGCGCTGACGGGTCTCAACCCTCATGCCGGCGAGAATGGCACGATCGGCACCGAGGAACGCGACATCATAAACCCGCTGGCGCGTACGCTGCGATCGGAAGGTATGGATGTCACAGATGCCCGCTCTGCTGATACGGTCTTTGCGGAAATGCTGGATGGTCGCTTCGATGCAGTGATCGCCATGACACATGACCAGGGGCTTATCCCGGTCAAAACGCTCGATTTCTGGGGCGGTGTAAACACGACGCTCGGCCTGCCCATCATTCGCACCAGCCCCGATCATGGTACGGCCTATGATGCGGCCCGCGACGGAACAGCAAAGCCCGATAGCCTGATCGCGGCGATCAGGCTCGCGTCTGAAATGGCCGCCAACAGGCTACAGAATGTCTGATCAGGACCCCGGCCTCACCGAAGGCCGCGCCCGCAAGGCGCTCGGCCAGCACTTCCTGTTCGATCCGGACATTTTGCGCCGTACGGCGCTTGCCGCAGGGCCTGTCGAAGGGCGGACCGTCATCGAAGTCGGCCCCGGCCCGGGCGGCCTCACGCGCGCCTTGCTGAAGGAAGGCGTGGGCAAGCTGATCGCCGTCGAAGCTGATGAGCGGTTTGCCTCCGCCCTTACCGACTGGCCTGAGGCGGCAACCGGCCAGCTCTCGGTCCACCAGGGCGATGCGCGCAAGGTGCACTGGGAGAAGCTGATTGGCGAAGCAGGCGGCGAGACGCCCGCCATGATTATCGCGAACCTTCCCTACAATGTCGGCACGCCGCTTCTGGTCGACTGGCTGAAGACTGGCCCATGGCGCGGCGAGATGGCGCTGATGTTTCAGAAGGAAGTCGCCGAGCGCATCGTCGCCGGGCCAGGCACGTCGCATTACGGCCGGCTCGCCGTGCTCGCTCATGCCGTCTGCAACGCGCACATCGCCTTCACCCTGCCCCCAGGCGCCTTCCGCCCGCCGCCCAAGGTCGACAGCGCTGTGGCCGTGCTGACACCACTCCCGGCAGAGAAGCGCTTTGAAGACGTCGAAACGCTAGAAAAGGTTTCAACCGCCGCCTTCGGCCAACGCCGCAAGATGCTCCGCGCAAGCCTCAAATCGCTGGCAAAGTCACGGGGCGTGGATGCGACTGAATGGCTGGAAAGCTGCGATATTGACCCTACAGCCCGGGCGGAAACCCTGACGCAGGAAGAGTTCCGCGCTTTGGCGCGCAGACTGACGACGCTCTACGCCTCCCCCATCAGCTCTCGGACGTGATCCTCGAGGCTGAGCTGGCGCAGACGCTTGAGGCGCTCGACCAGCAGGATGCGCTTCAGGCGCTGATAGGCAACTTCAAGGTCGTCATTGACGATAGCATAATCATAACGCCGCCAGTGGCGCATCTCCGCCTTCGCGTCGCGCATGCGGCGTTCGACGATCTCATCCGTAGAGCCAGGACGCGCTGCAAGACGTGCTTTGAGCGCGTCGATACTGGGCGGCAACACGAAGACGGAAACAACATCGCGCGGCATCTGGTCGTGCAATGCATCGGCGCCCTGCCAGTCGACATCGAACAGGACGTCATGACCGGTCTCGAGCAGGCGTTCGGTGTCCGCGCGCGGCGTGCCATAAAGGTTGTCGAAGACCAGCGCCCATTCGAGGAATTCGCGCCGCGCGATCATCTCACGGAAATCCTCGCGCGACTTGAAGTGATAGTCGATGCCGTTCTTCTCGCCTGGTCGCGGCTCACGCGTCGTGGCGGAGACGGACAGTTTGATATCGGAAAACTCTTCCATCAGCTTGCGAGCTAGCGTCGTCTTGCCTGCACCGGAGGGCGAGGAGATAACCAGCATCAGGCCGCGTCGCTGGCCCTGGTCTTTCGGATGTCCGCTATTCGACATTCGCTGCCTGCTCCTTGAACTGGTCCACCAGTCCTTTGAGCGCGAGTCCCGCATTCGTCAAATCGAGACTGACCGATTTTGAGCAGAGCGTATTGGCTTCGCGATTGAATTCCTGGGCCAGAAAATCGAGCTTTCGCCCGATTGCACCGCCGCCCGACAGCAGGGTGCGGCCGGTATTGATGTGTGCGGCAAGACGGTCGAGTTCTTCACGGACATCGGCCTTGGCCGCCGCCAGCGCAATTTCTGCGGCCATGCGATCACTATCGACTTGCTTGTCGGCTTCGAGTTCAGCGATCTGCTTTTCGAGCCGGGCCTTGAGAAGCTTTGGCTGGTCACCGGCAAGCGCCACGGCCTGAACGCGTTGCGCCTCCATTTCATCAAGGTAGTTGCCGATGACGTGGGCCATCGCGGCGCCTTCACTGAGCCTTGAAGCCGCTAGGTCGGCGACAAGCTGCTCACCCGCGGCGCCAAGCTCAGCAATGATCGTCTCATCCGATCCAATGTCGCGCGTCGACTGCGCGCCTGCTTCAACGACGCCCTTGATCGTCATCAGCGTCGCCAGCGCATTGCCATCAACCGGCGCTGACGACACGTTCTGATAGGCGCGGACAACAGCACTCAGCGCGTCGGCATTCACCACCAGCGTTTCCTTGCCCGCCGACAGGTCGATCCGAAGGCCGATCTGGAGATTGCCCCGTGCGAAGGCTTTGGACGCGGCCTGTTTGACCTGCCTCTCCAGCGCTTCGAAACCGCTCGGCACATTGACGCGAACGTCGAGAGAGCGACCGTTTACGCTCTTTGCCTCCCACGCCCAGCTTCCCCAGTCGGCCTCACCCGAAACGCGGGCAAAGCCTGTCATCGACGATACTCTGTCAGTCAATTGCTGCGCTCCCGGGCAATCTCCTCGCGCTCATAGGCGCGATAGGCCGCAACATTGCGATTATGCTCAGCCAGCGTTTCGGCAAAGAGGTGACCGCCCTTGCCATCCGCGACGAAGAAGACATATTCGGTTTCCGGCGGGTTCAGGACAGCCGCTATCGCATCCCGGCCCGGATTGCAGATGGGCGTCTTCGGCAGGCCGTCCATCTGATAGGTATTCCAGTCTGTCGGCCGGTTCAGTTCGGAGCGGTAAAGCGTGCGGCGTACTTGCTTGCCATTCAGCGTGCGATAGAGCGGCTCTCCGCGCGAGACGCCGTAGATCACCGTCGGGTCACTTTCAAGGCGCATTCCGCGCTTCAAACGTGTAGTGAAGAGGCCGGCGACGAGTGGGCGCTCCTCTGCGATGCCGGTTTCCTTCTCCACGACGGACGCCAGGATCACGGCCTCTTCAGGCGTCGAAACGGGGATACCCTCCTGACGATCAGGCCAGAGCTCTGCCAGCAGATCGTCCTGCGCCTTCTCCATACGCTCGATTATGGACGTGCGTGTCGTGTCGGATGCGAAGATATAGGTGTCGGGCAACAGGGTGCCTTCGCCGATCTCTCGCTCAGGCAGATCACCCACCAGATCGGGATGCGCTTCCACCAGGCGCAGGATCTGCGCTGTCGTACGACCTTCGGGGATGGTAATGCGATACTGGATCACATCGCCTTCGACGAGTTGATCGAGCACGGCGCCAATGCTGGCCCGTGCAGGGATCGCATATTCACCCACCTTCAAAGCGGCCTGCTGACCGCTCAGTCGGGCGTGCAGCTTCATGGCGCGGGCGTCAGAGATGATGCCCTGCTGTTCGAGGCGCTGTGCAACAGCTCCGACATGGTCGCCGGATTCGACGCGAAACTTGGTTTCCTCAACAATGGGGCCGGGCTTCGCCACCTCATTCTGCAGCCACATCCACCCTGCCCCCAGAGCGGCACCACCCACGATGACGCCGATGAAAACAAGGACAAGGATGGCTTTCAGAAAACGCATGGAAGCGACTCAATCGATTGATTCCGCCCCACTTTGCCCCAGTGCTCAGCGAATAGGAACTAGTCTGCCTGCTTAAGGATGAGACAGGCGTTCGTGCCGCCAAAGCCGAAGCTGTTCGACATGGCCGCGCGGACCTTGCCCTTCTTGGCTTTGTGCGGAATGAGATCGATCGGCGTATCAACGCTTGGATTGTCGAGGTTCAGCGTCGGAGGCATGACCTGGTCACGAATGGCGAGCGCGCAGAATGCGCTCTCAATCGCACCAGCAGCCCCGAGAAGGTGCCCAACCGCAGATTTTGTCGATGACAGCGACAAATTCTTTGCGTGGTCGCCAAACAGACGTTCGACCGCCCCCACTTCGCCCTCATCGCCCTTCGGCGTCGAGGTGCCGTGCGTGTTGACGTAGTCGATATCTGCAACATCGAGACCGGAATGGCCGAGCGCCATCTTCATGGCACGGTAGCCGCCCTCCGAACCCTCAGCAGGCGCCGTGATGTGATAGGCGTCGCCCGTAAGGCCATAGCCTGCCACTTCGGCGTAGATCTTCGCACCGCGGGCCTTGGCGTGCTCATACTCTTCGAGCATCACGACAGCCGCGCCCTCGCCCATCACAAAGCCGTCACGGTCCTTGTCATAGGGGCGCGAGGCCTTCTCAGGCGTATCATTGAAGTTGGTCGACATGGCCTTGGCTGCACAGAAACCGGCAATGCCGATCTCACAGATCACGGCTTCGGCGCCGCCGGCCAGCATGACGTCAGCATCGCCATATTTGATGAGGCGGGCAGAGTCACCGATCGCGTGGGCGCCAGTCGCGCACGCTGTCACGACTGAATGGTTCGGTCCCTTGAATCCATGCCGGATGGACACCTGACCAGACGCGAGGTTGATCAGTGCGGACGGAATGAAGAAGGGACTGACCCGGCGGGCACCCTGCGTGTGCAGCGTGATCGCCGTGTCGTAGATGGACTGGAGACCGCCGATACCAGACCCGATAAGCACGCCGGTGCGTTCCTTGTCGTGATCGGTTTCAGGTTTCCAGCCAGAGTCCTCGACGCACTCGTCAGCAGCGGCGAGCGCATACAGAATGAACTCGTCTATCCGGCGACGTTCCTTGGAACTGGCCGCCTTGTCCGGATCAAAGGCATGCGGATCGTCCGCGCCGCCGCCGCGCCCGTCATTCCATGGAACCTGGAAGGCGATCTTGCAGGGCACATCCTTGGTATCGAACAGGTCAATCGGACCTGCTCCGGATTTGCCTGCGATGAGGCGTTCCCATGTGGCTTCGGTCCCGTTTGCGAGCGGGGACACGATACCGATTCCGGTAATGACGACGCGACGCATCAGCTGCTCCTAGGAGACGTGTGCCTTGATGTGGGTGACAGCGTCACCGACGGTGCGGATGTTCTCCTGAACATCGTCCGGGATTTCGATATTGAATTCTTCCTCGAAAGCCATGACCAGCTCGACCAGGTCGAGAGAGTCTGCACCGAGGTCATCGATGAAGCTTGCAGTTTCGACGACCTTGTCGCCCTCAACGTCGAGATTCTCGACAACGATCTTTTTAACACGCTCGAAAACGTCAGACATGGAAAACCTCTCTCATGATGTCTGATAGGAAGACCGAACCGGTCTTGGGATGCCCCGTAGCACGAAGATAATCACGTCGCCAAGGGCTGCAACTGTTTGGTAAACAGCCTTAAATCATAGCCATACCGCCATTTACGTGAAGCGTTTGGCCCGTGACATAGGCCGCTTCATTCGAGGACAGGTAAACCACAGCAGAAGCGATGTCGCTACCTTGACCGAGTTTGCCAGCCGGGATTTGTCCCAGCAATGCCTCTTTCTGGGCCTCTGGAAGCACGTCCGTCATTGGCGATTCTATGAAACCCGGAGCCACGCAGTTCACAGTGATGCCGCGGCTTCCGACTTCCTGAGCCACCGATTTGGTGAAGCCGATCATACCAGCCTTGGACGCGCAATAATTGGCCTGACCAGGGTTTCCCATCACACCGACAACAGACGTAATCCCGACGATTCGGCCGTGACGACGCTTCATCATGCCCCGCATGGCGGACTTGGTGAGGCGGTAATAGGAACCGAGATTGATGTTCAGGACGTCGTTCCAGTCCTCATCCTTCATGCGCATCAGCAGGCCATCACGTGTAATGCCGGCATTGGCGACAAGGATGTCCAGCGGCCCAATAGCCTCTTCAGCGCGGCCAACCAGGCCATCAACCGATTCTGCATCACCGAGATTCGCAGTCACCACTGCAGCTTCGCCTGGTAGTGAGGCCTTCACCTCCTCAAGCACGCCCTCACGCGTTCCGGAAAGGGCGACTTTCGCTCCGGCCTCCGAGAGCGCCTTTGCTATGGCGCTTCCAATTCCACCAGACGCGCCGGTGACCAGTGCCGTACGGCCAGTTAGATCAAACATGGTTTCGTCCTTCTTCCCGAGCGTTTCTTTCGTTTCTGTAGACTATGTCGCCCTAGCCAAGACGTTCTGCAACTGATTCGACATCTTCCGGTGTGCCCAATGTCAGTCCTTCAACCTCCTTGGCCGTCCTCCGGTTCATCACGCTCAGCACCTTGCCTGCGCCCGCCTCAACAAACAGCTCCACGCCCTGGGAGACCATGTATTCCACGCTTTCGCGCCAGCGCACCTGTCCCGTTACCTGTTCGATCAGCTGCTGGCGAATGGCGGACGGATCTGTGGTTGGCGCAGCTGTAACGTTTGCCACGAGAGCCGTGGCAGGAGCCTTCACTTCTATTCCAGCCAGCGCTTCCATCATCGCGTCGGCGGCAGGTTGCATCATCGAACAATGGAAAGGCGCGCTTACCGGAAGCATCATCGCTTTCTTCACGCCGACTTCTGAAACCCTGAACGCAGCGAGTTCCACTGCGGCCTTCGACCCGGAAATCACGATCTGACCGGGTGCATTGTCATTCGCGATCTCGCAAACACCGCCCTCAGCCGCTCCGAGTTCACACAGTGCAACGGCCTGGTCCGGATCGGCGCCCAGCAAGGCGGCCATCGCGCCTTCGCCTGCAGGAACGGCGGCCTGCATGGCATTGCCGCGGATGCGAAGCACACGTGCCGCGTCCGCAACGCTGATAGCGCCGCTTGCTGCAAGCGCTGAGTATTCCCCCAGCGAGTGCCCCGCCACGAATGCTGCAGCCTCCGGTCCAACGCCCCTGGACTGCAGGGCGCGCATCGCTGCCACACTTACCGCCATCAGGGCCGGTTGCGTATTCGCTGTGAGTTTAAGCTCTTCCTCGTCACCGCTCCACATCAGGCCTGACAGGCCCTGCCCAAGTGCTGCATCGACTTCGTCGAAAACGGCCTTTGCCTCTGGAAACGCATCGGCGAGCTCCTTGCCCATGCCGATGAACTGGCTGCCCTGTCCGGGAAAAATGAACGCAAATTTCTTCATGCCGTCCTGCCCTTCAGTTTATGTGAATCGTCTTTGCAATTGGCGCACTGCCTAGAAGGGTCCAAAGTGATGCGCAAGTATCGGGTGGCGCTGCCCATTCAGCTTGGTGCACGTTGGCTGCATCTTCACAGCGGGAAAATCACATCATGACCAGTCAGACCGAGAAGGCGAAAACGTTTCAGGCGCTCCATGAGAGCGGATGTTTCATCATCCCGAACCCCTGGGACATGGGGTCAGCGCGTGTGCTCGAAGGAATGGGGTTCGCGGCGCTTGCAACAACGAGTGCCGGATTTGCGAACTCGATGGGAGCCGATGACTATGAGGTGACACGCAGCATGGTGATGAACCATTCGAGGGCACTCTGCGAAGCCACGTCCATCCCGATCTCGGCGGACCTGGAAAACGGTTTTGGTGACAGCCCGGAAGACTGCGCAGAAACCATAAGGCAAGCGGCCGCATCTGGATTGGTCGGCGGATCAATTGAGGATTTTGCGGGCCGCGGGAAGGGACAATACAGCATCAGCGCCGCGAAAGATCGCGTTGCGGCGGCCGTGGAAGCTGCAAATGCATTGCCTTTTCCGTTCATGCTGACCGCGCGCGCCGAGAATTTCTTCTCGGGCACGCCTGACCTCGCCGACACAATTAAGCGCCTGCAAGCCTATCAGGACGCGGGCGCGCACGTCCTGTATGCCCCCGCCCTACGGACCCTTGCGGATATCCACTCGGTGCTCGCATCGATTGACCGACCGCTGAATGTACTCATGGGACCTTTCGATGGGTTTGGACCGGTCGAAGCAATGGCCGAGATCGGCGTGCGACGCGTCAGCCTTGGCTCGGCGCTGGCAAATGCTGCAAATGGCGGGCTGATCCGGGCCGCTGAGGAGCTTCAGTCGACCGGCACATTCAACTTCCTGAAAGATGCTGTCGGCGGCAAGCGGCTTATGGCCATCATGAATGGTCGGAACGCAGCCAGCGACTGAGCCTTCCGGCTTGCTTTTATCCACAGTTTGAGGTTTAAGCCGCGCTTCAACGGGCTGCGGTCCTGCGGTGCGGAATGAGCCGTACCTGTCAGGGGCCATCGCCGGAGAGGTTTCCCGCCACTCCAGCGCCGCTGCCCAGAACCATGGGAAAGCAAAATGTCATACTATGAACACGTGCTGATTTCCCGGCCGGACATCTCGCCTGCACAGGTCGAGTCTCTGATCGAGGAACTCAGCGAATTCCTGAAGAACCAGGGCGCCAAGGTCGGCAAGACCGAGTATTGGGGCCTGCGGAACCTCTCCTATCCGATCAACAAGCAGCGCAAGGGTCACTATTCCCTGCTCAACATCGACGGCCCAGCCGAAGCGATCGCAGAGCTTGAGCGCCGCCAGCGGATCTCCGACGACGTCATCCGTTACATGACGATCAAGGTCGACCAGCTCGACGACGAGCCGTCCGCGATGATGGGCCGCAAAGGCCGCAGCAAGGACTAAGGGGAAGAGATATGTCTTCAGAAAACAATGCAGGTGATATAAATATCACCAACATCCCGGCCCGCCGGACGTTCAATCGCCGCCGCAAGGTCGACCCGTTTTCGGGTGAGGGCGCGCCGGAGATTGACTACAAGGACGTGAAACTCCTTCAGCGCTACATCTCCGAGAAGGGCAAGATTGTCCCGTCGCGGATCACTGCTGTGAACGTCAAGAACCAGCGCAAGCTTGCCCGCGCCATCAAACGCGCCCGCATGCTCGCGCTCCTGCCATTCACTGTGAAGTAGGAGGACACCCACATGGATATCATCCTTCTCGAACGCGTTGAAAACCTCGGCGAGCTTGGCGAAGAAGTCACCGTGAAGAACGGCTTTGCCCGCAACTTCCTGCTGCCTCGCGGCAAGGCGCTTATCGCCAATGACAAGAACCGGGCCCGCTTCGCAGCGGAACGCGACATCATTGAAAAGCGCAATGCCGAAGCCCGCTCGGAAGCCCAGAGCCAGGGCCAGAGCCTCGACGGCACCGAACTGGTCCTCATCCGTCAGTCTTCCGACACCGGCAACCTCTATGGTTCTGTTTCGACCCGCGACATCGTTGATGCGCTGGCGGAAAAAGACTTCAAGGTTCGCCGTGGCCAGATCAAGCTCGATCAGCCGATCAAGACGCTCGGCATTTACGAGATGGACGTGCGCCTTCACGCTGAAGTCGCTGTCACCATTACCGTGAACGTTGCCCGCTCGCAGGAAGAAGCTGACCGTCAGGCTGCCGGCGAGAACGTCATCGAGACGATCCAGGCCGAACAGCAAGGCGCTGCGGCTGAGCAGGCTGCTGAAATGGCTGAAGCCAACGCTGAAATGATGGAATCAGTTCGCGAAAGCGACGAAGACTAGACGTCACCATCCGCTTTGAATTCGAAAGGCCGCGCTCAATCGGGTGCGGCCTTTTTAGTCTGGCGAACCCCCTGCCCGAACCGATTTTGTCCACAGCAAAACATTCGTCTGTGGACGGACCGCAAAACGACCCTGAATCACTGCGAGTCAAGCCTGCAATCTTTATCGCCTCTTGGTTAATGTCACGAATTCAGACAGACTGGTCCAAACCATGAACGATATGTCCAATCCCCCCTCCACTGTGGAGGTGCCACACAACCTGTCCGCCGAGGCGGCCGTTATCGGTGCAATCCTGTACGATAACAACGCGTTCCAGCGGGTTGCGGACACGTTGAGACCGGGGGATTTCTACTCCATTCCGCATCAGGAAATCTTTGAAGTCTGTTCGAACATGATCCAGTCCGGACGGGTCGCCGACGGCATCACGTTGCGCGAGCATTTCGAGAAAGCTGACAAGCTCCAGGAGATTGGCGGAGCCGCCTATCTCGCAGAGCTTCTCGACTCGGCCGCCTTTGGCCCCGAGATTTCCGACTATGCACATATGATCCGCGACTTCTCGATGCGGCGCGAGCTCATCGATATTGGCGCGAGCGTCCAGCAGAGAGCCTTCCGCCCCGGACCGGACGAGAATGGCGATCGCCAGATGGAACTGGCCGAGCGCGCCCTGTTTGACCTCGCTGACAGGGGCTCTTCGGGTCGCGGTTTCCACACGTTCGCATCAGCCCTGAAAGAATCGCTGCAGATGGCCGAGGCCGCCTATCAGCGCGATGGCAAGATCGCCGGCATTGCATCGCATCTGGACGATCTCGACCAGAAACTCGGCGGTTTCCACAGGTCAGACCTTGTGATCCTGGCTGGCCGACCCTCCATGGGAAAAACCACACTGGCAACCAATATCGCCTTCAACGCTGCGCATGCCTGCAAGCGGGAAGTTCAGGAGGACGGATCGAAAAAGACGGTTGAGGGTGCCGTCGTCGCTTTCTTCTCTCTCGAGATGTCCTGCGAGCAGCTTGCAACGCGTATCATTGCTGAGCGGACCGGCATCAATGCTCACCGGATCCGCCAGGGTGATCTCGACAAGCACGACTTTGAAAAGATCCGCGAAGCCACTGAAGAGTTGCAGAACTTGCCGCTATACATTGATGATCAGGGCGGTATCTCGGTGAGCCAGCTCGCTGCCCGCGCGCGCCGCCTGAAGCGGACAGTCGGCCTTGATATGGTTGTGATCGACTATCTGCAGCTGCTCACCGCCTCAACAGGCAAGTCCGGCGAATCGCGCGTTCAGGAAATCACGCAGATTACCATGTCGCTGAAAGCGCTCGCCAAGGATCTCAACGTGCCCGTCGTCGCCCTTTCCCAGCTCTCGCGTGCCGTAGAACAGCGCGACGACAAACGCCCACAACTCTCTGACCTTCGCGAATCTGGCTCGATTGAGCAGGACGCGGATGTGGTGATGTTCGTCTACCGGGAATCCTATTATCTGGAGCGGACCGAACCGCAGGCTGGCGGCGACGACCCACAGGCAGCGGAAAAGTGGACGAAGTGGCGCCAGCGCATGGACGAAGTCTATGGCACTGCGGAAGTCATCATAGGCAAACAGCGGCACGGTCCGATCGGGCGCGTCGTCCTCGCCTTCGATGCCAACACGACAAGGTTCGGAAATCTTGATCGCGCGCCAGCCGATGATGGATACGAATAGAGTTTGCGAAACCGGCGAGCCCAGCTAAACGCGAGCTTATGAGTCTTCACCCGCGCGCCAGAATCCACCTCGACAACATAGTCGCGAACTGGCGCACGATCGGCTCGCTGACGGCGGACAGCGAGACCGGCGCGGTGGTCAAGGCGAACGCCTATGGGCATGGCGTCGCTGAGGTCGGCCTGACGCTTCATCGGGCGGGCTGCCGAACGTTCTTCGTGGCCTATGTCGAAGAGGGCGCACAGCTGCGCGAGGCGATTGGTGCCGACGCCGAAATCATCGTTTTCAACGGGGCGCAGCACGAGGATCGTACAATTGTACAAGACGCAGCTCTCGTGCCTGTCATGAATTCCATCGAAGCGCTCGAGGACTGGCTGTCGTACAATCGTACAGAACCATATGCGGTGCACATTGATACGGGCATGAACCGCCTCGGCGTGCGACCTGCCGATGTGCCACGGATGTTCGATCTGGTTCGCGGGACACCGCTCTCACACGTGATGTCACACCTGGTCGACTCCGACGACCCTCAATGCGTTCTCAATACCCGCCAGTGTTACACGTTTGGCGATCTGATCCTGCCATTGACCAGGGTCAGATCCAGTCTTGCAAACACCGGCGGATGCTTTCTCGGACAAATGTACGGCTTCGATATAACCCGTCCGGGAATTGGCCTTTATGGAGGCGGACCGACGCCGCCAGAGGGCACAATTCTTCGTCCCGGAATGACGCTCGAAGCCCCCATTCTGACTGTGCAAACGGCCGGCCCCGACGAGACCGTCGGCTATGGCGCAACGCGAGAATTGAGGCATGAAACCCTGCTTGCGACGGTGGCGCTTGGTTATGGCGACGGCTTCCCCCGACATGCCAGCAATCGCGGTTTTGCTTGCCTTGGTGGCATTCGCTGTCCGATCATGGGGCGGGTCTCGATGGATCTCATCACGATTGATGTGAGCGCAGCCTCAGACCTTGCCAAACCTGGCGCATTCGCCCAATTCATCGGGCCTGAAGCTCCACTCGAGGAGCAAGCCAGATGTGCCGGCACCGTCGGCTATGAACTTGTAACGGGACTGGGACGACGTGTCAGACGGCTCTACGACTAATTCCAGTGGCTTTCCCAATCCGCTCGCCTGGCTGGGCCGCGGGGCTATCGGCCTGTTTGCAGAGACAGGACGTCTCGCAATCTTCGCCGGACGGACGAAAGCGGCTGCCTTCACTCCGCCCTGGAACCTGGCACAGATCTGGAAGCAGATCGTAGCCATTGGCTTTTACTCCCTTCCTGTGGTGGGCCTCTCTGCGGTCTTTATCGGGGCCGCTCTCGCACTCAACATCTATACGGGCGGCAATCGCTTTGGCGCTGAGCAGTTTGTCCCGAACATCGTCGTTCTCGGCATCACGCGCGAGCTGGGCGCAACGATCACCGGCCTCATGCTGGCCGGCCGGGTAACGGCCGGTATCGCGGCCGAAATCGGTGCGATGAAAGTGACCGAGCAGATTGACGCGCTGAAAACGCTGTCGGCCAACCCATTCCGATATCTCTATGCGCCGCGCTTCCTGGCCGCATGCATCACCCTGCCCGTCCTCGTTCTGATTTCTGACATCATTGGCGTTATGGGCGGCTGGCTGGTCAGCGTGTTCGCCCTCGACTTCGATTCAACAACCTATTTGCGCAACACGATCGACTTCCTGACGATGGAAGACGTTGTCGTCGGACTCATCAAGGCTGTCATCTTCGGAGCTGTGATCGCCATCATGGGGTGCTATCAGGGCTCAAAATCCAAGGCCGGCGCGACGGGCGTCGGGCGGGCAGCGACCCTGTCCATGGTCGGCGCGGCCGTACTCGTTCTGGCCAGCAATTACATGCTTTCCACTCTCTTCGTCCGGATAGGGATCTAAGCCATGACCCAGCCCATCCTCCAGCTCAAAGGCGTCGAGAAAAGCTTTGGGTCCAATCAGGTCCTGCGGGGCGTGGATATCGATGTTGCGCCAGGCAATTCGCTTGTCGTTCTTGGCGGATCGGGCTCCGGAAAGTCCGTCATGCTGAAAAATGCGCTTGGCCTGATGACGCCGGATGCCGGACAGATCCTGTTCAA
Source organism: Henriciella pelagia (assembly GCF_002088945.1). GTDB lineage: Bacteria > Pseudomonadota > Alphaproteobacteria > Caulobacterales > Hyphomonadaceae > Henriciella > Henriciella pelagia. The sequence continues at coordinate 81,635 of NZ_NCSU01000011.1, read as the reverse complement.
CGGCGAAGACGTCACCCACGATCAGGGCCGCGAGCGTGAAGCGATGCGGGCCAGGATCGGCATGCTGTTCCAGTCCGGCGCTCTATTTGACAGTCTGACCGTCTGGGAGAACGTCGCCTTCCGGTTGCTGAACGCCGAGAAGATGAAGCGTTCGGACGCCAAGGAGCGGGCGATCGAAACACTGAAGAAAGTCCGTCTCGGCTCGTCAGTCGCAGACCTCTATCCTGCTGAAATATCTGGCGGCATGCAGAAACGGGTCGCCCTCGCCCGCGCCATCATCACCAAACCGGACCTCATCTTTTTCGATGAACCGACCACCGGCCTCGACCCCATCACTGCTGATGCGATCAATGACCTCATTCTGGAGCAGGTAAAGGCGCTTGGCGCGGCAGCCGTGACGATCACACATGACATGGCATCCGCCCGCAAGGTGGCGGATGAGATCGCCATGCTGTTCGAAGGCAGGATCATCTGGCGCGGTCCGGCCTCCAGCATCGAGAATTCGGGTAATGCGCATGTCGACCAGTTCGTGAACGGTCGCGCCGACGGTCCTATCCAGCCCGCGATCTAGTTCTGGTCTCCTCGCCTGCGCGAAGCTAATCTTCCCATCACCGGCATGAGGGGAGCCGCGCCATGTTCGAAGTCATCAAGATCATCTCAGTTGCGTTCACAGCCGTGTCGATCGGCTTTACCGGCTGGCTGCAATATGAAAAGTTCCGCCTCGATGGCGAGTGGCGGATCGATACCTGCACTGAGGAAACGGATTTTGCTGCCTATGAAGGCCTTCACCTTGCCTGGCACGTATTCCTTTCTGATGATCCGTTGTCAGCGCCAGTCGTCGGCGATGGCGAAAAAGTCGAAGAGGCTTTCGCCGCGATACCCGCGACGGCTCGACACCCAGTACGGCTGGTAGGCGCCAAAGAGATTAACTCAGTGTCGCTCACGGGCAGATTTGAAGGTGCAAGACGGGCCTCGACGGGCCGGTTCGAATTGCACCCAACAGTCGGCCGACGCCTGCTTTCAGGCTACATCCCTTTTTACCAGCGCAATGTCGATGTCCTGGAGGGACAGTTTGCCTTCACAGCCGGCAATGCAAGAGGCCCGGCGCGGGCGGTTCGGCTGCAGAATGGCAGGATGCCAGACGGCGTAGCGCCCTTCACCTGTATGGGAAAATCGGTCCCGAAATTACCGCCCTTTGACGACGACGGCTCGGACCGGCCGTCAGAAGATATGAATTAAAATGCCGATAAAACGCGAAACACTCGCTATTTTCCACCCTGCGCACTACATCTGAAACACTCCTCCATAATATGCCTGGAACGTGATGCACACCCGGTCACGTCAGCTTGCGCAACCGGGTGTCCGTTACGGAATCTCCGCTTAGCCGACGTCGGTATTCTTGAGCGCCGCCTGGCGTTCGCGCGCGGCGGTGAGCGACTCAAGCGCGTTGTTCATCGCGTCGTCGATGCACCGGTTTATTGCATTTCTTTCGGCAATGGATTGCGGGCCTGATCGAGCCCCACACACCTTTTTTGCAGCACGTTCCAGCCGATGGATGACCACTTTGGAGCCATCATCCGTTGTCAGGTCGAATCCTGATATGTCAACTTCAGCCGATTTGGTATCCTTGGCCCCAGCGGCAAGGGCTGGGCTGACGGCAAGTGCCGAAGCGGCAAAAAAGCTGACAATGGCAAGTTTCTTCGAGAACATGATATGTCCCTCTCTGATTATGTTTTCATACCCGTTCCCTTGAGCCCAAGCACCATACCATAATTATTGTTTTTCGATAATTACAAGCTGTTAATGTTACAATTGTCGTATTTTAATTGATGCTTCACGGCATCGGCGCATCGCTTTAGGGCCTTTCCCCATGGCCAAGTCCAATACGAGTTTTGTCTGCCAATCCTGCGGCGCTGTTCATGCAAAATGGGCCGGTCGCTGCGAAGCATGTGGCGAGTGGAATACGCTGGTCGAGGACTCCATGTCAGCGGCTCCGGGCGGTCTCTCGGCGCCAAAAACGCTTTCTCGCAAGGCCGGCAAGGCAGAGTTCACGCCGCTGAACGCTGAAACCGAGCCTCAGCAGAGGCACGAGATTGGGGTTGAAGAACTCGACCGGGTATTCGGCGGCGGTCTGGTGCCGTCTTCGGCCACGCTGATTGGGGGCGATCCCGGCATAGGAAAATCCACGCTCCTGTTACAGGTCGCGGCCCGCCTTGCGCGCAATGGCCTGAAAACCGTGTACGTGTCAGGGGAAGAGGCAGCCGCGCAGATCCAGGATCGCGCACGCCGGCTGAAGGTTGCAGAAAGCCCTGTTGAACTCGCGACTGAGACAGATCTTCGAAAAGTGCTGGCGGCGCTCAAGGCTGCAAAGCCGGACTTCGTCGTGATCGATTCAATCCAGACCATGTGGTCAGACAATCTTGAAGCGGCGCCCGGTTCTGTCGCACAGGTACGCGCGTGCGCACAGGAACTGACGCGATGGGCAAAGAAGTCGGATGTCGCGCTGATCCTCGTCGGACACGTGACCAAGGAAGGCCAGATCGCTGGCCCCCGCGTCGTTGAACATATGGTCGACACTGTATTTTACTTTGAGGGCGAGCGCGGACACCAGTTCCGGATCCTGCGCGCGGTGAAGAACCGCTTCGGACCGACCGACGAAATCGGCATCTTTGAAATGCATCAATATGGACTGGCGCCAGCACGTGAGCCATCGGCCCTGTTCCTGTCCAGTGACAATGAGGGATCTGGCGGGGCAGCGGTGTTCGCGGCGATGGAGGGCTCAAGACCAGTCCTCGCCGAGGTCCAGGCACTTGTTTCCAATTCTGCCTACGGCACCCCTCGGCGCAGCATCGTCGGCTGGGATGCAAACCGGCTCGCCATGGTCCTTGCGGTGCTGGAAGCTCGCTGCGGGGTCTCGCTGGGCGGCCGTGACGTCTATCTCTCTGTGGCCGGTGGCTACCGAATCGCTGAGCCTGCCGGAGACCTCGCAGCGGCCGCGGCCCTTCTCACCTCACTCGCCGACAGGCCCGCGCCGGAAAAGTCCGTCTTCTTCGGTGAGGTGGCGCTATCGGGTTCGATCCGGCCGGTAGCACGAATGGATCAGCGCCTTAAGGAGGCCAAACGGCTAGGTTTCAAGCATGCGTTCGTGCCAGAAGGCAGTTTGTCCGCAATTGAAGGGTTGACCGTGACGGGGCTGTCACGGCTATCTGAACTTGTAGACTTGTTAGGTCCGGAACCAGACGCATGATGGACGCCCTCACAGCCTTTGACGCGATCGTGATCGTCCTTCTGATTATCTCCACGCTGATGGCGCTGGCACGCGGCTTCATGCGCGAACTGGCAACACTCGGAGCGTTCATTGCTGCGCTCGCCGCCGCCTATTTCGCCAACAAGTTCCTGAACGGATTTCTTGTCAGCCTCCTTCCTGCCGATTCGCCGGACTGGCTGCCATCCGCGATCCTGCTGCTCGGCTTTTTCCTGTTGGCATATGTCGTTGTGGCGTGGTTCGGGGCGAACCTGTCCAAATCGATCCAGGGCGCAGAAGGCGTAAGCGCCTTTGACCGCATCGCAGGCGCGGTTTTCGGCTTCGTGCGCGGCGCGATCGTCTTGATATTCTTCGTGTTTCTTATGCGCATGGCCCTCGATCATGACCGCATTCCGGAATGGATTCGCGACGCTCAGTCCTATCCGATGCTGGAAAATGGCGCGGAGTATGTCGAACGCTACGCGCCACAGGTGGGAGAACGCGTTCAACAGCGCGATCCCCTTGACGAAGTCACATCTCCGTCATAACTCGCAGGCAATAAGCCAATGAGGTGTGTCGATGTTCTGGGATCATGATGACGACAAACCTCGCGAAGAATGCGGCATCGTTGGCGTTTTCGGACATCCTGAAGCAGCTCTGCTCACAGCACTTGGCCTGCACGCGCTTCAGCATCGCGGGCAGGAAGCCTGTGGCATTACCACCTTCGACGGCGAGAAGTTCCACAATGAGCGCCACATGGGACTCGTCGGCGAGAATTTCGGGGGCAATCTGACCGAGCGCCTGCCTGGCACGTCTGCCATCGGGCACAATCGGTATTCGACACAAGGCAAGCCTGCGCTTCGCAACATTCAACCGATCTTTGCCGATCTCGCCTCGTCTGGCTTTGCCGTTGCCCACAATGGAAACATTACGAATGCCCGGGCGCTGCGCCGCGACCTCATCGAAAAAGGCGCGATCTTCCAGTCCACCATGGACACCGAGGTGGTGCTCCAGCTTGTCGCGCGCAGCCCGAAGCCGCTGATGCGGGACCGCTTCCAGGACGCACTCACCTATATTGAAGGCGGTTACGCGCTCGTTGGCCTGACTAACAAGAAGCTTATCGGTGCCCGTGACCCAATCGGCCTGCGTCCGCTGGTACTCGGGAAGATCGGTGATGGCTGGGTGCTCGCATCGGAAACCTGTGCGCTCGACATTATCGGCGCGGAATTCATCCGCGAGATCGAGAATGGCGAAGTGATTATCATCTCGGAACAAGGCGTGGAGAGCTTCTATCCGTTCCCCAAACGCCCCGAGAGCCCCTGCCTGTTCGAATATGTCTATTTTGCGCGCCCTGACAGCATAGTTCAGGGCCGTTCTGTTTATGAAGTACGTCGGCGCATGGGGCATCAGCTGGCGCTTGAGAACCCTGCAGATGTCGATGTGATCGTTCCTGTGCCTGATTCTGGTGTACCAGCGGCGATCGGGTTTTCCGAACAATCCGGCATTCCATTCCAGCTCGGTATCATCCGCAGCCACTATGTCGGCCGTACCTTTATCGAGCCGACCCAGACGGGGCGCCAGAAGTCCATTTCGAAGAAGCATTCTCCCAACCGTGCCGTGCTTGAGGGCAAGCGCGTCCTTCTGGTCGACGATTCAATCGTGCGTGGGAACACATCGAAGAAGATCGTCCAGATGGTTCGCGATGCAGGTGCGCGAGAGGTGCATATGCGCTCAGCAAGCCCGCCGATCACCCATCCGGACTTCTACGGCATTGACATGGCGGCGCAGTCCGAACTGCTCGCCGCAACCAATACGCTCGAACAGATGCGCGAATTCCTGAAAGTCGAAACACTCGGCTTCCTTTCTGTGCCCGGACTTTATTCCGCCATTGGCATCGAACGCGATGTGAACCTGCCGCAATTCTCCGATCACTGCTTCACCGGATGCTATCCGACGCGCCTCGTCGACCATCAGCGCGAGGAAAGCGCAAAGGATCGCCAGCTTTCGCTGCTGGACTAAAGCCGCCTCCCAGTCTAACCCGCCCGACATGGACAAACGCATTACCCTCGTCACCGGGGCCTCCAGAGGCATCGGCAAGGCCGCAGCATTGGCACTCGCTTCGAACGGCCACCACGTCATCGCGATTTCGCGCTCCAAGCTTGCTCTGGAAAAGCTCGACGATGCCATCAAGGCTGCGGACGGGAGCGCAACGCTCATCCCGATGGATCTGAAGGACAAGACGGCATTCGAAACCGTTGGCCAGGCACTGGCGTCACGATTCGGACGCCTCGACGGACTGCTTGGCAACGCCGGTATCCTGGGCACACTTGGACCGCTGCAGACGGTTGGCCCGCGCAGCTTTGAAGAAACGATCGAGGTGAACCTAACGGCCAATTGGCGGCTCATACGGGCCATGTCACCGCTTCTGGCTCGGTCAGAAACACCACGAGCTGTATTCGTTACGTCCGGTGTTGTACCCCGCCCGCGGGCCTTCTGGGGCCCCTACCAGGCATCCAAGGCGGGCCTTGAGGGCATGATTGCGGCATGGGCCGACGAGAACGAGAAAACCAAGTTCCGGATCAACCTGTTCGACCCCGGCGCGACACGTACGCAGATGCGGGCCGACGCCATGCCTGGCGAAGACCCGATGACATTGCCGACACCGGAAGAGATTGTTGCGAAGCTCATTCCTCTATTGACGGCCGAGGAAACCCGCAACGGCGAACGCGTTACGGCGAAGGACTAAGCTTTTTTCTTCTTGCCCGGCTTGTACTTGTCCGCGAATGGATTGCTGCCCTGACGGACAAACAGCCGTATCGGCACGCCCGGCAGGTCAAAACCCTCTCGAATGCCGTTGATCAGGAATCGCTTGTACTGCTCTGGCATATGTTCGCCGCGTGAGGCGATCAGCACGAAAGTGGGTGGCCGCGACTTCATCTGCGCCATGTAGCGCGGCTTAATCCGCTTGCCGTGCACCGATGGCGGCGGGTGCCGCTCTATCGTGTAGCGAAGCCAACGATTGAGGTCGCCGGTTTTTACCCGCGCCGACCAGTCATCATAGACCTTGGCGACAGCGGGCATAAAGCGGTCCACCCGCTTGCCGGTCAGGCCTGACAGCGTCACCACAGGCGCGCCCTTGGCGTTTGGCAGCAGCACTTTCGCCATTTCGGAAAGTTCGCGCATCTTCTGCGCGTGGTTCTCGACAAGGTCCCATTTCGAGATGACGAAGACCAGGCCGCGGCCTTCACGAATCGCCAGGTCCGCAATCTGCAGGTCCTGTTTTTCAAACGCCTCGTCCGCATCCATCACCAGGGCGACGATATCGGCATATTTCAGCGAGCGTACGGTTTCGCCCGTCGACATGCGCTCCAGCTTTTCCTGGACCTTGGCCTTGCGGCGCAGGCCGGCCGTATCGACCAGCTTCACCTTGCGTCCCTCATAGGTCCAGTCGACGGCGATCGAGTCACGCGTGATTCCAGCCTCGGGACCCGTCAGCACCCGTTGCTCACCGAGAAGCTGATTAATCAGTGTCGACTTGCCGGCATTGGGGCGACCGACAATGGCAAGCCGGATTGGCTTTTTCCTGGCTTCCTCGCGCGCGGCCAGCTGCGCCTCAGCTTCTGCGGCGTCATCGATACCTGCCGCTTCGAGCGCAGCAGTCAGCTCATCTTCAGAAAGGTTCGGATCGTCAACGTCGATTTCCGCCAGCTTGTCGAGAATTTCATCGTCGAAGCCTGCGCCTTCTGCAGCATCATCCTCGGCAAAGGCCGCTTCGAATGCTTCTTCACCGAGGGCGGTGCGGATGGCCCCATAGAGCTCGCCCATTCCCTCGCCATGCGCCCCTGACAGTCCAACCGGTTCGCCAAAGCCAAGCGACCAGGCTTCCGCGAGGCCCATATCGCCCTGATTGCCTTCTGCCTTGTTGGCGGCGAGCACGACCGGCAGATCAGCCTTGCGAAGCACGTTCGCAAATCGCTCATCCATAGGCGTAACGCCGACGCGTGCATCGATCAGAAACAGGGCCAGTTCTGCCTCACGGATGGCGATCTCGGTCTGGCTGCGCATGCGCGCTTCCAGCGAGTCGTCATGCACATCTTCGAAGCCTGCAGTGTCGATCAGGATAAGTGGCAGATCCGCAAGCCGGCCGGGCGCTTCCTTGCGGTCACGGGTAACGCCAGGCTGGTCGTCGACCAGTGCGAGCTGCTTACCGGCAAGTCGGTTGAACAGCGTCGACTTACCGACATTCGGGCGACCAACAATTGCAATTTTCAGCGGCATGGAGCGCCCCTTCCCCGAATTTCAGATCTGGCGAGTGAGCGCAGCCGTTTAGCGGATTGCGATCAGGCGCGCATCATCTGTCAGCACAAATACCTTGTCGCCCACTGAGATGGGTTCAAGGTACACCGGATCGCCAAGGTCGATGGCACCGGTGCGCTCGCCCGTCTGAGGCGACAGGCTGATGAGTTCGCCGCGTGAAGACACCACCAGGACCTGGTTGGATGCCACAATCGGTCCGGCATAGGAAATCCGGCCCTTCTTCTTCTCCTGCTTCTCGAACTGGCGCAGCTGCTTCACCCAGTAGATCTGACCGGTGCCAGCATTGAGGCAGACAATCTGGCCATTTGTGCCGGACACGAAGATATACTCCCCAGCAAGCGCCGGTGCAGATGTGGAGCCAACCGGCTGAACCCAGACGCGGCTGCCTGAACGGCCGTCAATCGCCGCCATGACACCCGACTGGTTGGCGGCAAAGACAAGACCGCCGCCAATAACCGGGCGAGAGGCGATATCATTGATGGAGGAGATTGGCGTGAACCGACCCGGCCGCGACAAAGCTTCGGTCCAGAGCCGGCGGCCATTGGCAGCGAGATAGGCAATGATTTCACCGGAGGAATATGGCGTGATGACGATGTCCTCGACCGCTGCAGAGCTCGGCGAGCCCAGAATCCGGGCCGACTCAGCAATGGCCTGGTCCGTCCACAGCACCTGGCCGGAACTAACGTCGATGGCGAAGACCTCATTATTGTTGGACGACACGAAAGCGCGGCCATCCTTGATCGTCGGAGACCCGGTCATCGGTGCCTCCATGTCTCGCCGCCAGATCTCTGCGCCATTGGAAACGTCAAGCGCGCTGACAAAGCCATAGCCGCTGGCAACGATCAGTCGGTCTCCGGCCACGGCCAGTCCCGATCCGATGCCGATCTGGTCACGGCTGTTTCCGGACTTCAGCTCGCGTTGCCACAGCCGCTTGCCGGAATTGACGTCAAACGCACGCACCGTCTGTTTTGCGTCGATGACGAAGATGGTGGTTTCACTTGCGACCGGTGTTGTCGTCAGGGCAGAACGGCGGCTTGAACCAGCGCCGGCATCGACCCGCCATGCAACCTGCATGGCAGATGCCGCCGCAACATGGCCTGGCGATTTGGTCGCGCTGGAACCAGCCTGCGGCCAGCTTGCCAGTGCCTTTGCGGCAGGCAGGCTCACGGGCGTTCCGGCCAGTGATGGATCAGCCTCAAGCGCTTCGTCCCCGAGGACCATTTCGATCCGTCCGGCCTTTTCTTCTTCGCTGAGGCGCTCCTTTTCGGCGCGCTGTCCGCGAAAATAGGAACATCCGGCAAGCGAAGCCGTCAGCAGGACGACGACACCCAGCCTGAAATAAGTTTGAAAGGTCATTCTTGTGGTTCTCCGTCGGCGGCCCCGGCCCCCGGCTCTGTTTCAGTGTCTGGTGTCGCTGCGGTTTCCGCCGACACGGCTTCATCTGCGGGCGCCTCTTGCGCGCCTGCAGGCGCGCGGGGAATCGCAGCGAGTGCGGCTCTTGCACGATCCTTGACGGCACTGGTGGCAAAAGCGTGGGACACGGCAAGATAGTTGAAGTCCTGACGCGCTTTCAGATAGTCGCCTTCGGCGGCTGACGCTGCCGCCAGCAATTCGGTTGCCAATGCGCCAAAGCCGGATTCGTCATCTGCAAGCGCGCCGAGATAGGTTTCCAGTTCGGCGCGGCTCATCGTGGCAGATTTCAGATACGCCGCTTTCAGCAGGGACGCCTTGCCGATGGGTGTTTCAGTATTTGCAGCCTGCTCGAGAGCAGCGATCGCGCCAGCGACGTCTTCGCCGCCCTCAAGGCGTGCCTGCGCGAGATAGTTGGCAGCGAGCGGTGAAATTTCACGGTCTTCTTTGGTCAAGGCTTCGAGCGTTGCGCTCGCACTCGCCCAGTCCTGCTCACTCAGCTCATCAAGCCCGGTCTCGAATCGCAGCGCGCCTGCCTCAACCTCTTCAGCATTACGGGCCTGCAGGTACTCATTCAGCGCAACACCGCCAATAAGCAGCGCTGCGGCCAGATAGGCGAATACGCCGTATCTCTTCCAGAGCTTTGCGGCCCGGTCCTGCCGGAGGCCTTCTTCAACTTCCTCAAAGATATCAGCCAACTGGCCTACTCCACATGTTCAAAATCGCTGCCGCAGCTCGCGCACCCTAACCGCCGGACTTGTCCCCGCCAAGGCGAGAAAGCCGTTTGTCTCCAGCTTTGGGCAGCTTGTAGGTTTCTGCGGATCCGGGAAAGGCACGGGCACGGACATCGTCCGCATATTCCTTGACTGATTGTTCGATTTCGGCGCGCATGTTGCCGTATGCGCGAACGAATTTTGGCGTCCAGTCGAACAGGCCGAGCATATCATGCGTCACAAGAATCTGACCATCACAGGTGGCCGATGCCCCGATGCCAATCGTTGGAATGCTGACCGCCTGCGTAATTTCTTCAGCGAGGTCTTCCGCGACGCCTTCGACCACAATGGAGAATGCGCCAGCCTCTTCCGCCGCTTTCGCTTCTTCCATGACGCGGGCGCGTTCATCATCATTCCGGCCCTGTGCCTTGAAACCGCCCACCACATTTATGGCCTGCGGGCGAAGGCCGACATGGCCCATGACGGGAACGCCCCGGTCAACCAGATGCCGAATCTGGTGCGCCGCATAGGCACCGCTCTCAATCTTCACCGCCTGGCATCCGGTTTCCTTCATGAGACGCGCGGCGTTGAGGAAGGCCTGGTCGGCATTGGTCTCGTAACTTCCGAACGGCATGTCGACGACGACAAATGCCTGCTTTGAGCCGCGCATGACGGCCTGTCCATGCAGGATCATCATTTCCATTGTCACACCGACAGTGGACGGCAGACCGTGGACAACCATTCCAACGCTATCTCCGACGAGGATAAGGTCGGCGTGGGGGTCCATGATCTCCGCCATGGGCGCATCATAGGCGGTGAGGCAGACGAGCGGCTGACCGCCCTTGGCAGCAGCAATGTCGCGAACGGTTTTTCGCTGAATCCGGGTTTGCATTGACATGGGCAAGAGCCTTAGCGCGCGACCTGCCAGCCGACAAGAAATCTTGGCCGCTTCGCGACGATTAACCGGTCAGCACCGGCATGCCGAACAGCATCTGATGCAGGCCGAATACCATCGCCGCCCAGAAGCCGGCGCCGAGAGAGACCGCCAGAACATCACCTGTAATGTTCGGAACAGTGCCCGGTGGCGGACCATTGTCACCGCGCCTCTTCAAGGCGATCCGGTCAATCACGGCATAGGCGAGAAAGCTGGCGAACAGCAGAATGGAATTAAGTTCGCCATTTGCCAGCAAGTGTCCCAAGGCCCAGAGCTTGATGCCAACCAGCATCGGGTGTTTCAGCGTCTTCTTGATGTAACCCGTCGGCGTGTATGCGGCGAACAGAATGATAAAGGCGGCCAGCTGGATCGCGATATTCAGATGACGCATCCAGACTGGAGGCAGCCAGATCACCGCGGAGGGCCGCATCTGCCCATACCCATAAATGAGCAAGGCGAGACCCGCGATCGCAGCCAGACTGTAGAGCCCCATATACGGCCCGTATCCGAGCTTCACTTTGATGTCGCTGCCGGGCGCACGAGACCTGAATGTGGTGAAGAGATGGGTGCCGAAAAACAGCACGATACCGGCTATAAGATAGATCATCTGGCCCTCCCGACCTTTGCCTGATTGTCTGCCTGAATTGGTCCCGCTGCAAGCACGGCGACAATTCTGCTGCGAGACAGGTGTACCGACGCCTGCTAGAGCCGAACAATGCCATCAACGTCCGGACCTTCAAGCACTGAGAGACTGGCGCTCATAGCAGGCGCCGGCATTGGTGGGCTGACCGCTGGGCTTGCCTTGGCAAGACAGGGCTGGGCCGTACACATTCTGGAAGCGGCGTCAGGCTTCCGGGAAGTGGGAGCGGGCCTGCAGCTCGGCCCGAATGCCGTGAAAGTTCTCTCCGCCCTTGGCGTGTCTGATGCGGTCCGGGCGGTCGCATTTGAGCCCGAAGCGCTTGAGCTGCGACTGGGGCGATCAGGTCGGCCTGTCTTCCGCATCCCACTCGATGAAGCAGGCTGGGGCGCCCCATATTATCATGTTCACCGCGCCGATCTCGTCGAAACGCTAGCGGCCGAATTGCTCAAGACGGGCCAGGCCGAAATTCGTTTCGGCACGCGTGCTGAACAATACTCTACGGATGGTGACCAACCGCAACTGAAGCTCGATTCGGGCGCCATCTTATCTGGCTCACTCATCGTGGGAGCAGACGGCATCCATTCGCGGCTTCGTGCCCAGATTGCCGGACCTGACGCGCCCCGGTTTACCGGTAATGTCGCTTGGCGGGCAACGGTGCCAATCGAACGGCTGGACAGGCTGCCGCCGCCGACAGCCTGCGTGTGGGCCGGCAAGGGACGCCATGCCGTGACCTATCGGGTTCGAAACGGTGAGCTCGCCAACTTCGTTGGCGTTGTCGAACGATCAGACTGGACTACCGAAAGCTGGACCGAAAAGGGCAGCAAGGCCGAAGCCCTGGCGGATTTTGCCGGCTGGGATCTCACCATCACCGAACTCATCAACAAGGCGGACTCACATTTTCGCTGGGCATTGTTTGACAGAAACCCGCTGCAGCGCTGGACGGATGGCCCTGTTGCCCTGCTGGGTGATGCCTGCCACCCTATGCTGCCCTTCCAGGCGCAGGGAGCCGCCATGGCGATAGAGGATGCCTGGGTTCTGGCAGACAGCCTGAAGACAGCGGGTGACGTTTCGGCAGGTCTGGCACGTTACGAAGCTCGCCGCATGCACCGGACGACAAGAATGCAGGCAGCGTCGCGCGCGAATATGGGTCTGTTCCATCGGCGTAGCGCGCTTGCCCGGCTGGGCACTTACGGACCAATGTGGCTCGCCGGAAGCGTCGCTCCGGGCTTTGTCCGGTCACGCCTCGACTGGATCTACGCACATGACGTTACCGCGAAGGGTCAATGACGACTCTGCCTACGACCCGACGCTCTTCCATGTCGGAAAAAGCGGTCCGCCAGTCATCCAGCGCATAAATGCGGTGCACGTGCGGCTTCACGGCACCGTCGGCCACGAGCCTCCAGACCGCTTCCATGTTTTCGCGGCCCCGCTCGGGAAACCGGCGGCCATACTCGCCAGCACGCACCCCCACCACCGAGAACCCCTTGATCAGAGGCATGTTGACAGAAATGCTCGGGATGCGGCCTGAGGCGAAACCGATGACAAGCAGGCGCCCGTCAAAGGCAATGCACCTTACACTTTCGTCAAAAATGTCGCCGCCCACAGGATCATAGATCACGTCCGCTCCGCCACCTGTGATGTCTTTCACCTTCTCACGAAACCCTTGCGAGGAGTTGACGAGCGCGTCCGTCGCGTAGGCTTCGCTGACTTGGCGGAGTTTTTCATCGCTGGATGCGGCTGCAATGACCTTCGCCCCGAGATGCTTGCCAAGGTCCACGGCGGCCAGACCAACGCCGCCAGCGGCGCCATGGACAAGCAGCCATTCGCCAGGCTGGATATTGGCGCGGCGCACGAGCGAAACATAGGCTGTGAGATAGGCCGACCCGACCGACGCCGCCTCGGCATAGCTGAGCTGGTCCGGTATCTTTCGGGCCGTGGCCGCCGCGTAGGAGCCATACTCTGCGAACGCCCCGCCGAGCCCACCAGTAACGACCCGGTCGCCCACCTGAAAAGTGTCGACTCCCGCCCCTACGGCGATAACATCACCTGCAACATCCCCTCCCGGAATGAAGGGAAGTTCGGGCTTATGCTGGTATCCACCGTGGGTCATCAGCAGATCAGGAAAGCCAAGACTACCCGCCCGAATTTTCAGCAGAATCTGACCGTCAGCCAGGCGCGGGACATCAATCGACCGGATAGAACAGCCGGCAAAATCTTCAGCGAGCCTGTCAACGCAAAGCGCCCGCATCTGTGTCGGAAGAGATTTGTCAACTCGGGTCGTCGGCATACTGGGGTTCTGCCCTGCCGTGGCAGGGCTTGTCCACGCTGACGCCGCGTCGCCCGGCACCCTCGCCCACTATCGGTGCCTCGTCAGGACACCCTCATTGTGCATTGGATAGCTTACAGGACGAAGCACCTGGCTCGCCGATTATCCGTCATTTGACGAAGCGTTATTGATAGCATTGAGAATTCGGGCGCGTGCCTCCAGCTCTGCCTGCTCTCGCTCAAGCCGCTCAAGTTCCGCCTGCTTCACCCGTTGAGCCTCGGGTCCGAAGATCACATTGAAAAGATCGCGCTCCGATGGCTCATCCACATCATTGCCATCCAGCCAGCTCAGCATTTCGCAATTGTTGCGAAACACGCGCCCTTCTTCTCGCAGGTATTCGAACACGGCTTCCTGCCGGGTTGTAAGCAGACACTCATCACTGTCGATGTCAGACGGCAGCACTTCGCTGACCCGGGATTCGTCGATATTGGCTCGATACGGCCGAGACGCGTCGATCTGATCCACCAGGCGACCGGATTCAACCGCGCGCTTTCCGATCTGGCTGAGCGAGGCACTGCTGCGCTCGCCAGTCGCATCCTGATTGCTGCCAAGCTGCCCAATCAGTCCATCGCCATCCGCGAATACGGGTGCGGCAAAAAAAGCAGCGAGGACGGCGAAGGTCGTAAATCGGCGCATGGTTTCCCTCTCAATGCCCGCTCTGCGTCACTCTTATCGATGATTCACCATACTGCGTAATCGCGAAACCGAGATTGTCCCCTTTTTGCACGTGCTCGAAGGTGTTGCGGTTGCCATACTGGGTCGCCTCAGACCAGTTGTTCTGACCGGTCTGTTCCAGCGAATACAGATTGTCCTCGCCATATTGCAGGAGCGCGGAAGCGTTGTCATTTCCCGACTGTACGATTTCAGCCAGGTTCGGCCCACCAGTAGATTGCTGTACAGAAACCAGGAGATTGTCATCGCCGCTCTGAACAGCGCTCACCCTATTGCCGTCTCCCTTCTGGACGATGATGGCGGTGTTGCCAGGTCCATTGTCGAAAGACTGATAGTCGACCGCAGACCGGTCGAAGCTGAAACCTTCGTCAGGGTCATTACGACGCCTGTCAAAATCCTTGTCGATCAGGGCTTCATACGGGTCCTGACTGAGGACCTCATATTCGGACCTGGAGCCGTCATCATGGTCTCCACCCTTTTCTCCATGCCCAAAGGCAACGGACCCAGACAACAGGAAGGCTGACAGGCCCGCGGAGAAGAACCGGATCGCTGTCGGATAGAAGGCGTTCATTCGCGTGTCCCCTAGCTATTGGCTTACATTCGCTGTGTGCGACGAACCGAGCTGTTCAATGGTTGATACGGCAACACCGGAACTTTGATCGACAACTGCCACATTGCCGGTTCCATCCTGCAGTATGGTCGAGCTGATCAGGTCCGACACCCAGTTCGCGCCCGATTGCCTTGAACTTGCGGAGTTTTCTCCACCGAGGCCGTCGGTGTCCAACTGGATGATGCTGGACTGCCCTCCAATTCCGGACTGCTCAATCAAGGCCTCACTGGCAAAATCCGAACTGTCTTGCCAGATGCTGGCATTGTTCACGTCACCGCCGATCTGTTCAATCGCGGCAACGCCAGTCACACTGTACTGATCGACAGTGGCCAGATTGGCGAAAGCGTCAGTCCTGATGGTGATCCAGCCATCGATTCCTCCCTCGCGAACATCCGCGAAATTCAATTGCCCCGTCTGCTTGACCCTCACCGTCGGATTAAGGCCACGCGACACGACGGTCGCTTCATTATCGATCGCATTGGGTAGCGGCGGAGCGACTGCGTCGGCCGAATCCGTCTCATCTGCATCAAGGAAACTGTCTTGAGACACGATGACGGTTCCGCCAAAGCTCTCCTGCAAGATATCGATGAAATTATTGATACCATTCTGCCGCGACTTCGCGACCGGGCTGAAGGCCGCCGCCGTCTGGCGGATGACCGACACGTTGCCGTCGCCCCGCTGCGAAGTCTTTGAGACTGCGTCATCTGTGCGTTGATGGATCCTCGCCCTGTTGGCGCTCAGCGCCGCATAGTCGTGCGTCTGGCGGACCGTGGCCGCGCTCCAGCGCGAACGCTGGTATATGCGGGCCTTGTTGTTGAAGTCGTCCGCAACGTTTCTCATCAGGTTTCGCTGAAGGACACGCGCAGAGTTGTGCAGACCGGCTTGCGTGACCGAGGCGAGAGAACGAGCGTCGGTTTCGAAAAGCCAGCGCTGATTGACGATTGCTTCGTTCACCGAACCGATCTGCTCAACCATCGCCGCATTCTGGTATTCGACCGGAACATCGCCTTGCGACCACGCGGGCGCTGCAAAGGCAGCGACCGCGATAGCAGAGGCAAGGAAATGTTTCATCAGAGCTTTTCCCAGAACCCGGCCCCTTGAGCCGGATCAACTCCTGACTATTGGCTCACATTGGCGTAGTTCGACCAACCGTTCTGGAACACATATGAGAATGACCCATCCGTGGTCTGGGTAACGTAGGCTTCGTTGCCATTGCCCCCACCCTGGAAGATGCGAGCATTCGAGCCATCCGAATCCTGGTCGATCTCGATCAGGTTGGAACCGTCACCCTGTTCGACATACACCCTGTTGTCGGCACCGAGCGTATCAACATCGAGCGAGTTGTTGTCGCCTTTCTGCTTGATATCAGCCGAATTGGAGGTGCCGTCCTGCATAACGATCATCTCATTGAGATTACCGCTCTGCAGAATGGTCGCCGAGTTCAGGCCAGTACCGGACTGATCCAGCGTCATCTTCAGGTTCTCGCCATTCTGCTCGGTGTACGAGACATTATAGGCGCCGGTCTGATTGACGGTCATCGTGTTGTTGTCCGTGACCTGAGCAACCGTCGCCGAGTTCTTCTCGCCTGATTGCGAGACGGACATCGCATTATTGTTCGCACCCTGAGATCCAACGATGGAGTTGCCGGTACCGATCTGCGTAAGGTCTACGGCAGAGTTCGCGCTTGTCTGGGTGAACGGCGTCAGGCTTTCTCCGATGGTATTTTCACCGCCGATCTGCATGACGGTGAGCGTCGAACCCGATGCGCCATCCTGGAACAGGAAGGCCGAGCTGCCAATCGCACTCGTCGAGATCTGTGTGACGTCGACAATCGAGCTCGCATAGCCGTCCTGGTCGATGTCAGCGGTGTTTGCAGAGCCCGACTGATCAACCAGAACAAGGCTTTCGGCGCCGCTTTGCATGACATCGGAGATGTTGCCCGAATCTTCCTGGGAGATGGTTGCCTGATTGAGGCCACCATATTGGTTCACGATCGAAGAGTTGCCATCCGCCCCCGGATTGGCAAGCCCCTGTTCTACCGTGACGATGCCGCCATCGCCCGTCTGGTCGACGGCAGATGCGTTGCCCATGCCGAACTGGTCTACGTCGATCGTGCCGACGCTGGCATCGTTCTGATAGATGTCGGAATCGTTGCCGGTGCCATTCTGCAGGACATCGGCGATATCATCGTCGCCATCCTGCTCGAGGTAGGATGTGTTCGCATCCGCGCCTGCGGTGCCCGTGCTGTACTGGGTCACGTTCGCTGTATTGCGAAGACCATGCTGATCGATTTCGCTGTCATTCAGGGTCGCGACAAACGGATCGCCATTATCGCCCTGCGTGATGGTTGCTTCGTTGTCGATACCAGCTTGCGTGATGTCCGAATTGCCAGACGTGCCCCCAGTCTGCACCACGGTCGCCGTCTGCGACGAACCGGACTGACTAACATCAGACTCATTCGCGAATGCAGGCGCGGCCAACACGAGAGCGACTGAAGCTCCCAATAGAAGGTGTTTGCGCATGATCTACTCCTTTAACTTCGCTCAGCTCGCGAATGGCGAGCCCCCTTCACCAACCGCCCAATCTTGTTGCTGTCCCCTGGGCGGGCCTGAACGACGCATTACGCGCCTCTCAAATTCGATTCTTCCTCAGACTCCCGATGAGCAGCTTGCGCTGCTCGCCATATTTCCAATTCGGCCATCGAACGTTGATAACCACTGAGCGTCGGCAAGCTCGCGATAGCGGCATTATAAAAGTCAGCGGCCATCAGTCCGTCTTCGCCGTCCCCTTGCGTGACTGGTCCGACGGCCGCTGCTACCGCGGAGATGGTCTGCGCGGCGACTTGGTCCTGCTTGCGGAACGCGGTATTGGTCGCTCTGGCGAGCATACGGTTCTGAGGCAGGAAATTACTGTTGCTGAGGCTCAGCATGGCGCGCCGGTCACGGCTCGCGATTGGCTTGTTCAGCGTCATACTGGACGGTAATACTCCATCTGCCGGGTCATTGCCGGACGTCGGCACCTCCGGCTCTGCAGGTGCGGACGACTGCGAAGGTGCACGGCGTTCCCGGGCTGGCGGCGCACTCACGGACCGGGTGACCTCGTCCGAAACAGCAGCCTGCTCGACAGGGCTGGAGACACGGGATGCGTAGGCCGATTCAATGTCGTCAAACACGCCATCACGTTCTGCGCGGTACTGCTCCAGAATGTCAGCGCCCGCGACACGGTCGGCAAACCCCCACACCCCGAGATCGGCGCCTTCAAGGATCAGCAGCTCGACGGCCTTTTCCGTTGCCTGGCGGAGCGCAAGCAGGTCCGGTTCATTCGTCGTGATGCCCGTGTCGACTTCCAGCAGCTCCTTGAAGGCAACATAGCGGAATACGTTTGACGCAACGCCGACCGACGCGATCTTCTTGGAGGCAACCACAGTGGTGATCACCTCACCCGTCTTCACGCTCACCGCGCGCAGATACACGGTCACCTTGTCTTCACGGTAATTCGCATGCGCGCCAATACCGAGAAAGCGCGCGCCAGCACCGCCTGTTACGGTATTGGAATCATATCCGATAATACCGCCTTCCAGAATTATGCCTGCGAACAGCAGAGGAGGCAGGGCCGCTTCGTTGACATCCTCTTCGCCAAGATATTGCCGGCGCATTTCACGGATGATCTGGCGCTCCTTGAGCAAGTTATCCAGATTTTCCCGCTCAATGACCGTGAACCAGGACCGGTTGCCAGCATCCTGCAGTGCCTTCAGCAGGACAGACGTTGCCCCCTGTGTGACCGCCTTAGACAGCGTCTGAACGCCGGATGTCGGCTTGAACTGCCCCGTCTGGTCCTCGAAGCTGTATACAGCGACAGCAGCGCGCTCACGCGGAGGTGGAAGCGCGCGAAGCGAAGACTGTGTTTCGGTCACAACTTCAGAAATGGCAGGCTCGTTGACGATGGACTGCATTGCGTCAGTCGTCGTCGTACAAGCTGCCAGGAACGTTGCTGCAATCGCAGCAAACGATGAAACCTTCAGATATCCCCACATCCTAGTAGATCCCCGAATCTGAGCCGGCATCACCGGTGATTGAAGGATCAAGAATATCGCCAGACTGGCCGGCCTCGTCGCCATAAAGGCCGCTCATGGCGCCAAGACTGGTTGGACTGGCCCCGCTTACCGCGCCACCAGCATAAAGTAATGGGACCTCAATTTCAGTGATCGCTCCTGTCGTGAGATCAGTGATCGTCAACTGAACTGAATCAAGCCCGCGATAGAACTCGATAATCTGATCACCAAAAGTGATTGTCCCGGAATCCTGTGGGTTATCACCGAAAATCGCCTCATTTACTTCGCCGGCAAGCGAAGACAGAAGGCGGCTCTGCAGCTGCCGGACGAATTGCTCTGACTGGCTGGCCGCATTCTTCTGCTGGTCAGGATCGCGATAATCGTTCTGGGCGTTGGCGATGCCAAGAAGGTGAGATGAATTGAAGCTGTCGCCCCCGAAGGAAGGATTGATTGGCTCGTAAACAAGTTCCTGTGCGGAAGCGGATAAACCGAGTACTGTAGCGATTGCGGTAGACAGCAATGCTGCTGAAAGGCGTCCCCTCATTGAGCGTCCCCGTATCTACAACGTGCCTGCCCAGACCATCTAGGCTGCGGTGTCCCCACACCGCTGCACGCATCGCCGTAACATTACCAAGGATTAACAATTCGTCAATTATAAACTATCGTTAACGATAATTTTTCTCGTTTAGCGATATTCAACACCCCGATCTACTGAATGGCTGTGTTGAGTGAGACTGAATGACTCACAAAGAGTAAAAAAACGTGCCGTCTGGAATTGCTGCAGAAGCAATGCTTGCGGCTTTGGTTTCTTTCTCGATGACGAGCGATCCACTGTTACTGTTTAGATACAATGCCCAATAGACTTCTATTGGAAATTCTGCCGTCGTTTCATCCATAGTTTTCTTTGGCTGAATTTTCATTGCGGTGGCTCGTTGCGAAATTTCCAACATCAACAGTTCGGTCAATTCAGAAACCCATTCACTATGGCAGGCTGCTGACCGCTGAAGCTGACAAGATCTATATTGCAACTGGCTACCTGCGTTGGAACGAAACTTGGACTGATCCAATCTGTTCATTTGATACTGGCAAGGTCCAATACAGGCCTTCTCCCGGCGTCGAAAGTCGGGGTCTGACCTAGCTGTGCGCTGTCGCCCTGGGAAAATGGCCGTGCAGAACATCTCCTCAAGACCGGTAAACTGACAGCAATGTTTCGATGTTGCGATCAGTGAATCGCCTGAACGCGGAAGTCGCTTGCCCGGTGGCTTGCACTATACGTAAACGGGCTCATATGCTCCCCTTGAGGACAGTATCAAACTGCTGGAATGCGGCTTTGCCCAGTCGCGAGCTCTTGAAAGTCTTCAGGCATTCCTGCTGACGCGCTTTGGCTGGAACAATTTCTCGAAAAACCAGCTCAAACGCTTCGGCAGATTCGTCGCCACCGCTCTCTCGAGCGGCATCGAAAAATCTTTGGCATTGCGGCTTTTTGTCATCGTTTGGCTTTTTTCGGTATACCAATCGACCACACGTACGAGCTGTCTGACAGGTGAGACATGAACCAAGCGGCATTCAGCGTCATGACAAGCGTGCGGGACAGTTGTTGCTGCCATAGCCTTCTTGCCGGATGCTAGCAGGAGAAAGGCTTGCGGCAAGCGTAGCACTTGTAGACGCCAGTGCAGGTAGTCAGCCTTTGAGAACACCCAATTCACCCATGACGCCGCAGTGTGGACAAGCATCACCGTCAGCCCGGACCCGAGCTTCCGCAAATTCGCGAGCAGCCTTCTCGTCGTGGAATTGAGGCAAAAGCAGGTACGACATGCCCACCCCCAAGGCGATCAAGACACAGCCCTAGCGGGGTATGCGAGGACGAAATCAGGTACTTATTCCTATTCCCACTCAATGATGAACTAGCACCGTAACCTGTTGTAGTTACTGCAGAGCATGAAAATCTGTGGATGAAAATACCGCCAAGAAAGCCAGCTTTCTGTTTCTGCGGGGCTTCTTGATAGTGAATGGACTCACACTTTTGTGTTCTTCGGAACAGCATACACAGATCGAACGCTAAAAGTGACATTCTCCCGCAATCCTGAACCGGCGATTGGCCCGCTCCAGAGCCTAATCGAACAGAATGACAGATCAGGTACGAAGGGCTGTTCCCCGGCGGCCAGAATATGTTCCGCCTGGGCCTATAAGACCTGATCGTTCAGTCCCAGACGAGGTGTAGCGAGTCCACGCCGAAGACGAACCCACCATAAGTGACAGGAGGGCTGCCCTCCTTGATCCGGAACGCTGGAATACACTTATACCACTCCTCCAGCGCAGTCACGAGTTCCCGGCGGGCCAGATGCGAACCCAGACAGCGGTGAACGCCATAGGCGAAGGCCATATGACGGTTAGCGTTGCGGTCGAAGTCGATTTGGTCGGGGTCGGGATACTCCTCCGGGTCGCGGTTCGCCACCATGGACGGGCAGCAGACGAGGTCGCCGGCCTTGATCTTCACAACGCACAGCTCGGTATCCTTTGTCGTCTTGCGGATCATCTGAACGGTCGAGAAGGCCCGCAGCATCTCTTCCACGGCGCCGGGAATAACGGACGGCTTGTCGCGTAGACGTTTCTGGTCTTCCGGATGACGGGCGAGGTGCAAGAGGCCGAAGCCGATGGCGGCCGCCACTGTGTCGAGCCCGGCAATGGCGAACTGACCGGCAAACTGCACAGGCACCTTGACATGGTCGAAAGCTGCATAGTCGGGGCGACCCATTGGGAAAAACGCGGCGTAGCGAAGGACCTGCCGGGCGCTAGGCCGACCTTTTTCTTTGCGCCAGCACAGATCGCCAAGCGCAACAAGGAGTGAGGCCCCGGCGTGCTCTACAAAAAGGCCGGTGAAGCCAGCGCGCGCCTCGCCCACACGGCCGCCAGCGAGGTCACAGTCGAGCGCATCAGCGGTCCGGATGCGATCGCCGACATCTGGCGCGACTTCCTCGACAACAAGGTCACACCTAGCCGCAGCATCATGGCGTCGCTTTGAGCCAAGCAGTGCTGCGAACCATCAATCCTGATCGTGCGCGACCGATAGCCAGCTCACATACTGGTCCAGCCAGCGCTCGCTCGTCGCACCCTTGCGCAGGGTGCCAAAGCCATGCCCGCCATGATCGTAAAGATGAAACTCGAGCCGTCCGGTGGCGCGGTACCAGGCTTGTGGCACGGTAAAACCGCCTTGCCGGAAAAGAGGGTCGTCAGACGCAACGGCAAGGAAGAGCGGTGGCTTGCTCCGGGCCCGCACCGTCTGGGACAGAGGCGGATAGACTAGCGCCGCCGAGGCAACCGTCACATCCTTTGGCTGCGTTTCCAGCATCCGGATAATGGACAGGCCACCCGCCGAAAAGCCGATCAGGTCAACGCGTCCTGATGCGCAACCATAATCCGGACAGTGCCGTGAAACATAAGTCATGGCCGACGCAAGATCTTCCACCGCCGGGACATAGGCCTCCAGCTCCACCTTGCCGAGCTGGGCGGCGAGCGGCGCAAGGAAGGCAAGAAACGCCTCAGGATCGGCGGGCGTTGGCCGCGTCCGGTATTTCAGAACAAAGGCCGTATAGCCTTCTGCGGCCAGCCGCTCTGCAACCGGAAATCCCTCATTCTCGACCGAGACGAACATGTAACCGCCACCTGGTACGACGATCACGGCCTTGCCATTGCCCGCATCGGACGCTGGCAGCACGGGATAGAGTTCCGCTGCGGTTACATTGCGAACCGTAAGCTGATCCAGAAAATGCTCCCACAGTGCACGATCGTCCAAAGCCCCGCCGAGCGAAATGGCGGCATGTTCTGGCGGATCTGCCGGCACCGGCACCGGTGGCAGCGCCATTGGCCTCTCGTCAGAGCCCGTGTCCGTTTGCGCCAGCACGGGACTGCCTCCTGCAATCAGGAAAAGGCCACCAACGGCCAGTCTTGCACACGTTCGCAGCATATCAGTGCTCTCCTTCACCTGTCTTTGCGGTATCTCCGTCCTGAACGCAGTTTGTCACGATATCGCTGGCGCCGTAGCCATAGCGAACCGCGCGCGCCTCAATGCAGGGGTCTGCCGGCAGGCGCGTTCCCGGCGTGTAAAGCTGCCAGGCCCCGGCCGCATTCCCCTGCCGTCGCCACGCAATAGAGGCGCCTTCGGTTTCGGAGGCAAGGACGAGCCCGGAATCGTCCGCCCTGGATACGCTGATCGACGGAGCGCTTGTGACAGGCTGCCGGCCGCCCGGCCACATCGCTTCGACCATTTCGGTTTCGAACACGGCGGAGAGGTCCGGTGTCCGTTCCAGCCAGTCATCAAGCGCATCGACAAGGCGTTGACGAACGGCACGCAGCGCGGGCTTGCCGGCAAGGTTGCGGGTTTCCTCGGGATCCTCTTCCATGTCGTAAAGCTCAAGCCGCGCACGCGGGACGTCGAGATAGCTCGCCTGCAGGTCACTGAGCCTGCCTTCATCATGCAGCCGCTGGAGCGCCTGCATGGATCGCAACTCCTCCCGGAACGCGACGGGCTGCAACAGCGCCACTTGGGGCATGTAGTTCCGGATGAGCTTGTAGCGTTCATCGCGCACCGCCTTGCTACGGTCCATCCATTGATCCATCCGGTCGCTTGCGGCGAAGATGTAGGAATTGGGCGCGTCCCGAGCCTCGCCGAGGAAGACCTGCCCGTGCAGCCATTCAGGCGTGGGCGCCCCCGCAAGCGACAGGATCGTTGGCGCAAGATCGACGAAGCTCACCAGTTCGTCGCGCACCTCGCTGGCGCCCCGGCCGTCCGGAAACCGGACCAATAGCGGAACGCGAATACCCGAATCGTAGACCGAACGTTTGGCCCGGGGGAATCCGTCGCCATGGTCGGTGGTGACGATGACTATTGTATCATCCGCAAGGCCGTCCCGCTCTAGGTCCTCGAGGAGCATGGCAAGCTTCTGTTCGGTAAAGGCGATGTTGTCATATTGGGTCGCAATCTCCCGGCGCACTTCAGACACGTCCGGCAGCCAGGCCGGCACGGTCACATCGGACGGATCCGTGACCGCGACCTTGCCCGACAGCAGTCTTTCGTTGCGGGCGGCGACAGTCTTCGCAAGCTCGGTGTCGCGAATGGCCGGGACGGGAAACAGGAAGGATTCGTGAGTCGTTGCCAGGGTAACCATGCCGAAGAAGGGCTGGCCGGGTGCCCGCCCCCGCCAGCTCGCGGCCTCGCTATCCTCATCCCAAACAGTGAAAGGCGTTCCGAACTGGTAGTCCTTCTTGTTCGAAATCACCCAGCCGCCATAGCCGGCAAAGGTGTAGTATCCCGACTGGCGCAACAGCTCGGGAAAGGCTTTCACCTCCGGCGGCGGCACAGCGGCGTAGCCGATCTCAAAGCCTGACGGCTCGAAATCCGTTTCGAAGGCATGGGTCCGCATATGCTGGGCGCCGAGGGTCTGCTGGTGAACACCCGTGATCAGCGAAGCCCGCGACGGCGCGCACACACCGGCGGTGGTGAACGTGTTCGGAAACAGGATGCTTTCCTGCGCCAGGGAGTCGAGTATCGGCGTGGTTGCCACGGGATCGCCGAAAGCGCCCACCTTGAGGCTCATATCCTCGAAGACGACCAGCAGGATGTTCGGACGCTGCGCCGCCCGCCCGGCCTCGCCCGGAACCGACTGGCAGCCCGCAGCCGCCACCAAGACCAGCGCAGTCAGAAAAGTGCGCAACATCATCCCTCTCCTCTTGCCTTGAGCAGCTCGACGATCCTGCTGTGCCGGTCTCCGCGCATCGGATAGAAAGCGATGATCGCGGCGGCGGCGGCCATGCCGGCCGCCGGCAGTGCAAAGCTGAGGACCCTAAGCCCGTCGAGTGTACCTGCCGCTTGGTCGGTATTGGCGACATAGCCGATGGCCTGGAGAATCAGGCCGACGGCGCCCACGGCGAGCCCCGACGCCGCCTTCTGAGAAAACTGGTACAGGCCGAAGAAGATACTCTCGTCACGGACCCCGGTCTTCCACTCGCCAAATTCGACCGTATCCGGCAGCATGGCCCAGAAGGCGACGATGGTGGCCGCCATGCCGATGCCAGCCATGACGACAAATCCCAGGAACATGGTCTTGCTCTCTGGCGCGATCAGGAAAAGCAGGAGAAAGATTACGGCATTGAGCGAGAGACCGATGCTCAGCACCAGCGTCTTGGAGGTTCGCCTCGCAAGCAGCGTCCACCCGAAAACGGCGGCTGCAGCGGCAATGGTGTAGAACGTCAGCACCTCGCGCACCATTCCGGCCTCACCGATCACGTATCGGGTGTAGTATATGATGGACTTGGTAAAGATGGTCGAGGCCACGACGTTCATCACCACGCTGGCAAACAGGATCCAGAATGCGTGATTGCCTCGCACGGCGCGCATCGACGCCATGAGATCGGGGCACTGGATACCGATATCTGCCCGCTCCCTTACCGAGAAGAAGGTGACGAGGAAGACCGCTTCAGCAAACAGGGCGTAGACCACAGCCGTGACCATGTAGCCGCGTACCAGGCTTCCGTTCGCGAACTGCTCGGCAAGCCAGGGTGTCAGGAAAGCGGTCACGATGGCACCGAGCGTCGCGAACTGCATCCGTGCACCGGAAAGGGATGTACGCGTCTTTCCGTCCGTCGTCATGGCAGCGCTGAGAGAAACGTAGGGAACGCCAAACACCGTATAGACGGTCCGGAACAGGAGGTGCGTCAGCAGGCAGGCGATCACGGGCTGGGCAGGCCAGAGCACGGGGGCTGCGAAAAGCAGAACGAAACTCGCACCGAGCAGGGGACCGCCAAACAGGAGATAGGGCCGGTAACGGCCGAAAGGCGAGCGGGTGCGCGAGGCAACTGCCCCCATGACCGGATCGGTCACTGCATCCCACAGCAGGGCAACCATGAACAGAGACCCGGCAATGCCAGGAGCGAGCCCTACCACGTCTGTGTAGTAGTAGAGCAGGTAAAGATTGAGCCCGGTATAGAACAGGTTGAGGCCGAAATCGCCCGCACCATAGCCAATGACTGTGCCGAGCTGGACGCGGCCTGTCCCGACCGCGCCGCCCCCTGACCGTTGACGATTCACGCTCTGCCTCCCTCGACGCTTCAGGCAGCCTTAACCCAAAAGTTCATCCAATTGGAATATTTTTATGATGAAAAGTGCATAACAGCGGGTTTCGGGTTAGGTCCTGACACCAGCACCATACAGACGGGAGATCAGGCAATGGCGGGAAAGACGACACGCAAACCCGTGCAGGCAAGGGCCGAAGCCACACGCGCCCGCATTCTGGAAGTTGCCCGGCATCATTTCGCCGAACGTGGTTTCGATTCCGCAAACACGCGCGACATTGCTGCCGACGCCGACGCCTCTCACGCCATGATCCGCTACCATTTCGGAACAAAGGACAATCTCTGGCGCGAGGCGGTGGCCGACATGTTCGAACGCCTGCGCGCGGAGCTTGGCTTCGAAAACGGCACCCCGCCCGAAATGGACACGCTCGAAGGGTACCGCGAATTCCTTCGTCGCTACATCCACTATTGCGCAAAGCACCCAGAGCATGCGCGCATCATGATATCCGAATCGGTGCGCGGCGGCCCGCGCCTGCACTGGATGGTCGAGAACTTCATCCAGCCCGGGCATGAAGTCTATGCGGGCCCTACCCGCCGGCACATGGAAGCTGGCAACCTCCCCAATGCCTGGCACCCTTCCCTCATCTTCATCATCACTTCGATCTGCCAGATGCCATTTGTTCTCGCCGCCGAGGCGCGCGAACTCTACGGCGTCGACATACTGTCGCCACAGGCGATCGAAGCGCATATCGACTCCGTTTTCGCCTTCCTCCTGCGCGACCCGTCGCGAATCCGCGCCGACTGGCCGGCACTACCCGACTGGCTCAAGGCCTGAAAAAAACTCTCCGCCCGGGAGCTTGACAGGACATCTTTGACATGAAATCCATCCACTTGGATGAAAAACTGGGTGAAGCCAGTTTTACCGGGAGGATATTCAATGCTTCATAATCGCCTTGCCATTACGGCTTCCTGCATCGCGCTCGGCACCTGTCTGGCCGCCCCTGCCTCTGCGCAGGACAGCACCGGCGACGCCGAGCGAAAGCTCGACACCATCATGGTTTCCGCCACCAAACGGCCTGAAACCCTGCAGGACGTGCCCGTCGCCGTGTCTGCCCGCTCCGGCGAGGACCTGGAAAACTCGGGCGTGTCCTCGATCGAGGGCCTCGCAACGCTGGTGCCGTCACTGACCTTCACGCAAAGCTCCAACGAGCTGAACAGTTCGGTTCGCATCCGTGGGGTCGGAACCGAGGTTTTCTCCTCGGGCGTTGAGCCGAGCGTGTCTTTTGTCGTCGACGACGTCGTCCTCGCTCGTCAGGGCCAGGGCTTCCAGGACCTTGTCGATGTGGAGCGGGTCGAAGTCCTGCGTGGTCCGCAAAGCACCCTGTTCGGCAAGAACGCCTCGGCCGGCGTGATTGCCGTAACGACACAGGCGCCCACTGACACCTTGTCCGGAAAAGTGGACCTGACCGTCGCCGAAGGGGAGGAGTACGCGCTTCGCGGCACGGTCTCCGGGCCGATCACGGACACCGTTCTCGGCCGGCTGACCGCATTCACAAAATCGCAGAAGGGCCACATAGAGAACGTGTCCGACGACCGCGACCTCAACGGATATGACAATTGGGGCGTTCGCGGCAAAATCCTTGTCCAGCCGAGCAGCGCGCTCGATCTCACCTTCATCGCCGATTATCGCGATACCGAGCAGGACTGCTGCGCCTACCAGATCCGCGATACATCCACCGCGGTCAACCCTGTCGTTGGTGTCACTCTCGACACGCTGCTGGATCCGGTTGTGGCCGGCCCTGAAAACAACCAGACGAAGCTGAACGCACCCGTCTACAACAATTCAGAGCAATGGGGCGTTTCCGGCAAGGCGGAGTACCGGTTCGATAACGGCTTTACCTTCACCTCCATCACAGCCTTCCGGGAATGGGATTTCGAGAACAATATCGATGTCGATGCGCTCGACTTCGAAGACCCGATCCCGGGTGTCATCACCTTCGATCTCAATAGCGGCCAGACGAGCCTCTCCCAGACCTCGCAGGAGTTCCGCCTGGCTTCGCCGCGTTGGGACAATTTCGATTATGTCGTCGGTGTCTACCTCTTCCAGCTCGACCTCGACCGCTCCTTCCGCCGCCGCATTGAGGCCCTGACCGGGCTTGGCGTCGTTGGCCTGAGCGGCCAGTTCAACGGCTCGGTCGGCAACCGGAACTATGCCGCTTTCGCCAGTGCGAACTACAGGTTCGGCCAGGGCACGACCCTGTTCGGTGGTCTGCGGGTGATTAATGAGACGCTCGACTACCGCGTCTTCCGTGATCCGACAAACACCCTGCTTCCGGGCGACTTCCCGCTCGGCGGCTCGGCCGGCACACCGGCTGACATCGATGGCGACACGTCCGACACGGCGCTGGTGGGCAATATCGGCCTGCGACAGGAATGGTCCGACAGCGTGATGACCTATCTGCGTTATGCTCGCGGCTATAAGGGGCGCGCCTTCGACGTCATCTTCACTGCGCCGCAGTCGACCGAATATGTCGATGCCGAAGTTTCCGACAGCTATGAGGCCGGCCTGAAAGTCCAGACGCCGAACGGCCGCCTGCAGTTCAACGCCGCCGCCTTCTGGACCGAATATGACGACTTCCAGGCCCAGGAACGCGACGTGGCTGCCTCCACCATTGTGGTTGCCAATGCCGGCAAGGTCAGCACCAAGGGCATCGAGCTGGACGCCTCGGCCCTTCTGACCGACAACACCCTGCTCCAGGGGGGTATTGCCTATACAGATGCCACCGTGGAGAGCTTTCCGTTTGCCCAGTGCTATCGCGGCCAGACACCGGCCGAGGGCTGCGTTAACGGTGCGCAGGACCTCTCCGGCGAGGAGCTGCCCAACTCGCCGGACTGGCGCTTCACCGCAAGCCTGCGTCAGGACATCCCTCTCGCAAGCATGCCTTTTGACGGCTTCTTCCAGCTCGATGGCAGCTGGCAGAGCGATGTCCAGTTTCAGCTCGACCAGAACCCGAACACGACGCAGGACGGCTATGGCCTCTTGCATCTGAGTGCCGGGATCACGGCCGATGACGGTGGCTGGACCGCCTCTGTCTTCGTGCGCAACCTGCTCGACGAGACCTATGCCTCGAACGTATTCGCAGATCCTCTTTATGCTGGCGTCATCAGCCAATATCTGCCCCGCGACTTCGAACGCTATGTCGGCGCAAGGCTCACAGCCTCCTTCTGACACCCCTCTCCCACTGGCCTAAGGGGCCGGTCCTGAACCGGCCCCTCCCTTTTCCAGACGACCGAAAGACGACGAATGTCCGACGAGACCGGCTGCCAGGACAGCATCTTCCAGAGCATGACCATTGGCGAAATCATTGCCAGGCTCACCCTTGAAGAAAAAATCGCCATGATGTCGGGGAGCGGGTTCTACAGCATTCACGCCGAATCCAAGAAATGGGGCGCCAAGCCCTACCCGGCAGGCGGCGCGAATGAGCGCCTTGGCATTGAAGGGCTGAAATTCAGCGACGGGCCGCGGGGCGTGATCGTCGGGCACTCGACCTGCTTTCCCTGCTCCATGGCCCGCGGTGCGACCTTTGACAGGAAGCTCGAGTGGCAGGTCGGCGAGGCCATGGCGCTCGAAGCGCGCGCGCAGGGGGTGAACCTTCTGGGCCAGGTCTGCGTCAATGTATTACGGCATCCCGGATGGGGCCGCGCGCAGGAAACGTATGGCGAAGACTCCTTCCATCTTGGCGAAATGGGCCGCGCCCTCTCCCAGGGCAGCCAGCACCACAATGTCATTTCGACGGTAAAGCACTTCGCGCTGAACAGTATCGAGAATACGCGGTTCAATCTCGACGTGCATGTCGATGAGCGTACGCTGCGGGAAATCTACCTGCCGCATTTCCGCAAGATCATCGAATCCGGCTGCCTGTCGGTGATGAGTGCCTACAACAAGGTCAATGGCACCTATTGCGGCCAGAATGAATATCTTCTTACCCAGATCCTTCGCAATGAATGGGGCTTTGAAGGCTTCGTCCATTCCGACTGGGTGCTGGGTGTCTACAGCCCAGATGCCGCCGAAGCCGGCCTCGATGTGGAAAACCCCGAACCAGCCTGGTTTGGCGACAACCTCCTTGCCGAAGTAAGAAACGGCAACATTGCCGAAGCCGCCATCGACACCGCCGTCCGGCGCATCCTGCGCACCCTGAAGCAGGTTACCAAGGCAGACGATCCGCGCGCGTCCTACCCGATGAGCCTGGTCGCCTGCAGCGAGCATACCGGCCTTGCGCGCAAGGTCGCCGAACAGTCGGCCGTGCTCCTGTGGAACCGCGACAGTCTTCCGCTCGACGAAAGGTCGGTGCGGCGGGTCGGCGTGTTCGGAAAGCTCGCAACGCTCGAGAACACTGGCGATCGCGGCTCCTCACGGGTCAATCCGCCCTATGTGGTCACACCGCTGAAGGGCCTGACATCCTTTCTCGGGACCGATCGGGTCACGCTCGCGGGCGACGAGGCGGATCCAATTGCCGCCGGCAAGGCCGCTGACGCCTTTGATGCCGCCATCGTCATTGTCGGCTACACGGCCGTGGAGGAAGGCGAATATATTCCCAGCCACATCAATCTCGGCCAGGAGGATATTCCCGAAAACCTGACCTCCATCCTCGATGGCGCGCGCAAGCGCAGCAACGGCCAGACCATAGGCGGCGATCGTACCGACCTTCGTCTGCCGCCCGCGCAGGTAGAGCTGATACGGCAGGTGGCCGCTGCAAATCCGCGCGTGATCGTCGTCATCGTCGCTGGCTCGGCCGTCATGGTGGAGGACTGGATCGATACGGCTCCTGCTGCGCTGCAGACCTTCTACGCCGGCATGGAAGGCGGCAATGCGCTCGCCAACCTACTCTTCGGCAAGGTCAGCCCATCGGGACGCCTGCCTTTCACCATCGCCCGCGACGCCAGTCACTATCCGCCGTTCGATACCCAGGCCCACGATGCCGACTATGGCTACTGGCACGGTTATGCCCTGCTTGACCGCGAGCGGAACGAGCCCCGCTTCCCGTTCGGACATGGCCTGACCTACAGCAGTTTTGAATACGGCAATCTTCGCGCCGCCCGCCGGAAGGATGGCGCGCTCAACGTCGCAGTCACGGTTACCAATACCGGCACCCGGCCAGCCATCGAGACCCCGCAACTCTATATCGGCTGGCCAGGAAAGGCCGCACCGCGCCCGGTGAAGAACCTGCGCGGGTTCAGCCGGGTCCCGCTAGCGCCCGGTGAAAGCGCCGAGACCGTTTTCACCGTCGAGCCGAGGGACCTTGCATGGTATGATACTGACCGTCGAACCTGGCGCATCGAAGCCGGTATCCATACCGTTACGGTCGCCCGGTCGGCTGGCGATCCAGAGGCACTGTCGATGCGGATTCCATTCGAAAGGGAGATTGATCTTGGCCTCTAGACCGAGCCTTGTCTCGCTCCTCCTCCTGTGCCTCGCCGCGGCCTGCGCAAAGCCGCCGCAACCTCATGCAGCGCCCCTCGCGGCGCAGCCGGCGATGCTGGTACAGACCGCGCAAGGGGAGGTTGTCGGCGGTGCTTCGGCGAATGGCGCTCGCACTTGGCTCGGCATCCCTTATGCCAGTCCCCCTGACGGTCCGCTTCGCTGGCACCCGACCAAACCGCCCAGCCCTCGCAGCGAAACGCTGAACGCCTTGCAGCACGCCAGCTGGTGCCCGCAGATCACCAACGGGCTGGACAGTCTGAAGGGTATCGAAAAGGGTGTGCTTCGCGGCGAAGAGGATTGCCTCTATCTCGACATCTATGCCCCATCGGATGCCAGCGGGTCCTTCGCCCTGCCTGTCATGGTCTGGATTCATGGCGGGTCGAATGTCTGGGGCCGGGCCGAGCAATATGACGGCTCCAAACTCGCGGAAGCCGGTAACGTTATCGTCGTTGTCGTGCAATACAGGTTGGGACCGCTCGGCTGGTTCGCCCACCCGGCACTTGAAGACGGCGTGGCCAATTTTGCCTTGCTGGACCTTGTTCAGGCGCTGCGCTGGACTCGGAACAATATCGCGGCCTTCGGCGGCGATCCGGACGCGGTCACACTGTTTGGCGAAAGCGCTGGCGCCAACAATGTACTCGCCCTGCTTGCCATGCCGCAGGCCGATGGCCTCTATCGCGCTGCGATTGCCCAAAGCGGCCTGCCGGCAAGCTTTCCCCTGGAAATCGCGAGAGACGGGCGAACCTCTCAGATCGTGGGCGCGATACCGGCTGCACAAGCCTTCACCGACAGCATTTCGCCCGACGCCAGCGCTCTGCGGGACGCCTCGCTCGAAGCCATTTTCGGCGCCTATCGCGACGGACGCACGCCGGGCGTCATCCGCGACGGGACGACACTGTCCGATCGGCCCCTTGCGGAAGCGATCGCGGCCCACCAGGCCGGGCGGAACTTGCCGCTCATTATCGGTTCCAATCGCGACGAGGCGAAATACCTGCTCGCCTTCGACCCGGCCATGACGCGCAAGGCCCTGTTCCTGTTTCCGGTCGCGCGGGACGCGGATCACTACAACGCCGTTTCCAGCTATATGACAGGCGTCTGGCGCGCGATTGGGGTGTCGGAATTTGCCCAGCAACTCGCCGAAGCGGGAACCGGACCGGTGCGAACCTACCGGTTCGACTGGGATGAAGGCGCCCGGGTCGGGCTCAGCGATCTCGGCCATCTAATCGGCGCGGCCCACAGCCTCGAAATTCCTTTCGTCTTCGGCCACTTCGAGAACTTCTTGGGGCGCCTCGACAAGCGGCTGTTCACCCGAAGGAATGCAGCGGGGCGCATGGCGCTGTCCGAGGGAATGATGACCTGCTGGACGCGGTTCGCTGCTGATGGGCCGGACGCCCTCTTGGCCGGCGGGAAATGCCCGGCCTGGTCGGCGATAGAGGCAGGCGGCCGGCAGCACACCATGGTTTTCGACACACCTCGGGACGGCGGCAGCCGCATGCAAGCGGAGTCAGGCAACCTGGATAGCCTCGTCTCGGAACTCGCGACCGATCCCGTGCTCGACAAGGACAATCGCCGGTGTGCGCTTGCCGGCCGCCTCACGCGCACCTTCGGCCTGCTGCGTCCCGGTCTTGCGCAGGAACTGACTGCCGAATGCCCAGGCTGATGCCACTGCCTCGCGGCGCAGGCGAAGCCTTCACTCCCACTCGATTATGAGAGAAACGACAAATTTCTTTGAAATCAATACCTTGCAAAATACCTGTGGAAAAACCGTCGTCGATTCCGGCAGTATCGTTCCGCAGGCAAATCGAATGATGCATGCAACGGGCGTCGTTGCAGTTGACACGATTCCGGTGCACGTACGAACCATAGCTGAATAATAGTGCTGGCTCCACTTGGCCTTTTAATTGGCATCAGCTTCCACCCCCGAGCACCCTCGACGGGAACAATCAGCGTGTTACATATCTTCGGACAAAAACGCATCGTGTCCGAGAATATGAAACAGGCACCATCAACCTCCGCCACCCAGCAGGAAAGGCTCCTTGCTTATCTTCAGAAGCACGAGTTCGCCCGTGCGTTTGAGCTTCGCAAGATCGGCGTGAGTGCGACCGCGATCTCCAGGGCTGTCGACGCCGGTGACGTAGTCCGGATGGGACGCGGCCTCTACCGGGCTGCCGATGCGGAAGCAGATCTCAACACCAATCTGGCCGAAGTCGCCAAGCGCGCGCCTAAATCCGTCATCTGCCTCGTATCGGCTCTGGCGTATCACGGCCTCATCGATCAACTCCCCCGCAAGGTCTGGTTCGCGATTGGCGCGAAAGATTGGGAGCCAACGATCGCCTATCCGCCGGTTCGCGTCGTCAGGTTCCGCGAGCCCTACTTTTCGGACGGCGTGGAAGCGCATCAGATCGGCGGAACGCCGGTTCGTATCTATTCTGTGTCAAAATCGATTGCGGATGCTTTCCGCAATCCGAAACTGGTCGACCGTTCGGTGGCGATCGAAGCGCTCAAGGCGGCCCTTGATCAACGCAAGGCCACGCCAGCCGTCCTGATGCAGGCGGCCGCCGACTTCGGTGCGGCAAAGATCATGCGTCCCTATCTGGAGGCGCTAACATCCAATGGCTAGAAAGCCGACCAACATCGCAGCGTCAGTTCGCCAGCGCATCCTGAACCTTGCCCGAACGAAAGGCCGCGACTTCCAGACCCTTCTCGTCGCATTCGGCCTGGAGCGTCTCATCTACCGCCTGTCCAAATCTCCACACCGTGACAAGTTTGTTCTGAAGGGCGGAATGCTGGTCACTCTATGAACCACCGACCCTGGCCGCTTCACACGCTACATTGATTTCCTCGCCTTCGGCAGAAAACCGACGATGCGACGCTGACCTCGATCTTTGCCGAAATCCTGTCGCTCGACGCCGACGACGGACTCAAGTTCAGCATCGACACGATTACCACGGCCGACATCCGTGAGGATCAGGTCTATGGCGGCAAACGTCTCCGCACGGTGGCCCATCTCGGCAAGACATAAGTTCCGATCACCGTCGATCTCGGCTTTGGTGACGCCCTGCCCGATCCGCACTATGAGATCGAATACGGATCGATCCTCGACTTTAAGCCCGCCCGAATCCGCGCCTCTTCACCGGCAACGGTGATCGCCGAAAAATTCCAGGCGGTCGTCGCCCTCGGCCTCATCAACGGCCGCATGAAAGACTTCTACGATCTCTGGGCCATTCCGAAAGCAACCAAGATCGATCCGGCAGAGCTGAGTGCAGCCATCTCGGCCACGTTCGAACGCCGGAACACACCTCTCCCAACGGACGTGCCCCAAGGCCTATCCGCTGCGTTCGCAGAGGATCCAGCGAAGGTCAGGCAATGGCTGACTTATGCCGACGGCACCGAACTCCAAAACGTTCCACTAAGCACGGTCGCGGGAGACATATGGGAGTATCTGCGTACCGCTGTTGACGTACCCAGAAGCGGCTGAGCTCCACTTGTCTTGATCTGGTCGCTAGGTCGACAAGTGGGCTTCAACCGCTATCAGGTTCCAATCTTCCGCGCCACCTGCCCGATGAAATGATCGAACCGCTTCTGGCCGAGCGCGTGGGCAATGTCGCGCTCGCCTTCCGGGATCGGTTCGGTGCGCGTGAGCCAATAATAGATATAGTGAGCGAGCGTTTCATAGGTGTAGGCGACATCGCGCTCGATCTCAGCCTGCCGCCGGTCGAAGGCATCCATTCTTGCCAGGAGCCGCTCTTCCAGAACCGAGCGCGCTTCTGGATCGAACCAGGCCCGAAGCGCGTCTTCGACAATAGCCGTCTTCGTGGCGCCTGGCCTGTCCGCCGCCTCGCAGAGCTGGGCATAGAGCTTTGTTAAAATCCTTATGTTCACACGTGGCTTGCCCATGGGTTCAGAACTCCGGCAGGAAATCAGGATCACCGCGATCGGCAGCGACCGCGCGCCGGATGGTTTCGAGGTTGCGGTCGTCAGACGGATCGGCTGTATCTTCCAGATCGGGCACAGTTTCCGACTCAGCGGTCATTACCGGCGGCTCTGTCTCGATCTCATGCTCCGGCTCTTGCGTGAGTTTCAGCGACAGGCCGTCCGTCCCGGCGTGCTGCTCTCCCAAATCCGCAGCGACCGGTGCCACAACCGTCCCTGTCCAGTTCTCCGGCGCCCGATCCCAGCGCCATTCGGCGGAAGCAGGTGGCAAAACCCGCCGTGTGAAACTCCCATCCTCGAAATAGCGCAGCTTCTTTGCGAGCACCGGCGGCGCGCTGGAGACCATGACGATCTCGTCGGTTGCGGCGAGTTGCATGACTTCGCCGGGCGTGACCAGCTCGCGCTGGGTTTCCTGGCGCGAGATCATCATGTGCGAGAGCCAGGGCGCGAGCCGGTGGCCGGTATAGTTCTTCTGAGAGCGAAGTTCCGTCGTCGTGCCGAGCGCATCGGAGACCCGCCTTGCCGTGCGCTCATCATTGGTCGCAAAGGCGATGCGCACATGGCAGTTGTCGAGGATCGAATTGTTTGGCCCGTAGGCCTTCTCGATCTGGTTCAGCGACTGGGCGATCAGATAGGCGCGGATGCCATAGCCCGCCATGAAGGCGAGCGCGCTTTCGAAGAAGTCGAGCCGCCCGAGTGCTGGAAACTCATCCAGCATCAGAAGAAGCCGGCGCTGGCCCTTACCGGGCAGCTCTTCCGTCAGCCTGCGTCCGATCTGGTTAAGAATGAGCCGGATCAGCGGCTTTGTCTGCGAAAGGTCCGAGGGCGGAATAACGAGATAGAGCGATAAGGGCTCCCCGGACCCGCCTCTGCTTCGCATGCGCCCGGGGCGAAGCTTTTTAGGCCCTCTTTTTTCCCATCACGCCGTTTTCTTGATCTTGTCGCAGAGCTAACGGACATCCTCGCCCGTTACTTCGCGCAGCGTGTAGTTCCCGAGCGCCGGGATCAGGTCCCGATCGACAATGTGCCGGCGCATGTCGCGGGTCGAGTCCGACATTTCGCTCTCAGCGAGCCAGCGCAGAGCAAGCTCCCCGAATGTCCCTTCAGATTTCGTCTTAGCCTTGGCCCGCTTCTTTTCCTTGGCGGCCGAGACACCCTCATCCACGAGCTTCTTCGCGTCGATCAGCTTCTCGCGCGCAACCGCCAGCGTGATCCCATACTTGCCATAACGCCCGATGGTCAGCGTCTCCCGGCGCCCGTTCACACGGTAGTCGTAGCGGAAGGCTTGGTACCGGTCGGCGCGACGGACACATAGAGACCGTCACGGTCAGCGACCTTGAAGGGTTTATCCTTTGGTTTCAATGACTTGATTGCAATATCGGTTAGCACAGAGCGCCTCCTTCCCACCAATTTTACCGTCAGGTCAAAATGGCCGTTTTTCGACAAGGAAACGCTGGTTTTTCAATGCGTTATGCCGAAAAAATACCGTCAGGCCGCCAAAATGGGCTGACGGTATTTTGACTTTAGGCAGGAAGAGGCAATTTGTATACCGTCAGAATGTCCCGTTGGTCCGCGATGGAGGGCGATAGATACCCAACGAAAATCGGTATCAAGCTATTGTATTTGTTTGATTTATTGATCGTTCGCGATAGGCCGCGCGAGACGTGGAATCATTCCCACTCAATTGTGCCGGGGGGCTTGCTGGTGACGTCGTAGACGACCCGGTTCACGCCCTTCACTTCATTGATGATTCGCGTGGCGACGCGGCCAAGGAAGGCGTGATCGTAAGGGTAGTAGTCTGCAGTCATGCCATCGGTCGATGTAACCGCACGCAGGGCCAGCACCGCCTCATATGTGCGGACATCTCCCATGACGCCAACCGTATTGACCGGCAGCAGAACAGAGAAAGCCTGCCAGATTTCATCGTAGAGGCCAGCAGCCTTGATTTCCTCGATGTAGATCGCGTCGGCCTTGCGCAGCGTGTCAGCCTTCTCGCGGGTGATCTCACCAGGGATTCGAATAGCAAGACCGGGCCCCGGAAACGGATGTCGACCGACAAAGGCCTCGGGCAGTCCCAGTTCTCGGCCAAGCACCCGCACCTCATCCTTGAAGAGATCCCGCAGTGGCTCCACCAGCTTCATGTTCATCCGCTCGGGCAGACCGCCTACATTGTGATGGGACTTGATCGTGTGGCTCGGCCCGCCGGTCGGCGATACGCTCTCGATGACATCGGGATACAGCGTTCCCTGGGCCAGATAATCTGCGCCGCCAATCTTCTTCGCCTCAGCTTCGAACACATCAATGAACAGCCTGCCGATGGTCTTGCGCTTCTGTTCCGGATCGCTGACGCCGGCGAGTTCCCCGAGGAACAGGTCGGACGCATCCACATGCACGAGTGGGATATTGTAATGGTCGCGGAACAGGCCCACGACTTCCTCACTCTCATTGAGGCGCATCAGACCATGGTCGACATATACGCAGGTCAGCTGGTCGCCGATCGCCTCATGGATCAGCACGGCGGCTACCGAGCTGTCCACCCCGCCAGAGAGTCCGCAAATCACTTTCCCATCGCCCACCTGCGCGCGGATCTTATCGATCGCTTCGGCGCGGTAGGCAGCCATTGTCCAGTCGCCCTTGAGCCCGGCGACGCCATGGATGAAGTTGCGGAGGAGCTGCCTGCCATTCGTCGTGTGCACGACTTCCGGATGGAACTGCGTGCCGTAGAAGCGCCGCTCCGGGTCTGCAATGATCGCATAGGGCGCACCTGGTGACTTTGCGATGACCCCGAAGCCGGGCGCCATCTCGGCGACATGATCGCCATGACTCATCCAGACCTGCTCATGTTCGCCATTCTCAAGAAGGCCACTGAGGAATGGATCGTCGACAACCTTCTCGATGAAGGCGCGGCCAAACTCGCGGCTCGTTCCGCCTTCGACGCGGCCCCCAAGCTGGTGCATCATGACTTGCTGGCCATAGCAAATTCCCAGCACCGGCACGCCAAAGTCAAACACAGCCTGATCCGCCATCGGCGCATCATCCCAGTAGACGCTCGCCGGGCCACCGGACAGGATGACGGCTTTGGGATTGAACGCCTGGAGCAGGTCTCTGTCTACCTTGTTGAAGGGGTGGATCTCGCAATAGACCCCCAATTCCCTCAGCCGTCTGGCAATGAGCTGCGTGACCTGACTTCCAAAATCGACAATCAGGACGTGTTCGTGT
The DNA here is from genome assembly GCF_002088945.1 of Henriciella pelagia. Lineage (GTDB taxonomy): Bacteria > Pseudomonadota > Alphaproteobacteria > Caulobacterales > Hyphomonadaceae > Henriciella > Henriciella pelagia. Next base: position 43,016 of record NZ_NCSU01000011.1, on the reverse strand, counting down.
TTGTCTGCGACAGAATCGGGTTTGCTGGCCATGCAGCCTCCTAACCGCTAATCGGTTGGGCTGGAAGAGCCGTTTATGTAGAGAATTGCCCATATGGACGACCAACTCGCGCAGGCCAGACAGTACGCCGCTGCAGGCATGACAGCCCTGGGCAAGTCCGATGGCGCACAAGCAAACGCAGCATTCCTGAAAGCGATCGAACTCGGCTGGCCCGGAAGCGATGTCTGGATTACCCTGTCGATAGCGAAATCGTTGCTCGGAGACATGCCAGGTCGCCTCAGCGCGCTCGAGAAGGCATTGGAAATCGATCCCTCAAGCGCCCGTGCCAACCTCCACTACGGGCAGGCCCTTGTCGGCGCTGGCCGCAATGCGGACGCAAAGGTCGCGTTCGGCCGGGGCCTCGAAGCGTTCGCAATCCTTGCGACACGCTCGGCAGAGATGGAGCAACTGGCACACGCTGCGAGGGATTTTCTTGGCGATTCGGCCCCATCCACCCTTCACCCGCTGGACAAGTTTGCAGACGAACATGGAGTTCGCGGCGATGAGGAAGACGAACTGTTCAAACTATCGCTCGACATTCTCGCTGGCCGTGCTCAGCCTTTCACGTCCAGACCGACACGTTATTATTATCCAGGGCTGCCCGACCGACAGTTCCACCCGGCGTCGCAATTTGCCTGGACAGACACCCTCGCGGCCAGGACGCCGGAAATTCGGGCAGAACTGCAAGCCTTGCTGCAACGTCAGAAAGAAGAGACAACCCGGTTTTCCCCATATGTTGAAAGCGGTGGCCGGGAAGGCTCTGGCGTCTCACACCCACTGCTCGACAATCCGGAATGGAGCGCCTTCTATCTGATCAAGCAGGGCCAACCGATTGAGGAGAATATTGCGCAATGCCCGCGCACGCATGCAGCAATCAAGGCCATCGGCGAGGACGCTGAACCTGCTCCGGCCCCGTCCGTGCTATTCTCTCTGCTCAAGCCTGGAGCCAGCATTCCCCCGCACCACGGTATGCTGAACACCCGGCTGATCTGTCACTTGCCGATAATCCTGCCGGGTCAGTGTAGCCTGCGCGTCGGCAACGACACACGCGAGTGGAAGGACGGCGAGGTCTTCATTTTCGATGACACCATCGAACATGAAGCCTGGAACAGGAGTGAACAGCCCCGTTACATTCTAATTTTCGAAATCTGGCGTCCCGAACTTTCTCATCGACAGAGGAACCTCGTAACGAAACTCTTCAGCACCTTTGGCGGACCAACAGACAAAACCTGATCAGGCCGAATGCAGCAGAGTATTTCAGCAGCAACTTCTCACTTCCTTATTTTTTATCGTATACGGAATAGTATATTCTCTGCTACCCTTCCTTCACGGAAAGTATAGGCAGATGGAAATTGAGACGCTGCATCGATATTTTGGCAGGCATCTGACTGCCGCACTGTTATGTCTGGGAATCGTACCTTCAGCTCTCGCAGACGACACTTGCAGTTCTCTCGATGACTATCTCAAGCTTCTGATACAGGTCCGCGAAGTCCAGGCTGCGGGCGGGGCGATTATTCCGAAGGAAGATGTCGCCGTACTCCAGGAGAGATTGCAAGCTTGGTCTGCCACTCCTGTCGCGTCCGGTGTCGAAAATCCGGAAAGTATTCAGGAGGAACTCGATACCATAAGGGACTACGCTGATAGCCTTCAGCAGACTGTCAATCTTTACGTGCTGGGCAGGGAGGGCATCGCGAGCGACGAGTTGAAGGCTCAGATACCTGCCGACGTCGGCGATCACCTGGGCAAGGTTCAGAAGATGAACGGCTGTGTTGTCGCGAATCCGCCACCAGTCGCAAAAATGCGTGATCAAGCCGGTCAGTTTGCGGGGTCGGCCGGATCGACGCCGTCGACGGAAGAAGCAAACGACCGGGCCGCGATGCCGGGACACGGCTCACAGCAGCTCCACACGGCTTCAGCGGCCCAGCAGCGCAGCACCATGGACACGGTATCGCAGCTGAACAATCCGTCCAACTGGCTGATTATGGCAGCCTTCATAGTAGGCGGCATTGTCTCATTTGCGATTGCGCAAACTCATACCAGACGGCAGGTGGAGCGATCTCAACGTTACCATTGCAATCGGTTTGTGATTGTCAGAATTGGCAACAGAACGGTTCGCGCAGCGATAACTGACATCACGCTCCAGGGCATGAAGCTGAAGCATGACGGCGCGATAACGCGCAAGCGGGTTGTGGCCGTGGAGGTGGACGGAATGTACCTGAAAGCCACCGTTCGATGGCTCAATGAAATCTTCGCCGGCTTGAAACTGACAAGTGACCTGAGCCAGTCTCAGCTTGAACAGATCATCAGCTCCAACAACGCCGAAGTCGAATGAAATTGGCCCAAGGGTCAACGCACCCTTTTCATTACTGAAAAGAAGAAGCCGTCGGTCCCCGCGCTGCGTGGGGTGAGTCGCACTGATGTCCCGTACTTGCAACCTGCTTTCACCGCCGCCGCCCCTTCATCTGTCAGCAGGCCCGACGCGATCGCGGCCTCGGCGGCGCTGAGCTCGGAAAATCCGTCATTCGCCGCGAGAAACTCCGACACCCTGTCCTCGTCTTCCTCGATCAGGAATGAGCAGGTTGCATAGACCAGCCGGCCGCCCGGCTTCACGAAGGCGCTTGCCACCTGCAGGATTTCGCGCTGCTCTTCGACACGCTTGGCGAGCTGCTTGTCCTTCAGACGCCATTTCGCATCCGGCCGGCGCCGCCAGGTGCCCGTACCGGTGCACGGGGCATCGACAAAGACGACATCCATCTGGCCCTTCAGCGCTTCAAGCGCTTCCGGCTCCTTCGGATGGACAAGCTGGACATTGTGCGCGCCAGAGCGCTTCAGGCGGGGGATCAGCGCTGACAACCTGCGACCATCAATGTCATAGGCGTGAACCTGCCCCTTGCCTTCCATCATCGCGGCCATGGCCAACGTCTTGCCGCCACCACCTGCGCAGTAATCGAGGACCTGTTCACCCGGCTTGGCATTCGATGCGGCGGCTGCGATCTGCGAGCCGGCATCCTGCACCTCGACCCAGCCCTTGGAATAGGCCGGGATGCTTTCGAGCGACGCTTCGCGTTCGGACGGATCGCGCGCCGGAATGTGATAGGCGTTCTTGAGGAGCGGTGAAACTTCGGCGCTGGCAGACCGCATTGGGCCGCTCGCCTTTTCGGCATCGACCTTCAGCGTGTTCACACGGATGTCGACATCGGCCCGCACGGCCATGGCCTGCGCCTCAACCACCTTCTCCTCTCCGAAGACGCGGTCCATCATCGGCTCCATCCATTCGGGATAGTCACCGGAAACATGCGGCGCTGCGGTGACATCGGGTGCCATGACGAGGCGCTCACGCTCTTCAAGCGTCAGCTTGGAGGGGGCGTGGTCTTCATCCATCGCGCCGTCGATACGCATGATGTCCCACTTCCAGGCATGGGCGAGCGCGCCGAGAACGAGCGCACGCGGCTCATCCGAGCCCATGGCGTGCGCGATGGAATTGCGCTTGCGCAGGGCATCAAGAACGAGGCCGGACACCCAGGCGCGATCCTTGGAGCCTGCGTAGCGGGCCCGCTTGCCCCAGTCGCGCGCGGCCGACTTGACCGGCTGGTGCCGGTTGAGAACGTCCGTCAGCACATCAATCGCTGCTGCAATTCTTCCGCCGTCGCGCATGGGTAGACCTCATCGGTATTTGTGAGGCTCGCTTTAAGCCCGCTTGCCCGTCATGGAAACCAATAGACACCTGTTCATGTGTATTCTTAGATGGCGCGGCTGGAGGAGGAGGACAGACAATGGCCGCATACATCGTCGCGCAAATCACCATTTATGACCGCGAAACATACGGCAAATATGAAGCCGGGTTCATGGACATCTTTTCCGCGCATGGCGGCAAGCTCCTCGCTGTCGAGGAAAGCCCGACCGTGCTGGAAGGTGAATGGTCCTGCACACGCACCATCATCGCGGAGTTTCCAGATCAGGACACCGCCAGAGGCTGGTATCACTGCGACGAGTACCAGGCGCTGATGAAGCATCGCAACGCAGCGTCGGTCGGTAGCATCGCCCTGCTCAACGGGCTCGCAGTCTAGGGTTATCCCCGCGCTGCGCGATTGACCCGGTACGATCCACCCCGCCACCTCAACTTGCCCCGACGATCCAACCGCCCGTAAGCTGGACCTCGAATTACAGGGTGGGAGACGGAGAGATTGAAAAAACTCGCATCGTTTATGGCGGCTGGCATGCTGCTCACAGCACAGGCACATGCGCAGTACGACGATTTCAGCGAAGGCGGTAACTGGGTGGTCGTATACAATTACAAGGCTGAGCAGTGCGTTGTCAGCCTGTCAGCAGATTTAGGCTACCTGCTGCTAGGACGCGACAATGAGGGCGTTCACCTCTTCACGTTCGGACTGAAAAGCTACCAGGGCGACACCCCCAAAATGATTCTGCAATGGGGGCTGCCCGGCATGAACATGAGCCTGAACCGACAGCTGGACTACCGTGGGGTCAGGACGGACCATCATATCTACAGCCTGGAACTCAGCCGGAAGCTCATCGACTATTTCTGGGTGGCGGACAGGCTGCGGATGGGTAAATTCGGAGAAGACGACGTCCTCGACATCAGCATTGATTTCGAGGAGGATATGCATAGCGGGTTCCATGACTGCATCCGCAAACACCAATAACCAAACGAGCCCGCGCTTCAGATGATGCACGTTGACCTTCCGCCAGAGATCCGTCTCAGCGATCACGCAGACTGGCGCCAGCTGGGCGACATTACAGCCGAGGCGTTCGCGGAAGACCCATTCAACCTCTGGCTGTTCGGTAGCGGGCGTGCTCTGCGCCCCCTCTTCCGGATCATGGCGCGCGATATCTATCTGAAGCAGGGGTTTTGTCACATGCATGGCAACGAGGCCGCGACCATGTGGGCCACCCATGAAGCCAACCTGCGCTTCCCGCCTTTTTCGCTCTTACAGCTGATGGCCGCGCAAGTAATTCACGGCACGAAAGGCTCGATGAGGCGCGGCATGGCGGCTGGCAGAGCAATGGAAAAGCATCATCCCCGCGAGCCGCACATCTATCTTTTCACGATTGGCACACGAAAAGCCGCGCGCGGCAAGGGACTTGGAAAGGCGATGATGAATCCGGTACTGACTGCGGCCGACAAGGAGGGCCTGCCTGTCTACCTTGAGAACTCAAACCCCGCAAACTACGGTTTCTACTCGGCGTTCGGATTCAAGAAAATTGACGAATTCAGCGTGTTGGGGGAAAGCCCCCCGATGACACCCATGTGGCGAACTCCAAAGACATCACCTTGACCGATCTTCTCCTCTCAAAGGAGGCCTTCAGCGCCACAGCCATGGCGCTGACCTTCCTCGCTTTCTACCCATATGTCCGAGCCATCATCCGCGGGAAAACGCGTCCGCACGTCTTCTCCTGGTTGATATGGGCCGCCGTCACCTTCGTCGTTGCAACAGCACAACTTGCTGGCGGGGCTGGCGTCGGTGCCTGGCCCATAGCGGTATCGGGACTGATCACCGGCGGTGTCGCTCTGCTGGCCCTGTCAAAATCTGCCGACACATCCGTGACAGGCTCGGACTGGACCTTCCTCAGTCTCGCTTTGTCTGCCCTGCCCCTCTGGTGGGTCACCGCTGATCCGCTTTATGCCGTCCTCATCCTTACCGGCGTGGACCTGCTCGGCTTCGGCCCGTCCGTTCGCAAGGCGTGGAACCTCCCGCACGAGGAGAATGCGACATTCTTTGCCCTCGGCGCGCTTCGAAATGGCTTTGTCATGCTCGCATTGGAGCAATATTCTTGGACAACGGGCCTGTTTCCTGCGGCTGTCGGCATCGGCTGCGCAGCGTTTGTTCTGCTTATTCTGATGCGCAGACGGGTCTGGAGGCCCGTCCAGGCTAGCGGCTGATGGAATAATTCGGCGCTTCGCGGGTCATCGTTACATCATGGACATGACTTTCGGAGAGCCCCGCGCCCGTAATCTGGACAAATTCGGCTTTCTCGTGAAGTTCCTGCACCGTCTTGGCTCCGACATAGCCCATCGCTGCGCGAAGCCCACCAACCATCTGGTGGATAATGTTTCCGATCGGCCCCTTGAACGGCACCTGGCCTTCAATGCCTTCGGGCACAAGCTTGTCATTGGAGACTTCTTTCTGGAAATAGCGGTCAGCAGAGCCGCGCGACATGGCACCAAGTGAGCCCATGCCCCGATAGGCCTTGTAGCTGCGGCCCTGGAACAGGAAGACCTCGCCAGGCGCTTCTTCAGTGCCCGCAAAGGCCGATCCCATCATTGCCGTCGATGCGCCTGCTGCCAGCGCCTTTGCAAAGTCGCCGGAGAATTTGATCCCGCCATCGGCGATGATCGGTGTGCCCGTCTTTGCGGCGGCGTTCGCACAATCCTCAATCGCGGTCAGCTGCGGCACGCCAACGCCGGCAACGATCCGCGTTGTGCAGATCGAGCCGGGGCCAATACCGACCTTCACACAGTCCGCACCCGCATCGATCAGTGCCTTGGTGGCATCGCCCGTGGCGACATTGCCAGCAATGATCTGGACCGAGTTCGACAGCTTCTTTGCGCGTGTCACAGCGTCCAGCACAGACTGGCTGTGCCCGTGCGCGGTATCGATCACAACCGCATCGACGCCTGCATCGATGAGGGCCTGTGTGCGCTCGAAACCAGCATCGCCAACAGTGGATGCAGCGGCGACGCGAAGCCGACCCTGCTCGTCCTTGGCGGCGTTCGGGTTGAGCTGCGCCTTCTCCATGTCCTTCACGGTGAGCAGGCCGACGCATTTTCCAACCTCGTCAACGATAACGAGACGTTCAATCCGGTGCTTGTGGAGCAGCTGGCGCGCATCTTCTATTGGCGTGTCCATGGTCACGGAGACGACGTCGCGCGTCATCAGGCTTGCCACCTTGGCATTGAGATCGTCGACAAAACGCGTATCGCGGTTCGTGATGATGCCCACAACCGTGCCATCCTTTTCGACAACCGGCACGCCGGAAAATCCGGTCCGTTCCTTGATGTCCTGAAGGTCTTTCAGGCTCGCGGTTGGCGCGATCGTGATAGGGTTCATCACCACGCCGCTCTCATATTTTTTAACCTGGGTAACTTGTCCGGCCTGTTCTTCGACCGTCAGATTACGGTGGACGACGCCGATGCCGCCTGCCTGCGCCATCGCAATGGCAAGGCGCGCCTCGGTTACCGTGTCCATCGCCGCAGACAGGAGCGGGATGTTGAGCGGAATGGTTTTCGTCAGGAGGGTTGAGACGTCCACATTCGCAGGCATGACCTCGCTCGGGCCGGGCTGCAGAAGCACGTCATCGAAAGTAATGGCTTGTCGGATTTTCATGTGGGGAGCTCCCTTTTCGGCCTAATAAGGGAGTCGTCCCGGTTCGAAAAGCCCCTTTGTTCGGAGAAGCTGAAATCCGCTATCTGTCGATCGGCTACGGGCATGCATTGCCCGCGATGATCACTCCCACTCTTTGACCGCCAGCAGGTCTGGCGTCACCATCGCCTCATTGAGTGACTTGAACGCTGACCAATGGGTTTCCGGACCTGACGCATCGTCGCCGATAAGCGTTTCGACAAGCCGCTCGCCCAGGGAGTATGTGATGACGTAGGTGCGGAACGCATCGACGAACCCGAACATGCCGGCCATTCGCTCGCGCGGCTGCAGGCCATATCGAACTTGAGCATCTATAGCCTCATCGCGCGTCATGCGTCCGTCGAGGTAGGCTCGCGGCACTTCGATTGTCGCGTACGGCTCAACAGCTTTCAGCGTTTCGTTGAACTGGGCAAACAGGGCAGCATCAGCCGGTTCAAGTCCAGCGAGCGGAAATAGCGTCTGTTCATAGTAAGTAGTTCTTGCGTCCAATGGAAACGCGAGGTCGACGGCATATTGCCCCAGGCCCTCGGAAAGAAGAGAATCTGGCCCGAAGAGTGTGAGCGCATCGAACTCTGGCCAATCGTGACGACCATATTTCGCTTCCCTCAGGATCGCCCGCAAGTGGTGTCCCGGATAAGCCTCGTGGCATCCAATGTATAGCGCATTTCCGATTCCAGCTGTCGCGCGATTGATCGTGACTCGCCCCTGAAAGTCTCCTAGATAATCGTACCGGCCAGCGGCCGGAAGCTGGTCTACGAACACAAGCTCTACCCCTTCGCCAGCAGGAAGGTCGATGTATTTTGCGGTCTCATCGCGACAGGCCTCGACCGCAGCACGGTAGACCACTTCGAGCTTCTCGTCAGGTACTCTCATGCGAGCCTTGAATGCCGCGACACGCTCAGCCAGATCGCCTTCACCCGGCACCAGTTCATTGAGCCGCGCAAGTGCAGCCTCGGCCTGCAAATTAGAAATCTGTGGCGGAGATACGCCGAATATCTCCTGAGCCTCTTCATTGAATCCTTTCGTCTCACCCAGCAGCACCTTGATGCGCCCAATCATGCCACGAACTTGAAATCGAAGCGATTCAAGACGTTCCTGCTCCGGGTGGCCATCTCTCACGCTCGAAAGTTCTGAAACAAGTGCCCGCGCTTCAGCTTCAATGTCTGCGAGTGACATCGACTGCTCGCTCGCTTCAATCTTCCACGCTTCGGGCCCGCGATACTCAAAAAGGAATCCACCGTCGGTCACGACATCGAGGGCAAGAGCCAGTTTGACGTATCGTTCACCCGGATCTACGGCGAAAGTGGGGTGCTCCGAGGTGCCCGCACGGGAACCGCACGAAGATACGACGAAAGTCGCGAGCAATACGGAAAACAAAATGCTGATCTTAGTCATGTCGAATGCCCCCTAGTCGAATCTCTCGAAAACGACAGTAGCACCAACTCTGGTAACTTACACGACAATGCCGTCTCAGCATTCGAAGCGGCAATATCAGCTCAGCCAATTCGCGCGAACCAATCACGATAGAAGCCGCCTCAGTCCGCTTTGTCGGCTGCGGTGCGAGCGCGCTGGAACGAAACTGCTCGACTATGAACCAGCACGTAAATAGGCGCCGACTGCCGCCATTTCGCATTGCCGATCCCGGCTGAAGACTGGGGCTTTACCTTGCGTGAATTCGGTGAAAGATAGTTTCAAACACAACTATCAGGGAGCGAGACATGGCCAGCATTCAACCACTCGACGCTTACGGTATTTCACGCGAACGCGGTTTTCTCTGCAGTCACGATGCAGACAAAGTCGCGCTCCCCTCCATGCTCGACCCAGCCGTCGAGATGGCGATGAATCTGCCGCACCTCATCGTGACCGGTCGCGTGCGCGAACTGCTTGCGCGCCTGCCTGTTATCGACCTCGCTGCATTCTGCAAGACCGCCACCGACCATCAGATCCGTAAGGCTTTCGTGCATTACACCTTCATGGTCCAGTCTTATGTCTGGGGTGAGCCGGAAGCCCCAACAAGCCTGCCCAAGTGCCTTGCCCTGCCCTGCTGGCAGCTTGCTGACGCGCTCGACCAGAAGCCCCTCCTGACCTATTCGAGCTATGTGCTCGACAACTGGGCGAAGGTCGACACCGATAGGCCGGTTGATCTCTCCAATGTCTACATGATCCAGCCCTTCCTCTCCGGCGCCGACGAGGCCTGGTTCGTGCTTGTTCATGTCGCCATCGAGGCCCGGGCAGGCGATATGCTTGCTACAATTCCCGAACTCATCGCCGCCTGCACAGCCGAAGACGCTGACGCTATCAAAGCCGCACTTCAGCGCCTCTCCGTTGGCTGGGATGACGTCAACGCCATCTTCGACCGGATGCCGGAGCGCTGCGACCCCTACATCTATTTCAATCGCGTCCGCCCCTACATCCATGGCTGGAAAGACAATCCGGCGCTTGGCGACGGACTGATTTATGAAGGCGTTCCCCAAGGTAAGGGCAAGCCGCAGGCTTTCCGCGGCCAGACTGGTTCGCAGTCATCCATCGTGCCGACAATGGACGCACTGTTCGGCATCTCCCACGCAGACGATCCGCTGCGCCATTATCTTGACGAGCTGCATGCCTACCGCCCTGTCGGGCATCGTCGCTTCATTGAGGACGTCCGCGCCGTCAGCAATGTGCGAGACTGGGTTGGCCAGTCCGAAGACTCCGCCATCCGGCAGCTCTATAATGACAATGTCCTGAAGCTCGCCCGCTTCCGCACGCGTCATCTGGAATACGCGGCGACCTATATTAACAAGCAGTCAAAGGGCGGTCCTGGCAACGATACCGAAGTCGGAACAGGCGGCACGCCCTTCATGAAATATCTCAAGAAGCACCGCGATGAAGCACAGGCCCACCTGCTCGACGTGTCACCACCCCGCGCCGCCGAATAAGAATGATGGTCCCAGACTAGTCGACGCAGAGCATGCCGTCGGCAACGCCGTCCTTGACCAGCTGGAAGCAGCCGAATGGATTGTCGGTGGCCGCGCATTGCCCCACTGTTTCAGCCCCGACCTCAACTGACTCGCCGGACACCATGCACCGCCCGACACAATCGGAACTATCCGTGCAGACCTTGCCATCGTCAGGCAGCGACTGGATACAATGTTCGGCGCCGAGCAAGCCAGCCTTCTGCACTTCTCCACCAACCGCTTCACAAGCCGCGATCTCCATCTCGGTGGCTTCCCGACCCTCAAACGTTACGCGCTGATAGGTGGCGTTTGTCGAGGCATCCACCGTTTCGCCGGGCCTTTCGGCCGGCGTTGGCCCCGTACAGGCCGCAAAGATGCAAATGGCGGAAATGAGCGGCAGGGCTTTCATCGGAACGGTCCTTCAGATCTGGTTTAATGAAATGGCTTCAACGCCTTCCGGTTCCGATTGACCGGCTCAGTCGCGCTATTCGTCCCGCTCTTCCTTGTAACTCGGCGTCTCCTCCGCCTGATCTGCCGGACGGCCGGGAATGGCGTATCCGCCCTTCAGCCACCGCGATAGATCGACGTCTGCGCAGCGCTTGGAACAAAAAGGCCGGAATTCGGCCTGCGCCATGCGGGTTTCGCAGACGGGACATTTGGCTTTGCTCATATGCGGGCCACCTTGTTTGTCGTGCTGATCTCCTGTGAGACTGAAACGCGTCCTGAAAACGCATCGCTCAGCAGCGCGTCACACATCCTTTTGCGCGCCTTATAGACATCCATCAGCGCTTTAGACAGGATCACACTGAAAAACGCCGTACGATCTGCACCTGCTTCTCGCTCTACTTCTCGAAACAGCGCCAGAAGCCGGGTTTCCGCACTTGGTTCACCAGATTCGTCTAGCATCAGTTCGCTTAGCGGCGTTCGTCGCCACTCGATCTTTGCTTCCAGGAGACCGAACCTGGATGGCCGGAGCGCGTCGACGGCCCGGTCGGAACACCGAGAAAATGACGCCACGAACCCGGCTCTCAGTTTCTCGCCCGCCTCACGGTTGATCGGTGCAACACAGTCGATGGCGATAAGGCCACCCAACCGCCGCACTGCGATCTGCCGAGCCGCTTCGGCGACGGCTTCGCGATTGATCGCCAGCGCTCTGGCGCCAGCGCTGCCTTTCGACAGTCTGCCGGCGCTGTCTATATCCACTGCAACAAGGGCGGGTGTCGGAGTGATCTGGATCTTGCCACCGCCGGAAAGCCCCGCCATCGGTGAGAGGACGTCATCGAACACTCGCCCTACATCGTCCGTAGCGTCCCGCCCTTCTTCAACAGGGCTGCCGCCCTCTCCCGGCAATGAGGACTGCCATCGCTCAAACGCCGACATCTCCAGCGCTGGTCCCGCGGTGATCCGTGCTCTGGCGAGTTTGCCTCCTCGCTGCTCTGCAACGATGACAAGATTCGCCTGGGCACCCTGAGTGAGCCCCCCGGAAACCTCCCCGCGCACGAAAACTTCTGTACCGCTCTCCAGCTCAAAGAAAGCGCCGCCATCGGATGGAGATACCTGTCGAAGCCGACCCGTCACCGTCTCTCCGGCCGAAGGCGGCTGGCCATGTCCGCCCCAGCGCTCGATGAAGGTTGAAATGGGGCGTCCGCCTGCGTCGAAGGCGACGGCCCTTACTTCGCCGGGTGACGCCGCCCGGGCAATTCGCACAGCACTCATGACTTGCCGCGAAACCCTTGAGCCACGACGAAGAGTTCCGGCGAACCGGCGCGGCTAGCCGGTGGCTTCACGTGTTTGACGGTCTTGAACATGGCTTTGAGCTGCTTCTGCATGTCAGGTGTCGCGCCGCCCTGGAACACTTTGCTACAGAAGCTTCCACCGCGGACGAGATGTTCGCCAGCAAACCAGAGCGCCATCTCCGCAAGCGCTGCAGTGCGTAGACTGTCGGTCTGCTTGTGGCCGGTCGTGTTGGCCGCCATGTCGGACAGGACAAGATCCGGCCGTCCCGACAGCCCCTGCATCATCTGCTCAACATCTTCCGGCTCGTTAATGTCACCCTGAACAATGTGAGCGCCAGGAATCGGGTCAACGGCTAGAAGGTCTATGCCCACAATTTCCTTCACGCCGCGCCGCAGGCAGACCTGAAGCCAGCCGCCCGGTGCGCAACCAAGGTCGACAACACGCGTCGCGCCTTTGAGCAGATTGGCCTTTTCGTCGATCTCAATCAGCTTGTATGCGGCGCGTGCGCGAAAATTGTCCGCCTTGGCGCGCTGCACATAGGGGTCAGAGAGCTGCCGCTCGATCCAGCGCTTGGAACTCTCATCCTTGGCGTTGTACGCAATAATCTTCCGCTCGGTCATCCGCCGGCCGGAGGTCTGCTTTTCCTGCTTGGGAGGCCCTTTCCAGCGGCGCTTTCCATCATCTGTCATTCTGCCACCTTCGGTGCGTCTGTAGCACCTGTCCTTGTTTTGCCCTTGCCGCGGCCGCCCCTGCTGCGGCGTTTCTTCTTGGGCCCTCGCATCATCGATAGCAGCAGACCTTCCCTCAGGCCGCGATCGGCGACCCTGATCCTCGCATGCGGCGCGAGGGACCACACGGCCTCCATGAGCACGCAGCCTGCCAGCATGAGTCCGGCCCGATCTTCACCGATCGTGGCGAATTGCGCGCGCCCTTCCGGCCCTGCTTCTATCAGGGCCTGCATCGTCTCTACGCCTCCGGCACGGTCCATCCACTTTCCATCGACCAGGTCCCGGCGATAGCGCTCCAGTCCGAAATGCACGCCCGCAACACACGTCACCGTGCCGGACGTTCCGATGATGTGCGACGTCTCTTTCTCAAGAGCCTGTCGAATATTGTGTTGCCCGGCCCATGTCTCAACATGCTCTTTCACTGCTGCGAGCATAGCCGGATAGGCGTCAGCCTCGCCGAGATGCTGATAGGCCTCCGTCAGCGTGACGACACCATAGGGAATACTCGTCCACGCCTTGATTGGCGCATGTTTGAGCATGCCGTTGAGGCCATTCTCGCGGGCGCGGTGCGCGTCGACAAGAGAAAGCTCTGTCGATCCCCCGCCAATATCGAGCACCAGAACATGTTCTGCCGCCTGGTCGATCAGGTTGTGGCAGCCAATCAATGCCAGCCGCGCCTCTTCCGAAGGGCCTATGATCTTGAATGTCAGGCCGGTGCGCTTGCGGATCTCTGCTATGAATTCAGCGCCGTTCTCGGCTTTGCGACAGGCTTCTGTGGCGATGCAACGGATGCGGCCAACGCGTCTCGCCTTCAGTTTTCTGGAAATCGCTTCCATGGCGCTGAAGGCCCGCTCCATTGCTGCGTCGGACAGTCGGCCGGTTTCAGCAAGCCCCTCTCCGAGGCGTGCGATTTGCGAGTGCGAATCGACCACGCTAAAACCGCTGCGGTTCGGCGCAGCGATCAACAGTCTGCAATTGTTCGTACCAAGGTCCACCGCAGCGTAGAGCGGTGACCCTCCGGTCTTGCGCGCCGACCGTCCCCGAGGCCGCCGGCTGCGCGATTTTTTTTCAGCCATCTGCGGCCCAAATCTTGTCGGTTGCTGCAACCTCTATCACATTGGCCGGTGATGAGCCAAGAACGAGGCATAGCAAAGCGCATCGCAGCGCTGTTTGGACGCCGAAAGCAGGCGGTAGTGACGAGCGAGGCGTCGGCAGTTGCGGATGATTCATCCGGTAGCGCTGAAGCACCAGCACTGGACCTTCGTGAAGACGGTTACCCGCATTCTGCGATTGATCACCGCCAAGCCAAATTCCAGATCGGACAGATCGTGCGCCACCGGCTTTTCGATTTTCGTGGTGTCATCTTTGATGTCGATCCGGTGTTCGCCAATTCTGATGAATGGTACGAAGCGATCCCGGAAGACATGCGCCCCTCCAAGGACCAGCCCTACTACCATCTCTTCGCCGAGAACGACAAAACGCATTATGTCGCCTATGTCTCGGAGGGAAATCTGCTCCCCGACGAGACCGATGCTCCGGTATCACATCCCGACATTCCTGATTTCTTCGAAATGACGCCAAGCGGTGGCTATCTGCTCAAGAGCGGCCACGCGCACTGATCAGCCCGCTTTGACGGCTTCGGGCGATGCGGCGGCAAAGGCCGGGATTTCCCGACAGACCGCATCCACTTCCAACAGCTTCGGGAACGGTGAAAGATCGGTTTCAAACCGACGTGCATTGTACATTTGTGGCACGAGACACACCTCTGCGAGGGTCGGCTGGTCGCCGAACAGGAAATCGCTGCCCGGGTGGCGCAGTGCAATCGTTTCGAGCGCGCTGAAGCCGGTCACGATCCAGCTGCGATACCAGGTCGCGATGGCCGCCTCATCAGCACCGAAACTTTCGCGTAGCCTGGACAGGACAGACAGATTGTTGAGCGGGTGAATATCGCAGGCAATGGTGTCGGCAAAAGCGCGGATTTCCATCCGCCGCCAGGCATCCCCCGTAAGCAGTGGCGGGTCGGGATACGTCTCTTCCAGCCATTCGAGTATGGCCATGGACTGATTGGCGATCCGGTCATCCAGCGCGATGGCGGGCACCCGCATCTGCGGATTCAGCGCGCGGTAAGGCTCCTGCATTTGCTCGTCAGCGCCCGGAGCGATGTTCACCGGCAATGACTCGAACTCGACACCTTTCAGGTTCAAAGCGATCCGCAGGCGATAGGCGGCTGAAGACCGCCAGAAATCATAGAGCTTGAGGTCCTTCATACGTTGACAACCTCTTGTTCGATGGCGCCAAAGATCGTGTGGCCCGCCTTGTCGAGCATCTCGATGCGAACTGTATCACCTGCCGTCATGAACGGTGTCTTGAATTCACCGGTTGCGATTTTTTCGATCATGCGAATTTCAGCAATACAGGAATAGCCAAGCCCCCCCTCTGCTACCGGCTTTCCGGGACCACCATCTGCCCCTTTGTTGGAGATCGTGCCAGACCCCACAATCGAACCGGCTACAAGCGGACGGGTCTTTGCGGCATGCGCAACCAGCTCTGCCATGTTGAAGGTTGCATCGACGCCTGCGTCGGCACGTCCGAACGGTTCGCCGCGATAGTCCACGCGAAGCGGAAGGTGCACGAGACTGTCTTTCCAGGCGTCACCCAGTTCGTCGGGTGTCACGGCAACGGGCGAAAAGGCGCAGGGTGGCTTTGACTGGAAAAAGCCGAAGCCCTTGGCGAGTTCCTGCGGAATGAGCCCCCGAAGCGATACATCGTTGCAAAGCAGGATGAGCTTGATGTGCTTGGCGGCATCTTCGACGCTAACGCCCATTGAGACGTCGTCGGTGATGACACAGACTTCCGCCTCCATATCGCATCCCCAGGCCGGGTCGCCCAGCGGGATGGGGTCGCGCGGTCCAAGCGTTGGACCGCTCACCCCCTGGTACATGAGGGGATCGGAATAGAAGCTCTCTGGCACTTCAGCATCGCGAGCTTTGCGTACAAGTTCGACGTGATTGATGTAAGCTGAGCCATCAGCCCATTGAAAGGCACGAGGAAGCGGCGAGGCGCATTCATGTTCGTGGAAGCGCTGTGTTGGCACGGATCCGACTTCGATTTCCTGAGCCAATGACTGCAGCTTGGGTGCGAGCGCGCTCCAATTGTCCAGCGCCGCCTGCAGCGTCGGTGCGATATGGCTCGCATCGGAATATTTCGTGAGGTCTTTCGACACCACGACGAGGTGTCCATCCCGTCCGGATTTCAGGCTTGCGAGCTTCATGGTTTTCTTCCTCTTCTCGATCCTAGCGGCGCCATCGCTTTCGAAGTCCGGGAACGCAGCTGCCGACAAATAACGTTCTCTTGAGCGCGTTTTGCGCTATATTAGTTGCATGAGCAACCATTTGCAGAAACCCGATCACGCCCGGGACGACTGGACCATCGATCAGGGCTGGTCAAACTACACTGAAGATGAACATGAGGTCTGGAACCTGCTGTACAAGCGGCAGATGGACGTCTTGCCGGGCCGCGCTGCGTCCGAATTCATGCAGGGCCTCAAGGCTCTCGATCTCGGCAAGGGCGGCATTCCGGAATTCGAATCGATGTCAGACGAACTGGAGTCCCTGACGGGCTGGCGCGTCGTCGCTGTCCCGGGTCTGGTGCCGGACGAAGTCTTCTTTGACCACCTCGCCAATCGCCGCTTCCCGGCCGGCCAGTTCATCCGCAAGCGCCATCAGCTTGATTATCTGCAAGAGCCCGACGTTTTTCACGATGTCTTCGGCCACGTGCCGATGCTGACCAATCCTGTCTTTGCAGACTATATGGAGGCTTACGGCAAGGGGGGGCTCCGCAGCCTGAACTTCGCGGCGCTGAAGAACCTTGCCGCGCTCTACTGGTACACGGTGGAATTCGGCCTGATCAGGACTGATGAAGGCCTCAGGATATACGGGGCCGGCATCGTCTCTTCGAAGACGGAGAGCATTTTCGCGCTTGAGGACCCTTCGCCCAATCGCATCGGTTTCGGGCTGGAGCGCCTCATGCAGACCGACTACAGGATCGACGATTTCCAGCAGACCTACTTCGTCATCGATTCTTACGAACAGCTCTTTCGGGCGACGGTCGATACCGATTTTGCGCCCCTTTACGAGCAAATGAAGGGCCAGTTCGCCCATTCGCCTGAGACAGTGCTTTCCGATGACGAGGTCCTGCACCGTGGATCACAAGCCTATGCCAAGGCCGGCGGACGATTTGCGGACGCAGGCCAGCGGACGTGAAGTTTTCCATCGCGCTTCTCGCGCTGGCAATTGCCCTGCCGGTGGCGGCAGAAAGCTCGGTCAGTGACGACTGTGAGTTCCAGGGCATCTTCCTTCACGGCAGGGTGAAAGTAGTCGAAAGCTTCCCGGACATTGAGGTGAAAGTCGTCACCAGTTTCCCGGATATCGATGTGAAGTCGGTCGAGAGCTTCGCGGACGATTGCGGCGAATGGCAATTCGTCGAAAGCTTTCCTGACTTCACAATCCGTTATGTCGACAGTTTTCCGGATCTGGAAATACGGATGGTCGAGAGCTTCCCAGGCCTGCCCTAGACGAGACCACCGAGCCCCAGCTCTTCCAGCAGCGCTTCACGCGCAAGCTGGCATTCACTGGCAAAGGCAGGGTCGCCAAGGTCCTGAGGCGACAAGCTGTCCCGATACGTTCTCCGGACAATATCCTGAAGCGCATCAATCTTCGCCTCATCAAGCAGCACGCCCTGGTGACAGGCCGCAATCTCGGCCTCCGTCATCACGACACGAAGTCGAAGACAGGCAGGACCGCCCCCATTGCGCATGGACTGGCGGACGTCGACATACTGGACCCGCCCGATCGGGCCGTTTCCGGACGTCATGCGCTCGCAGAAGGCACGCGTCGATTCCGTTTCCTGCGTCTCGAGCGGCGCGAGCAGAACTAGTCGGTCCTCTCCCGGCCATTGCAGCAATTGCGAGTTAAAGAGGTAGGATCTGATGGCGTCCTCGATCGGCACGTCGGCCTGCGGAACCATGACAGGCTTCAATTCGAAGAGGCCCCGAGCGGCCTGTCTCAAGGCTCCGATTGTTGCCTCTGTATCTTCAAAGGCGAGCTCATGAAAAAACAGCGTCTCGAGCGATCCGACACACACGACATCATTGTGGAATGCACCTGCATCGATCGCGGCTTTGGACTGGCGTGCGAAGACGGACCGGTCCTTCTGGAGCCCATGCCCGCGCGCGATGCTTTCGCTGGCCAGCCTTGTCTGACGGGCCGGATAACCGAGAGTGCTCTCTCCAGCTTCGCGGCCGTAGACGAAAAGCTCAACGCCTTCAGCGCCATGTTCCGCGCACAGGCGAACATGGTTCGCTGCCCCTTCATCGGAGAAATCAGCGTGCGCCGGCAGACCGCCATGCACAGCAAACCTGTCCTCGTTCTCAAAAATCGAAAGAAGGCTCGCGGTGGTATCGGGTGCCTCGATCGACCGGTGCAGCATGGTTGAAAGATTGGCTGTTGTCAGATGCAGGCGACCGTCGGCCGTGTCAGATGACGGGGAAACCGTTGCTGCATTGGCCGCCCACATCGAACTGGCGCTGTAAGCTGCCTTCAGCAGGCCAGGAGCGGACCGCGACGCGCCCTCAATGATTTCCGCGTCGGTTCCGGAGAAGCCGGCAGCCGCAAGAAGGTCGAAATTCGGACGCGGCAGCGGCGGCAGGATACCCTGCACCAGACCTGCCCGCAGCAGAAGCCGCATTTTCTCCAGCCCCTGAAGTGCAGCTTCGCGCGGATTGGAGACCTCGCCCTCATTGGTCGCGCTCGCAAGATTGCCCCGCGACATGCCCCCATAATTGTGACTGGGGCCGATCAGGCCATCGAAGTTGACTTCAACCGCTTTGCTCATCAGCCGGGAAACCCCTGTGCCTTGAGCCGTTCAGCCTTGTCCGATACCTGGCTAGCCTGAGGCCAGGCGCAGTAATCGGCAGCATAATAGGCACCCGGCCGGAAGTTGCCTGACAGGCCCGGACCGCCAAACGGCATGTTCCCCGCAGCGCCCGCAGTGGGCCGGTTTCGGTTGAGTATGCCGGCCTTCAGCTCACGATGCGCCTGAAGCCACAGCGCGTCATCATCGCTGACAAGTCCGCCAGACAGGCCAAAGCGTGTATCGTTCGCCCGGGCAATGGCGGTATCGAAGTCTTTGACGCGGTAAATCTGCATGAGAGGACCGAAGAGCTCTTCGTCCGGTATGTTTGTCGCCGCGGTCACGTCGATCACACCGGCGGTGACAAAACCTCCGCCACGCTCCATGCGCTTCAGCCTGCGCAGCGATCTGCCGCCAGACTTCGACAACATCATCTGGAAATCGGTCGCTGCTTCGGCCGCTTTCTCCGATACGAGTGGCCCCATAAAGACATTGTCTTCATCCCACGCCCCGATTGTCAGGCCGCGCGCACGCTCAACGATTGCCTCAACCACGTTTTCACCAAACGCGTTGTCCGGCACGATGACACGCCGCGCGCAGGAGCATCTCTGACCGCTTGTCAGGAATGCTGATTGCGCTGCGATGTCTGCAGCAGCGTCAACATCTGCCGGGTCCCAGATAATGAGCGGGTTGTTGCCGCCCATTTCCAGCGCGAGGATGACTTCGGGACGACCGGCAAAATGGCGATGGAAGGCTGTGCCTGTCGCAGCTGAGCCTGTGAACAGGACGCCGTTGATGTCACCGTCTAGCAGAGCCGCGCCTGTCGAACGCCCACCATGAACGACGTTCAGCACACCGGGGGGAAGACCGGCTGCCTCGAAACACTCGACCATGATCTCCGCGACGGCAGGCGCAAGCTCGGACGGTTTGAAGACACATGTGTTTCCAGCGAGCAGAGCCGGCACGATGTGCCCGTTGGGCAAATGACCTGGAAAGTTGAACGGTCCAAAAACGGCCATCACGCCATGCGGACGGTGAGACAGGATCGCGGACCCGAAAGCAGTGTCATCATGGCGACCGCCGGCACGCTCAATCTGTGCATCAATGGAGATGGCGATCTTGCCTTTCATGGCACCAGCTTCGCCGAGCGATTCCCAGCGGGGCTTTCCCATGTCGCGGCTGATCGCTTCGGAAATGCGCTCTGCACGCTCACCGACAGCATCCGCATAGCGTTCAAGAATTTGCGTGCGGTCATGCTGCGGCAGCTTGCGCCAACTCTCACCTGCACGTCGGGCCACTTCGATGGCCTGATGCACCTGCGCCGAACTGGCGGCCTGGCCTTCCCAGCTCGTCTCGCCAGTCGCCGGACAGGTCTTTTCGAACCAATCGTCCTCGCCCGCACTCCACTTTCCGTCGATATATGCCCCTTTGGCCATACTCAGCTCCTCAACCATATCCTTGCCGTCTCACCTTCGGATATCCGAAGTCGGTCCAGTACGGCTGCGGATGTGTAAAAGATGTCGTCTGCCAGCGCCCCCTCCACCATGGTGGCCCGGAAGTCGCTGAAACGGTCATTCGACATGATGCCTGTTCTGCCGCCGGCATCTCCTGTTCGCACCGTCACGGTCCGGCTTTCACGAATTGTCCGGACTGTACTTCTGGCCGCGGCGACCAGAGGCCCGCCATCGAAGATGTCGACCGTGCGCTCGAAGCGAAACCCTTCCCATTCGAGCAGCTTCATCGCCCCCACGCCATCGGCATGGCAGCGCCCGATAACCTCTCTCGCCTCAGGCGGAAGCAGGTCCACATAGATCGGATATTTCGGCATCAGGTCCAGAATGAACTGATTGTCCGTGATCGCGGACAGGATATCAGCCTCGGTGAACTCCATCCGGAAGAAATGCCGTCCGATGGCATCCCAGAACGGCGTCTGACCATCGCCGTCAACAACGCCGCGAAGTTCCGCGAGAATCATGTCGCCAAACCGGTCGGGCGCACTTGCCACGAGCAGATATCTCGACTGGGCGAGCAATCGTCCTGCACCGCTGCCGCGATGAGCTTCGCGTAGGAAGAGCGTACCGACTTCGGTATACCCAACGAATTCATTGGTAAGGACCAGTGCGTCCAGATCAAACCGGCGATCAGCTGCTTGACTGGCCTGCGCGACGGTGATGACGCGATAATTGAAGAAGGGTTGGTCGATGCCGACACCCGCCTTTACAGCACTACAGCCACCGATCTCGCCCGATTCCTGATCTTCAAGCATCATCAGATACTTGCCGTACTGGGGCTCGGTAAGCTCACCCGCGAACGACTTCTGAGACTTTTCCAACCGCTCGCGTAGAATGCGCTCGTGAACCGGCAGGCTGGTAAAACCCGGCCCGGACTCCTCGGCGAGCTGCATCAGGACTTCAAAATCATCCAGCCTGGATGGCCGCATGACATAGGACGAACTCATTCCATTAGCGCCTTGATTTTTTTTGCATCTATACGCCCGTCAGCAAATCGGTTGAGCAACAGCCCTGACAAGCTTGCCCGCTCAACGAAAGATGACATGACGACATATTCTTCATGGGAATGGATGCGCCCGCCCATGACACCGAGCGTATCGACATTCGGAACGCCTGCAGCAAATATATTGTTTCCCTCGCAGACCCCGCCTGTGTCGACAAATTCAAGGTCCAGTCCCAGTGCCTTTCCAGTACCGGAAACAGCGTTGAAGAGCGCATCCTGCGCGGCATTTCGCGGTTTTGGCGGGCGATAGAAGCCGCCGTGGATATGACCTGAAATTCCATCGCGTGCTGTCGCCTCGCGGAACAGGCGCTCAACTTCCCACGTCGCCCATTGCGCCGCATCGGCATCGGGCGCACGCGCGCCGAAACGCACGATGGCCAGATCCGGCACGATGTTGACAGCGCCGCCGCCATCAATGGCGCCGACATTGAAGGAAACGCCCGGCCGTCGATTGTTCAGCGCCTCCAGGTCGACGACCATGTGCGCCGCTGCCTCGATTGCGCTGCGCCCTTCCTCCTTTGATCGCCCCGCATGAGCCGAGTGACCGTGAAGAACAATGTCGAACACGGCAGAGCCCTTGCGGCCACCCGACATGGCGCCAGTTTCCATGCAAGGCTCATAGGTCATGCCTACCATGGCACCCGACTGCGCAGCTTTCTTCAGTGCACCTGCGCTGGCGAAATTTCCAATTTCCTCATCGGGCGTGATGACAATCTGATAACCCAGACGGTCTTTCAGGGGCCCTGCCTCGAAAGCCTCGAGCGCACCGAGCATGACCGACAGGCCGCCTTTCATATCAGCGAGGCCGGGACCGTTCATGCGCCCCTCGCCCAGATCCCTGATCTCGGTAAAAGTACCTTCGGGAAACACCGTATCGTAGTGTCCACTCATGATGATCTGAACGGGCGCGTCTGACCGCGCCTTCACGCGGATCACTGGCCCGGTCTCCATTTCCACCGCCCTGCCCTTGCCATCGACGTTTTCAAAGGGCAGCGACTTGTCGAGCCGTACGTCGGCGTCGAGAGCTGAAAACGCATCAGCGAGCACAGGCGCCAGCTGTTCGAGGCCGGCCTTGTTGTGGCTGCCAGTATTGATTGCGGACCATTCCAGCGTTCGCTGTTGAAGGAGTGCCTCGGATGAGGCGATACGCTCAATGATCGCCTCATCTTCCGAGGTCTTGAGTGCTAAGTCAGTCATGCCCTTTGGTTTCACGGGAATTCAATTCCTGCAAGCCCGTCTCATACACAGACAGTCCAGCCATCGCAGGCATCGTGGTTAACGAGTTGTTTCCAGTCATCTGAGAGGACGTGCCCGAAGACAAGAACGAGGCCGATCATGACAAAGCCAATCACACTTTTCCTGAGCGCCAGCATCTGCCTGGTGCCCGTTGCCGTCGCACAGGATGACTGGACCGGCGAGGGCTCGCTGAGCGCTGGATACACGACTGGCAATACGGAGACAACGGACCTGGGCCTCGCCCTGAAGCTCAACCGTGAAGTCGGCATCTGGACCTATACGGGTGAAGCCGCAGCGGATTATGGCGAAACTGATTCTGTTGAAACGAAGAACCGGTTCTTTCTCGCCGGTGAGGTGGACCGACAGCTTGGCGACAAGCTTTTCGGCTTTGCCCGCACATCTTATGAGAAAGATGAGTTTTCCGGCTTCGAATCGCGATGGTTCGCTGGCGGCGGACTGGGCTATCCAGTCCTCGAAAACGAGACGACAAACTGGAGCATCCAGGGCGGTCCCGGTATCAAGATTGACGAAGTTCGCGACACGATCACAAACGTGAATGGTGTCCCCACAGTCATTCCGGGCTCTACCGAAGAATCGTTTTCGGTCATCGCGAACTCCGAATTTGCTCACCAGTTCAATGATGCGGTTAGTCTGAGCAATTCGACGAATGCGATCTATGCTTCGGAGTCGACGCAGTTCGGCAATGTCATCGCGCTCACGGCCGCCCTAACGGATGCATTTTCGGCGCGCTTCTCATTCGACGTGCGCCACGACACGAACCCGCCAGAAGGCTTTGAAGCCACTGACACGGTCACTCGTGCATCGATCGTCTACGCCTTCGGAAACTAGACCTTTTCAAGAGCCTGCGTCAGGTCGGCAATGAGGTCTTCGGCAGCCTCAATGCCGACCGAGAACCGCACCAGTCCATCGGTAAACCCGATGCGCTTCCGGATGTCTTCCGAGACCCCGGAATGGGTCGTTGAGCCAGGATGGCACATCAGTGATTCTGTGCCGCCAAGACTGACAGCCAGCTTCACCAGCTGCAGCGAGTCGAGCAGACGGAACGCCGCTTCCTTGCCGCCCTTCACATCAAACGAGAATGTTGACCCGGCCGCCTGACACTGCTCATCATATACCGTCTTTTGCGGGTCACCCTCTTCGAAAAAGGCTGGGTACATGACCTTGCCGATCTTGGAATGGTCACGCAGGAATTCGGCGCATAAGCGCGCATTGGCGAAAGCCTTTTCCATGCGCAGCTGAACCGTTTCAAGCGATCTGGTAACCAGCCAGCATGTGTGTGCATCGAGCGTCGTGCCGAGATAGTTCCTGACCCGGCGGATCTTGCTGATCGCCGCTTCGGTGCCAATCGCTGCACCTGCAACGAGGTCCGAATGCCCACCTATATACTTGGTGAGGGAGTAAAGCGCGAGATCGGCACCGTGCTTCAGAGGCGCATGTCCAATGGGGCCCATCATGGTGTTGTCACACATGATGATCGGACGGTGGCCGGTTTCCGTCTCGATTGTTTCAGCAACGCGCGCACATGCCCGGATGTCCACCAGCGCGCATGTCGGATTTGCCGGTGACTCTGTGAAAATGACGCTGAGCGGGCCTTTGGCTGCTGCCTTGCGCGCCTGAGCCAGAATCAGCTCTTCAGTCGCCCATGCATCCATCTCAAAAGGGGTCACGCCAAAGTCCGGCATGAAGGTCCGCATGAACACTTCCGTGCCGCCATAAAGCGGGCTGGAATGAAGGATCGTTGTTCCAGCACCCGCACAGGCGAGAAGCGCGGTCGTGATGGCACCCATACCGGACGAGAAAACCAGCGCGTCTTCGCCGGCGTCGTACAGCGTCAGGCGGTCTTCAAGCACTTCCATATTGGGATTATTGAAGCGGGTGTAGATGAGGTCTGCCTCTTCTGGATCACCCTCTTCACGTTTACCCGCAAGTTGACGAAACAGGACTTCGCCATCACGGGCCGACTTGAACGCAAATGTCGACGTCATGAAGATTGGTGGCTTGATGGATCCTTCAGACATGGCCGGATCGAAGCCATACCCCATCACGAGGGATTCGGGCTTCAGATCGTGATTACCAATCTTGCGCTTGCGGTAGGACTTGTCAGGTTTCGCCATCGGCTGCTCCTCAAATTTTGTTTCAAGTGAAACCATTTGAGAACCGGATGCAAGCGCAAGCCTGCGGCCAGAAACGAAAAACCCCGACGTCGCCGCCGGGGTTCTCTTAATTCATTGAACGTGAAGATCAGCTGCCGCCAAGTTTGGCGAGCGCTTCTTCAGCTGCTTTCAGGCGTTCATCAACCGTTGCGCAGGCTTCTGGAGCATTGCCTTCACCCAGAACAGCGAGCTGGGCGCAGCGTTCTTTTTCGTTCTTGGTGTCCTGAACAAGGCTCTGCGCTTCGAAGCGGACAAGCGCAACTTCGGTTGCTTCCTCAGAGTCCATGAAGGCGAGCCAGCCGCGTCCACCACGGTTGTTGGCATTCCGGAAGGCTTCGCGAGCACCCGCACGATCATCTCGTTCATACCGAGATTGACCGATGAGGACCCATGCGAGGCCCTTGTCTTTCACGCCACCGCTATTGATGGCCTTGATCAGAGCATCTTCAGCTTTCGCCCATTCCTGCAGCTCCGCATAGGAGCGGCCAAGACGCTCATACATGGCCCCGCTATTGTTCATCCGGGCCGCCTCTTCAATGACCGGAATGGCACGGTCGAATTCGCGGGCCACCTGATAGAGGTTCGCTAGCAATTCCATCCTTTCATAGGTCTTTGAAATGCGGCCTGCATTCATTTCCTTTTCCAGAATGCGGGCCGCCGGGAACGGCGCGTTGAAGCGGTTGTAGAAATTCACAATCCGCATCAGCTCATCTTCAGTCTTGAGAATGCCACCGAGATACATGGCCTTCTGGACTTCAAACGCCTTGCGCTCCTGGTCTGCCTGAAAGTAGTCGCCGGCAATGGCGTCCCAGAGCTTACGCTCATTCGGGTTCTTTGCCAGAAGCTGTTCGAGCAGCTGGGCCTTTTTCGCACGCTGGCCGGTCGCGTCGTAAAGATAGATCAGAAAATCATAGACTTGGCGGTCAGCATTCGGGCCATCTTTTGCGAAGACCTGCTCGGCCCATTTCAGGGCTTCCTGGTTGCGGTCAAGCTTCTGGTTGATGACAGCCAGCTGCCACATGCCGTCACGGTCAGGCTTGCCGCCCGCATTGATCCATTTCGTAGCGTATTCGATCGCCTTGTTCAGGTCGTTCTGGCTGAGATAGATCTGGAAGATATTGTAATAGGTGTTCGTCGACTCGCTTGCAGGGATGTAGCCCTGATTGAGAGCAGATTCGAGATCACGTACAGCGCCGGCATAGTCACCCGCTTCGATCTTGATGGCGGCGCCAAGCTTCAGGACTGCGCCCTGCTCGTAGCAGTTCAGCTCCTGGTTGCGAAGCTGGTTGAGCGCCTGCAATGCAGCTTGCGCATTCTTGTTCTGCAACAGCTCGGTTTCCGCCTTGAGGTACAGCTCGCCAGTTTTTGCACTGAACTCGGTTGCCTCGCAGCCTGCGCCCTGAGCAAGGGCCGCTCCGGCACCGAAACACGAAACTGCACCTGCGATGACAGCTCCCTTCAAGATCGCCTTGATTGTCATGGTGTCTCACTCCTTCTGCCGTTTCCGGCGGGTCGTTGATGACAAACGCTGTCACTGCTGAAGCGCTTGCGATTGTCCGAAATGACTGCCCTCTATTTATCAGAGTTTATAGGCGATCAATTTCGCGAAAAAATGTCCTGTTAACGTATGAGCGGTCAGGCCCGTCACGTCAACGCTTTGCGCCTGACCTTGTGCATCAATTTCGCTCAAAGCCGAAACTCGATCGGATACACAACATTTTTCCTTTCCACTGCCTGTCCCCGCTGCACCATCGGCGCAAATTGTACGCGGGATACAGCCCTTATTGCCTCTCGTTCAAAGCCTGGATGGGAACAGTTTGATATCAGATTGTAAGGGCGTCCTCGCGTGTCGACATCGAATCGTACTTCGCAGTCCCCTTGGATGTTCCGGTTGGCCAGGGATTGTGGATAGTTCACTACGGGCGGGCTGATCGGCTGGATGTCTCGATTGCCTATCGCAACGGGCGCAATGTGGAGATCACGGAGTATGTTCACATCCACCCTGGCAGGAACTGCTCCCGAGAGCGAAACGCCGGGCAGGTCTATGTCTCCTTGGGTCGCCGCATATTTGGGCGGAGGCGAAGGCCTGTGTGCGATGGGAAGCGGCTGTGGACGGGGCCGCTCGCCGACTTCAGGCTTCTCGGGCAGTTTCGGTGTCAGCGCGGTGAGGTCACGCTCCTGGGCGGGCTGCGGGGGCACATAGTCGACCGCTATCATCGACTGCATGAAGGCAAACAGTGCGAACACGACCAGACCGGCCAGAGGCAGGCCGATTACGGGCCGAACAAGAGCATTCTGCAACATTGATCTCTCCCTTTTTGTGCAACATTATTACATTACAGAGTTCGTTACGTCAACCTAGCGTCTAATGCGGAGAGTCGGTGATGTAGATAATGCGTTCAGGCAGGTCTCGGCCGGCAATAAAAAAGGGCCTCTTCCGACGGAAAAGGCCCTTCTCAAAAATTGCTTGAAGCGCGATCTAGCCGTCCAGCTGGAACTCCAGCGGATAGACCACATTGCGGCGCTCCGCAGGCTGTCCTCGGACAATCTTTGGTGCAAACTCCACCCGGCTGACGGCCCGTTCGGCCTCGCGCTTGAACACGCTGTCAGTGCAGTTTGCCTGTACATTGTACGGGCGTCCCCGCGTATCCACGTCGAAGCGAACTTCGCAGGACCCTTCAATGCCGCGCTCAGCCGCACGCGACGGATAGGTCGGCACAGGTGGGCGGATCGGCTGGGCATCCCGGTCCGAGATGGCCACCGGGTCGATGGCAAGCGAATCGAGACGCTGGATGTTCAGCTCCGTCGGAGCCGCGCCCTGGATGTTTGGCGTTGGCAGGTCGATATCAGACCGCGTCGCCGACATCTTTGGCGGTGGAGGCGGCTTGTCGGCCGACTGAATCCGCTGGGCCTTGTTACGGGTCCGGGTGCGGACTTCAGTATCTTCCTCAGCTGGCGTGATCCGCGCCAGGACACGTTCTTCCTCGACTTCAGGCTGCACGTAATCCTGATTGATCATGGAGTACATGAAGGTGAAGAGGAGATAGACAACAATTGCCGCGAGCGGGATGCCGATGACAAGTCTAAGAATTGGATTGCTAAGCATTGGAGTCTCCTATTCTCGCTCGACCGACACGTTGATGGCGTTTGAGCCGTCAACCTTGTTGATGATTTCCATCAAGTCGATCAGCACCCCAGCATCCGAATCCTTGTCTGCCTGAACAACAAGTTCACCCTTGGGATTGTCTTCGCGAAGCTCCCGGATCCGGAAGGTCACTTCCTGCATCGGGACCTGCTCCTTATCGATGTAGATTTCACTATTATCATCGATAGCGATCAGGATTCCGAGCGGGTTCTGACGGTCCAGATTGTCGACTTCCTGACGGATAATGTCGACACCAGGCTCCTTGATGAACTGCGCCGTGACAATGAAGAAGATGAGCAGGATGAAAACCACGTCCAGCATCGGCGTGAGGTTGATGTCCTCATCGCTGCCTTCAGAGACCAACATGCGTTTTCTACGGGCCATATCTGTCTCCTACTCTTCGCTCTGCACGATGTTCACCCGCGTCATCTTGGCGTTATACGCCTCGTCGCGGATTTTCACGATGGTGCCGGTCTTGGCACGAGGATGAGCCTGAATGATCAACGCACTGTCAGGATTCTCAGCCCGCAGCCGCTCCATGTTTGCCCGCACACCTGCAAGTTCGGTGTAACGGCCGTTCACGGTGATCAGATTATCCTCTCCAACGTAAACCAGGATGGCCTGCTGCTGCTGGTCCTGATTCTGGTCCGGGGATGGCGGCGGTGGCGGCTCAAGGCCGATCGCCTCCTCCTGGATGAAGGTCGAAGTCACGATAAAGAAGATGAGGAGAATGAACACCACATCCAGCATTGGCGTGAGGTCGACACTGGCCTCTTCAGGCGCCTTATGACTACGTCCACGCATCAGCTGATCTCCATTTCGTCTTCGACCTGCTGGACAAGGCGGTTCACCTTGCTGTCCATGCCGGAGGTGAAAATGATGCCGGAAATCGACGCAACCATGCCCGCCATGGTCGGAATGGTGGCACGAGACACACCGCCCGACATGGCCTTTGCATCTGCACCATCGGTGATGGCCATGACGTCAAACACCGTCACCATACCCGTCACCGTTCCGAGCAGACCGAGCAGCGGCGCGAGCGCCACCATCGCCTTGGTCATGCTTACATTGGCTTCCGCCTTGGCGCGAACTTCAGATACCAGCTTGTCCCTGACCCAGTGCGCCAGGACAGACTTGCGGTCCGACCGGGCATTCCACTCGGCAATCGCGTCTTCGGCGACACCCTTGTGGGCAAAGCGGAAGTAAAACAGCCGCTCCAGGATCAGCGCCCACATGATAAATGTGGCCACCATGATGACAAGCAGGACTGGTCCACCCCGTGCCAGAAAGGCCTCAAGATCGTTTAGTCCTAAGTCCATGTACTAACCTCCCGAAGGAGGGAGTGGCGTTAAGCCACTCCCGTGTTGGACTCTGCACGCTCGGCGACGAGGCCGGCTGCTTGCTCATCGAGAATCTGCTGGTTGCCGCGGGCCAGAGAGGCTGCAACAGCGTGGAGCAGAAGCAGCGGGATCGCTGCGACCAGACCGAGAACGGTCGTCATGAGAGCTACCGAGATACCACCAGCCATCAGCTTCGGATCGCCGGCACCGAAGTTGGTGATGGCGGTAAAGGTGATGATCATACCGATAACCGTACCGAGAAGACCGAGGAGCGGTGCAACAGCGGCAAGCACTTTGACGATGTCGTTGAAGCGTTCGATTTTCGGCGACTCACGCAGGATCTGTTCGTCGAGCTTGAGTTCGAGCGATTCGATGTCGTGGTGCTTGTTGGTTTCGTAGGCTTCGAAGACACGAGCCAGCGGGTTGCCGGTTCCGGCCTGACGGGTCTTCGCAGTTTTGCGCATCGCGCCGCCCATGAGGAAGAGCGTGACAATCTTGAAGATCGCAAACGCTGCACCAACCGCCAGCAGGAAGAGGATCACATAACCCACAACACCACCTTGGTTCACCCGCTCACCGAGGCCCGGCATTTCGCCGGCAACTGCGAAGAGCTGGCCTTTGGTCGGGTCGACCGGCGTGATGACGACTTCACCTTCGTCGGCAGCGATCAGCTTTTTCATGGCAGCCTGGAAATCACCGCCCGGCTGGGCTTTCAGGACGCGCAGATAAGGCTCGTCGGTATTGGCCGTGATGATCTCGAGGAAACGAGTGTCATCTGTGGTCGCCGCGGTGAACACACCAACGCGCATCACTTCGACATCAGCAATGGTTGCGTCAGGGCCTGCGCCGGCAACTGGTGCCGTGAAGGTCTTCACCTCGGACTGGGCAACCATTTCCTGAAGCATCGCCTTCGGCAGCGCGTCGAGGTCTTCGCGGGTCGGAAGTGAACGGGCTTCGGAAACCTCGGCGAGGCGCTCGGCACGGCCGGTATATTCGTAGTTGGAAAGCGACTCACGAATGATCGGCATGGTCTCGCCGGCTGCAGTCCGGAACTGGCCGAGAAGCTCACCGAAATCACCTGCCTGGGTTTCGAGCTCTGCCGACAGTTGGGTCAGCTGACGCTCATTCTCGTCGAACTCCGCAGATAGGGCACGGCCACGGGCTTCGGCAGCGTTGAGCTGTCCGCGAGCCTCGCTCATCAGACGGGCCTGTTCGGCGGTCTGCTGGCGGAACTCCTGAAGACGGCGTTCGTCTTCAGCCGACATCTGCTGGGAGTCCCGACGCACCAGATCGAGGATGTCGCTGAGAGAGACGTCCTGAGCCGTGGCGGGGGCGGAGAAGGTGATTGCAGATCCCATGACCAGCGCAGTCGCGCCGAGGGCCTGCAGAGATTTTTTGAATACTTTCATCTGTATATTCCTCTGAATTCTCTGGCGCTTACTGGGCCGACACATTCAGGCGCGTCGCAGGAGCGTAAAGAACGCTAGGCGTCGTGGTGCCTTTCGCGACCTTGATGGCCTGTGCGATGTCTTCCTTGAACTTGCTCTGAACCGGCACCCAGGCATTAGACGCACGATCATAACGCGCGGCGTATTTGTTGTCCGGGGACAGATAGACCAGTGCGACACGACCATAGAGGAACATGTCGACCATGACGGGATTGCCGTCGATGTCGATTTCTTCCGGCCAGGTCTGGATCGTGCGACCGTATTCCATCTCACGCTTGTAGGCTTCGATGATGAGGCGATATTGCTCAACGATCGGCACCTGCGGATTTTCCATCGCGGTGCGAAGCTCGTTGATGGTTTCGGTCCGCTCATTGATCTTGAACGGCAGGTCGGCCTGGATGAAGGTTTCCAGGTCCGAAATCATGTCGATCAGCATCGGCGTTGTCTGAGCGGTGATCTCGTCGACGCGGCCCAGCTGCTCTTCCAGCGACGCCAGTTCGCGACGCTGGCTCTCGACAACTTTCTCCTGCTGGCGCGCATAGAGTTGTGCGGCCTGGGTGCGTTGCAGAAGGGTACGGAACTCGCTGACCATGTCGGAGCGCTGATCGTCCAGCTGGTTGATCTGCTCCTGTACCTGTTCGGCTTTGCGGGTCGCTTGCTCGCCGGTTTCAAGAGCCTGGCGTAGTTGGCCTTGTGCCACAGCGGGCATTGCCATCCCGGCAATTAGCGCCGCTGCTACGGCACCTCGCGCCGGTGTGAGTACTTTTTTCATGAGGTTTGCCTCTCACTCTCCGAATGGTCGTGCTTCTCGTGCACGGTGAAACTTCAATTGCGGCCCTGCCCCCTGAATACTGGCGGGCCGCCACTCTGCTAAATCGGACACACACACAGGTCCGCAGTCGAAGGAGGAGATGCGGAAACACCTCGAAACCTCCCCCAAATTTTTCGGAATGCTTCTGCGCACTCTCTTCTTATTCAGATTTACGGCTGTCGCCATGCAGGCCGCCGAAGCGACCACCGCGCCGGACGCTAGCAACAGCTTCGCTCCGGATCAATGGTCGTTCAGAAACCGTTTAAAAAACTTACCGAATTGTAGCGCAAGCACAATCATGCATCACAGTACTGATTTTCATGACTAAATCGCGACATGATCATTTTCTGACGGCAGGAGCGCCACGTTTGATCAGCCTGAAGTCCGCGAACCTGCAATGACCGTGGCAGGAAGGCAGAAACCTTACGCGCCAGGAAATAGCGATACTCAGAAGAGTGGCTGGGGTGCCAGGATTCGAACCTGGGAATGCCGATACCAAAAACCGGTGCCTTACCACTTGGCGACACCCCAACAGCGGAAGAAGGCCGGGACATACTCAATCCGGTTTCGCCTTGCAACTCCCAAACTCAACCAAAAAACAGCTGCTGATTTGTGCGATTGGAAAACTTGGTCCGCTTGTCACTGCACCCCCTGTAAGTTATAGGGCCTCGCCTTGGCTCGGAATATAGCTCAGCCTGGTAGAGCACCGTCTTCGGGAGGCGGGGGTCGGAGGTTCGAATCCTCCTATTCCGACCAATTCAGTTTCCCGACAGATGGAATCAATCCGATCGATGTATGACATCGGCCCTTTACTTTTATTCGATATGCTTCATATCGTTTATTGATAAATTTTGCGGTTCGGAGGTAATTTCGTCGTGCGGACTTTTTTTGTGGCACTCGGAGGTGCGGTGATCGGCGCACTTCTTGGCGCTGTGCTACTCTTCTTCATAGCTTCGGCAGTTATTGGCGGCTGGATCAATTCCGCCGGCGCATCCCTGACCGGAGGAGGCGAAAATCCGGAATCGACCGTCCTGTCCATTGACCTGCGCGATCCGCTGGCCGACCAGCCGGCCACCAGCGGACTGGGTGCGCTGTTCGGTGAAAAAGGCTTCGTAAACGTGCTGACCCGCCTCGATGCCGCAAAGTCTGACTCATCTGTGAAAGGCGTGCTTATCCGCGCCAGCGAATACTCTGTTGGCTCATCTCGTGCGGAAGAATTGCGCCAGGCCATCCATGCGCTGCGCGGCGAGGGCAAGTTCGTGATCGTTCATTCGCAGGGAACCTATGCGGGCGGACCGGCCATGATGCGCATCATGGCAGCCGCCGACGACATTGTCGTGCAGCCAGGCGGCGATTTCCTGCCTGGCGGGATCACATTCGAAACGATGTTCCTGAAAGGCCTGTTCGACAAGCTCAATGTTCGTGCCGAGATCGAGCAGTTCTACGAATACAAGAACGCTCCGAACGTCTACAAGCAGACCGACTTCACCGACGCCCACCTCGAAGCCATGACGGTCCTGGCCGAATCGCTATGGGAAACGACGGTTGCCGACATTGCGGAAGACCGCGGCCTGACTGTGCAGGCCGTCAAGGACGCCTTCAATGCTGCCCCGCTCAGCCCCGACCGCCTGATTGAACTCGGCCTCGCCACCGAACTTGGATGGCCCGAAGACGCGATGGACACCGCCAAGGAGCGCGGCGGCGAAGGCACCGAAATCATCGACATCATGTCATACTCACCGCCAACAGCGCCGCTTGGTACGCCTGCCATTGCGATTGTAGGCGGAGAAGGCCCGATTGTGACCGGTGGCAGCGATGGCGATTTCTTCAGCGGCGGCGCCGCATTCGCTTCCGACGCAATCGCAGGTGCCATCCTGGAAGCCGGTCGCAACGAGCGCGTGAAGGCAATCGTGTTCCGCGTCGACAGCCCAGGCGGGTCTCCGACCGCATCCGACCAGATCTGGCGCGCCGTCGAACGCGTGCAGGAAATGGACAAGCCCGTGGTCGTCTCCATGGGCGCTTATGCAGCATCCGGTGGCTATTATGTGTCAACGGGAGCGGACTGGATCGTGGCGAACCGCACGACCATTACTGGCTCCATCGGTATCTTTGGCGGCAAGTTCGCACTGGCCGACGGCCTTCGCCAGATCGGCGTGAACACTGAAGCGATCACGGTTGGTGGTCCATTTGCCGGGGCCCTGACGACACTTGACGGATTTACCGAGGAACAGCGTAGCCTGCTGCATGCATGGCTTGAGCGCGGCTATGACCGCTTCATCTCGCTCGTCGCGGAGGGACGAGACATGAGCGAAGCCGAGGTTCGCGAGATCGCGAAGGGTCGTGTCTGGACTGGTGAAGACGGTCTGGAAGTCGGCATCGTGGATCAGCTGGGTGGGCTGATGGACGCCCTGGCCAAGGCTCGCGAGCTCGCTGGAATTGGCGAAGACGAAGAGACCCGCATCATGTTCTATCCCGTGCCACAGGGCGGACTGCCGGGCCTCGGCCCAATGGCCGAATCGTCTGCCGGTGACCTCGCCACGCTGTCGCGCGCTGCAGACATTCTGGAGAATGAGCGCATCCAGATGCTGATCGAGCAAGGCGGCGTCCTGAGCGGGTCGCCTGTCCAGGCCCGCGGGCCAGCCTTCATTGAGCGCTAGCGCCTGCGCCCGCCTGGCTCGAATCGAGCGCAAATGAAACTCTGCGTCGAGCCGCCACACCTCTACGTCTGGCGGCTCGTCTTATATGAATGAAAGCCTTATGGGACTATCAGGAGCCGACATGACAGACACCGCCGATCCCGATACCCGCCGCCACACGGCACAATCCGCGCAGACCATGGCTGACGTGCGCTTCGAGATCGACCGTCTCGACCGGGCACTGGTCAGGCTGCTCGTGGAGCGCCAGTCCTTCATGGATGCCGCCGCCCGCATCAAGGGGACCCGCAAGAGCGTGCATGATCGCGCACGAATTGAAGATGTGGTCAGCAAGGTCGTCGCCGAGGCCAGGAAGCAGGGTCTGTCCCCCGCCATCGCCGAGCCGGTGTGGCGCACCCTGATTGACCGCTGCATCGCCTATGAGTTCGAGGCCTTCGATGCCCTCAAACCCGGCCTCGACAAGGCGTGAGTTGCTCGCCCGCACGCTTCGAGCGTCATGGCGATCTGATCTTTCACCTCATTCAGTAGCAGGGCTGCACCCGCGACCGACGGAGGCAGGTCACGACCGGCTGTCTCTGCCTTGCGGCATGCCTCGGCGAGGTCGTCCGCCCCGATGCTGAGGGCCGCGCCTTTCAAGGTGTGAGCGGCGTCGGCCCACTGGCTCGCATCAGCGCGAGGGTCAAGCAGCCGGGACCAGATGGCGGCCTGCTCGCGGAAAATATCAATAACCTCCTCTGCAAGGTCGGCGTCGCCGCCCGTCATGGAGAGCAAATGATCGAGATCGATTTCAGCCTGAGCGTGCATGGTCATCCTGCCTGTCTTGTCAACAACGAGTAGACGCAGGCATTGCTTATCCAGACGTTAAGCCGTCCGGCTGTCGCCGCGCTACTTTTGTAATTGCCTCTGAAGCGTCTTGGGCGTATAAGCACTTATCGATTTTCAATAGGTGGATGAAACATGATTGCCGCATTGATCGCCGTTCGCGACTTCTTTGTAGCTGTTCTGATCAGCTGGCTTGGCGTTGCAACCGACACGGCTGACACTCAGAAAGAGGCCGAATCTGTTCAGCCAGCGCCAGTATCGACGGCGATGCTTCGCTAGGCTTTACGAGGTCCTCTCCAGAGGACGCACATCAAGAGTGAGCGCAGGCCGAGAGGCCTGCGCTTCTTTTTTTGTGGGATAAATCAGGCATGTGCCTTGCGGTTCTGGCGACCTTCGATCAACTGCTCGACCACTTCCGGTTCTGCGAGGGTGGACGTGTCACCGAGATTATCGAAACTGTCCTCGGCAATCTTGCGCAGAATCCGACGCATGATCTTGCCGGAACGCGTTTTCGGAAGCCCTGAGGAAAACTGGATCAGGTCCGGGCTGGCGATCGGTCCGATTTCCGACCGGACATGTCTGACTAGTTCCGACTTCAGCTCATCGCTTGGCTCAACTTCCGCAACCGTCGTGACATAGGCATAGATGCCCTGCCCCTTGATATCGTGCGGATATCCGACAACCGCCGCTTCAGCGACGGCGTCGTGTGACACCAGAGCGCTCTCGACTTCCGCGGTGCCCATGCGATGGCCGGAAACGTTGATGACATCGTCGACCCGGCCGGTGATCCAGTAGAAGCCATCCTCATCGCGCCGGCAGCCATCCCCGGTGAAATAATTGCCGGGATAGGCGGAGAAATAGGTTTCTATGAATCGCTGGTGGTCGCCATAGACGGTCCGCATCTGGCCCGGCCAGCTGTCGGTGATGATGAGGTTGCCTTCGGTTGCACCGCGCAACTCATGTCCTTCTGCATCGACCAGTTTAGGCTGCACGCCGAAGAAGGGATGAGAGCCGGCGCCTGGCTTCATCTCGCTTGTGCCAGGAAGCGGAACGATCATGGTGCCGCCGGTCTCTGTCTGCCACCAAGTGTCAACAATCGGGCAGCGTTCTTCACCCACCACCTTGAAATACCATTCCCAGGCTTCCGGATTGATGGGCTCGCCCACCGTGCCAAGAAGGCGGAGCGAGGAGCGGTCGGTCGATTTCACCGGCTCGTCACCTTCACGCATCAGGGCGCGAATCGCTGTCGGCGCAGTATAGAAAATGGTTACGCCGTGCTTGTCACACGCTTCCCAGAAGCGCGAAGCGCTCGGATAGGTCGGCACGCCTTCGAACATGACCGAGGTCGCACCGTTCGCCAGGGGGCCGTAGACGATGTAGGTGTGCCCCGTAACCCAGCCGACATCGGCCGAACACCAGAAGACATCATCTTCCTTGAGGTCGAACACGTATTCATGCGTCATGGAAGCCCAGACAAGGTATCCGCCGCAGGTATGCAGGACGCCTTTCGGCTTGCCGGTAGAGCCTGAAGTGTAGAGGATGAAGAGCGGGTCTTCTGCGTTCATCGGCTCAGGTGGGCAGGTGTCGGCGACGTCAGCGCCAATTTCATGCAGCCAGAGATCACGGCCTGCTTTCATGTCCACATCATTTCCAGTGCGGCGAACAACGAGTACCTTTTCCACCATGCCATTGGCAAGGTCACATGCCTTGTCGCAGTTCACTTTCAGCGGAACGATCCTGCCCCCTCGAACGCCTTCGTCTGCGGTGATGACGAACTTCGATTCGCAGTCTGTAATCCGCCCTGCGAGCGCTTCAGGCGAAAATCCACCGAAGACGACAGAGTGGACGGCACCAATGCGCGCGCAGGCCAGCATTGCCATCGCAGCCTCGACGATCATTGGCATGTAGATCGTGACGCGGTCGCCCTTCTTGACCCCCATCTCCTTGAGAACATTGGAGAAGCGGCACACCGCATGATACATCTGCCTGTAGGTCAGCGTGTGGCTGTCTTCCGGATCGTCGCCCTCCCAGATAATGGCAGGCTTGTCGGCGCGCGTTTCCAGATGGCGGTCGAGGCAACTCTCAGTGACATTCAGCGTGCCGTCTGAAAACCAGCGCACATGAAGGTCATCGCGATTCCAAGAGACGTCTTTCACTTTCGTGTACGGCGTCATCCACTTGATGCGCTTGCCATGCTCGCCCCAGAATGCTTCTGGGTCGTCAATCGAGGCAGAATACATCTCGCGATATTTTTCCGGAGTCAGATTGGCCTGGGAAGCGAAAGCTTCCGGAACCGGATGCGTTGTTACCTCGTGACTCATGATCGATTGATCTCCCTGATTTCATTGCTACGCGCAGGGCATCGCCTGACGCTCATAATTGTCCTCAACATGCGCGCAGTTGATCACGATGTGAAGACCGGCACGAGGGACAAACGGACGCCAGCCTGTCTCAAATGTGAAACAGGCTGGCTCCATGGCTTCTATCGGTATCGATCAGTGCCAGGCTCTGACGCCGATCACAAAAGCGACCGCCTCGCTCTCTTCCCCTGCCGCTTTTGCAAAGTCAGCCGTATCGCCGAAGGCTTTTTGCCACTCCACGCC
Organism: Henriciella pelagia; assembly: GCF_002088945.1. Classification (GTDB taxonomy): domain Bacteria; phylum Pseudomonadota; class Alphaproteobacteria; order Caulobacterales; family Hyphomonadaceae; genus Henriciella; species Henriciella pelagia. The sequence goes on along the minus strand of NZ_NCSU01000011.1, from coordinate 5,537 downwards.
GACGTAAGGGGCAAATTCGCGCTTGATTTCGTATCGCAGACGAAGTCCTGCACTGAGGCTCGTTACGCCGGAACCGGTCTCGAGCTCTGGAATTTCCTGCGCAGACAGTTCGAGTTCGGCGCGCGGCTGCAGGATGAGGCGCTGGGTAAGCAGAAGCTCATACTCGCTCTCGACTCGGGCGGTGAGGTCGCCGTCGGTTGACACAAAGGCCGCCCCGTCCAGTTCGAACAGGTATGGCGCGAGCCCCTGGAAACCGGCGACGAAGTGGGTCCGACCCCGCGGTTCGAAGTCCTGGCGAATGCCGGTCTGGATATCGAAATAGGGCGATACGGCCCGCGACCAGAGAAGCTGCACCTCCGCTTCTTCAAGGTCGCTTTCATCGGGCAGATATTCCAGCTCGGTCTTGAGCCAGAGCTTGTTGATATCGCCGCCATACCAGGCATTACCATCAAGCAGCAGCACATCCTCGTCGTCGAAAGCCTGCAATTCGAACCGCTCGGCCTGAACATAGAAGGTGTTCATCGATCCATGCGAATGGCGCAGGTGGTCGCGCGAATGGCGCATTGCCTCCTCGCCGAAGACCTCATCTGCCATTGACCAGGGCGCATCACCCTCCTCTGCAATGGCGGCGGGCATGACGAGCAGGCTGGCGGCTCCAAGACAAAGGGTGCGTCTGAAACGGTTGGTCATCAGTGGTGCTCTCCCTTGCTCATATCATGGCCTGCATGGGGATCATCCTTTGGCATGTCATGTCCCTCATGGCCTGAATGATCCATCTTTCCTGAGGACATGTCGTGGCCAGCATGCGGATCGTGTGAGGTTGGCGTCGGCACATTTCCGTCCTTCGGCATCACCGAGACTACATTCATCATCCCGGCATGCATGTGATAGAGAAGGTGGCAGTGGAACGCCCAGTCGCCGACATGTTCGGCCGTAACGTCGAAGGCGACTTTCTCTCCCGGTTTGACGATGACGGTGTGCTTGCGTGGCTTGTGGTGGCCGCCGCCATTCACGAGATCGAAGAACATGCCGTGCAGGTGGATCGGATGCGGCATCATCGTATCGTTGACGAGATTGAAGCGCACGCGCTCGCCTTCCTGCAATCGGATCGATTCCTTCACCTCAGAGAATTTCACCCCGTTAAACGACCACATATAGCGGTGCATGTTTGACGTGAGGTGGATCTGAAGCTCGCGGTCTGGCGCCCGCATGTCCGGGTTCATGTCGAGCGAGCGCAGCTGCGAATAGGTCAGCACGCGGTGGTTCACATCGTCGAGGCCGATACCCGGCTCGTCCAGCCGGCTCACGGGCATCATCGCCGTGTTGGCAACGCCCGGGCCGGTCTTGTGCGCGTGCATCTGCATCTCGCTACCGTCACCCATATCATGCTGCGAGTGATCCATACCGTCCATATCGTGACCGGAATGATCCATCCCGCCCATGTCATGACCGGAATGATCCTTGCCATCCGTGTCGTGGCCTGAATGGTCCATAGCTTTCATATCGTGATCGCCATGGTCCATACCACCCATATCGTGCTGGCTGTGATCCATCGCCTTCATGTCATGCGCGTCGTGATCCATACCGCTCATTGAGCCATGATCCATCGCCATGTCCTTCATGGTGAGGGTGGGCACCGCACGGATCTGCGGTGCTTCGGCGCGCAGTCCCGGCTGACTGCCGAGCGTCGCGACGGCCTGGCCCGACCGGTCGATGGATTCGGCAACCATCGCATACGCCCCTGCCCGCTCAGGCTGAACGACCACATCATATGTTTCAGCAACACCGATCTGGAACTCATCAGTCTCTACCGGGCGGACATTGAGGCCATCAGACGCGACCACGCTCATCGGCAGGCCCGGGATGCGGAAGTTGAAGATCGACATGGCCGACGCATTGATGATGCGCAGACGCACGCGTTCGCCGGGTTCAAACAAGGCGTTCCAGTTGTCGAGCGTCGAATGGCCGTTGATCAGATACGTATAGGTCGCGCCGGTCACGTCTGCGAGGTCGCGCGGGCTCATCCGCATCTGCCCCCACATGGCGCGGTCTTCGAGCGCGGTGCCAAAGCCTTCTCTGGCCGCATCGTCAGCGAAGTCACCCAATGTGCGCTGATTGAAATTGTAGGATTCCGAAGACTTCTTCAGCTTGGCGAAAATGCGGTGCGGATTCTCGAAACTCCAGTCTGAGAGGACAAGGACGTATTCGCGGTCATATGCGACCGGGTCAGCGCCCGCCGGGTCGATGATGATCGGCCCGTAATGGCCGACCTGTTCCTGCAGGCCGGAATGCGAGTGATACCAGTAGGTGCCCGATTGCGGCACGGCGAATTTGTACTGAAAGGTCTCACCCGGCCTGATCCCCGGGAAGGACACGCCAGGCACACCATCCATGTAGAATGGCACCAGAAGCCCATGCCAATGGATGCTGGTGTCGGCTTTCAGATTGTTCTTCACATTGATGGTGATGTCGTCGCCCTCGCGGAAGCGGATGAGCGGTGCCGGCAGCGTGCCATTGACGCCGGTCGCGATGCCGGAGCGCCCATCAATGCGGACCGGGAACTGGCTTATGTCGAGATTGAACTCGGTGCCTGTCAGGGTGGGCAGACCGAGATTGCCGTGGGCAGCACTGCGGGCCCAGGCGGGAAGGAGGCTGGTCGCGCCGATGGCTGCGCCAGACATCCCGAGGAAATGTCGTCTGTTGAACATGGATTTTCAGCGTGTTGTCTGATGGAAGGATGAGCGAAATCGGCCAGCGCGCGACGGCGCGGGGCAAAGATCGCTGCGATCAGATCAGGAGGCTGATTTTCTGCTGGATGAGGGTCAAGCCGCGTAAAGGCGGGTCCAGGCCGGGCGGCCAATCGGTCTGCTGCACGGCCTGAGAAGGCGGCTCAAGTTGAAGCCTTGCCGGGACCACCAATCTCGGCAACGGAAAGCTGGAGCCGTCCAGCGCCTTGTCCGGCGTGGCTGAGGCGCGATTGACCAGGCTCTGGTCGCACGCCTCACAGCCGAGTGCGCCATCGTCGCCATGATGCGCATGTCCGACCGGCGGGTTCGCAGGATCGGCGGGCTGCGCGTGGTGGTCATGGGCGTGGTGCGCCGTCGGAGCCACGTGCGAGCTGGCTTCGACGGCACCTGCTGTCTGCGCAAACACGCTACAGCCCAGCAGACCTGCCGATAGGCAGAGCGCAAAGAAGCCTAGAATGGCAAGGCGGAGCAACGCGGTCATCGAGGATAGAGATAGGTGATTTGCGGAGGCGATCAACGCAGCAGCTTCGCAAACGGCATGACAATGTGGTGAAGATCGCCTGGCACGGGCACTAGGACTTGAACCCAGGACCTGCGGTTTTGGAGACCGCCGCTCTACCAGCTGAGCTATACCCGCTCAGGCGAAGCGGTGTAATGCCCGATCACGAGCCTGAGTGCAACAGGCTTCGGCGCGGGCGACTGCAAACCGTTTCAGACGCTCCACGGTCCCTTGTCCCATCCGAGCAGACTGCGGGTCTCTTCCGCATCAAGGCCGTAGGCATCTTGCAGCAACGCGCGGTCTTCTGGGAGCATGGTTTCGCGATCGGTCGCGCTATTATGCCGGGGCTCTTCGGTAAACACGAAACGCGATACTCCGAGAAAGTCAGTGACCTTGTCCAGTTCGGGCTGCGAGCTGGCCGAAAGGTCTTCACTTCGCAGGAAGAGGAGCTGCTCGTCCGGGAAAAGCCGTTTGAGATTACGGACCTGATGAGCGTAGAAGCCGCGCGAGACCTGTGAACGTTCACGATCCTGCCCGGGCAGTGAGCGGCGGGCGCGTTCGCGCTCGGTGCGGATCGCGTTGGAGAAGGTCTCGCCTTCACGCTGCAGGCGCTTGTCCATGCGAAAATGCGACCAGGCGCGCTCGACCGGATCACGCAGCAACATGATGACCTTGATGTGGGGATTGTACCGCCAGAGCCGCTCCATCGCACCCGTCCACCAGGTCAGGATCGGCGTCGCCTCACCGAGCTTTGCGCCGCGGGCTTTCTCGTTCCAGTGAAACTGCTGGTGATAGATCCAGTAATCGAGTGGGCGGATGCCGGTCGGGGGGCGCTTGTCGAAGAAGTGAACCTCTTTCTTCTTCGCCATTGAGATATCCGGATGTTGGCGCAGATAGGCATCGAGTGAGGTGGTCCCGCCCTTCTGCACCCCGGCAATCATGAAATCGATCCGTTTGGGCATGTCTCCGTGTTCAGCAGAAGCTGCACCGTTCGGCAATGAAAAAGGGCTGCCCTTACGGACAGCCCTTTGATCTTGTGTCGCCCCCTGCCGGGGCAAGTCCAACCTGTTTTCAGTCCACTGGACTAAAGGTCGGTCTTACTTCGTCACGCTGGAGACGACGCCTGCACCGACGGTGCGGCCGCCTTCGCGGATGGCGAAGCGCAGGCCCTGGTCCATGGCAATCGGCGCGATGAGCTCGACTTCCATTTTGACGTTGTCGCCTGGCAGAACCATTTCCTTGTCCGCTGGAAGCTTCACAACACCCGTCACGTCCGTCGTACGGAAGTAGAATTGTGGACGGTAGTTGGTGAAGAATGGCGTGTGACGGCCACCCTCTTCCTTGGTCAGGATGTAGGCTTCTGCCTCGAACGTCGTGTGCGGCGTGATTGAACCTGGCTTACACAGCACCTGGCCACGCTCGACGCCTTCACGGTCGATACCGCGGATCAGCGCGCCGATATTGTCGCCGGCCTGGCCCTGGTCGAGCAGCTTGCGGAACATCTCGACGCCGGTAACCGTCGTCTTCTGCGTGTCGCGGATGCCGACAATCTCGACTTCCTCGCCAACCTTGATGATGCCCTGCTCCACACGGCCGGTCACAACCGTACCGCGGCCGGAGATCGAGAACACGTCCTCGACCGGCATCAGGAACGGCTTGTCCAGCGGACGCTCTGGCGTCGGGATGTACTCGTCGACAGCGGCCATCAGCTCGATGATCTTGTCCTTGCCGATGTTCGCGTCGCGGCCTTCAACAGCGGCCAGCGCAGAACCGGCAACGATCGGAATGTCGTCGCCCGGGAAGTCGTAGGAGGACAGAAGCTCACGAACTTCCATCTCGACGAGCTCGAGAAGCTCTTCATCATCGACCTGGTCGACCTTGTTCAGGAACACAACAAGCGCAGGAACGCCAACCTGGCGGGCCAGCAGGATGTGCTCGCGCGTCTGCGGCATCGGGCCGTCAGCAGCGTTCACAACCAGGATCGCGCCGTCCATCTGCGCCGCACCCGTGATCATGTTCTTCACATAGTCAGCGTGACCCGGGCAGTCGACGTGCGCATAGTGACGGTTCTCAGTCTCATACTCGACGTGCGCGGTGTTGATGGTGATGCCGCGGGCCTTCTCTTCTGGCGCATTGTCGATGTCCGCATAGGACTTCGCCGCACCGCCATAGGTCTCCGCCATCGTCATCGTGATCGCTGCCGTCAACGTCGTCTTGCCGTGGTCAACGTGGCCGATCGTGCCAATGTTCACGTGCGGCTTGTTCCGCTCAAACTTCTCCTTGGCCATGGG
>NZ_NCSU01000010.1 GCF_002088945.1 Henriciella pelagia | reverse complement strand
TCGATTTCTGACAGATCGCAGAAAATGCGGCCTTGCGGGACGAACTCGCAAGGCCAGTTTGCTCGGAGGAATCGATTTGCTCGATCCTAGCGGATTTCCTGAACCCCGAAATCCGACGCCCCAAGAGCGAACAGCTTCATGATCAGGTCCATCGCCCCGGGCGCAGCCGCATGCGCGTCAAGGGCGGCTTTGCTGTCCCAGACCTCGAATATGACCAGTTGTTCGGGATCAGATGCGCTGATCGCTATGTCGTAAAACTGGCAGCCATAATGGCCTTGGGTGATGCCTGCGAATTCACGGAACAGTGCCAGGGCTTCATCGCGTTTGTCGAGGGGCACACGAAGGCCGCCCTTTGATACAACAACCCTTGACTGGCCGTGCTCGTCGAATGCGTCGCTTTCCGGCGCGAGATCAGCTTTTGCCATGGCAAGCAGTTTTTCCGATGTATCGGGTACCGCGGAGATCAGAAATCGGTCAGCTTTCAGCCCCTCGATCAGCACCTCTGCAGCCTGCCGGGCGGTCTGAATCTGGTCCGCTGACACGCCTGCGGCGAGAATTTCCTTCGGTATGCCCGTCAGGCGGCCAGCAGACATGAAGTTGGTCGCCGTTGCATCGGGACAGAAGACCGATACGCCGATGCCGCGATTACGAGTATAAGTCGCAAGGGCCCGACTATAGGCAATTATGCCAGCCTTGGTGGCAAGGTAGGGACCACCGAAGGGCATGTCATGAAACAGGCCAAGGCCGGAGGAAGTGTTGACGATCCAGCCACCGCCCTGCTCCGTCATGCGAGGAACGAATGCCGAGATGGACCGGCCAAGGCCTGTCAGATTGACGTTCAGCATCCAGTTCCAGTCCTCAGACGGTATCTGCTCGAGAAGCCCACCGACCGACACGCCAGCATGATTGAACAAGAGGTCTACCCGCCCGAGCTTATCGAAGGCGAAGTCGGCGAAAGCATTCACCGAGGCGTCTTCGCCGATATCGCAACTGGTCGCATGCATCTCAGCGACAGCCTGCGCCGCTACACCTTTTGCTGCGGCCCCATCAACATCACCAATAACGACGCGCGCACCAGCCTCGTTCAGCATCAAGGCAAGTTCGCGGCCGATACCGCCGCCAATCACCACCGCTTCGCCGCCAGCACTCCTGATTTCGGCGGCCAGACCATCGGCTGCCGCCTTGTTAGAATGGTAATGCAAGGCAATCTTTGCACCGGCTTTTGCAAGCCTGCGGGCCGTTTCACTGCCAATGCCGCCGGACGCGCCTGTGATCAGCGCTACTTTACCCTCAAGTCCCGAACCGGCCGACATTGCCATGCCGCTCTCCTGCAAGCCTTATTTCTCGAGAGCATGAAACGGTGTCGAACAGGTCCCAACTGGAGATGCTGCAATCCTCGGAGAGCGATAATTCGCTTGAGGAATCTGTCAGGACACGCTGAGCGATTGATGGGATCGGACACCGTGTCCGCGCCGCGCTGTCGGTGTGGATCACGGCATTCAGACAGATAACTTATACCTGGTTTGCCCGTGGCCCGCAGGGCGTTCGCTGCAGATGGATGGGAAATCTGGCGGTCGCTTCCTGACGACACGCCCTGGAACTGAAGCTGTTTGCGATTGCCTGATACTGTCACTGTTCGCCGACTGGGTCTTGTTCGAGGGCATCAAGCAGTTTGCCAGCCGACGCTTGCCGGCGGCCGCATGCAGGAAAGGACGGGCCTGTTCAGGCTCGGCCGGCGCGAGGGCCGCAGGGAGAACCCATAATGCACGTCAAAGGGGAAGGGTCCCCAATAAAGAGGCCTATGTCAGACGACCGTGGGAAGCGCTTTGCAAAAGCGTTCGACGTCTTCGATCTTGCCCATCGAAACACGCGACCAGTCGGCATAGTCCATATACTGGCCCCTGATCTCGATGTTCCTGGCTGCCAGTTTTTCGTGCAGGTCGTTGGCTGGCAGGCCGGATTTGAAGTACATGAAATTGGTCTGCGACGGGAGGAACTCCATCCCCAGGGCGTCGCAGGTCGTGGCGACCATATCACGCGCTTCGACAATTTTTGCCTTTGAGTAATCCAGGAACGCCGTGTCGTTGTAACAACCGATTGCGGCCGCAAGGCCCACGCCTGAAATCCAGGACATGGCTGTCGACCGGATCTTTGCCGCGATTTCCGGCGAAGAGATAGTATAGCCGACCCGGATGCCTGCCATTCCGTAAATTTTCGAGAAGGTGCGTGCGATAATCACATCATGCCCTTCTTTCACGAGATCGATGCAGGTGTTGCCGTCGGGATCGTCTGCCAACTCCATATAGGCTTCATCGACCAGGACAGTCGTCTTCGCGGCGAGGCGCTTCACCGTTGCTTTCATTTCATCGGCGGGCGCGACCAGGCCGGTCGGATTGTTCGGATTACACAACTGGACGAGGCCGGTGCTTTCGGTGACTTTCGCCTCGATCGCAGCAAGGTCCGTCTTCATGTCCGGAGTGAGAGGCACCCGGTCGATCGTCGCCATGCCGAGATTGGCGGCATACAGGGCGGTCGTATCCCAGAACAGCCTCGGAGCGACAATCGGCCCTTTTGGGCCGTAGATGAGGGCGATGGCGCTGAGCGCTTCACCCGACCCTGTGGTGATGGCGATCTGCTCTGGCGACACGCCATGACGCTCAGCAATCAGCTGAGCCAGTACCAGGTTTGCCTCGCCGGCATAGTAGGCCCCCTTCTTGCCAGCATACTCGATCATCTTCAGGGCAGACTCGGACGGGCCGTAGGGATTCTCGTTTCGTGAGAGCTGCGCGATGTCAGGGTTGGGACCGAGAAGCGCATTCCCCGATGGCGTCGTTTGCGGCGGAAATGCCGCCTGCTGGCCCGTTGCAGTACTGGCCGCAGAGCAACCCGCTGCCAATGTCGCGGAAGCGCCAAACCCGCCTGCCAGCATGAAACGTCTGGATATGTCGAATGCCATGATTATTCCCTCTTGAATTGACCAGTCAGTCCATTGTTGTTCATGAATTTTTCGGAACGCCGCCCATCGTCACCCCTTCAACGTGTCGTAGAGAACGATCGCTGAGGTCGCGACGAGGTAAAAACCGAATCCGCGCTTCAGTACTGCGGCGTTGAGACTGTGCGCGGCATGCGCCCCGAGAGGCGCAGTGATATATGTCATGGCCGAAATCGCAGCCACGGCGAGGATATTGATATAACCGACAGAGCCGAATGGAAGCGCATTCTCGCCCAATCCGAGAATCGCAAAGCCGATGCTGCCAGGAAGGGCAATGATGACGCCAAATCCAGCAGCGGTTCCGACGGCCTGATGGATCGGCCGCCCGCACCAGGTCATCACGAGAATGGCAATTGTCCCGCCACCAATGCCTAGAAGCGCAGAAAACCCACCCAGAAACCCCGCAATGCCGGCCAGGGCAAGCCCTTGAGGCATCGGCAGATTTCCGGGCGTTTTTCGCTTCAGGACGGGGAATATGAAGTGGATGCCCATCACGAAGACGCCAGCAGAAAAGATCCACTTTAGCGAACGCCCATCCATGTACCGGGCAAGGATAATGCCCCCAATCACGCCAAGCGTGAGCCACGGCAACCAGTCCTTGATAATCTTGAAATCGACCGCGCCCCGCTTGTTGTGCGCATGCACGGATCGAAGCGAGGTGAAGACGATGGTGGCCAGGGATGTTCCAATGGCGAGATGAGTCAGTATTTCTTCGTCCACGTCAAAGACATGGAAGACAACGAGGAGCGCGGGCACGATCACGAAACCGCCTCCAATGCCGAACATTCCAGCGACAAAGCCGGCGACGAGACCGGCAGCCATGAGAACGGCAATTAATTGTACAATTTGTAGCAAGTCGGCTTCTGTGCCCGACATAGGCGAATAGCCTCCAGATCGAATTTTCGAGAGTAGGTTCAGTGCGCGAAGATGCAGGGAGCGGTAGATGAACCGCTCCCTGTCTTCGCATCACGAGCGCTCAGATTTTATCCAAGCGTTCATGCCTCAGAACTCCGCTGTGACTTTCGCGTAGTAAAAGCCGCCCTGCCAATCGACTTCACTGTCAGAACGGTAGATCCGTCCACAGCAGCTGTCGCCAATCGCCGGATCAGCCTCATCCGGATACTCGTCGAAGATATTCCGGGCACCGACGGACAGTTTCACTGCATCGGTTGCCTGCCAGCTGCCTTCCACGTCGAACATGACAACCGGGTCAAACTCCTGGATCAGGCCAGCCGCGCCGCCGCTGTCGGAATTTTCATACTTCCCGTAATAGTTCGCTCGTCCAAGCACAGAGAACGGCCCGAATGCGTGGGTCACCGTGAAGGCACCGCGCCATTTCGGCGTGCCATTCTCGAAATCAAACTGGTCCTCGGCATTGAAGAGCGCGTCCACGTCACCGTCGAACTCTGTCTTGTTGTAATTCAGAGAAGCGATGAAGCTGGTGTCGGCCCCGGCGTAGAAGGATGTCGCATACGTGCCCACAATATCGACGCCCTTCGTCGTCGTATCGAACGCATTGGTGAAGTAGAACACGCCGCCAATCGACTCAGCTCCGGCAACGCCTGCGTCAACAAGCGCAAGGTAATTGTCATAGGCGGCACCGGATGTCGGATCTGTTGACACATCCTGGGTCGAGATCGCGTTCACGCGGTCTTCAAGGTCGATCTGATAGGCATCAACCGTGAGCGAGAAGCTATCCCAGTTGCTGGTGAAGCCCAGCGTGTAGTTGGTCGACTTTTCCGGATCGAGGGGCTCGGCGCCCAATGCCTGGGCAACGGGACCGCTTGCCGGGAACAGTCCTGTTGCGACAGGAAAACCGTTCGGCAGGCGGGTCGAGACGTTCGTCGTCCCCTGCTGGCCCGGAGTCGGTGCCCGGAAGCCGGTACCAACAGAACCGCGCATCGCAAAGCCCGGTGTGAACTCATAACGTCCGGCGACTTTCCAGACGAGTTCAGAGTCAAAGTCCGAATAGTCTTCAAAGCGCATGGCACCTTGCAGGAACAATGCGTCAGTGATGTCGGCGCTGAGGTCTACGTATGCAGCATAGGAGTCCCGGGTGTATTCGCCAGAGAATTCTGGCGAGTAGCCCGGAAAGCCGTTTGAGCCGACACCGACCACAGTATAGACGGCGTCATTCGGATCAGAACAATCGAGCGATGATCCGCCAGCCATGACCGCAAGTCCGGCAGCGGTGGGCGCACCGGCATTACAGAAACCCCAGGGGTCCTGTCCGGCATATGGCCCGGCCGCATAGGATGCTGCGTCACCGCCGACCAGTTCATAGGATTCGTCCAGATAGCTGAGGCCAAACCCGAACAGCAATGGACTTGCCAGCCCGGTATCGAAGGATTGGGTGAAGTCCGCCTGCAGCTGAATTTCTTCGTTGATTAGGTCGCCGGGATGGAAACTTGTCGGTGACATGTCGCCAAGCGACGGGTTCACCGTGTTCTTTAGCGTATACTGGATTTCATTGTGCCCGTAGCGCCCCGAAAGGTCCCAGGTAAATCCACCTTCGGTTTCGCCCTTGATTCCGCCAACGACTGAATAGTCGATCACTTCGCCAAAGAAACGAGGCGTGAAGCCACCCGGAAAGAAGAAGAGCGGGGACCAGAGCGAGCCATCTTCAAGGCGAAGATTTTCGATCGTGCCATTGCCGGGAAACCGGTAGAAAAAACTGCCATCGGCCTCGGAAGTGGAATAGTTGCCGAAGCTGTAGAGTTCGCCGAACCCAAGATCATATCCAGCATTGTAGAACAGGCGGAAACCGCTGGCTTCCGGCTGGCCCCAAGGCTGCACGACATCTCCAAATCCGATGTTCGCGGCAGACAGGCCCGCTATGTAGGCATCGGGGTCATAGCCGGCGATCGTGGTATCGATCGGCCCCGGAAAGGACGGGTCGTTGACGTCGGTACACGCCCAGGCCTCACAATAGGGAACTGACCTACTGGTCGCTTCAGCGTCTGAATATTCTCCTGAAATGCTGAGGAAGCCGTCCTGTCCAATCGGAAGGCCGATATTGCCCGCCAGAATGTACTCCGTTCCGTCGCCCTCATAATACTGGCCGGTCTGAGCCGTGAGGGTCACGCCCTCTGCATTATCCTTGAGGATGAAGTTGATCACACCCGCAATAGCGTCTGAACCATATTGGGCTGCAGCCCCGTCACGAAGAACTTCGACGGCCTTGAGCGCGGTTGAGGGAATGGTCGCGACATCTGGTCCCTGCGTGCCCGACCCACCGATGGAAACGAGCGCCGCCCGGTGCCGGCGTTTGGAATTTACAAGAACGAGCGTCTTGTCCGTTGGCATGCCTCTCAGTGAGGCAGGACGGATGAAGGTGCCGCCATCCGAAATGGGCTGCCGCGACAGCGAGTATGACGGAACCAAGGTCTTCAGCACGTCATTGGTGTCGACGTAAGAGACGCCCTTGATCGTCTCCTCACTGAACACATCAATAGGCACCGGGCTGTCCGCAATCGACCGCGGCTGGCCACGAGCCCCCGTAATAACGACTGTCTCCTGGACAGCCTCGTCATCGGTCTCAGCATCCTGGGCCGAGGCGTATCCACTGAACGACGCAGCAAGCACGCTTCCGAGCAACAATGTCTTTATAGAATTCGGCATGAGTCTCCCCTCAAGCTTTGTGACAAGCGGGGCTTCCTGAACGAGGCCGCCACCAGACTGCCCGACATGGCAATCCCGGCGGCGAGCCCACTGCCCGCCAAATCACTGATTAGATGAAAGTTTTCGCCAACCCGCAGCGTGTCGCTCCTTGACGGGCGGTCACGCGATTGATGCTCACCTTTGAGCCGGTCTGACCGTTCAGCTTTGAACGTTCCTGGACTTCGCGACGACCAGAGCGGCGGGTAAATGGAAATTTAACGCAAGCTTGACGCGAAACGATGGTTCGCCCGAAAATGGTGCACCGCAGCACGTCCGCGATCAAAAAATTCGCACGCGCAGCAAATCAAGCGTCAGCGCTTGGGCATAAGTTCCGAGAGTGTGATGATGGTCTGGGAGACGTCCAGAACGGTCTTGCCGCGCGCCATGGCTGACCGGCGAATGGAGTCATAGGCTTCAGCTTCCGAGAGCATCTGTTGCTGCATCAACAGGCCTTTGGCTTTCTCGATAACCTTCCTGGCCGAAAGTTCAGTCTTTGATTTCACGAGTTCGGAGTGCAGCGCAACCATCATCCGGTGACGCTCGAGCGCCGCTTCGACGATCGGCGCGACACGCCTGGCGGAAAGCCCGTCCACGATAAACGCCGCCGCCCCTTGTCTGATAAAGCTCGCCGCTGAATTCACCGGAGCGGAGTCGACAAATATGACGATGGGGGCATCAATCGAAGATGACAGGCGCTCAAACGCGCTTGTCAGCAATTCATCCGGTTCGCTCGCGCCCAGGATCAGAACATCGCAGGGCTCCATACGGTGTTCGTCCTCAACGAGCTGACTGTCGATAGTCTCGACAAACTGAATATGTCGAACGGACTGCAACGCCGCATGGAAGAGGTGTCGGCGCTGCACATCCTCGTCAGCTACGACAATGGAAAGGTCGGACAACGGCCTGATTGTCAGTTTCAGCCCTCCCCGAGATCACACTCTGACTCCGGCGCGATCCGCCGCGACGAAGATGTCTGTATGTAAAATCAGATTTCTCGAAGCGTGAAGACTCCACAAATGCATGGGTGAGATCCACGTCTCAGATGACAGAAACATGACCACTTGTGCTTCGTCGCCGAGCGCAAGGGCGGATGTTCGGACGCTCCGATACCCCGAAATAGGCCGCTCAAAGCCAATAACAGAGTTCGGTCGCCGACCAGTTCCAGCTGATACTGAGCATTTGCCGACCGCCCAGCAGGCATGAGAGGCGACGGCGGGGCGTCCGACCAAACGAGACTGGCCTCAATTGGCCAATCCATCGCCGACCCCGAAGTCCCGACGAGCCGAAACAATGGTCACGGTGGCCCCAACCAGCACGTCGAAGACGACCATCATCGTCAGCAGGAAGAATGTCGACGTTGCGAAGGACCCCACGCTCAGGAACAGGATCAAACAGAGTAGGAGCAGCCCCATTGAAGCGACATGATTGGCAATCGAGACCGATCTGGAGCTTGTTGCCTTGGCGATCTCGATGGCAAGCATCAAGAGGCCCAGAAGCAGGAGAAGGTCTCCAGCTTCTAGACGCCATGTCACCCCCGAAATCATTCCGAGCTTGAAGACTGTCGCCTCAAGAGCCCCCGTCACGGCTGGCAGCTCTGACGCGCCCCTGTCACCCGAAAACATGGCGATCAATACATAGAGGAGCCAAGGCAGGGCCAGTAATGGAAACATTGCAATGCCTTTTCGCGTCATCGACCCGCGCCGAAACAGCTGCGTGCCTGCTGAAGTCTGGGCCGGTGAAGTCATTTCAGTATCTCCAGTTCAGGATGAATGGGCGGACAGGCCATCAGAGGCTGCCCTCGGCGTACTCGCGTGTCAGGATGATGCGACGCACGTCCCGGTGCTCGATTTCAAAGTCCACCCTGATCGCCAGCACTGACGGGTTATGGACCAGCGGTCGAATGATATCGCCAGACTGCAATATCACGGTCTCTGTCCGGCGAAGCTGTTTGTCGGATACACAGAGACCGTGCTGGCCTTCTGCTCGCAGCTTGAACGCCCCTGATTCAATATAAAGGGAGAAGAGCAGCCTCGAAATCGACAGGCTGAGCTGTTCCTGCCCTTCGGCCAGCCTGAGGCAGATATCATTGCCGGCCTGGCGTGAATTGCGTCCTACAAGCAGCATGCCTGACGGCTTCACGATCGGCCCATCCGGTGGAACCTGGCCGTGCTCGAACCCACGCCAGATCAGCTCAACATTTCTCGGTACCTTGGTGCCATTGTCGAAGCCTCGCTTGAGATACTCTCTTTCAGCGGCATCTGCGCGCTTGTGGCTGAGTTTGACTGGCTCAAGCTGGCGAGGGGCGCCTGCAGAACGGTCAGCTTCAATACGGGTCGGATTGTACACTGTGAACCCGGCTCCGACCTCATTTGCGTTGACATTGATCGTTGTTGCCGGCCCGCCCGGATCCTTTGGCTCGACCGGAAAGATGATATTGCTGGAGAAGACAAACTCTTCCTGGCGCCACTGATAGCGGGTCGAGACAGCAATCAGCAGGTCCACCTGATGCACACCTGCATGCTTCAGGATTTCGGTTCTCACCGCGACATTGGCAGTTTGCTGAGGGTCAATCCGCTCGAAGGGAAGTTTGATTTCGCGTGGCGGCGCATCGTCCTCCGTAATCCAGAGGCCCGATACGAACAGGGGGCGACCAACATTGGAGGCATTGCGGATCGTCAGAGGCAGCGCCAGCTTGCCACCCTCGCGAACCGAACTCGCTGCGCCGGCATTGAGCGACAGGTCAAGGTTCACGCAGACCGGGCACATCCCGCCATCGTCCACCAGTCCGCCGCACTCTGCATGCGCCATGCAGCGATAGAGGGGCTTGCCGCACTCCTCGCAGAAGCAAGCCTCAAGATCGAGGGCAGACCTTGTGCAACAATGGGCTGGTGCAGCTCTTGCACCGCTGGCGTTCGATCCGATGACGTTCATTATGCTTCGACTGCTCATTTCGTCTGGTCCTGTACGAGTCTAGGCGCGACGGGCCGGTCAATCGGGTCAAAAAAATTTGGCGGGGACGATGCTTGCCTTTCGACTGCAAGAAAGGTTTCGTAGAAAGACTGATTGAGGGACGCGACGTGAGTAACCAGGTCGAGACGCAGGTCCTGCTGCAAGACTGGCGCAGAGGGGACACAGCTGCCCGAAATGTTCTGTTCGATCGCCTCTATATTGAGCTGCGACAGATTTCGGCCGCGCTGCTGCGCGCCGAAAGCAATAATTCACTCTCTACGGGCGACCTCGTCAACGAAGCCGTTCTCCGTCTCATCCAGCTCGACAGGATCGACTGGCAGGACCGCGCGCACTTCCTGGCCCTCTCGGCAAAGGCGATGCGCCGCACGCTCATCGACCATGCTCGCAAGAAGAAGGCGGATAAAAGAGAACATCAGAAGGTCACGCTGGTCACGCGGTTTGAGAGTGATCCCCAGAACATCGATCTCGACAGTCTCGAAAAGGCGCTGATCCGGCTCAATGCGCTCGACGAGGAAAAGGCAAATATCGTCGAGCTGCGCTATTTCGGTGGCCTCAGCCTGAGTGAGATCGGCGAAATACTGGGAACGTCGGAATCGACGGTCAAACGTCAGTGGCGAGTGGCACGGGCCTGGCTGATGGACGCGCTGAAAGACATCAATGTCTGAGGAAAAGGACACTTTTGAGCGACGTGTCCTGCAGGCGCTCGACCTTGCCTTTGAACAGCCGAGCGAGGATCGCAGAGCCTGGGCCAAGGCCCGGTACGCCGACGACCCGGCGCTTCTTGCACGGGTGCTTTCGCTGCTCGAGAGTGACACGACAGGGCAGCGGGACCTGCGAACGGGCGGCGCGCGAGACATCCTGGAAGACGAACCGCTTCCAGAGCGTGCGGGCGCCTACAAGATCGAGAGTATGATCGGGCGCGGCGGCATGGGCGCTGTTTACCTTGCCCATCGCGACACGGACGATTTTGATCACCGCGTCGCAGTCAAGGTCATTCGGCCCGGCGTACTGGGGCAGGCCTTGATTACCCGGTTCGAGAATGAGCGGCGTATCCTCGCCAAACTGAACCATGCAGGCATAGCGCGCCTGTTTGACGGCGGCCAGCTTGATGACGGCTCACCATACATCATCATGGAGTATGTTGACGGGGTTCCTGTCACCCAATGGGTCGCCGACAATGACCTTGGGCTGGATCAGCGACTGCGGCTCTTCATGCAGGTCTGCGAAGCCATTGGTCACGCCCACCAGCACCTGATTGTCCACCGCGACATCACCCCGTCCAATGTCCTTGTAAACCGGGACGGCACCGTAAAGGTGATCGACTTCGGTATCGCCAAACCGCAAACTGACGTCAGCGCGGAAAATGACACGGGAACGAATGCGAAGTCGCTCGCCTCGATGAGTTTCACGCCCGGCTTTGCTGCGCCCGAGCGCAGTCGCGGCGCCGGTGCCAACACATTGTCCGACGTCTATTCTCTCGGCAAGCTGCTTGAGGCCATGCTCGAAGGGCTTGAATTGCCTGGTGACCTTCGGTCGATCATCGACAAGGCCACCCAGGCCGAGCCTGGCGCGCGTTACGCAACCGTCTGGACGCTGTCGAATGACGTCCGTAACCTCCTGGACAATTATGCCGTGGACGCTCACAGGGGCGGGCAGCTTTACCGCTTGCGAAAGTATCTGCGTCGCCATCGCGCATTTGTCGCGCTGGCGTCTGTCTTCATTGTCGGGATTGTCACGGCATTCTCGCTCACCCTGCTCCAGTACCAGCGCGCCGAAGCGGAGCGACGCGAAGCGGACCAGCGGTTCACGGAGGCGCGGGAAATGGCAAATTTCATGCTGTTTGACCTGTTCGACGACTTGCAGCCAATCGCCGGAAATACAGAGCCTCTGAAGACCCTTACAACCCGCGCACGGACCTATCTGGACGGCCTCTCCAGGAGTTCCAGAACGGATCGTTCCCTCGAACTCGACACGATCAGGGCCTACCACCGGCTGGCCAATATCGAAGGCAACCCGATCGGTCCCAATCTTGGGCGCCGGGACGTCTCACGTGACTTGCTCAAGCAGACCAGAGAGCGCCTGGTGACGCTGCATTCGACAGACACCGGCAACATTGAGACATTGAGAGAACTTACCGCGCTGAGTTTCTCCGAAAGCGTATTTGCCTACATCGTCGATGATGACAATGAAGCGAGTATTGAGCGCGCCATTGAAGCTACAAATTACTCAAGTCAGGTGCTGAACCACCCGGATGCCCAGCTTGCCGACCGGATCCTTCACCTCGAAGTCTCGATGTACCAGTACAAGCCTTATATCTGGATCGACGAGACCCAGCGCGCGGTCGATGGATATGCAGAGCTGGAGGCTGAATATCTGGACCTTGAAGCGCAGTATCCGGACTCCGAAGAGGTTCAGCACAGCATCGCAGCATTCTACACCAGCTTCACCGAAGTGCAGAACTGGCACGTCTATTTTCTGAACACCGACCCGGCTGACATGATCAGGGTGGCGGGGGAAGCCGTTCGCCGGGCGGACGCACTCAGCGAAAGGCACCCTGACGATCAGGGTTACCGCCGTTCCCATGCCCTTGCTTATTACCGAAAAGGCATGGTGCATTCGGATCTTGAACAGTTCGACCTCGCCATAGCCGACCAGCGTCGGGCGCTTCAGATCAGCGAACGCCTGCTTGAGGAAGACCCGAAGAATGAGGGCAATCAGGAAGTCTTTGGCGCTGTTCAATCTCAGCTGATGTCCGATCTGAGTTCAGCGGGGCAGCATGCTGAAGCCATTGCGCTCAGCCAGGCGATGATCGAACCGATTATCGAAGACCATCGGCGCGCACCGACAGATCCGGGATTCTGGCGCAGCTATTTTCACAAGATGCAGATGGTCGGCGAGGTCTATGCCTATGCCGGACAGTTCGACACGGCCTGCGAGTACTTTGACGCTGCGGCCGTCAGCGGCCTCGCTTTCGACGCCTCCGTCGGCACAAGCGCGAATGACCGGCAGCATGTTCTCGACCCGCTCATTCTCCAGCAATCGGCCTGCGCAGATGGCCGGTTCGAGGATCTCGTGAGCGAATGAGACGCGCCGAAGCCGGCAAACCTGTCAGGAATAAATGTACTTGATCTCACGCCCGGGCGCGAGAACGGCGCAGGTGAGGCGCCCGCCATAGACGGCTCCAGTGTCAAGATTGATCCGGCGCCCAATGCCGTCTTCGCACTCGTCTTCGGGGTAACCGTCCATGGTGGGAGTGTGACCATGGATAATCGTCCAGCCTTCGACAATCGTGCCGTGCCAGTTTTCGACATGGAAAAACCGGTCCGAGCGGGTCCAGAGATAGATGCTGTCATCCTCTGCAGGGTAAGTATTCGGATCAATGCCGGCGTGAACGAATATCCGTCTTTCCGTTGGATCGACATGAATGCGCGGGCGATCTGAAAGCCAGTCGACATGCGCCGGCGGAACGCTGGACAGGCCCCGGTTACGGTAGCTGTTCAAGGTCTGGTCGCCACCATTGCCGAGCCACGTCCGATACGCCGAAACAGAATTGGACTGCACCGCCGCCAGAAGAAGCGCTTCATGGTTACCGGCGAGCGAGATAACGCAGATGCCAGGCTGCGCCTCAAGTGCCATGAGAAGGTCGATCACCTGCGCACTGTCTGGCCCGCGGTCCACATAATCGCCCAGATGCACGATCCTGATGGCCAGACCAGGATGAGTGTTCTGGTGGTAGGCAAAGATCAATCCGTGCAGGCGCGACAGCCGGTTGGCTTCTCCGTGAACGTCTCCGACGACATAGGTGACGGTCTCGCTCACTGTCTCGCCCTGCCTCAACGCACATCCAGCACCGGGAGCCGGAGCTGTACGAAGCCTCCGCCTAGTTGCGAAGCCGCGAACGGAAATCCGACTTTGCCTGGTCCAGACGCGACTTCAGCTCACTGCGGACATCCTCGCGCTTGGCAGCGAGTATGGAGGCCATGTCGGCTTTTGCCTGTTGCTGGATCTGCTGCTGAGCTCCCATCAGGGCGGGTCCGGAGAGGCTTACACCCTGCGCCTGCTCAATGGCGCCAATCGTCCAGAAATGCGTGGGGTCGGAATAGGCTGCCATTGTATCGAAAGGGATGCGGAAATAGCCGCGATCGGCAAACCCCTCTCCCCAGCTGTTTCGTACCAGCCAGGTCTTGGACGATGTGTCATAGCCGACAATCAACATGGCATGACCGCTTTCCGGACGCTGGGCCTGCTGTCCGTCGACAGGCATCGCCCCGGTGCGGTGGGCTTCCTCATAATAGGCGCTTGGCAAGTAGGCACCGAACACAATTGGCAGGCCCGCCGCAATCGCGTGCAGGGCAACAGGGCCAAGCGGCGTTCGCGCGTACTGGACGGCTTCATGCAGCAGGGCATTGGTGTAGGCTGCCTCTGTCGGCCTGGTTTTGACCATTGCGGTCTCGAACGGCCACATGCGTTCCTCGCAAGCGCCATAGGCGAGCACGGAAGCCATGACGTGGTGGATGAAACTTCCCACGTCCTGATCCTCGGTTTCAGAGAGCCGGCGCGCATTATAGTAGACAAAGAGGCGCGACAGGTCGGTCTGTGGCTGTCTGGCCTTGCGCTGATGGTATTCCAGCGCGCCGACAATCGCATTGGCGGTGCATGAATTGGTTTTGAGCTGGTTCTCCACCGGCGAGCAGAACTCGCGCAGGTCGACCCGTTCCGGCAGGCTGCCGTGCGGTGTCATGAGCATTGGTACCTGCACAGGCACGGTTTCGAGCAGGCAGCCATTGAGCGGCTGGTCATTCCAGTAGTCGGGCATCGTCTTCGATCCTTCGCTTTGAGTTGGGTTCGGAGTCTGCGAGTAACCGCACCGTCCGCAGTTTGAGGTGAGTGGATCGAGGGGCCACCCACAGATGTAGCAATTGTCGCGTCCGTGCTGCCCCGTCATGGGCAGGGCGCTCCCGGCGCGTGATTGGCGTGGAATTGCCCCGCGAGATTGACGGAGCCATCCGGATTGTACGTGACGTAGTCGACATGACAGCCGCCATCCCAACGCAGCTGCGTTGCGAACGTCATGCCGACGTTCGGGGCGCTGAGCTGTCCCGTGACCGGAGATGTCGACATACGCCCACTCAAGTTGAGGCGTGAACCGTCCGGGCCGTAGCCCGAACCGGATATCGATCCGCTGGACGTGACCTGAATGTTGAGCCGTGTGCCCCAATTGTCCGTCCAGGGGCCCGACAGCTTCGCATACGGGTTTGGTGGCGGAGGAGGAGGTGGCGGCGGCGGTGAAACCGGAACAATTGGTTCGTCCCCCTCCTCCTCCTCGTCATTTATGTCGTATCCGGCGCACAGTTGATAATCATTGCCATAGAGACCGGCGCATGGATCAGAGTCGTAGGGTCCAGTCACGTCTTCACCGACCATCTCGAAAACGCTAACCGCGCCAATTCCGACGGCCGCTGCCCCGGCCCACAGGGCCCATTTCGGCAAGTTCAGACTTGTCTTCCTGTTGATTGGCGTGATCGGCTTGCGGCCTGACTGCGCCATCGCCTTGCGGTACTGGTCGACCGATTGCGGGCGGCTGGACGGGCGCAGGGAAAGGCCAGACTCGATGAGTTGGTCGATGGCTGGCGGAACATCCGAGCGCCCGCCGGACGGGGCCTGCCAATGGCCCTGTGGCAGCACTTCAACCAGGAGCTCGTAAAAGATGACAGAGACTGAGAACAGGTCCGCAGCGGGCGTCACCATATCGGGGTTGGTGCGTTGCTCAGGCGCCATGTAGCCAGGCGTGCCGAGCCCCGTTCCAGTATCAGCTTGCGTTGTCGCCTTGGTTGCACGCGCGATTCCAAAGTCGAGAATCCGCAGGCTCGCCTTCTGCGCACTTGGCTCACCTAGCAGGATGATGTTCTCGGGCTTCAGGTCGCGATGGACGACGCCAGCTTCATGGGCCGCTTCAAGGCCTTTCAGGATCTCTTCGATAATCCGCGCAGCCACAGGAAAGGATATGTCCTGCTGCTTCTGCATGAAGGTGCGTTGCCACTGACGAAGCGACGTCCCTTCCACATACTCCATGGTGACATAAGGCTGGCCATTGACGGCGCCGACATCATAGACCGCAACAATGTTGGGATGGCGCAGCTTGCGCGTGATCAGCCCCTCATCGACGAGCCGTTTCAGCGCCTTCTCACCGGATATGCGGTTTGGATGGATCAGCTTCAGCGCAACTTTCTCTTCTGAAGCGCTGTCCTTGGCGAGATAGACCACGCCCATGCCGCCTTGCCCCAGCACGCCTTCAATCGTGTAGCGCTCTGCGAATACTGAGCCGGGGCTGAGAATAGTGACCGCTGCATCCGTCTGCGCAGCAGTGTCGCTCTCCGGCATGACAGTCTCCAGCCCGCCAATGGTCTGGACCGGGCTGTAAGCCTCGCCCCCCACCCTCTCGCCGCATTCAGGGCAGAAGGCCGCATCATCGGGAAGCTCAGTATCGCATTTGGTACAGGCAGACATATCGCTCGACCCCTCAGTCGTCGTGTTCAGCTACGCGTTTCGGACCCGGAGCATCATGTGCGCAGGGCTTCGCCACAGCCGACGCAAAAGCGGGCCTTCGCCGAAATCTCGCGCCCACATTTGGGGCATTCGACCGTTCCCGAATTCATCGACGACGGTGTATTGGAGTCGGAGGGGGCCCCACTTCCCCCTCCGGCTCCGCGCGCGACCCCCACCGCACCGTCCATGCCCATGCTGAACATGGCGCGCGCCTGGTCTTCGCTGCGCACCTGGGCGTCCGTTGCCGCCTTCACCATTTCGCGCATGATCGCCATGGTTTCCTGGTTACCTGACGAATCTGCACGAGCCCGTTCGGCGAGTACGTTTGCGACGTCAGAGGACAGGCCGGCATTGATCGCCATGATCTGTTCGGGCGTCATCTTTGACCCGGCATTGAGTTGCGCAATCCTGGCGTCCGTATCGGCCTGACGTTCAGCAATCAGCCGCGCGGTGCGCGCTTCCTCTTCACGGGTGCGCCGGTCTGAATCCTTGTCCAGCCCGGAATGTTCGATGTCCTGAAGCGAGCGGATATTGGCCGCAGTATCCTGCTGGATGCGTTGCGTCACATCCTGTTCGCTAAACGCTTCGAATTTCTTGATCTCCGCCTCGCGCTTGCGGAACTCGATTTTCTGCAGGTGATCCAGATCTTCGATGTCACGCTCGATGACCCGCAGCTGCGCCTTCTCTTTAGTCAGGTCTATCGTGTGCGACGCGTCGTCGAGGTCCACCTGGTACTTGGCGACCCGTTCCTGGCGGAACACTTCGATCTCATGTTGGATCGCCTCAAGCTCCTGGCGACGCGCTGCCGCTTCACGGGCATCAAGGATCTCGATCTCGGAATTGAGCGCCATTTTGGCGAGCGTGTCTTCGGTCTCATTGGCCAGTGTTGCCATTTCGAGATCGGACCGCAGCTGGAATTCCCTGGAATCGGCCGTGCGCTGCACGTTTCGCTTCATGATGGAGAGCTGATGGTCGAGCTGGGCCTGCTCGCGTTCGAGCTGAGCGGCCTGCATCGCTTCGCGTTCGACCTGGTTGAGGGCCCACTCCATCGAGACGGAATTGACGATGAGCCCAATATTGCCGGCGATGCGCTCAATCTCGCGCATGATGTCGCCCTGAATGAAGTCCTGCAGGCCCTTGTCGCCTCGAATTTCATCCGCATCGACGCGGCCGATGGCAGCCTCGAACACCCGGTCGGTCAGGTGCGGGCGGAATCGCTCCAGAACCTCTTCACGTGTCAGGTATCCATTAGGATTCATCAGGCCCATGACATTGGACGGCTTGTCTGGATTGACTTGCAATTCGAGCGTGCACACGCCTGCGATTTCAACACTGTCCTTCGACAGCGCCTTGACCGGCAATTGCAGGGAGAAGGGCTTCAGGTCGGCGAGCAGGATGGAGACGTTGGTCGCCCCCCCTATGATCGACTTCAGGCCATTGACCAGACCGCCGACAGAAAAGTGAGCGCCCTTATAGGCCTTGATGACCTCTCCATTCCGGATCAGCAGCGCCATATGGTCTGGCGGCGCCGCCAGTCTCTGTTCAAAGAAGGTCTTGAGGTCGGACTGCCGGATATATTCAGCGAGCAAGGCCGGATGGGAAAGGCTGAGTGAATGAGATGCCATTGATGTCTCCACGGAAAATTGCTGGCCCGGCGGGACCTAGGCGAGTGCCTTCTTGTCAGATTGGGATTGAACGAAGCTCCAGATCGCATAGACGCAGACGAGCAGTGCGACCGTGAACGAGATCGGGTTGTTCTGGATCACTGCGACCAGCCGCTCGACCGTGCTGTATTCCTTCATCAGCGAGCCCATGCGGCCGATCTGCCAGATTGAACCGAAGATCATCGTCAGCAGGGAAAAAAGCGACATCAGGAAGCTGAGGGCGCGGAAAGCGCGTTGAGCCATTGAGGCCGGTTTGCGCGAAAGCAACTCGCGCGCCGCCCTGGCTTCAGCTTCTTCCTGTTTCGCCAATTGCGATTCGAACTGGTCGGCCCGTTCAAGCGCATCCTTGCGTGCGCTTTCATCGACCGTCAGGAAATCAGGCTGGTCAGCCTTGTTCTTGCGGGCTGCGTTCACCGGCGTCAGATTGGACGCGTTCCGGCGCAGCTGGATGAAGAGGGTCAATGCGAGCCAGACCACCGTCACAACAGCCGTCAGACGCAGAGCGGTCTCGATGAGGGGCCAGGCTTCGGGCGGGATCCGGCTCAACTGCTCAGCCAGCATGCTTTCGGTTTCATCGTTCATGGCGACCCTCGCAAAATTTGCCGTCTGAAACCAAAGGCGCAGGCCATCGGCAAAGCGGGTCAGAACTGTTTTGATTTTTTTTGGAATACGGGAGAGCGGCGTCCGATAGCACTCGCTGTCAGCGGCATCAGGCGTGCCGCCTGCTTATTTTCGGGATGGGTACCCGGCTGGCCCTCTGTCTTCATCAGGCCGGACAAATCTTCCTGCTGCATCGACAGACACAAGGCCCAATTGTCTCGGCCCAAAGAACACGAAAGCAGCTTTGATATACTCTTTCACTGAGGATGAGCGCTGTCTGGCTTGAAGCAACTCTGGCAGCGTCATCCAGAATGTCTCACCTCAGGACATCGAGCTATTATCGCTGTCCGAACAATGAGTAGATAATCTGAGCCCGCGCCCCTCAGCCTGGTCCATGTTCCTTCCACACCACACTTGGAAGGAAGCCTCCATGCCCGCCTTTATTGTTGCAACCGTGTCAATTTCCGACGTCGACGCATTTAAAGCCTATTCGCAGACGATCGCCGGACTGTCCGAGAAACATGGCGGCGAATCCATCTTGAAAGGGTCGGTCAGCGAAGTCCTGGAGGGAAAGGTTCCCGAAGGCCAGCGCGTTGTTGTCAGCAAGTTTCCGACCGCCGATGCGGCCCGCGCTTACATCAATGACCCGGTTTACATCGAAGGCAAGGCCAAGCGCGAAGGCGCGGCCATGGTTGAGATGCGCCTGATCGTCACTGATTGATTGCTATCCGCCCCCTCCGGAAAAACAGAGAAGAAAACAGATCATGGCTGTCAGGAAGCCCCAGATAATCATCGTCGGCGCCTGACCGGTTGGCACCACGGCAGCTTACAGGTTCGCCAGCGAGGGCATCGAGGTTGTCCTGCTCGAAGCGCACCCCAACTGCCCCGAAGACCTGCGCGCCTCGACTTTCCATCCCCCCACGCTCGAGATGCTGTCCAGCTTCGACATTGTAGACGAGATGGAAGCGATCGGGCTGCGCGCCCCCGTCTATCAATACAGGAACCGTCAGACGGGCGAGTACTTCTCGTTTGACCTGACAGAGCTGTCTGACGTCACGAAATACCCGTTCCGCCTGCAATGTGAACAGTTCTGGTCTGCCCTCGCAAAAGTGGTCCATTATTTGAGTTAGTTCCGGCTTCAGATATGGAGCTGAGAGATGGGCAAGAGATCAACGCCTGAAGAGATCATAGCGAAGCTGCGGGAGGTTGAGGTTCGCCTTGCGCGCGGTGAGACGACGGGTCAGGCCGTGCGTTCTATCGGCGTGACGGAGCAGACCTACTATCGGTGGCGCAAGGAGTATGGCGGGCTGCAGGTTGGCCAGGCCAAGCGGATGAAGGAGATGGAGAAGGAGAATGCACGGCTTCGCCGGGCGATCTCTGATCTGACTCTCGACAACCAGATCCTTCAGGAAGTCATCAAGGGAAAGTTCTGAGCCCTTCACGCAAGCGCGATGCGGTCGATCATGTGGTGGAGACACTCGGCGCAACCGAGCGCCGGGCCTGCCGCGTGATCGGCCAGCACCGTTCCACTCAGCGCAAGCCGCGTGTGCCACGCCAGGATGAGGACATGCTGACAGCGGCCATCATCGCCCTGGCCGAGCGGTTCGGCCGGTATGGCTATCGCCGCATCACGGCCCTGCTGAGACGGGATGGCTGGCATGTGAACGAGAAGCGGGTGTATCGCATCTGGCGGCGTGAAGGGCTGAAAG